>QPLR01000786.1 GCA_003665935.1 Halobellus sp. Atlit-31R | reverse complement strand
AGACGAACCCTTGTGGGGTTGAAGCGGACCCGGATAACCTCGCGTTCGTCGAGTTGAACGGCGTTTCAGACGAACCCTTGTGGGGTTGAAGCCTGCGCCGTGACCGTCTTCGTCTGCATCGGTCCGTCGGGTTTCAGACGAACCCTTGTGGGGTTGAAGCTACTTATAGCTTTCCATAGAACACTATGGTTGGGAGTTGTTTCAGACGAACCCTTGTGGGGTTGAAGCGGACCCGGATAACCTCGCGTTCGTCGAGTTGAACGGCGTTTCAGACGAACCCTTGTGGGGTTGAAGCCTGCGCCGTGACCGTCTTCGTCTGCATCGGTCCGT
>QPLR01000785.1 GCA_003665935.1 Halobellus sp. Atlit-31R | reverse complement strand
CAATTTTTCATGCAGACCAGTAGCGTTTGAAGCAGTCGATACGCAATGGAATTGGGTCCCGGCCTCCGCCGGGACGACGTGCATGGGCTAGCTCAAATAATGAGCGCTAGCGGGCTACTTAGGCCTTCGCTTCACCGCCCAGCGCCTCGACCACATAAGTGAGTTGAGGTGGTAGTTCGCTGACGCTGAACTGCCACTGAGGCCGGAACGTACCCCAGCGGCTTTTGAACCGTCATCCCGGCGCAGGCCGGGATCCAATTTTTCATGCAGACCAGTAGCGTTTGAAGCAGTCGATACGCAATGGAATTGGGTCCCGGCCTCCGCCGGGACGACGTGCATGGGCTAGCTCAAATAATGAGCGCTAGCGGGCTACTTAGGCCTT
>QPLR01000784.1 GCA_003665935.1 Halobellus sp. Atlit-31R | reverse complement strand
CGCTGTCGTTCTGACCGGCGACGATCTCCAGCGCACCTTCGCCACAGGCGATGACCAGCGGCGAGGTGCTCAGCACGGTGCCCGGCTGTTTATCGTGTTGGGTGTCCAGCACGCGAGAGCGCCAGACGATCAGCTTGCGCTGACCGAGGTAGCTGAAGGCACCCGGGTACGGCTCGGTGACGGCGCGCACCAGGTTGTTGATCTCTTTGGCGGATTTGTGCCACAGGATCTCGCCGTCCGCCGGGGTGCGGCGACCGAAGTAGCTGGCCTGAGACTCATCCTGCTTGGTGAAGGTGGCGGTGCCGTTCTTCAGCCTCGGCAGCTGCTCTTTCAACACGATCTGCGCGGCTTCCAGCACTTTTTTGTGCAGCGTCAGCGCAGTGTCGTTGTCTACGATGGTCACTTTCTGCTGACCGACGATGTCACCGG
>QPLR01000783.1 GCA_003665935.1 Halobellus sp. Atlit-31R | reverse complement strand
GGCGAAGATCACCAGGCAGGCCAGCAAGCCCGCGGCGAAGCGGCCGACCAGGTAGTCGCGCTTTTTCATCGGGGTGGCGAACAGCATGTCGGAGATGCCGACTTCGCTGTCGCGCAGCACGCTGCCCGCAATGAAGATGGTGACGACGAACATCGACATCAGGCTGAAGAAGCTGAGCATCCTTGCAACGACCACCGGCGCGTTGCGGTTGACGTTGCCGATGCTGCCGCCGACCAGGATCGCGTCACTGGTGCTGGCGCCGAAGGCCAGCGCGCCGAAGATCAGCGCGCACACCCACAGCAGCGGCTGGCGCAGCTGGGTAGCGAGTTCGAACTTGAAGAATTCCCTCAACATGGCCGCTCCTTATGCAGCGACCGTTGCAGCCGCCGGCACGCCGGCGCCGGTGGAAGCCGGCGCCGCGCGGCTGGC
>QPLR01000782.1 GCA_003665935.1 Halobellus sp. Atlit-31R | reverse complement strand
AGGCTCAGTTTGAGCGTCATCTGCGGCCAGGCCGGGTCCGCCACCTTCGACAGGTGGAAGGTCAGCAGGCGCTCGGCGCTGCGGATCATCTGCTCGCGCGGCATGTTGCCGCGATTCGCTTCCAGCCAGGTGCGCCAGTAGCGGGTCAGCTGGTCGTTCAGGTGGCCGGGTTCGGCGTGGGTCTTGTCGCCCAACATCAGGTAGGTCTTGAGGGCGTTATAGGCGTCGGCCACGCTGGTGGCGGAGACGCTCTGGTATTGGCCGCTGCCGGGCGCCGCCGGCGCCGGCGCGGCCGCGGCAGGCGAATCCGGCGCCGCCGACGGCTGCAGCTGGGCCGCATTCGCATTCACCTCGGCCAGCATGCTTTCCAGCGCGGCGGTCACCGGCTCCACCATCACGGCGCGCACGCCGGCAAAGTATTCGTCGCGC
>QPLR01000781.1 GCA_003665935.1 Halobellus sp. Atlit-31R | reverse complement strand
TTCGCGCCGGGGACCATGCTCATGCATTGAGGATAAGCAACATTTCCCGTCGGAAGACGATGTACCTTCATACGGAATGTTCCGAATGCGTGTCAGAAGGAAACCATGAAGAAGCCCACCTCATTCCTAGTATGTTTTTCAGCATTTGCCGCAATGGGCATCAGCCTGCCCGTTGCCGCCCTGCCCACGTCGCTGCCGCAGCCCAGCGCCATGCCCGAGCTCGCGGGCGCGGCGATGATCACGCTGGCCGCCCTCGCCTTCGCCCTGCTGCTCGGCCGCCGCTCGCAGGTGGCGCAGGAGCGCGGCAACGCCCTGGAGCGGGAACTGCAGGCCGAGCGCGGCGCCCACGCCGACGTCGAGAACGCCCTGGCCGGCAGCCACGAAGTGCTGTGCCGGCTGGTGCGTCAGCAGGAAACCGTGCGCGAAAGC
>QPLR01000780.1 GCA_003665935.1 Halobellus sp. Atlit-31R | reverse complement strand
GGCTTCATGATCGATCCGGACGAACCGATGGTCTGGCGCGGCCCGATGGTCACCGGCGCGCTGCAGCAGCTGCTCGAGCAGACCAACTGGCGCGACCTCGACTACCTGATCGTCGACATGCCGCCGGGTACCGGCGACATCCAGCTGACCCTGTCGCAAAAGGTGCCGGTCACCGGCGCGGTGATCGTCACCACGCCGCAGGACATCGCCCTGCTGGACGCGCGCAAGGGTCTCAAGATGTTCGAGAAGGTCGGCATCCCGATTATCGGCGTGGTCGAGAACATGAGCACCCACATCTGCTCCAACTGCGGCCACCACGAGGAGATCTTCGGGGCGGGCGGCGGCGAGAAGATGTGCCGCGACTTCGGCGTCGACTTCCTCGGCAAGCTGCCGCTGACCCTGTCCATCCGCGAGCAGACCGATTCCGGC
>QPLR01000779.1 GCA_003665935.1 Halobellus sp. Atlit-31R | reverse complement strand
GCAGGGATCGAAGTCGGCCAGGCCGACGCGGCGGCCGTTGGGCGAACGCACCAGCGGTTCGACCACCAGCATATTGCCGTCAGGCAGCGCCAGCGGGGTCGGCTGGGTGACTTCCGGCGACAGCGAGCCCAGGCGCACGTGCAGGCCGGTCTGGCGGAAGATTTGCATCAGGCGCGCCACGTTCTGCAGGTACATCGGGTTGCGCGTGTGGACTTCCGGGATCATCAGGAGGTTGCGCGCATCCGGGCAGTACTTGTCGATCGCCGCCATGGCGGCCTGCACCGCCAGCGGCAGCATCTCGGTGGACAGGTTGTTGAAACCGCCCGGGAACAGATTGGTGTCGACCGGGGCCAGCTTGTAGCCGGCATTGCGCAGGTCGACCGAGCAATAGAAAGGCGGCGTATGTTCCTGCCACTCGAGGCGGAACCA
>QPLR01000778.1 GCA_003665935.1 Halobellus sp. Atlit-31R | reverse complement strand
CGGTCGCCGCGCACGTGCACCAGTTCCGGCAGCAGCGACACCAGCAGCGTGGCATCGGGCGAACCGAATGCGCAGTAGCCGACCAGCATGCGCACGTCGGGCGGGCCGTCCTGGACGCCGTGGCGGATCTCGCCGTCGCGCAGCACCGGCTGCCCGGCCTCCACCGGCCCGTCGTCCATGCTGGAAACGGTAAAGTCGCGCGCCGACGGGATCAGGACGAAATCGTCCTGTTGCAACGAGAGCGGCGCCCGCCCGGCGACCGCGAGCCGGCAGCCGCCCTCGAGCAAGAGGCAGAAAAACGGCCGGCCGGCTTCCGATCGCTCGACGCGCCAGCGTCCGGCGCCGGTGACGTACTTGGAAAACGGTGCGCCGGGCTGTAGCAGCAGCACGAGTTCGGCAAAGGGATCGACCATGATCGGACGCTCGCAA
>QPLR01000777.1 GCA_003665935.1 Halobellus sp. Atlit-31R | reverse complement strand
GTGAACATGCGGGTGCGGATCGTCTCGACGTCGAGGTCGAACAATTCCGAGGGATCGTGGCGGCAGTCCCATACCAGGATCTCGTTCTTGTTGGTCGGGTGCTGGGCCAGCGGCCACACCAGTCCCAGGCAGCCATGCTCGACCGGGAACATGCCGGACACGTGCAGGAAAGGCTGGCGCTGCGCGGGCTCCAGGTGCAGGCCCATCTCGGCGGCGACCCGATCCTTGCGGCGCAGCTCCAGGCAGAAGTCGAACAGCTTCGGCTGCTTCTGCCTGATCAGGCGCGCCAGCGCGATGGTGGCGCGCACGTCCGACAGCGCGTCGTGGGCCGCCTCGTGCACCAGGCCGTTGGCCTTGGTCAGGTCTTCCAGCCGGAAGCTCGGCTTGCCGTCTTCCCTGGTCGGCCATTCGATGCCCTCGGGGCGCAGC
>QPLR01000776.1 GCA_003665935.1 Halobellus sp. Atlit-31R | reverse complement strand
CGAAGTCGGTCAGATCCATGCCGGTCACGGTATCCGGGGTGGCCGCTTCGATGCCGCTCCAGTCGTCGGCGCGCAGGAACCAGGTGCCGGCGTCGCCGTAGCGCAGCGGATGGCCGATCTCTTCGCACAGCGGCCTGGCCGCCTCGAACAAGGCGCGGCTTTCATCCTCGCCCAAGCCTAGATGGCGCAGGTCGGCCATCATCGAGTGGCTGCGCGCGATCTGGATATGGGCCGCGTTGACGATGAACCAGGTGCCGCCGTCCGGCGCGTGGCCGAAGCCGCGCATCGCGCTGGCGGCAAAGGCCGGCTGGCCGGCGGGCGCCAGCCCGAGCCTGCGCGCCAGCCACTGCTCGTGCGGCAGCGCGTGCGCCGTGTCCGCTACCTGCGTGCGTGCGTGGGCGCTGGTGCGGGTGAGCAGGGCGCTAAGTGC
>QPLR01000775.1 GCA_003665935.1 Halobellus sp. Atlit-31R | reverse complement strand
TGGAAAACGCGGCCTCGGCCGCGTTTTTTATTTGTTGCTGGCCTGCGCCCCGCGCAAGCGCTCGACGGCTGCCGCCACGACCGGCCGCACCGCCGCACAATCGAGCTTCGCCATCTCGCGCATGCCCATGGTCTTGCCCACCTCTTGCGCCACCAGGTAGCCCAGGTAGTACCCGCGCCGCGCCGGCAGTCCGGTCTGGTCCCCGCGGCGCTGGAACAGGCCGGCCGTGGCCTCTTCGTCGGTGCTGTCCAGCTTCGCATGCAGGTCGTCCAGCGCGCGCCGCATCTGCATGCGGGTGTCCGGCACCATGCCCTTCGGCAGGTCGAGCAGCAGCTCGGCGTCACTCGCCGTCGGGTTCAGGCGCTTCGACACATAGGTCGCCAATCCTTCTTCCCACAGCGACGCCCAGACCGGGGTGCCGCTGCATTGC
>QPLR01000774.1 GCA_003665935.1 Halobellus sp. Atlit-31R | reverse complement strand
TACAGCTGCGCCTGTCGGATGAACAATGGCGGGCACTCACGCTAGCGACCGGCGTAGCAGCGGAACTTGGAAGCCAGGCAGCCAGTGATCTAATGCCTTCGGAAGAAAACCCGCCGATGCTCCAGCTCATGCTCTTGCTACCGCATGACTGGGCCGTCGACGTTCGGCAAGCGGTAACGATGTGGCTCAAGCATACGGTGAGCCGGTATGGCTGGCCGGAAGCAAATATCGCCACCCCGGACAACCCTGAACAGCGCCACGCGACGCCTTCCGCGCTGCTCGCGGAGTTGATGCCCGCTGCGTCATCGGGTAACCGGTCACAGGTAACACTCGTCCTCGCCTGCGCCTCCCTGATCGGCCAGGAAAGCGTGGATCGCCTCGCGGCACAGTCGGCCCTGTTCACGTCCTCGCAAGCGCGTGGCCAGGTCCC
>QPLR01000773.1 GCA_003665935.1 Halobellus sp. Atlit-31R | reverse complement strand
CTTTAACGCCGGTGACCTGCTGCGCGTTGAGCGCCAGATCGTCTCCCAGCACCCCGGCGGTTTTTTTCGCCGCCATCTTGCTCATTAAAGAGACATCGTCCAGCAATGAGGCGATGTCGTCGATAAGGGTAAGTAAGCTACTTCCTGCCAAAATGATTCATCCTTTTCATATTCACGGGCCATTCTATGTTTAGCATAGCGGTAAAGCGTCATAAAAGGATATGGGAGGATCTCGGAAAATGCCGGGCGGGCGTTAAGCCCCCTCGCCCGCCAGCCCCTCATCGGATCCGATAGCGGACACACGCGAGATATGTTGAAGGACAAGGCGATGGGCATCAAAGACGCACGATAAATGCGTGCTGCCTTCAAGCAAACCAAATGCCACATGCACGCTGCCATGCTGTTCGACGAAGCGCTGCATGGATTGCGC
>QPLR01000772.1 GCA_003665935.1 Halobellus sp. Atlit-31R | reverse complement strand
CCGTGAAATTCTGGGGATTGCGACATGAGCCAGCTTGCTCCCGTTTTGCCTGATACCTCGGCGCTGGATATCCCCGCCGTTCTGATGCCCTACCAGCAACGCTGGGTGGCTGACACGTCTCCGCTGAAGGTGATTGAGAAGAGCCGCCGTACCGGTATCACCTGGGCTGAGGCATCCGATGACGTACTGACCGCTCCCTCTTCAGCGCCTGCGGGCGGGATGAACGTGTATTACATCGCCTATAACCAGGACATGACTGTCGAATATATCCAGGCGTGTGCGATATGGGCGAGGGCATTCAACTATGCCGCCAGCGAAATCGAAGAGGGTTTCTGGGAGGAGGACGAAGACGACAAGCACATCAAGACCTACACCATCAAATTCCCTGACTCCGGCTTCCGCGTTGTCGCGCTCTCAAGTCGCCCGTCTAA
>QPLR01000771.1 GCA_003665935.1 Halobellus sp. Atlit-31R | reverse complement strand
GATTTCCGGGCCGAGCTGCCGGCAATCGACCTTCCGGTGCTGCTCATTGCCGGCACGCAGGATGCCAGCGCACCCTTCGAGCTGACCGCGCGCCCCACGGCAAGGCTGATCCCGGACGCCCGGCTGAAGGTCTACGACGGTGCGCCGCATGGCATGTTCATCACCCACATGGAGCGGGTCAACCGCGACCTGCTTGAGTTCGCGGCAGAGCTGGGCCACAATCGGCAGCAGTCCTGACAGGGAGGCCGCATGGATACCGCCGTTGTGGAAAACCAGTACTTCAGCGATTTCGCCGCCGCGCTGCGCTACTGGCGCGGCAAGCGCGGGCTCAGCCAGCTGAAGCTGTCGCTCGACGCCGGCATCTCGCAGCGCCACCTGAGCTTCCTGGAAACGGACAGGGCGGCCCCCAGCCGCGACCTGGTCCTCAAGCA
>QPLR01000770.1 GCA_003665935.1 Halobellus sp. Atlit-31R | reverse complement strand
GACCCGCGTGTTCTCGGTCATCTTCCTCCCCGCTATCGCCGTCGCCCGCGGCGTCGAGACGATGTCCGGCCAGAACATCGGCGCGGGGAAGTACGATCGCGCGGAGCAGGCGAACTACGTCGCCGCCAAGGGGCTGTTCTTCGTCCTCGGCCTGCTCGGCGTCGCCATCTTCCTCGTTCCCGAACCCATCGTCTCGGTGTTCACGACCGACGCCGAGGTGCTCGAAGTGGGCGCGGAGTTCCTGCGGTACGTCTCGCTGTCGTTCGGCTTCATCGGCATCATGCGGGCCTTTTCCGGCGGCTTCCGGGGCGCGGGCAAGACCCTCATCGCCGCGGTAATATCGGTCGTCACCCTCGCCGGCATCCGGCTTCCGGTCGCCTTCGTCGCGTCGCAGGGACTCCTCCCGACGGACTTCTGGTTCCTCGGGACCA
>QPLR01000769.1 GCA_003665935.1 Halobellus sp. Atlit-31R | reverse complement strand
CGTCACGTTGCGCAAGACCCGAGTCAGCGCCATCGCCAAGACCTCCGGCCTGCGCGGACGCATCCTCGGCAAGGTCCACGACAAGCTCGACGCTTACCTGTCCGCCTGCCAGCTCGGCATCACCCTCGCTTCGCTCGGCCTCGGCTGGGTCGGCGAACCGGCTTTTGCCAGCCTGCTCGAACCCGTGTTCGCCTTACTGGGCGTCACGTCGCCCGAGCTGATCCACGGCGTGTCCTTCGTGGTGGCCTTCTCGGTCATCTCCTTTCTCCACATCGTGGTCGGCGAACTGGCGCCGAAATCGCTCGCGATCCGCCTGCCCGAGGACGTTGCGCTGTGGTGCGCGATCCCGCTGTATGCCTTCTACTGGGCGATGTACCCGGCGATCGCGCTGCTCAACGCCAGCGCCAACATGGTGCTGCGCATTGCCGGCC
>QPLR01000768.1 GCA_003665935.1 Halobellus sp. Atlit-31R | reverse complement strand
TTCTCTATCGACTCTCGGAGAAACACGACCACTCAGACGCTGTGTTTCTCGTTGATGGCTACGGCTATCAGACTGGCCTCTCTCGATTAGGATTGAGCGGTCGGCTTGACTACGTCGAACGAAACCTCATCGAGAAATAGTTTCACACCCACAAAATACGAGTCGAGCGCTTGATGTGGTCTCGAACTCTTCGATGTAGGCCAGTTCCTCCTCCAATTCCATCTTCATCTCCATCCAAGATTCCCGGTCCCGCCAATAACTCCGGAGTTCCTCACAGTGTTCCCTATATAGTTCTTTTAGTCGTTCACGGACCCTGGCTTCCTTCTCTTTGTCGGGAGACCGTGCCGCACTATCCAGCGTTGACTTCTGCTCACGTATCTCCTTATGCAGTTCAGAAATCATGTCGTTGTAGATGCTCTCTCGATGGTCGA
>QPLR01000767.1 GCA_003665935.1 Halobellus sp. Atlit-31R | reverse complement strand
GCCGCCTCCAGGAACCGGACCTCGCTGTCGTCGATGAACAGCGACAGCTCGCCGGGTTCGGTAAAGTCGACCTGGGCCGCCAGCAGGGTCATGCTCGCCAGCCGCGCATCGCCATCGCGCGCCATCGCCGCCGCCGCGATCGCCAGCAGGGTCCCGCCCAGGCAGTAGCCGCAGGCGTTCAGCGCAGGCGCGCCGCTCTCGGCCACGATGGCGTCGATCGCCGCCATCACGCCCAGGCTGCGATAGTCTTCCAGCGACAGGTCGCGGTCGCCCGCATCCGGATTCTTCCAGGAGATCATGTAGACGGTATGTCCTTGCTCGACCAGGTAGCGCACCAGCGAGTTGTGCGGCGACAGGTCCAGAATATAGTACTTCATGATCCAGGCCGGGACGAACAGCAGGGGCCTGGCATGCACCTTCGGGGTGACGGG
>QPLR01000766.1 GCA_003665935.1 Halobellus sp. Atlit-31R | reverse complement strand
GTTGCGCGGACGCGAAATCCGACTCCAATTACTTCACCTGGAACGAGAACTCGCCCTTGACCTTGTGTCCGTCACGGGTGACCGTGGTCCATTGCACGCGGTAGGCCCCCGAGTGCAGTCCCGGCGTGGTGGCGATCAGCGCCTTCGCGTCGGCGGGATCGGCAGCGATCTTCGACGGCTCCACGACCGCCCCTTTCTCGTCGACCAGTTTGACCTTGCTGAAGGGCAGTTCCAGGGGCTCATTGAACTGCAGGCGCACCTCGGCCGGTGCGGTGCTCACGACGCTGTTCGCCTGGGGGGATGAGGCCAACAGTTTTGCGTGGGCGAGGGCAGCTGGAGCTGCGATCGTCGCCACGGCTGCGGCTGCGGCAACAATGAGGTTCTTGATGTTCATTTCTTTCTCCTTAATATTCTGCGCACTGTGCGCAGGG
>QPLR01000765.1 GCA_003665935.1 Halobellus sp. Atlit-31R | reverse complement strand
GGAAGAGGGCGGAGCCGGCAGAAAGAACGTCGACCTGACCTATGGGCGCAACTTCGAAGCGGGCAATGTCTGGATTTCCGCCGGCCAGTCCAGAGAGAACGCCTTGCGCTCGCCGGACAGGCCGTTTTCGGCCTATGAACTGGCCTTCGTCGATGCCGACAAGAATGGAACCCGGGAAGCGATCGCGCGGCGCAATGGACCTGCGCACGTGCCGGGCGCCGCGCTCATCGCGCCGAACGGCCTGTCGGTCTTCGGTAACGGCGCGCCGTTCAACACGAGTCAACCTTTGCTCGATGGCAGTTTCAACCCGCAGAGCACGGCCGACTGGGACAACCAGCACAGCCGCCGTTTCCTGGTGGCACCCTACCAGCGCAGCTACATCGCTTCGGGCATGAACTTCGACCTGAGCCCGACCTCGCGCGTGGACGTCA
>QPLR01000764.1 GCA_003665935.1 Halobellus sp. Atlit-31R | reverse complement strand
TTGCCAGTTGTCGTGTCTCCTGTCACAGAGCAGGTGGCAGCGTTCCAAGCTTGCGACGACAGGCGCGACAGAGCGCTACTGGACTCCGAGTTCCGATTCCAGCTCCTCGACGACGTCTTGCAACATCGATGCGAGTTCCTCGTTCGGTGGGAGCCGATACAGCGGACCGGAGATGTCGAGCGCGCCGAGAACGCCGCCGTGTGGGGCGGTGACCGGCACGCCGACGGACCGAAGCCCCTCGACTGCCTCCTGATCGTTCACCGAATAGCCGCGCTCGCTCGTGCGTTCGATGTCTTCCATGAGGGCGTCGCGGTCGGTGATTGTGTACTCCGTCTCGGCGGGCAGTCCCCACCGGTCGAGAATCTCGTTGACACTGGTGTCTGGGAACCCGGCGAGGTTTGCCTTGCTGACTGACGAGTTGTGCTGGTGGTA
>QPLR01000763.1 GCA_003665935.1 Halobellus sp. Atlit-31R | reverse complement strand
TTTGCTCAGCACCACCGTCGGTAACTAGATTAAAAGTTCTAGATAAAATTGTCTAGAACTTTTTTTCTACTTTGTGCCGAACCGGCGGCGAGCTCCCAATGTAGGCCCGCGGGCGGGCGCGGGCCAGCCTGGTGCGACAGGCGGCAAAATCGGCGGTACAGAATGAAAGAGGCGCTGTCATCGTTACCTGTTGAGCGATTTGAACTGCCGAGTCGATCCGCTGTCGAACCACTGTCCAACTGACAGGAGGCGTGGCAATGCGGACGGCAGGCTTCAGGAAATGGGTACAACGCATTACGCAGCTGACGAAGCGCCAGCGCGAGCAATTGCTTGCCATGCTGAGCCCGGCAGCGGACCTCGACAGGGCTTGTGCGGCGATCGAACAGGCGCGTCCTTGTCCACCCTGTCCGGATTGCGGCGGCCGGCGCCTGC
>QPLR01000762.1 GCA_003665935.1 Halobellus sp. Atlit-31R | reverse complement strand
AATATGGCTGGTGCGATGAAACCGGCGAGCCGATCGGCGTCGCGCGCCTGATCGCCCGCCCCACCGCGACCCTGTCGCTGGAAGCCCAGCAGCGCCGCGAACTGAAGCAGAAGCTGTACGGCGACTGATTCCACTCCCCACCAAAAAAAAGCATGCTCCGCAAGGCGCATGCTTTTTTCTTTTATGCGCGACAGCATCTGGCGTGCATATATTTGTTTCCCATGGGATACACTAGCGGACGGCATGCACGCGGGCGCGTGCGCGCAGCACGCGCCGCACGCAGCCGTGGTACCGTCATGCTCGTGCCGAGCAGGTGTGTATGGGTATTGATCATCCACGGGGACCATGGGGCTGTTCTCCTTCCTGAAGAAAAAAAGCGATCCGGCGGACGGGGACATCGTCGCGCCGGACACGCGCCTGCGCGCGGGCGAA
>QPLR01000761.1 GCA_003665935.1 Halobellus sp. Atlit-31R | reverse complement strand
GGCCATTGTGCTGGCCATCGGCCTGTCGCAGATCGTCTCGAATGAATGGACCGAGCGCATCAATACCATCAACGACGCCAAGGACGATGCTTCCTTCATGGGCTGGGTCGTGGCCTGGAAGCTCAGCTTCATCATGGCTTCGCAGAATCCGTTCTTCGGCGGCGGCTTTAAGTCGCTCGAATTCCTGCCGGTCTGGCACGAGCTGTCCAAGGATTTCTTCTCGTACTCGTGGTTCTATAGCGGTGACGCCCTGCCGGCCGCCGAGTTCGCGCGCGCCGCGCACAGTGTCTATTTCCAGGTCCTGGGCGAGCACGGCTTCTTCGGACTGGCAATCTACCTCGCCTGCCTGCTGGGCGCCTATCGCAAGACCGGCCGGGTAGTGAGCAGCGTGCGGCTGCGCGGGGGGCCGGAATGGCTGGGCAACCTGGCCTC
>QPLR01000760.1 GCA_003665935.1 Halobellus sp. Atlit-31R | reverse complement strand
ACCTGGAGCAGCTGGAATCGGAATGGCTGGAGCTGCAGGAGCAGCTCGAAGGCTTGGCCGCCTGAAGACCGGCAGGGTGGCCGGCTCTGCCGGCCACCTACGTGAATCATCCACGTTTCAGGCCACCTGGCGCGGCGCGGCAGGCGCCACCGACATCAGCCGCTCGATGTCGAGCAGGATCAGGCGCCGTCCCTTTGCCATGCCGAGCCCGATCAGGTAATCGGCCTCGTGACCGGCGCCGGGCAGCGGCGCCACCTGTTCCGGGTGCAGGCGCAGCACGCCGGTCACCCGTTCCACCACCACCCCGACCACCCCGGCCGCCACCCGCACGATGATCACGTCGGTGTCCGGTTCGGGTAGCGACACGCCGGGCGCGAACGCCGCGCGCAAGTCCATCACCGGCATGATCACCCCACGCGACAGCGCGACACC
>QPLR01000759.1 GCA_003665935.1 Halobellus sp. Atlit-31R | reverse complement strand
GCTGCGCGATGTACATGCGCAACATTCGCTCCAGCCCCACCGGCGGACGGCCGCGTCCGTCGCCCTTCGGGTAGTACGGCAACAGCGCAGCGACCAGTGCCGGCCACCGCGTCACAGCCTCGATCTCGGCCAGAAACCGATCACGTCGGGTCTGCTTCTTTTTGTTGGTGAACTCAGCGTCAGAGAACGTGGTTTGCTTCATGGTGGCTCGGCAGGAATCGAAGACGGTATTGTGCCAGCTCGGACACCAACCGGGATCGGTTGGCGATTAAATCAGCGCTTCCCTAGTGGTGCTTAACCCACCCAGTCTTTTTAATATCGTTCCATGACGTGGACTGGTGGCACAGAAAGCATTGCTTCACGTTCGCATTCATTTGCCTTGCGATCGGCTGGGACATCATTTGAAAATGCATCATGTTGTGGCTCGGTGGTT
>QPLR01000758.1 GCA_003665935.1 Halobellus sp. Atlit-31R | reverse complement strand
AGCAGCGGCCGGCCGCGCCGCATGCCCGCCGAGTTCGTCGACACCTACATGCCGGCGCTGGCGCAGCCCGGCTAACTGGCCGCGTGCACACGGCGTGTTGAGTGTGCTCAAGGTAGACATTGAGGCAACCGGCCTACTTCCCGCTGGCGGCGGGCCACACTGGCCAAGTCACGTCCGCTGCCATGAGGGAAAGATGCGCCATTACCTGTCCAGCGCCCTGTCCGCCAACCGCGCCCGTCTCGCGGCCATGCTTGCCACGCTGCTTGGGGCCGTCCTGCTCTCAAGCTGCCGCCTGCGCGAGACGGGCCAGGAAGACCTCGTGCTTCCCGAACTGGTGCGCACCCACCTGTACGTGTCGCCCTCCGGCTCGGACAGCAATCCCGGCACCCGCGACGAGCCCTTCCGCACGCTCACGCGCGCCGCGCAGGCGGTC
>QPLR01000757.1 GCA_003665935.1 Halobellus sp. Atlit-31R | reverse complement strand
CTGCCACCCGCTGCGTCCAGCCAGCGGTGCCAGCACGGGATAGGCCAGCGCCAGCGCCATCAACAGCGATCCGAGCCTGGCCGCCAGGCCGGCGGCCGGCGCCCTGCTCGCGTGCTTCAGCGCCGCCCACGCCAGCAGGAGCGCCTGCACCAGGAAGACTGCCGCGAAATACGGTGCGCCGGTGTTGATGTCGGCATAGCGCTGCAGGTGGTAGGCCCAGCCGGTCGACAGCCAGGCAACCGCCAGCAGGGTCAACGCGACCCTGGCGCCGGCGCCGCGCGGCCGCAGCATGCAGGCCAGGATCGCGGCGCCCGCGCCCAGCGCCAGCAAGTGCAGCGGCCACCAGTCGCGGTTCATCAGCTCGAACTGGCGGTAATAGCTGCGCGCCGAGAACATCAGGAAGTCCGATAGCGAATAGCTCCACCACTCGCTC
>QPLR01000756.1 GCA_003665935.1 Halobellus sp. Atlit-31R | reverse complement strand
CTGCTTTGGATCAATCTGGTGACAGATGGCCTTCCGGCCCTCTGCCTTGCTACCGACCCCATCGATAGCGATGTTATGCAGCGTCCACCGCGGCCGCGCAGCGAACGCATGGCCAACCGGCGCTTCATTGGCGCAATGCTGTTAACCGGCATGCTTACGGCAGGCGCGGCCTTTGCGGTGTACCTGTACATGCTCCGTACTGACAGCGTGGAGATGGCGCGTACTTATGCATTCGCGGTGCTGGTCTTTGCCGAGCTGTTGCGCTCGTTTGGCGCTCGCAGTGAGACAAGGCCTGTCTGGCGCATTCCATTGCGAACGAACCTCATGCTTGTAACGGTCGTGTTCGCGACATTCTGGCTGCAAGTGTGGAGCCATCATAATGCCGTGCTGGGAGGCCTCTTGAAGACCGGCTTCCTGACGCTGGAACAATGCC
>QPLR01000755.1 GCA_003665935.1 Halobellus sp. Atlit-31R | reverse complement strand
ACCGGCGACGGCGCTTGCGCCGGCATCGGGCGCAGCAGCCGGGGCGCCCGATGCCGGAACGCCGGCAGGCGCGCTGGCCGGGGCGTTCGGAGTCGGTGCGTAATCCTTGTTCAGGTAGGCAATCTTGGCGGTGCCGCGCAGGCGCTGGATCTCGGCCGCGGCCAGTTCCTTCTGCTTCTTGTTCATCAGGTACTGGGTGATCTGCGGGCCGGCGATGGCCAGCGTGACGGGCGCGTCGCGCACTTCGGCGATCGAGATCAGCATCGCGCGGTCGCCTTCCTTGACCGCGAACAGCTGGCCCTTGTCCATCGACAGCAGCTTGCTCGACAGCTGGGGATTCAGGTCGGCGGTGCTGCGGGTGACCTGGGCCCGGCCGTACTTGATGTTGCGCGCGTCGAGGAACACGGCGACTTCTTCCAGCGACTTGGCCTTG
>QPLR01000754.1 GCA_003665935.1 Halobellus sp. Atlit-31R | reverse complement strand
TTGGAACATGCCCATCGGCACCAGTGCCGAATTCGTCGACGCCGGGCTGAATCCCTATCCGGGAGGGGACAAGTGGGCCGCGATGCCGGGCGTCGATGGCGAACACCTTTTTCTTGAGCCGGGAGCGCCGTCGACCGACATCTACTTCAGTAATGCGGCATGGAGCGGCGTGGATCGCTGCGCCGTGACAGGCGACCGGATGCGCACTCTACCAATGGCGAACAGCTACCTCGTTCCCCACTCGGGCAAGAACAGTAGCGCTGCTTTCCTGCTGGCGGATGGCCGGACTGTCGTGCAGGGCCAGCCCTTGGCACGCTGCCATGCCGGCGGCCCCGCTACGATTTACGCAACATTTCCCGACGTCGACCTGTATGGATCCGGGATCCCGGGGGCGCATGGCGGCTCCGGCCTGTCCGCTATCGGCGGTTCGATTC
>QPLR01000753.1 GCA_003665935.1 Halobellus sp. Atlit-31R | reverse complement strand
TGGGTAAAGAACGCTTCGCCGACTACACCCGCAAATTCGGCTACGGCAACGCAGACGTCAATGGCGATCCAGAACATGACGGGCTGACGTTTTCCTGGATCAATTCGTCCCTGCGCATCTCTCCGCTGGAGCAGGTGGCCTTCCTTACCCGGCTCGTCAAGCGCCAGCTCGGCGTCAGCCAGCACGCCTATGCCATGACGGAGAAACTGACCGAATTCGGCGTCGTCCCGGGCGGATGGAAGGTGTATGGCAAATTTGGCGCGTCGAGCGGCTGGGGCTGGTACGTCGGCTGGGCATCGAAGGGAGAGCGCACCCTGGTGTTTGCCCGCCTCGTCCGGACGGATGATTCCCAGCCCGCAAATGTCTTGACCGGCCCCTGGGCCCGCGATGGCTTCCTCGCCGACTTCCCGCAACTGGTCGGCTCCGCCGCACCT
>QPLR01000752.1 GCA_003665935.1 Halobellus sp. Atlit-31R | reverse complement strand
TCGGCTGCGTGTTCCTGGTGGGGCGCCGCATGTCGCAGCCTTTCGCCGACATCCAGGATGCGCTCGAGAAGCTGGCGCGCGGCGAGACCGACATCCGCCTGTCCGGCATCGGCCGGCGCGACCAGGTCGGGCGCCTGTCGTCCGCGGTGCGCAGTTTTCGCGATACCCTGAACCGGCTGCGCCAGGCCGAGCAGGTCACCAGCGGCCTGCTGCGCGAGAAGAGCCGCATCGAACAGCAGCTGCGCGAACTGAACGAAGACCTGGAACAGAAGATCGCCGCCCGCACCGAGGAGCTGACGCAGTCGAACCTGCGCGCGGAAGCGGCCAACGTCGCCAAGTCCGAATTCCTGGCCAACATGAGCCACGAGATCCGCACCCCGATGAGCGCGATCATCGGCATGGCCTACCTGGCGCTGCGCACCGACCTCAATCCC
>QPLR01000751.1 GCA_003665935.1 Halobellus sp. Atlit-31R | reverse complement strand
CGACGCCCAGGCCTCGCTGGAGCGTGCCGGCGCTCTGGTGCTGCTGCAGCCGGCCGGACTGGCGCGGCTGCCGCTGGCACTGCAGGCAAAGGCGCGCGTGATCTACCAGTCCGCGCCCAGCCTGCGGCCCCACCCGCGCACCCATGCCCCACGCCGCTACGACATCGCCATGATCGGCCACCTGCGCGCGGAAAAGGATCCATTGACCTTCATCCGCGCCGCCGGACTGGTCACGGCTCCGGAGGCACGCCTGCTGCACATCGGCGGCGCGCTCGACCCGCTGCTGGGCCAGGCGGCGCTCGATGCGCAAGCGGCCAACCCGCGCTACCGCTGGCTCGGCGCCCTGCCCCATGCGGCCGCGCGCCAGCGCCTCAAGCGCTGCCATGCGATGGCCATCACATCACGCATGGAAGGCGGGGCCAACGTGATCATCG
>QPLR01000750.1 GCA_003665935.1 Halobellus sp. Atlit-31R | reverse complement strand
TGGTCGGGGCCGACCTCAGCCGCTTCACCTTCAGCCTGCGGGGCATCGGCTTCACCGGCGCCCCCGGCAGCGTCACCCCGAGCTTCGGCACGATCGGTAAAATCGATGCCGGCCGGTTCGCGGCCGGCATCGGCTTCGCCCGCCCGGAATATGCCGAGTTCCAGTTCGGTAACGCGCTGGGCGGCGGCCAGGACTGGCTGCTGGCGACGAGCGGCCTGCGCGCCGGCGACAGCTTCAGCATCATCGCCACCGTGCCGGAACCGTCGAGCGCCGCGCTGCTGCTGCCGATGCTGTGCATGGCCAGCCTGATGGCCGCACGCCGCCGCAAGAAGGACTGAGCGGAACAGGGCTTGCCGGTACAATCGGCTCTTTTCCGACAAGCCCTCTCACACATGCACATTTGGGTCGACGCCGACGCCTGCCCGGGCGTCATC
>QPLR01000749.1 GCA_003665935.1 Halobellus sp. Atlit-31R | reverse complement strand
CCTACGGCCTGCGCTCGGTATTCGCGGCCGACCTGCAACGCGGCGACGGCATGGTCATGCTGATGGGCGGCACTTCCAGCGATCCGGAACTGCAGAAGGGCCGCTATTCGGCGCGGGCCCGTTTCGAGGAACGCATCCTCACGGCGCTGTACCAGCATGCCATCCTCGGCCAACGGGTGGCAACTTGACGCCAATGCGCACATATATCGCGGTTATGGCGCTCGGTGCGACTTTCATTGGCCGTGTCGCGGCCGAGCGCCTAAGCTCAACCCTCAAATTCAATAAAAAGAGTGCAGGATGCAGCAGCAAGTAATTGTCATCGGTGGCGGCGTGGTCGGCCTGACTTCGGCCTGGTGGCTGGCGCAGGCCGGCTACCGCGTCACCCTCCTCGAACGTGCCCAGGAAGTCGGCAGCGGCTCCAGCTACGGCAATGG
>QPLR01000748.1 GCA_003665935.1 Halobellus sp. Atlit-31R | reverse complement strand
TTTCACCAACTAAAACATTTATTCTGCGGGAGTTGATATTGTTTTCAATATTGTCAAAATTCAGAATAATCGGGTCAAAGCTGTTGGGCAAATTTTTTATTGTAACTGCAAAACTTTCCTGAATTTCATAGTTTCCGATTGCAATTTGGTGGCCTTTTTTAATGGCAACCTCAGAGGCGTTTCCAGATCTTAATAT
The DNA here is from genome assembly GCA_003665935.1 of Halobellus sp. Atlit-31R. Classification (GTDB taxonomy): domain Archaea; phylum Halobacteriota; class Halobacteria; order Halobacteriales; family Haloferacaceae; genus Haloquadratum. Next base: position 239 of record QPLR01000748.1, on the reverse strand, counting down.
TCCGCTAGAAAAACCTTGCCAGCTGCGGAACATATCTTGTATCTGATAATAAAAGCTAGCATCACAAATCGTTTGAAGAAACTTTTCTATTTCATCGGTTTCAACAAAAATTTTTCGTATTTTTCTATAATAGTCTAAATCACTTGACAGTGAGATGAACTTCTCCGGGGTTAAAACATCGGTGATTTCTACAATGGTTTCGGTACTGTCGTTTGCAAATACTTTCGAAGTGTTGGTTT
>QPLR01000747.1 GCA_003665935.1 Halobellus sp. Atlit-31R | reverse complement strand
CTGTTGTTGTTTGATCAACTGCGCCTCCAGCAGCAGTGCCCCCAACTCGCCGGCGGTCTCGACAAAGCTGATACGCCGGGTTTGGCGCAGCATTTTTGCCTCCTCCTGCGCGCGAAAATGCGCCATCACCCGGCTGCGTCTATTGACGCTTTTACCGATGTAAAGCGGCAGGCTTTCGCTCTCGCCGTGGAACATATAGACGCCGGGGCCTTTGGGCAACGGTGCCAGGCAGGCGCGCACGTGCTCCGGGTATTGATAAATGTCGAGTTCCGGCTCGAGGCGGTTTGGCATCATGGCGGTGGTATTATCCTGCTGATGAATGAGTACTGGTTTTTTACCCAGTATAACGCCCAACGCAGCCGGTTGCACACCCGGCGGATAATAACTCACCGTGATCTTTAGCGGGAAAGCCTTTACTATCCCCTTTCCAGCGGG
>QPLR01000746.1 GCA_003665935.1 Halobellus sp. Atlit-31R | reverse complement strand
GGAATAGAGGCCTTTTCAATCGTAAAGCTTCCTTCAAGCGCATTGTTATTGTAGATAATCACACCGCTAGCACCAGCTTTAACAGCATTTTCAATCTTTTGATAAAAGCTAAGTGAGCCGCCACGTTCAATCAAAGCAACCTTGCCTTTAATATCAAGACCAGTAAAGTGAGAGGCTTCGCCGAATTTGGCATCAGCCACAAAGTAATCCTGATCAGCATCAAATTGAGCAGTCTCTGACATAAAGATAGCTAGTTTTTGACTACCGTCTGCGGTCTTAGTATTGACAGACTGGCTGATAGCGTAAACAGGATTGGAAGCCGCAACACTGATAACCTCTTCAAAAATAGCTGGACTATTAAGGGTACCAAAATCAGGATTTGCTGCTAGAGGCTCTCGAGTTCCCATACCAACTGCACTCTCATTACCAGCTCCA
>QPLR01000745.1 GCA_003665935.1 Halobellus sp. Atlit-31R | reverse complement strand
TGCCGCATCAAGGCCGCGGCCCACGCCAACGGCACCCGCAGCCTGCGCCTGGCGGCGCTCGACCTGGTCCGGCGCGGCGCCACCACCATCGACGAGATCAAGCGGGTGACCCTTCATGCGTAGGCGTTTCGGGCAATCGCTGCGCCTCGGCGTCGCCGCCGACGGCCTGGCGCTGCTGCGCGTGAGCGGCTGGCCGCGCGCGGGCGCCGAGGTGCTGGCGCTGCAAGCGGTGGAAGCGGGCGCGCCGGACGCGCTGGCGAACGGCCTGCGCGCATTGTTCGCGGAAGTCGCGCCGCGCGGCTGGCCGCTCACGGTGGTGCTGGCCGACGAGCTGGTGCGCCTGTGGCAGGTGGCACCGCCCGCGGGAGCGTCGCGCATGGCCGACCTGCAGGCGGCCGCCGCGCTGCGGCACCAAGCCCTGTTCGGCGCCATGCC
>QPLR01000744.1 GCA_003665935.1 Halobellus sp. Atlit-31R | reverse complement strand
GTCGTCGAGTTGGTGGACGCTTGCCCATCAAGGCGTTTAGATCTATTCCGACGCAAGGGTTGGCAGCAACTAGTTTCCTGCCTGCGGCATGTTTGAAAAGCATTCTTGCAGTGGTCAGTAGGATGGCGACTCGTTCCACGGAGCGTTTACGGATTCGATCAGCTCAACGATGTCTAACGACGACACTTGAGCCACCGCATATGAGCCCAATCGACTCTGAATCCTGGCCAGACTGCGACGGTAACCTTTCTGTGTACTGGTCCCTAAGTCATTTAAGATCTTTTCGCGGTAGTCGTCGATCAGCTGACGAACCGTCCAGTCCTTCAGCGCAAGGGCTTTCATCCGTTGCTTGTCTACGGCCGGATCACCCGCCCTATCAACCTCCGACCGCTTCTCCCTTGCAATCTTGCGGGCCTCGGCCAAGCTGATATCTGG
>QPLR01000743.1 GCA_003665935.1 Halobellus sp. Atlit-31R | reverse complement strand
AGCGGCCGCTTTTGAGGATACACGACCAGTTCGCGCTCGCCGTTTTCAAACGGCAGCGTGACGTGGCCTGCCTCCGCCGCGAGCGCGCTCAATACCGGACTGCCGAACACGCCGGCGGCACCGAGCGTGCCGGCCTGCCTCATAAAGGAACGGCGCCGCAACGCCTCCGCCGTCAATATCAACGAGTTCTTCGCCATACTGGTCTCCGTTATTATTGTGAAATCGGTTAGCTCGATACTGCCACAGTATTGTCGTGATTTGCTTACTGCACGCTACTCAATACGGCTTTTTGTGGATCGACGGCCACGTCCCCTTCCATCACCAGGATGCGACTCGCCGTCGCGGCCTTGTCGTTGAGGCTGTTGCTCACGGCGCGCATCGGTCCGATCGCAGTGCCGTTCGCCATCCCCATCGGATTCGTCTTGAAACTGGCCA
>QPLR01000742.1 GCA_003665935.1 Halobellus sp. Atlit-31R | reverse complement strand
CCGTGCACCACCACGACGACGGCAGCGTCCATGCCGAGCACTGGGTGATCCACGGCGCCGGTCACGCCTGGTCGGGCGGCAATGCGCGCGGCAGCTATACCGACGGCAAGGGGCCGGACGCGAGCCGTGAGATGATGCGTTTTTTCCGCACCCGGAGTTAAGCGGCGGACGGCCGTTTCGCCAGCTCGGCGTCGATATGGGCGCGCAGGCAGGCCGGACACCAGCAGCCGGCGGCTTCCTGGGGAACGGGCACGGCCGGCGGCAGCGCCGTGCACCAGCAGGGTTCAGGGCTGCCGTCGACCATGGCGCAGCCGAATTCGGCGCCGCAACGGGTGCAGATACTCATGGCGTTCTTGTATGAAATGAAAGGCTCGGTTCGCTACGGTGGCGATACAGCCCATAAAATACAACAAGACGCCATATAATCAGCACAAG
>QPLR01000741.1 GCA_003665935.1 Halobellus sp. Atlit-31R | reverse complement strand
GCGGGGTTGTTGGGAGTGGTGAGTGCGGGATTGTTGGGAATGGGGAGTGTGTGAGTAGCGGCGACTGCTGCGTTAGCGACGGTTGACGACCATCTCGACGGTACCCTCGGGGCGGAGGGTAATCGAGGGGTCGAATTCGAGTTCGTGGGTCGGGTCGACGGTCCACGACTGCGCAATCGTCGCGAGTGCGAGGCGCGCTTCGAGGAGCGCGAACCGGTCACCGATACAGCGGCGCGGACCGCCACCGAACGGGAAGTACGCGAACTTCGGCAGGTCGCGCTTGAACTCCTTCGTCCACCGACTCGGGCGGAACTCGAGCGGGTCGTCGTAGAACCGGGGGTCGCGGTGGATGACCCACTGCTGGGCCGACACCGTCTGACCCGGTTCGATGTCGTAGCCGCCGATGGTATCGGGTTCGGCGGCTTCGCGGACGAGT
>QPLR01000740.1 GCA_003665935.1 Halobellus sp. Atlit-31R | reverse complement strand
GGGTCATGGCCTGCTCCTTCAGAAGTTGTGCGCGGCGTGGGCGCCGAGGCTCATGATGTATTGCAAATACACCTGGTTGTCGTTGGCGTCGGGACGCGCCTGATCGCGCGCGATCTGCAGGCGCAGGCGCGAGAATTCGGACGGGCTGTAGTCGACCATCAGGCTGGTGCGGCGCGGGTTGTAGGCCACCAGCGAGGGGAAGGCGTCCGCCGTCAGCAGGCCCTCGTCCAGCAAGCCTATCCGGGTGCTGCCGCTCGACAGGCGGTCGGGGCGCAGGCCGGCGCGCCAGCCGGGCGCGAACTGGTACACGCCCTGCAGATATCAGCCGGACTGGCGGCTGCGGTAGCCGCCCTGCTGGTCCAGCGCAGCCAGCGTGCCGGACTCGCGGCGCTGCATCCATTCGCCCTGCAGCTTGAAGTTCTGCTGGGTCGGATTG
>QPLR01000739.1 GCA_003665935.1 Halobellus sp. Atlit-31R | reverse complement strand
GACAAGGTCACGATCGAACACCTCCTGACCCACACCAGCGGCATCCCCAACCTGTCGATGGATTCCGGTTACTGGCGCACCACCGCGCGCCTCGACCATACGCCGGAAGAACTGGTCGAGCCGGTGCGCCAGCGCCCGCTCGAAAATGCCCCGGGAAGCAAATTCGCCTATAACAATACCGGCTACAACCTGCTCGGCCTGGTGATCGAACGAGTAGCTGGCGAAGGCTACTACGCCTTCCTGGAGCACCGCATCGCCAAGCCGCTCGGCCTTGCGCACACGCGCGAGGGCAAGGACAATCAGCTGATCCCGGGCCTGGTGACGGGCTACCGCAGCGGCCCGTCACCCGCGTGGCTGATCGCGGGGAGCAACTTCTACGCCGCCGGTGGCCTGGTGAGCACGGTGGACGACCTGGCCGCCTTCATGCTGGCGCTGC
>QPLR01000738.1 GCA_003665935.1 Halobellus sp. Atlit-31R | reverse complement strand
CCTGGCGAAGATCGGCGAGCGCGAAGTGCGCGCCGCCTTCGGTACCAGCCTGATGCGCGAGAGCTTCGACACCCCGGGCAATCCGGATGCGGCCAATGGCCTGATCACGCAGCAGGGCGGTTCCTGGTTCGACGGCAAGCGCACCATCGCGGCGCTGTTCGGCGAAGTGGTGGTGCCGCTCACCGACAAGCTCGAGCTGAACGCCGCGGCGCGCCTGGACAAGTACCCGAACTTCAGCGCCAACCTGGCGCCGAAGATCGGCGCCGTGTGGCGCGCCACGCCGGAAGTGATGGTGCGCGGCACCTATTCGGAAGGCTTCCGCGCGCCCAACCTGGCCGAGTCGGGCTCGGGCGGCGTGTTCGCCCAGGTGGGCGGCATCCGCGACACCGTGCGCTGCGACGAAACCAATGCCATGGCGCGCCTCCTGATGAAATCG
>QPLR01000737.1 GCA_003665935.1 Halobellus sp. Atlit-31R | reverse complement strand
ACCTGTTCACCCGTCCCTTCCGCCAGCCGCAGCCCGACCTCGCCGGGCTGGGCGCGGGTTCCATTGCGCTGCCGCTCACGCAGGGCTGCACGGTGCCGGCCGGGTGCTTTGCCGTGCTGGCCAATCGCGATGGCCACACGCGGCGCCTGAGCGAAGGCGCGCGGGTGGCGATGCTGGAGGGCGAAAGCGCCTGGTGCGTGCGTCCCGGACCCTATCAATGCGAGCTGCTGCCGTTCGCGGCGGCGCCGGAGATCGGCCTGCGCGTGGGCTTTGCGATCGACACCCCCGACCCGCGCGAACCCCAGCAGCGCTTCGACCTGTACCTGGACAGCGAAGGCGGGCCGCAAGTGGCGCTGGACGGCTTCGTGGCGGCGCTGCAGGCGGCGCTGCAGCGCGAGCTGGCCCAGGGCAACCTCGACCTGCCGCCCTGCACGGG
>QPLR01000736.1 GCA_003665935.1 Halobellus sp. Atlit-31R | reverse complement strand
TGTTGAAGGCGTTGACCATGGCCGCGGTCAGCTGCTGGACTTCGGCGGACTTCGACTTGGCGGCCGGGGTGCTGGCCACGTCCGGCAGGTTGGCGACGATGACGTACTTGGCGCCCTTGCCGACGATTTCGTTGTTCACCAGGGTCGCCATCTGCGCGCCCGCGGCGCCGAGGTCCTGGACCAGCTTCGGACCGTTGGCGGTCAGGTAGTCGGCGCCGGCCTTGTTGCCGGCGGCGGTGGCGTCGGCCTGGGCCTTGGCGACCATCGGACCGTACACGCTTGCCTGGGCAACGGCGGCAATGCCCGGCTGACGCGCGGCGGCGCCGACGGCGGCGGCGACGATGGTCTGCGAGGTATTGCCCGGACGTGCGCTCTCGGCCGCGATGGCCGCGCCGATCGCCTGTGCGGCGGTCTGCGGGCTGGTGGCGCCGGCAGC
>QPLR01000735.1 GCA_003665935.1 Halobellus sp. Atlit-31R | reverse complement strand
GTTCCCCCGCAACCGACCGAGCGCGCGCCGATTTCGCTGGCGCCGATCGAACGCGTCCGTTCGACCTCGGCCACCCAGCGCCGGATCGAAAACATGCAGAAACTGATCAACGAACTGTCGACCCACGAAATGCTGGCCGACGAAATCGCCTGGTTCCTGAAGTTCTCGCCGTCCGGCGCACGCAAGTACATCCGTGACCTGCGCGAAGCCGGCGTCATCGAACTGGCGCGCTACATCGAAGGCACCGCCACCTACCTGGGCAAGGCCGTCTACCAGATCTGCCCGGACCAGGCACGCGTCAAGGCCTTCCTGGCCGCGATCTGCCAGCCGAAGCGCGAAGGCGCCGCCCCGCGCAAGGAGCGTCCAGGCCTGCGCGAGCAGAACATGGCCGGCAGCGGCCGCCACTTCCACATCCTGGCGGACGACACCCACTATG
>QPLR01000734.1 GCA_003665935.1 Halobellus sp. Atlit-31R | reverse complement strand
GACGCCGTAGCCGGAGGCGATGCCGCCGGGGCCGCGCGTTGCGAGCCAGCGCACCGCGGTGCGGATGTTGTCGGCGTTGATGCCGACCTCGGCGGCGACGGCGTCGGGGTCGTAGTCGGAGACGTGTTCTTCGAGGAGCGAAAGCGCCGTGTGGCAGTCGACGCCAGCGACGGTGTACTCACCGAACAGCGCGTACTCACCGTACGTCTCGGGTTCGAGCGCGACCGGCTCGCCCGTCGATTCGTCGACCGCGACGGGCAGGTCCTCGGTCACGTCGTCGAACACGTCGCTCGCGTCGAGCAGTTCGCCCGTGTCGTCGCGGACGAGCGCCGGCCCGAGTGTCCGCTTCCGAAGGAACTCGGTGTCGTAGGTCTCGTCGGCGAGGACTGTCTTAATCATCGACAGGGTCAGGAGCGTGTCCTTCCCCGGCTTGATG
>QPLR01000733.1 GCA_003665935.1 Halobellus sp. Atlit-31R | reverse complement strand
GGCTTTCATGAAGACAGACGATTTCGGATCGTTCAATCCCGACTATCCAGGTTACCACTATCTGACGGATGGCGAAAACGAGCGAGATCTTCTGTGGAACGACAAAATATTGACTCGCTCGCCGGAAGACATTCGAGCTCGCCGCGAGGAAAGAGCACGGATCAAGGCAGAGGCTGAAGAAACAGCGCGCCGTGAAGTGTTAGCGGAAAAGGAGAAAGTAGAGCAGGATTTCCAGAGGCGATTAGTCGCGATAAAAGCCCAAGCTGCAGCAAACAAGCGCAAGGGCGGTGTACGAATCGGGATGACGTCTAAGCAGGTCTTGAACTCCAGCTGGGGGCGTCCTAGCGATATCAATCGCACCACAACCGCGCACGGGGTAAGTGAGCAGTGGGTGTATGGCGGATCTTCATATCTGTATTTCACCGATGGGAAACTG
>QPLR01000732.1 GCA_003665935.1 Halobellus sp. Atlit-31R | reverse complement strand
GCCGCCGGCAAACCCATCGTGGCGCTCGAATCGACCATCATCTCGCACGGCATGCCCTACCCGCAGAACGTGCACACAGCCCGCGAAGTCGAACAGATCATTCGCGATGCCGGCGCGGTGCCGGCCACCATCGCCATCATCGACGGCAAGATCTGCGTCGGCCTGTCCGACGATCAGCTGGAGCTGCTGGGCTCCTCGCCCGACGCAATGAAAGTCAGCCGCCGCGACCTGGCCTACGTGCTCTCGACCCGCAAGCTGGGGGCCACCACCGTGGCCGCGACCATGATCTGCGCCGAGCTGGCCGGCATCGAAGTCTTCGTCACCGGCGGCATCGGCGGCGTGCACCGCGGCGCCGAGACCAGCTTCGACATCTCGGCCGACCTGCAGGAGCTGACGCAAACCAGCGTGGCCGTGGTCTGCGCCGGCGTGAAATCGAT
>QPLR01000731.1 GCA_003665935.1 Halobellus sp. Atlit-31R | reverse complement strand
CGCACATATATTATTAAATTGTAACGATAAGTACCTAAGACAGAGAAGTAATACCAGTCCCCCTCTTTCTTTTCGATCCACAGCCCGAATGACATTCCGTTATTCGGGCGTTTTTACATCTGGAGAGTCCATGACCAAAACCAACAATGTACCCCAGCCATTTAAAGCCGTCATTCCAACGCGCGCAAGTACGACGCCAGCCAGCACGTCCTTGTCGCCCAGGTTGTAGGTCACCTGGCCGTTCATGCCGGTCGATTCGCTGCGCTCGGTCTTGGTGGTCTGTTGATTGCTGCGCGCGATCGCGCCGGTCGCCGGATCGATGCGCTCGCGGCGGTTCTCGGTGGTCGAGTCTTCCTTGGCCACGCGGCGGAACACGCCGCCCTGCGCGCTGTAGCGGCCTTGCGTCCAGCTGCCGAAGGCGCCAGTGTTGTAGCGGC
>QPLR01000730.1 GCA_003665935.1 Halobellus sp. Atlit-31R | reverse complement strand
TAGTTGTCCTGGTTTTCCAGGCGCTGCAGCAAGCCGCTGCCGCGCAGGCTGGCGACCGCCACGTCGTAGCGCGGCGCGAACTGGAAAGCGGACAGGATGTCGGATGGGGCGGGCATGGAGGCGGATCGTCGATGCAATCCTGCTACTTTACACCTGAACAAGCCGACCCGAAGGCGCGATTAGAGCGGGTTTTTCCGGTTTCCGCTCACCACGGCCAAGGCATTGAGCAGCACGCAGGTGCCGGCCGCGGCCAGCGCTGCGCGCACGCCCCAATGGTCGGCCACCAGGCCCCAGAACAGGCTGCCGCCCACATAGCCGCCGGACATCACGAACAGGTAGATCGACAGGGTCCGGGCCCGTACCTCGGCCGGGAAGGACAGCTGGGCCGCCGCGTTCAGGGTCGACACGGTGGCCGACCAGGCCATGCCGCCGCACAA
>QPLR01000729.1 GCA_003665935.1 Halobellus sp. Atlit-31R | reverse complement strand
GTGAAAATAGTAAAAAAATTAACCTGAATATTAGTTTTGATGGTTTTAGAAGAAATCTTATAAGCAATGAGGATCCATTTATTTGGAATGAAAATTTCTTGTACTCATTTTGTCATGCTAATATTGCACTATCAGCAGATATTAGGAACAAGATTAATAGTGGTGAAGATGTTTACCTAGTATTTGTTGCTCCAGTAAGTTATGAGGATGAAATGCGTATTTATGAGATAGACACCATAATAAAGGCTGAGACGATTTATACATGGCCTAAACAAGGCGACCGTTTTATCAAAGAATTCGATGAGAAAATTTTTAACAAAAAAGTAATAAAATATCATCTTCCTAATTTTAAAAATGGCAACCTTACAGAACATAATAGAAAGACTTTGGTTACTTGCGTAGGTGATAAGTCTAGTTCTTTTTTACCTATGGTAGAA
>QPLR01000728.1 GCA_003665935.1 Halobellus sp. Atlit-31R | reverse complement strand
ACCCCGGCATCACCTTTGTCTTCGTCAACCAGGGTGAGGACGCGGCGACAATACAGGCCTTCATGGCGCAGCAAAAACTCAAGCTCGACAACGTATTCACCGACCGTGCCCGGGAAGTGGGACGGCGCACCGGCTCATTTGCCATGCCGACAACCCTGTTCTATGGCAAGGATGGGCGCCTCTTCCTGCGTCACAGGGGGGAGCTAGACCGTGATGGCCTCGACACGCGCCTCGAGATGCTGGCGGCGCCGGTGAATGGATTCAAGCGCTGAACATCCAATAGCGCCCTGCCGAAGCTCCTTAGCTTACCGTCGCCGGCAACGAGTGACGACGCGCGTGGGTAGCCACGCCTTCCATATGCGGCCGATGCGCGACCTACCCGCGGCGAGCTTGAAAGTGCTGACCATTGCCAGAAGCTTCTCGGCCTGCGCCTGCAT
>QPLR01000727.1 GCA_003665935.1 Halobellus sp. Atlit-31R | reverse complement strand
ACCATGTGTTCGTACGCTTCGAGACCACCGCACATCCGGAAGCCGATTTTGTTGATGTTGGCGCAGACGATCGGGTTCTCGATCCCGGCCTCGTCGAGCGCATCGAGAAGCATCGGCAGGTTCATCGTGATGAAGCCCGACTCGGCATGGTATTTTTCGCGCACATGCTCGGCAAAGGTCAGCAGGGCGCCGTCGAAGCCGAGTCCCAGCACCAGGTCAGTGACCACGTTCTGCAGGAAAATCACAGGCGTCGGGATGCCGGCGAACATCTTCATCTCGGCGTCGATCAGCGCGCGGACCAGGACGTCGACGTCCTTGCGCGCGAAAGCCGCGCCGCTTTTCATGGCCGACAGCACCGGTGTGTCGCTGGGGAGGAATTGCCTGATCGCCTCGATCATGCCCAGTTCCGATACGGCATTGGCATACTTGTGCGCGTA
>QPLR01000726.1 GCA_003665935.1 Halobellus sp. Atlit-31R | reverse complement strand
GGTGGCGACCGACACCTTCATCACCAACACCCCGACCGGCACCTACAGCAGCGACACCGGCCCGCGTAATGCCGACGAATGGGCGCGCCTGCTGCACGACCGCGGCATTCCGCTGCCCAACAGCACCATCCGTCCGAACGTCACCACGTACACGATCGACGTCTACAACGCACAGCAGAACGGCGAGCACACCTCGCTGATGCTGAGCATGGCGCGCGCCGGCGGCGGCAAGTACTTCGCCGCCAGGAACGAAGAAGCCATCGTCGACGCGCTCAAGGAAATCCTGGTCGAGATCCAGGCCGTGAACACGACCTTCGCCTCCACCAGCCTGCCGGTCAACGCCACCAACCGTTCGCAGAACGAGAACCAGGTCTTCATCGGCATGTTCCGCCCGGACCCGGACGCCAAGCCGCGCTGGTTCGGCAACCTCAAGCGCT
>QPLR01000725.1 GCA_003665935.1 Halobellus sp. Atlit-31R | reverse complement strand
AGCGCTTCGACTATGCGTCGCACCAGATCACGAACGTCAGCATCGAGACCGCCGGTACCCTGGATATGGATATCGAACTCAAGTTCGACCTCGACAATACGCGCTTTTCGATCGACATCAAGAAGACCCACATCGAGCAACTGAAAGACATCTACAAGGCCTTGATCACGATCGGCAAGCAGCAGCGGCGCGACGCGGTGTGCCGCGACAATGCGCTGCGCACGCTGGACGCCACGGCCTCGGTGCACAAGCTCAATCTCGCTCCCGGCGAAGGCGGCCTGGTGGCCCAGTATGGCCAGCTGCTGGCGGCCCTGAACACGGCCATGCTGGACACGCATACCAAGCGCGATTTCAGCGACGTGTTCAGCAAATACATCCACAACTGAGGCGATGCATCGCTTGCGTCAGCACATATTGGCGGGAAGGCACTTCAAGAC
>QPLR01000724.1 GCA_003665935.1 Halobellus sp. Atlit-31R | reverse complement strand
GAGACGATCGAGGCCTGCCGCCTGCGCGCGCACGAGCTCAGCGCTTCCTTCGACGCATGGAAGCCCGAGGCCAAGAAAGCCAAGGTCGTGGGAGGCGACGACGCCGCAGTGCTGTGGGTCGAGGCCTTCAATTCCTCGCTGCAGCTGCACAGGACGCCGCTGTCGATCGCCCCGATCTTCTCCGGACAGCGCGAAGGCACGCCGCGCAGCTGGATCTTCACCTCGGCAACGCTGGCGGTGAAGAACGACTTCAAGCATTTCTCTGACCAGATGGGCCTGACCGGGGAGCCGGCCATGACCTGGCCGAGCCCGTTCAACTACGGCGAGCAGGGCATCCTGTACGTGCCGACCGGCTTGCCGGAACCCACTTCCTTCCAGTACACCGACGCCTGCGTCGACATGGCGCTGCCGGTGATCGAAGCGGCGGGCGGGCGCAC
>QPLR01000723.1 GCA_003665935.1 Halobellus sp. Atlit-31R | reverse complement strand
TGAAGAAGGCCGTGCCGCCCGAGCACTACACCTACCCGGCCGCAGTCGCGCTGCGTGACGGCTTCCCGGCCGAAGCCAAGGAAGTGCTCGATGCCGGCTTCGCCGCCGGTGCGCTGGGCAAGGGCAGCGATGCCAAGACCCTCAACGCCCTGCGCAGCAAGGCAACCAAGCAGGCCGCGGACGACGTCAAGACCATCGCCGCCGGCGAAGCGAACGCCGCCAAGGCCAAGACCGGCGCCGGCCTGGTCAACCTGGGCTGGGCCTATGCCACCATGGGCCAGGCCGACAAGGGCATCGGCTTCATCCAGCAGGGTATCGCCAAGGGCGGCCTGAAGGCCCCGGACGAAGCCAAGCTGCGCCTCGGCATGGCCCAGGCGCGCGCCGGCAAGAAAGCCGAAGCGATCCAGACCTTCCAGGGCATCAACGGCAAGGGCGGCG
>QPLR01000722.1 GCA_003665935.1 Halobellus sp. Atlit-31R | reverse complement strand
CGCTTCGCCATCGTCTTTGCCCTGGGCCAGGTGCGTGACGTGATCACCGAACCGGGCCTGCACTTCAAGCTGCCGCCGCCGTTCCAGAACGTGATCTACCTGGACAAGCGCATCCTGACGCTCGATACGCCCGACGCCGACCGTTTCATCACGGCCGAGAAGAAGAACATCCTGGTGGATGCCTTCGTGAAGTGGCGCATCGTCGACCCGCGCCTGTATTTCGTCAGCTTCAGCGGCGACGAAAACCGTGCGCGCGACCGCATGTCGCAGATCATCAAGGCGGCCCTGAACGACGAGATCACCAAGCGCACCGTGCGCGAAGTGATCTCGGGCGAGCGCGGCGCCGTGATGAATGCGGTGAAGGAAAAAGTGATCGCCGAAGCCAAGGAGATCGGCGTCGGCGTGGTGGACGTGCGCCTCAAGCGCGTCGATTACATA
>QPLR01000721.1 GCA_003665935.1 Halobellus sp. Atlit-31R | reverse complement strand
GCGCGTAGTCGTTGTCGTCCGCGAGGAGGGGCGCGTAGCCGAGCTTCGACCCGTAGAGATGGCCGATGACGCGGGTGTGACTCCCGAGTTCGCCCATCGAGATACCGGCCACGTCGATGCCGCGGTTGGTCGCGTCGTTGACGGCCTCCAAGAGCGTGAGCGTGTCGCGCTGGTTTTGGGGGTACACCGCCACCTTCGCAACGTCACCGAACTCCGCGCACTGCTCGATGATGGCGTCGAGCACCTCGCGGTCGGGCGTCTCATCGAAGTCGTGATGCGAGATGATGAGCTGCACGTCGTTCTCGCGGAACTCGTGGGCCAGCCACTCCTTGGCGCGGACGGTTTCGAGTTCGATGTCGACGAACTCCACGGCGTCGTACCGAGATGCGGAAAACAGGTCGTCCAATCGTCCGGTGTCGCTTGCCTTCCCCCCGAACC
>QPLR01000720.1 GCA_003665935.1 Halobellus sp. Atlit-31R | reverse complement strand
ACGCGCCGCATCGCGCCCACGCCGGATGCCTACCGCGCCATCTACGACGGGATCGCCGGCGTGCCGCCGGCGCCGCCGCCCGGTCCCGGGCCCGCGGCCGAGGTGCTGGAAAGCTTCGCGCGCAAGCTGGCCGACACCCCGGGCGAAGTGTCGGAATACGGGCGCCGCATGCTGCGCGCCGCCAAGGGCGGCGACTGGTCCGGCTACGCCCAGGCCTTGACCCAGGTGGCCGACCGCCACCTGCGCCGCAACACCCCGGTGATGGCGCTGGGCGACGAGGATCCGGATGCGCGCCACCTGCGCGAGATGTTGAATCGTTCGCTGGTCTATGCGCTGGCTACCTTGCTGGCCGGCAGCCCGGCGCTGGTGGCGGAAGCCGAGGCGCTGGGCGGCGCGGTGCGCCAGGCGCGCGGCGAGGCCGAGCTGGGCGCACTGTCCG
>QPLR01000719.1 GCA_003665935.1 Halobellus sp. Atlit-31R | reverse complement strand
GAAGAAACGCCTCAGCCAATCCTTCGGAAACTCGCGGTTGACCTAGCTGCACAGCTCACCCGTGCCTTGGGTGGCTCAGAGAGGCTAAGGGCCGAGCTACGCAATCAGCAGATCGATTTCGACGAAATGTCGCCTGAATTGCAGGAGGCATTCAAGGCCTACCTGCCGTCCGGGCGCTAAGCCTGCCGGACCTCAGGCAGGATCGAGCGTCGAACGCGCCGTTGCCTGGCCAGCCTGCTGAGTGGCGGCATCGGTTCCGGGGGCGCCTTGCGCGCGCAGCGGGAAGGCGAGGGTGAAGGTGCAGCCCTGGCCCTGGCCGGCGCTGTGCACCGCGACCCTGCCGCCGTGCAGCGCACTGAGTTCCTTGACGAGCGCCAGACCCAGCCCGAGGCCGCCCTGGGCGCGGTCGATGCTGGTCGGCCCCTGCACCAGCACGTCG
>QPLR01000718.1 GCA_003665935.1 Halobellus sp. Atlit-31R | reverse complement strand
TCGGATCCGACAGGAGCTCGGCCGCGAGTTCGGTATCGCGCTCGGGCGTGGCGCCGCGCGGGCGGGTGCCGGCGATCGGACGCAGCGTGACCTTTTTGCCGCCATCCGGTAATGCTTCATTGCGCACCAAAATCTCCGGCGACGCGCCGACGATCTGCATGTCGCCGAAGTTGTAGTAGTACATGTAGGGCGACGGATTCAGCGAACGCAGCGAGCGGTACAGCGACAGCGGCGAATCCACATAGGGCTTGCGGATGCGCTGGCCGATCTGCACCTGCATCAGGTCGCCGGCCATCACGTATTCGTGCGCCCGGGCTACCGCTTTCAGATAGTCTTCCTTGCTGAAGTCGCGCACCGCCTCGGTACGCACCGAGCTCGAGGTCACCGGCGCATCCACGCTCCGGCGCAGCATCACGCGCAGGTCTTTCAGGCGCTGGCG
>QPLR01000717.1 GCA_003665935.1 Halobellus sp. Atlit-31R | reverse complement strand
GATGGCGGCCAGCACCTGGCCGGCCTTGACCGACTGCCCTTCGGTAAACAGGATCTTCTGGACCACGCCTGCGACCTGCGGCCGCACGGTGGCCGTCGCCGCCGGCACCACGGTGCCGAGGGCATCGATGTTGACCGGGATGTCGGCCTGCTCGGCGGTCGCGACGCCGACCGTGGTGGCCGGTCCACCGCGTCCGCCGCGGCCGCCGCCTCCGCCGCCACCCGGACCGCCGCCGCCCTGGGCGCGCGCCCCGCCCGCTCCCGGCGGACCACCGGCGCCGGGACCGGCGGCAGGACGGTGGGTCAGGTACCAGGCCAGTGCCCCCAAGGCCACCATCGCCAGCACGGCGACGACGGTGCCGATCAGGCGCTTGCGCCGGGCCGCGGGTGGAGGTGGCGGGCTTGTGAGGGCGGACTTGGGGGTCGGGTTCGAATCCATG
>QPLR01000716.1 GCA_003665935.1 Halobellus sp. Atlit-31R | reverse complement strand
CAGGCGCCGGCCTCGGCGCCGTCCGGCTCCAGCGCCAGCGCCACCCCGGCCGCAGGCACGCCGCGCCGCTAAGCGCCGCAGCAACAGAACAGGACTAAGCAATGGCTCGTTTTTTTATTGACCGCCCCATTTTTGCCTGGGTGATCGCGCTGTTCATCATGGTGATCGGCGGTGTATCGATCACCCAGCTGCCGATCGCGCAGTATCCGAACGTGGCGCCGCCATCGATCGTGATCAATGCCGCCTATCCGGGCGCCTCGGCACAGACCCTGGAAGACTCGGTCATCTCCGTCATCGAACGCGAGATGAACGGCTCGCCAGGCCTCATCTACATGGAATCGAGCAGCTCCGCCAACGGCAGCGGCTCGATCACCCTGACGTTCGAAACCGGCACCGACCCGGACCTGGCCCAGGTGGACGTGCAGAACCGCCTGTCGCG
>QPLR01000715.1 GCA_003665935.1 Halobellus sp. Atlit-31R | reverse complement strand
AGAACAGCACTGCGCCGATCGCGATCGCGAGGAAGAAGTAGCGCTGCCAGCCGCTGGCGTCGCCCAGGAAGCTGAACGCCGCGCCCGGGTTGTACACCTTGATCAGGTTGAAGAAGCTGGTGATCGGCAGCGTTTCGCCATACGCGAAGCTGCGCTCGACGGTGAGCTTGGTGACCTGGTCGAGCAGCACGAGGATCAGCGACAGGCCGAGCCACGGGAACAGGCTGGCGGAACTCTTGTAGACGGGCTTGGCGCCCGGCGAAGCTTTTTTGGTTTTGGTGGCCATGGTAGAGGTGGTGGTGCCCGCCGCGCCGCGTTGAGAAGACTCGGCGCGGCGCGGCGGTGGAACCCCCGAGGGGGATTAAGCGAAGCGTCGTGCTTCGCCGCTGCCGAACAGGTTGCTGGTGCAGCGGCCGCACAGACCCGGATGTGCATGGTCG
>QPLR01000714.1 GCA_003665935.1 Halobellus sp. Atlit-31R | reverse complement strand
CATGTTCCAGGCCCGGGTGCCGGCGTCGATCTCGCCGCGCGCGGCCTGCTGCGCGATTTCGGCGACCGTGAACGGGCCGCGCTGGGCGCCCTGCACGAACAGCTTGTAGCGCGGCACATCCGGGCTCGCCACCGGCTGCGCGGCGGGCGCCTTCTCGAGCATTGCGCCGGCGGTACGCCCCTGCAGCAGGGCCGCCGCCAGTTCTTCGCTGTGCAGGTAGGGCGGCAGGATCACGCGCTTGTCGACCGGCCGCTCGACTTCCCAGCTGTAGGCGTCGCTGGCCGAATCCGGCACCGTTTCGGTCCACTGCCCGATGCCGGCCAGCGCGGTCTCGATCTGGCTTGGCGACAGGGTCGGGTCGAGCGCGGCGGCGCGCCGGATCCACTGGTCGTACAGGCGCCGTGCGGTGATGTTCGGCAGCGACGGCGACGGCAGCTGGG
>QPLR01000713.1 GCA_003665935.1 Halobellus sp. Atlit-31R | reverse complement strand
CCACATCCAGAACGACACCTTGCCCCAGAACTGGTTCAGTTTCACGCCGAACATCTTCGGCGCCCAGTAGTTGAAGCCGGCGAACAGGCCGAACACGACGCCGCCGATGATCACGTTGTGGAAGTGCGCGATCAGGAACAGCGAGTTGTGCAGCACGAAGTCGGCCGCCGGAATCGCCAGCATCACGCCGGTCATGCCGCCGATCACGAAGGTGAGCATGAACGACACGGTCCACATCATCGGCAGCTCGAAGCGGATACGGCCGCGGTACATGGTGAACAGCCAGTTGAAGATCTTCGCGCCGGTCGGGATCGAGATGATCATCGTCGTGATGCCGAAGAACGAGTTGACGCTCGCGCCGCTGCCCATGGTGAAGAAGTGGTGCAGCCAGACCAGGTACGACAACACCATGATCACGCAGGTCGCGTACACCATCGAGGT
>QPLR01000712.1 GCA_003665935.1 Halobellus sp. Atlit-31R | reverse complement strand
CAGACCGGGAACTTGCTCTGCGAAGTCGAGGAGAGCGGATAGCCGGCGGTGGTGGCGACGCTCTTGCGCTGCGAGTACATCGCGGTGGTCACGAAGCGCAGGTCGTACGGCAGCTGCAGTTCGCCCTTGGTGAAGATGGTGTCGAGCTTGGACGGCATCACCAGCGACATCTGCTGGGTGGTGTTGTACATGTCGGCCGCGATCGGGGAGCCGCCCGGCACCGCCACGTCATGGTAATTGGCGGGGTTGCGCGAATCCTGGCCCACGCCCGGGGTCTGCTGGTCACCCGTGTGGTTCAGGATCTTGTCGAAACCGTTCACGACGCCGGTGGCGCTGACCTGGCGGATACGGCCCCACGGGCCCGCGCCCAGGTTTTCCAGCGGGAACTGCGAGGTACGCGAATAGGAGGTGAATTCGCGGTCGCGTGCCCAGACGCCGCCC
>QPLR01000711.1 GCA_003665935.1 Halobellus sp. Atlit-31R | reverse complement strand
CCAGCACCAGCGAGTCCTGAGCATCGCATGTGTCGCAGCGCCTCCAGCACGCGGGGCGCTGCGAGCAGGGGGGGCGTTTCAGTACTGGTCCTTGATCAAAACGGCGGCTGTGAACGCGATGTTCGCCTGTCTGCCGGAATTTGATATGATTCCGTCACATTCATTCTGGAGGTTTCGTCCAATGCGCCATTGATGCCGCCGTCTTTTCCGACGGCCAGTACTCCCACCTTCCCGCGAAAGCAGGGAGCAACCGGCATCCATGGAGGTCTCATGACGAACCCTTATCTGGCGCTCGACAGCGCATCCTTTACGCTTCCCGACGGCAGGACCCTGCTCTCCGATCTCAGCGAGCAGTTCGACACGCGCCACACCGGCCTGGTGGGCCGCAACGGCGTGGGAAAGAGCGTGCTGGCGCGCCTGCTGGCGGGCGAACTGGCGCCG
>QPLR01000710.1 GCA_003665935.1 Halobellus sp. Atlit-31R | reverse complement strand
TATCGAGCAGCACCTGCATCCAGCGTGCGATGTCTTCGGCATTGGTGTTGATGCCGACCGCGCCCACCGCATTCGCCACCGGCATCGGTTTCACCGGCACCGCCTTGCCGTTGATCTTGCTGTGCGGGGCCGAGACGTTGGCGAAGTTCTTGTTCTCGTCCAGGCTGGTGGTGGTGTTGGTCATGCCGACTGGTTTCAGGATCCACTCGTGCATGGTCTCGCCCCAGCTCTTACCTGACTTGGCCGCGATGATCTTGCCAGCCACGATGTACAGCAGGTTGTCGTAGGCGTAGCTGCTGCGGAAACTGGTGGCCGGCTTGATGTAGCGGAGGTTGTGGATGATCTCGTCGGTGGTGAAGGTGGTGGTCGGCCACCACATCAGGTCACCCGCGCCCAGCCCCAGGCCGCTGCGGTGGGTCAGCAGATCGCGCACGGTCATCTC
>QPLR01000709.1 GCA_003665935.1 Halobellus sp. Atlit-31R | reverse complement strand
GGTTGGCGGGCAGCGCCGCCAGGATCTGGTCGAAGTACATCGAGATCAGCACCGCCAGCATGGCGGCCGCCAGCAGGAAATACAGCTTGTGGCGCGAGTAATAGAACTCGATTAGGGGAATCGCGAACATCAGTGCCACGAATTCGCTGCGCGCGGTGTTCACGAACAGCGTCGCCGCGCCCAGCGCATGCAGGACCAGGCGCAGAGGCAGCGTGCGGGTGAAGCAGACCACCGCCAGGTAGGTGAACAGGTAGGAGCGCGAGAAGCCCTGGTAGGTGGCGAGCGCGTCGGCGTCCTTGGCCATGCCCAGGGCGCCCAGGTAGAACACGCCGTCGACCGAGTTCGAGAAGGCGATGGCCGACATCGCCGCCAGGCTGAGCAGGCCGACGACGCGAAAGCGCGGGCCGTCGAAGTCGATGAAGCTGAACTGGATGTAGACCAG
>QPLR01000708.1 GCA_003665935.1 Halobellus sp. Atlit-31R | reverse complement strand
GTTCGGCAGCGCCGCGTTCAGGAAGCCCGGCAGGTTCGGCAGGACGCCGGCCACGTAGGCCACGATGGCGGCGATGTTCCAGCCGCCCTTGTAGGAGTAGGCTCCGCCCTCGTGGTACAGCTGGTCGACGTCCAGCTGTGTCTTGCGCACGAAGTAGTAGTCGACGATCATGATTCCCGCGATCGGGCCGAGCAGGGCCGAGTAGCCGGTCAGCCAGATGAAGATGTAGTTCTGGGTGGTCTCCAGTATCTTCCACGGCATCATGGCCAGTGCGATGCCGGCGGTGATATAGCCGCCGATGCGGTAGGAGATGCGCTGCGGCGACAAGGCCGAGAAATCGTAGGCCGGACCGACCAGGTTGGCGGCCAGGTTGACGCTGGCGGTATCGATCAAGAGGATCAGGAGCGCGACCAGCACGGCCACGCCGGTCATGCGGCTGGCC
>QPLR01000707.1 GCA_003665935.1 Halobellus sp. Atlit-31R | reverse complement strand
GCGAGACGCAAAAGCGAGCCGAGTGAGTCGCCACGGCGGCCTCACAGCCCCCAGATGAGGGCGATACCCGCGGTCGTGACGACCGTGAGTAACAGTTGGAGCGGCGCGCCGACGAGGAGGGAGTCGGTCAAGCGGTAGCCGCCGGGCCCGTACACCATCAGATTCGTCTGGTAGCCGATGGGCGTCATGAACGCCGTGCTCCCGCCGAAGGTGACCGCGAGAGCGAAGGCGAAGGGGTCGGCACCGAGGCCGAACGCGGTGTCGATGGCGACCGGCAACAGGAGAACGACGCTCGCGACCGGTGTGATGACGTTCGCCAACAGCCCCGTGAGCAGGTAGAACGCGGCGACCACGGCGACGACCGGGAGGTACACCGCCGCGACGCCGACGAGGTCCGAGAGGAGTGCGACGCCGCCGGTCAGTTGGAGCGCCCGCCCCAGTG
>QPLR01000706.1 GCA_003665935.1 Halobellus sp. Atlit-31R | reverse complement strand
AACTGGCCGGCTTCGCCGCCCTGGCCGAAGAGTCGCGCCAGACCGGCCAGCCGTGGGACATGGTGTTCGTGGCCGCCCTGCCGCGCCGCGATGGCCAGGCCCCCGTCGGCCAGGACATCGAGCGCGCCCTCAAGATGATGATCGATGCCGTGCACCGCGGCGCGATCGAGCGCTTCGCCGCCTTCGATCCGAACGGGCAGCCGGTGCGCTTCTTCTAGTTTCTTAAACCAGTTCAAGGCGCGCGGGACACCCCCTCGCTATAGTCATGGCATGGGAGAACGGATGTTTTCCCGCAGGGCCGGCCCGGTGCCGGCATCGATCGACAGCACGGCCCCGGGCCGGCACTACCTGTTCCGCTATCCATGCCACTTCCCCCACTTGACGACAGCCGCGCCGCGCCGGCGCGCGCGCCGGTCGAACTCGTCTGCCCCGCCGGCAGCCTC
>QPLR01000705.1 GCA_003665935.1 Halobellus sp. Atlit-31R | reverse complement strand
CCTTCGTGCGAAACCGGCAAATGCTCGCCCACGTCAGTACAAGGTTGATTGTTGCCTGCGAACTTGCCCAAGAAGAGTTCGACACCGGAGATCGGCTTCCCATCCTCGACAACGATGCCGCTGACTGCCGGCCGCAGATGGGCTATGTGAGGCATTGGTACGCACGACGCTAAGTTCGCGGTGAGAACAAGGAAGATCGACACGCGCAATATGACGGCAATCATGATAGTGAACGGTAGTCGAAAGATTTTTGTTTACGACCGTCCGCTTCTGGCCGAACCCGGCCGTCTAGCTCAGCATAACAGGGTGCAAGGGCCTAAATCGCGAACTGTCAGCCCGATGATACTAGGCCTGTACTTATCCAAAACTCAGCGCAAGGAACCGCACCCCATGAAGGCAATTAAGTCGAGGGATCCCACAACAACGCGAGCGCAAGCGCGGCC
>QPLR01000704.1 GCA_003665935.1 Halobellus sp. Atlit-31R | reverse complement strand
CTCGCCGAACAGCTTCCAGCTGCGCATGTCGCGCGAAGACATCGGCAACTACCTTGGCCTGACCATCGAAAGCATCAGCCGCCTGCTGTCGCGCTTCAAGAAGCAGGGCTGGCTGCAGGTGGACAAGCGCGAAGTCGTCCTGCTCGAGCCGGCCAGCCTGAAGGCGCTGGCGGCCGGCCTGGATGCCTGCAGCCCGATGAACTAGGCAGGCCCCGGCATGGCGAGCGCGCCCCTGCTCGAGCTGCACGTGCGCAGTTACGGCGAGAACCGGGACGCGGACCGCCACAGCTTTGCGCAGGTGGTGCTGCCGCTCAGCGGCGAGGTCGCGCTGGAAATCGAGGGACGCTACGGCCGCCTCGATCCGCTGCATGCGGCCTTCGTCGCGCCCGGCGCATGGCATTCGCAGTCCAGCCTGGTTGCCAACCGCTCGCTGATCCTCGACG
>QPLR01000703.1 GCA_003665935.1 Halobellus sp. Atlit-31R | reverse complement strand
CCAGCATGGCGCTCGTGCCATCGGGTCGCCGCCTCGCCGGCGATGGTCGAGGCCGCAACAGTGCCCGGCGTATACAGGTGGACGCCTGCAAGCAGGCGGCATATCTCCCTGGCCAAATCCACGGTGGCCTCCTTGTGGTAGACCAGCAAGGCCGCTTCGACCTGCGGGGAGTACACCGGGGTGGCGGGACTGTTACGGGCGGCCATGCGCCCCCCGAAGGGCTGCACCGATCGTGCCGACGACGCCGGTGGCGGCCGGTCCGTGAAGCTGATCTTGCCATCCGCACCGATGACTTTATAGATTTCCTGCGCGTGTACCAGGGGCGCTAGGAGCGAAACCAGGAGCAGGAAAATTCGGTGCATGCGCATGAGCCATTTATGCGTTGGGAAACAAGTATTTAAGCATGACTTGCACGTAATGGATTTCCCGAATGAAACAAGTTT
>QPLR01000702.1 GCA_003665935.1 Halobellus sp. Atlit-31R | reverse complement strand
CGGTGTCGATGAGCGGCGCCGTGACCGTGCTGCCGAGCGGCGAGATGCGCGGCACCATCGGCCGCATCGACGTCGGCGCCGACAAGCTGCTCCGCTCGGCCTCGGTCGAAGGCGACTTCTCGCTCGGCAGCAGCTTCGTCAACGGCGAAGCCAGCCCGAGCATCGGCGGAACCTTGAAGGGCTTCAGCGCCAGCTTCCACGACGGCAGTCTGCTCAGCGTAAGCAATGCCGCGATCGCCCTGCAGGCAGGGGAAGCGCTGGAAGACGCCGTGCTGCGCGGCTCGGCCGGCAACGACGACATCAGCATCGCGCTGCCGGGCCGGCTATACGAGGACGTGTTCATCGCAGCCGGGGCCGGCAACGACATCGTGGCGCTCAAGGGCGGCGGCGGCCGCCTGCACCTGGACGCCGGCGACGGCAATGACGTCATCAGCCTGCTGGGC
>QPLR01000701.1 GCA_003665935.1 Halobellus sp. Atlit-31R | reverse complement strand
GGGCCGGGGCGCAGGCGGTTCAAGCCGCCCGCGATCTGCTCCAGCACCAGGCCTGCCGACTGCGCGCCGGAGGGCATGCGGTCGATGCTGGTGAAGTACAAGGTCCAGCCCGATGGCGGCAGCGGCCGGGTGTCGCCGTTGGTCAGGACGAAGCGGGCCGGCGAGCCCCCTTGCGGCAGTTGCAGGCCCGCCGGTTGGCGCTGCAGTTCCCAGCGCAGCAGCAAGCGGGCGCCGTCGGCCACGGCGCCGGGCTGACTGGTGGAACTCATGGCGGGCGCGGCCTGCCCGCCAAGCGCCGTGGGTGAGGCCAAGGCCATCAAAGCCGCCATCAGGGCAGACATCATCGTCTTCTCGCTCAAATCGTCAATCTCCTCAGTTGGCTGCGCCAGGACGCGCAAACAGCCTTTCGATCTCTTCCAGCGACTTGCCGCGGGTTTCGGGCA
>QPLR01000700.1 GCA_003665935.1 Halobellus sp. Atlit-31R | reverse complement strand
GTTATATGCAAAGCCCGCTCAGTTGAAACTGAGCGGGCTTTTTGCTTTGTACATTGCAAATACCGCCGCGCGGACTAGACTGAATCAGGTACTTTGTCTGGAGACGCACATGGACATCGGGCGCACAGGATTGCTCGGACGCGGCCTGGCTGCAGGATTACTGGCCCTGGGGCTGGGTGGGTGCGTCTATGCACCTCCCTATGCCTGCGACCCGACTTACCCGGCGTATGGCTATCCCGCTTACGGCTCGCCGACTTATGTCGGCCCGCCGGTGACGCTGGATTTCGGCTTCAGTTATATCGACCGGCCGCGTTACCGCCACGACCATGGGTGGTCGCATCATCGCGAATACGGTGGCTGGCCGCACCACGGTGGCCACCGTGGGTGGCGGGGGCGGCATTAGCATCGGGCCAGACAAGGCGGCTATACTGCCGGGATTTCATT
>QPLR01000699.1 GCA_003665935.1 Halobellus sp. Atlit-31R | reverse complement strand
CAGGCAGTTGTGCACCTGCTGCATGTTGGCTACCAGGTTGCCGTGGGTGAGCATCGCGCCCTTGGCCACGCCGGTGGTGCCGCCGGTGTACTGCAGGAAGGCGATGTCGTCGTGGCCGATGGCGACCGGGCGCAAGCTGGCGCCGGAAGCTTCGGCCAGCATGCGCTTGAAGCCGGTCGAACCCGGCAGCGACCAGGCCGGCACCATCTTCTTGACCTTGCGCACCACCAGGTTGACCAGCATGCCCTTGACGCCGCCCAGCAGGTCGCCCATAGTGGCTACCACCACGTGCTTGACCTGGGTCTTGTCGATCACCTGCTCCAGCGTGTGCGCGAAGTTCTCCAGCACCACGATGGCTTCGGCGCCCGAGTCGGTCAGCTGGTGCTGCAGCTCGCGCGGGGTGTAGAGCGGATTGACGTTGACGATCACGTAGCCGGCGCGCAG
>QPLR01000698.1 GCA_003665935.1 Halobellus sp. Atlit-31R | reverse complement strand
ACACCGGCGCGGTGACCGGCCGGAAAGGCTCGAAGAAGCTGCGCGACTAGTCGGGTGCCAAGGGTGCGATCCATGCGTTCACCATGTCGCTCGCGGCCAGCGTGATCGACCAGGGCATCCGCGTCAACTGCGTGGCGCCGGGACCGGTCTGGACGCCGCTGAACCCGGCCGACCAGTCGCCCGAGCAGATCAAGGAGTTCGGCGCCAGCACCACCTACAAGCGCCCGGCCCAGCCGGAAGAACTGTCCCCCGCCTACGTGTTCCTGGCCTCGCCGGTGTGCTCGGGCTACATCACCGGCGTGATCCTGCCGATCACCGGCACCGTGGGCGAATAAGACAAACAAGCGTCAACCGATAAGGAGAACCGTATGCCGCGCAGCATGTGGAAGGGTGCGATCAGCTTTGGCCTGGTGCACATCCCCGTCGATATGTACCCGGCGGTCG
>QPLR01000697.1 GCA_003665935.1 Halobellus sp. Atlit-31R | reverse complement strand
AGGAACCGTCCAGGCGCAGCTGCACCTGGCCCGGCAGCCAGACGCCTTCGGGGCGGGCCGCATCGACGGTCAGCACCGCCGTGTCCCGGTTGGTGCGCGGCGCGATGCGCACCAGCTGCTTGACCGCCAGGTTCTGTTTCGTCAGATTGACCGAGATTTCGCGGCCGTCCGCCGCCAGGCTGACCTTGGCCGGCACCTCGTATTCGGTGGTGAAGTTGCCCTGCGTTTCGACGATCGGCGCGATGTAGTCGTCCGCCGCCGTCGCGATGCGCGAGCCGGATACCGTTACTGCGGCCGGTGCCGGCGGTGCCGGCGGTGCAGGCGCAGACCGGTACTGGATCATTTCCTGCTGCTCGCGCGGCGGGCGCCAGCTCAAGAGCCATGGACGCGGATCGGGCGCATACGCCGTCTGGCTCGGCTGGCCGGTCGACAGGCGCAGCCTGA
>QPLR01000696.1 GCA_003665935.1 Halobellus sp. Atlit-31R | reverse complement strand
TGGGTGTCCGGCTGCTGGCGGAACCACTCGATCATTTCCGGCGTCAGCCCGACTGCCTTCATCGCCCTCGTAAACGTGACGTACATCAGGTTCGCTTCCTGGGGATCGATGCGCGCTGGCGGCAGCCACTTCGTGCCGTCGAACGATCCTTGAAAGAGAAGAAATCGTTAATGAGGCGGACCACTGGCCATTCCAGCCCTTTTGCCTTGTGGGCCGTGGTCAGGACGAACGGGGCCCCTTCGCTGCTTTTGAGTTGCTCGCGCTTCAGGGTCTCGATAATGTTCGGGATCTCGTCCTTGTACTGCTCGACCAGCCTGTAGACCGAACCTGCGTCGGCGTCCCCCGTCACTTCGACATAGTCTTCCAGCTCGCCCCAGCTCCGCATCAGCTTGAGAACAGGGTCTTGGAAGCCGCCGCTATTCTGTCCCTTGTACAGGCGGTACGC
>QPLR01000695.1 GCA_003665935.1 Halobellus sp. Atlit-31R | reverse complement strand
ATGCGTGAGCTGCCAAGTTCTCTTATCGACATGCAAACTTAAGGTACGGCCGTTCGCTTTATTCGACGCTGGCACATATCCTGCATTGCCTGGATGCAGATGCAGCTTTTGTAACCAGCCGGTTCAGCTTGCATGTCCGAGGAGCTAGCAATGATCATTCGCAGACTCGATGCCCGTGCCATCAGGGAGGTGCGCACCCAACTGGCGACCCTGCTGCTGGACGCGGTGGCGGACGGCTTCTCGCTCGGTTTCCTGGCCGGTCTCGACGACCAGCAGCTCGATGCCTACTGGAGCGGCGTGGAAGCCGACGTGGCGCTCGGCAGCCGGGTCTTGCTGGCAGCCGAGCGCAACGGGCTGCTGGTCGGCAGCGTCCAGCTCGACCTGTGCCAGAAGCCCAACGGCAGCAACCGCGCCGAGCTGCAGAAGATGCTGGTGCATTGCACGA
>QPLR01000694.1 GCA_003665935.1 Halobellus sp. Atlit-31R | reverse complement strand
GCGTTCGCGCAGCATGTTCCGTTCCGCGGGTTCGCTTGCTGACGAGTTCATCAAGCAAATGGAAGCGAACCAATGATCGTTGTCACGGGCGCGAGCAGAGGGCTGGGCCGGGCAATTTGTGAACGGCTGCTCGCGAAGAATTTCGAGGTTTTCGGCGTCGCCCGCAACGTCGACGACCTGCCGTTTCCCGGCATGCCTTGCGACGTTTCCTCGGCCGATGACATCAAGGCCCTTGTGCATGCGCTGAAGAAGCAAGGCGCGAAGGTGACCGGGCTGGTCAACGCTGCGGGTATCGCGTCCATGAACCTCGCAGTCACTACCCCAGCGCACGTTTCGCACAATATCGTCCAGACCAATCTGCTCGGGACGATCTATTGCTGCCAGCAGATCGCACCGCTGATGCTCAGGCATAAGCAAGGCAGCATCATCAATTTCTCGACCATCG
>QPLR01000693.1 GCA_003665935.1 Halobellus sp. Atlit-31R | reverse complement strand
CCTCTCGGAAGTACTCGACATCTCGCCGACGGCCGTCAGCGGACGCATCAGGCGGGGGACCGCGGAGCTGGTCGAGTCGATTCTCCTCGACGAGTGACGGAATAACCCCCGAAGAACGGCGGGAGTCAGACCGCGAGGACGTAGTCGTCCTGCGGTTCGTAGATTTCGCCGCTCATCCGCAGGTCGCGGACGGCGTCGAGCGTTTCGCCGATGGCGACGCCGTTGTCCGCGAGCGCCGCGGCGAGCCGCCCGAGTTCGACGCCGTCGGGGTGGTCCTCACCGAGTTCGGTGAGCGCCGTTTTCACGCCGTCGCTCTCGACGTCGACGTCGAACGCGACGCGCTCCCACTCGACGTCGTGGCCGGTGACGTTCGCGTGTCGCCGGTACAGGTCGACGGCGTCGTTCGGCTCCGTGACGGAGACGTGGAGGTCGCACGCCGGGCAGG
>QPLR01000692.1 GCA_003665935.1 Halobellus sp. Atlit-31R | reverse complement strand
GCCAGAAGCGCGCCATCGATGCGAGCTGAAAGTCGGCGATCGTGAGGCGCCCGCAGGCGATGAATTCTCTGTCCGTCAGGGCCGAATCCATGACCGGCGCGTGCCGCTCCACCAGGGGCAGGGCCCTGTGCAGTTCATCTGCGTCCGGCGCGCCGAGATCGAAGGTCTTCTTGACGATGTGCTCGAAGTAGAACGGCGCCATTGCGGCTTGCCAGTGCTGGTCGTTTCAGGAGATCCAGCGTAGTACCTGGACCTGCTCCGCGGGCACCGAGGCCGGCCACATGTCCGAACCGGCCTTGATGCACAGGTAGGCGTTGATGGCCGAGGACTCCCACAGCACCAGGTCGCCGTCGACCAGTACCGGCGCATTCAGGTTCGGATTGAGCCTGGCGTACCAATCGGTCTTGAGCTGCGCAAAATCCATGTGCACATAGTCGACGTCCAG
>QPLR01000691.1 GCA_003665935.1 Halobellus sp. Atlit-31R | reverse complement strand
AGCGGCGGCGGCACCACCAAGAGCATCGGCGCGATCGCCGGCTGGGGCGACCTGAACCAGGACGGCTTCAACGCCTACATCGCGGTCGACCACCAGAAGAAGGATGCGCTGTTCCAGGGCGACCGCCCGGAGCAGCATGACCCGGCCGTGCTGCGCACCCTGGGCCTGGGCATCACGCCGGACGGGCGCAACCCGAACCCCTTGGCCAACTTCGGCTTCGCCCGCAACGCGAACTCGAACTTCAACCCGAACTTCGCCACCGGCTGCGCCTCGCCGTGGTCGCTGCCCACCCTGGGCAACAACAGCCAGGCCAACCCGCCGGTCTATGCGCCGGGCTGCATCCGCAATCCGCTGTTCTGGACCGCCATCACCGACGGCAGCGAGATCACCACCGTCAGTGGCCGCGCCAGCTGGAACATCGCCGGCGGCCACAAGATCGACCTCG
>QPLR01000690.1 GCA_003665935.1 Halobellus sp. Atlit-31R | reverse complement strand
GGCTGTTCCAGGCCGGTGAAGTACAGGCGGCCGCCGACGTTTTCGGCAGTGGTCGCGCAGTCGGTTTCACCCAGCGCCGGGTCGATGGTCGAGAAGCCGCTCGTGTAGTTCACGGTGGCGGTCACGTCCAGCGGGCCGCGGTTGTAGCCGAGCGAGAGCTGGCCACGGTTTTTCGGGTTACCGGTTGCGCCGCCGACCGACGACGGGCCCTGGGTGCCGGCCAGCTGGTAGGTCTCGCCGCCGACCGTGGTCTTGTAGCCGAAGGTGTGCGCGGCCGACAGGGCTGCCGACAGGGTGCCCATGTCGTTGGCCAGGCGCCAGCGGTAACGCACGTCCGCTTCGATGCCGTGGGTCTCGTTGCTACCCGCGTTGATGTACGGCGACTCTGCGTACAGGATCGGACCGGCCTTCGGAATGCCGACCACGGTGCCGTTGCTGACGCCGG
>QPLR01000689.1 GCA_003665935.1 Halobellus sp. Atlit-31R | reverse complement strand
CGGAGCCTGGGCGACCTGCTGGGCGCCGCCGTTCTGGCCGCCGGTGCCGCGCTGTTCGGACAGCAGCTCGTCGTCGATGCGCGGCGGGAGCGACAAGTTCTCGGCCAGCACCGGCTGGGCGCTGTCGCGGCGTTCTTCGATGCGTTCGATCTTGGCGCGCTGCGCCTGCAGTTCGCGCATCAGCTTGTCGACCAGCTCGCGCTGGGCGGCCAGTTCGGCTTTCAGCGTGGCCAGCTCGGCCGCCTTGTCCGGGCCGGCAGCCGGCGCTTCCTGGGCAGCGGCGACCGGGGTCAGCAGCATGGCCGCCAGGCCGGCAGCACCCAGGCGCGCGACGTGATTGGGCATGCGTTTCTCCATCGGCAAATTAATAATATTGCAATGCTACAGGCTTCCTGCCGAGCGCACGATTGCATCACGAATTGTTGAGTGAAAATTAAGGTCTTTG
>QPLR01000688.1 GCA_003665935.1 Halobellus sp. Atlit-31R | reverse complement strand
CAGTGGTTGGATTTACTGGTCTCAGCGGGTGTCTTTCACCGACTGACGAGACTTCGCCGGTGAAATTGCTTTACATCATGGTGACGAACAACGTAGATCACGAACAAGAGATTGAATTAGAGGTCGTCACAAAAGGTAGTCCTGATTTCAGCGTAACTGTAGAAATGCCACCAGTCGGGACAGAGTCTTCGGAAGTCCCCGGCACAACGGCACCCAACCAGTTTATGATCGTTCCCAATACGAACAATCTCCACGACGACACGGTAGTTAAGGCGCGCTACGCACACGCGGATTCGTGGGTTGAAACTGCGTTCACGGACGCGGATCATCGGCACGTTGCTGGGTGGATCACGTTGTGGCCCCCCGGGCCGGATGTCGGATATTACGAGTACCCAGAGGAGCCGAGTGGAGAAACCGGAGAGGTTGAAGGAGCGGGAATAACCGTG
>QPLR01000687.1 GCA_003665935.1 Halobellus sp. Atlit-31R | reverse complement strand
GCACGACGCGCTGCGCCCGACGCGCGGCGCGGCGGTGGCGACCGCGCGCATCGACTTCGACGCCGACGAGCTGCGCTTTGCCGGCGTCGGCAACATCGCCGGCTGCGTCATCAACATGAGCGACGACAAGCGCCGCGCGCTGGTGTCGCACAACGGCATCGTCGGGCACAACATGCGCAAGGTGCAGGAGTTCCCGCTGCCGTTTCCCCCGGGAGCGCTGTGCATCCTGCATTCGGACGGCATCCAGACCCAGTGGGACCTGGACAAGTATCCGGGGCTGGCCGGACGCAGTCCGGTCCTGGTCGCCGCGGTCCTGATGCGCGATGTCATCCGCCGCCGCGACGACGCCATGGTGCTGGTCGTGCGCCGCCACGGGAGCTGCGCATGAGCCTGCACCGCATCCTGAACGTGGCCCTCGACAGCGACCAGGACCTGGTCATGGTGCG
>QPLR01000686.1 GCA_003665935.1 Halobellus sp. Atlit-31R | reverse complement strand
GATTCGTCGATGGGCACATCTTAGCGCTGCCACCGGCAAGAACCAGGGGAAGCCGATGGAATGACGAAAACGCGGCGTCATCGGTAGAAATCCGGGGCTGGCAGCTGTCAGTCGCGCTTCCACTCGGCATTGCCGGGACACTCGACCGCGCCGGCCCGTCCGGCGCCTCCCTGCACGTCGAACAGCACTTCGCCGCCGCCGACGGCGCCGCCGATCTTCGGACCGACGCCGCCGCCGCTGCGGCACATGGTTTTTCCGTTGCGGCGGAAGCGGTAGATGACCTGGCCGTCGGGCGCGGTATAGGTTTCGCTGGTCACCGACCGGCCGCGGTCGATGTGCGCGGCTTCGAGGGCGCCCGCGAAGCGCGCCGCGGGCGTGTTGGCGACGTCGGGTACGCCCGATTTGCTCTTCCTGAACTCACGGTCGATCGCGCCAGCATCGCGTCG
>QPLR01000685.1 GCA_003665935.1 Halobellus sp. Atlit-31R | reverse complement strand
GCGCCGGCCGGGAACAGGCGTGCCGGCGGCAGCTTCTCGCAGCCCACGCTGACGACCATGACGTGGTCGCCGAAGTTCGGGTTCCTGGAGAGGTTGCGGATGGTCTTGATCGGGATATCCGCGCCCGGCGCGTCGATCGCGACGCCGCAGCCGTAGACGTGCTCCAGCGCGACCACGTCCTCGACGTTCGGGTAGCGCGGCAGCAGTTCTTCCCGGATGCGCTTGACCGCGTAGTCGATGACGCCCGAGACGCACTGCACGGTGCTGGTGATCGCCATGATGTTGCGGGTGCCGACCGAGCCGTCCTTGTTGCGGTAGCCTTCGAAGGTGTAGCCTGCCAGCGGCTCGCCGATCGGGCGCGCCTGGGTGCCGATCGGCAGGTCGTCCAGCGAGCGCGCCGCCGGCATGCGCAGCACGCGCTCCGACACCCAGCTGCCGCGCGGGAT
>QPLR01000684.1 GCA_003665935.1 Halobellus sp. Atlit-31R | reverse complement strand
GAACTCGCCGTCGGCCTTGTCGAAGCCGTGCGCGCCGCGGATGTTGGTGATCACCGTGCGGGCCGGTTCATTGTTCAGCAGCCATTGGTACAGGCCCTGCAGCGCGAACTCGCGCGCGCGGTGGCGCGGAGTGCGGTTCTTGCTCGGGTTGGCGTGCGTGGTCTTGTCGGTCATATTATTTTCCTTTACTGCTTTTTCTCGCTTTTACTCTTCTTCGGCCTGCAGCTCTTCCAGCGCGAACAGCAGGTTCGACATCTCGACCGCCACGCGCGCCGCGTCCGCGCCCTTCTCTGCCATGCGGGCTTCGGCCTGCTCGTCGTTCTCGGTGGTGAGGATCGCGTTCGCGATCGGCATGCCGTAATCCAGGCCGATGCGGGTGATGCCCGCGCCCGATTCGTTCGACACCAGTTCGAAGTGGTAGGTCTCGCCGCGGATCACCGCGCCCA
>QPLR01000683.1 GCA_003665935.1 Halobellus sp. Atlit-31R | reverse complement strand
AGTATCAACGCATTCTCTTGGGACTCCCTCCATGGCTTACGAAAACCTGATGGTTTTTACCGGCAACGCCAATCCGGCACTAGCAGAGGGGGTCGCTAAGAACCTCGGCATTCCACTCGGCAAAGCAGTCGTTTCGAAATTCTCGGACGGCGAAGTCATGGTCGAGATCAACGAGAATGTGCGTGGCAAGGACGTCTTCGTCCTGCAATCGACCTGTGCCCCGACCAATGACAACCTGATGGAAATCATCCTGATGGTTGACGCGCTCAAGCGCGCATCGGCCGGCCGCATCACCGCCGCCATTCCTTACTTCGGCTACGCCCGCCAGGACCGCCGCCCGCGCTCGGCGCGCGTCGCGATCTCGGCCAAGGTGGTCGCCAACATGCTGGAAGAAGCCGGCGTCGAGCGCGTCCTGATCATGGACCTGCACGCCGACCAGATCCAGG
>QPLR01000682.1 GCA_003665935.1 Halobellus sp. Atlit-31R | reverse complement strand
GGAGGTGACGCGCCCGAATTCCGACGGCGTGAGCAGGCCGGTGTTGACGCCCCTGTCCCAGACCACGGCCATGCGTTCCTCGACGCCGCCGCAACCGTTTGGAATACGGGTGAAGTCGTCCTTGCCGGCCGCCTTCTGCTCGGCGCAGAAGGTGCAGTGGTCGGTCGCCGTGGTGTGCAGGTTCCCGCCCTGCAGGCCCTGCCACAGCGCCTCCTGGTGATGGTGACTGCGGAAAGGTGGGCTCATCACGTGGCCGCGCGCGAAGTCCGGGTCGGGATGGCGGTAGACGCTGTCGTCGATGACGAGGTGCCCGGCCAGCGCTTCGCCGTACACGCGCTGTCCCTTGGCGCGGGCGCGCGTGATCGCTTCCAGCGACTCGGCGCAGGACACGTGCACGATGTAGACCGGGGTGCCGAGCACATTGGCGATGGCGATCGCGCGGTTGGC
>QPLR01000681.1 GCA_003665935.1 Halobellus sp. Atlit-31R | reverse complement strand
CCCGACAGCCCTGGCAAAGTCGACACCGGCCAGGATGGCATGCCGGGAGGCTTCCGAGCCGTCGGTCGGAAGCAGGATTCGCTGGTACATATCAAACTCCATGTCATGGCGTTGATGTCAGTGTGTAGCGGCGAATCAGTAATTTGTATGACCCAGATCAAAATCTCTATGAATTGCCTGCCATACAGCAATGCGATCCACCCGATGCGGGCGCGGAACGCTGTGGCACACACGACACAGGCTGGCAAGACGCGCCATTCGCGCGCATGATGATGCACTCATGCAGGAAGGTCCGGCCACGGCGCTTGCGCCGCACATCCAGAAAGGAGCAGGACATGTTCATCGAACGGGTTTGCGTCGCGAGCGATGGGTCGGACCTGGCGGTGCGCGCCGCGCAGATGGGCGCCCTGCTGGCCCGCTCGGGCGGCGGCCGCATGCTGGCGGTCT
>QPLR01000680.1 GCA_003665935.1 Halobellus sp. Atlit-31R | reverse complement strand
AAGGGATCAGGAAATGGCGCCCGCGGCCGCAGTGAGCACATGTGAAAACGCTGTGCTGCCAGGCGCCCATGCCATCCGTGCCACATGTGGCCCCACTTCGGAGAGGTAGTCCTTTCACGGGTCCGAAGTGCCCTTGGGCAGATCAATAGCGCGCGCCCGCGCCGTGTCTTTTGCCGAAACTCGGAATGAAAGCCGGCGTTTGCGCTGCGTAGCGCCGGTATAGGTCACCGTGCTGTGCAAGCGCCCATTGCTCCTCGGTCCGCGCCAGCCGGAAGTACACTACAACAAGAATAGGAAACAACGCCAGCGTAACGAGCGTAGGCCACTGCAGCAAAAAACCCAGCATGATGATCATGAACGCTGCATATTGCGGATGGCGAATTCGGGCGTATGGCCCACTTGTGGCCAGTCTATCGCTGCGCTGGGCGTCGTACAGAACTCGCCACG
>QPLR01000679.1 GCA_003665935.1 Halobellus sp. Atlit-31R | reverse complement strand
TATTGTGGCGTGCAATAGCCTGAATAGACGCGCAAATGGGTGCCAGCTTGGGCGTTTGCGGCGGCTCAGGCGAAAATATCGACGCCGTTGACCGCGCTAGCCATACGCTGCAGCGCCGCTGGTGCGCTGACGCCCTCGGCGGCTGCGCCGTCAGCGCCATGATGTTCAGCATAACTGGAACGGCCCTGGCCGTTGGAAGCCTGCTGTTGCGCCTGCTGCCAGTGCGGGGTGGACTCGCCGCCCACGCTGCTCTGCCCCAGGTTGATACCGCTCTCCGCCAGCGCGTGCCGCAGCTGCGGCATCGCCGCTTCCACCGCCGCACGCACCTGGCCGTGCGCGGAGGCGATGTGCAGCTGCGCCTGCTGGTCGTCCAGTTTCAGCGTGATCTGCAAGGCGCCCAGTTCCTGCGGGTGCAGGCGCAGCTCGGCGCTCTGCTGGCCGTTGCGG
>QPLR01000678.1 GCA_003665935.1 Halobellus sp. Atlit-31R | reverse complement strand
CCAGGAAGCGCCGGATCAGGACCTGCTCCGGCTCGCCGCGGGCCAGGGTGTCGAGGGTGCGCAGGTTGGCCAGGATCGAGTCCCAGACCGCCACGCGCGGCTCGTCGCCGTAGCTGCGCACCAGCTTCAGGTAGCTGTCCAGCCCCATGCGTCCGTTGGAAGTGAAACTCCAGGTATCGGTAAGGAGCTTCAGGCGGGTGCTGTCCGGCAGGCGCGGCGCCTGTTCGGCCAGGGCGCGGAAGCTCGCCGGGTCGTACTGGACGCGGAAGTAGCCGACGCTGTGCGGGTCGACCACCAGGGTTCCCTCGCAGCCGGCCTGGGTGATGGTCGCGTTCGGACCGGACAGCAGCGTATACCAGGCCTTGCCGTTGACGGTGCCGACCTGCAGCGGCACGTTCCACAGGCGCTGCTGCCTGGGCGGCTCGTCGAGGCGGTACTGTTCCTGCG
>QPLR01000677.1 GCA_003665935.1 Halobellus sp. Atlit-31R | reverse complement strand
CGCTCGCACGGGGAAGGCCGGTACGTATGACTTCATCAGTCCCTGGATCTCCTGATGTGCTGCACGAATGACCCAAGTATCTACATGCCTAGTCGAGAAACTCCGTGCAAAAGTACATATGGATTCCTCGCCACGGATGCTAGACATCGCTTCAAATTCGCGCTTTTCCCGTTTGTTGATGACGGTCACGTAAGCGCAAAACGCAAGGATCAGAAACGCTGTAATGCACCGGGCCACGTTCGACAAGGAATAGACAAAATACCCGAATCCAACCAACAAAGCTCCCAGCAGCCATACCCACGAGAAGCCATTCTCGGTGCGAGGCGGAACGAGTCGTGACGGAGAACGCATGGTCTTCACCTTGTCGATAGGTTGATGCAAATGTCCGCTTCTGGCCGACAGCCGACCTATTGTAGCGTCCGCTTACGACCCAAAGCGGACGTCGGC
>QPLR01000676.1 GCA_003665935.1 Halobellus sp. Atlit-31R | reverse complement strand
GATTTGTTTTTGAATGATGAGTTTCTATGAATTTTAACCAGCCTATAATGAGTCTTTCAGCCTCAATTTTGCTGGAACTTCCTGGTATAGACATGTAGCCTAGCAATTTAGGTTCATATTCAGCTATCGCATTAGCCAACCAAGAAACACAGTTGCTTTGTTTTACGATAGTGTAGAAGTTCCCTATGGTAGATACTCCACGATAGGCCTCGATGTTGATCGTGCTACTGCCATCACTTTGCGGTCTTACCGTGCGCCGCTGGTCAATCAAAGTTTGTGATATCCACTGTGGATAAAGGTTTAGTATGCATGCCGAGGCGGCTGATCGGATCGGTTCTGGAAGTGACATAGACAAAATTGATTAAGGCGTAAAATTCGGTAACTGCTATGTGTGGTGAAAGACGCTAATCATAATTGCTAGGACATGCGCTCTCAGGAAGCTATTGGT
>QPLR01000675.1 GCA_003665935.1 Halobellus sp. Atlit-31R | reverse complement strand
AGATCGGCGGCGGCGTCGGTTTCATCGAAGGCATGCTGCAAAAGGCAGGCTTGCCGGCCATCTTCGCCTATGGCGTCTACGTCGGCGAAGTGCTGGCGCCGCTCCTGCTGCTGGCCGGCCTGTTTACCCGCGCGGCGGCGGCCATCGTCGCGATCAACATGGTGGTGGCGTTGCTGCTGGTGCATACCAGCCAGTTCTTCACGCTCTCGGATACCGGCGGCTGGGCCCTGGAACTGCAGGGCATCTACCTGGGCAGCGCGATCGCCCTGATCTTCCTGGGCGCCGGATGCTACAGCCTGGGCGGGCTGGCCGGACGCTGGAATTAGATAAGGCAATGCGCAGGTAAACGCTTAACTCATCTTTTGACACTGCAGAATTCCCGGTGTTATATTGCTCGAATCGAAATGGTAACGTTTCCAATTGGGAGAGCAGATGAAGACGAGACGAC
>QPLR01000674.1 GCA_003665935.1 Halobellus sp. Atlit-31R | reverse complement strand
CTCGCGCGTCATGTACTCCTTGACGGTCGCTTTGGTACTCATCTTCCCCGAGGTAGGGCGAGCGTGGGCAAAAACGTGTGGGAGCTTACTCGTCAAGTGAATACTCGAAGGTGACATCTATGTCGAGTTCCGGCGTTGGTGTTGTGTACTCTTACGTCTCGAACAACTGACCGGCGACGATATCCGTGACGATGGTCGCAAGCGACTCGCGTGAGTCGTCGCCGACATCGGCTAAGATACCGAGCGGTATCTGTGCACCTGCCATATCGGCGTGGCCGCCAGCGCTCCCGATAGTGCCGAGAGCCTCCCGGAACGTCTCTCCGAGGTCTACACGCGCGCCGCGGGCGCGTCCGGAGACGTACACCGTCCCGTCCATCAACCCGTAGACGACCGTGACCTCGACGCCTTCCATTCCGAGGAGGTAGTCGGCAGCCTGCGCAAGCGCGTC
>QPLR01000673.1 GCA_003665935.1 Halobellus sp. Atlit-31R | reverse complement strand
ATCGGGACGCTGCAACGCGGCCAGGTAGGCGCGCTTCCAGGGCAGCAGTTCAATGGTGTAGTCGACGCCGGCGCGCTGCATCGCTTCGCGCACCTTGTCGGTGGCAATGCCGATCACCCGCGTCCCGTCCAGCATGCTCGACGGCGCCGAGGTCTCGGTCGTGATGTACAGGCGCGGCCTGGCCGCCGGCGCTGATTCCACCGCGGCACCGGCTGTCCCGCTGAGCACAGCGATTGCTAACGCGAGATATCGACTGAACAACATACCTATCCGATGGACCTGCCTCTTGTAAATGCAGGGTAGCACTACCGGTATTTTTTCTGCAATGCATCCCAACCGGCGGTGGCATGCGCGCGACAATTCCAGGGACAAAACCGCGTGATGCCGGCCTTCAACGAGACTTTCCCTAGCGAAAATGCGATACTGCCAAGACCTTTCTTGGGCGCTTT
>QPLR01000672.1 GCA_003665935.1 Halobellus sp. Atlit-31R | reverse complement strand
GCCCAGGGCCTGCAGGCCGTCCACCAGCGCGTCGTAGCCCTCGGCCGGTACCGCTACCTTGAGGATGCCGGCGAACTGCCCGGCCATGCGCGACATGCGGCTCTCCAGCCAGTTGCCGCCGTGGGTGGCGATGCACTGGGCGATGCGGTCGACCAGGCCGGGTTGGTCGGGGGCGATGACGGTGAGTACCAGATGATCCACGTGCGACTCCTTGTTCGGGTTTCAGGCCGGGCCGGGCAGGCCGAGCCAGTAGGTATAGAACACCTCATCGCGCACATAGCCAAGCTTTTCGTAGAGCGCCTGGCCGGCCAGGTTGTCCTTCGCCGTCTCCAGTTGCAGACCGCAGGCCCCGGTCGCCTCGGCATGGGCGCGGGCGGCGTTCATCAGTTGCTCGGCCAGGCCCTGGCGGCGGCCATCCGGGTGCACGTAGAGGTCGCTGAGCAGGAAGG
>QPLR01000671.1 GCA_003665935.1 Halobellus sp. Atlit-31R | reverse complement strand
TCGCCGGCCACGATACGGGTGGTGCAGATCGAGCCCGGGCCGATGCCGACCTTGACGGCGTCCGCGCCGTGTTCGACCAGCGCCTTGGCGGCGGCCGCGGTAGCGATGTTGCCGCCGATGACGTCCACGTGCGGGTAGCGGTCCTTGATCCATTTCACGCGGTCCAGGATGCCCTGCGAGTGACCGTGCGCGGTGTCGACCACCAGCACGTCCACGCCGGCGGCCACCAGCAGCTCGATGCGCTCTTCGTCGCGCGCGCCCACGCCCACGGCCGCGCCGACCAGCAACTGGCCGCGCGAATCCTTGGAGGCCAGCGGGTGCTCGTGCGACTTCTGGATGTCCTTGACGGTGATCAGGC
This sequence comes from Halobellus sp. Atlit-31R, assembly GCA_003665935.1. Taxonomy (GTDB): domain Archaea; phylum Halobacteriota; class Halobacteria; order Halobacteriales; family Haloferacaceae; genus Haloquadratum. Next base: position 91 of record QPLR01000671.1, on the reverse strand, counting down.
CGCGCAGCTCGAATTCATCGTTGACCACCAGCACGCGCTCGAGGCGGTGCTTGTTCATCAGGCGCTTGGCTTCTTCCGTATTCGCGTCCTC
>QPLR01000670.1 GCA_003665935.1 Halobellus sp. Atlit-31R | reverse complement strand
GGTCAGTTCCACACCCGCATGTGCCGTGACTACGCGAACGGCCGTGAAGCCTTCGTGGCAGGCGTGAACCCGAAGAAAGCCGGCGAAGACTTCGAAGGCATCCCGATCTACGCATCGGTCAAGGAAGCCAAGTCGGAAACCGGCGCTACCGTGTCGGTGATCTACGTTCCGCCGGCAGGTGCTGCCGCCGCCATCTGGGAAGCCGTCGAAGCCGAGCTGGACCTGGCAATCTGCATCACCGAAGGTATCCCTGTCCGTGACATGATGGAAGTCAAGGACCGCATGGCCAAGGCCGGTTCGAAGACCCTGCTGCTGGGCCCGAACTGCCCAGGCCTGATCACCCCGGACGAGATCAAGATCGGCATCATGCCGGGTCACATCCACCGCAAGGGCCGTATCGGCGTCGTGTCGCGTTCGGGCACCCTGACCTATGAAGCAGTCGGCCAGCT
>QPLR01000669.1 GCA_003665935.1 Halobellus sp. Atlit-31R | reverse complement strand
CTGCCGCCCATGCCGCACGAGCCGGCGCCGCCTGCACTCGCACCTGCGCCTGCACCTGCACCTGCGGCGCCCGGCGTGGCGGCGCTGGACGCGATGTTCGGCGAGGCGGCGCCTGCCGAAGTCACGGCGGACGCGCCGGCGCCGGACCGTGGCGCCGAGCTGGCGACGCGCCTGCGCGCCGCTTTCGCCGCCGACCTGCCGCGCCGCCGCGCCGAGCTGGATGCGGCGCTCGCCGGCGGCGACCTGGAAGCGGCGGGCAGGGTGCTGCACGGCCTGCGCGGCAGCGCCGCCTACCTGGGGCACACGGCGCTCGGCGCGCTGTGCGCCGAACTGGAAGCGGCGGCCGATGCCGGCCACCTGCCGCGCCTGCTGGCCGGCATCGGACGGCTGCAGTCGCAGCTGGACGCGTACCTGGCGTCTTGAAGCGCGCCTGTGCCTATAATGGCAAC
>QPLR01000668.1 GCA_003665935.1 Halobellus sp. Atlit-31R | reverse complement strand
CCCACACCCACTGGCCGCCGGTCTGGCCGCTCAGGTAAGCCATGCCGGTGTCGCTCAGCGCCACCTCGGTCTGCGAACCGCCGGTCGGCCAGGTGTTGAGCAGGCGCGCCGATTCCAGGTCGACGATGCTGAGCAGGCCTTCGTGCAGCACTGCCGCCGTCCTGCCGTTGGCGCTCAGGGCCAGGCCCTTGTAGGGCGCCGGCAGGACCACGGACTTGGTCAGGCCGCTGAAGGGGTCGACGATGTGCAGTGCGTCGGGGCCGGCGCTGACGGCGACCAGCTTGTCGAGCGCGCGGCTGTAGCGCGCCTCGAGCGGTGTCCACGACAGGCCCACGGAACCGGCCAGCTGCGCCCGCACCGTGACGGTCACGCGGCCGGTGGCCGCGCGCTTTCCGTCGTTGACCTTGACCAGCAACACGTAGCTGCCGGGACGGTCGGGCGTAAACGAC
>QPLR01000667.1 GCA_003665935.1 Halobellus sp. Atlit-31R | reverse complement strand
TCCGCCCTGCGCTACCTGCGCTCGCCCTCGCTGTACAACCTCGGGCGCGCCTACGTGGAGGGCGCCATCGATATCAAGGGTCGCGCGGCCGACATCATCAGCGTCGGCAACAGCCTGGCCGCCAGCCTGGACAAGGGGCGCAGCCGCCTGGGCGAGGTGCTGCGCCGTAGCGTCCCGCACACGCGCCAGAGCGACGCCGAGGCGATCCGCTACCACTACGACGTCTCCAACGATTTCTACGCGGCCTGGCTCGACCCGGCCATGGTGTATTCCTGCGCCTATTTTGAAGAAGGCACGGAAGACCTGGCCACGGCGCAGCAGAAGAAGATCGACCACATCCTGCGCAAGATCGACCTGCGGCCCGGCCAGACCCTGCTCGACATCGGCTGCGGCTGGGGCGCGCTGGTGCTGCGCGCGGCGCAAGGCTTCGGCGCGCGCTGCGTCGGCGTC
>QPLR01000666.1 GCA_003665935.1 Halobellus sp. Atlit-31R | reverse complement strand
CAGTCTGGTGGACCGGGCGCGTCAACCGCTCGACCTCATTTCCATTCGCATCCTTTATCAAGCGGAAGTGTTTTCCTTCGAATTCGACGACAATGTCGCGGTAATTGTCCGGCCGTGCGGACACCGTGCTGATCGTGCCTTCGACCTCCCAACAATCCTCTGTCTCAGGCACGCAGGCTCCCCGGCTGCTGGAAAATTCGGGGAAGCCCCCAAGACTGCGCATCCCTTGGTCGAGGTCAAATACTTCTGCATTGATGATTGTGTAGCCTTGCCACGTGCCACCCGAAGAGACGAGGATACCGGGCTTGCCGGATCCAAGAGCTATCCACTTCACGATGCCGATGCTGCCGTTTGAACCCATCATGCCGACATTCTCGTGCCGCTCGAGGATTTGCCACGCCTCGTCCGTGCGCCGCAGCGTGTACACGTTCAGCATACCTTCCGATGGGT
>QPLR01000665.1 GCA_003665935.1 Halobellus sp. Atlit-31R | reverse complement strand
GTAGACGAAGGGCTCGCATTCGAGCGGGCGCGCCAGGCGCACCACTTCGTCGAGGATCACGTTGCGCCGGCCGATCCATTCGACCGTGGTGCGCGCGATCACCCGGTTCTCCAGTGCATCCTCGGCCCGGCCGGTGACCTTGTGCATGCGCAGCACCAGCCCGCTCGGCTGGCTGCGGTTGTTGTTGAAGGCGCGCAGCAGCGGCAGCACCAGGGTCTCGTCTTCGTTCAGGTCTTCGACGTGCTCGCCCGACCATGGCTCGTCGAGCACCGGGTGACCGCGCCGGAACAGGAAGTTGGCGAAGCCCAGGCGCGCGCCGTCGATCGGCATGGCTTCGGGCCGCTCGCTGCCCAGTTCAAGGAAGGAATAGCCCTGGCCGTCATGACCGATGTGCCACAGGCGCCCGTCGCGGCTCTGGGTCGGGCCGCCGAACGCCAGGCGCGGCTGCCA
>QPLR01000664.1 GCA_003665935.1 Halobellus sp. Atlit-31R | reverse complement strand
GGTCGGCCGCGCGGAACCACACCCAACCGAGCATCGCCACCACCAGCGTCCATGCCTGCGCCAGCGGCCACGGCAGCCGGTCGAGCAGGCCGCGCAGGCCCATGCGTTCGACGCTCAGCCAGCCGCCATGCCAGGCGCCTCAGATCACGAAGGTCCAGGCTGCGCCGTGCCACAGGCCGCACAGCAGGAACACCAGGCCGAGGTTGAACCAGGTGCGCAGCGGGCCGCGCCGGTTGCCGCCCAGCGGGATGTAGACGTAATCGCGGAACCAGGACGACAGGCTGATATGCCAGCGCTGCCAGAATTCGGTCAGCGAGCGCGCCGAATACGGACGGTCGAAGTTAGGCGGAAAGCTCAGGCCCAGCATGTGCCCGAGGCCGATCGCCATGTTGGAATAGCCGCAGAAATCATAATAGATCTGCAGGGTGTAGCAGAGCAGGCCGAGCCAGGC
>QPLR01000663.1 GCA_003665935.1 Halobellus sp. Atlit-31R | reverse complement strand
AACGGTTCGGCATAGACGCTGTTCCACAGCTGTTGGTACAGCTGGTCCAACCGCCCGCTCATCGCCGCGCTGTGCAGCACCAGCTCCAGATTGCGCGAGTTGTCCAGATCGCCGCCGGTCCAGTTGCTGGTGCCCACCCAGGCACTCTCATCATCGATGGTCATCAGCTTGCTGTGGATCACCCGGGCAAACGGGATGAAGCCGCTGCTGGCCGGCGGAATGGTCACCACCTTGATCTGCACGTTCGGCACCAGCGCCAGGCTCTTCAGCCAGGCGATATCCGGCTTTTTGGTGTTCCAGTTGGCCACCATCAGCTCGATCTGCACGCCGCGCGCCGCCGCGCCGCGCAGCGCGTTGTCGATCACCGCATAGAAGGGGCGACTGCGCTCCGGGCCGAACGACAGCGGCGCGTAATCCATGACCTGCACCCGCACCCGCCGTTTGGCGCCGG
>QPLR01000662.1 GCA_003665935.1 Halobellus sp. Atlit-31R | reverse complement strand
CACGTGTTCGGCAAACGTGACGCCGACGCGGTGTTCGGCCTGCTGTACGCCCAGGCCGAGGACGATTTCAACCGCGTCGAGCTCAACTACATCAACGCGATGGGCCGCCTGGCCGAGGTCGAGGGAGAGAGGGAAGTCTGGCGCGACCTGCGCATGAAGATGTACATCACGCCATCCGACATGCAGGCCAAGTACGCCGCCAGCCCGGCCTGGCTCAAGCAGCTGATGATCGGCTTCGCCGATGGCCTGAACTACTACCTGCACACCCATCCGGAAGTGAAACCGAAGCTGATCACCCGCTTCGAGCCCTGGATGGCGCTCAGCTTCAGCGAAGGAAGCATCGGCGGCGACATCGAGTCGATCGACCTGAAGGAGCTGGAGCGCTTCTACGGCCAGCGGCCGCGGCCGACGGTGGCGGACAAGGTTGCGGCTTTGGACAAGGGCTTCGACG
>QPLR01000661.1 GCA_003665935.1 Halobellus sp. Atlit-31R | reverse complement strand
CTTCGGCTTGAACTGGATCGTAGTCTCGAACATCTCCATCGGCGCCGGGTCGGTCGCGGTCTCCGCGCGGCCTGCCTTGCCGAAGACCATGGCCACCTCGGGCACCGTCTTGATCAGCCGATCGGTCTGTTGCAGCAGCTCGCCCGCCTTTGCGGCGGACAGGCCGGGCAGGGCCGACGGCATGTAGAGCAGGTCGCCCTCGTTCAGGGGCGGCAGGAACTCACCACCCAGGCGCGAAATGGGAATCGCCGTCAGCATGAGCGCGATCACGGCGATGCCCAGGGTTGTCTTCGGATGGCGGAGACTGGCGTCGAGCAGCGGACGGTAGCCCTTGATGAGCAGGCGGTTGATCGGGTTGGCCGACTCCTTCGGAATCCTGCCCCGGATGAGGTAACCCATCAGCACAGGAACCAGGGTGATCGCGAGCCCGGCGGCTGCCGCAAGCGTGTAA
>QPLR01000660.1 GCA_003665935.1 Halobellus sp. Atlit-31R | reverse complement strand
ACTCACCCACCGCGACGTCGTCGAAATCGTCTCGACGAACTGACCGTCACGGACCGCAACCGCAACACGGTTATACGCGTGGATTCAGGTCCCGGATATGGGTGAGGCCGAAACGGCGGCAGCAACACTCGATGTCGAGATTGGGGGTCTCGGCGGAGAAGTGACGCTTGCCGATCTGTTCCCGTCTACGTGGGTTGAGTCGCATTGTGACGCGACATCTATCAGTGAATTCGTCGAACAAAGTGGGTTCGAAGTCTCCGACCAGGAGTCGTTCGAATCGATTCCGTCCCACAAGTGGGACCGGTACGTCGATTTACACACTGAATTCGATAACTGGCAAGCGATGCTCTCTGCCGGTGTCGAACGGTACGTCCTCGAACGGACGGACCCCGCTGAAACGAACTCGGGAGTATCGACAGCGGAACCCGAGTCAGCAGAGAGCGCCGAGTCA
>QPLR01000659.1 GCA_003665935.1 Halobellus sp. Atlit-31R | reverse complement strand
GCGTGGTGGAATCCTCGAAGACGACGGCGGGCGGCATGCCCTCGTCTTCACGGACGAGCTGAAAAATGAAACTCATGACAGGACTTCATGGACGAATAGGGAATGCATGGCATGTTCACTGAGAACGGCGGAACGCAGGTGTTTGGACCAAAACACGAGTATAGCGCCGCCCGTGCATGCGCGTAGCCGGCAGCCCGGCTCCCGGATTCAGACGCCGGTCCCGTCACCCGTGAATGCCGCCATGTACAGCAGAACGAAAACGATGACCGCGATGACCGCGTGCACGACCACGATCGCCTTCGGCATAGGCTGCTCTTTCAGGTGATAGTGCAGGTTCAGTACCACGCCGCCGATCGAGGCGCCCAGGAACAGCAGCAGCGACAGGAGCGCCGTGCCCGGTGCATCCAGCGCGAAGATCGCATATGCAAGCAAGGTCACGCCGGCAGCCGCCA
>QPLR01000658.1 GCA_003665935.1 Halobellus sp. Atlit-31R | reverse complement strand
AGGCGAGCAGGCGCGCCTGCAAGTCCTTGCAGCGATCCGAGTAAGCGAAATCCATGTGTTGTCCTCGTAAATGTGCTCGTAAACTCAGCGGCTGCGGGTGGCGAACTGCCAGGCCATCTCGGCCATCGGCCGCGCCGCCTTGCCGTTTTCCAGGGCCTGCGCGCTCGACGCGGTGCCGTCCACGTAGCGCTTCATGATGCCCTGCATGATGCCGGCCAGGCGGAACATGTTGTAGGCCAGGTAGAAGTCGAAGTCTGCAAGCGAAATCGCCTTGCCGGTGCGCTCGCAGTAGCGCGCCACGTAGTCTGAAAGTGGCGGGATGCCGAGCGCCGGCAGGTCGAGGCCCGCGATGCCGCGGAAGCGCCCCGGCGGGATGTGCCAGCTCATGCAGTGGTAAGAGAAATCGGCCGCCGGGTGGCCCAGCGTCGACAGTTCCCAGTCGAGCACCGCCA
>QPLR01000657.1 GCA_003665935.1 Halobellus sp. Atlit-31R | reverse complement strand
GATGATAGCGTACTTGCCGATGGGCTAACGCGTTCCCTGCGCCAGTCCGGCTATGCCATCGATTGCGTCAAGAACGGCCAGGACGCCGACACGGCCCTGTCCACCCAGGAGTTCGACCTCCTGATCCTCGACCTCGGCCTGCCCAAGCTGTCCGGGCTGGAAGTGCTGCGGCGCCTGCGCGCCCGCTCCTCGCTGCTGCCGGTGCTGATCCTCACCGCCGCCGATTCGGTCGAGCAGCGCGTCGAGGGCCTCGACCTCGGCGCCGACGACTACATGGCCAAGCCGTTCGCGCTGTCCGAGCTGGAGGCGCGGGTGCGCGCCCTCACCCGGCGCGGCGCCGGCGGCGGCCCGGCGGTGGTGCGCCACGGCCCGCTGGTCTACGACCAGGTCGGGCGCAGCGCCTACATCAACGACCAGATGCTCGACCTGTCGGCGCGCGAGCTGGGCCTGTT
>QPLR01000656.1 GCA_003665935.1 Halobellus sp. Atlit-31R | reverse complement strand
GGCTATTATTGCATAGCGGGCAATGCGATCGGCCTTCCTGGCGCTGGCGTCGGCCTTGCCGGGAACGCACGACGCACATCCTCTACAATGGATGGACACCGGACTATAAGGAGCCACCATGCTGAAAGGAAGCTGCCTGTGCCGTGCCGTCGCGTATGCCGCCGCCGGCCCGATCGAACGCGCCAGCCACTGCTATTGCACGATGTGCCAGAAGCAGCACGGCGCAGCCGCCGGCACCTACGCCAACGTCGCCCGCGCCGGCCTGACGATCGAGCGCGGCGAAGCCTTCATCGCCGAATATGCCTCGTCCAGCCACGGCCGGCGCGCCTTTTGCCGGCAATGCGGCTCGACGCTGTTCTGGCGCAGCGAAGCGTCGCCCGACCGTATCGCCATCACCCTCGGTACGCTCGATACACCCTTTACCGGTTCGGTCGACGTCGAGCTGCACACCG
>QPLR01000655.1 GCA_003665935.1 Halobellus sp. Atlit-31R | reverse complement strand
GGACTGTGCGCCTTCATGTCGATGTTCACCCACCAGATGCGCGACTCCGCGTCGTACTGGCTGTCCACCTTCGCGCTGCTGTCCGCACGATATCCCGGCATGGCGACCTGGCCCGTCCGCAGCGCCGGTCCGATTGAACAGGAGGCATGAACATGCATGGCCGCCCGAAGCCCGTTTCCCAGCTGCCCTTCATCCTGCGCGGGCGACAGCGATGAACGCCGCCAAATTCGTGGTGTCGCTGGACTTCGAGCTGTTCTGGGGCGTCAGCGATTGCCAGAGCATCGCCGGCTACGGCCCCAACGTGCTGGGCGAGTGGGAGGCCATTCCACGGCTGCTGGCCCTGTTCCGGCGCCACGGCCTGCGCGTGACCTGGGCCACGGTGGGCATGCTCATGTGCCGCGACTACGCGCAGTGGCGCGCCATCCGCCCCGCCATCCTGCCGGCCTATGTAG
>QPLR01000654.1 GCA_003665935.1 Halobellus sp. Atlit-31R | reverse complement strand
CCTGTTCGTGAAGGAGCTGGAAGTGGCGATGGCCGAAGGGCGCGCCGACCTGGCCGTGCACTCGCTCAAGGACGTGCCGATGGAGCTGCCGGAAGGCTTCGAGCTGGCCGCCGTGCTCGAGCGTGAAGATCCGCGCGACGCGTTCGTCTCGAACGACTACGCCAGCCTGGCCGAACTGCCGCCGGGCGCGGTGGTCGGCACCAGCAGCCTGCGCCGCCAGGCCCTGATCGCGGCGCGCTACCCGCAGCTGGTAATCAAGCCGCTGCGCGGCAACCTCGACACCCGCCTGGGCAAGCTCGATCGCGGCGAATACGCCGCCATCATCCTGGCAGCCGCCGGCCGCAAGCGCCTCGGCCTGCCCCAGCGCATCCGCGCGCTGCTCGAGCCGGAAGACAGCCTGCCGGCCGCCGGCCAGGGCGCGATGGCGATCGAGATCGTTTCAAGCCCGCGCA
>QPLR01000653.1 GCA_003665935.1 Halobellus sp. Atlit-31R | reverse complement strand
GAACACCTGGAGCTGGCGCGGCAGCACGCGATGCAGGACGACCAGTCGCTCGACCTGTTCGCCGAGGAGCTGCGCCTGGCGCAGGACCAGCTCTCCAGCATCACCGGGCAGTTCACGCCGGACGACCTGCTGGGGGTGATCTTCAGCCGCTTCTGTATCGGTAAATAAGCCTGGGACGCGTATCGTCACACTCCAGCCCGCAGCCCATGCTAGGCTTGCCTTAAGGTCTTTACTGGAGAACAAGATGACGAAGATTCGCGATTTCAGCCGGCGCCGGCTCGTGCAGGGAGGACTGCTGCTGGCGGCCTGCTCGCTGCTGTCGTCCTGCGCCAGCCTGGCCGGCCCGCGCAAGGTCGAGATCCCGCTGCACAAGCTGCAGGCCGGCCTGGAGCGCCGCTTTCCGCTCAACCACCCCCTGATGGGCCTGTTCGACATCCGCCTGTCGCGCCCGCT
>QPLR01000652.1 GCA_003665935.1 Halobellus sp. Atlit-31R | reverse complement strand
GCTGCCGCGGCTACCCCTGCTGGCGCGGCATGACCTCCAGATCCGCTTCGAGGACGCGCGGGCCAGGGCTCCTGGCTGGCACGACGAGCACATGACTGTAGCGGCCACATCCGGCTCAACCGGACAACCAGTGCGCGTCGAGAAGCTGGTGCAGACCTATGCGCCCCTGTACGCGGCGCTTGCCTGGCTGGACAAGGTCTGGCACCGCCGTGATCCGGGCGGAACGCTGGCCATCCTTGGCGTCATGTTGCCCGACGACTGCCAGCATGGCTGGGATGGCCTGTCGGTCTCGCTGGGCCATGCGGGCATGCGTCTAATGCGCTGCCTGGATGACAGGAGCATGCAAAGCCATCTGCAATGGCTGGACGAATTGCGGCCGCGCTATCTCAAGTGCAGCCCCATGGTGGCGGCTAGCCTGGCAGCACTGGCGCTGGAGCAAGGGAGGACGATCTC
>QPLR01000651.1 GCA_003665935.1 Halobellus sp. Atlit-31R | reverse complement strand
CCCCCAGACCGAGTGGCCCTGCCGCGAGTGTAAGGGCTCCGGGCGGCAGGGCGCCGACCCCTGCGACCACTGCGGCGGCTCCGGCTACCTCTACGACGACAGCGTCGAGGAGTACACCGCGCCGATCGTCGAGGACGTGATGGACGGCACCGAGGCGACGTTCCACGGCGCGGGCCGCCAGGACGTCGACGCCCTCATGCTCGGCACCGGCCGTCCGTTCGTGATCGAGGTCGAGGAGCCGCGCCGGCGCCGGGTCGACACCGACCGCCTCCAGTCGGACATCAACGCGTTCGCCGACGGCGCGGTCGAGGTCGAGGGGCTCCGGCTCGCGACCTACGAGATGGTCGAGCGAGTGAAGGAGCACGACGCCGGGAAGCGGTACCGCGCGCAGGTGGCGTTTGACGCCGACGTCGACGCCGACGCGCTCGCCGACGCGGTCGCGGAGCTGGAGGG
>QPLR01000650.1 GCA_003665935.1 Halobellus sp. Atlit-31R | reverse complement strand
GGCCAGCACCTGGGCCGCCTCGTTCGGGATCAGGTTGCGTCCCTGCAGGCTGAACAGCTGGCAGCTCATCGCCTCTTCCAGCGAATGCAGGGCCCGGTGCACGCTCACCGCGCTGATGTCGAGCATGCCCGCGGCGGCGTTCAGGCTGCCGCCTTCCATGTAGGCGAGCAGGATCTCGAGCTTGCGGAAAGTGATGTGTTCGCTGATCCGGTTGCGCATTGAATATCTTTTTGGTCTGATGGTAGGGGGAGCATACCGCAGGATGGCCGGCTACCCTACTCCGCCACGAACAGGTCCGGGTGGTTCTCCGCGCACTCGCGCAGCAGGTTCCACACCACCTTCACGCGGCGCAGGCGGTACAGGTCGGTGGGCGCGGCCAGCCAGAACGAGCGCTCGGCCTGGAAGCCCGGCAGCACCCGCACCAGGCGGCCGTCGTCCGGCACGGCGTAAGGC
>QPLR01000649.1 GCA_003665935.1 Halobellus sp. Atlit-31R | reverse complement strand
AGATGCACGCCAATAACATCCGCCTGAAAGTCGTGGGCGACCTCAGCCGCTTCGATGCCAAGCTGCAGGAAATGATCAGTGCGGCCGAGCGCCGCACCGCCAACAATACCCGCCTGACGGTCAGCGTGTGCGCCAACTACGGCGGCCGCTGGGACATCATGCAGGCCACCAGCAAGATGGTGGCGGCGAACCCCGGCGTTACCGACTACACCGAAGAGATGCTGGCGCCGCACCTGGCCATGGCCTATGCGCCCGAGCCCGACCTGTTCATCCGTACCGGCGGCGAGGAACGCATCTCCAACTTCCTGCTGTGGCAGCTGGCTTATTCCGAGCTCTATTTCACCAAGACCTTCTGGCCCGATTTCTCGAAGGAGTCGCTGGACGAGGCGATCACGTCCTTCCAGCAGCGCGAGCGCCGTTTCGGCCAGACCGGCGACCAGGTAGCTTCGAAGA
>QPLR01000648.1 GCA_003665935.1 Halobellus sp. Atlit-31R | reverse complement strand
GAGCGCGCCGATCTTCGCGACCGCGCCCAGGGTCAGGGTGAAGGGCTCGCGCTCGTTCTGCTCGCCCTTGAGCAGCACTTCGACCTTCGGCGTGGAGGCGTCGAGGCGGGCCGTGCATGAGGGGCAGACGCAGTTCGCGGCCAGGCCGGGGACGTAGCGGATCGAGGAGCCGCAGGACGGACATTGCAGCACGTCGACCCTGCCGCGGTACTTGCCGGCGCTGGCCTTGATGTCTTCGTCGTCGCGCAGCAGCTGGCATTTCATGCCTTCCAGCGTCACGGCAGTGCCGGCGTAGAGCAGGGGAGGCGCCTTGTCTGCGTCCGCGTCCGAATAGTCGAGCGTGGCGAAGCTCGGCCCGCGCCGGAAGTCGGCCACGCGCGCTTCCCAGCCTTCGCCGACCCGGAACGGCAGCTCGCCCTGGCCGCCTGTACACTTCGCGACCCGCTTGTCGGAG
>QPLR01000647.1 GCA_003665935.1 Halobellus sp. Atlit-31R | reverse complement strand
GACGGGGAAGACGACGCTCGTGGACACCGGCTGCGACGAGGACGGCGAGGAGCTCGTCGAGATTCTGGAGCGGGAGTACGGCGGCGTCGACCGCGTCATCATCACCCACGGCGACCACGGCCACCACGGCGGCCTCCCGTCGGTGATGGAGGCGTTCGACCCCGAACTCGTCGCGTCGGCCAACGAGTCGAAGCTCCACGAGGCCATCGACTACGAGCCTGACGTGACGTTCACCGACGGCGACCTGCTCGACGGGAACATCCGCGTCATCGAGGTGCCGGGCCACACGAAGGCGACCTCGGCGCTCCTGCTCGAAGACCGCGGCATCCTCATCTCCGGAGACGCCCTCGACGGGGCCGACCGCGCGGGCCTCCCGGCTGGCTACCTGCTCCCGCCGCCGGCGCTGTTCAACGACGACCACAAGGCCGCCGAAATCAACCTCGACGACCTGCTC
>QPLR01000646.1 GCA_003665935.1 Halobellus sp. Atlit-31R | reverse complement strand
GAGGAGGGTCACGACGCCGACGCCCCAGAGGCGTTCAGGGTCGAGACCGACTCGCTCTGCTACCGTTGCCATAGCCGAAACCCCGACGGCGGGCCTGTTTAGGGTTCCGGTCTTTCGCATTCAGAGCGCACGCCCCGCCGCCGGAAAGCAGCCGGTTGGTACGGTGCGAGGAGTGCGTTCCCTTCCGTCAGTCCTCGTCTTCGGGTTCTCGAATCGGTAAGACGGGGTCGTCGTACTCGGTGCCGAGAATAACCATCGTCTGCGAGCGGGAGAACCCTTCGAGTTCCGCGATGTGGTCGAACATGAGTTCACGCAGGGCGTCCGTGTCCTCGGCGTACACCCGGAGCATCACGTCCCACTCGCCGGTCGTCAGATTGATTTCTTGAACACCTTCGATGTCTCGTAGTTCCTGCAACGCCTCTTTTTCGTGTCCTTGTTTGACCTGAAAGCCGAC
>QPLR01000645.1 GCA_003665935.1 Halobellus sp. Atlit-31R | reverse complement strand
AAATCGAAGGCGGCAACAGCGGCCACCGTCCGACCGTCAAGGGCGGCTACTTCCCGGTCCCGCCGGTCGACAGCTTCCAGGACATGCGTTCGGAAATGTGCCTGATCCTCGAATCGATGGGCATCCCGGTCGAAGTGCACCACCACGAAGTGGCGGGCGCCGGCCAGAACGAAATCGGCACCAAGTTCTCGACCCTGGTCGAGCGCGCCGACTGGACCCAGAACATGAAGTACGTGATCTGGAACGTGGCCCACAGCTACGGCAAGACCGCGACCTTCATGCCCAAGCCGATGGCCGGCGACAACGGCTCGGGCATGCACGTGCACCAGTCGATCTGGAAGGACGGCAAGAACCTGTTCGCGGGCGACGGCTATGCCGGCCTGTCGGACACCGCGCTGTTCTACATCGGCGGCATCATCAAGCACGCCAAGGCGCTGAACGCGATCACCAACCC
>QPLR01000644.1 GCA_003665935.1 Halobellus sp. Atlit-31R | reverse complement strand
CAAGAAGGGCGAAATTTACAACGCCGTGGTTGTGCGTACCGCTAAAGGTGTGCGCCGCCAGGACGGTTCCCTGGTCAAGTTCGACGGCAATGCCGCTGTCCTTCTGAACGCCAAGCTGGAGCCGATCGGCACCCGTATCTTCGGACCGGTCACGCGCGAACTGCGTACCGAGAAGTTCATGAAGATCGTGTCGCTGGCACCTGAAGTTCTGTAAGGAGTCGACATGGATAAGATTCGTAAAAACGACGAAGTCATCGTTTTGGCCGGTAAGGACAAGGGCAAGCGTGGCGTCGTTCAGAAGCGTGTAGACGCTGAGCACGTCATCGTTGAAGGCGTCAACGTCGCTAAGAAAGCGACCAAGCCGAACCCGATGACCGGTGTTACTGGTGGTATCGTCGACAAGACTATGCCGATTCACGTGTCGAACGTCGCGCTGTTCAATGCTGCGACCGGC
>QPLR01000643.1 GCA_003665935.1 Halobellus sp. Atlit-31R | reverse complement strand
AGCCGGCGCCGCGCTGGGGCGCCAGCCGCTGCCCTCCGGCAGGTTCGGAGTCAAGGGGATGTCGAGGTCCGCACCGGCCGCCGGCTCGGCCGCACCGAACAGCCGGCGCAGCTGCTGCGAGACGGCGGCGTCGCGCCGGGCGCGCGCGGCCCGGGCGGCGGCGCTGTCGTCGGTCTTGGCGAAGCGCGCGCCGGCTTCGCGGCGTACCGGCTTGAGCTTCTCGATCAGGGCATCGAGGATGGGGCCGAGCTCGAACACGATGGCCGGGCGCAGCAGCGGCACGATGAGGCCATGCGAGGCCTCATCGGGCTCGAATTCGCGCCACACCTCCTGCAGCGCGCGCAGGAAGACTTCGGGACGGAAGGGATTATGGGCGGCGCGCACCAGCTCGCGCCCCAGCAGGATGCCGAGGCGCACGCCCAGGCCGGCCAGGCGTTCGGATTGCTGGATGTCG
>QPLR01000642.1 GCA_003665935.1 Halobellus sp. Atlit-31R | reverse complement strand
CGTTGTCGGCGACGGCGACCTGCACGTTCGCGTTCGTCCGGCGGGCCGCGTGGTACGCGAGGAGCCGCGAGAGGCCGTCGTTGAACCGCCGGCCGTAGGTGCAGTGGACGTAGAACTGTCGGCGGTAGGCCTCGCGGTCGAGTTCGGTCTCCACGACGAGCCTGTCGGGCGTCGCCACGCTCTCGGGGCCGGCGTATCTGACCTGCTCGTCGAACATCCGGGTGACGGCGCGGACGCTGTTCTCGTCGAGCGGGAACTCCCGGAGCCACGACCTGACGGCGGGCGCGCCGCCGGCGTCGAGTCGGTCGACGAGGTCGGCCTGAAACGCCGCGAGTTCGCGGCCGAGGTCGTACGAAAGCGGCAGGCGCTCGGAGAACCACGAGGGGACCGTCGGGCGCTGTGACGTGCGGTCCACGTACACCTTCGACCCGCGGCGGTAGCGGTAGGCGAAGTGA
>QPLR01000641.1 GCA_003665935.1 Halobellus sp. Atlit-31R | reverse complement strand
GCAGCACGTGGGCGTGCTGGTGGGGGACAGCGCCCATGCCCGGACCTGGCCGGCCATTTTCCACTGGCTGGCTTCCGCTCGCGACTGACACGGAGCGCAGCACGCGCGCTGGGCAAGGTCCGGCCCGGCGCGTGAACGCTGCGGGGATGCGTCCGCTCGGCCATCTGCGGTACCATGGCGGGTTTCCGCTTTTTTGCGCCACCGCATTTACCGCACCAAGGACCGCCGTGTTTCAAGTACTCGCTCTCGACATGGGAGCCGCCATGAAAACCCTCCTACTGACCCTCGACCTGATCGGCACCTGCGTGTTCGCGCTCAGCGGCGCGACCGCCGGCGCGCGCCGCCGGCTCGACATCTTCGGGGTGCTGGTGCTGTCCTTTGTTGCCGCCAATTCGGGCGGCATCGTGCGCGACCTCCTGATCGGCGCCACCCCGCCGGCCGCGATCAGCGACTGG
>QPLR01000640.1 GCA_003665935.1 Halobellus sp. Atlit-31R | reverse complement strand
CAGCCACGGCGTGGTCTGGCTGTTACCGCCCAGCACGCCATGGGCCGAGAACAGGCCGGGAAAGGTCAGCATGTGGGCCAGCGCGATCAGCGCCGTGAACAGGTAGCCCAGCGTCAGGATGCCGAGCGACCAGGAACGGCTGGTGTGCAGATGGCCGAGCAGCAGGATGCCGGTGAGAAGATTGCTGCCGATGAGGACCGACTGGTACATCGGCACGAATTCCGGCGCCACCGGCATGGGCGTCGCGGCAAACGGCGCCAGCAGCGCGAACAGCACGCCCAGCACTGCGAGGACGACCAGGACGCTGCGCAACTGCGTCGCGGAGGGAGGGTGTTTCGCCAGATCTGCCGGTTCTGCTAAAACACCGTTTCGCATGTGTCATCCCGCTGGAATGCTGCTTCCGAAAATAGTTTCGCGCCCTAGGTCCTGCCTTTATTCAATGTACATAAAAATAT
>QPLR01000639.1 GCA_003665935.1 Halobellus sp. Atlit-31R | reverse complement strand
TCTCCGTAGCAAGCCCATTTACGCAAAGTCTGCGGTGTACGGTTGAGCCAAGATGCTGCTATCGCCGTACTAAGATGACTTCTGATCTCCAAGTCAAGCGACGGCTCTGGCAACGGGTTTAGTTCGGTGTCGGTATCCTCGCAGGATGAAGGCTTGATCTGCGCAATCGTTAGCTCTATTCGACGTAATCGCTCTTCAAGAGCCGCAACTTGTCCCGCTGCCTCTTTCAATGTACTGGCGAGACAGAGAATGGATGTGCGAAGCTTGCTATTTTCTTGCGCTTCTGAACGCTCGAAGCTCATGAGAGGTAAAGACATCAGGTTGATTGAATGCGTAAGAAGTCTAAAGTTTGAAAATCCAGACTCCGAACGCTCTACCGCCGTGCGTGGCTATAGCACTAACTATCGTTCTGCCCATCAGCGATTAAGGCTTCTTGTTGTCCGGTCCGCTCATGA
>QPLR01000638.1 GCA_003665935.1 Halobellus sp. Atlit-31R | reverse complement strand
AGCAGGCGGCCGTATTCCCGCACGCCGCCGGCGGCCAGGACTGCGAAACCGGGCGGCGCCGGGGCGCGCGCCGCGGTGACCGCCGCGCCCGTGAGCAGCGGCGACAGCAGCAGCGTCAGCACCCGGGCGCCGGTACCGCCGCCTGCCAGTGCCGAGGCGTGCTGGGCGTGTAAACCCATGAGGTCGGTAATGGCGACCAGGTCGAGGCGCCGCGCCAGGGCCGGCGCAGCCACGGTGCGATCGAAGGCTTCGCGCAGCATGACCCAGACCGGCAGGGCGGCGGCGAACGCGGGCAGCAGCAGCGCCAGCAGCCAGAGCAGCATCAGGCGCCATTGCAGGGCGGGGCGCAGCGCCCACGGCAGGCTGCCCTGCCTGGCGGGGGCCGAGACGGGCGCCGCCTGCGGCGCGAACGGAGCGGTGGTGGTGGCGGTGGTGGCGGTGGTGGTCATCATACG
>QPLR01000637.1 GCA_003665935.1 Halobellus sp. Atlit-31R | reverse complement strand
ACGACGTGGAAGAGGCGCTGTACCTGGCCGACCGCGTGGTGGTGCTGTCGCCGCGCCCGACCACGATCCAGTCGGTCTTCGCCATCGGCGAGCCGCATCCGCGCAAGGTGTCGCAGCCGGCGCTGCAAGGGCTGAAAGAGGAGATCCTGGCCCAGCTCGGGCTGCAGGCGGCCACCGGCTAGCCTGAGGCGGCCCGGTCGCGCATCGTCTGCCGTCTCAGTCGCGCGCCGTGCGCCACTCCTGACGCTTGGCCGGCTCCTCCGGCGTCGGACAGTTGGTCAGCCTGATCTTGCCGTGCATCTCGATCATCTCGACATTGGTAGCAGGTGAGCGCTCCGTGACGCAATAGGTGCCGCGGCCCGTGATCACCCGGGTGCGGCGCGCGCCGTCGCCCGTGTTGTTCACCAGTTCCTCCACTTTCGGCGCTTCCCAGATCCGGGTCGGCGCCAGCGCGCG
>QPLR01000636.1 GCA_003665935.1 Halobellus sp. Atlit-31R | reverse complement strand
GAGCGCCGGACTCGTGGTACGGAAACACCGGCAGATTATTCCTGGCGCATTCGCTGGAGCGGGATATTGGCGACACTTATCGTTTGCTAGCGCGTCACCGGCCCGGCTACGTGACGTCCACCGCGAGCATTGCTCATGCCCTGGCGCTGCACGCCCGCGCGCACGATGCCGCACCACCGACGCTCGACGCCATGTTGTGCACTGGCGAGACGGTCACCGGGGCAATGCGCCGTGACTGCAAGGCCGTATTCGGTGCGCGCGTCATCGATCGCTACACCTGCGAAGAGGCAGGATGGCTTGCCCTGCAATGTCCCAAGCATGAGCATCTGCATGTATTCACATCGAACACGCTGATCGAGATCGTGGATGCGCAAGGAATCGCCTGTCCGGTAGGTATGCCCGGTCGGGTCCTGGTGACCGCGCTGCACAGCCACGCCATGCCACTGATCCGCTATG
>QPLR01000635.1 GCA_003665935.1 Halobellus sp. Atlit-31R | reverse complement strand
GGCCACCACGCCGAGCGGCTGGCGCATCGACCAGGCATCGATGCCGCGCGCGATCTGGTCGGTGAATTCGCCCTTGAGCATCTGCGGGATGCCGACCGCGAACTCGACCACCTCGATGCCGCGCGCCACCTCGCCCTGCGCGTCGAGGAAGGTCTTGCCGTGCTCGCGCACCACCATCTTCGCGAAGTCGTCGGTGTGCTGCTGGCACAGCTGTAGGTACTTGAACAGGATGCGGGCGCGCGCCAGCGGCGGGGTTGCGGCCCAGGCCGGGAAGGCCTGCAGCGCGGCGCTGACCGCCGCGTCGACGTCGCGCGGCTCGGCCAGCGCGACGCGGGCGCAGGGCTCGCCGCGCGCCGGGTTGAAAACGTCAGCCTGGCGCGTGCCTTCTGCATGCGCAAGCCTGCCGTCGATGAAATGCGAAATGATATCCATGAGTTTCAATCCAGGTTCTTGAGT
>QPLR01000634.1 GCA_003665935.1 Halobellus sp. Atlit-31R | reverse complement strand
GCTGTGGAGCGTCTGGCGGCCTTCAGACAGGCGGCGGTCGGGCTGGGTAAAAACGCCGACAATCTGGTGCTCAGATGACAACAGCGCGTCAAGATGACGCGCTGCGAAGTCTGGTGTTCCGGCGAAAATAATCCGTAAAGAGTCAGACACGTTGATTTCCTGATCGGTTAGGCGCGGGCTTGGAGCTTGGCCATTTTTTCCAGTTTCTGACGAATGCGCTGGCGCTTCAGCGGCGACAGGTAATCGACGAACAGTTTACCCATCAGGTGATCCATCTCGTGCTGGATGCAGATCGCCAGCAGATCGTCCGCTTCCAGCTCGAAAGATTTGCCTTCGCGATCCAGCGCGCGGATCTTCACCTGCGCGGCGCGTGGTACCAATGCACGCTGCTCGGGAATGGAAAGACAGCCTTCCTCGATGCCGGTTTCGCCGCTTTTTTCCAGCAGCTCCGGATTG
>QPLR01000633.1 GCA_003665935.1 Halobellus sp. Atlit-31R | reverse complement strand
AAATCGCAATGCCGGGGTCCACTTGGCTGTCTTCGCTAGATCGTGCAAGTCTTGAAATCGCATTCAAGGCCCTGAAAAACATCCCTGACGATGACCGGAATCTGTCGACTGGCAACTTGCCGTTCATTTCACTGCGCATCGATGCGAGTAAGGTCGAACCTGCCAAGTTCACCGGCGACTTCGACGCGCTGCAAGCGCAGATGGATATCAACTTCAAAAAAGACGCTTCGATCATCTTTGTCCACGGTGAAAAGGACAACCCCTTCACGCAACATACCGACACCATCAGCAAAGAGGGCGTTGTAACGAAGGACGTCGCTGTCGGAACAGATCTGGATGCGTTAACAGAATATTACAACGGCGCCCTTAGCTCGGCGGCGCTCGGCTGGGATCTTTTCGCGACCAACAAAGTGGTCACGTCGAAAGAAATCCTGCAAAACATGCTGGAACTCGTTC
>QPLR01000632.1 GCA_003665935.1 Halobellus sp. Atlit-31R | reverse complement strand
ATCGAACTCGTTGGACTGGAAGCCCACGGAGCCGCGGTTTGGATTAGGCATGATGGTGATTGTTCCGATTGGCGCAGGGCCCATCAGTGAAAACTGTAAACGGCTGCTATGATAACTGTTTTAGGGCGAGCTACGAAAAACACGACATGAACGACTCCGCGATGACCTCTGCGTTTTCCCATACCCAGGACCAGCTGAAACAGCTCGCCCGCGACGTATTGGCGTTCGCCAAGGAACAGGGCGCCACCGATGCGTCGGTCGAGATCAGCGAAGGCAGCGGCCTGTCGGTGTCTGTGCGTAAAGGCAAGATCGAAACCATCGAACAGAACCGGGACAAGGGCATCGGCGTCACCGTCTACTACGGGCAGCGGCGCGGCAATGCCAACACCTCGGACTTTTCCACCAAGTCGCTGAAGGATACCGTGGAAGCGGCCTGGAACATCGCCCGCTTCACCGC
>QPLR01000631.1 GCA_003665935.1 Halobellus sp. Atlit-31R | reverse complement strand
ATCGGCGGGACCATCGCGGCGCTGCCCTTCATCGCGTACCAGAAGCTGGTGCTCGGCATCTACCGCCCCGGCGGCTTCCTCAGCCCGGTCACCTTCGGCGACATCGCGCTGTGCCTGGCGCTGGTGGCGCTGGCCGCCGCCATCGACTTTCGCCACAGCACCCGCAAGGCGATCCTGCCGGCGCTGGGCGCGCTGGCGGGGCTGGCCTGCACGCTCCTGAGCGGCACCCGCGGCGGCTGGATCGCGCTGGTGCTGGCGGGCATCCTGTTCCTCACCTATGCGCGCCTGCTGCGCAGCCGGCGCGTGCGCCTGCTCCTGATCGGCAGCTTCACGCTGTTCGCCTCGACCTTCTTCATTCCGGCCTTCGGGGTGCAGGAGCGGGTCGGGCAGGGCGTGCACGACGTGCAGACCTGGCTCGACGGCGGCAGCGCCCTGTCGAACGTCGGCATCCGCCTCG
>QPLR01000630.1 GCA_003665935.1 Halobellus sp. Atlit-31R | reverse complement strand
ACGGCATGATTATTGGCATTTAATTGCGCCGGCATGGCTTGCATTTCTGCCTGGCGCCAGCGTGGTGCAGCGCAATAAGCTAGAATGAACGTCCTTCGGACTCGTCCGACCGCCGCTCTGCATTCACACCTTGCATCCATGAACGCGCCTGCACACATCCATACCCTGCTTGCCGACAACGCTCCCGCGCGCCTGCGCGAGATCCCGTACAACTACACCTCGTTCTCCGACCGCGAGATCGTGATCCGGCTGCTGGGTGAGTCGTCGTGGCGCCTGCTCGACGAATTGCGCGGCGCGCGCCAGACCGGCCGCTCGGCGCGCATGCTGTACGAGGTGCTGGGTGATATCTGGGTGGTGCGCCGCAACCCCTACCTGCAGGACGACCTGCTGGACAACCCGAAGCACCGCCAGAAACTTATCGATGCGCTGCACCACCGCCTGGCCGAAGTCGACAAGC
>QPLR01000629.1 GCA_003665935.1 Halobellus sp. Atlit-31R | reverse complement strand
GTTCCATTCCCGTTGCCTGGCTGGGGCAGTTCTGGCTACTGGAGTGCACGCGTTCTGCGGACTCCACGGTGTTCATCAACAGCATGGTGATCGTCATCGGGCCGACGCCGCCCGGCACCGGGGTGATGTGCGAAGCGACTTCGCGCACGCCCGCGTAATCCACGTCGCCGCACAGTTTGCCGGCGTCGTCGCGGTTCATGCCGACGTCGATCACGACCGCGCCTGGCTTGACCATGTCTGCCGTGAGGGTATTGCGGCGGCCGACGGCGGCCACCACCACGTCGGCCTGGCGGGTGTACAGGCCCAGGTCCGGGGTCGCGCTATGGCAGATGGTGACGGTGGCGTTGGCTTGCAAGAGCAGCAGGGCCATGGGTTTGCCGACCGTGTTCGAGCGGCCGATCACGACCGCATGCTTGCCGCGCAGGTCGATGCCGGTGGTTTCGATCAGCTTCATGCA
>QPLR01000628.1 GCA_003665935.1 Halobellus sp. Atlit-31R | reverse complement strand
AAAGCCCGCCAGCAAGGACTCGCATCGCAAGTCCTTGCCTCTGCGGGCTTTTTTTCGTTCTGCGACCGCATCTGGCAGCTTATACGGCACGCATGTAATGACAAATCGCCGGCTTCCGTCGACCGCGGACTGCTATTGCCGAGCTACACTTATTGTTTCCCCGACAAAGCAAAGAAACAATGAAAAAGGCGCGTGTCTATCTCGTTCGCGGGCTCCTGCTTACCTTCTGCGCACTCCTGATCGCGGTCGGTATCGCCCTCGGCAACGCGAAGATCGAGCTGACCGAGTCCGGTGCCCACAAGCGCCTTCTTGTTCCAATCGGCACCGCTGCGGTCGGCTTGAATACATTTGCCGGCACCGGCGACCAGGTGCGTGTGCCGGGCTTCCTCGATGGTCCGGTCGTGCGGCGGGATGCCGACAGCAGCTGGACGGCGACCTGGTTTTGCGAAGACAGGGT
>QPLR01000627.1 GCA_003665935.1 Halobellus sp. Atlit-31R | reverse complement strand
CCAGGAGCAGGTCGCCCATGCGCAGGATAGGAATGCGTTCCATGTCGTCCGCTTATGCTTTGGTGACCAGCGCGGCGCCGGTGCGCTCGAGCGCGACCAGGAAGGCGTCGGCCAGGGTAGCCTTGGTGATCACGTCTTCGAGGTTGACGCCGAGGTGCACGATGGTCTGGGCGATCTGCGGGCGGATGCCGCTGATGATGCAGTCGGCGCCCATCAGGCGCGCGGCGGCGATGGTCTTCATCAGGTGCTGGGCCACCAGGGTGTCCACGGTCGGCACGCCGGTGATGTCGATGATCGCGATCATTGCGCCGGTGTCGACGATCTTCTGCAGGATGTTTTCCATCACCACCTGGGTGCGGGCCGAGTCCAGGGTGCCGATCAGCGGCAGCGCCAGGATGCCGTTCCACAGCTTGACGACCGGGGTCGACAGCTCCAGCAATTCCTGCTGCTGGCGCAC
>QPLR01000626.1 GCA_003665935.1 Halobellus sp. Atlit-31R | reverse complement strand
GGTCTTGCCGTCGTTGACGACGATGTTCTGGTAGCGCACTTCGTATTTCCCGGCGCTGAGCTTGTCGATCACGAAACTCGCGCGCGGCTGCACGTAAGCGTGGCGCACGTTGGAGCGGCGGTCGAGGTCGTAGAGCTTGACGAAGACCGGCGAGGCATTCGCGCTGTTGTCGATCAGGACCTGCATCTCGTTGCCGGTGTTGCCGACCGGGTAACCCGGCAGGTAGCCGGACTCTTCCGGCCAGGGGTCGCCGCTGGGGGCGACCAGGGTCTGCAGGTCGGTGCCGCAGTCCGGCGCGCGCGCCGGGACCACCAGCTGGGTCACGCCCAGGGCCTTGATCTCGGGCGGGGGTTCTTTGCCTTCGCCGCCGAAGCGGCGCGCCCAGCCTTCGGTGCTGGCGTCGGCGCCCAGCTCGTCGGGGCGGTCGGGGGCCGGCGCGTGGGCCGGCGCCGGGTCC
>QPLR01000625.1 GCA_003665935.1 Halobellus sp. Atlit-31R | reverse complement strand
TGAGGTCGTTGCCATCCGCCAAATAGCCGGGTACGATACCGGGTAAGGAACCATAGTCCCGGAATCGAAAACCGGGTACGGTTTGAACCCGGAGATAGTCATGCTGACCGATACCCAATGCCGCAACGCAAAGCCCAAAGACAAGTCCTACAAGATGCCGGACGGCAGGGGACTATACCTAGAGGTGAAACCGAACGGCGTGAAGGCTTGGCGTTATCGCTTTGAGCTGCGTGAGGGGGGCACCGTCAAGGAAAGTCTTTTTGCCATCGGCGATTATGTCACGGCCCCGCGCGGCGAAACACCGGAGGAAGCTGAGGCACGACGCGCTGGCAGTAGTTTTACGTTGTCCGAAGCTCGGGACGAGCGTGCAAAAGCGCGCGCATTGGTCAAGCAAGGGATTAACCCGGCGCACAAACGCCAGCTGGATCGCATCAAGCGAGAGCAGGAGAGCGCAACT
>QPLR01000624.1 GCA_003665935.1 Halobellus sp. Atlit-31R | reverse complement strand
CATCGACACGATCAGGCCCCAGAACAGCGCCGGCTGCTCGGTCATCACGGCCGGACCCGGCTGGATGCCCTGGATGATCATGGCGCCGATCATCAGGGCCATCACCGGGTTCGACGGAATGCCGAGGGTGAGCATCGGGATGAACGAGGTCTGGGCGCCGGCATTGTTGGCCGCCTCCGGGGCCGCGACGCCTTCGATCGCACCGTTGCCGAACTCCTTGGCGTTGGGCGAGACCTTCTTTTCGATCGAGTAGGCCGAGAACGAGGCCAGCATGGCGCCGCCGCCCGGCAGGATGCCCAGGGCGGAACCGAGGAAGGTGCCGCGCAGGATCGGCGCGATGATGCGCCTGAAGTCCTCCTTGGTGAGCATCAGGCCCTGTACCTTCTTCATCAGGATATTGCGGTCCTCGCCATGCTCGAGGTTGCGGATGATCTCGCCGATACCGAACATGCCCATG
>QPLR01000623.1 GCA_003665935.1 Halobellus sp. Atlit-31R | reverse complement strand
AGCGAAGACACCGATGGAAAACCAGAGCCAGGTTGCAGTTACCGACACCGACACCGCGCGCCAGTACCTGGCGAAGTGGATGCTCGCGCATTTTCCGGCCGATAAGACCTTCTCGGCGTACATCCAGTGGGAATTGGCCGGCGACTTTGCCTTCCAGCTGGCCAAGGCGCTGTCGGACCAGGGTACCGCGGCCGCCGAGGTTGCCCAGCAGCGCCAGCAGGCCGCCGACGAAGGCCGAAAAGCACTGCAGGATGCTCTTGAGGCAGATCGGCTGATGTCCGTAATGCCGCACTGGGGAGGGGTCCATTCGGAGATGGCCTCCGAAATGCGCCACGTCGCCCGATCGCTCAAGAAGATGTCGGAGCTCTTCCCGGTGCTGCTGCCGCCCGCGCGGCCTTTCGCAGGCCCGTGGATCAGCGTCGACGACGAGATGCCGGAAGATCGCATCCGCGTCTGGG
>QPLR01000622.1 GCA_003665935.1 Halobellus sp. Atlit-31R | reverse complement strand
GCTTACGGCCTGCCTACATTGCTGGCCAACTCACTCGTTGGAAAGTCGGTGAACGCAAAGCTGCGGACCCTGATTGTATGAAGCGTATTGCTAATCGGCTTACTGATGAGGACATCACTGCCGTCTCTAGTTATTTAGCATACCAAACGCCTCCGACGGCTGCGTCGCCGGAACCTTCTAACTTAGTGCGGATGCCCTTTGCCTGTGGCAGCCAACGGTAGGTCGCTATGCGTAAAAGTGCTCAAATTGCTCGTGTATTAGGCGCCATCGGCCTCTCTGCAGCCGGTGCGCTCTACTTCCTCCGCCCAGGTGCGCTGCCGCAGAACAAGGCTACAGCGCAGCTCGACGCGTCGACACAACTCATCAACAAGGGCGAGTATCTCGCTCGACTTGGTGATTGTATTGCATGCCACACTGAGCCTAACGGCCCAGCCTTCGCTGGTGGTAGAGCCATGCCG
>QPLR01000621.1 GCA_003665935.1 Halobellus sp. Atlit-31R | reverse complement strand
CCGGCGTCCCGCTCGCTTCACCTCGACTAAATGAATCGTTCTGTATCGTCTAAAGGAGCAAACATGAAAACCGCAACCAAGCAGTTCAATCGTTCGTCGGGTGTCGGCAACATTGGCGCGCTCGGGCGCAGGCTCGCATTTGGCTTGAGCTTGCTCGTGCCTGCCATCGGCGTGGCCCATGCCGACGGACCGGGCAGGGGAGCGACCGCACAGTTTGAAAAGAACTACCTCGTCTTCATTATCAATCATCACTATTCCGCTCTGCGAATGACGGAACTTGCCGCCGGCACGGACCTGACCCGCGACGCGCAGGTCGTCGCTCCCCAGGAAGGCACATCGCCCCCCCCAGGTTTCAACGCAACCCCGCCAAAGGCGAGCGACGACGAAATCAAGTCGATGGCGCGCATGGGGAACCGCGGGCAGCGCGAGGAGATTGCCCGCGCCCAGCGCTTCCTGAG
>QPLR01000620.1 GCA_003665935.1 Halobellus sp. Atlit-31R | reverse complement strand
CATCAACTATCCGGACGCCGAGCTGGCGCGCCTGATCTTCCACGAGCTGGCGCACCAGGTGGTGTACGTGCAGGGCGACTCGAAATTCAACGAATCCTTCGCCAGCGCGGTCGAGCAGGCCGGCGTCGAAGGCTGGCTGGAACGCTTCGGCAACCCGGCGATGCGCGACGCCTACGAGCGCTACAGCGAGCGCAAGAAGGATTTCATGGCGCTCCTGGTGCGCTACCGCGGCGAACTGGAAAAGCTGTATGCCAGCGACGCCAGCCGTGAGAACAAGCGCGCCACCAAGACGCGCCTGTTCATCGCGCTGAAGGACGACTACCAGGTGCTGAAGGCGAACTGGGGCGGCTATGCGGGCTACGACCGCTTCTTCGCCGAGCCGCTCTCGAACGCCCACCTGGCCTCGATCGCCACCTACAACGACTTCGTGCCGGCCTTCCGCGCCCTGCTGGCCAAGG
>QPLR01000619.1 GCA_003665935.1 Halobellus sp. Atlit-31R | reverse complement strand
GCCTATGACCTGGTGATCGCCCAGGAATTCGCGGCAGTCAACGACCTCGACAACAAACGCAACACGCTGCAGGCCATCATCGGCGATGCGCCGGCCAGCCTGGCCCCGCTCAAGCAAGGCATCACGCTCACCGCGCCGTCGCCGGCCAACCCCGACCCATGGGTGTCGGCCGCCGAGAACCAGAACTACGGCGTGACCGTGCAGCAGCTGGCAGTCGAAGTCGCCAAGCGCGAGATCTCGAAGACCCGCGCCGGCCATTACCCGACCCTGGACCTGGTGGCCAGCAGCTCGCGCCAGGACACCAGCGGCCGCGTGAACAACGTGTCGGGCGTGAACAGGAACAACGGCATCGGCGTGCAGTTCAGCGTGCCGATCTTCAGCGGCTTCGGCGTCACCAGCCGCGTGCGCGAAACCATCGCGCTGGAAGACAAGGCGCGCAACGACCTCGAAGCGACCCG
>QPLR01000618.1 GCA_003665935.1 Halobellus sp. Atlit-31R | reverse complement strand
AGGTAGCCCTGCACGGTCTCGGCGCGCTGCGGCATGGCGCCGTCGAACCAGGCGCCGATCGCGGCCGGCTTGCCGCGTTCGAGGTCGCGCGCGAAACCGGGCGGGATTTCGATCACCATGCTCAGCTCGCCGCTGCGCATGCGCCGGTCGAGCTCGTCGTAGTCGCCGACCGGCGCTTGTTCGGAGAAATACGGCGAGCCCGAGATGTCGAGCTGGTAGCTGGTGCTCGACGGACTCTGGTCGCGGTCGAGCACCGCGTAGCGGATGTCGGTGACGTCGGTGCCGATGCCGAAGCCCATCACGATCATCAGGATCAGCGACCCGGCCAGGGCCAGTGTCGCGCGCACCGGATCGCGCTGCAACTCGAGCGCCTCGCGCCATGCATAGCTGAACAGGCGCTGGGTGCTGAAGCGACGCTGCTTGCGGGAGCCGGCCTGCGCCTCAGCCAGGGGCGCCGGC
>QPLR01000617.1 GCA_003665935.1 Halobellus sp. Atlit-31R | reverse complement strand
CACGTCCGGGTTCCACGGATCGGCCCAGATGTTGACCTGCTCGTCGAACAGCTTTTCGCCCAGGCGGTTGCCGCCGCCCTTCTTGGCCAGGAAGCTGCGGCCTTCATCGGCGGCGCGCGCGCCGAAGGAGCTGAACATGTTACCCAGGATTTCCGAAGTCGCCGCCGGCTCCAGGATCACGGTGTAGCGGCCCGGCTCCAGCGCTTTCGCATCGACCGAACGCAGGGCCTTGTCGATCGCGATCTCGGCCGCTTCGGCCGCGTTGAAGCGGCGCGCATCGACCGCCGAGCGGGTCACCCAGCCCGAACCGCGGCCGTCTTCGGTGCGCGCGGTGCAGGTGAACGAGAGGTCGGTGAATTCCTGGAAGCCGAACACGCCGTTCGAGTTGGCCACGCACGAGAAGCTGGTGCTGTCGGTGAAGAAGCCGGCGGTGACCAGCTTCTTGGCCCGTGCCTGGCC
>QPLR01000616.1 GCA_003665935.1 Halobellus sp. Atlit-31R | reverse complement strand
CCTCAGCGAAATATATCGCCCCGCACATCACCGCTGAGCTTTCAGACGATCTCCATGCAGAGCGCGGCCCTTTTAGCCTTTTGGTGGCAAGGGATACTGTGCGAGCAGCGCAGCGAGAAAGTCGCCGTCAATGGCTTGGAAATAATACGGCCCAGCTTTCGGAAGGCCGAGTTCTTCGGCCTTCTTCCAAACGTCTTCTAATGTTGTAGACGCAAGAATAGCTACGGTGGCCAGCGCGCGAGCATGGCGGTCTTTCGTGGTAACGGGCTTAAATGCAGACTGAGATCCTGCTGCGGTAGAGTTAACGGTGGTAGGGATGACTGCGGTCATGGTGACTCCATTTGGTAAGTTTGGGATGTGCACGGCTGCGCCTTCCCGTAGGATTGGCGAAACAGAAAAGGGGAGTTGTTTGGCGTAGCGCTGAAACTGCGCTAAAAGACTAGGAGAGAAGCTACCGTG
>QPLR01000615.1 GCA_003665935.1 Halobellus sp. Atlit-31R | reverse complement strand
CTGTGTTCGGCATTGCCGACTTCACCCACGGTTGCACGGCACTCGATGTGCACGCGACGGACTTCACCCGAGCGCAGGCGGACCTGGGCGTAGGTGCCTTCACGGGCCATCAGGACGACAGCGGCGCCGGCGGTGCGGGCCATCTGTGCGCCTTTACCCGGCAGCATTTCGACGCAGTGCATCACGGTACCAACCGGGATGTTGCGGATCGGCAGGCAGTTACCGGCCTTGATCGGCGCTTCCGAACCGTTCATCAGGGTATCGCCGACAGCGACGCCCTTCGGAGCGATGATGTACGCACGTGCGCCGTCCGCGTAGCACAGCAGAGCGATGTGCGCAGTACGGTTCGGGTCGTATTCGATACGCTCGACCTTGGCAGGGATACCATCCTTCTGGCGCTTGAAGTCGACCAGACGATAGTGCTGCTTGTGGCCACCGCCGATGTGGCGGGTGGTGATG
>QPLR01000614.1 GCA_003665935.1 Halobellus sp. Atlit-31R | reverse complement strand
TTGCGCAGGTCGGGCCCGCCGAAGGCCAGCGAGGTCGGGCAGCGTACCGGCAGCGCGATCTCGCGCAGGATCTCGCCGGTGGGCGCGATGCGCAGCACCCGTCCGCCCTCGAACATCGCGACCCAGTAGGCGCCTTCGCTGTCGACCGTCGCGCCGTCCGGGCGGCCGCCGTAGTCGGGCGCGCTCTTGTCCGTCGAGAAGGTCTTGATGGTGCGCCCGTTCGAGGGCGTGCCGGTGGCCGGATCGTAGTCGTAGCAGTCGATCCGGTGCGTGGTGGTGTCGGCGTGGAACATGGTGCGACCGTCCAGGCTCCAGGCCAGGCCGTTCGAGTTGGTCATGTTGCCGGCCCAGGCCTGGCGCAGCCGGCCGCGCTCGAGCACGTACATCTCGGCCAGCGGCTTGTCGCGCGGCTCGTACATGGTGCCGATCCAGAAGCGGCCTGCCGGGTCCACGCGGCCG
>QPLR01000613.1 GCA_003665935.1 Halobellus sp. Atlit-31R | reverse complement strand
GCTCGCTGCGTTTCCTACCGCGAAGCTGCCGCTCGACCTGGCAGTGATCATCGGCGCCGCAGCTGACGCAGCGAAGGAGCGCATTGGCGCGCTGATGCCGCGCTACTGCGGCTTCGGGATTGGAGAGGTAGTGGAAGTGGCTGGCGCGGGGCTCAGCCCCAGCATGGCCCTCGTCGAGCGCATGTTTATCAACGAGGCAGGGTCCGCGTCGATCTTACTGCGCCCGATCAGTGAGGAAGGGGCGGACCTCGGCCGGACGCTGCAATTCCCGCTCTTCTACGCAAAAAGCGGCTTGCTGCCGGGTGGACAGCGCCGCTCCTGAGCTACGCGAAGTGCTTCGTGAGCCCCGCGTCGACCGCGGGGCATTTTTTCGTCTATACCCAGTGCTGGATCAGCCGCACTCGCTCCTGCAGGGTGTCTTCCGGCGCCAGCTCGTCACCCAGGCGGGGCGCCTGCAGC
>QPLR01000612.1 GCA_003665935.1 Halobellus sp. Atlit-31R | reverse complement strand
TGCCGGAACTGCTGCCGGCCTGCGCAAAATCCGACGATCCGCTCACGGTCCAGGCATGAACGGTGCTGCAGGGCTGGGACCGCCGCGCCAACATCGACAGCCGTGGGGAGGTGCTGTTCCGCGAGTTCTGGAGTGCTGCGAACGCGATCCCGAACAAGTGGGCCGTGCCCTTCGATCCGCGCGACCCGGTGAACACGCCGCGCGGGGTAGCGTCGTCGGCGATCCCGGGCATGCTGACCGCCCTGCGCGGCGCGGCCGCGAAGCTGCAGGGGCTCGGCATCCCGTTGGACGCCAAGCTCGGCGACTACCAGGTCGAGCCGCGCAACGGCGTGCGTATTCCTATTCATGGCGGCAACGGCAACCAGGAAGGCACGTATAGCGCAATCACGATGCGCACCGGCTTGACCGCGAGCGGCTATGGCGGCGTGCACTACGGTCAGAGCTATATCCAGACCGTCA
>QPLR01000611.1 GCA_003665935.1 Halobellus sp. Atlit-31R | reverse complement strand
TAGCGCCAATTTCGACAGAGGCGACGGCGCCGTCGGCGCCATCGTCGACAAGCCGTTCGAGGCCATTGCGCAGGCCGAGGAAGCCGCGATCCCGCTGGCCGTCATCCTGCTGGCCCTGGGCCTGGCGCTGTCGTCGCTGTTCGTGATCTGGACGGCCCCGATCCTGTTCGCCGAGATCATGGTGGACGCGCTGCTGGCCGCGGGCCTGTACCGGCGCCTGCGCGGGCTCGACCCGCGCCACTGGATGCTCACCGCCGTGCGGCGCACGCTGCTGCCTTTTGTGCTGACCACGCTGGTCGTCGCCGGCGCCGGCTGGGGCATGCAGGAATATGCGCCGCAGGCGCGCTCGCTGGGCGAGGTCCTGGCCAGCCGCTGAGAGCACTGAGCGCCGCGCGTTGTTTTCTTGCCTATTACCCCAATGGCATGTCGCCTAGAAACTTCTGGTGGCATACTGGCGTCG
>QPLR01000610.1 GCA_003665935.1 Halobellus sp. Atlit-31R | reverse complement strand
CCAGGGCTACCCGTGTGTCGGCATCGCCCTGTTCCAGGTAATGCACCGCGGTGCCGTCGCCCTTGTCGGCGTCGAACGCGCGCGCTTGTTCCGGGGCGGAGGCAAGCCCGTTATGCCTGATCCAGTAGCGGTGGCTGTCCATGGCCGCCAGGTAGCCGCCGGCCTTGCCGTCGTAGGCGACGACCTGGTCGGCAGTGCCGTGGATCAGCATCACCCCCACCTTGCCGGACTTCGGCTGGTGCTGGACCACCGGTTCCGGCATCGGGCCGCCGACCGAGGCCACCGCGGCGAAGGTCTGCGGCAGTTCGGCCGCCAGCCGCAGCGAGAAGAAGCCGCCGCGTGACAGCCCGGTCGCGTACACCCGGCCCGCTTCGATGCGGTACTCTTTCTTGAGTTTCGCCAGCAGCGCCTCGGTGAAGCCGACGTCGTCGCTGCCGCCCAGGTAGGGCTGGCCGAAGCC
>QPLR01000609.1 GCA_003665935.1 Halobellus sp. Atlit-31R | reverse complement strand
CAGGCGCTCGCCCTTGCCGGAACCGTCGGCGGCATAGCGCCAGATCTCGTTTTCGCCGGTGGTGTCGACAAAGGCGTAGACCCATTTGTCGTCGTGGCTGAACACGGCGCTGCGGGCACGCGCGCCTTCCGGCACTGCGATCTCGACGCGGCGGTAGCTGCCGGTGCCGGCAATGGTCACCTTGCCGCGCGCGGTGAGCACGATGGGCTCGGCCTTGCTGGCCAGGTCGATGCTGGTCAGGGTGTCGAGCGGCGAACGCACGCGGCGGGTGCGCTGCTGGTCGAAGTCCGAGACCAGGCTGGCTTCCACCCTCGTATCGTTGCCGCTGGCGATGTCGAACACGCGCAGGTCGGCGCCCAGCTGGTAGGCGATGCGGCCATCGCCCAGCGCGGCGGTGCGCACGTCCCATTCCCTGTGGCTGGTGTGGACCTTGCGGTCGCTTCCGTCCGGCAGTGCCGAC
>QPLR01000608.1 GCA_003665935.1 Halobellus sp. Atlit-31R | reverse complement strand
GGCCCAGGGCCTTGGAGAAGGCGCCGTTACCGTCGGCCATCATGCGCACGATGCCGGTCGACTTCTGGTCGCGGCCCCAGGCGCCCATCACGAAGGCGTCATTGACCGAGATGCACCAGATCTCGTCCACGCCCTTTGCTCGCAAAGCGTCGGCGTTCTGGACGTAACCCGGCACGTGCTGGGCCGAGCAGGTCGGGGTGAAGGCGCCGGGCAGGCCGAAGATGACGATCTTCTTGCCTTTCACAAGGTCTGCGACCTGGAAGGTGTTCGGGCCGAGCGAGCAGCCTGCGGTTTCGGTTTCGATGAATTCCGACAGGGTGCCTTCCGGCAGGCGGTCGCCGATCTGGATGGTCATGGGAGTTCCTTTTGTGTTTTGAGAATCCGGCAATTATCGCCGATGTGGGCGGAGCTTGCAGGAGCTGCGTCGAGTCAGCGCCATTTTTCCGCTAGCTCCAAAACCG
>QPLR01000607.1 GCA_003665935.1 Halobellus sp. Atlit-31R | reverse complement strand
CTGGCCGACGTCAATGCGCGCCTCGGCGCCACCCTCGAGCCGCTGCAGCTGGCCCGGCTCAAGGGGCGCCTGGCCGCGCGTGAAGAAATGCTGCCCGGGAAAGACGAGGGCAAGCCGACCTTCGGCGCCCATGGCCACACCGTCAGCCTGACCGACTTCAGCGTTACCACGCGCGACGGCCGCGCGCTGCCGCCGGCCACGCTCGAGCAGCGCTGGCTGCCGGCCCAGGTCGAGAAGGGCAAGCCCGTGCGGGGCGAGCTGAGCGCGCGCCAGCTCGACATCGGCGCACTGGCGGCCCTGGCCGGCTACCTGCCGCTGCCCCCGCAGCAGCGCCAGATGCTGCTCGACTATGCCCCGCGTGGCCGCCTGCTCGACGTCGCGGCCCAGTGGGAAGGGCGTTATCCGGCGCTGCGGGCTTTTCGCCTGCGCGGCGAGGTCGCCGGCCTGGCCGTCAAGGCCCA
>QPLR01000606.1 GCA_003665935.1 Halobellus sp. Atlit-31R | reverse complement strand
AATGTCGAAGCGGCGCAACGCCCAGCCATCGCAGCATTTGCCGCTCTGTACGGCGTTTTTTGCAGTTCATCGCAGGGCCATGGCCAGCGGAGCGGCCGGGCGATATAGTTGCAACATGCTAATACCGTCGAGTGGAATCGCCCGCTTGCTGGTAATGTTGCGCTAGAGCTAGTCCACAAGGCCGGCGGCACGACAACCAAGAACATGTATTCGGAGAATTAGATGAAGCAGCTTTCCAAGTTCGGCCTGGCCTTCGTGGCACTGTGTGCCTCGATCCTGGCCTGTATCGGGGTCGCCAGGGCGGCGCCGGACGTGGCCACCGAAACCCGTCCGATCGATGCGCGCGTGGTGCGCGTCAAGCTCGACGGTGTGGTCGACCTCAAGATTCGCCAAGGCAACACCCCGCTGCTGGTGCTGACCGGCGACCCGCGCCTGCTCGGCAAGACCACCACCTTGCAGAGC
>QPLR01000605.1 GCA_003665935.1 Halobellus sp. Atlit-31R | reverse complement strand
GGGTGATGTTCATGCCGCCCTTCCCGGCCAGCAGGAACTTGCGTGCCACTGAAGGCATGGCGTCGTAGAGGTCGACCTGGACGCCGCCGGCCGCCAGCACTTCGGCCGCCATCAGGCCGGCAGGGCCGCCGCCGATCACGGCGACGCGTTGGGAGGGGACGGGGTGCTGATTCATCGGGTATGGAGCAAGGCGAAGGAGCGGCATTGTAGTCGACTTTTCGCCCTGAACAGAAATGTGAAGGGAGCTTGACATGTCCAGTTTCCTTGACTACGATGTCAAGCATACTTTACTTCACGGAGGATGTCATGCATGAGAAACGGGTCGGCCGGGCGTACATGCGCGAAATGATGGGATCGCTGGCGCTGTACACCGTGCTGCTGCTCGCCGCCATCCGCTGGGGCCGGCCGATGGAGCACGGCATGGCGCGCACGCTGGTGCTGCTCGCGCCCATGATCGGATTC
>QPLR01000604.1 GCA_003665935.1 Halobellus sp. Atlit-31R | reverse complement strand
CTAATACGTGACGGTACAGGGTGTCGACAAATTGCGCGTCGTCCTGCCGGACACCGGCCGCAACGCCGAATTCGGCGCTGGCCAGGAATGCCGCGGCCACCTCCTTGAGCGAGACCCCACCGTCGAGCCGGCTGATCCAGTAGCCCAGCCCGGCCTTGTCGGGTGCGCGCTCGAAGGCCGCCCGGTAAAGGCGGTAGGCCTGGGCGGCGACCAGGTCGAAGGCGATGTAGTCATCTTGAAATCCCAGACGTTCGACGTTCGTGAGCGAGGTGGCGAGGGTGCCGTACCACAGCACCTCGAGCCCCGCGTCGGTCGTGCGCAGCGTGTAGCCATCGGCCGCGGTCTGGAACTGGACGGTATCGATGCCCTCGCCGCCGTCGATTGCGCTGTAGCCGTAGCCGGCGCCAAGCCGGTCATCTGCTGCACTGCCGCGGTAACTGGTGTAGCCATCTTGCCCGTGCCC
>QPLR01000603.1 GCA_003665935.1 Halobellus sp. Atlit-31R | reverse complement strand
GTACGAAGTACTTCACGAGGTCAATCTCCCGGACCCGAAGACGAACGCCTCACAGTATCCGCACGAACTTTCCGGCGGCCAACAGCAGCGTGTCCTTCTGGCCATCGCCTTGGCGTGCCAACCGAAACTTCTCATCCTCGACGAACCGACGACCGGACTGGACGTTACTACGCAGGCAAAAATTCTCGACCTCATCGACGATCTCATCGAGGAACGGGACACAAGCGTCCTGCTCATCACGCACAACCTCGGCGTGATTAATCAAATCGCCGATCGGGTTGGCATCATGTACGCCGGCGAGATCATGGAGGTGGGAGCGACGGACGAGGTGTTCCGTTCACCGACGAACCCCTATACCCAGGGGTTGCTCGCGTCGCTACCGCAGGGAGAGGACCGCCGTCTAAAGCCGATCCCAGGCCAGATCGGCGATCTACGGACAATCCCGGACGGCTGCGTCTTCGCC
>QPLR01000602.1 GCA_003665935.1 Halobellus sp. Atlit-31R | reverse complement strand
GCACACGCCCGAGATCACCACCTCGATGCTGGAAGTGGCGACCTCGATCCTGACTTCCTATGGCGAAGCCGCCGAGCAGCTCGAGCATATCCGCTCTACGGTCCAGCGCGCCGCCCTCGAGGTCGGCGCCTCGGTATCGGGCGGCGGCGCCCATCCGTTCCAGCGCTGGAACGAGCAGCGCATCTATCCCAAGGAGCGCTACTTCGAGTCCGAGCGCAAGTACGGCTACCTGGCCAAGCTGTTCACGGTATTCGGCATGCACGTGCACATCGGGGCCGGCAGCGCGGACGAGGCGGTGCGCCTGTGCGCCTGGCTGACGCAGCGCGCGCCGTTGTTCATCGCGCTGTCCTCCAACTCGGTGTGCTGGCAGGGCGAAGTATCCGGCTTCTGCAGCTCGCGCAGCAACGTGGTCGGGGCCTTTCCGATGAGCGGCATCCAGCCGCACGACCTGCGCAGCTGGCAG
>QPLR01000601.1 GCA_003665935.1 Halobellus sp. Atlit-31R | reverse complement strand
TGAAGCAGACCGTCAAGCTGGCGCATGAGGACAACTTCGCCAAGCTGCCCGAGCTGACCATGGCCTGGCCGACCGTCGAAGACCTGCATCCCGACTCGTACGCGCTGGAAGTGCTGGCCGAGTACCTGTCCCAGACCAAGCGTGCGCCGTTCTACAAGGTGCTGGTGGAAGACAGCAAGGTGGCGCCGAACGTCCAGATCTACAACCAGAGCGCCGAGATCGCCGGCCAGTTCATGCTGCGCGTGCGCGCCTTCGAGGGTAAACCCCTGGATGAAGTCGCCGCCGACGTCGACAAGGCCTTTGCCAAGTTCGAGAAAGAAGGCATCCCGGAGCGCGACCTGAACCGCATCAAGGCGGGCCTGGAGACCCGCTTCTACAACTCGCTCTCGAGCGTGCTCGGCAAGTCGGCGCTGCTGGCCGAATACAACTACCTGAACGGCAACCCGGGCACGATCGCGCAAAG
>QPLR01000600.1 GCA_003665935.1 Halobellus sp. Atlit-31R | reverse complement strand
GGCGGAACGCTGCCGGGAACACGGCCTGATGGCCAATATCGAGATCAAACCGACCACCGGCAGCGACGACGAAACCGGCCGGGTGGTGGCGCTGGCGGCGCGGCTGCTGTGGCAAGGGCAGACCGACCCGCTGCTCTCCTCCTTCTCGGTGGAAGCGCTGGCGGCGGCGCAGCGCACCGTGCCGGATTTGCCGTGCGGCTTGCTGCTGGAGGACTGGGACGACAACTGGCGCGAGCTGACGGAACGCCTGGACTGCGTCTCGCTGCATATCGACCACAAGGCGCTGACCGCCGAGCGGGTGACAGCGTTGAAAGACGCCGGGCTGCGCATTCTGGTGTATACCGTTAACCAGCCGGATCGCGCGCGCCTGCTGCTCGACTGGGGCGTTGACTGCATTTGCACCGACCGGATAGATTTGATTGGCTCGGAGTTCTAATCCGGCGCTGATGAATCCTGCGACGAC
>QPLR01000599.1 GCA_003665935.1 Halobellus sp. Atlit-31R | reverse complement strand
GAAGTCGGCGGCGCGGCGCCGCTCGACGCCCTCGAATTCGAGGATCAAGAGGCCGTCCCAGGCGTGGGCCAGCACGTCGAAATGGGCGCCGTTGGCGACCGTGACGGTGCCCAGGTAAGCCGGGCGCGCGCCCGGCGCGCCGGCTTCGATCTCGGCGGCGATGCGTGCCGCGGCAGTCTCGCCCACCACCTCGGCCAGTGGCCGGCCGCCGGTGGCCTGGGCCGGCATGCCGGTCCAGCTTTCCAGGTTGGCGCTGGCCTGCTGCACTACCAGGGCCGGCGACAGCGTCAGCATGAAACCGTGCGGCTGGATGCTGCCCGGGGTACGGATAGGTTCAGCCGCGCAGCGGCTCAGATCGAGTTGGTCGGTGGGGGCCTGGGTCATGGAAACAGAAAGCCTGCAGAGGATACAACTCGACATTGTAACGTCAAATCCGACAGATCAAGCGCGAATGTTGCAATTT
>QPLR01000598.1 GCA_003665935.1 Halobellus sp. Atlit-31R | reverse complement strand
CATGCCGGGGTCGGCCGTGGTCCAGTTGGCGGTGTCGAAGGTCAGCGCGACCAGCAGCGCAGTCTTGAACAGGTTGTCGTTGAAGGCGCCAAAGAACTGGGTCCAGAAGAAGGGGCCGAAACGGCGCTGCGTCAGCAGGGAAAACTGGCTCGGTTGGCTCATGGGGTCAACGTGTTAGCTGGTGGTCAAGGACTCGTAATCTACATCAGTTGGCACGGGCCATACAAAGACTATTGCTCGTTCACATCATTTGGTTGCCGATACTAAACCGTAAAGTCTCGGATGGCGATACCGGATGGGTAAAAAGCATAGACTGCCAAAGCGTTCAAGCGGCGTGCGGCGTCAAGAGGGGGCATTGATAAACATGATTGAAACGGCTCAATCGACCGTGCATACTGCAGGATTGTGCAGCGCAGCGCAGGTAGAATCCGCGGATGACTTCTTCCGACTTCCTCCTCCGCTA
>QPLR01000597.1 GCA_003665935.1 Halobellus sp. Atlit-31R | reverse complement strand
TCCCTGTCCGCCGCTGAGGTCGGTGGCGACGAGCCCCGGGTCGACGACACAGACGGACTGGTCGCAATCGGCGGCGAACTGCCGAACGAGCGCCTCGGCAGCAGCCTTCGAGACGGCGTATGCCCCCATTCCGGGTTCCGCATCGCGGGCGACGGACCCCGAGGGGACGAGAATGCGAGCGTCGGCGGCCATGTGGGGACGTGCTTCTTTGACCGCCGCGAAGACGCCGCGAACGTTCGTTCGCAAGGTGTCGTCGAAGGCGGCGTAGGATTCTTCGTCGAGAGGCATCTCACCGGGTGTGCCGTGGTTGATGCCAGCGTTGGCGACGAGCACGTCGATATCGCCGCCGATACGGGCGGCAGTTTCCATCAGACGCTCCATATCGAGTTCGTCTCGAACGTCGGCACGGAGTCCCTCGGCGACTCCACCCACGTCTTCTACATCGTCGAGGACATCCCGGAGTG
>QPLR01000596.1 GCA_003665935.1 Halobellus sp. Atlit-31R | reverse complement strand
CACGAAACCGGCCGTGTTCAGGCCGGCGGCGGCGTCGCGCTCGCGCTGGATCATCGGCAGGCGCACCAGGGCCTGAATACCGGACAGGAAGATGTTGCCGGTGCGGGCGGTGTATTTGTCGTCGAGGGTGACACTGTGAAGGCGGGACGAATAGTCCGGCGTCACCGCTTGTGGCGTGACGGTATCAGGCATGGGGGTCTCCATTGTGAGGTTCAGTGCTGCGCCGCAGGCCGGGTAGGCAGGGCGCTTTTTAACCGCTGGAGTGTAGGGACTCGGCCTGGCGAAGGCCAATAGGGAATGCGGATGGGGGTATAAGAAAATCTGATGACCGTTATAAGCTCAAGCCGCGCTCAGGCGCGCGCCCGGCCACGCGCCGCGCGCGCACAGGTCTTCGGTCACTTCGCGCACCAGTTTCGCGATCGCCGCGGAGGCGTTCGTCAGCGGGATATTGCGCGACGCGCACA
>QPLR01000595.1 GCA_003665935.1 Halobellus sp. Atlit-31R | reverse complement strand
GAGCAAGCCTGCGCGAACAGGGGGCACACTGCGAGTACGATCAGAAGAAGTAGCTTCATTTGCTGCGCATGAGGGGGCGGAAGCTGAAGCCTCGCCGCTAACGCAGCGGCAGTCAAGCGCAGCTTGACGTCAGGTCGAAGGGAATTGTGGTGCTGGATACGATACGCGAACTGCTGCAGCCGCCTCCCGGCATGGCTTTCGACTTCAGCCGGCCGCCGGGAGAGCCGGCGCTGGCGCCGCACGATGGCGTCGCCTGGCAGGTGTTCGCCAACCCGGTTGCCCTGTTCATCGGCGGCGTGGCGGCGGTGCTGCTCGAACTGGCCGAACCCTCGGTGCGTGCCGGCGTGTGGGAAAACAGCAGTTTTCGGCGCGACCCGGTAATGCGCCTGCGCCGCACCGGTTTTGCCGCCATGATGACCGTCTACGGTCCGCGCTCGGCCGCCCAGCAGCTGATCGCGCGCGTG
>QPLR01000594.1 GCA_003665935.1 Halobellus sp. Atlit-31R | reverse complement strand
GGTGGCCTTCGGCGTGCGCCGCGATCGGCCGCTGCTGCTGGCGATCCTGGATAAGAACCTGATGCAGATCCCGGCGGATACCCTGCAATCGCTGCGCGACGAGTGGATCGTCGACCGCAGCAACCTGATCGACGCGGTGAACAACAACCGCATGCCGCCGCAGACCACCTGGTTGCTGGCGCTGTTGGCCGCCGCCACCGTGCTGCTGCTGGCGCTGACGCTGCGCCGTATCATGCTGCAGCGCCGTGAAAAACGCGAACGCGAAGAACTCGAGCAGGCGCGCCGCCGCGCGGAAGCGGAAAACCGCATGAAGAGCAAATTCCGCGCCACCGTCAGCCATGAACTGCGCACGCCGATGCACGCCATCCTCGGCCTGCTGGAACTGGAGCTCAAACGCCAACCTGCGCCGGAAGGCCTGCCGGTGATTTACAGTTCGGCCTCATCGCTGCTCAACCTGCTCAACG
>QPLR01000593.1 GCA_003665935.1 Halobellus sp. Atlit-31R | reverse complement strand
ATGTATCCGCTTCCGTCCTGGCTGCCCTGCTGCGAGATCTTCACGGCCTGGTGCGAGGCGGCGCGGGTGAGCGCATCGCGCAGCGGCGTGCCCGGGGTGATGAAGGCGGCGCCCGGCATGTGCAGGCCCATCATCTCCATCAGCATCTGGTTGCTGTTGGCGGTGCCGTAGAAGGTGCAGGTGCCGGCACCGTGGTAGGACTTCGATTCGCCCTCGAGCAGTTCGTCGCGCGTGGCTTCGCCCTTGGCGTAGCGCTGGCGGATCGCCGCCTTTTCCTTGTTCGAGATCCCCGAGGTCATCGGGCCGCCCGGCACGAAGATGCCCGGGATGTGGCCGAAGTGCAGCGCGCCGATCAGCAGGCCCGGGACGATCTTGTCGCAGATGCCCAGGTACAGGGCGGCGTCGAACATGTTGTGCGACATCGCCACCGCGGTCGCCATGGCGATGGTGTCGCGCGAGAACAG
>QPLR01000592.1 GCA_003665935.1 Halobellus sp. Atlit-31R | reverse complement strand
GTCAAGAGCGCCCATCACCTGCCCGCGCTCGCGCGCCAGCATGGCGTGCACGATCGCCTCCTTGCTGTCGAAATACTGGTACAGGGTGCCGATGGACACCCCGGCCCGTTGCGCGATCCGGTTGGTCGTCAGCGCGGCCTCGCCATGCTCGTTCAAAACCTGAGCCGTGGCTTCAAAAATGACCTGGATCGTCTGCTCGGAACGGGCTTGCGACGGAACGCGCCGGGACCGCGCCGGCTGCGGCATGGGGGACGAGCGAGGTTTGGTTGGCATGGCGGGGCAGCACCTCGAATCTGAGTAAAAGGCGAGTAGGAAACATGAGCAAAGCTCATTATAGTCACGTCCAGGTCAGGCGAGCACGTCTGAAAAACCAGGAAAGAGAACACCATGAGTCTTTACTTACGCTTGCTGTGGGTCTGGCTGCGCGCGCGCGGCAAGCCGCCGATCCAGATGGGGGACACGAT
>QPLR01000591.1 GCA_003665935.1 Halobellus sp. Atlit-31R | reverse complement strand
TAGCGGCAATTTCGATAGCTATCGTTGGTGCATTCGTGGCTCCGTGGAAGTCTATTGCTCTATCTGGCATCTCTCTTTTGCTTGACACTGATTTGCAAGATCCGATTACGTTTGATCGAGATACATCCAATGGCGAAACGTTCACTTGGGACTATCTATTGGATGCTAGTTCAGGATTAGATGGGTTTCCGGATACCCGAGAAGAAACTGGTGGTATCCGTGCAAGTGTGCGTAATGAGGGATTGGGATCTGGTGACTACACAGACATCTCTGTTGACACGTCATTCACGTTTCGAGTCCCCTCTCTTGGTGGATACTGCCCATGTGAAGGCTATGTTTTAGTCAATGAGACTGCTGAGAGTTCGTTCCTGGAATTAGTCGAAGGCGAATAGGTTAAGCAACCAATCAAAATATTCTACATCCTTCACTAAAATAATATTGTCTTGAATGTGAGAGAAAATCAC
>QPLR01000590.1 GCA_003665935.1 Halobellus sp. Atlit-31R | reverse complement strand
ACCATCCAGTCCTTGAACAGCTGGCCATTCGTGCGCACGTCGACGATGACGCGGCGGGACGATACCTCCTGGCCGCCCTCGATAGTGGTGTAGCGACCGTGCTTCACTTGCCCCCCTCGCCCATCGGCGCGGCGCCAGCGAGATCAACCTTCACGCCGGCAGCTGCCTGGCGCGCGCCGACATACTCGCCGAGCGGGCGGACGACAGGTTCGATCATGCTCAACATCAGCTTCATGTGATCGATCCCGTGTTGGCTCGCCGTGTCCGTCAGCAGCTCGTACACCCTGGCCGGGTGCGCGCTGACGAAACGAGTGTCGGGCGAAGCGTAGGTTTCAGCCGCGAGATCGGTTGTCCCGGTGCGCATCCACTGCGCTGCCATGCCGACGAGATCCTCGGCCACGATCTGGTGGCCGCGCTTCTCACGCAGGACCACGGCTGGCGCCAGCAGCGCCGACCACACGGTC
>QPLR01000589.1 GCA_003665935.1 Halobellus sp. Atlit-31R | reverse complement strand
AACTGGCCTACATCAACAGCGACAGCACCCCGGTCGAAGCGGCGCCAAGCGCGGCGGGCAAGCCGAAGGCATCGTGGTTCAAGCTGCTTGGCTACCGCCAGACCTGGGCCTTCACCTTCGGTAAGTTCATGACCGACGGCGTATGGTGGTTCTTCCTGTTCTGGCTGCCGAAGTACATGTCCTCGCAATACGGCCTGTCGGGTCCGGAAATGGTCATCCCGCTGGCGGTCCTGTACAGCATGACCATGGTCGGTTCGATCGGCGGCGGCTGGCTGCCGACCTGGTTCATCGACCGCGGCGCCAGCATCTACCAGGGCCGCATGCGCGCCATGTTCACCATCGCCCTGTTCCCGCTGGTGGTGCTCGCCGCGCAACCGCTCGGCGCCCTGGGCTACTGGTTCCCGGTGATCCTGATCGGCGTCGGCGCCTCGGCCCACCAGGCCTGGTCGGCCAACCTGTTCACC
>QPLR01000588.1 GCA_003665935.1 Halobellus sp. Atlit-31R | reverse complement strand
AGCAATAGTTCGCTATACCGCTGCGCTACGTCCTCACCGGTGAGGTCGCCGACCTTGAGATTGAGCAGGTCGGCAACCTCGCGCCGCACGCTTGCAACCAGGTCGGCCTCTGCACTGGTCACCATCGCAGTCGGCCAGCCCTTCGAGTACAGCAGATGTTTCGGGATCCTGGCTTCCGCGCGCTGGCGCAGCACAGCCTTTTCCTTTGCATCGACGATGGCCGCGCGCAGCTCGGGCGGAAGCAGGTGGGGTGCGACGTCAGCCAGCCACCGGTTGCCCTGGAAGCCGAACGTGGATTCCGCCTCGAGCTCGACAAGTTCGACATATACCTCGTGGTTGTCGACGCACCCAGCGGAGGCCATCAGATCGGCCTCGGAACTCATAATACAAAAAACGCACGACACGCGACTCATGGCGTACTTGGAATACGCCTCATGCAGCTGCAGGCCTGACGACGCGATCGC
>QPLR01000587.1 GCA_003665935.1 Halobellus sp. Atlit-31R | reverse complement strand
CGCGGCGCCGGCGAGACCCTGGCCTGCGGCACCGGCGCCTGCGCCGCCGTCGTGGCCGGCATCCGCCGCGGCCTGCTCGATTCGCCGGTGCGCGTGTCGGCCCGTGGCGGCGAGCTCAGCATTGCCTGGGACGGCGTTGGTCAACCGGTCTACCTGAGCGGTCCGGCGGTGACCGTGTTCGAGGGCGAAGTCGAGATTTAACGAGCAAACCGCCGCGCCGCCTGTACCGGCGGCGTGTCCCCCAGCGGCAGCAGCGCCGCTGTCCGCGCCAGCGTGCGCACCAGTGTTGCCTCCCCAGGCCACAGCCCATACCTGCGCAGTTGGGGCAGTGAGCGTACCGGCTCCGGCACGATCTGCACCGCGGCGCGCACCAGCAGGGACTGCAGCCGTCGCAAGGGTGCGGGCGCGATCGGTGCCGCAACCATGGTCTGCAAGAACTCATCCAGCGTGTCCGAGCCTTCCAGG
>QPLR01000586.1 GCA_003665935.1 Halobellus sp. Atlit-31R | reverse complement strand
ACCAGCACCATCTCGCGTACCATCATCACCCACGGTTCGACCCAGATGATGGTGCTGTCGATGCTGTTCTTCGGCGGCCACGCGCTGCACTATTTCGCGATCGCGCTGACCATCGGTATTCTGTTCGGCCTCTACTCCTCGGTGTTCGTCGCCGCCGCGCTGGCCATGTGGCTGGGCGTCAAGCGCGAAGACTTGGTCAAGCCGGTCAAGGAAAAGGACGAGAGCGACGGCGCCGTGGTCTGAAGCCTGTTCCAGCAAAAATGCCGCCCCGGTTCTGCCGCGGCGGCATTTTTTACATCCAGATCAACCGGTGTGACAATTTAATTGTTTATGTGTGGTAACGCACAGAGCGGTATGGAGGCGGCCCCTATAGTTGACCTGTCTCTTTCAGGACATCCCTAGTTTTGGACTTCACCCGCTCCCCAACCGGAGCGGGTTTTTTTTTGTGGCTGCGCTGTTTGCTAG
>QPLR01000585.1 GCA_003665935.1 Halobellus sp. Atlit-31R | reverse complement strand
TTTCCAGAGAAACGATCTATGTTCTAAATCAACAGGTAGTTTTACCTCAACACTTAATAGTCGCGTTCGCAAAATACATTTTTTTCGCCTGCAAGCAAGCGAGAAAAATAGAATTTTACGCTCTCGATTTATCGGTAATCCCGCAAGAATTCTCATTTCCTTATCAACAGGTGGCAATGCTAGAGGAAAATGTTATTTCTTTACCAAAAAGCGTTGGCGACTATATCAATCAAGTTCGGCCGAAGATGAGAAAGGAGGTCTTGAGAAGCATTAAGATGGCCAAGCCTAAAGAACAATCGTATCGTTTCGAAATATTATCAGGAGACCAAATTCACTCCAATACGGTTAATGCAATCATAAGGTTGACTGATAAACGAATGAGTTCGAAAAATCTTCCCTCATATATCTCTGATACAGAGATTTCAAAGCTAGCAATCCTTTCCCGTAAGTATGGCGGCATTGCGA
>QPLR01000584.1 GCA_003665935.1 Halobellus sp. Atlit-31R | reverse complement strand
GTGCGGTCGAGCATGACCTGGCAATCGCAGTACTGCAGGTCGGCCCTGGTCTGTTCGCCGCCGGCATACAACATGTTGAAGGGCAGCGTCTCGACCCGCGCGTTGGCCCCATCGCCGGCGCGCAGGCGCACCGAGAACACCGGCCGCTCGGCGAAGAACAGGTAGTTGCCGTTGGGGCTATTGCACACCTGCTCGGGCGTGGTCAGCGCATTCGCGATCCAGCCGAACAGGGGCGAGCTGTTGGACACCAGTCCGGCCTCGACCCCGACCAGACATTCCAGGCGCATGTCGCCCAGGCGGCGCGTGCCGGGCGGCAGGCCCGGGGTAATGATCTGGGCGCGCCAGGTCATGCTGGTGGTCTTGCGGTTGGCCACCACGGCGGCGTCCTCGCGCAGCGCGAGCTCGTTGCGGGGCAGGACGAAGCTGTTGTCGGGCGCGACCGGGACCGGCACGCTGACGCTGTCG
>QPLR01000583.1 GCA_003665935.1 Halobellus sp. Atlit-31R | reverse complement strand
CCGCACGCCGCGCTCGAACCTGGCGACCTACACGGGCCTGTTCGACCAGGTGCGCAAGCTGTTCGCCGCCACGCCCGACGCGAAGAAGCGCCGCTTCGACGCCGGCCGCTTTTCGTTCAACGTGGCCAAGGGCCGCTGCGAGCACTGCGCCGGGGAGGGTTTCGTGATGGTCGAACTGCTGTTCCTGCCCAGCGTGTACGCGCCATGCCCGACCTGCGAGGGCGCGCGCTACAATGCCGGGACGCTGGAAGTGCGCTACCGCGGCAAGAACATCGCCGAGGTGCTGGGCATGACGGTGGGCGAGGCGCGCAGCTTCTTCGAGGGCGAGCCGCTGGTCGAGCGTGCGCTGGACGTGCTGGTCGAGGTGGGGCTGGACTACCTGCGGCTGGGCCAGCCGGCGACGGAACTGTCGGGCGGCGAGGCGCAGCGCATCAAGCTGGCCGCCGAGCTGCAGCGGACCGGCCA
>QPLR01000582.1 GCA_003665935.1 Halobellus sp. Atlit-31R | reverse complement strand
CATCCTGGCGCGCGTGCGCGTGGCCGGCGAAGACACCCAGTCGGTGATGCTGCGCTTCGCGGTGCACGACACCGGCATCGGCATCTCGCGCGAAGCGCGCGCGCGCCTGTTCGAGGCCTTCTCGCAGGCTGACGACTCTACCACCCGCCGCTATGGCGGCACCGGCCTGGGCCTGGCCATCGTGCGCGACATCGCCACCCTGCACGGCGCCCTGCTCACGCTGGGCCAGGGCCTGGACGGCCGCGGCTTGAGCGTCAGCGTGTTCTTCCCTGTCGGTCCCGACCTGCGCCCGCAGGCGCGCTGAAAGCTAACTGAAAGCCGGCGCCGCATATAGTTGGCGCATGGCTGTCATTCAGGCAGCGCATAACGAAAAACCGCGAAAACATTCGGAGACACCCGTGAGGAGAATTCCATGCTGACCATCCTGGCCTACTCGATGATCATCGTATTCATGTTCCTGATCATG
>QPLR01000581.1 GCA_003665935.1 Halobellus sp. Atlit-31R | reverse complement strand
CCTTCATCTTCGGCGGCCGCCGCTCGACCACCGTGCCGCTGGTCACCGAAGCGAACAACTGGGTGGAAGGCGTGTACATGGCCGCCACCATGGGCTCGGAAACCACCGCCGCCGCCGCCGGCCAGATGGGCATCGTGCGCCGCGACCCGTTCGCGATGCTGCCCTTCATCGGCTACAACATGAGCGACTACTTCCAGCACTGGCTCGACCTCGGCAAGAAAGTCCAGGCCAAGGGCACCCTGCCGAAGATCTTCTGCGTCAACTGGTTCCGCACCGGCGAAGACGGCGGCTTCGTGTGGCCGGGCTACGGCGACAACATGCGCGTGCTGAAGTGGGTACTGGACCGCGCCGACGGCAGCGCCCCGGAAGGCCAGCAGCACATGTTCGGCACCTCGCCGAACTATGCCGACCTGAACTGGGAAGGCGTGGAGTTCACCGAGCAGCAGTTCACCCAGATCACCTCGAT
>QPLR01000580.1 GCA_003665935.1 Halobellus sp. Atlit-31R | reverse complement strand
GAGCCGTTCTCGGACTCGTCCCAGATGCCGACTTTCCTGGTATCCCAGCTGGCCCGGCAGCACGTGACGGTGTCGCTGTCGGGCGACGCCGGCGACGAACTGTTCTGCGGCTACAGCCGCTACCAGTTCGCCGGCAGTCTCTGGAACACCATCACCGCCGGGCCCTTGCCGCTGCGCCGGCTGGCGGCGAGCGGCATTACCCGGATATCGGTCGACTCCTGGAACCGGATGGCCAGGTTGCTGGCGCCGGCCATGCCGCGCCGGCTGCGCTTTGCCAATACCGGCGACAAACTGCACAAGGGCGCCCAGGTATTGGGCTGCGCCAGCCTCGTCGCCCTCTATCTGGGACTGGTCTCGCACTGGGACGACCCGGCCGCGCTGGTCATCGGCGGCGTCGAGCCGCCCACCGTCCTGCGCAGCGAGAGCCCGGCGCTGGCCGGCATCGACGGGGTCCAGCGCATGATGG
>QPLR01000579.1 GCA_003665935.1 Halobellus sp. Atlit-31R | reverse complement strand
CGGCAAAGGCCTGCGCGTCGGCGCCGCTCATGCCGCTGGCCAGCGCTACAACTTGCACGGCATTGGCCGCGGCCTGGCTGGCCACGTTCACCTGCAGCACATCGGCCGGCTTGCCGCCCCAGGTCGTGGTGCCCGCATTA
Source organism: Halobellus sp. Atlit-31R (assembly GCA_003665935.1). GTDB lineage: Archaea > Halobacteriota > Halobacteria > Halobacteriales > Haloferacaceae > Haloquadratum. The sequence continues at coordinate 326 of QPLR01000579.1, read as the reverse complement.
CCGCCGCCATCCAGGTAGTTGGTGCCGGCGCCCAGAATGATGTGGTCGCCGTAACCGGAGCCGACCACGGTGTCGTCGCCCGCGCCCATGTTGGCGTAGACGCCCAGGCCGTGCTGGGTCATCAGGGCCTTGGTCGCGTCCGAGACCGAGGCGGCGTCGAAGCTGTCGGCGCGCTCGGTGCCCTGGGCCCAGGCGAAGTGCGGGGCATGCGCGAGGTCGGCGCCGGCCCCGATCTCGCTCAGGTCGACGACCAGCGGAATCCACTTGCCGGCGCTGCTGCCGGTGACGCTGATCGCGATCGCTTCGATATTCTTCAGGTAGTCCTT
>QPLR01000578.1 GCA_003665935.1 Halobellus sp. Atlit-31R | reverse complement strand
CATTCGCCGTAGATGAAGCCGGCCGGCTGGCCGTGCGCGCACAGCGGGATCACGACGAAGCAGCGCGCCTCGCTCAGCGTGCCTTTCCACCATCCCGGCAGCTTGGCCGCGAACTTGGCGTCGCGGGCGTTCTCGATGAAGATCACGCGGTCGCTTCCCAGCGCCGCATGGAACACGTTCGGTTCGTAGGCGTCGTCGAAGACCAGGTGCGGAATCAGGGCCTTGCTGCCTTCGCCCAGCCCGAGGCGGGCCGCGTACTTGCCTTCGCGGCGGTTGCGCAGGAACGCGAACGAGCGGGTAAACGACAGGCCCTTGTGGATGGTCTCGAGCGCCATCGACATCATCTGGCCCGGCGTCGCGTTGACGCCGGCGTCGCGCATGTCGGCCACGCCGCTCATCAAGACCTTGTTGCCGGCCATGCGCTTGCGCGTGGCGGCCGCCAGCTTGGCGCGCTTTTCGGCCGGCT
>QPLR01000577.1 GCA_003665935.1 Halobellus sp. Atlit-31R | reverse complement strand
CACGATCTCGGCGTAGCGGCGGATGTTGGCCGCCGACGGCGTGTTCTGCGCCATCGCGTTCAGGTACTGCAGGCCGCCCACTTCCTCGGCCTTGCCGAGCATGTTGCAGGCCTCGTAGACCGTGATCACGTCGGCCGGCTTGCCGGCGTTGATCAGGCGGACCATCTGTTCGAAGATGATGCGGTGGTCGTAGCGGTAGAAATCGTCCGCGTGCATGAAGTCGGCGATACCGTCCCACGCCGCGTTATCGCGCAGCAGGCCGCCGATGACGGACGGCCCTGCTTCGATGGAGTGCGGCGGGATGTGCAGGGAATCGACTTGCGGATCGGCTGGGGAATTCATGGCGGGCATTATACCTTGACCGGTCACACGGCTGAAATAAATAGAGAGATTCGAGCCAGTTTCCAGGCATAAAAAAAGCCGGGCGAACCCGGCTTTTTCATGTATACAACAAAAGCTTATGCAG
>QPLR01000576.1 GCA_003665935.1 Halobellus sp. Atlit-31R | reverse complement strand
TGCCCGGCATCTGGACCAGTTTGATAGCCGTGGGCTCGTACACGGGATCAGCAGAGAACCAGAGCACTGGGCGCTCTTTCGGGGCAATCTTGGCACCATTTGGGCGCAGGGTCCCGGCCTCGCGGATCAGGGGCAGCTTGTGGCCGGCGGTGTAGTGCCACAGGCGGGCCGCTGCTACCTTGGCGAGCTCAACGCATTCGACCAGGATCTCGCAGCCCTTGCCGGTCAGGATGCGGCGGAAATCCGACCCGCCCGGTGCTTCAACCAGGTCGTCGTCCGTCAGGCCATGGGCCAGCGCCAGCCCTACGCCGGCGGGAGACGCCAAAGCGCTGGCCAGCGCGCTGACAGCGTCCACTGCAGGTGCAGCCCCATCGCTCATGTGGCCGCTCGGGGTCGTAATCGTCCATTTCCACATCGTTTGTTCCATTGAGTTCTCCTTAAATCGCGCAAACCGGGCTGACGGCGCC
>QPLR01000575.1 GCA_003665935.1 Halobellus sp. Atlit-31R | reverse complement strand
GTTTGGGGAACACCTTCACCAGGAGGATGCGCGGCCCGTTCATCTTCTTGACCACCACGTCGAACTGCGGGAAGTCGATGCGCTGTCCCTGCTTGGGGATGTCGCCCAGCTTGGCCATCAGCAGGCCGCCGACCGATTCGACGTCGTCCAGGCCCATCTCCTCGTTGTCGATGTCGATGCCGAGCAGGCGCTCCAGCGAGAAGATCGGCAGGCTGGCCTTGCCGATATACGTGCCGTCCGGCTGCGACATCCAGTCGTTCTCGTTCATGCGGAACTCGTCGCGGATCTCGCCGACCATCGCGCCCAGCAGGTTGTCGAGCGTGATGAAGCCGACCGGGCGCTTGCCCTTTTCGCCGATCAGGGCGAAGTGCGGGGCGCCGCTGCGGAAGCGCCGGAAGATGTCCTGGGCCGGGGTGCGCGCCGAGATCGTCTCGACCGGGCGCAGGTGCTGGGTCAGGTCGGTAATG
>QPLR01000574.1 GCA_003665935.1 Halobellus sp. Atlit-31R | reverse complement strand
GCCCCCACCCCCGGCGACGACGCTTCGTGGCCGACCGACCATCGCGACGTGCTTCGGCTCGTCCTCGACGAAATTGAAGACCGGATAGCGGCCCTGTGGAGTGAGTAAGGGATGTCCCAAAGGTGAGCCTGTATCGCGAACGGTTTTATCACTCCGCCGAAGGTTAACCAACACAGAACCATGGCCCTCCTCAGTGTTGGTTAACAACGTGGCAGCGAGTAGTTTGTCCGCACCTGAGAGGCCGAGGCGCGTCAATACGCGTCAACGTACCTCCATCTCGAGAGGATTGTTGGCTCGGTTGATTTCGATGTGAGAACGAACGAAACAGTCGTCCGAAGTTGTTTCTTGGAAACTCCATAGACTGCATCATACCTCATGAGTGGACAGGTATGACTGTGTGAGAATATTTGGAAAAATGCTGGGTTCAAATCATGAACTCGGCGGCGATACAACGAGTATCGTAACCG
>QPLR01000573.1 GCA_003665935.1 Halobellus sp. Atlit-31R | reverse complement strand
CCGTCATTCTCGCGCGTTTCGGGTCCCGCTGCACGACACGGGCTCGTCGCGTGCGACCTGGCGTATCGATTGCATGCCAAGTCGACAATAGATGCTTGTGGTAAGCTGCCGCCGAAAATGCAGAACAAGCCGCTCGGCGGCCACAACCTTGATGACCCCTCTCACCGATACACGCCCCAAATTCGCCTGGATCCATGCCTTGCGCGGCATCGCCGTCCTGCTGGTCGTGTTGACCCACGCGCGCTACTTCTTCCTCGACACGCCGACTTGGCAACTGGCAGAGCAATGGCTGCGTCCCGGCGCCATGGGCGTCGACCTGTTCTTCGTTATCAGCGGCTTCATCATGGTCTACACGACCCGCCATGCGGCAGGCACGCGGGGAGAAGCTGTCGATTTCCTGGTGCGGCGTTTCGCGCGCATCTTGCCGCTGTATGCGCTCGTCACGGTGGTCTGGCTGACAGTCAACA
>QPLR01000572.1 GCA_003665935.1 Halobellus sp. Atlit-31R | reverse complement strand
TGCACCGAATCGGCGCTGAATCCATGCGCGTGCACGATCTCGAGGCAGGTGTCGGCCTTGTCGCCGAACCAGATCGGCAGCCAAAGGCGGCGCAGGCCGTCGGCCCCCATTCCTTCCGCACGTGAATCGTGGTGCTCGAGGCAGTGCGCCAGTTCCGGGAAGGCCGCGATCGGCTCGCCCGGGCTGGCGCCATCGAGAGGCTCTTCGGGGCAGGCCACGCCGCCGGCACGGATGCAGGCGCGCGAACGCACGAATTTCTGGCCGCCGACCGCGCTGATGGCCAGCACCCGGGTCTGGACCGCGCCCGCCAACTCCTGCACCGCCGAAATCACGGAGATGTCGAGCATCGTGTGATCGCGGTGGCCAGTCATGTCCACCATGTGTCGCAGCAGGGAATCCATGTCGTTTTACGAAGCAGAAACTGGGAAAACCGGGTCAGGCAACAGCACGTCCGCGGGCCGGCACGGC
>QPLR01000571.1 GCA_003665935.1 Halobellus sp. Atlit-31R | reverse complement strand
AGCGTGGCGACCATCTCGAGTTCGGCGTGCGCGTCCGCTCTGACCTCTTGTCCGACCATGTCCGAGACGTAGAGGCCGAATCCCCCCATCACCCCGGCCACGACCAAGAGAACGAGCAGAAACTTCCGAAGGTAACTCCGCCTGAGTACCGTCGGAACCAGCGTGGCGAGTCTCATGATACTCGTTGGCATGGAGATGAAACGTAAAGCGTTGACCCGCCGAGTATCAGGCGTGATAACTATCGACACGCCTGCCGGTAAAACCAGTCGCTATCGAACTGGAGACTCACATAAATTCGCTGACGGTCACGCCGAGTGCGACCACGGCAGCGCCGGTGGCGCCGCCGCCCGTGGCGACAGGCATCGACAACCCCGACGTGACACCGATGCCGACACCGATAGCGAGGCAAAGTGCCATTCCGGCGAGAGCGGCGTCGAATCGACTTGGGAGGGACTTGGGAGGCACGTT
>QPLR01000570.1 GCA_003665935.1 Halobellus sp. Atlit-31R | reverse complement strand
TCCTCTTGATCGCCGGCGGCGACGGCAAGGGCCAGGACTTCGCGCCGCTGGCACTGCCGGCGTCGCGTTATGTGCGCGCCGTGTTCCTGATCGGCCGCGACGCACCGCAAGTGCGGGCCGCGATCGAGCCGACCGGTGTGCCGGTCTTCGATTTCCCCAGCCTGCCGGATGCGGTGCGCAGGGCGGCCGGCCTGGCGCGTACGGGCGACGCCGTGCTGCTCTCGCCGGCCTGCGCCAGCCTCGACATGTTCACCAACTACGCGCACCGCGCGCAGGTGTTCGTCGATGCCGTGCGTGACATCGCTCTGGAAAAAGGGCAGGAGATCTGATGGCCTTCCAGATTCCCTTCAAGTTTTCCGGATCGAGCAGCGACGCGAGCATTGCGGCGCGCAGCCGTCCGTCGAAGATGATGGACTACGACCAGCCGCTGGTCTGGGTCACCGTGCTGCTGATGATGTTCGGCCTGGT
>QPLR01000569.1 GCA_003665935.1 Halobellus sp. Atlit-31R | reverse complement strand
CAAGATTCACGAGGAAAACCATGCACCAAGCACAAGCAAACCTGCCGGCGCCCGTCGGCCGCCTCCTGTCCCTGCTGCCCGCGTATCCGGGTTCGGTCCTGTTCGCGGCGGCGCTCAACCGCCTCCTCGCCACCCATCTGCCGGACGACGTGCGCGCCGGTCTGGCCGGCAAGCGCCTGCGCCTGTGCGCGCCGGACGCGGGCATCGCCTTCGACTTCGCCTGGCGCGGCCGCGCCTTCGCCGCGGTGCGGCGTTCGGGGCACGCGGACCTGTGCATCAGCGCCAGCATGCGCGATTTCGCCCTGCTCGCCGCACGCAAGGAAGACCCGGATACGCTGTTCTTCAGCCGCCGGCTGGTGATGGAAGGCGACACCGAGCTGGGCCTCCTGGTCAAGAACACCCTCGACGCGATCGAGCAACCGCTGTTTTCGCTCGCCGGACTGCTGCCGCGCCGGCCCGGGTCGCTGC
>QPLR01000568.1 GCA_003665935.1 Halobellus sp. Atlit-31R | reverse complement strand
ACCCCGTCCCCTTCCAGCAGCACGTTCGCGAGTAAAAACATCGCCTCCGGCATCCCGCGCGCCGCGGCCACGCCCAGCCAGTGCGCCGCCAGCGAGGAATTGCCGTTGTCGCGGTAGCTCAGCGCGCGGCGCAGGGCCAGGTCGCCCTCGTCGCCGTGCTGGGCCAGCGCCGGCTGCACGAGCAGCAACGCGGCCAGCAGCGCCGCCGACAGGCGCTTCATTGCGACAGGTCGATCGCGTACAGCGCCATGCCCTTGCCGCGGCCGTCGTCCGGCGCGAGCTGGCTGACCTGGTGCAGCCCGGCCTGGTCCGCCAGCCCCAGGACGCCCGGCGCCGACGAGAACACTACCGGGTCGCTTGTCTTGACCGGCACGAAGCGCCAGCTGCGGGTCGATGCGTTGGCCACGCGGGTCAGGTGCTTTGCCGCGCGCACGTAGGCGATCATGACGTCGCGGTTGTTGTCGGGCG
>QPLR01000567.1 GCA_003665935.1 Halobellus sp. Atlit-31R | reverse complement strand
TAACCTCATCCTCGGGCGCGCCTCGACCCCGGAAGAGCTGGCCTTCCTCGAGCTGCCCGGCTCCAGTTTCTGACGTGCCGACACTGAACCTGGTCGGCGCCGGCCACGTGGGCCGCGCGCTGGGACGCCTGTTCGCCGCCAAGAGGGTCTTTGCGGTGCAGGATGTGCTGACCCGCAAGCTTGACAGCGCGCGCGACGCGGTGGCCTTCATCGGCGCCGGCGCCGCCTGCGAGACGCCGGCCCGGATGCGTCCGGCTTCGGTGTGGATGCTGGCGGTGGGCGACGATGCCATCGGCCCTGTCTGCGCGGCATTGGCGCACAGCGGGCAACTGGCGGGCGCCGTGGTGTTCCATTGCAGCGGCGCCAAGGCGTCCGGCGAACTGCAGGCGGCGCGCGAGGCCGGCGCGCTGGTCGCCAGCGTGCATCCGATCCGCAGCTTTGCCGACCCGGAAGCGGTGGCGGCAAGCTT
>QPLR01000566.1 GCA_003665935.1 Halobellus sp. Atlit-31R | reverse complement strand
TGTCCGGGTTGTTGATGAAGTCCGGCGACAGGTAGCCGCGGTCGAAGTGCATGCCTTCCACGATATCCAGCTCGTCGTTCAGCGACTTGCCGTCTTCGACGGTGATGACGCCTTCCTTGCCGACTTTTTCCATCGCCTCGGCGATGCGCTCGCCGATCGAGGTTTCCGAGTTGGCCGAGATGGCGCCGACTTGCGCGATCTCTTTCGAGGTGGTGGTCGGCTTGGCGATCTTCTTGAGTTCTTCGACGGTCGCTGCGACGGCCTTGTCGATGCCGCGCTTCAGGTCCATCGGGTTCATGCCGGCGGCGACGAACTTCATGCCTTCGCGGACGATGGCTTGTGCCAGCACGGTCGCGGTGGTGGTGCCGTCACCGGCGTTGTCGCTGGTCTTCGAAGCGACTTCCTTCACCATCTGCGCGCCCATGTTCATGAGCTTGTCCTTCAGTTCGATCTCTTTCGCGACCGAGAC
>QPLR01000565.1 GCA_003665935.1 Halobellus sp. Atlit-31R | reverse complement strand
GTACCGTCAGCGGCGAACCCGAGGAGAAGCCGCAGCCTGACGAGATGGCGATCGCAGCCCGCGCCGAGGAGGAGGCGCGGGAGGAAGCCGAGCGCCGCCAGCAGGAAGAAGCGGCACGCCTGGCCGCGGCCGAAGAGCAGCGCCGCATCGAGGAGCAGGAGCGGCTGGCGGCGCAGCGCGCAGCGGATGCGCGGCGCGAGCAGGACGCCCTGGCGCAGCAGGCGGCCGCGCAATCCGAAGCGCAGCGCCTGGCGGAACAGAAGCTGGCGGAGCAGAAGCTGGCTGAGCAGCAGTTGACGCAACAGCAGTCGGCGCAACAGCAGGCCGAGCAACAGCGGGCCGAGCAGCAGGCACGGCAATTGGCCGAACAGCGCGCCGCCGACCAACGCCGGGCCGAACAGCTGGCGCTCGAGCAGCGCCAGGCGCAGCAGCGCGCAGCGGAGCAGGCCAGGCTCGCCCAGCAGCAGTTG
>QPLR01000564.1 GCA_003665935.1 Halobellus sp. Atlit-31R | reverse complement strand
GCCCGCATCCAGGAAGAGCGGCGCCTGATGTAAGTGGGGATCACGCGCGCCCAGCGCACCCTGCGCATCACCTGGTGCAAGAAGCGCAAGCGCGCCGGTGAACTGGTGCATTGCGAGCCTTCGCGCTTCATCAAGGAGATGGCGCTGGACGTGGGCGACGCCCCGCCCAAGGAGAGCGAAGTCTTGAGTCCGAAGGAGCGGCTGGCCAACCTGAAGGCCCTGCTGGCCATGCCGAAAGCATAAATCTGCTACGCATGCGTTGCGCATAAGCCTTGAATGCCTGCCAACAGCCGCGCACGATTGAAATTCTTATTTGACTTCGTCTGTGTAGCAGGAAATACTTTCCGGAAACCGAACTCATCAGTGATGCGCCCGCGCGTCCCACTTACTCTCTTATTTTTAGTGTATGGCAAACGTTTCCGACCTCGAAATTACGCCCCGTTCCGGGCTGAACCACATCGACGCGCTGC
>QPLR01000563.1 GCA_003665935.1 Halobellus sp. Atlit-31R | reverse complement strand
GCATAGGTGCGGCGGTTCTTGCCGTCCGGGTCGAAGGCCATCACGGTGGCGCGGTCGGTCTCGACGCCCCAGGCGCCGCCGACGCCATGTTTCGCTTCCCATTGCGCCAGCGGCTCCGGCGGCGTCGCCCCGATCTCGGTGGCCACGTTGGTGGCCGAGCCGATCGACAGCAGCATGGTCTTGCCGTCCTTGGAGAACGCCAGCGTTCGGCTAGTGTGGCCGCCGCTGGTGTCGGACAGCTGCGCCACCACGGTTTCCGGCGCACTGCGCGCCTTCAGGTCGCCGTTCTTGTACGGGATGCGCACGATCGAATTGATGTTGGCGACGTACAGGTACTGCGGATCGGCGCCGGACGGCCAGAAGGCCATGCCGTACGGGCGCGTCAATCCGGTGGCGAAGACCTCGACGCCGCCGGCCTGCTGCGCCGGGTGCACGGCGGCGCCATGCGGCGCACGCGCGAAGCCAGCTTC
>QPLR01000562.1 GCA_003665935.1 Halobellus sp. Atlit-31R | reverse complement strand
TGGGCGCCGGCCTGGCGGCGCACCTGCGCGAGGAATGGAGCCATTTCCTGGCCGGGACCTATGGCCTGTGCACGCGCTGTGGCCTGCCCGAGGACATCGCGGCCAAGGAGCTGGCGATCTGCATCATCAGGGAACTGACGGCGACTGACAATGCGGATCCGGACCGTGAACGCCTGCGCCAGGCCGTCGACCTGCTCGACCTCTCCAGCAGCCCGTTCGCGCCGCACGAGCGCGCACGCAGCTCGCGCCGGCGCTATATCGACGCGATGCGCCTGCGTTTCGGCCTGCCGACGCCCCAGGGGACCGGCACGCCTATTTCTTCTGCTCGATGATGGCGCGCGCGATCCCGCGCAGGATGTTGACTTCCTCGGTCTCGAGCTGGGTGCGCGCGAACAGGCGCTTCAGGCGCGGCATCAGCTTCTTCGGGTTGTCCGCGTTGAGGAAGCCGATCGCCACCAGCGCTTGTTCCA
>QPLR01000561.1 GCA_003665935.1 Halobellus sp. Atlit-31R | reverse complement strand
ATATCCGCGGCGGCGGCGAGTTCGGTCCGGGCTGGCACCAGGCCGCGCTGAAGGAAGGACGCCAGCGCGCGTTCGACGACTTCATCGCCGTGGCCGAGGACCTCATCGAGCGACGCATCACCAGAGCGCGCCGGCTCGGGATCATGGGCGGCAGCAACGGCGGCCTGCTGGTCGGGGCCGTGCTCACCCAGCGCCCCGAGCTGTTCAACGCGGTGGTGTGCCAGGTGCCGCTGCTGGACATGCGCCGCTACCACCAGCTGCTGGCGGGCGCGTCCTGGATGGGCGAATACGGCGACCCGGACGATCCCGCCGAATGGGCCTGGATCGGCCGCTACTCGCCCTACCACCAGGTCCGCGAAGGCAGGCGCTACCCGCGCGTGCTGTTCACCACCTCGACCCGCGACGACCGCGTTCATCCGGGCCATGCGCGCAAGATGGCGGCGCGCATGCAGGAACAAGGACACGACCTG
>QPLR01000560.1 GCA_003665935.1 Halobellus sp. Atlit-31R | reverse complement strand
CGAAGGTGCGCGAGGCGGTGAACGAGGTGCGGAAGGTCCACAGCGCCGCGCCGATATACGCGAACAGCACCGTCAGCGCCATCGGCAGCAGGGCGACGTGTGGGGTGATGCGGTGGGCGCGGAAGGGGAGCATGTCAGTATTTGAGGGCGTTGGCGATGATCTTCTGGGGCTGCTGCGCGGGCAGGCGCATTTGCTGGGCGGCCTGCTCGTCGATGTGCTGCACGGTGAGCAGGGTGTCGACGAACAGCCGGTAGCCGCGCGGGGTCGGGATCCGGCCGGCCGAGGTGTGGGGGCTGGCGACATAACCCATCTCCTCCAGGTCGGCCATGATGTTGCGGATCGTGGCCGGCGACACGTCGAGGCCGGAAATCTTCGACAGCGCACGCGATCCGACAGGCTGGCCGTCGGCGATGTAGCGTTCGACGAGGGCTTTGAGCAGGGTCTGGGCGCGGGGTTCGAGTTGCATTGGG
>QPLR01000559.1 GCA_003665935.1 Halobellus sp. Atlit-31R | reverse complement strand
GCGGCTTTCAGCTCGACGCGCTGCGCGCCCAGGCCGAGCGGCGCGACTTCCGGCCGGTGGACCTGAAGGTCGCGGCCAAGGTCGCGCTGAAGTCGGCCATTCGCATGGTGGAGCAGTACAACGTGGTCGGCATCGTGCCGGGCCTCGATCCCAAGCTGAAGGAACAGGCGGTGGTGTACTCGTCGCACTGGGACCACATGGGCATCGACGAGACCGCGCAGCCGGGAAAGCAAGACCGCATCTATAACGGCGCGATCGACAACGCTTCCGGCACCGCCGCCCTGCTGGCGATGGCCCAGGAAGCCGTGCGCCACCCGGCCAAGCGCAGCCAGATGTTCCTGTGGGTCGCGGCCGAAGAACAGGGCCTGCTGGGCAGCGCGGCCTATGCCAGCAAGCCGCTGTGGCCGATCGAGAAGACGGTGGCCAACCTGAACCTCGACAGCCTGAACTTCGTGGGACTGGTGAAGGACG
>QPLR01000558.1 GCA_003665935.1 Halobellus sp. Atlit-31R | reverse complement strand
CCGGGAAGCCGTAGTCGAACAGGATAGCGGCGCCGCGCCCGCCCCGCATCATGCTTGCCAGCGAGGCCATGAAGCCTTCCGCCACCGGGTGAATCTCGGTGAGGTAGCCGTCCGGCCGCGATTCGGCATCCGGAATCTGGCGCGCGACATGGAGCGCAAGCGCGTGCGGCAGCGCCTGCTGAACAAAGGCGAACACGCCGTTTTCCACGGTGACCATCTGGCGCATCCAGCGCCCTTCCTTGCGAACGACGAGTTCGACCGGCATCGCGTCGAGCACCTCGTTGGCCAGCACCACGCCGCTGAAGCTCTCCGGCATGGCGTCCAGCCACCGGACCTGCGGCAAATCCTTCAGTGCTTCCTGCTGGCGCGCGCGCAATTCGCCCGAGAGTTCGATGATGGTGTACGAGTTCACCGCCACGCCCATCGCCTTCAGCGCGGTGAGCACGTCGCGCGCCAGCTTGCCGGTGCCGG
>QPLR01000557.1 GCA_003665935.1 Halobellus sp. Atlit-31R | reverse complement strand
AAATGTGCGTCCAGGCATACTCATCTTGTTCTTCTCCACACTAGCCGGTGCTGGCTGCACCGATCGTTTCCTTGGGAATAAAAAAACCCGCCGACACTCGCATATCAGGCGGGCAAACGGAAAACCAGATAAACCAAAACCTGATGTATGAGCATGGTAAGGACTCCGCACGCCCTTTTCCCCCTCGATCTGTCGAGGAATTGTCATCAATTTGTAAGGGCCGAACTGGTATCAAAGAGGTACAACATTGGTGATTGCTCCTATACAATGCAGCCAAGGAGAAACTATGTATTGCGCTGGATTCCGTAACCGCGAGTTATGCAGGATGGGCACGTGAACCGGATATTCTTCCGCTTCTTCGTGCTGGTCATGCTGTCGATCACGGCCGCCACCTTCGTGATCTATTTCGCTTTCAGCCGGCTGTTCGGGGATCCGCTCGAGGACATCGCACGCCGCCAGGCTGCCGCCCAG
>QPLR01000556.1 GCA_003665935.1 Halobellus sp. Atlit-31R | reverse complement strand
ACGGTGCAGACCTCGTGTCCGTCGTGCTCGACGGTGGAGATCGAACCTTCGATCGGGAACAGCTGGCCGTTGGCGCGGATGCCGGTGACGGCGTAGTCGGTGGCGCGCCGTCCCGCCCGTCCGCCGCCGGTGGGGAAGTAGTCGTAGGGGGAGTTGGCCTCGCCCAGGGGTGGCTGGATGAAGCGCGCCAGCGAGCTGCCCTGCATGGCGGCGACGCTGCTGGCAAACATCTGGGCCGCGGCCGGGTTGGCGAACAGGATGATGGCGTGCTCGTCGATCGAGAGGATGGCGTCGCTGGCGCTGTGTACGATGCGCCGGCCGTCGAAGGCGTGCGCCGGCCGCTGCACGTAGCGCGCGCGGCGCAGCGCGGCTGCGGCCTGGCCCGCGCAGTAGCCGCCCAGGAAGGAGAGCACGAGAACCGCCGTGCGCGGCGCGTGCCGGCGGAGGCGTCGCTGTGGTGTCATGCGGGAT
>QPLR01000555.1 GCA_003665935.1 Halobellus sp. Atlit-31R | reverse complement strand
ACCGTGCTCACCGGTTCCGCCGACGAAGCCCCGCTGGCGCGCGCTGTCGCCGACCACATGCGCACCCCGGCAATCGAAGCGGCGGCCCCGATCTCGATCGGTGCGATGGCGGCCTTGATGAGCCGGGCGCGCCTGCTGATCTGCAATGACACCGGCGTCTCGCACATCGCTGCCGGCCTGGGACTGAACAGCGTGGTGGTGTTCAGCAAGGCCGACATCGCCCGCTGGGCCCCGACCGACCGGCTGCGCCACCGCTGCATCTGGGACCCGGGCGCCGAACGCGCCGCCGTCGTGCTGGAACATGCACGAGCCCTGCTCACCGGAACGGCGCCCAGCGGCCAGCGCGCGACCGGGATGTGGCCGTATTGGTAGTGGGCGCGTGCCAGGAGCCTGCCGCCGACAGGGTCGGCCCGCTCGTCTCGACCTGCCGCTTCCCGTCCGGGTACCTCAACCAGACCCTGGTCGCCAGGC
>QPLR01000554.1 GCA_003665935.1 Halobellus sp. Atlit-31R | reverse complement strand
AGACTATATGATATTGCTGATAGTAAACAATTAAATGAGTATGTTAAGATAAATACATTACATTTAAATAATTCACATTTTAATAAAATCAAAATGGTTATGAGTAACAGTAGAGAGAAACGAGAGGCTAACCAAGTTCTGATGGAAAGAGTTTTAAATGATGGCTATTGATTATAATTTGAATAATACAGAGTTGCCTGTAGAAAAGGATATTTTTATAGATAATAATATATTAATTTATCTGTTTAATCCAAATACAGTTAATGATTACGGATACTCGAATTTTTTAAGTGATGCTCTTGAAAAGAATTGTAAATTATATATTAATTCTCAAGTTATTTCAGAATTTGTTAATACACTTTGCAGAGTATCTTTCTATGAGTATAAAAATCAAAATTCATTGCCTCCTAATTATGATTATAAGCGTGAATTTAGAAATACTGAATATTTTCGAACTGTATATCAGGGCGC
>QPLR01000553.1 GCA_003665935.1 Halobellus sp. Atlit-31R | reverse complement strand
GCTGTGAGGCCAGTTCTCGTCGCTGCTCGCTCACCACCACCGGATACTCGTCCTCGCATTTGCAGGCCGGTGTCCCCACGGTCATTGCCTCCAACATCTGGACCGCTGTTTCGCTCTCGTTTCTCTTGGGGTTCCGCCGTCGGAACCACAGTCCACACTCATTCTGTGGCGCCACGTTAGCTCTCGACGTCGTTACTGTCGTAGGGTGTCGGCCGCTGGTTCGTTTTGTAAATCGTCGTCGACGGAGTTCTCTATCACGGTCGCCCCCGTCACCGTCGTCGTCGTCGCTCGTCACGTGGTCGCCATTGGTCGCTGTTCGCGGGCTCAGAGTTCTGGTCGCGTTTCGCTCACTTTTCGGTCGCCGCTGGCGTTGTCCTGGTCGTCACTCCTTTCGCCGCCACGGTCCTGTGTCGTTTTCGACGTGGTCGCTTCTGCCGTGGCTGCTGTTTCTCCCCTCATTGCGACGTCCCA
>QPLR01000552.1 GCA_003665935.1 Halobellus sp. Atlit-31R | reverse complement strand
CGCTCGACCTGGAGGTCGAGATCCACGACGGCGAGCCGGTCGACGGCGCCACCCTGCTGTACCGCTCGCCGAACACCTCGGCCGGGCCGAACGACCGGGCGCGCCTGCGCGCCAGCGCCCAGATCGTCCCCGGCGGGCGCACCTGGACCATCACGATGCGCTCCAGCGCCGCCCTCGAGGACAGCCTCGACACCACCCGCCCGCGCCTGATCGCGGTGACCGGCATCGGCCTCAGCTTGCTGCTGAGCCTGGTCGTCTGGCTGCTGGCCAGCGAGCGCCGACGCGCGCTGCAGCTGGCGCACGGGATGACGCTGGAACTGCGCCAGTCGCACGACCGGATCGCCAGCGAGCAAAAGCGCATCCAGGTGATCCTCGAGAACGCGCCGGACGCCTTCGTCGCCCTCGACGCGCGCGGCCGCATCACCGACTGGAACGCCGAGGCCAGCCGCCTGTTTGGCTGGAGCGCGGCGC
>QPLR01000551.1 GCA_003665935.1 Halobellus sp. Atlit-31R | reverse complement strand
TCACAGCATGGCCAGCGCCAGGAACATGCCGAAGTAGATCCAGGTCGACAGCAGCTTGAGGCGCTGGCGCGCCTCGAAGCGGGCGATGGCAAAGAGCTGCGCCATCGCTCAGCAGTTCCCTGCGGCCGCGTCGGAGGTCTGGAAAAAGCGGCCGGCGATGGTGGCGAAATAGACGTCTTCCAGGCTGGCGCGGGCCGGCTCGAAGCCGTCGCCCGGGTCGGTCTCGGAATACACGTGGATCAGGGTGCGGCCGGTGAGCAGGCGGGTGGAGATGACCTGGTGGCGCTTCTGGAACACCGGCAGTTCCTGCTTGGTGACGAAGCGCGCCCAGATGTAGTCTTCGATTTCGTAGGTCAGGTCCTGCGGGTCGCCGCACAGCAGCACGTGGCCCTTGTTGATGATCGCCATGTTCGAGCACAGGTCGGCCACGTCGGACACGATGTGGGTGGACAGGATCACGGTCTTGTCCTCG
>QPLR01000550.1 GCA_003665935.1 Halobellus sp. Atlit-31R | reverse complement strand
CATCACCGGCGCCGCCTCCTTCCACAGCAGGTGCACCCGGGCGCCCGGTACGCGGCTGAGGAACTGGGCGGGACCTGTCAGGTCCAGCTGGGTGACTTGGGGGAACAGCAGCATGCCGATGTGGCAGGGTTCGCTCATGGCGGTCTCCATCAGTAGTGAAGCTGCTATTCTAGGAAACCTGTCCTTGGCAGAAATGCCATTCTCTGGTTAAATCTTGCCAATGCACCCAGCACGACATATCGCCCTGATCGCCTTCGATGGTGTCCAGGCCCTCGACGTCGCCGGCCCGGCCAGCGTGTTCGCCGCCGCCAACGATGCCGCCGGGCGGCCCTGCTATCAGGTCCACATCCTGTCGCCGCAGGGCGGCGCGGTCACGGCCGGCAGCGGCGTGCGCCTGCTGGCCGAGGCGATCGGCGCGGCCGATCCCGCTTCCTTCGATACGGTGCTGGTTGCCGGCGGCAACAAGGCGGGCC
>QPLR01000549.1 GCA_003665935.1 Halobellus sp. Atlit-31R | reverse complement strand
TGGCCTCAGCCAAGCGAGTTCTGCGGCTCTGCACGATCGATCAGATCAGGAGCAAGAGCCTGGCCAACATCGAGCGATGGAAAAGCCAGGGAACTTGGGTGTCCGCATTCGATGAATGGCAGCTGCTGATGACAGAAGGTACTGACCATGAGATCGCCGCGGTGATGACGGGGGACGGCGAGCGATGCAACAGGCTCCGCCAGTCGGCGCCATACGTCGGTCTTGTTGAGCCTGTTGCCATGTCGGAAATCGAGCGAGCAGGGCATGCGCGACGTCCGGCTTACTCTGCAGCGGCGCCAGAAGCACTAACTATTCCGACCAAGTAACCAGCGCACGACGTCAGTCCAGCTGAACGTTGTGCGCGTGTAAATCCGGTTATAGGCCGCGCGCCGGGGATTGCTCAGCCAGCCCCAGCCGCGCGGCATCTTGAGCCCTACCTGGTGGTGCAGCACCCGCGCGGGCGAGGTCCGGGC
>QPLR01000548.1 GCA_003665935.1 Halobellus sp. Atlit-31R | reverse complement strand
CAAGGTGACCTCCAGCCCGGCGCGCCTCGCCGGCCTGCCTGCCGGCACGCTGGCGGTGGGCGCAGCGGCCGACGTGGTGCTGTTCGATACCGACACGCGCTGGAAGGTCGAGCGCAAGGCGCTGGCCAGCCAGGGCAAGCACACGCCTTTCCTCGGCTACGAGCTGGCCGGGCAGGTGCGCGCGACGGTCGTGCGCGGCCGCGTCGCCTTCCAGCGCTGAGTGGGGCGGGCGGAGATGCCTTCCACGCCGTGAACGTCCGGTTAGCCCTGCGCCTCGCACGCGTCACGGTCCACCTGCTGGCGGGCCTGGCGACGGGCGCGCTGGTGTTCCCGCTGGCGTCGATCGCCACGCGCGAGCGGCTCACGCGGCGCTGGTCGCGCAAGCTGCTCGGGCTGTGCCGCGTCTCGGTCGAGCAAACGCCGGGCGCGCAGGTCGCCGAACACGCCCTGATCGTCGCCAACCACGTCTCCTG
>QPLR01000547.1 GCA_003665935.1 Halobellus sp. Atlit-31R | reverse complement strand
TGAACAGCATGCCGATGCCGGCAGCGAAGAATACCGCCTTGTATGCGGGAATTGCGCCGTCGCTGAGTCGCTCCGCCAGTTCACCGGTCACGATCGGGGCGAAGAACGCACCCGCGTTGATGCCCATGTAGAAGATGGTGAAGCCGGAGTCGCGGCGCGTGTCTTCGATCGAATACAGCTGGCCGACCATGGCCGAGATGTTCGGCTTGAACATGCCGTTGCCGACGATGATGGTGGCCAGGCCGAGCTTGAAGATGTCCTGGTTGGGCAGCGTGATCATGAACAGGCCGGCCGCCATGAAGATCGCGCCGACCAGGATCGAACGCTGGTAGCCGATCACGCGGTCGGCGATGAAGCCGCCGAACACGGCGCCGGCGTAGACCAGCGCGAGGTAGGAACCGTAGGTCAGGTTGGCGTCGGCCTGGCCGACGGCGTTGCCGCTGTAGAACTGGGCGACGATATAGAGCACCAGG
>QPLR01000546.1 GCA_003665935.1 Halobellus sp. Atlit-31R | reverse complement strand
CAACAGCAGGCACAGCGCGCATAGCATGCGGATTTGTCTCACTGCCTTCTCCTTGTGGTTGTGTGCGCCGTATGCATGCACGGCTGAGTTCGACACTACGCCGGGCATACGGGCGTGTCAAACCACACGTCTCAGGAGTGTTGCGGCGCCGCGCCGGACCCGCTCACTGGGCCGTATTCACCACCGCGCCGCGGACCACCCCGACGATGCCGGCCCAGTTGCCGCGGCCGTAGTGGTCGTAGTCTTCGCCATCGTCCCGGAACGCCACCGAGTGGTAGTTCCATTTGACGCTGCCGCCCTGGTTGGCCTCGGTGCCGAGCCGCAGGTCGTTGCAGAACCAGTCGCCCGGGTTGCACAGCGAGCGGCCGGAACTGCCGGCCACGCCGCCGGCGCTGTGGTAGGCCACCACCTCGTCGTCCTGCCCGGGCAGCGCGAAGGAATACAGGCTGCCCCTGGCCGCCGCGTACATGTAG
>QPLR01000545.1 GCA_003665935.1 Halobellus sp. Atlit-31R | reverse complement strand
TGCCGTGCAGGGCGCGGTTGACCAGCTCCTGGGGGGCGCTGTTGTTGTTGGACACGATGGACAGGCGGCCGCCCTGCTGGCCGACCGTGCCGATCACGGTAGCGCCGACCGCCAGCAACCCATTGGCGAAGCTGACTTCGCCGACACCCCGGTACAGGTCCTCGGCATTGGCGCCGCCGGCGCGTTCGATGCTGAGCGTCGCGCCCTTGTAGTTGCCGCGCGCCGCCAGCTCGGCGTCATGGATGGCCGCGGTGGTGTCGAGCGCGGTCCAGTGGTAGCCGTCCAGGCGGGTGACGCCGCCCAGCGAGGAATGGCCGGCGCCGAAGCCGGTGTCGAAGCTGCCGTCGGCGTTCAGGCGCATGATCAGGGCGCTCGCCATGCCCTGGGCAGTGTCGTTGACCGCGCCGAACACCAGGATCTTGCCGTCCTTGAACACCAGCGAGGCGTAGTCCGAACCCATGCCGC
This sequence comes from Halobellus sp. Atlit-31R, assembly GCA_003665935.1. Taxonomy (GTDB): domain Archaea; phylum Halobacteriota; class Halobacteria; order Halobacteriales; family Haloferacaceae; genus Haloquadratum. The sequence goes on along the minus strand of QPLR01000545.1, from coordinate 9 downwards.
GACCGAGGA
>QPLR01000544.1 GCA_003665935.1 Halobellus sp. Atlit-31R | reverse complement strand
CGAATTGCCGAAGTGGTAGAGCACGCGGTCGTAGGTCGCGGCATGCTCGCGCAGCCAGGCCGCGCTGCGCTGCGGGAAGCGCTCGACCCTGGCGTCGCTCACGCGCTCCTGCTCGACGATCAGCTCGACGTCGTAGTACGCCGCCAGTTCCGGCACCAGTTCGGCGCTGTAGTCGGCGATGCCGGATTTTTCCGGCGGCAGCGGCGAGACATAGGCCAGGCGCGGCTTGCCGCCGCTGGCGCCAACTGCGGCAGCCGCGGCCCGCGCCGTGGCGCCGCGCACGCGCTGCCACAGGTCGTCGACCGCGCCGTCCAGCGCCACGCTCGGGAAGGGATCGATGCCGACCACGGCGGTGGTCGTCACCACCACGTCCGGCACCAGGTTGGCCAGCGCCTGGCGGCGCAGCAGGACGCGCAGTTGCGGCGTGTCCGGCAGCACGAAGGGGCGCACGCGGCTGCGCGGCACCAGGGCGTA
>QPLR01000543.1 GCA_003665935.1 Halobellus sp. Atlit-31R | reverse complement strand
CCCGGCGTGTGCACCTCGACGCCGATGAAGTCCTTTTCCGGCATCAGGCGCGCGATGTGCGCGGTGGTATCGCCCATGCCGAAGCCGATTTCCAGGATCACGGGGGCCTTGCGGCCGAATGCCTGTTCCAGGTCGAGGGGCTCTTTTTTATACTCGATCAGGTATTGGGGACCGAGTTCCTCCAGCGCGCGCGCCTGCGCGGTCGACAGCCGGCCGGCCCGCGTGACGAAGCTGCGGATGCGGTGTTCGGTCGGATCGTACAGCATGGAGCGCGCCGGGCCGGGGGTAGGCTTTTCCTCAGACATGGGGATTGGTAGTGGGGGAAAAAACGGCTGTCATTATAGCCCAGGCAGGGCGTGCGAAGCCGGGCGGCGGAATCGCGCATAATCGTGCTTTCGCCACTGCCGCGTACCGGAGCCTTTCCCATGCATTCCATGAAACACCCGATCGCCGTCGATGACAACGTCGCCACCA
>QPLR01000542.1 GCA_003665935.1 Halobellus sp. Atlit-31R | reverse complement strand
AAAAAACTCCCAGCTACGAGTGAGACTTTTGCAATCGCCTTCAGTGGGGATTTAGCGAGTGCCGACGCAAGGGCGCTGCCCTTGATCGGTCGGCGGTGGAGCGCGAAACTGGTTCGCAGATGATGCAGTCGCTTTATGAAGGGTGGCATGGATAGGGTAGTGCCGAAAGATTCGGTAAACGCGCCAATTCGAAAACGCGACCAACAAGCAGTTTACGCCTTTGTATTTCCGCATGGCAAGCTGCTGTCTCGGACGGGCGTGTCTTAGCCGGGCCGCATCGTATTGCCGACGCCTTCATTTGGCGCCAGCGTAGCTTCCACCTGTGCAAAGTCGACTGCCGTGAAGACGTCTCCGACCGGGTCGCCGAGCTGGTCGACCCACTCGAAATAAGCGCGTGCGCCGGCGCCGCATACGCGCAGTTGATACTCGCTGTCGTCGCGTACAGCCGTATGCAGGACAGTTGCCGCGTCTGTG
>QPLR01000541.1 GCA_003665935.1 Halobellus sp. Atlit-31R | reverse complement strand
CGGGTCTTGGTTTCTCGCCATTAAAGAGCAAATCGTACTATCATTCAAACAGTATTTTTCGCCCCATTTATTAGATAAGCTGATGAATCCCGCACCATGAACCCTACTTTGCGCCAGATGCGCGCCTTCGTGGCCCTGACCAGGACGGGTAACTTTACGCTTGCCGCGCAGGCGATGCACGTTACGCAGTCGGCGCTCTCGGGTTTGATCAAGGAGCTGGGGCAGACCCTGGGCGCCAGGGTCGTCGACCGCAGCACGCTCCGCGCCCTGCTCACCGACATCGGCAAGGAACTGTATCCGCTGTTCAGCCAGATGATCGACGACCTCGACGGGGCGCTGGCCAACGTTGCCGACCATACCCGCCTGAAGAAGGGCATCGTGCGCATCACCGCGCCCCAGCTGCTGTCCTGCACCCTGATGCCGGAAGCGATCGCGGCCTATCGCGCGCGCCATCCGGACATCGAAGTGCGCCTG
>QPLR01000540.1 GCA_003665935.1 Halobellus sp. Atlit-31R | reverse complement strand
GCCTGCGGCAGTTCGGACACGCTCGGGTAGCAGTGCCTGCCGGCGAGCGTCGGGTACTTGGGATTGACCAGGTAGATCTCGCCCTTGAAGCCGCCGGCGAGCAGGTTGTGCAGCAGGGTCGCGCCCAGGCTGCCCGGCCGCTCGGAGGCGCCGACCAGTGCGACCGAGCCTGGGGCGAACAGGTGCTTGAGGTTGCGAACGCTCATGCCGGGGACCTTTCCTCGCAATGAAGCGGGCGCCGCTGCGCCCATCGGGGAAAGCATAGCAATGCTGCGCGAGGCAGCGCGCACTGGACCGCCCGGGCTCCTAAATACCCCTCAGGCGCGGCCGGCGAAAGGGCGAACCGTGAGGCGGCGCTCGCGCCGTGCGGCCGGCAACGCGCGCAGGGCCGGCGAGCGCGCGCGCAGTTCGCGCATGATCCCGTCCGCTATGATGCGCGTGTGGCTGGCCAGCGTGGGGGCATCGATCCCCGACT
>QPLR01000539.1 GCA_003665935.1 Halobellus sp. Atlit-31R | reverse complement strand
ATGTCGTTGGCGAAGGCGTCCCCGCGGTTGTGCGCGTACAGCGACCCCATCAAGACGACAAGCAGCGCGACCGTCAGCCTGACCTGACTCTCCGACTGGGTGATTGTCGGGTCGGCCAGCGCCATGAGACCGCCGCTCGCGCCCGCGATGGCGACGCTGAGGACGACGACGGCGAGGCCCGGCACGGTGACGCCGGTGACGTAGCGGAAGCCGAAGCCGAGGAGCCACGCGACGGCGGCCGGGACGAGGCCCGTGAGAACGCCGAAGTACAGCCCGTAGACGACTTCGACGGGGAGTGAAGCCATGCGCCGGTACACTCACCGACGCGATAAAGACGTGACGACGCACCCGTGACGGGCCGATACCCGACCGCTTTTGGCCTCGGACGCCAGAACTGCGAGAGACATGGCTTCGGTACGCGAGTGGGTCGGTGCCCGCGCGACCATCGGG
>QPLR01000538.1 GCA_003665935.1 Halobellus sp. Atlit-31R | reverse complement strand
GGTTTGTTTGGCGGCATGGGCGGCTGCGCCCTGATCGGCCAGAGCATGATCAACGTGAACAGCGGCGGTAGCGGACGCCTGTCGGGCATCACGGCTTCGCTGTTCCTGCTGTCTTTCATCCTGGTGGGGTCGACGTGGATCGAGCAGATCCCGCTGGCGGCGCTGATCGGCGTGATGTTCGTGGTGTGCGAAAAAACCTTCGAGTGGGGCACCTTCCGCCTGTTCGGCAAGGTGCCGCGCGCCGACGCGCTGGTGATCGTGCTGGTGGCCGGCATCACGCTGGCCTTCGACCTGGCGGTGGCGGTGCTGGCAGGGGTGATCGTGTCGGCGCTGGTGTTCGCCTGGCAGCACGCCAAGCAGATCCGCGTCGCGGCCGGCGTCGATGAACATGGCTGGAAGGTCTACGAGCTGGAAGGCACGCTGTTCTTCGCTTCGGTGACCGGTTTCCAGGCACTGTTCACGCCGAAGGACGACA
>QPLR01000537.1 GCA_003665935.1 Halobellus sp. Atlit-31R | reverse complement strand
CGGGCGTTGCACTGGACGACCTGAAGGCGATCGTCGCCTGGGTGGCGTCGAAGCGAAAATCCGAGCACACCCGGCGCGCGTTCGGCTTCGAAGCGCGCCGGTGGCTGGCCTGGTTGATGTGGGTGAAGGCCGGCCAGCCGTTCAGCCGGTGGCTTGATAAGGCGACCTCCCTCGACGCCGCGGCTTACGGAGCTTTTCTCGCCGGGCCGAAGGAAGAGGCGATTCCTGCGGCGATACTCGAACGCGCCGGCCTTGCCCGCCAACCGTTCAAGCCGGCGGCACTCTCGGCCGCCAGCGTCGACCGGGCCGTCAGCGCCCTCAAGGCCATGTACGCGGACCTGGTGCAAATGACATTGGAGGACGGCTATACGATCGAGAAGAACCCCTTCAATCGCTTCAAGGTCAGTTCGATCTTGGACAAGACCTCGCCGCGCAAGAAAGCACTGTCGGCGCAAGAGCGGGGCTATGTTGACGA
>QPLR01000536.1 GCA_003665935.1 Halobellus sp. Atlit-31R | reverse complement strand
CCTGCGCTGGCAATCTTTCTCCGTCTCCGGTGGCCAGCGGGTTGTGCTTCGTCTGCTGCAGACTGCGGCGTCGAAGGGTGCTCAGGCAAAGCCGTTTGAGGACGACGGCTACGCGCCTGACCAGGCCCGCATCTTCTATTCGGCCGCGCGTCGCGCCAAAGGCATGATCTTGGTCGCGGGGCCAACTGGTTCTGGTAAGACCACGCTCTTGAAGGGTTTGATGACGTCGTCCCCGACTCGCAATCAGCGTATCCAGTATTCCATCGAAGATCCTGTTGAATACAAGATGTTCGGCGTTGGCCAGATATCACTGGGCAGTGAAGACGAGAACGAAGCTATCGAAGCGGGCAAAGCGGTCCTTCGTGCTGATCCTGACGACCTGATGGTGGGCGAGATCCGGGACGCGAAAATGGCGGCCTTGCTGAAGTCCATGGTCCTAGGCGGACACCTGGTGATGGGCTCGGTGCACGGCTCG
>QPLR01000535.1 GCA_003665935.1 Halobellus sp. Atlit-31R | reverse complement strand
AGGTAGATCTGGTTCATGTACAGCTCGAGGATCTGGTCCTTCGAGAGGTTCTTCTCGATCTTCCAGGCCAGCTTCGCCTCGTAGGCCTTGCGCTTGAAGGTCTGCTCCGACGACAGGAAGAAGTTGCGCGCCACCTGCTGGGTGATGGTCGATGCGCCCTGGCGCGAGCCGCCGGTGGCGTTCCTGAACGCGGCGCGCAGGATGCCGAGATAGTCGATGCCGCTGTGCTGGTAGAAGCGGTCGTCCTCGATCGACAGCACCGCCTTCTTCATGACGTCGGGGATGTCCTTGAAGTGCACCAGGGTGCGGCGCTCCTCGCCGAATTCGCCGATCAGGACCTTGTCGGCCGAGTACACCCGCAGCGGGATCTTGGGGCGGTAATCGGTGACGGCGCCGATGTCCGGGACCTCGTCCAGGATGCCGGCGGACGCGCTGGCCGGCAGCAGCAGGGTGGCAAGGAGGGTGGCGGGGGCGGC
>QPLR01000534.1 GCA_003665935.1 Halobellus sp. Atlit-31R | reverse complement strand
ACTGGTTGCGTGCCAGGAAGTCCGTGTTCAGTGCTGAGAGGAGAGTCTGGATTCGGTTGTGGTGGTCGCGTTCAAACATTCATCAGCCCTTGGCCATACGTCTGGGTCAACGCCTCGATCAGCTCGAGCTCGGGTTTGCCGAGCTGCGCCTGGTCGACCATGCGCCAGTTGGCCTCGTAAAGCGCGAACGCCTCTTCCCCGGTGATGACGTCGTCCGGCTTGCGGCTCCAGGCGAGCAGCGCGAGCTGGGGATAGTCACCGATCGTGAGGGTGGCGGGGGCGGTCTTCATAGAGGCGATTATCGGTCTTTCGAGGGGAAAGTCAACGGTGGGCCGCGCGCAGCCAAGCCGGTCACATGCGCGGGGCAGGCTCGTCATCCTCGGCATCGTCCGGCGCCGGCGCGTGCTGCTGCTCCAACGGGCGCCCGTAGCGGCCGAATCCCATGTCCTCATCCGTGAGCCAGAAGCGACGCACGG
>QPLR01000533.1 GCA_003665935.1 Halobellus sp. Atlit-31R | reverse complement strand
GTCGCAGCCCACGACATCGCCGCGCGGCTACTGGGATGCCACCGTGAGAAAGATGAAGAAACCGTTCGGTGCGCAATTCTCAGACGCGGATATCCCGGACATGGTCGATTACCTGGTCAAGACCTACGGTGCCGAACGCAGTAACGCAGTGCCGATTGCGAACGCGGCGATAAAGCCAGCTGCAGTTGCACCGAAGGCCGGCGCCACCGCAGCAATCGATACGAAAGCGTTGCTTGCCGCAAATGCTTGCATGGGATGTCATTCGATCGACAAAAAGGTCGTCGGGCCGGCATTCAAGGAAGTGGTGGCAAAGTACAAGGGCAAGGCAGACGCGGTATCACTGGTGGCGAGGAATATTCGAGCGGGCGGCGCTGGCAAATGGGGGCCTGTACCGATGCCAGCTTTCTCCCAACTGAGCGAGGGCGAAGCGATGGCCTTGGCGCATTATGTCCTGGCGCAATGAATTTGATGCCATC
>QPLR01000532.1 GCA_003665935.1 Halobellus sp. Atlit-31R | reverse complement strand
CAGGATGACCGGCTGGTCCTTGCCCAGCATGTCGCCGTTGGCGATGCGGAACAGCAGGGAATATCCGATCTGGCCGGCTGCGCCGGTAGCGGCGACGCGCATTGGGGTTTTTGCCATGATGAATCTCCAAAGTGGGAAAAAATCGTTCGAACGACAGCGGTCGAGCCGAGGGTGCGTATTCTGGAAGCTGCAATGATACCAAAAGCGCACCGTGTCAATTGGATATCGCGCGCGCATGGAAGGATGGGCGCGGAGGTCCAGGCCGACCGCGAGTTTATGCCTCCGCTGTTCTATCTGTCAATTCATATCATATGTCTTATATAAGACACATGTGTTGACGGTCGTGCACTGGACGGACCTGTGCTTTTTGTGGTGAAATCACGGTCTATGAACCCCCTTCCACCCAACAGCAGCGATGCGGTCGGCCCTGACGCGTCGCCGTCGTTCCGCCCGCTGTACCAGCAGATCAAGGCCCT
>QPLR01000531.1 GCA_003665935.1 Halobellus sp. Atlit-31R | reverse complement strand
CCATGCGTTCGCTTATTGCCCTTGCCACCCTCGCCGCCATCGCCTCCCTGGGCGGCTGCGCCATCGTCGTCGCCCCGAACGACGGCGACGTGCGCATGCATACGGTGTTCAGCAGCAGCGCCGTCGAGGGCAACGGCATCGCGGCGCGCGACCAGCGCCAGGTGGCGGCGCATGGCGAACTGGATGTGAGCGGCTCGATGCAGGTCGAGGTGCGCGTCGGTCCGGCGCCCTCGCTGCTGGTCGAAGCCGACGGCAACCTGCTGCCCTACATCCGCACCGATGAGCGCGGCAATACCCTCAAGATCTACAACGAGCGCCAGCTGCGCAGCCAGAGCCCGGTGCGCATCGTCTACACCACGCCGCGCCTGAGCGAAGTGAATGCAGCGGGCTCGGGCCAGGTCCATGTGCGCGACCTGAACGGCGCGCCGCTGGAAGTGCGCAAGAGCGGTTCCGGCCAGGTACGCCTGGCGGGCACG
>QPLR01000530.1 GCA_003665935.1 Halobellus sp. Atlit-31R | reverse complement strand
TGGCCGTATTGCTTGCGCGCAGAAGGACTGCAGCGGTTCCGGTCCGGGAATCGCAGTGCTGATCCGGACGCCATGCGGGCTTAGCCCGTGGCGGATGGCGAACCTGCCTGCCGCTCAAGGCGTGGGGCGCGGCAACTGCCCGTCGTTGTCACGCACCTCCGCCGTCCCCAGCCCGAGCGGCTGCAGCTGCGGCAGGATGCGCTTGCGGTCGCCCACGGCCACCACGATCATCCGTTCCGGCACCAGGTGCTTGCGCGCCGCTTCCTGCACCTGGGCGCCCGTCACGCTCGATAACCGGGCCGGCAGGCGCGCGTAGTAATCCAGCGGCAGGCCGTACACGAAGCTCTCGGCCAGGCTGGCGCCGATGTCGGCATTGGTCTCGAAGGCTCCCGGCAGCGACAGCACCTGCGCATCGCGGGCGGCCGCCAATTCGGCCGTCGACAGCGGGGCCTTGCGCATCGCATTCACCTCGCGCAA
>QPLR01000529.1 GCA_003665935.1 Halobellus sp. Atlit-31R | reverse complement strand
GCCTGGGGCCGCGCGCGGATGCGCTCCTGCAGCTCGGCCAGCGGCGACAGGCCGCGCGACAGGGCGAACCAGACCAGCGCCAGGATCACCGGCAGGATGATGAACTGGGGCAGGATCACGCCCTTGATGATCTCGTTGGCCAGGTGGGCGCGCTTGTCGAGGGTCTCCGCGACCTGGACCAGGGCCAGGCCGGCGGGCAGGCTGCCGGCGCGCGCGTCCAGCGGATCGAGGTTGACCCAGGAATAGGCGATCCGTACCGGCGTGCCGTGGATGGTGTCGTTGCGGAACACCACCGCGCCGCTGCGCGCGCGCTCGTCGCCGACGCGTGGGCGCGGCAGGTCGCGGTCGCCGTCGAGGTGGGCACCGTCCGGGCCGCTGATCTGGAAGTAGACGCTGTCGACGTCGTCGGCGCGCAGCACGTCGCGCGCACTGCCGGGCAGCTGCACCGCGGGTACGCCGGCCACCGTGCGGATCTGC
>QPLR01000528.1 GCA_003665935.1 Halobellus sp. Atlit-31R | reverse complement strand
TGGCCTGCACACGCAGCTGCGTCCGATGGTGCTGAACCACAGCGCCCAGGTAGTCGACCAGTTCTCTGAAAACCTCGACAAGATCGCAAGCGGCGTCACCCGCAAGAAGTTCACCGAGAACTTCCAGTTCGGCCTGGAAGGCTTCGACAACCCGAATCTGGTCTTCTGCACCTACTCGCAGTTCAGCAAGGGCGAGGATTCGGACAAGAGCGAGTGGATCAAGTCGATCGCGCCGAAATGCATCGTGATCTTCGACGAATCGCACATCGCGGCCGGCGACACCTCGCAGCTGGGTTCGGTGTGCACCTCGGTGGCCAACGCCGCGAAAGCCGTTGTCTATTCGTCGGCCACATGGCTCAAGGATGCGCGCCAGATGAGCTTCTACAGCCGCATGCTCCCGGCCTCGATCGATACCTCGATGGTGTCGGAGGCGATGCAAGCCGGTGGCGAGAGCATTCAGGAAGTCTTTACCGCCAT
>QPLR01000527.1 GCA_003665935.1 Halobellus sp. Atlit-31R | reverse complement strand
GCAGTCGACTTCGGTCTAGCAGCCTTCCAGGAATATCGGCCTCCGGAATTCGCTCGAATTGGCGCATGGGTAGAAGGCAAAATTGGACTCGCGCTTGATCCTTTCATGTACAAGGATCGGCTTGTGCACGAGATCGGCATGCCGGACATGTTCAACACATGGGAAATCACGAGCATAGCCCGCGACGACACACCTTGGATCGCTTCATCTTGCGGAAAGATGTTGTCCCGTGACCCAGAGCATCCGCGCTGGACTAAGGTGGAGCAAACTGATGCTTGGAATTACGACAACGGGCGAAGTGCCTACCTTCTCCGTCTTCGGGTATCACGACCATAAACTTCTAAGCCAAGGGCTTCGCCCCTCGCCGAGCAAAGTCCGCTTTGGGTCGATAGCAGACCAATCGCATTGGAGCGCCGCGGCTAGATTGGCTACCGGATCGTGTCTCAGTCATCGTCCAGCGCCGCATACTCAATCTGCT
>QPLR01000526.1 GCA_003665935.1 Halobellus sp. Atlit-31R | reverse complement strand
TGAAATAATATCTAAAAGGTATCTAATCGGGGCTCAGCGAGATGTTTCTCTGCGAAAACCCGACAAAACACATGATTTTATTGCAAGCCTCTGCTCCCGGCGCCTGTCTCCTAGACGGTGCTCTATAGCTGCATATATTTCACCGGTGCAATGGATATCATTTTAGCATTTTCTTGTTTTTAGGTATTTTTTTGCTTCAATTGTGCGCGCCTATCTTTTAGCCCGAGAGCGCATGACGACAGTCTGTCAATGCGATTAAAGTTGCTAGAAAGACAGGTATTTGACGAAAGCAGGCCTGTACAGACAACCGTGCCGTTATAACCAATGCTTTTGGGAAGACGTCGGTATCTTCAACAGTCCAGGCGACACCACTACCTGGAGGGGTCGCACTACTCGGACCTGACGACCAAATACCGTACCAATTCGGACCCACGCGTCAGCCCAAGGCGACCTTGGACACTCGTTCGGAAGTCCGTAC
>QPLR01000525.1 GCA_003665935.1 Halobellus sp. Atlit-31R | reverse complement strand
CCGCGATGAAGTCGCGGTAGCCGTGGTCCTCGGCCGGATCGTCGCGCTGAAGCAGCCAATCGATGTCGCCGTCGGGCCGTGCGATGTGGCCGTCCAGGCTGGTGGCAATGAAAATGTGTCCCGTGATCATGCAGCCCTCCTATTTATACGGCGTATATTTTAACCGCCGACAGGAAGGAGCGCGATCAGGCGAAGGAGAGAGCCGCCGGCGCGCGCTTGCCGTGGAGCAGGGCAGGGCGGCTTGCGGCGCTGCCTGCGTGGCGTCCCGCATCCTGCTCCCGGATCTTGAACACGCTGACGGTCTCGACGAGGCCGCTGGACTGTTCCTGCAGCGACTGGGCCGCCGCCGCAGCCTCTTCCACCAGGGCGGCGTTCTGCTGCGTGACGGTGTCCATCTCGCTGATGGCCTGGTTGATCTGCCCGATGCCCTGTTCCTGTTCGCTGCTGGCGCTCGAGATCTCGGCCATGATGTCGTTCA
>QPLR01000524.1 GCA_003665935.1 Halobellus sp. Atlit-31R | reverse complement strand
GTGGGCCTGGCCGACAACTGGCTCGGCCACGTGCGCGACGTACGCGACAAGCACGGCAAGTACCTGGGCAACGTGGTCGGCCGCGCCGCCGTCAACCGCCTGGTCGAGCTGAACGTGGCCGAGCAGGTCATCAATGTGGCCCAGACCACCATCGTGCGCGACGCCTGGGAACGCGGCCAGCCGCTGACCATCCACAGCTGGGTCTACGGCGTGCACGACGGCCTGCTGCGCGACCTCGGCATCACGGTCAGCAGCTTCGACGAGATCGCCCCGAAACAGGCGCGCGTGCTGAGCGGTTACATCGACGGGGACCAGGTCCGTGACGAACGCCGCGGACAGTGAACTGACGCGCCTGCGCGAGCTCGTCCGCGCCTTCGTGGACGAGCGCGACTGGGACCAGTTCCACACGCCCAAGAACCTCGCCTCCTCCCTGAGCGTGGAGGCGGCCGAACTGCTCGAGCACTTCCAGTGGCTGCAG
>QPLR01000523.1 GCA_003665935.1 Halobellus sp. Atlit-31R | reverse complement strand
AAATATAGCCCGGCAGTAGCGGCGTATTTGGCAGTGCACTATTGCGCAATAAGAAGCGCAAGGGGGACTTGCGCGCCGCGCCGGCGATGCGAGACCCAAAACGACAGAAGAAGAGCCGATGCATCGGCCGGTGGAAGCAGTCCTTGAAGTAATGGGCCGACCAGATAACAGGTCCAGGATCACCGAGAAGAGGAGACACCGTGATTTTGAAGAGAAAAATTGGTGAAGCCATTTTTTCTACTGCCTTGGCAGTGATGCCGGGACTGGCCGCAAGTGCGGGTGCCGCCGAGCAGGTATTTACCGGCGCCTTCGATGTGGGAGCTGCCGGCAACGCCCAGAAATTCAATCCGCTGACTGCACCCGCGGGCTTCAGCTTCTATAACAAGTATTTCAGCACCCTGACCCTGTACGACGTCGGTCTCGAAAAAATTTCCGGCGACCTGGCGCAAGGCTGGACGTTTGCCGAGGATGGCAAGAG
>QPLR01000522.1 GCA_003665935.1 Halobellus sp. Atlit-31R | reverse complement strand
TGCCATCTGGCGGCTGCGCACCTCGGCGCTTTCGATGTTCTTGGCCGCCTTTTCCAGCGTCGCCTTGGTGGTGGCCAGCACGTCGCCGAACTTGGTGAATTCGGTCTTGACTGCCCCCAGCACCTGCCACACTTCGGACGAGCGCTTTTCCAGCGCCAGCGTACGGAAACCCATCTGCAGGCTGTTGAGCAGCGCCGTCAAGGTCGAGGGGCCGGCAATCGTCACGCGCAGCGAACGCTGCAGGTCGTCGGCCAGGCCGGGCCGGCGCATCACTTCCGCGTACAGGCCTCCGGTGGGCAGGAACAGGATCGCGAAGTCGGTCGTCTGCGGCGGCGACACGTATTTTTCGCAGATGGTCTTGGCCTCTAGGCGCACCGCGCGTTCCAGTTCAGCGCCATGGCGCGCCACGCCTTCGGCGTCTGCGGTCTCGGCCGCTTCCAGCAGGCGCTCGTACTGCTCCTTGGGGAACTTGGCGTCGA
>QPLR01000521.1 GCA_003665935.1 Halobellus sp. Atlit-31R | reverse complement strand
CGGCAGGTCGGCATAGCTGATCGACACCGCATCAAGCATCTGCTCGGCCAGCACGCCCAGGCCCGAGCCCAGGATCAGTGCGGCGCGCGGTGCGAAACCGGGCTTGCGGGCCTTGATGACTTCTGCTGCTTCGAATGGGGTATTGCTGAACATGGTCGTCCTTGTATGCGGAATCGGGAGCTGGTGTGAGGAGGCTGGAAGATTTGCCACTGAGGCTTTGCTACAGAACAGTAAGCAAGGGGCACATATCAGCCGGAATATTATAACTATGCATGAGAGCCAATATGTATGGCAAATACCATTTTTCTTCTCGATTTATTGGTTTAAAAAATAAATTAAGCGGTGTATTGTTGACGGGTAGATACAGGGTGCGAAGATTGTTTGACAGTTGCAAAACATTTATCTAGCATCGATGAACATTTGTTTATCCGGAATTTTACGCCAAGACCGTGACCGAGCTGCCAAAAAAAGAACAGCTG
>QPLR01000520.1 GCA_003665935.1 Halobellus sp. Atlit-31R | reverse complement strand
CGCGCGCATCATCGCTTCGAAACGCCCTGTGGCATTCGTACTCGAAAACGTAAAAAATCTAAAAAGTCACGACAAAGGCAAAACCTTCAAGGTCATTATGAAGGCGCTTGACGAGCTCGGCTATTGGGTTGCAGATTCAGAGTATGCAGGTTCAAAAGACCCTAAAATTATCGACGGCAAACACTTTGTCCCCCAACATCGCGAGAGAATTGTACTCGTTGGGTTCCGTAAAGATCTCGGTGTTCACGAAGGCTTTTCTTTAAAAGACGTCGAAAACTATTACCCGGAGAACCGGCCTACTTTGGGTGATATACTTGAACCTACGGTCTCACCGAAATATACCCTCACGCCAAAATTGTGGGAATACCTTTATATGTATTCTATTAAACACAAGGCAAAGGGAAATGGTTTCGGTTACGGACTGGTTAAGCATAATGACGTCACGCGAACATTATCTGCCCGCTACCATAAGGATGGCT
>QPLR01000519.1 GCA_003665935.1 Halobellus sp. Atlit-31R | reverse complement strand
TCATCGAATCGAAGCGGCGGTCGAGGCGTTTCTCGTTCGCGTTCGCCACCGGGGCGGCGGCGACCGGAGCCGCAACAGCAGCGGTGGCAGCGGCCGCGACAGCCGCACCGGCAGCCTTCGCGCCCGGCTTGCCCTTCTTGACCGGTGCCTTGGCCTTGCTCGTTTTCGATTTGACCACCTTGGCGGCTTTCGCCTTGCCCTTGGCGGGCTTGGTGGTCTTGGCGCCGGCGGGCGCCAGCGCGAAACTCGCCAGCAGCACTGCCAGCGCGATCTTCGTTTTCATCATTCTGTTCGAACCCTGTAAATTAAAAGGTCGGAGTCCCCTGCGCGGCAAGCGCAAGGCGGAATCACGGAAGAGTAGCACCATTCAGGCCGATTGCGCAGCGCTGAAACATTCCGACACGTAGCACCGACTTAATCGACGGCGCCGGACCGGATCATCTGCTGGTGGATGGCATTGACCGCTTCGACCGCCTGGC
>QPLR01000518.1 GCA_003665935.1 Halobellus sp. Atlit-31R | reverse complement strand
TGGCTTCGATGGGGAGCCTGAACGCCAGCATCGCGCACGAGGTGCGCAACCCGATGTCGGCGATCGGCCACGCCACCGCGCTGCTGGCGGAAGATCTGCACGGCCCGGCCGAGGTGCGCCTCTTGAAAATCGTGGGCGACAACGTGACGCGCGTGAACCGCATGGTCGAGGACATCCTGCAGCTGTCGCGCAAGGTGCAGCCGAACGGCGAGCCGCTCCAGCTGGCCGCTTTTCTCTCCGAGCTGAAAGCCGAATTCTGCGAGACCCATGGCCTGGCCGATGATATAGTTTATATAGGCGACCCCGGGCAAAGTGCGGTGCGCTTCGACCCGCTGCACCTGCACGAAGTGCTGCTCAACCTGCTGAACAATGCGGTGCGCTACGCCAGCCGCGAGCCGGGCAGCATCCGCATCTTCCCGGCGCGCGACGCCGCCGGCCGCATCGAGCTGCACGTGCAGGACGACGGCCCGGGCATCACG
>QPLR01000517.1 GCA_003665935.1 Halobellus sp. Atlit-31R | reverse complement strand
TTTCACCAGGCGCGTGAGGTGGCTGGCCTGGCGCGTCAGGACCGCCGCGCTGTCGGCCATCACCGAGCCGGCGGGCGCGCAATTGCGGATCAGTTCAGCGGCGGTGCGGATCGGCGCCAGCGGATTGCGCAGCTCGTGCCCGAGCATGGCCAGGAACTCGTCGCGTGCATGCACGGCCTGGTTCAGGGCCGCGGTGCGGGCGGCCACGCGTTCCTCGAGTTCGCCGTTCATGCGCAGCAGGCGGTCCTTGGCGACCTTCAGCGAGGAGCTCTCCAGCAGGTCCCAGTCGCCGTCGCGGCGCGCCAGCGCGAACTGGTGGTGGCGGCAGACGTCCAGCACGTCCGAAGGATTGCACTTGTCCAGGCAGTAGGTGCACAGCGCGACCAGCTTGCGCCGGTTGAAGGCGCCGCTGACCATGCGTTCGTAGGCCATGAATTCGTCCCAGCCGGAGCGTTCCACCCAGCTGGTGTCGCCGGTCA
>QPLR01000516.1 GCA_003665935.1 Halobellus sp. Atlit-31R | reverse complement strand
AGGACGACCTGATGCCGCGCTACGCTTCGTTGATCTATAACGGCTACTGGTGGGCGCCGGAGCGCGTCGCGCTGCAGACCCTGATCGACCACACCCAGAAAACCGTCAACGGCTGGGTGCGCGTGAAGCTCTACAAGGGCAACGTGATCGTGGTGTCGCGCGACTCGAAGACCGATTCGCTGTTCGACATGAACATCGCCACGTTCGACGAAGACGGCGGCGCCTACAACCAGGCGGATGCGGGCGGCTTCATCAAGCTGAACGCACTGCGCATGCGCATCGCCGCCAAGGCGCGCGCCAAGCGCGGTCAGTAAGCACCGACTGCTGCAATCGAAGCCGCCTCCGGGCGGCTTTTTTCATGGTCGCGACGAGGCGATGGCGGCGCTGGAGGTGTACGCCAAGGCGAAGTAGACGCTGGCGAGATTGGGTTCCCGCCTTCGCGGGAACGACGCAGTTGCTGGCCGGAACACCGTGGCGAT
>QPLR01000515.1 GCA_003665935.1 Halobellus sp. Atlit-31R | reverse complement strand
ACCGCCTGTCGATGATCAGCCGCGACGACGTCACGGCCGACACGCTGGCAGGCGTCCGCAGCGCGATGGCGCGCCGCCACCAGAACGGCCTGACGATTCTCACCTTCCCAGAGTACTCGAGCGCAGCCGAAGTCGATCGACCGGCAGAAAAAGAGCGCGTGAGCGCCTTCCTGCGTACGCTGCAAAGCGAATACGACGTCCTGGGCATCGGCCTGCTGTCACCGGTCATGCGCCGCAAGATGCACCTGCAGTCCGGCCTGATGATGGTCACCGTCGGCCGCAAGTTCAGCGCGAAAGAGCGCGAGCTGCGCGGCGAGGATTGGGTGCCGCGTCGCCAGGAGACGATGTACGACTGGGATGCGCTGCGCACCTTCACCAACGACGTGCTGGTGCGCGTGCACGAGTCGGCCGGCCACAAGATGACGCCAGAAGAGGAAGCGGCCCTGCGCGCCAATGAGAATGCCGAGAACAGCTACCAG
>QPLR01000514.1 GCA_003665935.1 Halobellus sp. Atlit-31R | reverse complement strand
TACACGCTGCTCGGCGTGCTGACGGGCAGCCCGATCGGCGGCGAACCCCTGCCGGGACTTGGCATCAACCTCGGCCAGCTGGCCTGCTTCCTGGGCTTCTGGGCGATCCAGATGTACTTCATCGTGCACGGCATGGAATCGATCAGGAAGCTGGAAACCTATACCGCGCCGCTGAAGATCGCGATCTGCTTCCTGCTGCTATGGTGGGTGTACGGCAAGGTCGGCGGCTTCGCCCACTTGGCCACCCTCGTCAAGAAGATGAAGGCCGAGCGCCCCGGCGCGCTGCTGCTCGATGGCGGCGACACCTGGCAGGGCTCCGGCACGGCGCTCTGGACCAAAGGTCAGGACATGGTCGACGCCGGCCTGCTGCTGGGCGTCGACGTCATGACCGCGCACTGGGAAATGACGCTTGGCGACAAGCGGGTACAGGAAATCGTTGGCAAGGACTTCAAGGGCAAGGTCGATTTCGTGGCCCAGAAC
>QPLR01000513.1 GCA_003665935.1 Halobellus sp. Atlit-31R | reverse complement strand
CTCCTTGAACTTCTTGCTGATCTCGAACAGACCGCCGAAACCACCGATGCCGCCGAGGACGCCTTCGCGCATGGTGCGCTTGGCGAGGGGCTTGATCGCTTCGACCAGGGCATCGCCCGCATCGATATCGACACCGGCGTCACGGTAGGAGAGGGAAACATTAGATGGTTGGCTCATGGTATTTGGCAGCGGAGGCGGTAAAATAGAAGGCGGCAGACCCAAACCTGGTCAATCCGCTATTTTAGCAAACCAGTCCCGCCCAACCCCGTTTCGAGGTCATTTCGGCCTGAATCGTTGGCAAAACCGCAAAGACAACAAGAATACGCATGCCATTTTTCCTGAGCCCGGAGCAAAAACAATCCGCATTCTGGTTGGCGCTCTGGCTCGCGGTCGCGCTGCTGCTGTACTCCCTGGGGCCGATCCTGTCGCCCTTCATCGCGGCGGCGATCCTGGCCTACATGCTGGGCGGCGCGGTCGACC
>QPLR01000512.1 GCA_003665935.1 Halobellus sp. Atlit-31R | reverse complement strand
CGCCGGTGGTGGCGGCGCTGGCCGACTAGCAGCGCTTCAAGGCTGCCCGCCCCTGCTGCCGCCGATACGCTCGAGCAGCGCGTTCACGGTGACGCGGCGGTCCAGCGGGCTGTCCGGCAGGATCAGGTCAGGCTGCACCAGCGCCGGCTCGCGGCTGCCCGACGGACGGTCGAGCACGAAACGCGGGATGCTGATTTCCAGGCCGGTGTTCGGCAGCCGGATGTTCATGACGCCGCCGGTCTGGCGGGTGCGCGCATAGCCGCCCGCACCGGCCAGTTTCGCAAATCCGAAGTCCTGCATGGCGTTGCTGAACAGGACCGCCGACGAGTAGGTGATGCGGCCGACCAGCACATAGGTCTCGCCCCTGAAGCGCAGCGGGTTGTCCGGCTCCGGCGCGACCCAGGAGTCGACGTATCCATGGACGACCTCGCCCACCTGCTCGCCTTCGCCGGCACGTCCCGCGATCACCTTCTTCATGTA
>QPLR01000511.1 GCA_003665935.1 Halobellus sp. Atlit-31R | reverse complement strand
CAGTAAGAAGCTCTACTGCCTCACTCCTGAGGAGTTCATGTTTCCGTGGTCGCTTGGCCGAGACGGTGTCAAATTCGTGCCAGGAGACAACATTGTGCAGCTGCTCTGGCCTGATGGCTCGCCGTGCTGGCTTGCAAACTTGTACCTGCTACAAGGCTTTAAAAAAGGAAGGTCGAGAAGAAACCAGGGTGGAACTTTATTAGCCTGGGCCAAAAATTTAAGTCCATTGCTTCGGTGGTGTTATGACAGTGAGCGCGAACTTTTCGAACTAGAAGATGCTGATTTCGTTGCATTCGTCAGTTATCTTTTAGAAGAGAAAAGATTAGATAAGCCTGACACCAAGGTACGTGGGGTCAATCAAGTTAGGAGGATTGCCGGCGCCGTCATGAGTTTCTTCGCTTATATAGACACTCTGATGCCTGGGCTAAATCTTATTGGCCCCCAGGGGAGTATTAAAGCTGAGCTCAAGCAAATAGAGTAT
>QPLR01000510.1 GCA_003665935.1 Halobellus sp. Atlit-31R | reverse complement strand
GTACGGCGCGGTGGCGGTCGGCGCGTTGCGCGCCCAGCGCTGGCTGTCGGGCAATCCGCGCGCCGGGCTGGCGGCGGCGCGCGCGGTCGGCGCGGTGCTGGTGGGAGCGGCCCTGCTGACGGTGCTGCAGGGCTGGGCCTGAAATGACAAAGGGCACGTCGATGACGTGCCCTTCGCTGGCCTGTCCGCCTGATGCGGACAGTGGCGTATCAGGCTTGCGCCTGGATGTTCGATGCCTGCTTGCCCTTCGGGCCGGCAGTGATTTCGAACGTCACACGCTGGTTTTCCTGCAGCGACTTGAAGCCCTGCGAATTGATGGCCGAGAAGTGTGCAAAGACGTCTTCGCCGCCGCCGTCCGGGGTGATGAAGCCGAAACCTTTTGCATCGTTGAACCACTTTACAGTGCCAGTCGCCATGGTAATTCCCTCTTGAAGTTTATCTGTGTTATCGCGTTGTCGGCCTACCTGGAGGCTGTTTCACC
>QPLR01000509.1 GCA_003665935.1 Halobellus sp. Atlit-31R | reverse complement strand
TGTGGCTTGAACGGCGTTACTCACTGGGCGTCAAGAGGGCCGAACTATGATCGAGATCCTGCAACAGTATTGGCAGTCGCTGCTGTGGAGTGACGGCTACCGCTTCACCGGCGTGGCGATCACGCTGTGGCTGCTGATTGCCTCGGTGGTGATGGGCGGGCTGCTGGCGATCCCGATGGCGGTGGCGCGCGTTTCTTCCCTTCGCTGGGTGCGTTTCCCGGTGTGGCTCTACACCTATGTGTTTCGCGGTACGCCGCTGTACGTGCAACTGCTGGTGTTCTACTCCGGCATGTATAGCCTCGAGATCGTGCGCGGCAGCGAGTTTCTCAATGCGTTTTTCCGCAGCGGGCTCAACTGCACCATCCTGGCGCTGACGCTCAACACCTGCGCTTATACCACCGAGATCTTCGCCGGGGCGATCCGCTCGGTGCCGCACGGTGAAATCGAGGCCGCCAACGCCTACGGTTTCTCGCGTTTCAAG
>QPLR01000508.1 GCA_003665935.1 Halobellus sp. Atlit-31R | reverse complement strand
CTGTTCGACGTGCCGATGCCGTGCCACTGCTCGATCATGCGGGTGTTGTAGCGGTTGGGGTCGGCCAGCACGTGGGCGGCGCTGGCGGTCCAGGTCAGGCCGGCGGACGCGCGCACGATGACGGCGCCCTGGTGACTGAAATAGAAGGTCTTGCTGCGCCGCGCCGTCGTTCCGTCCGGCTGCAGCGATTCGACCGTGACCGTCTTCGACGTCATCTTGCGGCGCTCGCCATCATATAGATAGGTGGTGCCGGTCGGGTCGGTCGGGTCAAGCGCCAGCCGGAAGGTCGTGAAGTGGTTGGCGGTGGTGACGGTGTGGCTCCAGGCGACGTCCTTGTTGAAGCCGATGACGATCGCCGGCACGCCGCCGATGATCACGCCCATGGCGTCGTAGCGGCCCGGGACCGTCAGGTGGGCCTGGTAGAAGCGGTCGGTGGTGGTCCAGGGATAGTGCGGATTGCCGAACAGGAGGCCGCGCCCGC
>QPLR01000507.1 GCA_003665935.1 Halobellus sp. Atlit-31R | reverse complement strand
GCTGATCTATAAAATATTTCCATTTCGCATCTTGAAGAAATGAAAACCCGCGCCATATCGCGGTGATAGAACAGTCTTTACAAGACTAGCAAGGCGCGGCTGCGACGATTATCATTCTGGTATCCGCTGCCGTACAGCAGCCATGACACCAGGAGAGCCCCGTGGCCGAGAGCCAAACCGCAGCAACCGTCGACAACTTTTCCGCTCCCATGACGAGCGGCCGGACCTTCGAGCTGGCCGGGCGGCCGGCGAAGTACACCGTGCTGTACTTCTACCCCAAGGACAACACGCCAGGCTGCACCACCGAGAGCATCGCCTTCCGCGAGGCTTATCCGGAAATCCAGGCCGCCGGCACCGAGATCTACGGCATCAGCCGCGACTCCCTGCGCTCGCACGAGAACTTCAAGGGCAAGCTGGGCCTGCCCTTCGAACTCATCTCCGACCCCGAGGAAGCGGTGTGCAATCAGTTCGGTGTCATGAAG
>QPLR01000506.1 GCA_003665935.1 Halobellus sp. Atlit-31R | reverse complement strand
CCGGGTCGAAGGCCTTGCTGCCCGAATACTGCCACAGCGCGTCCACCTTCAGGCCGCTGACCGCCGGCACCGCATATTCCACCCAGGCCGTCGAACGCAATTCCGGCACGTTGGTCACGCGCTTGCCCTCCACGCCGGCGTCGCCGGTGCCGGTCTGCTTGGCGTCGAGCGCCATCAGCGACAGGCTGTAGTTCAGGTCTGCATTGAGCTTGCCCTGCGCAGCGAATTCCACGCCGCGGTGGCGCTGCTGGCCGGCGCGCACGAAGACATTGGCGGCGTTGACGTATTCCAGGCCCTGCTTGATGTCGAACACGGCCGCCGACAGCATGACGGCGTTGTTGACCACGCCCTTGACGCCCAGCTCCACCTGCTTCGAGCGGCCCGGCGCCAGCACGGTGTCTTCGTTGGCGGTGCCCATCTCGGCGATGCCGCCATGCTGCAGACCGTGGCCCAGCGAGCCGTACACGCTCCAGTCGCGCGCC
>QPLR01000505.1 GCA_003665935.1 Halobellus sp. Atlit-31R | reverse complement strand
TTCGATGGCCGCTTCGGTATCGACCAGGCCCCCGCGGCTGGTGTTGACGAGGATGCTGCCGCGCTTGGCGCGCGCCAGGGCCCGGGCATCGATGATGTGCCAGTTGGCCTGGGTGAGGGGGCAGTGCAGGGACAGCACGTCGCTGCGCGCGAGCAGCTCGTCCACTGCCACGTAGCTGCCGCCGATCGCCTCGAACGCGGGGTTCGGGAAGGGATCGTGCCCGAGGATCTCGCAGCCGAAGCCGGCCATGATGCGCGCGAAGATGGCGCCGATCTTGCCGGTGCCGATGACGCCCACCGTTTTCCCATGCAGGTCGACGCCCATCAGTCCTTCGAGGTCGAAATTGCCGTCGCGCGTGCGCGCGCTGGCGCGGGCGATCTTGCGGTTCACCGCCAGCAGCAGGCCGACCGTGAACTCGGCCACCGAATGCGGGGAATAGTGGGTGACGCGCACGACCGCGATCCCGTGGCGCCGGGCGGCGG
>QPLR01000504.1 GCA_003665935.1 Halobellus sp. Atlit-31R | reverse complement strand
GGCCTGGTCGAGGGCCGCTTTCAGGCGCACCGCGTGCGCGTAGGGCACCAGCGGATCGGCGTCGCCATGGACCGTGAACACCGGCGGGCTGCCTGCGCGCACGTAGCTCAAGGGCGACAGCGCGCGCGCCAGCTGCAGGCGCTCCGGCATGCTGCCGAACCAGGCCACCGCATACGAGCGCACGTTCGGGCCCTGCAGCATGTCGGCCACGTCGGTGATGCCGAACCAGTTGACCACGGCCGCCACCTTCGGCGCCGGGTTCTGGTACGGCCCGGCCCAGGTGGGCTCGTTGGCGGCGCACTGGTTGGTGAACGGCGAGTCGCCCGGGATCATGGCGGTGGTCAGCGCCAGGTGGCCGCCGGCCGAGTTCCCGGTGGTGACGACCTTCGACAGGTCGAAGTTGTACCTGGTCGCATTGCGGCCCACCCTCTGCAGCGCGCACAGCGTGTCTTCGACCGCGGCCGGCGCCGGCGCACTATTGC
>QPLR01000503.1 GCA_003665935.1 Halobellus sp. Atlit-31R | reverse complement strand
CGACCACGTAGCGCGGCGCCTTCATGGCCAGGTGCGGCATGACCATGCCATCGAACGTGAGATTGGTGAGCTTGTGGTAGACCCCGCCGTCGGCCGGGTCCTGCATGCTCAGCATCCACTCGAGGTTCCACATGGCCTCGTCGATCACATCCGGCACGCCGTTGCCGGATTCGGGGATATTCACGTCCAGGCGCTCGAACCATGCGGGAAAGTGTTCGTAGGCCGCCAGCAGCGTATAGGTCGAGATGCCCGAGCTGGGCAGGTACTTGTTGTAGTCGCCGGCGTCGTACCAGCCTTTCGGGCTGGCGATGACGGTGCCGGCCGGACGGGCGCTCGACGCCGCGGACGCATGCACCAGTACCCGATCGTCCGGATGCCCGGCGGGCCTGGCCCAGGCGCCGGCATGCTTCGGCGCCAGGGCGATCGCAGTGCGGTTGAAGTAATAGGCCTTGAGCGCAGCCTGGCCCAGCGTGCGGTAGGCG
>QPLR01000502.1 GCA_003665935.1 Halobellus sp. Atlit-31R | reverse complement strand
AAGTTGGAAGCCGGGCAAAAGCCGAATCGGAGTTGAAGGCGCGCGAAGAGCGTGTTGGAAAGCTCACGATCGTGCCCTTATCACCAGCCGACGCTTCCAGGTTCAGTCAGGCGTGGGTAAATCTGCAGGCCGGTTTCATCGATGATCCAAGAGGCGTCGTCGCCCAGGCCGATCAACTGGTTCGCGAGCTCATGACGACACGCGGATATCCAATGGCCGATTTTGAACATCGTGCGGCCGACATTTCGGTCGACCACCCCGCGGTTGTAGAGAATTACCGTGCTGCCCAATTCATTGCCGCTCGCGATGCGCGCGGCGAAGCCACCACTGAAGAGCTGCGCAATGCGGTGGTGCATTACCGCGTGCTCTTCAATAAGCTGCTCGAGGTGAGGAACGACGCGCCGCCAGTTGCCCGCTGACAGGCGCAACGTCCTGGTCGCGGTGGCCAAAGGCTGCAAGCAGGTACACAGCATCCGCCGATA
>QPLR01000501.1 GCA_003665935.1 Halobellus sp. Atlit-31R | reverse complement strand
AGGCCAACCCGCAGATACCTGGCGAAACGCTCGTTGATGATCTCGAGCGTCGGCATGCGGCCGCGGACGATCCGCTCCTGCGTTGCCAGGTTATAGGTGCGGACTCCCGAGGTGTCTTCAGGCGCGGCAATGTCGTCCTGATCGCCGTTTACCCCTTTGAGGAGGGCATCGACTTCTTCCTGTGAGAGAAAATTATCAGCCATGGTACGTCAAGCTTACTGGATGATGAACGAGGTAAACAAGACGTCGGTGACGTCCTGCTCGTCGCCGTCCTTCTCGAAAGGTTGCTGGACGATGGCCTGGATTTCGGCGGCCAGCTGCTGCTTGCCTTCGACCGTGCTGATCTCCGATGCCTTCTTGCCCGACAGGAGCAGCAGCACGCGGTTGCGCACGATCGCCATGTTGTCCTTGACCAGGGTCGCCTGTTCGGCGCCCGCCACCTGCAGGGTGAACTGCACCTGCAGGTACTGCTCGCCGTTTTC
>QPLR01000500.1 GCA_003665935.1 Halobellus sp. Atlit-31R | reverse complement strand
GCTGGCGCTCGGCATGCTGGCTTTTGCCCTGTGCGGCCTGGCCCTGTGGTTCGTTCCCGGCTACGTCGGGGCGGCGGTCCTGCTCGGGATGGCGCTCGCGGTGCTGGCCGGGCAGACCAGGGCGCCGGCCGACGATTTCTTTTCCGGGATGGCGCTGGCCCTGGCCGGCTGGGCCGGCGTCGGGCTGGTGCTGGGCAGCCCGCAGCAGCGCTTCACCACGCTGATGCTGCTGCCCGAAGTCTTCCTGCTGACCTTCATCCTCGGCAGCCTCGCCTTCTTCCTCGGCGTCTGCCTGCGGCGCCTGCGTGGCATATCGTAAGGCCGGGCGACCTGCTGACCGCGTGTCACGGCCTATGCAATCGTCAGAACAAGCAGCCAAGATTGATTTGGAACAAAGGCGGAGGTAGACCTGCCGCTAAGCTGGTTCGACAAGTGCATAAAGGTGGATTCATGGTACAGCCTCAACTATCTCATCCAATCAC
>QPLR01000499.1 GCA_003665935.1 Halobellus sp. Atlit-31R | reverse complement strand
AGGATCGCGTCTGTTTAGATTTTCCGAGGACGCCATGAACGCTCCAGCCGTGAATGAAGTCAAGAGTGCCGCGCGCATGCCGCGGCAGATCCCCTACATCATCGCCAACGAAGGTTGCGAGCGTTTCAGCTTCTACGGGATGCGCAACATCCTGACGCCGTTCCTGATCTCGACGCTGCTGCTGTTCGTCGCCGAGGCCGAGCGCCCCAGCGAAGCCAAGCACGTGTTCCACACCTTCATGATGGGCGTGTACTTCTTCCCCCTGCTGGGCGGCTGGCTGGCCGACCGCTTCTTCGGCAAGTACAACACCATCTTCTGGTTCAGCCTGATCTACTGCGCGGGACACGCCTGCCTCGCCATCTTCGAGCACAGCGTGAACGGCTTCTACTTCGGCCTGTTCCTGATCGCCTTCGGCTCCGGGGGCATCAAGCCGCTGGTGGCCTCCTTCGTGGGCGACCAGTTCGACAAGACCAACAAGGACA
>QPLR01000498.1 GCA_003665935.1 Halobellus sp. Atlit-31R | reverse complement strand
GGGCGACGTTGTTTGAGTTCGCGGGAACGTGGTTTCTGTGAGTTTGCTTATGAGCGTCGTGCGCGCCACTGGCGCCCACGACTTCCCGCGGAGGCGGGAACCCAATTTCCCTAACCAACCACTAACGTTCGCCACTGCTGCAAAGGCAACGCCACTGTGTTTTTGCACAGTATTTTTCCCACGAACACCCTCCAGCCGTATATCATTCCACAATGATTATTCTCGGCATCGACCCGGGCCTGCGTACGACGGGGTTCGGCGTCATTGAAAAACACGGCAGCAAACTGCGCTACATCGCGTCCGGCACCATCAAGACCGGCACCGAAGGAGCGCTGCCGCCGCGCCTCAAGGTGATCCTGAACGGCGTCGGCGAAATCGTCTCCGCCTACGGTCCCACCTGCGCGGCCATCGAAAAAGTATTTGTGAACGTCAACCCGCAGTCGACACTGCTGCTGGGCCAGGCGCGCGGCGCGGCCATTACGG
>QPLR01000497.1 GCA_003665935.1 Halobellus sp. Atlit-31R | reverse complement strand
ACTGCAGGAAAAGCGTTAATCGCCTGATGGCCTGACCGGGGCCTGCCCCCGGCACTGGCGCAGCCCGGCGGGCGACTCAGTGGGTCGCCCCGCCGGCCTGCGCCACGTCGCGTTCCACGTTCAGCGCCGTCTCCACTGCCGTCATGATGCCCAGGATGATGTCGTCCAGGGGCATCGACGGTGGATCGTCCGGCCGCGCCTCGGCCTGCTCGGGCAGGAAAGGCACATGGATGAAGCCCGCCTTGACCGGCTTGCCTGCCGCGTGATGCATCAGCCCGTAGAACACGTGGTTGCACACGAAGGTGCCCGCGGTCTGCGACACCCCCGCCTTCAATCCCTGTTCCCGCATCGCCGCCACCATCGCCTTGATCGGCAAGTTGGTGAAGTAGGCTGCCGGCCCGTCCTCGCAGATAGGACGGTCGACCGGTTGCCGGCCGGCGTTGTCCAGGATCGACGCGTCGTCGACATTGATCGCGACCCGCT
>QPLR01000496.1 GCA_003665935.1 Halobellus sp. Atlit-31R | reverse complement strand
CGAGACGATGGTGTTCGGTGACGCCGGCTACCAGGGCGCTGACAAGCGGCCCGAGAACGCGGCCAAGGCAGTGACTTGGCACATCGCGATGAAGCGCAGCGCGCGTCGTGCCATGAAGAAGAACCCGCTGGGCCGGGTGAAGGAAAAACTGGAGAAGGCCAAGGCCAGCGTGCGCGCGAAGGTTGAACATCCGTTCCATGTGCTGAAAAACCTGTTCAGGCATCGCAAGACGCGATACCGCGGCCTGGCGAAGAACACTGCGCAGCTGCATACCTTGTTCGCGTTCGCGAACCTCGTGCTGGCTGGCCGAACCTTTGGAAGTGCGCACGCCCGAGCTCCGTCCTGAGCGCGGGAATGCGTGCCAATGCACGCAAAAACGAGCCTGACGCCAAGGCTGGAGCGCGAAAAATAGCTAATCTCGACCATCGTTCGGTCCAGCGCCGGGTTTGTCGCCCTGGGACGACCGCGCAACCTATTTGTTCA
>QPLR01000495.1 GCA_003665935.1 Halobellus sp. Atlit-31R | reverse complement strand
ATCATCGCGGACAACGCCCGTGGCCAGAACGATACCGGTTCGCCGGAAGTCCAGGTCGCACTGCTGACCGCACGCATCAACGAGCTGAACGGCCACTTCAAGGCACACCAGAAGGATCACCACTCGCGTCGTGGCCTGATCATGATGGTCAACCGCCGCAAGAGCCTGCTGGCTTACCTGAAGCGCAAAGACGCAAACCGTTACCGCGACCTGATCGCCAAGCTCGGCCTGCGTAAGTAAATCGTTGGTCAAGACGATTTAGTCACGAAATGCCTGCGCCAGATACCTGTCGCGGGCATTTTTTGTTTTCGTTGTTCCTTGTTGTTGAGTTTTAGCGGATTGTAAGAACCGCTCGTGGTGAGGTGAACGACAGCTCCTGAAAATCTGTCGGCAAATAGAAAGGGATTACCCATGTTTAACAAAGTTTCGAAAACCTTCCAGTACGGTCAACACACGGTCACCCTGGAGACGGGTGAAATCGCG
>QPLR01000494.1 GCA_003665935.1 Halobellus sp. Atlit-31R | reverse complement strand
CTGCAGGCTTGAGTGCATTGAAGCCTGCAACGCGCTGCACATCGAACACCAACTAAGGGTCGGTAACATGATTGAAAGCCGCGATCACTGCGGCGATGCCAACCGCGGCGGCGGCGAAGACAAGGCAATAACGTGATGGATTCATGGCTCAGAATTGCCAGTAGAGGAATTCGCTTGGACGGCTCAGTCCAAGCGTACCGAATATGAACAGTGCTGCCATGACAAAGGCCCAACGGGTATTCCAGGTCAATACCAGCGGTCGCCCCATAGACATGTCGCTCGGCGTGGCCTCCACTGGCAGCTTGGCCTTCGGTTCGAAATAAAGTGCTGGCTGGTAGCGCTGCATGATCTCGAGGGAGTTCGGCATCATGGTGGCGATCAGGAACAGGGCAACGATCCAGATGACCGCGGAGGTAAAAGCGGCGCCCGACGTCATATCGCCGCTGATGCCGATGTTCTGTATCCACTGCCCAAGCGAGCCGGC
>QPLR01000493.1 GCA_003665935.1 Halobellus sp. Atlit-31R | reverse complement strand
CCGGATCGTCGGCCGCCTTGCGCACGTCGCTGCCCGCCAGTCGCGGCGCCAGCGGCACCACGAAGGCCCGGGCCCCGTGGCGGTTCAGGTTGGCCGCTGCCTTGTCCCCTTCGAACTGCGGGTTCTGGGCAGCGGTCGGGAGCACCGCGATGCGCGCGCCCTTGCCGCCGGCCAGGGTCACGATTTTCTCCCATACCGCCGCATTCTCGGCGCGCAGGCCACCCCCGATGATGACCAGCGATCCCTTCGGGGGGACCTCGGCGGCAGTGCCGCCGAGGTCCGCTGCCGTGGCGGCCGCAGAGGCGCCGGCCAGCGCCAGCGCGAAACACAGGCTCCTCAGCATAGGCCCTCGCTTAGCGGAACGAGTGGTTCACGCTCACGAAGGCGTTGCGCCCGCGCGGATCGGTGTAGCTCGGGTCGTACCCGGCCAGGAAGAAGTAGGCCTGGTTCGAGAACGGCGGATCCTTGTCGAGCAGGTTCAGCA
>QPLR01000492.1 GCA_003665935.1 Halobellus sp. Atlit-31R | reverse complement strand
GGCGCGTTCCTTGGCGATGCGCTCGCGCTTTTCGCGCGCGGCCTGTTCGATGGCGCGCAGGCGCTCGTCCTCCTTGAGCTTGTCGCGCAAACCCTTTAGTTCGGAAAAGTCTTTCATGCCCGCCATCGTACTGCTACTCCTTATTTCGGATCGCTCACTTCGGATCGCTCATTTCGGATCGTCTTCCAGCGCTTCCAGGTAGCGCTGCGCGTCGAGCGCGGCCATGCAGCCGGTGCCCGAGCTGGTGATAGCCTGGCGGTAGACGTGGTCCTGCACGTCGCCGGCCGCGAACACGCCCGGCACGTTGGTGGCGGTGGCCATGCCTTCGAGGCCGGAACGGGTCTTGATATAGCCGTTGTGCATGTCCAGCTGGCCTTCGAAGATGCCGGTGTTCGGCTTGTGGCCGATCGCCACGAACAGGCCGTGCACGGCCAGGTCCTTGGTGTCGCCGTTGGCGGTCGACTTGATGCGCAGGCCGGTCACG
>QPLR01000491.1 GCA_003665935.1 Halobellus sp. Atlit-31R | reverse complement strand
CAACGCGCCGTCACCGCTTTTCTGAACCTGTCGCTGGCCGGACTGGTCGGGGCCAGCGCCGCAACGCTCTGGCTGCGCACCAGGACCTCCCCGTGGGCGTGCGCCATGCTGCCGCGCCTGCGGACGGCCCTGCTGGCGGGAACTGGCACAGCGATGCTGGCCTATGTCGCCATCCTCTGGATCGAGGCGGCGTCGATGGCCGAAGTCCCGCTTGCCGAAGCATGGCCCGCAGTGCGGTCACTCATCACGGGGACGCACTTCGGGCTCGCGTGGATGATCGGTGCTGCCGCGCTTGTCGTGGCGGCGGCGGCTACCGCCGCCGGCGCGCGCTTCCAGGCAGCCGTAGCGACGTCCGCAGTCCGTGTCGGGGCGATCGGCGTGCTGCTCTACAGCCGCAGCATGGTCAGCCACGCCGGCGCTGCCGGCGACTTCACCTGGGCCGTCGCAGTCGACTGGGTACACCTGGTATTGATCAGTATCTGGG
>QPLR01000490.1 GCA_003665935.1 Halobellus sp. Atlit-31R | reverse complement strand
GCCTGGTGCTGCGGGAGGGGATGACCTTCACCATCGAGCCGATGCTCAACCAGGGGCGCAGGGCCGTGCGCACCGAAGACGATGGCTGGACGGTGGTCACGGTCGACGGGCAACTGTCGGCGCAGTTCGAGCACACCGTGGCCGTGACGCGCAGCGGGGTCAAGGTGCTGACCCTGCGGCCAGAGGAAACGATGCCGGTCTAGATCCTGGGCGGCAAGCCTTGCGCTATCGAACTCTTCCGCCTGCTCGCTGGCTAATCGCGATAGCGATCAATCTTTGGGAATCATCACTTCCTTGATGTTATACGGCACCAACATGTCGTCATGAATGGTCAACCAGGGAAACCATGAAGGAGTCCACTTTGCTGAGGCATACGGACCTGCGTGTTCATAGATGGTCTTGCTTGTCCTGATGGACAAATCGGTCTTTTGTACGGCGACTGCAGCGTAGTTGGATCGTAGTAAGTACACGGAACCGCTATCAAA
>QPLR01000489.1 GCA_003665935.1 Halobellus sp. Atlit-31R | reverse complement strand
TTGTCGAAACTGAGCGACATGAACCTGGAAGTCATCATCGCCGTCGGCCACACCGACTCGATCGGCACCGATGCCTACAACCAGAAGCTGTCGATCCGCCGCGCTGAAGCCGTCAAGGCTTACCTGAAGGGCAAGGGCGTGGAAGAAACCCGCATCTACACCGAAGGCAAGGGCGAATCGCAGCCGGAAGCCGACAACAAAACGTCAAGCGGCCGCGCGAAGAACCGCCGCGTGGAAATCGAAGTCGTCGGTACCCGTACCGTCAACAAGTAATCCCTTCGGATTGCTCGATTAAACCCCGCTTTGGCGGGGTTTTTTTCGTTTGGGGGAGCGCGGGCGCCAGCGATATGCTGCGAACTTGGATCCCACCCTGCGCCGGGATGACGGTCTTCAGGCTAGTGGTTCAAACATCAGCATCACTGAGCTTGAAACCGTCGTTCCGGCGAAGGCCGTTGCGCAGCCCTCAGCTCTTCGCCTTCTCCAGA
>QPLR01000488.1 GCA_003665935.1 Halobellus sp. Atlit-31R | reverse complement strand
CCAGCACCCGCGTCAATGGTGTCGTCATCCCCGACCTTTTCAAAAATCAGGACCGATTATGTCCTGATTTGGCCTTACCGTGCAGCTTTGACATCGATAAGAAGGAAAGCGACATGGCTGACTTTGCCCACCTGGGCCTGTTTTTCGTGGTGGTGTTCGGCGTGATCGCGCTGCCGGGCCTGGACATGGCCTTCGTCATGGCCAGCGCCCTGCGCGGGGGAAACAGCGCCGGCCTGGCCGCGGTCGGCGGCATCATGCTGGGCGGGGCCGTCCACGTCCTGATGGGCGTGCTCGGGGTGGCGGCGATCCTGCTGGTGTGGCCGCCGCTGTTCAATGCGGTGCTGCTGGCGGGCGCGCTCTACATCGGCTGGATCGGCTGGACCCTGCTGCGCACGCGCGAGGGAGTGGGCTTGCCGGCGGCAGGGGCGGCGCCGGCGAGCCGCCCGGTGTTCCTGCAGGGGATGCTGACTTGCCTGCTGAACCCC
>QPLR01000487.1 GCA_003665935.1 Halobellus sp. Atlit-31R | reverse complement strand
CCGACACCGGCAAACCGGCTGTGCAGCCGAAGGCGCCGAAAGAGGAACGCGAACCCGCGCTGGCCATGATGCCGGCACCGAAGAATGCATGACGCGCCAGGATGAATGAGGAATTGAAATGAAAATCAGAGCACAAATCGGCATGGTCCTGAACCTGGACAAGTGCATCGGCTGCCACACCTGTTCGGTGACCTGCAAGAACGTCTGGACCAGCCGCGACGGCGTCGAATACGCCTGGTTCAACAACGTCGAGACCAAGCCGGGCATCGGCTACCCGAAGGAGTGGGAAAACCAGGACAAGTGGAACGGCGGCTGGAAGCGCAAGGCGGACGGCAAGATCGAACCGCGTCAGGGCTCGCGCCTGAAGATCCTGGCCAACATCTTCGCCAACCCGAACCTCCCTGCCATCGACGAGTACTACGAGCCCTTCACCTACGACTACGAGCGCCTGCAGAACGCGCCGCTGTCGGAGACCCCGCCGACCA
>QPLR01000486.1 GCA_003665935.1 Halobellus sp. Atlit-31R | reverse complement strand
GGCCTTGTTGCAGATCCCATGGGTGAGCATGGCCTCCGCGATCTGGTCGCCGACCTGCTGCAAGGGATTCAGCGAGGTCATCGGCTCCTGGAAGATCATGCCGAGCTGGTTTCCGCGCACGCTATCCATTTCCTTCTCGGACAGCGACAGCAGATTCAGGCGCTCGCCGTGACGGCCGGTCAACCAGACTTCACCCCGGATCGTGGCCTGCGGCGACAGCAGGCGCATCAGGGAAAACGAGGTCACCGATTTGCCGCACCCCGATTCCCCAACGATGGCAAGCGTCTCGCCCGCTTTCAGCGAAAAACTGAGATCGTTGACCGCGTTGACGGTGCCGCCCGGGGTCTGGAACGATGTCGTGAGTCCTTTGACGTCGAGAATCACATCTGGGTTTGTCATGGCCATTACCTCGTCTGCATAGCGCTGGTTACAGCAGCCCAGCGGCGATCAGGATTTCCTTGACCTTGGCCACCGCGGCATCGGGC
>QPLR01000485.1 GCA_003665935.1 Halobellus sp. Atlit-31R | reverse complement strand
TGATCCGGGTGCCCGGCTGCAGCACCGAGAAGCAGATCTCCGGCGCCTGGCGCTCGACCCGGCACAGCTCGATGCTGTCGAGGACGGCCGAGGTTTTGGGGCAGCGCGCGTGGTTGGCGTCGTAGCGCTGGCCGTGGCGGTAGAAGAAGAACGCATCCCACGAGGGTTTCGCGGCGCTGCCGCCCAGGTAGCCGTCACGGCTCTGGCCGGGTGCGAACTCGAGGAACTCTTGCAACCCGGCGCCGCCATGCAGCACCGCGAGCGCTTCGAGGCGGATGTCGTCGTAGGCATCGAGCAGCTGCGCCGTCCACGGGTGCAGGTGGGGATCGTGGTAGGGACCTTCCGGCAGGCCCGGGAAGTACAGGAACTTCGGGCGCTGGTGCGGGCTCGGAGGCGTCTCCTGCTGGCCGAGGTAGCCCGCCAGCGCGCGCTCGAGGCGTTTCATCTCGTCCGCGCCGAACTGCTCGCGCATGCGCGCCAGGCCC
>QPLR01000484.1 GCA_003665935.1 Halobellus sp. Atlit-31R | reverse complement strand
CTCTTGACCCACGGTTTCACGGTCGATGAAAACGGCAAGAAGATGTCGAAGTCGCTCGGCAACACGCTGGCGCCGCAGAAGATCTCGGACACCCTGGGCGCCGACATCCTGCGCCTGTGGGTGGCCTCGACCGACTATACGGGCGAGCTGTCGATCGGCGAAGAGATCCTCAAGCGCGTCACCGAGTCGTATCGCCGCATCCGCAACACCCTGCGCTTCCTGCTGGCGAACACCTCGGACTTCGACCCGGTCAAGCACGCCGTCCCGGTGGCCGAGCTGCTCGAGATCGACCGCTATGCACTGGCCGAGACCGCGAAGCTGCAGCAGGATATCGCCGCGCACTTCGAGCGCTACGAGTTCCACCCGGTGGTGGCGCGCCTGCAGAACTTCTGCTCGGAAGACCTGGGCGGCTTCTACCTCGACATCCTGAAAGACCGCCCGTACACGACCGGCGCCGAGTCGCAGGCGCGCCGCTCGGCCCAGACC
>QPLR01000483.1 GCA_003665935.1 Halobellus sp. Atlit-31R | reverse complement strand
AGCGGCCAGAGCCTGGCAACCCTCCTGAGCGAGGAAAAGCTGCCCTGGTACGCACTCGACCTGGACCCGGAACGGGTGCAGGAAGCGCAGGCGGCCGGCGCCAACGTGTCCTACGGCGACGCAGCGCGCCGCGAAAGCCTGATCGCGGCCGGCATCAACCGCGCCAGCGCGCTGGTGATCACCTTTGCCGACACCCGCCTGGCGCTGAAGGTGCTGCACCTGGTGCACGAACTGGCGCCGAACCTGGCCGTCATCGTGCGCAGCCACGACGACAGCGACCTCGACGTGCTCAAGCGGGCCGGCGCCACCGAAGTGGTGCCGGAAGCGCTGGAAAGCTCGCTGATGCTGGCCTCGCACGCCCTGGTGACCATGGGCGTGCCGCTGCGGCGCGTGGTGCACCGGGTGCAGGTGGCGCGCGACGAGCGCTACGCCTCGCTGCGCGGCTACTTCCACGGCGCGAGCGACGTGTCGGACGACCTGGAGCAC
>QPLR01000482.1 GCA_003665935.1 Halobellus sp. Atlit-31R | reverse complement strand
GTAAAGTGCTTCATGTTTTCATTTCCCCTTGTTGTTGAGTTGCCGTTTATTGAATTGTTCAACCGACAGACGCCAGTATGGGACTTGCGCCCTTATTGAAAAAGCGAAGATAATCGAAGAGTTACTTCCAAAAAACAGAAGAAATGAACCACTCACCTCCGAATTTCCGCCACCTGTACTACTTCTGGGTGGTTGCCAAGGAAGGCAGCATCACGCGCGCCGCCGAGCGCCTCGGCCTGGCGATCCAGACCGTCAGCACCCAGCTGGCGCAGCTGGAACAGTCCATGGGCAAGGCCCTGTTCACCCAGCAGGGGCGGCGCCTGACTCTGACCGAGGCCGGGCGCCTCGCGCTATCCTACGCCGACCAGATCTTCCTGCTGGGCGAACAGATGCAAGAAGCGCTGCTCGAAGCCGACAGCGCGCGCACCCGCCTGACGGTCGGCATCTCCGACTCGCTGCCCAAGCTGACCGCCTACCGCCTGCTGG
>QPLR01000481.1 GCA_003665935.1 Halobellus sp. Atlit-31R | reverse complement strand
GCGGCGGGGGTGATGTCGTTCATGGGTGTGGGTCCTTGGGGATTCGGGAGGACAGGAGTATCTCGGTACGGTATATGACGTTAACGTTAACGTCAAGCCGGGCACGCGGCCCTTGAGTCGTCGCTCCGGCGAAGGCCGGAGCCCAAGTTTTGTTAAACTGCCCTCATCCCTTTTCAGAACCACCCCAGCGATGAGTGTTCAATCCCTCCACGGTATTACCTTAGAATCCCTGTTAACCCGCCTTGTCGACCACTACGGCTGGGACGGACTCGGCCGACGGATCGATATCAACTGTTTCCAGAAAGACCCCAGCATCAAGTCGAGCCTGAAGTTTTTGCGCCGCACCCCGTGGGCGCGCGAGCAGGTCGAGGCGCTGTATCTCGACACCCGCTTCACCAACTAGCGAGAACGACAATGCAGAACGAGAACGAGAACGAGAACGATGCGAAAGCGCACCTGAAAGCCTTGCACCGCCAGTTGCAGGAAA
>QPLR01000480.1 GCA_003665935.1 Halobellus sp. Atlit-31R | reverse complement strand
TCTCCGATGTATTGAGCCAGCTTGTAGCGCTTCATGCGTTTGCATAGGAGTGCGACCCAGTCGCGCGCGGCGTTGTCCTGGATCGCCTCGCTAGCTAGGAATACCTGTTTGCTCGTGGCCCCATTCTTGCCTGTCCATTCGCCGGACCAGTCATACTTGAATTTTCCCGAGGCGGTGCGGTTGCTGGAAGAATCTCCCTTGTAGTACCCCAGGTCGACGAGTGCATCCTCGCCAAATTGGCATTTGCCGATGTAGCCGAATTTATTCTCGATGTCCAGGACACCGCCGCCCTCGCTGGCAAACAGGTCCTTCAGGAAGTCATTGATTCCCTTCGCCATCGATTAACTACTGCAGGATTTTTCCGTTGCGGGGTAACTGGCCTGGTGCCGCTGCTCGAGCAGCAGTTTCTCATCCTGGTCCGGTTGACCCAGCCAATGCGACACGCATTGGTCAAGCAATTTGCCGACCATCTTTTTCTTCACAGGGT
>QPLR01000479.1 GCA_003665935.1 Halobellus sp. Atlit-31R | reverse complement strand
TGTTTTTTGTCCAATAAATGTTGTCTCCTTTCCTGTAGGAGACATAAACCGACCGCGCCTTTTGAACCGTTTTGTTATGTACTTTTGTGAGGTCAAACGCTGCATAATGCTGTGCAACGACTCTATCGTTACGCACAATGTGTTTGAGTTCGGCCGCATCGTTCACTCCACCCGGCACGACTGAGTGGAGATAGACGGGACGAGAGCTTTGTGCCCCAGTGACGGGCCTATCTATCTTGCTTGCTTCGACTACAACGCGAGTTTGTTCTTTTGATACTGTTGAGGTAGGCTCTTGAATTGAGTAGAGGGCAGTGCAGACTAGCAGAATCGTCGCAAAAGACGCTAGTGAAGCTTTATGTCGCCTGGTAGGAAAATGAGCACTTCGCATCGATAGAACCGCCGCCAATATTCAAGTAGGATTTGTCCTACAGAGTAGACGGTTCCTACTTGGAAAGCTATAGCCTCGGCTAGCACATCCTCAAATCAT
>QPLR01000478.1 GCA_003665935.1 Halobellus sp. Atlit-31R | reverse complement strand
CCGCTCGAGGCGATGGCTTCGAAGTATCTGCCGGCCGCGCTCTCGTCCCAGTTGACGCCGGCGCAGGCACTGCGCATGTTCGAAACCGAGGCGGCGCTGCTGCTGAAGAAGCGCGCGCCGCGCTACTAGGAGTCCGGATGGCCCACCTACCACAAGTCAAGCGCGGGCGCGGCGAAACGATGCCGGCCTTGATGCTGCTGGCGCCCTTTGCCATCGTGTTCCTGCTGTTCTTCTTCCTGCCGGCGCTCCAGACCTTCTACATGAGCCTGACCGAGAGCAGCCTGACCCGCACCAACGCGTTCATCGGCCTGGCCAACTACGCGACGCTGGTGCAGGACCCGTCGTTCTGGTCGGCGGTCGGGAACACCTTCTATTTCGCGCTGCTCACCGTGGTGCCCCTGACCGCGCTCGGGCTGGTGATGGCGCTGCTGGTGGACCACATCACCCGCGCCAGCGCGCTGCTGCAGGGAGCATTCTTCCTTCCCTA
>QPLR01000477.1 GCA_003665935.1 Halobellus sp. Atlit-31R | reverse complement strand
ATTCTTCGCTGTCGCAGCTGCAGAAGCTGCGCTTCGACGTGCTCAAGATCGACCGTGCCTTCGTGCTGCGGATCGAGCATCCCGACGGCGACACCCTGATCGCCTCGATGATCGCGATGGCGCATGCGCTGGGCATGCGGGTGGTGGCCGAAGGCATCGAGAGCCGGCGCCAGATGCAGCTGCTGCAGGCGCTCGGCTGCGACGAAGGGCAGGGCTTCTTCTTCTCGCGCCCGGTGCCGGCGGAGCAGTGGCGGGTCCCGGCCGCGCGCGGCGAAATCCTGAGCCGGCAGGAGCAGAAACGAACAAGGCCAGGATGACCTGGCCTCGGCTGGCGGGGCGGCTGGCGCTTGCTACTGGCTACCCGGCAGCGCCGGCGCTGCGCCCGAGTTCATGCGCATGCTCTCCAGTTCGGTCTTGCTCATGGTACCGACCACGCCGGTGCCGTCACCCTTCGCGCGCGGGATGTTGCTGCCGGTCGGGACGTAGC
>QPLR01000476.1 GCA_003665935.1 Halobellus sp. Atlit-31R | reverse complement strand
TTACGCCCATGAGGCCGCGGCCCGCTCCCGGCGCGGCGCCCTTGATCAGCGCTGCGCGGTATGATTGTCGTTTGCGCCATACAGGGCGCTTCTTCAATGTTGACGATCACGCAAGGAAAACCGATGTCCGCCTATGAATTCGCTGTCTCCGTCAGGACCCAGTACCTGCCGGAGCAGTCCAACCCGGAGCGGGACCAGTTCGTGTTCAGCTACACCATCACGATCAGGAACACGGGCCGGATCGCCGCCCAGCTGATCGCGCGCCACTGGGTCATCACCGACGCCAACAACGGGGTGCAGGAAGTGCGCGGCCTGGGCGTGGTCGGCCACCAGCCGCTGCTGCAGCCGGGCCAGCAGTTCGAATACACCAGCGGCACGCAGGTTGCGACGCCGCAGGGCTCGATGTACGGGGAATACTTCTGCGTGGCCGAGGACGGTCACCGCTTCGAGGTCCCGATCCCGGAATTCGTGCTGGCCCAGCCGGGCG
>QPLR01000475.1 GCA_003665935.1 Halobellus sp. Atlit-31R | reverse complement strand
TGTGATGCCGGTGGCAAGGCAGGCCCCCACATCGGGCAGATGGTCGGGCGCCGGCTTGCAGTACAGCGTCGTCGGTTTACCGACGATTTCCAGATCCATGTCGGTACGCACGCACGCGAACTGGGTCGGACGTTCGCGGGCAGGGTCCAGACCCGTGGTCTCATAGTCGAAAAACAGCATCGTATTCATACACGGCTTGCGGAATCAGGCACTTAATCGTGCTATATCGGTGTCAGGACCATGATTTCAAGGCGTATTCGCACCCCGCTATGGGTTACAGCTTGCTGCGTTTCGCTACCGGCTTGCTCCGGCGAGTGCCCCTTCACCGGCGTCGAGAAGTGCGACCATCGGCTAGCAGCCCATGTGCCTTGCGCCGAGGGAGGGCCGATGCCGTAGTCGCACGACAAGTCCCGGTCAAAAGAATCCCCGTCACGATAGGTCTTCGCAATGCGCATCTTTGTTATGCATCAAGCGCGCGCGCTGGCGCG
>QPLR01000474.1 GCA_003665935.1 Halobellus sp. Atlit-31R | reverse complement strand
CTTCGTCGAACTCAAGGCCGGCGTTGCGCCCGCCATCGGACGCCGGCTGGTTGCGCTGCGCATCGCGGGCGTGGGCGCCACCGAAGGCTTCCGGCGCGTCTACCCGCAAGGCGCGATGGCCAGCCACATCGTCGGTTTCACCGGGCGCGACGGCCGGGGACTGGAAGGGATCGAGCTGGCCGACCAGGCTGCCCTGGAGGGACGGTCCGGCTATCGCCGCGTGATCAGGGATCGCCTGGGGAACATCGTCCAGGACGAGGGTTGGCTGTCGCGCCCGCGGGTGGGGCGCGATTCGGTGCTGTCGATCGACAGCAAGCTGCAGTACGCCGCCTACAAGGCGCTGCAGGATGCCGTCGCCACCTTCGCGGCGCGGGCGGGCAGCGCCATCGTGGTCGACGTGCGCAGCGGCGAGATCCTGGCGCTGGCCAACTACCCGGCCTACGATCCGGCGCATCCGGGCTCGCGCGCCGCCGGGGCGATCCGCAACC
>QPLR01000473.1 GCA_003665935.1 Halobellus sp. Atlit-31R | reverse complement strand
CGTACGAAAATCGCCGCGGCAGTAACCCTGGCTATTACTTCGATGACCGCGTTCGCACAGAGCGAGCCAGTGTCGGTCGATTCCACCCAGAAGGTCGAGGTCACCGGTTCGCGTATCAAGCGCGCAGCAGCCGAAGGTGCCCTGCCTATTACTGTTGTTACCCGTGAGCAACTGGAAGACAGCGGCGCGGTGACGATTGCCGAATTCATCCGTACTTCGACCTTCTCCAGCACCGGTCAATTCCGTCCGCAGTCGGGCTCGTCGGCACAAGCATGGTCCGGCGCCAACCTGCGCGGCCTGGGCAGCTCGCGTACCCTGGTCCTGGTCGACGGCCGTCGCGTCGCCAAGGCACCGAACGTCGGCGATGCGGCCGACATGAACTCGATCCCGATGGCTGCTGTCGAGCGCATCGAAATCCTGACCGACGGCGCGTCGGCAATCTACGGTTCCGAAGCAATCGGTGGCGTCATCAACATCATCCTGCGCAAG
>QPLR01000472.1 GCA_003665935.1 Halobellus sp. Atlit-31R | reverse complement strand
CACCAACTTGGTTTCTGCGCTTACGCACGCTAACGCACAGACCGCCTTAGCGGAAAGGGGCATTATTCAGGGCATTATATTGATGAGCCCCAACCGAATCGAGACTGCCATGCTGCTGCCCACCTTCGTGACCCTGGTTGCCGTGATCGTCCTCGCGACGCTGCTGCCCTTGTTACGATGTAACGGGTGGTGGATCCGCGACCTGGATTTCCCGCGCCTGCAACTGGCCATCCTGTCGCTCGCGGTGCTGGCCGGACAGTTCATGTTCCTCGACTGGCGCGACAGCCACTTCCACCTGCTGCTGGCGGTAAATGCCGCCTGCCTGGCCTATCAGGCCTGGTGGATCATTCCCTATACCAAGGCTTATCCGCGTGAAGTGAAGCCTGCGGTCGTGGCCGACAGCAGCCGCCAGTTCCGCATCCTGACGGCCAATGTCCTGATGCCGAACCGGAATGCCCAGGGCCTGATCACGCTCATCCGGCTGCACCGC
>QPLR01000471.1 GCA_003665935.1 Halobellus sp. Atlit-31R | reverse complement strand
CCAGCGGCCTCGGTGCGCAGGCTGGTGGCGGTCTCGTGCCAGACATCCTTTTCGCCCGCCAGGCGGTTGACGGAGCTGATCAGGCCCTTCTGCTTGCTCTGGTTGCGATAGTACAGCAGCTGCAGCTTGACCGGACGGCCGTCCGGCGCGCTGTAGGCGCGCGCCAGCTGCGCGTCGGGTTCCATGTAGCGCACCTGCCAGTCGGCGAAGCCGGCGGCGAACGGCCAGCTCAGCTTCGGCTCGGGCAGTACGACTTCGCGGGCGTTGTGGTTGGCGCGCTCGTTGAAGGCGGCAAACGCCGGCCAGACGGCGCACAGGATGACCACGGCCAGCGCCATCGGCACCAGCGAACGGGCCGCGCCCTGGACGCGGACGGCAGGGGCCGCCGGCGCGGCCGCGGCCGCGGCCGGCGCGGGCTGGTCGTCTTCGCGCCAGTAGCTGCCGATCCAGAACATGATGAACATGATCACGCCGAAGAACAGCCAGCCGT
>QPLR01000470.1 GCA_003665935.1 Halobellus sp. Atlit-31R | reverse complement strand
TCATTCACCCAAAAAGTAAGGCCATTCGGCGCAGTACTTGAATTGGCTTGGACTTGATCTTGCTTATGCGCGGCTGAAACTGAATTTAATTCGGAATTTCCACTTTGGCGTCGAGAGAACAAGAGCCAATTCGACCTGTTCACGCGTGCGGCCGGCTAGCGTCGACACCGCTAGCCCTTAAGCGATTATCACAGCAATAGAGATAATTAGTATGTCTAGACGGGTGGGCGCCACAGAGGGAACTCGTCCCAAGAGGCTGGGAAGCCGGCTGCATGAAGAGTGATCAGATCGCTCTTCGGGAATCGTTGGGCGAGTTCGATCACGCGATTGGCCCAGTTACCTCTAGAAGCAATGCGATCAAGCATCGTTTTTAACACGCATAATGTACCGTAAATGCGGGTTTGGGCATGATTATCGCCACTGAGATGATGAAGATAATGATGTGGCTGAGTCAAAGGAAAGCCAGGGCGCTCGACAATGTTACGGTTCC
>QPLR01000469.1 GCA_003665935.1 Halobellus sp. Atlit-31R | reverse complement strand
TGTGTTCGATGCCGGGGCTGTGCAGGTCAACTCCAGTAATTTCAAGCGCTAAGGCATGACCGTGGAAAATGCATTCGACGCCTGCAATAACATCCGCGTCGGCGCGCTCATTCTTTCCGACTGCTTCACTCGCGCGTTGCCGCGGTACAGCGACCCGCAGGCGGCCCTACGTGCTGCTCTTTCGTGCTACCAGTCGGGGAACTTCTCGACAGGTTTTCGCACGGGCTATGTCCAGAAGGTCGTGGCGGCGGCGCTGCCGCGGGGCTAGGCGGCGCGGTCTTCCCTTCCATTGTCCTTTCCATTGTCGACCGAGACTATATGACCATCAACCCGAAGATCAAAAAAGCAATCCGGGTAGCGGCGATCACTTTTTCAGTCATCGCCGTCGTGCTCACGTTGGATACTGCCCAGGTGGCGCTAGCCACTTACGATCTCAAGGAAGCCGAGCGGAACAGCGCCGTCAGCGCTGCATTCCTCGCTGACCTCGAAGG
>QPLR01000468.1 GCA_003665935.1 Halobellus sp. Atlit-31R | reverse complement strand
TGGAAGGCTTCCAGCTGTGGCTCAACCTGCCGGCCAGGGACAAGATGATGGACCCATGGTACCGCGACATCCCGAGCGAGGAAGTGCCGCGCTTTACCAATGAGGACGGTGTGACGGTGCAGGTGATCGCCGGCGCAACCCACGGCGTGAAGGGCGCGGTGCAGCGCGAGCATACACAGCCGCTGTATCTCGACATCGCCATTCCGGCCGGCGTGACGTTCGAGCAGCCGCTGCCCCAGGGTCACTACGCCTTCATCTACGTCTACCGGGGCGATGCGGTGGTCGAGGGCAAGGGCGTGGGCAAGAGGCGCATGGCGGTGCGCGACAACGCAGCCGGGGCGGACGGCGTGCGCATCAAGGCGGTGGAAGCGACCAGGGTGATCCTGCTGGCCGGCCGCCCACTGAACGAGCCCATCGCGCAGCACGGACCCTTCGTGATGAACACCACCGAAGAGCCGCAGCGGCTGCGCATCACGGTAGACGGCATCGCC
>QPLR01000467.1 GCA_003665935.1 Halobellus sp. Atlit-31R | reverse complement strand
TGATCTGCACCTGGACGTTGGTCACGTCCGGCACGGCGTCGATGGGAAGCCGCTGGTAGTTGTAGATGCCGGCCGCCGCCATGACCAGCACGAGGAACATGACGATCCAGCGCTGCTCGATGGAAGCGCGAATGATGCGGTTGAACATGGTGTCTCCCCCGCTCAATGCGCGTGCTCGGCGTCGCCCTTGGCTTGCTCCGCCTTGATGGCAAAGCTGCCGGCGCCGGCATAGGGTTCGCCTGCCGTCATTCCGCTCACGATCTCGACCAGGCGGCCATCGGAACGGCCCACCGAGACCGGCTGGGCATGGAAGCCGGCGCCGACCCGCTTGAAGACCACCTGCCGGCCTTCGACGGTCTGCAGCGCTTCGCGCACCACCGCGACAGGCACCTCGGCCGAGCCGGTGACGATGTCCACGTTGACGAACAGGCCCGGCCGCCACGCCACCTGCGGGTTGTCCAGCACCACGCGCGCCCTGGCCGAGCGGGATT
>QPLR01000466.1 GCA_003665935.1 Halobellus sp. Atlit-31R | reverse complement strand
CAGCGCGGATACGATGTGCATCCGCAACTACATCTTCCGTAACTTCGCCGGCCGCCCGGGCGTGACCGTCGGCCCGAACGATACCAACGGCAACGCCACCGGTTCCATCGTCGGCCAGCCGAACGACCCGATCGCCAACTTCCAGATCACGAGCTGGTCGAACCAGAAGGAAGCACGCGTGCGCGGCCTCGAGTTCAACCTGCAGCACATGTTCGGCAGCTCGGGCTTCGGCTTCCAGACCAACATCACCAAGGTCGATTCGGGCCTGGCGTACGACAATGCCAGCATCGGCGAGCCGTTCGCGATGGTGGGCCTGAGCGACTCGGCCAACCTGGTGGGTATCTTCGAGAACGAGAAGTGGAACGTGCGCGCGGCCTACAACTGGCGCGACAAGTTCCTGACGGCGATCCGGGACGGCGCCGGCTCGAACCCGCAGTACGTGGAAGCCTACGGCCAGCTCGACCTGAGCATCGGCTACAACATCAACAAGAA
>QPLR01000465.1 GCA_003665935.1 Halobellus sp. Atlit-31R | reverse complement strand
GCAAACTCGGCTTGCACACCGATTCACTTCGGCCTGCGCTGGCGCACCCCTTCCAGCGCCTCGCACAACAAGGCCGCCCCCTCGATCGCCCGCGGCCCCGGCCGCGTCAGCAGTTCGCCGCTCACCGTCAGCAGGTTGCCGCGCTTGACCGCCCGCATGGTCTTGTACGGCTCCCACAGCTTCAGGCCCGGGTTGGCCGGATCGTGGCGTTTGCCCGCCATGATCGCTTCCGGATCGGCCGCCAGCACGGCCTCGACGCTCACCTCCGGCGCCACGACTTTCAGGCCGCCGAACACGTTGCGCCCGCCGCAGACGCGGATCGCGTCGCTGGCGATCTGCGCATCGTTGAGCGTGTACAGCGGCTGGTCCCAGATCTGGTAGAACACCGTGACCGGCGGGCGGCCGCCATAGCGCCCTTCCAGCCCGGCCAGCCGGGTGCGCAGCGCCCCGGCGGCGCTTGCCGCCGCCGCTTGCGTGCCCAGCAGCTGCCCG
>QPLR01000464.1 GCA_003665935.1 Halobellus sp. Atlit-31R | reverse complement strand
GAGTGGATTAGGATCTGCGAAGCTGAGCGATCTCGTTTTCCTCTGGCATATCGCTGCCACGAAGTTCGACGGGCCGGCATACAAAACCGAAGTGCTTCCCTTGGAGATTGCGCGCGTTACGACTGCACTTATTGAATCACGATGTACAGTTGGCTTTGGCGATCCGGATAGCACGACGTGGCAAGCGGATACGGATCTTACTAAACTAAAGGCAGAAAATCCCGGGGCGATGATCGCAACAAGATGGCTCGCCGATCCCAGGAACGTTGAGTTCATGGTGTTGCGTTCCGGTGAAGCCGTTGAGATCAAAGTTGCCGAGGAAGGTCCCCAATGGGTCGATTCCCGCCCTTCATGACAGCTGAAATCATTTCCGACTCGAGGCAAGCCGCAAGTGGGACCGCTCGTGACGGCGGCGTTCCCTGGGCAGATCCCGGGGGACGCCGCTTTCTTTTTGTACCGGCTGCTCCACCGCCGGCGGCGTTTCCGGTTCGC
>QPLR01000463.1 GCA_003665935.1 Halobellus sp. Atlit-31R | reverse complement strand
CAGACACGATTGAATATAGCGCTGATGCTGTTGAAAAAGCAGCAGGCGACAACAACGAACTATATAAAATTGAAGGTGCATCACACGTAGATTTATATGATATTCCAGAATATGTAAATCAAGTGTTACCAAAACTTGAATCATTCTATAAAGAAACTCTATAAAAACAACCTGCGGTAGTGTGCATTGAGGCGGACGATTTTGTCCGCCTTTTTAGTACGTAGAAATATTTTATAGATGGACGTATTATTAGATTAGTTTTTGAAAAAGCATGTTACTAGAATGTCTGTTTTTAATTACGATGAAAATTGTTGCGTTAATTTTTTACTTTACAGATACGTTCAATAGGATTTCAGCTTAACTTTTATTTTCCACTCACAAATGTTTCTGCTTCTTCATTTGCAACTAAATTTGGACATCAAAAAAGAGCACTCCTGAATGAGCACTCCCTTAATTATCTTTCCGTTATATTTGTATTGTCGACGGTTTCGA
>QPLR01000462.1 GCA_003665935.1 Halobellus sp. Atlit-31R | reverse complement strand
GCATCCCGGACGGCAGCACCACCGAAGGCCAGATCGCCGCGCTGGCGATGGCGGTCTACTTCAACGACATGACCATGGACGAACGCGTCGCCTTCACGCTGGCGATGCGCGATTCGGGCCTGGTGATGGAATGGAAATCGCTCGACCTGCCGGGTCCCGTGGTCGACAAGCACTCGACCGGCGGCGTCGGCGACGTCGTCTCGCTGATGCTGGGGCCCATGATCGCCGCCTGCGGCGGCTTCGTGCCGATGATCTCGGGCCGCGGCCTGGGCCACACCGGCGGCACCCTCGACAAATTCGATTCGATCCCCGGCTACAGCACCGTGCCCGACCCGTACAAGTTCCGCCAGGTCGTCAAGGACGTCGGCGTGGCCATCATCGGGCAGACCGCCCAGCTGGCGCCGGCCGACAAGCGCTTCTACAGCATCCGCGACACCACGGCGACCGTGGAATCGGTGGCGATGATCACCGGCTCGATCCTCTCCAAGAAGCT
>QPLR01000461.1 GCA_003665935.1 Halobellus sp. Atlit-31R | reverse complement strand
GGTCCAGGCAGGCGTGATGGCCCTGCGGGCAGCTGCTGCGCAGGCAGTTGCGGCAGCTGACGTCGTGGAACAGCAGGCGGTGCGCCACGCGCCAGGGGGTGTGCTGGGGATTGGTCATTGCATACAAATCGACCAGGGGCGTGCCGACGGCGGCCGCGATGTGGGCCGGTCCGGTGTTGCCGGTGATGAGGAGGCTGGACGAGCGGATCAGCGCGCCCAATTCCCCGAGATTGAGTCTGCCGATCAGCGAGTGCGACGGGCCGATCCAGGTCTCGGCCAGCGGGTGCAGCGATTCGAGTTCGCCGCGCTCGCCCGTGAGGATGATCGGGTAGCCGAAGCGGGTTCCCAGCATGCCCATCAGGACCAGCCAGTGCCGGACGGGATAGCGGCGCGAGGGGGCGCTGGCGCCTGCGTGCAGCACCAGGTAGGGCGCGGTCGGGTCGATGCCGGCTTCAAGCAGC
Source organism: Halobellus sp. Atlit-31R (assembly GCA_003665935.1). Lineage (GTDB taxonomy): Archaea > Halobacteriota > Halobacteria > Halobacteriales > Haloferacaceae > Haloquadratum. The sequence goes on along the minus strand of QPLR01000461.1, from coordinate 32 downwards.
ATGGCGGCGACGTTTGCCGTGGCTTCCTGCGC
>QPLR01000460.1 GCA_003665935.1 Halobellus sp. Atlit-31R | reverse complement strand
GCCAGGCTGGTGCTCGGCACCTCGAACCCGGCCAGCCAGGACGAATCCTTCGGCGGCGTGGCCCGCAACATCGCGGAAAACCTGGCGCGCCTGGGGGCGCCGACGGCCCTGATCACGGCGGTCGGCAACGACGCTTCCGGCCGCGCCCTGCTCGCCCATGCCGAGGATGCCGGCATCGACACCCGCGGCGCCCTGCGCCTGGACGGCGTCGCCAGCGGCACCTATACCGCGGTGCTGGACCAGGACGGCGAGATGGTGGTGGCGCTGGCCGACATGGCACTGAACGACCGCGTGAGCCCGGCCTTCCTGGCCACTCGCCAGCAGCAGCGCGCCAGCGCCGCGCTGGTGGTGGCCGACCTGAACCTGCCGCTCGATTCCGTCGCCGCCCTGCTCGACGATTCGGTGCGCGACGGCGTGCCGCTGGTGCTGGTGGCGGTATCGGAACCGAAGATGGCGCGCCTGCCCTGCAACCTGCTCGGCCTGCGCCTCCTGAT
>QPLR01000459.1 GCA_003665935.1 Halobellus sp. Atlit-31R | reverse complement strand
TAGAACACCTGGGCCGGCTTCGTGATCTCGGCAATCGCGGCCGTGGTGGGCTTCGGCATCATCTGGCACATGTGGCTGCTGGTTGGCCTGTCCTTCGTCGCCATGATGGCCGCGATCATCATCCACACGTTCAACTACAAGCGCGATTTCTATATCCCGGCGGAAGAAGTGGCCCGTACCGAAGAAGCGCATACCCGTCTGCTGAAGAGCTACGTCTGAAACAATATGGCAAATAATGCAACCATTCCCGGCGGCCTGACCGCCGACGAGGTGACCGCGCGCTACCTGGTGCGCGAGCACCATCCGGAACAGGGCACCCTGCTCGGGTTCTGGATCTACCTGATGAGCGATTGCCTCATCTTCGCGTCCCTGTTCGCCACCTATGCGGTGCTGGGCCGTAACTACGCCGGCGGTCCGACCGGCGCCGAGCTGTTCGACCTGACGCTGATCGCCATTAACACCGGCTTCCTGCTGCTGTCGTCGATCACCTTCGG
>QPLR01000458.1 GCA_003665935.1 Halobellus sp. Atlit-31R | reverse complement strand
TCCGCAACGCCGCCCATGCGTGCGTTGAAGGCGTGGCTGTACAGCCACAGCCGCCAGGACTCGTTGCAGAAGAAGATCTCGACCGGGGTCTCGCGGTCGTGCAGGGACGACGTGCGCAGGCGCCGCGTCACGTCGTCGAGGACATCCGCGATCTCGTTCGGAATCGGCCGGTCCGACCAGACATGGTAGTTCTGGTAGACGCTGCGGTAGGCGAACAGCGGCTTGGGAAACGCCGCGACCAGCAGGTACAGGCTCGCCACGGCAAACAGGACGGCAAGGCCGGTCTTCAGGAAGCCGGCGATGCGGCGAGCGGGTCGGATGGTCGGTGGTGTCAAGTTCGTTCTCGCGTCAAGTCGGCGGCCGGCGAGATGCCGGATGCGCGACAGGCGCAAGTTACTGAACGAGACTTATCGAAAGCTTAACGACGGGCGCGCGGCGCCGCGCCCGATGCAGAATATGCACACCGCGTAGGTTTCAGTCGTCTTCCCAGGATT
>QPLR01000457.1 GCA_003665935.1 Halobellus sp. Atlit-31R | reverse complement strand
AAGCTGTTCAAACGGTGTGCCAGACTGGATTTACGCCTTGAGCGTACGCGAGAGGGCACCAAGTTGCCCAGCCTTTATGTAATGGAGCTTGTTGACTTATTCGCCGGTCGGCTCGACGGCTTCGGGAGCACGCAGGCGCTTTGACGCTCTCGCATGCCTTCTTTCAATCCATGCGGTCTTCTGGATCCCCGTGGCGGCCGGCGCCTACTATGCGGTGACGTTTCGGTACCGCCGCAATGCCGCGCGGGCCGAGGACGAGTATCACCAGGTTGCTCGCCTCGGAAAATATTGGGATACACCCTCCCCCGGCCATTGACAGGCCGGTACTAGGCTATGGATGAGATATAGCACGCTGATATGTCCGACATCACGACATACAATTGGATTTATATGCCGCGTTGCAGCAATATGATCGTGTCTCCTCTACTTTCTCCTCCAAGAAAATAGATTGTTGCCCGCCCTCCAGCGGGGACGGATGCTGACCGCCGCAGGGC
>QPLR01000456.1 GCA_003665935.1 Halobellus sp. Atlit-31R | reverse complement strand
CCTGGAACAACACGCTCGGCAGCCTGAACGCGCTGCTGGCCGGCAGCCATGCGCTGGCGGAACTGGGCGGCCCGCTGCTGGAACCCTTCGTTGCCGCGCGTTCGGAAGCGGCGCGCCTGCACAAGCGCCTGGCGCGCCCGCTGCTGCTGCGCATGATCCCGGGCGGCGAAGCCTACATGAACTGGTTCGCCGCCCATAACGTGAGCCGCTACTGGAAGACCATCCGCATCGTGGACGCGTCGCGCGACTTCCTGCGCGCCTGCTACCTGCGCAGCGCCGAACTCGAAGCCGACGCTGCGCTGGCGCGCCACCTGCGCGCCCAGCCGCACTGGTGCTGGGCCGAACGCTCGGCGCCGCGCGTCCTGTCGCTGGCGGACGGCATCCACCCGCTGATGCAGAAGGCGAGCCCGCTGACGCTTGGCCTGGATGGGCAGGGCGCCTTCATCTCCGGCCAGAATGCCTCGGGCAAGAGCACGTTTCTACGCATGGTGGGCA
>QPLR01000455.1 GCA_003665935.1 Halobellus sp. Atlit-31R | reverse complement strand
GCGTCATCGTCTCGATCGCGGCTTGTGCCGGCTTTTCGTACTGGGCCAAGAGCCCGCTGACGCAAGAGGGCCCGGCAATCGAGTTCACCATCAACCCCGGCAGCGGGGTGGGGGCGGCCGCCCAGCAGATGGCCAAGGCCGGCGTGCCGGTCAACCCGCAACTGCTCAACCTCCTGGCGCGCGTGACCGGCGAAGCGGGCCGTATCAAGGCCGGCAGCTACGAGCTCAAGCCGAACACCTCGCCGCGCGGCCTGCTCAGCCAGCTGGTGCGCGGCGAATTCGCGCAGGAAGCCGTCACCATCGTGGAAGGCTGGACCTTCAAGCAGATGCGCGCCGCCCTGGCCGCCCACGAGCGCCTGCGCCACGACACCGTCAAGCTCTCGGACGAAGAGCTGATGAAGAAGATCTCGAACGAGTACACCAATCCCGAAGGCCTGTTCTTCCCGGACACCTACCTGTTCGCGAAGGGCTCGTCCGAGCTGGCCATCTACAAGC
>QPLR01000454.1 GCA_003665935.1 Halobellus sp. Atlit-31R | reverse complement strand
GCGCCTGCGCCACGCCCTGCATCGCGGCGAAGCAGAAGAAGCTGGGCGAGTTGTTGGGGAAGGCTTCCTCGAAGGCCTCGAAGGCGGCGCCGGAATCGGTCCAGCGGCCCTGGTTGCGGGTGACGAAGGGCACGGTCGGCAGGTCCACGCCCGCCAGCTGGCCGTCGACCCAGGTATAGGACAGGCGGTGCAGGTACTTGCCGTCGGCGACCAGCGAGATGGTGAGGTCGCCCTCGGCGTCGTGGCGCGGCGCCATTTCGAGGCGCAGGATGAAAATATGCGTGCCGGTGTCGTGTTGCCACAACGTGAGCCCACCGCCGCCATAAACTGCATGGTGGTAGGCGTTGCTGAACGCGGCATCTTCGAAGCGGTAGTGCGACAGCACGCACTGCACGCGCTGGCGCGCACTGAGGTCCTTCGCCAGGTAGCTGCGGTGGCTCAGGTGGTGGAACAGGTCGTCGTTGGGCGCGGCCGCCACGAAGCGCCGCACCAGGA
>QPLR01000453.1 GCA_003665935.1 Halobellus sp. Atlit-31R | reverse complement strand
GATGCGCTCAGGCTGCGCCTTGCAGGCCAGGCGGACGAGATCTGGGCAGGCGCCAGCGCTGCCCGAGTGGCGGCCGAGAAAGCAGCGGCAGCCCCGGCCAAGCTGACCCTCGAGCAGGAGCTGGCGCTGCTCACCGTCATCGACGGGAGGCTCCAGCTGCCAAAGCAGCAGCTGGTGCACTACGACGACATCAGCCGGCTCATGGGCAAGGCCGGCGGCCGCTACGTCGGCGGCCGCAAACAGTTTGCCTTCGACGAGGGGATTGACTGCGCGGACCTGCTCCGGCGCCTGGTCGCCGGTGAATCGGTCAAGTTTCAGCAGGAGTACCAGTTCTTTGCCACGCCCGAGGAGAAGGCCGTCGAGGCGGCCGAGCACGTGCGTGAGACGCTCGGCACCCTGCAGGGCAAGCGTGTGCTGGAACCATCGGCGGGGACCGGCGCGCTGGCCAACGTGGCGCGCCGCATGGGCGCGGACGTGGTCACGATCGAGGCGTGG
>QPLR01000452.1 GCA_003665935.1 Halobellus sp. Atlit-31R | reverse complement strand
ACATAAGATAAAGTTCCTCGCACATAGACGAGTCCTCAATAATGTTACTCTCTACAGATCTAGACTCGATATGATATTCAACTGGAGAACATATACAAGGAATTACGGAAAACAAAAATATCTTTGTTTTAAGGATTTTCTAAAATCGCGTGCTGCGGTGGATGGCGTAATATGCCCGCTAATAAGGCATGGACTTAACGTGATGCGGAACACACGATTGGATTTAAAAAGAAGTATCCGTCGTATTAATAACTGGTTAGACGGACGCTTGGAGCGCAAGGATGAAGCCTAGTTCTCGGATCGCCGTCGAATTTAACAGTTTTTGCCATAGGTACATTAGAATTTCTTGCAGCATCTCGAATTTCTTTCCTTTATGGTCCTGTCCTTCAGAGCATAGTTGCGAAACTATGAGTCGATGTCGTTTTCCGATAATGCGACCGCCAGAGAGATTAGCGAGTTGATTCCTGCAGCACGTTCTGCACGTGCTGCTGTGCG
>QPLR01000451.1 GCA_003665935.1 Halobellus sp. Atlit-31R | reverse complement strand
GAACTGGCGCGCGTGAAATTGGAAATCTCGCCGCCGATCCACACCAGTGGAAAACTCCGTTCGAGCAGGCGCGCGACCTGCTGGCCCAGATGACCGCGCACGCCGGCGCCTACACCGCAGGCCAGGACGCGCTGATGAAGCACATCCTGGAAGGCCGCGACGACGACGCGCGCCGCTACCTGTCCGAATCGCTGCGCCCGGTCCTGGGCAAGCTGAAGAAGTCGGTGCAGGAACAGACCGCGCTCCAGACCGCGATGAGCAACGACAAGGCGGCCGAGGCCCGGCAGACCTATGAAAACACGGTGCGCCTGATGTCGGCGCTGGGCGCCGTGGCGGTGGCCATCGCGGCCTTCATCGGCTGGTGGATCACGCGTTCGATCACCCGTCCGGTGCAGCGCGCGCTGGAAGTGGCGAACACCGTCGCCGCCGGCGACCTGACCAGCCGCATCGATGTCGGCACCCGCGACGAAGCCGGCCAGTTGCTGCAGGCCCTGAA
>QPLR01000450.1 GCA_003665935.1 Halobellus sp. Atlit-31R | reverse complement strand
GTGGGAGGTCAAGGTGCAGGTGGCCACCAGCGAGCAGCTGGCCGACTGGGAACAGCGCACCGGCTGGAACCCGTTCGACTTGACCAAGGTGTGGCCGCACGGGGATTTTCCGATGCTGCCGGTGGGCGTGCTGGAGCTGAACCGCAACCCGGATAACTACCATGCCGAAGTCGAGCAGGCCGCGTTCTCGCCGGCCAACGTGGTGCCGGGCATGGGCTACTCGCCGGACAAGATGCTGCAGGGCCGCCTGTTCGCCTACCATGACGCCCAGCTGTACCGGGTCGGCACCAACCACCAGCACCTGCCGGTGAACGCCCCGCTCTGCCCGTTCCACAACCAGCAGCGCGACGGCGCGATGGCGATCGCCAACGGCGCTGGTGGGTCCACTCCTGTGCGCAACTACGCGACCATCGACAGCGTCGGCCGCGGCGCGCTCGGCATGGGCCACGGCGAACCGGAACTGCCGATCACGGACGACGCCGGCCGCTATGACTTT
>QPLR01000449.1 GCA_003665935.1 Halobellus sp. Atlit-31R | reverse complement strand
CGCATACCAGCAGTCGAACATGCGCTTGAAGGCGTCGAACACCTGGTTGACGAGAAAGCTGGCGGTGGTGTGCTCGTCCTCGCTCGCCCGGTACACCGGAACCGGGAGCGCAACCCGGGTCGACGCGTGGCTGGCCTCGGCGTGCCTGTGGATGCGGCCGAAGTAGTGCAGGTGCTCGGCCATGCCGAGTTCGTCGACCAGGCGGTACATCGGTTCGTTGAAGCAGGCGAAGGTCGACTCCAGGGCGCGCAGCATGACCATGCGGTAGAACGGCGTCTGCCAGGTCTTGGCCAGGTGGATGGCGTGGTAGACGGTTTCGCGGGTGGCGTGGTTGGCGGGAGACCAGACGTCGCTCAAGGCCTGCGCGGTAGGCAGGCGCAGCAGGCGGCGCCCGTGCTCGATCACGGTCAGGTCGTCCAGGTACCACTGCCAGTGGAAGGCGTCCTCGTCGCAGTGCCGGTGCACGCTCAGCTGCAGGGGCGACTTGTCGCTGTTG
>QPLR01000448.1 GCA_003665935.1 Halobellus sp. Atlit-31R | reverse complement strand
CATTCAATCCGTGCAGGCAGAACGGCGCTTCCCTGTTGCCGGTCGCCAGGCGCTGGTAGCACAGCGCCGCCGGGATGCCGTTGGCCCTGAGCAGGGCCGCCAACAGGTGGCTCTTGGCGTAGCAGAAGCCGGTCGCGTGGCGCAGCACGTCCGACGCGGCCACCGTTACCGGGTTGCGCCGGAAGTCGGCGCTGTGTTCGATCTCGTCGCGCACGAAGGCGAAGCAGGCGTGCACCACCTCGCTTTCCGAGCGCGCGCCCTGCGCCAGCCGGCGCGCCGTGGCCGCGACCTGCGGATCGTCGAAGTCGATGTAGGGGCTGGCGCGAAGGTAGTCCTGCATGGCGGGGGTCATCCTGTTCCTGTCATCGGGCAAAGGGCGATTCTACCTGCCAGCCAAATTTCAGGCGGAAAACAAAGGATGCGCTCACGGGGCATCCGGAAACGCCGCATTCACGACGCCGAAAGCCTGCGCCGCCTCGACCAGCGGGGCGGCCACG
>QPLR01000447.1 GCA_003665935.1 Halobellus sp. Atlit-31R | reverse complement strand
CGCGCGCCCGGCGCCGCCCACGGCATGCATGCGCTGGAGGTGGCGATGGACGAACTGGCCTACAAGCTGCGCATGGACCCGCTGGAATTGCGGCGCCTGAACTATGCCGACCGCAACCCGCTCGAGGACAAGCCCTACTCCACCAAGGAGCTGAGCCAGTGCTACGACAAGGGCGCCGCGCGCTTCGGCTGGCAGGACCGGCCGATCGAGCCGCGCTCGATGCGCGATGGGGACGAACTGGTGGGCTGGGGCATGGCCACCGGCATGTGGGATTCGCTGGTGATGCTGGCGCGCGTGAGCGCCGTGTTCCATGCCGACGGCCGCCTGGTGGTGAGCAGCGCCGCCTCCGACATCGGCACCGGCACCTATACCGTGATGTCGATGATTGCCGCTGAAAGCCTGGGCCTGCCCTTGGAGCGGGTCACCTTCCAGCTGGGCGACTCCACGCTCCCCTTCGCACCGGTCGAAGGCGGCTCCTCGCACGTGACGACCGTGGG
>QPLR01000446.1 GCA_003665935.1 Halobellus sp. Atlit-31R | reverse complement strand
TCAGCTCGACGATGACGGTGACCTCCTTGCCGCGGCGCGCCGCCGCGATCAGCGCTTCCATCAGGTCCGAATTCATGCCGGCCCGGTAGCTGGTCTGCTTGATCGCCGCCACCGTGGGGTCGGCGGCGGCCGACTGGATGAAGTCGATCACCGGCTGGAAGGATTCGAAAGGGTGGTGCAGCAGCACGTCCTGGCGCCGCAGTGCGGCGAAGATGTCGGGCCCGAGCAGCTTGGCCGGGAAGCCCGGCGTAAACGGCGTGAACTTGAGTTCCGATTTGTCGTTGGTGTTGACGATTTCCAGCATGCGGCCGAGGTTCACCGGCCCGTCCACGGCGAACAGGCGCGAGCGGTCGATCTCGAACTGGTCGAGCAGGAAGTTGGCCAGGTGCGGCGGGCAGGCATGGCCGACTTCCAGGCGCACCGCGAAGCCGTAGTTGCGGCTGTGGAGTTCGCTCTGCAGCGCCTGGCGCAGGTTCATGACCTCGTCCTCGTCCACC
>QPLR01000445.1 GCA_003665935.1 Halobellus sp. Atlit-31R | reverse complement strand
CGGCCAGTACCAGAGCGGCATGAAGTGGCTGAGCGGCATCTACAACGGCGGCTCGCACAACGGCATCCACCACAACCACATCCACCACATCGGCAACGACGTGCCCTGCGAGGCCAAGGGCGGCGCCGGCATCGGCATCGACAGCTACTACAAGGGCATCGATGCCGAAGTGGTCGGCAACCAAGTGCACGACATCGGCCCGCCCGAATGCCGCTACATGCACGGCATCTACGTCAGCACCACCGCCACCGTGCGCGACAACATCATCTACCGCGCCTCCGGCGCCGGCATCCACCTGTGGCACGACGCCAGCCACGTCACCATCCGCGGCAACACGGTGGTCGGCTGCGGCACCGGCATCGTGGTCGGGGGCGGCGACTTCTATCACAGCAAGGGGCCGAACGACAACACGCATACCGCGAACAACATCGTCTACGACAACGGGCACGGCATCCTCGAACAGGGGGCGACCGGCAGCAATATCAGCTACCGCAACA
>QPLR01000444.1 GCA_003665935.1 Halobellus sp. Atlit-31R | reverse complement strand
AGCCGAAGCGCGGGGCGTCGACGATCGACAGCTCGGGCAGGTCCAGCACTGCGCTGCCGGGCAGCGGCATCAGCTCGCGCAGGGTCTGCAGTCCATGGGCAACGCCCGCCGCGCTGTTGCCGACGATATCGATGCCCCCGGCGCCGATTGCCAAGCGATAGGCCTCGGGCGACTCCTGTCCTTCGACCGCACCGATGGCCAGGCGCAGGGCCGGGCCGCCGCTCGCGGGCAAGCTTGAGGGGAACAGCGAGCGCGCCAGCGCCGCTTCGCCGGCCAGCGGCGCCGCCGCGATAATGCTGGGTCGTGCGGCGAGCAGCAGGCGCCCGGCGCCCGGCCGCAGCCGCAGCGGGGTCGGCAGCACCGGCGGCACCTGCGCCGGCGGCAGCAGTTCGGCGCGGGCATTGCGCCAGTAGGTGTCCTTGGGCGTCACTTCCGAGTGCGGGCTGCCGGCCTTGCCGCGCTGGGGCGGTTCGGTGAGCGGCGTCACGCTGAACTGCA
>QPLR01000443.1 GCA_003665935.1 Halobellus sp. Atlit-31R | reverse complement strand
AAATGACAACCGTGTCCTTGTCTAATAATACAGACATATGTCTTCGGTTAAACGGACACGAAGCCATTGCGCCATAGGAAACTTTCTCTGATAATGATCCGCCGCTAAAACGGAGTGGAAAAAAAACCGCAGTTTCGCCACAGATTGTTTCTCAATGTGACGTCCGTCACACAACTGCGTCCTTGACCTCTGTCATCATCCGGGTCGTTGGGCTGCAGTCACACATCTGAAGAAGCTGCAGGTTGAATTTTTCTGATCATTGATCTAAATCTAGGAGTAATACATGGCTTTCCAAAATGCCGAAGCAATCCAGAAGCTGTACGTGGCATTCTTCAACCGCCCAGCCGACTACTACGGCCTGCAGTACTGGGATGAGGTCATCACCAAGTCGGGCGACGCCGCCGCAGTGATCGCCAGCCTGGCAAAGAGCTTCTCGGAGTCGAAGGAATACACCGACACCTACGCTGGTCAAAACACCCGCGAAGTCATCAACAACAT
>QPLR01000442.1 GCA_003665935.1 Halobellus sp. Atlit-31R | reverse complement strand
CCATGGGCTCGGGCATTGCCCAGGTCGCGGCCAGCGCCGGCCACCAGGTGCTGCTGTTCGATACCCGGCTAGAGGCCGCCGACAAGGCGATCCTCGAGATCGGCAAGGTCTACGCCAAGCTGGTCGAGAAGGGCCGCATGGACGCCGCCGCCGCCGACGAGGCACGCGCGCGCCTCACGCGCATCGCTTCGCTGCAGGAAGCGGCAGGTGCCGCGCTGGTGGTCGAAGCCATAGTCGAGAACCTGGACGCCAAGCGCGCCCTGTTCTCCGAACTCGAAGGCATCGTCGGCAAGGACTGCATCCTGGCCACTAACACCTCGTCGATCTCGGTCACCGCGATCGCCGCGCCCCTGCGCCATCCGGAACGCCTGGTCGGCATGCATTTCTTCAATCCGGTGCCCCTGATGGCGCTGGTGGAAGTCATCAGCGGCATCGCCACCGACAAGCTGGTGGCGGACACGGTCTACGCCACCGCCGAAGCCTGGGGCAAGAACCCGGT
>QPLR01000441.1 GCA_003665935.1 Halobellus sp. Atlit-31R | reverse complement strand
GCGTGAGTTCATCCGCGTTAGATTGACTTCTTAACTTCGGACGCCGTGTTCGAACCGATGCGAAACAATGTTGTCCGCATCATTTAAGGAGATTGACCGTGGGTCTTAATCTGAATGACAAAAAGGCCGTCGTCGAAGAGGTGAGCGCTAAGGTAGCAACCGCGCAAACCATCGTCGTGGCTGAGTACCGTGGCATCCAGGTTGCTCACTTGACCAAACTCCGTGCAACCGCACGTGCCCAGGGCGTCTACCTGCGTGTTCTGAAGAACACGCTGGCTCGTCGCTCGGTTGAGGGTACGCAGTTTGCCTCGCTGGCCGATTCCATGACCGGTCCGCTGATCTACTCGATCTCGGACGACGCCGTTGCAGCAGCTAAAGTCATCAACGACTTCGCTAAAACCAACGACAAACTGGTCGTGCGCGCTGGTAACTACGCTGGCAAGCAGCTCGATGTGGCCGGCGTGACCGCGCTGGCAAGCATCCCGAGCCGCGAAGTCCT
>QPLR01000440.1 GCA_003665935.1 Halobellus sp. Atlit-31R | reverse complement strand
GGTCGACCATCACCAGGGACAGAGCACTGCCCTCTTGGGCCGCGCGAGCTGCGAGCTTGGGGAGCATGTCATTCAGCCACGCGCGGTTGTACAGGCCGGTCAGCGCGTCATTGAGCGAAAGCTGGCGGTAGAAGTTGCCGAGCTTCTGGCGCCGGCGCAGCAGTGCGTTGGCGGCCCGAATCCGGAAGGACAGCAGGCGTAGCATGTTGCGCGAGACGACGTGTGAGCGCTCGATCAGCGCCCATACCGTGGCCGACTCGATGATCAAGAGTTCGCTGTCTTCCAGTGCGGTCATTGCCGCTATGTCCACGGCGTGGTCCAGCACTGCCTGCTCGCCGGCGCACTCGCCTGGCAGGACCCAGCTGGGGCTGGCATCGCCCTCCGCATGAGCATCCAAGGCAACCTCCAGCTGGCCCGACAGCACGATGTACATGCGCTCTCGGCTGCCGTCATCCACCCGCTGGCCGCGCGCCACGCTCACGACCGCGCAGCTGGCCAG
>QPLR01000439.1 GCA_003665935.1 Halobellus sp. Atlit-31R | reverse complement strand
GGTTTTCGTATTCCAAAACGCGATTGATGTGACTAGCTTATACAATGTTGATAAGGAGTCTCAGGTAATCAGTCTGCGAAACATGCCAGTTGCTGATGGGGTAAGTAAAGACTTTAACCAAGCGCAAATGCATGAAGCCGTTTCTCGCATCCTCAACAACGAACGTGAGCACCTGCGTAGCCTTTTCGACCAAGCCCCAGGATTTGTGGCCGTTTTAATGGGCCCTAAGCATGTATTTGAATTAGCCAATAAAGCTTACTACCAGCTTGTTGGCCATAGAGAAATCATTGGGAAAGCAGTTTGGGACGCGTTGCCGGAAGTCGCTGGACAAGGTTTTGAACAATATCTCGAGGCCGTGTTCACAACAGGCAAGCCTTGGGCCACACGAGCTATGCCAATTGCCGTACAGCGCGAGCCTAATGGGCCTATTGAACAACGCTATGTTGACCTTGTCTACGAACCTTACCGAGACAAGTTCGGTCAAACAATTGGTATTTTC
>QPLR01000438.1 GCA_003665935.1 Halobellus sp. Atlit-31R | reverse complement strand
GGCGACATGCTGCGCGGCTTCGCCGATCCCAGCGGCGGCTATATCCGCCGGGCCAACGGCGGGGCGGCCGAGCGCGCCGGCATCTCCATGGCCGCCTGGACCGGGCCTGCCTACACGACCAAGGGCATCCGCTTCGTGAACGAGCAGCCGGCGCCGCGCGCCGAGGCACGCCAGGAGCGTGCGCAGGCCGACGCCGCGCCGACCGACCGCGCGTACACGATCATCACCGCCACCAGCGCCGACGAGAAATCGCTGGCGCCGGGCGGAGACAACGTGTTCCGCCTGAACGAGCGCGTCCTGAAGGGCTCGTTCTTCACGCAAGCATTCTTCGCCTTCCTGGAGCAGCACCAGGGCCACGTCGAACCCGCGTTCGCCGCCGCACGTGAGTTCACCAGCAGCAAGGCGCGCGAAGTCAGCCGCAATACCCTGACCCAGGTCCCGCTCCATTTCGCCACGCAGACCGCAGACCGCAACGCGTTCTGATGCAGCTTTCCCAACA
>QPLR01000437.1 GCA_003665935.1 Halobellus sp. Atlit-31R | reverse complement strand
TTCCAGGAAACGCAGGTTAATCAGGGAGAACACCAGGGTGATCGCAAACAGCACCACCCCGACCGCGGCGGCATACCCCATCTCGAATTCCTCGAAGGCCGACTGGTACAGGTAGAACACCAGGGTCTTGCTGGCGTCGAGAGGTCCGCCCTGGGTCATCACATAGACTTCCTCGAACACCTTCATGGCCGAGATCGAGGACATCACCGTGACCACCGCGATCGAAGGGCGCAGCAGGGGAATCGTGATGTGCAGGGTCTGCCGCCACTTGCTCACGCCTTCCACCTCGGCCACCTCGTACAGGTGGCGCGGGATCGCCTGCAGCCCGGCCAGGTAGATCACCATGTAGTAGCCCATGCCGCTCCACACCGTCACCGCCATCACGGAAAACAGTGCATGGTCGGGATCGGTCAGGAAGGCCACCGGGTTGTCGGTGATGCCGGTGGCGAGCAGCAGGTAGTTCAGGATGCCCTGTTCCTCGTACACCCATTTCCAGATCA
>QPLR01000436.1 GCA_003665935.1 Halobellus sp. Atlit-31R | reverse complement strand
TCGCAGGGGCGGCCCGCCAGCCCGGTCAGGCCGTAAATGGCGCAGCCCAGCGCGGTGCCGGCATCGCTCGGCGCCGGCGGCAGGACCACGCGGCGGAACGGGGTCTCGCGCAGCAGGCGTTCGTTGGCGGAGCAGTTGAGGGCGGTGCCGCCGGCGAAGCACAGGTGCTCGGCCCCGGTCTGGCGGTACAGCCAGTGCGCCAGCGCCAGCAGCGCTTCTTCGAAGGCGCGCTGGCCGGCCGCGGCCAGGTTGGCGCAGTCGGTGAAACGGGCTTCGGCGCTGCCGAAGCGGAAGCGGCTGCGCTCGCGCAGCAGCGAGCGCCAGGCGGATGGAATGCCGACCGCCATGCCCTCGACTTCGAGCGCCGGCAGGCCGAGCGCCGCCGGGTCGCCGTAGGGCGCGAGGTCCATCACCTTGCCCTCGTTGCCTTCGCCGGGGAAGATGGCCTGGGTCAGCAGGTAGTAGAACATGCCGAGGCCGACGAGGCGGCCGTCGTCGCG
>QPLR01000435.1 GCA_003665935.1 Halobellus sp. Atlit-31R | reverse complement strand
GAAGCATTCGCGGTAGAAGTCCAGCGCCCTGGCCGCGCCTTCGCAGACCAGGTGCGGGGTGATGCTGTGGAAGCCTTCGGGGATGGCACGGGTTGCCTGTTTCATGTCGGATCTCCTGTTCTGGTTGTCGGGTGCTGCTGCTGGCACGACGAACGGCAGCGGCGGATATCGACATCGGGGCCGAAAAATCGTCCCGGGTCGAATATTGTCAAAAACACCTCTTGAAATCCGCTTTGGCATCCTTATATGCCTCCGAGTTCACCACCCACCATGTTAATTACGAGGAACAAGATGGCAGTTGCCGAAAAAGAAACCCTTGGCTTCCAGGCAGAAGTAAAACAGCTGTTGCAGCTCATGATTCACTCCTTGTATTCAAACAAGGAGATCTTCCTGCGCGAACTGATCTCGAACGCCTCCGACGCCGCCGACAAGCTGCGCTTCGAGGCGATCAACCACGACGCCCTGTACGGCAATGACCACGAACTGAAAATCAAGCTCAG
>QPLR01000434.1 GCA_003665935.1 Halobellus sp. Atlit-31R | reverse complement strand
GTGTTGCCGTTTCTTGCAGGGGATCGAAATAGCTGGCCTCCAGGCTGCCGCGCGCTGCGTGGTAGCCATGAGGGAAGACCTCGCGTGAGATACCGATGGCGGCGACGCCGACCAGGTGCGCCTCGTGCTCGGACGCCAGCCTGGCGGCGATGCGGATCCGTTGTGGTGCGTGGCGCGAGGCGTCGGCGTGCACGATGATGGTTCGGTAGCTCATGGTGTGCTTCTCCTTGTCGATGTGGATGTCCCGCGCTAGGCACGATGCCTGCCGCCTGGCCCGGCCGGCCCGGCATACCCCGCGAGCGGGGCCGCTGGGCGGCGGCGCAGGGCCAGCACGGCGCCGCGCGCGCTCGCCAGCACGCGCAGGCCGCAGAAGCGATGCAGCGACAGCAGGCCCGGCAAGGCGGCCAGCACCTCGCGGCCGATCCCGAGCTCACCGACTTCGACCCGCGGCGCCGCATGGTGCAGGGCGTTGAGCAGCAGCGCATTGTCGCGGCGCTGTT
>QPLR01000433.1 GCA_003665935.1 Halobellus sp. Atlit-31R | reverse complement strand
CAGGCTGGCGCTGCGCGTCACCACGAAATCCCAGTCGGCCTCCTTCAGTTCGGTGAGCCATTCGCCCTGGTCGAGCGAGGGGTCGTCGAACTTGCGGGCATGGGCGATGGCGTCCAGGTCGGCGGAAAAACTCAGGTCGGCGCCGGCAGGGCGCTCCGGGCTGATCGGCTGCAGTAAAGCTTCGGCTGTGAACATACGGGATCCTCGTGATTCTGACGCTGCTTATTGGGCGATGCGGAACTCGATGCGGCGGTTGCGGGCGCGGCCCTCGGCCGTTTCGTTGCCGGCCACCGGACGGTCCGAGCCCTGGCCCGAGGCCGTGAGCAGCTCGCCGTTGATGCCGTGGCTGGCCATGTAGGCTTTCACCGCCTCGGCGCGGGCCTGGCTCAGCCCCTGGTTGGTGGCCCGCAGGCCGACGTTGTCGGTGTGGCCGATGATCTCGACCTTGCGGCCCCGGACCTTCTGCATGGCGGCGATCATCTCGTCCAGGATGGCGCGCCC
>QPLR01000432.1 GCA_003665935.1 Halobellus sp. Atlit-31R | reverse complement strand
CGACCTGGTGCAGGACACGGTCGAGCGCGGATGGGGGAGACTGGCGTCATGGGAGGGTGGTAGCGATATGCGCGCATGGTTGTTCAGCATCATGCACAACCTGCGTATCGACCAGGCGCGGCGGCCTTCAGTGCCGACGGAAGCGCTCAACGAGGAGACATCGATGGCACTAGCACCTGGCAGTCCTTCAAGCGGACTCGAACTGCGCGACATGGAAACGGCCTTGCGTGCGCTGCCAGAGGAACAGCGTGAAATCCTGCTGCTGGTGGCCTTGGAAGAAATGAGTTACGACGACGTCGCGCAAACGCTCAAGATTCCCATCGGTACGGTCATGTCGCGCCTGTCGCGCGCGCGTGAAAAAATGCGCGCGAATATGGAAGGGAGAGCGTACATCGCACCCTTGAAGGTGGTCAAATGAATACCCTACCCATCACGGAAGCCGACTTGCACGCCTTCTTCGACGGCAAGCTGCCTGCCGCGCGCCGACTCGAGGTCGACGCC
>QPLR01000431.1 GCA_003665935.1 Halobellus sp. Atlit-31R | reverse complement strand
TGCAGGCATGCCTGCGGGCGCGTTCGCCCATCCCTATCCGAACGAGATGCATCATCATGTTGAAACAGACCGTGTTGAGCGCGGCAATGGCGGCTGCCTTTGCCGCCTCCAGCTGCGCGCATGCCGCCGATCCGGCGACGAATGACAAGGAACTGGCCGCGGTCCGCGCCCAGATCAAGGAAATGAAGGACAGCTACGAGGCCAGGCTGCAGGCGCTCGAGCAGCGCCTGCAGGAGGCGCAGGCGGCAGTGGCCCAGGCGCAGAATGCAGCCGCGGCCGCGCAGGCACCCACGCCGGCGGCCGCCGCTCCCGCGCCCGCCCCGAGCGCTGCCGCCAGCGGCGCCAACGCCTTCAATCCGGCCATTTCGCTGGTACTGGGCGGCACCTTGTCGAACACCTCGAGGGATCCGGGCGCCTGGCGTTTGCAGGGCTTCGTGCCGCCCGAAGGCGAGGTCGGCCCGGGCGCGCGCAGTTTCAACCTGGGCGAATCGGAAATGACCA
>QPLR01000430.1 GCA_003665935.1 Halobellus sp. Atlit-31R | reverse complement strand
TTCGGCAGGGTTTCCTTGGCCAGCTGTTCCATGATGGCCTGGGCCTGGCCCGAGGACACCCCTGGGGCCGCGCCGCCGTTGATGTCGGCCGCCACGTAGTTGCTGTAGCGCTGGACGCGGTCCGGGCCATAGCTGTCCTTCACCTGCATCAGGGACGACAGCGGGATCATCTCGCCCTTGTCGTTGCGCACCTTCAGCTGGGCGATCTGCTCCGGCTGCGAGCGGAACTGGGCATCGGCCTGCACACGCACCTGGTAGGTGCGGCCGAACTGGTTGAAGTCGTTCACGTACAACGAGCCCAGGTTCACCTGCAAGGTTTGATAGATGGTCGACAGCGGCACGCCGAGCTGCTTGGCCTTGACGCGGTCCACGTCCGCGAACAACTGCGGCACGTTGATCTGGTAGCTCGAGAACACGCCCGCCAGCTGCGGCGTGCCCCAGGCCTTGGCCTGCAGCGCCTGCGTGGCCTTGTACAGTTCGTCGTAGCCGAGGTTGCCGCGG
>QPLR01000429.1 GCA_003665935.1 Halobellus sp. Atlit-31R | reverse complement strand
CGTAACAAGTCGGTCATGGAAGACATCCGTTCGTTCTCGGCCGACGTTCACTCGGTCCTGATCTCGGGTGCCATGTCGACCTCGAACGCAGCTGCTGGCGCCAAGAAGGCTGGTTAATCATGTCGATGAGTGTCGGCTCCGATTCCGGAGATGATGATGCCGTGATGTCAGAGATCAACACGACGCCCCTCGTGGACATCATGTTGGTTCTTCTGATCATCTTCCTGATCACCAGCCCGGTGGTTCTGAATCTGCAGAAGGTTAACCTTCCTGCGGAAACGAACCAGGTCACCAAGTCCAAGCCGGAAGACGTCAACATCACCATCAACAAAGATGGCGAGATGTACTACAACCAGACCCGCCTCGCGAACACGGACGAGCTGTTCAAGTTCCTCGCGGAGCAGTCGGTGAAAGTGCCGCAGCCGGCAGTGAAGGTTCGTGGTGACCAAGCGTCGCGTTACGAATCTGTCGGCCGGGTGATTTACACGGCTCAGCGTGCTG
>QPLR01000428.1 GCA_003665935.1 Halobellus sp. Atlit-31R | reverse complement strand
TTTTCTCAACCGGCGTTCGTCCGTTGAGCGCTTGATGCGGTCGTTGAAAGTTATAGTATTGCGCAAATTGTATGAACAACTCGCGGACGCTTCCGTGACTGCCCACCCACGAATTATGGAAGCGGTCGACTCGCATTTTGAGGATGTGAAACCATTTTCGATGAGGTTTCGCTCGACGTAGTCAAGCCGACCGCTCAATCCTAACCGAGAGAGGGCAGTCTGATAGCCGTAGCCATCAACCAGAAACACAGCCTCTGAGAGATCGTGTTTCTCGGAAAGTCAGTGGAGAAACGCAGCAGCCGGATCGGTACCATGTCGTCCAAACAACTCGACATCGAGAATCAGCTTTGTCTCGATGTCTATTGCAGCGTACAACCAAGACCACTCGCCATTGATTTTGACAGCGGTTTCGTCGACTGCAATCCGCTTCGGCTTCGCCTCAGGCGGGTTGTGACTGCTGTCAGCCAGTCGATGTACCCACTGCCAAACAGCTTGATGAGAC
>QPLR01000427.1 GCA_003665935.1 Halobellus sp. Atlit-31R | reverse complement strand
CCCGGTGTTCCTGTTCACCTACGGCGGCCCGCACTCGCAGCGCGTGACCCGTACCTGGGGCGGCTACTTCAACCAGTACATGGCGCAGCAGGGCTTCGTGGTGTTCGTCCTCGATAACCGCGGTTCGAGCCGCCGCGAGCGCCAGTTCACCGACGTGATCTATAACAACCGCGGCGCGAACGAAGTGCAGGACCAGGTCACCGGTATCGAGTGGCTGTCGCAGCAAAGCTCCGTCGCTCCGAAGCGGGTCGGCGTGTTCGGCTGGAGCTATGGCGGCTTCATGACCCTGCGCCTGCTGGCGGCCGCATCGGACAAGATCGCGATGGGCGTGTCGGTGGCGCCGGTGACCGACTGGGCGCTGTACGACACCCACTACACCGAGCAGTTCGTGGGCGGTACCCCGAAGTCGGATCCGGAAGCGTACAAGCGCAGCGGCGTGTTCGCGCACCTGGACGGCTTGAAGTCGCCGCTGCTCTTGATCCACGGCATGGCCGACGACAAC
>QPLR01000426.1 GCA_003665935.1 Halobellus sp. Atlit-31R | reverse complement strand
CGGGAAGCTGCTGTCGCTGCCGCTGGTGGCGGTCAACGGCTACCTGCTCAGCAAATACTGGATCTTCAAGTGATGCAAGCCCTGCGTTTTGCGCCCGTCCGGAACGACCCCGCCGCCCTGGCCCAGTACGGCGCCCTGTTCGCCGCGTGCTTCCCCGGCACCTCCAAGTTCACCCCCGCCTATCTGGAGTGGCTGTACGTGGCCAACCCGGACGGCGCCGCCGTCGGCTACGACGCCTGGGACCGCGAGCGCCTGGCGGCGCACTACGTGTGTGTGCCGGCGCGCGCCTGGTTCGAAGGGCAGCAGGGGCGGGTGCTGCTGTCGCTGAACACGGCCACCCACCCGGACTACCAGGGCAAGGGCCTGTTCACCAAGCTGGCTGCGATGACCTACGAAGCGGGCGCGGAAAGCGGTTTCGACGGCTGCTACGGCGTGGCCAACGCCAACAGCACCCCGGGCTTCGTGCGCAAGCTCGGTTTCCAGCTGGTGCGCCCGCTGGAAG
>QPLR01000425.1 GCA_003665935.1 Halobellus sp. Atlit-31R | reverse complement strand
GGCCAGGCGCGCGTCTAGAGTAACGGGGACATTCAGCGCTGCGGCCAGCGCTGCGCAGCGCGCGAGCGGACTGGCGTAGACCGGCAGCCCCGCGGGAAGGGTGCCGGCGACACGCGCGATGGCTTCCATGGATGTCGCAACGTCGGTCCTGCCGTAGCAGATGCCCGGCGCGATGTCCGGCGGCGGGTGACGGACCAGGGTCAGTTCCATCGGCCTAGGCCAGGGCGCCGTGGCCGAGCGTGGCCAGCACGGCGAGGTAGATCGCAGCTTCCGCCAGCTGTTGCACGGCGCCGAGGCAGTCGCCGGTGTAGCCGCCGATGCGGCGCGCGAACTTGCGGGCGAGCCACCAGGTGGCGAGAGCACTGGCGATCAGCGCAGCCAGGATGGCGTGCAGCTCCAGTGCGCCGTACGCGAGCAGGATGATGGCGGCAATTGCGACGGTCACGGACGCGATGCCGAATTCCGCCGTGGTCATGCGTTCGGCCAGCGGCTTGGCCTTGCCT
>QPLR01000424.1 GCA_003665935.1 Halobellus sp. Atlit-31R | reverse complement strand
TCGTCTCCAGCCCCGTCATCTGGGCGGTTTGCTGCATCGCAACAACCAGCGCCTGCGCCCGCGCCTCGATGCTGCCGCTGGCATGGGGTATCACGATGGCCGCCAGTTCCGCGTACAGCTGGTTGGCTTGCGGCAGGTTGAAGCGCAGGACATGCGGCAGTACCAATGAATTCGACAGCCCATGCGGCACATGGAAAATGCCGCCGATCGGGTAAGCCAGCGCGTGCACGGCGGCGACCGGGGCATTCGAAAACGCCTGGCCGGCGAGGCAGGCGCCGAGCAGCATTGCTTGCCGCACTTCCAGCTGATCGCCCTCTTCGCAGGCCCGGATCAGGTTGCGCGACAACAGAGACAGCGCCTCGCGCGCCAGGGCGTCCGAGAGCGGATTCTTCTTGTGCCTGCTCGTATAAGCCTCGATCGCATGGACCATCGCATCGATGCCGGTGGCGGCCGTCACCATCGGCGGTAGCCCGAGCGTCAGTGCGGCGTCGAGCACTGCCAGG
>QPLR01000423.1 GCA_003665935.1 Halobellus sp. Atlit-31R | reverse complement strand
TGTCGCCATGCACGCGGGCCAGCTGCAGATTGCCGACCAGGGCGCCTGCGATCACGCCCGCCAGCGCCGGATCGGCGCCCTCCGGCAGCGCTGTCGCGACGCGCCGCACCAGGCGATCGACGCGCTGGGCGGAAGCCGCCCGCACCGCCTGCTCCTGGCGCGGCATCTCGCTCGCCAGCGCACCCACCACGCAGCCCTGCTCGGGATGCGCCAACTGCTCGTCGGACAGGTAGAGTTCGATCAGCGCCGCCAGCGGATTGCCGTTCTCGCGGACCTGCTCGGCGATGCGCTCGTCCAGCACCGCGCTGCTGATGGCGCCCGCATGCTCGATCGCCTCGACCAGCAATGCATCGCGCGAATCGAAGTGGGCATAGAAGCCGCCGTGGGTCAGGCCGGCTTCTTTCATGACTTCGGCCACGCCGACGCCGGCATAGCCGTGGCGCCGCACTGCCCGGCTCGCGGCCTCGACGATGCGGTGATGGGATTGTTCGCGCTTGCTGGCC
>QPLR01000422.1 GCA_003665935.1 Halobellus sp. Atlit-31R | reverse complement strand
GATACCCTGCGCTGCGTCGCCATCGACGTGCCGGTCGACCACGCGAAGCCTGGCGGCGCCAAGCTGAAAATCCATGTCACCATCGCCCCGGCCCACCGCCAGGGCACGCGCGGCGATCCGCTGTTCGTGCTGGCCGGCGGTCCCGGCGAGGCCGGCAGCGACGTGGCGCCCTTGCTGTCGACCGCCTTCAGCCGCGTTCGCGCCACCCGCGACATCGTGTTCATCGACCAGCGCGGCACCGGCCGCTCCGGCAAGCTCGATTGCAAGAGCAAGCCCGAGCACGAGCGCATGACCGAAGACCAGCTCGAAGCGGAACTGCGCGCCTGCATCGCCGAGACCAAGGCTCCGTTCGCGGCCTACACGACCGACGCCGCCGCGCGCGACATCGAGCTGGTACGCACGGCGCTGGGCTACCGGACGGTCAACGTGTTCGGCGGCTCCTACGGCACCCGCCTCGGCCAGGCCTATGCGCGCCTGTACCCGGCGAGCCTGCGCAGCCTGGT
>QPLR01000421.1 GCA_003665935.1 Halobellus sp. Atlit-31R | reverse complement strand
CTAACAACTCGCGCAGTGCGCGAATGGTCTCTTCTATCGTCATCCCTCCGGGTCGCACGTAGACTCCGTAGCCTGCGCGAGCGACCAGGCCCTCCGCCTCGAGCCTGGCTAAGCTTCTACATAACTGGCGAGCGCTCCTAAGGTGCGCAAGGTCGCGGCGCAGAAAAATCTGTGCTGGGGCTTCCGAGATGTACGCACGTAGGCGCTGTGTGACGGACGAGTTGCATGAGCGGCCATGTTCACACAGGCCCAGGCAGGGGGCAAGTCGCTATGCGTGGCAATCACGCGGCCGGCGTGCCGCGAGTGTCGATGTCGGCGCTGCGGCTTGTCGGCTGCTGAAAGCCGCGGCGCACCCATACGAATGCCCAGCCTAGAGCCAGCAGAGCAAGCGGTGGCGCCACCGCAAGGGCAAGCGCGTGCGTGATCCTCTTGCTTCGGTTGGCCGCCACGAACTCGTGATACGGCTTTTCGAATGTCTTGCCGTCGTACTGCGCCGCATTAGC
>QPLR01000420.1 GCA_003665935.1 Halobellus sp. Atlit-31R | reverse complement strand
ACTCAGGCTCGGCAGCATCGCATTGTTGATCGGCTGGCGGATCAGCGACGCGACCGGCAGCACAACGGCGCCGATCGTGAAGGCCGCGAAGGCGGCGGCAGGCAGCATGGAGGCGGCGATCCACTGGTCGGCCTGGGAGCGCATCGCAAACAGGCTGGCCCCGACGGCAAACGGCAAGGCATAGCGCAACTGCGCTGCAAGCAGCGCCGGCTCGATCCGGATGCGCGGCCCACCCGGCCGGGTCGCGAGATAGGCGATCGCCACCACGACACGTACAACGGTGTCCGCCACCAGGGCCAACACGACCCAGACAATGTCGCCGGTTGCTATGGCTGCCAGCGCGATCATCCCGGCCCTCAGCACGGCGGTGCACAGGTCGGCCGAGAAATGCCAGAGAATCCGCCCTTCCGCAATGGCGATCGTGGTCGTCACCGAAAGCAGGACAGACAGGCCCAGGAACAGCGCCGACAGTCCGTGGGTAGCGCTGAACAGACGATGTATGAG
>QPLR01000419.1 GCA_003665935.1 Halobellus sp. Atlit-31R | reverse complement strand
CCGCTGCTCTGTCCAAGCTGGCTCGTCCTCTACGGCACGCTCGTGCCCGGCCACTGCCTCCTGCTGTGCTGCCGCCTCCTGCTCCGTAATCCAAGTGTCGTGCGCGCGGCGTTGGTCAGGGTCGCTCAGCACTTCATAGGAGCGGTTGATCAAAACCATGATTCGTTCGCTGTTGGGCGAGGCGCTTTTGTCTGGGTGCCACTCCTGGCTCAACACTCGGTAGGCGGCCTTGATGACCGAAGGCGGCGCGTCGCGCGCTACTTTCAAGTTGTCGTAATGAGTGTGGACGTTGCGCATTTATTATCTCTCCGGCAATTATTCTAACCGAAGAGCAGCGCGCCTTTATCGCTTTGGCATATTGAAATGACCAGTAGTTGCATTCTTGCACGAGAGGGGCTAGGGTGATGGCGTACCATTACTGTTGTGACTGAGGAGCCCGATGAAAATTGGCCTACGCAAGCCTTCGATCAGGAAAATGATCGCTGCCCGGACCTCGCCCGCGCG
>QPLR01000418.1 GCA_003665935.1 Halobellus sp. Atlit-31R | reverse complement strand
GGAGCAAACCGTGCGACGCTGTCGGTGCTCATCGGCCACCCCACTCGAAGTATGCAAGCAGTTCCGCGGCGTCGACGACCGTGAGACGCGCGACGTGTTCGTGCGTGAACTTCTGTTGGTAGACGGCAATGACCTGCGAGGTCGTTTGCTCGCAGTCATCGCGTTCCCATCGCGAGAGGGGTTTCGCTGAGCGCTCGGTCTTAGTCCACTCGCCGGGATGTCCGTTCAATTCACCTCAGTCCTCGGAAACCATTGCGTTGAGGTCGTCGTAGTCGAGCGTAACGAGGTGAGAGCCGTCGTCAAGTTCCTGCGCGACTGTCACCGCACCGCCGGTCATCGTGGCGAGCAGACGCGAATCATTGTCCCACGGGTCAACGACCTCGTAGCGGTCAAAGTGCCGGTAGCGGCCAGTCGCGGCTTCGACATCCACAACGTCGTCGATGCTTAGTTCAGGCTGGTACTTCGGCGCAAGTTCGTGATTCTCTGCTGCCATCACAGATACTA
>QPLR01000417.1 GCA_003665935.1 Halobellus sp. Atlit-31R | reverse complement strand
GCATCTACGATGTCTGCGCCAACCACCTGCAGGGCGCGGGCATCAAGCTCGACCCGGCGATGGTGGACGAAGTGATCCGCATCCTGAGCACGATTCGCCAGGGCTGGAAAGGCGTCCAGGAGCGCAATGGATAGGACCCGCGCCATCGACCGCCTGGCGGGCGTGTTGACCGACGCCGGCGTGCGCGCCGACTGGTCGCTGCTGGGCGCGGCCGTGCGCGAGCTCGGCCCGCAGCTGCAGGCGCTCGGCGCAGGCGCGGCGTGGAGCGCGGACGAGCGGCGCGCGCTGGCGCGCCTGCGCGCCGCCCACGAAGGCGCGCAGGCGGCAGTGGCTGCGGCCAGTGCGCAGCTGCAGGCACGGATGGACGACATGCTGGCCAACAAGGAAGGCTGGATGGCCTATGCCCTCGCGGGCGAACTCGAATCTGGTAGTACCCAACGATGAATATCACAATGAATAGCCCGACCCTGCCGGCGTCCGCCGACGCCGCCGCCGTCAACGGCGC
>QPLR01000416.1 GCA_003665935.1 Halobellus sp. Atlit-31R | reverse complement strand
CGCCATCGTCGCGGCCAATCCGCTGCTCGGCGTGGCGACCGACCACGCACGCCTGCTCGTGTTCCTGCTGGTCGACGCGTCGCAGCGCAAGCGGCTGGCCGCGCTCGACGGCCGCGACTGGGGCGGCGAGCGCCTGGCGCTGGGCGAACGCGCGGCCTATGTCTGGTGTCCGGAAGGGATGTTGGATAGCGCTGCGGCTACGTCTCTTGGGAAACTACTCGGGGATGGGACCACGTCCCGGAACTGGAATACGCTGCTCAAACTGCACGCCCTGTGCGGGGATGGCTAAGAACCCTGGCGACGGTCCGTCGCCAGGGCCGGGCACGCTGCCCGGCCGTGATGACACTCACTTGAACTTCTCGCTGCTGCCGCGGCCTGCCTTGTAACCGATCAGGATCAAACCCAGCAGCATCATCGCGAATACTTCCGGTTCCGGCAGCTCCGACATGTTCGCCGGTGGCGTCACGACGTCCTGGCGCTGGGTGACTGACAGGTTGCGTACCGG
>QPLR01000415.1 GCA_003665935.1 Halobellus sp. Atlit-31R | reverse complement strand
CGTCGGCGCGCCCGGCGCCGGGCAACAACCCGCCGCAAGGGCAGACCCAACAGCAGACCCGGCAGCCGGCCGGGCCACAGCGCCAGCAACCCATGACCGAGCAGGAAAAGCGCGGCCAGCCGGAGCGCCCGCAGCAGAACAAGAAACAGGCGCAGCGCCGTCCGGGCGCGGTGCAGCAGATCGCGGGCACGCCGCGCATCGTGGCGCCGGCCCCGACCCTCACGCCGCGCCCGCCAAGCCCGGGCGTGCCGGCGCCGGTGGGCCCGCAAACCAGCCAGGTGGTCGGCTGCGCCGGCAGCGCCTGCACCGACGTCAATGGCGCCACCTACAACGCCGGTGGCCCGGGCAACACCACCGTGAGCAGCAGCGGCCGCCTGTGTACCCGCAACGGCGCCAACATGCAGTGCATGTGAGCTGAACGGTCGCTCGCCGTTCCGGAAGTGGTTTTTCTTGTCAAAAGTTCGCTACAATGCCGCTGTTTGACGTTTACGTAAACGTCACAACCG
>QPLR01000414.1 GCA_003665935.1 Halobellus sp. Atlit-31R | reverse complement strand
GTCGACGCGGATGCGGGAGATGCGCTTGCCGAACGGGTCCGGGGCATAGCCGCGGGTGGCAATGGTCACGCTGTGTCCCGCGCGCAGCAGGCGCTGGACGAGGAGTTTGCCGAAATAACGGGTACCGCCGATCACCAGTATATTTTTTGGCATGACTTTTCCTTGTTGGATCGAGTATATTTTCTGCAAAGCAGCAAAAACCTTCAACCGAGAAAAAGTACAGACGTTGAATAAGAAAAACTTATGCATGGAGGCGGCATGAAACCCTTGCGCAGCCTGTCCGGCCTGATCGACTTCGACTGCGCCGCGCGCTGGGGCAGCTTCAAGCTGGCCGCGCGCGAGCTGCACAAGACCCCTGCCGCGGTCAGCCTGCAGGTCAAGCAGCTCGAGGAGAACGTCGGCTTTCCGCTGTTCGTGCGCCATCCGCGCCACATCTCGCTCACCGAAAAGGGGCAGGAGCTCGCGATCGCCACCGGGCGCATGCTGGCCGACCTGCGCCAAGGTCG
>QPLR01000413.1 GCA_003665935.1 Halobellus sp. Atlit-31R | reverse complement strand
CCGAGGCGCCCGAGCCGAAAGCCGCACCCATGTCGGCGCCCTTGCCGTGCTGGACCAGCACCAGGCCGATGATGGCCAGGGCCGAAATAACCTGCACGACAATAATCAGATTGAACAAGGTGTTCATTACAATTCCAATTCCATTTGTTTAAGTTGCGTTTACTTCTGAAACTTTAATTCTTCATCAAGCGGCGCGGATAATGCCGAGGAAATCCGCCGCTTTCAAAGCTGCCCCGCCGATCAGGCCGCCGTCGATGTCCGGCTGCGCCAACAGGTCCGCCGCATTATCCGGCTTCATGCTGCCGCCGTACAGCACCAGCGTGGTTTCGGCCGCCTCGGCGTTGCAAGCGCGCAATTTTTCGCGCAGGGCGGCGTGCACTTCCTGGGCCATTTCCGGGGTCGCAGTCTTGCCGGTGCCGATCGCCCACACCGGCTCATAGGCGAGCACGATCTTGCCAACCGCATCGGCGCCCACCGCTTCCAGCACGGCGTCGAGCTGGGCGCCGA
>QPLR01000412.1 GCA_003665935.1 Halobellus sp. Atlit-31R | reverse complement strand
ATGGCGAACAGTTCGCGGCCCATGCCGATGTGGCTCTTCGAGATGTCGGCTTGTGCCATGCGGCGCGACGCCCAGACCTCGTCCGGCACCAGCGCCTCGAGCGTGCCGCCCGCTGCATCGACGCGGATGAGGTCGCCGTCGTGCACCAGGCCGAGCGGACCGCCGGCCAGGATCTCGGGCGACACGTGGATCGCCGCCGGCACCTTGCCGGAAGCGCCCGACATGCGGCCGTCGGTCACCATCGCCACCTTGTAGCCGGCATCCTGCAGGTTCGACAGCGCCGGCGTCAAGGCGTGCAGCTCCGGCATGCCGTTGGCGCGCGGGCCCTGGAAGCGGATCACGGCCACGAAGTCGCGGTTCAGCTCACCGGTCTTGTAGCGCTGCATGAAGTCTTCCTGCGAGTCGAAGGTGATGGCCGGCGCCTCGATCACATGGTACTCGGCTTTCACCGCCGAGATCTTCATCACGGCGCGGCCCAGGTTGCCCTGCACCAGCACCATCCCGCCG
>QPLR01000411.1 GCA_003665935.1 Halobellus sp. Atlit-31R | reverse complement strand
CTATGCGTACGTGCAGCGCCGCCACCGGTTTTCTGCTGGCGCGCGCAGTCGTATTCGATGCGCCGCTGCGGGACTCCGTCACGGGCGCTCTGCCAGACAACTTTAGCGTCCGGACTGCGGTCATGCAGGGCCGCTGACACGAAAAGCGGACGTTGCTTTTACTCTTCAAGCCAGTGCAAGGCCTGGCTAAGGTCGTTATAGAAAACACGGTATTCGCCTTCACCAAATTGTCCGAATGCGATCCGTGCAAAGTAGGCCAACCGAGTATTCGCCACCAAAATGGCTTTACGCAGGGGCCGGTCGTGGAACAGTTGACTGGCTTCTTTTTCGAGTTTTTCCTGCAACAGTGCATGCTCGACATTGGGCGACTCGATTTCCAAGCCGTCGTAGAGAACGCGCGTGTGTCCGGTATCCTGTAGCAGCTGGACGACCCGCTTGTGGGTTTCCTCAAGCATGCTTTCGCTTAATTCACCTCTCAATCGCGCCACTATGACATGGCAGAGAGGT
>QPLR01000410.1 GCA_003665935.1 Halobellus sp. Atlit-31R | reverse complement strand
TTTAAGTTCATTAGGGCGGAACACGTCGCGTGGCGCTAGCGGAAGCGCAGGAATCGTCACCGTACGTGATCATCCGTGCCGAATGATGAGGCCGGTACTCCAGCTAGTTTAACTAGCTGTTAATTGCCATACAAGAAAAATCTGGGGGAGTGTCTCATTGTGGATTTAACAATTAAGCATTAAAGCTGCGAGCGGAAAATCTATGTGTTGAACGTGATCTGAAAAAGCTTCGGCACTTAAAAGATTGCCAACAGTAGCGATTGCTGAAGAAATCCCGTGCATTTTCTTTGAATCCTTCACGAATCCCATCATTGGGACAGGAGGCGGGCTGTGATCCGGGGGTGTCGGAGAAGCCCGCACGAAAATTCTTACAATTGGTTACTTCTTTCCGGTGCGCATTAGCTTAAGCTTGGGAAATGTTTCGCAGGAAATTTCTGCAGTTAACAATCTGACCACCGCTTCTCTGGAAAGACCCGTCTCAATGCGTACCGCCATCCTTACCCCCTTC
>QPLR01000409.1 GCA_003665935.1 Halobellus sp. Atlit-31R | reverse complement strand
AGCGGGCCGGTGGTGGTTTCCACGCCCGGGGTGATGCCCACTTCCGTGTGGCCCGCGGTCTTCGAGTGCAGCTGGCGGAAGTCGCGCAGGTCGTCCATCGAGAGATCGTAGCCGGCCAGGTGCAGCATCGCGTAGTGCAACATCGAACCGTGGCCGTTCGACAGCAGGAAGCGGTCGCGGTTGAACCAGCCCGGATTGGCCGGATTGTGGCGGTAGTGCTTGTCCCACAGCGCGACGCCGATCTCGGCCATGCCCATCGGCATGCCCGGGTGGCCCGAGTTGGCTTTCTGGACAGCGTCCATCGCCAGCGCGCGGATCGCGTTGGCCATCAGGGTGGTGGTTTGCGTAGATTTCATAGAATTACCGTGGATGCGGTCGTCGTGATTGGAAAGCGGTGGCGGTGCGGCTGGCCGTAGCCCATTATTTTACCAGAGGCTGTCGGCTGGAATTGAAAAGCGGGCTGGAACGAAAAAGCCCGGCGCTGCTGCGCCGGGCTCGATGGAACGGG
>QPLR01000408.1 GCA_003665935.1 Halobellus sp. Atlit-31R | reverse complement strand
CCCTGCTGCTCTCGAGCGCCTCGGGCGGCGCGCCTTTCGATGAAGCCTGCAGCCGCCTGTGGTGGGAGCTGGCCGAGCATTTTGGTCCGGACACGCCGGTGCCGCCGGCCTGCACCGCCGTCACCGTCGAGCTGCGCGGCGAGATGAACGTGCGCTACGACCTCGCGGAGCAGGACGCGCAGGCGCTGCTGCAGTTCCTGGCGCGCGAAGGCCTGCTCGACATCCCGCTGGCCGACCTGCCGGCGCCGCAATGCGACCCGACCCCGCTGGCCGGCGTCGAGCCCTTGCACGCGCCGCAATCCGGGGTGCTGGTGTTCCTGAAGGAGCTCGGCGACCGGGTCGCAGCCGGCGACGCGGTGGCCGATATCGTCAACCCGGTCAGCGGCGCCACTTCTACCCTGCATGCCGGCCAGGACGGCCTGCTGTTCGCCAGCACGGCCCACCGCCACCTGCTGCGCGGCATGCAGGTCTGCAAGATCGCGGGCGCCGCGCCCTTCCGTTCCGGTTC
>QPLR01000407.1 GCA_003665935.1 Halobellus sp. Atlit-31R | reverse complement strand
TGGCGAACTGCAGCACCGTGAGCACGCGGCGCAGGCGCAGTCCGCCCACGGTCTCGCTGTTGCCGCGGCCGGCCAGGGCCGCGGTCGGACGCACCTTGATCGCCGACCAGGCCGGGTAGGCCCCGGCCAGCAGGCCCACGCCGACGCCCAGCAGCAGTGAGAAGCCGAGCGAGACCGGCGTAAACATCCGGTCCAGCCTGCGCTGAACCAGGTCCGAAAACACCGGCAGCAGCAGCCAGGCCAGCAGCAGGCCGATCGCGGTGGCGATCAGGCAGACCAGCACCGACTCGGCCAGGAAGTGCCGGCTGACCGCTCCGGTGCCCGCGCCCAGCACCTTGCGCAGCGCGATCTCGCGCTGGCGACGCAGGGTGCGCACGGTGGCCAGGTTGACGTAGTTGGTCGCGGCCAGCAGCAAGATCAGCACGCCGACCGCGGCCAGGCCGAAGATGGTCTTGCGGTCGCCATGGGTCGGGGACGAATACGGGATCAGCGGGTCCAGGTAGGCTTCG
>QPLR01000406.1 GCA_003665935.1 Halobellus sp. Atlit-31R | reverse complement strand
CCGGCCTCGGACAGCGCAACCAGGAACTTGGCGTCGCTGCGCCAGTCGGCCGGCGTCTCGATGCGTGAGCGTTCCTCCGCGCTCAGCGAGGGCGCCAGCGCCGCCAGCGATGCCGGATTGCGCGGATTGACGACGCCCTGGCGCGCATGGGCGTTGACCGCGGTCTTGCCGCTCCACGCCCACCAGTGCTCGCCGCTGCCGTCTTCGAACGTGACGCCGCCCTGGCCGTTCAGGACGCTGGTCCAGTCTTCGCCCGTGATCGCGATGTTGCGCTGGTTGCGCGCATAGACCATGGGCGTGTAGTTCAGGCAGTCGTTGCCCTGCCAGCGCGACAGCGACAGCCTGCCCTTGGCGCCGCAGTCGTACTCGCCGTGTCTGGCATAGTCGGCCGGGTTGGCGCTGAAGTGGATCTGGGCCCCGGCAGCGAGGTGGACGTGTACATTGGACAGCAACACGATCGGGCCCTTGCAATACCAGTTCCCGACGGGGATCAGCACCCGCCCGCCGCC
>QPLR01000405.1 GCA_003665935.1 Halobellus sp. Atlit-31R | reverse complement strand
CTGTCGGTGACCTTTGCCGGCATCGACATCATGGAGCTGTCGCGCATGCCGCTGGCGCGCCTAGCCGAGCTGTTGCGGCCCTATGCGGCCGGCAAGGCCGCCAGCGACAAGACGCGCGCCAGGGAACACCCGGAACAGATGATCGTCACCCAGCGCATCGCCCAGGACCTGTGCGCGCGATTGAGCGTGCTGCTCGACCTGGGCCTGGGCTACCTGGCGCTGGAACGCAGCACCCCGACCCTGTCGCCGGGCGAGCTGCAGCGACTGCGCCTGGCGACCCAGGTGCGTTCCAACCTGTTCGGCGTGGTCTACGTGCTGGACGAGCCTTCCGCCGGCCTGCACCCGGCCGATACCGAAGCGCTGCTCGATGCGCTCGACCAGTTGAAAAGCGCCGGCAATTCGCTGTTCGTGGTCGAGCATGCGCTGGACGTGATCCGCAAGGCCGACTGGATCGTCGACGTCGGCCCGCAAGCAGGTGAGCGGGGCGGACAGGTGCTGTACAGCGGCCAG
>QPLR01000404.1 GCA_003665935.1 Halobellus sp. Atlit-31R | reverse complement strand
AGCCGCGCCGCGGCCGGCGCCAGCTGCTGGTGCGAACGGTGCAGGGCCAGCTCGACCCGCGGCAGCGCAGGCAAGGCATGTTCGCCCGGCGCCAGCAATGCCAGGCTGCGTGGAAGGCCGAAGCTGGTGCGCACCGCGACGCCCAGGCCTGCGGCCACGGCGGCCCAGACCCCTCCCAGGCTCGGACTCGAATACACGACCCGCCATGGGATGCCTGCCGCGTCCAGGGCTTGCGTAGCGGCAGAGCGCAACCTGCACGGCGCTTCGATGCTGACCAGGGGCAGCGGCCCCTCCGCCGGGGCAGGCCAGTCCCCATCGAGCAGGCTGGCGTCGCCCGGCCCGATCCAGTGCAGCGGATAGCTGCCAAGGATATCCATGTAGGGCGTCTCCCCGCGGGTATGCCAGGCCAACGCAAGATCGAGCGCGCCCTCCTGCATGGCATCGAGCAGGTCGGCGTTCCTGCAGACTGTCACCTCGATCTGCACGCCGCTATGGCCGCGGCTGAACCGT
>QPLR01000403.1 GCA_003665935.1 Halobellus sp. Atlit-31R | reverse complement strand
TACTTCATCATCGCTATACGATTAAGCGTTCACGACAGGAATATTGCAACCGCCGTGCCAACTCCATAAACACCTTAAAAATCAAACAAAAAAAGCATTGAGTCGGATTTTTAATCAAAAAACTGTCACCTATTGACGACAGACCAAGTGACACGAAACGGTAAAACAGTCATCTCATTGATATTTAAGGAAACAGACTGTCTCCTATCGGCAACACATCAGAATAACTCACCAAACAATCAGCGTATTACAGTGATTTACTCTCAAGCAATGTGCAGACATCTCGTTAAAGATAGACCATGCGGCGGAAAACGCAGGCCTAACGAACGCTGCCTGGCGATATCGGTTTGCGGCATAAAAGGTGAGGAAGTTTTATTAATTAGCGGAGTGAGGATGAGGGAGATTGGCAGGGCGCACCGGGCGCCCTGCCGATTTATCAGTGTTCGCGGGTTTTGCGGAAGGTCACGTCAGGATAGCGTTCCTGGGTCAGGTTGAGGTTCACCATGGTCG
>QPLR01000402.1 GCA_003665935.1 Halobellus sp. Atlit-31R | reverse complement strand
GCGGCATCGTGCAGCCGCGCGAGCCGATGCAGTCCGCCCTGCCCCAGTTCCAGCAGCTGGTGGCAAGCAAAACCGACGAGAGCATCTTCTACACGCCAATCAAGAACATGCCGGCCGGCTTCTCGGCCGCCGAGAAGCGCAGCCTGCAGCAGGCCTACCGCAAGACCATCGGCAACAAGCTCAATCCGGCCCTGAAGCGCCTGGCGACCTACCTGGAGAAGGATTACCTGCCGAAGACGCGCACCAGCGCCGGCTGGAACGCCCTGCCGAACGGCGCTGCCTGGTATGCGGCGCGTGTGGCGGCAATGACCACCACCAGCCTCACGCCCGACCAGATCCACGAGATCGGCCTGAAGGAAGTGGCGCGCATCCAGGGCGAATACGCCGTCACCGGCCCGAAGATGGGCTACAGCGGCCCTGCCGCCGGCCTGCCGCGCTGGGTGTCGGAACAGCCGAAGTACAAGCCTTTCGCATCAAGCCAGCAGGTGATCGATGTGTTCCGCGACCTGG
>QPLR01000401.1 GCA_003665935.1 Halobellus sp. Atlit-31R | reverse complement strand
TATCGCTAATTTCTTTCCAGCAATTCTACAGGAAGGCGCCGGGCGTGGCGCAGGGCCGATGCGCAGACACCACAGTCCGGCCACTGCCGGGCCTTGCATGCTATATTGCCCAAATACAAACATGGCCCTGGCCCGATCGGAGTCTTCATGCACCGGCTCGCCCGTTTCGTCTACGCCCTCCTTGCCCACCTTGCCGTGTTGCTGGCGCCGCACGCGGCCGCGGAGTCCTGCGTGCCCGGCCAGCCCGTGCGCGAAGAGCGCTACGTCAGGATCGGCGGCGTCGAGCAGTGGGTCGTGCTCAAGGGCGAGGACTGCCGCAACCCGGTGCTGCTGATCGTCCACGGCGGCCCCGGCAATCCCCTCTCGCCCTACCTCGACGGGCTGTACGCAGGCTGGGAAAAGCATTTCACGCTGGCGACCTGGGACCAGCGCGGCGCCGGCCGCACCTACACCCGCAACCCGGTCGATCCCGAGACCACCGAACAGCTCCTCTCGATCGGCCAGCTGGCCG
>QPLR01000400.1 GCA_003665935.1 Halobellus sp. Atlit-31R | reverse complement strand
CAGGTAGCCCGGATCGCGGCCGAGCAGGCGCAGCGCCGCCCTGCGGTCCATGCCTTTACCGAGCGCGATGCCGCGCAGCTCGCGCCGCCATACCGGCTTGAGGCGCGCATTGAGGGCCGCCATCACGCGCGCGCGGTTGGCCAGCACGGCGCGCAGGGCCGCCGCGTCGACCTCGGCGTGGCGGTAGCGCACTGCCGGCGCAGCCGGCAGTGCGCGCGCCCGGGCCAAGCCCAGCCACTGCAACAGCCGGATGTACATCCAGCCGACGTCGAATTCGTACCATTTGACGGACAGCTTGGCCGAGGTGGCGAAGGTATGGTGGTTGTTGTGCAACTCTTCGCCGCCGATGAGCAGGCCCAGCGGCACGATGTTGGTCGCGGCCTCTTGGCAGTCGAAGTTGCGGTAGCCGACGGCGTGCCCGGCGCCGTTGATGACGCCCGCCGCCAGCACCGGGATCCACAGCATCTGCACGCCCCACACCGTCAGTCCGATGATGCCGAACAGGGCCACA
>QPLR01000399.1 GCA_003665935.1 Halobellus sp. Atlit-31R | reverse complement strand
AGCACCCAGGAGCACGAGATAAACTGTTGTCTTGGCACAGGGCGATGGAAGCTTGTAAAGCACAAGATTTTAATGAGCTGAAGCTTACATTTGCCACTGCTGATTATGTTCCAAAGAAGTTCACTGTATTCGATATCGGAGGCAACGAATATCGGATTGTTGCGGTGATCTTTTATGATACTCAAAAGGTGTACTTGCGGCTCGTAGGCACACACGGTGAGTATGATAAATGGAAGAAAGAAAATCGAAGAAAATGAATTATCAAAACCAATCGAGCAGCGTGACGCCTGAGCTTACTCAAGCTTGGGCAGCGCTACAGATTCATGCCCTGTTACGCCCGATTCGGAATGACGCTGATTTTCAGCGTGTGCATGCTTTGGCCGATGATCTGTCCGACGTAGTAGGGGATGATGAGAATCATCCCCTCTTTTCCCTGTTTGAATTAACGATGGAGCTAATTCAGCGATGGGAGGATGAGCATGTGGTAATTCCGGATGCGGAACCCAAAGAAG
>QPLR01000398.1 GCA_003665935.1 Halobellus sp. Atlit-31R | reverse complement strand
CGGAGTGGCTCCTCGAGGCCCGCCTCGAAGCCCTCGAAGCACTCGACGCGCTCGAACTGCCGGACGTTATCCAGACGCCCGGTCGCCGCTGGACCAACCTCGAAGCGCTCGACTTCGAGTCGCTCGTCGACCCGCTGAACCAGGCCGACGAGACGACCCGCGAGTCGCACGAGGGCGTCGTCGTCCTCCCGTTCACGGAGGCGCTCTCCGAGTACGGCGACCTCATCGAGGAGCGCTTCGGCTCGGTCGTCGCTCCCGACACGAACTACCTCACCGCCCTCTCGGCGGCGCTGTTCACGACGGGCACGTTCATCTACGTCCCCGAGGGCGTCGACGCCGAGGACGTGAAGATTCGCGCCGAGATGAACTCTCGGTCGCTGTTCAGCCACACGCTCGTCGTCACCGAGGAGTCCTCGTCGGTCACCATCCTGGAGGCCATCGAGTCCGGCGACAGCGTCGACGACGCGCGGTACTTCTCGAACCTCGTCGAAATCGACGCGGGCGAGAACTCG
>QPLR01000397.1 GCA_003665935.1 Halobellus sp. Atlit-31R | reverse complement strand
GCGCGAGGTCGACTCGTATTCGGCGCCGCCGTCGACGGCGATGCGCAGCCAGGCGTCGCCGCCGGGACGGGGCAGGGCGACGTAGGCGTCTTCTTCGGAAAACTCGGCGCGCTTGCCGCGCACGTCGACCGGGAACGCGGCGTTGGCCCAGTCCGCGATCTCGCTCGGCAGCGGCACCTCGGCGTCGGCGTGTTCGGCCGCATACTTTTCCAGCTGGACGCGCAGCGGCTCCGGCAGCGTGCGCTTGAGGCGGGTGACTTCGGGCTTGGCCTCGATCTGGGCCGCGTGGTTGAGGGTGAATCCGGTAAAGCTGAACAGCAGCATGGCCATCAGGCAGATGGCCGAGCTGATCCAGTGCCACTGGTGCAGCTGCCTGAGATAGACGGCACGGCGCGGTCCCGGCAGGGTAGGAGGTGGTACAACCGAGGGGGCGGAAGTGGTCGGTCCAGTTGGGCTCATCATTAAATGATAACGATTATCATTTACGGGGTCAACCGCTTCATGGATCCTGC
>QPLR01000396.1 GCA_003665935.1 Halobellus sp. Atlit-31R | reverse complement strand
CAGCTCGCAGCACAGGTCGATGACGTCGCATCCCGGCGGCAGCCGGAGTGCTTCGGCGCGGCTCAGGCGGCGGCCGATCCAGAGGCCCGGCGCCTGCTGGGTGAATGCCGGCCGGCGGCGTTCGCGCCACCGCACCAGCATCCAGGTCAGGCGGTAGCCGGCGAGATAAGGCCAGAACAGCAGCCAGCTGCGAAACGGGTGGCGGCCTGCCCGCTTGCGCAGGAAATCCGCATGCCTCGCACCATACGCCACCGCCACCAGCAGCAGGCAGGCCGCCGCATATGCGGCGACCCAGCTTGCCACCGCAGCGACGCCTGCCACGACCAGCAGGCAAGCGGCGATCGCATAGTAAAAGCTGACGGTATGGCGGCGCGTCGTGCCGGGGCGGACCACCCGCGCCACCAGAAGGCCCAGCAGCAGGCCGCCGCCGACGTCGAGCAGATGATGCTGCCAGGTGAATACCGTGCTCGCGGCAACCAGGAGCAGCCAGCCTGAGAGCGCCAGGCGCAGCG
>QPLR01000395.1 GCA_003665935.1 Halobellus sp. Atlit-31R | reverse complement strand
ACGTACGTCCACGACGCCTACGGCGAGCGCGAGCAGTACTACCGGCTTCGCGTGCGAGAGAACGGCTCGGTCGTCACCGCGCGAAACGCCACGCTCCATCGTGTTGCGAACTCCACCGTCGAGCGGAGCGCGTACAGCTACGTGAACCTCTCGCCGGCGGCCAGAGAGACGGTCGACAGCATCCTCCGGAACTCCTCGGACGGGGACCCCGGCTACCGGCCGCGGATGAACGACGCCTTCGTGGACCGCCTCCCGGCGCCCGTCGAAAAAGAGGGCACGCGTTACAGCATCACCGCCTACACGCACGTCGACGACTTCGGCTTCGGGGCCGCGTTCGTCGTCGGCCTCGGCATCGCGGGCGTCGGCGCGGTCCTGATTCTCGGCGGGGGGGCGGTGTACGCTATCGCGTGGTGGCGCGAGTAGCGAGAGAAAAGCGGGGTCGAACCGCGAGACTGCGGCGCGGTTCAGGTCAGTTCAGTTCGCGTCGAGGATTTCGACGTCGAAGATGAGCGT
>QPLR01000394.1 GCA_003665935.1 Halobellus sp. Atlit-31R | reverse complement strand
AAGCGGCATATTGCTGGCACCCCGGTGTCCGGCATCGGGCATCGAGCTGGCCGTCGGCCAGCGCGCCACGGTGCCGGTCACCTCCCTCAAGGAAATCAAGTTTCGCAACACGACCCGCCAGCAGTTCGACTTCAGCTGCGGCTCGGCCGCCCTCGCCACCCTGCTGACCTACCACTACGGCACCCCGGTGACGGAGAAGGAAGTCTTCGAAAAAATGTTCCTGACGGGCGACCAGGCCAAGATCCGCCAGCAAGGCTTTTCCATGCTGGACATGAAGCGCTACCTGGCTACCCGCGGCTTCGTCGGCGACGGCTTCCAGCAGCCACTCGACAAGCTGCTCGAGGCGAAGCTGCCGGCCATCGTCCTGATCACCGACCGCGGCTACAACCATTTCGTCGTCATCAAGGGCGCCGAGGATGGCCGCATCCTGCTGGGCGACCCGTCCAGCGGCGCCCGTGCCGTCACGCGCGAGCGCTTCATGGAGCTGTGGGCCAACAAGCTGCTGTTCGTGGT
>QPLR01000393.1 GCA_003665935.1 Halobellus sp. Atlit-31R | reverse complement strand
GATGCCAAGGGAGTTCGGGTTGGCCGCATTGAAATCGACGGCTGCATTCAGGCCCGACTTGAACAGCGCGCGCGCCTTGACGGCATCGGCGCCGGTGTTGGTGCCGTCGGAGCCGTCGTACATGTGGTTATGCTCGGAGGCCATCAGGAAGTCCAGGCCCCTGTTCATCGCATAGGTGTAGGCCTGGGTTGGGCCGCCGGCCGTGCCGGACTGGGGATTTTGTGCGCCCGAACAGGTGGCCAGGTTGCCGCCGCCGTCGCTGTGGTTGGTCTGGCTGTGCAGGTTGCCGAAGTAAACCGTGTAGGCCGGCTGCGTGGCGGCCACCGCCATGGTCGTGGCGGCGCCCATGCGCATCGACTTGGTCGACGTGGTCGATGTGGTCTGCTTGGGCAGGGGCGCGGCGACCGTCGCGGCGCTTGGCATGGCAGCCACTGACGGCTCGCCGACGACGATATCCCATTTCTGTTCTTCGACGTCACTGGCCGCCGCGAGGACGGCGTCGACACCCTCGGC
>QPLR01000392.1 GCA_003665935.1 Halobellus sp. Atlit-31R | reverse complement strand
GGCGCCGTGACCCTTGAGCACGTCGAAGTGCCATTCCGGCATGCGGTTGGTGTGCGCCACCGGTTCCGATTCGAACAGGTCGGCGCCGCCATTGCCACATTCTGCGCGCAGGATCTCGGCCGGCGCGATGCGTTCGAGTTCATGGGCCAGGCGCGATTCGACGAGGCGCTGCTCGCCCGCGAATTCCATCAGGCGCAGCACGCCGCTGGCAAGCGACAGCCAGGCCAGGCCGACGGTGACGGTCTTGCGCTGGCTAAGCATGCACATGGCCAGCAGCGGGCGCTCGGCCTTTTCCGGCAGCAGGTCGCTGTCGGTCAGGGTGCCCGGAGTGACCACGCGCACCACCTTGCGCTCGACCGGGCCCTTGGACAGGGCCGGGTCGCCGATCTGCTCGCAGATCGCGCAGGACTCGCCGATTTTGACCAGCTTGGCCAGGTAGCCGTCGAGCGAGTGGAAGGGCACGCCGCACATCGGGATCGGCTGGCCGTTCGAGGTGCCGCGCGCCGTCAGCGT
>QPLR01000391.1 GCA_003665935.1 Halobellus sp. Atlit-31R | reverse complement strand
CCTGCGCGCGGAAGGCAACCGCGAATGGAACTGGGGGCTGCGTGGCATGTCTGACCGTCAGTTGCTGGCTGCCGGCGAACTCGCTCGCCGCAACGACCTGCTCGACCGCACGGTCGAGACTTCGCTGCGCACCCGTACCGAATTCGACTACGCGCAGCGTTTCCCGGCGCCGCACCTGGACGTCCTGCACCCGACCGCGCAGGGCCTGGGCCTCGACAAGGCCTGGGTCTACGGCCTGATCCGCCAGGAGTCGCGCTTCATCAGCGATGCGCGCTCCGGCGTCGGCGCCTCCGGCCTGATGCAGGTGATGCCGTCCACCGGCAAGTGGGTGGCGGCCAAGATCGGGATGGACAATTTCGTGCACGGCATGCTGAACGATTTGCGGACCAATATCACGCTCGGCGCCAATTACATGAACATGGTGCTGGAGAACTTTGACGGCGACGAAATCCTCGCCACCGCCGCCTACAATGCCGGGCCGTCGCGTGCCCGTGCCTGGCGCGGCGTGCTCGAC
>QPLR01000390.1 GCA_003665935.1 Halobellus sp. Atlit-31R | reverse complement strand
CCACGAGGCGAAGAAGGATTCGGTCGTTGTCGAAGCCCCCGCGGACCAGGTTGTGGGGAGCACCATGCTGAGCGAGGCGGACCGCAGGGCGCTGAAAGATCAGGAGAACGCGCGGATCGCCGCGGCGCTGAGCGGCGGCCAGAGCGCCGTTGGCACGCAAGTGGGAGCTGGTGGTGTGCACACGCCCGCCATCCAGCCGCAGCCTCCGCTGACCCAGCAGGGCGAGATGCGCATCGACCAGCAGGGACAGCAGCCCCCGATGTCGCACGTCCAGCCTCAAGCGCCAGCTGAGGCGGACCAGGCGAAAGTGCAGGGCCTCGAGAAGCAGATGGAGCGAATCATGACTGCGTGGGGGATGGATGCAGCTGGCGGCCAGCGCACGCTTTCCACCTACGTGCGCGAGCCAAACAAGGCAAGCGGCGCGAGTGATGCCCAGGGTGGCCAGCAGAGCGCAGGCGGGACGACAAGCCAGCGGCCAGCGAACGATCTGATGATCGTGAAAGCCTACGAACAGC
>QPLR01000389.1 GCA_003665935.1 Halobellus sp. Atlit-31R | reverse complement strand
GTTCTACATCGGCCGCAAGCAGCTCAAGGGCATCGGCGCACCGGTCGGCGAACTGGCCAACCCCAAGCGCCTGATCGGCGTCGTCATCGGTTCGATCGTCGTGATCCCGGGCGTCTACCTGCTGCTGCAGGCCGGCGCCGCCAAGCTGCAGGTGGCACTGACGATCCTGTTCGTCGTCCTGGCCCTGATGCTGATTGTCGAAGGCGTCCGCGAAGGCAAGGTATCGCGCGACAAGACCATCGCCATGATGATCATCTTCGCGTTCAACATCCTGTTCTGGTGCTTCTTCGAGCAGGCCGGCTCCTCGTTCACCTTCCTGGCCGACCAGATCGTGAACCGCAATATCTTTGGCTGGGAAATGCCGGTGGCCTACTTCCAGTCGGTGAACTCGGTGGCGATCATCGTGTTCGCGCCGATCATCGCCGCGATCTGGGTCGCCCTGGGCAGGCGCAACGCGAACCCGTCGATCCCGCGCAAATTCGGCCTCGGCATCATCTTCAACGGCCTGGCCTTCG
>QPLR01000388.1 GCA_003665935.1 Halobellus sp. Atlit-31R | reverse complement strand
TATGGACAGAGCCGCAATCGATTTAGGAGGCTCAGAATTTAGTTACCCTATTTACAGACATCCTAGCGCGTCGCTTGAGTTCAATTCTTCGGATCTAGAAGAATTCCTATCACTTTACAAAGCGACACAGGAATGCACATGCAGTGAAGTAATAATTGCCGCAGGTCGGTTATTGGATTCAGAACACCGGCC
Organism: Halobellus sp. Atlit-31R; assembly: GCA_003665935.1. GTDB lineage: Archaea > Halobacteriota > Halobacteria > Halobacteriales > Haloferacaceae > Haloquadratum. Next base: position 324 of record QPLR01000388.1, on the reverse strand, counting down.
CTCCGCTGTAGACGCTTTACTCGACAGTGTTATAGGACTAGAGGTCCTGTTGAAACCGCGCGATGCCGGTGAGCTTTCGTTTAGGGTAGCTTTGAATTACGCATACCTTGGGGATGCCCAGCAACGTCGCAAAAGATATGAAATGCTAAAAAGCGTACAAATGATGCGAAACAAAGCTGTACATGGCGGCCTCAATATGAGCGCCGCAAATTCCCAGTTAATTATGGAACATGCTGAAATAGGGAGAAATTGTCTTAGAGACGCACTGAAGCATTTCCTCTTTGATACACCATTAAAAAATGCCCCGAAACTATCGGCTGAATT
>QPLR01000387.1 GCA_003665935.1 Halobellus sp. Atlit-31R | reverse complement strand
TGAATTTAACTATATATCTGAAGGAACGAACATGGCTGATGGCAAAATCGTTCAGTGTATCGGCGCAGTGGTCGACGTGGAATTCCCGCGTAACGCCATGCCGAAAGTGTACGACGCACTGAAAATGGAAGGCTCGGAACTGACCCTGGAAGTCCAGCAGCAGCTGGGCGACGGCGTGGTCCGTACCATTGCACTGGGCAGCTCGGAAGGCCTGCGTCGCGGCATGATCATCCAGAACACCGGCAACCCGATCATGGTTCCGGTCGGCACCCCGACCCTGGGTCGCATCATGGACGTGCTGGGCAACCCGATCGACGAATGCGGTCCGGTCAGCCATGAACGCATGGCCTCGATCCACCGCGAAGCGCCGGCCTACGACGAGCTGTCGCCGTCGACCGACCTGCTGGAAACCGGCATCAAGGTGATCGACCTGGTCTGCCCGTTCGCAAAAGGCGGCAAGGTCGGCCTGTTCGGCGGCGCCGGCGTCGGCAAGACCGTCAACATGATGGAACTGAT
>QPLR01000386.1 GCA_003665935.1 Halobellus sp. Atlit-31R | reverse complement strand
CCGACGTGCGACAGGGAAGGAAGTGCTGGTAGACGTGGTAAGCAAGCATAATGCCTTAGATAAGAAAATAGCTCGTGCGAACCGTCTGACGCCACAAGATAGAGGTACCACAAGTTCCTAAAGCTTGAATCAACGAACTGAAATTGCAGGCGGGGAAGAGATGAAAAGCCTTGGATGGTTAAGCATTGCAATGCTTATTCAGTGTATTGGCACTCAAGCATTCGCATCAGGTTTCCCTGCCTTCGCGGAAGCAGATTTATTGGATAATCCGTTCTTAGCATGTGGATTTAACCCAACAACCAAAGTGATTAGTGGATATTTGGTAGCACTCAGGACAGCCCCTGGAAGGACGGTTGAGTGAAAGATGACATTCGCGGGTGGTGCAAACGCTTTGTCGGTGAAATATTTAGAAGGACCCTGGGTAGGCGAAGAAGCTCCTCGATTCGACCAGCGAACTTCTATCAAAATGGAGCAGAACGGCCTGATTGGTATTTAGTTCGGCACGACAACGGGAAAA
>QPLR01000385.1 GCA_003665935.1 Halobellus sp. Atlit-31R | reverse complement strand
TAGAGGATGACTTATATGCAGAACCAGTAGAGTTTCATGCACTTATTGATACACAACTAAAATTTGAAACAACCTTTGACCTCGGCGTCTACCTTAACTCTGCCTTACCGTCCGATAAAGAAGCGATGAAGATTATCGACGACGGCCCGATGTGGGCATGGATCTCGCTAGCATTGATTTCAAATCTCGTAAGCAAGAGTGCTAAAGGTGGGGGGAAAGCGGGATTACCGTTAGCGGCCAATCATTATGTTCAACGTAAGACGGCCGGATCCCGGCAATCTTATAGGTTGATTGTTCGGGCTGCGTGGTGGACCGTGCGTTTACATGGCGAAGGCGCGAAGATTGTTTTGGGCTCTAAAGAAAGTCCATGGGGTGAGCTGGCGGAGCAAGTTTTAGGAAGGGCCGAGCTACGATCTCATAGAGGGTTCTTTGCCGTGGCAAAAGACTTGTATTTGGATGAGCACGGCAACATGAAAAGAGGCGCAGCAGGGAAGCGCGACAAGGATGCGCGAAAGAA
>QPLR01000384.1 GCA_003665935.1 Halobellus sp. Atlit-31R | reverse complement strand
CGGCGCCAATGCCGAAGATGCGTTCTTCTATGCGCAGCAGAACGCGCGCCTGGTAAAGAACGCCGAGGAGTATTACCGCACCATGTTCCGCGGCCGCATCTCGTCCTGGAACCTGCGCGACAGCCACATGGCCGAGACCCTCGATGCGCTGGCGCGGCACTTGTCGCGCGAGGGCAGGCCGGCCAAGATCGTGGTCTGGGAGCACAACTCGCACATCGGCGACGCCCGCGCCACCGAGATCGGACGCCAGGGCGAATGGAACGTGGGCGAACTGGCGCGCAAGGCCTATGGCCCGGACGCCTGCCTGATCGGCTTCACGACCTACGACGGCCGGGTCACCGCGGCGTCCGAGTGGGACGGGCCTGCCGAACACAAGCACGTGCGCCCCGGCATGCCGGGCAGTTACGAGCACCTGCTGCACAGTGTCGGCATGGAGCGCTTCTTCCTACCGCTGCGCGAGCCCGGCGCGGCGCGCGACGTCCTGATGCAGGAGCGCCTCGAGCGCGCCATCGGCGTA
>QPLR01000383.1 GCA_003665935.1 Halobellus sp. Atlit-31R | reverse complement strand
TGTCCCTGCGCCATCCCGGATTTCAATTTTAGCAGCGTGCGGATTTCTTCACTGACGGCCCACAAAACCAGCGGCAGCGCTTCGCCCTCGCCCTTCAGGCCGTCGAGCATGCGCGCCAGGCGCGCCGGGTCGCCGTGCAGCATCGCTTCGGACAGCTTGAACACGTCGTAGCGCGCCACGTTCAGCACGGCGTCGTGCACCTGTTCGAAACTCAGCTTGCCCGGCTCGTACAGCAGGCCGAGCTTCTGGATTTCCTGGTGCGCCGCCAGCAGGTTGCCCTCGACGCGGTCGGCGATGAAGTCCAGGCTCTGGCGCTCGGCACTCTGCCCTTGGCTGCCCAGGCGCATGCCGAGCCAGCCCGGCAGCTGCGCGCGTTCCACGTTCGGGATCTCGATGTAGACCGCGGCCCCCTGCAGCGCCGCCACCCACGACGCCTTGGCGGTCTGCCAGTCCAGCTTCGGCAAGGTGATGAGGGTAAGGTTGTCGGGGCTGAGGTCTTTCGCGTAGCCCTGCAGGGC
>QPLR01000382.1 GCA_003665935.1 Halobellus sp. Atlit-31R | reverse complement strand
GATTCCGGGTGGACCGCCGAGGCGTCCAGCGGGTTCGCGCCGTTCATCACGCGCAGAAAACCCGCGGCCAGCTCGAAGGTCTTGTCGCCCAGGCGCGGCACCTTCTTGAGCGCCGCACGCGAGGCAAACGCGCCCTGCATGTCGCGGTAGGACACGATGCTCTGCGCCACGCTGGAGGACAGGCCCGAGACGCGCGCCAGCAGCGCGCTTGACGCGGTGTACACGTCCACGCCCACCGCGTTCACGCAGTCCTCGACCACGGCGTCGAGCGAGCGCGCGAGCTGGGTCTGCGACACGTCGTGCTGGTACTGGCCGACGCCGATCGATTTCGGGTCGATCTTGACCAGCTCCGCCAACGGGTCCTGCAGGCGGCGCGCGATCGATACCGCGCCGCGCAGCGAGACGTCGAGTTCCGGCAGTTCGCGCGAGGCGAATTCCGACGCCGAATACACCGAAGCGCCAGCTTCCGACACGACGATCTTGGTCAGCTTGAGTTCCGGGCGCTGTTTGATCAGGTC
>QPLR01000381.1 GCA_003665935.1 Halobellus sp. Atlit-31R | reverse complement strand
TGGGGCAGTCCTCGACGATCCTGCCGGCGTCCATGAAGATCACCCGGTCGGCCACCTTGCGCGCGAAGCCCATCTCGTGGGTCACGCACATCATGGTCATGCCCTCGTTGGCCAGCTGCACCATCACGTCGAGCACTTCGTTGACCATCTCTGGGTCGAGCGCCGAGGTCGGCTCGTCGAACAGCATGATCGGCGGACGCATTGCCAGGCTGCGTGCGATCGCCACCGGCTGCTGCTGGCCGCCCGAGAGCGCGTTCGGGTAGGCGTCGCACTTGTGCGCCAGGCCCACCTGCTCCAGCAGTTCCATCGCGTAGGCGCGCGCTTCCTTCGGGCTGGCGCGCTTCAGGTTGACCGGCGCCAGGCTGCAGTTCTCCAGCACCGTCAGGTGCGGGAACAGGTTGAAGTGCTGGAACACGAAGCCGATTCCCGCGCGCAGCGCGTTCACGTCCAGGCCCATGGCGTGGATGTCGCGGCCGTCGATGGAAATGCTGCCGCCGTCGATTTCTTCCAGCCGGTTGA
>QPLR01000380.1 GCA_003665935.1 Halobellus sp. Atlit-31R | reverse complement strand
CGGCGTGCTGCTGGCCGCTCTCGCCCTGTTCCAGGGCATGCGCGCGCCTGTCGTCCTCGACCAGCAAGTGTGATGCAGGACCTGCCCCCCGCTCTGGACGGCACCGTGATCGTGGCGGCCAGCGACCTCCACCTCGGCGCCCAGCGCCGCTCGGAATGGCTGGCGGCGCGCGTGGCGCAGATCAATCTGCTCAAGCCCGCGGCGGTCCTGCTGCTGGGCGACCAGGTCGAAGACAATCCTGTCGGGGAATCGCAGCTTGCGCCTGCCCTGCGCGGGCTGCGCGCTCCTCTCGGCGTGTGGGCGGTGACGGGCAACCACGAGTTCTACGGCGACGACGAGACCACCGTGTCGGAATTCCAGGAAGGCGGCGTGCGCTGGCCGCGCGACCAACAGGTGGAGCTGGCGCCGGGCCTGGTGCTGGCGGGGATCGAGGACATCGGCCGCAGCATGCGCAGCGGTGGCGGGCTCACGGGCGGCCTGGCGCGCACCATCCCGGCACGCACCGGTAGCGCCACCATC
>QPLR01000379.1 GCA_003665935.1 Halobellus sp. Atlit-31R | reverse complement strand
CGATCGCGCGCAGGTGTTCCAGTTCGCCTTCGGCTTCGGCCTGGCCGGCCTTGGCGCCATCGGCATAGCCTTCGGCATGGCCGGCGGCGCGGCCCTCGATCAGGCCTTCGGCATAGCCCTCGGCGCGCGCCTGTTCGCGGATCGCTTCCAGCTCTTGCGCCGTGGGCAGCACCACATTGGGGACGGTCTCGATCGGTTCTGGTTCCGACGCTACGGGAGGCGGCGCCATCGCGGCGCGGCGCGCCTGGGTGCTCGGGCGCTCGTCGCCGAACGAGGTCAATTCCCAGCGCTGGTAAGCGCTTTGCTGTTCCTTTGGAATCATCAGATGAACGAATCGTCGCCTTTACCGCCCAGCACAATCTGGCCCTCGTCCGCCAGGCGGCGCACGATCTGCAGGATCTGTTTCTGCTGGGTTTCCACTTCCGACAGGCGCACCGGACCTTTTGATTCCAGGTCTTCGCGCATCATCTCGCTGGCACGCTGCGACATGTTCTTGAAGATCTTCTCGCGCAGGTCCTG
>QPLR01000378.1 GCA_003665935.1 Halobellus sp. Atlit-31R | reverse complement strand
AGAAATTACCCCAGGTAGCGGGGAGCCTGACCTTCACCACCACCCTGGCGCTGGTGCCGCTGCTGACCATCGTGCTGGCCATCCTGACCACCTTCCCGGTGTTCGGGCAGCTGCGCACGGCGCTCGACACCTGGTTCGTCCAGACCCTGATGCCGAAGGCCATCGCCAACACCATCAGCGCCAACCTGACCCAGTTCGCCGACAAGGCCAAGGGCCTGTCGCTGCTGGGCGCGGTGCTCCTGCTGCTCACCACCACGACCATGATGGGCATGATCGAGCGTGCCTTCAACCAGATCTGGTGCGTGCGCCGCCCGCGCCCGTGGTCGCAGCGGGTGCTGGTCTACTGGGCCCTGATTTCGCTGGGGCCGATCCTGTTCGGCCTGTCGCTCACCGCGACCTCCCAGCTGTTCCTCGCCACCGGCGGCCTGACCAGGAGCCTGCCCTTGCTCGGCACCCTGTTCTATACCCTGGTGTCGGTGGGCCTGAGCACCGGCGCGTATACGCTGCTCTACATGGCGGT
>QPLR01000377.1 GCA_003665935.1 Halobellus sp. Atlit-31R | reverse complement strand
GCAGCTTCGGGATCCAGGCTTTCATCGTGGTGTCGTGGAGTGGATGAGCAGCTGACTGTATCCAAAACTGTTGGCAGAATACTTATGGGACCATGAAGGTCCCGCACGATTATGAGCCTTGAATAAAAGGGGAAACCGATGGGAACGGAACAGAGCTTCGTGGACTACGTCGCCGAGGTGGCGGGACTGGGCAGCCGCCTGACGCGCAAGAAGATGTTCGGCGAATATGCGCTGTACCTGGACGGGAAGGTGGTCGCCTTTGCCTGCGATAACAGCCTGTACATCAAGCCCTCGAAGGCCGCGACCACGCTTGCGCCGGACCTGCCGCAGGGCCCGCCTTACCCGGGCGCCAAGGATTATCCGGTCGCCGACGAGCTGCTCGACGATCCGCCAGCGCTGCGCCGCCTGATCGAGGACACCGCCGCCTTGATGCCGCTGCCCAAGCCGAAGAAGAACCCGAAGCAGTAAACCCCCAGCCCATCCATTCAGTACAACATGTACTGACTCGTGGCTCGCATTC
>QPLR01000376.1 GCA_003665935.1 Halobellus sp. Atlit-31R | reverse complement strand
TATTCTATGGTGGCGGGCCCGAGAAAGGGAGTTTTTCGAAGATAAGATGGAATATCAAAAAGGGAATTGGTCCCAAGGGCGCGACTGTGCACCCCAGTGCAGTCAGTGACCTCGCGAGTCTACGGCATTCTGAAGTGAGAACCGACGGTAGTAACAACATTTATGTCGGCGGCGCTACCCTTCCAAAAGTCTCACCGAGAGGAGAGACAGTGAGTGGCCTTACACATGAAACTAGCTTTTGGGAACTGCGCTCCGCATTTCAAGATAGCAGCGGCGATGGAACTGTTCCGGCGAGTTCTGGATGCGCTCCGAGGCGAGATGGGGGGAGAAGTATTTTGCAACAATTTGAGGTGCCGGGTGTCGCGCACGAACCTGCCTATCGAGACTCTGCTACTACACAATTGATAACTTTATATGCGGTTACAAAATTAGCGGCGAAGGCAGAAATATCGTGATCAGATTTATCTTAGCCATTTGTTTTTCAATTCTAGCGGGATGCAGACATCACGATGAGGAAAGA
>QPLR01000375.1 GCA_003665935.1 Halobellus sp. Atlit-31R | reverse complement strand
TCCCAGTACGAGTGGAAAGGCTTGGTCAGCGCCTTGGGGACCCCTTCCCGCACCGGGGCCGGTTCGCCCGGACCGATCAGGCCATCGGCCAGCGCGCTGATCTTCGCGTCGTCCAGCAGCAGGTTGTTGCCGCCGCGCGAATCGAAGATCGCGGTCTCGTCGACTTCGGCATGGGTCTTCGGCACCACGAACCTGCCGTCCTTGCTGACGAAAGCCGCGCCCACGTGCAGCGGCTGGTGGATGTCGCCGGCGAAGTGGGTCAGCAGGATCAGCGCCTGGCGCTTGGTGAACTTGTGCGGGTTCAGCGCCGGGTCAAGCTTGCCCTGCAGCACCGCAATGCACTGCTTCAGGGTCTGGACGATGTCCACGTCGGCCGTGCCCACGCCGTGGTCATGGTACTTCTCGAGCTGGAACGGAACGTCGGTGTAGTGGTACTCGCTGTGCTTCGGGTTGGCGCCCACGTAGTCCACCATTTCCTGGGTCTGCGGGCCGCAGTAGCTACCCTTGACGCAGTCGGCCC
>QPLR01000374.1 GCA_003665935.1 Halobellus sp. Atlit-31R | reverse complement strand
CGCGGCGAAATCGGCCACCGGCGCAGACAGTCCCCATTCAAGCCGGGCATTACGGATCACATCGTCGCGATACTGCAGCGCGGCCTGCGGTGGCTGGGCTGCGCGGGCCTGACTGAAGAAGCCGCCACACCAGAGCAACCAGGCAATAACCAGGTTGCCAGCGAGCTGCCACCAGAAGCTGTATTTATCGTTGCGTGGCTCGCCATGCTTGGTGGCGGTTACGCCCAGACCAAAGGCCAGCAGGATGATGAGGGTGATTTGAAGCCAGTTCATGATTACAGCCCCGTCGCCACGGCCAGACATACTGCGGCAACAATCAGCGCACGGCGGATTAGCGCAGCGGAAAAGACCAGGTGAAGGCCAGTCTGGACGGGGAAGCGACCATCAGCCATCAGCCTGTCATCATGCTTCAGGTACTGACCGGGACGGGCTTTGGGGAAAAGCGAACGGTCAAGCCAGTAGCCCAGCACTGCCGCCAGCGTGATGAGTGACAGCTTGTAGACAACCACCGGCAACTGCTG
>QPLR01000373.1 GCA_003665935.1 Halobellus sp. Atlit-31R | reverse complement strand
TGTTCCTGGCCATTCTCGAGGCGGGCAGCATGTCCGCGGCCGCGCATAAGCTGCGGCGCTCGCCCTCGGCCGTCACGCGCATCCTCGCCACGCTGGAAGAGCGCGTCGGCCTGCGCCTGTTCGAGCGCAGCACGCGCCGCCTCACCGCGACTGGCGAAGGCCTGCGCCTGGCCGAGCAGGCGCGGCGCCTGCTGGCGGACTACGCGCAGGCGATCAACGAACACGATGCGGCGGCGCCGCGCGGCCTGCTGCGGGTAACCGCGCCGATGGTGTTCGGCCGCCGGCACATGGCGCCGGTCGTGACCCGCTTCCTGATGCGCCATCCCGAGATCCAGGTCGAGCTGATCCTGGGCGACCGCAACATGGACCTGATCGAGAACGGCATCGACGTCGCGCTGCGCATCGGGCCGCTGGACAGCTCCAGCCTGGTGGCGCGCCGGGTGGGCGAGGTGCGGCGGCTGACGGTGGCCAGTCCCGCTTACCTGCAGCAGCATGGCGAGCCGGGCACGCCCGAGGAGCTG
>QPLR01000372.1 GCA_003665935.1 Halobellus sp. Atlit-31R | reverse complement strand
CGACCGCGCCATGTACGAGGCCAAGGCGGCCGGACGCAACCGCGTCATCGCGGTCGAAGGCGGCTATGCGTGGGAAGCCATGCATCGCGCAATGGCGCGCTGAACCCATGCGTTTCGCGAGTGGTCGGGCGTCAATCCCGGTGCATGGCGCGAAGCGGCGCTGTAGAATCCGGGTAATCCCGAAACAAGAAAGTGACGCGACATGGCAAAGAAAGAAGAACTCGACGAAGAAACCCTGGCATTCATCCAGTGGTGTGTCGAAGTAGAAGGTTTCCTGGTTGCAGGCGGCGCTACCGTCAGGCAGGCCCAGGACCACATCGAAGAACAGGTCGAATGGTTCACCGACCAGTTCTACGACGGCTTGAGCCCCGAGGAAGCGGCCAAGGAAGCCCTGGCCTGACCGAACCGCGCAGGCGGGCAGCCCTCCCTGCCTCCTGCGTGCAAAGGCTATAATTGTCGGAATATCGAAAGCGACAACATCGCGACAACCCGGTTACCGACGTGAATCCACATCTCGACCAG
>QPLR01000371.1 GCA_003665935.1 Halobellus sp. Atlit-31R | reverse complement strand
CGACATCCCGCTGGTGTGGGGCATCCTGTGGCACATCTTCCAGAACGGCTGGGAAGACAAGGAATACATCGCGCAGCGCACTTACGGCATGGACGACGTGCGCAAGGAAGTGGCCAAGTGGACGCCCGACAAGGTGTCGGACATCACGGGCGTGCCGGAAGCCTCGGTGAAAATGGCGGCCGAGATGCTGGCCAAGAACCGGCCGTCCTCGGTGGTCTGGTGCATGGGCATCACCCAGCACCACGTCGGCACCGCCAACGTGCGCGCGCTCTCGATCCTGCAGCTGGCGCTGGGCAATATCGGCATCCCCGGCGGCGGCGCCAACATCTACCGCGGCCACGACAACGTGCAGGGCGCCACCGACGTCGGCCCCAACGGCGACTCGCTGCCGGGCTACTACGGCATCGCCGAAGGCGCCTGGAAGCACTTCGCCAATGTCTGGGGCGTGGACTACAACTGGATCATGTCGCGCTTCGGCTCCAAGGAGCTGATGGAAAAGCCGGGCATCACGGTGTCGCGCTGGT
>QPLR01000370.1 GCA_003665935.1 Halobellus sp. Atlit-31R | reverse complement strand
TCGGAAGGCGCGCGCGTCACGCTGGAAGAAGGCTTCGATGCCGCCAGCGTACGCCTGACCGGCAACGTGGTCGGCCAGGCCCCGTTCAAGGGCACGCTGTCGCACCGCGGCTGGCGCGCCAGCCATGTCCAGCTGCCGCAGCTGGCCGAGAAACATGACGCGCGCGTGCTGGCGCCGGCGGAGGTGGAACTGTGAGCGATCCCCGCTATGCCATCGGCATCGACCTGGGCACCACCAACTCGCTGGTTGCCACCGTCCGCAGCGGCAGCCCGGAAGTGCTGAGCGACGAGGACGGCCGTTCGCTGCTGCCATCGGTGGTGCGTTATCTCCCGAACGGCAATGCCAACATCGGCCACAAGGCCCAGGCCCACCAGACCACCGACCCGAAGAACACCGTCGTCTCGGTCAAGCGCTTCATGGGCCGCGGGCTGAAGGACATCGCCCACGCCGAGAACCTGCCGTAAGATGTTGTCGACGATCCGGGAATGGTGCAGATCAACACCGTCGCCGGCGTGAAGAGCCCGG
>QPLR01000369.1 GCA_003665935.1 Halobellus sp. Atlit-31R | reverse complement strand
CGCAGCGGTCAGTTCCGGTACGGCCTCCTCCTCGATGACAACGGCCAAGACAAGAAAGTATTTCGACGCCCCATCCTTGTCGGTGGATAGATCGTGGTTTCCTGATTCATCGATGTAGGCTGCGTAACGGGTCATTGTCGTTCCCGAAGTTCGGTTGTCATGTCTCAGGGAGCATAAGCCGGCTATAAGCATGCGGCCGGACTCCTGTTGTGTGCATGCGCCTCCCGATCGGCTATGAGCGTCCCTAGGATTACAGCGGATAAGTTACAGCGTTCAGCTTTGTCAGCGACCTTGCAGCTTCGATCATGTCATCTGCACCGATGATGAGGTGAAGAAGAGAGTAGCCACGGTCCCGAATCTGCTTGATCCAGTATCCCATTAGTTTGGGCAGCAGCTGGAATTCGGGCTGATCAGGCCAATCGTTGTCCTCGCTTTCCCAAGCGTGCGACAACGCTTGCTCGAGTCCGCTGGCTTCCTCGTCCTCCATGGTTATCTGCAACCTTGAGGACATTCTGCCAGTGGCAAC
>QPLR01000368.1 GCA_003665935.1 Halobellus sp. Atlit-31R | reverse complement strand
GTCTTCCTGCTCGTCCTCAAATAAATCGTGAATGATCAAGTTATGCTCCGTCAAATTCCAAGAGAAAAAATTGCTGTACGCTACGATACTGCCTTTAGCGCATCAGTTCAATTATTTCTGAAGGTCGATTGACGTTGCTGACGAGGGTACCTCTGGTCGATGCTTGATATGCTTGAGTTCTGGCGGATGTTCAGCTCTACGAATATAGGAAGCGAGCTGGGTCGCAATGTCGCTAGGTACCAGTCTAAGGCGACCTTTTATTGCACATTCCCATATGCAAAGCACGCTCCATCCTTGCTCTAGCAACGCAGTGATATCCCTAGAATCACGTTGACGATTCAGATCGATCTTTGTTTGCCAGAAGTCTCGCCGAGTCGATGGAAGCTTGAAGAGATGACAATCATGCCCGTGCCAAAAGCACCCATGTACAAATACCACGACGCGGTATTTTGGGAGCACAATGTCGGGCGTGCCTGGCAGGGCGCGAGCGTGTAGCCGGTAACGAAACCCTTCACCGAACAGCAGT
>QPLR01000367.1 GCA_003665935.1 Halobellus sp. Atlit-31R | reverse complement strand
CGGCAAGGGCATGCCCAAGGAAGTCCTGCAGCGCGCCTTCGAACCCTTCTTCACCACCAAGCCGACCGGGCAGGGCACGGGCCTGGGCCTGTCGATGGCCTATGGCTTCGTGAAGCAGTCGGGCGGCGAGATCGTGCTGCGCAGCGAGGTCGGGGAGGGCACCAGCGTGCGCATCTACCTGCCGCGCAGCGACGCCGCCCCGACCATCCCCGAGCCGGTCCACAGCGCGCCGCTGGCGGGCGGACTGGAGACCATCCTGGTGGTCGAGGACGAGCCGGACGTGCGCGGCTCGACCTGCGGCATCCTGTTGGCGCTGGGCTACGAGGTGCTGGAAGCGGCGGATGCGGAAGCTGCGGTGCAGATCATCGAGAGCGGCCGCCATGTCGACCTGGTGTTTTCGGACGTGATCATGCCGGGCCCGGTGAGCAGCCTGCAGCTGGGCGAGATCGTGCGCCGCCACCTGCCGCAGGCGCAGGTGCTGTACACCTCGGGCTATGCGGAAGGCGTGCTGGCGCACGAGGGCAAGC
>QPLR01000366.1 GCA_003665935.1 Halobellus sp. Atlit-31R | reverse complement strand
TAGAGTATCGGGCGCTTAGCTCAGTTGGTAGAGCGGATCCCTTACAAGGATTAGGTCGGGAGTTCGAGCCTCTCAGCGCCCACCAGCTAATCAGAGGTCGATCGAAGTAATGATCAGAGTAAACGGAGCGGTAGTTCAGTTGGTTAGAATACCGGCCTGTCACGCCGGGGGTCGCGGGTTCGAGCCCCGTCCGCTCCGCCAGAATTCAGTAGGGTCCCGAGTCTGCGAAGGCTCCGGAATACAAGAAGGGGCGAACGCGAGTTCGCCTTTTTTTTTAACTTGTGCTGTTAAGAGCCTGTCCCAACCTGCTGGGATGGGTTCTAAAGCATTTTCAACCTTGAATGGCTGACCATGTTTGATTTTGTCCGTAACAACAGGCGCGTGATGCAGGGCCTCCTGCTCGTCCTGATCGTGCCTTCGTTCGTGTTAGTCGGTGTCGAAAGCTACCAGAACCGCGGCGATGCCGCCGCCGGCGTGGCGACCGTGGCCGGCCAGAAGGTCACCCAGCAGGAATGGGAAGAAGCCCA
>QPLR01000365.1 GCA_003665935.1 Halobellus sp. Atlit-31R | reverse complement strand
TTCGCGGCGCGCGGCCGCGGCATTGGCCTGGTCGAGCGCATCGCTGGCCTGCTTGAACTCGAGCGGCGCATACTGCGACACCTGCGGGTTGTTGTTGGCGGCAACGAAATCGGCGCGCGCCTCGTCCAGCGTCGGCGTGGTCATCGGGGTGGTGGCGCAGGCCGTGGCGAGCACGGCGGCTGCCAGCAGCGACATCATCGAACGGTTTTTCATTTGCTGTCCTTTATTCCTGGGCGCCGCAGGAGCGGCGGTCAATGAAGGGAACTTCTTCTTGTGCAGCAGCAGCGCTTGCTGACTCGTACTGCAGCGTCTTACTGCGTGCTCGTGGTCGACGAGTTCAGGCGATCGACTTCCTGGCGCAGCACGCGCAGGTCTTCGTCGAGGGCATTCGCGGCTGCGGGGGCCTTGGCCGAGTTGGCCTTGCTCTGCGCCAGCTTGGCGTCGGCCTGGGCCTGGATCGCCAGTTCGCGCGCCATCTTGTAGTCCTTGGCGGCCAGCGCCTGGTTGGCGCGCACCATCTTGTCGCG
>QPLR01000364.1 GCA_003665935.1 Halobellus sp. Atlit-31R | reverse complement strand
CGTGCACATGAGGATGTCGGCCGCGCTGAAGTCGCCGGCGAGCCAGTCGCGCCCCTCGAGCCAGTCGTCCAGGTCGCGCAGGCGCTTGAGCGCCATCGTTTCCGCGCAGGGGCGGGCACCTGCCGCCCAGTCCTCGCCGGCGTGGAACAGGGTCAGGGTGATCAGTTCGGCAAAATACGGTTCCACCGAATTGAGCGCCGCAAACATCCACACCGTTACCTGCGCGCGAGCGTGGGCATCCGCGGGCAACAGGGCAGGGCAACGCTCGCCCAGGTGCAGCAGGATCGCGCCGGACTCGAACAGGCTCAGCGTGCCGTCCTGCAGCACGGGGATCTGGCTTGAGGGCTGCTCCTTGCGGTAGGCGGGCGTGGCCGCATCCTCGAACCCGAGCAGGCGCAGGCTGTAGGGCAGGCCTGCCTCCTCCAGGGCCCAGCGCACGCGCAGGTCGCGCACATAGCCGGCCGCGAACGCAGGCACGCTACGGAAAGTGGTCAAGGTAATCATCTCGTTTCCTCCTCATGGTGTGG
>QPLR01000363.1 GCA_003665935.1 Halobellus sp. Atlit-31R | reverse complement strand
AGTTGCGCAGACCGGTTTCCTGGATCTCTTTACGCAGGGTTTCCCAGTCGTAGTGCAGCGGCTCGCTGCAGATCGCATCCAGGTCTTTCTTGTAGGTGTCGATCGGCAGGATGCCCTGCGAATAGGTGGTTTCGTTGTACCACGGGCAAGCGCCTTGTTCCTGTGCCAGACGGTTGGAGGCTTTCAGCAGGTAGTACTGAATGGCTTCGAACGTCTTGTGGGTTAGGTTGTTGGCGCTGCCGTCGGAGTAGCGCACGCCGTTCTTCGCCAGATAATAGGCGAAGTTGATGACGCCGATGCCCAGGGTGCGGCGACCCATTGCGCCACGGTGCGCGGCCTTGATCGGATAATCCTGATAATCCAGCAGGGCGTCCAGCGAACGTACCGCCAGGGTCGCCAGCTCTTCCAGATCGTCCAGGCTGTCGATCGCGCCCAGGTTGAAGGCGGACAGGGTGCACAGCGCGATCTCGCCGTTCTCGTCGTTGACGTCTTCCAGCGGCTTGGTCGGCAGGGCGATTTCCAGGCACA
>QPLR01000362.1 GCA_003665935.1 Halobellus sp. Atlit-31R | reverse complement strand
CGCGCTGGGCCTGGTGGGGCAGGATGCGCAGATTTCCGACCTGGACGCGGCCGAACTGATTTTCGAGCCGGGCTTCTCGACCGCCGACACGCTGACCGAGCTGGCCGGCCGCGGCGTCGGCATGGACGTGGTGAAACGGAATATTCAGGAGATGGGGGGCCACGTCGAGATCCGTTCGCAGGCTGGTAAAGGCACCACCATCCGCATCCTATTGCCGCTGACGCTGGCGATCCTCGACGGCATGTCGGTCAAGGTAAACGACGAAGTCTTTATCCTGCCGCTGAACGCGGTGATGGAATCGCTGCAGCCGCAGGCGGAAGATCTGCATCCGCTGGCCGGCGGCGAACGCGTGCTGCAGGTGCGCGGCGAATACCTGCCGCTGGTGGAGCTGTATCGGGTATTCGAAGTGGATGGCGCCAAAACCGACGCCACGCAGGGCATCGTGGTGATCCTGCAAAGCGCCGGCCGCCGCTATGCGTTGCTGGTAGATCAGCTGATTGGCCAGCATCAGGTGGTGGTGAAGAATCT
>QPLR01000361.1 GCA_003665935.1 Halobellus sp. Atlit-31R | reverse complement strand
GCTGGCCGGCAAACGCGGCATCCCTGCCATCGAGGGCATCCGGTTCATATGCGGCCGAGGTGCCGATGAAGTCTTCCGAGCGCGCCAAGGCAGCGCGCATGACGGCGCCGACCTGTTCGCGCGTCAGCGCCTGGCCGGTCGATTGGGTCGCCGCCAGCGAGCCGGCCGTGTTCTCCACCATGGCCAGGTTCGCGGCGATGCGGCCCTGGAGCAGGGCCGATGCTTCGAGCGTGAGCGTGCGCGCTTCGCTCATCGCGGCTTCCTCGGCGCTCTGGCTGTTCTTGACGGCGATGAAGGCCGAGGTCACGCCCAGGCTGGCCACCACCAGGACAGTCGCCGTGACGCAGATCTTGGCGCTCAGGGACAGGGAAAAACGGCGCGAAGAATGCCGGGCATCGTGCGCCATCGCTTGATTGTTCATATCGTCTCTCTCGGGTTCTCAGAAGCTGCGGGCGGCGCTCACGGCGAACGTGCCCTTGGCAGGATTCGACATCGCCAGCGTGCCGTCGGCGCGCGGCACGCCGGTGG
>QPLR01000360.1 GCA_003665935.1 Halobellus sp. Atlit-31R | reverse complement strand
CAGCCGCCATCCAGGGCGCGAGCGGAATGTGACGAATGGCAGTTTGGGACGACAGGCGGCACAAACGGCGGTGTGGACGGATCCGGACCAGGATGAAAAAGAGCCGGACGTGTCCGGCTCTGGCATCTCAGCGCATCTTCGCGTGCCGCCGGCCGCCGCCGTCGACGTCGTCCGCGCGCTGTTCGAACCGGCCGCGGCCCGGCGGCGGACCCGAGGGCGCGGGCGCCGGCGCCGGGGCGGCCATCGGCGCGGGCGGCGCCACCGGTGCAGGCGCGGCCATGGGGCGCGGCGGCGGCGCGAAGGATTGCGGCGGCGGGGCGCTTGGCGCCGGTGGCGGCGCCTGCACGGCCGGCTGCGGCATCGCCACCATCGGCTGCGGACGCTCGCGGCGGCCTTCGAAACGTTCGCCACGTTCGCCACGTTCGCCACGTTCGATACGCTCGGCGCGGTTGCCGCGATCCCAGCGCTCGGCGCCATCGGCGCGCTCTTCATTACGCCCGGCGCGCGGCCAGGGCTGCGGACGGAGCG
>QPLR01000359.1 GCA_003665935.1 Halobellus sp. Atlit-31R | reverse complement strand
AAGCCGCGGCGCCCGTGATCGCCGAGGCGGCCTTCCTGGTCTGCCAGCTCGAGTCGCCGCTCGACACCGTGCGCCGCGCGATCGGCATCGCTCGCGCCCACGGGGTGATGGTGGTCTTCAACCCGGCGCCGGCGCGGCCGCTGGACGACGCGCTGCTGTCCCAGGTCGACTACCTGGTCGTCAACGAAACCGAGGCGAGCCAGCTGAGCGGCGTCGCGGTGGACGATCCGCAAGGCGCAGTGCGCGCCGCCGCCGCCCTGCGCGCGCGCGGCGCCGCCGTCGTGCTGCTGACCATGGGCGAACAGGGCGTGCTGGTTGCCTGCCCCGACTACACCCGTTTCATCCCGGCCGTGCAGGTGGACGCGGTCGATACCACCGCGGCCGGCGATACCTTCGTCGGCTCGCTCACGGTTGGACTGGCGCGCGGCCAGGACCTGGGCGCCGCCGTCGTCGAAGCCCAATACGCGGCGGCCCTAACCGTCACGCGGATCGGCGCCCAGGGCGCCATCCAGACGCGCGACGAAGTGA
>QPLR01000358.1 GCA_003665935.1 Halobellus sp. Atlit-31R | reverse complement strand
CCATTTCCACTCCAGCAGCTGCCCGGCGCTGCCCCGTACTGCCAACTTTTTCTTGCTCGTGTTCCGCGTTGCCGAACTTGTCGACGATCAGCGCACCGCCCCCAACACCGGCTCGATAGACATGATCCGGCGTTTCGTAGCCCAGCGCCTGATGCGGACGCTCGGCGTTGTAGAACGCAAAGTACTGTGCCAGGCCGACTGTCAGCTCGGCCATGTTCGCGTAGCCCTTCAGGTACACATCCTCGTACTTCACATTGCGCCACAAGCGCTCGACGAAGATATTGTCCAGTGCCCGTCCGCGCCCGTCCATGCTGATCGCCACGCCTTCACGTTTGAGCACGCCGGTAAAGGCGTCGCTGGTGAACTGCGAGCCCTGGTCGCTGTTGAATACCTCGGGCGTGCCGTGATGACGCAATGCGTCCTCCAGGCAGTCCACGCAGAACGATGCGTCCATGCTGTTGCTGATGCGCCAGGCCAGCACACGACGCGAGTACCAGTCGATGATCACCACCAGGTAGGCAAAGCCGCG
>QPLR01000357.1 GCA_003665935.1 Halobellus sp. Atlit-31R | reverse complement strand
GGCGATCTTGCCCACGTCGTGCATCGGCGCCGCGTGCATCAGGGTCGCGGTCTCGTCTTCCGGCATGCCGGAGGCCTGGGCCAGCAGGTGGCAGACCTGGGCCATGCGGCGCACGTGGTTGCCGGCTTCGTTGGAGCGCGATTCCACCACGTCGCCAAGGCGCAGGATCAGTTCCGCCTGGGTGTCCGTGATTTCCTGGTTCAGCAGGATGTTGTCGAAAGCGATCGCCACGCCCGAGCAGAACACCTCGAGCAGCTGGGCGTCGATCTCCGCGATCTCTTCCACGCCTTTCAACACCAGGAGCGAGGCCTTGCCGCTGCTGTTCGGGAAGTAGCCGACATAGGTGTCCCCGTGCAGGCGCGAGATGCGGTTGTGGCGCGCGTCGTCCAGCTGGGCCACCAGCTCGGGGCCGATCTCGTGGCCTTCCATGTCGCCGATCTGGGCCAGCACTTCGTACTGGCTCTCGCCCGCGATCACGCTGGCGCCCTTCAGGCGCAGCAGCATGCTCTGCTCCAGGCGCAGCAGCGCC
>QPLR01000356.1 GCA_003665935.1 Halobellus sp. Atlit-31R | reverse complement strand
CAAGATAATCAACGGGACCTGGAGAACACAGATGTTATCGATCAAGCAGCTCAACAAGACGTACGCGAATGGCGTCAAAGCCATCAACGATGTCAGCCTCGAGATTCCGAACGGGATGTTCGGCCTGCTCGGGCCGAACGGCGCCGGCAAATCCTCGCTGATGCGCACCATCGCCACGCTGCAGGACCCGGACAGCGGCAGCATCCATTTCAACGGCCTCGACGTCCTGAAGGACAAAGAGGGGCTGCGCCGCCAGCTCGGCTACCTGCCGCAGGATTTCGGGGTCTACCAGAAGGTCAGCGCCGAGCGCCTGCTGAACCATTTCGCCGTCCTCAAGGGCCTCACCGGCAAGGGCGAACGCAAGGAAGCCGTCGAGGCCCTGCTGCAGCAGACCAACCTGTGGGAGGTGCGCCACCAGCGCCTCGGTACCTTCTCGGGCGGCATGCGCCAGCGCTTCGGCATTGCCCAGGCCCTGCTGGGCGATCCGCGCCTGATCATCGTCGACGAACCCACCGCCGGCCTCGACCCGC
>QPLR01000355.1 GCA_003665935.1 Halobellus sp. Atlit-31R | reverse complement strand
GCGAAATCAGTCGCGGAAGTTGTTGAAGGCCAGCGGCAGTTCCTGCACGTCCTTGCGCAGCATGGCCATGGCGGCCTGCAGGTCGTCGCGCTTGGCGCCGGTCACGCGCACCGATTCGCCCTGGATGCTGGCCTGGACCTTCATCTTGCTTTCCTTGATGAGCTTGGTGATCTTCTTGGCATCTTCGGTCTCGATGCCGTTGCGCACCTTGATGACCTGCTTGACCTTGTCGCCGCCGATCTTCTCGACCTTGCCTTCGTCCAGGAAGCGCACGTCGACCTTGCGCTTGGCCATCTTGTTGATCAGGACGTCCTTCACTTGGCCGAGCTGGAAATCGGAATCGGCGAACAGCGTCAGTTCCTTCTCCTTTTGCTCCACATTGGCCGAGCTGCCCTTGAAGTCGAAACGGGTGGTGATTTCCTTGTTCGATTGTTCGACGGCATTCTTCACTTCGACCATGTCTGCTTCGCAGACGACATCAAACGATGGCATGGCGGTTTCCTTTTTTCTTGATGATGCTAAATAGATGAA
>QPLR01000354.1 GCA_003665935.1 Halobellus sp. Atlit-31R | reverse complement strand
GGTGCGGTACTGGTCGTGCCAGAACACCAGGGCAATCAGGGAAACGAGGCCGATCCCGAGCGGGATCAGGTAATACGAAAACAACTTCAACACCCGCTCCACCACCGCATGCGCCGCGGCGGGAAGCGAAGAACGGCGTTGTCGTGTTGAGATGGGCATAGGCTGGATCGATACGGTTCGAAAGCACCCGTCGCAGCCGGCGGGTACACCAGAGCGCAAGGATACAAGCTTAGGGTGATGCCGTCATGCAATATTTCATCAGGCGGCGGCGAATTCGCACGCCTGCAACGGCGGACGCGTTAATTGCTTGACATGCGCAGCCCCGGCCGGCAGGTTCACATCATGCGGGCCGTGCCGGATACCCGGATCGAGGCTCCCGGCTCCGGACCGATCTGCGCGAACAGGCGCGAACGCATGCCCATGTCCTCGCCCTGCACCACCTCGATCGCTCCGCCATGCGGCCAGCCCAGGTCGCGCAGGTATCCTGCCAGGGCGGCGGTGCCGGCGCCGGTCGCGGGGTCTTCCAGCACG
>QPLR01000353.1 GCA_003665935.1 Halobellus sp. Atlit-31R | reverse complement strand
TGCTGGGCCCACAGGAAGCGCCCCTCCATCTCTTCGTGCAAGGGCTCGGCCTCGTGGCTGGCCAGTGCGCGCGCGACGCGCGCGCGCACCTCGTCGATACTGGTTTCGCTTCCTTTTGCGTATTTCTCGCGCAGTACGTCGACCGACACCTCCTGCGGAGGCAAGCTCGCTGCGAGCATGTGTTCATTGGCGTTCATGGTTCTCGGGATAGAGGGATCCGCATGGATCCGGGTGGTTGATAAGCAACGCCATCCACTATCCGCGTAAAGCCGCGAAGCTGCCTTAAACTGGTTTAAGAAAGCGCCGCAAGCGGCGCACCCGCCGCCGATCCGTCCGAGGGGGCGTGGCCGGGCTCGCGGCCCAGGCCCTGCAGCTCGCCGGCGACGTGCGCGACCATCGCTTCGGCCTGTTCCTGATCGAACTCGGCGTGATAACGCTTCCTGACGCCGTGCTCGCCCAGCTGCCAGTGCATGTCGGGCGCGACGCCGTGGCGCGCCAGGCAGTTTTTCGCGCACAGCAGCGGGCAGCCGT
>QPLR01000352.1 GCA_003665935.1 Halobellus sp. Atlit-31R | reverse complement strand
TCCTCAGACAAGATGGTTATGTACCCGTCTATGGCCTATACCAGCACAGCGAATCGATTGTGGAGCGGGCGTGCACATTGTACCTAGTTATATGGAGGAACCATGAGCTCAAGTATATCGGCCTCGTCGAAAAAAAGACCCAACCTTGGGGTTAAAATACTTTATGTCGCTAACAACGCCGCAATGACAGGCGGTTGGATAGCCGATATGAACAAGACCCACATGTTCAATCCGAAGTGGACGCCGCACGCGAAGTTCCACGATGCTATGTCAATCAGTGCCGCAAGTTTGGCGGGCGTATCCGGTCTTTAGTCCCTGGCAGGTCGGCCGTTCGATCACCGCGTCAATACTGCGATCGCTGCCTTATTGCCTGCGATAATCTTTGGCGCGCAGGCAACTGCTTTTCTCTATTCTGGTGAAAAGGGGTTGGAACTGAAAACCCCACGATGGCACCCGAAGTCGCGGGCGTCCGGAAGAATGAGCTGCCAGTTGCGCTCCTCGGGCTCGCACTACCAGGCATCGGTTATTTCTA
>QPLR01000351.1 GCA_003665935.1 Halobellus sp. Atlit-31R | reverse complement strand
GCGCGGCTTGTCGAAGCCGTAGTACTGCGCGCCCCACATCTGGTGCTGGCCGACGTCCGAGGTAATGAAGGCGTCGCCGTCGGTCACCCGGTGCAGGGTCTCGATCACCGACTGCGGCTTGATCAGCTCACTGGACGGCGCATAGGCAAGGCACTCCTTGCCGCGCCATTCGGCGATCTGCTTCCACCAGGCCTGCAGCGCATGGCCGCTGGGCTGCGCCGGGCTGGCCTCCAGCTGCGCCAGCAGCTCGACCAGCACGTCCTTGACGTTGCCGACGATCGGGATGTCGACCTTCACGCGCTTCGAGATCGACGAGGGGTCGATGTCGATATGGATGATCTTGCGCGGATTGCTGGCGAAGTGCTTCGGGTTGCCGATCACGCGGTCGTCGAAACGCGCGCCGATGGCGATCAGGACGTCGCAGTGCTGCATCGCCATGTTGGCTTCGTAGGTGCCGTGCATGCCGGGCATGCCCACGAAATGCGGGCTGCTGGAACGGGACGCACCGAGGCCCATCAGCGTGTTGGTCACCG
>QPLR01000350.1 GCA_003665935.1 Halobellus sp. Atlit-31R | reverse complement strand
TACTATTAATAATTATTTTTCTCTAAAAACTCATTTAAAACTTTATCTGATATTGCTTTTCTGGAAGTGTCTTTGTCTAATGCCATTTGGTTAAGTCTTTTTTTTATTAGAGTATCTACTCGCATAGTTGAACTTTTGGAAATTGGCTTATAATTTTCTGTATACTTCACTGCTGAAGTGTCTATATCATCTAAAAATCCGTTTTTCTTTTCTTTGGCAATTTTGATATTATCTAAGATTCCTGACATGATAATCACCTATCCTTCTATTAATTCTATTCTTTCGACTAATTCTTTATATATTGCTTCTAGCATATGCAATACTCTTTTATCATGAGTATCTTTATCCCTAATCCCTTCTGCACCAAACTTCTTAATTCTTTCTCTTTGGAATATTTGATTTTTAAATAAAGCGTTTGAAAAGGTTTTTTTAGATATTTCTAGTATTTGTTCATCAATATTGCCATTTTTCTTGATTAATACAGGTATTGCTCCTATTAATTCAAATGGTAAATTTGATTCCTTTTTTCTATC
>QPLR01000349.1 GCA_003665935.1 Halobellus sp. Atlit-31R | reverse complement strand
GATGCAAGAACTTGGGCGGCGCGAGATCAACGAGGTGCACGTCGAAGCCGGCGCGAAACTGAATGCATCGCTGGTGCGCGAAGGCTGCGTCGACGAGCTGCTGGTGTACCTGGCGCCCAGCCTGATCGGGCCGGGGCAGGGCATGTTCGAGCTGGCGCCGCTGGCGCGACTCGGCGACAAGCGCCAGCTGCGTTTCCACGACGTGGCGCGGGTCGGCGACGACATCCGCATCCTGGCCAGGTTCGCCCAACCACACACTGATATCAACTGAGGAAGGTTTTATGTTTACTGGAATCGTCGCCGCCGTCGGCAACATCACATCGGTCAAGCCGCTCGAAGGCGGCTCGTTCGCGGGCGTGCGCCTGCAAGTCTACGCCGGCTCCCTGGGGCTGGCGGACGTTGCGCTGGGCGACTCGATCGCGATCAACGGCGCCTGCATGACCGTGGTGGAAAAGTCCGACAGCAGCTTTACGGTGGACGTCTCGCGCGAAAGCCTGAGCAAGACCGTCGGCCTCGAGGCGCCGGGCGAAGTC
>QPLR01000348.1 GCA_003665935.1 Halobellus sp. Atlit-31R | reverse complement strand
CGCTTCTTCCGCGCGCGCCGTCTTGTGGCGGAAGATCGCGCCGAACACGCCCTGGCGGGTGCGCACGTGACGCCCCACCATCACGTTCTCCAGCGCGCTCATCTCGCCGAACAGGCGGATGTTCTGGAAGGTGCGCGCAATCCCCGCTTTCGCCACCGCGTGCGGCGCCGACGGCGAGTACGGCTTGCCGGCCAGCTCGAACGTGCCGCTGTCCGGCTGGTACAGGCCGGTGATCACGTTGAAGAAGGTGGTCTTGCCGGCGCCGTTGGCGCCGATCAGGGTTACCAGCTCGCCCCGGTTCACTTCCAGGTCCAGCCCCTTCACGGCCTTGATGCCGTCGTAGGCGACCTTCAGGCCGGCAATCTTCAGGATGTTGTCAGTCATTGATGTGCTCCGCCGAGATAGGCCTTGATCACGGCTTCGTTGTTCTGGATCTCCTTAGGGGTACCTTCGGCGATCTGCTTGCCGTATTCGAGCACCGTGATGCGGTCGCACAGGCCCATCATCAGCTTGACGTCGTGCTCGATCAGCAG
>QPLR01000347.1 GCA_003665935.1 Halobellus sp. Atlit-31R | reverse complement strand
TCAGCTGGCCGATGAAGCCGCTCAAGGCCAGGCCAAGCAGCAGCGGGATGTCGCTCATGCGCATGCCGACCCAGCCCGGCGCCGCCAGCGCGGTCGCGCCGATCGACATCATCACCATCAGCCAGAACACCATGTACTCGCTGCGGTCGGTCCTGGCCAGCACGCCGACCGTGATCGCCGAAACCGCATACATCGAGGCCGCGCCCAGCACCGCCAGGCCGCCGATGGTGAGGAAGCCGGCGCCGCTCGGCCGCAGCACCACCAGCACGCCGCACAAGCCAACGCCGATGGCGATCCAGCGCGCACGGTCGACGCGCTCCTTGAGGAACCACACCGACAGCGCCGTGATGATCGCGGGCGCGATGAAGAAGATCGTGTAGGCCTCGGCCAGCGACAGCTTGCGGATGCCGAAGGCGAAGAAGCTCAGCATCGCAATGCCCAGCACCGCGCGCAGCAGGTGCAGCGGCCAGCGGATGCGGAAGATATCGCGGTAGCCGACCCTGAGGCCCACGTAGACGGCGACCAGCGGCAGCG
>QPLR01000346.1 GCA_003665935.1 Halobellus sp. Atlit-31R | reverse complement strand
CTGCGGCAATAACGTCGCCTGCCTGCAGCGCATCGGCGAAAAGGCCAGCCGCATGACCGCGGCCTGGACCGGCGCCCCGGCCATGCCCCAGCCGCAAGAGGGCCGCTACCTGAACTTCAGCGGCATGGAGCCCGAACGGTGCAACATGGAATATTCCGCCCGCATCGACGACAGGGTGGACGGCGCCATCGACGACGTGCAGGGCCCGGTTCCCTACGCCGAGCAGAAGAACGCCGACTACAAGGGCGGCGCGCGCGACGCCACCTTCCTGTGCGTGAGCCTGGTCACGCTCGATACCAAAACCAACAGCCTGTGGGTAGCCACCCAGCTCCCGTCCCCGCTGGGCCAGGTAACCCGCCTGCAGGGACGCGACCGCCGCACCAGCACGCCCTCCGACGGGATCGCGCTGCAGAAGGACGCCATGGCCTGGGTATTCGAGCAGCTGCGCGGCAAGGTGCAGCGCAGCGGCAACCGCAAGACCAGCTTGCGCGTGCCGACCAGCTTGATGGGACAGAAGGGCGAGCAGACCATCGAG
>QPLR01000345.1 GCA_003665935.1 Halobellus sp. Atlit-31R | reverse complement strand
CAACGGCAGCGGCTTCTACATGGCCGAAGAACTGATCACCGCGATCTACCACCGCTTCGTGATGTTCGAGCCGAAGTTCCGCGAGATCGGCACCGGCGCCGCCACCGCGGCGAACCGCTACAACTACTTCACCGCCGACTTCGCGACCCGCAACGGCTTCGGTCCCGGCATCGCCGCCAACACCGTCGTGGTCTGGCCCTTCAGCGGCCAGACCGGCGTGACGCCGGTCTTCTACAGCGACACCGAAGATCCGGACCCGGTCGCAGGCATCAACCAGGTCGGCTATCCGATCAGCGTGCACGCCAACATCGACGAGCCGGTGGCGATGCAGACCTTCACCGTACGTCCGCGCGGCAGCGCCAACCTGCAGGTGCAGGTGGTGAATTCGTCGACCGACCCGGGCAAGCGCACCGCCATCGCGATCGTCCCGCTGGCGCCGCTCAAGGCCGGCACCACCTATGACGTCAGCTTCGCCGGCACCGTCAACGGCGCCCCGGTCACGCGCGACTGGTCGTTCACGACGCAGTGAGCGGACT
>QPLR01000344.1 GCA_003665935.1 Halobellus sp. Atlit-31R | reverse complement strand
CGACCCCGACCAGGTGCTGCTCACCAACGGCGCCACCCACGCCTTCGACCTGGTATTGCGCACCCTCACGCGGCCCGGCGACGTGGTGCTGGTCGAAGACCCCGGCTACAGCAACCTGCTTTCCTTGGTGCGCCACCACGGCTGCATCCCGGTCGGGATCGCGCGCGGCGAGTCCGGCCTGGACATGGACGAACTGGCGCGCCAGGCCGCGCTGCTGCATCCGAAGCTCATGTTCGTGAATACGGTGCTGCAAAATCCCCTCGGCACCTCGCTGTCGCAGGCCCAGGCGCACCGGCTGCTGGGCCTGGCCGAGCAGTTCGATTTCTGGCTGGTGGAAGACGACATCTACCGCGAGCTGGCCCAGCCCGGCGACGCGTCACTGGCGGCGATGGACGGGCTGCGCCGCGTGATCCGGGTCGGCAGCTTTTCCAAGACCCTGTCGCCGGTGCTGCGCGTGGGCTCGCTGTGCGCCTCGCGTTCGCTGATTCCCGAACTGCTGCGCGTGAAGATGGTGGCGGGCCTGACCACTTCCGAGA
>QPLR01000343.1 GCA_003665935.1 Halobellus sp. Atlit-31R | reverse complement strand
TGCCCAGCCGCAGGCTGTAATAACCCTTGCCGGCGCGTTCGCCGAAGTAGGCAAAGTAGGGTTTCGCCCCTGGCGTTTGGTATTCGTGGTTGCCGGGCGTGGGCCAGGTGCGCGCGCGAAAGCGTCCCCAGGTCGGGCCGTAGCAGCGCGCGAACTCGGCCGCCGTGCCTTTCGGGTAGGTGTGGTCGCCCAGGCTCAGCACCGCGGACTGCGGCTCGGCGCGCAGCAGTCCCTCCACCAGCGCGGCGGTGGCGGCGGCGCCGGACCAGCGCGGGTCGGGGTGCTTGCAGCGCGCGATGTCGCCGGCCGCGTAGACCGTATAGGACGCGGCCGGCGCCGGCGCGGCGACGGCGAGCAGCGCCAGGCCGCCCAGCAGGCGAGGCGCCATCGGGATCATGCGCAGGTCCCGGCTGTTACTCGATGAAGCGCAGCAGTCCCTGCAGCGCGTGCGCCACGGTCTGTTCGCGCACCGACTGGCGGTCGCCCTGGAATACCAGGCGCTCGGTGTAGGTCGTGTCGCCGCGCGCCCCGCCGAA
>QPLR01000342.1 GCA_003665935.1 Halobellus sp. Atlit-31R | reverse complement strand
CGCGACCGTCATGAACGCGCTGGCGCTGGCCGATTCGATGCGCCACGTGGGCATCACCGCGCGCGTGATGTCGGCGATCAGCATCGAACAGGTGGTGGAACCCTATGTCCGCCCGAAGGCCCTGCAGTACCTGGAAGAGGGCAAGGTCGTGGTGTTCGCCGCCGGCACCGGCAACCCGTTCTTCACCACCGACACCGCCGCCGCCCTGCGCGGCGCCGAGATCTCGGCCGAGATCGTGCTCAAGGCCACCAAGGTCGACGGCGTCTACACCGCCGACCCCAAGAAGGACCCCAGCGCCACCCGTTACAATTCGATTTCCTTCGACGAGGCGATCGCCAAGAACCTGCAAGTGATGGACGCCACCGCGTTCGCACTGTGCCGTGACCAGAAGCTGCCGATCAAGGTCTTCTCCATCGTCAAGCCCGGCGCCATGAAAGCCGTGATCATGGGCGAAGACGAAGGTACACTGGTACACGTTTGAATCTCGTGAACCTCGGGATTCCCGGTTATCGGGAATCTCGCTTCAATATCCAAAAA
>QPLR01000341.1 GCA_003665935.1 Halobellus sp. Atlit-31R | reverse complement strand
AGCTGGGTGATGTTCAGCAGGACGTCTTCCAGCGTATCCTGGAACATCCCCGTGACGACGTCGTACAGGCCGGGAATGACGAAGAACCCGGCCATGATCCACAACAGGGGGGAAGGCATGGAGGCGAAGCCTCGATAAGCGGTCATGATGACTCCCGTTCGAGTGGCACGGAATCATCATAGCGGGGAATTTCGGGCAAAAATGCGTCGATTGTCACAGCCCGGCAGGCTGCGAGCAACGGCCGATGCCCGCCCTGCCGAATTCTTATAAAATGTCGGCATCTTATCCATTCTCCTGAAGGCATACCATGAGCGACGTTCAAACCTGGATCAAAGACACCGTGACCAATACCCCGGTCGTGCTGTTCATGAAGGGAACCGCGCAGTTCCCGCAATGCGGTTTTTCGGGCCGCGCCATCCAGATCCTGAAAGCCTGCGGCGTCGATAACATCGCCACCGTCAACGTGCTGGAAGACGCGGAAGTCAGCCAGGGCATCAAGGATTACTCGAACTGGCCGACCATTCCGCAGCTGTACGT
>QPLR01000340.1 GCA_003665935.1 Halobellus sp. Atlit-31R | reverse complement strand
TGGGCCAGGTGCAGATGCTGGTGATGGACGAAGCCGACCGCATGCTCGACATGGGCTTCCTGCCGGACCTGCAGCGCATCATCAACCTGCTGCCAAAAGCACGCCAGAACCTGATGTTCTCGGCCACCTTCTCGCCGGAGATCAAGAAGCTGGCGAACAGCTTCCTGAACAGCCCGGTGCTGATCGAAGTTGCGCGCAGCAATGCCACCGCCGACAAGGTCACCCAGACCGTGTACAAGGTCGACGAGGAACTCAAGCGCGACGTGGTCGAGCACATCATCCGCGAGCGCAACCTGAAGCAGGTGATCGTGTTCTCGAACACCAAGATCGGCGCCTCGCGCCTGTCGACCCACCTGGAGAAGAAGGGCATCAAGGCCTCGGCGATCCACGGCGACAAGACCCAGCAGGAGCGCATGGCCGCCCTCGAGGCCTTCAAGCAGGGTTCGATCGAAGTGCTGGTGGCGACCGACGTGGCCGCGCGCGGCCTCGACATCTCGGACCTGCCCTGCGTGATCAACTACGACCTGCCGTACAACG
>QPLR01000339.1 GCA_003665935.1 Halobellus sp. Atlit-31R | reverse complement strand
CCGGCGGGAAGCGCACCGTCGCCGTGCTGGCCACGTGCTCTTCGCGCAGCGGCAGGGTGCGCCAGATTTCGTTTACCTGCGACTGGGCGTATTCCTCGCGCTCTTTCTGGCGCGCGGTTTCCTGTGCCACAGACAGCTTGGCCGGCCGCTTGTAGCGGTCGACGCCATAGTTTTGCAGCGCATGGCAGGAATCGAGCAGCTCCTCGACCGCATCGATGCCGTAGCGCTGCTCGCACTCGGCGATATAGTTCTTGGCAAACACCATGTAGTCGACGATGGCCTCGGCATCGGTCCAGGTGCGGAACAGGTAGTTGCCTTTGAAAAATGAATTGTGCCCGTAGGCAGCATGCGCGATTACCAGTGCCTGCATCGTCAGGCTGTTTTCTTCCATCAGGTAAGCGATGCAGGGATCCGAATTGATGACGATCTCGTAGGCCAGGCCCATCTGGCCGCGCTTGTAGCTCTTTTCGGTCGTCAGAAAATGCTTGCCGAACGCCCAGTGGTTGTACGACACCGGCATGCCGACGGACGTATACGC
>QPLR01000338.1 GCA_003665935.1 Halobellus sp. Atlit-31R | reverse complement strand
TTGGCGTGAAATCAGCCCTGGACTGTTCCGCGAGCCGGCGCGCTCGGGTGTCTACGTGTACGGCCATGGCTGGACGGAGGCCGCCGATATCGTGTTCCAATATGGAGACGTGCTCGAGCGGTTCACCAGCCTGGTCTCAGCAGAGCAGTGGCTGTCGCAGCCCGCACGGGCAACCCCCGACCGTGTGTGGGAGGAGAGCCCTGGCGGCGAGGTGATGCGTGAGCTCGCCCCGGCCATCAGCGGCAATCGCATCGTCCTCGTCGACCTGCCAGAGGAAAGCATCGAACACGAAGAGGAAATGCTGATGGCCCCGGCTGCCTGACTGGGCGAGTGCTCGGTTCATTGGTGCGGTGAGCTGAGCAGTAACTTTGTATAATTCGCCACAGGCCGAGCGATCGGCCATTTTTATATGTATCATTGTTCCGTTTTATGACCATGCCGCGCAAATGTCCCGTAACCAGCTGCTGACCGAAGAGCACCTCCCGGAGCTCCGCCAAGCCCTCAACAATCGAACGTTGACGGCGCTGGCGGCCGACTATG
>QPLR01000337.1 GCA_003665935.1 Halobellus sp. Atlit-31R | reverse complement strand
AAGATATCCTTCACGTCGCCGACCTTTTCCTGCACCTTGCCTTCGGCCTGGTTCGACACGCCTTCGCGCTGGGCCTGGCGGTTGCCGACAGCTTCGCCGACCTTCTCCTGGATCTTGCCGCCGATGTCCTTGGCCTTGCCCTTGACTTGATCGTCATTCATTGCAGTCACCTCTTGTGTTCGTGGGACGAAGTCTCTCCATAGGCCTGATCGAGGAGCAATTCTGTTCGCTGATTAACACTGGGGCTTGCGCCAGACGCTGGCCAGCCAGGGCTGCTGCTCGCGCGGCAGGCCGGCGGGACGGTAGTAATGGTGCAGTGGAATAAACCCTGCCGTGGCCAGGAAGCGCTCCCAGGCCGCGTCGTCGTGATAGCTGCCATAGCGCGGGCCGTTCCAGCCTGCGCGGTAGTCGCCGCGCGGAGTGGAGCTGAACAGGACGCCGCCGGGTTTCAGGCAGGCGAACAGCTTGTCCAGCACACCCGGCAGCTCGGCGCTGAGGACGTGGAACAGCGAGGCATTGGCATACACGCCGTCGAAGCGCG
>QPLR01000336.1 GCA_003665935.1 Halobellus sp. Atlit-31R | reverse complement strand
CGCCGGGCAACTGGTGGTGGTGCTCGGCCCATCGGGCTGCGGCAAGACCACGCTGCTGAATTTGATCGCCGGGTTTATCGAGCCTTCAGCTGGCAGCATCACGCTGGATGGAACGCCCGTTCACGGCCCGGGCGCCGAACGGGGCGTGGTGTTCCAGCATGAGGGCTTACTGCCGTGGCGTAACGTGGTGGACAACGTTGAGTTCGGCCTGCAGCTGGCCGGCATCGGCAAGGCGCAGCGCCGCCAGGTAGCGGAGCAGATGCTGCAGCGCGTGGGGCTGGCAGGCTATGAACAGCACTTCATCTGGCAGCTTTCCGGCGGCATGCGCCAACGCGTCGGCATTGCCCGCGCCCTGGCCGCCGATCCGCGTCTGCTGTTGCTGGATGAGCCGTTCGGTGCGTTGGACGCGTTCACGCGCGAGCAGATGCAGGAGTTGTTGTTGACCATCTGGCGAGATACCGGCAAACAGGTGCTGCTGATCACCCACGATATTGAAGAGGCGGTGTTCCTCGCCAGTGAACTGTTACTGCTGTCGCCGGGG
>QPLR01000335.1 GCA_003665935.1 Halobellus sp. Atlit-31R | reverse complement strand
TGGCTGGCGCACGGCGGCGCGCGCGGCCGGACGCGTCATCGACGGCGGCGTACGCGCCACCGGCCAGGCCCACCTGCTGTACCTGCTGCAGACCCCGGCCGGGGCCGAACTGTGGACCTACCACACCATTACCGACACCTGGGCGCGCCAGGGCGCGGCGAACACTGCGCCGGGCATGGCCGTGGTGCAGGCGGCAGGCTGGGGCGCCGGCCTGGTGTGGGCCGCCGCCGCGGACGGCAAGACCGTGCTCGCCACCGGCGTGCTGGAAGCCGAACACCGGCTCCTGCGGCCGCTCGACTGGTTCATGATCGTCGCCTACCTGGCCGGCATGCTGGGCATCGGCTGGTATTACTATGCGCGCGAAAAGCGCAACTCGACCGCCGACTTCTTCGTGGGCGGGCGCTCGATCCCGTTCTGGGCCGCCGGCATCAGCCTGTACGCGGCCAATACCAGCTCGATCAGCTACATCGCGATTCCGGCCAAGGCCTTCGAGACCAACTGGCAGTACATGACCAACAACCTGATCGCCGTGATCGCGCTC
>QPLR01000334.1 GCA_003665935.1 Halobellus sp. Atlit-31R | reverse complement strand
GAAGGGCCTGACGAAAGACCAGATGTCGGTGCAGGCGCGCATCATGGCGATCGCCGACATCTTCGAAGCGCTCACCGCCTGCGACCGCCCCTACAAGAAGGGCAAGAAGCTGTCCGAGTCGCTGCACATCCTCGGCAAGTTCTCTCTCAATGGGCACATCGATCCGGACCTGTTCGACATTTTCGTGCGCAACCGCGTGTACCTGCAGTTCGCCCACAAGAACATGGATGCGCACCAGATCGACGAAGTTGACGAGAGCCGGATTCCGGGCTACCGTCCGTAAGCTTTCGCGGTCGCGATGAAACGTCTGGGCCAGGCTTTTTCCAGGTACGGGGCGCGCTGGGCGCTCGGCGTCGTGCTGACCGTGATCGCGGCGCTGTATCCGCTCGACTTCTGGACCAGTCATGGCATTGCCCGCCAGGACACGATCATCTCGGACCTGCGCATGCGCCTCGAGCCTTTCGAGCTCGACCCGGCCATCGTCATCGTCGACATCGACAGCAAGAGCCTGCGCGAGGTCGGGCGCTTCCCCTGGCGCCGC
>QPLR01000333.1 GCA_003665935.1 Halobellus sp. Atlit-31R | reverse complement strand
ACATCGACCTGGTCAAGCTGAGGAAAAAATGAGTTTGTTGATGAGAGTGCCGCCCAATCTTGTGCAGTCGATCCGCGCGTTCCGCGTAGCCGAACTGCAACCGGAGGCTGCGCGCCTGGGTCATCACTTTCTCTATGCGCATTGTGCCAATACCCTGACCAAGCAGCAGGTGTGTGCCCGCATCGGCGAAAATTTTTATTTTCCCAAGCCCTGCAGCAAGAACTTCGACGCGCTGCGCAAGTGCCTGACCGAGACCGTGGCCGAAGCGGGGCCCCAACCGGGCTTCCTGGTCGTGCTTGAACAATTGCCAAGTGCGCAAAAGTTCGACAAGGAAGCGCGCGAAAACCTGCTCGACGTGTTCCGTGACGCCGCCGAATTCTGGGCCGAAAAGAAAGTCCCGATCCGGGTATTCTACTCCTTCGCGATTCCAGTCTGAGCATCTAGCAGGCCTTCGCCGCATCCCCGCCCGCCGCGGTTGCCCGCCGGCGATACGGTACAATGCGCGCTATGAAAAACATCGTCATCCTCATTTCCGGCCGTGG
>QPLR01000332.1 GCA_003665935.1 Halobellus sp. Atlit-31R | reverse complement strand
CTCGGCAGCGGTCCGCTGGCCAAGGAATGCAGCGAACTGGCAAGCAAGAACTCGGGCTATCACAAGTACGACATCGCCGGCTACATCCCGATCCCGAGCGAGGCACTGTGCGTTCCCGCAAGCGGCCTGCTGAAGGTGTGCGACGGCGACTCGCTGGTCTCGCTGGCGCGCCAGCACAACGTCTCGGAAATCGTGGTGTCGGTGCAGAACCGCCGCGGCGGCTTCCCGATCAAGGAACTGCTCGACTGCAAGCTGCAGGGCATCCGCGTCACCGACGCCGCCACCTTCTTCGAGCGCGAGACCTGCCAGATCCGGGTCGACTCGCTGCAGCCTTCCTGGCTGGTGTTCGGCGGCGGCTTCGACCAGAGCTTCGTGCGCACCTTCATGAAGCGCAGCTTCGACCTGGTGTGCAGCATGATCATCCTGGTGCTCGCATTCCCGCTGATGCTGCTGGCCGCGCTGTGCGTGTGGCTGGAAGACCGCGGTCCGGTGTTCTACTCGCAGGAGCGGGTCGGCAAGGACGGGAAGACCTTCCGCGTGCAT
>QPLR01000331.1 GCA_003665935.1 Halobellus sp. Atlit-31R | reverse complement strand
TGCTGCAGGTTCAGGCTGCGCGGATGGCCGATACCGATGCGCAGGCGCCAGTATTCCTGGGTGCCGAGCGCGGACGTGATGTCCTTCAGGCCGTTGTGCCCGCCGGATGAGCCGCCCTTCTTGAGCTTGGCAACGCCCGGCAGCATGTCGAGCTCGTCGTGCACGACCAGCACCTCGCTTGGCTCGATCTTGTAGAAGCGCGCCAGCGCGCCGACCGACTGGCCGGAGCGGTTCATGTAGGTCAGCGGCTCCAGCAACCAGACTTCATTACCCGCGATCCGGGTCTTCGCCACCATGGCATTGAAGCGCGACTCGCGCTGCAGGCGGCAGCCCGGCAGCGAGTTGGCCAGGTTGTCGACCAGCCAGAAGCCGGCGTTGTGGCGGGTTTGTTCGTACTCCGGGCCCGGGTTGCCGAGGCCGACGATCAGACGGATGGACATGCGCTGTCTACTTTGATTCTGGGAAAAACAGGATTATCGCTGAAAACCCTGGGGTAGGCGGCTCCACCTGGGACCTTGTCATGCCGTTTGCTGAACGCCGCCC
>QPLR01000330.1 GCA_003665935.1 Halobellus sp. Atlit-31R | reverse complement strand
CTCGAGTTCCAGCCCGCCCGGCTCCAGGCCGCTCTGGTCCAGCGCCGCGCGCACCCGTTGCGCCAGCCCGGGCTGCTGGAACTGGCGTGCCGACACATTCACCGAGACGCGTCCGTGGAACAGACCGGCGGCCCGCCAGGCCGCGGCGCGGGCGCAGGCTTCGCGCAGCACCCACAGGTCGATGTCGTTGATCAGGCTACTTTGTTCCGCAAGCGGAATGAAGCGCGCCGGCGCCAGCAGGCCCAGCACCGGATGGCGCCAGCGCACCAGCGCCTCGACGCCGACGATGCTGCCGTCCTTGACGCGGATGCGCGGCTGGTACTGCAGCGCGAGCTGCTTGCGTTCGATCGCCTGCTCCAGCATGGATTCGAGGCCGATGTGCTGCTCCTGCGGGCCGGCAGCCGTGGCAGGCTGCGTCGCACCCGGCACGGCGCCGTGCAGGCCGTCCCGGATGATCGCAAGATACAGGCACAGGAAGGCGAGCACCCGGTACAGGTGCGCGAGCATGCCCGGCACATCTCCGGGACCGAGCTCGAGGGTGAG
>QPLR01000329.1 GCA_003665935.1 Halobellus sp. Atlit-31R | reverse complement strand
GAACCAGCTCGGTACCCTCACGGCCCAGCGCGATGGGTGGCTGGCGCAGCGTCAGGAATACGAGGAGCAACTGGGCGAGGCGGAAATCGAGCTGGAAGAACTGGGCGCGCGCGCCGAGGGCGCCCAGATCGCCGTCGAAGCCCACGCCGAGCGCGTGCCGGAACTGGAAGCCTTGTGGCGCCAGGGCCAGGAGCGCGCCAACGAATCGCGCGCCCGCATCATGCAGGTCCAGCAGCGCATCGAACTGGCCAGCGCGCACCAGCGCAACGCCGCCAACATCCTCACCAGCCTGGCCGGCCGGCGCGAACGCCTGCAGCAGGAGAGGAACGGCCTGAACCTGCCGGACGGCGCAACGCTCGACAACCTGCGCCTGCAACTCGAAGAAAAGCAGCTGGCGCTGGAAGAGCAGACCATGCTGCTCGAGGAAGCGTCGGCACGCCAGGACGCGGTCGAGCAGGAGCGCAAGGACGCGCATGCGCAGGTCCAGCAGGAATCGGCTACATCGGCCCAGCTGGAAGCGCGCCTGGCTGCGCTGCGCCAGGTG
>QPLR01000328.1 GCA_003665935.1 Halobellus sp. Atlit-31R | reverse complement strand
GGTGCAGCACGCGTTCGGTGACCTGGCCGGAACTGCGCTGCTCGTTGATGACGCGGACGATGGTGGCGGGCGAGGTGCCCATCGACAGCGCCGCCATCATCAGCGCGATCAGCTGCGAGCTGCCGAAGGCCAGCGCGACCAGGTAGACCAGCACGAAGGTGAGCAGGCTTTCCGCCAGTCCGGCCACGCCCAGCCAGGGATTGTTGCGCAGCCAGCGCAGGTTGAAGCGGTAGCCCAGCTCGAACAGGATCAGGCCAAAGGCGACGTCGGCCAGCAGGGACATCGGTCCGGCATCGGGCGCCGGCAGCACGCCGATCTGCGAGCTGCCGAGCGCGAAGCCGACCAGGCCGTAGAAGCTGATGCGCGGCAGGCCGGTTGCGCGCTGCCCGAATTCGCCGGCCAGCCAGGCGACCGCGAGCGCGATCGGCCACGCGAGGCTGGTCAGGATGGGCAGCAGGTCGGGCATGCGGGTTCCCTATTGTCGAATTGATCCCTAGGGTGGTCGGCAGAGCCGGCCACCCTACAACGTATTGGCAATTCTACA
>QPLR01000327.1 GCA_003665935.1 Halobellus sp. Atlit-31R | reverse complement strand
AACAAGGCATGTTCCGGCGCCTGCTCGTCTCCGGCGGCAAGACGGGCGGCCAGACCCGGTGCTCGCCGAGCACATGGACCTGGCATCGATCCGCAGCGTCCTGGTGATCGGCAAGGTCTGCTCGACCCGCCGCTACCTGATGACCTTGCAGCGCCACTGGCCCGGGCTGCGCATGTCGGTGTGTCCGGTAAATTAGCTTGGCGTACCGACTGAGCGATGGCACGAGCACGAAGAATTCCGCGCCCGGGTGCTGGGTGAATTCGGCAAGATACCGGGCTACCTGGACCAGGGGTTCCTGCACGAGATCGAAGGCTGCACGCCCTACCCGCAGTTCGCGGCGGCGGTGCTGCGGGCGTGAAGCGGCCTCACCGGATTCAGGCAGCGCGCCCCTGAGCGGGCGCGTCAGATCGGCTTGATCAGCGACAGGTCCGGTTTCGCCACGAAGGCCGCCAGCTCGTCGCGCAAGCGCTGCCCTTCCCCGATGGCGCGTTGCCAGTTGCGGATGCGCTCGTCATGGTCGAGGCCGTAGAACTTGAAGTCGGCG
>QPLR01000326.1 GCA_003665935.1 Halobellus sp. Atlit-31R | reverse complement strand
CCGGTGCCGGCCGTGCGGGTGTCGTCCCGGTCCGGGAACCATCTTGCATGCCCGGCATGGCGCCATGGTCCATGCCGCCGTGATCCATCCCCGCCGGCGGGGTCGAGGTTTGGGCATAAGCGTTCCCCGCAAGGAGAGCGCATACCAGCAATGCAGAGGGCAATAGCCACGCGCCGCAGTCCGGGCCGTCCGCAAGGATTGTGTGCCGTGTATTCATGCGACCACCACCGTGCGGAACATGCCCGCTTCCATGTGATACAGCAGATGACAATGGAATGCCCACTGGCCGGGGGCATCCGCCGTCACCAGAAAACTGATCTGCTTGCTGGGCTGGACATTGACGGTATGTTTGCGCACCTGGAATGCGCCCTCCTCGCTTACGACTTCGCTGAACATGCCGTGCAGGTGGATCGGATGGTTCATCATCGTATCGTTGATCAAGGTTACGCGCAGCCGTTCGCCGTACTTGAAATAGACTTTCTCTTGCTCGGAAAATTTTTTGCCGTCGAAGCCCCAGACAAAGCGTTGCATGTTGCCGGTCAGC
>QPLR01000325.1 GCA_003665935.1 Halobellus sp. Atlit-31R | reverse complement strand
CTGTCGTACAACTGGAATACCAAGAAAGCCGCGAAGGGGGGGCATACCGTGTCGGCCAGCGCGCGCGACGCGGCAGGCAATACCAGCACCAGCAGCGTGAGCGTCACCGTGCGCTGACCAGGCAGTGCACATGAAAATGGCGCCGGTACCGGCGCCATCTTTCTTGCTCGTCGTCTCGGATCAGCGGCGACGGCGGCGCAGCATCAGGCCGGCCATGCCGGCGCCGAGCAGGGCCAGGGTTGCCGGTTCCGGTACCGGATTGCCGCCGGGGGTGCCGCCGCCCGGGACATCGACGATCGTGATGTGGCTCAGGCGGTCGAGGTTGATGCGGTCGATCTGCAGGGCGCTGAACGTGAGGGCGGACAGCGGGATGTCGTTGCGGAAGACATAGGTGTCGGGCGCGGTGGAGCCGTCGCCGAGGCCGAATTTCAGCAGAAAATAGCTGGGCGCACCGTTGAATACGCCGGTACCGGCCGAGCCGCTCTCGCTGGCGTTGGCCAGGATCGCCTGCCAGTTGATGGTATAGGCGGTCGAGCCATCGGGAG
>QPLR01000324.1 GCA_003665935.1 Halobellus sp. Atlit-31R | reverse complement strand
CTTGTAGGCGATCGACAGGCCGGCGTTGTCGCCGATGTTCTCGCCCAGGGTCAGCTCGCCGTTCACGTTATAGCCCGGCAGCGGCGAGAAGCCGTTGAACTGCTTGACCAGCCTGTCGGTGCGGGCCTTGAAGGCGGCGCGGTCGGCGTCGGTCCACCAGTCGCGCAGGTTGCCGTCGCCGTCCGACTGGCTGCCCTTGTCGTCGAAGCCGTGGCCGATCTCGTGGCCGATCACGGCGCCGATCGCGCCGTAGTTGACCGCGTCGTCGGCGCGCATGTCGAAGAACGGCGGCTGCAGGATCGCGGCCGGGAACACGATCTCGTTGGTCGTGCTGCGGTAGTAGGCGTTCACGGTCTGCGGCGTCATGCCCCATTCGGTGCGGTCGACCGGCTTGCCCAGCTTGTTCAGCTGGTAGTTGTAGCGGAAGGTCGCGGTGCGCATCGCGTTGCCGACCAGGTCGTCACGCTTGATGGACAGCTTCGAGTAATCGCGCCACTTGTCCGGATAGCCGATCTTCGGGGTGAACTTGGCCAGCTTGGCGCGGG
>QPLR01000323.1 GCA_003665935.1 Halobellus sp. Atlit-31R | reverse complement strand
GGCCAGGTCCGTGCGCGGCACGATGTCCTTCATGCCGGCGCGGTTCCACATCTCGTTGGTGGCGATGAGCTGGTGCAGCAGCGAGAAGTTCTCGCCCAGGATGCGGTGCTTGCCGCGATAGGTGTCGGTGCGGCGTCCGCCGTTCCACATGTCGACCGAATGGATCTCCGGGTTGTACCAGAACTTCATGTAGCGCTCGGCGATGCGGCTCGAATAGGCGTAGGCGTATTCCTTTTCTTCCGCGCTCAGGACGCCCAGGTAGGCGGCGGTGGACAGGATCTCCAGCATCGCGGTCTCGCCGTAGGGACCGAGGCTGCGGCCCATGGTGAAGCCGCTGCCGTTCGCGGTGGCGCTGTTCAGGGCCACTTCGGCCGACTTGCGCAGCAGCGCCTTGAGTTCCGGCGTGACTTCCAGTCCCGTTTCGATGAAGCGCTCGCAGATTTCGGCGGCCAGCAGGATGCTGTAGCGGTCGAAGCGGCCCTGGCCGTCGGTCTCGTCGCTGAAGCCGAATTCGCCCGAGTAGGCGGCGTAGTGCTTGAGCATCT
>QPLR01000322.1 GCA_003665935.1 Halobellus sp. Atlit-31R | reverse complement strand
CCTCCCCTTCCTGGCCACTGTCTACGGCAGCGCGCGTGGCGAAAGCTTCGACAGCAACATCCAGCTGTCGGCCTCGGTACGCGCCCTGATGACCGAACTCGGACGCGGCGCCCGCTTCGACCTGGGCGCCGGCGACGACACGCTCGTCGGCACCTCGGGCAGCGACGAGATCTACGCCGGCAGCGGCATCAACCGCATCGACGGCGGCGGGCACGCCGGCACTTACCCGTTCGGCGGCGGTCCGGGCCGCGACACCCTGCACGTGCTGGTGGCCGACCAGGCCGCGGCCAACGCGGTCGCCGTCACCCGGCTCGGCGCCGGCATGACCGGCGCGGATGCCGAGGCCTTCGCCGCGGGCTACGAAGTCAAGGTTGTCAACGGCAGCGAGACCGACTACGTCAAGAACGTGGAGATGATCAAGATCTTCCGCTGGGCCGACGCCAACGGCAACAAGACCGCCGAGGGCAATGAACTGACCTGGATGCGCGAGATCCCGGTCGCCCTGCGCGTGTACGAAACCGCGGTCAGCAGCACCGACCCGACCAG
>QPLR01000321.1 GCA_003665935.1 Halobellus sp. Atlit-31R | reverse complement strand
AAGGTCGATCTGCTCGAGCAGGACGTTGCTGAAGCGGTCGATCAGGTCGGCCAGCGCCTCTTCCAGCCTGGTCCGGTCGACACTGGGCTCCCCGGCCCATAGCATGAGAATGTCGACCACGCCGCCCGTGTCCTGCGACGCAATCGCGAGACCGAGCCGAACCAGTTCCTCCCGGCGCTTCGGCAGGAGCGTCCCGACCGCGCCAAAATCGATGAGCCCAAGCGTTCCGTCCTCGAGGAAAAATACGTTCCCGGGGTGCGGGTCGGCATGGAAGTGACCGTTGATAAGGATCATGCGCAGCACCGCCTGTGCATAGGTGCTGGCCAGCGCACTGAGATCGAGCTGGCTCCGGCGCGCCGTCTCCAGGTCGCTCGCCGGAATGCCGCGCAGCCGCTCCTGGATATTTACCCGCCTGCCGGAAAGCTCCCAGTCGAACCGGGCGGTTCGAACACCGAGATCCTTGAGGAAGGCGCCGATCGCATTGCTGGCGCGCGCTTCCGCCCCGAGATCCATTTCGCGGTCGAGGCTTTCGGCGAAGTAGCGCAG
>QPLR01000320.1 GCA_003665935.1 Halobellus sp. Atlit-31R | reverse complement strand
AAGCTGGGCGGCCAGGCCTACGTGGCGGGCGTGGGCGGTACCTGGAAGGACTTGACCGACAACGTGAACTTCATGGCGTCGAACCTGACGGGCCAGGTGCGTAACATCTCGGCGGTGACGACCGCGGTGGCGAACGGCGACCTGTCCAAGAAGATTACCGTGGACGTGAAGGGCGAGATTCTCGAACTGAAAGACACCATCAACGTGATGGTGGACCAGCTGTCCTCGTTCGCATCGGAAGTGACGCGCGTGGCGCGTGAGGTGGGTACCGAAGGTAAGCTGGGTGGACAGGCGAACGTGTCCGGTGTTGCCGGTACCTGGAAGGACTTGACCGAGAACGTCAACCAGCTGGCGGCGAACCTGACCAACCAGATGCGCGCGATCGGCGAGGTGGCGACCGCGGTGACCCGAGGCGACCTCTCGCGTAGCATCCAGGTGGAAGCGCGCGGCGAGGTGTCCTACCTGAAGGACAACATCAACGAGATGATCCGTAACCTGAAGGAGACCACTCAGAAGAACGCGCAGCAGGACTGGCTCAAGACCAACCT
>QPLR01000319.1 GCA_003665935.1 Halobellus sp. Atlit-31R | reverse complement strand
TGCCGTGCACGTGGTTGAACAGGCTCTCGGCGATGCGTTCCGGATCGTCCTCGATCAGGTTGTCCGGCCAGGTGGCGGCAATGTAGGCCAGGCTGTCGGCCCAGGCCTTGGGCGGCACCAGCAAGGTCGCGACCGAGGTCTTGGCGCCGTCGAAGCCGGCCAGGTGCAGCGCGGTGACCTGCGGCGGCAGGGTCTGCAGCACTTCGACGACCGCGTAGTCGCCGTGTTCGTCGGCCGCGTGCGAGAACGCCTCTTCGGCGTGCTCGAGCGAGCCGGCCAGCACCAGTTCGCTGACCTGTTTGGTCAGGGCCGGCAGGTTGGCGCCCTTGCTATCGTTGGACTCGTCGCTCATTCGCGCTCTCCTCCTTCGGGATCGAACAGCTGGGCGAAGTCGTCGCTGGCGGCGGTGCCGTCCAGGTCGTCGTCATCGTCGCCCTCGTCGCCCTCGCCGAGGCGGGCGAGATCGCGGTCTTCGTCTTCCCAGCGCGCCTGGTTCTTGTACAGGAAGGCCGTGATGATGGCCTGGCGCGCCAGCTCCGGATAGTTGG
>QPLR01000318.1 GCA_003665935.1 Halobellus sp. Atlit-31R | reverse complement strand
TCGTCGGCACGGTGGCGGCTGAAGTCCAGGTCCTTGGACTCGAAGATGCCGATCAGGTTGGTCAGCTTGTCGACCTTCTCCTTGCCCTGGCCTAGCAGTGCGGAATCGTCAAAGTCGGCCTTGATGCGCAGGCGGTTGGCTTCTTCCAGCGGGCGGACAATCTTCTTGTTGATCTGGTCGCCGATGTCGCTCTTGCCCTTGAGCGCCACCATGTCGGCAAAGCTCGCCCCTTCGGGAATCTGGATGGGCGCAAAGGGCTGGCCGGCGTACTTGTCGCTGATGTACTTGATGAACAGCAGGACCAGCACGTAGTCCTTGTACTGGCTGGCGTCCATGCCGCCGCGCAGTTCATCGCATGAGGCCCAAAGTTTGGAATAGAGATCTGACTTCTTGATTGGCATGTATTTGTGATGCTATGGGATGGTGTACGTTTGTGTTTTGCTTCTCAAGCAAGGCGGCTGGGTAAGCGACAACATCTGAGGCGCGGCACTAAGTCGAGGTGAAATTTTACAAATGCTGGCCAGCCCTGGTGAGTTGCACGTATATAA
>QPLR01000317.1 GCA_003665935.1 Halobellus sp. Atlit-31R | reverse complement strand
ATGCCGCCCCGGAGGTGGAGGTGCAGATCCTGGCCGAGCTGCGGGCGCTGGCCGAGGATCCGGAGAACGCTTCCGGCCTGGTGCCGCGCGTGCCGGAACTGATTACCCAGCTGCTGGGCGCGCTCTCGGACGAGAACATCTCCACCGCAGCCCTGTCCGCCGAGGTCGGGCGCGACCTGGTGCTGGTGGCGGAAGTGATCCGCGAAGCCAACAGCGCCTATTACCGCCCCGCCACGCCGATCGAGACGCTCGACGGCGCAGTGACCATGCTGGGCCTGAACGGCCTGCGCATGCTGCTGGCGCGGATCGCGATCCGCC
Organism: Halobellus sp. Atlit-31R; assembly: GCA_003665935.1. Lineage (GTDB taxonomy): Archaea > Halobacteriota > Halobacteria > Halobacteriales > Haloferacaceae > Haloquadratum. Next base: position 231 of record QPLR01000317.1, on the reverse strand, counting down.
CCTTGATCCGGGTGAATGTGCAGGGCGTCGCGCGCCAGGTGGCCCCGAACGTGTGGCGCCACTCGGAACGCTGCGCCTTTGCCGCCAGCGTAATGGCGCCGGGGCTGTCGGCCGGCGTGTTCGAATCGTATCTCGCGGGCCTGATGCAGAACGTCGGCCTGCAGGTCGCGTTCCAGGTGGCCGACCGCGTGTGTGAAGGCAAGGTGCCCGGCTCCGGGACCTTCGGGCTCG
>QPLR01000316.1 GCA_003665935.1 Halobellus sp. Atlit-31R | reverse complement strand
GTTCGTGGAAACATTTCGCGCGCTACGAGGTCAAGCGGCACTGAGCGCACGACGCACGGTTGGCAGCGCTCAATAAGCGTTCGAAGGTCGGTGCCACCATCCTGGGAGTCCAGCCACTTTCCGGAAACCACATGAGCCTTGCCGTCGTACGTAGCCGCGCGCTGGCCGGCATGGACGCCCCCGCCGTCAACGTTGAAGTCCACCTCGCGAACGGATTACCGGCATTCAACATCGTCGGTGCAGAAGCACCAATCAGCGTGCTGACGCCGGCTCCACTTTTGATTTCCAGTGTTTGATCAGCGTGGGCGGTTGCCCTGCGCCGGGCGAGATGTAGAGAATATAAAGATCATCGGCCGGGCTCCACTCGTCCGTAATCGAACCCACGCCGCGTACCAGATAGGCGAACTGATAGCTCCCTGGTGCAAGGTCGATACGGTACGCGTCAGGAAGATAAGCGGCGCAGCCCATCACTGCCAGCGCCCCAGTGGGCACCTTGAACGCTCCTGTAACGATATGATCGCCATCTTCGAGCGACAGCCTCGGTAACGC
>QPLR01000315.1 GCA_003665935.1 Halobellus sp. Atlit-31R | reverse complement strand
GACATTGTATGCCAACCCATCAGTAAAACCACAAGACGTCCGAGGCGACCGTCATGCCGGTTCCCGGCATCCGCGCCGGGGCGCCGGGCGGCAGCAGGTGTTCGGGCAGGCCGGGCATGCGCTCTTCGACGACCACCGCCAGCACGTCGGTATCCGGAACATCGATCGTGAAGCGCAGCAGCCGGTCTTCCATCCCGTACAGCGACAGCGACCACGCGCTTTCCTTCGCCGTGAGCGTGCGCCCGTTGAGCGTGGAGCGGTGCGGCTTGGTGCCGGCCGCCCACATCTCGATGTGCGGCGCGCGGTTCTTCGAGCGCAGCGTGAATTCCACCTGGCGCAGTTTCGGCTCCTGCCCGGGCTTGGCCAGGCCCGGACTGCGCAGGAGGAAGGCCTCCGGATAGGCGATGTCATCAATCTTCGTCGCTACCGCATACCACTGGCGCGGGCTGTGCCAGCCGAAGGCGTCGACGTTGATCGCCGGGCGCTCCAGGTTGGGGAACAGCTGCTTCGACCAGGCATCGAGCGGCTGGGGCGGCAGCAGCCACCAGG
>QPLR01000314.1 GCA_003665935.1 Halobellus sp. Atlit-31R | reverse complement strand
GCCGCCCTCGACCAGGCAGCTGCCCGGACGGTCCGGGAACTGGGCATTGCCCAGGCCCCAGGCAGAGAAGAAGCCGCCCAGCGAATCGCCGTTGGCGCCTGCCGCATCGATGGTCCACTGGCGCGCGAACATGCGGGCCAGGGTGGCGGCCTGGAACAAGCGCATGCCATAGCGGCCGTGCTGGTCGTTCATGTGCACGCCGCCGTTCATCAGCATGCGCATGACCACGCCCATGTCGCGCGCCGAGATGCGCAGGCCGCCGGTGGGGCTGAAGGGCGTGGCGTTGGTGCCCGGGACGTAGGTCGCGATGCCGGCCGGCGGCGCCGGCGGTGTGGACGAATAGTCGTCCACCTGGGCGATCCACGGGCCGTCGGCGTTCCAGATCTCGGTATCCGTCGTGCGCTTGCGGTACAGCGTGGCCAGGTTCTCCAGTGCCGCCGGCGGCAGCAGGGAGACGTTGTAGCCCGCCACAATGCCGAGCGGCTGCAGCAGCAGGCGCTGCATGAGCAGGTCGAAGCGCTCGCCGGTCACGCGCTCCATCAGGGTGCCG
>QPLR01000313.1 GCA_003665935.1 Halobellus sp. Atlit-31R | reverse complement strand
CACCGAGGCCGCCAGGTAGCTGCGCACCGGCAGGTGCCCTTTCGGCATGCCGTGGTGCGGGCCCATGCTGCCGTAGCGGGGATCCCTGGTGATGTCGTCGCTGCGGACCGGCGGCCCGCCTTCGAAGGTGGGCGCGAAGATCGCGGTGGGACGCGGATGGCCGAGATTCTCGAAGGCTTCGCGCGGGGCGCCGCTGAGCGTGTACAGCAGGTAGGCGTCGCCGTTGACGTCCTTGCCGTTATAGAAGAAGGCGCCGAATTCCGCGCCGGTCAGCTCGGTGGCGGCGTCCGTCACCGCCTGCAGCAGGGTATCGATGTCGAGCGTGGAGGCGAGCACGCTGCCCGCGCGGTTCAGCAGCGCGGGCATGCGCGTCTCGGTGCGCAGCGCTTCCTCGGCGCGGATGCGGCGCAGCGCCTCCCAGGTGCGGCGCGCCAGGTCTTCGGCCAGGGTGCGCTCATCCATGGTCCAGCGGTAGGGATGGTCCTTGTACAGGAAGCCGGCGCCGTGCAGGCGGTCGCCGTCCTTGAGCGGAATCACCACCACCGAATGG
>QPLR01000312.1 GCA_003665935.1 Halobellus sp. Atlit-31R | reverse complement strand
GTTATAGATGCCGTTCAGGCCATAGTCGGCGGTCAGCCTGGCGGTGGCTTCGATCAGTTCCGGCCGCATGTCGATCTGCTGCCCGCTCCCGGCCTGGGGCAGCTTGCGGCGCGCCACGGCCGCGACCAGCCGGCCACGGTCGCCGACGCAGTCGACGCTGTACTCCAGGCCGTCCAGGTATTCCATCAGCAGCATCGTGCGGAACTCGCCCAGCTCCGCCAGGCCGCGGCGCAGGTCCTGGTAGCCGATGTGGTACTCGACGCCGGCCAGCAGCAGCGCGGCGCTGCTGCGCTCCTCGTCGACCACGGCAAAGCCGATGCCGTAGATGCCGTGGGAAGGCTTGATGCACAGCTTCGCGTGGCGCGGCCGCAGTTCTGCCCAGGCGGCGTCGAAGCCGGCCAGGTCCTCGAAGCGGCGGAATTGCGCCACCGGCGCCTGCGGCAGCACCGTCTCGGCATAAAAGCCGGCCTTGTCGTGGATCAGCTGCAGCTTCGCCGGCGTGGCCGCGCTCAGCACGCGGGTGCCGGCCGCGGCAAAGCGCTCGTGGTGG
>QPLR01000311.1 GCA_003665935.1 Halobellus sp. Atlit-31R | reverse complement strand
AACCTGCCCGGCGCGAGGAAACGCTTCGAAGCCATGCTGGCCAAGGACAAGAAGAACATCGACGCGATGAGCGCGCTGGCGGCAATTGAACTGCAGCAGGGCCGCAACGCCGAAGCCACCACCTGGCTCGAGAAGTCGCAGGCGGAAAACCCCGAGGCGCTGCAGCCGGCAATCATGCTCGGCACGCATTACTTGCGCAACAAGCAGGCCGACAAGGCACTGGCGCTGGCGCGCAAGACGGTGGCGGTGAATCCGTCCAGCCCGGAACTGCTCGACCTGCTGGGCCAGGCGCAGATCGCAACCAAGGACTATCCGGCTGCCCTCGAGACCTTCAGCAAGCTGGCGGCTGCCACGCCGAAGTCGCCGATGGCACAGATGCGCCTGGCAGCGGTGAACACGCTGATGAAAAACGATGCAGCGGCGTCCGACAACCTGAAGCGCGCCCTGTCGCTCGACCCCAAGTTCATCCAGGCACGGGTCGCCCAGGCGGAACTGGCGATGCGTAATGGCAAGCCGGACGAGGCGATGGGCGTCATCCGCCAGATCCAGAAA
>QPLR01000310.1 GCA_003665935.1 Halobellus sp. Atlit-31R | reverse complement strand
GATATACTTTCTTTGGTTGCCAGGCAAAGTAAGTCGCAGCATAAGAATGATCTTTTTCGAGCAGTAAATGACATTTCGAGCTTGTGTGGGGGCGCCGACCTCGAAATTCATAAGATAAGCTTCCCAGAGTCAATGCGAATCCTTACTCTACGTTACTAAAGTATGCGTGGGGAAGTCCGTATTGCTTACAAGCTGATAACTACATCAGCAGCGCGCGCCCGTTCAATCAGCTGCACTCCGGATGTCATGGCAAACATGGCGTTCGCCCGCGGTGCGAAAACAGGTCCGGATCAGCTGACACGCCTGGTGCGTTCAACGCACCACAACAGGAATTTCGCAAAGTAGAGCACAACCAGCGTGCCGCCAAGATCCCCTGCCGCCATCGCAACAAAGCTGGCCCCCAAGCCCTCCTTCTGCTCATACAGCGCAAACCACAGGTGATGCAGGAACGGACTGGCCAGGGAAAACATCACCGACAGAATCAGCAGCCGCTTCGGCGTCAGGTTCTGCAGCGACGGCTGCAGCCCCGAAAAGTACTGCATCGTGCGATAG
>QPLR01000309.1 GCA_003665935.1 Halobellus sp. Atlit-31R | reverse complement strand
CAGCGCCCCAAGATGGAAGAGTACGGCGACAGCATCTTCATGACCCTGCACATCGTCGAGCTCAACGGCGACGCGATCAGCTGCGGCGAGCTGGCCATCTTCGCCGGATCGAACTACGTGCTGTCGGTGCGGCGCGACGCCAACCGCGGCTTTCTCGGCGTGCGTGCGCGCGCCGAGCGTGAGCCGCACCAGCTGAGAAAAGGCTCCGGCTTCGTGCTGTATGCACTGGTCGACGCCGTGGTCGACCGTTATTTCCCGGTGGTCGACATGCTCGAATCCGAGCTCGAATCGATCGAGGACCACATCTTCGGCCAGCAGGGCGGACAGCGCGGCAACATCGAGCGCCTGTATGAGCTCAAGCGCAAGTCGCAGGTGCTGCGCCATGCGGTGGTGCCGCTGATGGACGCCATCGGACGCCTGCACGGCGGCCGGGTGCCGCAAGTGGTGGTCGAGACCCAGGATTACCTGCGCGACGTGCACGACCACCTGCTGCGCATCCTCGGCCGCCTCGATACCGTGCGCGACACCATCAACACGGCGATCCAGGTGACG
>QPLR01000308.1 GCA_003665935.1 Halobellus sp. Atlit-31R | reverse complement strand
CGAGGCGCTGGGCGCGCACGAGGTGGTGGTCTCGCGCGACCCGGCGGCCATGGCCGCGCAGGCGAACAGCCTGGACCTGATCGTCAACACGGTCGCCGCGCCGCACGACCTCGACGCCTACCTCGGCTTGCTGCGGCGCGACGGCACCATGGTGCTGGTCGGCGCGCCCTCGACACCGCACCCCTCGCCCCAGGTGTTCAACCTGATCATGAAGCGCCGCGCGCTGGCCGGCTCGATGATCGGCGGGATCCCGGAAACCCAGGAGATCCTGGACTTCTGCGCCGAACACGGCATCGTCGCCGACATCGAGATGATCCGCGCCGATGAGATCAACGCCGCCTACGAGCGCATGCTGGCGGGCGACGTCAAGTACCGCTTCGTGATCGACAGCGCCACACTGGGAGCATAAGGATGGGCGGCGCCCACCTCGACCTGGCCGCGGATGCGCCGGCGCAGGAACGACAGCCTGCCGCCTGGGGCTCCGTGTGCGCACTCGCGCTGGGCGCCTTTGCGCTGATCGCGTCCGAGTTCATGCCGGTCAGCCTGCTCACC
>QPLR01000307.1 GCA_003665935.1 Halobellus sp. Atlit-31R | reverse complement strand
CCCAGCCGGCCCCCAACGGGGTCTGGGAGCAGGCAAGAGTGCCGTTGAGCTTGCTGCGCCACTGGTAGTACGGCGCCGGACCGGCGAAGGCGGCGTGGCTCGCCAGGCCAAGCCCCAGGCCGAACGCGAGGAGGTAGGAAGCAGGTTTCATGAAGCCGAGCTTAGCGCCGTCATGGCACAAGTCAAGCCTCCTTGCGACTTTCCTCCTCGCCGAACAACAGGACGCGCTATGCCACCCGGGTGTAGCGCAGCACGATCTCGTAGCGGCTGTCTTCGTCGTCGCTGATGTACTCGCGCCGTTCGCGGTAGCGGCCGGGCACCTTCTCGAGTGGCGTTACCCGCAGCCGGATGCCTTGCGGCGTGATGTGCTCGCTCGCGGCGGGCAAGGCGATGTCCACGTTGGTCAGTTCGACCAGGTCCTGGACCGAAGGCCCGATCATGTCTTCGATGATCGGATCGGCCGGCGCCCACAGCGCGACGAACACATCGATCGCGACCACCACCGCGGCTGCGATGGCGGCGGCAATCAGGCCCTTGAGGCCATAGCTGGCC
>QPLR01000306.1 GCA_003665935.1 Halobellus sp. Atlit-31R | reverse complement strand
CATCCAGGCCTGCGAAGAAGCCCTGCGGGCCTGCCAGGCCTGCGTCGCAGGCGACATCCGCGACGGCAACATGGCCTGCATCGCGATCAACCTCGACTGCGCCGACATCTGCGCGGCCACCTTGAGCGTGCTGTCGCGCGGCTCGCCCCACCATGGCGACTTTTGCGCCCTGTGCGCCCACATCTGCCGGGCCTGCGCCGCCGAATGCGCCAAACACGCGTCCATGCACCAGCATTGCGCCGAATGCCAGGCCGCCTGCGAGCGCTGCGCCGCCGAATGCGACAAGCACGCGCGCGAACGCCATATCTGAGCGCCGCCTGCCGTTGCATGTATGCCGCATGCATGCCGGCTTAACGGGAATTTAACACCCCGTTAACGCCGGACTGAGCCGTTGCCGCCTAGCATGTCTTATGATGCGCGGGTACGGCAGGCGCGCTTGCGGCCGTTTGCGGCCGTTTGCGGCCGTCCGGTGCCGCTCTCGAACCCTTCGAGTCCCGCGCCGATGGTGCATCGCCTGGCGATGTTATGTTCCACGTCATTCAGGCGAACAGC
>QPLR01000305.1 GCA_003665935.1 Halobellus sp. Atlit-31R | reverse complement strand
TGCGTCGAGCATCTGGCGCCGGCCGACGTCATGGCGACCCTGACGCGCCTGACGGCGGTGACGATCGGCCACGCGATCCGCGACGAAGGCGTGGCGGTGGAGGCCGTCTACGCGTGCGGCGGCGGCGCCTATAACGCTACCTTGCTGCGCGGTATCAGCGAGGTGCTGGGCGGGACGCCGGTGGAATCGACGGCGGCGCTCGGCATCGCGCCGAACCGGGTCGAGGCGCTCGCCTTTGCCTGGCTCGGCCACCGTTTCATGGGGCGCCAGCCGGGCAACCTGCCGGCGGTGACCGGCGCGCGCGGGCCGCGCATCCTCGGCGCGCTGTATCCGGCGTAAACGCAAAAAGGTCCGGCGCAAACCGGACCTTTCAAAACAACGGCCCGGATGAACCGGGCCGTCGACTGCCCGGATCACCGGGCTGCCTGGGGGTCAGGCGGAGAACGACGAGCCGCAACCGCAGGTCGATTGGGCGTTCGGGTTCTTGATCACGAACTGGGCGCCCTCGAGGTCGTCCTTGTAGTCGATCTCGGCGCCGACCCGGTACTGGTAG
>QPLR01000304.1 GCA_003665935.1 Halobellus sp. Atlit-31R | reverse complement strand
GTGCACCGGCTTCGCCGCCAGCATGGGCTCCTTCCTGCTGGCGGCGGGCGCCATCGGCAAGCGCTACGCCTGCCGAACGCCCGCATCATGATCCATCAGCCGCACGGCGGCTCGCAGGGCGTGGCGGCCGACATCGAGATCCAGGCGCGCGAGATCCTGTACCAGCGCCACCGCCTCAACAGCCTGCTGGCCGAGCGTACCGGGCAGCCTTTGGCGCGCATCGAACGGGACTCGGACCGCGACAACTTCATGTCGGCCGCTCAGGCGGCGGAATATGGCCTGATCGACCGGGTACTGGAGCGGCGCCCATGAAAAAACCACGGCGCCGGCAGGAACCGGGGCCGTGGTTGCACGTGATGCGGGGTGGGGTTACGGCTTCTTCGACTCTTCTTTTGGCCAGGCCACGCCCAGCCAGGCCGCATTCATCGACTGCTGCGCGCTGCTCGGCTTGTCGACGGCCTTGATCTTGGCCTTGCCCTTTGCTTGCTGCTGCGGCGTGATCGGCATCTCGACCAGCTCGTCGCGGCGGAACAGGTGCAGCCTGAACGGACCA
>QPLR01000303.1 GCA_003665935.1 Halobellus sp. Atlit-31R | reverse complement strand
CGGTCGCCCTCGCCTTCGCGCGCGAAGGCGCCGACGTGCTGATCGCCTACCTCAACGAGCACGAGGACGCCCAGGAAACCGCGCGCCTGGTCGAGCAGGCCGGACGCAAGGCGGTCCTGATGCCGGGCGACCTGGCCGACCCCGGCCACTGCCGCGCGATCGTCGAGCGCGCCGTGCAGGAATTCGGCCGCATCGATGTGCTGGTGAACAACGCCGCCTTCCAGATGACCCATGACTCGCTCGAGGAAATCCCGGACGAGGAATGGGACTATACCTTCAAGGTGAACATCACGGCGATGTTCCACATCTGCAAGGCGGCAGTGCGCCACATGGGCCCGGGATCGTCGATCATCAACACCACCTCGATCAACTCGGACAACCCGAAACCGACCCTGCTGGCCTATGCCACCACCAAGGGTGCGATCGCCAACTTCACCGCCGGCCTGGCGCAATTGCTGGCCGAACGCGGCATCCGCGTCAATTCGGTGGCGCCGGGTCCGATCTGGACGCCTCTGATTCCGGCCACCATGCCGCCCGACCAGGTCGAGAGCTTC
>QPLR01000302.1 GCA_003665935.1 Halobellus sp. Atlit-31R | reverse complement strand
GTAGGTGACGAAGGCGCAGTCGAACCAGCCGGTCGAGCCCGGGATGTCGGTGATCGCCTGGGACACGCCCCCGCCGGTGCAGGACTCGGCGGTGGCCAGCACCAGGCGCTTGGCCTCGAGCGCCCGGCCAACTTTGCTTGCAAGATCTAGGATGTCGTTCGTCACGTGAAGCTCCTTTGGATGCGGGTCGGCGATGCCGGGATGGCGCACGCGGGCGCGCTTTCATTCTAGCGCGGTCCGTGCCCTACTGACACAGAAAGCGTGCGCGAACAGCCTCACGCCACTTTACCCATCTCGAATGATTGTATTGACAGATGAATGAGGAATAGTTCCGTGCGACATGACACGAAGCGGTCCGCTATGCTGTCAGCGCCGCCGCCCGTACCGGGCGGCGCCGACCGCGGTCGGTCTTCCGTTTTTTCCGCTTTGTTCATAATTCCGTTTTCCGTAGGACCCTGGATGCCGCTCGAACGACATGCGCGTGACCGGATGGGGCCGGCGCAAGCGGGCGGCACTGCCGCCATTGCTGCTGCGCTCCCTGCCTTCCGGCCGGT
>QPLR01000301.1 GCA_003665935.1 Halobellus sp. Atlit-31R | reverse complement strand
TGCTCGACGTGGCGATTGCCCAGGGTGCGCGCCGCCAGGCCGCCGTGTTTCGCAATCCAGAGGTCTCGTACGTGCGTGAGGGAACCCAGCGCGGCACCCGCACCCAAACAGTTCAGGTTAGCCAGGTGCTCGAACTCGGAGGCAAGCGCTCGGCCCGCATTAGGCTTGCGGAGACCGAGCGCAGCCTCGCCGAAGGGAATCTTGGCGTTGCGCGCATAGACCTGCGCGCCGATGTCACCAGCGCCTATTTCGACGCACTTGGTGCGCATGAGCGGCTGCAAGTGGCCCAGGCTTCGCTCGACGTGGCCAGCAAGGCTGCCGTTGCGGCGGAAAAACGGGTCGCAGCCGGGCGAGTATCGCCTGTCGAGCAGGATCGCGCCGGCGTCGCCCAGGCAGCGGCCCGGCTAGAACTTTCACAGGCCCAGAACGAACTGTCCATCGCCTTGCACACATTAGCTGCCTACTGGGGGAAACCACCGCGATATCGCAGCCGCTCGTGATACCCGAGCTGGACCTGGCGCCTGCCCCGGCACTGGACGTGCTGCAGCGTCGGC
>QPLR01000300.1 GCA_003665935.1 Halobellus sp. Atlit-31R | reverse complement strand
CCCGCTCGCGCGTCATGGCGGGCAGCCTGGCGAACCAGGGCTTGGCTTGTTCGAGCTGGCGCGCCAGCTGCAGCAGCGCATCTTCGGCCCCGAAGCGCGCTACGAACTGCACTCCCAGCGGCAGGCCGTCTGCGGTCCAGTGCAGCGGCACCGACATCGACGGCGTCCCGGTCAGGTTCGACAGCTGGGTAAACGGCACGTAGCGCAGGTTGTCGCGCGCGATTCCAGCCACGGTGCTGTCGAGCAGCCCGAGGCGCGCCAGCAGGCCGAGCATGCCGGTGCGCTGCAGGAAGCCGAGCAGCGCCTGCTGCGCCGGCGGCAGGTCGCCGGCGCCGTGCCGTACCGGCGGGTGCGCCAGGGTCGGCGTGAGCAGCATGTCGTAGCGCTGGTGGAAGCGTCCCAGCGCGCGCGCAAAACCGTTCCACTGCGCCAGCTGGGTGGTGAGCGCCGGCGCCTTGATCGCGCTGCCGAGCGTCACCAGGAGCCGCGTCATCAGTTCCGGCTAGCCGCCGCCGGCGCCGAGCGCCTTCATGCGCCCCACCAGCGCAGGCACCT
>QPLR01000299.1 GCA_003665935.1 Halobellus sp. Atlit-31R | reverse complement strand
GATCCATTGGGGCCGATCTGGCCGATCGGAATGCAAGGAAGAATAGTGCAGCAAAGTAGCCGGCGGCACGAGGCGGACAGGCTCGACGATCGCTAAGGGTACCGGAAGAGCAGCGACCGACAGCGAAATGTGGGTGCAGGACGAGCAGTGCGAATGCACACTTGCTTTCTTTGCCGAGCCAGAGGGCTGGTCCTTCCCGTCGAACGCGAATTTATGAACATCGGCTTCGGACGAGTGGTGTCCGAAATGCTGAGCGGCAAGGCCCGACTCATGCTCGCAATACGCAGCGACCACGCTCCAGCTGAGCTGGAGAGCAAGAATCGTCAAGACGAGGTAGATGAAGCGTCGGGCGGCCATGGGAATGAGTATAGCATGAGACAGCGGTTGTCTTTAGCACCGCACGGAACCAATAGCCTTGATGTCAGAGTTTTTGCGGCATGTCCGGCAGCATGGATCTGATAGTGCTGAAAGAGCTCTCAGGGAGAGGCAAACGTCTACACCGTCCAGACATAATGAAGGATCTTCGACAGCGAAATCAGTCAAATGCCGGAGTTT
>QPLR01000298.1 GCA_003665935.1 Halobellus sp. Atlit-31R | reverse complement strand
GCGTGGCCAACGAGGACGACATCAGCAGCCAGGTCACCAACCAGCTGTTCGCGCGCCCGGAAGCGCTGTACATCACCGGCGGCATCATCTTCGCCCTGGGCCTGATCCCGGGCATGCCGAACCTGGTGTTCCTGCTGCTGGGCAGCGCCCTGTGCGGCGGCGGCTGGATGATCGCCAAGCGCAAGAAGGAAGGGCCGGCATTGGCGGCTGCCGCGGCGGCGGAAGCGGCGGCGGCGGCCGCCGCCACCGACGCCACCACCCCGGCCGAATCGGAAGAAGCGACCTGGCAGGACGTGATGGCGGTCGATACCCTGGGCCTGGAAGTGGGTTACCGCCTGATCCCGCTGGTCGACAAGACCCAGGGCGGCGAACTGCTCAAGCGCATCAAGGGCATCCGCAAGAAGTTCGCCCAGGAAGTCGGCTTCCTGGCGCCGCCCGTGCACATCCGCGACAACCTGGAACTCAAGCCTTCGGACTACCGCATCACCCTGAAGGGCGTGGAAGTGGGCACCGGCGAAGCGATCAACGGCCAGTTCCTGGCGATCAACCCGGGCAT
>QPLR01000297.1 GCA_003665935.1 Halobellus sp. Atlit-31R | reverse complement strand
GCCTTCGGCCAGGGCATCGCGATGGAATTCAAGCGCCAGGCCCAGGCCAACGGCATGAAGGTCGCCGGCCACGAATACACCACCGACAAGGCAACCGACTTCGCCGCCATCCTCACCGCCCTCAAGGCCAAGCGGGTGGACGCGGTGTTCTTCGGCGGCTATGCGCCGCAGGGTGCCCCGATGGCGCGCCAGATGAAGGCGCTCGGCCTGAACGTACCGCTCCTCGGGGGCGACACCCTGTGCAGCCCGGAGATGGCAAAACTCGGCGGCGCGGCCGTCGGCGAGAACCTGCGCTGTGCCCAGGCCGGCGCCATCGTCGCCAAGCAGCCGGGCGGCCAGGCTTTCATCAACGCCTACAAGACGCGCTTCAAGCGCGACCCGGACGTGTACGCGCCGTCCTTCTACGACCAGACCAAATTCATCGCCCAGGCCATGAAGTCGGCCAATTCGGTCGATGCCGCCAAGGTGGGCGCGGCCATGCACGCGATCAGCTACCAGGGCGTGGTCGGCACCTACGGCTATGACCCGAAGGGCAACCTGAAGAAGACCGCGGTCAC
>QPLR01000296.1 GCA_003665935.1 Halobellus sp. Atlit-31R | reverse complement strand
CCGCCGCCTTACAACGTCAGTTTGACGGTCGCCAAGGCGCCGTAGCGGTGGCGGAAAAGGACAGCAATATGAATTTGACGAAGGTTTCCAACGGGCTGCTCCTGGCATCTGTTTTTACCCTGGTGATGGGAATGATTAGCTACGCTACGAGGACAGACGACGCTCTTTCAAAATCGGCTCCCGCAGAGCCCGAAGTGCATCGCGTTGGGATTGCTGACAGCACTTTGTGGTGGTCCGGGTCGCTCCTTGTCGCAGCCGTCGCTGTTCGGGTAGCTGCCGAGCGACGTAAGCCGAAGTAAGCGTGGACAAAGCCATGCTGTTCAAGAAAGCGAATGGACAACTGTACGACGTCGATGTGTCGAAAACTTCGCCTGTGATCCTCGCAGGCCCTCCACCTGCGGAAGCAGGCCCGCCCTCTTCCTTATAAACGATGCACCTATCCATGCAGGTTTGGCGCTGGGCTAGGGTCGGGTCTCGGGCCAGACTACATGGCGGGGCTAACCGGTGCCGGCACCAGGTCGGCGCGCAGGATCGTGGCTAGGTTGTCGTCAGCGTCA
>QPLR01000295.1 GCA_003665935.1 Halobellus sp. Atlit-31R | reverse complement strand
CGTTGTCGCCAGCCAAGTTGTTGTAGATCACGGCGGTACGCGCCTTGATCGCAGCGAGCCAGCGCGCCTTGCGGGTGGCGTCGAGCGAGCTGCCCAGCAGGTCGATGGTCTTGGCCAGGCCCCAGGCGATCTGGCGCGTGGCCTGGTCCTGGTTGTCGTAGCTGGTCGGGCCGGACGGATTGAGCGCGGCCAGTTCGTCGCCGCGGCGCAGCGCTTCGGTGAGGAAGGCGGAGTCGCCGCGCAGGCGGAAGCTCAGCGCCGCCGCTTCCATCTGGCGGGTCGCTTCGTTGATGCGCTGGCGCACGTCGGTCTGCTGGTTGGCCATGGCCGCGGTCAGCGGCGAGGTGATGACGATCGACCAGCGCGAATCCGACAGGCTCGGCACGGCCGTGGTCTGGGCCTTGACTTCATTGGCCAGGCGGCTCAGGTAGGGTTCGAGGGCGGTGCGCTTGGCGTAGTTCCAGGTCGAGAACGGGGTCACCGACGAGGGCAGCGAGCGCGGGCGCGCCTTGTTCAGGATGCGGGCGCGCAGGGTGGCGTTGTCCGGCACTTCGAAC
>QPLR01000294.1 GCA_003665935.1 Halobellus sp. Atlit-31R | reverse complement strand
TGGGGCGGCGCCGATCACGGGCGCCATCTTGACGGCGGCGTAGACCATGCCGGGCACGCGCGCGTCGATGCCGAAGCGCGCGCTGCCGTCGACCTTGACGCGGCTGTCCAGGCGCGCCAGCGGCTTGCCGATCAGGCGGAACGCGCGCGGCTCCTTCAGGCGCACGTCGCTGGCGTCGATGCCGGCGCCCACGCGCGCCGCCCGCGCCGCGAGCGCGCCGTAGCCCATGCGCCGTCCGCCGGGGCCCAGCACGAAGCCGTCCTCGGTCGCCAGGCGCGCCACCGGGACCCGCCACTCTTCGGCCGCCGCCTTGAGCAGCATCGCGCGCGCCACCGCGCCGGCTTCGCGCATCGGGGTCCAGGCATCCTTCACGCTGGTGGAGCCGCCGGTGAACATGATGCCCAGCTCGCGTCCCAGCTTGGCCATCAGCCACTGCGCGCCCTGGCGCGTGGTCCCGGTATCGTCGGGGTGGAAAGGCAGGTTCTCGCGCAGCACCGTGAGGTTGGCGAAGATCTTGTCGATCGGCGCCTGGGCGATGCGCACGGCGGCCAGCGGGAC
>QPLR01000293.1 GCA_003665935.1 Halobellus sp. Atlit-31R | reverse complement strand
GAGCGCGGCCGCGCGGCGCAGCAGCGGCAGGGTCAGATTGTGGGCATTCTCGCCGTCGAGCGAGAACAGCAGCGGGCGGGCGAGGGAGTACAGGAGCTTGTCGGACATGGGGGACTCGTAGTGATGACTCCCGCCATTTTACCGTGGCCCAAGGCGATAGGGTCTAGGCTTCCAGCACGCTCCAGACCCCCTTGATGCGCGCTTCCAGCGGACGGAAGTTGATCTTGTAGGCCATCTTCGGACTCTGCTCGATCCAGTACCCCAGGTAGACATACTGGAGGCCCAGTTCGCGCGCCTGGTTCACCTGCCACATCACGTTGTAGGTGCCGAACGAGGCGCCCGGCATGTCCGGGTCGAAGAAGGTGTAGACCGAGGACAGGCCGTCGGACAGCACGTCGATGATCGACACCATGCGCAGCAGGCCGTCCGGCTCGCGGAACTCGACCAGGCGGGTGTTGACGCGGCTCTGCAGCAGGAACTGGGCATACTGGTCGCGGCTGTCCTGGTCCATGCCGCCGCCGACGTGGCGGGTGGTCTGGTAGCGCAGGTAGAGCGCGTA
>QPLR01000292.1 GCA_003665935.1 Halobellus sp. Atlit-31R | reverse complement strand
GCCGTGTTCGCGGGCAGCGTGCTGTACCTGAAGCTGGCCGGCATCGTGCTGGGCGGCTGGCAGATGGCGCGCGCGGCGCTGGTCGCACAGAAGAAGCTGTCGGCAGGCGAGGGCGATGCTTCCTTCCTGCGCGCGAAGATCGCCACCGCGCGCTTCTTCGCCGACCACGTGCTCTCGGCGGCGCCCGGCCTGCGCACCGCGATCGTCGAAGGCGCGCCCGGCGTGCTGGCGCTGGAGGTGGACCAGTTCTGACGGCGTCCTGCGCTGTTCTTGCGGAAGCGGCCTGCGGGCCGCTTTTTTTCATGGCCGCGCGCCGCCCTCCGCGACTTTGATATTGAACAAACGGCGTCTCACAGCCGCGTTCGTAAGCTGGCTCCACCGATCGATCACTACGGGAGCCGATATGCTGTCAACCTTGCTGCGCAAACGCCACTGTTCAGCCCTGGCGGTTTCATCAATGTTGCTGCTGGCCGCTTGCGGTGGCGGCAGCGATTCCGACGGCGGCAAGACTGCCGCCGATCCGCCGCCGGCCTCGCCAGGCCCGCCGCCCACACCGCCG
>QPLR01000291.1 GCA_003665935.1 Halobellus sp. Atlit-31R | reverse complement strand
GGCACCTTGCCCGACACTCCCTCGTCCGCGTGCCAGTAGTCGACGACATACCCGGCTGCCGCGATATCCCGGCGTTGATTCCCGGACGTCTGTTCTTTTGTACTAACCCGGCCGTATCCGACAATCTCCATCCGGTCCCCCTTAGTTTGTGTTCATTGCTGTTCAATAAGGGAAATTATACATTTGAACATGCACAAAAATCAAACTGGTATTTTATGAACAGCCTGACCGTGTGCTGCTGATTTCTGTTCAAAAACGGTCGTTTTCTAACAAGTTGGCCAAGTAACAAACTTCCTTATATTGCTAAAAATTTAACTTTTAATTCCAAAGAACCTGGCTCCTTGCCTTCAAAGCACCAACCACCGTACACTGAGCTCTGGAGTTGATCATCGGCATCTTAAAACAGCAAGCCCATGCATAAAGGGTAAAAGCCCAATGACATCTCCGTTATCGATCACCGTAAAAAATTATATTTTGCAAAGTAAGTGACGTTCGCTTAGAAAAATTATGTTGCCAAACCATTTGCACGGCCTAAAAAAAAGCGGAGCTAATCTAACCAC
>QPLR01000290.1 GCA_003665935.1 Halobellus sp. Atlit-31R | reverse complement strand
CCAGCACGGCGCCGGTGCGCTTCCCGCCGGAGCCGGAAGAGAACCTGCTGTACTTCATCGAAAAGTATGCGCCGCTGCTGGAACCCTGGCAGCGCGATCTGGTGCGCATCACGCGCAAGATCTCGCAGTATTTCTATCCGCAGCGCCAGACCCAGGTCATGAACGAAGGCTGGGCCACGTTCTGGCACTACACGATCCTGCAGGAGCTATATAAAGAGGGGATCGTGGGCGACGGTTTCATGCTCGAGTTTCTGCAGAGCCATACCAACGTCGTCTACCAGCCGCCGGCGACCAGTCCTTATTACAGCGGTATCAATCCGTACGCGCTGGGTTTCGCGATGATGACCGACATTCGGCGCATTTGCGAAGATCCGACCGATGAAGACCGGGCCTGGTTCCCGGACATCGCCGGCAGCGACTGGCTCAAGACCCTGGACTTTGCGATGCGCAACTTCAAGGACGAAAGCTTCATTGCCCAGTACCTCTCGCCCAAGCTGATCCGCGACTTCCACTTCTTCGCCGTGCTCGACGACGACCGCAGCGACAAGCTGACCATCTCAA
>QPLR01000289.1 GCA_003665935.1 Halobellus sp. Atlit-31R | reverse complement strand
CTCAAGGTCGTCGATGCGGCCGTGGAAAAGGCCTATGGCGGCAGCCGCAAGATCAGCTGGATGGAAATCTATGCCGGCGAAAAGTCGACCAACGTATATGGTCCCGACGTCTGGCTACCTGCGGAAACCCTGGAGGTGCTGAAGGATTACGTGGTCTCGATCAAGGGCCCGCTGACGACCCCGGTGGGCGGCGGCATCCGTTCGCTCAACGTCGCGCTGCGCCAGGAACTCGACCTCTATGTCTGCCTGCGCCCGGTGCGCTACTTCGCCGGCGTCCCTTCGCCGCTGAAGCAGCCGGAAAAGACCGACATGGTGATCTTCCGCGAGAACTCGGAAGACATCTATGCCGGCATCGAATGGGCCGAAGGCTCGGAAGGCGTCAAGAAGGTCATCAAGTTCCTGACCGAAGAGATGGGCGTGAAGAAGATCCGCTTCCCCGAGACTTCGGGCCTGGGCGTCAAACCGGTCTCGCGCGAGGGCACCGAACGCCTGGTGCGCAAGGCGATCCAGTACGCGATCGACAACGACAAGCCTTCGGTGACCCTGGTCCACAAGGGCAAT
>QPLR01000288.1 GCA_003665935.1 Halobellus sp. Atlit-31R | reverse complement strand
GGCAGCGGCAAGACCCAGCTGGCGCTGGCCGAGTACACCGCCGCCATCGACGCAGGACTGCGCCCGCTCTACGTCTGCTTCAACCGCCCGCTGGCCGACCACATCGAGCGCCTGGTGCCGGCCGGCGGACGGGTGGCCAACTTCCACGAGCTGTGCGACGCCTGGCTGCGCGCCCAGGGCAAGACGCCCGACTACGGCTCGCCCACCGTCTGGGCCGAGATCGAAGGGGCGCTGGTGGAAGCCGACCTGCCCGAGACCTGGCAGTACGACGTCGTTATCATCGACGAGGGGCAGGACTTCTCGACCATCTGGCGCGACATCGTGCTGCGCATGCTGAAAGAGGGCGGACGCGCCATCTGGCTGGAAGACCCCGACCAGAACCTGTACGGAAAAGAGATGGTGCCGCTGCCCGGCTGGGTGGTGCTGCACTCGAACACCAACTACCGCAGCCCGCGCGAGGTGGTGCAGATGCTGGGCTCGATCGGCGCCGTCAGCCAGCCGGTGGAGGCGGGCAGCCCGTTCAAGGGCGCCGACATCGAGGAGCTGACCTACCCGGAAGGC
>QPLR01000287.1 GCA_003665935.1 Halobellus sp. Atlit-31R | reverse complement strand
CGGCGCGCTGCTGCGCGCCAAGGGCCTGGCGCGCGCGGACAAGCTGGCCCTGGCCCGCTTCACCACGGCGGCGCGCTGGATGGGCTGGACGCTGTACCAGGATTGCCCGGTCGACGAACTGCTGGCGCGCTTCGACCAGACCCCGCGCCTGGCGCGCCTGCTCTGGTACCCGCTATGCATCGCGGCCTTGAACACGCCGCCCGAGCGCGCTTCCGCCAAGGTGTTCCTGGCCGTGCTGCGCGACAGCCTGGGCGCGCCGCGCCGCGCCGCTTCCGACATGCTGCTGCCGCGCCTGGACATGGGCGCGCTGTTTCCGCAGGCCGCGGCGCGCTACCTCGGCCAGCACGGCGCCACGCTAGCCACCGGGACCAGGCTCACGGCCCTGGCCCGCGGCCAGGACGGCTGGCGCGCGGCGCTGGACGGCGCCGAGCAGGCCTTCGACGCGGTGGTGCTGGCCACGCCCGCCACCCAGGCCGCCGCCCTGCTGGCCCCGCACGCGCCGGAACTGGCGGACCGGCTGGCCAGCCTGGCCTACGAGCCGATCGCGACCTGCTACCTGCAGT
>QPLR01000286.1 GCA_003665935.1 Halobellus sp. Atlit-31R | reverse complement strand
GCACGCTGAGCGAGCACGGGGCCGAGATCGCGCCCGAGACGGACATCGACGAGATCGTCGAACGCCTGGGCAAGGTCAGCATGGCGCTGGCGATCCAGTCGCTGGAGCTGCGCAGCATGCTGCGCAAGTCGGTGGACCAGCATCACCTGGAAAGCGGCGACATCGAGCTCTTCTGAGCCCGAGGATTCGCCCGGTCGGTTTTAACTATTCAGCCACTTAACATTTAACCGGAACATACCGGACTGAAACCAGCAGGAGCAAAACATGGCAAAAACGATTCTCGCGGTCGACGATTCCAGTTCGCTGCGCCAGATGGTGGCCTTCAGCCTGAAGGCGGCCGGCTACAACGTGCTGGAGGCGGTCGACGGCCTGGATGGCCTCGAGAAGGCGAAGCAGCAGGGCGTGGACCTGGTCCTGACCGACCAGAACATGCCGCGCATGGACGGCCTGGCGCTGATCAAGACCCTGCGCACGCTGCCCACCTACGCCAAGACCCCGATCCTGATGCTGACCACCGAGTCGTCCGACGAGATGAAGGCCAAGGGCCGCGCCGCCGGCGCCAA
>QPLR01000285.1 GCA_003665935.1 Halobellus sp. Atlit-31R | reverse complement strand
CAGCAGGCCGGCGCCGTTGTAGCGCTCGGGGTTCAGCTTCTTGAGCGATTTGCGGGCCAGCAGAGCGCCGGCCATCGACATGAAGTTTTCGGTGAACACGGATTTGAAGAAGCGCGACAGGCCTTCGACGGCCTTGAGCGTGACGTTGCTCACAAAACCGTCGCACACGATCACGTCCACCGTGCCCTTGAAGATGTCATTGCCTTCGACGTTGCCGTGGAAGTTCAGCTTGCCGCGCTCGTGGTCGGCCCTGAGCAGCACGCCGGTGGCCTTGACCACGTCGTTGCCCTTGATCTCTTCGGTACCGACGTTGAGCAGGCCGATGGTCGGACGCGGGATGTTTTCCATGGCCGAGCACAGCACCGAGCCCATGATGGCGAACTGGTGCAGGTGATGCGGCTCGCAGTCGACGTTCGCGCCCAGGTCGAGCATGTAGGTCGGCCCGTTCTTCTGGTTCGGCATGATCGAGCAGATCGCCGGGCGGTCGACGCCGGCCATGGTCTTGAGCACGTAGCGCGAAACGGCCATCAGGGCGCCGGTATTGCCGGCCGAAACGGCGGCGTT
>QPLR01000284.1 GCA_003665935.1 Halobellus sp. Atlit-31R | reverse complement strand
CCAGCGACGGCATGCTGACCGACTTCCGCCTGCAGGTCGGGCAGACCGTGCAGCCCAACCAGAACATCGGCCGCATCGACGACCCCAAGCGCTTCAAGCTGAAGGTCGAGATCGACGAGTTCTACCTGAGCCGCATCACCCGTGGCCTGCCTGGGAGCGTGACGCAGGATGGCAAGCGCTATCCGCTGAAGGTGAGCGCGGTGTTCCCGCAGATACGCGAAGGCCGCTTCACCGCCGAGATGGTCTTCACGGGCGAGCAGCCGGCCGTGATCAGAGCGGGCCAGAGCCTGGACGCGCAGCTCACCCTGGGCCAGTCGGCCCAGGCCCTGCTGCTGCCGACGGGCGCCTTTGTGAACGACACCGGCGGCACCTGGGTGTTCGTGGTCGACCAATCCGGCAGCCGCGCCGACAAGCGCGCCGTGCGCCTGGGCCGGCGCAACAACAGCCAGGTCGAGGTCCTGTCGGGCCTGGGCCCCGGTGAACAAGTCATCATTTCCAGCTACGGGCCGTTCGGCAAGGCCGAGCAGCTCCAATTGAACTAGACAAGAAAGGAAGCACCATGCT
>QPLR01000283.1 GCA_003665935.1 Halobellus sp. Atlit-31R | reverse complement strand
ACTGTTGGCCGAAGTAAAGCGCGACGACGGGCCGCGAGCTGGGCTGCGCTCGAAGATCGCCCGTTCCATTTTCGATCGGCTGGAAGGGCTGGAAGCGCTCCAGCCGCCGGCCGACCAACCAACGGCACCAGGAGTGCGCTGATATGACTACCGATACCGAAGACTACGCTCTGGACCTGGGCGCCCTGCAGGACATGCTGGGCCAGCAGCTGCGTGACGATGCCGTCGGCGTTTGCATGGAGATGACCGCGCCCGCCGTGAACCGCGTGCGTGCGGAAGTCGCCGAGCCCGCCTCGTACCGCCTGCTGGCGCTGCGCTCGTCCCGCATGAGCAGTGCGCGCCAGCTGATGCAGCAGCGGATGCTGGCTGTGGCCGAGCACAGGCTGCCGCTGGAGAAAGAAAGCCAGCGTCGCGCCCTGATGGCCGAGGTGGGCCGCTCGCTCGAGTCGTGCCTGCGCGTGCTCGAGTCCACCGACCTTCGGGAGTCCTCCGCCCTGGTCGCTGAGAACGCGGAGGCGATGAGCCACAACATCGGCACGATGTCGACTCTGCTGGCCAGCCGCT
>QPLR01000282.1 GCA_003665935.1 Halobellus sp. Atlit-31R | reverse complement strand
TTGCACGAAGTGCCGGTCATCTGCGCGGCGATCGACGGCGCCGGGCCTTTGCACGACGCCGTGGCGCGCACCTTCGACGTGCCGCGCGAGGTGGTCCGCTGGCTGGGCTGCAGGGACCTGCCCCAGGACTGGCGTCTGGATCAGGCGCGCGTTTGCAGGCTGCTGGCCGCGCTGTCCTGGCTCCCTCCCGAGCGGCGTCCGCGCTCGCCCGCGCAGTTCAGCGACTTCATGCAGCTGTGCGGCGAGCTCGCCGCGATCTTCCGCTTCCGCGACAACCATGGCGACCTGCGCATGCGCGCATGGTCGGTGCTGCACGGTCCCTGCATGCGGCGCTGGCTGGCCGAGTGCCGCCAGCCCGGATGGGCGATGGACGCCATGCGGCGCGACCGGCAGGGCTTTGCCGCCGAATGCGCCGATGCCTCCGACTTCCTGGGGACGCTGACCGATGTGGTCCAGGAGCGGCAGGATGCCGGCGACGAGGCCGCGCTGGTCCACGTCATGCGCTGGGTTGGCGGGATCGGCCTGCGCCGTCTGCTGGCGCTGTCGCGCGCCTGGCATGCGGAT
>QPLR01000281.1 GCA_003665935.1 Halobellus sp. Atlit-31R | reverse complement strand
TGCCCGCGCTTGGACAGGCCGTCGGCGGCACCGCGCTCGGCGCGCAGCGTCAGCTCGGGACGCAGCTCGAGAAAGCGGCGGTCGCGCACCGCGGCCACGGTCTCGTCCATGCCCTCGACCTCGCGCAGGAAGGACAGGTGGCTCAGGGCGTCCAGGCGCAGCGGTGCACTCACCAGCAAGGTACCGTCGGCGTGCGGGATGCTGCGCTCGACCAGCAGGCGCCAGTCCTTGCCGCCGCGGTAGGGAAAGCGCAGGTTCGACAGCGGCCAGCGCACTTCCATGCTGTAGCCGTCGGGCAGGCGCGTGACCGCGGCTTCAACCGGGAAGTCGGGACCGAGGTCGGATTCGTCGTCGTCGGCGCGGTGCAGGCCGTCGCTGACCACGCCTGCCAGGTTCACGCGCACGAACTGGGCGGCGCGGCCATGGCCGACGGGGTCGATCCAGATGCCGATGAAATCCTGGTCGAGGTCGACCTTGTCGCGCCGCGCCAGCGCTCCGCGCATCTTCTGCGGCGCCGCGTCCCAGGCGCGGATCCCGAACACCAGGGCCTGCTCATCGACCAGCAG
>QPLR01000280.1 GCA_003665935.1 Halobellus sp. Atlit-31R | reverse complement strand
CGTCACCAGCGCCCAGGCGGGCGCGCAAGCGACGGCCGCCGACCTGGCCAGCGCTCGCCTGTCGGCCCAGGGCGAGCTGGCCGCCAACTACCTCACGATCCGCGCGCTCGACGCCCAGCGCGCGCTGTTGGATCGCACCATCGCCGGCTACGAGCGCGAGCTGCAGATCACCCAGAACCGCTTCAATGTCGGCATCGTGGCGCGCACCGACGTGCTGCAGGCCGAGACCCAGCTCGCCAACGCCCGCAACGATGCGCTGTCGCTCGAGCGCCAGCGCGCCCAGTTCGAGCACGCCATCGCGGTCCTGGTCGGCAAGGCCCCAGCCGAGTTCACGCTCGCGCCGCTATCCGAGTGGCGGGTGACGGTGCCGGCGCTCCCGGTCGGGGTGCCGTCGCCGCTGCTGCAGCGCCGCCCGGACATCGCCGCCGCGGAACGCGACGTCGCCGCCGCGAATGCGGAGATCGGCATCGCGCGCTCGGCCTACTTCCCGGACATCGGGCTGTCGGCGTCGCTCGGCACCGGCGGCAGCCGGGTATCGAACCTGTTCTCGGCCTCCAACGCGGCCTG
>QPLR01000279.1 GCA_003665935.1 Halobellus sp. Atlit-31R | reverse complement strand
GGCTGGCAGACCGTCGCCCCTTCGAGCCTGCCGCACGCCGACGGTGAAACCGTGCCGCTCGCGCTCGACCGCGAAGGGCTGGCGCGTATCCTCGACGGTTTCGTGCAGGCGGCGCGGCGCGCCCATGCATTGGGCCTGGACGGCATCGAGCTGCACGGCGCCCATGGCTACCTGCTGCACCAGTTCCTGTCGCCGCTGTCGAATACCCGCGAGGACGAATACGGCGGCTCGCTCGAGAACCGCATGCGCTTCCCGTTTGAAGTCTTCGACGCGGTGCGCGCCGCCGTACCGGCAGAGATGGCGGTGGGCATGCGCATTTCGGCCACCGACTGGGTTGAAGGCGGCTGGGAGATCGAGCAGAGCGTGCGCTTCGCGCGCGAGCTGCAGGCGCGCGGCTGCGACTTCATCCACGTGTCGAGCGGCGGCTTGTCGCCGCTGCAGAAGATTCCGGTGGCCCCGGGCTACCAGGTCGAATTCGCGCAGCGCATCAAGCTTGATACCGGCATGCCGACCATCGGCGTGGGGCTGATCACCGAGGCGCAGCAGGCCGAAGACATCCTGCAGCAGG
>QPLR01000278.1 GCA_003665935.1 Halobellus sp. Atlit-31R | reverse complement strand
CCGGTCAGGGCGATCAGGAGCGCACCGGCGTTCTCGGGCCGGGCCCGCAGGCGTCGCGACAGTTCATGTCCATCGAGCCCGGGCAGGCCGATGTCGAGCATATAGACCTCGGGGCGCGCAGTGCTGGCCAGATCGAGCGCGCGGTACGGATCATGCGCGATCAAGACCTGGTGACCCATCACTTCGAGCAGCATCCCGAGCGTGGCTGCCGCGTCGCGGTTGTCGTCGACGACCAGGATCCGCAGCGGATCGGCCGGCAAGGCGACGGCGCCATCGATGGCGCTCCCGGCAGTGTCGTCCTTGCCCTGCGCCAGCCGCGGAAGGCTGATCGAGAAACAGCTGCCCTGCCCGAGGCCGGCGCTCTGGCAGGTGGCACTCCCTCCGTGCAGTTCCACCAAACCCTTCACCAGCGCCAGACCCAGTCCGAGGCCGCCCTGTGCGCGGTCGGAGGCACGCTCCGCCTGCATGAAGAGCTCGAACGCATGCATGACCATGTCGGGCATCATGCCGATGCCGTTATCGGAAACTTCGACCATCACCGTCTCGCCGGTGCAGACCATCTCGAGCG
>QPLR01000277.1 GCA_003665935.1 Halobellus sp. Atlit-31R | reverse complement strand
CAGGT
Organism: Halobellus sp. Atlit-31R; assembly: GCA_003665935.1. GTDB lineage: Archaea > Halobacteriota > Halobacteria > Halobacteriales > Haloferacaceae > Haloquadratum. Next base: position 563 of record QPLR01000277.1, on the reverse strand, counting down.
CGTCGGCGCCGGCCCGATCGCCGACCAATGCCCGCGCATAGCGGCGCAGACGGGGAATGCAGGCCAGCAGCTGGTCGCGCGAATTGGGCATGGATGTCACTGGAGTATCGGTCGATTAATCAATAAGCTGCTGCGGTCAGTTTCGGATCGATCTGCCAGGTTTCGTTGACCAGCTTGCCATCGCGGTAGGTCAGCACATAGCGCACATTGACCTGTGCCTTGCCTTCGAACTGCACCTTGGCGACGATCGTCGCACCCTTTGGGTTCGCCGATTCCTCCAGAGCAAGCACAGTCACGCGCGCCGGCCCGACAGCCTTGCCGAACTTTTCCCAGGTGGCGCGAATGGCATCGGAACCGGCGTACATGCCGTCAAGCGGCCCGCCGACCCATGTCAGCTGGGCGTTGTCGGCATAGCCACGCATGATGACGGACGTGTCACCGGCGCCAATGGCGCTAAAGTGAATCTGCGCGGCATCGCTCATCGGGCTGGCGACAGCGCTGCCGATCGAAGCGATAGCGAGGATGACGGCGAAGGTCGCTTGTTTCATGAAATTCTCCCTGGT
>QPLR01000276.1 GCA_003665935.1 Halobellus sp. Atlit-31R | reverse complement strand
CCGAGCGGGGTGATCGAATTGGCCGAGCGCAGCGCCGTGGCCAGCTCGGACATGGAGATGTTACGTGCGGCCATCAGGTCATGCTTGGCGCGCACCCGCACCGCGAAGCGCTTGCCGCCGTTGACCGTCACCTGGGCGATGCCCGGCAGGGTCGAGATCGCCGGCGAGACCAGGTTTTCCGCGTAGTCGTTCAGCTCCGACAAGTCCATCGACGGCGAGGTCATGTGCATGAACAGGATCGGGGCGTCGGCCGGGTTGATCTTGCGGTAGGACGGCAGGTCGGTCATTTCCTGCGGCAGCTGGCGCTGGACCTGCAGCAGCGCGGCCTGCACGTCCACGGCTGCCTGGTTGACGTCGATCGATTCATCGAACTCGAGCGTCAGCGAGGTATTGCCCTGGGTGTTGGTCGAGCTGATCGTCTTGATGCCGGCGATGGTCGCGAACTGCTTTTCCAGCGGCAGCGCGACCGACGAGGCCATGTTTTCCGGGCTGGCGCCCGCGAGGTTGGCATTGACGTTGATGACCGGCGTGTTATAGCTCGGCAGCGCCGCGACCGGGATGTGCATGTA
>QPLR01000275.1 GCA_003665935.1 Halobellus sp. Atlit-31R | reverse complement strand
AAGGCCAGGCCGGCCACGATGAACACCAGGCCGAACACCAGGATGGTCGAGTTGGCGCCGGCAGCCGAGCTGACCTGGTTGATGGCGTCGATATTCAGCGAACCGGTGGCGCCGTAGATCATCGACATGCCGTACAGCAGGAAGCCCGAGGACAGCGCGCCCAGGATGAAGTACTTCATCGCGGCTTCGGTCGAGATCGCGTGGTCGCGGCGCAGGGCCACCAGCGCGTACAGCGACAGCGACATCAGTTCCACGCCCAGGTAGAGCGAGAGCATGCTCGAACCCGAGATCATGATCATCTGGCCCAGCATCGCGAACAGCGCGAGCACGTAGAACTCGCCGCCCAGGTTACCGGACATCATGGCGCGCTCGCCCGCGTACTGGCGCGAATACACCAGGGTCATGGCGACGGCCACGTAGGTCACCAGCTTGAGCAGGTTGGACATCGGGTCCGACACGTACATGCCGTTGAAGGTCGTCACCGTGGCGCCGCTGTTGAGGTCGGCGAAGGTGAAGACGGCGCTGCCGGCGATTGCCAGCAGGCTCAGCGCGTACGTCAGGTTGCGCTT
>QPLR01000274.1 GCA_003665935.1 Halobellus sp. Atlit-31R | reverse complement strand
CAGAAGCGCTCGTTGGCGGCGCGGGTGGCGGCCATCATGCGTTCCAGCTGGGCATCCTCGAAACGCGCAAGTTCCTCGTTGGCCGCTTCCAGCGCCAGCGCCAGCTTGGCGCGCGCGTTCTGGTACAGGGCGCTGGTGTAGTGATCGGTGTTCTTGAGCAGCTCTTCCGCGTTCTCGATGACGAGACGCAGGTCGCCGATGAGCTGTTCCTGTGACTGGGCGCGGTTCGGGGTTTCCATTGCTTCACCTATGGCCGGTTGATATAAGTCGTGTGCTGACGACTTAAAATATAAACAATGAAGCCCCGCTCTGTTTGTTAGGGCGCAAACATAAGCCCGCCCTTTTTTTCCGCTTTTTTCCCGCTTGTTTCCCGCTGTTTCCCCGCTATTGCACCCGAATCTGCAGGTCGCCGACGCTGACCGTCTGGCCGCTGCGGATTTTCGCGGTCTTGCGCAGTTCCTGCTTGCCGTCGACCGACACCACGCCGCTGGCGACCATGTTCTTGCCGGCGCCGCCGCTGTCGACCAGGCCGACCAGCTTCAGCAACTGGTTGACCTCGACGAATTCCG
>QPLR01000273.1 GCA_003665935.1 Halobellus sp. Atlit-31R | reverse complement strand
TTGCCTCGAGCGACCGTAACTCATCCACGATTACACGACTCATCATCAACGAAATTGCGGCCATGATGATCAGCGCCTCGATGATGTAGCCGTCGGTCGTCTTGATCTCGTCCAAGCCGAACCGCGACTTCAGCTCCTTGAACAGCAGTTCGACCTCCCAGCGCGCCCGATAGAGCTGCGCGATATCGGGCGCGCTGTAGTCCTCTCTCGCCAGATTCGTCAGATACAGATGGTACTCTTCGCTCTCCTTGTTACGCAGGCCGACCAATCGGAACGACCGGGTCGCGCTGGCGCCCGACCCTCGTTTGCGCTCGAATGAAAGCGTGATGCGTACGTCGATTTCCTGTCGCTGCAGGTCCTCAAGGACGGCCTGCAGCGACCCTCCTTCCAGCGGAATGCTGTTGCCTCGCCACGTTCGCAGTTCTTCGACGATCTCGAAGTTCGCGTTGTCCTTCACCCGGGAGACGAACCACCCGCCGTTCTGGTCGATTCGGTCGAACAACCAGAAGTCGTAGAAGCCTAAATCGAGCAAGATGAGGGCGTCAGCTACCCACTCACCGGTGGGTAGCT
>QPLR01000272.1 GCA_003665935.1 Halobellus sp. Atlit-31R | reverse complement strand
TCGGCAGCTCGTCGCGGAACTCGATGTACTTCGGTTTCTTGTAGCCGGTGAACTGCTGCTTGCAGTAGTCCATCAGCTGTTCGGCGGTCAGGTTCGGGTCCTTGCGCACCACGAACACCTTCACCGCTTCGCCGGAATGCTCGTCCGGCACCCCGATCACGGCGCACTCGAGCACGCCCGGGTGGCCGGCGATCACGCCTTCCAGTTCGTTCGGGTAGACGTTGAAGCCGGAGACCAGGATCATGTCCTTCTTGCGGTCGACGATCTTCACGTAGCCCTGCTCGTCCATGATGCCGACGTCGCCCGACTTGAAGAAGCCGTCCGGGGTCATGACCTTGGCGGTCTCGTCCGGGCGGTTCCAGTAGCCCGCCATCACCTGCGGGCCGCGGATGGCGATCTCGCCGATCTGGCCGATGCCCATCGGCTTGCCCGCGTCATCCAGGATGGCGATGTCGGTGGACGGGATCGGCAGCCCGATGGTGCCGGTGAATTCCTTCACGTCGGCGCGGTTGCAGGTGGCCACCGGCGCGGTCTCCGACAGGCCGTAGCCTTCGATGATCGCGGTGCCCG
>QPLR01000271.1 GCA_003665935.1 Halobellus sp. Atlit-31R | reverse complement strand
GGCATGCCGTAGGCCTTGTACTCGTCCGAGGTGTCGTTGGTGAAGGTCCAGCCGCCGTTGTAGAGCAGGTTGATGTCGGTGACGCCCACCCAGTTGATGCCGCACTTGTACAGGTCCGGGTCCTTCACCAGGCCCATCAGGGTGGCATAGCCGCCGTAGCTGGCGCCGGCGATGCACACGCGCGCGCCGTCGGCGATGCCCTTGCCGACCGCCCAGCGCACGCCATCCGCGAGGTCGTCCTGCATCGCCAGCCCCCACTGCTTGAAGCCGGCCTTGAAGTGCCTGGTGCCGAAGCCGGCGCTGCCGCGGAATTCCGGTTCCAGCACGGCGTAGCCGCGCGAGGCCAGGAACTGCGTTTTCGCGTCCCAGCCCCAGGAGTTGCCGCGCACGAAAGGACCGCCATGCACCAGCACCACCAGCGGCAGGTTCTTGCCGCCACCGGGAGGAACCGTGAGCAGGGCCGGGATCTCGCGCCCGTCGCGTGCCTTGTAGCGCACCGGGTCCTGGCGCCCCATCCTGGCCGGATCGATGCCTTCGCGGCTGCTGCCGATCGGGTTCAGCTTGCCGCTGG
>QPLR01000270.1 GCA_003665935.1 Halobellus sp. Atlit-31R | reverse complement strand
ACCCGATCGCCGTGCATATCACGGACAGTGCGCCGCCGGCGGGTGTCGACACGCCTGACGACCTGGAGCGCGTGCGCCGCCACTATGCTGCCTGAACACTGAGCGCGCTAGTTTATTGTTGTCTGCGCTACATCAAAACCTGCTGGCGGAAGGCCGCGGAATTGGCGTTAAAGATGACTTTTGTGGTAACTTTCGTGTCAAGTAAGCAGATATGCATCAAGCGCGTTCAGCTATAACATTGATCGCCTACATAAAAATTATCAACATCCTCTAAGAATCTAGGAAACTCATGCGTCTCATTCTGTTAGGAGCACCCGGCGCCGGTAAAGGCACCCAGGCCAACTTCATCAAGGAAAAGTTCAACATTCCGCAGATTTCGACCGGAGACATGCTGCGTGCGGCAATCAAGGCTGGGACCGAACTGGGCATGGCTGCAAAGAAGGTGATGGATGCGGTCCAGCTGGTATCCGACGACATCATCATCGGCCTGGTGAAAGAGCGCCTGAAGGAGACCGATTGCGCCAACGGCTACCTGTTCGACGTCTTCCCGCGCACCATCGCGCAGGCCGACG
>QPLR01000269.1 GCA_003665935.1 Halobellus sp. Atlit-31R | reverse complement strand
GGGAATGGGAGCGTTATGCCTGGGTCAAGGCGCGCGCGGTCACCGGCACGCACGAGGACATCGCGGCGCTCGACGCCATCGTGCGTCCCTTCGTGTTCCGGCGCTACCTCGACTTCGGCGTGATCGACGCCATCCGCAACATGCACGCCCAGATCCGCGCCGAGGTCAAGCGCCAGGAGCGCCTGCATCCCGAGCGCAGCCACAACGTCAAGCTCGGCCGCGGCGGCATCCGCGAGATCGAATTCCTGGCCCAGGTGTTCCAGCTGATCCGCGGCGGGCGCGACCCGGCCCTGCGCGAGCGCTCGACCCGCGCGACCCTGCGCCTGCTGGCCGAACGCGACCTCGGCCTGACGCCGAAGGAGCTCAAGCGCAACACCCAGCTGCTGCAGGCGCGCGTCGCCACGCTGTGGCAGACCCGCATGCTGCGCTACTCGAAGCTGACCGTGGCCGACGAGATCGACAACGCCCTGTCCTACTACCGCATCACGTTTCTCCGCGAAGTGCCGGGCCTGGTCGACGACAGCGAGGACGAGATCGCGCAACGCTACGACGGACAGGCGCCGACGCGGGAC
>QPLR01000268.1 GCA_003665935.1 Halobellus sp. Atlit-31R | reverse complement strand
TATGAAGCAAGTTCCACGCGATCTTTATTCCCGTAAAAACCAACGCTGGGTTTAAAGCCGGAATGAATAATAGACTTAACGCCAAATGCTACCTGGATAATATCCAGCAGACCCAGCATGTAACGCGGCGGATTAACGCTACCTGCAGCCCAGTAGTTACTGACGCTTTCATCAATATCACTGAGTGCGAGGTCAGCCTGGGTGATGTTATACGCCTGCATCAGTTTCTGGGCGCGTTGCAGGGCCAGTGCCGCTTCATGGGGATTGTCGGATTTAGCCAGCGCCAGCAGCTTTTTTAACTTCTCCAGCAGCTGTTCGTTATTCTGCGGCATAAGTCACCCCCAGGCGTTCGGCAAGGCGTTCCAGCTTTTTCTGCTTATGAAAGTCAATCATCAGGCCCATCCCGTTGAGGCGGAACTGTTCAATCATGATTTCAACGTCAGCGAGTTCGCCAGCCAGATCAACTTCATTGCCCAGTCCGTTCATGTTGCGGGCGGCAGCAGCGGCCAGTTCGGCGGCTTCTTCCATCAACTTCAGCGCCTGTGCTTCAGGGCCAAAGGTTTTCAGAGCCA
>QPLR01000267.1 GCA_003665935.1 Halobellus sp. Atlit-31R | reverse complement strand
GCTTCGACAACTATATGCCTCGTCCGCTGATCAGGCGCACCTGGAGCATGATCACGGCAACGACCAGCAGGATATGGATGAAGCCGCCGATGGTGTACGAAGTCACCAGGCACAGCAGCCACAGAACGATCAGATTGACGGCGATTGTATATAGCATGATGTTGCTCCTTTACTGGAATTTCCGCGCTTCGGCGTCGTGATTCCAGTATGCCGCCGCGTACTGCTGGCCTCTGTACGATGGCGTACTTATTGCAAAAAAAATCAGGCCGTGCCCTTGTCGCCGCGCAGGCCGGGAATCCAGCCCATGAAGCCCAGCAGCCCGGTCACGCCTATCAGGCAGGTCACGAGGCCGCCCGCCACCAGGAACACCACGTCCTGCGGCTGCAGGCCGCCGGCGGCGGTTTCGCCCGGCGGATGGGCCGACAAGAGGCCGAAACCTGCCACGATCACACCCCAGATGATGATGCCGATCCACGCCATGCTGTTCATGATGTTTCCCCTTGAAGTGTATTGTCGGGCCTGTCGGCGCCGTACGCCTTGGTGACGTGCCTTGATTGTCGGGTTAGCTCATCC
>QPLR01000266.1 GCA_003665935.1 Halobellus sp. Atlit-31R | reverse complement strand
GCCGTAGGCTTCCAGTGCCCACACCTCCATCTCACCGAAGCGCTGGCCACCGAACTGGGCTTTACCACCCAGCGGCTGCTGCGTCACCAGCGAGTACGGGCCGGTCGAACGGGCGTGCATCTTGTCGTCGACCAGGTGGTGCAGCTTCAGCATGTGCATGAAGCCGACGGTGACCTTGCGCTCGAATGCTTCGCCGGTGCGGCCGTCGAACATGGCAACCTGGTTCTTCGACGGCGTCATGCCCAGGTGGGCAGCGATGTCGTCCGGGAACGCCAGGTCCAGCATGCGGCGGATGTCGTCTTCGTGGGCACCGTCGAACACCGGGGTCGCGAACGGCACGCCGTTCTTGAGGTTGTGCGCCAGGCTCAGGATTTCTTCATCGCTGAAGCTGTCCAGGTCTTCCTTGCGGCCGGTTTCGTTGTAGATCTTGCCCAGGAACGTGCGCAGGTCTTGTGCCTTCGCTTGCGCCGCCAGCATTTCGCCGATGCGCCAGCCCAGGCCCTTGGCAGCCCAACCGAGGTGGGTTTCCAGGATCTGACCGACGTTCATACGCGACGGAACGCCCAGCGGGTA
>QPLR01000265.1 GCA_003665935.1 Halobellus sp. Atlit-31R | reverse complement strand
CGTTCAACCTGAACATGCACTGAGGCTCACTTGAAATCCACCTTGATCGCCGCCGTCCTTGCGCTCACCGCCGCATCCGCATCCGCCCAGCTTCCCGCCCCCCTCAAATCCGACGTCGGCGCCCGCGTGGGCGCCATGTATCCCTGGCTCGACACGGTCTACAAGGACTTGCACGCCAATCCCGAGATCGCCTTCCAGGAAGTACGCACCGCCGCCAAGCTGGCGCTTGAAATGCGCAAGCTCGGTTTCGAGGTCACGGAAAAAGTCGGCAAGACCGGCATCGTCGCGGTACTGAAGAACGGCGCCGGCCCCACGGTGCTGGTGCGTACCGAGATGGACGGCCTGCCGATGGAAGAAAAGACCGGGCTGCCGTATGCCAGCCGCGCCAAAGCCACCAGCAACGGTGTCGAGAGCTTCGTCACCCATAGCTGCGGGCACGACGTGCACATGGCCGGCTGGCTCGGGACCGCGCGCACGCTGGCCGAGATGAAGGCCAAGTGGAAGGGCACCTTGGTGTTCATCGCCCATCCGTCGGAAGAAATCGTGTCCGGCGCCAGGGCGATGCTGGACGAC
>QPLR01000264.1 GCA_003665935.1 Halobellus sp. Atlit-31R | reverse complement strand
CGACATCATGATTTCGGAACAGAACGGGGTGCGCCAGGTCCAGGGCGTGCGCCTCTCGAACGGCGAGGAAATCGCCACCCGCCACCTGGTGATGGCGATCGGCCACAGCGCGCGCGACACCTTCGAGCTGCTGTACGAGCGCGGCGTCTACATCGAAGCCAAGCCCTTCTCGATCGGTTTCCGGGTCGAGCACCCGCAGTCGCTGATCGACGTCTGCCGCTTCGGCCCCAACGCCGGCAACAAGCTGCTCGGCGCGGCCGACTACAAGATCGTGCACCATGCTTCCAACGGCCGTTCGGTGTACAGCTTCTGCATGTGCCCGGGCGGCACCGTGGTGGCGGCGTCGAGCGAAGAAGGGCGCGTGGTCACCAACGGCATGAGCCAGTACTCGCGCGCCGAGCGTAACGCCAACAGCGCCATCGTGGTCGGCATCACGCCCGAGGACTATCCGGGCCACCCGCTGGCCGGCATCGCCTTCCAGCGCGAGCTGGAATCGCGCGCCTTTGTGCTGGGCGGCTCCAACTATGACGCGCCGGGCCAGCTGATGGGCGACTTCGTGAAAGGCAGGGCGTCCA
>QPLR01000263.1 GCA_003665935.1 Halobellus sp. Atlit-31R | reverse complement strand
AGTTTCAGGTTAAGTCCTAGATCAGCCGTCATGACGTAGCAAGTCAACTCGGGCTCGCGTTGCGATAGCTCTATTACTGAAGCAATCAAACGATCGTCAAAGTTTGTAGGGTCAAGACGATGGGCCCCGAAATCAATCATTGGTTCATCCGGAATGAATCGAATTTTTGCGCGCTCCTGAATAATGGGATCGTCATATTTCGCGGCTAGCCAGGCCGAGTATTCACCCGCACGCTTTCGAATCTTTTTAAGCGAATGTTCAACTTTATGTTTTTCGAGCTCCGCCAGAAAAACCGAGCACACGATGACTTGATGGTATTTCTCATCGACTTCAGATTTCCAATCGATTTGGTCAGGTCGTTTGTAATGTAAAGCGATGTTTGTGTCGAGAAAGATTGCGGCAGTGTCTTTATTTTCGCTCATGTGCTCAGTAATCCGCTGCTAAGTCTGGAGGTTTGACATAAGCATGCTGCCATGGGTCAGCAAGCTTGGCAACATCGGCGGTGCAGGATGCGGATCCACAGCATCGTTCCACAATGCAAATGCGCTTCGACGATCTGACATTCAAGCTGGGAT
>QPLR01000262.1 GCA_003665935.1 Halobellus sp. Atlit-31R | reverse complement strand
CCCGCCTGGTCGCCGACTTCGTCTCCTGGGCCGCACGCGCGGCAGCCGGGATGCTGTAAGCCGAGGACGCCGATGCTCGCCCTGCGCGCCGCTAGCGCAGGTACATCAGTTCATTCCCGACCCGGTGCCGCCAGGTCCGGATCAGCTCGCGGTAGGCCTCGCCGACCGGACGCACGCGCCGATCCAGGTCGCACAAGCCGTACTGGTTGACGTTGCCCGCGTCGGCGGTGAGCGCGCTGTCCCAGTCGACCTGGTCGACCAGGCTGTACCAGGTAAAACCGAGGATGGGCACGCCGTCGGCCTTCAGCCGCATCACGTTCGACCACTGCTTGTCCAGCCAGGCGCGCGCATCCTTTTCGCCGTTGCCGGCTTCGCGGTTGTTGGTTTCGGTGTGCATCACCGGAATGCGGTAGCGGTGGTAATACTGCTGGGTGATCACGTAATAGCCGAACAGCTCGCAACTGCTGCTGGAGCCGTCAGGATGGATCACGTGCTCGTTGGTGGCGTAGTAGTCGTTGCCCATGATGCAGACCGGCTTGACGCTGCGGTTCAGGAAGAAGTGATAGTCCTTGCGCG
>QPLR01000261.1 GCA_003665935.1 Halobellus sp. Atlit-31R | reverse complement strand
TAAGCTGGAGCCCGAGCCCTCGCATGGCCTGGACCGCACCGCCACCCTGATCCGGCAGGCACGCACGGAATTCCCGAACACGCTGCTGCTGGATAACGGCGACACCATCCAGGGCACCGCGCTGGCCGACTACCAGGCGCAGGTCAAACCGCTCGCTTGCGACGAGACCCTGGGCATCTACAAGATCATGAACAGCCTGAAATACGACGGCGCTGGCATCGGCAACCACGAGTTCAACTACGGGCTGGCTTACCTGGGCCAGGTGACCGGCAGCCGCTTCCAGGTCAAGGGCGTCGAGCAGCCCAAGCGCTGCGCCGGCCCGGCCTTCCCGATGGTGCTGGCGAACGTCTACAGTGCAAAGACGAGGAAGCCGCTGTTCAGTCCCTACGCCATCATCGACAAGCAGGTCGAGGCGCTCGACGCCGCCGGCAAGCCGATACGGGCCGTGGTGCGCGTGGGGATCATCGGTTTTGCGCCGCCCACCATCATGGAATGGGACAAGCGCTGGCTCGAGGGCCGCGTCTACACCACCGGCGTACGCGAGGCGGCGCAACAATACGTGCCGGAGATGCGCAA
>QPLR01000260.1 GCA_003665935.1 Halobellus sp. Atlit-31R | reverse complement strand
AAAATGACATCCCTAACGAATTGATGAGCCGCGATTTGACGGACCTGCGAAAGACTCACCAATGAACAAGCAATTCTTCAATCTCTACACGCACCACTTCGCCCGCGTCGCGGTGGCCATCCCGCGCTGCCGCATCGCCGACCCGAGCTTCAACGTCGAGCAGACGCTCACGCTGGCGCGCCAGGCGGCTGATGCGGGCGCCGTGCTGGTGGCCTTCCCCGAGCTGGGAATCTCGGCCTACAGCTGCGAAGACCTGTTCCACCAGCGCGCGCTGCTCGACGGCTGCCTGGCCGGTCTCCAGAAAATCATCGAGGCCTCGAATCACTTGCCGGTGGCGCTGGTGGTCGGCCTGCCGCTCAAGGTCAACCATCAGCTCTTCAATTGCGCCGCCGTGGTGGCCAATGGCCGCGTGCTCGGTGTGGTGCCCAAGAGCTTCCTGCCTAATTATGGCGAGTTTTACGAATCCCGGCAGTTCAGTGCGGCCGATTGCGCGGCCGTCGACCAGATCGACCTGTTCGGCGCGGTCGTGCCCTTCGGTCCGGCGCTGCTGTTCGAGATCGAGAACCTGCCGCTGTTC
>QPLR01000259.1 GCA_003665935.1 Halobellus sp. Atlit-31R | reverse complement strand
GGCGCCGGCACCAGCACCAGCACCAGCACGGGCGCCAGCAGAAGCCATGGATCGAGTCCGTCCGGCCGCGCCCGCGCCGGTTCCGGTCCGCCTGGCGCAGCTCAAGCCCACGGATGTTCCTCCGGCCGCGAAACCTGAGCCAGATACGCGAATTGGCCTGAGCAAAGCAGCAGACAGCAAGCCGGCAGACATCGCGAGCGGCGAAAAGCTGGGCATTCGCGAGATCCTCCCAGACGGGATCGTGATGCAGAACGGGAAACGAGTGAGGAATGGATCGGCACTGCCAAATGGCGAGATCCTGATGGGTACTGACGCCAGCAAGGGCATGGCAGAGACCGACCGCCGCGTGCTGGTCCTGACGCCTTAAGCGACTACTGGGCCGGCAGGGCTATCGCCACGCACGAGCGTATGGACTCACCCGCCACATTTGGCCATCAAGCGACGAGGCAGTCGCAAGCAGCGTGCGACCAGGGCCACGTTTTACCATCTCGCTTCCACTGTTCGCCTCGTGTCGGAATCCGAGGCGCCGGAGCTCCGCCGTAGCGGAGCGGCGGGCTGGCGTAGCGTAGACCTTGTCA
>QPLR01000258.1 GCA_003665935.1 Halobellus sp. Atlit-31R | reverse complement strand
AACCGGCCCAGATCAACCAGGTCAAGACCGACCCGCACTCGCCGGCCCAGTTCCGCGCCAACGGCACCCTGAAGAACCAGCCGGGCTTCTACGAAGCCTTCAGCGTGAAGGAAGGCGACAAGATGTACCTGGCGCCGAAGGACCGCGTGATCATCTGGTAATCACCCGTCGTTTGACGCGATAAAAAAACGGCCGCGATGCGAATCGCGGCCGTTTTTCATTCTGCGCCTTCCGGCGCAGGCGGGAATCAGCGTGCCACGCTGGAGTAGCTGCACGACTTGACCACGCCCGGCTTCGGGTCGCCGAAGACGGCGTCGGAGCACTTGACCGAATTGGTCACGATCATGCTCGCATAGCTGCCGGCGGCGCCGTAGCGCACTTCGCGCGTGCCCGGCACGGTGCAGATGCCGTACTGGCTGGCGCAGGCGGTCCAGCTCACGTCGGTCGGCGCAGCGCTGGTGGTAGTGGTGACGGCATAGCTGCAGGACTTGGCCGCGCCCGGGGCCGGGTCGCCGAACACGGAATTGGCGCAGCGTACCGGACCGGTCACCATTTTGGTGACGAAGGCGGTGGCGGTGC
>QPLR01000257.1 GCA_003665935.1 Halobellus sp. Atlit-31R | reverse complement strand
GGCCAGGTCGATACCGTCATCACCGATGCCAGCATCAGCCCCGAGTACCGCGAGGGCCTGCAAAAGCTGGGCATCGAATTACTCATAGCGGACTAAATGCTCAGCGGCAGAATCCTCACTCCCTCCGGCTGGATCACAGTCAGCATCGATTTCAGCGAACGCATCCACCGGATCATCGAAGGCCCTGCCGCAAGCGGGCACACCATCCTCCCCGGCTTCATCGACCTGCACGTGCACGGGGCGGCCGGCACCGACATCTTGGAAGGCGGTGACGCCGGCGCCAGGCCGGGCGCCGCCAGCAGGCGGGCCGGCAGGTCGGGCGCGAGGGGCGGCTGCGCCAGGTCCTGGGCCTGCAGGCGGATGTAGAAGGCGTCTTCGGCGCGCAGCAGTTCCAGGCGCTGGCCGCGCATCGCCGTCGTCACCGCCAGGACGGGCGCGTCCGGATGGCGCGCGAACAGCACATGGGCCACGGCCAGCGTCGCGGGCAGGCACAGCGGGCTGCGCGTGTGCGGGTAGTAGAAGTCGACCACCTCGCCGTCGAGGTAGACGCAGGTGGTGTTGCGGGATTTGGCGAAGGCG
>QPLR01000256.1 GCA_003665935.1 Halobellus sp. Atlit-31R | reverse complement strand
GCTGCAGCACCGCGGCCAGGACGCGGCGGGCATTGCAACCAATCACAGCAGCATGTTCTCGATGTACAAGGCCAACGGCCTCGTACGCGACGTGTTCCGCACCCGCAACATGCGCTCGCTGCAGGGCAACACCGGTATCGGCCACTGCCGTTATCCGACCGCCGGCTCGTCGAGCGAGGAAGAGGCCCAGCCCTTCTACGTTAACGCGCCGTTCGGCATCACCCTGGCCCACAACGGCAACCTGACCAACCAGGCCCAGCTCAAGGAAGAGCTGTTCAAGAACGACCGCCGCCACATCAACACCGATTCCGACTCGGAAGTGCTGCTGAACGTGCTGGCGCACGAGATCCAGGAAGCGGCCGACGGCTACAACCTGGACAAGGACGCCGTGTTCAAGGCAGTCGCCGCGGTGCACCGCCGCGTGCGCGGCGCCTACGCGGTGGTGGCGCAGATCGCCGGCCACGGCATGCTGGCCTTCCACGACCCCTTCGGCATCCGCCCGCTGTGCCTTGGCATCAACGAGGGCGAGCATGGCACCGAGTACCTGGTGGCCAGCGAATCGGTGGCCCTGGACGGCCTG
>QPLR01000255.1 GCA_003665935.1 Halobellus sp. Atlit-31R | reverse complement strand
CAGCTCGTCGGACAGGATCTGCATGTAGCGCGCCAGGATCACCAGCTCGGCGCGGGTCTCCTCGACCACTTCCAGCAGCCGCGCTTCCTGCTGCGCCTTGTTCTCTTTCGTCACCGGCAGGAAGATGAAGCGGATGCCTTCGCGCTCGACCATCGGGCGCAGATCCAGATGGTTCGACACCACCGCCGTGATCGACATGTTCAATTCGCCGTTGCGGCGGCGGTAGAGCAGGTCGTCGAGGCAGTGGTCGTCTTTCGACACCATGATCACGGTCTTCACTGCATCGAGCGGATCGTGGATCTTCCACTGCATGTCGAGGCGGGCGCCGCAGCCTGCGCCGAACTGCGCGCGGATCTCGTCGATGCCGGGCGAGCCGCCCTGCAGGCGGAACACGGCGCGCATGTAGAAGCGTTCGGTGGAGTCGTCGTCGAACTGCTCGAGGGCGCAGATGTAACAGTCGCGCTCGGCGAGGAAGGTGGCGACGGCGGCCACGATGCCGATGCCGGCGCGGCAGCTGGCGTTGAGGATGTATTCGGTCGGGGCGTGCGGCGCCCTGGCGCTTTCGTTGGGGGTCATGCGGT
>QPLR01000254.1 GCA_003665935.1 Halobellus sp. Atlit-31R | reverse complement strand
GCACGCCAATTGGGCGTCGAACCGAAGCGCCTGTCCGAACCGGCGATGCGCTTCCTGGCCGGCCTGGAATTGCCGGGCAACGTGCGCCAGCTGGAAAACCTGTGCAACTGGATCACCGTGATGGCGCCGGGCCAGACCGTGGAGGTGAAGGACCTGCCGCGCGATCTGACCCAGGGCTCGCCGGCGCCCTCGACCCTGCAGGATGCGGGCCTGGCCGGCATGGCCGCCGCGCCGTGCGCCGGTAAACGCGCCTTCCTCGTGGCCGAACAGTTCCGATTCCAGCAGCGACTCGGCGATCGCGCCGCAGTTCACCGCAACAAACGGGCGATTCGCGGCCAGCCGCGCGCCTTCGCGGTGGATCGCCTGCGCCACCAGTTCCTTGCCGCTGCCGGTCTCGACCTTGACCAGGGTCGGTGCGCCGCTGCCGATCGCCGCGTCTTTCTGCGCCAGCGCGCGCGAGGCCAGCTTCTGTCCCTGCGCCAGCTGCTGGACCTCGACCGTGTGCGTGCCCGTGGCCGGTCCCGTGAGCTGGGCGCTCACCGCCTTGCCGCTCACGCTCAGGGCCGTGCCGAGATTCTCGCC
>QPLR01000253.1 GCA_003665935.1 Halobellus sp. Atlit-31R | reverse complement strand
GCGACTGTCCGCATACGCGCGTTTCAAGGGGCCGAGGAGGGGTGTCGCGAGGGAGCGGATAGCCGGGCAGCAATGGCAGAGCCACGCACCGGCCTGGACTTGCGTCTCTTCCCCCTCAGGCTGGCAACGACCGTATCCAGACGCCCGACGTACCACGCGTACATGCTTCCATAGCGCGTGAGCACTGCCGCATGCTTTACAGTCGCGGCGCGGGCCTCGTGCATGTGTTTTTCGCTCGCGTCCCGACCTGGCGTGGCAAAGCGGTCGAGAGTCGCGATTTCCGCAGCTTCGCCGAAAGTCTCCTTCATCAGCATCGAGGCGACATGCTGAGTTGGCACCACGCCGAGCTCTACGATGAGAGCTTCCGCCAGTTCAAGGCGCGCCGCGCTACGAGTCAACCGCAGAAACCCGCCGAACCTTCCGGCTTCGCGAGCACGTTCGGAAGGGTCCCGTGCATTACGAATCGCAGTCGAGTGGGCCTTGATCGCATCAATGAATCCGACGGAACAAAGCTCGGCCTCGCACTGTGTCATCCACTGGCGCATCTGCATAAGAATTACCCCCATTGTCCTGACGCGATGTT
>QPLR01000252.1 GCA_003665935.1 Halobellus sp. Atlit-31R | reverse complement strand
CTCAGAAGAAATGTTTCGCGGGACGCTGACGCACACCAGCGTCTATCCGCGCGAGGTCGTCAAGGCCGCCCTGCGCCGCAACGCCGCGGGCGTGATCCTCGCGCACAACCACCCGTCCGGCGTGCCCGAACCGAGCGAAGCGGACCTGCGGCTGACTTCAAGCCTGGTGCAGGCGCTGGCCCTGGTCGACATCCGTGTGCTCGACCATTTCGTGGTGGCCGGCACCCGGGTCCACTCGTTTGCAGAGCACGGCCAGATCTAAAGCGCCTCTCGGTTTGCACCTGCGGCATTCATCACACCCCAACAGGCATTGACGAGCGCATCTTCGAATTCCGCGGTGCCCAGCAGCGGCGAATCCTCCAGCGAAGCCGAGCGTACGGTGCCCGCCAACAGCCGCGTCAGTACGAAAGCCATGGTCGGCGATGGCGACCGAAGCAAAGGATGCTTCACGCGCTCGATATGCAGCGCAATGCGGTCGCTCGCTTCGCGCAGCGATTGCACCAGCACCTGTTGCTTGTCGAGCCGCCACGCTAGCCTGATCAGCGCGCGCTGCCCCGGCGCTCCCGTGCCGAATGCCTCCACAT
>QPLR01000251.1 GCA_003665935.1 Halobellus sp. Atlit-31R | reverse complement strand
CCAAACCATCGCACATTATCGCTCATCGCGCACCGGCCCGACCGGCCCGGCCGCAAGCGATGGGGCGTTTTCACCCCACTGCGCCAGCTTGCGCGCCACCCGGTCCCGGAAGCGCACGGGATCGATCAGGTGGCGCTCATGGATGCCTTCGCACACCTTTTCCAGCTCGTCCCAGGCGTCGACCTGGAAGCGCACGCGGCGGCCGTCCACTTCCAGCACGCTGCCGCGGATGGTGAGCGTCATGCCCGGCGGCGTCGGCGCCAGGTGGCGAAAACTCACCATCGTGCCCAGGCTCTGCTCCTGCGGCCAGTCCATGAAGGGCATCAGGCCGTGCAGGCAGGCCAGTTCCATCATGCCGACCAGGTAGCCGGTGGCCAGCACCTCCGGCATGTCGAGGCAGAAGGGTGTGTCGTGGTAGAGCGCGGGCACGCTGGCCCGGGCCGGGATCGTATAACGCCACTCGAAGGAATGGCCGAGTTGTATTTCTGCACGCATGTGCGCAGATTAACGCAGCCGGTCGCATTTGGGCGAATCTGGCTTGACGCGGTGCAGCATGAGCGTAGACTCCACACACCATCCACCTG
>QPLR01000250.1 GCA_003665935.1 Halobellus sp. Atlit-31R | reverse complement strand
CAATCCCCTTTTGCTACGCCCTCCCGGCGCGGATCGGCGCCGCCGTACCACAGCGGCACGCCATGCACGCCGATGCGCTGGATGCCGTGCAGGCCGGAGGTCTGCTCGCCCAGGCGCACCTTGTGGCCGCGCGCGTTCAGGGCCTCGATGGTGGTGGACGGGAAGCGCCCGACTTCCAGCTCGGTGGGGCCGTTGCGGCTGCCGAAGTTCGGCAGCGAGATCGCTTCCTGCACGTTCAGGCCCCAGTCGAGGGTGCCGACCAGCACCTTGGCGACGTAGTTGATGATGACCGGGCCGCCGGGCGAGCCGACCGTGAGCACCAGCCTGCCGGTCTTGCGGTCGAACACGATGGTCGGCGACATCGCGCTGCGCGGGCGCTTCAGGGCTTCCACGCGGTTCGCGATCGGCCCGTCGGCATCGCGCGACGCGAACGAGAAATCGGTCAGCTGGTTGTTGAGGATGAAGCCGTCGACCATCGGGCGCGACCCGAAGGCGTCTTCGATGGTGGTGGTCATCGCCAGGCCCGAGCCGAATCCGTCGACCACCGCCACGTGCGACGTGGACGGGGTCTCGATCGCGTTGTCG
>QPLR01000249.1 GCA_003665935.1 Halobellus sp. Atlit-31R | reverse complement strand
AGCGCGCGGTTGTCCAGCGTGAGCACATAGCGCTCGCTGCCGAAGATGTCGTAGCGCGTGCCCAGCGGCGAGGCATGGTGCACGCCGGTCGAGGGCCGGCTGATGCCCGATTCGCCCGGCGGTACCGCCAGCGCCCATACGTTGAAGTCGTTGGCGCGCTCGCGGAAGGGCGAGACGGTGAACAGGTGCTGCGCCAGGCGGCGCGCATCCGCTTCGAACTTCTGCATCTCTAGCGCGGTGTAGCCGTCGCCCAGGATCAGGAGGTCGACCTTGTCCGGCGACGGTCCGCTCACATGCACGGGAATCGGTTTTGCCGGCAGGTCCGGCTGCTTTTTGACGATGTCCCGGGCGTCGGCATCGAGCTCGACGCTCCAGGCCACCGAGAACTGGTTGCGCTCGTCGCGCTTGAGGATGCGCACGCGCACCGGGCGGTCGGGCTTGGGAAAGCGCACCGACTCCTGGAAGCTGCGGCTGATCTTGTTCGCCTCGTCGGTGGTGCGCCATTCGCCGAAGACGGTCGAGAAGCCGCGAGAATACAGCAGGTCGCCGGTCTTCGCATCCACCACCTCGACCCGGTTCTGGCCG
>QPLR01000248.1 GCA_003665935.1 Halobellus sp. Atlit-31R | reverse complement strand
CGGCGCTTTGGGCGGGCGCAGCAGCAGACGTGCGGTGGCGAAGCCGGTGGCGGTGCCAAGCAGGTGGCCGAGCACCAGGCCGACGCCGCCCAGTCCGGCCTGCAGCAGCGCCAGCTGGGAGGCGACGATGACGGCGGCGGTGGCGACCTTGGCACGCGCCGCCTTGCCGAAGGCATTGTGCGAGGTGGCAAAAGCGAGCGTGGTCTGCACGCAGCCGGTGAGCCAGGTGCCGGCCCCCAGGGTGAGCAGGGCGGTCCAGGACAGGCGGGCCGCCGCGTCCACGCCGGCCAGGCGCGCGCCCAGCGCCAGCAGCGTGAGCAGCACGGCGGTGACGGTGGTGCTGTAGAACACAACGCGAAAGCACGCGCGCTGGCGCTCCGGTTCGTGGTCGAGGATCATCGCCGCTTCCATGCGCAGCGTGGCGCCGATCGCGGCGATCGCGACGATACCCAGCCAGACGCTGTAAGCGCCGAGCTCGCCCGGGGTGCACATCCGCGTCAGCAGCGGCGCCGCCAACAGCGGCAGCGCCTGGGCGCCGACGGCGCCGCTCAGCACGGTGGCGACGTTGCGCCAGAAGGGCGCGCT
>QPLR01000247.1 GCA_003665935.1 Halobellus sp. Atlit-31R | reverse complement strand
CAGCGCCAGGCCGGTCGCAAGCCGTGCGAAATCGAAACGTCTGTTCATGGTGTCCATCCCGGATCGGTAAGGTCAGAAGCATTCCCTGGAAGCGTGCAGGCCGTTGATGACCTTCACGCAATCGCGCTGCGGCGCGGGCCGCGGCCCCGTTGACTGGGTCGGTGCCTGGGGCCGGGGCACGCGCACCGTCAGCGCCACCGGCTTGACCGGCGGGGCCGGCTGCGGCAGCAGGTTCTGCTTGGTGGCGCCGAGCGTTTGCGCCACGGCCGGGTCGACCTGGTTGCGCAAGGCCAGCGACAGGCTGCCGACGCTGCGCGCCAGGTCGAGCTGTTCGGCCTGCTCGGGCGTGACTTCGAGGGTCACGGCATTGACGACCTTCGGCTTGGTCTCGTCGCGGCTGACTTCCTGCGCCACCGCCAGCACCAGGATCCGCTCCAGCACGATCTTCGACATGCTTTGTTCGCGTCCGTTGGCGATCTGCGGCTGCGGGTCGGTGGCGGTGCTGACGATGACGTCGACGTAGTTGCCCGGCAGGGCGAGGCCCGCCACGCCGACCACGTCGTTCACGCGTACCGTGATGGCGCG
>QPLR01000246.1 GCA_003665935.1 Halobellus sp. Atlit-31R | reverse complement strand
TCAAGGTTATCATTCGGTGTCTTGGTGACATCGACCGCGCCTGCCTCGATCTTCCCCATCAGCTGCTGACCCTGCCCGAAGCCTTGGAACAATACTTCCAAGCGGTGCCGCCGGCGCGCAAGATGGTCGTGCTGGTACCGCGCGAAGGCGTGAGCCGACACCGGTGGGCATGCCGCCAGGCGTCGAAGAGTCGCCTGGTCGCCGAGATTAACGAATCCCTGGAGTGCGCCGTTGCGTAAGGCGCGGCCACCCGAACCCGAAAGCTTATGACTGAACCGATCCGCACTGACCTCGACGACGCCGCCCTGCCGAACTCCCGGACGCTGGCGCGCCGGCTCGCGGCCGAGATGGTGGAGAACAACGAGATCCCCAACGCCGAGGTCATTCGCAAGAAGATCAGCGCGGTGACGAATGGCCAGATGAATCCGTCGGCCCTGACTATCCAGGACGAGATCAAGAAGTGGTATGCCGACGAATTCTGGCCGACCTACCATGCGATGGGTCGCCTGCCCAAGGACAGTGGGTTCCCAGCCGAAGTTGGCCGCATCTTCAAGGAATCGTTCCAGTCCATCGTGGTGCAGTTGC
>QPLR01000245.1 GCA_003665935.1 Halobellus sp. Atlit-31R | reverse complement strand
GCAACGCCCTGGATGACGGTGTCGACGCCCTTGCGCGGCACCATGCGGCCAAGCTGGAGCACCACGAAGCGCCCGTCGTCGACGTCCAGGCGGGCGCGTGCTTCGCGCATCGGCACCGGCCACAGTTCGTCCGGCGAGAAGCCGCAGGGGGCGATCGCGATGCGCGACAGCGGCGCGCCGTAGAGCCGCTCCATGTCGTGGCGGTCTTGCGGGCACTCGGCGATGATGCGGTCGGCCGCGCGGATGGTGGAGAGCCGGTGCGCGATCGCGATGATGGTCACCTTGCCGCGCAGTTCCTCCAGCGCTTCCTGCACGATCTGCTCGGTGGCGCTGTCGATGCGCGAGGTCGCTTCGTCCAGCAGCAGGATGCGCGGTTCGCCCGCCAGCGCGCGTGCGATCGCGATCAGCTGCTTCTGGCCGGAGGACAGGCGCGAACCGCCTTCGCCCAGCTCGGTCTCGTAGCCCTGTTCCAGCGCCGCGATGAAGCCGTGCGCGTGCGCGGCGCGCGCGGCCGCCTCGATGGCGGCCTGCGGCAGGCCGCGGCCCATGTCGATGTTCTCGCGCGCGCTGGCGGCCAGGATGAAGG
>QPLR01000244.1 GCA_003665935.1 Halobellus sp. Atlit-31R | reverse complement strand
ACCCGCTGTCGATCGCCTGCGCCCTGCTGGGCAGTGTCGAGACGGTGCAGGCCCAGGCCATCATGAGCGAGACGGGCGTCGACGCCACCACGGCCTTCACCATGAAGCACGTGGGCGGCACGCTGTCGGTCTGCAGCTGCTCGATCCGCGCGCGCTCGGCCTCGGAACTCATCGTCTCCGGCACCGGCGGCAGCATCCGCATGCACCGCATGTTCCACCTGGCCGAACGCATCACGGTCGACCTGCAGGACGGCTCCTCGCGCACCATCCCGACGCCTTATCTCGGCAACGGCTACACCCACGAAGCCATCGAAGCCGGCCGCTGCCTGCGCGAAGGCCGCATCGAACACCCCCTGATGACGCATGCGGAGACGCTCGCGCTCATGGGCCTGCTGGACGGCATCCGCGCGCAGATCGGGCTGCGCTATCCGTCCGACGACTGAACGACGCCGGGCGGCACCGGCCGCTCGCCGATCTGCTGGCGCCACATCGCGTAGTACAGGCCCTTCTGCGCCACCAGCGCCTCGTGCGAACCGGTTTCCACGATGCGACCCTTTTCCAGCACGTAGATGGCGTCCGCATGCAT
>QPLR01000243.1 GCA_003665935.1 Halobellus sp. Atlit-31R | reverse complement strand
GTTCGTTTCTGATCTTGTCCCAGGCAGGGTACTGGAACGGCAGGGTGCTCGGCTTGGCGAACGGGTTCGAGGCTTCGAGCATCGAAGCCGGTGCGTCATAGGCCAGGGTGGAGGTGACGCTGGCGGCGGCGACCAGCATGATGTGTGGACGGATCATGATGTCTCTTTTTTAGTAGGTACTACGAACGACGCGCCGCCGTCCCCGCGCTCGTGACGCGAGGACGGCGGCGCAGGGGGGATCAACTACCGGTGAGGCCGCGGCGCTCCAGCAGCGGCGCGATGACGGGGTCGCGGCCGCGGAAGTGACGGAACAGGTCCATCGCATCGGCGCTGCCGCCGCGCGACAGCAGGGTCTTGCGGAAATGGTCGCCGTTCTTGCGCGACAGGCCGCCGCTCTGCGTGAACCACTGCACCGTGTCGGCGTCGAGCTTTTCGCTCCACAGGTAGGCGTAGTAGCCGGCCGAGTAGCCGCCGTTCATCGAGTGCGAGAAGTAGGTGGTGCGGTAGCGCGGCGGCACCGGGGCGAAGTCGACGCCGGCATCCTTCAGCGCCTTGGCTTCGAACGCCAGCACGTCCGTCGGGATCTC
>QPLR01000242.1 GCA_003665935.1 Halobellus sp. Atlit-31R | reverse complement strand
CACATGATCGAAACGATCAACAAGATGAACCGGATCTCGCGCCAGATCCTGCAGGAGACCGGCGCCGAACCGGATCCGGCCACCCTCGCCATCAAGATGGAGATGCCGGAAGATAAGATTCGCAAGATCATGAAGATCGCGAAGGAGCCGATTTCGATGGAGACGCCGATCGGCGACGACGACGATTCGCACCTGGGCGACTTCATCGAGGACAACAACACGCTGGCGCCGTCGGATGCGGCCCTGCACGCCTCGATGCGCGGCGTGGTGAAGGACGTGCTCGATTCGCTGACCCCGCGCGAAGCCAAGGTGCTGCGCATGCGCTTCGGTATCGAGATGTCGACCGACCACACGCTGGAAGAGGTGGGCAAGCAGTTCGACGTCACCCGCGAGCGCATCCGCCAGATCGAAGCGAAGGCCCTGCGCAAGCTGCGTCACCCGTCGCGTTCGGACAAGCTGAAGAGCTTCCTCGAAGGTAGCAGCTGATTGTTGTAATCGAGCCTTGAAGGTAAGGCTTGACGGCGCTGCACTAAAAGCAATATCCTCTCGCCACTCTGCTTCACGGTACCGCACCGCTGAAGCGGGTG
>QPLR01000241.1 GCA_003665935.1 Halobellus sp. Atlit-31R | reverse complement strand
AACGAGAGCTTCGACGCCATCAAGATTGGCCTGGCGTCGCCCGAGAAAATCCGTTCGTGGTCCTACGGCGAAGTCAAGAAGCCGGAAACCATCAACTACCGCACCTTCAAGCCTGAGCGCGACGGTCTGTTCTGCGCCAAGATCTTTGGCCCGATCAAGGACTACGAATGCCTGTGCGGCAAGTACAAGCGCCTGAAGCACCGCGGCGTCATCTGCGAGAAGTGCGGCGTCGAAGTCACCCTGGCCAAGGTGCGCCGTGAGCGCATGGGCCACATCGAGCTGGCCTCGCCGACCGCGCACATCTGGTTCCTGAAGTCGCTGCCGTCGCGTCTGGGCATGGTCCTGGACATGACCCTGCGCGATATCGAACGCGTGCTGTACTTCGAAGCATACGTCGTGACCGATCCGGGCATGACCCCGCTGAAGAAGTGCCAGATCATGTCGGAAGACGACTACGCCGCCAAGTACGAAGAGTACGGCGACGACTTCACCGCATTCATGGGCGCCGAAGGCATCCGTGAACTGCTGCGCTCGATCGACATCCACCGCGATGCCGAAGCCCTGCGCGTGGAGCTGAAAGAGTCGAAA
>QPLR01000240.1 GCA_003665935.1 Halobellus sp. Atlit-31R | reverse complement strand
CTGATAGATTAGAGTGATTGATTCGTGTGCTTTACTGGATAGACTATTTCAGGAGCAGCTTCCGGAACTCACGATGAAATCGGCAAGAACCAGCGAAACCTTTCGTAGAGTTCCTAACTCGGGGTAAACGTTGACAGGTATTCATTGTGGACTGCGAGGATTCGACTAACGCGTTCACTCAGCCCGACATTAGATTTCGGCACGTACTCTTCTACGGAGTCTCTGACCGTTTCACGAGTCACTTCACTCTCGGACAATAGAAGTTCAACCCACGCGCGCGTTTCCATCGTCGTCAGGGAAATGTCCGTCGCGGCGATACAGTCATATGCTGCACGGGCATCTTCGGTGTTCGGGAAGATACGTTGTAGTTCAGCGATTGCGGAAAATGGGATTTCGTTACCCTCATAGCCGCGGTCAGGGAACATCTCGTACACCCGTTCTGCCCGTTGAACTTGCAGTTCGCTGGCCCCTTCTACATTGATTGTATCCGCGATGTCCTTATGTGACAATCCATATTTTGTTCGCCCATTACGGAATAGACGCCCCCATTCCCATTTTTGGACAACACCCGAATAGTCCCGCTTGATC
>QPLR01000239.1 GCA_003665935.1 Halobellus sp. Atlit-31R | reverse complement strand
TAGGGGTCGATCGCGTCCATTATCGCTTTGTTGCAATGTAGTTGCCACGAAAACACTGTTTCGTATTGTTTCAGCGGCGTCCATGCAAGGTTCCGCTCAGGCGGTCCAGCACTTCCGAGACGGCAGCGGTGTGCTGCTCGATCGAGTAGCGTTGCGCGGTCTGCGCCGCCGCGCGCGCCATGCCGGCGGCCCATTCCGGGTTGTCGAGGATGCACAGGATGGCCGTGGCCAGCAGCCCGGGGTCGCGCGGGGCGATCAGGAGGCCGTCCTGCTCGTGAGTGATGACGTCCAGCGGCCCGCCTTCAGCCGCCGCGATGACCGGGCGGCCCATCGCCATCCCTTCGAGGAAGGTGCGGCCGAAGGGTTCGGGTTTGGTGGAGGCGTGCACCACCACCGAACTGAGCGCCAGGATGTCCGCCACGTCGCTGCGCCCGCCCAGCAACAGCACGCGGCCGCCCATCTCGGGCACCGCTACCTGCTGCGCAATCGCGCGGGCACACAGGTCGTTGCGCCCGTAGGCCGCGCCGACCAGCAGGATGCGCGCATTCGGATAG
Source organism: Halobellus sp. Atlit-31R (assembly GCA_003665935.1). Lineage (GTDB taxonomy): Archaea > Halobacteriota > Halobacteria > Halobacteriales > Haloferacaceae > Haloquadratum. The sequence goes on along the minus strand of QPLR01000239.1, from coordinate 34 downwards.
CGCGCGAACAGCCTGGGCGCCGCCTGCAGCAGGA
>QPLR01000238.1 GCA_003665935.1 Halobellus sp. Atlit-31R | reverse complement strand
TTATCGAAAAAAACGATGCGCGTGTCTACAGTTTCTGGTGGGAGGTAAATGGGACGGAAGACAACGTGCTCATTCCACACTTTGTGTTCAAAATGGATACAGGGCAAGGCGAGAACGGGCCCGTCCAGTCATCCCTGTCGGAAGAAGGCGCAATCGAGTTATGGGACAAAATATTGTCCAGTATCCGGATCCAGCCGGCCAATCAGAGCATGCCGAGAGCGGTAGCGCCAAGGCCAGTCGCTGCGAGATAGTGCGTGGCACTTCCTTTGACGGTTGTCGGAAATGGATTGCGCTGCGTTGTCGCAAAGACCAATAGACCAGTTCGGCTACATTCCAGCTTTCCGCACCGAGGAGAGCTGAAGTGAGCCAAAAGCGCTATTACATCCGCGACGGCGCCAAGACCACGGCCGACGGCGTCGTCAAGGCATCCTGCACATTCAGCATCCAGGACGGCAAGGCGGTGGCCCGCGAAGGCGACCCGGTCGAGTGCCCCGCATGCGGCAAGCAGGGCGTCATCCAGTGCATCGCCCCGCGCCTGGGCGACCAATCCCAAGGCCGGCAATACGCCCTGAGCGAGGACCTGTGCGTG
>QPLR01000237.1 GCA_003665935.1 Halobellus sp. Atlit-31R | reverse complement strand
TACATACCTCCAGATTGTCCCCGGCCCCATGGCCGGTGCTAGAATACACCGCTTATTTTTTAATCCTCACAACCGGAGTCCTTGTGTTCATTTCCAACGCGTACGCGCAAACCACGGCCGCAGCCGATCCTGGCTTGATGGGTAGCATGACTACTTTCCTGCCGCTGATCCTGATGTTCGTGGTGATGTATTTCCTCATGATCCGTCCTCAGCAAAAGCGCCAGCGCGAGATGAAGGCGATGATGGATGCGCTGACCAAGGGCGACGAAGTGGCGACTGCCGGCGGCATCCTCGGCCGCGTGGTCAAGGTGGCCGACACCTATGTGACGCTGGAAATCGCTGCCGGCACCGAGATCGTGGTCCAGAAGAACGCAGTGGTGACGCTGCTGCCGAAAGGCACCCTCAAGGCCCTGTAAGCCAGTAAGCACCAGCGCGGCCCTGCAAGGGCCGCACCGTGACCAACATTGAACGCTGGAACACTATGAATCGCTATCCCGTCTGGAAATATCTACTGATCGCCGTCGCGCTCCTGCTGGGCGCGCTGTACACGGCGCCGAACTACTTCGGCGAAACGCCGGCACTGCAGGTC
>QPLR01000236.1 GCA_003665935.1 Halobellus sp. Atlit-31R | reverse complement strand
CCGAACTGGAAGCCCTGGGCGCCTATTCGAAGGCGATCGGCCTGGCCTTCCAGGTGGTGGATGACGTGCTGGATGCGACGGCCGATTCGGCCACGCTGGGCAAGACCGCGGGCAAGGACGCGGCCGACAACAAGCCGACCTATGTGTCGATCCTTGGGCTGGACCAATCGAAGGAACTGGCCGAGCAATTGCGGCGTGAAGCGCACGAAGCGCTGGCGCCATTTGGAGAACAAGCACTGCGGCTGCGCGAACTCGCGGACCTCATCGTGCAGCGGAAGGCATAAATGAACCTGCTAGAGACCATCAACGACCCCGCGGACCTGCGCCAGCTCCCGCGCACGCAACTGACCCCGCTCGCCACCGAGCTGCGCCAGTTCCTGCTCGATTCGGTGTCCAAGACCGGCGGCCACCTGTCCTCGAACCTGGGCACGGTGGAACTGACCATCGCGCTGCACTACGTGTTCAACACCCCGCACGACCGCATCGTGTGGGACGTGGGCCACCAGACCTATTCGCACAAGATCCTGACCGGCCGCCGCGGCCGCATGCCCAGCCTGCGTCAGCTGAACGGCCTGTCGGGCTTCCCGAA
>QPLR01000235.1 GCA_003665935.1 Halobellus sp. Atlit-31R | reverse complement strand
CGACAGCATGGCCAGCACGAACACCACCCAGACCGTGGTCTGCAGCAGCCAGATCACCACCGTATGGGCGACCGTGACCTGCTGGTCGACCCCGTCGGGCTTGCGGCCATGGCTCAGGAAGTAGCGGCGCGAGCCGATCCGGACCGCGCGGTGCAGGAACATGGCGAGCTGGATGCCGAGCGTGAAGAACCACAGGTGCGAGAGGCGCGTGTTCCAGGGTTCCGGCAGGTCCAGTACCGACAGCCCGATCAGGATCGAGGTGGCGACGATGGCCAGGGCCCCGGTGCGTGCCAGGGTCTTGCTCAGCACCTGCGCGATGGTGCGGTGCTGGCGTTCCTCGCTCAGGCGCCCCAGGCGGCGCCGGAACAGGATCAGGGCGCCATGCATCAGTAGGTAGCTGAGGACCGCGGCGGCGAGGGCGAACAGGGCGTTCGGCAGACTGATGTCGAGCGAACTGAAGAAATTGTGGGCGTTGGCGTAGAGATTATTCAAACCGGACTCCTTTCGGGTACCGCAGGGCCGGCGCCGGCCGCGCGTGCCGGAAAAGACGGGTGAGGCGGGCGGCGGGCGGCGCAGGAATGCGGCCGCACC
>QPLR01000234.1 GCA_003665935.1 Halobellus sp. Atlit-31R | reverse complement strand
CTCGGCGGCGATGCGCGCGCGGTCCACGCCCGAGGCGGTCGCGGTGCCCATCATGGCCTTGCCCTGCTCGCCCATGATGGTCTTCACGTCGTTGAAGTCGACGTTGATGTGGCCCGGCACGTTGATGATCTCGGCGATACCGGCAACCGCGTTGTTCAGGACGTCGTCGGCGTGCTTCATCCAGTCGAGCATGCAGTCGTCTTCGTAGATGTCTTCCAGCTTCTCGTTCAGGATGACGATCAGGGAGTCGACGTGCTTGGACAGTTCTTCCAGGCCCTGCTCGGCGACCTGCATGCACTTGTCGCCTTCGTAGGAGAACGGCTTGGACACCACGGCCACGGTCAGTGCGCCCATGGTCTTGGCCACTTCCGCGACGATCGGTGCGGCGCCGGTACCGGTGCCGCCGCCCATGCCGGCAGCGATGAAGACCATGTGCGCGCCGCGCAGCGCATCTTCGATGCGGGAACGCGACTGCTCGGCGAGCTGGCGGCCGACTTCCGGACGCATTCCCGCGCCCAGGCCCGATTCACCGATCTGGATGATGTTGTTTGCGCTCGACGCGGCAAGTGCCTGCGCATCCGTGTTTGCGGC
>QPLR01000233.1 GCA_003665935.1 Halobellus sp. Atlit-31R | reverse complement strand
AAATGGGCCTGGTCGACGTAGCCCGCATCGAGCGCGGCCTGCGCCAGCGTCGGCGGCCTGTCCGCGCACATCAGGTTTGACAACGCCATCGCGAAGCGCGCCAGGCGGCGGTAATCGCGCAGCGCAACGCCGTGGTGCGCCAGGAAGCGGCGCTCGAACTGGCGCACGCCCAGGCCGACATCCGCGGCGAGCGTGCCGACCGGCAGGAACAGGCGTTCGAAGGACAGCGCCGGCAAGGCCGCGTCCGCGCCGGGCCGGCGCAGCAGGAACTCCTCGAGGATGCGCACGCGTTCGCGAAAGCTTGCAGCGTGATGCAGCGCGTCCTGCAGGTCCGCTGCCGCGCCCTGGCCGGCCACGGCGTCGAGCGGCACCGGCGCGGCGCCGAGGCAATCGGCCGGGACACCAAAGCAGTGCAGCACGCCCGAGGGACGGAACACGGCCGAGATGAAGGCGCTGCCCGGTGCCACCGTGAAGCGGGGCGGCGCGAGGGTCGGGCCCGACAGGAGGGCGGCCGGCAGCCGTTGGGCGCCGGGCTCGCCCAGCACGGTGGCGGCGCCGCGCAGGTAGATGACGAGCTGGGCGTCGGGGCTGG
>QPLR01000232.1 GCA_003665935.1 Halobellus sp. Atlit-31R | reverse complement strand
ATGCCGCCCATCAGGGCGGCGTACAGCGGATGGACCCGGCCCAGCTGCACCAGGACCGCCAGCAGCATGGCGCTCAGCGAGAACAGCAGCACTGCGCCCAGGGTCTTGAGGGTGAAGCGCCAGCCCAGCTTGCGCAGGGCGAAGGCATAGAAGGGCAGGCTCAGGACAAAGAAGATCTTGCCGAAGGCGATGCCGGTCGCGTAGTGCAGCAGCAGGCACAGGCCGGCGACGCCGCCGGTGACCAGGCCCGCGCTGCTCATCAGGGTGACGCCGAGCGAGACCAGCATGGTGCCGCCGACCAGGGCCTGCAGGTCGTCCAGCACCGAGTGCGCGACGCTGCGCGTGGCAATGGCTTGTCTGGCGCCGCTCATCGTCTTACTGCACCAGCGGCGTGTCGGCGCCTTCCAGGCTTACGCCGGTGATCTCGGCCCGTCCCACCAGCAGTTGCAGGTACTGGTGCACGCCGCGTTGCCAGGCGGCGGTCGCGAGGTAGTCCGCGATCTGGGCATGCACCGCCTCGAAAGGAAGCAGGCGGCCTTCCACCTTGCGCAGCTCCTGCACGCTGTATATGCCGAACAGGGTTTCCAGCAGGC
>QPLR01000231.1 GCA_003665935.1 Halobellus sp. Atlit-31R | reverse complement strand
CAGCAGTTTTGCTTGCCAAAGCGTCAAGCGCCCGCTTGCGCGTCGGCGCGGCGCCCCATCTGCTGCGCCTCCGGGTCGCCTTTCGCCTGCGCCGCCTCATACCGTGCGCGCTGCTTGCCGCCCCCGCGCTGGGGCGCACAGCGGCGCAGGGGCTGCCTACAGGCGGGCGCCCAGCTTGGGATCGGCGATCAGGTGGCCGCCGGACAGGCTGACCGGCACCGCGCCGCGCGCCAGCATGCGCGCCAGCGCGCGGTCGCCGTCGCCCGGCGCGACTTCGACCGGGCGCGTGGCGTCGAGCGCCAGCAGCACTTCGAAGCCGGCGTCGACCCCGTCCAGCACCGTGTTGAGGACGCAGTAGTCGAGCGCCAATCCGCACACGGCCAGGCGGGTAATGCCGTCGGCGCGCATGCTGCGCGCCAGGCCGGTGCCGTTGAAGGCGGAATAGGCATCCTCGGCTTCGGTCACGGCCTTGGACACGACGATGGCGTCCGGCGGCAGGCGCAGCGCGTCGCTGAAGGCGGCGCCGTGGGTGTCGGCCACGCAGTGCGGCGGCCAGGGCCCGCCGCGGGCCGCGAACGAGCAGTGTTGCTGCG
>QPLR01000230.1 GCA_003665935.1 Halobellus sp. Atlit-31R | reverse complement strand
TGTTCCAGGTGGCGCCGCCCTCGGTCGTGATCGATCGCGAAGGAAACCTGGTCCACATGTCCGAACAGGCCGGCAAGTTCCTGCGCATGAACGCCGGCGAACCGTCGCGCAGCCTGCTCGGCCTGGTCCTGCCGGAACTGCGGCTGGAACTGCGTTCGGCCATGTACCAGGCGGTGCAGCAGGAGACCGTGGCCGAATGCCGTCCGATCGAACTGGTCACGACAACGGAGCGCCACATGGTCGCCATGACGGTACGCCCGTTCCGCGACGAGGAATCCGAAACCGATTATTTGCTGGTGCTGTTCAACCGCTTCGACCCGGCGCCGGACAAGATCCCGGCGGCGCGCCTCGACGGCAGCCACGACGTGGTGCTGAACCAGCTCGAGGCCGAGCTGCAGTGCAAGCGCGAGCAGCTGCAGGAAACCATCGAGAACTCGGAAATCTCGACCGAGGAACTGCGCGCCTCGAACGAGGAACTGCAGGCCATCAACGAGGAACTGCGCTCGGCCACCGAGGAGCTCGAGACCAGCAAGGAAGAGCTGCAGTCGGTGAACGAGGAACTCGTCACCGTCTACTACGAGCTGAAGGTCAAGG
>QPLR01000229.1 GCA_003665935.1 Halobellus sp. Atlit-31R | reverse complement strand
TTGAATTCGGCAAGCGACATTTCCGCCAGCTGGGCAGCGACCGCGACGTCGATGTCGCTGGTCTTGTCGATGGCGGTGAAGTAGGGCTGGTTGTCGATCGCCGGCAGGGTGACGTTGTACTGGGCCGGGTTGGCGACGATGTTCTTGACGGCCTGGAGCTTCGGCACGTAGTTGCGGGTTTCCGGCGGCATCAGCTCGGCCAGGCTGTCGAAGTCGGTGCCCTTGCCGAGCGCCTGGTTCTTCTTGATGATGCGCTGAATATTGCCTTCGCCCCAGTTATAGGCTGCCAGGGCCAGCTGCCAGTCGCCGAACATGGTGTACAGGCGCTGCAGGTAGCTCAGCGCCGCATCGGTCGAGGCCAGCACGCCGCGGCGCTCGTCCTTGAACATGTTCTGCTTCAGGTCGTAGTCGCGGCCGGTGCCCGGCACGAACTGCCACAGGCCGGCTGCGTCGGCGGTCGACAGGGCTTGCGGATTGAAGGCGGATTCGATGACCGGCAGCAGGGCCAGTTCGGTGGGCATGCCGCGCTTTTCGAGTTCCTGCACGATGTGGTACAGGTAGGGCGAGGCACGGCCGGAGATGCGCTTGAGGCTG
>QPLR01000228.1 GCA_003665935.1 Halobellus sp. Atlit-31R | reverse complement strand
TGTTCTGCATGCCTTGCGCGGCCATTTCCGCTACCCGCAGCTCGGCGGGTGTCAGCGCGGCGGCTGCCGGGCGACGCAGGGAAATCAGGAGACAAAATATGTTTGCCTGGCGCACAGCCCGCACTTGCACGGCGGTACCTGCATAGACAGCGGCATTGCTCGTCTCTAGCACGGTCAATAGCTTTTGTGGCAACACAGGCGGCCGCCAATCGGGCCATTCGCGTTGCAGCATCTGCACGGCGGCAGGCTCGATGAATTGCAGGCAACCACGGACGTCGGATAACGCGATCGTCGTATTGGCTGGTTCGTCGAGCGTCGCAAGCGCCAGGCGCTGATTGATCGTTCGTGCCTGCAGCACATGTGGAAACAGGTTGTCCGCGAGATTCGTATGGCCGTCGTCATAGCCGTGTTTCCGCGTAGCACGCCATAGCGCAATCATCGTCGCTTTCGGGCTCGGCACGCGCGGCGACACAAAGGTCAGCGAATGGGCCGTGTCGAAACGCTTTGTGTATAGCGCGATGTCGGCCTTGAGCCGCAGCTCGCTCACGTCGGCGCGCACGCTCCTGCCACGGTTTGCGCATGCCTGCTGCAATAC
>QPLR01000227.1 GCA_003665935.1 Halobellus sp. Atlit-31R | reverse complement strand
CCGGGGGCGAGCACCGGTCCCGTCGGCACAGGCGCGGGCGCGCCGCCGGCCGGCAGCTTGCCCTGGGCCGAGCCCGGCGCGACCAGCGGATCGCCGCCATTGCTGCGCAAGTCGGCCAGCGCATCGCTCAGGCGGGCGCCGACCAGGGGCCGGCCGTTCTGCGAGAGCGGCGACGGCACGTACTGCACCACGAAGGTGGTGCCGCGGATGCCGATGGTCGCATTCGGCGTCTTCAGCGAAAACTTTTCCTTGTTGCGCTTGCCCATCAGGCCGGTGATCGAGCGCAACCCGCCCTTCACCAGGCTGTAGCTGGCGCTGTCGGCTTCCGGCTTGCCTTCGTCGCAGGAGAAGTTGTCGACCTTGAAGGTGGTGCCGGGACGCAGCGTGATCTCGCTGTTGTCGATGAACTTGATCTGGGCGTAGGTGTTCTTCTCCGACACCAGGGTGTCGCCGCTTTCGATCTCGGACTTCAGCGCCAGCACCTTGACGCTGCCGTCCGCCTTCTTCGCCATCAGCGGGCCGCTCAGGCGCGCCACCATGCCGGCGACCTGCGCGGCCCAGGCGGCGTTGCCGGCCGCGAACAGGGCCGCGAACAGC
>QPLR01000226.1 GCA_003665935.1 Halobellus sp. Atlit-31R | reverse complement strand
TCGTAAAGCGTCGTGCCGTCGATCTTGCCGATCTTCTTTGTGTCGATCTTCATCCACCCTGCAATGTTGACCTCGTCCAGCCCGGCAGCCTTCGCCGTCTTGGCCACAAGCCCCAAGTTCTTCTGCAGCTCGGCGGCGATCGCGTCGGCGATCAGCTCGCCAGGATTACGGCTCTTGTCTTCCCAGAGGTCAGCGTACACGACCCCCCGGCCAGTCTGCTCCAGCGCCGGCCGCAGCTCGTTGCGCCAGAACGTCGTCTTGCCGGTTCGCCGTGGCGCCGCCAAGAACAGCCCGTTCGCCGCGTCGCTGAACGGGGTCTGCCCGGTTAAGTCAGCGACCAGGTGCTCAGCCAGAAGCGGCCGTGAATAGTAGAACGCGTCCATCGCTTTATTCGCCTTTACTGAGACTCCAATAAAATTATTCTACACCGAATAAAAGCCAATAAAGCAGTTTCGAAGATGCCCTAAGGCAACGTGGACCCGCCTGCCGGAGGCGTGGTGCACTGCACGGCTTACCTTGGCGCGGTACCGTAGCGCATCTTCCCACATCGCCTACGACCATGACCCTTGCCAGCGATCGCGCCACCAGCGCCCTTCC
>QPLR01000225.1 GCA_003665935.1 Halobellus sp. Atlit-31R | reverse complement strand
CGACCTGCAGCTGGGCGTGTACGCGGCGCCCGCTTACCTGGCGCAGGCCGGCACGCCGGCACATCCGCTGGAACTGCAGGACCCGCGCCACCGCATCGTACGCTACCGTTGGACCAAGGGCCTGCCCTACGCCATGCACCGGGGAGAAGAGAGCGTCAAGATCGCGGGCCGCTCGATCCTGACGATCGACGACGGCAATGGCTACCTGACGGCGGGCCTCGCAGGCCTCGGCGCGCTGTGGCTGCCCGACTACATGGCGCGCGAGCATGCCGCCAATGGCGCCCTGGTGCGCCTGTTTGCCGACTGGAGGATCGATCCGATGCCGCTCTATGTGGCGTACGCGCCCAACCGCTATCTCGGCAAGGCATTGCGTGTGTTTATCGACTGGATGGCCGAGTTGATGGCCGTGCACGCACCGCGCACGCGCGCCTGGGCGCCGAACTTCACTGTCCTGATCATGCGTCCTGGCGCCAGGCATGGCTGGCGCGCTGCGCGAGCGTGTCGCAGACGGCGCGCAACCTGGCGCCGAGCTGTTCTTTCGCAGCCTCCGACTTCGCGCTGCGCAGCGCGATCTCGCCGGTGATCTCGGCCTGCTGGC
>QPLR01000224.1 GCA_003665935.1 Halobellus sp. Atlit-31R | reverse complement strand
AGGGTGCGGGTGAAGTCGTTGATGCGGCGCTGCGACACGCTCACCGACACCAGCGCGCCTTCGGCCCAGTAGTGCTCGTAGGCGGCGTCGATGCCGAAGGCCAGTTCCGGCTTCAGGTTCGGGTTGCCCTGGAAGTCGGGTTCGGTCGAGCTGTTGTTCTCGTTGGTGACGCGGCGCGGGCTGAGCGACTGCAGGCCCGGCGCCTTGTAGGTGCGGGTCAGCGCGAAGCGCAGCTGGTCGCCGCCCTTGCCGTTCTTGGCCGGGAACTTGTACAGGGTCTGCATGATCGGGCTCCAGACGCTGGAGCTGGCATCGGCTACGCCGAAGGTATTGCCTTCGGCGTGGGTGCGGATGCCTTCCCAGCGCGCGCCCAGGTACATCGACCATTGCGGGGTGATGTTCCACTCGTCCTGCGCGAACAGGGCCAGGCGCTTGACGCGCGCTTCCGAGTCTTCGTCGCGCGGCTGGGCGGACGCAGCGCGCAGCTTGTTGCGCTCCTGGCGCAGGTCTTCGCGGGTGTCGACGCCGCCGTCCCAGCCGAAGGCCAGCGTGTGGCCCTTTTCCAGCGTGCGGCTGTACTTGCCGGTCGAACTCAGAC
>QPLR01000223.1 GCA_003665935.1 Halobellus sp. Atlit-31R | reverse complement strand
CTCGGTGTTCGGCACCTTCTGCTGTTACAGCCGCAATCCCTGCTCGAGCCTGCGCGAAGTCGACGTGGAAGGCATGGGGCGCTTCGCGCGCCTGATCGCCAGCATGCTGGAACAGCGCGTGCTGGGCGAACGGGCGATCGAACAGGCCAGCGCGCGCCTGGCGGACCTCATCGACAGGCGCGCCCTCGGCACGGTCTACCAGCCGATCGTCGCCCTGAGCGATGGCGCCATCCTCGGCTACGAGGCGCTGTCGCGCTTTCCCGCAACGCCCGGGCGCGGGCCCGAGGAGTGGTTCGATGAAGCGCACAGCGTCGACAAGGGGGCGCAACTGGAGCTGCTGGCGATCGAACTGGCGGTCGCCAGGCTGATGCAGCTGCCGCCGCAGGCCTACCTTTCGCTGAACGTATCGCCCAAGACCATCCTGTGCGGCGCCTTGGAAACCTGCCTGCGCGGTGCGCCGCTGGACCGGCTGGTGCTGGAAATCACGGAACATGCCCCGGTCGGCGAGTATGCGGCGATCGCCGCCAGCCTGGACGGCTTGCGCCGAGCCGGCCTGCGCCTCGCCATCGACGACGCCGGCTCGGGCTATGCGAGCTTTC
>QPLR01000222.1 GCA_003665935.1 Halobellus sp. Atlit-31R | reverse complement strand
CAGCGTCACCCGCTACCTGTGGGGAGGGGCGCCCGATGGAATGCAGGTCGGGCTGGTACGGATCGAGGGCGCCGGCCACGCCGAGCCGAGCCGCCTGAAGCGCTATCCGCGCTTCATCAACTGGCTGACCGGCCTGCAGAACGCGGACCTGGAGGTGGCCGAGGCGGCCTGGGAGTTCTTCCGGCATAAGCAGGCATGAGCCTCTCATCCGCAAACCAGGCCGGTTCACGGATGCATTGCCTGACTTCGCTCCCTTGTCGGTGTTGGCGCGCAAACCGATGTGCTCCAATGGCCTGACCTCATCAACGAAGGGAGGGCAGACATGAAGACGCTACGCCATTCGACCGCCGCACGCACGGGCGCGTGCTTCCTCGCGCTGGCGCTGGCCGCTCCCGCGGTGCGCTGCGCGCCGCAGCCGGCGTGCGACACGGCGGCCATCGCGGCGGAGGGCTTTGCGCCACAGGCGCTGTGCCGGGTGCTGGATGCGCCGCTGCGCGAAGGCGCCAACGTGCATGCGATCGTCGTCATGCGCCACGGTGCTCTGGTGGCGGAGCGCTATTACGCCGGCAAGGAACGCTCGATCTGGATGCCGTTTGCAC
>QPLR01000221.1 GCA_003665935.1 Halobellus sp. Atlit-31R | reverse complement strand
GCGTTACTGCTCTTTGGTGACGAACCACCAGTCGTAGTAGTCGAGGTCGTCGTCGTCCTCGGCCTCGGCCGTCCGTGCGTCGGCGTCGGCGTCGGTGCCCGGCGGCGACAGCAGCACGCGGTCGCCGAACTTCTCGTTTTCGGGCCAGTCGGCCGGCGCGGCGACGCCCTCGTCGTCGCTCATCTGGAGTGCGCGCAGCGAGCGCAGGATCTCGTCGATGTTGCGGCCGATCTCCATCGGATACGTGAGGATGATCCGGACCGTCCCTTCGGGGTCGATGAGGAAGACGCTGCGTACCGTCGAGGTACCCGCGCCCGGGTGGATCATACCGAGACGCTGGCCGACCGAGCCCTGGTCGTCGGCGATGATCGGGAACTGGATGTCGACGTCGAGATTCTCGTCGATCCACTCGGTCCACTTGATGTGCGAGTGTACGCGGTCGACCGACAGCCCGAGCAGTTCCGCGTTGAGCTCCTCGAACTCCTCGCGACGCTGCTCGAAGGCGACGAACTCGGACGTACAGACGGGCGTGAAGTCGCCCGGATGACTGAACAGGACGAGCCACTGTCCCTCGTAGTCGTCCGGAATCGTCAGTTCGCC
>QPLR01000220.1 GCA_003665935.1 Halobellus sp. Atlit-31R | reverse complement strand
TTCGGCGCCAACCGCCAGCTGCGCGAATCGCTCAACGCGGCGGCCGCCAAGCGCAAGTTCAAGGTGTATTACCCGGAGCTGGAATTCTGCACCGACAACGGCGCCATGATCGCGTTCGCCGGCGCCATGCGCCTCGAGCGCAACCCGGACCTGGCCCAGCGCGACTACGCGTTCAACGTGCGCCCGCGCTGGCCGCTGGACGAGCTGGAAGCTGCCTGAGCGCCCGACAAGCCCATCCGTGTCGGCCTTGCATCGTCTTGTCCTGAGCGCTTTCCAGACGCTCTACAAGGCTTTTTACACTTGTTTTCAACATTGAACTTGCAAGGCTGACATCGATCCTACCGTGTGACCGCCGCGCGCCAAACGATGGCAATATCCGACGGTTAAGAGTGACGGAGGTTTGCGATGCGCGTTGTAAGTTGGAATATTCGCTGGGGTTGTGGCAAGGACGGAAGGATCCGCATCCATGCGATCATTGACGTCCTGCGCCGGCTGAATCCGGATGTGATTTGCCTGCAAGAAGTAGCGGCGAACCATCCGGAACTGGACGGCGGCGCGACCGCCAACCAGTTCAAGCAGCTGGGCGGCGCCTTCGGTGGCT
>QPLR01000219.1 GCA_003665935.1 Halobellus sp. Atlit-31R | reverse complement strand
AAGGCCGGCGCCGCCTCGCTGGCGCTCGACCTGCTCGACAAGGGCACCAAGACCCGCGACGCCTTCGCGCTGTCGGATGCGCTGGAAAACCTGGGTGCGCGCCTGTCCACCGGGACCGGCCAGGACATGTCCTACGTGCGCCTGCAAGGCACCAGCGCCAACCTGGCGCCCTCGCTTGGCCTGATGGCGGAAGCGGCATTGAATCCGAGCTTCCCGCAAGACCAGTTCGCCCTGTCGAAGAGCCGCCGCATCGCCCAGATCGGCCAGGAGAAGGCCCAGCCGAACAGCCTGGCCATGCGCCTGGGTCCGTCGGTGCTGTACGGCGCCGACCACGCCTACGGCAAGCCGGCCACCGGCTATGAAGGCAGCGTGCAGGCCCTCAGCCGCGACGACCTGGCCGCCTGGCACGCCACCTGGTTCAAGCCGGGCAGCGCCACCATCGTGGTGGCCGGCGACACCACCATGGACAAGCTGCTGCCGGCGCTGGAAGCGAGCTTCGGCAAGTGGCAGCAGGGCGCCGCGCCAGGCAAGCCGATGGCGGTCGTGGCGGCGACCCAGGGCAAGCGCCTGATCCTGGTCGACAAGCCGAACGCGCCGCAATC
>QPLR01000218.1 GCA_003665935.1 Halobellus sp. Atlit-31R | reverse complement strand
GTGCTGGCCGGTCTGTGGTTCAACCGTGACCGCACCGAGCTGCTGCCCTACTAGATCGTCACCACGCAGTCGATCCCGGGTCTGAACCCCCAGGCCACGGTGCGCTACCGCGGCCTGGAAGTGGGCCGGGTCGACCAGATCGTGTTCGACCCGCGCGTGACGGGCCAGATCCTGATCAAGCTGTCGGTCGAGAAGGATTCGCCGATCACCACCACCACCTTCGCCTCGCTCGGCTACCAGGGCGTGACCGGCATCGCCTTCATCCAGCTCGACGACGACCGCACCGGCTCGCCGCGCCTGGCCGCCAGCGAAGAGCGTCCGGCGCGCATCCCGCTGCGCCCGGGACTGCTGGACCAGCTGGAAAAGCGCGGCCTGGCCATCCTCGAGCGCACCGAGAAGATCACCGAGAGCCTGGACAAGATGCTCGGCCCCGAGAACCAGAAGACCATCGTGGGCGCGTTCGACAGCATCGGCAAGGCCGCCGACGCCTACGCCGCCATCCCGCAAAAGCTGGAGCCGACCATCGAGCGGATGCCGGCACTGACCGCGAAGCTGGAGCGCAGCCTGACCTCCTTCGACACCGCCGCCGGCAGCATCACCGCC
>QPLR01000217.1 GCA_003665935.1 Halobellus sp. Atlit-31R | reverse complement strand
CGTCGTGTTCCACCACCAGCACCGAGTTACCGATGTCGCGCAAATGTTTGAGCGTCGCGATCAGGCGGTCGTTGTCGCGCTGGTGCAGGCCGATCGAGGGCTCGTCCAGCACGTACATCACGCCGGTCAGGCCCGAGCCGATCTGCGAGGCCAGGCGGATGCGCTGGGCTTCGCCGCCGGACAGGGTATCGGCGCTGCGGTCGAGCGACAGGTAATCGAGGCCGACGTTGTTCAGGAACTTCAGGCGGGCCGTGATTTCCTTGATCACGCGCTCGGCGATGTCGCGCTTGGCGCCCGTCAGTTCCAGCGTCTCGAAGAAGGCCAGGGTGTCGCGCAGCGGCTTGTCCGAGACCTCATAGATGGCGCGCTGCTGCGCCCCCTGGCCGATCTTGACGAAGCGCGCTTCGGTGCGCAGGTGCGCGCCGTCGCAGGCCGGGCACTTCTTCTCGTTGATGAACTTGGCCAGTTCTTCCTTGACCGCCATCGAGTCGGTCTCGCGGTAGCGCCGCTGCAGGTTGTTGACCACGCCCTCGAAGGTGTGCTCGCGGATCACGGTGCGGCCACGCTCGTTGACGTAGCTGAACGGGATCGTGGTCTTGCCGGA
>QPLR01000216.1 GCA_003665935.1 Halobellus sp. Atlit-31R | reverse complement strand
CTGGACCTGCTGCCGAAGAACGTGCCGGTGGTGCTGGTCATCAACAAGTCGGACCGCATCAAGGACAAGGCGGTCCTGATGCCCTTCGCCCAGAAGATCGCGGCGCTGCGCGACTTCACCGCCATCGTGCCGGTCTCGGCCAAGATGCGCTTCCAGGTCGATGCCCTGGAAAACGAGATCAAGCGCCACCTGCCGGAAAACGCCCCGATCTTCGGGCCGGACGACATCACCGACCGCAGCGAAAAATTCCTGGCGGCCGAGATCGTGCGCGAGAAAGTGTTCCGCCTGCTGGGCGACGAACTGCCCTACACCAGCACGGTGATCATCGAGCAGTTCCAGCAGGAGGGCAACCTGCGCCGCATCTTCTGCGCCATCCTGGTCGAGCGCGACACCCACAAGTCGATGATCATCGGCAACAAGGGCGCGCGCCTGAAAGAGATTTCGACCCAGTCGCGCCTGGACATGGAAAAGCTGTTCGACGGCCCCGTGTACCTGGAAATCTGGGTCAAGGTCAAATCCGGCTGGGCCGACAACGAAGCGGGCCTGCGCGCCTACGGTTACGAATAAACCACCGGAGGCCGTCCACCCGCATGCCCGACCACGAC
>QPLR01000215.1 GCA_003665935.1 Halobellus sp. Atlit-31R | reverse complement strand
CCTTCTTCAGCTGCGCTTCCAGTTGCGGCAACTGGCCGTACTGCAGCTCGGAGACGCGCTGCCAGTTGCTCTGGCGCTTGGCTTCCTCCATCTGGTGACGGATGCGCGCGATCTCTTCCTTGATGTGGGTGGTGCCCTGCACCGCCGCTTTCTCGGCTTTGAGGATCTCTTCGTAGTCGTTGTACTCGCGTTCCAGGCGCGCGATCTCTTCGCCGATGAGTTCCAGGCGCCGCATCGAGGCTTCGTCGGTTTCCTTGCGCACGGCTTCGCGCTCGATCTTCAGCTGGATCAGGCGGCGTTCCAGCTTGTCCATGACTTCCGGCTTGGAGTCGATCTCGATCTTGATCTTGGAAGCCGCCTCGTCGATCAGGTCGATCGCCTTGTCCGGCAAGAAGCGGTCGCTGATGTAGCGGTGCGACAGTTCGGCCGCGGCGATGATGGACTCGAGGCGCGCGCGGGCGTCGATCAGGGCCGCTTCGGCCCGGCGGCGTTCGGCCGCCGCCAGGAAGGCGTCGATGTAGAAGCGCAGCTTGGCGCGCAGGATGACGGGGGACAGCGGCTCGGTCAGCACCGCGATGGCGCCGGCCTCGTACAGGGCCTCGATGG
>QPLR01000214.1 GCA_003665935.1 Halobellus sp. Atlit-31R | reverse complement strand
CATGGCCGGCCGCAACTACGGCCTGGGCGGGCTGCGCATGGTGTTGCAAATCCTGATCCCGGCAGCGCTGCCGAGCATCCTGTCCGGCCTGAAGATCGGCTGGGCGTTTGCCTGGCGCACCCTGATCGCGGCCGAGCTGGTATTCGGCAGCACCTCGGGGCAGGGCGGGCTGGGATGGTACATCTTCCAGAGCCGGAACGAACTGTTCACCGACAAGGTGTTCGCCGGCCTGGCCGCCGTCATCCTCATCGGGCTGGCCGTCGAGCACCTGGTAGTCCAGACCCTCGAACGGCTTACCGTGCGGCGCTGGGGCATGCAGCGCTGATGCTGGCTCAGGACGCCTTGTTCGGCGTGCCCTTTGCTGCGGATGCCTCCAGGATCTCGATCTGCTTGCGCGGATTGTCATTGCTCGGATCGAGGCTCATGGCGCGCCGGTAGGTCTGGATCGCCTGCTCCTTGTCGCCATTGCGCGCCAGGGCAGAGGCCAGCGCCTCGAACGCATTCCCGCTGGTCGGGTAGAGCTCGGTCGCCACGCGGAAGATTTCAATCGCGGATGTCACATCGCCGGTGCCCAGCAGGGCAAACGCCCACCGGGCCAGCTCCATT
>QPLR01000213.1 GCA_003665935.1 Halobellus sp. Atlit-31R | reverse complement strand
CAACGTGCCGGCGCAGCAGTTCTTCCGCTCGATCGTGGCCGGGACCCGCTACAACATGCTGGTCCATCCGGACGTGGCAGGCACCATCAGCGCCAACCTGAAGGACGTGACCATCGCCGAGACGCTCGAGGCGATCCGCGAGATGTACGGCTACGACTACCGGATCGACGGCACCCGGATCACGATCCGTCCGCTGACGATGCAGACCCGTATGTTCCAGGTCAACTACCTGACGGCCAAGCGCCGCGGCACCTCGAACCTGCGGGTGAGTTCGACCTCGGTGGCCGAAGCCGGCCGGGAGGGCGGCAACCGCAACGGCAGTGGCGGCGGTCAGTCGGGCTCGGGCAACGACAACGGGTCGGTCCCGGTCGGCGGCAACAACGTGCAGCTCGACAGCACCGACATTCGCACCACCTCCGACAACGATTTCTGGAGCGAGCTGAAGGCCGCGCTGGAAGCCATCGTCGGCTCCAAAGAGGGCGGGCGCAGCGTCGTGATCAGCCCGCAGTCGGGCGTGCTGGTGATCCGCGCCATGCCGGAAGAGCTGCGCAGCGTCGACGCCTACCTGAAGGCGACCCAGCTGGCGGTCGACCGCCAAGTGATCCTGG
>QPLR01000212.1 GCA_003665935.1 Halobellus sp. Atlit-31R | reverse complement strand
AAGTCGGCAAGCGCGTCGCCGCTCGCCGCTTCCTCGAGCAGCGCCGGGATCGGGCCGAACAGCTCGGCGAGCGCCTCGCGCGCCTGCGACGGCAGGTTATTGATGCCGACGCTGTCCACACTCAGCACCGTGAAGTGCGCCGTCTCGCCCAGGCGCTGCAGCGGCGCGCCGGTCACGGCCAGGCGGGTGCCGGCACGCAGCGTGCGCAGCGTCGAGCGTCCGCGCCACGCCTGTGCGCGCGCCTCGTGCGCTTCCATTTGCAGCTTGGCGTAGCGCTCGGCCTGGCGCCGGTCGGCATAGGCGTACTGGCCGGGCGTGTCGTAGGATTCGAGCGGCGGCAGCTTCGCCGAAGGCGCGAGCCGCGACGGCGCGCTGGCCGCCAGCGCTTTCTTGGCCTTGTAGTCGTAGCTGAGCAAGGTGGTGGCGGAGGGCTTGATGCGGCGCGCGCAGGCCAGCGCCTGTACCGTGTCGCTCTGCTCGCGCGCGTGCGCGCCATGGAAGCGCACGCTTGACCCCATGCTGGAAGGGTCATCGGGGATGGCGCTGGACGCCGTGCTGTCGGCAAAGATCACCATGGCCGGTCCCTCCTCGCCCTGCTCGAAACGCCAG
>QPLR01000211.1 GCA_003665935.1 Halobellus sp. Atlit-31R | reverse complement strand
TGCCATCAATGCCAACAACTTCCGGTATTGCTCGGGCGTCGGGCTGGCGAAGCGCGCACTTATCCGGAAGTTGTTGGCATTGATGGCCAGGCGCACCAGCAGCACGGCGCCCAAGCCCGCGCCCAGGGCCTGCCAGCGGCCGGCGCCGAAGATCTGCATGGCGGCCAGGCCGATGCCCAGGGCCGCGAGCGCCTGCACGACGAGGATCAGCTGGAGCAGGCGGCGCGCGCTCATGTGCTGCCCTTCATGCCGCCAGCTGCGCCGCCGGCCTGCCGGTGAGCGCGCTCGCCAGGCCGCTCGCCAGTTTCGCGCTCAAGCCGTAGATCGACAGCTGGGGATTGGCGCCGAGCGAGGTCGGGAACAGCGAGCCGTCGTGGACCGACAGGTTGGACAAACCGCGGTAGCGCCCGCCAGGCGCCACCACGCCGAGGCGCTCGTCACCGGACATCGCGCAGCCGCCCATCACGTGGGCCGATGCCACGCGCGTGAGCTGCAAGCCCTGCGGCAGCGCCGCGATGGCAGCCTTCGCTTCCTGCCAGGAGCCGTAGCGGCGCGCCATTTCGTGCGCTGGCTGCACGCCCGTCGCGCCGGCCGCGAACTGGATCTCGGC
>QPLR01000210.1 GCA_003665935.1 Halobellus sp. Atlit-31R | reverse complement strand
GCATCGGCTACCGTCGTGCGCACCACTTTGCCGCGCATGACACTTCGCAGGCCGGCCTTACGCATCAGGCGCTCCACCGTGCAGCGGGCAACGTCGGTTCCCTCACGACGCAGTTGGCGCCACACCTTGTCGGCCCCATAAACCTGCAAGTTCGCCTGCCAAACGCGCTCGATGTCGACGCTCAGCACATCGTCGCGCTGGACACGGGCACAACGCAATGCCGGGTTGCGCTGCTGCGCAACGTGGCGCCAGTAGCCCGACGGCGCGACCTGCATCAACTTGCAGATCGGCTCGGCGCCAGCCTCCCGATCGTACAGATGGGCTGTCGCGGCGGCGCCGAGCATATTGTTGTTCAGACTTCCAGGCGCTGCAGAGCGCCGCAGGCATTGAAGCGCATGGCGACCAGCATCGCGTGCGGCAATAAGGACTGCAACGGGCCACCGACACAACTGCGTCACAGGTCGCACCTGCACGGCGGCCTCGATCACGGGCAGCAAGTATTCCTGCTCCGCGCCGCTGAGGACGAGCAACTGGTCCTTCGCTGTCGCCCCTACCATTTACGCTTCTGCTATCTCGCGCTCGACCGTCGCCTGCGCCTGGCAAGCGACGA
>QPLR01000209.1 GCA_003665935.1 Halobellus sp. Atlit-31R | reverse complement strand
CGCACCGCCTTCGCGTAGCTCTTGAGCATGCGCGCACCATGCGGCCCTGAGGCATTGTATCGGCGGTAGCGTGGCGCCGGCGTGTTGGCGCGGGCCAGGCCGCCCAGCGGCAGCATGGTGCTGCAGAGGGCAAGGCTGGCCGCTTTCAGGGTCGTGCGGCGCGATAGGTTGCACACCTCGTATGGCTTGTCGATCATGACGTGCTCTCCGGTAGCGTGTAAACGGTGCCCGCAGGCGCTTCCCGGGGCACGGCTGTGCCTGTCAGATTCGGCAGGCTTGAAGACAGCCTAAACGCTCGGGTTCGCTTGTCATATGGGCAAGCACAACATTGCTCGACGCGGGGAGTTTGCGCGAGATTGATCGCTTTTCCTGAGTGCAGGTTTGCTGCGAGGAATGGTCAGCTGCGGCAGGTGGTGCAGCCAGGTAGATCGGCTAGCGCCACTGCGCCGGCGGCTTGTAGTCGGGGAACATTTCCTTGAACAGGAAGGCCATCAAGGCGTCGGTATCCTGCGGCCGCGCACTGAGCTTGACGATGCGGCCCAGCCGGTGCGAATCCCACTCGAAGTCGCCGGTCTTCTCGCGGCGGATCAGCTCGATCATCTTCTTGACCA
>QPLR01000208.1 GCA_003665935.1 Halobellus sp. Atlit-31R | reverse complement strand
GTGCAAGGACAGCTGGTCGCCCTCGGGAATACGGCGCTGATGGCGAGCGAAGGGATCGACTGGACGCCCATGCAGCACACTGCCGAGGAGTTGCGCCAGGTCGGCGCGAGCGTGATGTACCTGGCGCGGGAAGGGCGCATGATGGGACTGGTTGCGGTCTCGGACCCGGTGAAGGACACCACGCCGGAGGCGCTTGCCGCGTTGCGCGACGCCGGCCTTCGGGTGGTCATGGCGACGGGCGATGGGGTCACGACGGCCAGGGCGGTGGCGGCGCGGCTCGGGATCGAGGACGTGCACGGCGAGGTCAAGCCGCAGGACAAGCTGGCATTGGTCGAGCGGCTGCAGAGGGAAGGGCGGGTCGTGGCCATGGCAGGGGACGGGATCAACGATGCGCCGGCGCTGGCCAAGGCGGATGTCGGCATCGCCATGGGTACCGGGACCGACGTGGCGATCAACTCGGCGCATCTTACCCTGATCAAGGGCGATCTGCGGGCGATCGCCAGGTCACGGCTGCTTTCGCTCCAGACCGTGCGTAACATGCGGCAGAACCTCGGGTTTGCGTTTATCTACAACGCGATGGGTATCCCGCTGGCGGCCGGCGCGCTGTATCCG
>QPLR01000207.1 GCA_003665935.1 Halobellus sp. Atlit-31R | reverse complement strand
CGCGCTGCTGCGCCTCCCAGGCCAGCTTCAGGTGCTCGTCGCGGAATTCGCCGCGGCGTTCGAGGTAGTCGGGAGCGAGGTCATACATGAGCAGGTAGTGCACGGGGACTCCGATGGGATGAGGCCGAGGGCCGGAATGGACGATCTTACTTGATCGTCATGAAAAATGCCGTGGCGCGCAGGCCGGAATCCAGGTTTGCTCGCGTAGCGGCGACGTGAAGCGAGCGGGGGACACGACGGAATTGGCTTCCGGCCTGCGCCGGGACGACGGTTTCAAGGCTGGCAGCAGGTAGATGCGGCTGCGTCACGCATGGTCCTACCCAAGCGTGCGTTTCCGTCCCCGCCCCTATGTCACACTCATCCTCACTGCAACCAACGCCAGGAGCACGCCATGAACAAGATCACCATTGCCGGCCAACCCCTGCATTCGGTCCTGAGCGCGGCGCCGGCCATTCTCATTCCCTTCGGGTTCATCCTCGACGCCATGCACAGCGCCACCGGCGACGAAGATTATGCCAAGGCCTCCTACCTGAGCATGGGCGCCGGCATCGTCGGCGGGCTGGCGGCCAGCGTGGCCGGCGTGGCCGAGTACGTGGCCGACAAGCCGCAGGCG
>QPLR01000206.1 GCA_003665935.1 Halobellus sp. Atlit-31R | reverse complement strand
CAGGCGGCGCGCCTGGGCCGGAATGTCCGAGGCCGGGTAGCGCTGGCCGAGGTAGGGCACGATATCCTCGCGCCGGCTCTCGGCCACCACGTCGCCGCTGTCGTCCGGGCGGAAGCGGTAGGCCATGACGCGGTCGAAGCCGGTGAATTCGCGGATCTGGTCCACCGCGATGGTGAGCAGGCCTTCGATGGTTTTCTGGCGACGCAGGCGGTCGATCGAGGCGTGCGCCTTCACGGCGAAGCGCGCCACTTCGTCGGCGCCGGCCTCGCGCTGTTCGAATTCGGCCACGACGCGGCCGAAGGCGGCGTGCACGATGCAGTCGTAGTCGGCGCCGCCCACGCAGACCGGCACCATCGACGGGGTGACTTCGGCGTCGCCGGGACCGACGTAGTCGAGCAGGAATTCGAGCGCGGCGGGCGGCAGGTCGAGCGAGGCGTAGGGCGCGCCGGGCGCGGGGGTGAGCCCGAGCAGCGCCGGGGCATTCGCGCTCCAGCCTTCGAGCAGGCCGTCGGCGGTAAAGAAGAGGAGGGCGCCATGAGGCTGGATCGAACCGGGAATGTGGATGGGCTCGTCCGCACAGTTCAACAAGTCGACCTGACGGCCGTGCTCCATTGGA
>QPLR01000205.1 GCA_003665935.1 Halobellus sp. Atlit-31R | reverse complement strand
CAGGCCCTTGTTCAGCGCGTTGCCGATCGGGACCGCGTTGAAGGTCGGGCCGTAGACCCCGACGATCGACACGTTGCCGCCCTTGCGCACCGAGTTGATGCACCAGTGCAGCACGGTGGCGGCGCCGGCCTGCATCATGGTGTAGCGGCCGGTAATCGTCTGCATGGCGCTGCCCGAGGCTTCGCAGCCGACCGCGTCGATGCAGACGTCGGCCCCCATCCAGTCGGTCATCTTCTTGATGTGCAAGGCCATGTCCTGCACTTCCTTGAAGTTGACCACCTCGCACTGGGCGTAGCGCTTGACGAACTCGAGCCGGTATTCGATGTGGTCGACCACGATCACGCGCCCTGCCCCCATCAGCCAGGCCGATTTGGCCGCGAAGATGCCGACCGGGCCGGCGCCGAACACCACGACCGTATCGCCTTCCTTGATGTCGCCCATCTCGGCCGCCTGGTAGCCGGTGGGCACCGCGTCGGTGAGCAGCACGGCGTCGTCGTCATGGATGTCGTCGGGGATCACCATCGGTCCGACGTCGGCCATCGGCACGCGCACCAGCTCGGCCTGGCAGCCGTCGTAGCCGCCCGCGGTGTGCGAGTAGCCGTAGATGGCGCCGACC
>QPLR01000204.1 GCA_003665935.1 Halobellus sp. Atlit-31R | reverse complement strand
CCAGCGAGGGCGGCTACCGCGCTTTCCAGCAATTGCTCGGCCTGCACAGGCGTCCGACAGCCGTGTTTGCCGGCAATGACTTGATGGCCATCGGCAGCCTGTGCGCGGCCAGCGAGGCGGGGTTGCGCATTCCGGCCGACCTGTCGGTGATCGGCTACGACGACATCGCCCTGGCGTCCTACTCGAACCCGCGCCTGACCACCATGGCTCAGCCAAAATCCTACATGGGCCAGCGCATCGTCAGCGTGCTGCTCGAGCGCATTGTGGGCAGCCCGCTGCCGCTGCGGCGCGAATTGCTGCAAACCCAGCTGGTAACGCGCCAGTCCACCGGCGCGCCGCCGGAGAGTCCGCCGCGCGTCTAAGCCCGCCTGTTCCCCTTTCACCACAGTTCAATTACTTCTTGACATTGCCGCAGTACCATTGTTCAATGCGTCAAACGATTGCGCAAACGATTGCGCGACGAAAAAGAAAGATTTGGAGACATGGAGAGCAACAACACGATGCCCGGGGTGCGTCCACGCATTGCCGTGGTCGGCAGCATCAACATGGACCTCGTGTTCCGGTCACCCCGCATGCGCGCCGTCGGCGAGACGATCACGGGCCATAATTTCTTCCAG
>QPLR01000203.1 GCA_003665935.1 Halobellus sp. Atlit-31R | reverse complement strand
GCCGCAGCCCTCGACCACCGCCACGGCGCCCGAGTTACGCACCGCGAAGCGCTCGCCGGCCACGCCGTTGAAGAAGGCTTCGCCGGCGATCGCGCCATACAGCACGGTGTTGCCGACGATGATGTTGTCCACCGCCCAGCCGCGGAACTCGGTGTTCGGACGCACGATGATGCGCCCGCCCGACAGGCCCTTGCCGACGTAGTCGTTGCCTTCGCCGACCAGGTCGATCGTGATGCCGGCCGCCAGGAAGGCTGCCGCCGACTGGCCGGCCGTGCCCTGCAGCTGGATGTGGATGGTGTCGTCCGGCAGGCCGGCATGGCCGTAGCGCTTGGCCACTTCGCCCGACAGCATGGTGCCCACGGTGCGGTTCAGGTTCTTCACCGGCGAGATGAAGGAGACGCGCTCGCCCTTCTCCAGCGCGGCCTTGGCCTGCGCGATCAGCTTGTGGTCGAGCGCGCGATCCAGGCCATGGTCCTGGCCGTCCGTATGGAACAGCGCGCGTGGCGAGTCAGTCTTCGGCTGGTAAAAGATGTTCGAGAAATCCAGGCCCTGCGCCTTCCAGTGCTGGACGGCCTTGGCCTTGTCCAGCAGGTCGGTACGGCCGATCAGTTCGTCGT
>QPLR01000202.1 GCA_003665935.1 Halobellus sp. Atlit-31R | reverse complement strand
CGCCGAGATCAAGGCCGAGTACGACAAGTTCAAGGCCCAGACCGGCGACAAGGAATACCACGTGCGCCACATCCTGCTGGACAGCGAAGCCGATGCGAACGCCGTGATCGCCAAGATCAAGGGCGGCGCCAAGTTCGAGGAACTGGCCAAGCAGTCGAAGGACACCGGCACCGCCAACAACGGCGGCGACCTGGACTGGGCGACCCCGGCCTCGTTCCCGCCTGAATTCGCTGCCGGCTTCACCAGCCTGCAAAAAGGCGGCGTCACCGACAAGCCGGTCAAGACCGCCAACGGCTTCCACGTCATCAAGCTGGACGACACCCGCGCGGCCAAGCTGCCGTCGCTGGACGAAGTCAAGCCGCAGATCGCCGATGCCCTGGCCCAGCAAAAACTGGCCGCCTACCGCGAGCAAATGGTCAAAAAGGCAAAGGTGCAGTAAGATGTACTACCGCCGGTGCTCGAGAGCACCGGTTATTGCCGCCGCGCGGCGAACTTTTCGTGTTTAGATAGGACCTCAACAATGATTTTGAGGCCAGCCCGCCTGTCCTTGGCAATCAGCTTAGCCGTGACCGCGTTGGTCGCCGCGCCTGCGTTCGCGCAGAACGCCGCCACCGTCAA
>QPLR01000201.1 GCA_003665935.1 Halobellus sp. Atlit-31R | reverse complement strand
CGAATCGATCGGCAAGACCTGCCTGGAGCTCGGCTACGAGCCCTGGGACGCCGAGATGCACGGCCGCGAGATCGAGCAGGTCAAGGCGACCCGGGCGCCGATCAAGGGCGTGGTGCCCTTCAACGGTACCTTCGGGCGCCGCATGTACGAGTACATCTTCGTGCCCGTGATCGGGCCGGACGGCGAGGTCGAGGCGGTCGCCGGCACCACCCGCGACATCACCGAGCGCCTGCAGTCGGAGGAAGCGATCCGCCAGAACGAAGAGCGCTTCCGCTCGCTGATCGTGGCAACCACCCAGATGGTCTGGCACTGCGGGCCGGACGGCGCAATGCAGGCCGATTCCCCGACCTGGCGCACCTACACCGGCCAGTCCTACGCGCAGTGGCAGGGCTTCGGCTGGCTCGACGCCTTCCACCCGGACGAGCGCGCGCCGGCGCTGGCGCACTGGGAGCGCTGCGTCGCCGGCCGCCGGCCCTACGAGCACGAGCAGCGCCTGCGCACCGCCCAAGGCCAGTACCGCTGGACGGTGGCGCGCGCGGTGCCGATCTTCGGCCAGGACGGCGCGATCCGCGAATGGGTGGGCACGACCACCGACATCCATGACCGGCGCCAGGTCGAGCTG
>QPLR01000200.1 GCA_003665935.1 Halobellus sp. Atlit-31R | reverse complement strand
CGCAAAAAACTTGCAAGTTTACATTGCGCAATGCAGCATGCGCGCGCCCAGAGTGAAGAAGCGGGTTGACGTCGTTTGTTGTCAGCTTGGCATAGCTCATCTGTAAGCTTGCTGTAAGTTTGGAGTAATAATCGTGTAAGGAAACCGGAACACACTCCGCGACAGCTGACAAACAATCAGCATTTCCGGTGACACTAATACCTATACGGAGACACACATGGCAATCACACCCGGCATGACCGCCGGAGGGAGCGCTTCATCTTCCTCCGCCGGAATCACCAAGGAGGAGAGCAAAGTCATTTTCGCTTCTTCGCTCGGCACGGTGTTCGAGTGGTACGACTTCTACCTGTACGGCTCGCTCGCTACCATCATCGCCAAGCAGTTCTTCATCGGCGACCCCACCACTACCTTCATCTTCGCCCTGATGGCCTTCGGCGAACTGTTCGGCTTTGCCGGCGTGCTGCTGGCCCTGCCCGCCTCGGCGGTGCTGATGGTGGGCTTCCGCCACGTGCGTGCCCACTATTTGCGCAGCAGCTTTTATAATGCCGAACGCACATGACTTATCCCGAATGAGACCGACGACGCCATGAAGCAGCTGGTGCTCGATTTAGGCGCCGAGCCG
>QPLR01000199.1 GCA_003665935.1 Halobellus sp. Atlit-31R | reverse complement strand
CGGTGACGGTGAGCGAGGACGAGTAGCGTCCGCCCGGCGAATGCAGGACGAAGCCACGGTCGTCCTGGACCGGGCCACCGAACATGATCGGCTGGTCGACCACCGAGGAACGCAGGCCGGGAGCCAGTTTCAAATCGACGCGGTCGAACAGGACTTCCATGGTCATGTCGGTCGGCTTGTTGATCACCACTCCGAGCACGCCCTTTTCGTTGTGCTCGCAGATGTAGACGACGGTGCCGCCGAAGATCGGGTCCTGGATCGAAGGCATAGCGATCAGGAAGTGGTTGGCAAGATTCAGGCTGGGAGAAGCGGGGCCGATCTTACCGAGCGTATCGTCGTGTTCCGGTGGCATGCCGGGCATCGGTAGAGTGCTGCCAACTTTGCTTTTTTTCATACGATTACTCTCACATGGGCTCACTCTGGTTAATTACCGTTAGAAACGTCGAAGTAGCCACGAAACAACATTACGCTTTTCGATAGTTTACACCGAATCGCACCAGGGCCTCATGGAAGCGCTGCGATGCGCTCCGGTTCGAACCCGGCTGGCCGTCCCATCTCTGTCCCGCCAAGCTGCGTTGAAGCCTCGTTAGGAAGAATCCTACCCATTAAAATCGGCCGCCACT
>QPLR01000198.1 GCA_003665935.1 Halobellus sp. Atlit-31R | reverse complement strand
AGAACATGAGCAAAGAAAGTATCCAGGAAGTCGTCCAGAAGAGCCTCGAGGACTATTTCAACGATCTGGGCGAGCAGAAGCCGACGAACATCTACGACATGATGGTTCTGACGGTGGAAAAGCCGGTCCTCGAAGTGGTCATGACGCGCGCCGACGGCAACCAGTCGCACGCGGCGCAGATGCTGGGCATCAACCGGAATACTTTGCGCAAGAAACTGCAGGAGCACGGGCTCCTCTAAAGCTCATTGCATGGCGTGGCCGTGCGTCTGGGCGCGGCCGGTTTGCCGTCCGCCGCCTTTGTCCATCGGACAGGCGCAAGAATTTTCAACAACAGGCCTCACCATGATCAAACAAGCACTGATTTCCGTTTCCGACAAAACCGGCGTCCTCGATTTCGCCAAGGCCCTGTCGGCGCTCGGCGTCAACATCCTGTCCACCGGCGGCACCGCAAAGCTGCTGCAGGAAAATGGCGTGCAAGTCACTGAAGTCGCCGACTACACCGGCTTCCCGGAAATGCTCGACGGCCGGGTCAAGACCCTGCACCCGAAGGTCCACGGCGGCATCCTGGCGCGCCGGGATCTGCCGGAGCACGTCGCCAAGTTAGAGGAACACGGCATCCCGCA
>QPLR01000197.1 GCA_003665935.1 Halobellus sp. Atlit-31R | reverse complement strand
TTCATAACGTGGCAGCTGAGCGCGTGCCTGGACTGCCCTGATTAGTGACATCGCTCTTTTTCGCCCCCGTGGTGGGGATGGCTCTGCTAGCTGGAGGAGCCTCGCAATGATGAGACACATCTGTTTGTCCGCCGGCCTTAGCATCGCTCTGAGATGACGTAGAACGACACCTCAACTGAACGTAGCGATGGGATATCAATTCTATGAGGCCTCAGCGTCGACCAGCGACCCAGTTGCCGGCATCGTCATAGTTCAGCGAACACTCAATGCCTGCAGACTGCCACATTAGGTCGAAGACCGGACGAAGTGCCTGCTCTTCGCTCAGTTCTGTCGGCAACAGAACATCTGGCAAAACTAACGTCTCTCTATCGAAGTAGCCTTGGTGTTCTTCGAGGTTATATTGCCACCTGTTGAGACCGAGTTCTGCTCGGTTCGCACGGAGGAGCGAAACCATGCAAGTCATCTCAGTGCCGATGCCCAGATGTGTGTACTCAGCCCGAAGTGTTCGAACCAGAGCGATAAAGTCACGTTCATACGCAATGCTTCCAAGAGGCGCTAACTCTCCTGCTGGGGCTTCGAAGACTTTCACTGTTTCGAAGTACCCATTTCTAAACAGCTGCGAA
>QPLR01000196.1 GCA_003665935.1 Halobellus sp. Atlit-31R | reverse complement strand
TGGAGCGGCGCCGTCGCCCGGGCCGCTGTCGCCCTCGCACGCGTCCTGCTGGCTTGATGCCAGGGCTGCCTGATACTCGGCCGGGCTCACCAGCCCGGCCTGCAGCAGGGCGCGCGGCTTCAAGGCATGCGGGAAGACCACCTCATCCTCGGGATTCCCGAACTCATCCAGCATCGAACAGGCGACCAGGCCACCGATGATCCGGTAGCCAAGCCCGCGCGGCATGCCCAGCTGGGTGTCCAGCGTGAACAGCCGTGGCAGTTGCGGCCCGGCGGCCGGCTGCGACACGCGGCGCCGTGCCTGCACCAGGCAGGCGGCCAGCGCCACATCCATGCCCTCGCCCATCCGGTCGCGCGCGAGGTGCGGGATCGGGCGCCCGAAATGGCGGATGCAGAAGCGCTCCAGGCCGGCGGGGTCCATGTCCGCCCATGCATGCCAGACCGAATCGGCGGCGCGCGACGGCAGCGCGCAGGCCCTGCCGACGGCGGCGACGCAATCGAAGAACATCATCAGGCCTTCGGCCGCCTGGGCGTAGAAGCAGGCGTCGCGCGGAATGCCGGGGAATTCCCGATGCGCCTCCCCGGCCCAATGCGGGAACAAGGGCACCGGCACCTCGGCCAGAAC
>QPLR01000195.1 GCA_003665935.1 Halobellus sp. Atlit-31R | reverse complement strand
CCGCTCGCTACTCGCTTATCGTTTCGCTAGAAGTCTCCGAAAGCGTCACGACGTCCGTCGACCTATACGCACCGATCGCGGCGAAAGCGGCGATCACGGTACCGGCGCTGGCTGCGACAATTGATATCGCTTCTTAAACCCTTGTCAGGATGGAAGTACTAAACTTCTAAAAGTAGAACCATGGCTACCTGTAACAGAAAGCATGACTTTGCTGGTTGGGAAGTTAGTTCTGAAAGGTGAACCATACGCTAGCCCTGATTCAAGTCCGGACTGGCCGAGATCGTACTGCATCTCTGTCGCCGGCCTAACCTCTCTCAGCTGCAACACAATTTTACGGTCATGCTAACTGCACTCCGTAGCAATGTTATTTACTTAGCACATATTAAGTAAGAATTCAGAACACCCCCGGCGATCTCGCCGTGGAACACCGTAAGGGTCTGATTTGATAAGAGAAAAATTTCGTGAAACCTGTCGCGCTGCCGGCGGCAGGCCCGCGCTCGTGGCTTTCGCCTGGCGCTGGAGTCCAGCGTAACTCGCCGCTATGATGTCTGCAGTTCGATACGACCAGGCAACCGATACCCCATGCAGCTTTCTAGCCGCCTTCTTACGCAGCTGACCGTGAGA
>QPLR01000194.1 GCA_003665935.1 Halobellus sp. Atlit-31R | reverse complement strand
TGGATTGTAGGGGTGGGCCAGCACGATGCCGGTCTTCAGGTCGCGGATGTCCATGTAGAGCTCGCCCTGGACGTAATCGGCATCCTTGGCGTTGATGCGCTTCATCATTTCATCCTTGCCCTTGGCCTTGACCAGGGCGACGCCGCGTTCGACCATCGCAATGGCGTCTTTCTCGGTCGGGGCATTGGCGAAAGCAGGGACGGCGGCGATGGCCAGGCACAGGGCAGCGGCAAACAGTTTCATGTTGACTCCTCGAGTGGAATGTTCTGGGACCAATATTGCTAAAGTGCATTGGCAAATGTACCGGGGTGGGAGGGACGCTAATTGCGATGGCGCAATCGCATTGCGCAGCAGGGTTAGGAAGCTTGCGCATTGGCGTCAGGCGATGCTGACCCGGACTTCACGCAGCCTGCATCGACTGCACACGCATTGTCGGTTTTTGAACAAAAGTTTTGTTCCACAACAAATCGCTCATATAAAATCGTCAGCTTTGTTGATGAGCTGGCATGAAGATAGAAAAACCGAACTCCCTGGGTGAGCCGTCGGCCCCGGCGCTGGGTGCGTCCGGCCACCTGGCCTACCGTCGCGACATCGACGGCCTGCGCGCGCTCGCCGTGGTGTCGGTG
>QPLR01000193.1 GCA_003665935.1 Halobellus sp. Atlit-31R | reverse complement strand
TGCGGACGGCGAACTGCCGGACGCCGACCTCGAGCTCGCGCTGGCAGCCCTGCGCGAAACGGACGGGCGTCAGGCATGGGACCTGTATCACCGCATCGGCGACGCCCTGCGCGACGAGCCTGGGCATGCCGAACTGCCGGTCGATTTCGGCGCCCGGCTGGCCGACCGGCTTGCCGCCGAGCCGATGCCGCTGCGGAGCGCCGCGCCGCGCGCGGAGACACCGGCCGACGCGCTGGCCGCCATCGCACCGTCCGTGGTGGCCGGCAGCGACGCGCCCAACGGCGCCAAGCTGGCCGGCCAGCTGCTGGCCTTTGCGCGCAACCAGAACCTGGACCTGCGTCCGGCCGAGGTGAGCGCCTTGTTCGATGGCGTGCGCGAACTGGTGGCGGCCTCGGTCGGCTCGCGCATTGGCCTGCGCTTCGAGGTCGCGCCCGACTGCGCGCGCGTGTTCGCGGACGCCAACCAGATGGAGATGGCGCTGCTGAACCTGGCCATCAATGCGCGCGACGCCATGGACGACAGCGGCCAGCTGCTGTTCGAGGCCGGAAATGCCCAGCCGCCCGATGGTCTGCTGCCGCCCGGCGACTACGTCCGCATCGCCGTGACCGACGACGGCGCCGGCATGCC
>QPLR01000192.1 GCA_003665935.1 Halobellus sp. Atlit-31R | reverse complement strand
AATACTAAAAAATTAATATTCGATTGTCGCGAAAAGCTGCAGCCGGGACCAGCGTCACGCGCGGGTTGTTTGCAATAAATCAAGGCCATTTAACGACAGGCAAGCGCACCGTAGCGGGCATGGATGAGCAGAGGTTCCCGCTGTCAAGGTAAAATACCGGCTCATTTTCAAGGACGCGCATGACCGATATCTTCAAACCATCCGTGACTGTCGCTGCGATCATCCAGCGCGATGGACGTTTCCTGCTGATCGAGGAAGAGACGAGCGAAGGCGTGAAGCTGAACCAGCCGGCCGGCCACCTCGACCCGCACGAATCGCTCGAGCAGGCGGTGGTGCGCGAATCCCTCGAAGAGACCGCGCACGAATTCATCCCGACCGCGCTGGTGGGGATGTACATGTCGCGCTACCATTCGAAATCGCGCGGCACCGACGTCACCTACCTGCGCTTCACCTTCTGCGGCCACGCCGGCCGCGAGCTGGACCAGCCCCTCGACGAGGGCATCCTGCGCACCTTGTGGATGACGCGCGACGAGATCGCCGCCACCGCCGACCGCCACCGCAGCCCGATCGTGCTGCAGTGCGTGGACGACTACCTGGCCGGCCATCGCACGCCGCTGCACCTGTTGA
>QPLR01000191.1 GCA_003665935.1 Halobellus sp. Atlit-31R | reverse complement strand
AGGTTGCGGATGCCGGCGTCGAGCGCGCGCGAGGTCTCGCCGATCTCGTCCTCGCCGTAGACCCGCTCGCCCACGGTCAGGTCGCCGCTTGCCAGTCCCAGCGCGGCGGCGCCGATGCCGCGGATCTCGCGCAGCAGCACGCGCCGCACCGCCACCGTGATCGCCAGCGAGACCCCGACCGCCAGCAGCACGATGTAGGGCATCAGGCCGGCGCTCAAGCGGAAGTCGGCGGCGGCGCTGTTCGACGCCTGCTCGGACATCTGGCGCTCGAGCCTGGCGAGCATCGTCATGCGCTGCACCAGGACGGAAGACGCGGCTTCCGGCTTGATCATGGCGTTGGCGCCGATGGTCTGGTCGGCATGCGCCAGCTCGACCACATCGCGCGCCGCGCGCACGTACAGGCGGTGGGCCTGGGCCGCGGCCTCGACGTGGCTCCGTTCTTCGCCGTCAGCCGGGGTCTGGCGCACCAGTTCGTCGAGCAGGTAGACCGGCTGATTGCGGTCGCCCTGCAGGTCTTCGACCGCCTGCTGGCGCGCCTTCAGGGCCTCGATTTCTTCCTTCAGGGTCTTGATCTGGCTGATCTTCTTGTCCAGTTCCGCACTGGCGGTCTTGAGCACCAGGTTGCGTT
>QPLR01000190.1 GCA_003665935.1 Halobellus sp. Atlit-31R | reverse complement strand
ATTCTACTATGAGAGCTCTTCGATTGACACTCAGAAACCGCCATGTTATTTTGCTACAGCTACCTGTAGGCTGGCCTGTTCGAGGCAGCCTGCATCACACGAGAGCCCGCCAGGTCCGGGCCACTTTGGGGACATACATGGATATGCAAACCGGCGTGCTCAAGCCACGCCTGTCGTTCTGGCAGCTCTGGAACATGAGCTTCGGCTTCTTCGGCATCCAGTTCGGCTTCGCACTGCAGAACGCCAACACCAGCCGCATCTTCTCGACGCTGGGCGCCAACCCCGACGACCTGGCCCTGTTCTGGCTCGCCGCGCCGGTGACAGGCCTCCTGGTGCAGCCCGTGATCGGCTACCTGAGCGACAACACCTGGCACCCGAAGTGGGGCCGCCGTCGTCCCTTCTTCTTCATCGGCGCCGTGCTGGCCGCGATCGCGCTGTTCCTGATGCCCAATTCCGCCACCCTATGGATGGCGGTGGCCGTGCTGTGGCTGATGGATGCCGCCATCAACGTGTCGATGGAACCGTTCCGCGCGTTCGTCGGCGACAAGCTGGACGCCTCGCAGCAGACGGCCGGCTATGCCATGCAGACCTTCTTCATCGGCTGCGGCGCGGTGATCGCCTCGCTCCTG
>QPLR01000189.1 GCA_003665935.1 Halobellus sp. Atlit-31R | reverse complement strand
GGGCGCGATGCTCTCCGGCGCGGACTTCCTGATCCTGGACGAGCCCACCAACCACCTCGACGTCCCGAGCCGCGCGGCCCTGGCGCAGCAGCTGCGTGCCTGGCGCGGCGGGCTGATCGTGGTCAGCCACGACCGCGCCTTGCTGGCGCAGATGGAACGCATCGTCGAGCTGTCGCCGCAAGGCCTGCGCAGCTATGGCGGCGACTACGCGTTCTACCTGGAAGCGCGCGCCGCCGAGCAGGCCGGCGCCCTGCGCGAACTCGAACATGCGCGCCAGGCCTTGCAGCGCGACGAGCGGGCCATGCGCGAGCAGCAGGAGCGCCAGCAGCGCCGCCAGGCGCAGGGCGCCCGCGACGGCAAGGCGGCCAACCAGGCCAGGATCCTGCTGGGACGGCAAAAGGAGCGCAGCGGAAACAGCAGCGGACGCCTGCGCCATCAGCACGACGAAGCGCGCCGCCAGCATCATGAGGCTGTGCGCGAGGCGGCCAAGACCCTGCGCGAGGACAGCGCCGTGCGCGTGCACGCCGGGCCGATGAGCAGCGCCGCCCAGCGCCGCGTGCTCGAACTCGACGAGGTGGCGCTGCCCTTCGTGGCGCCGGCCCTGCGCAGCGTCAGCATGGTGGTCGGCGGC
>QPLR01000188.1 GCA_003665935.1 Halobellus sp. Atlit-31R | reverse complement strand
TCTAACCACCTTGTTGACAATCGTACTTTAAGTATGACTTAGCCCTGTACTCGGTCATCAATGAATTCTGCGCCTAGCAGATGTCTCGGTAGCCACTCCTTCCGGACTCGGTCAGATGCTGCGGGCAGCCGCTGCCACTCGTCGGTGTCGTCGTTACAAGCAGCCTCTATACTCCACGCGAGCAGCTGTGAAGCATGAGGTGCGATAGGATGCAGGCTCATCCTATTAGCTATCAACCTGGAATCCCGATGTAGCTACTACTGACGCTACTTCTAACGATTTTCGCAAGCACAGGCGCTACCGCGGAGACACTGGGGAAGGTGCCACGTGAATTCCAAGGCGAGTGGAACATGCGCCCTGTCGACTGCGGTAGCGCTCTTAACGACTCAGTACTAGAACTACGCAGCAATAAAATCTCTTACTATGAAAGCTCGGGGCCGGTACGTGCAGCTGTCAGGCGTGGTCGTGAGCTAGCACTGTTAGCAGAGGTATCTGGTGAAGGACAAACACGAGTACATGCAGCTCATTTTCGTCTGTCGCGCGACGGTCGGACACTTACGGATGAGCTGAGTACACCGTCCCTCGTACGCTATCGTTGTCCACCGCGGCGTCGTTAGTCTGCCCGCCGCTC
>QPLR01000187.1 GCA_003665935.1 Halobellus sp. Atlit-31R | reverse complement strand
GTCATCTTTCCCATCCTGCTCTCGGCGATCGTCTTCCACTACGTGACGATCATCTTCCTGGTGCTTTACGCGGGCATGAGCTTGTACATGTCGTTTCGAGGCCGCTCCATGCAGTGGCTGTGGCGCCGGGCGCGCTACTGGCTCCGCGGGGGCGTGATCCTCGCCCGCACGCCGCGGTACTGGCGGTATGTACGAACCTGGAAATATTGAAGAGTGCATAAGATGAAAATGAACAAAATTGCTGTTGCAGTAGCTCTCTGGTTCGCAGCCAGTGCATCGCACGCCGGCTTCGTCGACAACCGCAAAACCAACGCGGTGATCGAGGTGAATTACAAGTCGATCACCGTCGAGGATCTAGTGGACGACATCGTCCCCGGCGACTTCCACGTCACCTACGCTAAGCCGGACCTGCGCAAGAAGCTGCTGAAGGTCAGCGGCAAGGGCACCTGGCAGCAGCTGCTGTCGCAAGCGGCCGCCCCGAGCAATCTCGTTGTGAAGGTCGATCTGCCTGGCCAGCGTGTTGAGCTCAACGAGCGCGTCGCCGCGACCGCACCTACCGCCGCGAGCCTGCCGGCCGCCGCGGCGCCGGCAGTGGCAGCCTCGGTCGCTACCGCGAAGCCAGCCGCTGCAGCAG
>QPLR01000186.1 GCA_003665935.1 Halobellus sp. Atlit-31R | reverse complement strand
CTCGATCGGCTCGGGCACCAAGCTGGCGCTGGAAGACGCGATCGAGCTGGCGCGCTGCCTCGGCGATCCGGCACTTCCCATGGAAGACGCATTGAACCGGTACGAGGAAGCGCGCCGGGTCGAAGTGCTCAAGCTGCAAAGCGCGGCGCGCAATTCCATGGAGTGGTTCGAGAACGTCCAGCGCTACACGGCGATGCAGGCCGAGCAGTTCGCGTATTCGCTGCTCACGCGCAGCCAGCGCCTGTCGCACGAAACCCTGCGCCTGCGTGATCCGGAGTACGTGGCCGGCTTCGAGCGCTGGTTCGCGCACCGGGCGGCGGCGCAGGCCGGGGTGCCGGCGCCCGGCGAACCGACGCCCCCCATGTTCACGCCCTACAAAGTGCGCAGCGTGCTGCTCAAGAACCGCGTGATCGTCTCGCCCATGGCCCAGTATTCGGCCGTCGACGGCAGCGTCGGCGACTTCCACCTGATGCACCTGGGCGCGCGCGCGCTGGGCGGGGCGGCACTCGTCATGGCGGAGATGACCTGCGTCTGCGCCGACGCCCGCATCACGCCCGGCTGCCCCGGCCTGTACACGCCGAAACAGACCGCGGCGTGGCGCCGCATCACCGACTTCGTCCACGCGAACTCGGAC
>QPLR01000185.1 GCA_003665935.1 Halobellus sp. Atlit-31R | reverse complement strand
TCATCGCCACTGCGGCCAACGACCTGTCCGAGCTGGTCAACGACTTGCTCGACCTGGCCAAGATCGAGGCCGGCAAGGTCGACGTGCAGCTGGCGCCGGTCGTGATCGACCACCTGTTCCGCGCGCTCAAGGGGATGCTGCGGCCGCTGGTCGACGAAGGCCGCGTCGAGCTGATCTTCGAGCCGGGCGAATTCACCGAGGCCTTCGATTCCGATGAGGGCAAGATCTCCCAGATCCTGCGCAACTTCATCTCGAACGCGCTCAAGTTCACCGAGCGCGGCTCGGTGCGGGTCTCGGCCACCTATGATGCACAGCAGGACGCGATTGCCTTTGCCGTGACGGACACCGGGATCGGCATCAGCGCGGAAAACCTGCAACTGATTTTTGAAGAGTTCAGCCAGATCGAGCATCCGCTCCAGCGGCGCAGCAAGGGCACCGGCCTCGGCCTGCCGCTGTGCCGCAAACTGGCCGAACTGCTGCATGGACGCGTTGATGTCGCCAGCACGGTGGGCGAGGGCTCGACCTTTACGCTGACCTTGCCGCGAAGCTTCCCGCAGCACAGCCAAGACGGAACCGAACCATGAAAGTCAATTCGACCCTGATCCTCAACGTCGACGACAACGACGGCGCGCGCTA
>QPLR01000184.1 GCA_003665935.1 Halobellus sp. Atlit-31R | reverse complement strand
CTCGAACACCAGCACCTGGATGAGCATGGCCAGGGCGGCCCAGCCACAGAACTCGTAGTAGTCGTCGGTGTGCATCAGTGCCGAGGCGATCGTCACCGAGAAGCCGAGCAGGGTGCCGCCCAGCGAGACCGCGGCGGCGCAGTTGCCCTGGCGGATGAGCAGCACTTCGTCATAAGGCGTGACCCGCGTGTACACCACAAAAAATGCCAGAACCAGCGCGATCGCCGTCGCAAGATGCAGCACATAGTTTAGGATGGCGGGCACAACATTCTCCAAAGAAAATAATCGGATTGCAGCACAGCGATCTTAGAACAAAAGTTGTTCAATGACCAAAAAAATTCTGATCCTGTCGGTGTTCGTTGTCGCATCCTGCGGACTGGCCTACGAGTTGATTGCTGGTGCATTGTCGAGCTACCTGCTGGGCGACTCGGTGCTGCAGTTTTCCACCATCATCGGCTGCTACCTGTTCGCCATGGGCGTCGGGGCGCACTTCTCGAAATACGTGCGCGACGAGGACGTGCTGTCGCGCTTCATCGACATCGAGCTGGCGGTCGGCCTGATCGGCGGTCTCTCGGCCGCGGTGCTGTTCATGACCTTCACCTGGATGGGGGCGCCGTTCCGCACGGTGCTGTACCT
>QPLR01000183.1 GCA_003665935.1 Halobellus sp. Atlit-31R | reverse complement strand
CGGCGAGCGCTTCTGCCTGGTCGAGATCCGCGACGTCAGCGGGGCCTTCGACCGCGAGCGCCGCCTGCTGGACCACGCCGAATCGCTGCGCGCGCGTTCCTACATCGATGGCCTGACCGGCATCGCCAACCGGCGCCAGTTCGACGCCTGCCTCGAACGCGAATGGCAGCGCGCGATCCGCACCGCCCGCCCGCTGTCGCTGCTGGTGCTCGACGTCGACCATTTCAAGCTGTACAACGACCTGCTCGGCCACGCCGCCGGCGACGGGTGCCTGCAGGCGGTGGCCGCCACGCTGCAGGCGCATGCGCTGCGCGCCAACGACCTGGTGGCGCGCTACGGCGGCGAGGAATTTGCCGTGATCCTGCCCAACCAGTCGCTCAAGGGCGCGGCCATCGTCGCCGAGCGCATCCGCTGCCGCGTGGAGCAGCTGCAGCTGCCGTCGACCGCGCCGACGCGCCACGTCACGGTCTCGATCGGCGCCGCTACTGCCATCGCCAGCCCGGACAACAATGCCAGCCAGCTGGTCGCCACCGCCGATGCCGCCCTGTACCGGGCCAAGCACATGGGCCGCAACCGCATCAGCCTGCCCCTGAGCGAAGCCGCGTAAACACCCGCTTCGCGCGGGATATGCATACTT
>QPLR01000182.1 GCA_003665935.1 Halobellus sp. Atlit-31R | reverse complement strand
TGCGCGCCGACCTGGGCCTTGCGCCCATCACGCAGGAAACCATCAAGCCGCTGGTCGGCAAGGGCTCCGAAAAACTGGTGCGCAACGCGCTGCTGCTCGACTGGGATGCGGCGCGCGTGGACGCGGTTTTCGACCAAGCCCTGGCCGGCTACCAGCGCCACTATCTCGCCATCAATGGCAACTACAGTACGCTGTTCGACGGCGTCACCGAAGGCTTGCAGGCCATGCGCGAGCAGGGCCTGCGCCTGGTCTGCGTGACCAACAAGCCGATCGCCTTCACCCTGCCGCTGCTGGACCAGAAAGGCCTGGCGCCGTATTTCGAACGCGTCTTCGGCGGCGATTCCTTTGCGAAGAAGAAGCCCGACCCGATGCCGCTGCTGGGCGCCTGCGCTGCGCTGGACCTGTCACCCACGCAGGTGGTGGCGATCGGCGACTCGTCCAACGACGCGGAAGCGGCGCGTGCGGCGGGTTGTTTCGTGCTCACGGTGCCATATGGTTATAACCACGGACGGCCTATACAAGAAATTAATTCTGATGGTATAGTGGGTTCGCTGCTCGAAGCAGCCGAACTCATAACTGCGCACAACCGCACCGCAACTTAAGTCATCTATACATGTTTTTCACCAAAAAACACACTG
>QPLR01000181.1 GCA_003665935.1 Halobellus sp. Atlit-31R | reverse complement strand
CCGGCTACGTCTACTGGGAAGGCCGCATCGCCAGCGGCAGCCGCGAACAGATCCTGGTCGATTTCAGCGAAAGCCCGGAGAACCAGGCACAGGTCATCGGCGCGATCCAGAACGGGATGGACTACGCGCCCTGGGTCTGAAGCCAGACTTGGCTCTGGCTGCGCACCGGGATGGCATAATGCCGGCTTTGCCCCGGGAGCAGCCAATGAGCCAGGAAGACCCGATCAACGATCGATTCGTCGACATCGAGATCAAGATCGCACACCAGGAAGACCTGGTCGAGACGCTGAACCAGACCATCTACCGCCAGGGTCGCCGCATCGACCAGCTCGAAGCCATGGTCGCCGCGCTGGCGGACCACGTCCGTACCCTGCAGTCCAGCCGCCAGGGACCGGTCAACGAGAAACCGCCCCACTACTGAGCGCATCGCTACCGAGGTGAGCGCCCAGCCGCTTGCCCAGGGCCAGCAGGGTCAGGGTCGGCGGCAGTCCCCAGGGCTGCGGAATCACCGAGGCATCGCACACGAACAGGCCCGGCGCGGCGCGCAGCTCGCTGTCCACGCCGTCGCCGATGCGTACGCTTCCGCCCGGATGGGCGGCAAAATGGTGGGTCGCAAAGATGTAGTGGGCGCCCGCCTGC
>QPLR01000180.1 GCA_003665935.1 Halobellus sp. Atlit-31R | reverse complement strand
TCCGCACCGTGAAAGTGATTCCTCTGCGCCTGCACGGCAGCGATGTTCCCGCGGTGCTGGAAGTGCGCGGCGAAGTCCTGATGTTCAAGGACGATTTCGCGCGCCTGAACGCGCGCCAGCGCGACGCCGGCCAGAAGGAATTCGCCAACCCGCGCAACGCCGCCGCCGGCAGCCTGCGCCAGCTCGATGCACGCATCACCGCCCAGCGCAAGCTGCGCTTCTTCGCCTACGGCATCGGACTCCTGGAAGGCGCCGAGCTGCCGGAAACCCACTCGGGCGTGCTCGAATGGTTCGACCGCCTCGGCCTGCCGGTCTCGAAAGAGCGCGCCGTGGTCACCGGCGGCGACGGCCTGCTCGGCTACTACCGCAGCATCGGCGAGCGTCGCGCGGGACTGCCGTACGAGATCGACGGCGTGGTGTACAAGGTCGACCGCGTGGCCGACCAGGCCGCGCTGGGATTCGTCTCGCGCGCGCCGCGCTTTGCGCTGGCCCATAAATTCCCGGCCGAGGAAGCGCTGACGACCGTCGCGGCCATCGACGTGCAGGTGGGCCGTACCGGGGCGATCACCCCGGTGGCGCGCCTGCAGCCGGTGTCGGTGGGCGGCGTCACCGTCACCAATGCGACCCTGCACAACGAAG
>QPLR01000179.1 GCA_003665935.1 Halobellus sp. Atlit-31R | reverse complement strand
GCTTGACCGGCTGCTTGGCTTTCGCGTTCTGCGCGATCAGGCGGAAGATGAGTTCACCTTCGCGCCCCGCGTCGCATGCGTTGATCAGGGTGGTGACGTCCTTGCGCTTGATCAGCTTGTTCAGCACCTTGAGGCGCGACTCGGTCTTGGCGATCGGGTTCAGTGCAAAGTACGGCGGAATCATCGGCAGGTGCGTGAAGATCCATTTGCCGCGCTTGACGTCGTACTCCTCGGGCACCGCGATCTCGAGCAGGTGGCCGACGGCGGACGACAGGACGTATTCGTCGGATTCGAAGTACTCATCGTGCTTGGTGAAGCCACCCAGCGTCTTCGCGATGTCGTTCGCGACCGACGGCTTCTCGGCGATGATGAGGGATTTGGTCATAGTGTTTCTCGGGTGCTCTATATATAAGTGGCTTTTGCCCGCGCATCATACATGCTCCCGGGCTGGACGGTTGTGAAAGCCGTAGTGTCTGGATGGTAACAATCTGGATTGAGCGGCCAATGATAAGCGCGATGACAGCCGCACCGCAAGTGTGCGCGTCTGCACCGGCATTGCATTTTGGCGCTTCTCGATGCAGGGCTGAGCGGGCGCTAATCGCATGCGAGCAACCAGTCGATGAAGGCCTGCACCCTCGGA
>QPLR01000178.1 GCA_003665935.1 Halobellus sp. Atlit-31R | reverse complement strand
GTTTGCGATGTCATCCCGTTATCAATTCGTGGTCCGTGCGAGACAAAGCTTGTCAGGGCAATTTTCGACCATGAAACAAAAAGCTGCTCCCGGGCAGGCAGAGCGGCTTTTCCGTGCAGCGAGTTCGGCGCTGCGTTGCAGGGCGCGTGGCGCCTGCAAGGATCAGGTGGCAGAGGCCGTATCGATGATCCCGCCGCCCAGGCACACGTCGCCGTCATACAGCACGGCCGACTGGCCCGGCGTGACCGCCCACTGCGGTTCCTCGAAGGACAGGGCGAAACGCTCGCCCGCGGCCGAGTTGACCATGCAGGCCACGTCGGCCTGGCGGTAGCGGGTCTTGGCAGACAGGGCGCTTCCAGTGGCCGGCGCTTCGCCCGCAACCCAGCTGGCCTGGCCTGCTTCGAGCTGCGGCGACAGCAGCCACGGATGGTCGTGACCCTGCACGATGTACAGCGTATTGCTGGCGACGTCCTTGCGCGCCACGAACCACGGTTCGCTGGTGCCGTCCGCGTTCTTGCGCGACTTCAGGCCGCCGATGCCGATGCCCTTGCGCTGGCCCAGCGTGTAGAACGAGAGGCCGATGTGCTCGCCCACGGTCTCGCCGGTGTCGAGCTTCATCGGGCCCGGCTTGTGCGACAGG
>QPLR01000177.1 GCA_003665935.1 Halobellus sp. Atlit-31R | reverse complement strand
GCTTCGGCTTCGACGCCGAGCGCAACCCGGCCTACCTCACCCTGGCCCTGGGCGCGGGTTCCACCACGCCGCTGCAGATGGCGGGCGCCTATGCCGTGTTCGCGAACGGCGGCTACCGCATCAGCCCCTACATCATCTCGAAGGTGACCGACAGCGACGGCAAGGTGCTGTCGGAGGCGCGTCCCGAGCGCGCCGGCGTCGAGGCCAACCGCGTGATTGACGCGCGCAACGCCTTCCTGGTCGACAGCATGCTCAAGGACGTGGTGCGCCACGGCACCGCGACCAAGGCCCTGTCGCTCAAGCGCACCGACATCGCGGGCAAGACCGGCACCACCAACGATTCGATCGACGCCTGGTTCGCCGGCTACAACCCGAAGCTGGTGGGCATCGCCTGGATCGGCTACGACCAGCCGAAGAACCTCGGCAACCGCGAGACCGGCGGCGGCCTGGCCCTGCCGATCTGGATCGGCTACATGAGCAAGGCGCTCAAGGGCGAGGAAGTCGTCGAGCGCGAAGTGCCGCCGGGGCTGATCCTGGCCAACGGCGAGTACTACTATGCCGAAACGCCCCCGGGCACCGGCGTGGCCACGCTGGACGTCGGCCCGCCGCCGGCGCCCGCCGAGCAGAAGCAGCGCGACGCGG
>QPLR01000176.1 GCA_003665935.1 Halobellus sp. Atlit-31R | reverse complement strand
GGGCTGGCTACGAGTAGCTCAGGAGCCCGTTCAGACTGACTCGATATTTTCACACTGTTGTATCCACTGTTAAAGGAGAATCACATGAAATCCGTAAGCTCCCTTCCTGCATTGCTTCTCGCCGCTGTTGTTTGCGCCGCCGCCCCTGTGGCGTTCGCCGCCGCGCCGGTGGACCCTGGCGATGCACAGGCCAAGAAAGGCGAAGCCAAACCGGTGCAGCCGCATTCCCATCTCCAGGAGAAAACCGGGATGATGCCGCAAAAAAGGGCCGCAAAGGACCATCCGGCAGACAAAAAAGCCGATGCACCAGAGCAAACCGACGAACAGTCGAAAGCCGAGGCGGTCCAAACCTCCGCCGAAAAGGACAAGAAAAAGGGCAGTAAGATGCGCGCCGATAAGGACAAGTCGAAGCATTTCCATCCGCGCGACGGAAAGTAGGCTGTATGGCTGCGGGGGGCGAGCCTAGCTGGACTCCCGTTTGCCAGCCTGCTTGGCCGCATGGGTAGCTTCAGTTCCCTGGACGCGCGTTTGAAATAGGCGCAGCCGCGGTAGCGGGCAGTCCTGATGCGAAATCTTATTCCATCTTTATCCACCATGCCATCGTGACCGTGCTGTACCGTCAACAGGAGTGAAAAATGAAAA
>QPLR01000175.1 GCA_003665935.1 Halobellus sp. Atlit-31R | reverse complement strand
CGCACGCCGACGCCCTGGTCGATCGAGAAGCTGCCGGTCTTGACGATGCCCTCTTCCAGGCTCCAGCCTTCGCTCTTGGTGAACTGGAAATACAGGTCTGCGTAATCGACCTTGTGCGTGAACATCGAGCCCAGCGCATAGAGCAGCTTGCCCTCGTCGAGGCCGAATGGCGTCAGCAGCACATCGCGTGCGACAGCCAGGGAGGAAAGATTCGTTTCGAATGGTTTCATTTTGTGGTCAAGCGTTCGATTGGAGCTTCATTGTGCCATATCCCGCGGCTTCTTACCGGACACGAGCCGCACCCAAACAATTGGGGTCAGAGTCGAATTATTCGCCAAAATCTCACCATAAACTGCCCGACAACATGAAACCCTATCAGAACACCATTGACGCAAAGTTCTTGGCAAATAATTTGACTCTGACCCTCATTTTGTCTGGCTGAAAGCAAGCCCCAAACAATGAGGGTCAGAGTCAAATTATCGAGCAGGATCCCTGAATCAATTGATCGTTGTTACGATCAATAATCCGTGAGCAGATGAGCCCAAGATCTTGGCGAATAATTCGACTCTGACCCTAATTAAAGAGGTCAGCGGCGGCCGAACATCATCAGGTCGGCCAGCAGCAGGCGCGCGGGTTTGACGAC
>QPLR01000174.1 GCA_003665935.1 Halobellus sp. Atlit-31R | reverse complement strand
GCAGCCATTGTCGACCGTCGCGTCTTCCAGCGCGAACCAGAAGGTGGTGACGGTAATTGGATCGCTGTCGAAGAAGCTCGCGTCCTGGTGCCAGCGCACCTCGCCGCCGATGCCTGGCTGCTTGAAGATGTACATGGATTGCCAGACCTGCGGCTGCTCCAGACCCAGGTCACGCGCCACGGCCGCCAACTTCGGGTCGCGGGTGAAGGCATTGAAAACCGGGTCGAGGTCGTGCATCGCGTGGCCGATCTTGTTGATCGACAGTGCCTTGGTCTGGCGCAGCTGGCCGCTGTCCTGCATGGCGACCGGGGTGTGCGGCGCGTAATGCGATTCCAGCGTGCCGGAAGCGCGCGGCGCTGCCGCATCGGGTGCGCTCGGCAGCTGGTCGATCACGGCGGCGATGGCGTCCGCGCTGATGTGGCCGGGGCGCAGCAGCACCGGGCCGTGGGTGGCCAGGCGCGACAGGTCGACGATGGTCGATTCGATGCCGACCTGCGACGCTCCGCCGTCCAGCACCATGGCCACGCTGCCGTCGTGACCGAACTCGTCGCGCACGTGCTGGGCCAGGGTCGGGCTGACCGCGCCGAATTTGTTGGCCGACGGCGCCGCCACGCCCCCGCGGCCGCCCTTGAAGGCGCGCAGA
>QPLR01000173.1 GCA_003665935.1 Halobellus sp. Atlit-31R | reverse complement strand
CGATGTGTTCGTCGATCTTGTGAATGCTGGCGTTCGGAGGCCCGAATTCTATCACCTGCGGACAGATGCGGGCGATGAAGCGGCCGTCGGAGGTCCCGCCGGTGGTCGACAGTTCGGTCTGCACGCCGAGTTCGTCGAAGATCGCGCTGCACAGCGCGTCCGACAGCAGGCCTTTCGGCGTCAGGAACGGCTGGCCGGACAGGGTCCATTCCAGCTCGTAGTCCAGACCGTGGCGGTCGAGGATCGCGTGCACGCGCGCTTCCAGGCCGTCGGCCGTGCTGGCGGTCGAGAAGCGGAAGTTGAAGTCGAGGCCCAGGCTGCCCGGGATCACGTTGTTGGCGCCGGTGCCGGCCTGGATGTTCGAGACCTGCCAGCTGGTAGGCAGGTAGTATTCATTGCCTTCGTCCCAGACCTCGGCGGCCAGCTCGGCCAGCGCCGGCGCGGCCTGGTGGATCGGGTTGCGCGCCAGGTGCGGGTAGGCGATGTGGCCCTGGATGCCCTTGATCACCAGGTGGCCCGAAAGCGAACCGCGGCGCCCGTTCTTGATGGTGTCGCCCAGCACGTGCGAGGAGGTGGGTTCGCCCACCAGGCAATAGTCGAGCGTCTCGCCGCGCTCTTCCAGGCGCTCGCAGACGAGCGCGGT
>QPLR01000172.1 GCA_003665935.1 Halobellus sp. Atlit-31R | reverse complement strand
CTACGCCGGCACCAGCTTCGCCTCGCTCGACAAGTGGGAAAGCAAGAAATTCAAGTATGGCTCCGAGCGCGTGAACTTCGTTGCGGACCGCACCACCCCGGGCTCGCTCGGCCTGATCGGCTACGACGACGAGGGCGTGCGCGCCAAGAAGTGGGACATCATCCGCAACGGCGTGCTGGTGAATTACCAGGCCACGCGCGACCAGGCCCACATCATCGGCGAAAAGGAATCGCACGGCTGCTCGTACGCCGACTCGTGGAACTCGGTGCAGTTCCAGCGCATGCCGAACGTCTCGCTGGCCGCCGGCAAGAAGAAGCTGACCCCGGACGAGATGGTCAAGGACATCAAGAAGGGCATCTACATCGTCGGCGACGGTTCGTTCTCGATCGACCAGCAGCGCTACAACTTCCAGTTCGGCGGCCAGCTGTTCTATGAAATCAAGGACGGCAAGATCGGCCCGATGCTGGAAGACGTCGCCTACCAGGCCAACACCCAGGAATTCTGGAACGCCTGCACGGCCATCTGCGACGAGCGCGACTGGCGCATGGGCGGTTCCTTCTTCGACGGCAAAGGCCAGCCGCCGCAGATCAGCATCGTCTCGCACGGTTCCTCGACCGCGCGCTTCAACGGCATCAACGTGATCA
>QPLR01000171.1 GCA_003665935.1 Halobellus sp. Atlit-31R | reverse complement strand
AGTACTACCAACAGCCGAGCCTTCATTCCCGCGAAGGCGGGAATCCAATTTTCTATGTAAACCCCTCAGGTCTGCGCCCACTCCCTCGTCATCTGCCGCAGATACGACGGCGGCGCCTCGCCCAGCGAATCGAACTCCACCCACTCGTAGGCATCCGTCTGCGCCAGCAGCTTGCGCAGCAGTTCGTTGTTGAGCACGTGCCCCGACTTGTGCGCCGTGTAGCTGGCCAGCAGCGGGTGACCCACGATGTACAGGTCGCCGATCGCATCCAGGATCTTGTGGCGCACGAATTCGTCTTCGTAGCGCAGGCCATCCGCGTTCAGGATCCGGTACTCGTCCATCACGATCGCGTTTTCCAGCGAGCCGCCGCGCGCCAGGCCCATGCCGCGCAGGGTTTCCACGTCCTGCATGAAGCCGAAGGTACGGGCGCGCGCCACGTCGTGCACGTAGGAGACGTCGCCGAAGTCGACCGCGGCGCGCTGCATGGTGCCGTCCACCGCCGGGTGGTTGAATTCGATGAAGAAGTCGAGCTTGAAGCCGTCGTAGGGCGACAGGCGCGCCCACTTTTCGTTCTTGCCTTCGCCCTGGCGGATCTCGACGTCCTTCAGCACGCGGATGAAGCGCTTCGGCGCATCCTGCTCTTC
>QPLR01000170.1 GCA_003665935.1 Halobellus sp. Atlit-31R | reverse complement strand
TAGTACATACAGAAGCAAAATGCACATTTGAAGCCTGAACGTACGATGTGCGTGCGAAGGAACTCGTCTCGACAGTGCGAAGCAGTGACTTCTCCATTGTTACTATTTAAAGCGATGAATGGCATATCAGTCCCACAAAACTATCCTGCGAGCATTCTGAACTGACGTGATTCTATTTTGCAACTATTTGCTATTTCCTGCTTGTGTTTATACAGGAAAAATAACATCAATGAGCTCGACCTAATCAGGTAAGTAAGCGGTTGCCTGTCGGACTTGCAATTTTCTACGCTGCACCCATTTGCTAGTCGGACGATGTTTCCATGACAACAAACTAGGGATAGCAATGCTGAAACTTATTTCCATTAACAATACTGGCAACGTGCAAAGTGAACACGTCTTCCTTGCGGTTAACGCCGACTGCAATCTCGGCGACTACCTTCTTACCGACAGCGCGTACGGCTCCGATGAAGCACCGTCTAACAAGCTTCGCCACGTCTTCTTCTTCCCTCAGCTGGAGGTTAAGAAAGGAGACTATGTCGTGCTCTGGACCCAGAGCGGCAAATATTCGAAGGGAGAAACGACGAACAAGAAGGCACAGCACAACGTGTACTGGGGCCTGAAGGAAACAGTCTG
The DNA here is from genome assembly GCA_003665935.1 of Halobellus sp. Atlit-31R. Taxonomy (GTDB): domain Archaea; phylum Halobacteriota; class Halobacteria; order Halobacteriales; family Haloferacaceae; genus Haloquadratum. Next base: position 12 of record QPLR01000170.1, on the reverse strand, counting down.
GAACGTCAACGG
>QPLR01000169.1 GCA_003665935.1 Halobellus sp. Atlit-31R | reverse complement strand
GTTCAGGTAGCCCTCCAACGCTTCCGGACCGCCTTCCGAGCCGTAGCCCGAATCCTTGATGCCGCCGAAGGGCAGCTCGGCGCTCGGGGTAGCCGGCTGGTTGATCCACAGCATGCCGACCTCCACGCGATTCATCAAGAGCTGGGCGTTCTTGATCGAGCGGGTGAAGGCATAGCCGGCCAGGCCGTACGGCAGGCGATTGGCCTCGCTGATTGCTTCTTCCAGGCTGTCGAAGCCACGCACCGCCGCGACCGGGCCGAAAGGCTCGTCGTTGAACACGCTGGCGCCCAAGGGCACGTCGGCCAGCACGGTCGGCGCGAAGAAGTTACCCGAATCGCCGACGCGCTGGCCGCCGGTGGCGAGCTTGGCGCCCTTGGCCTGGGCGTCCTCGACCACCTTCGCCATTGCGCTCAGGCGGCGGGCGTTGGCCAGCGGGCCGAGGGTGGTACCCTCCGCCAGGCCGTCGCCCAGCTTCAGACCTTCGGCGTGCTGGACCAGGGCGCGGGTGAACTCGTCCTTGATCGCGTTGTGGACCAGGAAGCGGGTCGGCGAGATGCACACCTGGCCGGCATTGCGGAACTTGGCGGCGCCGGGCGCCTTGACGGCCAGGGCGACGTCGGCGTCTTCCGCGATGATGACCGGCGCG
>QPLR01000168.1 GCA_003665935.1 Halobellus sp. Atlit-31R | reverse complement strand
TTATAATTTGTCGATTAAATGCTGAAAACGGGCGGTTTTACCGTCCAATTCCGAGGTGAGATCGGCGGTGTTACCAAGCTTTTATCGGCCATAGCGCGCCGTTCGCTGACCTCTTGCCAACTTTCATTATTAGCCCAACCACACTTTCTGAACGCGGCCCGCGCCGCGCCCATTGCCATGTCCCTGACACTTTCAGACGTAAAACGCATCGCCAACCTGGCCCAGCTCGAGATGGATGAGGCCCATGCGGAAACCGCGCTGGCTGAGCTGAACGGTATCTTCGCCCTGGCCGAGCAGATGCAGGCGGTGGACACGACGGGTGTCGCGCCGCTGTCACAGCCGCTGGCCGCCATCATGGCCCTGCCGCTGCGCCTGCGCGACGACGTGGTGACCGAAGAGTACCGCCGCGAGGACTACCAGGCGCCGGCGCCGAAGGCGCAGGACGGCCTGTACCTGGTCCCGAAGGTCATCGAGTAAGCCCGCCCCTGTTTTCACGAATCGAACGCACATGCATAACAAGACCATCAAAGAGCTGTCCGCGCTCCTGCAATCGAAGCAGGTGTCGAGCGTCGACCTCACCACGCACTACCTCGACCGCATCGACGCGAGCAGCCACAACGCCTTCCTGCACCTGGACCGCGAACGCA
>QPLR01000167.1 GCA_003665935.1 Halobellus sp. Atlit-31R | reverse complement strand
CGAAGTCCTTCGCGCGCGCCATCACCTACCAGGATGCGGCCGACATCTACGGCAAGGGCGACTTCCGCCTGATCGACACCCTGTTTTCAAGCAGCGCGCTGGCGGGCCTGGACCCGGGCATCGCGCTCGATCCGCGCTTCATCCTGGTGCCGCCCAACTTCGTGCCCGGGCTGCAGAACGCGCAGCCGCCCACCGCGACCCAGATCGCGACCATCATCAACGACGCCACCCAGCAGGCCAAGGTGCGGGCGGCCGGCGCCCTGGTCGCCAACGGCACCGATTCGCCGCTGGTGGTGCCGGGCATCTCGCTGCACCTGAACATGCGCGGGGCGGCGCTGGTGCAGGGCAACCTGGCGGCGCTGTACTCGGGCACGCGCGACGCGGCGCGCATGGCCCTGGTCGGCCGCGACCTCGGCACGGTCGAGCAGGGCAAGCTGGCCGACCTGATCGCGGTGCGCGGCGACCCCTTGCAAGACCTGCGCGCCGCCGCCGACGTGCGCTTCGTGGTCAAGAACGGCCGGGTGATCCCGCTCGACGAGATACTGGCGCCGGCGCGCACGCCGCAGCAGCTGCAGGCGCGCGAGCAGGCGCTGGCGGCCCATGAGAAGCTGTGCCGCACCCAGCCGCAGCAGTGCGAAGCGGAAGCAG
>QPLR01000166.1 GCA_003665935.1 Halobellus sp. Atlit-31R | reverse complement strand
CATCGACTTGAGCTGGGCCAGGGAGAATTCCAGGCCGATGGAAAACATCAGGAACACGACGCCGAATTCGGCCAGCGCATGGGTGGCGGGACTGTCGCTTGCCAATGCCAGCGCATGGGGGCCGATCAATACGCCGACCGCCAGATAGCCCAGCATCGGCGGCAGGTGAAGCATGCGGAACGCGACCACGCCGAGTACGGCGCAGCCCAGCAGGAGGAGGGTCAGTTCTAATCCGGAATGCATTATCCCCAGTGTATTTTTTGTGTTGTAGTCATGCTGTCGTACGCAGCTATTGTCGAGCTCTTGTCGTAGTTTGTTACGACTGGCAAGTTTTTTGCTTACCCAATTCGTTTATACTGCCGCTATGAGTGTAACCCATGAAAAAATAATGCTGAAAAGTTTCGACGAGGGCCAGGCCAGGCGCGTGCTCGAGCTGGGCCGCGAGACCCTGGCCATCGAAGCCGACGCGATCCGGACCCTGCATGCGCGCCTGGGCGACGACGACCATTTCGTGCGCGCCGTCCAGCTGCTGTACGGCTGCACCGGGCGCGTGGTGGTCTCGGGCATGGGCAAATCCGGCCACATCGGCCGCAAGATTGCCGCCACCCTGGCCTCGACCGGCACCCCGGCCATGTTCGTGCACCCGGG
>QPLR01000165.1 GCA_003665935.1 Halobellus sp. Atlit-31R | reverse complement strand
CCCGGGTCACGGCCGTGCCGCTGGCACGCCCCGCCTCCAGCACCGCAGCGCGCTCCCCGGCCGGCGCCGTAAAGCACAACTCGTAATCGTCCCCGCCCGCCGCCGTGAAACGCCGGCGCAGGTCGGGCACCTGGCGCGCCAGCACCGGTCCGGCCGGCAGGGCATCGATCTCCAGCGTTGCCCCGACCCGTGACGCGGCCAGGATATGTCCCAGGTCGCCCACCAGTCCATCCGAAATGTCGAGCGCCGCATGGGCAATCGGCTGCGCTGCCAGCGCCAGCCCCAGCGCCACGCGCGGCGTCGGCATGTGCATGCGCTGCGCGGCCCGGGCATGGTCCTGCTCCGGCAGCGCCACTTCCTTCCAATAGCCCGCCAGCGCCAGGCGCGCATCGCCCAGCGTTCCGGAAATCCAGATGTCGTCCCCGGCCCGCGCCGCGTCGCGCCGCAGCGCATGGCCGGGGGCCAGCTCGCCGAACACGGTGATGCAGATGTTGAGCGGCCCCTTGGTGGTGTCGCCGCCGACCAGCTCGCAGCCGTGCTCGTCGGCCAGTGCGAACAGTCCGCGCGAAAAGCCGTCCAGCCAGACCGGATCGGCCGCCGGCAAGCTGAGCGCCAGCGTGAAGCCGACCGGTCGCGCGCCCATCGCCG
>QPLR01000164.1 GCA_003665935.1 Halobellus sp. Atlit-31R | reverse complement strand
TTCGAACACGCAGCCGACGTCGATCACGACATCGCGCCCGCAGATGAGTTCGCCGCGCACGTCGATGCGGGCCGGATCCATCAGCGTCACACCTTTTCCCAGCATCGCATTGGCGATGTTCAATTGGTGGCGGCGCTCGAGCTCGGCCAGCTGGACCTTGCTGTTGACGCCGGCCACTTCCCACTCGGCGGAAGGATGGGCCGACACCACCGGCACGCCGTCTTGAACAGCCTGGGCCACGATGTCGGTCAGGTAGTACTCACCCTGCGCATTGTTGTTCGACAGTGCGGACAGCTATTTCTTGAGGTGCGCGGTCGGGATGCACATGATGCCGCTGTTGATCTCGCGGATCGCGCGCTCGGCTTCGGTCGCATCCTTCTCTTCAACGATGCGTACGATGCTGCCGTTGTCGCGCACGATGCGGCCCAGGCCGAAGGGATTGGCCTGCTCCACGGTCAAGATGGCGAGCTTGTCCGTGCCGGCGGCCTCGACCAGGCGGGCGAGCGAAGCGGCGGTCGTCAAGGGAACGTCGCCGTACAGCACCAGGGTCGGCACGCTGTCATCAAGCTGCGGCACAGCCTGCATCACTGCGTGGCCGGTACCCAGCTGAGGCTGCTGCAGGGCGGTGTCGATGGCGGTGCCGGTTTCA
>QPLR01000163.1 GCA_003665935.1 Halobellus sp. Atlit-31R | reverse complement strand
AACTCAGGGTCGCCACGCCCTTCTGGGTGCCGCCCTCGAAGGGATCGAAGGCCAACCCGAGCAGCAGCCGCCACAGGCCCAGCGCGTACAGGCGCCGCCAGGGCGGCGGCAGGCCGCGCTGCAGCCAGGCCCCGAGGCCGGCCAGGCACAGCAGCACGAGCGCCGCCGGGCCAAGCATGGCGCGCGCATACAGCCCGGCCGTGCAGACCGCAACCAGGGCCAGGCAGCACAGGGCGGCCGGCAGCGCGCGCAGCGCGCATGCGCGCGACTGCGCCGCCGGCCGCGCCAGCCATTCGCCGGCGAAGATCCCGGGAATGACGACGAACAGGTATTGCTGGAAGGCGAGCGGCGCCAGCCAGGGAAGCGGCGACGCCTGCCGTGCCAGGGCGGCCCAGCCGGGCAGCTCATGTCCGAGCCTGAGCGCCAGCAGCAGGGCCAGCACGCCGAGGCGCCACAGCGGCCGGCGCCGGGTGGCCAGGTACAGCAGCCCGCCGCCGAGGGCGACGTTGGCCAGCACCAGCAGGATGATGTCGCTGCGCGCGAACGAGAAGCCGGCGCCGGCGGCATCGCGAAACAGCAGCATCAGGCCGCAGGCCCCGCCCCAGCCGGCCAGGCGCACCAGGTGCACGACCTGTCCGGCTTTCCAGTGCT
>QPLR01000162.1 GCA_003665935.1 Halobellus sp. Atlit-31R | reverse complement strand
TCGCCCTTGCGCAGGCAATCCTTCAGGCGGGTGGCGGCCTGCTGCAGCAGCTCGTCGCCCTTCACGTGGCCGAGCGTGTCGTTGACCAGCTTGAAGCGGTCCAGGTCGATGAACATCACGGCCAGCTCGGTCTTCTTGCGCTTGGCCTGGATCACCGCCAGCCCGAGGCGATCCTTGAACAGGATGCGGTTCGGCAGGTCGGTCAGGGCGTCGAAGAAAGCGAGATGGTAGATCTTCGCTTCGTTGTGCTTGCGTTCGCTGATGTCGGTGCTGATCACCAGGATCTTCTGCGGCGCGCCGGATTCGCGATCGCCCGACAGCAGGGTCCAGCGGGTGTCGGTCTCGATGCAGACGCCGTCGCGCCGCAGATGTGCAAGCTCGCCGCTCCACTCGCCGTTGGCCAGCGTGGACTCGTAGGCCGCGTGATAAGCAGTTAGGTTCTCGCACAGCAGCTCGGGGAATTTTTTGCCGCGGGCCTCGGTGGCGCTCCAGCCGTAGAGTCGTTCGGCACCGTTGTTCCAGTAGGTAATGCGTGAATTCAGGTCCATTGCGATGATGGCGTCACGCGCTTGCTGCAGGTACGAAGCCTGTTCGTGCACCAGCATGTTGGCATTGCGCAGCTCGGTGTAATCGAAGATGAAGCCTTCGAGTA
>QPLR01000161.1 GCA_003665935.1 Halobellus sp. Atlit-31R | reverse complement strand
CACCAGGCCCCGAGGATGGCGCCCACCAGGCAGCCGCCGGCGTTGGTGATCAGGTCGAGGTTGGACGGCACCCGGCTGGGCAGGAAGTTCTGCACCGCTTCCATCGTGATCGTGACCAGGACGCCGCCGATCGCCGCCAGCAGCACCGCCCAGATGCCCTTGACGCGCGGGTACATCGACAGCACCAGCAGCACGCCCAGCGGAACATAGCCGACCACGTTGACGCCGACGTCGAAACCGGTCCAGTAGCGCTGCTTGACCAGGTTGAGGAAGGTGAACATCGGCAGGCCGCTGTCGCGCCAGCCGGTGAACGGGTACCAGCTGGCATAGATGATCAGGAGCAGGTAGGCCAGCAGCGCCGCCCGCGCGATCGGCGAGCCGCGTCCTTCACGCGGGCGTTCGCGCTGATCGACGGCGACGGTGGCTTTGGTCATCGCTTGCGGGTGTCGACCGTCGCCAGCCAGGCCAGGATGTCGGCCGTGATGGCATCGACGCTGGCGGCGAGGGCGCGCGCGCCGCCCGGCGCATCGGCGCTCGGCGCCGCCGAGGTGCGCGTGAAGGTGCGCTGGTCGAGCAGGCGGTGGTCGCTGAACAGCGAGGCGCGCAGGGTGACCTGGCCTTCGCTCTGCGCCACGCCGGTAAATGCGTGCAC
>QPLR01000160.1 GCA_003665935.1 Halobellus sp. Atlit-31R | reverse complement strand
GCCGAAGTGCATGTCGAAGTCGACGAAGTTGACGAAGGTGAGCGATTTTTCCGGCGCGGTGTCGGCCACCTCGACCAGGCGGTCGAACAGGGCCATGTTGTCGGCGCCCTTGATCAGCTGGGTCACGCCCCGGGCCGCGCAGATGTCGCTGATCTTCCCCAAAGCGATGACTTCGCCGCCCGCGTCCTTGACGTGGTCCAGCAGGGTTGGCGCGGTCGGCGGCACCGCGTAGTCGTGGCGGTTCGCCGTGCGCTTGTACTTGCCGTTCTCGCCCAGGAAGGGACGCGCGATCACGCGGCCGATGTTGTAGGGCTTGACCAGTTCATACGCCGCTTCGCAGACTTCGTACAGGCGTTCCAGGCCGAAGTGCTCTTCGTGCGCGGCGATCTGCAGCACCGAGTCGGCCGAGGTGTACAGGATCGGACGACCAGTAGCGACGTGCTCGTCGCCCAGCTGGTCGATGATGGTGGTGCCCGAGGCGTGGCAGTTGCCCAGCCAGCCCGGCACGCCGGTCAGCTCTTGCAGCTTGTCGGTGAGCTCTTGGGGGAAGGACGGCACGGTCTTCGGGAAGTAGCCCCAGTCGAACAGGACCGGCACGCCGGCGATCTCCCCGTGGCCGCGCTGCGTGTCCTTGCCGGTCGACTGCTCCCGC
>QPLR01000159.1 GCA_003665935.1 Halobellus sp. Atlit-31R | reverse complement strand
GCTCGGCCGCCAGGACGATATCGGCGCCTTCGATTCGCCCAAGTACATCGGCGTCGAACTGGGCACCGTCACCCGCATCGGTCCGGACTTCATCGACCTGGCCGCCAATGCGGCGATGGCGAACGGCGACGGCCTGAACTACATGAACAAGCGTGAAACGGTCGGCATCCAGGCCAACACGGTCGAGAAGCTGGGAGAAGAAGAGGACGTCCAGCGCTGGCGCGTCTTCCCCAACGAGATGGTCAAGAGCCTGGCCGGCCTGAAGGTCGGCACCATTATCCACCGCAACCGCGACCACCAGTGGGAATCGGCGCTGTCCAAGAAGTCGTCCGAGCGCAAGGTGCGCGTCGACCTGCTGCTGGCCGAGCAGCCGGGCGGCCTGCGCCTCTCGATCCGCGACGAAGACGGCCTGGAAACCACGCTGGGGGCCGACATCGCCCTGCAGCCGGCCCAGCAGGCGGCCCAGGCCCTGAGCCTGGATGTGTTCCGGGTGCTGGCCGAACTGGCCCTGGCGATGCCCGCCCTGCCGGCCGGGCAGCCATCCGTGTAAGGCGAGGCTCAGGTCTCCAGGCGCCAAGCCGGTTGCCGACCATGGTGCCGGCGCCTGCGCTCCGTGATGTGGTTCAGGCGTTGGCGATCAGTGCGACGATGCG
>QPLR01000158.1 GCA_003665935.1 Halobellus sp. Atlit-31R | reverse complement strand
TAAAGGCACGTAACTACAACCTCGATTGCAAAAACCCGCATATTGGCGAGCAGGAGATCCACGACCCTCTCTTGCTGCTGGCGCAGTACAAGTCCTTGCAGGACGACATCGCTACACTGCGCGGAAAACTCAAGGACGTATTGACCGAGGCCCTGCAACGCGAGGTCAAGGTATGAACGCAATTCAGCAATTGCTGACCGATCATATTGACATCTGGACAGCAGCAGAAAACGAGAAAAAATCAGTACGTGGCCGCGCATTAAGCAGCGCTACAAGCGTGTACGGCATCAAGAAATTGCGCGAGTTGATTCTGGAACTCGGAGTGCGTGGAAAACTGGTTCCGCAAGATCCTACGGACGAACCAGCAGACGAGCTCTTTATCCGTTTACATACAGAAAAAGCGCAACTGATTACTGAAGGGAAAGCAAAGCGAGGTAAGCCATATCCAGCGATTTCTAGCGACGAGAAGTTATTCGACCTTCCTGCTGGATGGAAATGGATACGGCTAGGTGATTTCGTTCTAAGCATTATTAGTGGTGGCACCCCGAGCAAAAACAACGCTGAATTCTGGGATGGGAATATCCCATGGGCAAGTGTGAAAGACCTCAACGGGAAAAAATTTCTTGAATCCACAGAGGATTATATTACTCAGG
>QPLR01000157.1 GCA_003665935.1 Halobellus sp. Atlit-31R | reverse complement strand
TGGCCTGGCGCAGCGTGAGGGTGGCGTCGACCTGGCCTTGCGCACCTTGCGCGGTGAAGGCGGCGTCCTGCACCTGCACCCGGTTCTCGCGCCGCTGGGCATCCAGCCACGACACCAGGTTGGCAAAGGAGACGCCGTTGAACTGGACCTTGGCGTATTCGCCGGTCATGGTGAGCGAACCGGCCTTCAGGCCGCGCTGGGCCATGCTGGCGTTCAAGGCATCGGCCGTCATGGGCGGCACCTGGGGCGCGGGATTGGCGCGCAGGGCCTGCGCTTCGGCGGCCATGCTCTGCAGCTGGGCGGCCTGCTGGCGCAGCGCTGGCAGCGAGCGGCGCAGGGTGTCGCGCCCTTCGATGGCCGGCGCCAGCAGCACCCCGTAGACCAGCGCGGCCAGGACCACGGCCCCGCCCACGGTGAGGAATTTGCGTTCCTGGTCGGTGCGCGCCAGCCACCAGGCGAGCGCGCGCTCGCGGACGGCGCCGGTCCTGGCGCGGAGAGTCGTGACGGCGTTCATGGTGCTGCTCCTGCTGCTGCCGTGTTGGTTGCCGGGGCCGCGGCCGGCGCCGATCCGGCGCCGCTGCTGCGGATGACCCAGGTGGCGGGTGGGGTTTCTTCCAGGCTCAAGTTGCGTCCCGCGAGGGCGGCGCGCAGCT
>QPLR01000156.1 GCA_003665935.1 Halobellus sp. Atlit-31R | reverse complement strand
GAACATATAGTACGGAATGGCGCCCAGGCGCACGCCCGTGGTCCACAGCTCGGCCCAACTCTTCGGGTCTTCGTTGATGTGGCGGATCAGGGGGCCCTGCATGCGCAGGGTGGCGCCGGTGCCGACGATGCGCTTGACCGCCTGCTGGGCAATCGGATGACGCAGCTCGACCGCGTGGTTGTAGTGGCCCATGATGGCCAGGTTCTTCCCCGCCCGGACGACTTTCTCGAACAGGCGCATCAGGTCGTCGCTGTCCTTGTCCGACACGAAGCGCTGCGGCCAGTAGGCCACCGACTTGGTGCCGATGCGGATGTTCTGGATGTGGGCCAGGTTCGGGGCAAGCAGCGGCTCGATGAACTCGCTAAGGGACCGGGTATTCATGATCATCGGGTCGCCGCCGGTGAGCAGGACGTCGGTGACGTCGGTGTGGCTCTCCAGGTAGGACACCAGCTCGCTGCACTCGCGCGCATCGAACTTCATGTCGTCCATGCCCACGAACTGGGGCCAGCGGAAGCAGAAGGTGCAATACGCGTGGCAGGTCTGGCCCGAGCTCGGAAAGAACAGCACGGTCTCCTTGTACTTTTGCTGCAGGCCCCTGAGCGGCGCATCGTTCACGCGCGGGACGTTGTGCGTCATCTGGCCGGCCGGATGCG
>QPLR01000155.1 GCA_003665935.1 Halobellus sp. Atlit-31R | reverse complement strand
GGCTCGAGACGCCGGCATCTGCGTCCGGCGCATCGCTCGACCACGACATCCTGGTGGTCGGCGGCGCCGACCACAAGACCGGGCAGGACGACCATCCGGAGCACCGCTACGACGCGATCGAGCGCTGGACCCGCGAGCGCTTCCCGATGGCGGGAGCCGTTGCCTACCGCTGGTCGGGCGAGGTGATGGAGCCTTCCGACGGCCTGGCCTACCTCGGCCACAACCCGATGGACGACGACAACGTCTACCTGATCACCGGCGACTCCGGCAACGGCATGACCCACTGCACCATCGGCGCCATGCTGGTGACCGACCTGGTGGCGGGCCGCCCCAACCCCTGGCAGGCGCTGTACGACCCGTCGCGCAAGCCGGTGCACGGGCTGGCCGATTTCGCCCACGAGCAGGCCAACACCATGGCGCGCTACGGCGAATGGCTGACCGGCGGCGACGTCGACTCGGTCCAGGAGATCGCCGCCGGCGAAGGCGCGGTGGTGCGCGACGGCCTGCGCAAGATCGCAGTCTATCGCGACGCCCAGGGCGGCCTGCACGCGGTGTCGGCCAAGTGCACCCACCTGGGCTGCGCGGTGCACTGGAACTCGGCCGAGCGCTCCTGGGACTGCCCTTGCCATGCCTCGCGCTTCGATATCGAGGGCA
>QPLR01000154.1 GCA_003665935.1 Halobellus sp. Atlit-31R | reverse complement strand
CTTCGGCCCGCGCTTCTTCAGCATGGCCAATGCCTACGACGCCGACCTGCGCGCCCTGATCAAGGAAACCGCAGCAAGCAAGAGCATCACCCTGCACGAAGGCGTCTACCTGGCCTGCCCGGGCCCGAACTTCGAAACGGCAGCAGAAATCCGCGCCTTCAAGGCGCTGGGCGCCGACGTGGTCGGCATGTCGGTGGTGCCGGAAGTGATCTCGGCGCGCCACTGCGGCCTGAAGGTCGCCGGCATCTCGGCGATTACCAACCTGGCCGAGGGATTGACTCCGTTCCCGCTGTCGCACGAGCAGACCCTGAAGTACGCCGCGGTCGCGGCCAAGGACCTGGTCACCCTGATCCATTCCTTCATCGAGCGCCTCGGTTCGACCCCGCGCGCCGCTGCATAACCCTTATTTTCTAGCGAGCGATTCCATGTCACGCGCATTCATCCTCCTGCTTGACTCGTTCGGCCTGGGCGCCTTGCCCGACGCCGACAAGTACGGCGATCTAGGTGCCAATACCTTCGGCCACATTGCAGAATGGGCCGCCAACGAGGGCAAGCCGATGGCGCTGCCGAACCTCGAGCGCCTGGGCCTGGCCGCCGCCGCGCACAAGGCCAGCGGCGAATGGGCCGCGGGCTTCAGCCTGCGCGACGGTTTCC
>QPLR01000153.1 GCA_003665935.1 Halobellus sp. Atlit-31R | reverse complement strand
GGGCGGCGTGGAGCAAGCCTGGATGGTCCAGCGCGCCCAGCCGGCCGAGGTCATCGCCGGCGCCGCCGAGCGCATCGGCGCCGACCTCACGCTGGCCGCCGGCAATGCCAGGCCGCGCTTGCCGTCCTGGGTGCGCTCGTCGCGCAACGCCGAACTGATCCGCCTGTGCCGCAGCCCGGTGCTGCTGGTGCACGACGAGCCGCGCGACGTGTATCGCACCGTGCTGGTGGCGGTCGACTTCTCGCGCGCCTGCCTGGCCGCGGCACGCACCGCGGCGCTGCTGGCGCCGTCGGCGAACTTCGTGTTCGTGCATGCCTGCCGCCTGCCGGAAGCACTGATGATGCGCGCAATGGACCTGCCGCTACGGGTGCTGGAGGGCTACCTCGGGCGCGCCTGCGCGGCGGCGCGCGCGCGGCGCGACGACTTTCTCGGCCTGTACCTGCAGGACATGCCGACGGGTACGCGCGAAGTACGTACCGGCCGTCCCCATGCCGTGATCGCCGACGGCCTGCGCCGGCACGGGGCCGACCTCCTGGTGCTGGGCCGCGGCGCCACCCATCCTGGCGCCTGGCTGTCGTGCTCCAACGTGATGCAGCGGATGGTGGACGAGGGCCTGTGCGACATCCTGGTGGGCGCCGACCGCTTCGGGGACGAC
>QPLR01000152.1 GCA_003665935.1 Halobellus sp. Atlit-31R | reverse complement strand
ACGACGCCTACCGCCCGATCTGCGGCGACCTGCACCCGCGGTCGATGGGGGCGCCGTTCAAGGAAATCTGGGCCTCGGCGCTGCCGGTGGTGGGCGACGCCTTCGACCGCGCGCACCAGGGCGAGGGCGCCTATATTCGCGACCAGCGCATGTTCCTCGACCGCCACGGCTATCTGGAAGAAGCCTTCATGACCTTTTCGTTCTCGCCGATCCGCGACGAGTCGGGCGCGGTGGGCGGGGTGTTCCATCCGATCACGGAGACCACGGCGCTGGTGCTGGGGGCGCGCCGCACCCGCGGGCTGCGCGAGCTGAGCGACGTCCTGGCCAGCGCGCGCACGGCCGGCGACATCGGGCGCCAGCTGGCGGCCGGCCATGCGGCGCTGGCCGACGACCTGCCTTTTGTCCTGTTCTATCTGCATGACGCGGCGACCGGCCAGCTGCTGCTGCGCGGCCGCGCCGGCATCGACGGCCATTGCAGCCTGGCGCCGGCCACGCTGGCGCTGGATGACGCCATCTGGCCCTTCGCCCAGGCGGCGGCCGGCCGCAGCGCCCAGCGGGTCGACGCGCTCGCGGCGCGCTTCGCCGGCGCGCGCTGCGGCACCTACGAAGAAACGCCCGGTACTGCCATGGTGCTGCCGGTGCTGCTGCCCGGACA
>QPLR01000151.1 GCA_003665935.1 Halobellus sp. Atlit-31R | reverse complement strand
TGGGCAACGGCTACCCGATCGGCGCCATGCTGACCACCGACGAGATCGGCCAGCACTTCAACGTCGGCTCGCACGGCACCACCTACGGCGGCAACCCGCTGGCGGCCACCGTCGGCCTGAACGTGGTCGAGACCATCAACCAGCCGGCCTTCCTGGCGCGCGTGAAGGAAGCGAGCAGCAAGATCTTCGCCAACCTCGAAAAGCTCTCCGCCGACTACCCGCAGCTGTTCGGCAAGCCGCGCGGCCAGGGCCTCCTGATCGGCCTGCCGATGGCCGGCGAGTACAAGGGCCGTTCCAAGGACTACACCAAGGTCTGCGAAAAACTCGGCCTGATGCTCCTGATCGCCGGTCCGGACGTGGTGCGCCTGGCCCCTGCGCTGGTGGTGTCGGACGAACAGATTGCCGAGGCGGATCGCCTGATGCGCGAAGCCGTCGAGACCTTCATCGCCGGCTGAATCCAGCCCGCTGCCGGCCGGCCAGCTCTTCGGGGTGTGGCCGGCCTTGCCGTTTGCTTGAACCCTTTGTCCCATTTTCGGGAGTTCGCATGTATGTAGTTCGTCCGGTAGAACGCGCGGATATCGGCGCCCTCGAGGCCATGGCCACGGTGACGATCCCCGGCGTGCACACGCTGCCGCGCACGCGCGAGGCCATCGTC
>QPLR01000150.1 GCA_003665935.1 Halobellus sp. Atlit-31R | reverse complement strand
AATCGGTGTGGCAAATCCCGGTCGCCTTCACTTCGACGAGCACCTCGCCGGCCTTCGGGCCTTCGAGCTCGACTTCCTCGATCGTGAGCGGGTGGCCCGCCTTCCATGCAACTGCAGCCTTGGTCTTCATGTGTTCCCTTCCATAACGGTGCGCGACGCTGCCGTGCTTGCAACGCCGTCAAGAGTGAAATGATAACAAGGACTGCGGCCGCGTGTGGCACGGACCCGATTTTTCCGGGCACGAAGGGACCAGGACAGGGACCGGGACCTTGCGCCGAGGGAGGGTGTTTGGGGAAAAGATAGCATGCTGATCAAGAAGTGCACAGGGATTCTCGGTAGCGAACTGCGCTTGATCAACATTTCCTGCGCACAGTTGTATTCACTGTACATATCCTGATGTGGTTGAAATACACTGAATCACCGCGCACGACGCGGACACAACAGCGCACAGGGCCGACAGAGCCCCGGCGTACAACGATGTTTTCAAACGGAGAATTGGAATGGTAGACAACAACACTCGCGCATCCTCCCTTCGCATTGGCCTGGCAGCACTGGTGGCCGCCGGCGTGTTCGGCGGCGCCCAGGCCGCGGCGCCCGACACCACCCGCATCATCGTCGCGTTCAAGCCGGGCGCCGCTGCCAAGGTGAAGTCGCTG
>QPLR01000149.1 GCA_003665935.1 Halobellus sp. Atlit-31R | reverse complement strand
ATCCTCCCCGGCCGACGTCCAGACCGTCCAAGTCACCGGCCTGCGGGCCAGCATGGAATCGTCGATGAACCTCAAGCGCAACGCGCAGGGCTTTGTCGACGGCATCGTCGCCGAAGACATCGGCAAATTCCCGGATACCAACCTGGCCGAAGCGCTGCAGCGCATCAGCGGCGTCTCGATCGACCGCAGCATCGGCGAAGGTTCGAACGTCACCGTGCGCGGCGTCGGCCCCGACTTCAACCTGGTGCTGCTGAACGGCCGCCAGATGCCGACCTCGATGCTGGGCGACCGTCCGAGCCGCGCTTACGACTTCGCCAATATCGCTTCCGAAGCGGTCTCGCAGCTGCAGGTCTATAAATCGGCGCGCGCCGAAACCCCGACCGGCGGTCTCGGCGCCACCATCAACGTGATTACCGCGCGTCCGCTGTCGCGCCCGGGCCTGCAGGCCAGCGTCGGCATCAACGGCGTGAACGACACCTCGGCCGATAACCTGCCGGGTGACGTCAAGCGCGGCGGCAAGATCACTCCGGAACTGTCGGGCATCTACAGCAATACCTCGGCCGACGGCCGCTTCGGTATCGCCCTGTCGGCCAGCTACCAGGAACGCAATCTGGGCTACAACGTGGCCTCGGTCGGAAACGGCTGGAAGGGTCCGTTC
>QPLR01000148.1 GCA_003665935.1 Halobellus sp. Atlit-31R | reverse complement strand
GCCACAAGGGAGGCGCTGGTGGCAGCGGCGCCGTGTAGTGAAGCAATCGCGGTGCCGGTACTCGCAGCGCCAAGCACTCCGGTGCTGCCGATTGCCGTCGCGATCGGGCCGGCAGCCGCAAGCGCAAGTCCGCCCGTTGCCACAGTGGCGCCGACGACGACTGCGGTTTCGACGGGATTCTCCTTCACCAGGTCGATAGCCTTGTCGAGCCCTCCGCAGACGCCATCGATCACCACCGTATTCACGGCAGCATCGATTCCGCGCCCAGCGGTTTCAACGCCACTCGAGATTGCAGAACCGATCGGGCAAAGCACGTTGTCGCAGAAGCTGTCCCAGAGACCCATTTCATTCCTCCAAAGTTGTCGGTGATGGCCATGCGGACGGCTTTGCCAGCCAGCCGCGGCGATGCGAGGGAGTTTATCACCCGCAACTATTGATGTGGGAAAGATAATGGGAGCCGTAGCCGAAGGCGCGCGGCGGCGCTGGCCCTGTGCTTACGGACGCGTTGGCTTATGAAGCGACCGACGCACGCGCCCGACTGGCGCGCCGGCAGCCGACTTTCTGGCCGCGGCTTTGACGTTGGGTTTCATGCGCTCGGCCAGCGCCGTACCGGCCTGCGCAGCGCGCAGCGCGGCAGTCATGCGTTGGACCTCCGCCGC
>QPLR01000147.1 GCA_003665935.1 Halobellus sp. Atlit-31R | reverse complement strand
AATTCGCCCAGCTCCTCGAACCCATCGGCTTCGAGCTGCACCCGCAAGGCGAATTCAATGTCCCGGAAGCGGAAGAGCCCTTCGGCACCTTCGTGGAAAACGCGCTGGCCAAGGCCCGCCACGCTTCGCGCCTGACCGGCCTGCCCGCACTTAGTGATGACTCGGGCGTCTGCGTCAACGCTCTGGGCGGCGCTCCCGGCGTCTACTCGGCGCGTTTTGCCGGCGAACCGAAATCCGACGCCCGCAACAACGAGAAACTGGTCGCCGAGCTTGCCAGGCACGCCGACAAGTCGGCCTATTACTACTGCGTGCTGGTCTACGTGCGCCACGCTGACGACCCGCAGCCGGTGATCGCCGACGGCCAGTGGCACGGCGAGATCATCGCGTCCCCGCGCGGCGCCAACGGCTTCGGCTACGACCCGCACTTCCTGATCCCGTCGCTCGGCAAGACCACCGCCGAACTCGAGCCCAGCGTGAAGAACGCCCACTCGCACCGCGGCCAGGCGCTGCGTGCACTGGTAGAAAAACTGAAATGATTCCGATCAAAGTCGCCGGTCCGGCGCCGACCGAGCCACGTTCACCGGCCACGACAGCCCTGCAATACCTGCAGCCCGGCGCGCTGAACCTGACAAGCCTGCCGCCGCTGTCGCTCTACATCCACTT
>QPLR01000146.1 GCA_003665935.1 Halobellus sp. Atlit-31R | reverse complement strand
GAAGCAGGCCGGCCTGAATGACCACAAGGCCACCCACGCCAAGCTGCAGAAGATCAGCAAGAGCGCCAAGGATACCGACGTGAAGGCCGCTGCCGACAAGACCATCCCGACCGTCGAGCAACACCTGAAGGCGGCCCAGCAGATGTCGTCGGCCAAGTCCGGCACGACCTCGGGCAAGTAATCGTTTGGTATGGCATGCCGGCGGCCGTGGCGGCCGGCATCATGTGAAGGCATCAAGGAGCAATCATGCAGAAAAGACCGCGCATCCATTCCGCGCTTGCGCTGTCCATCGCCGGCCTGCTGTTCACGGCCGGCGCCGTACAGGCACAGACCGCCAATACCGCTGCACAGGGAACGGCGCCCGCAGCCGCCAAGGCACCCGCCAAGCTCGACCGTGCCGACCGCAAGGCGCTGACCGAGATGGCCGAGGCCAACATGGCCGAAATCGCCACCGGTAAGCTGGCCCTGAGCAAGGCCGCCAATCCGGAGATCAAGGCGTACGCCCAGCGCATGGTCGACGAGCACAGCAAGGCGCTGGCCGAGGTGCAGGCCCTGGCCCAGGCAAAGGGCGTCGAGCTGCCGAAGGACCTGTCCGTCAAGCACAAGGCCAAGGGCGCGATGCTCGAAGCCTTGAGCGGCGACATTTTCGATCGCACCTACATGAA
>QPLR01000145.1 GCA_003665935.1 Halobellus sp. Atlit-31R | reverse complement strand
GTAGGCGGGTTGCCGCTGACGATGCGGTTGATGGTGACGGCGCGCGACTGGTCGCCGCCGGCGATCGCGGTGTCGATCCAGACGCCGCCCGCGTTGCGGTAGGCCTGGGCCACCTGCTTGACCGCGGCCGATTCGCCGCCGGATGTCCACCAGTGGATGACTTCCGCCCGGGGGGCGGTAGGCAGCGACGCAGCCTGCGCCGACGCCAGGGCGCACAGCCATGCGCAGGCTGGCGCCAGGGTGCGTACTGTGAACATCGCGTCTCCGTTTTGCGCCGTTATTCTTGGTAAGTTGGAAACGTTACCATCGGCTTTGCCCGACTATAGCACCGGGTAAAATCAGGGTCAAACAAAATATTGCAATCAGGATTCTGGCATATTTTGATGTCCGCAAGCCAAGTTTCGAGCGCTGCGCTCTTGTAACAAAAAAGTGCGCAACAGGACGTGTACTTTCGGTAATTGGCTGTGGTATCGTTTCCAATTGTTGCGACCATAAAAGACAAGAGGGAGACGCCGTGAACACCACCGAGATTTTCCTGATCGCGATGCTGCTGATCTTCGTTGCACCCTATCTGGTGTGGAGGCTCGGCAAAACCGATTATTTTGCGCCGCTGGTCGTGGTCCAAATCATCATGGGCATCCTGCTCGGCCCCGGCGTGCTGGGCG
>QPLR01000144.1 GCA_003665935.1 Halobellus sp. Atlit-31R | reverse complement strand
GGTGGTCGACAGTTCGCTTTCGTCGCTCGGCGCCGGGACGGCCTGGAGCTTGAGCTCTTCCGCCTTGGCCTCGACCTGCTGGGCGCTACGCTCGCCGCGCTCGCGCGGCTGGCGCGGTGCGCGTTCCTTGCGTTCGCCCGGTTCGCGCTCGGCGCGTGCCGGTGCTGCGCCCTCGAGCTGCTCGCGCGGTGCCCGTGGCTCGCGTGCTTCGCGCGGCTCACGCTTCTCGCGCGGCGGACGGGCCGGCTTGCCTTCGGCTTCCACCGGCTTGACGCTGTCTTCCGGTTTGGCGTTCAGGTCGCGCTCCTCGCGCTCGCGGCCGCCCTTGGCGCCGCGGCCGCGGCCGTTGCCGGTGCGCTGGCCGTTGCGGCCATTGCGCTCGCCGCGCTCGGCGCTTGCTGCAGTTGGTGACCCGGCCGGCTTCTCGGCGACCACCGGTGCCGCTGCCGGCGCCGGGGCGACCGGGGCGCCCATGAAGAAGTTCTTGATGCGGGCGAAGAAGCCCAGTTCGCTCGGGGCCGGCGCCACCGGGGCCGGCGCCGGGGCCGCTGCCGCGGGCGCGGCAGCCTTGACCGGCTTGGCCGCTTCGCTGCGGTCCACCAACGGGGCCGGCTGGGCCGGGGTGATGGTCTTGACCACGGCTTCCTGGCGCGGCTTGGCTTCTTCCT
>QPLR01000143.1 GCA_003665935.1 Halobellus sp. Atlit-31R | reverse complement strand
GAAAATGTTTCATGCGGTGATTGATTTCGACGGTTTCGTGGGCGCGGCCAATAAGCTGCATGTCAGCCAGTCGTCCATCAGCCATGCGCTCACCAAACTCCAGGAACAGCTGGGGGTTCCCCTGTTGACCCTGAAAGGCCGGAAGGCCCAGATCACCGAAGAAGGCAAGGTCTTGCTGGCGCGCTCGCGCGAACTAGTCAGGAACGCGATCGAACTCGAGGACCTGGCTGAACACCTGCGCCAAGGATGGGGCACCGAAGTGCGGCTGGCGGTCGACCTCAACTTTCCGCCGGATCTCTTGATGTTGGCCATGCGCGAACTGTCTTCCCAGCCGCGCCAGACCAGGATCAGCATGAAAGAAGCGACCTCGGACCAGGCCGGGCAGGCCCTGCGCGAAAACAATGCCGACCTGGCGATCTGCGCGAAAACCATTCCGGGCTTTGCCTGCCGCGAACTGATCGAGATCGAACACGTCGCGCTCGCCCATCCGGACAATCCGCTGTTCGCGCTCAAGCGCACGCTCGGCTTCGACGACCTCAGGTCGCAGCCGCAGATCGCCATCGCCGGTTCCGGCGGCGGCGGCATCGAGGCGCCGCGCCGCCCGGCCGGCTTTCCGCGGCCATGGACGGTCGGCACGCTCGACTGGGCCATCGGCGCGCTGCGCCATGG
>QPLR01000142.1 GCA_003665935.1 Halobellus sp. Atlit-31R | reverse complement strand
TCGTCGCTGTTGGCGTCCTGGCGGCTGTTGATGCGCAGGTGGCTGCGCTGCTCCACGCCGAGGGTGCCGAAGGCCTTGTCGTATACGTCCCACATCTCGTCGGCGATCTGGCTGGCGGCCGTGATCACGACGATATTGGCGTCGCGCCCGCCCGCCAGTTCGACGAAGCGGGTCAGGATCTCCATGTCGTGCTTGCGGTCCTCGCCGCCGCCGATGATGACGAGGTGGCCGTGCTGCCGTGTTTGTTCGCTCATCGATGCGCTCATCGTTGGGTCATTTTGGAATAGGGCATGCCCTGGTTGTCATAGGCGCCGGCCTCGGTCCGGGTGACCCCGATCAGGCCGATGTCCACGTCCTTGTCGAACAGCTCGACGCCGCGCTTGAGGGCTTCGTCGAGCGCCATGCCGTGTTCGAGCCAGCCGTAGACGGTGCGCGCCAGCAGGTGGCGCACGATGTGCTCGCCAATGCCGGTGGCGGCGATCGCCCCCAGCGAACCGGCGTAGAAGCCGCACCCGATGATCGGACTGTCGCCGACGCGCCCGAGCAGGCAGGGCGCGGAACCGCCGGTGGAGCAGGCCACCGCGAAGTGCCCGTCGGGACCGCGCACGACGGCGCCGACGGTGTCGCAGGCGCTCGACTTGGGCAGCTGCAGCGGGGTCTTGTAGTTCCAA
>QPLR01000141.1 GCA_003665935.1 Halobellus sp. Atlit-31R | reverse complement strand
GGTGGTAGCGCTGGTGCCGGACTGGCCGGCGGTGCTGCTCGACTGTGCGTGCACGGTGGTGGCGCCGAACATGGCAGCGGCAACGGATGCGCCCAGCAGGCCTTTCAGTAGCTTATTCAGTTTCATGTCGATCTCCTCAATTTGTCTTCGGGGCTCAATGCTCAACAATATCAATAAGATATTGAATTTAGGCTTACGAGTGTAGAGAGGCTGTATCGAGGGAGGCGCACGGTAGCCGCCCGGAAAAACTAAAAGTCGTCTCAAGGCCGCGCCGGCGCGGCGGTCGCCGCGCCCGCTGCTGCCGCATCCAGCCCCGCCGCCTGCGCCGACAAGGTGCCGAGCTGGGTGTACAGCGCCAGCACATTGCTCTTGTCGTCCGGGTAGACCCGGTTCGACAGGAACACGTAGAAGGTACGCGACTGCGGATCCACCCACAGGATGCAGCCGGTGAAGCCGGTATGGCCATAGCTGCCGAGCGGGAACACGCTGCCGCGCGGGCGCTGCGCATACGGCGAATCGATGTCCATGCCCATGCCGCGCAGGGCCAGCCCTTGCGGCGACTGCACGGTGGTGAGCAGGCGCACGCTTTCCCGGCTCAATACGCGCACGCCATCGAGTTCGCCGCCCTGGATCAGCATGCGGCCGAAGCGCGCCACGTCGCGCACCGTCGAG
>QPLR01000140.1 GCA_003665935.1 Halobellus sp. Atlit-31R | reverse complement strand
CATGCCTTCGACGAACCATTCGGCCATGGTTTCGCCCGGGTGCTGGCGCGCGATCACCCAGATCTTCTTTTCCGCCTGCGGATTGCCGATCACGACCAGGTTCATGTCGCGGCCGTCGATGGTGGTGCCGATGTCGTGCACGCGCGCGACCGGGTTCTCGGCCACTTCGCCCAGCAGGCGCAGGTGGCGGTCCCAGGTGTAGGGCTCGAAATAGGCGTAGTAGATGCTGTCGAGCTCAGGCGTGTGGTTGACGGTCATCACCTGGCCGTCGAAGCTGGTGGGCACGCGGAACCAGTTCTCGGTGTCGTAGCTGGCGGCGACCTGGTAATCCTCGAAGCCCTTCGGGTAGGTGGCCTGGCCCGCGTTCAGGAAGCGGATGGTGCAGGCTTCGCCTTGCGCGCCCTGCAGGCGGAAGTAGAACCACTGGATGATGTCGGCGTGCGAATCCTTGCGGATGTTCAGGTCGATGGCGTTCGCGCTCGTGGCGTTCACGACCTCGATGGCGCCGGCGTCGAACTGGCTGCTGATCTTGATAGACATGGTGTGTCCTGGCTAAGGTTGTTGCGGAAAAGGGTGATAATACTATTTTCAACGGCGCTACCGGATTTCGGCGGCCCATCCAGACGGAGGAGCAAACATGCGGGCCATATCCATTGCAGTGCTCGTCGTCGCG
>QPLR01000139.1 GCA_003665935.1 Halobellus sp. Atlit-31R | reverse complement strand
GGCGCCGGCCTGGCTCGACCTGGAAATCACCGAAGGCGCCATCATGCGTGGCGACCACGGGCTCGACGCGACGGTGGCGGCGCTGCGCGGACGCGGCGTGCAGCTGACCATCGACCGCTTCGGCACCGGGCTGTCGAGCATGGCCTCGCTGCGCCGCTTCCCGCTGTCGAAGCTGAAGATCGACCGCAGTTTCGTGAGCGATATCGAGCACGATCCCGACGACGCGGCCCTGATCCCGGCGATCATCGCGGTGGCGCGCAGCCTGCGCCTGCGCGTGGTGGCCGAAGGCGTGGAGACCGAAGAGCAATTGCGCTTCCTGCGCCAGCACGGCTGCGACGAATACCAGGGGTTTTATGCCGCCGGGGCCAGCAGTCAGCCCGATTTCAAGCCGGTATCGCACTGACGCAGCCGCAGGCCGCCTGGGACCGCATACCGTGCGGACAATGGGGCGAAGCGCTGTCGCGGCTCATGACTCCGACTCGCCTGCCGCGAAGTTCCCAAAACTCGTTTGCGACATCGCAGGCTCCGATCCTTCGGCCTCCCCAGAATGGAAATTCCGCTATCGCGCAAGACCGGAGTGGAGCAGGCGGGCTCAAGGTCGGCAGCGCTTCCTGCTCGACTCCTGCCGTGCTCCAGCACAATGGAAGGAGAAGACAACATGCGTCATTACCAC
>QPLR01000138.1 GCA_003665935.1 Halobellus sp. Atlit-31R | reverse complement strand
CGCGACCACGCGCGCCCAGTTGATCGAGTTGACGGTGCCGATCTTGTGGCGCGCCTTGAAGGACAGGTCGTTGGAGACCGCCTTGACCATGTCCTGGCAGTCGTCGAACACGCCTTCGACGGCGATATTGAAAATGTTCGGGTCCTGCAGGCTGAACATCTGCGCGCTCTGGAAGGCGCTCATCTTCTTGTGCGGCGACAGCATGAACACGCGCACGCCGCGCTTGCCGCGCATCGCCTCTTCCGCCTTCAGCGCCGCCTTCTCTTCGGCGATGCGCGCCCGCTCCGCCATCTCGGCCTGGTGGCGCGCCAGCGCTGCGGCGCGCGTCTCCGGCGTCTCGAGGCTGATCCGCCCCAGCGCGCCGGTGCGGTAGTCGTGCAGCAGCACGTGGGCCGCCTTCTCGTAGTCGAACTCGCCGCCGCGCACCCGGAAACCGCGGCGCTGGGCCACGTTCTCGATCACGGCGATGCCGTCCAGGCCTTCGGTCTTGAAGCCGTAGCGCGCCGTGAGCAGCTGCGGATAACGGGCCAAGAGCAGGTTGGCCAGGAATTCCGCCACTTCTTCTTCGATCAGCGCATTCGAACCCACCGCGTGGCTGGCGGCCAGCATCAGGCCGTCGTTCGCCATCGCGATCTTCGGCCACAGCATGCCCGGGGTGTCGACCAGCACGATGTG
>QPLR01000137.1 GCA_003665935.1 Halobellus sp. Atlit-31R | reverse complement strand
GAGGAGGACTTTCTGCGGCGCGTGGCCGCCGGGGAGTATCAGGCGGCCAGCCAGGTGATTCGTTACGGCGAAGGCGGCATGACGCCCAACGTGGCGCTGCCGTGCGGCGGCGTGCTGGACGTGCTGATCGAGTATCTGCCGGCGGGAGAAGCCAGCGTCGCTTACCTGCAGCGCATCGCCGGCGCGCTGGAAGGGCATCACGCGTTGCTCAAACGCCTGACGCTGCCCAACGCCTGCCACAGCCTCGAGCAAAGCCACTTCACCAGCGCCACTCAGGTCGAACGCCGGCTCGAACAGATTACCCTGCACATCGCAGCCGCGCCGCGCCTGCTGATCGCCGGGCTGTCCAGCGTGGCGCTGTACTGCGCCGATTTCGCCGTAGCGCTGGGGTTTGAGGTGCTGGTGTGCGAGAACCGCCCGGAGGCGCTGGATAACTTCGCCGCCGAGTTAAAACCGGGCGTGACGCTGCTGCGCCAGTTTCCGGCCAAGTTCATTGAGGACGGCGGTTGCCACGCCAATACCGCCGTCGTGGCGCTGACCCACGATCCGCGTATGGACGATCTGACGCTGATGGAAGCGATCCACACCCCGGCGTTTTACATCGGCGCCATGGGCTCGCTCAGAAACAGCGCGCGGCGGCGCCAGCGGTTGCAGCAGATCGCCGAATTCACGCCG
>QPLR01000136.1 GCA_003665935.1 Halobellus sp. Atlit-31R | reverse complement strand
GATAGTGGCCAAACCCTTTTCACCGCTCGCCGCCGTATCGGTCGCCGGGCTGATCGCCCTTGCCGACCTGGTCACCAAGGCCGCGATCGTCCAACTTCTGGCCTACGGCCAGCAGATCGACTTGTTCCCCTTGCTGAACATCGTCCATGCTATCAACCAGGGAGCGGCGTTCGGTCTTCTGGCCACGGCTGGCGGATGGCAACGCTACCTTTTCATCGTTGTAGCCGTACTCGCGTCGATCCTGATCGTCCGGATGATCCGGAGACCGGAAACAGGCTCCGCGGAAAGGATCGCTCTGGCCATGATCCTCGGCGGAGCGGTTGGCAATCTCGTTGACCGAACTGCGCGGATGGGCGTCGTTGACTGGATCGATGTGCATGTAGGAGCGCATCACTGGCCAGCTTTCAACATCGCCGATATCGGGATCACGGTCGGCGCCGCGGTCATCGTGTTGCACGCGCTGTTCGGTGACCGCGCAGCGCCTTCGGTATCCGACAAGACCCGGTAGTCATCGCCCCCCCTGGGCGCGCACTGCCGCCGGAAGCATGGCCAGTTGCGCGGGGCGGTCTGAACAGGGCGACGATCCGGCCCCCACAGAACAAAGATAATCAGATCTACAACAATTCGAGACCCATGTTTTTGCCCGGCGGGCGTTGTAAAATTTGCAATACTCCAG
>QPLR01000135.1 GCA_003665935.1 Halobellus sp. Atlit-31R | reverse complement strand
CCAGTTCGTCGAGACGAACGACGGTACCAAGGCCCAGTTCCACCTGGCGAACCTGAACATCGACGGCAGCAACACGACGGGCCTGTGCAGCTGGGTCGGCCCGTATACCTATGGCCCCGAAAACAGGCTGGTCGACTACAAGCCGCAGGCCTACATCTACCTCGACAACGTCGAATGGCGCGCCCAGAACCGCGACCTGGAACCGGGCGGCGCCGGCTACCAGACCCTGCTGCACGAACTGGGCCATGCGCTGGGGCTGAAGCACCCCTTCGAGGACGACATCCACCTGCCGTCCAGCCAGGACAACACCGGCTACACCCTGATGTCGTATACCGACATCGGCGGTCCCTACAGCAGCTTCAGCCCCTACGACATCGCGGCCCTGAACTGGCTGTACGGCGGCGACGGCCTGGGCGGCGCGCTCGGCATCAACTCGAGCACCGGCGCGCGCTACATCACCGGCACCGCCGCGGCTGAGCGCCTGACCGGCACTGCCTTCGACGACGTGCTCGAGGGTGCGGGCGGCAACGACTTCATCGACGGCGGCGCCGGGGTCGACACGGTCGCCTTCGGCCGCCTGCGCGGCGAATACAGCTTCAGCCAGGACGCCAACGGCAACGTGGTGGCCAGCCACGCCACCCTGGGCACGGTCACCATGAGCAACGTGGAACAGTTT
>QPLR01000134.1 GCA_003665935.1 Halobellus sp. Atlit-31R | reverse complement strand
CAGGCGCGCCATGCTGGCGGCCTGGGTGGCCGGGTGCGCCATGTCATTGAAAAACAACAGGTAGCCGCCGCCGGGCAGCTCGGCGCCGGAGACCGGCGTTTCGTTCACTTCGTCAGGCTCGCCGGTATCGGCCAGCGACAGCTGGGCAAGAATGTCGTCTTTCGATTTGCCGCGTATCGCGATCCAGGCGATCGAGAATCCCATGTGTGCATCCTTTTGAAACGTTGAACTGCCGGGTTGCCGCCAGTGTGGGGCAATCGCCCCCGCTTGGCAAATCGCGGCTTGCAATCGTGTCGAAGCGCGTATGATGTCGCCATCTTCCTTTTCGTTCTGGACACTATGCTCTCGTTGGACCAGATCCAGGCCGTCTTCAACAGTTCGACGATCCCCACGGCCCTGTTCTCGCCATCGGCCGACCCGGTCTTAGTCGCGGTCAATGACGCATTCCTGCGCACCAGTACCCGCGACCGCGAAGAACTGCTCGGCACGCGCCTGTTCGCCGCCTTCGACTCGCCCGGCGAGACCGCGGAAGATCCCAGCGCCAGCGCCCTGCGCGACTCGATCGCAGAAGCCATCCGCAGCGGCCAGCCGCAGACCATGGCGGCCCAGCACTATCCGATCCGGGTCAGGCAGGCCGACGGCAGCGAGAGCGTGGAAGAGCGCTACTGGAACGCCGT
>QPLR01000133.1 GCA_003665935.1 Halobellus sp. Atlit-31R | reverse complement strand
CGGGAATGCAGTTCTGGCGGGCCCGTACCTTGCTGCTGACTTGGCCGCTAATCTGCCTGCTGGTATTTGCGCAGGTTCGCTCGACCACTGGTCATCGTCCTGCCAACCCTGCCCTGTTCGCCTTGACCGGCGATTCGATGGTCAATTCCCTGATCATCAACTCGGGATGGTCCGTTCTCGACGCCATTAACTCATTGCGCAAGGAGGCGAACTCGTCTGAAATTTACGGCAGTATCCCGCCGAGCCAGGTACTGGCCGAAGTGAAAGCCGCGCCGTGGCTACGCGACCATGTCTTCCCAAACAAGGATATTCCTACGCTCCACCGGCAAGACGCCGCAATCAAACGCGACCGTCCCCTGAACCTTGTCATTGTTTTACAAGAGAGTCTTGGCGCCACGTTTGTCGAGTCGCTGGGCGGCTTGCCTGTAACGCCTGAGCTTGAGAAACTCAAAGGTGAAGGATGGTGGTTCGAACAGCTTTACGCGACAGGAACACGCTCAGTTCGCGGGATCGAAGCGGTTATCGCAGGCTATCCCCCGACCCCCGCGCGCAGCGTTGTCAAGTTGTCGCTTGCGCAGCAAAATTTTTATACTTTGGCGGCCGGTCTGGGCCAACAAGGCTATCACACCGAGTTTGTTTATGGGGGCGAGGCACATTTCGATAACATGCGCAGCTTCT
>QPLR01000132.1 GCA_003665935.1 Halobellus sp. Atlit-31R | reverse complement strand
CAGACCTTCCTGCGCGAGCAGATGCCGGAGTGGAAGAAGACCCATCCGGGCGTGGAAGCGATGAACGTGGCCGTGATGGGCTGCATCGTCAACGGTCCGGGCGAATCGAAGCATGCGAACATCGGCATCAGCCTGCCGGGTACGGGCGAATCGCCGGCGGCGCCGGTGTTCGTCGACGGGCAGAAGGTCGCCACCTTGCGCGGCGAGCGCATCGTGGAGGAGTTCAAGACGATCGTGCTGAACTACGTGCAGAAGAACTACAGCCGCCAGGAGGCGGTCGCACAATAAAATACACCACCGTCATCCCGGCGAAGGCCGGGATCCAAGTTGCACGAGCAGTCGAGATGTACGCAGAACTTGGGTACCGGCCTTCGCCGGTACGACGGTCTTAAGGCTAACGGTACCAACATGTCCAAACCAGAAAAAATCGTCGCCGTCAAAGGCATGAACGACATCCTTCCGCAAGACGCACCGATGTGGGAGCTGTTCGAGAACACCGCCGAGACCATCCTGAAAAGCTATGGCTACCAGAAGATCGTCACCCCGATCGTCGAGGATACCTCGCTGTTCGCGCGCGCCATCGGCGCCGTCACCGACATCGTCGAGAAGGAGATGTACTCTTTTGAGGACTCGATGAACGGCGACCAGCTGACCCTGCGTCCGGAAGGCACCGCAGGC
>QPLR01000131.1 GCA_003665935.1 Halobellus sp. Atlit-31R | reverse complement strand
CGCACAGCAGCCGCACCTGTTTCGGCGTATAGCCTTTCTCGACCATGCGGGCCACGAAGTCGGCATGCTTGTTGGCATCCTCTGCGCTCGCCTTCGCATTGAAGGAGATGACAGGCAGGAGTTCCTCTGTGTTCGAGAACATTTTTTTCTCGATCACGCTACGGAATTTCTCGTAGCTGGTCCAGGCCGGATTCTTGCCGGCATTGGTGGCCCGCGCACGCAGGCTGAAGTTGACGATCTCGTTGCGGAAGTCCTTCGGATTCGAGATGCCGGCCGGCTTCTCGATCTTTTCGAGTTCGGCGTTGAGCGATTCGCGGTCGAAGCTCTCGCCGGTGTCCGGATCGCGGAATTCCTGGTCCTGGATCCAGAAGTCGGCAAAGGTCACGTAACGGTCGAAGATGTTCTGGCCATACTCGGAATAGCTTTCCAGGTAGGCGGTCTGGATTTCCTTGCCGATGAAATCGACGTAGCGCTGGGCCAGGTGCTCCTTGATGTAGGACAGGTAGCGCTGTTCGGTCTCCGGCGGGAACTGCTCGCGCTCGATCTGCTGTTCCAGCACGTAGAGCAGGTGCACCGGGTTGGCCGCCACTTCGGTGTTGTCGAAGTTGAAGACCTTGGACAGGATCTTGAACGCGAAGCGGGTCGACAGGCCGTTCATGCCTTCGTCCACGCCGGCGTA
>QPLR01000130.1 GCA_003665935.1 Halobellus sp. Atlit-31R | reverse complement strand
TGGTCGCGGAAGCAGTGGCCGGCGCCCAGCAGCAGCATGGTTTCCAGCTTCAGGTCGTCGGCCGGGATTTCCTTGCGCTTGGCCCAGGGATGCGAGCGCGGCATCGCCACCACGAAAGGTTCGTCGTACAGGGTCTGGATCGACATGCCGTGCTCGGGCAGCGGCAGGGCGACGATGGCAGCGTCGAGTTCGCCCTGGCGCAGCAGTTCGAGCAGCTTGTGGGTGTAGTTCTCCTGCAGCACCAGCGGCATCTGCGGTACGGTATCGATCAGCTTCTTCACCAGCGGAGGAAGAAGATAAGGACCGATCGTGTAGATCACGCCGAGTCTCAAGGGGCCGGCCAGCGGATCCTTGTTCTGTTTCGCCAGTTCCTTGATGGCGGCGGTCTGCTCCAGCACGCGCTCGGCCTGGGCCACGATCTGGGCGCCCAGCGGCGTGACGGACACTTCGGACCCGCCGCGCTCGAACAGGGTCACGCCGAGTTCATCCTCGAGCTTCTTGATGGCGACGGAAAGGGTGGGCTGGGCGACGAAACAGGCTTCGGCGGCATGGCCGAAGTGTTTGGCGCGCGCGACGGCGACGATGTATTTCAGCTCGGTCAGTGTCATAGGCTACGGGTCCCAGGATGTCACGGCTGTCTTTACGTTTATCCTGACACAATGTTGGCTTTTAGTCAGCC
>QPLR01000129.1 GCA_003665935.1 Halobellus sp. Atlit-31R | reverse complement strand
GCCTATGCCGAGCGCTATCGCGCCGCCGTGGCGCGGGTGGAGGCGCGCGAAGTCGCGATCGAGGGCCCGGGTTCGAAGCGCGCCGTGGCCAAGGCGGTGGCGCGCTCGCTGTTCAAGGTGATGGCCTACAAGGACGAGTACGAAGTCGCGCGCCTGCACACGCAGACCGGCTTTCTCGATGGCCTGCAACAGCAGTTCGAAGGCGAATTCCGGGTCGAATACCACCTGGCGCCGCCGCTGCTGGCCAAGAAGAAGCCCGGCAGCGAGGTGCCGGCCAAGATGCGCTTCGGTCCCTGGATGCGTACCGTCTTCCGGCTACTCACGCCGCTCAAGCTGCTGCGCGGGACCGCGCTCGACCCGTTCGGCTATACCCACGAGCGCCGCGCCGAGCGCCGGCTGCGCGAGGAGACGTTCGCCCTGGTGGACATGCTGGCCTCAGAGCTCAAGCTTGAGAACCGCGCCGCGGCATTGAGGCTGGCCCAGGTACCGGAAACCATCCGCGGCTTCGGCCACGTGAAGGCGGCCAACCTGGAGCGCGCCAAGGCGGAGACGGCGCGCTTGCTTCAGGAGTTCAGGCATCCGGTGAAGGAAGTTGCGCTGGTGCGGATGTAAGTTTGAATCTGCGCAATCCCGCGTTGGCCCATGCGCGGGAAGATGGATGAGCGATGCTGTTGAGCAAT
>QPLR01000128.1 GCA_003665935.1 Halobellus sp. Atlit-31R | reverse complement strand
GCCTGGCTGGCGGCGCGCACGGCTTCGCCGGCGGACGATACGGTGTCGCGGATCGCGGTTTCATCGAGGCGTACCAGCACGTCGCCGCGCTTGACCGGGTCGCCGTTCTCTTTCAGGACCTGCAGGACCACGGCCGAGACTTCGGCGCGCAGGTCGGCCTTGCGCTCGGGCTGGATCGAGCCGGTGACGACCGGGCCGCTGGTGAGCGTGTCGCTCTGGACGGTCAGCACGTCTTCCGGTGCCACCTGCAGCTGCGACGGACGCTTGTCCTTGGGATCGCCCTTGCCGGCCTGGGCGGTCTGTTGGCCCGGCTTGGCAGGCTCCTTGGACTCCTTGCTGCAGGCGACGAGCGCCGAGGCGATGGCAAGGACGAGTAGTGATTTGCGCAGCATTTGGTTCTCCAGAGAATGGACTTGGTTGTTCTTGTAAAAATACGAATATAGACAGCCAGCGCGCAGTATCGATTAGTGCCTTACCAACTTCAAGTGACGACTCTGCGTACTGCGGAAATCGAGGGATGAAATGCGGTATTTCGCGATGAGCTGCATTCCAGGCGGACTGGAATGTGCCCGGATCCGGACAATGAGCGGACATTGAGCGGACATTGAGCGGACAATGAGCCGACATTGGCGGACAGGGCGGGCGGTCCGGCAGGTCCGCCCCGTGGCGGGCCAGCAGTCT
>QPLR01000127.1 GCA_003665935.1 Halobellus sp. Atlit-31R | reverse complement strand
GCTCGCGGTCAACCTCATCTCGGCGAACGACGACCGATATCTCTCGCTCACGCAGACGATGCGCGCCATCGGCTACCGCCCGCGAGACAACTCGGCGACCGTCGTGGAGTGAGCGAGCGGGGCGGTGGCTGAGCGACCGTGGAGTGACGTTCGTCGATGCCGACGCACCGCTACTGCGAGTCGGTGTCGCGGGCGACGACGCACGACCCCGAACGGCGTCTCGTTCGCCTCTCGAAGGAGCGTTCAGGTTCTCGCGCGGTAGTTTTCGGGGCGAATCCATCGCGAAGCGCGTTGCTGGGACCCACTGTTTTTATATCATCATCTGCTATCCACAACTTATATGTGTGGGTAGATAACATGGGTACTACATGGTCGAGCATGACAGTAGCGATGAAAGTGTAAACCGTCGAAAATATTTGAAGGCCCTGACCGTGGGTGCGGCCGCTGGCATCGCGGGGTGTACCGGCGGTGGCGGAACCGAGACGGAGAGCACCGAGAGCGGAAACGGGAACGGTTCCGGCGGTTCCACCGACGACACCGAGACGAGCGGGAGCAGTTCCGGTGAGTCGTGGGACTCGCAACTCGAAGTGCTCCACGGGTGGGCCGGCGGCGACGGCGAGGCGGCGGTCACCGCGCTCATCGAGGCCTTCGAGGAGGAACATCCCGAGATGGATACGAACTTCC
>QPLR01000126.1 GCA_003665935.1 Halobellus sp. Atlit-31R | reverse complement strand
CATCGAGGACGGGCTCGGCGTGCGCGGCGTGCTGGTCATCTGCAACGACGTCACCGACGAGCAGCGCAACC
Source organism: Halobellus sp. Atlit-31R (assembly GCA_003665935.1). Lineage (GTDB taxonomy): Archaea > Halobacteriota > Halobacteria > Halobacteriales > Haloferacaceae > Haloquadratum. Next base: position 614 of record QPLR01000126.1, on the reverse strand, counting down.
GCATGGCTCTGCAGGCCCTGAACCGCTCGCTCGAGGAAGAGGTGGCGCAGCGCCGCCGCGCCCAGTCGGACCTGGCGGCCGCCAAGATGCGCAGCGACGTGGCGCTGGCCGTGTCGGAACACCAGCTGCAGCAGAAGCTCGACGACTGGCAGCAGCTGCATGCGATGAGCGAGCGCCTGCTCGATGCGCGCACGCTGCCGGAGCAGTTCGATATCGTGCTGCGCACCGTGACCGGCCTGCACGATTGCGCCCAGGGTGTGATCTCGCTGTTCGATGCCGACGCCGGCGCCGGCGCCGGGGGGCTGCGCACCCAGGCCAGCCAGGGCCTGAGCGAGGCCGGCCTGGCGGCCCTGTGCTGGGTGGCGCCGGGGGCGGGCGCCTGCGGCACCGCCTTCGCGCACAAGCGCCGGGTAGTGGTCGCCGACACCGCCACCGATCCGCTGTACGCCGGCTACCGCGACTTTGCGCGCGACGAAGGGATCCGGGCGCTGTACAGCACGCCGTTCTTCGGTAGCGACGGCAGTGCGCTGGGCGTGGTCAGCGTGTATTTCAACGCACGGCGCGTGCCGGACGAGCGCGAGACCCAGCTCACCGACATCTGCGCGCGCCAGATA
>QPLR01000125.1 GCA_003665935.1 Halobellus sp. Atlit-31R | reverse complement strand
TCGCTCGATGAGATCATTACCGAGATCTAGGGTGGGCGGCATAGCACCCACCCCAGGAATTACTTGACCAGCCGCTGCCAGATGGCGGTGGTGGCCGCCGCCTGGTTCATGCTGTAGAAGTGCAGCCCCGGCGCGCCGCCGGCGAGCAGGCGTTCGCACAGGCTGGTGACCACGTCCAGGCCAAACGCCTTGATCGAGGCCGAATCGTCGCCGAAGCTGGCCAGCTTGTTGCGCACCCAGCGCGGGATTTCGGCGCCGCACATGTCCGAGAAACGCATCAGCTGCGTGTAGTTGGTGATCGGCATGATGCCCGGCACCACTGGCACGTCCACGCCCAGCTTGCGCGCATTGTCGAGGAAGTCGAAATACGCGTCCGCGTTGTAGAAGTACTGGGTGATGGCGGCATTCGCACCGGCCTGTACCTTGCGCGCGAAGGCCTGCAGGTCGTCCTGGGGCGAACGCGCCTGCGGGTGCATTTCCGGATAGGCCGCCACTTCGATGTGGAACCAGTCGCCGGTTTCCTTGCGGATGAACTCGACCAGCTCGTTGGCGTAGCGGAATTCACCGCCGGCGCCGTAGCCGCTCGGCAGGTCGCCGCGCAGCGCGACCAGGCGGCGGATGCCCTTGTCCTGGAACTGCTGCAGGATGGCGCGGATCGATTCGCGGCTGCCGCCCACGCAGGACAGG
>QPLR01000124.1 GCA_003665935.1 Halobellus sp. Atlit-31R | reverse complement strand
TGGTTCTCGATGGCGCGGGCGCGCAGCAGCACTTCCCAGTGCGCCAGTCCCGTGGTATGGGTGAAGGCGGCGGGCACGACGATCAGGGCGCACTCGCCCATCGCGCGGAACAGTTCCGGGAAACGCAGGTCGTAGCACACCGACAGGCCCACCCGGCCGAACGGCGCCTCGAAGCTGCCCACCGCCTGGCCCGGCACGATGGTGCGCGCTTCGTCATAGGATTCGCTGCCCTTGTTGAAGCCGAACAGGTGGATCTTGTCGTAGCGTCCCACGGCCTGGCCCTGCGGGTCGTACACGAGGGTGGTGTTGAGTACCTTGCCGTCCACGGGCGAAACCAGCGGCAGGGTGCCGCCCACCAGCCAGATGCCGTGCTCGCGCGCCAGGTCCGCCATGCAGTCCTGGATCGGGCCGCTGCCCTCCGGTTCGGCCTGCGCCACCTTGTCAAGGTCGCTCATGCCCATGATCGGCCAGTATTCCGGCAGCGCCACCAGGCGGGCGCCCTGGGCGGCGGCTTGCCCCACCAGGCGGCGTACGGTCGCGAGGTTGTCCGCCACCTGCGGGGTCGACACCATCTGTACCGCGGCTACGATTGTCATGTCAGTCCTTTTTCGGGTTGGTGCGCGTCTTCGCCGCAGCCGCAGCCGCAGCCGGCGGCGGTGGCGGGTTGTCGAGCTTGACGATGGTCGGG
>QPLR01000123.1 GCA_003665935.1 Halobellus sp. Atlit-31R | reverse complement strand
TACATCCTGGCCTGCCCCAGGAAGAGCGACTGGCACTGGCCCTCCTTCTACCTGCTGTATGTGGACGTCGATCGCCTGGCCATGGCCCTGATGCGAACCGAGCATTTCTTTGGGCCGCCACTATTCGAGGGGTCTCCCGCGCCCACGGGCGAGGAACTGCTGGAAGCCAGCCGCGCCGTCCTCGGCGAAGTCGGCAAGCACCAGAGAGCGATCTTCGGATGGCTGTATCCAATGTCGCGGCGCATCGTTCGCGACGACAGCAACGCAGTCGTGCACGCCCGGCTGTACGCGCACCTGCATCCGAAAAGCGGCTGGTGCCAAGCATTCTTGAGTCACTACGATGCGGGCGCACTGTCGGGCGACGGACAGCGCCTGGTGCGCACCGTACTGCCGATCCTGACGGAACCGCCCTACGAACGTCCCGGTTACGGTGACTTCACGCTACGCCACCAGAGTTTCGAAGCCCACACGCCCGAAGCACTGGCGGCGCTGGCCGCAGCCACGCGGCACGCCGCACAGGCACTCGGGCGAATCTCCGCCCGCATGAGCGCCTGTCTGCTGGCGCATTGCCGGATTGACGATCTGCTGCACCCCTGCTCGCATTAGGCAGAGTGATGGAGCGCACGGTGCGATCCGTGCTTACATCTTTATGTTGACTAAAGACAAGATGTTACATCTGTAACAACGA
>QPLR01000122.1 GCA_003665935.1 Halobellus sp. Atlit-31R | reverse complement strand
CCGAAACCGAAACTTGCAAACAGCCTGGTCAGATCATCACTGTCGGCCAGTTCAAATCCGTACAAGCTGAATGCCGTAACAGCTGAGGACGAAGTCATATTTTGCGTCGACGTCAGATCAAGGAACTCATACGTCGTGCTTCCGTCCTTGATCACAGTTAAGTCATCAATGGTGTTCAAGCTCGCGGCGCCGACGAGGATAGGCGCAGCCCCGACTGGAGCTGCGATCAGGCTGGTGAACAGAGCAGCGACAGCAAGCAGTTTCGGATTTATCATGATCTGGGGTGAAGTGGCTATTGTCATGCCTTGGAAGCAATAGTTGTGCCAAATGGAAATCATGTATTTATTCAATGTGTTGGCGGAGTCTTCGATAGGCAGGCATGCTGCACTGTAAGAAATCTCGACACGAGGAATAGGGTCGCGATCGAGCGGTTGGCCATTCATTAGCCGCGGCAGCACAGCTTCGGGTCGCACTGGCAGCCAGCGGCTGGGTTACCATGGAAGCCCGACCATTCTCAGAGCGGCATATGCAACGCGACCATCCAGCCCTCCTTATCATCGACATGCAGCAGTGCATGGCCCGCCTTGATGCGGGCGCACGCAATAATCCGCAGGCGGAAGCCAATGTCGACCTGCTGCTGGAGGCCTGGCGCGGGCGGCGCGCGCCGGTGGTCCACGTGCGCCACATCT
>QPLR01000121.1 GCA_003665935.1 Halobellus sp. Atlit-31R | reverse complement strand
CAGGTTGGCCGGGTTGGCGATCACGGTGCCGATCAGCGAGATGACCAGGGGCCCCAGGAACAGCGTGCCGCCCAGGGCGAGCAGGCTCTGGCTCAGGTACATCTGCTCGGGCCGGGTCTGGTTGGTGGCGTGGGCGTCGATCCACGCGCCCAGCGCCATCAAGAGCAGCGAGATCAGCTGCGGCGCCATCAGGTGGTTGACGTTGATGGTCAGCGCCGAGATGATCACGCCGGCGACGGTGGCGCACAGCACGATGGCGTACAGGGTCTGCAGCTGGTCGTTGTCCAGCCCCACCATGCGCAGGAAGCCGACCGCGCCGACGCTCTGCTCGGACAAGACGATGCGCACCAGGATCATCGACAGCGCCAGGCGCACGCTGTTCGCGCTGGTGAAGAAACGGATGTTCAGCAGTGGATTGGTGCGGTTGTGCTCGACGCAGAAGGCGGCCGCCAGCAGGACCACCGAGGCCGCCAGCGCGACCCCGATCCAGGCTTCCTCGAACCACCAGCGCACCCGGCCGAAGCTGACCGCCGCGCACAGCAAGGCCATGCCCGGCGCGAACAGGGCGAAGGTAACGAAGTCCATCGGCCGGAAGGCCTTGTAGTAATCGCCCGGCGGCAGCTTGAGCAGCAGCACCGCGCCGAGCGACACCAGGGCCAGGCCCAGCTCGAACATGTACAGCCCGCGCCA
>QPLR01000120.1 GCA_003665935.1 Halobellus sp. Atlit-31R | reverse complement strand
CCGCCACCGACTGGCGCGCCACGTCCGCCGATTCGGTCGCGGAACGCGACACGCTCGCGATCTGGGCCGCCATCTGCAGCACCGTGCTGGAGGCTTCCTGGATCTCGCGCGACTGCTGCTCCGCCGCGCCCAGCAGCTCGGTCGACACGGCCTGCGCCCCGCCGGAGGCGCGCGTGACCTGTTCGGTGGTCTTGATGACCCGCAGCACCAGGCCGCGCAGTTCCTCGACCGTGTAGTTGACCGAGTCGGCGATCGCGCCGGTGATGTCTTCCGACACGGTGGCGTGCACGGTCAGGTCGCCGTCCGCCACTTCCTGCAGTTCGTTCATCAGGCGCAGGATCGCCGCCTGGTTCTGGTCGTTGGTCGCCTTGGCCTCTTCTTCCTTGGCCTGGGCCAGCTGGCGCATCGCCTCGGCTTCGCGGCGGCGCGCCTCGGCGCCGCGGGTGCGGTTGCGCGAATCCTGCAGCATCACGCGGCTCAGGCTGCCGCCCATGGCCAGCGTGAATACGGAGGCGCCGACCAGCAGCCAGAACCAGCTGCTGCGTTCGCCGAGCTGGCCGCGGTATTCGAGCTGGGCCCGCGCCAGCGTCGAGCGCAGGCCTTCGTTGTCGCGCGCGATCACGTGCTCGGCGCTGCGCGCGGCGCTGAAGTTGTGCAGGTTGGTCGACAGCGGCGCCAGGCCTTCCTGCCAG
>QPLR01000119.1 GCA_003665935.1 Halobellus sp. Atlit-31R | reverse complement strand
GCCTGCGCCAGTCGATGCTCGAGGCCGCCCAACCCTGGCTGCTGCGCATCCTCGGTCTTAATTGCGTCGGCCTGCTGGTGCCCGGGATCGGCCGCCTCTTGATGCGTTGCCTGCTTGACTACTGCAGGGCGCGCGGCGTGCCGCTGGTCGAGGACCTTGCACTGCCGGAGAACACCCGCATGCACGCGCTCGCGGGCAGTCTCGGCTTCGCCGTGCAGGCCGGAGACGACGGCATGGTCAACATGCGGCTCGGCCTGCCCAGGACCGTGTGATGGGCAAGCGCATCCTGATCATCCAGGGGCACCCGGACCGGTCGCACGAGCACCTGTGCCACGCACTGGCCGATGCCTATGCCGATGGCGCGCGCGCCGCCGGCCACAGTGTCGAAACGGTCGAACCGGCGCAGCTGGAGTTCTCCCTCCTGTCCGATCCGGCGCAGTGGCAGGAGGGCACGGTTCCGGATGCGCTGCTGCCCGCACAAGAGGCGATCGCGCGCGCCGAGCACATCGTGCTGGTCTACCCGCTCTGGCTGGGCGACATGCCGGCACGGCTGAAAGGCTTCCTCGAGCAGGTGCTGCGCCCCGGCTTCGCGATCGCGCGCAAGCCCGGGAATCCCATCAAGGCCGGCCTGCTGGCAGGACGCAGTGCGCGCGTGATCGTCACCATGGGCATGCCGGCGCCCTTCTACCGCTA
>QPLR01000118.1 GCA_003665935.1 Halobellus sp. Atlit-31R | reverse complement strand
AGCGCGCAACTGGCGCACCACATGCCCTCGATGCTGACCACCATGCGCCCGGCGCGGCGCAGCGCCTCGCGGTCCATGCCGGCGAAGGCCGCCTCCACCGGCTTAACCCTTGGCCGGACTGGCCGCGCTGGCCGAGGTGGCGCGGGCCACGCCGACGCCGAGGATCCTGCCGTTCACTTCCTTGCCGTAGTAGCTCTTTTCCTTGTTGTGGAAACGCACCCGCGCCTCCTCGATCGTCCCGGTCTGGCGCGGATCCTTCGGCCGCTCGTGGCTGTTGATGTAGGCCGCCGCGTCCCAGGCGTCCTGGTCCGACAGGCTGTACGGCTTACCGAGCGGCATGTTGGCCTTGATAAAGCCCGCCGCGGTATCGATGCGCGACATGCCGGCGCCCCAGTTGTAGGCTTCCGGCCCCCACAGCGGCGGGAAGCGCAGCTTGCCGCTCTCGTCCTTGCGGCCCTGGCCGTCGGCGCCGTGGCACAGTGCGCAATTCTGCGCGTAGACCCTGGCGCCGCGCGCGTGGTCGTATCCCTGCGGCGTTTCCTTGACCTTGATGTAGCCGCCGCCGCGCATCTTCTCGCCGGTAGGCGCGCCATCGGCAAGCCAGTACATGTAGATCATCAGGTCCTTGTAGATGTCGTCGCCCGGCGGCGGCGCCTTGCCGGCCTCGGAAGCCTGCGCGTTCATCGAATAGTT
>QPLR01000117.1 GCA_003665935.1 Halobellus sp. Atlit-31R | reverse complement strand
AGGCTCAAGGTCAATGCTTCGGGCAGCGTCAATCCGGGCAGGTCGAAACTCGAGGCATCGCGCAGCCAGCTCCAGCCGTACGGCCTGTCGCGGCTGTCGACCACGAGCGGGAACACCGTCGACAGCGCCTTCAGGTCGCGCTCGACGGTCCGCTTGGTCACCTCGAAGCCGGCCGCGCGCAAGCGCTCGCACAGCTCGCGGGCCGCGACCTTTTGCGGCGCGCGCGGCACCATGCGCAGCATGTGCCACTGGCGCAGGAGCGACTGCTGGTTCGTGGCCATTCAAGCGTCCTTCGCGATGGGTTCGATGGGTGCGGGCATGTGCGCACAAGCCGCCGGAGCGGCGGCGATGGGATGTCGTTCAAAATGCCATGTTAGCAAATATATTGCAAACTGGAAATGCGCCCTCCCCTCCGACACCCCACATGCTCAAGGCGCTGCCGCGCCATACACCACCGTATGCGCGGCAACGGGCGGGTGCACATGCACCAGTTCTCCGATCGCCGCGGCGATCTTCCCGCCGCCCTGGGCCGACGGTTCGATCGGGGACACCGAGGCGAAATCGGACGCCTGCGCGCACACCAGCCGCAGGTCCAGCACCGGCAGGTGCCGCAGCACCGCCTCGCGCAGGATCACATCGTTGAACGGCGCCAGCGCGGCGCGCAGGCCGGGCGCGAGGCCGGGCACTGCGTCATAG
>QPLR01000116.1 GCA_003665935.1 Halobellus sp. Atlit-31R | reverse complement strand
CTGCCGCGGCCGAAGGCGCTACCGTGCTCGAGCACGGACTTGACGACCGACTGCTTGGCGCCAGCGGCGACGCGCAGGTTGATGAAGCCGGGACCGGCCACGTCGGCCGATTCGACCAGGCCGGGGGCACCAGGCTCGGCCAGCAGGGCGGCGACCAGGCGGGTGGCCAGTTCGCGCGGATTGGTCTTGAGCGGCTTGGCCAGCTGCATCGCGATGTTGCAGGCGATGTCGCCATGGCTCGGGTCGCGCGGGCGCTCCAGGACGATGTTCAGCTGTTGAAGCGTGGGCGCGAGGTCGGTGCCGGCGACGATCGGCGCGAGGGCGGCCTGGAACAGGGCAACGATCTGTTGTTTTTGTTGGGCGAGCATGGGATGTCGATCTGATAAAAAATGGCGGGCCTGCGGACAGGCAAACAGCGGTCATTATACTGGTTTGGCGTACTGCATCATATTGTCGAAGCGATGTTCGCATCGGCAAGCTTAAGCGGCGCCAAAGCCTAAACCGTTACAATGGGCGCCATTTTCACCGTATTGACCCTGCCATGACCGACAAGCGACGGACGCTCACCCTGAAACCCAAAGCCAAGCCTGCCCGTACGCCGGAGAATGGGGCGCGTGCGGCGCGGTCGCCGGAGGCGCGCCCCGCGGCAAAGCAGGGACAGGGCGGCAGCCAGGCCGGCGGCCAGAAGCCTTCCTA
>QPLR01000115.1 GCA_003665935.1 Halobellus sp. Atlit-31R | reverse complement strand
CGGATGATGACGGTGCTGGTCTCGCCGCGATCGCGCCCCACCTGCACGCCGGCGATGCGCTGCAGGGCGTCGCCGGCGGCGCGGTCCGGGAACTTGCCGATATCGTCGGCATTGATCGAGTCCACCACCTGCTCGGCGTCGCGCTTGATCTGTTCGGCCGAACGGATGCTGCTGCGGATGCCGCTCACCGTCACGGTGGCGAGGCCGCCGCCGGCCGGCGCCGGCGCGGCGGCGCCGGCCTGGCCCGACTCGCGCGCCGCGCTCTCGGGCGTCGGCTGGCTGGCCTGGTCGGTTTGCCCCTGGCTGGCCTGGGAGGCCTGGGTGGAGGTTTGGGCAGAGGCAAAGCCGATATGGGCGCACAGCAGCATCACGGCGGCGCAGACTGGCCGGACTTTCAAGGTGCTCATCGAGGGTCTCCTGAAAACGTATGGCGGTGCCTTGACGATGGGCCCGCCGATATTGGAATCGGATCAGTCATAGATCATGAATGGCAATTCATAATTTATGACCAATATGACAAAAGCTATCCGAAATCGCACCGGGATGGCGCACTCAAGAAACACTCAAATCCGGCAAAAAGGAGCGACGGAATCGCGCTCCACCAGAGGGCAATCCATCTTCATGCTGGTGCGTCGGGACACGCCGCCGTTGACCTGGGCGATCAAACTTTCTGCTGCCCAGTGCCCCATTTCGTAGTTTG
>QPLR01000114.1 GCA_003665935.1 Halobellus sp. Atlit-31R | reverse complement strand
ATCCACAGCTGCTTGCCGGTGACCACCGAGATGGCCTTGTACCTGGCGTTCCATTCCTTGCCGTTCCAGTCGGCGGTGAGGTCGAGCGGTGCTTCCAGCTCGAGGTTGCGGATGATGATGTTCTTCGAGGCGTTGATCGAGAAATAGCCATCGATCAGCTTGGCGTCCGTGCCCACGCCGACGATCGTCGTGTTGTAGGGGACGATGGCCTGGATCTGTTCCTTCTGCAGGTTGCGCAGCGTACTGCGCGCCGAGCTGAGCGCCGAGATGCGCGACTTGGTGGCGATGGCCGTTGCATCGCCCTGGGCGGCCCTGGCTTTCAGGTCGGCCATGAAGGCGGTGTCCAGGCTTTGCAGGTACAGGTTCCAATCCCATTTGGCGGCGGTGGCGTTGAGCGACTTGTAGTACGCCTCGTCGGCCAGCCTGCCATTGCCGATATCCGTGCCGTAGATGGTGCCGGCAAGCTGGATGACCTTCGGCTCCAGCCTGGCTGCGGCGGGATTGGCGGCATAGGTCGGGCTGTTCCGGTTCGCCAGCGCGGCCTTCAGTTGCGCCCAGTTGGGCACCACGTAGATATTGCTCGCGGGAGCGCCTGCTCCGCCGGTGGTTCCTTCGCCTTGCGACGCCCAGCCGCTGACCGGGTAGGCCGGCCCATCGGCCGCCACGGATACGGTGGTGCTCGCCAGACTGAGGTTCGGCGC
>QPLR01000113.1 GCA_003665935.1 Halobellus sp. Atlit-31R | reverse complement strand
AGGCTGAAAAACTGCGAGATGTACTGGGAGATATCGAGCGGATTGGCCAGCACCAGTTCGATCTTGCGGCGCGAGAGCTTGGCGATCTCCGCTTCCCACTCCACGTTGGCCGGATCGGCCGTCGCCACCACCAGCGTGCTGCCAGTCATTTCCACCGGCAGGATATTGAAGCGCGCCGCGTAGCTGGCCGACATCACGTCGGCCACCTTGGCGAAATCGATCTTCAGCGGGTCGATGCGGATGAAGGACAGGCCGACCTTGGTGGCGCACGATTCGGTCAGCAGGTCGAGCGTGAGTAGGCGGTGCGGCGGCAGTTCCGACAGCAGCTTGCACTGGGCGACGGCCGTCAAAGGATGCATCGACCCGGCCGCATTTTTCAGGATCGCCTGCGCCTGCGCGAACTGGGCCTTGACCTTGTCCTTGGTGACGATGCCGTCGGCCAGCAGCCAGGAGAAGATGGACTGCAGGTCGAGTGCGCGCAGGCGCGGTGCCTTGGCGGGGGTAGGGGCGGCATGCGTATTCACGTTCGGCTCCCGTAATATAGGAACTAATCGGCGGCAAAGATGCCCTTGACCCAGGACTTGGCTGGCAACTTGGTGCTTGCAACGATCTGCGCGGCGCGCGCACTGGGCGCGTCCTTGTCCAGTTGCGGACGGTCGCGGAAGCACAGCGCCACCACATTGCCTTCATGGACTTCCGGC
>QPLR01000112.1 GCA_003665935.1 Halobellus sp. Atlit-31R | reverse complement strand
CCCGACCAGGTCGCCCAGGGGCACCAGCAGGAACAATGCAAGGGCGCAGCCAGCCTGGGTGGCCGTGATGACCGCGCCGACCGCGGCGTGGGAAATCGAAAAGTCGGCCGCCAGGGTGTCGAGCAGCGCCTGGGCGTAATACACGTTCGCGACACTCATCCCCGCCGCACAGGCAAACAGCCAGGTCAGGCTGGACGACATCATGGGTCTGGCATCGGGGCAGGCAGCTTGCATGGGCGTTTCCTCAAGTGGTTTCAATTTAAAACCAGTTGAAGGCTAGCGTAAACGGTTTTAAAATGCAACCAGATCAACCTGACCCGCCCTCATGACAAATCCGGAAACCCCCAACAAGGAACCCTGCCCCGTGGCCCGGTCCGCGAATGTGCTTGGCGACCGCTGGTCCCTGCTCATCGTGCGCGATGCCTTCGACGGGATTTCCCGGTTCAGCGAGTTCCAGCGCAGCCTGGGGGTGGCGCGCAATATTCTGGCGGACAGGCTGCGCCGCCTGGTCGATGACGGGATTCTCCAGACCCAATCCGACGGCAACGGCAGCGCCTGGACCCTGCTCGACTTCGAAGTGGCGCGCAAGGCCAACTTGGACGACGGCCGCCGCCTGGCCGAGATGGAGGCGGCGCGGCGCGCCAGCTCCGCCGCCTTTCGCAGCGCCTTTGCGCGCGATGCGCAGGCCTGCATGGACGCCCT
>QPLR01000111.1 GCA_003665935.1 Halobellus sp. Atlit-31R | reverse complement strand
CGCGCAGCAGGTGGTTGTGCGGCACATTGCGCAGCGCGAGCAACGGCGGCAGGCCGAAGCCGAGCAGTAGCACGACACCCGCCCCGATGCCGCTTGCCACCGGCGCCCATCCCGGCGGCGCGAGATCGGCGGTCACCAGGCCGCCCAGCCACTCGATCAGGGCGAAATGCGAGCCGAAGCCGGCCAACACGCCGACAACGCTTGCGGCCAGGCCGACGAACAGGAATTCAAGCAGGTATAGCGCGAAGATGCGCCGGGCCGGCAGGCCGAGGCAGCGCAGCATTGCGCTCGCGCCCGCATGGCGCAGCGTGAAGCGACGCGCGGCCATGGCGACGGCGACTGCCGCCAGCAGCGCGGACAGCAGCCCGACCAGCGAGAGGAAGTAGCCGGCGCGCGCGAGCGCCTGGCCAAGGCCGCCGCCGTTGTCGGCGAGGGTCTCGACCCGCACGCCCTTGCCGCCAGTGCGTGCGAGCTCGGCGCGCATCCATGTTTCGAAACCGGCGACCGCCTTGCTGTCGCCCGCCACCAGGAGCATGTGCTCGGCAAATGCGCCGTCTGCAATCAGGGCGGTTGCGGCAAGGTCGGCGTCGTTGATCAATATGCGCGGCGAAAAGGTGAGTACCGCAGGACCCTGGTCGGGTTCGGCCGCAATCACGGCGGCAACGCGCAGCGACCGCTGGCCCACCTGGACCGTCGCGCCGA
>QPLR01000110.1 GCA_003665935.1 Halobellus sp. Atlit-31R | reverse complement strand
GGATGCTGCTCGGCATCCCATTCTTCTTCGGCCTCGGCTGGATCGCCGCCCGCGTCGACATCAACGAACTGGTCTCCGAATCGCGCAGCCTCCCGCGCGGCTACTTCAAGGGCCTGAACCACCTGCTCAACGTCCAGCCGGACAAGGCCATCGACTCGTTCATCGAGATCGTCAAGCTCGACCCGGAATCGGCCGACATGCACTTCGCCCTCGGTAACCTGTTCCGCCGCCGCGGCGAGACCGAGCGCGCCATCCGCGTCCACCAGAACTTGCTGGCGCGTCCCGACCTGCCGCTCGAGCAAAAGGCCCACGCCCAGTACGAGCTCGGCATGGACTACCTGAAGGCCGGCCTGCTCGACCGTGCCGAGGAAACCTTCAACCTGCTGGTCGACACCCCGTTCGAAGTGCAGGCGCGCCGTGCGCTGCTCGAGATCTACCAGCGCGAAAAGGAATGGCGCCGCGCGATCGACGTCGCGGTCGGCCTGCAGGAATCCGGCGCAGGCGCGCGCCAGAAGGAAATCGCCCAGTTCTATTGCGAGCTGGCGCAGGACGCCCTGGTGCACCTGCAGCCGAGCGACGCCATGCAGCTGCTGGACAAGGCCCTGCTGGCCGACCGCTCGAGCGTGCGCGCCACCATCCTGATCGGCGACGCCCAGCTGGCCCAGGGCGACACCGAGGCGGCGATCATGACCTGGCGCCGGG
>QPLR01000109.1 GCA_003665935.1 Halobellus sp. Atlit-31R | reverse complement strand
AAAACAAGATCCTGGTGTCGCTGCGCAGCCCCGACGGCAAAGATGCGGTCATCAAGTTCAGCATGGGCAGCGGCGCGCTGCAGGTTCTGGGCGCCCTGAACGCCGCCGACCTGACCCAGCCGGTCACCCTGAAGAACTTCTTCTTCGCAGCCGGCACCAAGGGCAAGGACAAGACCGGTGCTGAAGTCGTCCGCGCCAAGGACGAAGTGCGCCTGGTCGGCTACCAGGGCGACCAGAAGCTGGCCAACAAATACGGCGAAGGCGAAGTGGTGATCCCGAAGGTCGACAAGATCGAAGTGAAGAACCCGCAAGGCAAGGTGATCAGCACCGTCAACGACTTCACCGCCCAGCAGGAATTCACCCTGAACCTGGCGCGCGAAGTGAATGCCAAGGTCCTGGCAGCGACCGGCGCCCAACCGGCACCGGTGGCGCCGCAATCGCAGCCGGCACCGGCGGCGGCGGCCGAGGAAGACACCCCCCTGAACGCCTCGGACATCCTGGGCGAAGAGGACGGTGGCCTGGGTGATGCCGCTGCGTTCGCGCAGAACTAATGCCAGCAGCCTGCCGCGAAAAACGGCGGGTAAAAGAAGCCTCGCAGTGATGCGGGGCTTTTTTTCTTTGTGCGCCCAGCATGGGCGCACTCTTGCGGGTGAAAGTCCCGCCGCAAGCTGACCACAGTGAGCGAAGTGAAGCGCAACTGCAT
>QPLR01000108.1 GCA_003665935.1 Halobellus sp. Atlit-31R | reverse complement strand
CCGAAGCCCTGGTCGCCGCCGATCCCTTCGTGCAGGCCATGGAACGCACTTTCGACGCCTTCGTCGTGCCCGGCTCGGTGAAGCCGGCCGCGGCCTGACCTCTTACATAAACCATCCGGACTTTTTGGAGATACCGACCATGATGAAAAACCAGCTCGCGGGCTTGATGAAACAGGCGCAAGCCATGCAGGACAACATGAAGAAGGCGCAGGAGCAGCTGGCTCAGATCGAAGTCGAAGGCCAGTCGGGCGCGGGCCTGGTGAAGGTCGTGATGACCTGCAAGAACGACGTCAAGCGCGTCACCATCGACCCGTCGCTGCTGGGCGACGACCGCGACATGCTGGAAGACCTGGTGGCGGCCGCGTTCAACGACGCCGTGCGCAAGGCCGAAGCGACCGCCAGCGAAAAGATGAGCGGCCTGACCGCCGGCATGCCGCTGCCGCCGGGCTTCAAGATGCCGTTCTGAGGAGACGCCATGTCGAAGTCGCTCGACTTCCTGACCGAGGCGCTGCGGCGCCTGCCCGGCATTGGTCCGAAGTCGGCGCAACGCATGGCCTTCCACCTGCTGCAGCATGACCGCGAAGGCGCGGCCATGCTGTCGCGCGCGCTCTACCAGGCGGTGGACACGGTCCACCACTGCGCCATGTGCAATACCTTCTCCGACACCGAAGTGTGCGAGCTGTGCTCGGACGACGCGCGCGAACGCGC
>QPLR01000107.1 GCA_003665935.1 Halobellus sp. Atlit-31R | reverse complement strand
CCCGCACCGCGCTCTTGCAGCAGGCGAGCAAAGCCTTCAGTGTTGCGGTCGCGGAACTGATCGCGGACAGTATCCTGATCATCAAGCAAATGGATGGCGGCGAAGCGAAGGATGAGCCCGTCTCCGATGCCAAGTATGCCCGCTGACGGCACGGGAACGTAATCGTCGTTGCCGCCGGACGCCGATGGCGTGGGCGCTTCCTCGTCCATGTACTCGTCATTCAAGAGGTGGATCATGCCTGTTTCGCGTGATACCAGGGCCCTGACTGTCCCGTCGCCATCCTCGACCATCATGGCTGCCCGTTCTAATTCATCCAGATCGACTGTTGACATGGCTGATCCGGTGCAAGTAACCGGAACCAAGCAGTATGAAGCGCCTGTACCTGACAGGCGCACGGTTGACAGAGAATACACGGATCGAATGGCACAGGACGATCCCGCGTCCCGCGGCAGGCGCGGGGACGCGGGCATGCTGCCTTAGAACGCGTAATCCACCTTCGCGTACATCGAGCGCCCGTTGATGCCGAACGGGCAGGTCTCCCAGCAGTAGGTAAAGCCCAGCTGCGGGAACGGCGCCGCCTTTACCGGATCCCACTTGGTCGGGTAGGTGTCGAACAGGTTGTTCACGCCCAGGCCGAGCTTCAGCTGCTTGTTGACCTTGTAGCTGGTCGACAGGTTGTACACGCGGTACGGAGCGATGCGGTTGAAGAA
>QPLR01000106.1 GCA_003665935.1 Halobellus sp. Atlit-31R | reverse complement strand
GCAGGTGCTCGAGGTGCGCGATACCGCGCGGGCCGCGGCCCAGGCGGCCGGGTCGATTCCCGTGTCCGGCCAGCCGCACGCACTCCACGCGCTCGATGTGCTGCTCGGCGAAGGCAATGGCGCTTCCATGCGCCTGAATCCGGTGCTGGTGGTGCATGGCGCGAGCGGACGCATTGCGCTGCGCGTGGACGAGGTGCTGGGCAACCGCGAAGTCGTGGTCAAGAACATCGGCCCGCAGCTCTCCAAGGTGCCGGGCATTGCCGGCGCCACGGTGCTGGGCACCGGCGAAATCGTCTTGATCCTCGATCCGGTGGTGCTGGCGCAGCGTCCCGCGGCGCCGGTGGTGGGCCAGGCCGAGGAAGCGCAAGCGGCACGGCGCGCGACCATCATGGTCGTGGACGATTCGATCACGGTGCGCCGGGTGACCCAGCGTCTGCTGGAGCGCGAAGGCTACCGGGTGATGCTGGCCAAGGACGGCGTCGACGCGCTCGAGCAGATCGGGCAGACCAGGCCGGACCTGATGCTGGTCGATATCGAGATGCCGCGCATGGACGGCTTCGACCTGACGCGCGAGGTGAGGGCGAACGCGGCGACCAGGGCGATTCCGATCGTCATGATCACCTCACGGACGGCGGACAAGCACCGCAACCATGCGCTGGAGCTGGGGGTGAATGCTTACTTTGGGAAGCCGTACCAGGAGCAGGTGCTGGTG
>QPLR01000105.1 GCA_003665935.1 Halobellus sp. Atlit-31R | reverse complement strand
GTTCCGTGGTCTTGTTGGAGCCGACCTTCATCTCGATCGCGAGCCCGGACCAGCCATTGAAGGGTAGCGGCAGGAGAACATCGAGCACGCCAGGCTTCACGCCCATCGCCTTGAGCTTGCCGGCGGCGCCGCGCGGCCGCTTGCCACCGTTGGGCACGTGGATGATCCATTCCAGGATCGGGTGCGCCGGCCGCATGAGCTCGATCCATTGGAAGCAGCTGATCTGCAGGTCGTCCTCGCTCATCCTGGGCAGCGCGGGCGCGCGCACAGCCGGCGCAGGCCTTGCCGCCGCAGGAGGCGGGTGGCACCTGGCGGTAGTGGCCTGCGAGAGGGCTGGCGCTGGCCCTCCAACACTCGCGGCCACGCCGCGCGTCCGGGCCGCCAGCTGCTGCAGGGCTGCCTCGTCGAGCCGCAGTGCGCCACGGCTCACGCGGGCACCCGCAGGCCGTGGGCAACCCGGACGATCCTGCCATGGAGTCGCGCCACGTGCTCAGGCATCAGGCAAGCCATTACCTCCGCCGGCAGCTCGTCCTCACGCACCAGGTAGCCGACATTCAGGCCTGGCTTGGCACCTCGCTGACCCATGTGATCCCGTCGGCATCGGTCCCCCGGCCGCTCCTGGCGAACTCGAACCAGCCTTCAGCGAAGAAGTATGGAGTGGCTGGCAGACGCAAGGCAGTAGGCCCCTTATGCAGCTGCCAGAAGGTCGGGTCGTAGA
>QPLR01000104.1 GCA_003665935.1 Halobellus sp. Atlit-31R | reverse complement strand
TGCCCTGCTCGGCCTGGCCCTGCTGAAAGCTAGTCGGCATGAGGAAGGAGTTGTCAGCGTCCAACGAGCGCTGGAGCTGAGTCCGAAGATTCGTGGCTTGCATGCCGTGCGTGCCGCCGCCCTTGCCGCGCTCGCGCGTGACGAGGAAGCAGTACTTGCCTACCGTATGGCCCTGCGCTTCGGCGACCAGGAACCCGACCTGCACCAGGGTCTTTCGGACTGCCTGCTGCGCCTGGGCCGTGCGAGCGACGCCCTGACAGCAGCGCGCCGCGCCGTCGAGCTGGCACCGGACAACGTCGCTTGTCTGCTCAGCCTTGGGGCCGCACTCTACGCGCTGAAACGGGCCGACGAGGCGCTGCCATTGTTCGAGCGCGTACTGCAACTGGAACCCGGACGTCTGGCAGTGCGGCATGACCTTGGCGTCATGCTCGCCCATCTCGGTCGCCATGAGGAGGCGATCGATTGCTTCCAGGCCGTACTCGCCGTGGAGCCGGCACACGCCAATGCCTTGCTCCAGCTCGCCCGCAGCTACCGCAGCCTGAAACAATACGACAAGGCTGCCGCCTCGCTCACTCGGCTGCATGAGCTTGCCCCTGAACGGGTCGATGTGCTTGTCGAGCTGGGCAATGCGCTGCGCCTGAAGGGAGACTTGGCCGCCGGGGTGACGCTGCTGCAGCGGGCACTGGCGCTGGCGCCGGAAGATACCGAGCTCATGTACA
>QPLR01000103.1 GCA_003665935.1 Halobellus sp. Atlit-31R | reverse complement strand
ACCGTGCTTTCGACCACCACCCGCGCCGAGCGCGTGCCGATCAAGAGCAACCTGCGCCACAACGACCTCGACGAGCTGGTCAACGAAGAAACGCTGGCCAGCGGCGCCGGCGAAGGTACGGCCGACTACCCACACAAGGAAGAGCTGGGCCTGCTGTGGCAATGGGCGCTGCAGCTGGAAGCGGGCCGCATGAAGAAGCGCGAAGCTTTCGGCCTCAAGCCGGAACAGGCGAACCGCGTCGACTTCAACTTATACGTCGAAGACGACGTGGTTAGCATCGTGCGCCGCAAGCGCGGCGCGCCGCTCGACAAGATCGTGGCCGAGCTGATGATCTTCGCGAACAGCACCTGGGGCAAGCTGCTGCACGACTCGGGCGTGCCGGGCATCTACCGCTCGCAGGGACCGGGCGCGGGCGGCTGGAACGCCAAGATCCAGGTGCGCATGGTGACCCACGCGGCGCCGCACCAGGGCCTGGGCGTCGACCAGTACGCGTGGAGCACCTCGCCGCTGCGCCGCTACACCGACCTGGTGAACCAGTGGCAGATCCTGGCCTGTGCGGAGCACGGCGTGACCGCACCGCTGGTGGCGCCGTTCAAGCACCGCGATGCGACGCTGTTCGCGATCGTCTCGAGTTTCGACGCGGCCTACGCAGCCTACAACGACTTCCAGCAGAACATGGAACGCTACTGGTGCCTGCGCTGGCTGGGGCAGCAGAACGCCA
>QPLR01000102.1 GCA_003665935.1 Halobellus sp. Atlit-31R | reverse complement strand
CATAATTTCCATACCAACAAGGGCGCGACCGAGCTCGGCTGGGCCTTCCCGCTGGCCGGCCCGCTCAAGGGTTACCTGCACCTGTTCTCCGGCTATGGCCAGAGCCTGATCGACTACAACTACTTCCAGCGCACCATCGGCGCCGGCGTGGTGGTGCAGTACTGACGGGCGGACCGGGCGCCATTAGAATGGCGGACTGCCCTACAGGAGAGTCCGCCATATGAAACTTGCCACGCTCAACGACGGTAGCCGCGACGGCCAATTGCTGGTCGTCGCGCGCGACCTGAAGACCGCCCACGTCGCCGACGGCATCGCGCCGACCTTGCAGGCCGCCCTCGACGACTGGGCCTTCATCGCGCCCCAGCTGAACGAGCTGTCGCTGCTGCTGAACGAAGGCCGCGCGCGCCGCCCCTTCGACTTCGACCCGGCCAGGTGCATGGCGCCGCTGCCGCGCGCCTACCAGTGGGCCGACGGCTCGGCCTACGTCAACCACGTCGAACTGGTGCGCAAGGCGCGCAAGGCCGAGATGCCGGCGTCGTTCTGGGAAGACCCGCTGATGTACCAGGGCGGCAGCGACGATTTTATTGGGCCGATGGACGACATCGTGCTGGCGCATGAAGAGTGGGGCATCGAATTCGAGGCCGAGGTGGCGGTGGTCACCGGCGACATCGGCATGGGCGCGACGCCCGACGAAGCCTACGGCCAGATCCGCCTCCTGATGCTA
>QPLR01000101.1 GCA_003665935.1 Halobellus sp. Atlit-31R | reverse complement strand
GTCGTCGTCCAGCGGTATGCGGGGCCCAGGGCCTCGAGGGCGGCCAGCGTGGTGACCAGTTTCATGGCCGACGCGGGGTTGACCGCGCGGCCTTCGTCCAGCGCATGCACAAGCGGCTGCGCCGGGGCCGCGTTCAGGAGCTCGATCCGGTAGCTCAGCGCGCCCACCGGAAGGTCCTGGCGCACCCGTTCCTGCATGACCACGGTTGGCACGGGACCGGCGGCATGCGCCGCCAGTGCAAAGGCCGCGCACAGCGCGCCGGCGGCCCGCAGCATGGCATGGGAAATCACGGAAGGAATGGGCATGTGCGCCTTTCGGGGTTGCGTTGGCGCCCATTGTGCGCAGTGTCGCGCCACCCGCCATCGACAATGTGACGAATCCCCGGTTCCGTGTGATGGCCGCGCCCGGCCACGGTCCTGGCGGCGATGTCGCACTGCTATACTTTTCCCGATGAAGTCTCCCATCTATCAACGCATCGAGCCCTTTGCGCGCATCGTCGCCGTCACGGTCTGCCTGTGGACGGCCATCAGCGTGCTCGGCGCGCTCCAGACCTACAGCGACAACCTGCGCGCCGGGGTCGAGAGCCATTATCCGGCGCTGCTGGCGACCTGGTTCATCGAATACGGCCTGCCCCTGATCGTCCTGAGCATTGCCCTGAGCAGTGCGCTGACGCGCTGGCCGGCGCTGATCGCGCGCCCGCGCAACGTGCTGGCCCTGTTCGCCATCTTGG
>QPLR01000100.1 GCA_003665935.1 Halobellus sp. Atlit-31R | reverse complement strand
ATTCACTAGCCCCGTCACAGCGTGCTGCTAGGTAGACATATGCACGAACAGCTTTGCGCCCTCGGGAGGCTGCGAACATGAAGAAGCCGACCGCTGTAATCAGACAAGCAAAGAAAATGAACATGGTGTCAGTGAAAATGTTGAGACTAAGAATGATGCCAATGTATTCACCAAAGTTCAATTATTTCTGCGATGGCACAGCGTCATTACTTCAAATGGTCGACTGAATTCTTCAAAGTGAACGTACACACTGCATAACTCTAGTCGTGGCAGCGCATAGAGGACCTTTAAACGCGCTCTGAGACGTTTTGTCAACCAAACCATACCCAACCTACGGCAATGCAACAAACGTCCAGTAGGACGCCTATGGCGTTGCAGCAAGGTTTGTGAAAATGGTTGAGGTGCGGCGTCAGGAAACGGCTCAGGTTACCCCAGTTGAGTCGTAAGAGGTACTCCAAGTAGTTACTCCAACTATGCAACCACGAAAGTTGAGAAACCACTTGAAAATCAAGGACTTACATTGAAAGGGGAATTTTGGCGTAGAGAGGGGGATTCGAACCCCCGGTAGGCTATGAACCTACACACGCTTTCCAGGCGTGCGACTTAAACCACTCATCCATCTCTCCTGATGGGGTCTCGTGTGTCCACGAAGCCGCCTATTATAGCAAGGATTCTCTACTGTACAAGACTGTTCTGGCATCCATCATGACCTGGCATCTGCCGGCCAGCGCCGGCG
>QPLR01000099.1 GCA_003665935.1 Halobellus sp. Atlit-31R | reverse complement strand
GTACTGAGCTACCACGTGGTGCCGGGCAAGGTGATGGCTGCCGACGTCAAGCCTGGGCCGGTCAAGACGGTGCAAGGCAGTAGCCTGACTGTGAGCGCCAAAGACGGCACGGTGTCGGTGGACAAGGCCAAGGTCGTGAAAACCAACGTGCAGGCCGACAATGGCGTCATTCACGTCATCGATAGCGTGATCATGCCGAAGTAAGGTTCCTCCCTCCTCGGGGTGAGACCGTCCGGCACCGCTGGCGGTCTCTTTTTTCTTTCTCATCCATCATTCACAATATTTACATCGCATAAGCGGCTCCGGCGCCTTTCCTGCCTCTACAATAAGAGGCATGAACCTTCCCTCTGGCATCAGCGAAAACAGCCTGACCGACCTCCTGCTCGACGCCGTTTGCGTCGTCGACGCCGCCGGTATTTTCCGCTTCGTCAGCGCGGCTGGCGAACGCATTTTCGGCTACACCCCGCAGGAAATGACCGGCCGGGCCGTGCTCGACCTGGTGCTGCCGGCCGACCGCGAGCGCACCCGTGCGGCTGCGGCAGCCGTGATGGACGGCAGGCCGCATCTCGATTTCGAAAACCGCTACGTGCGCAAGGACGGCGGCATCGTCCATGTCATGTGGTCGGCGCGCTGGTGCGAGGCGGAAGGCGTCAGGGTGGCGGTGGCGCGCGACGTCACCCAGCTCAAGCGCACGCAGGCAATGCAAGCGGCCATGTACGCCATTTCCGAAGCGGCA
>QPLR01000098.1 GCA_003665935.1 Halobellus sp. Atlit-31R | reverse complement strand
ATGATGCCGCCCTCTTCGGACGTCAGGCCGCTGTCGCGCAGCGACCTAATCTCGACCGCCAGCGGGGCGCCCGCCGTCTTGCGCAGTTCCGGCGCCACCGCGCGCACATACACGGCGGTCGGCGGGGTCCAGCCGCGCGTGCCGGCCTTGGCATCGTAGCCGGCTTCGAGCTGGAAGCTGACCGTGCGCTCGGTGGCGGCCGCCCCCTGGCCGTTGACGAACTCGCCCAGCAGCTTGCCGTCCGCGCCCGGCGCGCTCATCGGCAGCAGCGCGATCTGCGGCACCCAGGGATCCGTGAAGCGCTGCAGCGGTCCGTTGCGGCCATAGGCGCGCACGATGCTGCCGAACGGCTGCCTGGAGTAGGCCGCGCGCGTCACCAGGTAAGGCGCATCCGCCGGGCACCTCATCCGCTTCAGGCAGGCGAACCCGTCCTAGGTCTCGGTCTTGAAATAGTGCGGATAGAAGCGCCCGACCACGGCGTGGGCGGTCGCGAGCGACTTGACGCCGAGGTAGGATTCGAGGCTGGCGCGCAGGTTGGCGACGCCGGCTTCGTTCCAGGCGAAGCTGCGCCGCACCGAACCCGCCCCGCTCCATCCGTCCAGCGGCACCAGCAGCTTTTGCTCGACCTCGCCCTCTTTGGCGAGCACGTGCAGCCGTTCGGCCAGCGCGAACTCGCCCGATTCGAGGCCGAAGTTCTTCAGCGGCCCGGCGCCGTCCTGCCCGTAGGCGGCGACCACCA
>QPLR01000097.1 GCA_003665935.1 Halobellus sp. Atlit-31R | reverse complement strand
CCCTAGAGGGCATTCCGGGACGCCCGGCGCGCCCCGAACTGGTGCCGCCGCGGCTGGTGGGGCGGCGTTCGATGGCGACGGTGGAAGGCCGGGCCATGCTGGTGCACGCGCTGGCCCATATCGAATTCAACGCTGTTAACCTGGCGCTCGATGCGCTGTGGCGCTTCCCCGGTATGCCGATTGACTACTACACCGACTGGCTGCGCGTGGCCGGCGAAGAGGCGCTGCATTTCGACATGCTGTGCGCGCACTTGAACACGCTCGGCTTCTCCTATGGCGACTTCCCCGGCCACGACAGCCTGTGGGAGATGGTCGAGAAGACCCGCGGCGACGTGCTGGCGCGCATGGCGCTGGTGCCGCGCACGCTGGAGGCGCGCGGGCTGGACGCGATCCCGCCGCTGCGCGCCAAGCTGGCGCAGGCCGGCGACCTGGAGGCTGCCGCCATCCTCGACGTGCTGCTGCGCGACGAGGTCGGGCACGTCGAGATCGGCAACCGCTGGTACCTGTACCTGTGCGGCCTGCGCGGCCTGGAGCCGATCGCCACCTACGGCGAGCTGACCGTGCAGTACGGGGCGCCGGTACTGAAGGGCCCGTTCAACCTCGATGCGCGCCGCCAGGCGGGCTTCAGCGAAGCGGAGCTGGCGCGCTTCGCCTGAGTCCATGGACACCACGCCGCTGCAGGGCTTCCTCTTGACGCGCCACTGGCGCGATACGGATGCCGGGGTCGAGGTCGATTTCT
>QPLR01000096.1 GCA_003665935.1 Halobellus sp. Atlit-31R | reverse complement strand
GCCCTGCTTGGCGCGTTTCTTCAGGATCGCGAACATCAGTTCCTATTTGCGCAGGCGGGCTGCGTTGTCGATGTCGAGGCCGATGGCCATCTCCAGCAGCGCGGAGACGTGCATTGCCTTCAGTTCAGATAAATGCATGTTTGTCTGGGTGTCCCGTGACGGGAAAGTATGGTAGGGGAGGGAACTACGAGGGTTTAAATTATTGTCAATGCGTTGGAAGCACCGGAGCCGGTCTGCTTCCCGACGATGACGGCAGCGCGAGCGCGCTGCCGCCGCTCATGGTAACAGTATCAGATGTTGCTGTCGATAAACTGAACCAG
This sequence comes from Halobellus sp. Atlit-31R, assembly GCA_003665935.1. GTDB lineage: Archaea > Halobacteriota > Halobacteria > Halobacteriales > Haloferacaceae > Haloquadratum. Next base: position 423 of record QPLR01000096.1, on the reverse strand, counting down.
CTGGCCCTTGGCCATGGCGCCGACCTTCTGGGCAGCAGCCTCACCGTTCTTGAACAGGATCAGGGTCGGGATGCCGCGGATGCCGAACTGGGCCGGAACAGCCTGGTTGGCGTCGACGTCGACCTTGGCCACCACCAGCTTGCCAGCGTACTGCTGGGCGACTTCTTCCAGGATCGGTGCAATCATCTTGCACGGGCCGCACCACTCGGCCCAGAAGTCGACCAGGACCGGTTGCTCGGACTTGAGCACTTCGGCATCGAAGTTTGCATCGGTGATGTGTTTGATATTTTCGCTCATATGTTCCTCAAAAGATGTAAGGATCAATGAACGTCTGGCGGCTTGGGCCCGAACTTGCGCAGTCCCGGATTTCGCGTGCTGCTAACTGAATACTAGCTGCTACACAATGGTGGAGGCACTGTGTGC
>QPLR01000095.1 GCA_003665935.1 Halobellus sp. Atlit-31R | reverse complement strand
TGTTCGGGCCGCGCAGGTGGGTCACGCGGAGGAACTTGATGTCGTTCTTCTTGTTCATGAAAAAATGTCTTTGCCGACTGCGGGCGTCCTGCGCGCCGCCAGCGTTACCTTTGGTTGCCTGCCTGTCACTACGGTACCGAAAGCCGGCGTTCCGTAGCGCACATCATGTATACTTGCCGGCCCGAAGCTTACCGGGTCGAAACCTTTTCTGCCAATTGCGGTTAGTCCTGTCATCCAAAGGATAGCCAGAAACGTTATGCCTGTTTGTGGAGCGTTTCACGCAAACGCGCATTCCGGCACTCCCGTACGCCGCCGCGCTGTCCTTGCCGCTTACTCCCACCAGAACCCATGCCTGATGTCGGGCGCAATACATGACAACTCAACAACTTGCTATTCCGCCGTCCCTGGCGGTGGCCGCCAGCGCTTTGCCGGAACATTGGCAAAATGACGTTGCGAAACAGCTTGCACCAGGGGAAAACGTTTTAAGCAGCGTCGAGGTTGACCTCGACGCGAAATTACATTTCAAGAAGGGTATGGTGGTGGTCACCAACCGCCGCCTGCTGGCGCGCGCCGTCTGCAACCTGCTGCGCAACGCCCAGAAATACGCCGCCAGCCGCATCCTGCTGTCGGCCACGCGCACCGGGGGCGGCGTGGAGATCACGGTGGACGACGACGGCCCCGGCATTCCGGAAGACGAACGCGACAAGGTGTTCGAGCCCTTCTACCGGCTCGATCGCAGCCGCG
>QPLR01000094.1 GCA_003665935.1 Halobellus sp. Atlit-31R | reverse complement strand
CACTTGATGAAATCGCGGTTCAGGTCGAGGTGGCGGCTCATGCCGCGGAACCCGAACTGCTCCGGGCCGTCCTGGTTCACGCCCGAGGTATCGGCGCGATTCAGGCTGCCGTCCACGTTGTACAGCGGGACGAACAGGAACACGGTCCGCTTCAACCCGGCGAGGCGCTCGGGCTGGGTGCAGAAGTCGCGCACCAGGGCCATGCAGCTGTCCACGCCTTCCGGTTCGCCCGGGTGGATGCCGTTGTTGTTGAAGAAGACCGGACGCCGGGCAGCCTTGATCTGGTCCAGTTCGAACACGCCGTCGCTGCTCACCACGCCCGCGTGGATCGGCACGCCGGCGTCGGACACGCCCACCTGGGTAAAGCGCAGCACGTTCGGGTAACGGCGCGCGAGGTCTTCGTACCAAGCGACGCAGTCAAGCAGCGTGGTGGTCTGGTTGAGATTGCCCTTCTCGTAGGGGGTCAGCAGTTGGTCAGCCATGATTAAGATAGATTGGGTTAAACCGGAGGAATGGTGGAGACAGTGGCCGGCGCGTGCAGCGGCAAGGTGATCGCCACCACGGTGCCGCCGCCGACGCTGGAGCGCACGTCCATCACGCCGTGCACGGCGTAGACGCGCTCGCGCATGCCGATGATGCCGATGCCCTCGGACGCGCTGGCCGGATCGAAGCCGTTGCCGTCGTCGGCCACCACGATGCGCAGGGTCTGCGCGCTTTCGTCCAGCACCAGGCGCACCTGGGCCGACGTGGCCT
>QPLR01000093.1 GCA_003665935.1 Halobellus sp. Atlit-31R | reverse complement strand
AGCGCTATGAAGGCGAGGTCGACATTCGCGTGAGCATCGATCGCGACACCGGCGAATTCGAGACTTTCCGCCGCTGGCACGTCGTTCCCGACGAGGCCGGCCTGCAGCTGCCCGACCAGGAAATCCTGCACTTCGAAGCCAAGGAACAGATCCCCGACATCGAAGTGGACGAATACATCGAAGACCCGATCGAGTCGGTCGAGTTCGGCCGCCGTTTTGCCCAGGACACCAAGCAGGTCGTGCTGCAGCGCGTGCGCGATGCCGAGCGCGAGCAGATCCTGCAGGACTTCCTCGAGCGCGGCGATTCGCTCGTCACCGGCACCATCAAGCGCATGGAGCGCGGCGATGCCATCGTGGAATCGGGCAAGATCGAAGCGCGCCTGCCGCGCGACCAGATGATCCCGAAGGAAAACCTGCGTATCGGCGACCGCGTCCGCGCCTACATCCTGCGCGTGGACCGCAACATGCGCGGCCCGCAGGTGATCCTGTCGCGTACCGCGCCGGAATTCATCATGAAGCTGTTCGAGCTGGAAGTGCCGGAAATCGAGCAGGGCCTCCTGCAGATCAAATCGGCTGCCCGTGACGCCGGCGTGCGCGCCAAGATCGCGGTGTTCACCGCCGACAAGCGCATCGACCCGATCGGCACCTGCGTCGGCATGCGCGGTTCGCGCGTGCAGGCCGTGACCGGCGAGCTGGGCGGCGAGCGCGTGGACATCGTGCTGTGGTCGGACGATCCGGCCCAGTTCGTCATCGGA
>QPLR01000092.1 GCA_003665935.1 Halobellus sp. Atlit-31R | reverse complement strand
TGCAGCACATTGTCGACCACGCGCGTCTCGACGCCCTCGCCACCTACCTTCATGAACAGGCTGTTGCGCGCCGCCGACTTCACGCGCACGATGCCCAGTTCCGACATGCCGAACGTCTGCCGGAAGTCGACCTCCGGCAACAACCGGCACAGTTCATCCAGCGTCGGCTGGTCCATGCGCTCGGTGCCATAAGTGATGACGTTCAGGGTACCTGGCACCTTGTCCGGCACGGCCCCGCTGATCAGCATCAAGCGCAGGAAAGTTGGCGTGGTCGGGAGAACCTCCACTTCGTACTTTCGGCAAATGTCGAGCACCGAGTCGACCGTTCTGGCTTCCGGCGCGACCACCACGCCCGTGTTAAACAAGGTGTGGAGCAGCGTGTTAATGCCGCCGATATGATCGAACAGCAAGAAATTAATGGTGCGTAGCGTCGGCCGCGGCGTTTCGAAGCGCTTCAAGAACAGGGTCAGGTCGTGCAGGATCGCCTTCGGCCGGCCTGTGGTGCCCGTCGAAAAAAGGACCAGGCCCGCGTGTCCCTGCTCCCGCAAGGAATCGATCAGCGGGTGCGACTGGTCGTGCGCACGTCGTACGACGCGGCCATCCTCGATGATCACGTCAACCAGTGCCGATTCGAAGAAGTAGTCGTGCTGGTTCGCGGTGTCGACCGTCAGCGGCACGACGATCACGTTCAGGTCGATCAGGCGCAGCAATGTGAGGATGGACGTCGGGTTGAAGTCGCCGATGAGGGCCCCGCC
>QPLR01000091.1 GCA_003665935.1 Halobellus sp. Atlit-31R | reverse complement strand
GGCCCATTACGATGGCGAAAGCCGGATCACGCTGCGTTTTCTTGATCACCGTACCGGGCAACATGAAAGTCTGAAGTTAAGTCAGCATGAGCTGATATTAAGGCTGATAAAACATATACCTGAGAAACACTTCCGCATGATCCGCTACTTCGGCTTTTTGGCTAACCGTGTGGTGAGCAAACAACTTCCTTTGGTAAAAAAGGCGTTGGGCCAGGACGAAGAGGTAAAAGTACCGGCGATCACCCACAGTTCGTTGAGTCAGAGATTACTGAGGACAGATCCTTACAGTTGCCTACTGTGTGGTGCCCGGATGGTATTCAGCCGTGCGCTTGGCGCAACTCGATTGGCAGTGCTGGTTTCGAATGCCGGAGAGATAGCACGAATGCGTTACGTTGGTTGATGCAGGAAAGATCCGCCTGCATTCAGTAAATCCGTACAAAAATCAACCTAACGTATTGAAAATCTATCACCTTCATGTCTCCCGCCGGAGAATTATAAGAATTTTAGCCCTACAGTTGACGTTCCAGAGCGGCCTCTGAAAGTTTGAAATTCCTAGACGTGAACGTGGCGCGTGCTGAACCCCAGCAGATCGCCGATCTGTGCCGGGGTTTGCCCGTCTGCCGACAGGTCGCGGAACGCCGTTACCTGATCGGCCGGGTGCATCTGCTCGCGCTGGCTGTTCTCCATCATCGACACCACACGCGCCATCGCCTTGCTGACGACCAGCACTTCAACCGGGTAATCGTCGGTCACGAT
>QPLR01000090.1 GCA_003665935.1 Halobellus sp. Atlit-31R | reverse complement strand
TTTGAAGAAATACTGTTCCGAGGGCTTGAGAATCGGGGTCGAGCCGGTAAATACCGAGAACGGGTCGATCAGCTCGGTCGGCTGGTAGGCGGCGCCGCAGACTTCGCAGTTGTCGCCGTACTGGTCCTTGGCGTGGCAGGTCGGGCATTCGCCCTTGATGTTGCGGTCGGCCAGGAACATGCCCTTGACCGGGTCGTAGAAGCGGTCGACGGTCTTGGTGACGATCAGGCCGGCCTCGACCAGCTGGCGGTAGATGCCCTGCGACAGTTCGACGTTTTCCGGCGAATCGGTGGAATACCAGTTATCAAAAGCGATGTGGAAGCCGTTCAGGTACTGCGGGCGGCCGGCGGCGATCGTACCGTGGATTAGTGGAGCACTTCAGGGGTGCGCTTGATGATGATGGCGTCCAGGTATTCGGCCGGCACCACCAGTGCGCCCTCCCCTGCCGTGTTGGCGCCCGCGATCAATGCGGTGAGGTCCTGCTCCAGCGCTTGCCGGCCGGCGGCATCGAGTGCGCCGAAGGCCTTGAACACCGGTCCGTAGTAATCCCGGAAAATCTGGATCATGTGCGCCGGCGAGGCATAACGGAAGTTGAAGGTGCGCGGCTGGGCGCGGATGCTCGCTGCCTCGGCGCCGAACAGCTGGCGCAGGTAGTCCTCGACACCCCACATCGCGGGCGACACCAGGCCGGCGGGCGGCGGCACATGGCGCCCCACCGTCTTGAACATCTGGCCGATGAAGCCGGACGGGGTCCAGC
>QPLR01000089.1 GCA_003665935.1 Halobellus sp. Atlit-31R | reverse complement strand
CCCCATGCCCAGCAGGCGTTCCAGCGCTGCCGGATTGGTTTCCTGCGCCAGGTTCACGAAAATGCGCGGCAGGTAGAACAGCCCGGCGAACCAGGAGGCGATGAAGACGATGTGCAGGGCCTTGATCCAGAGGTACATGTGCTCCCTTTTTTGAATAGTTGTTATTGACGGATTTCGCCGTGACCGAACACGACGTACTTCAGCGAAGTGAGCCCCTCCAGCCCGACCGGCCCGCGTGCATGCAGCTTGTCGTTCGAAATGCCGATCTCCGCGCCCAGCCCGTATTCGAAGCCGTCCGCGAAGCGCGTCGAGGCATTCACCATCACCGAGGCCGAATCCACCTCGCGCAGGAAACGCAGCGCGGCGCTGTAGTCTTCGGTGATGATCGATTCCGTGTGCTTCGAGGACCAGGTGTTGATGTGGTCGATCGCCGCGTCCAGCCCTTCAACCACGCGGATGGCCAGGATCGGGGCCAGGTATTCCGTGCTCCAGTCCTGTTCGGTCGCATGCTTCAGCCACGGGTAGCCGGCCAGGATCGCATGGGCCTCGGCGTCGGCGCGCAGCTCGACTTCCTTCGTCTTGTAGAGCTCCGCCAGTTGCGGCAGCACGGTCGGCGCGACCGCGCGCGACACCAGCAGGGTCTCCATCGTGTTGCAGGTGCCGTAGCGGTGGCACTTGGCGTTGAAGGCCACCGGCAGCGCCTTGGCGATATCGGCCTTGTCGTCGATGTATACGTGGCAGATTCCGTCCAGGTGCT
>QPLR01000088.1 GCA_003665935.1 Halobellus sp. Atlit-31R | reverse complement strand
TTCCCCTGTCGGAACTGCATTTCTTCGTCCGTTACACCCTGGGCGAGTACCTCAGCTTCATGTGGGATCATGGCGGTTTCCTCATCCGCCGCCGGCGCATCCGCTTTCCCGCCAGCCTCTACCTGCGCCTGAGGAGCACCCTGAGCGCGGCGCTCCATTTCGTCATGCTCGGGCGCGGAAGGCGCACCTATGAATTCACCATCGACCAGCACGGCATCGTGCGCACCAGCGGGGGCGTGACCCTGATCGGGTGGGTAGACGTGATCGGCGTGCGCACCTATACGCGCGGCTTCATGATGGTGCTCAAGCGCGGCACGCTGCCGATTCCGTATCGGGCATTGTCCGAGGCGCAGATGGGGGCGATGCGGGAGTTGGCCGCTGCGCGCCGCGATTCCCTGTTGTAGCAGGGTGGTCGGCCGAGCCGACCACCCTGCACGAATCAGTCTGCGAAAAGAACCGGCATCTCGTGCGAGCGCTTCTTGAGCGCTAGCCGCGCCCCGTCGTAATCCGGATACACCTCGCCCACCGTGGCCCAGAAGCGCGGGCTGTGGTTCATTTCGCGCAGGTGCGCCAGTTCGTGCACCACCACGTAGTCCACCAGCGCGGGCGCGTAATGCATCAGGCGCCAGTTCAGCCGGATATTTCCTTCGATCGTGCACGACCCCCAGCGGGTGCCGGCCGAGGACAGCGAAAACGCGCGGTAGCTCACGTTCAGTTGCGGCGCGAAGAAATCCAGGCGCTCCTTGAACAGGCGCTT
>QPLR01000087.1 GCA_003665935.1 Halobellus sp. Atlit-31R | reverse complement strand
CCCGCACCCGACCCTGGGCGGGTCGATCGGCATGGCGGCGGAGGCCTACAAGGGTGTCTGCACCGACTTGCCGCCGATGCGCAAGAAGTGATCGCCGTTCGAGCGTAGCAACGAAATGGGACCTTCGGGTCCCATTTTTACACGCGCTGTCACCGTTTGCTGTTGGGCGGCGCACCCAGCGCCGCCAGCAGCAGCGTCTCGGGCGATGCAATGCGCCGGCCGTCGACGGCCCACTGCCAGCCCAGGTAATTGGGCAAGTAACGTGAAGCGACACCCCTGAAACGCGACAGCCATTGCCGGAAACGGCTGTGGTACGCGTTGACGTTCTGCACGTGCAAGGCGCCGCGCACACGCTCACCAAGCCGCAGATTGACCGCTTCGTGTGAAATGCCCGCTTCCTTGGCGAATGCCCGGTAAGCGCCATGTCCATCCGTCACTAGCAAAACATCCTGGCCGAGCACAGGTAGCAAGTGCCGCTGCAGTTGGGCACAGGTAACGGCGCCGCGGCCGGTAACGAAATCGAAAGTTGCGCCGCTGCGATCACGCGCCACCAGCACGCAGACATGGTCGCGGTTGATGCCGCGCCACCGGGCCACGCCGCCACGCTTGCGCGCAGGCCGGTCCAGCTTGCGCGAGCCCTTTTGCGATTCGAGCAGGAACAATTCGTCCGCCTCGGCAATGCCCGTCAAGCTCTCGGAGCGGTCATGCTTGGTGAGTTCGAGGATTCGATGGCGCCAGCGGAACGTGGTGTTGCGATGCA
>QPLR01000086.1 GCA_003665935.1 Halobellus sp. Atlit-31R | reverse complement strand
GCCACGCGGTAGGTGATGAAGGACGCGGTGTAAGCCAGTGCGAACATGTACCCGGCCATGACCCAGGCGTACTTCACGCTGCCGGTCTCGCGGCGCACCACCGACAGGGTGGCGATGCACTGCGGCGCGTACACGTACCAGGCCAGCAGCGACAGCGCGGTCGCCAGCGGCCAGGCCTGGGCAATCACCGGGGCCAGCGCATCGGCGACGTCGTCGCCGCCCGACAGCGCATACACGGTGCCGAGCGCGCCGACCGCGACCTCGCGCGCGGCCATGCCCGGGATCAGGGCGATGCAGATTTCCCAGCCAAAGCCGATCGGCGCGAACAGTAGCGCCAGTGCCCGGCCCAGCATGCCGGCGACGCTGTAGTAGATCGGTGGATGGGTGGCGCCTTCCGGGGCGCCCGGGAAGCTCGACAGGAACCAGAGCAGCACCATCAAGGTCAGGATCACGGTGCCGACGCGCATCAGGAAGATCTTGGCACGCTCCCACAGGCCGATCGCCAGCGTGCCCAGGTGCGGCCAGTGGTAGGCCGGCAGCTCGAGCATCAGCGGCTGCTGCTGGTAGCCGCCACGGCCCTTCAGGAACCAGGCTACGGTCATCGCGCTAACGATGCCGGCTACGTACAGGATGAACAGCACCAGGCCCTGCAGGTTAAAGCCGCCCAACACTTCGCGCTCGGGAATGAAGGCGGCGATGATCAGGGCGTACACCGGCAGGCGCGCCGAGCAGGTCATGAGCGGCGCGATCATGATCGTCA
>QPLR01000085.1 GCA_003665935.1 Halobellus sp. Atlit-31R | reverse complement strand
TCAGGCGCTGGATGCCCTGTGCCTCTTCCAGTGGATTGAGGTCTTCGCGCTGGATGTTCTCGATCAGGGCCATGGCGGCAGCCGACTGGTCGTCCACCTCGCGCACCAGCACCGGAATCTCTTCCAGTCCGGCCATCTGGGCCGCGCGGAAGCGCCGCTCGCCGGCGATGATCTCGTAGGGGACGGGAGCGCCCTAGGCGAGAGGCCGCACCAGTACCGGCTGCATGATGCCCTGGGTCTTGATCGAGGCGGCCAGCTCGCTGAGCGAGGTTTCGTCCATGCGGGTACGCGGCTGGTACTTGCCGGCCTGGATCTGGGTGACCGGCAGCACGGACGGCGCTTGACTGGGTGCCGGCTGGCTGTCGCCGCCGAGCAGCGCATCGAGACCGCGTCCGAGGCCCTTGAGTTTTTTGGTTGCCATTTCTGTGTCAGCTTTCTTGATTACATGGTCTTGATGCGCTCGACCATCTCGGCGCCGAAGGCGATGTACGCCTGCGCGCCTTTGGAAGACGGATCGAACACCACGCCCGGCATGCCGTACGAGGGCGCTTCGGCCAGGCGCACGTTGCGGGGAATGATGGTCTTGAACACCTTGTCGCCGAAATGCTGCTCGAGCTGGCCCGACACCTGCTGCGACAGCGTCATGCGCGGATCGAACATCACCCGCAGCAGGCCGATGATGCGCAGGTCGGTGTTCAGGTTGGCGTGCACCTTCTTGATCGTGTTGACCAGGTCGGACAATCCCTCCAGCGCGTAGTACTCG
>QPLR01000084.1 GCA_003665935.1 Halobellus sp. Atlit-31R | reverse complement strand
CTCCGGTAAACACGCCCCAGCACTGGTCGCCGGCGTCATTGGGATAGACCGCATAGGACATGCTCTCGGGCGTGTGTCCTGGGGTAGCCAGCGCGACGAAGCGCGTCGTTCCCACCGTGAATTCCTCGCCATCCGCTACCTGGACATCGACGCGGCCGAACAGGGGATGTTTGCCCGCCAGAATCTTGGCGCCGGTGAGTTCTGCCAGGCTTGCGGACCCGAACTCGAAATCCTCTTGGCGATGCGTTTCGATGCAATAGGCAATGCTCAAGTCATTGTCGCGTGCCAGTTGCAGATACTCTGCCACGTCCCGCCGCGGATCGACGACCACTGCAAGCCCATTGCCGCATCCGAGCACATAGGCGTTGTGGCCTAATCCCTGCGTTTTAACCCGTTGAAAAAACATGTTCCGCTCCTTTCGTTGAGTCAGTCATGCCTGCGGGACGGCTGTGATTGCCGTCCTTACTGTCGCACAATGCGCTGCCGAGCAGCGCACATGTTGCGATGCGCAGGGCCTCCGTGCGTGTGGAATCGTTCGCCGTCGCCAATGCGCACGAGTCTCAAATCGGGCTCCATATAACCGTGCAGATCACTGATCTGCAAGATGGCCGGGCAGTGCTTCGTCGTTATCTTCATGGGCCCTTGACCTAGTGTCGCCACCCAGGATTAGCTGCACGTTAACGGGCGCGAGCGGGAAATGGTCGTGCCGCCAGATTTTCCCTGCCGCCCTCTGGTGCTTACCGGGCGACGGCGCCGAGCGGCTG
>QPLR01000083.1 GCA_003665935.1 Halobellus sp. Atlit-31R | reverse complement strand
GAGAACGGCTGTTCCACGCACGAGGCAGACATGGTGGGCAAGCATGGCAAGCGCACCCCTTTCCTGTTCCAGTGCGCCCGCAGCACCCTGGGCAATGTGCCGGTCGTGTTCGGCACCGGCCTGGACATCACCGCGCGCAGGCAGGCCGAGCACGGGTTGCGGGTGCGCGAGCGCGCCATCTTCTCGAGCCTGAACGCGATCGTGATCACCCAGTGCGTCGACCACGAGCACCGGATCGAATACGTCAACCCGGCCTTCGAGCGCATCACCGGCTACACCCTGGCCGAGATCCGCGGGCGCGACCCGCGCTTCATGGGCATCGATGGGTGCGACGAGGGTGAACGCGACCGCATTCGCGACGCCCTCAGGCGCAAGGAAGGCGTGCGCGCCGTGCTGCGCAACCTGCGCAAGAACGGCGAGGTGTTCTGGAACGACCTGCGCATCGACCCGGTGGCCAACCGCGACGGCGCGATCACCCACTTCGTCGGCGTCATCAACGACATCACCGAAGCCCGCCACTACGAGCGCCGGCTGCACCACCTGGCCCACCACGACCCGCTCACCGGCCTGGCCAACCGCCGCGCCTTCTTCGAGGCGGCCGAGCAGGAACTCATGCGCAGCACCACGGTGCCGCGTCCGACCGCCGTGATCGCATTCGACGCCGACCACTTCAAGTCCATCAACGACCGCTACGGCCACCCGGGCGGCGACGCCGTGCTGCAGCACCTGGCGGCGCTCCTGGGCGAGACGTTCCGCGAAGTCGA
>QPLR01000082.1 GCA_003665935.1 Halobellus sp. Atlit-31R | reverse complement strand
GAGCGCGGCAGTCCGGGCATCGACACCTTGATGCGCACCTTGCCCTACGCTGCCGGCAACGGCGAGTACCACGCCTTCCTGGCCGGCGCGCTGCAGCGTGAGCAGCGCCACCGCGAGGCCGTCGAGCATTACGCGGCGGCGCTGCGCAGCGCGCCGCAGAACGGCGTGTGGTGGATGGGGCTGGGAATCTCGCTGCAGGCGGAAAAGCGCAATGCCGAGGCGGTCGATGCCTACCACAAGGCGCAGGCCAGTGGGGCGCTGTCGGCCGAGCTGCAAGGCTTCGTGGAGCGCAAGCTCAAGCAGCTGACGCGCTAGGGCGGGCGCCAAGACCCGCCCACCTGCGATCAGAGCTCGCTCAGGGTCTCGAGCGCCTTCTCGAGCGTGTCGTCCTTCTTCGCAAAGCAGAAGCGCACGATCCCCGATTCCGTGGGCTGGCTGTAGAACGCCGACACCGGAATCGCGGCCACTTTCGCCTGCACGGTCAGCCACTTCGCGAACTGCGCCTCCGGCAGATCGGAAATCGCGCCATAGCGCACGCACTGGAAGTAGGTCCCGTCGGCCGGCAGCAGCTCGAAGCGCGAGCCGGCCAGGCCGGCGCGGAACAGGTCGCGCTTCTTCTGGTAGAAGGCCGCCTGCTCCAGATAGGGCGTGGGATCCTGCATGTAGCCGGCGATCGCGTGCTGCATCGGCGTGTTCACGGTGAACACGTTGTACTGGTGGACCTTGCGGAATTCGACCATGAGCGGCGCCGGGGCCGCCACGTAGCCGACC
>QPLR01000081.1 GCA_003665935.1 Halobellus sp. Atlit-31R | reverse complement strand
TTTGCTATAGTCTCGTTCCTCCGACGCACAGCGCAGCCTTCCAGGCAGCGAACGCGAAAGAGAAGAGGGGTTGACGAGAAACGCGAAACGCTGCATAATCTCACTTCTCTGCTGCTGACGAACACAACGCTTCGTCGAACAAGCAAGCTGTACAGAATACTGAAGTTCTTTAACAATCAACAGTCGATAAGTGTGGGCGTTTGATGAAGGTGCCAGTTGACTAGTTCAGCTGATTACTTAAATTATCAAATGTTCACAAAAGTATTAAGCGTTGTCTCAGCAATGAGATAACGGTCAGTATCTTGAGTGAGCGACTCCGCTAGCAATAGCGGATGACACGAAAGTGTCAACAAACAGAGATTGAACTGAAGAGTTTGATCCTGGCTCAGATTGAACGCTGGCGGCATGCTTTACACATGCAAGTCGAACGGCAGCGCGGGGCAACCTGGCGGCGAGTGGCGAACGGGTGAGTAATATATCGGAACGTACCCAGAAGTGGGGGATAACGTAGCGAAAGTTACGCTAATACCGCATACGATCTACGGATGAAAGTGGGGGACCTTCGGGCCTCATGCTTTTGGAGCGGCCGATATCTGATTAGCTAGTTGGTAGGGTAAAGGCCTACCAAGGCGACGATCAGTAGCTGGTCTGAGAGGACGACCAGCCACACTGGAACTGAGACACGGTCCAGACTCCTACGGGAGGCAGCAGTGGGGAATTTTGGACAATGGGCGCAAGCCTGATCCAGCAATGCCGCGTGAGTGAAGAAGGA
>QPLR01000080.1 GCA_003665935.1 Halobellus sp. Atlit-31R | reverse complement strand
CGCAAGGAACAGGCGAAGCGCGAGTTGGCCGAGAAGGAGCGCGAGCGCAAGGAAGAGTTGCGCAAGGAAGAAGAACAACGCAAGGACGAACAGCGCAAGCAGGAACTCGCCGACAAGAAGAAGAAGGAAGACGCCGAGAAGAAAGAGCTCGCCAAGAAGGAAGCCGACGAGAAAAAGAAAGCCGACAAGCTCGCCGCCGACAAGGCAGCGAAGGACAAGGCCGCCAAGGAGAAAGCCGAAGCGGCCAAGCTGGCGAAGATCGCGCAGGACGAACTCAAGCGCATCGCGGGCGCCATGGGCACCAGCGGTACCGCCGAAAAATCGACCGGCCCGCGTTCCGACGACGGCTACGTCGCTGCGCTCACCGCCGCGATCAAGAGCGCCACCTCGTATGGCGGCAGCACCACCATGCCGGGCAACCCGCGCGCCGTGTTCAAGGTCGAGCAATTGCCGACCGGCGAAGTGATGTCGGTGCGCCTGGTGAAAAGCAGCGGTGTGCCTGAGTTCGACCGGGCAGTGGAAAATGGCATTCGCAAGGCTTCGCCTTTGCCCAAGCGCAAGGACGGCACCGTCGCACGCACCGCCGATATCGGTTTCTCCATGAAGGACTACGACTGACCCGTACGACCTACTCAAGACTATGAAAAAACTCCATTACCTGCTGTTCAGCGCCACCCTCGTCATGGGACCGGCCACCCAGGCCCAGATCAAGGTCGAGATCGCCGGTGTCGGCAGCAACCAGATCCCGGTCGCGGTCGCGGCCTTCGCCGAC
>QPLR01000079.1 GCA_003665935.1 Halobellus sp. Atlit-31R | reverse complement strand
GAGACCGGGAGCGAAATCGCCCATTACCAGGCACGGCTCCATGACAGGACCAAGGACAGCCTGGCCATCCTGAGCGGCCTGCGCGGCGCGCTGGAACGGCGCGAGCTGCTGTTGCACTACCAGCCCAAGGTCTGCCTGCGTAGCGGCGTCGTGCGTGGCGTGGAGGCCCTGATGCGCTGGGACCACCGGGAGCGCGGCCTGATCGGCCCTGGCGTGTTCATCGCGCGCGCCGAGCAGAGCACCCTGATCCATGCGCTCACCGCGTTCGCGCTGGAACAGGCCCTGTGCCAGGCGGTCCGGTGGCAGTCGGGCGGCATCGACATGCCGGTCGCCGTGAATATCTCCTCGCGCAACCTGGCGCACCCCGACTTCGCCCGTCAGATCCTGGACACGCTCGAGCGCTGCGGCGCCGCGCCGCGCCTGCTCGAACTCGAAGTCACCGAGAGTTCCCTGATGACCGACGTCGGCCGCACGACCGCCGAACTGCAGCTGCTGGCGCGTTACGGCATCAAGACCGCGATCGACGACTTCGGCACCGGCTATTCGTCACTGTCCTACCTGCACCGCTTCCCGATCCATACCGTGAAGATCGACCAGTCCTTCGTGAAGGAAATCCACGAAGAGGGCGGCCACTATCCGGTGATCCTGGCGATCATCTCGATCGCGCGCGGCCTGGGGCTGAACCTGATCGCGGAAGGCGTCGAGACCGAGGAACAGGCGCGCTACCTGCGCGCCAACGGTTGCATGACGATGCAGGGCTACCTGTACTACCGCC
>QPLR01000078.1 GCA_003665935.1 Halobellus sp. Atlit-31R | reverse complement strand
TCAAGAAGATGTACGTCGAGGAGCGCCTGAAGGCCGAGATCGTCGCGGAGGCACTCACAAAAAAGTGGTAGCGCCATCTCAACGGCGGGAGATGGCGCAATGGGCCGTGTTGGAGCGGTCAGCCACAATCAAGCTGGCGTGCCAGGCATTTGGCATCAGCCAGACCTGCTACCGGTACAAGGCCAAGCTGGACGCGGAAAACGTCCTCATTGCCGACTGGCTGGTACGGCTGACGAACAACCAGCGCAACTGGGGCTTCGGGCTGTGCTTCCTGTACCTGCGCAACGTCAAAGGCTTCAAATGGAACCACAAGCGCGTCTACAGGATTTACCGTGAACTTGAGCTGAACCTGCGCATCAAGCCGCGCCACCGACTGGTGCGCGAGAAACCGCTGCCGCTGGCGGTGCCGACCGCGATCAACCAGAGCTGGTCGATGGACTTCATGCAAGACCAGCTTGCCGATGGCCGCAGCATCCGTCTATTCAATGTGATCGATGATTTCAACCGCGAAGGCTTGGGAATCGAGGTCGACTTCTCGCTGCCATCAGAGCGCGTGATCCGCTCGCTCGACCGGATTATCGAATGGCGAGGCAAGCCACAAGCCATCCGATGCGACAACGGCCCGGAATACATCAGTGCGGTGACCTTAGCCTGGGCCGCAAAACGCGGCATACGCATTGACTTCATCCAGCCTGGGCAGCCGCAACAAAACGCCTACGTCGAGCGCTACAACAGGACGGTTCGGTACGATTGGCTGGCGCATCATCTGTTCGAGAC
>QPLR01000077.1 GCA_003665935.1 Halobellus sp. Atlit-31R | reverse complement strand
GCGGCTTCGTGCAGGGCGTAACCGATCTTGGGGCACTGCGGCTGGTGATCATCGACAGCCTCGAGCAAGGACGCCATGGCGGCGCCTTCTGCGAAGCGCGCGCCCAATGGCTGCACCGGGCGCTGCGCGATGGCGGCGACAGGCCGGCGCTGGTCTTCATGCACCATCCGCCCGTCGACGTCGGCATTCCCTGGATCGATCCCGGTCTGGGGCAGGCATGGATTGCGCGGCTGGACGCGGCGCTCGATGGCACGCAGGTCGCAGGCATCTGCACCGGTCATGTGCATGTGGGCGGTGTCTTCCCCTGGCGCGGACGGCAGGTCGCGACCTGTCCGTCCTCCTCGTCCGACCTGAGCCTGGCCTTCGCGCCGATGCAGGCCGCGCAGCCGGATAAGCGGCCGCTGGTGGAGCAGGGCGATCCGGCCTTTGCGCTGCACCGCTGGCAGGACGGCGGCCTGGCCACGATCTTCGGGCGCGTCCCGCAGCGCGTGCTGGCGCACTGGGACGCCGCTACCGCCCAGGTGGTGGGCGAAATGCTGCAGGAAACCAGACCTTAAATCGGACGTGCGGCGCGGCTGTCGGCAAAGGAAGGCGGCAGGGCGCCGATCTGCTGCAGCACGCCCAGGCGGTCGGCCTGCAGCCAGGCGCGCACGATCTGGCCGTCGCGCAGCTGGTAGATCACGTGGCCTTCCTGGCTCACCAGCGCGTGGGTCGGCGGCAGGCCCGCAAAACGCCCGTCATGCGGCGCCCGGAAGGTCCAGCGCACCGCCACCCGGTCGCCTTC
>QPLR01000076.1 GCA_003665935.1 Halobellus sp. Atlit-31R | reverse complement strand
TTCCAACCGCTGCCAGCCACCAGAGGACGCCAGCCATGAGCCAGCAACAGGACGACCTGCTCCAGACACTGAAAACGCGCTTCGACAAGCACATGCACCGCCATCCAGGGCTGTCCTGGTCCCTTGTGGAGGCAAGGCTTGCTCGCCATCCGGCGTGTCGGGATCGGACAGCGCCTCCACCCGCATCGCGAGCCAGCGCGGCAGGGGCGGCGGCGCCAGCTGGCTGTCGACCCAGGCGCTGGCGCCCAGCGCGCGTACCCGCGCCACGTCGCCGGGCATGGGGCCATGGCCCAGCCGGTCGAGCAGGTGCTGCGCCAGCCCCTCGTCCATCGGGGCGGCGGCATGGGCGTGCTGGGCAAAGGCCAGCCATACAGCCAGCACGGCGCAGCGCAACAAGAAGACCAGGGCTTGCATGACACCTTTATACCTCCGTGCGGGCGCCGCCGACGCGGACATTGGTAAATGTTTGTAATCGCCCCACATTGGTCCGGTAAACATACGAATCCGAGCGCACCGCATTGCAATTTTGCTACACTTAGCAGCTTGAACCGAAGCCGATCGACGACCATGCCTACCTTCCGCCGCCTGCCCCTGAATGTCCCCGTTCCCCTGGTCGCCGTCGCCGGCGCAACGCTGTGCTTTGCCGTGGCGTTTGCCGTGCCCAAGCGCGCCACTGCCAAGGATGAAAAGCCGGCCGCGCCGACCCCGGCCCTGACCGTCAGCACCGGCCAGCCGGCCAGCGCCAGCCTGCCGCTCGGCTTGAGCGCCAACGGCAGCGTCGCCGCC
>QPLR01000075.1 GCA_003665935.1 Halobellus sp. Atlit-31R | reverse complement strand
CACGCTCCTCAGCTACAGCCTGATGCTGCTCGGCGCAGTAGCGGCCGTCATCGCAGGCATGCTGGTATCGCGTTCGATCACCCGTCCGCTTGGCGCCGCCGTCGATGTGGCCCAGAGCGTGGCCTCGGGCGACCTGCGCACGGCGATCGAGGTGCGCAGCGACGACGAGACCGGCCAGCTGCTGCAGGCCCTGAAGGACATGACCGGCAGTCTGCAGACCATCGTGGCGCAGGTGCGTGGCGGCGCCGAGACCATCGCCGTGGCATCGGGCGAAATCGCACAGGGCAACCTCGACCTGTCGAGCCGCACCGAGCAGCAGGCCGGGGCGATCGAGGAAACCGCCTCGTCGATGGAAGAGATGACCACCACCGTCCAGCGCAATGCCGAGAACGCGCAGCAGGCCAGCATGCTCGCCATCTCGGCCTGCGACGTGGCGGCCAAGGGCGGACGCATGGTGGAACAGGTGGTCGGGACCATGGGATCGATCAGCGAGTCTTCGCGGAGAATCGTCGACATCATCGGCGTCATCGACGGCATCGCCTTCCAGACCAATATCCTGGCGCTGAACGCCGCCGTGGAAGCGGCGCGCGCCGGCGAACAGGGCCGCGGCTTCGCGGTCGTGGCGGCCGAGGTGCGCACGCTGGCGCAGCGCTCGGCCGCGGCGGCGCGCGAGATCAAGGCCCTGATCGCGGACTCGGTGAAGATCATCGAGGACGGCAGCGCCTCGGTGAGCGAGGCCGGCGCCAGCATGGGCGACATCGTGGCCTCGGTGCGCCAGGTGAACGAGATCATCG
>QPLR01000074.1 GCA_003665935.1 Halobellus sp. Atlit-31R | reverse complement strand
CCTAGCTGTCTCTGAAGCCTGAATTCTGTGGCCGAGCGGTTGCATTGGCGGTCTCGACGACAGAATCATGGACGGATCGGCGGAGAGCCGTCGCTGTCGGCGGCGGCTGCCGCCGACGCGACAGCGTCGCCACTCCCACTGTTGGCTAGCCCGGTCGGGAGTTACCGGTGGAACCGGTCGTCTGGTGGTCGGTTCGCGGGGACGGCCCGACGCACCGCGAGGGCCGTCCACGCTGCTCGACGGACCATATTGATGAACTCCTTGAACGACCACTCCCAGAGGCGACGCCCCCCACGGCGGGGCGTCGCCACGTACTCCCAGTGCAAATACCGCCACACGTTCTGTAACAGCAAGCTCACCACGACGTACAACAGCCGTACGACCGGATTTTGTGTCGAGGTCGTCGCGATCGTTTGCTCGGAGAGTCGGTAGCTCGCCTCGATACCGAAGCGTTTCGCGTAGTGGTATCGAGCGTCTCGTGGTGAGTCGATGAACGGCGCGTCAGCGGCGTAGCCGTGACGCGCCACGCCATGTTCGTCGTACCGTCCGTTCTGGTAGGTACAGTCGATGTAGACGGGAAACTCGACGGTCCAGCTGTGACCGTCGAGTCTCGCCGTCAGACTGTGCTGAATCACGCGACTCCACCCTTCTGAGAGTTCTTGCTTGATTGATTGTCCCCAGCGGACGATCGGCATGACGTACGCGTGGTTGTGCGCCTGAAGCAGCGTCAAACACTTGCTGTCGTAGAATTCGCGGTCAAGATAGACGGCCTTGACACCGAGGTCAAGGCCGTCG
>QPLR01000073.1 GCA_003665935.1 Halobellus sp. Atlit-31R | reverse complement strand
TGCCTTGCTGGCGCTGTAGACGGCATAGCCTGGCAGCTTCATCGCCAGCACCGTGGTCGAGAAGTTGAAGATGCGCCCGCCGTCGTTCAGGCGCGCCGCCGCTTCGCGCAGGGTATTGAAGGTACCCTGCACGTTGACGGCGAAGGTCCGGGCGAACAGCTCGTCCGAGGTCTCGGCCAAGGGCATGGTCTTGAGTACGCCGGCGTTGTTGACGAGGACGTCGACCTTGCCCAGCTCGCGCTCGGCCGCATCGAACAGCGCGCGCACCTCCTCCGGCCTGGCGACATCGGCCTTTACCGCGATCGCCCGGTGGCCGGCGGCGTGCAGCGCCGCCACCCCGCCCCTGGCCTCGGCTTCATTGCTGGCGTAGTTGACGACCACCTGGTAGCCGTCCTCGGCCAGGCGCCGGGCGAGGGCGGCGCCGATGCCGCGCGAGGCGCCGGTGACGATCGCCACCGGCCGCCGGTCTTGGCTCATTGTCTTCACTGCCTGGTTCATGCTGCCTCCTGAGTGCTGAAGTGATAGCGGCATGATGAACCATTATCGGAAAAAGAGAATTAGGTGCTAAGCGGCAAGACTATTGCGCTTCGCTCGACAAGCGCCTGGCGGCGAAGGACAGGCTCTCGCCGTCTTCCGGTACCAGCAGCCGGTCCGCCAGGCCCGCCCGCACGGCCGCATCCAGCAGTTCCGGGCGCGTGACCGGACAGTGGCTCAGGGCTTCCAGGTGGTTCGCCACCACGGTGCCACGCGCCGCGCGCAGCAGGCGCGTCACGTCCGGCACGCCCATGATGATCT
>QPLR01000072.1 GCA_003665935.1 Halobellus sp. Atlit-31R | reverse complement strand
GGAAGACATCGCCGATGCGCTGGCGCAGGAAGTTGGCGCCATCCTCGACGCCGGGCAGGTCGAGGTGGCGCTCGACGCGCACGCTCCCTGCGCGCCCGCCGCACCCGGTTGCCTGGCGGTGCCGCTGCTCGACCGCAAGGGCCGGCAGATCGGCTGCATCCGGGTCGCCGGCAAGACCGATGGCGCCTTCGACCAACAGGACGAAGCGATCCTGGTGCAGCTGGCCGCGATCGCGGCCACCGGCTTTGCCAACGCCCGGCTGTACGGCTCGCTGCGCGAGCAGGACCGGCGCAAGGACGAGTTCCTGGCCATGCTGGCGCACGAGCTGCGCAATCCGCTGGCGCCGATCGCGTCAGCCGCCGAGGTGCTGCGGATCGCCGCCAATCCCGAACGCATCCGCGCGTCCAGCGAAGTGATCGCGCGCCAGGTCAGGCACATGACCGGCCTGATCGACGACCTGCTCGACGTATCGCGCGTCACGCGCGGCTTGGTCAGCCTGGACCGGCGCGAGGTCGACGCCCGCACCGTCGTCGGCGAAGCCGTCGAGCAGGTCAAGCCGCTGATCGAACTGCGCAGGCACCATCTGGAAATCCAGGTGGCGCCGGGGCCTGCGCACGTGTGGGGCGACCTCAAGCGCCTGGTCCAGTGCGTCGCCAACGTCCTGAACAACGCCGCCAAGTACACGCCCCCTGGCGGGCGCATCGCCATCCTGTTGCAGGAGGAGGGCGGCGAGGCGCGCGTGCAAGTGAGCGACAACGGCATCGGCATCGAACCCGACATGCTGGGGCGCGTGTTC
>QPLR01000071.1 GCA_003665935.1 Halobellus sp. Atlit-31R | reverse complement strand
TGTCTCACAGTGACAACGGAACATGTCAAATTAGGCAATGTTGGCGTCGGTACGCACAAGTCGTTGTTGCAATGTGGAATATCAGCTCGCTAGAATTTGTAGGAATTGTCCGACACCGCTGGACTCCTTCCTTCGATCGCCATCTCGCAGCTTCCCCTCTTTCACGCAGGAGCCATCTTGGCCACCAAAACCGTTTCTGTTTCATTCGCCAATGGCTTTCTGGGCGACTCCACTTCCACCCCGAACACGGCGATCAATGTCCAGCTCATGACGGACCTGGGCTGGTCCAACGTCCAGTTTCGGCAGGTCAGCGATACCGGCCAATTCACCCTGCAGGGCAACGACCTGACGGGCACGATCGTGCTCACCGACGCGGCCAAGGTCAAGCACGAGATCAACGTGGTGATCAACTGGCGTGTCTCGGCCAACGGTAACGTCAACACCCTCGTGGCCTATGCGACCGGCAGCACGAACTACGAACTGGCAACCAAGACCGGCACCACGACGGTCATCCCGCTGGTGGACGGCAAGAGCACCGGCTACGACTTCCTGGGCCTGACCTTCAACGGCTCGACGCTCACCCAGAAGAACGGCGAAGCAACCGGCAATGCGGCGACCAAGAGCGTGGTGGACGAGCTGAACGGCTACCTGGCCCTGCAACCGCAGCTGACGGTGAGCGACCTCACCGTGGACGAGGACGGCAAGACGGCAACCGTGACCGTCACGCTGAGCAAGGCCACCAGCGACCTGGTCACGGTCAAGTATGCAACCGTGGACGGTACTGCGATTGCCGGCAAGGA
>QPLR01000070.1 GCA_003665935.1 Halobellus sp. Atlit-31R | reverse complement strand
ACCAGGGTCTGGCGCGGGATCTGCAGGTCGGTGGCAATCGCCGTGACGGTGAAGCCCTTGGGCACGGTCGGCACTTGCTGGCCCCAGGCCGTCGGCTCCGCAATCTTCATGCTGGGCAGCAGGCCCCGTTCCGGCGCCGGCAGCTTGGGATCCGGACCGAAGTGCTGGGCGGCGTCCTTGTCGTTCGAGCAGGCGGCGGCCAGCACGGCCATGCTCAACAGCGTCAGTGTGCTCAGGCGTTTCATTGCGGGCCTGCGGTGCGCTGTGTCAGACCCATCCAGGCCGTAATGACGATGAGGACGGTGACGATCACCGACAGGACCAGGCCGGCCGGCATGACCGCCCAGGCGTCCTTGGCATGCTGGAAGTTGTTGATCAGGCCGAGCACCCAGGTGACCAGGAGCAGCAGGAAGTAGGTGAGGGGCTGTCCCGACTTCTGGCGCGCACGCAGCAGGTTGATCAGCGCAAACAGCAGCGCGAGTCCGCTGAAGAGTTCGGCGCCGGCGAGGAGCCAGGAGGCGAAGTTGCTCCATTGGATCTGGTGGCTCTGGTAGTAGGCATAATCGCTCAGCAGAGCCGCGAGGAACAGGGGTACGGACCCGCCAAGCAGGATGGCGTGAAAGGGACCTGGCCGGATTCCATGGACCGGGCCAGCGCTGGCTGGAGCATGCATAGAGGTACCCGTTGTCGAGTTGGCGTTAACGGAATCATATCGACGGATGGATGTGGCCGTCGCATCGTTGAAGTGCGTGAGCGCCGGACGCAGCGCATTTCTGGTACGGTGGCTGCAACCGGAATCGATGGA
>QPLR01000069.1 GCA_003665935.1 Halobellus sp. Atlit-31R | reverse complement strand
TTGATCATCGGCTACTGCTACGGCATCCGGTCTGAGCGGCGGCTGTGCGAGGAAGTCAGCATGAACCTGGCGTACCGCTGGTTCTGTCGGCTCGGCCTCAAAGACAAGGTTCCGGATCACTCGAGCCTTTCCAAGAATCGGCATGGTCGCTTCCGCGATCACGATGCCTTTCGCAAGCTGTTCGATTCGGTGCTTCGTCGCTGCATGGCAGAGGGTCTGGTACAAGGCGAGGGTTTTGCGACCGACGCGAGCATGATCAAGGCTGACGCCCAGCGTCAACGTTCGTGCTCCGGTGATACCGATGTAGATTGGGGTGATCCGGGGCAGGCAAGTCGACCAGTGCGCGAATATCTGGCCGCGTTGGAGCAGGCGAATACTGTGCCGCCCACGCCAAAAAGAATATCCCTGACCGATCCAGCATCGACCTGGACTGCCGCTGCCGGACCGGCCATTTTTGCTTACTCAACGAATTACCTGATCGATTTGAAAGCGGGCCTGATCGTCGACGTCGAAGCGTCAGCGGTGAACAAAATGGCTGAAGTCGAAGCCACCAAAGACATGATCGATCGCGTCGAGGAAAAGTTTGCGATCAAGCCGCGGCGATTGGTGGGCGATACGAACTACGGCGTTGCTGCAATGCTGGGATGGCTGGTCAACGAAAAAGGGATCGTCCCGCACGTTCCGGTATGGGACAAGTCCGAGCATCACGACGGCACCTTCAGCCGTAGTGATTTCATTTTCGATGCCGAAAACAACCGCTATGTTTGCCCAGCGGGCAAGTACCTAAAGCCGGCTCAGCGCAGCCAGC
>QPLR01000068.1 GCA_003665935.1 Halobellus sp. Atlit-31R | reverse complement strand
CCTGCGCATCAACCTGTATGCCCTCGACGGCGGCCGGCCGTGGGGCAGTGTCGAGACGCCGGTCGACCTGGCCGCCGACCTCGGCGCCGAGATCGACAACCTGTGCGATGCGCTGCTGTCGCTCGGGCTGGAGGGGATATCCGTGGCCAGCGGCTTCAACGAGGACGGCCATCCGGAAGGCGCCGAGCCCTACCAGCCGGAGTAGGCGCGACCGGCGTTTCGCGATGGGCCGCTTTCCTACTACCTCGACAGTGAGGCGGCCCGCCGTTTTCCGGCGCGCCCGGAGCGGCGCCGCCGAATGAAACGGTGCCTCGGGCAGGACGCGTTGCGGGTCGATCCCGGGACGCGCGCACGCCCGGGCACGGTAAAAAATGCGTTGACTTTTCGTAGTGGATCTTCCTGTATGGACGTAGGAGCTCACCTACATCGATACGCCCGTTCGTCATCTCTGCTCTATGAAAGGATCTTGTAACATCCGGTTGCAATATTTCATGTTAGAAATGTTGCAATGCATAAATGAAAATATTGGAAATTTTGCATGTTACGATTCAGGGGTCCGGTACGCCAAAGTGCGTTCCCGGGGACTGGCACTGAGAGAAGAACTGCCAGGCTTTTCCAACAACTATAGCGCCACGAAGGCGAAAGGAACCGAATATGCCGACCTTGATCGTGTTTTGCCACCTGCGTTGGGACTTTGTATTCCAGCGTCCACAACACCTGATGACCCGTCTGGCGGAACACTACGATATCGTGTTTGTCGAGGAACCGGTGTACAGCGAAGGGCAGGCATACCTGAAGAAGACGGCGG
>QPLR01000067.1 GCA_003665935.1 Halobellus sp. Atlit-31R | reverse complement strand
GGCAGCCCGGTGCGCGCCACCATGTGGATCTGTTCGCGCACGCCGATGGCGGCGCTGCCGACGCCCTGCAGGCCCGGGACCGCGTTGCGCAGCGGCAGGCGCGTCATCCAGTGCAGGCACAGCACGACGGCGCGGCCCAGCGTCAGGATCTGGCCCTCGGCAATCTGGGCCGCGCTGAAGCGCACTGCCTGGCTGACGGTGCGGCCGCCCACTTCGACCACCATCGGGCTGGCGGGGAGCGTCATGACGACCGCGTCGTCGGCATCGCGCACCAGGCGCAGCGGCTGGCGCGAGATGCCGCCATGGCCCAGCGGCAGGCCCTCGCCCCCGGCGTGCATGAACAGCGGCAGGAAGCGGCTCAGTTCGACGATGTCGCCCCTGGCGCCGCCGATGAACGGCTCGCCGATGCGGCCACGGTCGGGGTGCCAGACGACGGTCAAGGCAAGCAAGGGCGCCGCCGTGCTTTCCAGGGCGCCCAGGGGAGAGGTCAGCGTGAAATCGGAAGTGGTCATGGGCCTGACAAACACAATCTGTGTAACTTGTCATTTTACCCAATCGTCATCCCGGCTGGCTTGTCATCGCGCTCCGGGCGCCAGCTGGTCAGCGGCGGGTGACGGCGCGCGGCGCGAAGCGCTTGGCCGCGACGACGCCCAGCCGCGCATGCGGCTGGGTGGAAGGTCGGGTATAGAGCACGAAATGCGCGGATTTTTGCGTCGGCCGCAAACGAAAAACGGATGAAAACTCATCCGTTTTAACGATACGCCGAACGCGCGCGAAGTCGTGCGAACCTTCGCCTGTCATGGCCGACCGCGTC
>QPLR01000066.1 GCA_003665935.1 Halobellus sp. Atlit-31R | reverse complement strand
CGGGGTGGTGAAATCGAACATCCCGACGATGTCGCCACGGTCGTTGAGGTAGCGGCTGACGGCGCTCGTCGCGCCCAGCGTTCCCAGGTCGGTCGCGCGGCCGGCGGCGTTCCAGACGATCAGGTGTGAGGCGCCGCCGGCGGTCTGGCCGTCGCCGAGGGTGACGTTGCTCTCGTTGATATCGGTGGCAAAGGTGTTGACGAGGCCGGCCGGGGTGGGCAAGGGCAGCAGGCGGTTGGCCGCGGTCCAGCGCACCGCCCTGTAATCGTTGCCGGAGCCGGTGGTGTCGGATCCGCCGACGATCTCGCCGCGGTTGTTCAGGGTGGCGATGAAGGTAGTGGTATCCGGATTGGCCGATGGCAGGGGCACCAGGCCGCGCGCCGCCGACCAGCGATAGGGCTGGAACACGGCCGTCGACGGGTCTAGCCTGGGGAAGCGTACCTGCAGGGCCACCTCGCCGCGGTCGTTGACGCCGCTGACCGAGGAGGTATCGTGCCCGGGCGGGCTGATGTCGAGCACGCGCTCGCCGTTGAAGAAGCCGGCGTGCAGCCGGTCGTCGAGCGCGATGTATTCGAACGCCACTTGTCCGCGCGCATTCACGTAGGAGCGTAGCGCCGGCGACGACACCAGGTTGGCGATGCCGTAGACATCCCTGCCGGCGGCGCCGGTTTTGCCGTCCTCGAGCGCGTCCGGTGCGGCGGCGCTGCCGGCGGCCTGCGCAGTCCATAGCGTCGTGCCGAATGCCAATACGCCGGCCACGGCGGCGATTCGTCCTGTCCGTCCTGTGGAAAAGTTTCGCATGGTTACCTCCGTTGGTAGGCG
>QPLR01000065.1 GCA_003665935.1 Halobellus sp. Atlit-31R | reverse complement strand
AACGCCGCGCTCGGCACCACCACCACGCCGCCGACCACGACGATCAACGAGACCGAGTCGATCAACACGCTGGCGAGCGCCAACCTGGTCTCGACCAGCGGCACCACCGTGAACGGCACCATGTCGAGCTCGACCGATACGGATTACTTCCGTGTCGATCTGCCGGCCGGCAAGACGCTGAGCGCGACCATGACGCCGAACTCGACCTCGGACTACGACCTGTACATCTACAACAGCTCGGGCACGCTGCTCAGCCGTAGCGAAAACGGTACCGGTTCGGTCGACAGCGCGAGCTCGGCCAACACCGGCACGACCACCGCCAGCCGTTACGTGCGCCTGGTGTACTACAGCGGCGGCACCGGTAGCGCAGGCACCTACAACGTGAAGCTGAGCTGGTAAGGACGAAGCGGCGCGCCTCCCCTGCGCCGTCTTCATTCGGGAACGCGCGGCATGTCCGCGCGTTCTTTTTCCATCTTGCAGTAATTCCACTTTCAACGGATACTGTATGGAATGACAGTAGTCGGCTCTGCCGTCACGTGAACGCTCCCCTTCGTAAAATCATCCACTGCGATTGCGACTGCTTCTACGCGTCGGTCGAGATGCGCGACGATCCGTCCCTGCGCGGGTGCCCGCTCGCGGTCGGCGGCCGTCCCGACCAGCGCGGCGTGGTCGCTACCTGCAACTACGAGGCGCGCCGCTACGGCATCCATTCGGCATGGCCACCGCCCAGGCCATGAAGCTGTGCCCGCAGCTGCTGGTGATCCCGCCGGCAATGGAGAAGTACCGCATCGCGTCAACCCAGATCATGGACATCACCGCGAC
>QPLR01000064.1 GCA_003665935.1 Halobellus sp. Atlit-31R | reverse complement strand
CCTTGTCGTTCTGGCGGCGGTCGACGCCGTCCCAGCCGGACGCCTTGGCGCCAGGGGCGGGGTCGGCCGGCGCGGCCGCAGCAACGGCGGCGACCGGAGCAGCAGCTGCGGCAGGAGCGGCAGCAGCGGCAACAGCGGCGGCGCCGGCGATGGCGGCGCTGGCGGCGGGCGCCGTGACCGGCTTTCGCACCTGGGTCGGCACGCCCAAGGGCCGGCTGGCCTGGGACAAGCACAAGCTGCGCCTGCCGATCGCGGGCAAGATCATCCACAAGGCAACCATGGCGCGCTTTGCGCGCAGCTTCGCGCTGTCGACCCGCAGCGGGGTGCCGATCGTGCAGGCCCTGACCGTGGTGACGCAGACCGCGGACAACGCCTACCTCAGCTCGCGCATCGAGGGCATGCGCGACGGCGTCGAGCGCGGCGAGAGCATCCTGCGCACCTCGATCGCGGCCGGCGTGTTCACTCCAATCGTGCTGCAGATGATCGCCGTGGGCGAGGAATCCGGCTCGCTCGACGCCATGCTGGGCAAGGTGGCCGACTTCTTCGAAGAAGAAGTCGACGAGGCCGTGGCCGGCCTTTCCTCGCTGATGGAACCCTTGATCATGGTGATCCTTGGCGTCTTGATCGGTGGCCTGGTGATTGCCATGTACATGCCGATCTTCAAGCTGGGGTCGGTGGTCTAAGAGGCCTGCCTGTTCTGCTGCCCCCGGCGGTGCGCCTGGTAATACATCAGGGGCAGCAACAGCAGGGTAAGCGCGGTCGACGACAGCACCCCGCCGATGACGACCGTGGCCAATGGCCGCTGCACTGCGGCGCCGGTCCCGGTG
>QPLR01000063.1 GCA_003665935.1 Halobellus sp. Atlit-31R | reverse complement strand
AGGCAGGTGCGGTATTCGTTGTGGGTCTCGACCTTCTCGGCCACCAGGCGCTTGCCGGTGCCGCGCAGGCGCGGCGCCAGCGACAGCAGGGTCACCACCGGCAGCTCGCGCAGGTCCATCTTGACGTAGTCGATCACCGGCAGCAGCTTCGACAGGCTGGCGCCGTGGGCCGAGGCTTCGGCCGCGAACCGGAAGCCGTGCGTCGACAGTTCGGTCATGCGCCGGATGACGGCGTCGTTCGGCTCCACCGAACGCACGATCTCGAGCACGGTGCGCTCGCGCGGCAGGAAGGCGAACATGTCGCTCATGAGGACGTCAGTGTCGACGTTCAGGAAAGCGGTGGCGTCGCCGATGGCGCGCGGCAGGCCCAGCTGCGATGCGTGGTGGATCACGCTGGCGCTGGCCGACAGGCCGGACGTGATCTCCGCCGGTCCCTGCGCGCTGCCGCGGAACAGCAGTTCATAGCCGAACAGTGCCTGGTTGCGGTCGAGCACCGGCTGGCGCCCGAGGTAGAAATTGCGCAGTTTCAGCGGTTGGGAAGCCTGGTCAGGGCTGGCGGTATCGGTCATGTCGTCTGTTTGGTCGCGCGAACAGTCGTACTTTAGCGCATCCGCCCGACTTGGTGGCATTCAGGCATTAATTTATTGTAGAAACATTAATCGTTTGCCATTATTGTGGCAAGCCGTCCACGAACAGCTTCAGTTCACCGGGCGCGAACGGGATCCAGGTCTCGTTGCTGGTCAGCGGCTCGGTGACGATGATGGCAACCCGGTCGTTCGGCGTGGTCACCTGCGAAAAGTCGACCGACAGGTCTTCGTCCGCCAGGT
>QPLR01000062.1 GCA_003665935.1 Halobellus sp. Atlit-31R | reverse complement strand
CGAGAAGTTCGAGACCAACGTGCCGGGCATCTTCGCCGTGGGCGACATCAACACCTACCCGGGCAAGAAGAAGCTGATCCTGTCGGGCTTCCATGAGGCCGCGCTGGCCGCCTTCGGCGCCGCGCCCTACATCTTCCCGGACAAGAAGATCCACATGCAGTACACGACGACCTCGCCGAAGCTGCACAAGATCCTCGGCGTCGAGACCCCGGTCTTTGACTGAGCTTTACCTTCTGGTAAAAAATGCCGCCCGGCTCAAGCCCGGCGGCATTTTTCATTTCTGCCCAGGCTGCGTTCAGTTACTGTGAAGCGACGGAAGTACCGTGTCGGACAGCGCCTACCTGCTTATGTGGGCGGCTTCACCGAGCAGTCTTGCACAAATATGCTACAAGTAGTTTATGCATGAAGGGAAGTGAAAAGGACTGTTTCCACAAGTAAATCACTATCCCATATAATTGACTGAGCGTACGTGCAAACGATTGCGACGCCCCGTCTATTCGAAGGAATTATTTATGCTTTACCAACTGCACGAGATGCAACGCTCCTTCCTGACCCCGCTGATGCAGTGGGCAGATGCGTCCTCAAAACTGTTTTCGAACCCGGTTTCGCCGTTCGCACACACCCCGTTCTCGCAGCGTATCGCTGCCGGTTACGAACTCATGTACCGCCTGGGGAAGGATTACGAAAAGCCGGCATTCGGCATCAAGACCGTACCCATCAAGGGTAAGGATGTCGGCATCCTGGAGCACACGGCGGTCGACAAGCCGTTCTGCAAGCTCATCCATTTCAAGAAAGACCTGAGCGACAAGGAGTTCGCCGCGCTGGAGCAGCC
>QPLR01000061.1 GCA_003665935.1 Halobellus sp. Atlit-31R | reverse complement strand
GCATTTGCAGGCGACCCCCGGCTGGCGCCGCTGGCTGCGGCCCCAGGTACGCTTCGACCAGGACGGCCTGCAGCCCTTCAAGCCGCTGCCGCTGGCCCAGGCCCATCCCATGTTCGAGTGGGTGATGAACTGGTGCGTGTCGAACAAGGCGCACAGCTACCTGATCATCCACGCCGCCGTGCTCGAACGCCATGGGCGCGCTTTCATTTTGCCGGCGCCGCCGGGCTCGGGAAAAAGCACCCTGTGCGCCGCGCTGGTCTGCCGTGGCTGGCGCCTGCTGTCCGACGAACTGACCCTGGTGCGCCCGCACGACCTGGCCGTGGTGCCGCTGCCGCGCCCCGTGAGCCTGAAGAACGCGTCGATCGGCGTGATCCGGGCCTGGGACCCGAAGGCGGTGTTCGGCCCTGCGGTAACGGAAACCATCAAGGGCACCATCGCCCACATGCGCGCCCCGCAGGCCAGCGTCGCCGCGGCCGGCGCAGCGGTGCATGCGAGCCATATCGTGTTCCCGCGCTACGAAGGGGGCGCCGCCACAATGCTGGCGCCGGTGCCGAAGGCCCGGCTGTTTACCCGCGTGGCCGACAATGCCTTCAATTACACGGTGCTGGGCGAGACCGGCTTCGAGGCGCTCGGGCGCCTGGTCGGCAGCTGCGCCGGCTTCGATTTCTGCTACAGCAAGCTGGACGAGGCCATCGCCCTGTTCGAGACCCTGGCGGAGGCGGCATGACCCGGCCCTTGCCGCTGCTGGTCGAAGTGCTGCGCACGCCGGCGCGGGTGCGCACCCTGGACGCGGCCGGTTGGGACCTGTTGCTGCGCCAGGCCGGCCACGCCGAC
>QPLR01000060.1 GCA_003665935.1 Halobellus sp. Atlit-31R | reverse complement strand
CTGCGTCGAATACGCGCAGCAGGTTCAGGTCAAGCGTCAGAAAGCTCATGGGAACTTATGGCAATACAGGAGGTGTTCCAAGTGTACCTCATGTATTCACAAAGTGCATAAGCGTCATCAGGGAACAAAATTAGATTTATATGTTGCATCGCACTATATTGTGTACAACTGAACATTTATCCACATCATGTCCGCCTCACTCACCCTTCTCCAGACCGCCGTTGCTGCCGTCCCTGTCGGTCAGGTCCTTCGTACCGCCACCGGCTTTGCGCTGCTGGGCGGCGTCGCCATGTTCTTCCGCCCGCTGCTCGTCGGCATTGGCCGTGCTGCGGTACTGACCGTGCGCCCGCGCCCGCCAAAGGCCCACCCGGCCAAGCGCTGATCCTTCTTCCTCCGTTTGAACGCGGCCTCCGATCCGGACGCCGCGTTTTTTTTCGTCCCTTATCCGGGCTCGCCCCCTCTTTACCCGCCCTTGTCGACCATTCAGGCTTGATGCCTCGGTGACTATTCGTCACCGGGGTTTTCTCGCCCGTATGATTTAACAAAGTTCACGAAGAGTTACCAATGCTGCGAAGGACACTCGCGCATTGAAGCGTGCAAGCCGATGGAAGAAAGATGTTGGATATATTTTGGTAGAACTTAGCGGAGAATGGATGAGATGTGAATTCTGTTCTTGCGTGGCTGGATGTCTCGCCGCTCTGCACACATTGGAAGAAGTTGGCTGCTGTAAGAAGCATTATTGATGAGTAATCCCGTCGGTTACACATATTTCACGTTTTATCGAATGCATTCGACAAGAGTTGGTTAAAACCGGCGCGCACGCCGGCCTGCCCTGCCGTTCG
>QPLR01000059.1 GCA_003665935.1 Halobellus sp. Atlit-31R | reverse complement strand
AAGGCGGATGCAAGCGCGGCCCGCTCGGCGGACGGCTGTCCGTCCGCACTGACGGCGACGTAGAGCGTTTTGCCGCCGCCGGGCGCCAAGGGGCGCACAGCGGCGTGCTTCAGCAGCCGGCCATTGTTCCACCACAGGCTGGGGTCGATCGCGATATAGATGTCGAACAGGTCCGGCTCCAGTGCCAGCGTCTCGACCACGAACAGGCCTGCCAGCGATTCGCCCACGATCGCGCGTTCGGATGTGGTGAGGTAACGCTGGGCCACCTCGGGCATCAGCTCCTTGCGGATGAAATTCCGGAACGCCTGCGAACCGCCGACCCGCGGCGCGATGCTGCGGTCCTTCGCGCTTTCCGTCGGGCCGGTCAGGTCGCGCCGCCGCCCGGCGTTCTCGATGCCAACCAGCAGGAAGGGACGGGTGGTCATGTTGGCGGCGCCGGCCTGCAACAGGCCGGCGATGTGCAGAAAGTCTTCCTGCAGGCCGCCGTCCGGCATGAGCATGACCGGCAGCGGCGTGCCCGGCGCGACGCCCGCGGGCAGGTACACGTTGATCCTGCGCCGCTCGCCCAGGATCGTGGAGTCGATGGTCCAGGTTTCGCCGATCGCCAGCGGCGCTGCGGCGGACGGCGTGGCCGCATGGCCGCTGCCTGACGCACACAGGACGAATGCGAGCAACAGGATTCGCAGGATACACATGGGTCGTTCCTTCCTTCAGCGTTGTTTCAGTCGAGCGGTACGCTGCGATAGCGGTTGACGTCGGGCGTGGCCACCGGCGGTGCATTGTTGCCCCAGCTGGCGCGCACATAGGTCAGCACCGCCGCCACCTGGGCGTCGTTCAGTTCGT
>QPLR01000058.1 GCA_003665935.1 Halobellus sp. Atlit-31R | reverse complement strand
CCGGGTCGGCCGGGGTGTTCGGGCCGAAGGCGGCGATCGACGAGGGCCAGAACACCTTCAGCGGCTTGCCCGCCTCTCCGCGCTCGCGCGCGACTTCCAGGATGTTGAGCAGGCCGTCCATGTTCAGGGTCCAGGCCTTGAGCGGCGCCTTTTCGCCGGTGGCCGACAGCAGCGCGGCCAGCTGGTAGACCTGGGTGATGCCCTCGCTGTCGATCAGCTGGGACAGGCGATCCTTGTCCAGCACGTCGAGCTGGGTGTAGCGCGCCGCGCCGTAGATGTTGTTGGCGCCGATGTCCGAGGCGATCACCTTGTCCGCGCCGTGCTGCTCGGCCAGGGCGGCGACCAGTTCACTGCCGATCTGGCCGTTGGCGCCGATGATGAGGATGCGTTCCATTGTTCTGTTCCGTTCTTATTGATTCTTGAGGATGCCCAGCTCTTTGCCGGCTTGTTCGAAGGCTTTCAACACGGTGTCCAGCTGCTCGCGGGTATGCGCGCTTGAGATCTGCACGCGCACGCGCGCCTGGCCCATCGGCACCACCGGATAGAAGAAGCCCGACAGCAGCACGCCCAGTTCGAACATGCGGGCGGCGAATTTCTGGGCGACCGGCGCGTCGAACAGCATCACCGGCACCACCGGGTGCGTGCCCGGCTTGATGGTGAAGCCGATGCGCTCGATCTCCTTGCGGAAGTAGGCGGTGTTGTCCATCAGGCGGTCGCGCAGCTCGGTCGACTTCGAGATACGGTCCAGCACCGCCAGACTCGCGCCGGCGATCATCGGCGCCAGGGTGTTCGAGAACAGGTAGGGACGCGACTTCTGGCGCAGGGTCTCGATGACTTCCTTGC
>QPLR01000057.1 GCA_003665935.1 Halobellus sp. Atlit-31R | reverse complement strand
GTCGTAGCGTGCGGAGAGCGCAGCCTTCAGTTCGAAGCCGTTGGCATCCGGGTAACGGCCGAGGTCGGCTGCTGCCTGCGCCATCGCGGCGCGGCTCGATTCCGGCACCCCGAACGGGTTTTCGTTGGACGCCAGCTTGACGATCCTGGCTTCGTCGAGGCCGAACTCGCGGGCGACTTCAGCGATGGGTTTGCCGGCCTGGTAAGGGGCGATGGCGCGGACGTAATCTGGACCGAGTTGCGACATAAGTATTCTCGAATAAAAGTGGAAATCAAAGACTTTGCGGATAGGAACCCAGCACCTTGAAGAAGGCGGCGTTGTCCTTCGGCTCGCCGAGGGCGCGGGCCACCGCGGCATCCCGCACATGGCCCTCGATGTCGACGTAGAAGTAGTACTCCCAGGTGCCGATGCGCGCCGGGCGCGATTCGAAGCGGGTCATCGACACGCCGTGCCTGGCGAGCGGCGCCAGCAGGTTGTAGACGGCGCCCGCCTTGTTCGGCACCGCCAGCACGATCGAGGTGTGGTCGCGACCGGAGGAGCCGGTTTCCAGGCTGCCGATCACGGCGAAGCGGGTGCGGTTGTGCGGGTCGTCCTGGATGTGGGCCTGGACCACGCCGAGCTGGTACTGCTCGCCCGCCATCTCGCTGGCGATCGCCGCCACCGTCGGATCCTGGCTGGCCAGGATCGCGGCTTCGGCGTTGGAGGCTACCGCGCGGCGCTCGATGCCGGGGTGGTGCAGGTTGAGCCAGACCTGGCACTGGGCCAGCGCCTGCGAATGGGCGCACACGACGGTGACGCCATCCATGCTGCCGGTTTTCGTCATCAGGCTGTGGTGGACCGGAATCG
>QPLR01000056.1 GCA_003665935.1 Halobellus sp. Atlit-31R | reverse complement strand
TGCGAAGTCAGGGATCTTGCGGCCGAGGCGCGCAATTTCTTCTTGCTCGAGTTGTTGGATCAGATCCATTTTTATTACTCCAAAAACCATCTTGCTGGCGCGCTGTGGATGCCCAGTAGAGGATGGGGTTGAACATGCGGGCAACATGCCCGCCGTCGCATACGCCGTCAAGCGTATTCTTACTCGGCAGGCTTGTTCAGCTCTGCCAGAAACTTTTCATCAGCCTTGCTCAACTGGCCGCTAGCACGCGCACGCTCCAGCTGGTCCGGCCGTTTCTTCAGGGTCGCTTCCAGCATGCGCTGGCGGCGCCACTTCACGATCTCGGCATGATTGCCGCCCATCAGCACCGGCGGCACCGGCTCGCCTTCATACACTTCCGGACGCGTGTAGTGCGGCGAATCGAGCAGGCCGTTGACGAAACTGTCTTCGACCGCCGAGGCTTCGTCGCCCAGCACGCCGGGCAGTAGCCGCACCACCGCATCCATCAGGGCCATCGCCGGCAATTCTCCGCCCGACAGCACGAAGTCGCCCAGCGAGATTTCCTCGTCGACGCAGCGGTCCAGCAAACGCTGGTCCACGCCTTCGTAGCGGCCGCACAGCACGACCAGTCCAGGCTCGTCCTTCAGCGCCACGACACGCTCGTGCGTCAGCGGTTTGCCCTGCGGCGACATGAACACCACGCGCGGCGCAGGCAGGCCCAGCGCAACCTGGCGCTCCTTGGCGGCAGCGATCGCGGCTTCCAGCGGCTTGGCCAGCATCACCATCCCGGGGCCGCCGCCATATGGGCGGTCATCCACGGTGCGGTGGCGGTCCTGCGTGAAATCGCGGGGATTCCAGATCGTCAAGCC
>QPLR01000055.1 GCA_003665935.1 Halobellus sp. Atlit-31R | reverse complement strand
ATAGTTGAACGGCTTGTTGCTGTAGTCGACCAGGGCCGGCATCCTGTTGCCGACGTTGACGGCGCCGACGGTCGCCTTGAAGCCCTTCAGGAACGACGGCGCGTAGGTCAGCTGCACGTCATGGGTGACGTAGGTGCCGGCGCGACGGTTTTCGTCTTCGTTCTTGCCGATCGCGTTCACGTTGTACGAGAAGTCGAACGCGCCCATGGTCCACGAGTTGAGCAGCTGGATACGGTCCTTCGGCTGCGCGAAGTTGCCGTAGTAGTCGATGCCGTCCGAAATGGCCTTGGTGATGTGCGACCAGGTCAGGTTGTGGCGGAAGCTGCCGAAGCTGGCGTACTTGTGGGTGAAGGTGGCGGCGGCGTCGATACCGGCGTATTCCAGCAGGCCTTCGTTGGTGTAGCCGCTGATGACCTGGACGATGCTGCCGGTAGCCGGGTCGCGACGCACGCCCAGGCCTGCAGGCACGTTACGCTTGTCGATGCCGTTGTCACGCTCGACCAGGGTCTGGGCGCTGATGAACGAGAGCACGTCCTCGATCTCGGTGTGCCAGTAGTCGGCCTTGACGGTGAACGACGGGGTCACGTCCCATGCGCCGCCGAAGCTGTACTGCTTCGACTTTTCCGAGCTCAGGTTCGGGTTGGCGATACGCAGGCCGTTGATCTGGAACTCGGTATCGGCGCACTCTGCCGGGGTGTAGCTGCCGTCCGCGGCGCAGTGGCGTGCATCGATCACGGCGTCGGACGAGAACGACGGCTTCGAGGTGGTCAGCGGCAGCGACGGTGCGGCGAAGCCACGGCCGATCGACGCGCGCAGCACGACCTTGCGCATTGGCTGCCAGCGCACCGATGCCT
>QPLR01000054.1 GCA_003665935.1 Halobellus sp. Atlit-31R | reverse complement strand
ACAGCGACAGCGGATGGCCCACCTGCTCGATCCGTCCGGCGCGCAGCACCACCATCTTGTCGGCCAGGGTCATGGCCTCGACCTGGTCGTGGGTCACGTAGATCATGGTCTTGCCGACTTCGCGGTGCAGCGCGCTGATCTCGACCCGCATGCGCAGGCGCAGCTCGGCGTCCAGGTTCGACAGCGGCTCGTCGAACAGGAAGATCGACGGCTCCTGCACCAGTGCGCGCCCAATCGCCACGCGCTGGCACTGGCCGCCCGACAGCTCGCCCGGCTTGCGGTCGAGGTAGTCGCCCAGGCGCAGCATGTCGGCCGCGCGCGTCAGCTTGCGGGCGATGGTCGCCTTGTCGACCTTGCGCATGCGCATGCCGAAACTGAGGTTGTCGCGCACCGTCATGTGCGGGTACAGGGCATACGACTGGAACACCATCGCCACCTGTCGCTCGCTGGGGGCGGCCGCGGTCATGTCGGCGCCGTCGATCAGGATGCGCCCGGCGGAGGTTTCTTCCAGCCCCGCGATCATGCGCAGCAGGGTCGACTTGCCGCAGCCCGAGGGGCCGACGAAGACCACGAATTCGCCGGCCTCGATCTCGAGGTCGACGCCGTGGATGGTCTGGAGCTGGCCGAAGCTCTTCTTGATGCCGTGCAGGGAAAGGGATGCCATGCGTGTCGCTTCAATGGGAAGTGGGGGACAGGCGCGCCAGCTGGGCGCGGTCCCAGGAAAGGGGAATCCCGGCCGCGCGCAGCTGCCCGCGCAGCGCCTCGACCAGGGCCGGGTCGGCGTGGATGCGCGCCAGCGCATGGCCGCTATCGGCCGCGAAGCCGGCCAGCACCGCCGCGATCTCGCCCGCCAT
>QPLR01000053.1 GCA_003665935.1 Halobellus sp. Atlit-31R | reverse complement strand
AGTCTTCATATTCGATGGCCTTTTCTTTGCGTAGACGGATGATTTCGTCCAACAGTGCCGACATCTTGGCGAAGTAGGCCGGATCGGTCAGCTGCTCCTTCAGTATCTTGCTGCGGACGTTATTCTCGATTGTTTCGGCGATAGACTCCTTGTTGCCCTTCATGTCACCCATTCGCTCGGCAATTGCGTCGGCAATGCCAGTCTTGACGATCAGGTCCAGCAGGCCGATACCATCGAACGGCGATATCTTGCGGGGCGCCTGCGCCTCGATGTAGGTATCGATGAGGTGGCGGATGTCCGCCTCGTAAGGCTTCAGATCCAAGGTCTCGCCGGCCGCGTTGCGCATGATCTCGCGCAAGTTCAGGTAGTGTTTTTGCAGACCCTTGAGGTGTTCGATCTGCTCGGGCGTGTAATCGGCTGCTTCCAGCTCATCGGCCAAGTTGGCGTAGGCACGCACTAGTGCCACCACGGCCTTGTAAAGTGCGACACGGTACGGCTCGCGCGCCTTCAGGTCGTCGGCAATTTCGGTGTTGCCACAGAAGTAGTGGATGTGCTCCAAGTCGCCCTTGGGGGGCTGCACGGGCTCGCACAGCAGGGCTAAGGCCTCTACAGCATCGTCCAGGCGCTCACGGCCTTCCTCTAGCCGGTCCTTGACCAGAACCTCCGGGTTGGTGCCACCTGCGCTATGGTCGAGCTCGGCGGTATAGACGGCGATCGCCTTCTCCACCTTCTTGAAGAGGTCCTTGTAGTCGACGATGTAGCCAAAGTCCTTGTCGTCACCATCCAGCCGGTTGGTGCGGCAGATAGCCTGGAAAAGGCCATGGTTCTGCATCGATTTGTCGATGTAGAGATAGG
>QPLR01000052.1 GCA_003665935.1 Halobellus sp. Atlit-31R | reverse complement strand
TTAGCGGCCGACTTGGCTGACGGCTTGGCAGCAGCCTTGGCCGGGGCGGCCTTGGCTGCCGGTTTTGCTGCGGCAGCTTTCTTTGCTGCCGGTTTCTCGGCTGCAGCCTTTGCTGCTGGTTTCTTAGCGGTTGCCATTTTGATTCTCCTTCATCTGCGATGAGAAATACGCTCAAGTTTTAAAACCCGCCCACCTGACTGTGGCGGGCGAATTATTCATCGGACCAAGCCGCCAGGCGATTTGGGCCAATGAATCCGGCACCGGCTGAACTGCTGCAACTCCTCACAATTGCAGCGCTTCAGCCAACGTCGCTAGGTAACCGACTCAATGCGTTTTCACATCGCTACCCTTGCGGGCGCGAAAAGAAAAAGCCGCCTTGCCTGAACCCGGTCAGGCAGTGCGGCTTGTTCTTTTCGCTTCGCTTAAGTGCATACTGATTGAATCAGTGTCCTATTATTCGATCGATTACTGCCCGGATGCACGCGACAATATCACATGTTCACGTTTTGACAAATTCAAACACGTAAAGTACACGAAAACTTTGTGGGTGCGCAACCCGGATACCTCAAAACAAATCGTGTTTCGCACTAAAACATGCGATCGCGCATTCGTCCGTTAACCATCACACGGCCATCACACGAAATCGCATTTCAACTGATCGACAAACCACCGTCCCGCCGGTCCCGGCGGCTGGTCTTTGAGCCAGATCGCGTGCATCGAAAATGCCGTTCCCAACAATGGATGTGCTTTCAGGCGCAGCTTCTGTAAAGCGCCGTCGGCGAGATCCTGTTTCACCATATGCAGCGGCATGCTGCCCCACCCGAGACCCGCGCGCAGGAAGGCGTGCTTGGCGCC
>QPLR01000051.1 GCA_003665935.1 Halobellus sp. Atlit-31R | reverse complement strand
GTTGCAAACCATTGACAACTTTTGGCCTTTTTCCTTCTTATTCAGGGAAACGCTGCCCAGCGTTCCCAGGTGCTTGTAGTTGTTGGTGCCGCGCAGCTTCGGGTACTTGCGGCAGATCGCGTCGAACTCGTCCTTGAGCCTGGCCCAGCCGGCATCGACCGGAGGCGGCGGATTGTTCCAGGAGCCGACGTCGCGCCCCGTGTGCTTGCGCGTCTTGGGCGACATGCCGTGCGGCACCGCCTGCTCGATGGCGCTGCGCAGGCCGGACAGGTTGTCGGGCAGGTCGGCCGCGCGCAGCGTGGTCTTGGCCGCCATCATGCCGCAGCCGATATCGACCCCGACCGCGGCCGGGATCACCGCGCCCAGGGTCGGGATCACGCTGCCGATGGTCGAGCCCTTGCCGACGTGGACGTCGGGCATCACGGCGACGTGGTGGAACACGAAGGGCAGTTGCGCCAGCTTTTCCAGCTGTTCCTTCGCTTCCGGCTCGACCGGAACGCCCTGCGTCCACATCTTGACCGGCTTGCCGCCCTGCGGCGACAGCAATTCAATGTCGGAATCGGTGTGCTGTTTCATGAACCTATCTTCGCGCAAATCCGGAAAGCGCGGTGCCCGCCTCGCATCCCGGGCGCAGCGCGGTTGCGCCACGCCGGTGGCGCTTCTATACTGCGTCAGGCAATGCCTTCACGCATCATTTGACAACGGAACCGCCATGCGCAAGCTCTTCTCCCTGCCCGCCCCCACGTTTGCCGCCCTGCTGGCGCCGCTGCTGCTGGCCGGCTGCGTCAACGACACGGCGAGCTTCGAGATCGAGGGCAAGGACCATTCGCTCACCCTGCGCGTGGTGCAGGACTAT
>QPLR01000050.1 GCA_003665935.1 Halobellus sp. Atlit-31R | reverse complement strand
GCCTGCTCGGGCAGCATGGAGCGCTTCCTTTAGGTTCAGACCTTGGTCTGGTACGGATAAGCTTGCTGGCGCAGGCGCGACTGCTTGATGCGCTCCTGCTCGTCCAGCGAGAGGGGGGACTTGTCCCACAGCAGCGAGCGGCCTTCCACCTGGC
Organism: Halobellus sp. Atlit-31R; assembly: GCA_003665935.1. Lineage (GTDB taxonomy): Archaea > Halobacteriota > Halobacteria > Halobacteriales > Haloferacaceae > Haloquadratum. Next base: position 706 of record QPLR01000050.1, on the reverse strand, counting down.
GCTCTTCCATGCCTGGCGTCTTTGCTTTCAGTTCCTTGATGAACTTGGTGTGCTCGGATTCGTACAGCGAGTGTTGTTTCTTGAAGAACATGATTTCCAGAATAAGTGATGAACGGACACGGCAGGTAGTGCGGGGCAGATTCTTGTGCCCCGGCGCGCGCGCGTCAAGTTTACTTGTGCAGTTCGTTCAGCTGGCGGGCGATGATGTCGTGGCTGAGCCACAGCACCGGCGCGATCTTTTCCGACGCGCCATGGAACATCAGCGGGCCGGCGCCTTCCAGCACCAGGCTCGACAGGTGGTCGGTGATGAGCGCCTTCTTGTCCTTGTGCAGGGCGGTGATGGCTTCCGAGGTGCCGATCATGACCTCGGCCAGTTCCGGGGTGTTGTCCATCGGCCAGGCTTCGAAGTTGCGGAAGTGGGCGCTGGTCGCGTCATTGTTGTACTGCTCGATGGTGTCGAGCAGCGACTGCAGCGAGGTGCCTTCGCCAAGAAGTTCCTGGCAGATTGCCCATTGTTGCTCGGCCCATTCTCCGCCGCCTTCCTTCTTCAGGGCGGTAAGGAGCGGGAACAGCGACAGCTCGACGCCCACGAAAATGTCCGAGGAGTTGGTGCGGATTTCCGGGCAGTTGAACACGGTGGCGTACACGCCCTGGTTCCAGGCTGCCTGCGCAATCGACTCCAGGAGCATCTTGGCGTAGCCCTGGG
>QPLR01000049.1 GCA_003665935.1 Halobellus sp. Atlit-31R | reverse complement strand
GCGATGCGGGCGTCGCGCGGGCCGGCCAGCACCGGCCCCGGCAGGTAGGCGCGGCGGGTGCCGATCTCGCCCACCGACGGGTCCTGCTTCCACATCAGCACGCGCGCGCCGAAGGCATAGGGCAGTGCCGGCGCGTCGAGCAATTCCCCGTCGTCCGGCAGGCTGGACTGCGCATCGGGCGCATCGGGCGGTTCCGGCGGCTGCTCGAGCAACTGGGCGATGCGGTGCTGTTGCTGGTAGGGGGCGCTGGGCGTGGGAATGAAGCGGACCGGAGGCTGGTCACTGGGCGTGTCCAGCTCGTCCGGCAAGAGGGCACCTGGTTCCATGACGGCTCCTTGCGAAATGTCGGGCGGCAACTCCATGGTCGCGCGCCGGGCGGCGCGAGCATTGACAAGAATCAATTGATTTGGATCGGGCCCAGCCGTCCCGCAGGACTGGCTTCCTCAGCCGCCAACTGGCATCATGGCGGGCTGTCTTACAACCGATTAAGAATAAGGATCGTCCAGATGTCGGAAATTAGCATCGTCCAGGAACACAGCCTGAGTCCGGAACAGGCGCGCGCGGCGGCCCAGCAGGTGGCGCAGCGGCTTGCGGCCGAATATGACCTGGCGTGCAAATGGGATGGCGACGTGCTGCGTTTCGAGCGCAGCGGAGTGGAAGGGGCCCTGAGCCTGGAAGGTCAGCGCGCCGCGCTGCGCATCCGGCTGGGCTTCTTCATGAGTGCCTTTGCATCGAGCATCGAAGCCAAGGTGGCGGAGAAGATGCGCAAGGTGTTCGTGCCGGCCTGAGGGTGGCCGGCGCGGGGCGGGAGCGCAGGACTCAGCCCTTCAGTTCCTCGATCAGGTCGATGTACTGCTGCATCGC
>QPLR01000048.1 GCA_003665935.1 Halobellus sp. Atlit-31R | reverse complement strand
CGCCGCTACAGGCTGCTCACGTTCCACCCTTTCCCGGCTGTCTCAGCGAGTCAAGGCCATGGAAAGCGTATAGCTGCTGGGCGATGGTTCGGTACTGGAAATCATCGCTTGCCAAGAAACCAGCGCCCCTCATACACTCGGCCTTGGGCTGCGCCGTCCTGCCCGAACTCGATTGCGCCGCTAGCCTCTATGCACCTGAATCTTGAAAGAGCAAGAAATGTACAAAGCCCGATACACATTTGGCCTCGTAGGTTCAACGCATCTTATCCGGCCCGCTATCGAAGCACAGGAGGAGACTGTTGCACCTTTCTTCCAGTCCGATAACTGGCAACATGATCTCAACTACTTTGAAGCAGTTCCCGCACTACATCAACGTAGGGAACCAACTGCACTCGGCGGAGGCGAAGTTGCGCTTGTAGTGATGGGCTTTATAGGTTCATGCTTTGCAAAAAAGATCTTCGATGAAGTCTATGAGCGGACACTCAAACGCCCGATCGGCGCGCAGATGGAAAGGCTGTTTAAGAAGGTCGAGGTGCCTGCTGGGAAAGTGGTCGAGTACCGCGACGTTATCTATCTCGAAGACATCGACTTGGTAGTAGTGATTCGCGCTATCGTAACTAAGGAGACAACAGTCGACCTCCAGTCGCAGGTCATGCAAGGCCATCGTGTTGCGTACAGCTTCATCCAGCAGCACGGACGGCAAGCGCCGATTCATTGCCACAATATTTCGGATGGTCAGATCGCCGTCGAGCCTCAACTGTTCCGCACGCTCGAAGCCATTGCACAACACGACAGGGCACAACTTAAGGTCATCATGCGGAAGTGAGAACGACATTCGTGCCTAACGGCTGCAGCTAAGTCTCGAT
>QPLR01000047.1 GCA_003665935.1 Halobellus sp. Atlit-31R | reverse complement strand
ATAAACCGCGATGGTGCGGTTGCCGACTTCTTTGTCCAGGCCATAGGCCAGGGCCGCCGCGGTCGGTTCGTTGATGATGCGCTTGACTTCCAGACCCGCGATACGGCCGGCGTCTTTGGTCGCCTGACGCTGGGCATCGTTGAAGTAAGCCGGTACGGTGATAACCGCTTCAGTTACCGGTTCGCCCAGGTAATCGTCCGCCGTTTTCTTCATTTTTTTCAGCACTTCCGCAGAGATCTGCGGCGGAGCCATTTTCTGGCCTTTCACTTCCAGCCAGGCGTCGCCGTTGTCGGCCTTGACGATCTGGTACGGCATCAGCGCGATGTCTTTCTGCACTTCTTTTTCATCGTACTTGCGGCCGATCAGGCGCTTGACGGCGAACAGGGTGTTCTTCGGGTTGGTGACAGCCTGGCGCTTGGCCGGGGCGCCGACGAGGATCTCGCCGTCTTCCTGGTAAGCGATGATCGACGGCGTGGTGCGTGCACCTTCCGCGTTTTCGATGACCTTAGGCTGGCCATTTTCCATGATCGCGACGCAGGAGTTGGTCGTACCCAGGTCGATACCGATGATCTTGCCCATTTTGTTTTCCTTTTAAATGCTGTAGTTTCGGATGGATTCAATATTGGGAAATACTGCGCTCTTTCAAGGGCGGCAGCGTCCAGCTCCTGCTTTACTTCGGCGCTGCTGCCGTCACGATGGCCGGACGCAGCAGGCGGTCGGCGATCATGTAGCCCTTTTGCAGCACGGTGACCACGGTATTGGCTTCCTGCTCGGACGGCACCACGGCCACGGCCTGGTGCTTGTTCGGGTCCAGCTTCTCGCCGGCCTGAGGCATCACCTCGAGCAGGCGGTTCTTTTCGAACGCGGCGGTCAGCTGCTTG
>QPLR01000046.1 GCA_003665935.1 Halobellus sp. Atlit-31R | reverse complement strand
TCGCATCGAGCCAGGCCGGCGCCGAAAAGTAATAGGCGGCGCGCTCGGCGTAGATGCGCTCGAAGTCGCTGCGCGGCATGTCCGCGTCCAGCTTGCGGCGCTCCCAATCGATATAGCGCATCACCCCGGGGTCGTCGCGCACCCCGCCGACGAACTGGAACAGCGACTCGTTGGTCTGGAGGACATAGCGGAAATCGTGCCGCGACACGAGCCTGCGCAGCTGCGTTTCCACATCCAGGTGATGGGATATCGTCCCAGGAAAGTAATCGACGCGCAGACAGGCGGCAGCGCGCGCCCTAGCCAGGCGGCCGGCCAGCGAGCGGCCGCTCACATTGGGATTCAGGAAGTTCGACGGGCAGCCGGTCACGACGGCGGTGTCGACGCCGTAGCGTGCCAGCACGGCCGCGGTCGACGCGCCGCGCACCCCGATCCTGGGGGCATACTTCTTCAAGGACTGGATGAACGCCACCGTGCCCGGCGTCAGTGCGATTTCGTCCTCGGACAGTTCGCACTGGATGCCCAGCCCGGCAATGAAGAGCGGCTTGTCGATGTACTCGATCATCTGCGCCCAGCTCAGCAAATCGATGTCGGGATTGAGCTGGTTCGCGGCGGGTATGTGCAGGACGTCGATCGCATTGCGCAGCGCATCGAGGTCGGTGGCCGCATCGAGGGTGAACCCGAGCTTGGGGGCGGCGACGTAGTTGTGCGCGGCGAACTGGTAGATCAGGTTCCCCGTATTCCAGCCGACCGCTTCCATCGAGCGCCCGCGCGGGGGAAGAAAGCGGCTGACGCTGCCATTGGTGCCGAGGATACCCACGACCGGAACGGTTTTCATGCTTGCGGCCTCGCTCAACGCAGTTTCTCGACAATGAAGCTGTCCTGG
>QPLR01000045.1 GCA_003665935.1 Halobellus sp. Atlit-31R | reverse complement strand
CGAGTCGCCATGCGCGCTGCCAGAACCGACGCTGGCGCCCAGGCTGCTGCCGCCGCCGCCGCCGGTCCCGGCCGAACCGGCGCCCATGCTGGAACCCATCGCCGAACCTGTGCCCCTCGCCATGGCCGAGCCGGCATCCGAGCTGGCGCTGCCGGCGACGCCGCCCATCGAGCTGCCCGGTCCCATGGTCGGCGCGCCGCTGCGCTGCGGATCGGTGCCGTAGAAGCTGTGGACGCCGCTGGCCCAGCCCATGTCGCTCATGTCGGGCCAGGAACCCTTGTCGAAGCCCGGTGCGTTCTTCAGCCGCTCCTTGTCGACGTTGAGCACCATGCGCTTGTTCACGGTGTCCAGGTGCAGGGCCTGCCAGGGCACGGCGAACAGCTTTTCGCCCATGCCGAGGAAGCCGCCGAACGCCAGCACGGCATAGGCCACCTGGCCGGTCTGCATGTCCAGCATGATTTCCTTGATGTCGCCGAGGTCTTCTTCCTGCGCGTTGACGACGCTGTCGCCGATCAGCGTTTCGGCGCCCATCAGCGCCGGCCCCGGACCGGTGCTGCGCGTGTTCCTGTACATGCCATACCTGTCACGATCTGCGTAGCTCATCGCTATCCTCCCTCTGTCTCGGTTACCGCAAGGCCACCGGCTTGCCCGTCAAGGCTGGAGTCCAGGCCTGCGAATCCCATGATATGACTCAATCGTGCCGGGGCGCGCGCGACACGGGAGATCCTTCCTGCGCACTAAGCGAGATAGCGCACAGAACAGTATTTGCTCTGTGGTTATTGTGCTAAGTAATGTTTCGGAGAGAAAAGAAATGACTGTCACTGCGCGCTGCCACTACACCGGCCTGTTCAGCAAACGTATCCCGACCCGTTCGATTTCCTCGTTTTT
>QPLR01000044.1 GCA_003665935.1 Halobellus sp. Atlit-31R | reverse complement strand
TGGTAAGTGCCTAGTCGACCAGAACGCACGAGTCTGACTCAAGCTGGAATTTACTTGGTCTTTTTGCAACCTCAGCTATAGAATCCGGCTGTAAAGACCGTATACGTGTAAATTCCGCTTATGACATTGACCTTTGTATCTCAGCTGCACGTTCTAGTAGTAGAGCGTGATAACGAAGTCCGTGCTTTGTTGACTACGTTGTTGACGGCCTACGGCGTAAGCGTGAGCACTGCAGCTGAAGCCTCAGACGCACTCGCTTTGGCAGAAGCCAAGCCTCCTCACGCAATTTTCACCTCCATCGTTTTTGCTGACATGGACGGGTTCGAGCTCTGCCATAGATTACGTGCCGCGCCTGCGACGTCTCACAGTTTAATTGTTGCGCTCACCGGGTACTCTGAGGACGGGATTGAGGCCAAGGTGAAGGACGCAGGTTTCGACCACTACCTGTTGAAGCCCGTTAGCATAGAAGTCATCATTTCTTTGCTCGACGACCTTGCTAAGCGACTACACGCGGACGCCGCGGCTGGTGGATTTTAGTAAGCCCTAGCCGCGTCACAGCTAACTTGGCGTTAGCACAGCTACGTATCGGCCGAGTTGTGTATCTGTTGACCAAGCAGTTTTCAACCACCCAAAAAAAACTTACGACAAATGTTGCTCTTCCACAGGACGCAGCGCATTTAACAGTTGCATTAATTCACCTTGTGCTGCGGACACCGCAGTGTCAAACTCGTCAAAAAGAGCAGACGTCCAGCCGCTGACCTGAGCTTTATTACGATAGTCCTTCATAATGAAGTGCAGCGACTCGACAACCTTGCCTGCTTGGAGTACGTCAAGCGTATCCCGAAATCCTGTCTCAGCCTCAAACGCCAAGTGTACATAGCGCTCGAGCGC
>QPLR01000043.1 GCA_003665935.1 Halobellus sp. Atlit-31R | reverse complement strand
TTCGCTGGAACACTTTGCAATGGGGCGCGCGCGGCAGGCAATCGAAGCGCTGGCCAAGCTCGCTCCGGAAACGGCAATGCGCAAGCGCGGCGAAGAGCTGGAAGAGGTTCCCGTGGCTTCCCTCGCGCCAGGCGACATCGTGCTGGTCAAGCCGAATGAACGCTTGCCCGTTGACGGCGTCGTCGTCAAAGGCACATCCAGCGTCAACCAGGCGCCGGTGACAGGCGAGAGCATCCCGGTCGACAAATCTCCGGCCCAGGATGGGGCGGGCGCGATTGCCGCCTTCGACCGGGTCGATGCGGCCAACCGCGTATTCGCCGGCACCATCAACGGCGCCGGCGCGATGGAGGTGATGGTGGCACGCCTTGCTTCGCAATCGACGATGGCCCGCGTCGTGCAGATGGTGGCGGAAGCCGAGGCGCAGCGTTCGCCCACCCAGCAGTTCACCGACAAGTTCGAACGCGTGTTCGTCCCGGTCGTCCTTGCGCTCGTGGCTTTGCTCATGCTCGCCTTCCTGGTGATCGACGAACCGTTCTCGGCCAGCTTCTACCGCGCGATGGCCGTGCTGGTAGCCGCAAGCCCATGCGCATTGGCGATCTCGGTGCCCAGTGCCGTCCTGTCGGGGGTGGCACGGGCCGGGCGCAGCGGTGTGCTGGTAAAAGGGGGCGGCCCGCTGGAAAACCTCGGCAGCCTCAATTCGATTGCCTTCGACAAGACCGGCACCCTGACCGAAGGGCGCCCTGCCCTGACCGACCTCGAGCTCGCGCCCGGATTCGAGCGCACCGGGGTATTGGCGATGCTTGCCGCGGCGGAGTCCCGCTCGGAGCACCCGATCGCCCGCGCCATCGTCGAGTCGGGCACCAGGACAGGGATTGCGCTGCCCGCACTGGCCGATTT
>QPLR01000042.1 GCA_003665935.1 Halobellus sp. Atlit-31R | reverse complement strand
ACTGGCTTATCGCGGCGCAGGCGGCGACCCCGCCGGCAGAGTCGCGGTGAACGGAAGCCGCCTGAAGATCCATGCCCTGCTGGTGCTGTGTTTCTTTCTCGGAGGCGTGATCGGCGCCCTCGGCTTTGCCCACATCGGCTACCTGTCGACGCTGCCCCTGGCATTCATCCTGAGCGCACTGGCCATCGTGCCGGCAGTGGACGACCTGGCGCGCCTGCACCGCCGGCTCGCCCGGAAACAGGACCTTCCCTAGCGCCGCCCGGCTTTCGTCCGCTCCAGATAGGCGCGCAGCTCCTCGAAACTGACGGCGCCGCGCCGTGCGCTATCGATGGCCTCGAAATGCCTGGCGACGAAGCCGAAGTTTTTCGCCTCCTCCACCGTCAGGCTGCCATTGTGATCGCGGTCGGCTTCGCGGAATTGCGTCTCCAGCTTGGCCAGCGCCTGCGCACGCAAGGCCGCGCCCGCCGCAGGAGGCGGCGTGGCCGGACGGTTGCGCAGCGCCGGCGGCAACTGGCCGTCGGCGCCGACCGGCTCCTGGGCGGCGCCCAGGCCCGCCGTGCCCATCATCACGAGAAACAGGAACATGGTCTTCATTGTGCCACCGATACGCTGTTGTAGAAGGCGCGCAGGTCGACCTTTTGCAGGCGCCGTACCTGGTCGTCGAGATAGCTCATGTGCCCGCTGTTGTAGTTACGGATCTGGATGCCGGCCCCGGGGCCCAGCCGCGCCAGGTCGAGCTCGGTCTGATAAAACGGCGTGGCCAGGTCATGGTAGCCGCTCATGGCCATCACTTTCAAGGCAGGGTTGAGCGTCATGGCCGCGGCCAGGTCCGGGATCGTGTCCGGCAAGGGCTTGCCGTCGTGGCTGAAGTTCCACAGGTTCAGCACATTGTTCGAGCCGATATAGTTCGTGACCGCCGTG
>QPLR01000041.1 GCA_003665935.1 Halobellus sp. Atlit-31R | reverse complement strand
GACGTGCTGGGCGTGCGCCTGGAGGGGCGCCTGCGCTGGCGCTTCGAGCTCGATCCCGCCGTCGGAGGCCTGCCGATGGCGCCGATGCTGCTGCAGCCGCTGGTCGAGAACGCGATCATGCACGGCATCGAACCGAAGCTCGAGGGCGGCGAGATCGTGGTGCGCGCGCGGCTGTACGGCAACCTGCTGTGCGTCGAGGTGTGCGACAGCGGTCTTGGCTTGCGCCCCGGCGCACCGCGCCCCGGCGGCGGCGTCGGCCTGTCCAACCTGCGCGAGCGCCTGCGCCAGCTGTACGGCGCCGGCGCGCAACTGCAGCTCATCGAAAACCCCGCGGGCGGCGTCACCTCGCGCCTGCTGTTACCCCTATTGGTGCCATCATCGACCATCCACGCGCCCTGATCGCAGACGACGAACCGCATCTGCTCGACTACATGGAAACCCAGCTCGCGGCCGCCTGGCCCGAGCTACGCGTCACGCGCGCCGCCAACGGCATCCAGGCGCTCGAACTGATCGACGAGCTGGCGCCGCAGGTGGTGTTCCTCGATATCGGCTTGCCCGACATGAGCGGCTACGACACGGCGGCCGCGCTGCGCGCGATCGACGGCATGTCGGACGCGATACTGGTGGCCCTGACTGGCTGGGGCACGGAGCAGGACCGCGAGCGTGCGCGCGCGGCGGGCTTCGACCACCACTTGACCAAGCCGGCGGAGTTCGATGCGGTCAACCGCCTGATCGATGCGGCGGCCGTGCGTTTCGACAGGCGCTGAGGGAAGCAGAGCGTACGCAGGAAGCAGCGCAAGAAGCGAGCGCAAGAAGCAGGTTCAAGAAGCGGGCTCAAGAAGGGGTTTCAAGAGGAGCGCTTGAGGGAGCATCAAAACGACTAGGCCAGCCCAGTCAGGCTGGCGATCGCCGATGCAAAACGGCACGAAGC
>QPLR01000040.1 GCA_003665935.1 Halobellus sp. Atlit-31R | reverse complement strand
GATGGTGTTCTGCATGTTGTCTCCTTGGCGAAGCTTTTATAGACATGTTTGTCTATTTAGTTTCGCCATTCTTGACCACGTCAGGATGTGCGGTCAAGGAAGAACGTGCAGAAAGACCTAGAATATGCTTTCTACATATGGGCGCGACTCAGTCTGCCAGCAGCTCGGTGCCGTAGGAATTGTCGACCGTGCAGACCCAGCGCCCGTCGCCCTCCTGCCGGAACACGTAGGTGGCGCGGCGCGTCACCTCCACCGGCTCGCCGCCCGCGCTGTATGCCAGCCGCGATTCCATGATGACCAGGCCGGTGCCGGCGCCTTCGATCACCTGCATCCGGCCCTGCGTGACGACGAGCGTGTGCGCGACATGTTCGGCGAGCGCAACAAAAGCCTTGCGGATGTTCTCTTTACCGGTGACGTACAGGCCGGGCGTGACCACCAGGGTGGCGTCGTCGGCATAGAAGTCCATCAGCGTGTCGTAGTCTTCGGCCATGATGGCGGCGTCGGCTGCGGGGATGAGCTGTTCGAGGGGATGGGCTGGCATGACTGCTCCTTCATAAATGCGCCAGGAGACAGTTACCGTGCAAACCTGCCTCTTGGCAGGTTGCGAAAAGAACGCGCTAACCCACCATCCGGGGAATGGTGGTAATGATCGACAGGGTCTGTACGAATGCGCGGGTCATTGCCAAAGACTAACACAACTGCCGGCGCTACAACAGCTGCGGCCCGCTGCCCTGGTCCGACAGGCTGTCGAGCGGATTGCGCAACCGGCAGGCCTCGATCGACAGGCAGCCGCAGCCGATGCAATCGTCGAGCTGGTCGCGCAGCCGGGTCAGCTGGGCAATGCGCGCATCCAGCTCGCCGCGCCACAGGCGCGACAGGCGCGCCCAGTCGGCGGCGGTCGGCGTGCGTCCTTCCGGCAGCGAAGCCAGCGCCGCCCCGA
>QPLR01000039.1 GCA_003665935.1 Halobellus sp. Atlit-31R | reverse complement strand
TCCAGGGCCGTGCGCGCAAGTACAACTTCTCGACCGACGCGGCGCACCGCTTCGAGCGCGGCGTGGACTACGCGACCACCGTGGAGCACATCGAGCGCATCACCGCGCTGATCGTCGAGATCTGCGGCACCGACAATACCAGGGTCGGTCCGGTCGACGACCAGGCCGTGAACCTGCCGCAGCGCCAGCCGGTCGCCATGCGCACCGCCCGCGCCGCCAGGGTGATCGGCGTGCCGCTGACCGATGCCGTGGTGGCCGACATCTTCACCCGCCTGCAGCTGCCGTTCACCCACACGGACCGTGGCGACGGACAGGGCGTGTTCCAGGTGACGTCGCCGTCCTACCGCTTCGACATCGAGATCGAGGAAGACCTGATCGAGGAAGTCGCGCGCGTCTACGGCTTCGAGAACATCCCGGCCAACCCGCCGGTGGCGCCGAGCGCCATGCTGATCGAACCGGAAAACACCCGCTCGCTGTTCGCGATCCGCCACCAGCTGGCCGACCTCGGCTACCAGGAAGTGGTCAACATGAGCTTCGTGGAAGCCCAGTGGGAGCAGGACTTCGCCGGCAATGCCGAGCCGATCCGCCTGCAGAACCCGATCGCCAGCCAGATGAGCGTGATGCGCTCGAACCTGGTGGGCAGCCTGCTGGCCAATGTGCGCTACAACATCAACCGCAAGGCAGGCCGGGTGCGCGTGTTCGAAGTCGGCGCCGTCTTCAAGCGCGATCCACAAGCACAGGACGGCCCGCTGTCGATCGCCGGTTTCGACCAGCCCAAGCGCGTCGCCGCCATCGCCTATGGCCCGGCGAATGACGAGCAGTGGGGCGAGAAGACCCGCGCCGTCGACTTCTTCGACGTCAAGGCTGACCTCGAAGCGCTGTTCGCCCCGAGCGTGCTGCGTTTCGTGAAGGGCGAGCATCCCGCCCTGCACCCGGGCCGCAGCGCCCTGGTC
>QPLR01000038.1 GCA_003665935.1 Halobellus sp. Atlit-31R | reverse complement strand
ATACCGGAGGAAGCATGAGCTATGTGTGGCGCAACAACGTGTTCACCGGCGACACCCTTTTGATCAACGGGTGCGGCCGTACCGATTTCCAGAGCGGCAGCGCCGACGCCTTGTTCGACAGCGTGACGAAAAAGCTGTTTTCGCTTCCAGACGACATGTTGATGTGGCCGGGGCACGACTACAAGGGGCAGGTGGTATCGACGATCGGTTGGGAGAAGCAGCACAACGCGCGGCTGTCCAACCGCAGCCGCGACGAGTTCGTCCAGTTGATGGGCGAGTTGAACCTGCCAAAACCGAAGCGGATCGACGTCGCCGTGCCGGCGAACCAGAACCTGGGTTTGCCGCATAGCGTCTGACGCATGCAGCGTTCGCCCCTCACGGCCGGGTGAGCGCTGCACATCCCGGATGATGAACAGTACATGACAGGTCAGACTGCGGCGAGCCTGCTGAACGACAAGGAATGCGATGACGGACGATACAGCGGCAACGGCGGCAAGCCTGTGGGACCAGCGCTACGGCACACCTGAATTCCTTTTTGGGACGGCGCCCAACGACTACCTGGCCAGCCAGCGGCACATGCTCCGGCCGGGGATGCGGGTGCTGGCGGTCGCAGACGGGGAGGGGCGTAACAGCGTCTGGCTCGCCCGCCAGGGCCTGAGCGTGGACGCCTTCGATGTCTCGTCAGTGGCCGTCGGCAAGGCAAGGCTGCTTGCCAGCGATGCGCAGGTGGCGGTGGACTTCCTCATTGCCGATTGCGATGCCTGGAGCTGGAAGCCGGCATATTACGACATGGTCGCTGCGATCTTCGTTCAGTTTGCCGACCCGGCACTGCGGGCTCGCTTGTTCGAAAACATCATCGCCACGCTGAAGCCGGGCGGCATCCTGATTTTGCAGGGATATACGCCCAAGCAGCTCGAATACAAGACAGGCGGTCCTGGGGTGTTGGAGAATCTT
>QPLR01000037.1 GCA_003665935.1 Halobellus sp. Atlit-31R | reverse complement strand
GCCGAACGCGGCCTCGTGGAAGGCCGGCACCAGCGGCGCGCCCTGGCCCCCGGCGGCGACGTCGCGGGTACGGAAGTCGGCGACGACGTCGATGCCCGTCAGTTCGGCCAGCAGGGCCGGGTTGTTGGTCTGGCGCGTGAAACCCAGTTCCGGACGGTGACGGATGGTCTGGCCATGCACGGCCACCGCCGCCACTGGGCCGCTTGCAGAGGGCAGCAGCTGGCGCACGCAGTCGGCATAGCACAGGGCCAGGCCGTTGGCGGCCAGGCCTTCGCGATCGAGCTCGTTCTCGCTGGCCGCCTGCAGCGCCATCAATTCGCTGCGCAGCGCGAGAGGGAAGGGCGTGAAGGCCGCCGCGAGGGTGCGGATGCTGCCGCCGGCGAAGTCGGCCAGCACGCCATCGACGCCGTCGAGGCTGGTGCCGGACATCAGGCCGATGTACAGGGAAGAAGTCTCGCTCATGTTTTCTTGATCTCCATAAGGCAGCCCCGGGGTGCAGGCTTGCCGGTCATGCAGTCTAAACGGTCGGGTTGAAAAGCGAAAGCCGGCAGCGGGCGGGGGTGCATGGCAGCCATCCGCCCTGTCGTCCCGCAAGCTTGTTGCAATGTGTGCATATTGCGCAAGATCGGGGTGCTCGACTGCTTGCGCATCGCATCCTTGAGCAGGACGAGACATGAAGAAATCCACGCATTTTGCTTTCGCGGCCGTCGCCTTCGCCATCAGTTGCGCAGGTTTCATCGTGGGCGGCCATGTCGCCCTGGGTGGCGGACTTGGGGGACTCGCAACGCTCTACGTCGCGCTGGCCTTGCGCGCGCATGAGCACGAACGACCCGACGCCTGAATCCGGCCCGCCAAGCAAAACGCCCCGCAGCATCGAATGCTGCGGGGCGTTTTGACGTCTCGAGGACGGCTTCGAGCGCCTGGCAAAACCCTCAGGGCAGTGGCGGACCACCGCAGTGGCGGACCAGAAGAC
>QPLR01000036.1 GCA_003665935.1 Halobellus sp. Atlit-31R | reverse complement strand
TTGCCGGTGTAGAACGGGTGCGATTCAGCCGAGACTTCGATCTTGATCAGCGGGTATTCTTTGCCTTCGTGGGTGATCGTTTCGCGGGTGGCGATGGTCGAACGGGTCACGAATTTGAAGTCGCACGACAGGTCGTGGAAGACGACTTCACGGTAATTCGGGTGGGTATCTGCCTTCATGGTATTGCCTTCTAAGTGTTGGTAGCCAAACGGCACTTCGTCGATCGTCTGGCTTCTTGACCCGATTGCCGATCACTTGCCAGGGTTGGACTGAACCGGAGATTATAGAGGGGTTTGGGGTGGGTGGCAACCGGTGTGGTGCAAGGACATGATGAGGTGCGCGGGCAAAATTGGGTTCCGGCCTTCGCCGGAACGACGGTTCTGGGGCTGATGGGCAAAGGAAAAATCGCCTGGCAGAGCCGGCAAAACCCATCATTTACACGATCTCCACAATTCCCACCAAATCACCCTTGTGGTTTTGCATCCCGCCCGTTACAATCACGCCCCGAAGCAACGCTGCTATGCGAAGCGGACAAAGTCCGCGGAAACTTAGTTGACAATACGTTGAGCTTGCTTCATACTCTGCGGTTCTTCGCGGTGGGGTGGCCGAGTGGTTAAAGGCAGCAGACTGTAAATCTGCCCTCTCTGAGTACGCTGGTTCGAATCCAGCCCCCACCACCAAAAAGAAGAGTCGAAGGAATTGAAGGTTGTACCTCGCGGGTGTAGCTCAATGGTAGAGCAGAAGCCTTCCAAGCTCACGACGAGGGTTCGATTCCCTTCACCCGCTCCAGTTAGTGCGGTGTTATTTCTAACCGCAAAAAATAAGCCCTTGTAGCTCAGTGGTAGAGCACTCCCTTGGTAAGGGAGAGGCCACGTGTTCAATCCACGTCAAGGGCACCAGAATTTTGTACGGCAGTCGCGTAGCACTCGTCCGTCAGGTGTGCCTGGTAATTCTCAAAAAAATCGTTAGATCTTAGGAG
>QPLR01000035.1 GCA_003665935.1 Halobellus sp. Atlit-31R | reverse complement strand
TAGCTTGCCGGCGCCCTGTACCTCATCTACCTGGGACTGCAGCCGTGGTGGCCGGCGCGGCAGGCAGGCGCCGTTTCCGCCCCACGGGCTCCCGCACCGACGAAGCGCGCCCTGTTCTTCCAAGGCCTGACGGTGGCGGCGACCAATCCGAAAGGCATCCTGTTCTTCGCCGCCCTGTTCCCCCAGTTCGTCGGAACGGGTCCCGGCCTGGCCTGGCGATTCCTCGCGCTGACCCTGAGCTTTGCCGCTTGCACCCTGGCGGCCCATGGTTTCTACATCCTGGCCGCGCCCTGGGCCAGCATGCGTCTGCGGGGCCGGCTCAGCCCCGCTGTCGGCAGGAAGCTGGGCGGTGCATTGTTCGTGCTGCTCGGCCTGGGCCTGCTGCTGGCCTGACGGAAGCGCTGCCCGGCTCAACCATCCAGGTGCGAAATCAGGAGCCGGCGCGCCTGCGTTCCTTCGGTCTCTCCATGCTGGCCATCCACCGAAATGCCCACCGCCAGGATGTCGATCAAGAGCAGCTGCAGGATGCGCGAGATCATCGACAGGAAGCTGGTGCTGTCCTCGGCATGGTCGACCGCCAGGCACACGGTGGCCTTGCGCGCCAGCGGCGACTGGCTGTTGCTGATCGCGATCACGTCGGCGCCCGCGTTGCGCGCGATGTCCACCGCGCTGAGCAGCTCGGCGATGCTGCCCGAGTTCGACACCGCGATCACGACGTCGCCGGGCTGCAGCAGCTCGGCTGCCAGCTTGAACAGGTGCGAGTCGCCGTACAGCGAGGTGGGGATGCGGAAGCGGAAGAACTTGTGCTGGCCGTCGAGCGCCACCGCGCGCGAATTGCCCATCGCGAAGAACTCGACGCGGCGCGCCCGGCTCACCAGTTCGATGGCGCGGTCGAGCGCGCGCACATCCAGCTGGTCGCGGAAACGCAGGATCGCCGACACCGTGTTGTCGATCACCTTGGCCGACAGGTCGTGGGTGCTGTCGCTG
>QPLR01000034.1 GCA_003665935.1 Halobellus sp. Atlit-31R | reverse complement strand
TCATCGCCGCAGTCGCCCTGACCCTGCGCAAGCGCAAGGACACCAAAGCAATCGACCCGGGCCTCGCCGTCCGCGTCAAGCGTAACGACCGCCTGCGCATCGTCAAGATGGATGCGGTCAACCAGCGCGCCATCGATGCAGCCAATGCTGAAAAAGCAGCAGCAGCCGCAGCGGCAGCCGCACCGAAGGAGGCACCATGACTTTGTCGCTCGCACATTACCTGATCCTGGGCGCGATCCTGTTCGCGATCTCGGTGATCGGCATCTTCCTGAACCGGAAGAACATCATCATCCTGCTGATGGCCGTCGAACTGATGCTGCTGGCGGTGAACCTGAACTTCGTCGCGTTCTCGCACTACCTGGGAGACGCGGCGGGGCAGATCTTCGTGTTCTTCATTCTGACCGTCGCGGCCGCCGAATCGGCGATCGGCCTGGCGATCCTGGTGGTCCTGTTCCGTAACCTGGACACGATCAATGTGGAAGACCTCGACAGCCTCAAAGGCTGATGGTTCAGATTAACAATAACGACTAAGGTTCAACAATGGCGGGGCAACTCTCTTCCTCAATGTTACTGGCGGTGCCTCTGGCGCCGCTCGCAGGCTCGGCGATTGCCGGCCTGCTCGGTACCAAGTTCTTCGGCAACGTGGTCGGCCGCAAGGTATCGCATACCGCGACCATCCTCGGCGTCCTGATCGCACTGATCATCTCGGTCCAGACCCTGATGGCGGTGATGGATGGCGCCAGCTTCAATGAAGACATCTACACCTGGATGAACGTCGGCACGCTCAAGCTGGCCGTCGGCTTCCAGATCGACGCGCTGTCGGCAATGATGATGTGCGTGGTGACGTCGGTGTCCCTGATGGTCCACATCTACACGATCGGCTACATGGCCGAGGACGAAGGCTACAACCGCTTCTTCTCGTACATCTCGCTGTTCACCTTCGCGATGCTGATGCTGGTCATGTCCAACAACTTCCTGCAGCTGTTCTTCGGCTGGGAAGCGGTGGGCCTGG
>QPLR01000033.1 GCA_003665935.1 Halobellus sp. Atlit-31R | reverse complement strand
TCTTCTCGGCGATCGCATTGACCGGCTTCGACGCCAACAACTTCACGCCTTTCTTCAACCCGGATCCCGACAGCGGCTTCGTGGGCATGGCCGGCGTCACCGCTGCCGCCGGCACCGTGTTCTTCTCCTTCATCGGCCTGGACACCATCGCCACCGCCGGCGAAGAGACCAACAACCCGCGCCGCAACGTGCCGATCGGTATCCTGGCCGCGCTCCTGATCGTGACCGTCTTCTACCTGCTGGTGGCGGTGGCGGCGATGGGCGCCCAGCCCTCGCACCTGTTCGCGGGCCAGCAGGCCGGCCTGTCGGTGATCCTGCAGAACGTGACCGGCCAGGCCTGGCCGGCGCTGGTGCTGTCGGCGGGCGCCGTGGTGTCGGTGTTCTCGGTGACCCTGGTGACGATCTACGGCCAGACGCGCATCCTGTATGCGATCAGCCGCGACGGCCTGATCCCGAAGACCTTCCAGAAGGTCAACAAGCGCACCCAGGCTCCGGTCAGCAATACCCTGATCGTGTGCGGCGTGGTCGCCGCCGTGGCCGGCCTGGTCGACGCCACCTTCCTGTGGGACATGGTCAGCATGTGCCCGCTGACCGCCTTCATCGTGGTGTCGATCGCGGTGCCGGTGATCCGCGCCAAGCAGGGCCGCGGCGAGCCGGGCAACTTCCGCGTGCCGTTCGGTCCCTACGTCATCCCGGGCCTGTCGGTGTGCGCCTGCCTGTACATCATGAAGGACCTGTCGCCGGCCACCTTCCGCGTGTTCTTCATCTGGATGGGCGTCGCGGTCGCCACCTACTTCCTGTACAGCGTGCGCCACAGCCGCCTGAACAAGGGGTAGAAGAATGGAAGTGTTCGAACGGCGGCGCGACCGCTTCGCGCTGTTCAACGGCATGGACAGCGCCGCGGTCAACATCTGCTTCCCCCTGGAGCTGCCGGACTTCCGGCCCTGGTGCAAGGAGCAAGGCCTGGCGCCCTTCCACGTGCTTCTATATGCCGTGCTGCGCGCGGTGCTGAAG
>QPLR01000032.1 GCA_003665935.1 Halobellus sp. Atlit-31R | reverse complement strand
GCTGGTAGCTGAGCAGGCACACCGCGGTGGTGGCCAGCACGTTCAGCGCCATCTTGGTCAGCGCCCCCGCCGGCAGGGTGTAGAGCATGGCGCCGAAACCGATCGTGCACAGCATGTGCACCAGGAACACCCAGTACGAGCTCTCGGAGACATAGCCCAGTACGCGGTTCTGGTGCGGCAGGTAGCGCAGGAACAGGCCGATCAGGGCGAAGCTCCACAGCCAGCTGGTGAGGTTGTACACATAGGCGATGCCGGCTTCGAGATGGGGGATGCTGTCCGGGCGGGTGGTGAAGATCTTGAAGCCGGCGAGGGCGATCACGAAGACGACGAAGCCGGCCAGCACGTTGCGCCAGCAGGTCCTGACGAGGTAGGGCAGCAGTGCGTCCTGGTGGCGCCAGGCCAGCAGTCCGCAGGCGAAGAACAGGCCGTTGTGCACGAGGTCGGGCAGCTGCGGGATGAAGGAGCCGTTCGCGGCCAGCATGCCGGCGCGGTAGAAGGAACCGACGATCGCCAGCGGGACGGCGAGGACCAAAGGTCCCCACCAGCGCATGGTGAGCTTGCAAAAGGCCGCATCGACGCCGTCGCGCAGCGCGGCCGGCAGCCTGGCCCAGAGCGGCGCCAGCGCCGCGGTCAGGATGCAGAACGAGATCAGGTAATACAGGAACCACATGTGCATCGTGTTGAAGGGCGAGGCGCCAGCGCCTTTGCGGCCCAGCAGCGACACGTCGATGCCGACGGTGCCGCGTGCCATCAGGTGCACGTAGACCAGCATCAGGACCGTGGTGCAGACGATCAGCACCGGCCAGAAGACCGCGAAGGGCAAGGCCAGGCGGCGCATGCGGTGCGCCCGCATGCCCTTGTGGCCGCGCCGTGCCACCAGCAGGGCCACGAAGTAGCCGGCCAGGATGAAGAACACCGGCATCCGGAAGGCATGGATGAAGACCAGGATCAGGTCGGCGACAGGCGTGGTCTTGGCGTCGCGCGAGGGCAGGGGCGAGGGACCGGTGGTGTGGTT
>QPLR01000031.1 GCA_003665935.1 Halobellus sp. Atlit-31R | reverse complement strand
GCCCTTGTCGTCGAACTTGCCGACGATGTGCGGGCGCACGTCGTCGCGCCAGTTGTACAGCTGTTCCTTGAGCTGGTATTCGACGACCTGGCGCTTTTCCTCGACCACCAGGATCTCTTCCAGGCCCTGCGCGAATTCGCGCACGCCTTCCGGTTCCAGCGGCCAGATCATCGCGACCTTGTACAGGCGCAGGCCCACCTTGGCGGCCATGGCTTCGTCGATGCCCAGTTCTTCCAGCGCTTCCAGCACGTCGAGGTAGGATTTACCGGACGCGATGATGCCCAGCTTGGCGTCCGGGCTGTCGATGGTGGTGCGATTCAGTTTGTTCTCGCGGGCGTAGGCCAGCGCCGCGTAGATTTTATAGTCCTGCATCAGCGCTTCCTGGGCGCGCGCCTGCTGGCCCAGCGGCATCGAGGACAGTCTGGTATTCAGCCCGCCTTCCGGCATCGTGAAGTCTTTCGGATACTTGACCTCGACGCGGAACGGATTGGCGTCGACCGAAGCGCTCGATTCGACCGTGTCGGCCAGTGCCTTGAAGGCCACCGCGCAGCCCGAGTAGCGCGACATGGCCCAGCCGTGCACGCCCAGGTCCAGGTATTCCTGCACGTTGCAAGGGTAGAGCACCGGGATCATGCAGGCCGAGAAGATATGGTCGGACTGGTGCGGCAGGGTCGAGGAGTAGGCCCCGTGGTCGTCGCCCGCCACCAGCAGCACGCCGCCGTGTTGCGCGGTGCCGGCATGGTTCATGTGCTTGAAGACGTCGCCGCAGCGGTCCACGCCCGGGCCTTTGCCGTACCACATGGCGAACACGCCGTCGACCGTGCGCTCCGGATCGCCGCCGACCTGCTGGGTGCCGAGGACGGCGGTGGCGCCCAGTTCCTCGTTAATCGCGGGCAGGAACTCGATCGCCCCCTGCTTCAGGATCTTGGAGGCGCGCCAGACTTCCTGGTCGACCGCGCCCAGGGGCGAGTCGCGGTAGCCCGAGATGAAGCCGGCCGTGTTCAGGCCGGAGCGCTC
>QPLR01000030.1 GCA_003665935.1 Halobellus sp. Atlit-31R | reverse complement strand
GGCGACATTGGGAGAATTGGCGGCGAAGGGCGAACAGAGGACGACCAGCTTCCTCGACTTGCGCAGCGCGGCCTTGAGTTCCTCGGACAAGCTGGGATGGGCGGCATTCTCGTCTTCGTCGATGAACACCGGCGCGAAGCGGGCCGGGGCGCCCTCCACCCCGGCCCGGTGTGCAGTGGGAACCCGCAGGCTTTCCAGGCTCTGCGCCAGCCGGCGCGCATGTTTCTTGTCGTAATGACTGTAGCTGATGAAGGCCCAGAACTTGAACGCTTGTACGGACTGGTCCATGACGACACCTCTTCCCCGGCATGGCGTCCATCTTACTCCCGCCGCACGCGGCGCGTCACGGAAAGATCCGGGTCAGGCGGTGGCCAGCCTGGCGAGCAGTGCGTCGATCTCGTCCAGTCCCGCCGGCTTGGTGAGGTGGGCGTCGAAGCCGGCCGCGTGCGCTTCGAGGCGGTCGTGCTGCGCGCCCCAGCCGGTATGGGCGGCCAGCAGCGCGCCGTCCAGGTGCGGCAGCCTGCGCACCGCGCGCGCCAGTTCGTAGCCGGACAGGCCCGGCATGCCGACGTCGAGGATCAGCAGGTCGAAGCTGCCCGCCTGCGCCAGCGCCAGCGCGGCGCGGCCGTCGTGCGCCAGCGTGACCTGGTGTCCGCGCGCGTCCAGCACGGCAGCCAGCATGGTGGCGGCATCGACGTTGTCGTCCGCTACCAGGACCCGCAGGCGCGGCGCCGGGCCGGGGCCGGTCGCGCCAGGCGCCGCGTCGCCCGGGGCCGGGCCCGGCTGCGCCGCCAGCGGCAGGCGCAGGGTGAAGGTGCTGCCCTGCCCCACGCCGGCGCTCTCGGCCACGATCGCGCCGCCGTGCATCTGCACCAGGCTGCGCACCAGCGCGAGCCCGATGCCAAGCCCGCCCTGGGCGCGGCCGATGTTCTGCGACACCTGGCTGAACATGTCGAACACGCTCTCCAGGGCCTCGGGCGGAATGCCCATGCCGGTATCGCGCACCGCCAGCACCACG
>QPLR01000029.1 GCA_003665935.1 Halobellus sp. Atlit-31R | reverse complement strand
GGCGGCACGGCCGGCCCCGACGTCGGCGACGCCGATTTCTCGGGCGACAGCGACATGGGCGGCACCGGCGAGCGCGCCGCGGCCGGGCGCGACAATATCTCGAAGGACGGCGCCGACATCGACACCGACCAGGTGGTGTCCATCCCCGACCTGCCGCTGACCGAGGAGGACACCGACTTCCTAACGACCAAACCGCCGCGAGAGGCTGAAGGCGGCTAACAGCGCGCCGCCGCCCACCAGGGCGGTGGTCCAGGGCGACGCGCGCAGGCTGGTTTTGGTGTACAGGCTGCGCTCGTGCACGTTCTGCGGCATGCCCTGGCGCTGCCGCAGTTCGGTCGACGGATCGGGCTTGTAGAGCGCGTCGCGGCGGTTCGGCGCGGTGGGGCGATCCGATTTCTGCTGCTTGAACATGCTGGCGTTCATGTACTTGTCGAACAAGGCCGGCATCAGCTTGGAGCCGGCGGCGATCATCTTCGAGGCGCCGCCCGCATACGCGTCGCGCTTCGGGTTTTCCGCGCAGTACAGGATGGCGTCGGCCTCCACTTCAGGGGCATAGATCGGCGGCGGCAGGGCCGGTTCCTTGTCCATGTAATTGCGTGCGTGCACGGCGAACATCGTGTCGATCGCGGCCGGGCGCACCAGGGTGAGCGCCAGCGGCGCCCCTTCCTTTTCCAGTTCCATGCGCAATGCGTCGGTGAAGCCCTTCACCGCATGCTTCGACGCTGCGTACATGCCCTGCATCGGGATCGAGCGTTCCGACACTTCGCTGCCGACATTGATGATGGCGCCGCCGCCGCGATGCTTCATGCGGCGCACCGCTTCCAGCGAACCGTTGACGGTGCCCCAGAAGTTGGTCTGGAACAGGCGGTGGTGGTCTTCCGGCTGCACTTCTTCCAGGCGCCCGAACACGGAGATGCCGGCATTGTTGACCCAGGTATCGATGCGACCGAAGCGCGCGATCGCTTTCTCGCCGATCTTTTCGACATCGGCGATGTCGCCGACGTCGGCGGCCACGGTCTCGACCAG
>QPLR01000028.1 GCA_003665935.1 Halobellus sp. Atlit-31R | reverse complement strand
CTCGAGCGTGAATGACGAAAAGGGTTAGTGGGCTGCAGGGGTGGCTTGCTGGACCAGCGGCGCGGCGCTTCCCAAGGCGGCCGCTTCAGCGCGGGCGGACCAGCTGGAAGGCGCGGCCCAGGTAAGCGACGGCGCCGAAGCCGCTCCACACGTGCACCAGGCGGGTGAACGGGAAGATGACGAACAGCGACATGCCCATGAACAGGTGCAGCTTGAACACCAGCGGGGCGTCGACGATGAAGCCGGCGGCGTCGCCGCGGAAGGTGACGATGTGCTGGGCCCAGGTCATCAGGAGCACCATCATGTGGCCGTCCATGTGGCCGCTTGAAACAAAGATCGACGACAGGCCCAGCAGCAGGGTCGCGAGGATCCACAGCAGGACGATCTTGTCCTTGAAGGTGGTGGCGCGGCGCAGGCGGTCGTTGGCGATGCGGCGCGCCAGCAGCAGCACGATGCCGGCCAGGCACAGGGTACCCATGATGCCGCCCGCGACCATGTCGAACAGCTGCTTGGCGCCGTGCGGCACGCCGAGGCTGTCCCAGACCCAGACCGGGGTCAGCAGGCCGGCGGCATGGCCGAAGAACAGGCCGATGATGCCGATGTGGAACAGCGGGCTGCCCCAGCGCAGGCTGCCCCGGTGCAGCACCTGGGTGGACTCCGACTTCCAGGTGTATTGCTCGCGGTCGAAGCGGACCAGGCTGCCGAGCAGGAAGATCGCCAGCGCGATGTAGGGGTAGATCCCGAAGGTGAATTGGTGCAGGTAGTTCATGATGGTCTCCTGGGCATCCCCGCGTTCAGGCGGCGGCGCGCGCCTGGCGGTGCGTGCCTTGCGGGTAGAAGTTGATCGGTTGCGGGCCGTGCGCGACCGGGGCTGGCTTGAGCAGCGGCTCGACGCCGTCCGCCCCGGGGCCGAAGGTCTCCAGGGCTTCGTCCATGTCCTTGATCGGCGGCTCGGAGAGCTCCTCGGCCTGCACCGGCGACAGGCTTTCGAGCACGTCGAACACCCCGGCGTAGACGCTGCCGTTGGCG
>QPLR01000027.1 GCA_003665935.1 Halobellus sp. Atlit-31R | reverse complement strand
TTGGCCGACACCACGATGCCGTCGGACGAGGCGCTGGCGGCGACTTCACCGCCCATGCCCTGGGCCGCTTCCGCAATCGCGCGCGAGTCGCGCCTGGCGGTGCCTTCGTTGAGCAGGCCGGCCAGCATGTTGGCAAACGCCGGGGTCTGCGCCGCGTCGGCCGCGAAGCCGGCGCCGCGCACGGCCAGCACGTAGTCCACGCGCGGCAGGCCCTTGCGCGGCACGATCCACACGGTCAGGCCGTTGGACAGGGTTTTCTTGGCGATCTTCGGTACCGGGATCGGCTTGTCCTGGCCGTAGGCGGGCATCGGCCGGTCGGCCGCCGCAGGGCTTTTTTCCGCGGCAGGTGCGGCGCTTGCGGCATAGGATGCGGCCGGCGCGAGGGCGGCCGAGACGGCGAGTGCGAGCATCAGTTTTTTCATCGATGTGCTCCTTTATTTGTTGGCGGCAGCGGGCGCGCCGGCCATCGCGGCCGGCTTGCGGTCAATGACGGTGCGGTTGGTCGGCACCAGGTAGGTGCGCGCCGCGCGCTGGATGTCTTCCGAGCTCACGCCTTCGATCCAGCCGGGGATCTTGTTGACCACGTTGGCGTCGCCCCACAGCACCTGCATCTTGGCCACGGTGTCGGCGCGGTTGATGAAGCTTTCCAGCTTGTTGTTCCAGTCGGCCAGCATGCGGGTCTTGACGCGCTTGAGGGTGGCGGCGTCGACGCCGTTCTGGACCACCTTGCCGATCTCTTCGTCCATGG
This sequence comes from Halobellus sp. Atlit-31R, assembly GCA_003665935.1. Taxonomy (GTDB): domain Archaea; phylum Halobacteriota; class Halobacteria; order Halobacteriales; family Haloferacaceae; genus Haloquadratum. The sequence continues at coordinate 287 of QPLR01000027.1, read as the reverse complement.
CCTTGAGCATGGCGTCGGCGCTGCTGTTCGGCTTGTACAGCGCGAACACGGTCATCACGGTGGGGCCGTTGTATTCGAACGGACCGGTGAGGCCGAACAGGGTGTCGACGTTGAGCGCGATCTCGCGGCCCTTGACCAGGCCCTGGTAGAACAGCGAGGCGTCGCCGCCGCCCAGCAGCTCGCCCAGCACGGCGACGGCGGCCTGGTCGCGGTGGCCGCGCGGCGGCACCTTCCAGGCGGCGGCGATGGCCGGCACCTGGGCCAGCGAGTCGCTCTGCTCGATGCGC
>QPLR01000026.1 GCA_003665935.1 Halobellus sp. Atlit-31R | reverse complement strand
GGCAATTACACCAATGGCGTTCCGGGCATCGACGGACGCTACGAACCGGCGTCCTTTGGCGCCGAGTTCGTCCGCCTGAGCCGCCTGGGCCAGGCGTATGTCGTCGACGACATCGAAACCGATGCGCGGGTCAGCGATGTGCTGCAGGCCTACCGCGACACCGGCATCCGCTCGGGCATCACCGTGGCCGTCATCAAGGGCGAACGCTGGGTGGCCGGCATGGCCCTGCACCAGTCGGTGCCCCGCCAATGGCAGGAGCACGAAGTGCGGCTGCTGGATGCGGTCGCGAACCGCTGCTGGGAATCGATCGAGCGCAGCCGCATTGCCATCGAGCTGCGCGAAGCCGAGGAACGGGTGCGCGGCAGCCACAATTACCTGCGCCTGCTGATCGACTGTACCGAAGAAGGTTTCTATTCGGTCGACCGCGAGGGCGTCACGATCATGTGCAACGCGGCCTTCCTGAAGATGCTGGGCTTCCGTCACGAAGACGAGGCCATCGGCAGGAAGCTGCACGACGTCATCCACCATGCGCATCCGGACGGTTCGCACTACTGCGTGCAGGATTGCCCGATTTACCACGCCGCCCAGTTCGGCGTGCCGGCGCTGGTCGAGGACGAAGTGTTCTTCCGGCTCGACGGGACCAGCTTTCCCGTCGAGTACCGCGCGCGCCCGGTCTGGCGCGACGGCCAGCTGCAAGGGGCGGTCTGCACTTTCGTCGACCTGACCGAACGCCGACGCACCGAGCAGGCGCTGCGCGAGAGCGAAGCGCACCTGCAGTCGCTGTTCGGCCAGACCGCCGCCGGCATCTGCGAATCCGACCTGGGTGGCCGCTTCATCCGCGTGAACGACCGCTTTTGCCAGATGGTCGGACGCACGCGCGAGGACTTGCTCGGCTTGCGCATGCCGGACATCACCCACCCCGACGACCTGCCCGCGAACATTCCGCTCTTGAAGCAGGCCATCGCGAGCGGGGAACCGTTCGAGATCGAGAAGCGCTATGTGCGGCCGGACGGCAGCATCGTCTGGGTCAGCAACACCGTCAACCTGATTCA
>QPLR01000025.1 GCA_003665935.1 Halobellus sp. Atlit-31R | reverse complement strand
TGCACCGGCTTCACCTTCCGCCTGCAGGACCGCGGCGGCAACGGCCACAACGCCCTGCTGGCGGCGCGCAACCAGCTGCTCGGCATGGCCGCGCAAAGCCAGATCCTGGCCGGCGTGCGTCCGGAAGGCCTGGAAGACGCGCCCCAGGTCACGCTCGACATCGACCGCGACAAGGCGCAAGCCCTGGGCGTGAGCTTCGATGCGATCAACACCGCGATCTCGACCTCGCTCGGATCGAGCTACGTGAACGACTTCCCGAACGCCGGCCGCCTGCAGCGCGTCGTGGTGCAGGCCGAGGCCAGCGCCCGCATGCAGCCGGACGACCTGCTGCGCCTGAACGCCATGAACGTCCAGGGCCAGCCGGTGCCGCTGTCCTCGTTCGCGACCACCAAGTGGGTGACCGGTCCGATGCAGACCATCCGCTACAACGGCTATCCGGCGATGAGCATCTCGGGCGACGCCAAGCCGGGCTATTCGACCGGCGACGCGCTGGCCGAGATGGAACGCCTGGCAAGCAAGCTGCCGCCGGGCTTCGCCTTCGAATGGACCGGCCAGTCGCGCGAGGAACAGCTCTCGGGCGGCACCATGGGCATCCTGATGGCCTTCTCGCTGCTGGCGATCTTCCTGGCCCTGGCCGCGCTGTATGAAAGCTGGTCGATCCCGGTGTCGGTGCTGCTGGTGGTGCCGTTCGGTATCCTGGGCGCGGTGCTGGCGGCGATGCTGCGCAGCTACCCGAGCGACGTGTACTTCAAGATCGGCCTGGTGACCATCATCGGCCTGGCGGCGAAGAACGCGGTCCTGATCATCGAATTCGCCAAGGACCTGCAGGCGCAGGGCAAGTCGCCGATGGAAGCGGCGATCGAGGTGGCGCACCTGCGCTTCCGCCCGATCATCATGACCTCGATGGCCTTCATCCTCGGCGTGCTGCCCTTGGTCATCGCCGGCGGCGCCGGCTCGGCATCGCAGCGCGCGATCGGTACCGGCGTGATGGGCGGTATGATTACGGCTTCCACGCTGGGCGTGCTGTTCGTGCCGCTGTACTTCGTCGTGGTCCGCA
>QPLR01000024.1 GCA_003665935.1 Halobellus sp. Atlit-31R | reverse complement strand
CGTGCCCATCGGTGACCAGTAGGACATCCTGGCCGAGTACGGGTAGCAGGTGCCGCTGCAGCTGAGCACTTGTGACGGCGCCGCGGCCGGTAATGAAATCGAAAGTCGCGCCGCCGCGGTCGCGCGCCACCAGCACGCAGACATGGTCGCGATTGATGCCGCGCCACCGGGCCACGCCGCCGCGTTTGCGCGCCGGCCGATCGAGCTTGCGTGAACCCTTTTGTGATTCGAGCAGGAACAGTTCGTCCGCCTCGGCAATGCCCGTCAAGCTCTCGGGGCGGTCATGCTTGGTGAGTTCGAGGATTCGATGGCGCCAGCGGAAGGTGGTGTTGCGATGCACGCCGAGCGCATCGGCTGCCGCCCGCACCGATTTGCCGTCGAGCATGCCCTCGAGGTAGCCCAGCCAGCGTTCGCGGTGGCGTAGCCTGGCCAGTGGCGTGCCGGTGAGTGCACTGAAGGTGCGTCCGCAGGCGCAGCAGCGGTAGCGCTGCAGTCCGCGGTCAAAGCCATGGCGGTGCAGGCGCCGGCCACCGCAATCCGGACAGGGTGGACAAGGACGCGCCTGTTCGATCGCCGCACAGGTTCGGTCGAGGTCGACTGCCGGGCGCAGCATGGCAAGCAATTGCTCGCGCTGGCGCTTGGTCAGCTGGGTAATGCGTTGTACCCATTTCCTGAAGCCTGCCGCCCGCATCGCCGCGTCTCCCGTCTGTTGGACAGTCGTTCGACAGCGGATCGGCTCGGCAGTTCAGTTCACTCAACAGTCAACGGTGACAGCGCCTTTTTTTTCATCTGTCGGCAAAGCCGGGTGACGCATCCGCACAACCGACTCCACCCTCCATGGATGTTGCTTGACAGACCAATGTTGCCCTTGTTTAATACGCCCTTGCACTTTTGCAGGAAGGCGCCGCGGCGTCCAACGTATATACGAGGGTTAGAGTGAACAAGACAGAACTGATCGAAGAAATCGCGAAGTCCGCGGACATTACCAAGGCCTCGGCCACGCGTGCTCTCGACGCGATGATCGAAGCGGTAACCGAGTCGCTGAAGAAGAACGACAGCGTGACGCTGGTCGGCTTCGGTACCTT
>QPLR01000023.1 GCA_003665935.1 Halobellus sp. Atlit-31R | reverse complement strand
AGCCCCAGGCCAGCAGCAGATGCACGCCCAGCGTGGCCAGCAAGGGCCAGCCGGGCGTACGGCGTGGGTAATCCGTGGCAATCAAGGATTACGACTTCGCGGCGCTCAGCGCTCCCTTGATCGCCACGCAGCGCTGGTCTTCCTGCAGCGTGTCCAGCAGCGAGCGGCGGGTGCCGGCCGACAGCTCCTTCATGGTGTCGGCGGCGCGCTGCAGGCGCTGGACGCTCTGCGGCGTGCAGCTGGCCGGGATCATGGTGTTGGCATAGGTGCGCATGAAGACCGGGCCGGCCGCCTTGTCGATCGCCGGCAGCTTGGCCAGGCGCGCGTTCGCGGTCTGCTCGGCCAGCTGGTGCTGCTCGACCGGGTACATGCTGCCCATCGCCGTGCGCAGGCGCGAGAACGGCAGCTTGGTCTTGAGGTCTTCCACGGTGGACAGCCACTCGCCCTTGACCTTCGGGTCCGGCCGCACCACGGTGGCAGCCAGCGCGGCACTCTGGCCGGTGTCCGACTTGTCGCGCGCCGCTTCATGCTCGACCAGCGCGGCTGCGCCCTCGACATTGAAGCGGTTCAGGCGGTTGATGATCGCCCAGCGCTGGTCCTGGCTGATGTTCAGGCCTTCGGTGCCTTGTCCTTCCAGCATGCCGGCCAGGCGCGCCAGCGCTTCCGGGCTGCTCGCCACGCTCATGTAGGTGCCGAACCAGCGGCGCTGGAAGTTGTCGTTGCCCTTGTAGGCAAGCACGCCTTGCCAGGCCATGTCTTCGAGTGCCTTGCCGGTCTTGCGGGTATAGGCGTTGTCCAGGCCCGTCGCGCTCAGGTAGTACTTCGACTGCGAGACCTTGCCCAGCCCGTCGCCCAGCAGGGTGTAATCCTTTTCCTGAGGTGCGTTCGCCAGGGCGACGTCGATGAACTCGTTCAGCGGCAGCTTGGCGTCGCGCACGCCGTCCCACAGCGCCTGCCACAGCATGGCGCGCAGCAGCGGGTCGTCGACGCCACCCAGGGTCGTGCGCGCGGTCTCGAACGAGCGTTTGTCGAGGTTGACCTTGACGAAGCCCCAGTCCTGGTAGTTCGGATAGACCAGGCCCGGGCAGCTTGCGCCGACCATGCCGGGCACGGAGGTCTTTGCGCCGGAGTAGGTCACC
>QPLR01000022.1 GCA_003665935.1 Halobellus sp. Atlit-31R | reverse complement strand
ACGAGGTCGGCGCTGCCGGTGCCGACGCGGGTCGAGTGCAGGTCGGCCTGGTGTTCGGCCAGGCGCACGTGCGACATCACCGGGCCGCCCTTCTGGGCCAGGCCGGACTGGTCGAGCACGAGGGCGCCCTTGCCTTCCACGTGGGCCGCCACCGCCAGGATCTGGCCGACGGTGACCACGCCGGTGCCGCCGACGCCGGCGATCAGGATGCCGAAGGCTTGTTCAACCGACGGGATGGCCGGCATCGGCAGTGCCAGCGGCGCGGCATCAGCCGTCGCGGCTTTCTTGGGCTTCTTCAGGCCGCCGCCTTCGACGGTGACGAAGCTCGGGCAGAAGCCGGAGACGCAGGAAAAGTCCTTGTTGCACGAGGACTGGTTGATCTGGCGCTTGCGGCCCAGTTCCGTTTCCAGCGGCTCGACCGACAGGCAGTTCGACTGCACCGAGCAGTCGCCGCAGCCTTCGCACACGGCTTCGTCGATCACCATGCGCTGGTTCGGGTCCGGGAATTCCTTCTTTTTCCGGCGGCGGCGCTTTTCGGCGGCGCAGGTCTGGTCATAGATGATGACGGTGACGCCAGGCAGTTCGCGCAGCTCGCGCTGCACGTCGTCCATGTGCTTGCGGTCGTGCAGGGTGACGACCGCCGGCAGGTTCGAGCGGTCGGCGTAGCGCGACAGGTCTTCGGTCACCAGCGCGATGCGTTTGACTCCCTCGGCCGCCATCTGCTGGGCGATGTGCGGCACCGAGGTCGTGCCGTCCACCGGCTGGCCGCCGGTCATCGCCACCGCGTCGTTGTACAGGATCTTATAGGTGATGTTGACCTTGGCCGACACCGCCGCGCGGATCGCCAGGTAACCCGAGTGGAAGTAGGTACCGTCGCCCAGGTTCTGGAACACGTGTTTTTCGCGGGTGAAGCGCGAGGCCGCGACCCAGGGCACGCCTTCGCCGCCCATCTGGGTCAGGGTCACCGTATCGCGCTTCATCCAGCTTGCCATGAAATGGCAACCGATGCCGGCCAGCGCACGGCTGCCTTCCGGCACCCGGGTCGAGGTATTGTGCGGGCAGCCGGAGCAGAAGTAAGGCGTGCGCTTGACCGCGTCGGCGCCGTTGGACAGCACCTCGGCGCGGCAGAACTGCGGCAGGAATTGCTCCAGGCGCAGTGCG
>QPLR01000021.1 GCA_003665935.1 Halobellus sp. Atlit-31R | reverse complement strand
ATGAACGCCGACGACCTTCCCACCCCCGACGCCGAAGCAGAAGCCATCTCGCCGGACGACCTCAAAGCCCAGATCGACGCCGGCGACGACGTCACCATTCTCGACGTTCGGATGCAGTCCGACTACGACGAGTGGCACATCGACGACGACAACGTCACCTCCATCAACCTCCCCTACTTCCAGTTCCTCGACGACGACATCGACGCCGACGTCCTCGAACAGATCCCCGACGACCAACAGCTCGTCGTCCTCTGTGCCAAGGGCGGCTCCAGCGAGTTCGTCGCCGGCACTCTCGTCGACCGCGGCTACGACGCTCTCACCCTCGAAGACGGTATGAACGGCTGGGCCACCATCTACGAACGCGTCGAAGTATCCGACTACGACGGCGCGGGCACGCTCTATCAGTACCAGCGTCCCTCCTCGGGCTGTCTGGGCTACCTCCTCGTCGACGGCGACGAGGCGGCCATCGTCGACCCCCTCCGCGCGTTCACCGACCGCTACCTCGACGACGCCGACGAACTCGGCGTCGACCTCCAGTACGCCATCGACACCCACATCCACGCCGACCACATCTCCGGCGTCCGCGCCCTCGACGACGAGGGCGTCGAGGGCGTCATTCCCGCTGCCGCCGTCGACCGCGGCGTCACCTACGCCGACGACCTCACCACCGCCGAGGACGGCGACGTCTTCGCGGTCGGCGACGCCGAGATCGAGACCGTCTACACGCCCGGACACACGACCGGAATGACGTCGTACCTGCTCGACGAGAGCCTGCTGGCGACGGGCGACGGCCTGTTCATCGAGAGCGTCGCCCGTCCGGACCTCGAAGAAGGCGACGACGGGGCACCCGACGCGGCGCGGATGCTCTACGAGTCGCTGCAGGAGCGCGTGCTGACGCTGCCCGACGAGACGCTCGTCGGCGGCGCGCACTTCAGCGACGCGGCAGTGGCGGCCGACGACGGCACGTACACGGCGTCGATCGGCGATCTGAAAGAGCGGATGGACGCGCTGTCGATGGACGAAGAGGCGTTCGTCGAACTCATCCTCTCGGATATGCCGCCGCGGCCGGCGAACTACGAGGACATCATCGCGACGAACCTCGGGCAGAACGTGGTCGAAGACGACGAGGCGTTCTCGCTGGAGCTCGGCCCGAACAACTGCGCCGCCAGTCA
>QPLR01000020.1 GCA_003665935.1 Halobellus sp. Atlit-31R | reverse complement strand
CCGGCCACCAGGCCGCCGCTGAGCACACGGTCGAATTCCTCGATGCCGGTGCCGAAACGCGGCACGTCGAGTGCGTCGATGTCGCGCAGCGACAGCACCGCCTGGTAGCGTTCCGGGAAGCGCGCGACCAGCACCAGGCGCCCGATGTCGTGCAGCAGGCCGGCCGTGAAGGCATAGTCGGCATTGAAGCGCACGCGCCGCGCCAGCGCGCGGGCGCAGGCGGCCGCCGCAATCGAATGGCGCCAGAAGGCCTTGTCGTTGAAGCCGGGGCAGCGCCCGGCCGGGAAGCAGCCGGTCAGGGCCGCCGCCATGATCAGGTTGCGCGTGGCCTGGAAGCCCAGGAAGGTCATGGCCTGCTGGATGGTGGTTGCCTTGACCTGCAGGCCATAGGCCGAGGAGTTGGCCAGGCGCAGGGTCTTGGCCGTCAGCGCCGGGTCGCGCGCGATGATGGCGGCGACGCTTTTCGCCGAAGCGTCCTCGTTGTCGAGGGTCGCGATCAGCGCATGCGCCACCTCGGAGATGGTGGGCAGGCGAACGTCGCTGAAGAAATTGGCAATGCTGATCATGGTGGCTTCCAGGTTGTACTTACCAAACCAGTGTAATGCCGTAAATCAACAAATCACGCAATTTTTCGACGATTTAACATTCCTGTTGCGTGTTTGCGAATCAGGGCAGCTGCCACTGCCAGCTCAGCTGCAATTGCCGGTTGTTGTACTGGAAGATCGAAATGTTCTCGCGGTTGCGCACCAGGCGCGCTTCCAGCACCAGCGCGTGCTGCTTGTTGAGCGGGTAGCTCACGCTGCCGCGCAGCGCCTGCGTGGTCTGGTCGCGCACCACCTCGATCACGTCGGGCGAATAGACGCGGCTGCTGTCCCAGGTCTGGCGCGAGTAGCCCAGCTCCGTGTTGACGCCGCGCCCCAGGTGGCGGCGCAGCAGCAGGTTCAGGTACGTGCCCTTGCGGTCGCCCCCCGGGCGCTGGGCCAGCGCGTGGTCGTTCAGCACGCCCAGCGTGAGGTTGGCCCCATGGTCGACCCCGCGCCAGGACAAGTGGCCACGCACTTCCTGCGTGGTCGAATCGAAGTTGGTCAGCGAAGGGAAGCTGTTCCAGGTAAGCGCGCCTACCACGTTGAACTGCATGCCGGCCGGCAGGTGCAGCGGCGGCACCACGCGCGCCTGCAGCTGGCCCTGGCGCTGGT
>QPLR01000019.1 GCA_003665935.1 Halobellus sp. Atlit-31R | reverse complement strand
ATAAGTTGATTGACAGAAAACCAACGGATAATATGGTTCCTGTCGACAACCCTTGAAATTAAAGCTAATATTTCCGAAATATTACGTCGAGGGACATCATGTCGAACCTGGTTGCCGAGATCGCGGAAAAAATCCAGCTGCTGAGCGCAGAGGAAAAGCACGCCCTGATCCGCATGCTGATCCAGGACATCGATGGTCCCGACGAGGATGCGGACGAGGCCTGGCGCAACGAAGTGGTGCGCCGCGTGAAGGCGATCCGCAACGGCGAAGCGGCCATCCGCGCCCTGCAGGAGTGGCAGGAGTAAGCTTCCCGGCAGCGTCCGCTGCGCACACAAAAACCGCGGCCTGGCCGCGGTTTTGCATTTCAGCCCCCGCTATCTCGCCAGGACCGTCCCGATGAACCGCCTGTTCGCCCTGCTCCTCTTCCTGCTCGCCCCGCTACATGCAACTACATGCGCGGCAGAGGAGCGTCCCGAGTTCGGCGCCCGGCTCGCCGCCCTGCAGCAGCAATCCGCGCTACCGGGCTTCGCCGTGGCCGTGGTCTCGAGCAAGGGCCTGCTGTACCAGCACGGCTTCGGCCAGGCCGACCTGCAGGCCGGGCGCGCCTACACCCACGAGACCCTGCAGAACGTCGGTTCGGTCAGCAAGACCGTGGTGGGCGTCGCCATCGTGAAAGCGATCGAGCTCGGCTACTTCGGGCTGGACACCGAGATCAACGGCATCCTGCCCTTCAGGGTCCAGCATCCGCATGGCGGCGGGCCGCTCACGGTGCGCCACCTGGTGACGCATACCTCGAGCATCGTCGACGACGACGAGACCTACGGCCACTCCTACTACCTGCTGCCCGAGGCCGACACTTCCGGCCCGCTGTACCGGCAGTTCCAGCGCGACTTCACCCTGCCTGAACGCAAGGACCTGAGCCTGGGCGGCTTCCTCAAGGCTTACCTGAGCACGGGCGGGCGCCACTACCGCAAGACCAATTTCGCCAAGGCGGCGCCTGGCGTGGCCTATCACTACTCGAACATCGGCGCGGCGCTGGCGGCCTACCTGGTCGAAGTCAAAAGCGGCCAGCCCTTCGAGGACTTCACGCGGCGCCACATCTTCGAGCCGCTGCAGATGCGCTCCACCTCCTGGCGCGCCGATCCCGCGCTGTCCAGGCGCTAGGCGCAGCTCTACAACCGCCGCCTGCAGCCCTATCCGCGCTACGCCTTGGTCACCTACCCGGACGGTGGAT
>QPLR01000018.1 GCA_003665935.1 Halobellus sp. Atlit-31R | reverse complement strand
GAAGTGGTGTTCAATAGTTTGCAGTACATGACTGATGAAGACGCTAAGGCCATGGCAGTCTACTTAAAAGCGCTTCCACAGAAGGACAACACTCCGCCTCCGACTAGTCAGGCTCGACTCGTAAATCCAGAGACGATGGAGCTGGGCAGGAAAGTCTATGTTGCCCAGTGTGCGATGTGTCATGGAACCGAGGGGCGCGGTCAGCCTCCTGACTATCCGCTTTTGGCGAACAACCAGTCCATCACAATGGAGTCACCCGTCAACGCGATTCGTATGGTGTTAAACGGGGGTTACCCACCAGGCACCAAAAAGAACCCACGCCCACATGGGATGCCACCATTTGCACACATCTTGAATGATGAAGAAGTCGCGGCTGTGACAACCTACATTCGTGTCGCATGGGGTAACAGCGGTACTCCTGTGAACGCGAAACAGGTCAACGACCTGCGGACCTTACTTCCTGAATAAGGACAAACTATGACGCCAGCAGACGAGAGCGAAATCGAACTGGAGCGAAGGATAGATGACATTGTTAGCCAAGGTCCGTCAGGTGCCTTTGCGGTAGCTGGGGTGGCGACAGCCATTGTGGTTGCCATGTTTTTCATCTTCTATTTCGTTGTGTATCTTCCTCGGGGCACAGTTCAATGACGTCATCTAAGCCAGTTGACCCTCATGGGGATGGGCCCCACGCATCAGAAGCGGTTGCTAATTCAGCTGAGCATCGCTGGGCAATTATCGTTGGTCTCATCATCCTTTCGCTGATTGCGATGATGGTTTTCACTGGAGTCTATTGGTCTTCTATGCCGCCCTCGCGCGTTGAGACAATAGACGTAAAAACTCTCCACCTCAAGGGTGAGTTCGTCGAGAACAACCTTGGCACGTCGATTGAAAAAGACGGCCGTGTCATCGTAAGGCTTATTGCTCAGCAATACTCATTCTCGCCGCAGTGTATCGTCGTTCCGGCTGGCATATCGGTCACATTCCGAGGTACAAGCACGGACGCAATCCACGGATTTGTTGTTGGTCGTACGAACGCTAACACCATGCTCATTCCTGGCTTTGTGTCGACTTTCACAACATCGTTCCCAAAGACTGGGGAGCAGCTTATGCCTTGTCACGAATATTGCGGCACTGGACACGAGGCTATGTGGGCTAAGGTTCAGGTCATTCCTCCCGACGAGTTCTTCGCCAAAGCAAAAGCGGCAGAAAGGTTGAGCTGTGTATCTCGCTAAGAGACTAGTGTTAGCCCACTTCTGGGTTGCTTTTATTGCTTT
>QPLR01000017.1 GCA_003665935.1 Halobellus sp. Atlit-31R | reverse complement strand
TGATCGGAAGGTGATATTCTCACCTCCCCAACACCACAGGTGACCCAATGGCAAAACATTTCACGGCAGAATTTAAGCTCGAAGCAGCAAAACTGGTTGTCGACCACGGCTATACCTACGTTAAGGCGGCAGAAGCGGTTAACGTCAGCCTTTCGGCTATCACCCGTTGGGTTAATAAGCTGCGACTTGAGCGCCAGGGGAAAACGCCCGCAGGGCTTCCTCTGACGCCCGAACAGCTCGAGCTGCGCGAAATGAAGAAAAAGGTTCAGCGCCTTGAAATGGAGAACGAAATCCTAAAAAAGGCTACGGCGCTCTTAATGTCGGACGCACTCAACGGTTCACGGTAGTCGACAGGCTGAGAGCGCGATATCCGGTCGCTGTGTTGTGCCAGACTTTTGACATCCATCGCAGCAGCTACAGGCATTGGCAGGCTTCAGCGAATGAGCCCGACGGCGAACGTGTGGTCAAGCTCAGCCAGGTCATGGAGGCCTGGAACGCCAGCGGCGGTTCTGCCGGCGCCCGAAGCATCGCGACTATCGTCAGCAGGGACTCTGGTGTCAAAATGGGGCGCTGGCTGGCCGGCAAGCTGATGAAAGAGCTGGATATTGCCAGTTGCCAGGTGCCGTCACACAAATACAAACGCGGCGGAAACGAACACGTTGAAATACCGAACTATCTTGACCGCCAGTTCGCGGTTACCGCGCCGAACCAGATCTGGTGCGGCGATGTGACCTATATCTGGACGGGCAAATGCTGGGCTTACCTGGCGGTGGTGCTGGACTTGTTCGCCCGTAAACCGGTGGGCTGGGCCATGTCGACGTCGCCGGACTCGGCGCTCACGGTCAAAGCGTTGCAGATGGCCTGGGAGCTACGAGGTCGACCAACCGGCGTTATGTTCCACAGCGACCAGGGCAGCCACTATACCAGCCGTAAATATCGGCAGGCACTGTGGCGCTGTCGGATAAAGCAGAGTATGAGTCGGCGGGGTAACTGCTGGGATAACGCCCCTATGGAACGGTTCTTCAGAAGCCTGAAGGCCGAATGGGTGCCGACGAAGGGCTACAACAGCTTCAGCGAGGCCCAGAGCGCGATAATCCGCTACATCACGGGGTATTACAGTGCCGTTCGGCCTCACTGGTATAACGGCGGTCTGACGCCAAACGAATCTGAGCGGCTGTACTACTTACAGTCTAATGCGGTGGCCAGTTTTAGTTGACCACTACACATCGTCGTACCGCTCTCATCATCACCCCGGAGATAAAAGCGGTAGTGGAACAATAAAACCAACAGTGCTGCAACCCCTCGTAGA
>QPLR01000015.1 GCA_003665935.1 Halobellus sp. Atlit-31R | reverse complement strand
GTAGTCGTCGTCGAGGCGCTTGGCCACGCGCGCGTTGATCAAGGCAAACGCCTGGATCGTGCGTTCGATGTGCGGGTCTTCGCACACCTCGCCGCCCATCAGGAGGCGCCCGGCGATCTTCGGGTAGCGCTCGGAGAATTCGCGCGAGTAGCGGCGCAGGAATCCCAGTTCGCTTTCGTAGTACGGTAACAGCTCTTCCATCTAGACTCCTGCCGCCCGGCGCCCCCGGCTGATCGTGTAATGCTGGCTGGTGGGCTGCAGGACGGCATCGAAATTGACCGGTTCCTGGGCGGCGTGCACCACCAGCAGCGCGGTAATCGAAGAATTCAGGCAGTTCACGGCATCGTCGCGCAGGTCGAGCGAAGCGCGCACCTTGCGCAGGCGCGGCTCATGACGCGCGATCGCTTCCTCGAGGCAGGCGCAGATGTGGGCGCGGTCGTCGAAGCTGGAGAGCGAACGTCCGGCGAAGTCCTGCAGGCCGTAGGTCACCAGCGAGCGCCGGCATTCCGGGAACTGCTTCGGCAGCAGCTCGGCGACGGCAACGCGGGTATTGAGCAGCGCCTCGAGATCGCGTGCGACCGAATCCTTGAGTTCCTCGATCGACATGCGAACGGGCGAGGAGCCGCGCGCGGGCCCGTCCATCAGGCGGTCCATCAGTCCCGGAACGTAGCCCTGCATGCTTCCCCTCCCCCCTTATTCGCGGCCGCTCAGGCGGTCTTGTTGGCCGACAGGTCCCAGCCGCCCGAGGTGTTGCCGCCGGCGCCGCCGCCGACCTTTTGCTGGGTGTACTTCCACTTCACCTTCGAGTACTTCAGCTTGACGTCTTCCTGCAGGATGTCGCCCGGCGCGACGGCCGGCGCCACGCTGCTGATCAGGACGTTCTCGAGCTCGATCTCGAAGTACTTGACGCGCTCGCCCTGGCCGTCCGCGCGCAGGAATTCGAATTTCGCCTTTGGCAGGGTCTTGCCCGACGAGCAGTTCTGCAGCAGCAGCGGGGTCGACAGGTCGGCCAGCTTGGAGATGACGATGTCGCGGTGTTCGGTGCGCTCGGCGGTGTGGCCGCCGCCGGTCGAGGCGGTGGCCGACTTCGGCTGCAGCACTTCCCAGTTGACGGACTTCACCTCGATCCAGTCCTTGTGGCCGGAGTCGGCGGACTCGCCCTTGATCCCGTCGATTTGCAGGTAGACGTCGATTGCCATGATGTTCCTTTCAGTAGTGATGAACGATTACGATTTGGTCGCTGCGGGAAGCTCCGCGACCAGGCGGAGGGAGACGGACAGCTCGTCGAGCTGGAAGTGCGGACGCAGGAAGGACACCGCGCGGTACACGCCCGGGCGTCCCGGC
>QPLR01000014.1 GCA_003665935.1 Halobellus sp. Atlit-31R | reverse complement strand
CATCCGTCTTTAGTTAGTCGAGAAACCGCGTGACAGCGACGGCTTATCGAGGCTACTTTTCGAGAGGAATGAGGAGGTATCCGCTGTGCACACAGACGCCTCCTCATCAAGAATCATGCGTCGGCTCACTACACTGTTTCCCTCTGAGTTCCTCAAAGAGCACGCCGAGGAACTCGGCGTGGTCGAACGCAACAGGAAAACGCAGATGCCCGCCCTCGTGTGGTCATTCGTGTTCGGCTTCGCCGCAGGCGAGAGCCGAACACTTGCTGGCTTTCGGCGCAGTTACAACGCTACCGCCGATGAGACGCTCTCTCCCGGCGGGTTCCATCAGCGGTTGACGCCAGCTTTTGCGGAGTACCTCCGCGACCTCGTCGAGCACGGCATCGACGAGGTCGCTGTTCCTGACGCTGTTGACATCGATATCGACCGATTCAGAGATGTGATGGTAGCCGATGGAACCGTGCTGCGGTTGCACCGACTTCTCTCAGAGGAGTTCGAACCACGGCGAGGGGAGCAGGGTGGAGCGCGGCTCCACCTGCTCCACAACGTCACCGAGCAGACGATTGATCGGTTCAGCATCACTGACGAGAAAGCACACGACAGCACCGAGTTTTCCACGGGATCGTGGCTAGAAGACCGGTTAGTGCTGTTCGATCAAGCGTACTTCAAGTACCGCCGCTTTGCGCTGATCGACGAGAACGACGGCTACTTCGTGAGTCGGCTGAAGCCGAACGCAAACCCGGAGATAACGGCGGAATTACGGGAATGGCGTGGCGACGCCATTCCCTTGGAAGGGGAGAAGATCCAGGATGTCGTGGACGACCTCTACCGAGAGTACATCGATGTGGAGGTAGAGACGACGTTTCAGCGACGAGAGTACGCGGGGACGCAATCATACGATAGCAAGACGTTTCGTGTCGTCGGCGTCCGCGACGGGGACGCCGACGACTACCATCTGTACATCACGAATCTCCCGAGAGAGGAGTTTCTGCCAGCAGATCTAGCGACAATCTATCGATGTCGGTGGGAGGTAGAACTCTTGTTTCGTGAGCTGAAGACCCAGTACAATCTGGATGAGTTCGACACGAGCAAGACGTATATCGTGGAGATTCTGCTGTACTCGGCATTGCTGTCGCTGCTAGTGAGCCGTGATCTGTTGGATCTGGTCACCGAAGAAGCCGACGACGAAATCGTGTTTCCGCCGGAACGCTGGGCGGCGACCTTCCGGTCGCACGCCCAGCTCATCCTCTACGAACTCGGTGAGTACCTCGGCTACTCACCACCGCCACTGCTGGAGCGGCTGATCGAAGATGCACAGAAGATCCACAAACAACGACCGATCTTACAAGAGACGCTCGCTACCGCTACGCAACCGAGGTGTGAGGCCTAACTAAAGACCAATGC
>QPLR01000013.1 GCA_003665935.1 Halobellus sp. Atlit-31R | reverse complement strand
CATTGCATACTGAATACATAGGTATGCAAAGCGAACGCGGCGAACTGAAACATCTAAGTAGCTGCAGGAAAAGAAATCAACCGAGATTCCCAAAGTAGTGGCGAGCGAAATGGGATGAGCCTGTACGTGATAGTCGAACTGATAGTGGAACAGATTGGAAACTCTGGCCATAGCGGGTGATAGCCCCGTACACGAAATCAGATCGGTGGTACTAAGCGTACGACAAGTAGGGCGGGACACGAGAAATCCTGTCTGAACATGGGGGGACCATCCTCCAAGGCTAAATACTCGTAATCGACCGATAGTGAACCAGTACCGTGAGGGAAAGGCGAAAAGAACCCCGGGAGGGGAGTGAAATAGATCCTGAAACCGTGTGCATACAAACAGTCGGAGCCTCTTTATGGGGTGACGGCGTACCTTTTGTATAATGGGTCAGCGACTTACATTCAGTGGCGAGGTTAACCGAATAGGGGAGCCGTAGAGAAATCGAGTCCGAACAGGGCGACAGTCGCTGGGTGTAGACCCGAAACCAAGTGATCTACCCATGGCCAGGATGAAGGTGCGGTAACACGCCCTGGAGGTCCGAACCCACTAATGTTGAAAAATTAGGGGATGAGCTGTGGGTAGGGGTGAAAGGCTAAACAAACTTGGAAATAGCTGGTTCTCTCCGAAAACTATTTAGGTAGTGCCTCAAGTATCACCATCGGGGGTAGAGCACTGTTATGGCTAGGGGGTCATTGCGACTTACCAAACCATTGCAAACTCCGAATACCGATGAGTGCGAGCTTGGGAGACAGACGTCGGGTGCTAACGTCCGGCGTCAAGAGGGAAACAACCCAGACCGCCAGCTAAGGTCCCAAAGATTGGCTAAGTGGAAAACGAAGTGGGAAGGCTAAAACAGTCAGGATGTTGGCTTAGAAGCAGCCACCATTTAAAGAAAGCGTAATAGCTCACTGATCGAGTCGTCCTGCGCGGAAGATGTAACGGGGCTAAGCCAGTCACCGAAGCTGCGGATATCTAGCAATAGATATGGTAGGAGAGCGTTCTGTAAGCCTGCGAAGGTGTCTTGTAAAGGATGCTGGAGGTATCAGAAGTGCGAATGCTGACATGAGTAGCGATAATGCGGGTGAAAAGCCCGCACGCCGTAAGCCCAAGGTTTCCTGTTCAACGTTCATCGGAGCAGGGTGAGTCGGCCCCTAAGGCGAGGCAGAGATGCGTAGCTGATGGGAAGCAGGTTAATATTCCTGCACCGTCGTATGATGCGATGGGGGGACGGATCGCGGAAGGTTGTCTAGCTGTTGGAATAGCTAGTTTCTGATTCATAGAAGGTGCTTAGGCAAATCCGGGCACGTAATTCAAGGGATTGGGACGAGGGACTTAGGTCCTGAAGCAATCGGAAGTGGTTCCAAGAAAAGCCTCTAAGCTTCAGTCATACGAGACCGTACCGCAAACCGACACAGGTGGGCGAGATGAGTATTCTAAGGCGCTTGAGAGAACTCGGGAGAAGGAACTCGGCAAATTGGTACCGTAACTTCGGGATAAGGTACGCCCCGGTAGCTTGACTGCTTTACTGCAGAAGGGCGAAAGGGTTGCAATAAACTGGTGGCTGCGACTGTTTAATAAAAACACAGCACTCTGCAAACACGAAAGTGGACGTATAGGGTGTGACGCCTGCCCGTTGCTGGAAGATTAAATGATGGGGTGCAAGCTCTTGATTGAAGTCCCAGTAAACGGCGGCCGTAACTATAACGGTCCTAAGGTAGCGAAATTCCTTGTCGGGTAAGTTCCGACCTGCACGAATGGCGTAACGATGGCCACACTGTCTCCTCCCGAGACTCAGCGAAGTTGAAATGTTTGTGATGATGCAATCTACCCGCGGCTAGACGGAAAGACCCCATGAACCTTTACTGTAGCTTTGCATTGGACTTTGAACCAATCTGTGTAGGATAGGTGGGAGGCTTTGAAGCGGGGACGCCAGTTCTCGTGGAGCCA
>QPLR01000012.1 GCA_003665935.1 Halobellus sp. Atlit-31R | reverse complement strand
GATGGAGGCGACGGAGGCAGATGAGCGCCAGTTCCTGAGCGACGTCGCGCGGGAAGCGGCGGAACGTGAGCCGCCGTCCCCGGCGCGCGTCGACGCGATCGAGGAGGAGATGCCGACGCCCGACTCGGCGTACTACGGTGAGACGGTGCGGATTCCGGGCGTCGGTGAGCCGCCGAACCGCTGCCGGGGCCTCTCGCCGGTCGGCTTCTGTGAGGGCGGACACGTCGCTCTCGGCCGTTCCTCGTGCGATACGAGGTACTGCCGGGATCATTACCTCGGGTGGGTTCGGGACGGCACAGTCGGCGCTGTGGAGCGTCTGGCGGCCTTCAGACAGGCGGCGGAAGGATGGGGGAAGCGACTGGTCCATGTCGTCGCTTCCCCGGACGTTGATCGGGTATCGGCTGATCGGTTCTGGTCGCTGCGGTCGGAGGCGCAGGACGTAGTACGGGAGGCGGGTGCGCGTGGCGGGTACTGCATAGCGCACCCGTATCGGACGAGTGACGCCGCTGAAGAGCTTTTCCGGGCGGCTGTACAGGACGGCGATCTCGACGCGAGTACGGGCCGGTGGACGTTCCTGCGGCGGCTCGCGGGCGGCGACTGGGACCGGTGGGACTCGCTCGTCGAGGCGGGACCGCACTACCACTTCCTCGCGGCGGTCGAGGATCTAGATCCGTCGGCGGTGCCGGATGGGTGGATGGTCAAGAACGTTCGGTCCTTCAGTCGCTTTGAGAAACGGGATATGGAGTCGTTCGAGGATATGGCCCGCGCTGCGTGGTATCTGCGGACTCACGGAGCCGCTGAGGAGTTCCGACAGACGGCGACATGGTTCGGTGAGATGCACCCGTCGGTGTTCGATCCGGCGGAGGAACTCGGGGCTGTCGAGTGGCAGTTCATCCAGGAGCGGGCGGCGGAGGCGGTCGGCGTCCCGATCGAGGAGATGCGCGACGTCGAGGGAGGCGGTGAGGACGCTGATCGGATCTGTGAGGTAGAAGGGTGTGAGGCGGTCCTACACGACATCGAGGACCTTCGGATGTTCACCTCGGATGCTTCATGGATGCGGTCACTCCCACCGAAGCGCCGGCACCGAATCCGGGCCGTCGAGATATGGGTGTTCGAGGAGACGGTGATCCCGCCGCCGTCGGTGCGGTCGAGCGAGGAGCAGGTACAAGAGTGGTTGCTCGAAACCGGTCGGATGTACCTGAATACGTCGCGGCAGACCGGTCTGCGGGCGTTCGACCAGTCGTAGCTGTGAGCTTTGACCCAGAGTACAGAGTACGGAGATCGCGTCGACGGGCGAGGCCGTCGGCGTGATCGGGCCGACCGGGAGCCGTACTTTCCGGTTGACCTCTCCAGATAGAGCTCTACTAAACAAATGTATTCGACGTCGGGGGGTGTGTGGAGGAAGGAATAGCGGAATCGACGGACTGGGGCGGTGTCTCTGTGTTGAGATTCCGCTGCTCATAGCCGGTCGCCGGAGGCTTCCCGGGAAGCTATGAGTCGAGAGTATTCAGCAGCCCTGTGTCCGGGATTCGTCCACACCCCCCTTTATGGGGGGTGTGGACGCGGACGCTTAGGAGTAGATATATATGGCGCGTGCGGCGTTAGAGGCTCTGGTTCGTCCGATTCCACGGGTTTCCACGGTTTCCACGCTTATTCACCTCTATGTTGTTGATCGACGTGCCAGTAAAATGGGATTCTGGAGGTAGAGGCTGAGTATACTGGTTTTTCGGCTGTTTCAGTATTTCTCATATCGTGGACAGCCGCGGAATCGGTCCTATCCGGTGTCTTCTTTAGATGGCGGTAAAGAGGTGCGTAGGGCCTTCAGACGGCTGGTTATGCTTTCCCGGGTGAGAAGTATTCCGAGTAGGAGAGCGACGAGTCCGGCAGGACCGAGCGCGCCGGAGGCTGTGGCGTACTGCGCGCTGGCCGCGACTGAGCCGAACCACATTAGGAGGATCGGCAGGGAGACGGCGTGAGGCGACTTCTCGCCGGATCTGAGTCCAGCGCGGATGAGGCGGCGGACGGTAGCGCTTTTTGACTCTCCTTCCTCCCCGGCGGCCTCGATCTGTTCGTCCAACTGTTCGGGAACTTTGGTCGAAATCGTGACGCTCATACGGGTATACTATGGTAAACTGCGGGTTAAAATGTCTACTGGTCGGGTGAGAAGAATTAAGACGGTCGGCATCATCGGTGTTGGGTATGATCGGTCTACTGCGCGACGGAACGGAGGTGTGTGGCGAGAGTAGCCGCTAACGAGTTTGAAACAGTCCTCGGGAGAAGCCGAGGACACGACCGGAGAGGGCCGTGCCATCGACCCCCGCCGGAAGGAACCTTCGCTGTGGCAGGCCGGGTTCCGTACGTGTCCTTTCTCCCGCCGTCCGCAAAGGTGTTTCGCTGATGCGAGACGGTTGGTATACCGGGATACAAGCCTTCTACCGGCTGGTATCGGCGTTGTCCCTGTCTCTAACAGGGGTGTTAGCGGCACTAACTCGCCTGTTTGGAGCGTGGACAGTCGCGGAATCGAGGTCACGGTTCGTACTCATAGCTCACAGTTCGTGATCTCCGATCTTCCTCGAGCTCCGCTCGATCGAGGAGCCGCCGGGAGGGAGGGAGAGGCGGGCGGCGTCTCGCGGCGGCCGCGGTGCCAACGCGGCCGCCGAGCCGCCCGCCTGCCGTCCGCGGGGCTTGCCCCGCGCAACGGAAGCCCGACCGTCCGGCCGCCGATCGGCGAGAGGCGGCCAACGAGAGGCGGGGCTGTTGCGGTCGCGGGGCGGTCGCGGCCAGTATCCTGCCACTACGCCCACCTTGCCCCCCCAACGGGAGGACTCGCGGGCATCTCAGGCGCTCTAACGGAGGAATCGGGATATGGCGTCTGAGTGGGTCCGAGAGATGGAGGCGACGGAGGCAGATGAGCGCCAGTTCCTGAGCGACGTCGCGCGGGAAGCGGCGGAACGTGAGCCGCCGTCCCCGGCGCGCGTCGACGCGATCGAGGAGGAGATGCCGACGCCCGACTCG
>QPLR01000011.1 GCA_003665935.1 Halobellus sp. Atlit-31R | reverse complement strand
GGATCCGTGTATGAGTGGAGGCGGCGAGCCAGTGTTCCCAGAGGATCGCTCACTCCAGTACTACCTCGCACGCTGGCAGGCTTAACTTCCGTGTTCGGGATGGGTACGGGTGTCGCCCTGCCGCTCTGGCCGCCTTAATGCCGACTGATGGACTCGAACCATCTGGGCTCTCTTCCAGAGATCCCTGACCAGTCGTCGGTCTGCCAGTGTTGCTGTGTTGGCTGCTTGCTGTCGACCAGTGTAACGCGCGCAATCCAGTTTCCGCCTGAACCCGTTCTCACGGGGTTCGATGTCTTGTGGTTGCCTGTGACCGATCCAAACACGATGACAGCGTCCTGTGACACAATACGGGTAGTCACTTGACACTCGATTCGTGTATGAGTGTGGCTTTGGACGGTTAGTGCTCGCGGGCTCACACCTCGTTGCCTCGGTGCGTACACCCCGAGTCTATCGAACTCGTCTTCTACGAGTGTCCTCGGCGGTACTTCTTTTTGAGGTAGGTTTCGAGCTTAGATGCGTTCAGCTCTTACCCTGCGGTGCGTGGCTGCTCGGCATCTGCCCTTTCGGACAACCGATACACCAGCGGCACCCACTCGTAGTTCCTCTCGTACTATACGAGCGTTCCTCTCAAGTACCAATACACCCCCAATAGATAGCAGCCGACCTGTCTCACGACGGTCTAAACCCAGCTCACGACCTCCTTTAATAGGCGAACAACCTCACCCTTGCCTGCTTCTGCACAGGCAGGATGGAGGGAACCGACATCGAGGTAGCAAGCCACCCGGTCGATATGTGCTCTTGCGGGTGACGACTCTGTTATCCCTAAGGTAGCTTTTCTGTCATCAACGGGCCCCATCCAGGAGCCTCGTTGGTTCGCTAGACCACGCTTTCGCGTCAGCGTCACTCGTTGGGAATGACACTGTCAGACTTCCGTTTGCTCTTGCGCTCTTCTTCGGGTTTCCGACCCGAATGAGGAAATCTTTGGGCGCGCTCGATATCTTTTCGAGCGCGTACCGCCCCAGTCAAACTGCCCGGCTACCGGTGTCCTCCGCCAGGAGTGAGAGTCGCAGTCACTAACGGGTAGTATTTCACTGGTGGCTCGGTGGCCCGCTAGCGCGGGTACCTGTGTAACGCCTCCTACCTATGCTGCACATCAGCGACCACGTCTCAGCGACAGCCTGCAGTAAAGCTCTATAGGGTCTTCGCTTCCCCTTGGGGGTCTCCAGACTCCGCACTGGAACGTACAGTTCACCGGGCCCAGCGTTGGGACAGTGACGCTCTCGTTGATCCATTCATGCAAGCCGCTACTGAAGCGGCAAGGTACTACGCTACCTTAAGAGGGTCATAGTTACCCCCGCCGTTGACGGGTCCTTCGTCCTCTTGTACGAGGTGTTCAGATACCCGCACTGGGCAGGATTCAGTGACCGTACGAGTCCTTGCGGATTTGCGGTCACCTATGTTGTTACTAGACAGTCGGAGCGTCCGAGTCACTGCGACCTGCTCGATGAAAAGCAGGCATCCCTTCTTCCGAAGGTACGGGACTAACTTGCCGAATTCCCTAACGCCGGTTGTTCCCGACAGGCCGTGGCTTTCTCTGCCTGAGCACCTGTGTCGGATCTCGGTACGGTCGCCGTGCGCCTTTTCACGGGCTCTCGGTACCAGCGACTTGCGCTGTCTCGCGTTTCGATCGCTTCCTGCCATTACGGCGTCCACGATCTTCCACGATTCGACGGGGCGAAGGCCCCGCTCGCTGTTTCCAAAAGCGTCGGCTTAATGCACGGTGGCACTGGAATATTAACCAGTTTCCCTGGTTGTCCCAGTCGAGTTACGGTGGGACTTAGGACCGGCTAACCCTCGGCTGAGTGGCAGTGCCGAGGAACCCTTGCTCGTAAGGCCGTCGGGGTTCGCACCCGACTCTCGCTGCTACTGTGACCAGGATTTTCGTCACTATTCGGTCCACGCGAGCTCTCGCCCGAGCTTCCGTCCGAACAGTGCGCCAAGCCTACTAGGTCGTCCTGTGACGGACGCTGCCAGGTCTCGGTGGTAGATTTGAGCCCCGATCATTTTGGGCGCCTCGAACCTCGGCCGGTAAGCTGTTACGCTTTTCTTAGAGGGTAGCTGCTTCTAAGCTCACCTCCCGGCTGTTTAGGGCTCGAGACCACCTTCGGTTGCACTTAATCTACACTTGGGGACCTTAACCCGGCTCTGGGTTGTCTCCCTCACGGACCACAGGCTTACCCCGCAGTCCGGATTCCCAGTGTCTACGGCGTCTGCAAGTTCGGAGTTCGACAGGAAGGCCGACTCCTCTCGGAGGCGGGACTTCCAATCGGTCGCTCTACCTCGCAGACTACCTCGACTGAGGTCATGCTTCGACATGTTTCGGCTGGAACCAGCTGTTGCCGAGTTCGATGGGCCTTTCACCCCTACGCACGAGTCACGGGAGGGTATTGTAGGACACCAACCCTTGCAGGCTTCCACGCAGCTTTCGCCACGCTTCACCTTGCTCGCGCGTAGATCACTCGGTTTCGGGTCGCATCAGTATGACTCCCCGCGCTTGAACACGGTGGCCCTCATCCGGATGGACTGCGGCCCTATCGGTTTCCCTGCGCCTTCCTGGATGCTCCAGTTAGGCTTGCCATACAAATGCACTCCCTGGGTCGTTTTTCAAAACGCACGACGCGACATCGGCTTCCCAGGAGTCCTACTGGTGGGTCGCCCCACGCTCGTTTATCCTGGGACCTTGTATGCCCCGTCGTTCTATCACTGACTGAGTTCAGGCCCTATTGCACCGCCCTGTTCGGGGTGCTTTTCAGCGTTCGCTCACGCTACTTGTTCGCTATCGGTCTCGAGGAGTGTTTAGTCTTCGCAGTTGATGCCTGCGAGATTCACGAGGAATATCCAATCCTCGCTACTCTGGAGGTAGCCCGGGAACACGCTCTCGCGATACGGGACTGTCACCCTGTATCGTACTCCGTTCCAGGAGATTTCTCACGGGATTGTGTTCCGTTATGGCTAGTCCGAACACCACATTTCCTTACGGATTCGGTTTGGACTGTGTCGCGGTCACTCGCGGTTACTAACGACATCACTATTGTTTTTTGTTCCTGCTCCTACTGAGATGTTTCAATTCGGAGCGTTCCCCATTGCGCGAAGCAATTGCGGGGGGATTCCCATTCGGAGATCCCGAGTTCTTCGTCTCCGTGCGACTCCCTCGGGCTTTTCGCAGCTTGGCACGTCCGTCGTCGGCTCTCGAGCCGAGCCATTCACCAGCCAGTACAGTAGCCAGTTGAGTGTCGTGTGTTACTGGTCTGTTGTGTACAGTGGTTGCTGTTGTTGCAAGTTATGAGTTGCTTGCTCTTGCTGTTTGGTGATCTATGACGTCCACGGTCGAACCGTTCGTGTGAACGGGTTCAGTGGGCGTCTGGATTGCGCGCGTACAATGGTCGTCATCGAACATCCGGTGGCTGCCGAAGTGTTCGTCGAACCCTTCCCATCCGCGCTTTCACGGGATGGTGCATCAGTTCGTGTCCACTCCAGTCGAGTGGGTGCCCGTACTTAAGGGGCACGTTCTGCGTCGAGTGGAGTGGTGGATGGACCCACTGGGATTTGAACCCAGGGCATCCTCCTTGCAAAGGAGGTGCTCTACCGCTGAGCTATGGGCCCGGTTAGCCTTGGTGGTTCTGAGGTGCCTGTCTGGTGTGTGGTGAGCCGCGATCGGGAGGCACGCGATGAGTGGGAAAGGGTGGGCCAGGCGCGTCGGCCTGGTCCCGGTCTGTAGGAGGTGATCCAGCCGCAGATTCCCCTACGGCTACCTTGTTACGACTTAAGCCCCCTTGCGAAGCCCAGATTCGACTCGGGTGGCCGAGCCTCATCCGGACCTCACTCGGGTGCTTTGACGGGCGGTGTGTGCAAGGAGCAGGGACGTATTCGCCGCCCTCTTGTGAAGGGCGACTACTACCGAATCCAGCTTCGTGAGGGCGAGTTTCAGCCCTCAGTCCGAACTACGACCGAGTTTCGGAGATTAGCGTCCTCTGTCGAGGTTGCAACCCATTGTCTCGGCCATTGTAGCCCGCGTGTAGCCCAGCTCATTCGGGGCATACTGACCTACCGTTGCCCGTTCCTTCCTCCAGTTTGGCACTGGCAGTCCTCCTAATGTACCCAGCCAGTCGAGACTGCTGCTGGCAATTAGGAGTGCGGGTCTCGCTCGTTGCCTGACTTAACAGGACGCCTCACGGTACGAGCTGACGGCGGCCATGCACCTCCTCTCTACAGCGTCGTGGCGAGGTCATCAACCTGACCGTCATCACTGTAGTCGGAGCTGGTGAGATGTCCGGCGTTGAGTCCAATTAAACCGCAGGCTCCTCCGGTTGTAGTGCTCCCCCGCCAATTCCTTTAAGTTTCATCCTTGCAGACGTACTTCCCAGGCGGTTCGCTTCTCGGCTTCCCTACGGCACAGCACAGGCGCGTAGCCTGTGCCACACCTAGCGAACATCGTTTACGGCTAGGACTACCCGGGTATCTAATCCGGTTCGAGACCCTAGCTTTCGTCCCTCACTGTCGGATCCGTCTTCTCGAGATGCTTTCGCCATCGGTGGTCCGTCCGGGATTACAGGATTTCACTCCTACCCCGGACGTACCTCTCGAGCCTTCCGGTCCCAAGCCTCGAAGTTTCCGCCGGACGCCCACACGTTGGGCGTGTGGATTTCCCGACGGACTTTCGAGGCCAGCTACGGACGCTTTAGGCCCAATAAGATTGGCCATCACTTGAGCTGCCGGTATTACCGCGGCGGCTGGCACCGGTCTTGCCCAGCTCTTGTTCGTGTACCGCCCTACGGTACACAAAAGCGAGGACGATATGCCCTCGCACTCGGAGTCCCCTTATCGCACGTGCGTGCAGTGTAAAGGTTTCGCGCCTGCTGCGCCCCGTAGGGCCCGGAATCTTGTCTCAGATTCCGTCTCCGGGCTCTTGCTCTCACAACCCGTACCGATTATGGGCACGGTGGGCCGTTACCCCACCGTCTACCTAATCGGCCGCAGCCACATCCTACAGCGCGGGAGCGTTTGTGCCTCTCGGCGTTCCAGCGTGAGAGGGGTATGACGAATTAGCCTCAGTTTCCCGAGGTTGTGCGTCTCTGTAGGGTAGTTTGGCCACGTGTTACTGAGCTATTTGCCGCGAGTGTGAACTCGCACGACTAGCATGGCTAAATCGGACTCCGATAGCAATGGCCTCCGGCAGGATCAACCGGAATGGGTCTCCCCGTGTGGGGAGGGGTGTGGCGGGATTTCCCTCGTGGAAGAGGGAGATCACCATACTTCATTGCGTGGTCCGTTCGTGGTTCAGTGGACACCAGACAGGTGTCACCGAACCACCAAGGCTAACATCAGATCCCATCTGTACGGCGGACCGCAGGGGTGGAATCCTCAT
>QPLR01000010.1 GCA_003665935.1 Halobellus sp. Atlit-31R | reverse complement strand
GAGCCGACGCATGATTCTTGATGAGGAGGCGTCTGTGTGCACAGCGGATACCTCCTCATTCCTCTCGAAAAGTAGCCTCGATAAGCCGTCGCTGTCACGCGGTTTCTCGACTAACTAAAGACGGATGATGTCGGTGGTTTCCTTGGTCTTTTTGACTTCTTCTGAACCTCCTTCGAATACATCTACTTTTCCGCTGGATTGGACTTGCTTCGCCGTTGCAACCGTTGATATTCCCTCACCACCTCCGACAAGGACAACTTTCTCCCCTTCCGTAATGTGCCGTCGAATACTACCGACATATTGTTCCTCATAATCTGGACTCTCTGCAGGAGTATATTGAGTTAGGTAGGCTGGAAGAAGCCCATCTGTAATCTTCCTTTTTTGACTGCTTCGTATCTCGTTTTTGACTATGTATCCTTTCTCGGGGAGATGTGGCCAGATTTGTTGGTATATGTATGGTGGTATTTTTCCAACTAACATTAATATTCCTTCCTCTCGTCCAACTTCGGTGGCCCGCTGTAGGACATTCATAACATCAACGAGGTAGATAGGGGTATTCTTTCTTGCGCTCTCTACCTACCTCACCTGTGTTATCCCGCCTATTGTTCGCTCAATACGTGGTACTCTGGATTGCGGTCTGTATCATCATTTCCCCTCATACAATCCTATGACAATCGGGCGAGTTCCACGAGGTTGTTTCCGAGATACGAGCCGTACTCGGTGAAGGGTCTCACAGACCACCGAGCGCATATGGCTGGTTGCAGAGCAGGGATATTTTCGGAGTCGGGGTGGCCTCTTTCTATGACCCCGAGTTCAACACGCTGTATAAAAATACGCCGCGCAAGGCTTGTGAACCGGAATAACAGCAGTACGCGACGTCGGGCCGAAAATTTCTAGGTTCCCCGATACGTTCGGCTATACGCGAACGCACGACGGCGGTCACCCGAGTCAGGTGACCTGTTCAACCCAAACACGTCAAGATGGAATCGCACGACGGCGAAACTCCTCTCGGCTCTGGTCCGTTTGGTGAGAAAATCCGCCCTCCCCGAATTGAACGGGGGACAAGCCGATCTACAGTCGGCTGCTCTACCAGGCTGAGCTAAGGGCGGGCACCTCAACGTAGCGCCGCTGGCAGACTTAAGGGTTACTCATCGTCGCCGTCAGCCGGTCCGTCACTCCGAACTATCGGCCGCGCGGGCGTCGATATCCGCGAGGAATCGCTCGGCCGTGCGATCGATTTCGGTTTGCACCGCCTGCAGTTCCGGGATCGTCTTCTGGTTGTACGCGCGCTTCGAGCAGTCGACGTGGTTGGGGACGATTGCGTGGGCGCGCTGTGAGAGCTCCGCGAGGTGTCGCTGATCCGCGGCTGACCGCCACTCCGGCAACGCGAGCCGCTCGACGGTCGACTTCGAGAGGCTCGACTTGCCGCCCGAGGAGATGTCCCGAAGACACCGCTGGTAGGGGGCCGAGTTCAGCAGGGCACAGAGGTAGTGCGCTTCGGCCTCGCTGTCGGTGCTGACGAACATACAGTGGTCGCCCGGAACCACGGGCTTCTCGCCGACGACCGGGTCCGCGACCGTCGAGACGACCGCGAAGTGCGGCTTGAACCCCAGTCGACACCAGACGATCTTGTACGGTGCCCACGTGTACGAGCCGAGTCCGAAAAGCGAGTAGAACGGGCCGTCGTCGAACCACGACGAGCCGCGGTCGGTGAGTCGCTCGCGGTTTTCCTCGAGGTACGCGTACGTTGCTGGTGCCTCGCGTTCGAGTTCCGCCGCGTTGTCCGCTCCGGCCTGTCGCTGTGGGACGAGGTGGAGGTCGTGGCCGAACAGTCCGTACTTCACGATGTGCTTCGACTTCAGATACGGGAAGACGTGCTCGGATTCGAGGTCGCAGCGCTCGATCAGTTCTCGATCGACCGCGTAGACCGCCTTCGCGTCGTCTTTCACGCCGTGACGGATTCGGTAGGGGTTCTCCCCGAGAGCGCGGCGTTCCGCATCCGCGCGGATCCACGCCGACGTCGGATCGGCCGGATCGGCGGGGACGAGCCGTGTCTCCGTGCGGTCGAGACGGGCTCGCATCGCCGAGAGAGACGTGAACGGTGAGCCGGCGGCAGGTGCAGTCGCCGTGTCCGGGGCGGTCTCCGTGCCTCTCTCGCTCACCGCACGCGATGTCTCTGGGGCGGCCCAGCGGACGGTCGGGATACCGTCTGCAGTCGGGAACGGCGACGCGGCCGGATCGTCGGCACCGGTTTCGGAGTCGTCGTTCCCCGCTTCGTGGCCGGAGTCTCGGGAGATGCGAAGCGAGAGCAGGGCAGTGCCGGCGTCGACGTCCGGAAACGGCGACAGCGACCCGAAGTCGTGCACGCGGTCGTAGGTAATCGATCGCTCACCCACGTCGGGGCGACGGAGGCGCTCTCCGGCGGGGCCGGTGAGCAGGTCGCGCTTGAGGACGAGGGCAGCGCGACCACCGTCCCTGAGGAGGCGATGTAGGCACGTCCACGCGTACGGGACCGAGAGGTCGTCGTTCGCGTAGCCGAGTCGCGCGTCGACACCGGTGTGTCCGAAGAGGTCGAGTTCGTCGGCGTCCGAAGAGGTCGACCTGTCCGAGTTATTCGGGTCGTCCGAGTCGCCTGAGGAATCCGAGATCTCCGGCCGCCAGCGGGCTTTCGCGTTCTCGGGAAGTGAGTCCCAGGTCAGCCAGGGCGGATTCGCGAGTAGTACGTCCGCACGCTGACCGTTCAGCGGCCGGTGGTCTGCGGTCGCTTCGACCGCGTCCCCGAGGACGACCTGCGGAGTGAACCGAAGGGTGTCGTCGACGGCATCGAGCAAGGGCCGGACGGCGAGCACGAGCGCGAGACGCGAAGCGCGAACCGCCGTCGGTGAGACGTCGAACCCGCAGACGGCGTCGAAGACGGCCCGGACGCGAGCTTCCGGAGCGCCGTCGCAGTCGGACTCGACGAATCGGGCCGCCGCCGCCGCGAGGAACGCCCCGCCGCCACAACCGGGATCGAGGACGTTTGGGAGCTCGCCTCGGCAGTCGTCGGGGGAAGTCAGACAGTCCGCATCCGCGGGCGCGCCCTCGAAGATGGACTCGACGGCGAGAGCCGCCACGCCCGGGGGCGTATCGTAGCGGCCGAAGGCGCGCCGAGCGAGGGGAGAGACGCACTCTCGGTGGAGAGTGGCGACATCGCGGTTCGATGCCTCGCGGGCGAAGGCCGCCGCCATCGCGTCGAACTCCGATTCGTCGGCGGGCGCTCCTCCGACTGGGTGCGGCGAGACTGATTCGTGAACGGCCTCGAAATCCGGGACGAAGGGCACGGCGGCGTCGGCGGCGAGTGCACGCGTCAGCGTACATCCGAACTCCCGTTCGGCCGCGTACAAAATCTCGACGAGGAGATAGTCGAAAGCCAGCGTCTCGACGAACAGTGCCCGGGCGACGTCGGTTCTGGCGCGATCGTCGCTGTCGGCGGCGAGTCTCGCAAACACGTCGCCGTGTCGGTTGCAGACGTATCGGCGCCAGGCGTCGAAGGCGGCCGCCGCCGGTGCCTCGGTGAGTGAGTCGCGGAGTTGCGATCGGTACCGGTGAATTCGATCGCTGTCGGCGAGTTTGTGAGCGTACGTTGCGGTATCAGTCTCGCGGCCCTGTGCTGTCGCATCAGCCCGGCTACGACCGTCCATCGGGGCTACCCGTTAGACCCGTCCGGAGCGGCATCGCTCGATGGCGACGCATCCTCGTGCACCGAGGTCGATGCGCCCGGCTCGCCAGTCGGCTCGTGCTCACTCCGGTCCGTCTCGGTCAGCTCACGTCCGCTCTGATCCGCCTCGGTCAGTTCACGTCCGCTCTGATCCGCCTCGGTCAGTTCACGTCCGCTCTGATCCGCCTCGGTCAGCTCACGTCCGCTCTGGTCCGTCTCGGTCACGCGGATTCCCTTCTCCGCGAGGTGACGCATCTGCCGCTGAGCGAAGTCCTCCTCGGAGGTACCGCGAGTCGCGAGCACGTACACGCGCGAGCCCCCGGCGGGACGCATCGTCCGGCCGGCGCGCTGTGCTCCCTGTCGACGCGAGCCGCCGAGTCCGGAGGCGACGACGGCTAACTCCGCGTTCGGTAGATCGATGCCCTCGTCACCGACGCGTGAGACGACGAGCGTCCGGAGGTCGTCGTTACGGAACGACTCGAAGACTCGCTCGCGGCGGTGATGCGGCATCTCTCCGCTGACGAACGGGACGTCGAGCGCATCCGCGAGGGCCTCGCCCTGGTCGAGCCAGTCGACGAAGACGAGCGACTTCGCCTCGGGGTGGGCATCGAGGAGCCGTCGCGTCTCGGCGATCTTCTCGGGGTTCTCGGCGGCGATCCGGTGTCTGTCGCGACCGTCGGCGCTCGCCCACTCGTTGCGTGCGAGCTCGGTTCCCCAGGGCACGTATCGGATCTGGACCTCCGGTTCCTGGACGTACCCCGCCTCGAAGAGCTTCGACCAGTCGGTCCCGATGGGCGGGCCGATGAGCGTGAAGATCTCTTTTTCCTTGTCGTCTTCCCGGACCGGCGTCGCGGAGAGGCCGAGTCGGTGCTTCGTCTGGAGGTCGGCGCTGCGTCGGTAGATCCGCGAGGGGATGTGGTGGACTTCGTCGTAGACGACGAGCCCCCACCCGCGGGAGTCGAACAGCGACCGGTGCCGGTCCATCCCCGCGGTCTGGTAGGTCGCAATCGTGACTGGGCGAATCTCCTTCTGTCCGCCGTGGTACTCGCCGATCTGGTCCGCCGTGAGCGTCGTGTGTTCGAGCAGTTCGGCCTGCCACTGGGCGGCGAGTTCGCGCGAGGGGACGAGAATCATCGTCTCCCCGCCCACGGCCGCCAGTACGCCGATCGCTGTCACGGTCTTGCCCGCACCGGACGGCCCGACGAGAACGCCGGAGCGCTGATCGAGGAAGCGCTCGACCCAGTCGGACTGGTACCCCCGGAGGTCGACGGACAGCTCGACGTCGAGCGGGTCCCCGGTGTCGAGGTCGCGGTCGTCCTCTACCGGATAGCCGGCCTCGTAGAGGATCCGCTTGATCGCTGCCTCCGCGCCGTCACGAACCCAGCTCTGGGTGTCGGAGATCGGCGCGACCAGCTGCTCCTCGTCGAGTTTCTGGCGTGCGACGTTGCCCATCAAGCTCTCGGAGGCCGCCCCGAGGACCACGTAGCCGTCGTCGTGTGTAAACAGCCGGAAACGGTTCGCACGCTTCCACTGCGATTCGACCCACGATTCCAGTTGCGGCGATCGTCGAGGAAGCACCGAGCGCATCAGCGACAGGAGATCCTCGACGTCGTCGAACGGGGCCTGCCAGACGTCTTCTTGGCGGATCTCGTAGATGTACCCCCGGGTGGTCGTCTCCCGGTCGGTGGTCGAGCGTTCCCGCGCGCCAGTGGTGTCGACGAGGTGTGCGAACTGCGAGAGCCGCGCGCGGGTGTACTGCGTCGGTTGATCGACGACGATCTGCCGCCGCTCGGGGAACAGCACGATCCGCTCCCGTTCGGCGAGTTTACCCCAGTCGCTCGGGAAGTAGACGACGGGATCTGTTTCGACGGATACGCGCTCGACCGCCCCCTCGTCGGTCAGCGTGTCGAGGTTCTCGGCTGCCGTCGACTGCGCGGTGCCGAGTCGGCGTGCGACCTCCGAAGCCGTCACCACGGGACGGCCTTCGGCTTCCAGTACGTCGTGGAACCGGTCGAGGTCGAGGTCGGTGTCGTGAACACCGCCGGACGTCTCCGCCGCAGTTTCGGCCGACTCCCCGACACTCTCCTCTTCGGTCATTGTGTGTTGCGACGTTCCCGACTGGGAAACGGTTTGCGACTACGTAACGTAACTTCCCGCTGTACCGGCGGTCGCCCCGACTACTGTGGCAGTTGCTTCTACTGCGGGTCGGGTCTTTCGCTGGCTACTGGATCCGCGTCCGACCGCCTGCGGGCCCACACACCGTGTTTCCGGTGAAATACGGGACGCAGATAGCGGCGCAGTTCGGGCAGGTGGGTTGCCGCGTGAAAGGGACGCACGGACACCGGGCTTCCGGTGAAACGGCCGCGGCTGTCGCGTTCGCCGTGTCGGTCCGGGCGTCGGTACGCTGTCGGTCACGTTGCAGGGGGACACACCGAGTTTCCGATGAAACGACAAGCAGAGTGGGAGTTGGACCGGGAGCGCTCCAGTTCGATACAGCTCTACCGACCAACGGTGAGAGAATCCTCTAACTAAGTCGGACTCTCCGACGTCAGTTCAGGACCGCCAGTCGAGTCGGCAGACGGAGTGTGCCGGGTGTCTCGATAGCGATCCTCAGTCGTTCTATCGATGCGAGCCCCAAACACTCCACCGACGCGACCCTACTAGCGGCCACCGTAGGCACACACCACGTTTCCGGTGAAACACGCTGGTAGTTCCCGGCCGGGCTCGTTGAGGCAGGGCTCGGTGGACGGTTCTCTGCACTATTCTGACCTCTAACAGGCAACAATTAAATACTATACACTCGTCAACGACCACTGAATCAGTTACAGAGTAGTTGCTGTGTGATCTCAGCAACGTGTCTCGACTCGAAGTAGACCCGGGAAGTGCGGTTTCTCGGCCGAGTCTCGTCCTCTACGAACGCTCTGTGCGCCGTGGGCGTTTTTACCTTTTACACGGTCGCCTGCATCGACGTGCCCGGGCAGTTGCACATTCGATCTGTACATCTCTATCGACAGGTCCGTACATCTCTATCGACGGACTCGCCCACTCGCGCCGGTAGGCCCGCACATCCCCATCGGCAGACTCGCTCACTTGCGGTATCGGTTCATCGCCAAATCGCCCCGCTCGTACCGAGACGTCCCCCCATCGCACACCGTGTTTCCGGTGAAACAGAACCCCGGTTTCGTCTGGCCCCTACCGGCTGTTTTCACCGCTCCACCGGAAACGTGGTGTGTGTGTCGTAGCTGAATCTAGAAACCGACGCCACCCAATCGTCATCCGGCCAGTACCTTCGCGCGCGTTTCTGGACGGCGAAATAACAACGCATTTCACCGGAAACCCGGTGTCCTGTAGTATGCCGAACACCAGCGACGACCTCTTCACCCGAGAGGACCCCATCTTCTCCAACAAGGAACTCCTGGAGATCAACCACCTTCCGGGGGAGGGGCGGATCGTCGGCCGCGACGACGAGATCTCCGATCTGGCGGCCGCGGTCAACCCGGCGATCTTCGGTCAGAGCCCGAGTAACGTTCTCATCTACGGCAAGACGGGGACGGGCAAATCGCTCTGTGCGAAGTACGTGTCACAGCGGCTGGTCGAGACGGCGGGCGAAGAAGACGTGAAAGCGACCTTCGCGTACGTCGACTGTGCGCAGGACACGACCGAGACGCAGGCCGTCCAGACCATCGCGGCTGGCGTCAACGAACCCGCGGTCACCGGGATCAAGGTACCCGACAAGGGGCTGAGCACGTCCACGTACTACAAGCGACTGTGGCGAATCCTCGACGCGCAGTACGACGTCGTCTTGATCCTCCTCGACGAGATCGACAAACTCTCCGACGACGACATCCTGATGCAACTCTCCCGAGCGGGCGAGGCTGGCAAGATCGATCAGTGTAAGCTCGGCGTGATCGGGATCAGTAACAAGATCCAGTACAAAGATCGGATGGACGAGCGCGTCAAATCGAGCCTCTGTGAGCGCGAGTTCGTCTTCCCGCCGTACGACGCCAATCAACTCCGCAACATTATGGAGGCGCGTTCGGACGCCTTCCGTGACGACGTCCTCGACCCCTCGACGATTCCTCGGGCTGCGGCACTTGCGGCCCGCGAACACGGTGACGCTCGCAAAGCGATCGACATTCTCCGGTACGCTGGCGAGATCGCCCAGTCGAAGGGCGCACAGATCGTCCGCGAGGAGTTCGTAACACAGGCTCGCGAGCGAGCGGAGACGGACCGCTTCCGCGAACTCATCCGCGGGTCGACGCCCCACTCCCGCTACGTGCTGCAGGCGCTTGCGATCCTCTCGCTGTCGAGTGACAGGCAGGAAGGCTTCCGGACGAGCCGCGTCTACGAGGTCTACGAGAACATCTGTAACGGGCAGGGCTCGGATACGCTCTCGCTCCGCCGGGTCCGCGACCTCCTCAAAGAACACGCCTTTCTGGACATCATCGAGCAGTCGAAACACTCCGGTGGGAGCGCCGAGGGGAGCTATACGAAACACCAGCTCCTCGAGGATCCCGAGGTCGTCAAAGACGTCCTAACGGAGAGCGACACCGCCTGATCGAATCTATCGCAAGCTACTGCGGTGGCGACGTTCTTCCTGTGACTGGTGAGATAAGCGTGCTCTCCGACGCGAGTGCGTAGTCGGCACCGACACCGTCACCTCACTCGGCGGCGTCGCCCCCTCACTCGTCCGCTGCTGACTTCTCGGCCTCTGTGGTTTCGGAGTCGCTGTGTCGAGCGAGGTCCTCGACTAGCCGATCGACGGCCTCGTCTATGTCCGCGATCTGGTCGGTTTGCTCATCCACGGTGTCCGCTATCTCGGCGGTCTCCGACGCGATCTGGTCAGCCGCAGCCGTGGTCTGGTCGACCATACTGGCGACCTCCTCCGTCGACGCCGCTTGCTGATCCGTCGCATTGGCGACTTCAGCAATCCCCTCGCTGACTTCCGAGACCGCTCCGTGGATCTCTTCGAGGATCCCGACCGCTTCGTCAACGGTTTCGATCCCGTCCTCGATACGGGCGTTGTTCTCTTCGAGTGACTCGACAGCGCGCTGTGTACCCTCCTGTACGTCGTAGACCATCGTCTCGATCTCGCCGGCGTGTTGCTGTGATTCCTCGGCGAGTTCTTTGACCTCGTTCGCGACGACCGCGAACCCCTCGCCAGCGTCGCCGGCACGAGCGGCCTCGATGGACGCGTTCAGTGCCAAGATGTTCGTTTGGTCGGCGATATCGTTGATGACCTCGACGATCTCGTCGATCTTGCTGACGCTCTCTTGGATTTGTCCCACGTCTTCGGAGACGTCGGTGGCGGCCTGCTGGATCTCCGCCATCGACGTTTTGACTTCCGACGCAACGCTCTGACTTTCGTCGGCGAGCTCTTTCGCCTGCTGACTCGCCGAGGAAACTTCTTCCGAGGAGGAGGCGATCTCCTCGACGGCGGCCGAGAGGTTCGAGGTCTCCTCGGCAACTTCCTGCATTCCCTCGTACTGCTCTGCGGTCCCATCCCGTATCTCTCCGATCCGCTTGGCGATCTCGACAGACGACTGGTGCAGTTCTGCCAGTGAGGTCTGGACTTCGCTCGCGGCCTCGTGGTCGTATCCCTCCTGTCTGTCGACCCCTTCCTCGATGTCGCTGATCTCGGTGTCGAGACCGTCTGCTATGTCGTCGGATCCCTCTCGATCGAGCGTCGCAGTGGACTCACTCTCGTTTGACATACCCGATCTATATGCGAAGGACGCCTGGCTCATTAATCCTCAGGCGTCCCCGATTTCCATCTGGTCCGTTCCTTCACACGACAAATTTGCGGGAACTGTCGGCCTCAATTCCACTCCGAGGCGTTCGCTCGGATCCGTCGGAACGACTGCACCGCCCACTCGACGAACGGGTCGCTGGTCCCGTCAGCGCTCGCGACGAGGTTTCCGTGGTCGTCGTACGCACCGAGATACGCGTGGCCGTCGACGAGGAGGAGTCCGAACTCCAGTGGACTCTCCGAGACGTAGAGGGTGAGACCGTCCAGGTCCTCGGCCCGATCGAGTGCCTCCGGATACTCCGAGGCGGAGGTCGTGAGAACCTCTCTGTCGACGACGAGTTGGACGTCGCTCTCCGGTTCGATGACGCGGTCTGCAGCCTGGTTGAAGATGCCACTCACGATCGGTGTGACTCCACGAAACTGATCGATCGGATCTTCGCCGACGACTGTCAGGAAGCGACCGATCGGAGCGTGCGGATTCTCGGCCGTCGCCTGCGCGTACGTCGTCTTCGTTAGCGTGTCACACGTCAGATCCGAGGCAGCCCCACCCAAGTTCGAGAGGAGATGCTCGAACCGCGTCGCGACTGCCATACACTGCTCGAACTCGTCGTAGTTCCTCCCGACGAGTTCACCTGCACGCGTGAGCCGATAGCCGTCGCTCGTGGACACCTTCTCGGCCCAGCCACGCTCGACGAACGCCGTGACTGCTCGTTGTGCAGTCTCGCGGGCACACGAGCACTCCTCGGCCAGTTCGGTCGGCCGGGCGACGCCCGAGCGCAGCGCTCGCAACACTTCGATCCGGACCTCCGATCCGGTCAGAAATGCGACGTTCTCGCGCGCGTTCATTCGACCAAAACGTTATCCTACGGTCGATATTACGCTGTCGACTCCTCTCCCCTCCCCTCTACGCACTCCACCCCGGTGTGCACCGACGGAAGGGACGCTTACCCGAGCAGACCCAGGTCGTCGATCCGCTTGACGATCTCTTCGACCGCAGTCTTCGCGTCGTCGGTCCGCTTGCCGCCAGTGATGACGATCTTTCCGGAGCCGAAGAGCAGAATGACGACCTCCGGTTCGTCCATCCGGTAGACGAGGCCCGGGAACTGCTCCGGTTCGTACTCGACGTCTTCGAGGCCGAGCCCGATCGCGAGCGCGTTCAGATTCAGATTGTGGCCGAGGTCCGCACTGGAGACGATGTTCTGAACGGTGATCTCGGGGTCTTCGTCGACGGGGATGCTCAGTGCACGGAGCTTCTCGAAGATGATTCCGAGTGCCTCGTGGACATCATCGATGCTCTTTGCGCCCGTACAGACGATCTTCCCCGACCGGAAGATCAGTGCCGCTGCCTTCGGTTCTTGGGTCCGGTAGACGAGTCCGGGGAAGTTGTCCGGATTGAAGTCCGCCCCGGGGAGGTCCTCTGCGAGAGCTTCGAGGTCGAGCTCCTGCCCGATACCGGTCGATGCGACAACGTTCTGAATCTCGATGGAATCTGCCGGCGCACTCATACTCTGTCGGATTATCTCTGCCCTCCCTTATAAAGGCCCCCGTTATAAAGAGCCTCGCAGTGGGCGTTCGACGCCGAGGTGAGTCGGATCCACTTGCTGTCGCTTCCAGTCGTTTGCTTGTTCACGTGCGCTCGCGCGTGGAGGGATATCAATCACGTCAAAACGGCTATTGGTCGAACGTCCATCGATCGAACCCCTGCGACCGTATTGTTAGACGAACACACACATCTAACACCATTTTTCGAAAATCGTTCGGGATCAACGGGGTTAAGTACAACCCTCTCCTCAGACAGTAATGCGAAGAACACTACGCGACTGCGGGCGGTTGAACTCCGTCCGCGCTCGCACTCCGACGCCCGTGGCGAACGACGCCGCGGGGTGAAACGGATTCAACGGGTTTATACCCGTACACCGTTTCGCTTGATTCGGACACGGAATGAGGATTCCACCCCTGCGGTCCGCCGTACAGATGGGATCTGATGTTAGCCTTGGTGGTTCGGTGACACCTGTCTGGTGTCCACTGAACCACGAACGGACCACGCAATGAAGTATGGTGATCTCCC
>QPLR01000009.1 GCA_003665935.1 Halobellus sp. Atlit-31R | reverse complement strand
GACGATCGTCGCTGCCGTTGTCGGTGTCGAAGTCACGCTCCAGATCGACGCCGTCACCGCGGCCGCTCGGCTCCGGCGTATCGCTGCCGGTCGGCGAGGGTCGACGTCGCGTGACCGATCCGACCGTGTTGCGGTTGTCCGGCCGGCTGTCGCTGCCGTCGGTGTCACCGGGACCGCCGACGTCCGACGGTGGCGGTGAAGAGCCGCCTGGAGAGCTGTCCGACCCGCCGGTGTCGCCATCATCGACGCTCCCGGGGCCGCCAACATCGGATGGCGGGGGCGACGACCCGCCCGGCGACCCACCGCCGGAGTCGTCGTCATCCGACCCGCCGCCGAACCCGGGACCGAAATCCACACCGCCACCCGGGCCGTCAGGTTCGTCCGACGCCGAGACGTCGTCGTCATCGTCGCCGGTCGGATCCGGCCGCCGCCGCGTTACTGAGCCGACTGTGCTTGCGTTGTCCGGTCTGTCATTGTCATCTGCCATTTGGAATCACCTCGTTGAGATCGTGTCTCGCCGCCTGAACGAGCTCGAGAACGCCGACGATCGGGTCCGCCAACAACACACCCAGGTTCGGCGCGAGCCACGCGTAGGCCAGCCAGCGCTGCCAGGCGGGCCATCCCCACTCGGGGACGCCGATAAACTGGATCGCTGCCAGACCGATC
This sequence comes from Halobellus sp. Atlit-31R, assembly GCA_003665935.1. GTDB lineage: Archaea > Halobacteriota > Halobacteria > Halobacteriales > Haloferacaceae > Haloquadratum. Next base: position 29,011 of record QPLR01000009.1, on the reverse strand, counting down.
GCGAACGTCGACAGCCGCGCTGCCCACGCCAGCGACACCGGGATTTCGATGGGGGTCCTCCGGAGCCCGGTTGAGATCGCTTCGTCGGACTCAGCGAGTGCGGCGAAGAACCCCCAGATGCCCGCGCGCAGGATCAGTCCTGCGCCCGCTGGGATCGAGCCGAGACGCAGCACAACGTCGCGGGGGCGCTGGAGATCTGCCTCCCAATTGGATCGCCAGCGCCGCGTGCCGACGATCCAGAGCCGTCTGGCCGCTTGGACGTCCTCTCGCCACGTGAGATCTCGCATCCGCGTGTCGCCGCGGTAGTACGCGAGGAGCGACCACGCGATGAACGGCGCGAGAACTGTCGCCCACGCGCCCGCGATGACGGGCTCAGTCAGCGGAGCCATCGGCGCTCACCTCCCGATCGGCCCGACCGGGCCAGGTAAACAGCGCCCACCAGGTCGTCACAACCGACAGCAGCGCCCACTCGGACCAGACCTCGGGCAGGACGAAGCCCCCGATCGCCCACCACGCGAGGACGACGACGCCGATCGCACTGCCGAGGATCGCCGGCGCAAAGTGGGTGATGATGAGCGCCCACGTCGGCGGCTGGCCGAGCCACTCGATGTCGACCGCAGCGCGGCCGGTGCGCGGCTCCACGAGGATGCCCATCCGTGCGGCCCACGGCAGCGCTGCGGCCGCGTGAACGGCCTCCTCGGCGATCTTCGAGGGGAGAAGTGCGACCGTCGCGACGACGTGGAAGAGGTTTGTGACGTGCATCTTAGGCCTCCAAGACGTACCGACGGATCACGCTGAACACGGCGACCACCAACGCGAGGAACGTGAACTGGCGTGCGAGGCCAGTGTAGCCGCCACTCAGCAGCGGGAACGTCAGCCCGCCGATGAGGATCAACACGACTGCAGGCGTCGTCACGTCGCCGTCGCCGGCGAGGAATAGCATAAACACGACCACGCCAGTCACGAGCAACGCGAACATCGCTGGGCCGCCGAAACCGGCGTTGATGATCGTGTCTAGCGCACAGCCGAACAGGTCATCTGAGCCGACGAGACAGCCGCCGACCGGATCGAGGCCACCCTGCAGCAGGAGTGTGGGAACAGGCATTATTTGTACACCCGGTTAGTGATGAACTGGATCACGCCGATGCTGGCGAGCAGCTGGGCGAGATGGCCCAGCGGGTCGGCGAACCACGCCGGTGCGCCGAACGATTGCAAGACGGCCGGGAAGTCCAACACGAACGTCGCCAACGACATCACCGCCGAGCCGCCGTTGAGGACGAACGAGACGATATTGGACTCGTCATCAGCGCCCGCAGCGCTGCCCTCGAAGCCCTCTCCTTCGTCGCGGTTGACGGCGCTCTCGTTGGCTTTGTCTTCGAGATCGCCCTCCATCGGTCCGAGGCCAGCGGTCGGATCCGTGCCGATCACACCGCCGTACCCACTGCCGGCCCACATTGCCGAGGCGACGATCGCCGCGAGCACGATCCCAACCGCAGTCGTTGTGTTAACCATAGAGTGGATCACCTCCGCCGATGAACGCCATCACCGCGATCGCACCCCCGATACCGATCGCCGAGGGCGGAATCGTCACCACACCGATTGTGGTGACGGCAACGGCCGTCGCGACGGCGACGATCGGAGCCAGCCGTGGCGACCGGATCACCGTCAGCGAAGTAAACCCGAGGATCGTGAGGTAGCCGATCAGCCCCTGGATCCGGCCGTCAACTTCGACGCCGTCGATCGTCGGCCCGATCTCTCCGACCTCGACGGTCGTGCCGAGCGTGTCGCCGTTGCGCTCGGCGCTCCAGGTGACTTCGTAGCTGACGTCCTCAGGCGCTCCAGCGGGTAGCGGAATTGTCTCGATGTAGCGCCCGTACGGGCCGGTCTCGGTTGTCTCGGGGCGCAACTCCTCGCCACTGGTCGCGTTGACAACGGAGAGCGTCAGTTCGTCGGTCGCTTCCGAGGGGTCGCGATAGACGATCTTGATGACGCGTTGGGTGCCCTCTTCGGTCTCGACTTCCTGGAGTGCGGCGTTGAACGCGACGCCGCCGCTGCCGACGTCCGAGGAGATCTGCACCTGCCCGATCGGGAGCTCGGCAAAGGCGTCACCGCTCGTGGTGTAACTGCCGAGTGTCCGCGTCTCGCCCTCTTCGTTGACGACGCGGAGACGATACCGCGAATCGTCTTCCAGTACCGTGGTGAACTCACCGCTCGCGCCGAAGGTGTCGGCGGTGACGATCCTGAACTCGGTGCTGTTGTTAACCGATATCGGCTTCTCGACGTACAGCCGCGTTGATTCCGGTGTGAATCGCCCTGTGTCGTCGTTCAGTGTGAAGACGATCTGTGCCGAGGAGGCACTTTCCGGAAGAAAATACGCCGTCTGCTGTTCGATCAGCGACGGGATGACGACGCGGCGCGGCGAGTAGCCAGCGGCGTCGATCTGGGCGATGAACTCCTGATCGGTCGGAATCCCGGCAAAGTCAACGGTTCCGTTCTCGACCGGGCGCGTGATCACCGTGTCGCCGTCCTCGGAAAAGAACGTCACCTCCGCAGACCCATCGGATTGGATCCGTTCGCTCGGCGCGCTCTCGTTCATAATTTCGAGCCGAGCCGGCACGTCGAAGGTAAACGTCTCCGACGTGGTCGTGCGCCCGTATGCGTCAGTAACCTCGACGGACCACTCGTGCGGGCCGCCGACGGGGATCTCTGCCGAGGCGGTCGTCGTCCCGTCCGCGGTCAGCGTGTTGTTCGCGATCGCATCGCCATCGAGATAGAACGTCGCGTCGAGCTCGTCGCCCGCGGCGGTCGCGAAGTCGCCGTCGGAAACGTCGATCGAGAAGTTAATCGATCGCGCCGTGACCTGCGCTCCATCAGTCGGTGTCGCCGAGCTGGCATCGACGACTGGAGCGGTCGGCTCCAGGAGGACGACGTCCTCGTCGGTCGCGGCGTCGACGGAGATAGTTGCGGTGCCATCGGCATCGGTTGTCCCGGTTTCGAGGACGTCGCCCCCGGTGGTTGCAGCCGCGAAGTCGGTGTCCGGAGCCAGTCCGGTCACCGTGATTGAGCCGCTGCCGTCCGCGGAGTACGTGAACTGCGTCGTCCCGTCGATCGTCGCGTCGCTAAAAGACAGTGCAGTAACGCTGCCGGAGACGGAGATCTCGGACTTATCGTCGGGGTCAATCGTGATCGGGTTCGATGCGGCGTCGATCGCAGACAACTCTGTCCTGCTGCCGTTGATCTGATCGACGTCGAGGCTGGCCGAGCCGCTAGCCGTGAATGTCGCGTCTGAAAGGACGAGCGTATCGCTGCCGTTGAACGGGTCCTGCGGTGCGCCGTGATCCACCGTCGGCGTTACGCGAAGCCCCGAGTCAGTCTCGTAGGTCGCGCCTGCTGGGCCGGTCGTCCAGGTCTCTGCCGCTCCGACCGCACTGCTCGCGAGGAGCAGCACGGCGGCGACCACGACGGCCGTTCGGAGCAGGTTTGTGGGAGGTTTCATTCTCTTTTATCACATTGTTGGAATGTTAGACTGCAGCACCGGGCCGCGCATCATACCGATCCAACGACTCTTAGATTATCTGTATAGACTACCCCGCTACCGGGGCCACTGGACGACCACCCGATACCTCCGTCAGTGTAATCCGTATCTGATCCTATTACGGACGCGAGTTCGGAACCAGAATCATCGTACAGTGTGGCGGTTATGGTCCCGTCCGTTTCCCACATTATCTCGACTTCATACCAGTTTCCGTTTGTGATTGTCTGACCCGTCGTATCTAAACTCGTGTTACTACCACCCGACCGTTTTCGGAGTCTAATTTCTTGGTCATTCCAGTGTACAGTTACATCGTAAGCGTTGTCGGTTGAGCCCGAATCCTGAACGCCAAAGTAATGCGTGTGGTTCTGATCGCCGTTTTGCTGTAGCCAATATCGCCATACGTCTCCGGGTTCAGGGTAGTTCAATCCAGATGTGCTGACGATAAAATCGCTATCGGAACTGTTGCGTTCCAGCGCGTAATCGCCTTCCATAACCGTGTTTTGCTGTCGGGTGTAGTTCGCCAAGTCTCCGGCATAATAATCGCTCAGGGACTTGCTTTGATCCTCGTAAAGTGGTTCCTCAAAATTATCGACTAAGGTGTCGGGTATTGCACTGACCTCGACGTCGTCGTGGGCCTCATACTCGGTTCCGGAGCTCGTCACGACGCGCGGCGAGCCGACCGCGCCGCCCTGATCAGTGACCAGCAGGTGCGCCTCGCTGCCGTCCGAGAAGACGAAGCGCTGACCGACGTAGACATCCTGGCCGAGTGTCGCCGTCGGGTCGAAGAGTGGGGCTTCGAGGTAGCCCGAGTCGCCTTGGACCCGGAGCGCGGCCACGCTGTTCGTGGTCGGCTGGATGTCGGTTCGGATCCAGGCGTCACCCTTCGTGGGGCTCGCTGGGTCCGACGTGCGCGCCAGCCGCGAGACCTGCTCGCTGCGGAAGACCTCCGCCTCGACGATGCCACTCGCGCTCATGGGAGATCACCATCGTCGACGTAGCTGATGACGCGGCCAGATGACGGCGCTGACGGCTGTGACGTCCGCGTGTCGTATCGAATCCGCTCGGCACGGATCTTCGCGAATGGCGGTTCTGATTCCACGGGGTAAACGCCCGAGGCCGCCATCACGGGGTGTGTCGCGAACAGTAGCCCTGCGAGCCCGGTGACAGTCAGCCCACCACGGAGCACACCGCGTCGGGAGACGCTGGTGCGTTCGTCTTGGAGGTTGGCTTCGAGCCGCTCGACGCGGTCGATCAGTTCGTCTTTGCTTAGGTTCTGGAGGTTCTCAGTCATCGCTGTTCACCGTGATCGATGCGACATCGACGAGTCGCAGTTCTGTTTTCCGCTCCTTCGCTGCTTCTGCGGCTACTCTGAGTGCTCTGTCTACGGACATTATGGACGCCTCCGGACGATCTGCTGAGACTTCTCTTTCTGTACCGGGCCGATGATCAGATACAGCGCGCCGAACAGATACAGCCCGCCGACGATCGCCGGGACGACCGTCGGGATCAGCTCGACCACCGGAGTGAACGGTCCCGAGAAGTCAGTCTGTGCGAGCTCGATGAACGGGAGGAACACGCGCACGTGCAACAGCGCGAGGACAGTCGCCGAGCCGAACAGCACGAACACGACGATAAGACGGTCGAGTTGCCCCATCTAGGCCACCTCCGATTCGCTGACCGCCCGCGCCAACAGCATCACGAGGAGCGACACGAGCGCGACGAAGAGGAAATTCTCACCCGCGGCGATGGTGTAGCCCATCACCTGCTGGGCGCTGTCGGCGTCGGCGTGCTCGCCCGCGGCCATCGCGTCATTCAGCGCGCTCATAAACCGCGTGAGGATGAACGCCAACAGCACAGCGAACGGCGAGTACAGTGCGGCCCTGGCGACGTGCCCAAGCATCTTAGAACGGGACGATGCCCCCACCGCCGCCGGACGTCGCCGACGACGCAGAGCTGAACAGTCCTTCGATGAGGCCCGGTCCCATCGTCGCCGCCGCGACGATCCCGAGTGCGATGAGCATTATCTTGACCATATCCGTGCGGTCCATATTGCCCATCCGCCCGGCGAGGAAGCCGAGGCGTTTCGCCTCCTCGATCTTTTCGGAGCCGGCCTCTTGCCGATACGTGTTCTTGACCTTGCGCGTCGAGATGCGCATCCCGTCGTGGTTATCCCGGGGACTGATGTCGACGAGGTTGTCCGCAAGCGGGCCCTTCGCGTCGACGGTCACATCCGAGGTGACGCCGCCGTCGGCGATCGCCGCACCGTTCGCGCCAGCGCCCGGCGACTCGACTTTGACCTGTCGCAGCTGGGCGTTGAGGTAGACGTCCTCGACGCGATCGAGGTCGAGTGCCTGCGCCCAGCGCGCCTCGAGCGGCGTCGCCCGCTGCGAGGCACTCTCGTCGAACAGTGCGATGGGCGTCTTCCCGCCGAGGTAGTCGACCTCGCGGCCATCAGCGCCCTCGTCCCAGGACTTCTCGCGGCTTTTGGCGTGCCAGCCAGCGGATTTCTTCTCTTCGGGGTCCTCGGCGACGTATTTCACCGCTTCGAGGTCGACGTTCCCGCTCGGCATATGGACGAGTCCGATCGCGTCGCCGCCGGCCTTCTTGTGATAGCGGTAGATCGCGAACTGCGCCAGCGACTTCCAGACGCGGCTCGCAAACGGAATGATCGTGAGCGCGGTCGTCGTGCCGGCCTTGATGAACTCGTGGCCTGCACGGAGAAGCAGCCCGATCAACCCGAACACGAGCACCCCTGCGTCGGCGGCGGCCTGATCTGCGAGTTTCCCCACGCCGTTGATGACGCGGTCGTATAGATCGACGCGCTCAGCGTGGTCGGATCCATCCATGTCGTCATCCGGGAACGTCTTTGGCTCGTGATCGCCGCCGGAGTTGACCGATTTGAGGTCCTGGAAGTCGAGGACGTCGTCGCCATCGCCGTTTTCGGCCTCCTCGACAGCTCCTGGATCGGCTTCGGTGTCGGTCCCAGCGTCAACATCGGAGGCGTCGATGCCGTCACGGTCCGTCATCGAACCACCTCTTTGGCCTTCTTGAGGACGCTAGAGCGCTCTTCTTCCTCGTTGGTGACCTGGCGCGTTTCGGTCGTTGCGGTCGTGAACGCGTCGATGCCGTGGGCGTCGACGGACAGTGCCTGCCGGGTCGTCGCGACAGTCATCGCGTCGCGGACGATCCGCTTTTCGCCCTGTTTGGCCGGTTCGACGAAGTCGGGGTCGGCCGTGCCCTCCGCGCCCTGCATCACCGCGAGGACGTTCGGGTGTCGTTCCAGGAGCGAGCCGGGTGACATCTCGGCGATGAGCTCCTCGGACTTGACCATATTGAGGAGCTCCTGCTGCATCTCGAAGTGTTCCGAGCGACGGCCGACCATATGGGCCCCGCTGAAGATCGGCCCCAGCTCGTCGGTGATCCAGTCCCACTTGTCGGTGTCGACCTTCGGGTCCTGGATCTCGCCGAGGAACCCCGGATTAAACTTGTTCTCTTCGACTTTGCGTGCGTTACTCTCGATACCGGTGCGCGCGGCCGCTGCAGCGGTGTCTGCCTGCTGCTGTATGCCCGCGCGCTCTTCGAGGTCTTGGGTTTGGTTACTCATTGTTTGCTTTCTCGAGGTCTTCGGGCGGGTACAGGCCGAAATGGTACAGGACAAACACCAGCAGCGACACCAGCGCCAGCGCCGTCGCGAGGTACTGCAGCACCGGCGCGCCGACGTCGACGGCCGTCCCGTCGAGCGTCCGCCTCTGGAGTGAGGCCGCCGAGGTCGCCGCCGCCGCCCAGCTGATGAACGACAGGCCTGACGTCACGTAGACACGTGCGCGTGGGAGCACGACAAGCCACAGCAGAGTCAACAGCGTCGCAAAGCCCGCCAGCGCGAACCAGTTGCTTTGCCACATCTCAGAACGACCTCCCGACGCTGTCCAGGGCCAGCCCCGCGCCGATCAGCAGCAGCACCAGGAAGCCAGCGCGACCGACGAAGTTGAAGATCGTCGCGAACGCTTCCGTCGCGGCGCCGCGCTCGTAAACGTCGTACGTGACTTGGGCGGACTGGCCGCTCGTCGTGGCGCTGGTGTTCAACAACTCGATGGTGCCATTCGTGGCCGTCCATCGGTAGTCGGTGCCGCGGTCGAGGCGATCGCCGTCAGCCCGTACAGTGATCGATTCGGAGTAGCGCGTTCCGTCGGCCGCCACGGCGACGCGATCATCGTACGCGACAGTCACGCTTTCGTTGACGACCGGCGCGGGCGATCCCGCAGTGTTATACGCGACGTTGACAGCCGGCGCAGCGACAACTAGCAGTAAAAGCACCGCAGCGAGGCCGAACAGTGTACTTTTCATATATGGCTCTCGGGTCCGAAGTGGTCAGAAAACGGGGCCGACAGAGGTGGAGCGCGCCGAGCTTCAGAAGCCACCTCGGAAGAAGTTGAGCACCAGCGTCGCGGCGGCGGCGAGGAACCCGAGGACGGCGAGCGTCAGCGCTGCCGTCCCGACCTGGGTCGCCTGGTCGATGAGGTCGCTCATCGGGCCCGTTGACTGGTTGACGATCGTCAGCGTCAGCATCTCGTTGAGGACGATCGCGACGAGCACGACGGTCATAATGCCGCCGGCGATCCGCTCGATCATCCCGCCGTTTTGCTCGACGGAGGAGTCCGGCGTCAGCTTCTGCATCCCAGCGTTGTACCCGAACTGGTACGCGGGGTTCTGGGTGAGCCGGCTGAAGTCAGGCCGCCACTGAAGCTTCTGGCGGAGATTCTGCGCGAGCGTGAGTGCGAGAAGCATCAGCGCCACGGCGCGGCTCAGGAGTTCCGCTTTGATACCACCGGTCTGTGCAGTTTGATTGGACGGGCCCCAGTTAGTGAGCCCAGTGTCGTGGTCGGCATCGAAAGCCGACGTTTGGCTCGTTGCCATATCGAGGGCGGTGTTCTCCGCAGTGTTAAATCAGCAGGCTGAGACGTATAGGTACACATAGGTTACAGATATGCGACCGTAAGGTTCCCAATATGTTTTTGCTCGTGGGAGTCCTATTTTGTGATATCGGATGGCAACGAAACAAACAATCGCCAGCCGGCTCCAAATGGCGCGCGGGATGAAAAGCGGGTCCGTCTCACTGATCGATCAGAACGGAACCGTGCGTGGGACACTAGACAAGGAGTCGCTGCGACACGCCGGTGTCGATACCGAGGATCCGGGGTCCGTTGACTGGTACTACTTCACCGACGAGCAGCTGCTCGTGTTCGACCTCGGAGGTGACTTCGATGGCGACTCAGGGTGACGATCGAAACGGATCCCGTCGCGCCCACGGTCGTCGCGAAGAACTCCTCGATCAACTGACCGCGCGCCTCAACGAGTTCGTCGAGGCCGACGGTGCACGGACAGATCCGTCCGAGGCGGCCTACGATCGCCTCGCCAGCGCGATCGTCACCGCAGAGCTGTACTTCCGGCAGTATGCCGATCCAGACGGTGGCGAAGACGACGATGAGGGCGGTGAATCGATCGAATCGCGGCTGTCGGAGTTGAAGGCACGCGCGGGGCGAATCCGAGAACTGCAGACCCAACAGGTGCAAGTCAGGCGGCCCGCCCCCGGTCGGAGTAGTGCGCACGTTGCCGAGTCGGAACCGGCGCTGTATCAGGTCAACACGGAGTGGCTCAAGGAGACTGCCGTCCTCGTGTTCAAGATCGAGCGCGAGGCTGGATTCGGGGCGGATCTGAAGGAACAGACGCAACGGACAGAGATCGATGGCGAACTCATCGAGAAGGTTGAAAAATGGCGCAAGCAGAATCTGGAGAACTAAGCGAGTTCGACGACGTCGAGTCGCCCGTTGATATCTGGGGGCTGTACCCCGGACTGACCGAATCGAAGCTGTTCCACGAGTTCCTCTCGCGTTTGACTGCCGGCCGCGATATGCACGTGATCATCACGGCCGCCGCCGAAACCGGTGTCGGGAAGACGACGCTGGCGTTCGCGCTGGCGCTGCTGTGGGATATGAACTGGTGGACCACCGAGAAAGCGACGCTGTCCCCGCGGCAGTACGAGATGATGTACGACAAGGTCTCACCCGGTTCGGTACTGCTGCTCGACGAAGTCCAGCAGGCGGCGGACAACCGGCGGGCGACCTCCAGCGACAACGTCGATCTCTCACAAGCGTTCGCGACGAAGCGGTATCGGCAGGTCTTCGGGATGATGACCGCGCCGTCGAAAGGCTGGGTCGACGACCGGATCGGTGGGGACAGTGTCGACTACTGGATCCAGGCCCAGGAGACGCCCGAGGGTCGTCCAAAGGGCGAGGCGAAGGTCTACCGTCTGCGGAACAACGAACACTACGAGTCCCGATACAAGACGCGGACAGAGACGCTGTCGTGGCCCGTGTTGGACTGGCATCCCGAGTTCCAGGAACTGGAGCGGCTGAAAGCCGAGCGGATGGAAGGCGAAACCGAGGATAAGTACGTCCACCGCGATGAAGTAAAGGAACTCAAGGCAAACTACTGGAACAAGTGCTCGAAAAAAGCCCGGTTCCATTTCGTCCGGGCGATGAGCAACCACGGGATGACCCAGGGCGAGATCGCGAGAGTGCTGGGGTTGGCCGAGGCAGACTCCGATGGCGATCTAGAGGCGTTGAGTCAGCCTCGTGTGTCGGATCTGGTTAACGCAGAGTCTTTTGAGGAGGAATACTCGTCGTGAAATCGGTATCAATACTGTGGCGTCAAAAACCGCACGACGGCGTACATATCGAATGTATTGATAGACTGGTAAGGGCCTATATTAATATATTATCGCGCACTAAGACAGAATCCGATCCGTCGTCGATACCCCGGGGTGGGGAGGGGCCAGCCAGAGCAGCTCTTCTTCCAGATCTTCGAACCGCTATCAGCGGCATTCGAAACGGGAGTGGTATCCGAAGATGAGTGTACTCGAGGAACAGTACGAGAGTGAGAGCGCGCTCGTTCTCTTCAGCTGCACCGAGTGCGATCACGTCTCGCTGTCGCTTGGTAGTCTTCACGCGCACGCCGAGTCTCACCGTGGGATTCACGGCCTGCAGTTCCCCTGGCGCTACGGCGACTTCGATCGGTTGATGGAATTCACCGAGATCGTGCGCCTCCAGGAGGTCGAGGAGATCCCCCTCGAGGAGGTTGATGGGTTGTGAACGAACGTGTTCAGATCTTCGCGAAGGGTTTCGTCTCGATGGTGGCCGTAGTAGTTGTTGTCGTCGGTGGACTCTTCATAAGTATCGAGAGTGCAAAGTGGATGTGGCCTGCTGTCGCTGATCAGCCCGTACCGACGCTGGCTCCGGCGATGCTAGGGTACTGTATCGGGCTATTGATGATGTGGGCGTACTGGCGGCTCGAACGGACGCGGGTCGCGTGGTGGTTTGAGTACTTCTGGGCTTGGATCCAGACGTGGCAGTACAACGATGAAACACGGGTGAGGCCGCCGTGACGCTAACCTGCGACGGCGGCTGCCCGGCAGAACTGGCTACCGGAATGGCGCAAGCGATCGAGCCGCTCGTAACTGTCTCCGTTGTCGCAATCGTCGGAGTTGTGGTTATCATCTCGCCGTTCAGCAATGTCCTGAACGTCGTCACAGTTCCGCTCGGCTACGAATGGCAGTCGTGCCCGCACTGTCCGGCAGTCGGAATCGAGAAGATCACGCGGGGCGAGTGTGCGCACTGTGGCGAGGATCATCGCGAAAACTTCGGGGCAGCCGCCTATCGCGACGGTGAGCGGATCCCGTTCTGTAGCAGCGAGTGTCTCGACGTCTGGAAGGAGCGTGAGCAGTCGTGACCGATCCAACCGAACTCCTAGACGGCCACGAGTGGCAGCAGTGTTCGAGATACGATAAGCTCGATTTCTACTGTTCAGAGTGTAAGATCCACATTCCGGTGACGGCCGCCGACACGCAGGCCGGTATTCGACTGTTCTGCCCACAGTGCGATCGGACGATGGAGTACAACTTCGAATGGCGCGAGGAGCGTGAGCAGTCGTGACACGCTGCATCAGATGCGATGAGCCCGTCGAAGGGGAGAGGCGGATTGATGACGACTCTGACTGGACGTCTCTAATCTGGGGCTACGAGGAGAAGGCCTTCCCGATCCACGAGGATTGCTACGAAGAGATTGAAGATCGTGACCTCTGGAGATGACGCCCGCGAACCCCCCAAAATCGTGCGTGGAGGTCGGTCTTCTCCGGTTCAACCCCTACCCGAGCGTGTCCGAAACCCGGCCCCATCACGGTTCTGCGCGCTCTTTCTCGGATTCGAGCCCATACAGTTCCTTCCGATCGAGTGAACGGTTGATCGTCCGTCGAGACGTGTTGAGTTCGCGGGCCGCCTTCCGTTTCGAGAGTTCGTCGTCGTCGACGAGCTCCAGCGTCGCTCGTACTCGATCGAACCCGTCCGCCTCGATCAGGTGGCCGTCGTTCTTCTCGAAGCCCAGCGGCGCCGGGCCGTGATGGTACTCGTCGTTCGCCATCCGCGTTCGGATTCCTTCTTTCGTTCGCTGCTGCGCCATTCGCGCCTCGAGCTCGGCGAAGACTCCGAGCAGTTGGAAAAGTGCACGCTGGTAGGGATCTCGCTCGTCGGGCACGAGGTTGAAGCCCTCGCTGAGAATGTGGAGTTCAGCGCCCGCGTCCTCGACGATTCGTTCTGCGGTCTTATCGAGATCTCGGATCGATCGCGACATCCGGGAGACGCTGTGGACGACGACCGAGTCGAAGCGCTCGGCGTCGACGTCGGCGAGCATCTCTTGGAGGCCGCCGCGGTTCGTGTCGGTCCCGGTCGACTTGTCGAAGAAGAGGGTGATCTCTCCGAGCTCCATCGGCGAGGTCGCCGCGCCGGCCTCGATCTGTTCGGCGAGTTCGTCGACGGGCGCTGGTGCGTCCAGGTCGGCGCCGAGATCGTCCCGAGCGAACGGTAGGATCGAGCGCACCTGGCGAGCAAGCGATTGATCCTCAGTACTGACACGAGCGTAGCAAGCGACATCCATCTCTGCACATACCCACGTTGTCTTAAACTATAGTAGTAACGCACAGTCTGGGCGCGGACGCCGGTCCACGCACAGGCCGCGGCCACGATCACGGTGCCACAACCCCGGCGGTCGCGACGATCACTACGCACGCGCGGGAGCCTCCAGCGCTGGATTGTTTATTACCCCACGCTTGCGATCTACTCCCGTCTCAAATAATCAGAACTCACAGGATTGTGAGAGGAATCATCTCAAATATTCTTCTCTTGATTAATCGAATAATCAAGAGTAGATGCCGTCTTGCGGTTTTCTGACTCCGGTTCTCGGATCGGTCGACAGACGGCGTCGGGTTCCGTTTGAGCCGATCCCTCACTAATCAGATAGATAACGTTCTTCGAATCGGATAGAATCTACTCGGTCTCCTCGAAGTAGTGCGTCCGCCAGTTGGCACACCTTTAAATCCGATCACGCAGCAAACCACGAGTGAGAGCCGGACGCGTCGCTCTGCAGGTAGAACGACGCCCGGGGTAGAGGCCCGGACGTCCGGCTTTCGGAGAGAAAGCCAATGAGGACTACCACCTCGAACACAGATAGTTGCATCGCTCGTCGACGCAGCGGGGGGCGTCGACGATGAGCTCCGATCCAGCCACCAGTGAGTTTCTGAAAGGCATTCAGATCGGTCGGAGTCAAGACATCAAGCAGTCCGCCGCCGATGCGCTGTCGGATCGATCGGCGCGGAGTCACAGCCGCGAGGACGCCGTCACAGGCCGCCAGTTCGAACGGATGGTTGAGGCCACGTATCGCTTCGAGAAAGACTGGAAGGGTCTGGAGGCTCGGTTTGCGTTGTTCGCGTGCGGGCGGCTCGGAATGCGCGGTGGAGAGGTCACGCACTTCCACCGAGAATGGCGCGACGAGTCCGAGAAGATCGTCGAGATCCCGAAGCACTGGCCGTGTTCGAAGGGCAAATTCGACGATGAAGTGTGTGGCTACTGCCGGCGGAGAGCCTTAGAGCACGTGAAAGCGAACAACCTCTCGATCGAGGACGCCGTCGCAGCGCTGCGGCACGCACTCCCGGAATCGGAACTCGCCCAGCTGGGCGAGGACGATCTCCTCCAGGAGGCGATCGACCTGCGGAAAGAAGTGAACGTCACGATGAAAGAGGCTCGCGAGGAGCGCTGGAAACCGAAAACTGTCGAGGGGTCCCGTGAGATCCCGTACGATTTCGACGTTCGCTGCGAGATGGTCCTCGACGAGTTCTTCGAGGTTCACGATCAGTGGCCAAAATCGAAAGCGACGTTGAATCGCCGGATCGACGAAGTCGCCGAGGCCGCCGGGATCAGCGACAACGTCTACCCGCACTGTCTCCGGGCGACCGCTGCATCAGTGCACGCGTCGAGAGACGTGTCCGCGTACTCGCTGATGTCGATTATGGGGTGGGCTGACATCGCCACGGCCAGGGCCTACATCCAAGCAAACAGCGAGCAGGCGAATCGGGAGATACGGTCTAAGCACCGATAGACGCATTCTCGCGTCTGTTTTCGGACTAATAAACAGTATATCGCTACACAGAAATTAGGGGCTGTTTTCGCCGATAGATCCGTGTGCGTCTTCGCGTGCTTCGACGATGAGTTCGGCCACTTCTTCGGGGTGAGCGGCCGCAAATCGCAGGGCAGCATCTTGCCACTCGCGTTTCTCGACGTTCTCGATGCCGAGGTCGCGGCCGAGATACGCTTTCGCGTCGTACTCCCACGCTTCATCGTAAGCGCGTGCGGTCGCCTCACGGACGTACTGCGCGGCGTTCTTGGTGTCGTCGTAAGCGAACGCCGGAGTGGTCGCCGGGTCGGCGCTGTCCTCCTGGACGTCGCTGTCTTCCTGGTCGTCGCGATCGTCGCCACCGTCACCGCCGCCGCCACCCATCGCCGCCTCGAGGTCGTCGAATCCGCCGTCTTGCCGGGGCTGTTCCTCCTGGTCGCCTTCATCCAGATCTTCGAATCCCATTATCGAATCACTCCTCTATTCTCGACAATCTGTGCTAATTCGTCGTAGTGGTCGAGCTGGTCGCAGTCCGGATCGTAGTCGCGCAGCGGGACCCGCTCGTCGAGCGAGTCGTTGATCGCCGCCCGATGCCGGATCCCAGGCTGGCGGTCCGAGGTCCCCGCGTCGATCGCCTGGAAGTCCGCCTCGGTGAAGTACGCGAAGTTCGGGACCAGCGGCTGGATTTTTTCGCGGCCGTTGATCTCCTCGAGCAGCTGGCGGTCGGTGGTCTGCTGATCGATCCGGTCGCCGAGGTTGTTTGGGACGACCGCGAGGATCTCGAGTTCGAAGTACTGCTGGGCCTGTTTGACGAGGCGCTGCACAGTGTTCACGAGGCCGCTCTCGTAGCCGCGCTCGGGGCGCAGCGGGATGATGATGTTGTTCGTGGCATACATCGCGTTGTCCGCGAGCTTGCCTCTGTTCGCGGGTGTGTCGACGACGATGTAGTCGTAGACGTCGCCGAGTAGTTCGTCGACGAGGTGTGTCTTCAGTCGCGTCGATCCCATCTGGACTTCTTTTAGTGAGTTCTGCACCGATTCGAGTTCCGTGTGCGCGGGGAAGAGATCGAGACCGTCGACGACGTCCACCGTGTGCTCTCGCGGGTCGTCGCCGTCGATCAGGACCGCGTGCGCGTGGTTCGTGTCGGCCTCGAAGGCGTTGCGATGTCCGAGGTCGAGTGTGAGGTGGCCGTTGTCGTCGAGGTCGACGACCAGCGCGCGGCCGTTGCGCTCGGCGAGTTCCCGAGCGAGGTTGACCGCTGTGGTCGTCTTACCGAAGCCGCCTTTGAGGATGCCGACTGCGACGGCTCGTGGTTCTTTGGTGTTTGACATAGTTATGATTTTCTTGATTTTGTAGACTATTGGGATTGTTCTAACTGTTCCAATAGTTAGCACTATTCGGATAGTCAATAAGATTTTCGGAGAATTCGAAACTATGTCAGTAGTTCGCGATACTTACTGCCAGGCTCTGACCGTGCCCTTTCCGCTCGGTTCGTATATCTCACCCTTCTGCAGCATCTTCTCCACCGTATTCCGTGTGACTTCTTTTGAGAGCCCCATCTGGTCTTCAGCCTCGTTCACGAGCGTCCCCATCATCAGCGGACCGCTATCCGGTTGCAGTTCGACGATGAGATCACGAAGGCCTTCGATGCGTTCCTTCTGCGGCTTCGAGACGCCGGTCTCGACGGTGTCTGCATCAAGTTGGCCTTCCTCGTTGACGCCGAATTCTCGAAGTGACGTGCCGATGAGTTCCTGGGCGCGCTCGACGTCCTCCTCTTCGATCACTGCTGAGAGTCGGGCACGGGCCGACGCTTCGGCGAGCCGGTGAACGTCCTGGAGCTTTCGCATCGTCACGGGGATCGCCTCACCCTCGTCGTATCCATTGGCTCCACGCAGTGACACGAACCCGTCGCGCATCTTCTGTCGAACGTCCTCATCGCGGAACGACGGCTCGTAGTTCTTACGCGTGTACGCGATGTACTTCCGAAGGAACTCAGCAGGCAGTGGTGGCGTCACCGCAGCCTTCTCTTCTTCGGACACGCTGGTGTCGCTCCGCTTCATCCGTTTCGCGACGTCTTTCGACATCAGCACGGTATCGGAGATCTCCGTATCTCGTTCACGATCCGGTTCGTCGACGAACATCCAGATCAACCCGAACCGCGACAGGAGCGCCGAATCGATATCGATCTGGTCGTGGGTCGCGGCGTACTCATTCCACCGGCCATCAGACGGGTTCGCAGCCGCGAGGACGGCAGTCTCGGATGGTAGCGTCGTGTTGATCCCAGCCTTGTTGATCGGGACGCGCTGCTGAGCGAGTGCCTTGTGCATCGAGTTCAACGCATCCGGATCGATCTTGTCGAGTTCATCGATGCAGGCGAGACCTTTGTGTGCGTGCACGAGCGCTCCAGCTTCGAGCGTCCACTGTTCCCCACCAAAGTCATCGCGAACAGCCGCAGCGGTGAGTCCGCTTGCTGACGCGCCGTGTCCCGAGACCGACACCGCACGCGGCGCGATCTCTTCGGCCGCGTCCATCAGTTGCGATTTGGCTGTCGAGGGGTCGCCGATGAACAGTTGGTGGATGTCCCCGCGCTCGACAGTCCCGTCGGGCATCACCGTTCGGACGCCCGAGACGAGCTGCAGGAACATCGCCAGCTTCGGGTCGTCCTCCTCGACGACACCTGGAGCGATCGAGTCCACCGCGAGTTCGAAGACGTCGCGGTCGTCATCGGGGAGGCCGTTCGCCGCGATCTCCTCGATCTTCTCCTCGTCTTCTTGTGTGATCTCGATGTCTTCGAACTCAGCTTCCTTCCGCTCGATGGCGCGTCCGTCGAGGTACGGCGTAAAGCGAGCCGTCTTCGAGTTGTTTTCTGACTCTTGTTCGAGGTGGAGGATGCCGGAGATCACCACCTTATCCCCGGGTTCAGCCTCCTCAACAACGTCGTCTTCGACGTAGATATCGATGTGCGCGCCGTCGCCTCCCTTCGCGATCTCTGGGGGCTCAGCGACGCGGAGTTTCTGTGCGTCGATGAACTCGGACTGATCGAAGTCGATGTGGAACGGCCCCTGTCGCTCACAGCCCTGGCACTCGTGCGGCTCCTGGAACTCGCTGCCGTCCTGGGCGATGTAGGTCATCGTCCCGCAGCGCTGGCACTCGAAGGCGGCCTCGATGATCTTCGAGTACTTGACAGTCGCGCGGGAGAGCTGGCCCTCGATCGCGAGGTGCGTGCCCGCGATCTCGTCGAGGTCGCGCGGGTAGTGACCAGGGTAGTGAGTGCGGTCGTCAGGATGGTCGTGGACTCTCACGTGTGCGCCCGCGAGGGAGATATCCGCCGGGAGGTCGTACAGTCGGAGGGCTTCTTCGGCGAACTCGCGGACCTGTTCTGGGTGTGTTCGGAACTTCTCGGCGAGCTCGTGGTCGAAGGCGTAGAGATCGCCGTAGTTCACGAACAGCGATCGTTCTTCGCGCGGGTAGTGTTGCGCGAGGTGCCCGATCTCGTTGTGGTAGTACTTCTTGTAGAACTGTTCGAATCGTGCGGTCAGGTCGTCTGCTTCGAGTGCTTGTGTTGACATCGTTTTGGTCTGTTTTTCGCGTGCGAATAACTTCAGATTAGGCGTGTGAGGCGCTGAAACCGACGGCTGGCGACGGCTTTGGCGACGGCCCGTTGGCTAATCGTTCAATCCCATTTCCATATTCCACCGCCCATATCGTGTGAATTAACCCAGGAGGCGGGATCCCGGAGTCGAAACGGGTCATCTTAGAGGGACCCCTCCTCTTTCGAATTTTTCGCGTGCGAAAACTGTGTGTTACCGTTCGCCGCGTCCAGATCCACGCGAAGCACCTTCGGACGGCGTTGATCGTGAAACGTCCACCCAGCGGAGTCCTCGGCGGCGAGACGCATCAGCGTGTAGCAGTGGTCGGCTGACGGTTCGCCGTTGAAGACGCTCCACTGAACGCCGTTGTAGTCGATCTCGGCGCGTCCGTTGGTTGAGTAGGCTCGCTCCATCAAGTGCGACTTTACGAGCGAGACTTTGTCCTCTCGTGAGAGCGTCTCATACTCGTCGGTCTCGTCGGGAAGTACCTCTTCGAGTTTCCCGATGCGGAAGATCGCGCGTTCGCGTTTCTCTTTCTCCGCGGCGAGTTCCTCCTCGAGCTCGCTGATTCGCTGCAGTGCGCTCTGGTGCTGCGAGAGCAGTCCCTTGAAGTCGGATTCGAGACGGCTGACGCGTGTGTCGAGATCGTCGTCGGACATCGTCACTGCCCTCGCTGTGGCGTCGTCTCTTGGTGGTCGATACGGCTGACTGACTGCGTGTGTGCGGACATCGTGTGTGTTGATGCGACTGATGCCCGACGAGTCGCGACGTCGGTTCCGATGGACAGACGCTCCGCTAAAGGAGCGATAAGTTTACATCGGAGCCGAAGGAAAACCAGTGTAGGGACTGGGAAGGAATTGACCTTCCCGGGGGTTTTCCTCCAGGCGTTGTTTGCTCGGTAGTGTTGCCTATCTTCTGCGTGTGCCTTCTGCCGACTGCCTCTTAAACGTACGGACGCGCGGTTTCGAAGCGCTGTCATCGGAGTACCTCCCGCTTAATCAGCGCCGCAGCGTCCTTTGGGCACAAGACACGCGTCCCATAACCGTCGATCGTGACGCGCTTGAGATCATCGTGCTCGGTACATCCAAGCGCTGTGCACGCATCAGCATCGGCAGCGATGACGCTGACGTCGTCGAGGTCAGTCGTCGGTATGGTCTGGTTACCCGACTCAGCTTTGCTCATCGGACACCCCTTTGCCACTGTGTGTGCCCGAGCCAGTCTCGAAGCGTCTGGGTACTGAGCCCACATCGCGAACAGACTGGTACATTACCCATCCACGTTCGGATGTGCTTTCCATCCTGACAGGCATCTTCGAGGCGACTCATCTCGATCCACCGCCCTCGATCTCCTTGCGTTGGAACACCGCGGGCCACGCGAACTGCGCGTACGGTGCGCCCCGAGTGTTCTCGACCCAGGAGAACTCCAGCTCGTCGACGAGCGTGGCGGGGATGACCTTCGCTGCGATCACGTCGCGCCGATCGTTCGGCGTGCAGACCGCGAAGAGGTACACCCCCCCCCCTTTCCAGCAGTAACTCGTGCTGCGGTTTCCGCAGTTTGAAGCGCCCACTCCGCTGCTGTTCGGAGTAGACAACGCCAGTGCTCTTGATCTCAACTTCCGTTCCTGATTCGAGAACGCAAATCCCGACAAACGGAAGTTCCATCGACGGTTCGAGCAGGCCAGTGGTTTCGGCATCGTAGTGTTGGGCCTCGCTGTCGGCGACGTATCGAAGCGCTTCGATGCGCTGGACGAGATCTCCCTCGACGCGCTCTCCAGCTGCCTTCGATGCTGCGAGTCGAGACTGTTCCTGTGCGCGGCTCATCATCAGACCTCCCCGCGCCGGATCGCGGCGATCGCTTCGAGGACGCGATCGCGTTCGTTACTATCTCGACGAGCGATCGTGTCGTGGAATCTCGACCGTAGTTCTTCGATCGCGCCCGTCTCCCCGTAGGCCTCGACGAGCGCGCCCGCTGCGGCGTGGACGGCTTCAGGGTCGCTCACGCCTCGACGCCTCCTTCGTCCTCAAGGACGTCCAGCCAGTGCTGCGGGACCTCCTCACGATCGACCTCGTGCTTTTGGCGGGCCTCAATCTTCCCGTCGCCGTGATCGACCCACCGCGTCACGCGGTAGTAGCAGCCCGTGGCCGGCGACTTCGCGTAGCTGATGCCCTCCTGGACGTCTCCGGTGTCGCGATCGGGCAGCTTCCGGAGGTCGAGGTCCGTGCACAGACAGTCGATGCACCGATAGGCGGTGTCGAAGCCGTCCTCGCCGCAGATCGTGCCGACGGCGTCCTTCTCGCAGCCGTCGACATTGCACTTAGGCATCGAAGAACCCCTCCGGAACGCCGTGGAACACTTTGACGTCGCGCTTGGACTCTTCGGCCCACTCGTCGAGCGCCTCGACGACGACCGCGGGCGGAAGGTTCTCCTCTCGAACGGCGTCGATCAGCGCCTCGTCGAACATCCTGATTAGCTTCGCGCCCCACGGTTCGGGGAAGTCAGCGGGATCCCGCGTCGCTGACTCCATCCAGGAGACGAACTTCGGACCGCTGACGCCACCTGCCTGCTGGATGTTGGACTTGATGAAGTCGCGGTAGCTGAGGATGCACGCCATCATCCCTTCGAGATGCGCGCCGGGCGTGGTGTTCACGACGAGCGTACAGGAGAGGTCCAGCTGCTGTTTGACGTCTTGCTCCCCGAGATGATCGACGTCGTCGCCGGGTCCGTCAGTCATCGATCTCGACCTCCGGGACCTCGTGGTCGTTCTCTGTCAGGAACTGCTTGGCCTGCTCGGCCTTGGCCTGATGCTCTCGCGCTTTGTCTTTGAGCGTCTCTGCCGCGTGTTCGTGTATCGGCACCTCGCGAAGATGCGCGTTCTGCTCGGTCGGCAGCGCATCCAGTGCTGCCTCGTACTCCAGCTGGAACGACCGATGGATTCGGTAGTACTCGTAGGCGTTCGATGCCACGTACTCGCGGTCTTCCTCGTGATCGAAGTACACGCACCGCCACTCACGGCGGTCGATCTCTTTCTCGACGGCCGCTTTCACGACGCCGACGGGCTTCTGCCCGCTGGCGGCCGCGATGTCGCGCAGCCTCGCAGCATCGTCGTTGTGGAAGTAACCTGTCGCCTCCGAGAGATGATCGACGATATCCATCTCTCTCCCAGGTCTTGCATCTCCGTTGTCTGACACACTGCCGTCAGTGGCGAGACCGTCGCCGCGATCTACGTCACTCGTTTCGGGACGCCGAGGGTCGTCGTACCATCGGATTCGGTTGTACTCGCTCGTCTCGAACTGGTGGCCGACGACGTTGCCCCCGCAGGCGCAGGTCACGATCGGCGCGACGGGGTCCGCCCAGCGCTTGCCGCACTCGACACACGTGAACAGCCAGACGTGGCCGCTGTCGCGGTGTCGGTGCGGCGGCAGGCCGTCGCCGCCCTCTGACTGGTATGATTGCTCGCGCTCGACGTGACGCCCGCCGTCCGTTTCGATGCCCTCACCGGGATCGATCTCTTCCTGGTCGCTCCCGTGCGTCGCACACACGGGCACCATCTCGGGGTAGTACTCCTCGGGGCCCGACACGTCCATCCCGTCGACGCGACTCATATCCTCGATGTGCTGCCCGCAGATCCAGCACTCCACGGACTCAGTCTGGGGATCGATGAACGTCGGGCGACCGCCGTCAGTCGCGTAGCCCCCGCCCGTGATCGAGACGGTGACGTCGACAGTCACTGGCCGGTATTCGCCGGTCGCCTCGTTGCGCTCGCGGACGTCGACCCACATATTCTGCATCGCGACATCGATATCGGTCAGCAGGTCCTGCAGGCCGTCCTCGCTGCTCACGCGGCGCTCGAACTGCGACTCCTCGGTGTCGAACGGCGTGTGGTCGCTGTCGCCCCGCATCGGATTCTTACGCGCCATCGTCACCACCACCCCTTGTCTTCGAGATGGTTCGTGTGCATGTACACGCCCTCGATGACGTCCGGCGGGTAGACCTCCAGCTGGTAGTTCCGCTTGTAGATCGCCTTCACCCACCCGCCGTTCAGGAACTCGATCCGGTCAGCCCCGTGAGGGTCGCGATCGTCGGTAAAGTGGATATCCGCACCGTCCGGCAGGACGTTCGGATCGTCGCGACCGCCGTCGGCGACGAGCTGCTCGTCAGGACTGGGTTCACATTCGTGATCGGCCAGTTCGTCGATCGTCTCGAAGTCCTCGCGCCCGCAGATGTCACAGCGCAGTTCTCGGATTCGTGGGTCTGTCATTGGCGTAGCTCCTGGAATTCGATGTTGTGTTCGGAACTCAGTCGGTGCCGATCGACCAGCGCTTGCGCGGCCGACCGCTCGTTGCACATCGTTTCGACCTCGCAGTCGTGGCAGACGACATGGTAGTGGCCGATCCCCAGCGCCTCCAGGGCGGCCGCATCGTCGATCTGGATCTCGAAGCCGTCCGTGACGCTTCGCGAGAACATCACCAGGTCCCTCCTGCCTGCCGCCGCCGGTAGCGCCAGACGGCGCGGGTTGTCGTATTGACGTCGTTCCCGTCGCCGCTGCGTTTCGCGACGCAGTGTTTGCACACGGGCGTCGTGCCGTCAGTACCCATCACGCGGGCGACTTTTCGCGGGACTTTGCTCCCGCAGTTCTCGCAGTGCGGCCCCGTCGGACGCTGGCTGTTGCGTTCGGCCGCAGTCGCGGCGTCCGTGCTAGTTGCCTTCGGGATGTCGCGCTCGGTGCTCATCGGCTTCCTCCCGTCAGCAGCTTCTCGAAGACGCCGTTTCCGCGCTCCCCGTCATTCTCGATTTGCTGGGCGCTCGTGAATTCGATCACGCGCACGAACGCCGCCACGACCGACCGGTGCACCTCGATCTCGCGTCGCTCCGAGAGGTCGATCACGCCGGCGTCGTCGAGCGCCGGCAGGTGCGTCTGGTACAGCGAGATGTACAGTCGCTTGCGCTGCTCGCTGGTCAACTCCTCGCGCGCGCAGTCGTTTTCGATGGCGGCGAGCTGCTCGGCGAGTGTCGCCAGCGTCAGTTCGGGGTCGCGATCGAGTTCCTCGAGGATGTGTCGACGCCGTGAATTCGACAGGACACTGAAGACGTCGTCAAGGGCGATTCCGTTCTGTTCGTCGTCAGTTCCGACCTTCGCCGGACTTTTGGGTTCTTGGGTTGTATGTTCCATCGTCGTACCTCACACGACCCCACAAGCGTCGGCCGGACCCTAGATCCGGTCGGCGTCTTTTCTGGGAGACACCGATCCGCTCGTGAGCGTCGCATATGTCACCCAAATAGCTCCTCCTTAATAGTTCCATCGCAGGAAATACCCAACGTAAGAAACGTTACATATCGGTGTTTCCTTAATCCCTTGCCTCATATTGGACAAACAATGCCTGGACCGGAAACGTCGGACAGGGACGTGGATATCTTGAGATACGTACGACTCCGGCCAGAGCCATTTGCGACTGCGCGTGATATCGAACCGAAGACATCTGTTGGGTACAAGCAGACTCGAAACCGCCTCGACGATCTCGTTGAGAAGGGGCTGCTTAACGTTGAAAAAGTCGGTACGGTAAACGTCTATTGGCTGTCTGACGAGGGAAAACGCGCCGTCGCAGACTCCGATCAGTGCTGAGACTCGGTATACCAGACCACTGATTGAGCCCCAATCTCTCTTTTTTGAAGCTCGCCGCGGTCGTGGAGATCGTTCAATCGTTTGTTGATCGTCCGGCGACTCACTGTCGAGAACTTTTCCAGCACGTCCGACGTTGTCACAAATGGGCGACTGTGCTCGCGGACGAAGTCCAACACCTGCTCGTGGGTCGGGTTTTTCATCTTTGGCCCCGGTTTCGTGCTCATCAATTGACCATTTGGTTCTTCCGTTGGAAAGGTTTTTTGGTGGTTCAGTTCTTACGGAAGAACAGACACAGACGGCTCTCTTCGGGCGTGGTTTCGCGTAGAAAGCGCCCGCGTGCTTTGGACACGCGAGCCGGGCTGTGTCGACACCAACGATGTCAACCGAACGCCCGTCGCCTCGTTCTAACGGCGACCACGACCATAACGGTACCGTCTCTGCATACCAGCATCTCGATTGCGACGTCGTCGCTCGCGACTGCGAACACGAGCGCATCACGGACGTCCGCGACCTCGACGTCGGCGATCGCGTCCTGGTCGGCGACCGCTCGAAGCCACTCGTGGTCCGCGACCACGGCACCCGCGTCCAGGACCTCTGCCGCGGCGACCCCACACAACACGCGGTCGAGGTCTCTGGCGACTGGGCCGACGCCGCCCCGCACGTGCTCATCAACGTGATCCGCCTGGACGGATCACGGACGGGTCGGATCAGCGTCGACGAACGCACCCCCGAGCCAGTCTGGAGGGTCGACGAATGAGCGCCTTCGCCGATCACCCCGAGGCCGAGTGGTGCCAGCAGTGTCAGCGCTGTAAGATCGACTGCCCGCACCAGCGCCGATGACCTGCACGATCTCCGCCCGGCGGTCGTGTGAGCGCGCCGCGGCGGCGTGCGATCGTCGCCAGTCGGTCTGCTCGATCGACGTGCTCGCGCCGGCACAGTCCGAAGAGAATCGCTGGACGTTGGAGCTGCACCTCCGGAAGCGAGGTGTCCCGCCCGCGGTCCAGCGCGCCCTGGCTGATCACGGGCTGACGCTGCGGGACGTCTCCCCGCGCGGGACGGCCTTCCGCGCGGTCGCCGTGCTGGACTGACGCTAATCATCAGCTGTTCTCCCGAGGTGTCGGAGCGTGTCTTCGTAGCCGTCGAGGACCAGTTCGTCTCGATCAATTAACTCGCCAGTCTGGAGATCGCGCAACTCGTGGAAGACCGGATCGTGATCTGGATCCTGCGAGCGCGAGCAGGACTGGCAAAAGAAGTGGTTGTTCGTCGCTTCCCAGTTGCGATGCCCCGCGGGGCAGCGGAAGCGCCAGCGGTCCGCTTCGTCATCGACTTTCAGCCGGCGACGTGACATATCTCAACCGATGCGAGACGGAGTATAAAAAGCGAGCCACGCGCGCAGTGAAAGTAAAACCGAGTTAATGGTACCTTTATGACGTTTGGGCTTCGAAAACCGGCAGAGGGCGGACAGGCCACTGTCCACCGAGTGATACGGCACTTTGGTGGGTAAAGATTCCGCCCTGGGAGTGTCAACAATGTCATTCGATGATCCATTCGGCGACGACCTGAGCGAGCTGCAACGCAAAATCATCAACACATACGACCGCAACCCCGACGCGGGCGCGGCGGAGATCGCGTCGATGTGCGACTGCTCGGAGTCGTATGTCCGGGAGACGCTCAACGAGTACCGCGACGGCTTCGGTTCCAGCGGGGGTTTTGGGACGGGGGGTCTGCTGTAGGCGGCGGCTCCCCAGCCACAGATCTCGGCAGCATCGAGGAGTTCGATCCCGACACACCGATCGGGAGGGCGATCGGGACGATCATCCGCCTATTCGTCCTCGTGGTCGTGGTACTCGTCCTCGGTCAGACGTTACTGCAGCTGCTAGGTATCTCGACCGGCCTTCCGCTGCCGTTTTAATCCCATTCAACCACAGAGCGCCTGAGTCGCGTAAACGCGATCGCCGTCCTCAGTTCCGACAATGGCGATCCCGATGCCCTCGGATCTGAAATCAGACTGAAGTATGTTCTTTCTGTGGCCCTCGCTATTCATCCACGAGCGCACGAGGCCGCTGGCGATCTCTTCTTCGTCGCCGTAGTGGTTTACGGTCCCGTTTTCGGTCCGGATGTCCTGAGAGACGTACGTATAGGCGATATTCTCTCCAACGGGCCGGCAGGAATACTGGCTGTTCCCGGAGTGATCGAGGCGTAGTTCGTCGGCCATCCAATCACTATGGTCCTCGGCTGCAGTGGCTGTCTGCTCGGAGTATTCGAGTTTCGGGAGGCCGCGTTCAGACCGTTCTTCGTTCACCTGCTTGTGGACTTCATACCGGACCTCAGTCTCGTTCACGCTACTGTTGAGTGTCTCCGAGGCGTTCGCCACAGCATCGTCGACGGCTTCTGCAGACACGTTCCCCGTTTCGATACCGGAGTCGAAGTACTGGACAGGGCCGATCGGCGTCGCTATGACCACACCGCCGGAGATCACTAGCAGCGCCAGCAGGAGGCGCATCATATGCCAACCTATCACCGCCGCGAGTAAAAGTATTATCAGAAAGTGTGAATGACTTAGGGATGCTTACAGCTGGTCAAGAATCTCCTCACCGGACGCAATACCGCTTGAACGGACGCGCTCGTTGACGTCGACGAGCAGACTGTCTTCTTCACTTTCCGGTGGTTCAGTGAGCAAACCGAGGCGAGGTGCATCCGCACGAGTCCCTTGTGTCCTACTCTGTGTGTCGGCATCGACACGAGTGCCTGTATCAATTCGTGTGTCCGTATCGGTGCGCGTGCTTGTGTCGATTCGCGTGTCCGTATCGATTCGTGTATCGGCGTCGATCCGGCCGCCCGTGTCGAGTCGGGATTCGGGCCCACTGAAAAGGTCGCTATCGCCCCGAACACCACCGAGGACATCTATACCACTCCGCGCACCTGCTGCCGTTTCCGTGGCTGTGACAGAGGGGCCAGTTACATCCTCAGCTTCGGATAACGGATCAGTCGCTGCGCCTCCAGTGAGCAATCCAAGATCGCTACCAACACGGTCGCTTGGTCGCGACCGCCGCCGCCCAGTATCGGCCGCTTCCGTGCGGCGTGAGCTCCGCGTTCGCTGGCGTGAGAGTGCGACTTGCCCGCCACCGGCGTCCGTTTCGATTCCGACGTCGTCTTCCTCGCTTCGGCCACGGTTCCGCTCGCTTTCGCCGTCGTCTCGCGAACGCACCCGGTCGCTCTCGGTATCATCGAAGAGGTCGAGTGGGTCATCGGTCTGCGAGCGGACGGGCGGCTCGTCGAGAATCCCACTGCCATTAGCCGGACGTCGGTCGCCGATCCGAACCGTCAGATCCGATAGTCCGCTTGCCCGATCTCTGGCTTCCGCAACTCGAAACCGGGCGCTCGTTGCCTCCTCCTGCGCTCGTCTTGTGACATCGCTCGCGTCGACATCCGGTTTTACGTCTGGTGCAGAGGGGCCCGGAAGGTCGCTACCACGGATGAACGACTGCTGAAGCGCGACATCGCCAGTCACGTCCGGGGTCGATGAGACGGCCGTTTCGCCGACGTCTTCAGCACGCGACCTTGCCCGCCCAACGAGATCTCCGAACGTAGGCGAAGACGGTGATGGGACGTCACTGCCACGGATGAATGCCTGCTGAAGTGCCACGTCACCCGTCACGTCGGGGGTTCGTGCGTTGGTCGTCAGCATTGTATCAATCGCGCTGTCACGCGCACCCCGCGCCCGATCTCCGGCTTCTTGGAGTAGGCTTCGCGAACTGGCCGAGGGCGTCGGCAGGTCGCTACCACGGATGAACGACTGCTGAAGCGCGACATCGCCAGTCACATCTGGAGTCGCGGAGATCGCGCGGTCGGCGGCGTTGTCTACCCCTTCTCGTACGCGGGAAACAGTCCCGCGCGCCGGCCGCCGGGATAGTGATGGGAATGGTAGCTCACTTCCACGGATTGCCGACTGCTGAAGCGCGACATCGCCAGTCAGGTCCGGGGTCGAGGAGATCGCGCGGTCCCGAATTCCAGTCGCAGTTTCGGACACACGATCGGCACCGCGCCGAGCAGTTTCTGTCCCTGTATTAACGGCGTCTTCGACAGCTCCTGTGAAGTCCTCGGGATCCATTTCGGTGGCCCGTTGCGCAACATCTCGCGCCGATCGTGCCGGGGCGGCCGCAGCATCACGAACCTGCGAGCGAGCCTGCGGCGTCACTTCAACTACCCCGGCGTCAGGGTTTCGTTCAATCGTGACTGTCGGCAGGCGGTCTTCTACTGCTTGTCGGGCGCCCGACGCTGCATCCGACGCCCGCGATCTTGCATTGACATCGGAGAGCGCGTTCGCCGTTCGTTGTCCTACGACACGAGTTCCACGTGCGGCTCCTTCGATCGCGCGGCCGCTCAGATCACTGCCACCAATCCGACCGCCGCTTGCAGCCCGTGCTGCTCTCGATGTCGCCGTTCCTGCACCAACTGCTACTCCGGCTTGTCCCACAAGGCCACCGAGTTCCGATGGGGACTCTTGGACGTTCCGTGCCGTTGACCCAACTGCACCGACGATCCGTGCTGCACGTTGCTGATTCCGCGCTGCTGCAGCTTCTTCTGCTTCACCGTCGTTTGTCTGGATGATGGCTGCGTCCCTTCCGACGCCCGCGGCAAACTCGATTGTTTCGGGGACTTGTCCCGGGAGATCTCCGAGTGTGCTCGCGGTATCCTCGATGTAGTCGCGGCTGGCGCGGTCTGCGAACGACCCGGAGGGCTGGGCTGCGAGCGGCCCAGTGTCTCCAGAGAGGCCCTGGACAGCGCTCCCGAAGAATTGGTCGACGGGGTCAGCTACGTACCTCTCACCGGCTTGTGACACTTCGTCTTCTGGGCCACCGAGTCCAAAAGAGAAGTCAATGTTCGGGGAGAGAGGGACCTGGTCAGACGACTCTTGGCTTTGTTCCTGACTGTTTGTTCTCTGCGCCACGAGTCGCTGCTCGCCGTTCTCTTCCTGGAGCGTCACGCGGACATCGTCCTCGTCGAACTCTGGATTCTCGGCAAGCACCTCCTGCTCTAACTCCCGCGCTTCCGCAGCCAGCTCACCGTCGCCCTCCTCGAGCGCCTGCAGCGACTGGAAGTTTTCGTCGCCGGTCGCCGTCACGAACGCCCCAGCATCGGGCACCGGCTCGCCGCTCGTGGGATCTTCGCGCTGCCGCGTCACCGACCCCACGGTCGCCCCGGTCGACTCTCGAAGCGCCCGCCGCCCGGTCCGCGTCAGCTGCGCGTTCAACACGGTTTCGCCGTCCTGCCGCTGGGCAGTGATCGCGACGTCCTCGGCGTCGAGCGACGGGACCCGATCCATCACCTGCTGTTCGAGACCCTGCGCCGCGTCGACAACACGCTCTGGAGGGCGGTTCTGGACGTCCGAACCCCCAAGGGTTGCGGTCTCGATGCCCTGTTCCGGCCGGGGTTCATCCTCGCGTGCGAGTGGGCTCTGTCGCCGCCGCGTGACCGATCCGACCGTCTCTGCGTTGTCCGGACGATCGTCGCTGCCGTTATCGGTGTCGAAGTCACGCTCCAGATCGACGCCGTCACCGCGGCCGCTCGGCTCCGGCGTATCGCTGCCGGTCGGCGAGGGTCGACGTCGCGTGACCGATCCGACCGTCTCTGCGTTGTCCGGACGATCGTCGCTGCCGTTGTCGGTGTCGAAGTCACGCTCCAGATCGACGCCGTCACCGCGGCCGCTCGGCTCCGGCGTATCGCTGCCGGTCGGCGAGGGTCGACGTCGCGTGACCGATCCGACCGT
>QPLR01000008.1 GCA_003665935.1 Halobellus sp. Atlit-31R | reverse complement strand
CGGCGACCGCGTGCTGCTGTCGCCGCCGGGCACCGACGCCGACGCCGACGCACGGACGGCCGAGGCCGAGGACGACGACGACCTCGACTACTACGACTGGTGGTTCGTCACCAAAGAGCAGTAACGCCTTCGCGGCGGCGATGCCAGCCGCACAGCGACGTCCGCCGT
The DNA here is from genome assembly GCA_003665935.1 of Halobellus sp. Atlit-31R. Classification (GTDB taxonomy): domain Archaea; phylum Halobacteriota; class Halobacteria; order Halobacteriales; family Haloferacaceae; genus Haloquadratum. The sequence goes on along the minus strand of QPLR01000008.1, from coordinate 57,623 downwards.
AGCATAACACGCCAACCACAACCACACTGCATCCCACACGAGAATGATCGATCCAGTCATCGCCAGCAGACTTCAGTTTGCGCTGACGACGATCGTCCACATCATCTTCCCAGTGATGAGTATGGGGCTCGCGCCCTTCCTCATCTACTTCACGTGGAAGGAGATTCGGACGGACGAACAGGTATACGAACAACTCAGGTCTTTCTGGACGAAGATCTTCGCGATAAGCTTCGTCGTCGGGACCGTCACCGGAATCGTCCTCGAGTTCGAGTTCGGGACGAACTTCGCGGCGTTCTCGAAGACTGCCGGCGAACTGTTCGGCGGTCCGCTCGCCATCGAGGGGATGATGGCCTTCATGCTGGAGGCTACGTTCCTCGGTATCTTCGTCTTCGGTCGCGAGCGCGTCTCCGATCGACTGTACATGCTGTCGAGCGTGTTCGTCGGGCTCGGAACCTGGCTGTCGGCGGTCTGGATCCTCATCGCGAACTCCTGGATGCAGACCCCGCGCGGCTTCGAGGTCGCGATGGAGAACGGCCAGCCGATCGTCGCGCTCGTCGACCCGATCGCGGCGTACGCCAACCCGCGCTTCCCGTGGATGTTCGTCCACATGCAGAACGCGGCGGTCCTGTCGGTCGCGCTGTTCATGGCCGGCGTCGCCGCCTACTTCGTCTGGCAGAACCGCGACACGGAGTTCTGGCGGAAGACCATGAAGATCTCGATCGCGGTGCTTCTGGTCACGGCACCGTTCCAGGCCATCCACGGCGACGCCTACGGCCGGCACGTCGCAGACACGCAGCCGCAGAAGTTCGCCGCGATGGAGGCGCAGTACGAGACCGACTCCTCGGTCGGCTTGAAGCTCTTGGCGTTCCCGACAAGCGTCGAGAGTCTCACTGATCCGCGCGCCGAGAACCTCTTCGTCGTCGAGTTGCCGTTCCTCGCGTCGATCCTGGTTAGCGGGGGTGATCCGGGGGCCACCATCACCGGCTTGAACGACGTGCCGACCGAAGACCCGCCGGTCGCGATCGTCTTCTGGGCCTTCCGCGCGATGGTCGGGCTCGGAATGTGGTTCATCCTGCTCGCGTTCTGGGGCGGCTTCCGCTGGTACCAGGGGACGCTGTTCGAGGACGACCTGCTGGCGAAGGCGCTCGCCGGCTCGTCGGTGCTCGGCATCCTGACCGTCGAGTTGGGGTGGATCGTCACCGAGGTGGGCCGGCAACCGTGGGTGATCCAGGACGTGCTGAAGACGCACGCCGGCGTCTCACCGGGACTGACGGGTGCTGAAGCGCTCGTGACCCTGGCGGGCTTCGTCGGCGTGTACTCGGCCCTGCTCGTCCTCTACACCTACGTCGTGGCGCGCATCATCCGCGACGAAGCGCCGACCCGTCCGGCGACGCCCGAGCACGAGCGGGAGTCGCCCGACTCCGTGGGGGTCATCCCGAGCGATGACTGATCCGCTCACGGTGACGACGCTGTCGACGCTCGCCGACGGGCCCATCTTCGGGCTCCCGCTCGCGAAGCTCTGGTTCGGCCTGATCTTCGCCGTCCTCGGGACGTTCCTGTTCCTCGACGGCTTCGACTTCGGCGTCGGAGCGCTGTTCGCGACTCGGAGTACGGAGGCCGAGCGCGAGCAGTTGTTGGCGGCGATCGGCCCGTTCTGGGACGGCAACGAGGTGTGGCTCGTCGTCTTCGGTGGGATGCTCTTCGCCGTGTTCCCGGTCATCTACGCCGACCTGTTCAGCCGACACTACCTGCTGATGTTCGGCATCCTGGCGGCGCTGATCGCCCGCGGACTGTCGCCGGAGATGTACGAACAGCGGCACGACGAGACCTGGCAGCGCTGGTGGGGCCGCTCGTTCGTCGCCGGGAGCGTCACCGCACCCCTCTTTCTGGGGATCTTCGCCGGCAACTGGATGTTCGGCGTCGACGGTTTCGCGTCCGTAGCGAGCATCCTCGTCGGGCTCGCGATGGTCGCGCTCACGGTGGTCGATGGCTCGGCGTATCTCGGGGTAAAGACGCGCGGTGACGTCCGCAGCGAGACGCGAGCGATGGGGCTGCTCGCGCAGGTCGTCTACCTCGCTCTCGCCGTCGCGGCCCTCGTCGCCGGCTCGACGACGGCGAGCCACGTCGAACTGCTGTCGCTTCCCGTACTGGGGCTGCTCGGTCTGACGGTCCTCTTGGCCGCGGTGTACGTCGTCGCCGGTCGCTTCGGTCGCTGGTACGTCGCGTTCGCGGCCGTGGCTGGGCAGGTGTACGGCCTCGTCGCGCTCGTCGCGACGGTGCTGTTCCCGCTGGTCGATCCGGTGACTGGGCTCACGGTCGAGGAGGCGGTCGTGTCGACGCTACCGCTCAACCTCACGTCGATCGGAGCCGCCTTCCTCCTGCCGCTCATCGCGACGTACTTCGTCGTGCTCTACTCGGCGTTCAGCGGCCCGGTGGAAGAAGCAGAATCGTACGCCTGAGCCAGTTCGGCTCTTTTTACCTCGATTTATCGGGATGCACCGAAAAAGTCCACAGCTTCAGCCGTGGGAGGTGTCCGAGGTGCTCCAACGTCGGTAGAAGCCGACGCTGAAGACCAGGAGGATCGTGCCGATTCCGATGTTGCGGAACAGGTTCCCTGGATCGCCCGTGAGCAGGTACTGGAGCGTGCCGACGCCGAGCAGAAACACGACGACCAGAAGCGCCAGCAGCAGCATCAGCGTCTCGGCCTCGAGAGCGCCGCGATCAGTCACGAGACCATCCTCCGGGCGCGCCGTGAGACTCCGCCGTCGGCGTCGCTCTCGGATCGGTCAGAGAACAGTGCATCGGCGCTTCGGACGGTCGGGCGTGGACGGAGACAGGTGTCATCGTTCGGGGGAAACGGAACAGCGGGACGAATGCGTCGTCGGATGCGGCACCCACGGGGGAGCCGCCGGTCGTAGTGAGACGGGGTCGCGTCGACGAGACCGCTCAGAGGCTCGCGTCGGTCGACAGGCCGATCCCGCTCATAAGCGCGCCGGCCGCGATCATAAGCCCGAGGCCGAGCGCGGTGACGATGTCGCCGTGGCTCAGCATCAGTGCGGCTCCGGCGGCGCTCGCGAGCGCTGTCAGAGCGCCGGCGGCGAACAGCGGGACGTTGATGCGGTCGCGTTCGCGTCGAATCGAGGCTAGTCTACTCATACTTGTACTGAACGTCCGAACGGGCAAAAACGCACAGCTGCGGGTGATTATCCGCTCGTTTTCGGCCTTCGGATCGAACTGCCGGAAATAATTTCGAGCCGTCTCAGTACTGAGATCAATCTGGAAACTCGGTGGTCGCGAACTCCCTCAGCGCGCGCCCCCATCGTGCTTTAGGCGCACCAAAAACTTATCTCCGCGGAACTGCGATCCACCTTCGATGGACGATATCGACGCAGTGGACTCGGACGGTCGGAACAGCGAGCGGGTCCCGGCCGGACCGACGACCGAAGTCACGACGCACCGATCGTCGCCGGATCGCGTCGTCTTCACCGAGGCGGGCAACAGCGACGGGTGGATCGCGCTGGACGCCGACGCCGCGGTGACGCCCGGAGAGTGACAGCCGTAACCGCGGTGGCGCGAAGAGAGGCTCGTCCGGGTGGCGTGACGAGTCGTTCGACCGACGGCGCTCTCACTCGGTTCGCGCGACGAGCGTGTCGTCTTCGAGGTAGTGTTCGATGTGGTGGGCCGCCTCCTCGACTTCGATGAGATTCTCGCGGAGGAGATGTGCGGTCGTCTGGTCACCGAGGTTCGCCGCGAGCTCGACGTGCTCGCGGAGCGTCTCGATGATGTCGCCGTACATTTCCATATCGTTCCGCAGCGACGTGCGCACGTCGTAGACGTCCTCGTCTTCGGCCTCGACGGGGGCGTGATCGGTAAGCGCGTCCATCCCGGCCACCGGCACGCCGCCGAGTGCCTGGACCCGCTCTGCGAGTTCGTCAGCGAACGACTCGGCGTCCGTCGCCGCCTCGCCGAGGAACAGGTGGAGGTCACGGAACTCCGCCCCCTCGACGTTCCAGTGGTGCTTCTTCAGTTGGTGGTAGAGAACGTACGTCGACGCCAGATCCGTGTTCAGTGCGTCGACGAGCTGGGTCGCCTTCTCGGCGTCGATGCGGAGCGCTTCGCTCCCTTCGACTTCGTTGGCCCGCTGTCGGACGGTCTGTTGAGTGCTCATCTCAGTTCAACTGTTGGGCTTCCACCGACTTAATACTTCGACCTATAGAAATATCTTTTTGCTATCCGAAAACCGAATTTTCCTCGTCGAAAATTCGCGGGCCGGGCTCTGTGGGTAGTTGGATCGCTCAGTCCGTCGTGATACCGACGTCTTCGGTCGGCAGTTCCATCTCGACGTCCGTTCCGTGGTGCCGGCACTCCTCGAGGGCGTGCTTCGCGTCCATCCCCGCCACGTGGGGGTTCTCGGCGATGCCGACGCCCACTTTGAGTTCGACGCCGGCCTCGGCCTCGACGTGCGAGATCGCGTCGCGGTAATCGGCCTCGTCCATCGCGGGACAGATCGAGATGATGTTGTCGCCGCCGACGAAGAAGGAGAGTCCACCGTACTCCTCGCGGAGGTACTGCATCAGCGCCGCGTACCCCTGTTCGATCTGGATGAACGAGTCGAACTCGTTGAGCCGGTCGGTGTACTTCCCCGTGGCGTCGTTGACGTCGAAGTGCGCGATCTGGACGTCCGACGGCGTCCGTCGACTCTCGGAGAGATACTCGCCGGCGAGCACCTCGCGGCGGTCGCCATCCTGTGCGGAGCCGGCGCGCTGGAGGCCCGCCGTCGCCGCTTCGAGCGCTTCGACCGGCGACGCGTCGGTGCCCGTCCCCAGACTGATCGTGACCGGATATCGGTTCCCGATCGACTCCTGGAGGAGCTGGTGGTCGTCCTTGTCGAGCCCGTTGGTTATCGCGACCATATTGTCGAAGCGGGTGAAGAAGACGTACCCGTCGCGGCTGCCGACGAACTGGGCGAGGTCGGCGAAGAGACGCGATTGGAGCGTCTGTAGGTCCATCTCGCGGCGCGGCTCCGGCGTCACAGTCCACGGACCGTAGTTGTCGATCTGGATGAGAGTGAGCTGGGAGTTCGTCACATCTGTCCTCTGGACCGTCGCGTATATCGTTCTTTCCGTATCAGATCGGTTTACCGTCTCATTTTTGGAACGGGAGTAGGGCGACCGTACTACGGGCCGGCTGTCGGTCCGACCACAGCGCCCACACCGCTCGCTCCCGTAGGTCGTCGTCGCGCCCGCTACGTTCAACACCGTGTCGGCCCAACTCTAACCGATGGATGTCCGTGGAGTCATCTTCGACGTCGATGGAACGCTGGTGCGGGGCGAGGAGCCGATCGCGGGGGCCGAAGCGGGCCTGACAGCGGTCGAACGCGCGGGACTCCGTCGACTGTTCGTCTCGAACAACCCGACGAAGTTGCCGTCGGCGTACGAGCGGCGACTCGGCCGCGCCGGCGTCGCCGTCGACGTCGACGAGGTCATCACCGCCGGCACAGTAACCACGACGTATCTCACCGAGCACCACGCCGAAGACGAGATCGCAGTCGTCGGTGAGTCCGGCCTGATCGAACTCCTCCGGTCGGCGGGGCTCTCGGTCTCCCGGATCGATCCACAGGGTATCACGGGCGGCAGTTCGACCGACGGCAACGACGCCGGCCCGCGGGGAGACGGCGGTGTGACGCCGGACGTCCTCGTGGCGTCGGTCGACCGAGAGTTCCACTACGAGACGCTCCGGGAGTGCCTGTGGCTGCTCGAAGACGACGCAGTCACGTTCCTCGGAACCGATCCCGACATCGTGATCCCCGCAGCGGAGGGCGACATCCCCGGCTCTGGGGCGGTGATCGACGCGATCGCGAACGTCGCCGGACGGGAGCCCGAGACCGTCTTCGGCAAGCCGAGCGACGCGGCGCGACGAATGGCGCTCGACCGCCTGGGACTCCCCGCCGAGGACGTGCTCGTCGTCGGCGATCGCCTCGACACCGACATCGCTCTCGGCGAATCGGTCGGAATGACGACGGCGCTCGTCCGGACAGGTGTGACAGACGAAGCGGAACTCGCCGCGTCGCCGATCGAACCCGACTACGTGCTCGACACGCTCGCGGAGCTTCCTGACCTCCTCACGGGCCAGCGGTAACTGTCTGTTGACCGGTAATTCACTACGGACAATAATTATAACCGCTTCCGGTCCGTTCCTTCCGACGCACTATGGGCAAACAGATCCTGATGATCGTCGGCGACTTCGGCGAGGATTACGAGACGATGGTTCCGTACCAGGCGCTGGAGATGGTCGGCCACGAGGTCGACACTGTCTGTCCCGAAAAGGAGGCCGGAGAGACAGTTAAGACGGCGATTCACGACTTCCGCGGCGACCAGACCTACCTCGAAGAGCGCGGCCACGACTTCGAGGTGAACACCACGTTCGACGAGATCGACCCGAGCGACTACGACGCCCTCGTCGTTCCCGGTGGCCGGGCCCCCGAGTATCTCCGCACCTACGATGAAGTCCTCGACGCCGTCCGGCATTTCTTCGAGGAGGACAAACCCGTCGCGGCGGTCTGTCACGGCCCGCAGATCCTCGCGGCCGCAGGCGTCCTCGACGGCTACGAACTGACCGCGTACCCGGCCGTTCGCGCGGAAGTCGAAGCCGCCGGTTGCTCGTGGGTCGACGAAGTGACCGTCGACGGTAACCTCGTCACGGGTCAGGCGTGGCCCGACCATCCGGAGTGGCTCGCGGCGTTCCTCGATCTCCTGGGCACCGAGATCGAGACCGGCGTCCCTACCGCTGCGGACGACTGACACTTGGGGCGTGGTAACGTCTGACAAACACTTATATATCAGCAGGACATTCCATCCAGTATGCAGAGTCAGCCGAACAGCCCGTACGTCTACTCCGAGGACGTCCCAGAACCCGCCGAACCGTACGTTTCACACGACGAAGTCGAAGAGCCCGATCTCCCGGACCCCGAGGGCCGGGACGTGATCATCGCCGACGGGCAGGCGATGAGCTTCCGGGCGTACCATCGGCGCTGAACGCCACTACCGGGGCAGTCCCGGTTAGAACGCGTCGCCGTGGACGGTGATGTCGGCGCGGAGTTCCTCACGGAGCGCGGCGTGAACGTGGCAGACGTCCTTCGCGCGGTCGAGAATCTCGGTGAGCGATTCGTCGTCGAGGTCGGCTTCGACGTAGATGTCGAAGCGGATCGCTTCGAGATCGTCGTCACCGTCGAGGTCCGCGTCGGCGTCGATCTGGACCGTCCCCAGATCGTCGTGTCCGCGTTGCTGCGCACCGACGCGGAACGCGGGGAGGAAACAGGAGGCGTAGTCGGCGACGAGAACCGCGTTCGGATTCGGCCCAGCCTCGTCGAGGGCGTCGATCATCAGTTCGAAGTCGCCCACCTGGCTGGTGCTCGCGAACCCTTCCTCGCTGACGGTCGAAGTCTGAATGTCGCTCATTCCGTCCGGTGGGACGGAAGGAACCGTCCTAAAGGTTACTCACTCCAGTGTGAACGACTCGTCGCCGTCGAGGACGTGGACTTCCGCCGACGCGCCCGTCGCCTTCACCTCGCGGACGACGTCGTCGGTGTCGATCTCGATCGGCGGGAACGAGTCGTAGTGCATCGGGAAGAGGTGATCGACGCCGAGCCAGTCGGTCGCGACGGCGGCCTGCGTCGGCCCCATCGTGAAGTGATCGCCGACGGGAAGCGCGGCGGCGTCGGGTTCGAGGTACCGTCCGATGACGTCTTTCATCTCGGACATCAGGCCGGTATCGCCGGCGTGGTAGAACGTCGTCGCGTCCGCGTCGGACTCCTGGGTCGGCTTCTTGTCGCTGATGAGGAAGCCGGTCGGCATCCCGAGGCTGTGTTCGTACCCCGTGTTGAGCCCGTTGGTGTGGTCTGCGCGGTGCATCGTCACGAACGCCTCGCCGCACTCGACGGTGCCGCCGATGTTCATCCCGATGCTCTCTCCGAACCCGACCTCCTCCTCCATATAGCCGGTCAGCTCCGGCACGCCGACGACCGTCGCGTCGGTGAAGGCGTCGGCGTCGCCGATGTGGTCGGCGTGGCCGTGCGTCAGCAGGAGGTAGTCCGGCGTCTCGACGTCGCCCGCCGAGAGGTCGGTCTTCGGATTCGAGAAGAACGGATCGATCAGGAATGTCGTACCGTCGACGTCGACGTGCCACGTGGAGTGGCCGTGCCAGGTGAGTTCCATCGTCATCGTCCGTTGATTCATTCTCCGGGGCCGACAATAAAGCGTACTGTCGATCAAGCAAACGGCACCTAAGTGACAGGCAGTGATCACGTATATATCCTCAGCCGTCGTCGTTCCCGTATGGACCACGAGATCGACTACCAGCCTTCGTTCGCGCTCCTGACCGTCTCACTCGACGCCGACGAGTCGATCCGCGCCGAAGCGGGGGCGATGGTCTCCCACGAGAGGACGATCCAAATGGAGACGAACGCGACCGGTGGGTTCCTCTCCTCGATCAAGCGCTCGCTGGCCGGCGAGAGCTTCTTTCAGAACACGTTCACCGCGGAAACCGGCGGGGATGTCCAGTTTGCACCCCCGCTCCCGGGCGACATCACCCACCGCGAACTCCGTGACGAGACGGTGTACGTCCAGTCCGGCTCGTATCTCGCGGGGGATGCCGGTCTCGACGTGGACACGGAGTTCGGCGGCGGAAAGACGTTCTTCGGCGGCGAGGGGTTGTTTCTCCTGAAAGTCAGCGGGACGGGACCGCTGTTTCTGTCGAGCTACGGAGCGATCCACCCGGTCGAGATCTCCGAGGAAGCGCCGTTCGTCATCGACACCGGCCACGTCGTTGCGTTCGAGAACTCGCTGGACTTCACGGTTCGTCGAGTCGGCGGGCTGCGGTCGACGCTCACGAGCGGCGAAGGCCTGGTCTGTGAGTTCAGCGGTACGGGCACGGTCTGGCTCCAGTCGCGGAGTATGGACGCGTTCGTCGCGTGGCTCGCGCCGCAACTTCCCGCTCAGTCGGGGAACTGATGCCGTTCCGCACGCCCGGCGGCCGCCACCGTTTCCGGGATAGAAAGAACGAAACATCGCCGTGCCGTGGCCTCCGACGTGCACACCGTTAGATTCCGAGACCCGGCAGGGTCGATCCGACAGGGCGAATGGCACGGCGACTCCGTCTCGTTCGGCGGCGAGACGTACGACCTCGACGCAGTGGACGTGCTGCCACCGAGCGATCCGGAGAAGATCGTCTGCATCGGCCGTAACTACGCCGACCACGCCGCGGAGATGGACAACGAGATTCCGGACCGGCCGCTCCTGTTCCTGAAGCCGCCGAACACGCTCGCCGGGCACGGCGACACGGTCACGCTCCCTGCCGGCAAGGAGCGCATCGACCACGAGGCGGAGATCGCCGTCGTCATCGGCGAGCAGGCGCGGAACGTCGACGCTGCGGACGCGATGGAGTACGTCGCCGGCTTCACTTGCTTCAACGACCTCTCGAACCGCGACGACCAGCGCCAGGAGAAAAACTGGGTCCGCGGCAAGGCCTTCGACAACGCCGCGCCGATGGGACCGGTCCTCGCAAGTCCCGACGAGGTTCCCGACGACGCCAGCGTCGAACTCCGCGTCAACGGCGAGACGAAGCAGTCGTCGTCGCGCGATCACCTGGCGTTCACCGTTCCCGACCTCATCGAGGAGATCACGACGTATCTGACGCTGGAACCGGGCGACGTCATCGCGACCGGCACCCCCGCGGGCGTCGGGCCGCTCTCGGACGGCGACACCGTCGAAGTCGAAGTCGAAGGCGTCGGCGTCCTCGAACACGACGTTCGGATCCCGTAGCGTCCGTCGGCTCTCCTCTGCTGTCTTCACGCCACGCAGCAGCCGCACCGCCCTGACGCGCGTGATTCGCACGCGGTGCGCCGGCTGCCAGTCGCGAAGGGTAACCCATAAGTTTAGGCTAACCTAATCCCTGGCGTGGAACTGACGCGACGCGACGCGCTGACGGCGCTGACGGCAGCGGGGGCGACTGTCGGTGGCGGCGTACTCGCCGGACGACTCGAACCGCCGCGAGCGGACGCTGAGACGGACGGAACCGCGGACTTGCAGGCTGCTGCGGAGCCGACGCTGTCGACGGACCTGTTGGATCTCCTCGACGCGGCCGCCGAGGTGCTCTATCCGACCGGCGTCGACGGCCGCCGTGAGTTCGTCGACACGTACGTGCTGGGCCGTCTCGCGAACCGTCCGGCCTACCGGGAGGGGCTGCGGGAGGCGGCCGCGCAGCTCGACGCCGTCGCCCGCGACTGGCGCGGGCGTCCGTACGCAGAGCTCGACGTCGAGACCAGAGACGGCCTCCTTCGTGATCTCGGCGTCGAGACCGCCGATCCCGACCCCGACGGACCGATCTCGGAGCAGATCCGATTCTACGTCGTCAACGACCTGCTCTTCGCGTTCTACTCGTCGCCGACGGGCGGCCGCCTCGTCGGGATCGAGAACCCGATCGGGTATCCCGGCGGCATCGAGAGCTACCAGCGCGGGGGGATGTCTTCGTCAGCCGCCGGCGACCGCGGCGGAGGTGCAGATGGGCGCTAGCGACGGAGGTGGCGGTTCGGACGGCGGCGTCGGTGACGGGCTCGACCGAACCCCGTCCGCAGACGCGGACGTCTGCGTCGTCGGCTCCGGACCGACCGGCGCGCTCATCGCCCACCGGCTCGCGGAAGCGGGCGCGAACGTCGTCGTCCTCGAAGCCGGGCCGCGCTTCGAGTTCACAGCGCGCAGGGAACAGCAGGAGCGACACGTCCGACCGGGGATGGGCGATCCTTGGGAGATGGGCGGTCCGCGCGACGCGTACTCCACCGAAGGACGCCACTACCCGCTGAACGCGGCGCGCGTGAAGGGCGTCGGCGGTTCGACGCTGCACTGGCAGGGGATGGTGATGCGACTCCACGAGCGCGACTTCGAGATGCAGACGCGCTACGGTGTCGGCGTCGACTGGCCGATCGACTACGACGATCTCAGGCCCTACTACGCGGCCGCCGAGCGAGCCTTCGGCGTCGCGGGCGCGACGGACAACCCGTACGCGCCGCCTCGTGAAGAGCCGTTTCCGCTGCCGGCGTTTCCGCCCTCCTACTCGGATTCGCTCTTCGCAGACGCCTGCGAGCGGTTGGAGATCGATATGCACTCGGTTCCGAACGCGCGCAACTCGGAGCCGTACGACGGGCGAGCGCCCTGTCAGGGGTACGGCACGTGCAAGCCGATCTGCCCCTCCGGTGCCAAGTACACCGCCGAGTCGCACGTCGCGAAGGCCGAAGCCGCTGGCGCACGGGTGCTCGACCGCGTTCCCGTGCAGCGTCTCGAACACGACGCGGCAGGCACCACTATCGAGGCGGCAGTGTACGCGACGCCTGACGGCACCGAACGGCGACAGCCCGCGAGCCAGTTCGTCCTCGCCTGCGGCGGCGTCGAGAACGCGCGACTGTTGTTACTCTCGGCGTCCGAACAGCATCCCGAGGGACTGGCGAACTCCTCGGGTGCAGTCGGTCGGTTCTTTATGGACCACCTGTTCGCCGGCGCGGGCGGGCGGCTCGACGAGCCGACGCGCCAGAATCACGTCGGCTTCAACACCAGCGAGACGCACCAGTTCTACGACGACACGGAGCCGATCGAGGGGATGAAACTGGAGTTCCTCAACTACGCCGGCCCCTCGCCGGTCATCGAGGCACTCGGTGCGGACACGTGGGGCGACGAGCTGGCCGACCAGCTCGACGACTCCTACGGTACTCACGTCGCGGTCGGCGGCCTCGTAGAACAGCTGCCGGACGGTGACAACCGAGTGACCCTCGATCCGGAGCGCCGCGACGACCACGGGAATCCAGTCCCACACGTCGAGTGGTCACTCGGGGAGCGAACCGAGCGTGTGCTCCGCCGGGCCAACGAGATCCAGCACGCGATCTTAGAGGAGCTCGGTGCCTCGATCGAGTGGACTGTCGGACCCGAGGCTACCGGTCCGGCGTACCACCAGATGGGGACGACGCGGATGGGGGCCGACCCCGACCAGAGCGTCGTCGACGCCGAGTGCCGCGCCCACGACCTCGGGAACCTCTGGATCGTCGGATCGTCGGTGTTCCCCACCGGCGGTGCGATGAACCCGACGCTGACGATCGCCGCGCTCTCGCTTCGGGCCGCCGAGTCGGTGGCGGCGTCGCTGTAGCGGTCATTGCTGGGGTCCGCGTGGGGCGAACAGTCGGCACCTGCACCGTCCGCTTCCCACGCCGGTGTGCCGAACAACCGCAGCGCAGCGCGGGGCGGAAGCTACGTCACGTGGTCGCTGGCTCCGTCTTCACTGATAAATGCACGTTCGCTCCGGCGGGCGTCAGGTGTCCGATCCGGTTCGGAGACGTACCCTTAAAGACCCGCGGGCAACAGCGTACGAGTATGCAACCGAGGGACCTCTCCGCGCACGAGGCGTACGTACCTGGGCGTGGGGCCGAGGAGGTGGCCCGCGACCTCGGGATGAACCCCGAGGATCTGACGAAACTGTCGTCGAACGAGAACCCACACGGTCCGAGTCCGGACGCCGTCGCGGCCGTCGAGAGCGGCGCGGCCGAGGTGAACGTCTATCCGAAGGCGTCGCACACGGATCTCACCGACCGCATCGCCCAGAAGTGGGGGATCGACGCGTCGCAAGTGTGGGTGAGCGCGGGCGCGGACGGGGCGATCGACTATCTCTCACGGGCGTTTCTGGAACCCGGCGACGAGATCCTCGTTCCGGAGCCGGGATTCTCCTACTACCCGATGTCGGCCCGGTATCACCACGGGGAGGCGTCGGGGTATCGGATCTCGAAGGACGACGACTTCGAGCAGACGGCCGACGGCGTCCTGTCGGCGTACGACGGCGAACGGATCGTCTACGTGACGACGCCCCACAACCCCACTGGATCGACGCTGCCGCGCGAGGAGATCAGGACGATCGCAGAGAGCCTCGACGACCACACGCTGCTCGCCGTCGACGAGGCGTACGCCGAGTACGCCGACCACCCGTCTTCGGTCGAACTCCTCGAGGAGTACGACAACGTGGCCGTGCTCCGGACGTTCTCGAAGGCCTACGGGCTCGCCGGCCTACGGATCGGCTACGCGGCCGTCCCAGAGGCGTGGGCCGACGCCTACGCCCGAGTGAACACACCGTTCGCCGCCAACGAGCTCGGCTGCCGCGCCGCACTCGCCGCGCTCGACGACGACGAGCACCTCGAACGGTCGATCGAGACCGCCCGATGGGCCCGCGAGTACTACCACGACCACCTCGACGTCCCGACGTGGCCCTCCGGCGGCAACTTCGTCCTCTGTGAGGTCGGCGATGCCTCGGCTGTCGCCGCCGCGAGTCAGGAACGCGGCGTCATCATCCGCGACACCTCGAGCTTCGGGCTCCCCGAGTGCGTCCGCGTCTCCTGCGGCACCCGTGAGGAGACCAAGCGTGCGGTGGAGGTGCTCAACGACGTCGTCGCCGATCTCCGGCCGGAGGCGACCGAGCTGTGACGCGCGTCGCGCTCACCGGCACGCCCGGGACGGGGAAGACGACCGTCTCCGAACTCGTCGCCGAGCGGATCGACGTCGACGTGGTCCACCTCAACGACGCGATCCGCGACGCCGACCTCTTCGAAGAGCGCGACGCCGAGCGCGATACGCTAGTCGCCGACCTCGACGCCGTCGAGGAGTGGCTCGACGAGCACGAATCGCAAGCCGGTGACGGCGACACGCTCGTCGAGTCACACCTCTCGCATCTCCTCGGCGCCGAGCGGGTAGTCGTACTACGCTGTCACCCCGAGACGCTGAAGCCGCGACTCCGCGAGCGCGGCGAAGCGGAAGCCTCTGTGACCGAGAACGCCGAGAGCGAAGCGCTCGACGTGATCCTCGCCGAAGCGGTCGAACGACACGGCGACAGCGCCGTCTGGGAGGTCGACACGACAGAGAAAACGCCCGAAGCGGTCGCCGACGACGTCGTGGCCGCGATCGAGGGCACCGCAGAGCCCCGAGTGGGGGTCGTCGACTTCATCGACTACCTGTGACACTCGATCAGTATCGCGACCTCGCGGACCGACTGCTCGGGCCGTTCGTCGCGGCCGCAGACCGGCTCGGACTGACCCCGGACGGCGTCAGCGTCGTCGCCTTCGGCTGTGCCGTCGCGGCCGGCGGCGCGTTCTACCTCGCGACGCCGCTGTGGTACGTCTTGGGCGCCCTGCTGGTCTTCGCCAACGGCTGGCTGGACCTCGTCGACGGCGCGCTCGCGCGAGCGCAGGGCGTTTCCAGTGAGGGCGGCGACCTGCTCGATCACGTCCTCGATCGCTACGCGGACATCGCGATGCTCGTCGGCCTCGCGGCCGGGATCGACGGCTACGGGCTCGGACTCGCGGCGGTCACGGGCGTCCTGATGACGTCGTATCTCGGCACACAGATCCAGGCTGTCGGGCTCGGTCGCGAGTACGGAGGGCTCGTCGGCCGCGCGGACCGACTCGCGCTCATCGGCATCGCGGGAGTCGTCGCCGCCGCCTCGCTCGCACTGCCGGCGGTTCCGGCCTCCGTCGTCGGACTCACCGTGGTCGGCTGGCTCCTAGTCTTCTTCGCCGTCGTCGGCCATCTGACGGCGCTCCAGCGCTTCTGGGGCGCGTGGTCGGACCTCTCGTAGCCCGCTCCAGTTTTTCGCGGCGGTTCCGAAAGTGACAGCGGAGCACACAAGTGCTTCTCCCCCGAACCGGGGTACCGATGGACGACGTACCCTCGACGCGAAGGCGCTTTCTCGAGTTCGCCGGGACAGGGGTTCTCACCGCGCTCGCGGGCTGTAACACGACCGCTCCGCGCGCGGGCACGGACTCGCCCGCGCCGACGTCGACATCGCCACCGACTGACGCTCCCACGACCGAGACGCCGCCGACGTCTGCGGCCGAGGAAACGGCCGAGCCGAGCCCGTACACCCGCGTGTACCGACAGACGGGTGACTCGGTCGTCCTCGTGCGGACTTACGACGGGCAGGGCAGCGGGTTCGTCGCCGCGCCCTCTCACGTCGTCACGAACGCTCACGTCGTCGACGACGCGTCGACCGCCCAGGTCAGATTCCCCGGCGGACGGTGGAGCAGCGGGCGGATTGTCGGCACGGACCCCCACAGCGATCTGGCGGTCGTCGAACTCCCCGCCTCCGCTCCCGACTCCGACGCGCTGCCGTTCGCCGAGACCGCCGCCGTCGTCGGACAGGAGGTCGTCGCCATCGGCAACCCCTTCGACCTCGACGGCTCCGTCACGGCGGGGATCGTCAGCGGCGTCGACAGGTGGATCCCGGCCCCGACCGGAGCGCGGATCCCGGATGCGATCCAGACGGACGCGGCGGTCAACCCGGGGAACAGCGGCGGGCCGCTCGTCTCTCTCGACGGCCGGGTCGTGGCCGTGATCAGCTCCGGGGGCGGTGAGAACATCGCGTTCGGCATCTCAGCTGCTCTCGCCCAGCGCGTCGTCCCGGCGCTCGTCGAAGACGGCTCCTACGAGCACTCCTACATCGGTCTCTCGCTGCTCGGGGTCACGCCAGATCTGGCGCGCGTGAACGGGCTGGCGCAGCCGCGCGGTGTGCTCGTGACCGTCGTCGACGACGACGGCCCCGCTTCGGGCCTCGTTCGCGGTGGGGCAGAGACCCGCGTCGTCGACGGCCAGCGGGTCCGGATCGGTGGCGACGTTCTCCTTTCGGTCGACGGGCGACCGCTTCAGACGACCGAAGACCTCGGTAGCTACCTCGCGCTGGAGACGCGCCCCGGCGACAGCGTCGAACTGACGCTGCTTCGCGACGGGAGCGAGCGGACCGTGACGGTCGAACTCGGCGCGCGACCCTCCTAGCGGAGTCGGTCCGCCGGACGGGGTCGACGAGATCGAGCCAGACCGACGGCTGTGTGGCGTCGCGAGCGCACGGCCGGCGTGTGCTTTATATCGTCCCCTCGACTACGACGGAGTATATGCCCCAGTGCGAGATGTGCGGCAAGGAACGGCCGTCCCTGACGACGGTCAAGGTCGAAGGGGCCGAACTCGAACTGTGCGACGACTGCAAGGAGTTCGGCACCGAGGTCCGCACTGAGTCGAGTTCCTCTCAGTCGACGAAGTACTCGACGTCGAGTTCCTCCGGCAAGTCGTCCGGTTCGGGCGGCGCTTCCAGCGCGTCCTCGACCGCCGGAAGCGGCTCGTCCGGCGGCTCCAGCCGGCGGCGACGCGATATGTTCGACGATATGGACGAGATCGCCTCGGACTACGATCGCCGGATCCGCGAAGCGCGCGAGGACCGCAGTATGAGCCAGGAGGACCTCGCGCAGTCGCTCAACGAGAAGGCGAGTCTGATCCGCAAGCTCGAACGCGGCGACATCCTCCCCTCCGACGAGGTACAGAAGAAACTCGAACGCAAACTCGAGATCTCGCTCGTCGAGGGCGGGAGCAGCGAGGACAGCGAGTGGTCGGGTAGTTCGTCGACGACGACGACCCTCGGCGACGTCGTCAAGCGCAAAGACTGACGACGCGGTCTCTGACTCCCGTTGCTCTCGGACAGGGGGCAAATGCCCTCAGAGCGCCCGAGAAGCAACCTATTTCGTACCGCAGCGCACACGCCCGAACGTGTTCATCCTAGTCAATCTCAAAGCGTATCCGTGCGACCCGATCGAGGTCGCGACCGCCGCCCGCGACGTCGCAGACGCCTCCGGTGCGCGTATCGCGGTCGCCCCCCAGGCCGCCGACATTGCGCGCGTGGCCGACACCGGCGTCGAGACGTGGGCTCAGCACGTCGACCCGAACGACTACGGGAGCCACACCGGCAGCACCCTCGCCGAGTCGGCCGCCGGCGCGGGCGCGGTCGGAACGCTCGTCAACCACTCGGAGAGGCGTCTGAAGCTCGCCGACGTCGACGCCGCCGTCCGCGCGGCCGAGCGCGCCGACTTAGAGACGTGCGTCTGCGGGAACAACCCCGCACAGATCGGTGCAGCCGCCGCGCTCTCTCCCGAGAGCGTCGCCGTCGAGCCGCCGGAGCTGATCGGCGGTGACGTCTCGGTCGCGACGGCCGACCCCGGAATCGTCGAGGACGCAGTCGCGGCCGCCGGCAGCGTCGACGACGACGTCGACGTCTACTGCGGCGCGGGGATCTCTTCGGGCGACGACGTCGCGACCGCAGCCGAACTCGGCGCGTCCGGAATTCTGCTGGCCTCCGGCGTGGCGAAGGCGGACGACCCCCGCGCGGCGCTGGAGTCGCTCGTCGAACCGCTCTGAGTCGACTAACTCGCGCTCAGTCGTCCGTGTCGGCGGGGACTGCGTCACCGTCCCGCTCCTCTGCCGTCGCGCTGCGCTCCCCGGCGTCGCTAGCCACGTCGTCCCCGTGTACATCGCTGGCCGCGTCGGTCCCTTGCGTAGCGTTGGCCGCGTCGGTCTCTCGCCCGTCGCCGGCCGCGTCGTTCACGTGCGCGTCGCCGCTTGCACCGCCCGCTAGTTCCAGCTCCGACTGCACGTCGGGCCGAAACGCCGCCTCGACCGCTCTGACGACGTCGCGCAGTTCGTCTCGGTCGAGTCTGTCGGCGAACTCCTCGCGCACGAGCGCCGGGAGCGCGTAGGCGTAGCGCCCGCGCCCGACGTGTTCGACGAAGCCAGCCCGGCGGAGCGGTCGGTTCCGGCTGTACGCGAGATGCTTGTCGCCGACCTCGCCGGCGGCGACGTGCGCGTCGACGGGATCGCAGGCGTCGATCTGGCTGTAGAACGCGAGCATCCGCTGTGACGCCGGCGGCAGCGACGCCACGACGCTACGCAGGCGCTCGACGACGTCCGCGCGGCCCGTGAGTGCCGCGGTCTCCTCGTGTGCGCGCTCTGGCTCGACGTCGACGTCCGAGGCGACACCGAGTCCGAACGCTCCGGGACCGATTCCGTCGCCGTCCCCGGCGTCGAGGTCTACGTCGAGTCCCGGATACGCCCCGGCCGCCGCAGCGGTGACGGCGTCTTCCCGCTCTCCGGGGTTCGCAGACGACTCGTCCGTGCTATCGTCGCCCGATGCGTCCGCGCTGGTTGGGTCGTCGTACTGATCGAGTGCGGCCTGGTGGTCTTCCGGTCGGGACAGATTCCGGCCGTCGCCGCCGCGGTACGGCGCTTCGGCGGTCTGGAACATCGCCTGTGCGAACTGGTCGGCCATCCGGGAGAGGTCCTTCGCCTCGTCGAGTTCGCGTTCGAGCTGGCGGATCCGCGCCTCTTTCTTCTCCAGCTGCTGGCGAAGGTCGGCGATCTCGCTCTCGCGTCTGGCTCGTTCGTCGGAGATGTCCTGCAGTTCCGAGACGAGGTCGCCGTCGACCGACTTCAGGTCGGGCCGCTCGAAGTCGTCGAGGCCGGGCGTCGCACCCGCGTCGAACGTCCGCTTCTTGTGGAACTTGACTCGGCGGAGCGACTCGGACCAGTCGGTGACGAGGAACGCCTCGCCGTTGTCCATCTCCTCGATCGCGTCGGCGTACTCTGCGCCGAGAATCCGTCCGACGACCTTGGTGTCGTTGTTCCAGGTCAGTCGGTGCCAGACGAGCCAGTCGCACTGCGTGATGAAATCCTTCTTGACGTCGGCGGGGCGCTGTGAGATGCCGACGATCCCGAGGCCGTGCTTCCGGCCGCGCTTGCCGATCTTGATGAGCATCTTCCCCGCCTCGGTCATCCCGCCGCCTTCGGGGATGTACTCGTGGCACTCCTCGACGAGCATCAGGAACGGCTTCTTGAGCTTCTTCTCCTTCGCAAAGAGGTTCTTCGCGACCTCCGTCAGCAGTTCCTGCGCTTCGCCTTCGTCGAGGTAGCCGGAGACGTCGAGGATAATCGGGACGTTCTGTTCGAGCGCGAGGTTCGCGAGCTTCTCGGCGTGCTCGGGACTGACGACGATGTCGCACTCGTCGTCGGCGCCCGCGTGCAACAGCTCGAACCGCTCTTTGAGACCGTAGTACTCGCCGTCGGTGTCGACGATGAGGACCGGGAAGTTGTTCGAGAGCAGGTTCTCGATGATCACCGACGCCGTGTTCGACTTCCCCGACCCCGACTTCCCCGTGACGAACCCGCGGCCGGTGAGGATGTCGACGACCGGAAGCTCTACTGTCGTCCCCGGATCGTCGCTCCCGTCACCGCCCGGCCCCTCGCTGACGTTCGCTACGGCGATCGTCTCCGTGTCCTCGGTCATCTATCGGGTGCTCGCCCTCGCAGGTCATAGTTCCTTCCCCGTGCGGCGGCTACTCGCCGGGGTCGAACTGATCGAGCGAGGCCTGGCCGTCGTGTTCGGCCTGCGAAACCGAGGCCGAAGCCGTCGAGCGGCCGTCGGTGTCGGCGGTGGGATCACCTCCGTCAACGTCGGTAGCGCCCTCCCAGCCGTCGAGTTGGGACTGCTCGCCGTCGGCGAAGGAGAGATTCGAGACCCGGACGCCGACCTTGCGTGCGGGCTCGCCCTCGAACTCCGCGAGCAGTTCCAGCGCGACGTCCTCGACGAGTTCGGGGTCGTCGACCGGCCCCGACAGCGACCGCTCGCGCGTGTTGACGTCGTACGGTGGCACGACGACCTTGATCCCGATCGTCCGATACGTCGCACCGCGGTTGCGGGCCCGCGCCGTAACGTCGGCGGCGAGCGCGGCCACCGTCTCTCGCTTCTCCCCGTCGTCGTCGGTCGCTTCCGCGAACGCCGACTCCCGCGAGAGGCTCTTCGGCCGCCCCGTGGGCGTGACTTCGCGGTCGTCGATGCCGCGGGCCCGATCGTACAGTTCCGCGCCCCGAGAGCCGAACGCCGCCCGGAGTTCGTCGGGATTCGCCGCGGCGAGATCGCCGGCCGTCTCGACGCCCATCGAGGCGAGTCGGTCCGCCGTCACCGGGCCGACGCCGTGGACCGCCTCGACCGAGAGCGGGTCCAGAAACTCGCGGACGCGTCCGGGTTCGACGACGACGAGCCCGTCGGGTTTGTCGTGATCGGACGCGATCTTCGCGGCCGACATATTCGGCGCGACGCCGACGCTCGCGGGCACACCGACCTCGCGGGCGATCCGCTGTTTCACGTGCCGCGCGTACCCCTCCGCCAGCGTCCGGTCGCCGTCAGGTGCGCGCTGCCAGGCGGTCCGGTCGGTCACGTCGAGATACGCCTCGTCGATACTCACCTCGCGGACGACGTCGGCGCAGTCGTGCAACACCTCCTTGACCGACGCGGCGACGGAGCGGTAGAACTCCAGATCGACGGGGCGGTAGTAGCCGACAGCATCGGCATCGCCGTCGGCATCGGCGTTGGGGTCGCTCGTTCCGTCCTTTCCGTCCGTTCCGCTCGGGTCGCCCGCAGCGTCGGAGTGGCTGCCGGGCGCGCCCCCGGCTCGGGGCAGTCGTTCGAGCGCCTGGGAGATCGGCTGAGCGCTGTCGACGCCGAACTCGCGGGCCTCGTAGCTGGCCGTGGCGACCGCGCCGAACGTCTCGCCGTGTTCGTAGCCCATCCCGACGACGAGCGGTTCACCTCGCAGTTCGGGCTCGCGGAGGCGCTCGCAGGACGCGTAAAAGCAGTCCATATCCACGTGGAGGACGATCCGCGACGGATCGCTCTCCACGACGCCCGGCAGGGTCTCACCGCTCATCGGCTGCTCCGACAGAGGGGACGCTCGAGACGAAGCCCTCTCCGGGGTGAATGTGCGGCCGTTCGGCGGTAGCGGGTGCGAGCCATCACGATCGTTCGCCCGGCGGACAGCGACGCACTACGGTAGCGGGGGAAGCCACTATAGCGTTCCCAATGCGGAGTGAAAGTGAAAGCGGAGACGGGTGCAGACGCGAATCCGGGTCGGATCCTCGACGCGGGCGGCCGTCGAGTTACTTCAGGCGTTCCTGGAGGAAGGAGGGATGTGCGGCGGTGATCCCGTCGATAGAGAGAACCTTCTCGGAGATGGTCTCGCCCAGCGCGTCGCCGTCCGGGGCGCGGACCTCGGCCATAAGCATATGATCGCCCGAGGAGGTGTACAGCGACTCGACCGCATCGAGCGACTTGAGTTCGCGCGTCGCTTCGACGTAGCGCTCCGAGGCCACATCGAGCCCGACGAGCGCAATCGACGTCTCCGAGAGCTTCTTCGGGTCGACGTCGGCGGAGTAGCCGACGATGATTCCCTCCTCTTCCATCTTCCGGATGTACTTCCGCACCGTCGGCTTCGAGACGTCCGCCCGTTCGGCGATTTCAGCGTACGACGCTTGGGCGTCGTCCTCGAGGACGTCGAGGATCCGGCCTTCCGTCGAGGTGGCTTCCATATTCGTATGTTTCGGTTGGCGGAAAAAATACCTTCCGAATAGAAAAACCGAACTCACGACACCGAAATGCGCCCGTGAGTGGGGCCGTGAGCCGTCGCAGCCGTCGATTCCGAGTAACTACTTGTGCTTGTCGAGGAACGAGTCGTAGACGCGTTCCCACTCGTAGTCGTCGTCGAAGTAGCGCTCTGCGAGCGGCTCCTCGGGGAGCTCGCCGATGCGCTGTTTCTCCTGCTGGTAGGACGGACGGTCCTCGTCGACGTAGTAGCGGCCGGTGAGGACGGTCCCCTCGTGGAGGACGGTCTCCGTCTCGAACATCATCTCGGAGGCCTCCGAGCGGTTGGTCTTGTCGAACTCGTAGTCGTCCGAGTCGTTGATGTCGATGTACGGGACGTACTGCTTTGCGTCCTTGTTCCAGGTCGGACACTGGGTGAGGAAGTCGACGTGGGAGAACCCGTCGTGCTCGATCGCCTCGACGATGATGTCTTTCGCCTGGTTGGGGTTGACGGCGGCCGTCCGTGCGACGTAGGACGCGCCGGCGTTCAGCGACATCGACAGCGGACGGATCGGATCCTTCGCCGACCCGTGCGGCTGCGTTTTCGACTTGTGGCCTTTCGGCGACGTCGGCGACGTCTGGCCCTTCGTCAGCCCGAAGATCTCGTTGTTGAACACGATGTAAGTGATGTCGTGGTTCTCACGAGCGGTGTGCATGAAGTGGTTGCCACCGATGCCGTAGCCGTCGCCGTCGCCGCCGGCCGCGACGACAGTCAGACCGGGGTTGGCGAGCTTGGCCGCGCGGGCGATCGGGAGCGATCGGCCGTGGATCGTGTGGAAGCCGTAGCTGTCGAAGTAGCTGTTCAGTTTGCCCGAGCAGCCGATGCCGGTGGCGACGAGCATCTCCTCGGGGGAGAGGCCCAGTTCGGCGGCCGCGCCTTTCAGGGCTTTCAGAACCCCGAAGTCACCACAGCCGGGACACCAGGTGGGCTGCGGTTCGAGGCCGGGCGTGTACTCGTTACGGTCGTGTTCGGCGTGTTCGCCGATTGCACTGAATGCGCTCATAGTTAATCACTCGCTGCGGGGACGAACTTGGTCTCGTGGCCGGGCAGCGTCCCGTCCTCGACGATACTCGTGACGAACCCGTCGACGATCTCGGCGGGCTCGAAGGGGTTGCCGTTGTACTTCAGCAGGCTCGAGAGCTTCTCGCCGTAGCGGCCGAGCTCCTTCTGGGTCAGCCCGCGGAACTGCGCGGAGGCGTTCATCTCGACGACGAGCACCTCGTCGACGCTCTCGACGAACGCCGTGACCTCTTCGACCGGGTACGGCGCCATCTCGGAGACGCCGAGCATCTTCACCGAGTGGCCGCCGTCGTTCAGTCGGTCGACAGCCTCCTCGACGGTGCCCTGCTGGGAACCGAACGTCATAATGCCGTATTCGGCCTCCGCTGGGCCGTAGTGGGTGTTCGTGCCCTCGTCGCCGTCGAGGTCGGCGCGGATGGCGTCCATCTTCTGCATCCGCCGGTCGACCTGATTCACGCGGTTGTCGGGATCTTCGGCGATGTGTCCCGCTGGCATGTGTTCGTTGCCGGTCGCGAGGTAGCGGCCGCCCTTCTGACCCGGGATGGACCGGGGGCTGACGCCGTCGTCGACGTCGTGCTGGAAGCGGTTGTACTTCCCGGAGGGGTCGTGCGGTGCGTCGGCCAGTTCCGCCTCGGTGATGACAGAGCCGAGGTCCGCGTTCGGCTCCTCGTCGAAGACGCTCGCGGGCACGTTCTGCAGTTCGCCCCCGTTCTTCTGGTCGTAGAGCACGATCGACGGGATCTGGTACTCGTAGGCGATCTGGAACGCGCGTCGCGTCTGCTGGTAGGCCTCCACGGCGTCGGACGGCGCGAAGACGACGCGGTGGGAGTCGCCCTGCGACGTGTAGAGGACGTGTTCGAGGTCGGCCTGTTCCGGCTTCGTCGGCATCCCGGTCGAGGGACCGGCGCGCATCGCCTCGACGAGGACGACGGGCGTCTCGGTCATCTCGGCGAGGCCGAGCGGCTCGGACATCAGCGCGAAGCCGCCGCCGGAGGATCCGGACATCGCCTTCACGCCTGCGTGGGAAGCACCGAGCGCGAGCGCCGCAGCGGCGATCTCGTCTTCGACCTGCTCGGAGATGCCGCCGACCTCGGGGAGGTTCTGCGACATAATGGTGAAGACCTCGGTCCACGGCGTCATCGGGTAGCCCGCGATGAAGCGGCAGCCCTCGTCGAGTGCGCCGTAGGCGATGGCGTCCGAGCCGGAGATGAGCACCTGCTCTTCGTCGTGCTCGCCGTCCGGAACCGACACGTCGGGCGTGTCGGCGTCGTACTCTTCGAGCACGGTGTCGTAGGCGTCGTCGAAGACGGCCATATTCGGCTCGAAGATCTTCTCGGGCATCGTGTCCGCCATCAGGCTCTTGATGACTTCGGGTTCGATGCCGGTGATCGCGCAGGTGACGGCGACGCCCGCGGTGTTCCGCATCACTTCGCGGCCGTGCTCGCGGGCGATCGTACGGAGGTCGATGTCGTAGACGTGCCAGTCGTTCTCCGCGACGCGCTCGTCGAAGTCCGGGATCTCGTCGGTGTCGAGCAGTCCGGAGTCGTAGACGATGACGCCCCCTTCGTCGAGTTCGTCGAGGTTCTCCGACAGCGGTTTGACCTCCTCGTTGCCGTAGTAGGCGTTCTCCTGTGGGTTCCGAGCGAAGGAGTCACCCAGCGCGAGGAGGAAGTTGTACCCGTCGCCACGCGATTTCACGTCGTCCGCGGAGACGCGGACTTCCGTGTACGTGTGGCCACCACGAATGCGCGACGGGTAGTGACGATGCGTGAATACGTGGAGGCCCGCTCGCATCAGGGCCTTCGCGAAGTTCTGGCTCGTCGAGGCGATTCCGTCACCGGAACCACCTGCGATTCGCCAGATGAGTTCGTCGTCAGTCATATCTGAGCTCACGGCCCGAGTGGGCCACTACCGGAAACTTTCGGAAGGAATTGATTAAAGCCTTTGCTATAAGTTACCAAGGAAAGATGATGAGGGACCTAATATGTGTACGATACACACACATCACCGCGAAATAACCGGACGTTCGTTAGGCGATAATAGATAGAGTCGGCAATTATTTGCTATTCCCGTCGGAGTTTCACTGGACCGTCACTCGTTGTCGGGGCTCGACGGGTGATAGTCGGTGTCGTACTCGCCCGGCTGATCGTCGAGCCGGTCGGGGTTCATCCGGCCGTCGAGCAGCATGAAGTCGAGGATCGTGAGGTTCAGCATCGCCTCGACGACTGGAACCGCTCGCGGCGGGAGGACGGGATCGTGGCGGCCGACGACCTGGATCTCTTTGTCCTCGCCGGTCTCCCAGTCGACCGTCCGCTGCTCTTTCGGGATCGAGGTCGGCGCGTGCCAGGTGGCCTCGCCGTAGATCGGCTGACCGGTCGTGATACCGCCCTGGAGGCCGCCGTGTTTGTTGCCCCCGGGAACGGGATTGCCGTTCTCGTCGAACTCCCAGTCCTCGTTGCGGTCTTTGCCGGTCCACTCGCGGGCCTCGCTGCCGAGGCCGTACTCGAACGCCGTCGTCGCCGGAATCGACATCATCGCCTGTCCCAGCCGCGAGGCGAAGGAGTCGAACCGCGGTGCGCCGAGCCCGCGCGGGACGCCCCGTGCCTCGAAGTAGATCGACCCGCCGATCGAGTCGCCGGCTTTCTGGTACTCGTCGATCCGATCCCGCATCTCCGCCGCGGTCTCGGGGTGAGCGCACCGAACCTCGTTCTCCTCGGTGTGTTCGAGCATCTCCTCGAACGACACCTCCGGCGCTTCGATGTCGCCGATCTGATTTACGTGCGCTTTGACTTGGACGCCTTCGGTATCGAGGAGCTTCTGCGCGATCGCACCGGCGGCGACCCAGTTCACCGTCTCCCGTGCCGAGGAGCGACCGCCGCCACCCCAGTTGCGCGTCCCGAACTTCGCCGAGTAGGTGAAGTCGCCGTGGCTCGGCCGCGGGGCCGTGACGTACGGCTCGTACTTGCCCGATCGGGCGTCCTTGTTCTCGATGACCATTCCGATCGGGGTTCCGGTAGTGTAACCGTCCTGAACGCCGGAGTTGATCGTCACCGCGTCGGGTTCGCCCCGCGAGGTCGTGATCATCGACTGTCCCGGCTTGCGCCGGTCGAGTTCGGCCTGTACGTCCGCTTCGTCGAGTTCGAGTCCGGCCGGACAGCCCGAGACAGTCACGCCCATCGCATCGCCGTGACTCTCGCCGTAGGTCGTGACCTGGAAGAGCCGGCCGAATCGGTTCCCGTTCATTACTTCGCCGTCGTGGTTCTGGGCATATATACGTTGCAGAAAGGTGCAACCGCGGCGCGGGGGGGAAGGAATATGCGTCGCAGCGGTGTACAGTCGAAGCGAACCTCTCGGGAGCTTCGTATGGACCACATCGAATACGCGTACACCCTCGGAATGGACGACGAGACGGTCGAAGAGCGGCTGGAAACGACTGGAACGGGCGTGCTCGCACTCGCCGACGGCGACGACAGCTACGCGATCCCGCTGGCACACTACTACGACGGCGACGGGCTCTACTTCCGCTTCGGCGTCACCGAAGGGAGCCGCAAACGGGAGCTGCTAGAGACGACGGACACCGCAACGTACGTCCTCTACGGCACTGAGGACACCGACGCCGCGCGCGCCATCGAGACTTGGAGCGTCGTCGTCACCGGCCGCCTCACAGCGCTCCCGGCGTCGGAGCACGATCGGTTCGACACGGCCGAGATCAACCGGAAGTTCTCGCCGATCCGTGTCTTCGACGAGGATATCGACGAGATGGAGATCGTCATTGCCGAGTTCGAGATCGACTCCATCACGGGACGGACGACCTCGAACGCGTAGCGGCGGACAGTGACGCGCTACTCGTCGTGGACGACGTCGACGCCGAGTGACGCCATCGCGTCGAAGAAGTCCGGGAACGACACGTCGACGTGTTCGCCGCCCTCGATCACCGTCTCACCGTCGGCGACGAGCCCGGCGACCGCCAGCGACATCACGATCCGGTGGTCGCCGCGACCGTCGACGCGCGCGCCGACGAGGTCGCTCTCACTGCCGTGGACCGTCAGGCGATCCCGCTCTTCGGTCACGGACGCGCCCAGTTTGCCGAGCTCCTCGGCCATCGCGCTCACGCGGTCTGTCTCCTTGTAGCGGACGTGCTCGCAGTTCTCGATGACCGTGTCGCCGTCGGCGATAGCTCCGAGCGCGGCGATCGTCGGGAGGAGATCCGGCGTATCGCCGACGTCGACCGTCGTCCCCGACAGCGACGCCCGCGAGACGGTGATCTCCCCGGCTTCGCGGTCCCAATCGATCGCCGCCCCCATCGCCTCGAGCACATCGACGATGGCGCTGTCGCCCTGCGCGCTCGGCCGTGCGCTCTCGACGACGACCGCGCCGCCGTCCGCGGCTGCGACCGCGCCGGCCGCGAGCAGATACGACATCGACGAGAAGTCGCCGGGGACGGCGTACTCCCCGCCTTCCGGTCTGTAGGACTGCCCGCCCGGCACGGAGAACCCGTCGTCGGTTCGCTCGGCTGTGACGCCGTAGTCTGCGAGCACTTCGAGGGTGATGTCGACGTACGGCGCGGATTTCAGTTCCGTCTCCAGTTCGACGTCGATCCCGTCGTCGGTGACGGCCCCGGCCATCAGCAGCGCGGTGATGTACTGCGAGGAGACGTCACCCGGGATCGAGACCGCACCGCCGCCCGTGTGACCGCCCACGACGAGCGGTGCCTGTCCGTTGCCGCGTGTCGACTCCGCGCGCCCCCCGAGCTGCTGAATCGCGCCGAGGAGCGGCCCCTGTGGCCGAGAGCGGAGGGACTCGTCGCCGGTGAAGACGCAGAGCCCGTCGGCGAGCGCGCCGCAGGCCGTGACGAGGCGGGTCGTCGTCCCGGAGTTCGCACAGTCGATCACGTCGTCGGGAACCTCCGGCCGGCCGTCGAAGCCCGACACCACGAGCCGGGAGCCGTCGGTGCGGTCGACCGTGCCACCGAACGCCTCGACTGCGCGCATCGTCGCGCGGGTGTCGGCGCTCACGAGCGGGTCGGTCACGACCGCCTCGTCGCCGTAGCCGGCCGCGAGAATCGCTCGGTGGGTGTAGCTCTTCGAGGGTGGCGCGCGCACGTGCCCCTCGACGCGCGACTGCGAGATAGTGACGTCCATACGGGTCGTTCTCGCTGGCGGGAGTATGATCCTTACTGTCGAGTGAGCGCGGGGATTTATATCGGAAGACGAGACCACCGCCGCCGTGACGTAACCTCGACCCCGCGTCGGGCAGCGGTTGTCCGACACGTCGGCGCGGGGGCGGTTGTGTCGGCTGTTCGCCCCTCGAAGCTCTGTCTACAGAGAAAACAAGGCGAGTGCCTCGGGGCTTGACCCCGAGGCAGTTCACCGCGTCCCTATCGCCAGTCCCGGCGCGCCGCCAGCAACGCGACTGCAGTGATTGCAACCGCTGTCACTGCAGGGCCGAACCCCGGAGTGCCGGTGTCCGTCGTCGCCGGCGCGTCCGTCTGCACCGTCGCAGACGAGCCAGACGTGGCCGCCTCTGTCCTCTCGGCCTCGCTCGTGGTGGCTCCGCTCGCTGCGTCAGCTCCACCGCCGGTCGACGCGTCGGCTGTCCCCTCCTGTGACTCCCGTGCGAGCGTCTGGTACTCCTCGTAGGCGTCCGGATGGACCTGCGCCAGAACCGTCTCCGCCGCCAGCACTGACCGGGGCGCGGGCTGCTGGAGGTGGTTCGTGTTCACGCGGACGACGTTCCCCTCTCGAACTGCGGTCGTGCTGTTGTACGCCTCGTTCTCGGGAACTGGGCTCCCCGCCGGTGCGACGATCCACTGCGGGTCCAGTTCGACGACCGTCTCGTCGTTGAGCCGCTGGAAGCCCGTGACGCCGGCCTCGGCAGCGCCGTTGCGGACGCCGCCACGCACCATCACGTCGCCGATGAACGTGTCTGCCCCCGAGGTGTAACCGTGGAAGACGTTGAGCGCGACCGGTCGCGTCTCGCCTGCGAGCGCTTCGTCCATCGCCTCGAGCGAGCGACGCATCTCCGCTGCGCGTGCAACGCCCGCCTCACAGTTGCCAGTGAGACGGCCGATGCGTTCGGTCTTGTCCGCTACGGCCGCCAGCGAGGTGGCCTGCCCGAGCACGAACACCGGAACGCCCTGCTCGCGGACCTGCGCGACGCGGTCGGCTGCGAGTCCGTGTGTGCTGTTCGGCACCAGCACGAGATCCGGATCCGCCGCGAGCACGCGCTCGACGCTCGGACCGCTCGCACCGGAGACGTTGACGCGGTCGCCCGAGTCAACTCCCTCGAGATAGGCGGCGTACTGTGAGACGCCCACGACCTCCTCGCGTGCATCGATCTCCCACATCGTCTGTGCAGCGCTCGGATTGAGCGTCACGACCCGCTCGGGGTCGGCGTCGAGCGTCACCTCGGCTCCGATCGCGTCAGTCGCCGTGTACGGGAACGAACAGGTCGGAGACTGCTGTGCGTCTGAAGCGTGATCGTCGAAAACGGTCGTCGCGCTTCCGGCCGTGGCAGCGCCGGCGGCCGGACCCACGACCGCGACGAGAAGCAGCACCGAGAGAACAACGGCACGAGTTCGCATACACGGCCGTGGACGCTATTGCAACAAGTATTTGCCTAATCCAACTGAGTTTGCGGACGTACTGTGACGCTTCGAACGCGCACTGTGGCGTGGTCGAGTGCCCTCGCGGCGGCCCTCGTCGGGGTCGTCGTAGTCAGCGCCGGCGTCGGCCCAGTGTCGATCGCGCCGGTGACTGTAGCGAAGGTGTTGCTCTCGGCGGAGCCGTTCCCGTTCGCCTTCGACGCCGCGCGCACGCATCGGATCATCGTCCTCGACGTTCGGCTGCCGCGGATCCTGCTGGCCGCATTCGTCGGGTTCGCACTCGCGACGGCCGGCGTCGTGATGCAGGGGTTCTTTCGGAATCCGATGGCCGATCCCTCGATCGTCGGCGTCTCCTCCGGTGCGGCTGTCGGAGCGGTCGCGACCATCGTCCTGCCGTTCGCGTTCCCGTTGGGACTCGAACTCCAGGGCGCGGCGTTCCTCTCGGCAGTGGTCACCGCGTTCGGCGTCTATCTCATCGCGACCCGTGACGGCCATACGCCGACCGCGACGCTGTTACTGGCCGGCGTCGCCGTGCAGACCTTCCTCGGAGCGGTGATCTCACTGCTGCTCATTCACAGCGGTCAGAGCCTCCGACGCGTCGTCTACTGGCTGATGGGTCACCTCGGTGGGACGACGTGGGACGACGTGCTCGTCATCGCCGTCGTCCTCCCGCCGCTGTTCCTGCTTCTGCTCTTTTACGCCCGGGACCTGAACGTCCTCCTGCTCGGCGAGGAGGATGCACACGCGCTCGGCATCGAAGTCGAGCGCACGAAACGCTTGCTGCTCGCGGCGTCGAGCGTCGTCACCGCCGCTGCTGTCGCCGTCACCGGCGTGATCGGCTTCGTCGGACTCATCGTCCCGCACGCGATGCGGCTGGTCGTGGGGCCCGACCATCGCATCCTGCTGCCGACGAGCGCGCTCGCCGGGGCCTCGTTCCTCGTCGCCACCGACACGCTCGCACGCTCGGGAGCGGCCGAGATCCCGGTCGGCATCGTGACGGCGGCGCTCGGTGCGCCCTTCTTCCTGTATCTCCTCCGCTCGCGGGAGGTGACGCGGCTGTGAGCGGGCATTCAGGCGGGCGTTCCGGCCGGCGCTCAGGCGGGCGTGACGAGCCCGCTGCGGCGGACGAGCCGCTCGTGCGAGTCGCCGACCTCCACGTCGGATTCGGCGACGCCACTGTCCTCGATGGGCTCGATGCGGCCGTCGACCGCGGTCACTTCGTCGGACTCGTCGGGCCGAACGGCGCTGGCAAGACGACGCTGCTGCGGACGCTCAACGGGACGCTCACTCCCGACTCGGGTCGGGTCACCGTCGCCGGTGAAGCGATCTCCGATCTCTCGTCGAAGGCTGCGAGTCGACTCGTCGCCACCGTCCCGCAGGATACGACTGTCGCCTTCGAGTTCGACGCTCGCGACCTCGTCGAAATGGGTCGGAACCCCCACCGCTCGCGCTTCGGAGGCTGGACCGAGGCAGACGCCGACGCCGTCGAGCGAGCGCTCGAGCAGACAGACGCGAAGCGGTTCGCAGAGCGCGCCGTGACGACGCTCTCGGGCGGAGAACGGCAGCAGGTCCTCCTCGCGCGCTCGCTCGCGCAGGAGACGCCGCTGCTCCTCTTGGACGAACCGACGGCGAGCCTCGATATCAACCATCAGGTCCGGACGCTGGAACTGGTACGGGATCTCGTCGCCCGGGGCAAGACGGCGATCGCAGCGATCCACGACCTGAATCTGGCAGCCCACTACTGCGACGAACTGCTCTTGCTGTCGGACGGACGGGTCGCGGCCCACGGACCGCCGGAGTCGGTCCTGACCGAGTCCGCGCTCGAAGCCGCGTTCGACGCCAACGCTGTCGTCTCACAACACCCCGTGACTGGATCGGTGTACGTCACTGCCCTGCCCGAAGGCGACCGGCTCGGGGGAAGCGAGCGAGGGACCGACACCGGGGCGGCGGATGGCGCAGCCGACGCTTACGGCGACAGCTCCGGCGGTCACGTCCACGTCGTCGGCGGTGGCGGAACGGCAGCGAGACACCTCTACGTCCTCGATGCGGCCGGATTCGACGTGTCGGTCGGGGCGCTCAACGAGGGCGACACCGACACCGAGACCGCTCGGAGCCTCGCGCTCGACGTCGTGACCGTCGATCCGTTCGCCGGCGTCGATCCCGAGACTCGGACTGTCGTAGAGGGGCAGATGGACACCGCCGACTGCGTCGTCGTCGCCGACGTCGAAGTCGGGACCGGAAACCTCCCCAATCTTCGGGCCGCGACCGCGGCAGACCGGATCGTTCTCGTCGAAGATCGGCCCTTCCCAGAGCGGAACTACGCCGGCCCCGAGGCCGAGGAGGTGTACACGCAACTGCGAGAGCGTGCGCGCGTGGTCGACTCAGCAGACGTGCATCGTGCTGTCGTCGCGGCCGTCGAAAGTGGTCCCGCGGGTGGATCAACGGGGCTGTCGGCCGCCGAGTCGACGTCGCGGTCGGAGTCGACACGCTCGACCTCGAACGATGGGTCGGTGGCTGACAGTGTGGAGCGGTAGCCATCGGTACGAGCTCCCGCGCGGACGACGCTCACAGCGACGGCCGTGTGATTGAATACCGTCGGGAATGTACTACTCTATCCTCCATTTCTGCGCTACAGACACCGACGTACCGTTTCGGTATTCTGTTCGCACACGGCCGACAGATTTTTGAAGCGCGCATCCTATGGTTGTATTGAGAACGAGGCGGTGGTTCGGTTCTCACCGGCCTCAAGCACAACAAAATGAGTGACGCCCTTCACGCGCGCACGCGCGACAGCACAGAGGAGCAGGAGCGAACGTGGCGCGACCACGACGCAGACCGCTCCGAAGCGACGAAGCGATCGGAATCGACAGAGAGCGAAGACGAGACGCTGCAGTGCCCCGAGTGTGGATCGGCGGACCTCGTCACCGACGAGGAACGCGGCGAAACAGTCTGTGCAGACTGTGGACTGGTCGTCGACGAGGACTCGATCGACCGCGGTCCCGAGTGGCGGGCCTTCGACAGCGCCGAGCGCGACAAGAAGTCCCGGGTCGGTGCGCCGACGACGAACCTGATGCACGACAAGGGGCTGTCGACCAACATCGGCTGGCAGAACAAAGACGCCTACGGCAACTCGCTGTCGTCGAATCAGCGCCAGAAGATGCAGCGGCTGCGCACCTGGAACGAGCGCTTCCGCACGCGCGACTCGAAGGAGCGCAACCTCAAGCAGGCGCTCGGCGAGATCGACCGGATGGCCTCGGCGCTCGGCCTCCCCGAGAACGTCCGCGAGACCGCCTCGGTCATCTACCGCCGCGCGCTCGACGAAGACCTCCTGCCGGGCCGCTCCATCGAGGGCATCGCGACCGCCGCACTGCACGCCGCAGCGCGGATGGCGCAGGTACCACGCAGCATCGACGAAGTCGCACGCGTCTCGCGCGTCGAGGAAGACGAGTTCGAGCGGGCGTACCGCTACGTCGTCCGCGAACTCTCACTGGAGATCCAGCCCGCCGACCCCACCGAGTACGTCCCGCGGTTCGCCTCGGACCTGGAGATTCCGAAGGAGACCGAGCGAACGGCCAACGAACTGCTCGAAAACGCGAAGCGGGAGAACGTCCACTCCGGAAAGTCGCCGGTCGGCCTCGCCGCCGCGGCGCTGTACGCCGCCGCGCAGTTGACCAACGAAGAGCTCACGCAGGCCGACGTCAGCGACGTGACCGACATCTCCGAAGTGACGATCCGGAACCGGTATCAGGAACTGCTCGAAGCGTGGGATCTCGACTCGCCGTACGGCGGTCGCGGCCGCACCGCCGAAGCGTAAACTACCCCACCCTACTCCCTCGGCGCATACGCGCCTCGGTCCTCGAGGGTGTCGTCAGAACGCACGCGTTCTGACTGCTACCCAGAAATCTTCGATTTCTGGTGATGGGGCTTCGATGTGGACTCCCGGCAGTCAGTCGCCAGCAATCTGCCGGTGACTCCCGCCGTTCAACGTCCCACCATTCACACGCAGGTCTACTTCTGCGTCTCCGCCCCCCGACGTGGGCGAGGAACGGAGTCTGTGTGTCCGCCTTCGGGCGTACCGTAGCCCGGTGTTCTTCGCGCCGTTGTAGTCCGCGTTCACTTCGTACCCGCGCTCCTGGCAGTTGAAGCGTTCGCCGTGGCGGTTGTCCTCGTGCGTGAACCCACAGTCCGTCCGAGAACAGCGTTGGGACGTGTAGTTCGGCGCGACTTCCTCCACGGAGACACCCCGTTCAGGGGCCTTGTAGGAGACGTACTCGTAGAGGCGTCGGAACGCCCAGACGTGGTGCCACTTCGCGTGCGGTAGCCGCTCACGAATGTCGGTCAAGTCCTCGAACACGATAACGTCACAGTCGTGTTCGGCAGCCTCCGTGACGGTTTCGTTGGCGACGGTATGGATGTACTGTTTCCGCCATACTTCTCTGCGCTTCCCGAGGCGAAGCAGGGCGTTGTGTGCGGCTTGTGTCCCGCGCTGTTGCATCTCTCCACGTCGCTTCTCGAACTCGCGACACCAGTGGTCGTAGTCGTCTCCTTGCCAGAACGCGCCGGTAGAGGAGACGGCGAGACTGTCGACGCCGAGGTCGATACCGAGGACCGTTTGGTCGGGCTGCCCGGTATCTTCCGGAACCTCTGCATCGTCGCCGTCTGTCCGCCGAGTCGAGAGTTGGATGTAGAACTCGTCGTCCACCGCGTCGTACCGAAGCGTACTCTCGCGGAACTCGTAGTCCTCGGAGAGAACCTATCGCTCGTAGGGCGTCGGGCTGTCTGCCAGGAGAACGAACGACGGTTGCGTCGTACCGTGTCGGTTTCCTCTCCGGCCTACTCGCTCCCCTCGCTACGCTTCGGTCGCTCCTTGAGGCCGGAGGCTCCACCTTGAACTACGCTGAGCCGACGTCGGGCGCGACGCAGAACCTTTTACTGCGGTGTTCGGCGACGCGGCCTCAGCGTCATCAGTTCTCCTCGATTTCTCGGCTTCCTTCGATTTACTCGCTTCCTTCGACGACGACGGCGCCCTTCATCCCCAGCCCGCGGTGTGGCGTACAGTAGTAGAGCGTCGTCCCCGGTTCGGAGAACGTCTGTGAGAAGGTATGCCCGGCGCTCGTCACCTGCTCGGAGCGGAACGACTCGTCCTCGGCGACGACGTTGTGTGGCCCGCCCCGGCCGTTCCACTCCCAGACGACCGTCGTCCCGGGCGAGACGCGGATCGCCGCCGGGCCGTATCCCCAGTTGCCGCCGTTGGATTCGGCTCCGACTGTCACGGACACCTCCGAGCGGCCGGTCTCGTCGACGACGCCGTCGTAGTTCGACGTATCGGACAGATAGCTCTCCGCCGAGGGCTGTGCGTCGTCCCCGTCCGAACCGCCACTAGCGGCCGCTGCGCCGCCGTCCGTCGATCCGCTGCCGGAACAGCCCGCGAGCCCGGCAGTGATCGCCGCTGTGGCTCCCAGGATCGTCCGACGCGAGAGGTGCGTTCGTGGCATCGCTCGGCCTACGAACCGCAGAAAAAAAGGCGCATCTATTGGTTCTCAATCTACGAAAACGGGCACAACTGGTTCCAGTACTCCATCCTACTCGTCGATCGATGGCCAACTCGACAGAGACGCGTCTGACCGAACCGCGGAGCGATACGACTCCGGAGTGGGAAGTGTTTCTGCGCTCCGAAGAGAGTGACCCGCTGCGACACGTCGGGAGCGTCTCGGCCCCGAGCGAAGACGTCGCGCACGAGCAGGCGACGTCGATGTTCGGCTTCGCCGCGCAGACGCTCTGGCTCTGTCGCGCCGACGACGTCGCACGGTTCACGGAGCGGGATCTGGGTGCCGCAGACGACAGCTCGAAGGCGGCGGCCGCCGACGCCGAGTCGGCAGCGCGCCCGTCGGGGGGTGCGTCCCGATGATCTCGATCAGCAAACTGCTGTGCGATCTCGACGCCGAGGGCGACGGCCTCCGCTACGACGACGGTCGCGACTCCGATCGCGAGCAGATCACCGAGGATCGCACGACGAAGCCGGTCGTCGTCTGGAACGTCACGCGACGCTGTAACCTCTACTGTGAGCACTGTTACGCCGGCGCTGATCTCGACGCCGCCTCGGGCGAGCTGACGACCGCAGAGGGGAAACAGCTCCTCGACGAACTCGCCGACTACGGCGCTCCGGTCGTGTTGTTCTCGGGCGGCGAGCCGCTCGTCCGCGACGACTTAGCGGAGCTCGTGGCGTACGCCTCCGACGTCGGCATTCGTCCGGTCCTGTCGACGAACGGGACGCTCGCGACGCCCGAGCGCGCCGCCGCACTCCGCGACGCTGGCCTGAAGTACGCGGGCGTCTCCGTCGACGGGATGCCCGAGCGCAACGACGCTTTCCGCGGCGAGGAGGGCGCGTTCGACGCCGCGGTCCGCGGCATCGAGAACTTCCTCGACGCCGGGTTGAAGACCGGCCTCCGCTACACGATCACCGAGAAGAACGCCGCCGATATGGAGCCCGTGGTCGACCTCCTCTCGGACGTCGGCCTCGACCGCTTCTGTTTCTACCATCTCGACTACGGCGGCCGTGGTGGCGAGATCGCCGACGCGGATCTCACGCCCGCGGAGCGACGTGAGGCCGTCGAGAAACTCTGCGAGACGACGCTGCAGTACCACGACGAGGGCGAGGAGATCGAGACCCTGCTGGTCGGTAACTACGCCGACGCCGCGTTCTTGGTCGAGTACGCGCGCGATCGATTCGGCCCGGCGAAAGCCGACGCCGTCCGGTCGTATCTCGAGGTCAACGGCGGCGACCCGACCGGCGAGCGCGTCGCCGACGTCGACTACCAGGGCAACGTCCACCTGACGCAGTTCTGGCAGGGCTACAGCCTCGGCAACGTCCGTGACCGACCGTTCGGGGCGATCTGGGAGGACGAGTCGAACCCACTGCTGCGAGCGCTGCGGAACCGCGAGGAACACCTCACTGGCCGGTGCGCGGACTGTCAGTATCAGGACGTCTGCCGCGGCGGTTCTCGCCTCCGAGCGCTCGCCGCCGGCGGCGACGTCTTCGGTCCCGATCCGCAGTGCTACCTCACGCCCGAGGAGCGACGCGGCCCCGCAGCCGACGCCGGCGGCTCGGCAGCCGACTGAGGAGGCGGAGCAGTCGCGTCGAACCGTACACACAGCACGCTCCGGTGTGCCACACTGCACGCCCGGTTGTACGTTCCTGCGGTCGATTTGGGCGGACACAGCCCTTCACGAACCAATTCCCGACAACTGGGAAGCGGATTCCATTTATATGTCGTCTCCGCTCGAAGTTGAAACTGTAATGAGCCACTCTCGCCCCACCCAGTCAGTCAGCATCGACCCCCTCAAGACTGCGCTCGGCGTGTTCGTCCTCGTCGGGCTCGCGCTGACGGCTGTCGCGGCCTACGCGCTCGTCGACACGATGCCCGGCGGCGTCGGCGCGCTGCCTCCGGAGCTCGTGATGACGTTCGTCTTCGGGGCGGCACTCCTCGCGACCGGAGCGGCGGTCCGTCGAGTCATCCCCGAACGCTAACTCGATTTTCTGCTGGGTCGCTGCCGCACTGTGTAGGCTGAACCGATCGTGGGGAGACTCTTCTGTCTGATCTGGGTACGGTCCTCGAGCGCGACGTAACTCTTAGGTACTATGTCGTGATACACCATACCAAGCAATGGTGGGTATCGATCCCGAATTTCCCGAGTGCTGTGCCACGTGTCCACACCGTGATACGTTCAAGGCGACGTGCACGCACGAACTCCGCCAGTCGGTCGTCTGGGAGGTCGACGAGACGCGATCCTGTCCCGTTTACTCGCAGGCGAGAAGCGACGCGATGCGGGAACTGTCGGAGTCGCTGTCCGGGTAACAGCCCGCGGGCCGCCGGCTACGTACTGAGAGTCCGCCACAGTGCGGCGACTGTGAGGACGAACAGCCCCGTCGAGAGGTCGTACGCGTACGCGCCGGTCGTCGCACCGGCAATCGCCGTCGACGCCCCTCCCAACACGCCAGAGAGAACTGCTGCCAGCACCGGGCCGACACAGCTCACGCACGTCACGAGTCCGACGAGGCCGGAGAGAACGCCCGCCGCCGCGCGGGCGACGCCCACGTAGACGAGCAGCGCCAGGGCCAGATAGCCGACCGTCTCGAACGGAACGAGCGAGAGCGCGAGCGGGCCGTCGACGAGCAGGAGTGGTCCCCAACCGGGCATCGCCGGCACGAGCCGGGCCGAAACCGCGCCGCCGGAGCCGACGCTGACCAGACCGCTCGTCCACGCGAGCACGACCACGTACCCGACCGCGACGGCACCGGCCGCGGCCGAGCGCCGAGTCGTCGGTGCCGGTACGTCGACGGCCCGGACCGCCAGCACGGAGAGGTTCACCCAGACGAACGGGTACGCGGCGTGGCGGAGCGAGAGCACCGTCGACCCCGTCGCAGCCACGTAGCCGGCGACGAGCACGAGCTCGACGGCCAGTAGCGCGCCGAGGAGTTGCACTGTCTGCCGTGCCGGTCGCGGGAGCGAGCGCCGAAGCGTCGGGGCGTCAGACATCGTGTTGAGAGCGAGTGTTAGTGCTGGAAAACGAACGTCGCGTCGATCAGTAGCGGTGCCGGACCGGGGCGCGCGCCGCGCCCGCTACGGCGTCGCCGCGCCCTCGTCGTCGGGCGAGATCCGCCCGAGGACGTACACCGCGATGAGCGTCCCCAGGAGAACGATCTCGAAGAGGACGACGGCGATCAGCGGCAGGTCGATGCCGAAGAACCCGAAGACCGTCCGGAGTTCGACCGCGACCGGGATCGTGAACGCCACGAGCACCAGGAACAGTGCGGGAGAGATCTGCCGCATCAGCCTCGCACCTCCAGCAGCAGTTCAGCCGCCGCGTCGACCGGCGCGACGCCGGCCAGCGAGTCGAGCGAGACGTTCGTGACCGCGGCCACCGTGGCGTCGATGAGCCACTCGAGGGAGAACGCCACGGAGTAGCCCGAACTGTTGCCGAAGACGCCGGCGTCACTGATGATGCCCGCGAGCGGTAGCGTGTACGCGAGGATCACGAGGATGATGGCGATCCCGGTCCACAGTGCGAGATTGTCGAGGACGAGCGGCGCGCCACTCGACGACGACAGCGGCTCCGGGATCGTGTCGTCGACCGGCGTGCTGACGCGGTCGTCCGCCCACGTCGCCGCGACGTTGAACAGGAAGAGGACGACGCTGAGAGTCAACAGCACCCCGCCGAATGCGATCTGCATCCTGATCTCGCCGACGCTGCCGACCGCGGCCGCGAAGTCGAAGTTCTGATACTGCGGTTCGGCCGTCCGACGCGGGATGCCGAGCAGGCCGCCGCGGTGCATCGCGTTCGACATAAACACCATTCCGACGAACCAGGTGATCACCTGCAGCAGTCCGATCGGACGGCTGAACACCGGCTTTCCGGTGAGTTGCGGGAGCAGCCAGTAGGTGCCCGCCATCATCGTCAGCGCCACGGCGGTGCCGACGGTCATGTGGAAGTGGCCGGGGACCCACAGCGTGTTGTGGACGAGGTAGTTGATGTTCATCCCGGCGTTGATCATCCCCGAGAAGCCGCCTGCGGCGAACATGAAGCCCGCGAGCGACATCCCGGCGAAAGCGGGGTCACGCCACGGGAGCGCGCCGAGCCAGCGGAGATAGCCCTTTCCGCCGCGCTGCCGCGCGCCGTGTTCGACGCTGGCGACGACGGTGAACGCCGTCAGGAACGACGGCAGCAGGAGGAACATCGTGTTCGTCATCGCGATGAACTTGAAGCCCTCCGCGATGCCGGGGTCGAGGTACTGGTGGTGGATGCCGACCGGCGTCGACAGCAGGACGAACAGCACGAAGACGACGCGGGCGAGTGGATCGCTGAACAGCCGTCCGCCGGCGAGCTTCGGCAGGATGGTGTACCACATCAGGTACGCCGGCATCAGCCAGAAGTAGACGACCGGGTGGCCGAAGTACCAGAACAGCGTCCGGGTGAGCAACGGATTGACCGTGTCGATGATCCCGAGCGACCACGGGATGAGGAACACCACGACGGAGACGGCGACGCCGATCGTCGAGACGAACCACATAATCATCGTCGTCAGCACCATGAACGCCTGCAGCGGGATGCGGTCGTCGGGGTTCTCGGCCCGCCAGCCGCGGTACGCGAGGAACCAGTCCGCGCCGGCCATCCACGTGCCGACGATGAACATCGCGGTCCCGATGTAGAAGATCGGGTGCGCCTGCAGCGGCGCGTAGAACGTGTACAACACGTCCGCGCTCATCGGGATGCTCGGGAAGAAGCCGGAGAGGATCGCGATGGTCGCGAGCACCGCGCCGGTCGTCATCAGTCCTAGCCACGCCCACGTCAGTCGAATGTCGGGGACGGGTCTGTCGAAGCTCCTGACGACGCCCCAGGTGAACAGCCCGACGAGGAAGAAGATCGTGAACCAAAGCGCCAGCAGCACGCCGTGTCCCGTCAGGACCGTGTAGTAGTCCACCGAGTCGATGACGCGGAGGACGTTCGTCCGGTGTAGCGCCTGAATCAGGCCGAACAGCGCCCCGATTCCCAGCGAGATGAACGACACTGCGAGCGCTGCCTGTACGACTTTCGCCTCTTCGGGATATCGGTCTACGAACGTAGCCATCTCAGTTCACCACCATCGTCTCGTTCCACTCGCTCTGTGGGACGACTTGGATCTGCCCCTCCATCGCGTGATGGGCAGAGCCGCAGTACTCGTTGCAGAGCAGTCCGTACTTCCGCGGTTCGTCGAACTGGACGGTCATCGTCGAGACCTGTCCGGGGACCGCCATCGTGTTGGCGTTCGTCCCGACGATCTCGAAGCCGTGGATCACGTCCGGCGAGGTCACGTGGAACGTCACCGTAGAGCCGGCGGGAACGCGTATCGGCTCGGAGGTGCCGGGTTCGTAGAGGAACTGTTTCGCGACCACGTAGACGTCGTACTCGTTCGGGCCGGCCTTGTACGTGCCCGGTTCACTGAACTTCGGATGGTCGTCGAGGGCAGCCGCGTCCACCTGTCCCCCTTCGTCGTCGATCATTTCGATTCCGGCACCGACCGCGCCGTACGAGACGGTCGCGATGAAGCCGACAATGAGTAGCAGTGCTCCTGCGAGCCAGAGTTTTTCGTACCTGTGTATCTCCATACTGTCACCCAATTACCGTGAGGTCGCCGCCGAGGAACTCGACGAAGTACATAAACACCCACATCACCCCGATCACGACCATATAGATCGCGATGAGGACGAGGGTCCCCACCGGGTCGAAGTCGTCGTGGTCGATGTGGCGCACGACGCCTGCTCGTCCCGAGCCGATGACGTACCCCTCGTCGTCGATGGAGTCCGTGTCCGGAATCGGCGCACCCGCTTCGTGGGAGCCATCGCCGGGAGGAGTCGCCATCTCATCTGTGTCCGCGTTCGATTCCGCTGGCATATCGAACCGTATCGAGCCTACGTTCTTGAACGAGACGTCAGATTCCTACGCTGTGGGAATCGCCGAAATGGGCAATCGAACCAATACGGAAACTCCAGTATGCAGATTACACCACGACTCGCGGGAATGATCGGACTGCTGGCGATTCTCCCAGTGATCGCGTTCGGCGTCTTCCGAACGTGGTGGGCCGGCCTCATCACCCTCGTCAACGTCATCGTCATCTCGATCGCACTCTACCTCCTGTTCTCGCCCACGGAGGGCGAGAGCCACGGCGGGCACGGCGAGAACGGTGCCGGCGCAGCGAGCGACGAGGCGCTCTGATCGGCCGTGCTCCCGTCGGCGCTCTCGCCGCTGCCGATCGCCGGGCTGCCGCTTGCTGCGGTCGACGTCGGCGAACTCTCGGCCTCGAACGTCGAAGCCGGCGTCTTCCTGGTGATCGGCGCGCTCGGCGGCGCGCACTGTCTCGGTATGTGCGGGCCGCTGGTGAGCGTCTACGCCGACCGGCTCGAAGCGACCGACGACAGCGACGTCGGCCTGTCCGTCCGGCAGGTCCGGCAACACGCGCTGTTCAACATCGGGCGCGCCGGTGGGTACGCCGTCGTCGGGGCCGTCCTCGCCGCCATCGGCGCGCTCACGATCGGCGCGGCGGACGCCGTCGTCGCCGTCGGCAACGGGATCAGAGCCGCGACCGGCATTCTGATCGGCGGGCTGATTATGACGACCGGCGTGTCGTATCTCCGCGGTGGCGTCGGCGCGACCGTCCGACTGCCGGGGCGGCTCTCGGCCGCGTTCGCGACCGTCAGCACTGCGCTCACGAGTCGCGTCGACGCGTTAGTGGGGGACGTCCGCATCGTCGGGCTCGGCTTCGGTCACGCCTTCCTTCCCTGCCCGATCACCTACCCCGCCTACCTCTATGCGTTCGCGATCGGCAAGCCGCTCCGGGCGGCGGTGTTGCTGTCGCTTCTGGGGCTTGGAACGATTCCGACGCTTTTCGTCTACGGGACGGCGCTGGGGACGCTGTCGACGGGTCGCCGCCGAACGCTCCACCGCGTGCTCGGCGCGGCGTTTCTGATCTTGGGGTACTTACCTCTGGCGCACGGACTGATGCTCGTGGGGATCCACCTACCGCACCCGATGATCCCGGTCTACCAACCGCTCGGATGAGACGATGACTACGAGAACCGACACTGACCTCGACCCCGACGCGTGTTCGCTCTGTGACCTTCCGACCCCCGACCCGCCGGTGAGCGACGACGAGGTCGAGGGCGCGTACTGTTGCCGCGGCTGTCTGGAGGTCGCCCGAGCGCTCGGGGGGCCGGACGCCGCAGCCGACGCCGACATCGAATCCGAACTCGGCGACGCGGAGGCGGAGGCGGAGTCTGTCGAGCCGCCGGAGGACGCCGAACAGACGTATCTCGCGGTCGACGGGATGCACTGTGCGACCTGCGAGACGTTCATCGAGTCCACCGCCGCCAACGACGACGGCGTCTACGTGGCCGAAGCGTCGTACGCGACGGATATGCTCTCGATCACCTACGACTCAGAGCGGACCGACGTCGACGACCTCGGCGCGCTGCTGCACCGCTACGGCTACGACGTGGACGATCCGGACGCGGACGACGACGACGAGCGCGCCGGACTCGCGACGTTCCTCATCGGCGGCGGCGTCTTCGGAATGATGGTGATGGTCTGGTACGCTGTCTTCCTCTATCCGACCTACCTCGGCTTCCAGCCGCTGGTCGATCTCGGCGGTCTCGACGGGCTCTACGTCCTCGGCAACGTCTGGGTGATGTCCTCGATCGTGCTCTTCTATACGGGCTACCCGCTGCTCCGCGGTGCGTACGTCAGTCTCCGCGCGGGACAGCCGAATATGGACCTCCTGGTCGCGCTCGCGGCCGTCTCGGCGTACGTGTTCAGCATCGGTTCGATGCTCGCCGGCCGCTCGCACGTCTACTTCGACGTGAGCGTCGCGATCGTTCTGGTCGTCACCGTCGGCAACTACTACGAAGACCGGATCAAACAGCGCGCGGCGAGCCGGCTGACGAATCTGACGAGCGCCCGCGTCAGCGACGCGACCCGGCTCGCGGCCGACGGAACGACCGAGACGGTCCCAGTCGACGAGCTGGCGGCGGGCGAGCAGGTGCTCGTGCGCCCGGGCGAGCGAATTCCCGTCGACGGCGTCGTCGTCGAGGGGAGCGCGGCGATCGACGAGTCGCTCGTCACCGGGGAGTCGCTGCCGGACCGTCGCGGTCCCGGTGACGACGTCCTCGGCGGCACTGTCGTCACCGACGACCCGATCACAGTCGCGGTCGGCGACGCCGCGACGAGCACGCTCGATCGGCTGGTCGAACTCCTGTGGGAGATCCAGTCCTCGCGCTCGGGAGCCCAGCGACTCGCGGACAAACTGGCGACGGTGTTCGTCCCGCTCGTGCTCACGCTCGCTGTGCTGACGACCGTCGGCTTCGCAGTCACCGGGACGCCGATCGCGGAGTCGATCCTGACCGGACTGACCGTCCTCGTCGTCTCCTGTCCGTGTGCGCTCGGGCTCGCGACGCCGCTCGCCGTGGCCGCCGGTGTTCGTGACGCAGCGGCCGCGGGCGTCGTCGTCGCCTCCGACGCGGTTTTCGAGGACGCGCCAGACGCCGACGTCGTGGTCTTCGACAAGACCGGGACGCTGACCGACGGTCGGATGCGGGTCGTCGATACGACCGTCGACGAGGCCGAACGCGGGCGACCCACGGCGGCCGACGGCGGCGAACTCCGGGACGATGCGGAGACGACGGCCGAGCGCGCGCTCGAACTCGCCGCCGCCGTCGAACGCTACGCCTCGCATCCGATCGCGAACGCCGTCGTCGAGGCTGCGCCCGACGCCCTCCCGGACGTGACAGACCCGCGCGCGCACCCGAAGGGAGTCACTGGACGTGTCGACTCGACCGCGGGACACGGCGGTTCGACCGCGGGACGCGTCGACTCGGCCACTGGTGATGCGCGCGACGACGCGGCGACCACGGACGTCGTCGTCGGGCACCCGACGCTCCTCCGGGAGCACGACTTCGCAATCGGAGAGTCGCTCGCGACGGCGGCGGACGCGATCCGCTCGGAGGGTCGCGTCCCGACGTTCGTCGGCTGGGACGGGCGCGCGCGGGCCGTTCTCGACGTCGGAGACGCGCCGCGTGCCGAGTGGGAGGCGGTCGTCGACGACCTCGGCGACGGGCGCGAGGTCGTCGTCCTCACAGGCGACGACGAGCGGGCCGCAGAGCGGTTCCGGCGGCACGGTGCGGTCGACGAGGTGTTCGCCGGTGTGCCGCCCGAGGCGAAGGCCGAGACGGTGCAGCGACTCCGCTCTCGCGGGACGGTCGCGATGGTCGGCGACGGCTCGAACGACGCCCCCGCGCTGGCGAGCGCCGACGTCGGGATCGCGCTCGGCTCCGGCACCGACCTCGCCGGCAGCGCGGCCGACGCCGTGATCGTCGACGAGGGGCTCGACGCAGTCCCGGCCGTCTTCGACGTCGCGAGCGGGACCCACCGGCGGATCCGGGAGAACCTCGGCTGGGCGTTCGTCTACAATCTCGTCGCGGTCCCGCTCGCGATCGCCGGCGTGTTGAACCCCCTTCTGGCGGCCGTCGCGATGGGCGCCAGCAGCCTCCTCGTCGTCACGAACTCCTCGCGGTCGATCGCGAACGTGGACTCGGGCTCCGACTCGAACGCCGGTGCAGACCACGCCACGGACGCCGGCTCGGAGCCCGATCCACAGC
The DNA here is from genome assembly GCA_003665935.1 of Halobellus sp. Atlit-31R. GTDB lineage: Archaea > Halobacteriota > Halobacteria > Halobacteriales > Haloferacaceae > Haloquadratum. Next base: position 13,507 of record QPLR01000008.1, on the reverse strand, counting down.
GCGGGGCGACCCCGACCGAACCGGGAGCTACAAGTCCCGAGCGCACGTCCGTCGAATAGTTGTGACGACCGACGAGGAACGTCTCGACGGCGCCGAGCAGGCGGACGCGGACCCGTTCGACGTCGACCTGCCGTCCGGGTGGTCGGCGCAGCCCCGCGATCGGGTGACGACGTACGAGAACGCCGACGGCGACCACCGCGTCCGGATCCGGGAGTTCTCCCGCGGACTGTCGCTGTACTGGTGGGTCGACGTCTACGTCTACGACGCGGGGTGGGAGCACCGGGAGGTCGGGCTCGGCGACACCTACACCGCACCCGAAGCGGCCGCATCGGCGGTCGAATCGTACGTAGCGCGCGTCGAGTCGGCCGATCAGACGGAGCAGCCGTCTATGGAACAGTCGTAGGCGCCGCTCTCGCCGTCCGCCGCTCGGAGGCCCCGGTGCGCGTCGTCCCGTCCGTGTGGATCGCGTCCGGAAGCGAAACGTCACGCTTACTCCGGTCGCTCGCCACGCTTGAGTATGGCTGTCCCGTGCGTTCGCGTGCCGACGAGCGAGGGCGAAGAGACCCGTCAGGCGCTCGCGGAGCGCGACCTCGTCGATCGGGAGCACGAGATCACGGTCGAGGACGGGGTGCTCTTCGTTCCCGTCACGGACCCGGCGGCCGTCCCCGCGGCGTTCGAGGTCGTCGACCGCGACGCCCCCGCGCGGGAGACGCAGACGCGACCCGCAGACGTGCTCGGCTTCGAGCCCTCCTACGAGCGACTCGGCGACGTCGTCATCCTCGACGAGGACGACCCCGACCGAGCGCGGCGGATCGCCGACGCCATCGTCGAGTCGGACCTCCGCGCCCGAACGGTGGTGAACCGCGCCTCGAAAGTGCAGGGCGAGCTCCGAGTCCGCGAGTGGGACGTCCTCGTCGGCGACTCCACGGAGACGGTCCACCGCGAGTACGGCTCGGAGTTCGCGCTCGACATCGCCGAGGTGTACTTCTCGCCCCGCCTCGCGACGGAGCGGCACCGCGTGATCTCACAGGTCGAAGCCGACGAACGCGTGATCGATATGTTCGCCGGGGTCGGCCCGTTCGCCGTTCCGATGGCCGACCGCGGCGCCGAGGTCGTCGCCTGCGATCTCAACCCCGTCGCGGTCGAGTACCTCCGCGAGAACGCCTGCCGCAACGGCGTCGCAGAGCGCGTGACGGCCGTCCACGGCGACGTCCGCGACCTCACAGCCGACTACGCCGGGTGGGCCGACCGATTGGTGATGAATCTCCCGCACAGCGCCGACGACTTCCTCGACACGGCAATTGCGCTCGCCGGCGAGGAGTGCGTACTGCACTACTACGACATCCAGCACGAGGACGACCCCTTCGGCCCCGGCGAGCGCGCGATTCGGGCGGCCGCGGCGGCCGCGACCCCCGCCTACGATGTCGCGGTCGAGACGGAGCGGGTAGTTCGCTCGTACGCCCCCCACGAGTACAACGTCTGTCTCGACGTCCGGCTCACGTCGCGGTGAGGGTGATTCGGAAGTCTTTTGTTAGTCATCGCAGTACGAACGAGTGCGTCTACACGACTGCGCCGGTGTAGCTCAGCTGGCAGAGCGATTCCTTCGTAAGGAATAGGCCGAGGGTTCAAATCCCTCCACCGGCTCTGCTCCAAAACTTCACGTGCCTCTTTTGCGTGTTGTCTCATATGGATCCCGAACGTCGAGTTCGAACGCTCCGCGACAAGCTCAATCGCGACGATCGCGGCGGCTGTCCTCGTGATCGCGACGCCCTCCTCGAGTTCGAGGACACGATGGCGCTGCTCTCCAGCGAGTACTCCGCCTACCGCCGCGAGAAGTTGCTTCGACACTGTACCCGAATCAGCGAACACGCCGATACCGACATCGCTGCGGTCATCGACGACGAGGCCGCCGCCAAGACGGTCGTCCGCTGGATCAACCGCCAGTACGACAACCCCGAAACGAACCGCGACTACCGCGTCGCCCTCCGTGGGTTCGCAAAGCACCTCACAGACGGCGACGACATCCCCGATTCCGTCTCGTGGGTTCCGGCCTCTACGCCCTCGAACTACCAGCCGACGCCCGATCCCGCGGATATGCTCCGCTGGGAAGACGACGTCAAGCCGATGATCGACGCCGCGACGAACGACCGAGACGCCGCGCTGATCGCCGTCGCGTTCGACGCCGGTGCCCGCTCCGGCGAGCTGCAAGAGCTGACCGTCGGCGACATCTCCGACGGCGACTACGGCCTCCGCCTCCGCGTCGACGGGAAGACTGGCGCTCGAACGGTCACCTTGGTTCCGTCCGAGCACTACCTCTCGCAGTGGCTCGGCTCCCATCCCGACTCCGGGGACTCTGACGCCCCGCTCTGGTCGAAGCTCGGAACCGCCGACTCGCTGTCGTATCGACGCTTCCGAGACATCTTCAAGGAGGTCGCCGACCGCGCCGAGGTCGACAAGCCGACGACGCCGACGAACTTCCGCAAGTCGAACGCCTCCTGGCTCGCTCGACAGGGTGCGAACGCAGCGCTGATCGAAGATCGCCAAGGCCGGTCCCGTAACTCCGAAGCCGTCTCGCGGTACGTCTCCCGCTTCGGCGAAGGCGACGAAGCCCGGCAGTATGCTGCCCTCAACGGCATCGAAGTCGACGAGAGCGGCAACGAGAAGCTCGCCCCCGTCGAGTGTCGGCGTTGCGGCCACGAAACCCCCCACGACGAACCGATGTGCGTCCACTGCGGCGCTCCGGTCGATCCGACCGCCGCGGCGACCGCCGAGTCGGTCAAATCGTCTCTGCGGGAAGCGATGGCCCGGTCGGACGATGCCGACGAACGGCAGGGGCTGCTGAAAACGCTCGAAAAGATCGACTCCGACCCGGAGGTCGCCGTCCGCGTCGTCGAAGAAGCGATCCAGCATCAGTGAACCTCCGCGTCGTAGCAGTTCCTGAGCACGATCTTCGCCGCTAAGCGGACGTGCCTGTCGTGGTGATCCGTCAGCATCTGGATCTGTTCCACGCTGGTCTTCTGTTTCGGCGCTGTCGTCGCCATCAGCGCCCCTCCCGGCCGCGACCGTCGGTTACCCCCGTAACGTCGGCCGCGAACTCGTGTAGGTGGAACTGCGCGACGTCGTGCATCGCCCGGTCGGCGCGCTGCATCATCTCGACGTAGTCAGTCATCGGCCACCCCGGAGACGTCGCCGCTGTCGGCTCTCAGCAGTCGGCCGACGAGCCCGCCCTGCGGGCGTGGCCCGCGCTTCGACTCCCGGCGGCTCGGCTCGTCGAACTCCGAGTCACAGTCCGAACAGCGCCAGCGGCCGTCGCCGTCGTCGAGCTTCGAGACGGGCTTTTCGGGACTACGCCGGAAGATGTTCGCCGACGAATCGCAGTGCGGACAGGCGAGCACCTCAGTCATCGGCGACCGCCTCCGGAGACGGGGTCGCATCCGGTGTCGATTTGTCGGACGCAGACAGCGCGCTGAGAACGTTTTGCTTCGAGAAGTCCGATGGGTCGTATTCTTCGAGAACATCTAGTAGCGCCAGCTGCGGGCGATCGCTGACGGCGTGCTCGGTCAGGTCGTCGAGGATCGCACACGCGGCGTTCGCGACGTCGTCCTCGCCGGCGACCCGCGAGCTGTGGCGCTTCGCCAGCGGGACCACCGCGGCCTGCCACGCCTCGATCGAGCCGCTGAGTCGGAGGTCCCACTCGCCGGCCGCGGTGGGTTCGTAGGCGGCTTCCGCGTCGCTCAGCGTCTCGGTGACGAAGCGCGCGACGTTCGCGGGGGGAAGCCGTGCGCCGCCGCTGCGGTAGACGGTCGCGTGTTCGTCGAGCCAGTCGGCGTCGACGTTCAGCGTGGCATCGAGGTCGACGGTGACGGTCGTCTCGATCGCGACGCCCTCGCGTTCCGCGTCGGTGGTCGTCAGCGCGGGACCGGACGCGCAGAGTGTGAGCGCGTCGTCGGTCATTCGCCGGCACCTCCCGCGGCCGGCTGTCGAACGTCACGATCGCGCGTCCAACCGTGGTCGTCGCAGGCGAGGGTGTTCCGCGGCTCCGTCCGACTGACTCTCGTCAGCCCGTCGTAGACCACGATCACGGCCGCTGGCTCGCCGCAGACGGCGATCTTCCCGTCTCCGCTTTCAACCCACTGCCGACAGGACTCCCCGTCGGGCGCGCCGACGACGTCGAGGACGTCCGGCTCGGAGTCGCCGCCGTCGGTGACGAGTCGGTGCCCGCTCTCGTCGAGCGCGGTTCCACACGATCGACACACCGGATTTCCGGTGCGCGCGTCGATGCCCGTCGCTCGGTTCGTGCAAAAGGTGCAGTCGCCGCTGTTATTTGGAATCGGTTCGTCTCTGGTCGTGCGGGCTTGAATGCCCGCGAAATCGGATTTCATCGGTTCTGCCTCCGCAGAACCCGCCGCGGCCGGGTGCTGGAGACACCGCGGCCGCGACCTACTCAATCATCACCAGCCAACTGTACCACCAGCCGGGCTCTGTGAAAACTCCTTGTACAGTAGATAACTTATAGTTTAGGAAATATTCTAAAGTATTTGTAAACTCTTATAAGTCAGTATCCGATGTAATAGGTACCTCCCGACTTATGAGTTTGATATGCGACACTCTGGGGATTGGATGACCCTCGTCGACGACCGAATTCTGGAGTATCTGCGGGAGAACGAAACGGGCTCTCCTACGGAAATGAAGAACGAGGGGCCAATACGCTACTCCAACGCATACATTGGTCGAAGATGCAAGACACTCACTGAAGAAGGACTTATTCGGCACTTAGGCAACGCAGTATATCGGATAACCGAGGACGGGGAGGCGTATCTTGATGGCGAACTTGACACTGAAAACTGGGTCTACATTAACGAGAACGGTGGAGCAGCGACCGCTGGGACGCATACACCTGCTGAAGAGGAAAACGGGCAGGAGAGCTGACTGATGCGCCAATCTGCCGAATGGATGCACAAGCTCGACGAACGTATCCTCGAACACTTGGATGGCAAGACGTGGTCTGATCCGTGGCTGATGAGTGAGCACTTTCGATTTACTACCTCGGCGGATCGGATTGCAGACCGGTGTGAGGTTCTGTCCGATGCGGATCTGATCGCGCCAGCTCGTGAGGGCTCGTCGATGTACGAGATTCAGACTATCGGCCGACTCTATCTGAAAGGCGACATCGACGCGGATCTCCGTCGGCCGATTCCGGCTCCGCGGCCGCCGCACGCTGTGCGACCGGGATGGTGGGCCGGGTTTGGGTAAATCGGGCTCTGGAAGAGCAATTGAGTTGGCCTGCTGCGTGCTCAATGAGTTTTCTCCTGAGCCGTGAGTAATTAGCTATGGTATCGGCTTCTCGACGAGGATGCCCCAATTCCTTGTTGGATTTTCCGTGAGACCGAGTTTCAATCCCTGCTGAGCTTTCTCGTCGGTCCGACACTCGCCGGCGCGGGGGCTGGTTCGCGCACAGACGTAATTTCAATCCCTGCTGAGCTTTCTCATCGGTCCGACGTTATCAAACGGAGGACCAATGCCAAGGTGTGAAACTCACAAGTTTCAATCCCTGCTGAGCTTTCTCGTCGGTCCGACTACTGGTGCGAGCACTTCCTTCGGGCTACTTGCCACGTTTCAATCCCTGCTGAGCTTTCTCGTCGGTCCGACGCCGATCGGGACGCGCCCGCGAACGCCTGCTGACTGTTTCAATCCCTGCTGAGCTTTCTCGTCGGTCCGACTCGAACGAGCCGGGCTCGAACCGCTCGGCGATCTCACAGTTTCAATCCCTGCTGAGCTTTCTCGTCGGTCCGACGGCTGCCGGCCGATCAGCGGTTCAGTGTCACTGTCGTTTCAATCCCTGCTGAGCTTTCTCGTCGGTCCGACAGACCGGCGTGTCGGAAGTCGGCCTCTTTGAGTCCGATGGGTTTCAATCCCTGCTGAGCTTTCTCGTCGGTCCGACGACGAGCTGTTCGTCGAGCGGGACGCCGTCGAGGCTGTTTCAATCCCTGCTGAGCTTTCTCGTCGGTCCGACACGTGCGCCAAGACACGCCCACCGACACCGGGCAGGAGTTTCAATCCCTGCTGAGCTTTCTCGTCGGTCCGACTGTCCTTCTTGTCGTCACCTTGCAGAATAAAAATATCAGTGGTTTCAATCCCTGCTGAGCTTTCTCGTCGGTCCGACGCCGACAGTCTGCGGGTGGTCGACGGTGGCGGCATCGTTTCAATCCCTGCTGAGCTTTCTCGTCGGTCCGACTGTACCGTTATTTGAACCAGTTTCGTCCTCTACAGTTGGTTTCAATCCCTGCTGAGCTTTCTCGTCGGTCCGACTTGCGGCGGCGCGACCTCGATGCCGGCGCGGGTTTCGTTTCAATCCCTGCTGAGCTTTCTCGTCGGTCCGACCGGCATTGAAACGGTCCCTATCAGGGAAAACCCTTCTCGATATGCGTTTCAATCCCTGCTGAGCTTTCTCGTCGGTCCGACTCGACGGTCGGCGCGGCGGGGCGATCGGCGCTCATTCGGTTTCAATCCCTGCTGAGCTTTCTCGTCGGTCCGACCCGCGGACGGCCGCTACGTTCACGCTCGGGTCGCTCGTTTCAATCCCTGCTGAGCTTTCTCGTCGGTCCGACGAGGCTCGTCGAAGCGCGTCGCAGATTGAGCTTCGGATGGTTTCAATCCCTGCTGAGCTTTCTCGTCGGTCCGACGTTTTCGGAGATGGAGACGCGAATGGAGTACAAGGGATGTTTCAATCCCTGCTGAGCTTTCTCGTCGGTCCGACGCGAGGTTCGTGACTGTGGCGGGCACGACGGTAAAGATGTTTCAATCCCTGCTGAGCTTTCTCGTCGGTCCGACCGTCGACGCCGAGAGTTTCTCGGAGCGCGGCTTCGGCGTTTCAATCCCTGCTGAGCTTTCTCGTCGGTCCGACCGTTTGCACCTGCAGCAGCAATGTCTGCCCCGAGAAAGTTTCAATCCCTGCTGAGCTTTCTCGTCGGTCCGACGTGATCGCTCGAGGTGATAAGCGATGAGCGAAGTCGTTTCAATCCCTGCTGAGCTTTCTCGTCGGTCCGACTGGGCGATGCGGCTAGCGATCCAACACGGGGTAGCCGTTTCAATCCCTGCTGAGCTTTCTCGTCGGTCCGACGGCCCGATGGCGGCGAGCAGCCGAACGAGCCCGACGTTTCAATCCCTGCTGAGCTTTCTCGTCGGTCCGACGAGGCACTGAGGGACAACGAATGGCTCGGTTACGAAGTTTCAATCCCTGCTGAGCTTTCTCGTCGGTCCGACCATCAGCCGCGTACCACCCGATCGCTGGGAGCGCGGTTTCAATCCCTGCTGAGCTTTCTCGTCGGTCCGACCCGGTCTGGCACCGGCTGTCGGACAAGACCGCCGAGGTTTCAATCCCTGCTGAGCTTTCTCGTCGGTCCGACGGCGAGGCGCCGAATCCGACGGTCAGCGTGGATACGTTTCAATCCCTGCTGAGCTTTCTCGTCGGTCCGACATCGAGCAGGTCACGATCGAGGCGGACGGCGCGGCGTTTCAATCCCTGCTGAGCTTTCTCGTCGGTCCGACTCTTGGGCTTTGTTCATTGCTTCACCCGGATTGGAAAAGTTTCAATCCCTGCTGAGCTTTCTCGTCGGTCCGACCATCTCCTTCCCGTCGCTCGCGACCGCCGGTAAAGACCCGTTTCAATCCCTGCTGAGCTTTCTCGTCGGTCCGACATCGTCACCACGCGGAGGACACAACGGAGTGGCGCGTTTCAATCCCTGCTGAGCTTTCTCGTCGGTCCGACCAGCCAGCCGATGCCGACGACGCCGACGAGCGAGGTGTTTCAATCCCTGCTGAGCTTTCTCGTCGGTCCGACCTGCAGCTCGACGAGCCGCCGGTTGAGCGCGCCAACGTTTCAATCCCTGCTGAGCTTTCTCGTCGGTCCGACCCAGCGCCAGCTCGCCCGTGGCGTGCGGGACGATGATGTTTCAATCCCTGCTGAGCTTTCTCGTCGGTCCGACATACGGGCGACCACGACTTAAACAGCATAGGCGATAGTTTCAATCCCTGCTGAGCTTTCTCGTCGGTCCGACCTGGCACGTCAAACTCGAACGCGGGCGCGCGGTCGAGTTTCAATCCCTGCTGAGCTTTCTCGTCGGTCCGACCCGTCGGCCGTGCTCTCGCTGCCGTAATTGCTGGTTTCAATCCCTGCTGAGCTTTCTCGTCGGTCCGACAGGGTGCGATGACCCGCTTCAATCAGCTCGGCAACCGGGTTTCAATCCCTGCTGAGCTTTCTCGTCGGTCCGACGACGGTGGCCGACGGGGGCGATACGCTACGGACGGCCGTTTCAATCCCTGCTGAGCTTTCTCGTCGGTCCGACAGCACCCTCATATTCGTCGAGAGGCTGTTTAATTCCTTTCCTATCCGTCTGATCGCGGGTTGAGCTCGTGGATGGGGGCTATTTACAGATACTATAACGGTCGACCAGTTTTCAGACAACATTTTCCGGATTCTCTGCTGGAGTCTCTCCGAGCGTCGCATCTCGATCCGGTGGTCCAACGGAGTAGACCTTCACCGATGCGTACTCGTCACGTTGCGCAAGTAGATCTGTGAGATCCGTGATGAGCTCTGCGCGCTCGCGTTCACTCAGGTACATCTCGAAGAGACTGTACTGCCGCCGACCACCGTACGCACGACACGCTGCACGGATTCGCCGCCGCAACGAATCTTCAGTGATGTCGTACGCGACGACGTAGCGTCGGGTCTCGCTCATCGATCGACCTCGAACGGCGGATACTCGTCGATTTCGCCCGTCACACGCTTCCGCAGCAGATTCGCCTGTAGCCTGATGACCCCTCGCCGGGTCAGCACTCGGTTCAGACGCTCGTGGGAGAGCTCTTCGGACATATACGACTCGAACTTGGAGAGATATCGATCGAAGGCGTCGTCGGTGAGTTGATTCTCCTCGGTAAAGTCGTCGTGAGAGACAACGCGTCGATTGATCAGACGGGCGACGAACGGATCCGCGAACGCGCGTCGAAACTCCTCGATCAAGTCGAGCGCCAGCGCCGGACGTCCGTGGCGCATCTGGTGGAAGACGCCGACGTACGGATCCAGATTCACCTGCCGAAGTGCTCCTTCGCACTCGTTTCGCAGGAAGGTGTACGTGAGTGACAGGAGGCTGTTGACGTGATCCCCCGGCGGGCGTCGCGACCGGCCATCCATCGACCACCCGTCTCTCAGCGTTTGCTCGTACAGCCCGAAGTACTGCCGCGCTGTCTCACCTTCGATGCCCCGGAGTTCCTCCGCAGAATCTGCAGTCTGAATCCGCCGCGGAGCTGTCGCAAGCGGTGAGGCATCGTCGACTGCTACCGTCTTTCTCTTCACGTACCGGTGAGCGTTCACTACCTTCCCGAGTACCAAGCGCTTGGCAATTTCCAATCTGGTGTCGCTATCGAGTGTATGCTGCTGGGTGTGCAGCACAGCGACGGACGTGTCGTCGGGCCTGAAGTGGCCCCTGTGCCGCCCGTGCATCGTGAAGAAGTTGATCGGTGTGTCGTGGTTTGCAGCAGCCGCGATCGTCCCCGAGGTCACGTCGACGCCACGACCGAAGACGTTGATCGTCTCTATTTTCTTCACCGGGTAGCTGCCGATGGTCTCTGGACCCGATCCTGTCTCGTTGGACCCGCTCACGTCTCGAACGACGTACTGGTTCTCTCGTACACCAACCTGGCTCCCCTGCGTAGTGACGTACAGAACCCGATCGTCGATAGGTGGACGAGGATCTGAGTTAGGTGTGGAGCTCACTCCCGATCACCTCCATCGACGACCGACGTGAGCCACCCGTTGCTGTTGTTGAGGTGTGTTTCCGTTTCAGGCTGACAGTAGTGGCGGACGGAGCAGCCCGAGCACTTGTTCCGATTTGTCACCGGCGACGGCGGTGTGTCTGGCTCCAGTTGGTGAATCTCCTCTCGAACGTCGTGAACAGCCTGCCGGCGGTCCGAACTGAACTCGATCCGGTGCCGTTCGTCCGTCTCGTAGAGATAGACGATGCCGTAATCGAGCTCGTCGACTCCATCTAACGTTGCTTCGATCAGGAGTCCGTAGGCGGTTACTTGGATCTCGTCGTTCCAGTACACCTGACCGCTGGATGCTCGCTTCCGCTCGACCGGAACCACACGACTCTCTCCCTCGGAGGCGTTCTCCATAACATCCACCCGGCCGTGAAGTCCGAGTTGCTCCGAACGGAGGTACCGTTCCCGAACCCAGTCAGGCCTGCGAGCTTGTCTCTCGTGCTTTCGATTTCCCTCGATAAGATCGGCAGACCGATCGTCCGGGTCAAAAAACCGGTAGTACCAGTACCGACGCGGACAGTATAGATACTGGCTCAGTGCTGCAACTGGTACCAGTTGTCCTGTCAGAGTACTATCTGGTGTCATCGACGCGTTCTACTTTCCCGTGCTCTTGGTCTATCCCGAGCCGATACCGTCCAGCGTCGACGTGCGTCGGGAGCAACGCCTGCTGGAGTGAGATCACTCTGAAGAAGTATTCGAGAACGTCGCTATCGACGTCGACTTGTCGGAAGTCACCCTCGGATGCAGCAGTACAGTATGCGTCCGTGAGTTGGTTCTCGATAGTGTGGCTCCCCTTCCTGAGGTCGACTCCACCGAAAGGTTCGCCGGGATAGGCAGCCGAGAGCGCTCCTGTCGGCGTCTCGTCGCCCAGCCGAATGACGCCGTCGGACTGCACCCCTGCGATCGGATAGTGGCGAAGTGCCCGTGTGATATCGTACTCCGTTACCTCCTGTCCACCACCGGTGGGATAACTGATCTCCTGTTTGACCGACCGGCCCCTGAGGGCATCTAACCCCTCGGCAGCCTCCTGTGCCGCTAAGATCGCACGCCGACCGTTCGCGTCGACGGTCGGCGCACCCAATCCGCCGTCCAGTGCATCGGTCGCGGCCTCAAGATTGCGGAGAAACGTCTTCCACCGCTGGCGGCCTGGAATCGACTCGAAGTCGACCTCGAGGTCCGGATCGTACGTCGGATCGGCAATCTGCTTCTGGATGGCCCGAGCCGCTCGCATTCCCGCGAGTTCTCGGAGCCGCCGGCGGGACGTCGCCGGGTTCGGAAGCTCCTCGAGAATCCGGGCAAGGAATCCGGCGTACGACTGGACAGGCGGCCACGTCGGATCGTCTAAACCGTAGATGTCGACCGTCGCCGGTGACCGTCGGGCCGCACGTCCGATTCGTTGGATCAGCGCTGTAGCCGTTCGTGGCGTCGACACGATGAGCCGTTCGAGATCGAAGTCCAGCCCCACTTCTCCCTTGCTCGTCGTGTTGAGGACTGCGTACTGCCCCTCTGGCGTACGCTTCGAGTCTGCATTCGTATCGTAGCCGTTGTCCTTACGAGTGACCGCTGCGAGATCGGGCCACGACTGGTAGAGGTATTGGTCGAACGCGTTGCTCCGCGCTGCGGAGTTGAACACGACCGCTGCGAGGGGTTCGTCTCCGACTTCCCACTCGGATTGAGCGTGTTTCAGCGTCTCTGCGATCCTGTCGAAAGAGTCGCCAATCCAGTCTGACCATCGATTTACGACCATCGGCGAGCGGAACCGGGAGACGCCGTCCGGGACGTCGCCGGTCAATACGGCTGGGTCCGGGATCCCATCGGGGAGTTCGGCCGTTCGGTCGACCGACGCACAGGGAGCCCCAGCAGGCGTGTATATCAGCTCTGCGTTAGGTGCTGGAACCCGCCTCGGCGCTGGATCTGCAAGGTCTAGAGACACGAGCCGCGATCGGATGATCTGTGCATCGATCCCGAAGTCTTCTGTAACTGAGGTGACGAACTCCTCGTCGGGCGTTGCGGACGTCAGTAGGAAGCGCGGCAGCCGCGTCTCTCCACTCCGGTCCAGATACTGCCCACGCTGTGCAAGTGCCCGGATCTGCATCAGCAACCCGCTCGCTGCGAGCGGGTCGTAGTAGTGGAACTCGTCGAACACTGCCGCGTCGAACTGCTCGAAGAACGTGACGACCCGTTTCCCTGGCGAGAAGTACGCTCCCTGTAGTATCGCCTGCAGGACGTCGGGATTCGTTACGATGACGCCGTCGGAGGTCTGAGCAATATCAGTTAGCTCTTGGCTCCGAACTGCTCCGCTACCAGATAGCGTCCGCCCCGACACCGTCTGGACGCTGAAGTTGTAGTAATCAATCTCCTCGAGTGCGTTCGCCTGTGCTTCGACGAGTGCGTTCGTCGGGTACGTGCAGATGATTCCGGACTCCGCCCACTCGGCCAACGCGGCGATCACAGCGGTCTTTCCGCCTCCGGTCGGCGCGGCAATCGCGCTCACTGGAGGCACGTCGCCGTCACTGTTGATCCATTCCAGCGCACTTCGCTGGAACCGTCGAGCGGCCGGGTACGGGAACTCGTGACCGGGCAGTGTCGATGGGAGACCAGCACCGCCGACGAAGTACTGGTCCGCCGGTGAGTCCGCGTCGTTTTTTCCTCTCACTGTCGAATCCTCTGGATGTTTGCTCTGTATGGTGGTTCTCGGGCTGTTCGTCAGGCTGCGAGCATCTGGGGGACGATCGTCTCTTCGGCCCACTGTCTGTCGACACCCCTAAATCGACACGTCCGGACGTCGGTCCCTCTCTCATAGGAGTCGGCGTGGCGGAGGAGGTCACTGATCTGCTCTTCAGAGAGATCGTAGACAGACTGTAGCAGGAATTGATTCAACGATACCGACTCCGCCGCTGTCTCGGTCCGCTCGGCGCGGAGTTCACCAGTGCGCTTGATCCCGACGCGGAGCCCGAGGCTCTCTGGCGGTTCGGAGTCCTGGGGCGTCCACATAGTGAAGCGGAACGTCGGTTCACTGCCGTCTGTATCCGGTGAGATCCCGACGTACTCTCGGACTTTGTGCCAGCCGGCATTGCTGCCCTCGAAGCTCCGTGGCACGGGGCTCTTCGCTCCGGTAAGGAACTCCCCGACGTTTGTGTCCGACGACACGACTGTCCGCTCAGTCGCATACGACACTGTTCGGAAGGTCCGTTCGTTGGCTTCGAGCTGGTCGGATACCGGCGTCATCTCGCTGACCACGAACGGTAGAGAGAGGAGATGATCGTAGGAGGGCTCGACCGTTTCCTGGTTCGTCAGGAGATACCGCTTCGTCAGGTCGTAGTAGTTGTATCCGATCGCGTGAGTGAGCGCTGTCGCGGCGATCGTCGGATCTGTCCGGATGACGCTTCCCTCCTCACTTGCGTAGAATAGCGGTCCGTACAGTGTCGCCTCGTACGTGTGAGCTTGCACCGAATCGTAGTGTGTGTCGGTCGACATAGTTCGAGTACTGAAACTCCGACCGCTATGTTTCGGGGATGTTCTCGCGGGCGTTGCCCGTGTCCTGCTGGAACAGTTCGTACAGCATTGGTCTTTAGTTAGGCCTCACACCTCGGTTGCGTAGCGGTAGCGAGCGTCTCTTGTAAGATCGGTCGTTGTTTGTGGATCTTCTGTGCATCTTCGATCAGCCGCTCCAGCAGTGGCGGTGGTG
>QPLR01000007.1 GCA_003665935.1 Halobellus sp. Atlit-31R | reverse complement strand
CGTAGTCGGACTGCATCCGAACGTCGAGAATGGTGACGTCGTCGCCGGCGTCGATCTGGGCTTTGAGGTCGTCCGGCGAGATGGCTTCTGCTTCGGCGTCGGGGGTGGGAAGGTCGTCGGCGTTCATTATCGTACAGTCGCTCTTACTGGGTGGCGACACAAAAATATTTGCATAGTAGTTCGTTCTTTACACAATACACATCCCAGAGATGGCGCGTCATTAGAACGGGTAAATCGGCATACTACGGCCTTAATAATGGCCGAAAGTAGCAATCGCGGAACCGAGTAGTGGCCTACAGACGGACTTTGAGCGATTTTCACGTACTTAGTTGTTTCTAACGTTTGCAAGAATCGGTAATCTTTTAATCACGGGACCGATATTGTGCGATAGCTCCAATACGAATCACGGAGCAAATAACCAATGAGTGTAGAATTCGATATCGCGGAGACGCTCGACGTGAAAGGTGCATCGTGCCCAATGCCAGTTGTCCAGACGAAGTCCGCCGTCGACGACCTCACAGAGGGTGAGGTCCTGGAGGTACTCGCGACAGACCCCGGCAGTATGAGCGACCTCGACGGCTGGGCCGACGGCACCGACGGCGTCGAGATGCTCGACCAGGTCGAAGGCGACGACGTCTACAAGCACTACGTCCGCAAGACGGAGTAAGACCGATGGAGAAGATCGGAATCATCGTCGACAGCGACAGTCCGAAGAGCCTCGCGATGGCGATGAACCTCGGACACACCGCGCTCGCGTCCGACATGGACGTTCTCGTCTACTTCACGTTCGACGGGCTGACACACCTGCTCGAAGGTGAGAAGGACGTCTCCGAGATCCAGCCCCTCCTCGACGAGGGGATGCCGAACCCCTACGACCTCCTCGACGCCTTCGTCGCCGACGGCGGCGAGAAGGTGACGACGGTCGCCTGCACGTCGACGCTCGATATGCTCGCGTGGGACGAAGAGAACATCGACGACTCCGTCACCACCAAGTTCGCCGGCGCGGCGACGTTCCTCGAGGCCGTCGACGACGCAGACCAGGTGTTTACCTTCTAACGATGAGTACTGATACATCCGACACCGCAACCGACGACGGACCGAGCGGCGAAGCGGCCGGCGAACTCCCGTCGCGCGCCGAACTGGCCGCACGGGTCGAAGAGCTCGAATCGGAGCTCTCGGACGTGGCCGCCAACCAGAACAGCAAGAAGATGTCGATCGTCGCAACCAAGGGCACGCTGGATATGGCGTACCCGCCGCTCATCCTCGCCAGCACGGCGGCGGCGTTCGGCTACGAGGTGACCGTCTTCCACACCTTCTGGGGGCTCGACATCCTCCACAAAGAGCGCTCGAAGAAGCTCAAGCTCAGCTCCGTGGGCAACCCCAATATGCCGGTGCCGAACGTGGTCGGCGCACTCCCCGGAATGGACCGCGTGACCACCTCGATGATGGAAAAGCGGATCGACGACAACGACACCGCGACCATCGAAGAGCTCATCGAGACGTCGCTGGATATGGGCGTGGAGTTCCAGGCCTGCCAGATGACGATCGAGCTGATGGACTACGACGAGGACAACTTCTACGACGGCGTCACCACCGGCGTCGGCGCGGCGACGGCCATCCAGGACATGGCCGACGCCGACATCCAGTTGCTCGTCTGAACCGGGACTGATTTTCCGGCCCGACGGGCAGACGCCCCGTTCCGACGGATCGGCAGACTTCTTGCCCGGCGTCACCCACGCGTAGTTATGCAGGAGTGGGCCACGCTCTTCGAGCGAGCCGCAGGCTACGACGTCGACGCGGACGCGATCAGCGCAACGCTCGCGAGCGTTCGCAGCGGCGACGCGGGAAGCGACGAGGGGTCGGCGGCCGACACCGCCGAGTCTCCGGACGCAGACGACGAAGCCACCGCTGTCTCCCCGCCCGGGGAGTCGAGTCCCGCCCGCGTCGTTGCGGACGCCGACGTGCTCGCGGCGGACCTCTTCGTCGACGGCGACGCCCGGCGCGCGCTCGATCACCTCCGCGAGCACTCGTGGACGACGCTGCTCGCGAGCGAGCGACTGCTCGACGACGCCGAGGCCGTCGTCGCCGAGCTCGCGACGCCGTCGTTGGCGACCGACTGGCGCGAACGCGTCGACGCGTGGTGTGAACGCGTCGGACAGCCCGCCGGAGATCATCCCGCCCTCGCGACGGCCTACCGCGGCGGCGCGATGCACCTGCTCTCCTACGACGACCAGCTGCTCTCGGCGCGAGCGGGAGCGACGCTCGGTAGTCGACTGACGGTGAGCGCCCGCCATCCGCAGGCGTTCGCGACGCTTTTCGATCCCCGAAGTCTGTATCGGGAGGTCGTCGGAGGCGAGTACCCGGGGGCCGACCGCGACCCGCGGGTGTGAGCGCGAGCAGGGCGCCAGCGGAACCGCGAGTGCGGGCGCGATGCGGTCGCCGCGACCGGCAGACCGAAGGGCGTTTGCACGCCGCGTCCGAGGAAAGCGTATGGTAGCGACGACGACACCCGCCGAACTGAAAGCGCAACTCGACGAGGGGACCGACGCGGACCTGACGGTCGTCGACATCAGAGACCCGTCGTCGTACGCCGCCGGCCACATCGAGGGCGCGGTCAACGTCCAGCCCGCTCAACTCTCGACAGCGACGCTCGACGCCGAGTGGGCGCAGGCCGAGGCGGTCGTCGTCTCCTGTTACGTCGGCAAGAGCTCACAGCGCGTCGCAGCGCTGCTGGATCAGCATCTCGAGGCCGACGTCTCCAGTCTGCGCGGTGGGTTCGAAGAGTGGGACGGGCCGGTCGCCGACGGCGGAAGCGGGGCGGGCGACGCGGCGTCGACAAGCGTCGACGAGGGCCCCGGCTCGTCCGACACGCCGTTCTGAGCCTGCGAGCCTCACTCGGCCGCCGACGCGGTCAGCTGGCGTCCGACGCCTGCCAGCGAAGGCCGCAGTTCTGACAGATCTGCAGACCGTTCTCGTCCGATTCGATATCAGTCGAGCGACACTTCGGACACTCGGCTTCCATACCCGTCCGATCCCGGATCGATCCGGAAAAAACGTGCAGGTCGTTCCCACCGCGCTGGAGAGAGCCACAGAGCCCACGGTCCCGCCGGCAACGACGGAGAGACCGAAGCGAGACGCTCGGAGCGTCGTGCAGCGAAAATTTCGGGGATGTCGATCGAGTGGGCCGGGGCGGGCCCGATGCGGCGTTACTTGCCGCGGCGTCGGTCGCCGGAGATGCTCGGGCGCGTGTGCTCTGTGCCCTTGCCGCGGTTCTGGAGGCCGCGGTTGTCGCGTCCGGCGTTCGTCAGACCGCGGAAGGCGCGGCCCTTGTGGTCGTCGCTGCAGATCCAGTTGAGATCGTCGTCGTTCTGGATCGCGGCGTGCTCGGGATCGACGAGGATCACTTCGTGCCACTTCTGGGAGCCGTCTTCGCCGACCCAGTAGGAGGCGAGCGTGCGGAGGTTCGGGTACTTCCGCGCCGCGCGTTCCTCGGCGATGCGCTGGATGCTCTTGCGGCGACCGATGCGGTTGACGCCCTGGCGCTTGCTGCGGCGGCCGGCGGTGAAGCGCTGCTTGCGAGCGCCGCCCTTGCGGACGGAGACGCGAGCGACGACGATGCCCTGCTTGGCCTTGTAGCCGAGTTCGCGGGCCTTGTCGAGGCGCGTCGGGCGGTCGATCCGAACGATCGCGCCCTGGTCGCGCCACTCCTGCTTTCGCTGCCACTGCAGTTCGGCGAGCTTACCGTCGCCGGGCTGTTTCCACGCGTCCTTGATGTGAGAGTAGAAGCTTCGTGCCATCTGTTTCACCACGGGCGCTTTCGATTCGGGCGGCGTTCGACGCCGACCCACATTTCGTCCCGATCTCTCGGGTGCCCGCTGGCGTCCCGTTCGACCAGCGAGTTGCCGAACCTTCCGCCGTGGCGTTCTTAACGACTTCGAAACGGTCGCATTCGACCGACAGTACCGGCCGCCAGCGGGCCGTCGAGGGGCGCGGGGGAGAGCGCCGAGTCCCGCGTTGCGGGAACGAACGGCTTTTGATGCCGGGTGTCGGAGGCGTAGGTATGGCTACGGAAACGCAGAGCGGACTCTCCGACCACCTTCGGGGGGTCACGGTCACCACGCTCGCCTGTCTCGCCGGCGTCGCCGCCGCGCTGGCGTCTGCCAGGTTCGTCGGGACCGACGTCGCCGCCGCGGCGAGCCAGCAGTCGGTTCTCATCGTCGGGGCGCTCATCCTCGCGCAGTTTCCGATCCTGCGCGTCGTCGGCGTCGACATCTCCGAGTTCGGGGCGAAAGACTACCTCTACGTGGCGTTCATGACGTTCACGCTGTGGTTCATCACCTTCGGCGTCCTGCTGACGGAGAGCGTCGGCCTGTAACCGATGGCGGACGACAGCATCGCGGTCGTCGACCTCGATCGGTGCCAACCCGACCGCTGCAGTTACGAGTGCGCGAACTACTGCCCGCCGAACCGCACCGGCAAAGAGTGCATCGTCACGCGCGGGGAGTACTACGAGGAAGACGAACCCTACGACGGCGATCCGGACCAGATCCGCATCTCCGAGGAGGTCTGTCTCGGCGAGACCTGCGGGATCTGCGTCGAGAAGTGCCCGTTCGACGCGATCGAGATCATCAATCTCCCGACGGAGTTAGAGCAAGATCCCGTCCACCGCTACGGCGAGAACGCCTTCGCGCTCTACGGGCTCCCCGTGCCGGAGTCCGGGACGGTGACGGGTATCCTCGGTCCCAACGGGATCGGGAAGACGACCGCCGTTCGGGCGCTCGCCGGCGAGATGGTCCCCAACCTCGGCGCACACGACGTCGAGCCGGACTGGGAGACGGTCCTCGACCGCTTCCGCGGGACCGAACTGCAGACGTACATCGAACGGGTGCAGGGCGGCGACGTCACGATCGCGCGCAAGCCGCAGTACGTCGACCAGATCCCCAAGCAGTTCGACGGCACGACGATCGAGCTGCTCGAATCGACGGACGAACGCGGCGCGCTCGACGACTACGTCGACCGGCTGGGCATCCGTCCCGTCGTCGACCAGCCGCTCGACACGCTCTCCGGCGGGGAGCTCCAGCGCGTCGCGCTCGCCGCGACGCTCGCCCGCGACCGCGACTTCTACTTCCTCGACGAGGTCTCGCCGTACCTGGACATCGGCCAGCGCGTCACCGCGGCGCGGCTCATCCGCGAACTCGCCGAGGAGGAAGATCGCGCGGTGCTCGCGGTCGAACACGACCTCGCGATCTTGGATCTGCTCGCGGACTCGCTGCACGTCGCCTACGGTGAGCCCGGAGCCTTCGGTGTGATCACGGACCCGAAATCGGTCCGCAACGGCATCAACGAGTATCTCACGGGCTATCTCTCGAACGAGAATATGCGGATCCGTCCCGGCGAGATCGAGTTCCACGAGCACGCCCCGCGGGAGACGTCGAAGTCGACGCCGCTGATCGAGTACCCCGAACTTCGGAAGTCCTACGGCGAGGGCGAGTTCTCCCTCGACGTCGACGCCGGGACGATCTACGAGTCCGAGGTGCTGGGCGTCGTCGGGCCGAACGGGATCGGGAAGTCCACGCTCGCGAAGCTGTTCACGGGCGCGCTCGAACCCGACGAGGGCGACCTCGACTTCCGGCTCGACATCTCCTACAAGCCGCAGTACATCGAGATCGACCGGCCGATGCGGGTCGACGCCTTCCTCTCGTCGATCACCGACGACTTCGGGACCTCCTACTGGAAGACCGAGGTGGCGAACCCGCTCCAGTTGGAGCGGATTATGGAGCGCAACCTCGACGACCTCTCCGGCGGGGAGCGCCAGCGCGTCGCCATCGCCGCGTGTCTCTCCGAGGACGCCGACCTCTACGTGATGGACGAGCCGTCGGCCCACCTCGACGTCGAACAGCGCGTGCAGGCGACGACGGCGATCCGTCGGTACGCGGAGAACCACGACGAGACGGTGCTCGTCATCGACCACGACATCTACATGATCGACCTGCTGGCGGACCGGCTGATGGTCTTCGACGGCGAGCCCTCCGAGTACGGCCACGCCGCCACGCCGCAGGAGATGCGTGACGGGATGAACGACTTCCTCGCGGATCTCGACATCACGTTCCGGCGCGACGAGCGGACCCAGCGGCCCCGCATCAACAAGCCGGACTCCCAGCTCGATCGCAAGCAGAAGAGGCAGGGCGAGTACTACTACGCCCCCTGAGACGGCCGGGCGGTTTTTCGAGGCTCAGGTCGACGGCGACGCCACCAGCGTCGCCGCCGGCCCGTCGCCGTCGGTTCGGATCGAGACGTCGTAGCCGAACGCGCCGACGAGATCGACGTTCGTTCGGACGTGATCCGTCACCCGAGGGACCCGCACGCGACCGCCGGCGATCGCGAGCCACACGACCAGCTGATCGCCGAGCCGTGCGTCGATCGGTGCGTCGGTCTCGCGCCACGCCGCGACGGCGTCGACGGCCTCTTCGGCGACTTCCTCGGCGGGCACGCCGCGCTCGCCGTACGCTCCGAAGCCGGCCCGCGGGCGGAGCGGCGTCGGGCGATCGCCCGTCGCGTGCTCGGACGAGCGGACGGGGTCGGACTCGACGGCGACAGTGACGACCGCGCCCGGCGACTTCGACTCGACGTACGTCGCCTCCGCGGTCACGGTCGGCTGTGCCGTCACGTCGCTGTCGGTCGCCTCGTCGCCGCCGATACCGAGCCCGCTCAGTTCCGACACCGCAGTTTCGGCCATCCGGTCGGCGACCGCGGCGTCTTCGAGGTCCTCGGAGGCGACTGCGCGAACCACGTAGCGGTCGACGCCCGCATCCGGCGCGTCCGCCGCCGCGCGTCGCGCCGGCAGCACGATCGGGGACAGATCCGAGGGACGGACCTCAACGTCGATCTCGCCGCCGCCGGCGGGGTAGAAGCCGCGGCGGCCTAGCTCGGCCGTCGCGTCGAGACCGCACGCCCGCAGCAGCGGGAGTTTCACGTGGCGGAGGTAGTCCGCCGGGGGCGACCACTTGACGTCGGTTCCGCCACCGATCGTCGCCCGGACGGGCGCGTCGGTACGCGCCGCGAGCGGCAGGAGCGCGTCGGCGACGAGCGTGACGCTCCCGGCCGTGCCGACGTCGACCGCGAACTCGCGGGGGGCGTCGGTTTCACCCGCCCCCGAGCCGGCGGCCTCGGAAGCGACGAGCGGTCCGTCGCCGGTCCCCGGCTCGAAGGTGAGCGTCTCGGAGCCGACCTCCGCGCCCGACACGTCGGCGTTCGCGACGTCCGCGATGAGGTCGACGCAGGCGAGATGCTGCGGCTTCAGGCCGGGTGACGGCCGAGTGGCGCGCACGTCCTCCATCCGAAAGGGTCGGCCGTCGAGCGCCGACAGCGTCAGCGCCGTGCGGACGAGCTGTCCGCCGCCCGCTGTCCCGTCTAGTTCGAGCATCCGCGTCTCGGTTACCCGTCGTAGCCTTTGACCACCGTCACCGGGACGGCGGCGTGTTCGACGAGGCCCTTCGCGACGCTGCCGACCATTCCCTCGACCCGGTCGGAGAGGCCGCGGTGACCGACCACGATGCCGTCGACGCCCGTCTCCGTGGCGTACTCGTCGACGACGTCGACCGGGTCACCGTAGAGCAGCGTCGTCTCGGCGGCGACGTCGGCCCGCGCTGCGCGTTCGCGAGCGTCGTCGAGGACGTCCTCGCCGCGCTCTTCGGCGACCGACAGATCCTCCGTGTAGATGCGCTGTCCGACCTCGGCGTTCGTCGGCGAGTCCTCGGCGGCGTCCTCGACGAGGACGCGGGGTTCGACGGCGTAGGCGACGACCAGAGACGCGTCCGCCCGCGTCGCGAGGTCGATCGCGTATTCGAGCGCTTCGGTACTCGACTCGGAGCCATCGACAGCGACAAGATACTGCATCGTCCTCGGAAGTACGGTCGGGATCGGCTTAGTAGTTTGTCGTCGGAACGGTCGCGGCGAGGCTGTCGCGAGCGGGGCGGTCGAGAACGCGGCGTAGCGGGGAAAGAGATAGCATCGAGAAGGGCAACGTCGAAAAGGGCAGCGTCGAAAAGGGCAGCGCGAAGAGGTCTCAGTACAGCAACTGGCTGCAGGTGCCGCAGAGGTTCTCCTCTTTGACGTCGACCTCTCGAACCGTGGGGGAGAACGACATCACGCACTTGCTGTTGTCGCAGTGTTCGAGACCGAGGGTGTGGCCGATCTCGTGGACGACCTCCTT
Source organism: Halobellus sp. Atlit-31R (assembly GCA_003665935.1). Lineage (GTDB taxonomy): Archaea > Halobacteriota > Halobacteria > Halobacteriales > Haloferacaceae > Haloquadratum. Next base: position 119,879 of record QPLR01000007.1, on the reverse strand, counting down.
GCGGACGCGGTCGGCGAACACCTCGGACTGGGGTTTGGAGGTGATGCCGCCGTCCGACGACGTCTGGAGCCGGTGCGTCGAGATGACGGAGCCGTTACCGTTGAGATACGCGAGTCCGAAGACGTAGTTCCGCCGCCGGTAGTAGAGGTCCTGGGCGGTGATTCCGATGTTCTTCTCGCCCGTCCCAACCCGGCTGGCCAGTTCGATAAACTGCTCGGCGCGGTACTGGTTCCGGCTGCGGTCGAACGCGCCGTCGGGGATCGACTGTTCCTCCTGAACCGTGACGTCGCAGTCGTAGACCCCCCGGAGCGCGGCCGACGCCTCACGCTTGACTTGCGCGGGGAGGTCCCCGATCGGCACGATGTCGACGAGCATAGAAGGGCTTAAGCGGGGTGGCTTGATAAATATCCCGCCGTGAAAACGCCCCGAGACGTCGCTCTGGTCGAGCGATTTTCGCCGTACGGCGCGGTGGTCGAGGTCGGGATCGGCCGCCGTCCGGAGGTCGCCGCCGCAGTAGCCGATACCGGGGCGTCGGTCACCGCGACGGACGTCGCCGACGTCGACGTGCCGCCGTCGGTGTCGTTCGTCCGCGACGACGTCGTCGCCGCGAGCGAACGCGACGATCCCGGCGACTGGTACCGGGCCGACCTCGTGTACGGGCTGAATCTCCCGCCGGAGCTCCACCGGCCGGCGCTCGACGTCGCGCGGGCCGTCGACGCCGACTTCCTGTTTACGACGCTCGGGTACGACCAGCCGGCGGTGCCGTGTGCGGCCGAGTCCCTCGCCGGGCGGGAGACGCTGTACGTCGGTCGTCGAGAGCGGCCCGGACCGACGCACGAGCGGTAGTTCACTCGATGTCGACGTGGTACGGCTTCTACTCGATGTCGACGTGGTAGGACTCCTCGTCGACGGCTCGCTTGGGGAGTGTCACGGTGAGAACGCCGTTGTTGTACGTCGCGTCGGCATCCGCTGCGCGCACCTCGGCGGGGAGACGGATCGAGCGCTGGATCGAGTCCGAGCGGCGCTCGCGGTGGACGTACCGGTCTTCCTCGGCCGTCGTCGACTCCTCGCGGGCGGCCTCGATAGTCAGCAGTCGATCGCTCACCGAGATGTCGATCTGCTCCCGCTCGAAGCCAGGGAGGTCGGCGACGGCGACGAACGAGTCCGTCTCCTCGCGGAGGTCGACGGCGACCTCGCGCCGGAACCGCCGGGTCTCCTCGAACTGTCGGCTCATCGCGTCGAGTTGGCGGGACATCCGCGCGAAGAAGTCCTCGAACTCGAAGTCGTCGAAACTGGGGGAACGCTTCATAACTGTCTGTTCACCGCCGGATAGATGGTCGCGAGAGATGATAAGCTAGACAGGTCACACGAGTATAGAACGGGCGCGAGAGGAACTGAGAGTCCCCCGAAGGCGACGTTAGTACAGAACGTGTCGCTTGTCGTACGACCCGAGGCGCTTGACCCAGCCGTTCTCGGCGATCTCCTCGACGTCGTCGAGAGCGGCCTGCGCGCGTTCCTCGTAGAGTCCGGCCTCGAAGTCGACGTGGAAGAGGTAGTCACCGAGTCGGTTGCCGCTCGGGCGGGACTCGATCCGCGAGAGGTTGATGTCGCGGTCGGCGAACGCTTCGAGGAGTTCGAGCAGCAGTCCGGGGTAGTTCGCGTTCGGGTAGACGACGACCGTCGACTTGCCGCCGCCGTCCGCGCGCTCGGAGGCAGGCGCGAGGACGAAGAACCGCGTCGCGTTCGAGGACCGGTCCTGGATGTCCTCGGCGATGACAGAGAGGTCGTCGCCGGCGTTGTCCGGGTGTCCGATACCGGCGACGGAGGCATCGTCGCGGGCGTACTCGACGCCGCGGGCCGTGCTGGTGACCGGTTCGAGCTCGGCGTCGGGGTACTCGCGTTCGAGGTAGGAACGGCACTGCGCGAGCGCCTGTGAGTGAGAGGCGATCGTGTCGAACTCCGGCGACTGTGCGAGGAGCGCGTGCCGGATCGGCGTGACGATCTCTTGGGTGACGGCGATGTCGGCGTCGGCGATGGCGTCGAGCGTCTCGGTGACGCTGCCCTCGATGCTGTTCTCGATCGGCACGACGCCACGCCCGTACTCGCCGCCGTCGACGGCGGCCACGATGGCCGAGACCGACTCGCGGAAGGCGACGTCGTCGTCGACAGCGCGGGCGGCGCGGTGCGAGTACGTTCCTTCCGGACCCAGCGTGACTACCTGCATAGCGCCGTGTACTGCGGGGAATCCTAAAAGCCCGTCGGGGAGTAGCGGGTCGGCCCCCGCCGGCGTCCGGCGGTGGCTACTGGTCGGCGCAGTAGTCGACGAAGTTGCGGAGGATCTTCAGCCCGGTCTCGCCGGACTTCTCGGGGTGGAACTGCGTCCCGAAGACGTTGCCCGCCTCGTTCGCGACGACTGCCGGGAAGGTCACGCCGTAGTCGGTCGTCGCGACGATGGCGTCGGGGTCGTCGGGTTCGGCGTAGTACGAGTGGACGAAGTACGCGTACTCGCCGTCGACGGAACCGCGGTCCGCGGTTCCGTCTGCCGGAGAGGTCTCCGACCCCGCACTGTCGACGCCGTCGACGAGCGGGTGCTCACGCTCGACGTGCAGTTCGTTCCAGCCCATGTGTGGGACCTTCCGGTCCTGTGCGAAGCGCACGTTCGTCCCGGGGATGAAGTCGAGTCCTTCGACCTCTCCCTGACCGGCGTGGTCGGCCTCCTCGCTGTTCGTGAGCAGCATCTGCATCCCGAGACAGATCCCGAAGATCGGCTGGCCGCGATCGGCGGCCGCCGCGAGCGAATCGCGGAAGGGCCCCGCGTTCTCCATTCCCTCGCTGAACGCGCCGACGCCCGGGAGGACGATGCCGTCCGCCGCCTCGAAGTCGGCCGGGTCGTCGGTGATCGACACCGACGCGCCGGCGCGTTCGAGTCCCCGCTGGGCACTCCGGAGGTTGCCGAGTCCGTAGTCGACGAGAACGACTTCCGCTACCGTCTGAGCGCTCATACCGACGCTTCACGGGGCTGGGTCAAATCGTTTCCGACGTGCGGTACGCCGAAGTGCGCCCGCGGACTCGAAAACGGGAGTGTTAGGCACTCTCTGTACCACTACAGTGTGATATATATAACAGAACCAGAATTTTTATCCGACTCATCTCGGTGTATGTTGATGTTAGTATGTCGAAGCGACGAGATTTCATCAAGTCCGCGGGTGCCGTTGGGATCGCTGGCCTCATCGCCGGCTGTAGCGGAAACTCGGGTGGGAGCGAGGAGACGGCTGCAGAGACCGACGGTTCCGAGTCGACGGCGACGGCGACGGCGACGGCAACCGAAGCGCCCGTCGCGTACGGCGACGGTCGCGCGACGTTCTACATGTCGCCGAGTGAGCCACAGCAGCTGATGGAGGCGCAGTACGCGCCGATCCAGGAGATGCTGCAGAGCGAACTCGCAGTCGACAGCGCGACACTCAACTACGCTGCCGGCTACAGCGCCGTCCTCCAGAGCCTCGCCGGCGGTACCGGTGACATCGCCGAGACCGGGCCGTTCGCGGCCGCCCTCGGCGTTGCGAACGATCGCTGCGACATCGTCCTCCAGCGCTACGGCTACGGCTCGTGGACCTACTCGTCGGTCCTCGTCACCCAGGAGGACTCGGACATCGAGTCGCTCACCGATCTGGAAGGCGAACGCGTCGCCTTCGCCGACCGGCTTTCTGCGTCGGGCGCGCTGTACCCGCTGTTTATGCTCAAGCAGGCCGGCCTCGACATCGGCGATCTCCCGACCGACACGGGCAGCGCCGACTTCACCCCGCAGTTCTCCAGCCACGCCGAGGCGTTCGCGGCACTGGAGCGCGGTCAGGTCGCCGCCGCCGGCGTCGGACAGTTCATCACGCTCAACGACGCCCGAGAGCTGAAGGACGGCTTCCGCTACGTGGAGACCGAAGACGGGATCCCACGCGCACCGATCGTGGTTAGCCCGGAGCTCTCCGACGAGGAGCAGACGGCCGTCACGGAGGCATTCGTCGACGCGTCGGAGTCGCTGTACCTCGGTGAAGACGGGGAAGCAGACACCGACGACGACCTCTGGTTCAGCGACGTCCGCGAGGCCGACAACGAGACCTACCAGCCGGTCGTCGAGGTCGCGAACGAACTCGGAATCAGCGCGGAACTCCTCGACTCCTAACGGCGGTCTCGTCGCGCCCGCATCGCCCTACAGTATTTATCTCGACCGGAAAACATCCAACTATGCCACACGTCTCGTTGCAGCACGTCACGAAAACGTTCGGAGAGGACACCGTCGCGCTCGACGACGTCTCGATCGAAATCGACCCCGGGGAGTTCGTCGTCGTTCTCGGCCCCTCCGGTGCGGGCAAGTCGACCTTGCTCCGCATCCTCAACGGGCTCACCGAACCCACCGAGGGAACGGTGCGAATCGGCGACAGCAACGTCTCCGAGTCCGGGAGCGAGGTCGGGATGGTGTTTCAGATGCACTATCTCATCGAGTCGCTGTCGGCGTACCGGAACGCCCTCACCGGCGCGCTCGGACGCACTGACGACCTCCGGAGCATCCTCACACTCAACGGCGACGAAGATAAACGCGAAGCCCTCCGCGCACTCGAAACGGTCGGTCTCCTGCAGGAAGCCGAACAGCGTGCGGGGTCGATGTCCGGCGGCCAGAAACAGCGCGTGGGGATCGCCCGCGCGCTCGTTCAGAACCCGTCGCTTCTGCTCGCCGACGAGCCCGTCTCCAGCCTCGACCCGAAGGCCGCTCGCGACGTGATGGGTTATATGAAGCAGGCCGCAAAGGAGCGTGACCTCACGACGCTTGCGAGCCTGCATCAGGTAAACATCGCCCGCGAGTTCGGCGACCGGTTCATCGGGATCCGCGACGGCTCCGTGGTGTTCGACGGCTCACGCGAGGAGCTGTCGATGGAAGTCGTCGACGACCTCTACTACGGGGCCGGGGCCGAAGGCACGTTCGCCGAGCGAACCGGAGACGCAGACGCAGACGCAGACACAGACGCAGACGGAGATGCGACGAGCGACTCCGAGGCGGCCGGCGTCGGAGCTGACGTCGAGGCCGGAGGTGTCGAGACGTGAGCACCGACTCGATCGAGCAGATCCTCACGCGGATCGAGCGCCGGATCGCGATCCGGCGGAGCCTCAGCATCGTTGCCGTCGCCGTCGCGGCGGTCGTGGTCTACTTCGGCACGGGGTTCCTCGGGACTCGCCCGGTGCCGGACATCGTCCGCTTCGCGCAGTTCGACTTCTTCTTCGCGGAGTTCATCAAGTACGCCCAGCCGACGTTCGTCGACCTGACGTTCTACACCCAGGAGAACGGGATTGGCGGTCTCGGAGCGATCGTCGCGACGATCGCGCGCCCGATGACGATCGTCGATACCGTCGGCTCGCTCCGGAGCAGCCTCATCGTCTCGGCGGTCGTGATGACGCTCGCGATCGGGATCGTCGGGACGATCCTCGGCTTCCCGTTCGCGCTGTTCTTCGGCGTGTTCGGCTCCGAGCGCGTCACGCCGTTCCCGTTCAACTTCCTCTTCCGCGGCGTGATGTCGACGATCCGGGCGATCCCGGCGCTCGTGTGGGTCTTCATCTACGCGGCGCTCGTACCGCTGTCGCCGCTGACGGCGATGCTCGCGGTCGCGACCGACACCATCGGCAACCTCGGTCGTCTGTTCACCGACGAGCTCGAGGAGATCGAGGAGGGGCCGATCGAGGCCGTCTCCTCGACGGGAGCCTCGCGGATCCAGGTGATCAACTTCGGGATGCTCTCGCAGGTGTCGACGTCGTTCGTCGCCTGGACGCTCTACATCTTAGAGATCAACACCCGGATCGCCATCTCGCTCGGCGTCGTCGGCGCGGGCGGACTGGGACAGTACATCCAGCAGAATCTGAACCTCTTCAACTCGTATCGCGCCGGTGCCGGACTAGTGACGCTGCTCGTGCTCGTGCTCTCGATCGAGCTGCTCTCCTCGCGGCTTCGCGCCCGGCTGCGTCCCTCCGAGCACGAGTCTAAGGGCTTTCTCGACTCCGTGCGGGACCTCGCCGACGGCGGCAAGTGGCTCGGCACGTCGACGGACCGCTGACGAACACTACGGCACGCCGGCTCAGAATTCGCTCGGAATTCGCTCAGAATTCGCTCGGAATTCGCTCAGAGTTCGCTCGGAATTCGCTCAGAACTCTCCGAGACTCGACTGCCCGCTGCCGTCGGCCGCGACGCCCGCGAGATCCGCCGCGCGGGCGATGGTATCGAAGAACGTCTCCCGCTGGCTCCCGTCGTAGAGCGTCGCCGCCGGGTGGACGGAGACGACCGCGCGGTACGAGCACTCGCCGAGTCGCACGTCGACGACGTCGCCCGCCTCCTTCGTCACTGCGACGGAGCGGTCCAGCAGATGCTCGGAGGGTACTTTCCCGAGCGTGACGACGATTTCGGGGTCGATCACGGCGAGTTCGCGCTGGAGGTAGCCCCGACAGTTCGCGAGTTCGGCGCTCGTCGGATCCCGGTTCTCCGGGGGACGACAGCGGACGCAGTTCGTGATGCGGACGTCCGCGCGAGCGAGACCCGCATCGCGGAGCGCATCGTCGAGCACGCTGCCCGAACGGCCGACGAACGGCTCGCCCTGTTCGTCCTCGTTGGCTCCCGGAGCCTCCCCGAGAAACACCAGGTCGGCGTCGCCCGGACCGGTGCCGTTGACGATCTGCGACCGCGATTCGACGAGTTCGGGGCACCGTTCGCAGGCTGTGACGGCGAGGCCCTCCATCGTACCGTCGTCCGCGCTGGTCATATCGGAGAGGCGGGCGGACGCGACTTACTCGTGACGGTCCGAGTCGTCGGCTGCGACAGCCGCGGGCGTCAGCCGGAGTCGCCTCCGCCGTCGACCGGGCGAGAGCCGGGTCGCGGTCGTCACCGTTCTGCGTCCGCCGCCTGCCACGCCCGCGCACCGCGCGCAGCGAGGCGGGCGACGCGAACTGGCTCCGGCCGACCGCCTGCCGGCGTGTACGCGCGAACGACGCGGGCGGCGTCCTCGTCACCGAGTTCGACGCTCCGCACGAATACCGTCTCGTCGTTCACCCGGAGGCGACGCCGGGGCGGCAACCGGTCGTAGACCGCCAGCCGCGACGCCAGCGCCTCGCCGTCGAACTGCTCCCGGAGCGCGGGCGCGAGGCCGGGGCTCGCCTCGTACGACACCGACAGCACCGGCCGCTCGGCGACCGCCGCGATCCGTTCGAGATCGAGCAGATTGAACCACGCGGGCGCGACACCCGACACGAAGAGATACCGGACGTCCGGGCGATCCAGTCGATCGACGAGCGTGCAGACGGCGTCGGTACCGTCGAGTCCGCCCACCGTCGCTGTCGCGAACGCGAACCCGTCGACCGCGCGGTCGGCACGGACGACTGCGCCACAGAACGTACAGCGGCCGCTGTCGTCGTCGGTCGACTCCGCGATGCCGAGCGCGCGGGTGCCGGACTTCACGGTGTGTTCACCACGCTGGGCGAACTGTACCGCGAGTCGACGGGGCCGCGGTCCGCGATGCCGCTACCGAAACAGCGGTTCCGCGTCGTCTCGAGCGATCGACCCGCGTCCGGATCACCCCCCACACAGTTCACTCCGATCTGTACACGCACCGTCTGCAGGCCGGCGCGTCGCTACTCCTCTTTGATCTCTTGCAGTCGATCCAGGAGTTCGTCGTTCGACGCGCCGATCTCGAACTCGATGTCTCCCCCGTGGTCTGCCTGGGAGGTCGCGACCCCGTCGTCGTCGAGATCGGTGTCGAAGTCCTGGTTTTCCTGTTCGGACTCGTCGTAGCTCCCAAATCCCATACACGAAAGAGTAGGAAACAGAGTGACAAAAAACACACGCAGGATTCGAGTGGCACTCAGAGGCGCTAAAGTCGGGGAAAACGGGCAGCGGAAACGCAGTGCGGCGGGTGCCACCGCCAACTCGGAGGCCCGGAGATTTTTCAGCGCCGCCGCGGAACCGTCGGGTATGGAGATCCACACAGTCACCGACGGTGCGACGGAGTTCACCTGCAACGCGTACCTGCTGGAGTGCGAGCGGCCCGTCCTCGTCGACGTCGGGACGATGCCGGGCGTCGACGACGTCGTCGCAGAACGCGTCGACGACCTCGAGGCGGTCTATCTCACGCACCAGCACTCGGACCACGTGGGCGAGCTCGACGCGGTACTCGATCGCTTCGACACCGAGCTGTACGCGTACGGCGAGCATCCGCGGCGGACGGCCGGACTGGAGGACGGCGAAACGCGGGAGCTCTGCGGGGAGACCTACGAAGTCGTGCACACCCCCGGTCACGCCGACGACCACGTCTCGCTCGTCGGCGAGACGCGCATCTTCAGCGGCGACGTGGTCGTCTACAACGACGGCGCGTTCGAAGACGGGAGCTTCGGACGAACGGATCTCCCGGGACAGTCTCGGGAGCGGCTCATCGCGAGCCTCGAGACGATCCTCGACCGGATGCCCGACACTGTGGCGGAGCTCTACGCCGGCCACGGCGACGTCTATCGCGCCGATCCCGAAGGCGGCGACTCCGTCCGTGAGGTGATCGCGCGGGCGCTCGAACGAGCGGAGCGCCGAGAACCCAAGTATCCCGAGTAATCAGGCTGCGCGGCGTTCCTTCGACTTGGGTCGAAGGTTCTTGTAGCCGCACTTGCGACACTGGTCCGCGCGCTTGGGGTTGCGCGCGTTGCAGCGCATACAGATCTGCTTTTCCAGTTCGCGCTTCACGGCGGCTTCGTTCTTTGGCATAAGCCACGCTACCGGGCGGGGAAGTATAACCCTTGCGAGATATGCGACGGGCCGGCGGGAGGTCGGGCCGGTTGGGCGTGCGGCGTGCCTACGCGTCGGCCGGCGCGGCGGCCTGTTGGAGCGCTGCTTCGATGTCCTCGCGCTGCGTGAAGCCGACGAAGCGGTCGACGATGTCGCCGTCGCGTTCGACGACGACTGTCGGCAGCGAGCGGACCTGATACTGGTTGGCGATCTCCTGTTCGTCGTCGACGTCGATCTTCTGGAACTCGACGTCGCCGTACTCCGCCATCAGCTCCTCTAAGATCGGATCCTGCTTCTTACACGGCCCGCACCAATCGGCGTGAAAATCGAGTACTCGGACGGTCATCGTGTGCGTAGCGACGTAACACAGGGCGTCGCATAAGCGTTTCCACCGTCCCCGCATACAGTGCCGTCGCTCCCAGAGCAGTCTCGGTCACGCCGACCCGCCGGCGGATCCGAAACGTTTAGGCGAAGGACTGTCGACCTACGGGTATGAGCAGCGGCCAGAACAGCGGCGGCCTGATGTCGAGTGCAGGGCTCGTCCGATACTTCGACGCCGAGGACCGCAACGCGATCCGCATCGATCCGAAGACCGTGTTCGCGTTCGGACTCCTCTTCGGCGTCGGCGTCCTCGTCCTGAACGCCGTCGCGATCTGAGGGCGCGCAGGCGAGCGCACGCCGGGCGGGAACAACGGACGCTTTTTATCGACTGGACTCCGAGTGAGAACTATGTTACGAGCGGGTGTCGTCGCCGTTCAAGGCGACGTCTCCGAACACGCCGCGGCCATCAGACGCGCGGGTGCGGCCCACGGCGAGGAGGTCGAGGTGATCGAGATCAGACAGTCCGGGCACGTCGCCGACTGCGACGTCCTACTGCTCCCCGGCGGGGAGTCGACGGCCATCTCGCGACTGCTCGAACGGGAGGGTATCGACGAGGAGATCCGCGAGCACGTCGCCGCCGACAAGCCCGTGCTGGCGACGTGTGCGGGACTCATCGTGGCGTCCAGCGACGCAAAAGACGAGCGCGTCGACACGCTCGACCTCCTCGACGTGACCGTCGACCGCAACGCCTTCGGCCGCCAGGTCGACAGTTTCGAGGCCCCGCTGGACGTCGCTGGCTTCTCCGAACCGTTCCCGGCGGTGTTCATCCGCGCCCCCGTCATCGACGAGGTCGGCGACGGCGTGGAGGTGCTCGCCGAGTGGGACGGCAGCCCCGTCGCCGTCCGCGACGGGCCGGTCGTCGCAACCGCGTTCCACCCCGAACTGACCGACGACAGTCGGATTCACGACCTCGCGTTCTTCGACGATCTGGCCGTCGAGGCCTGATCGCAGGGTTCCGGCGGATCGGTTCCCGGCCAGACGCGGCGACGTCCCCGGTCGCTCCCGAGGCTTTTCTATCAGGCGGCGACACGTGGACGTGTGAACGCGACCCGGACCGAGCTCGTGGATCTGACGCGACGACTCGTCTCGATCCCGAGCTACGAGGACGAGATGGCCGCGGGCGACGCGATCGAGAGGTGGCTCCGCGCGGAGACGAGCGCGACCGTGACGCGCGACCGACACGGCAACGTCGTCGCTCGTCGCGGCGACGGCAGGGAGTCGCTCGCGCTCGTCGGCCACCACGACGTCGTCGAACCCGATCCGTCCCAAGTAGCGAGCGACGACACCGAGACCGACGGCGACGCGTCGCGCTACGCCGTCGAGGAGCGCGACGGGCGGCTCTACGGGCGCGGTACGGCCGATATGAAGGGGTCGCTCGCGGCCGCGATGCTCGCCTTTCGCGACGCCGACCCGGCCGGCGAGCTCGTGTTCGCCTCGTTCGTCGGGGAAGAGCAGGGCGGCGTCGGCGCGCGGGCGGCTCTCGGAGACGGGTTCGCGCCGGATTACGCCGTCGTCGGCGAGGGATCGACGAACTACGCGGGCGACGACGTGACCGACGTCGTCGTCGCGCACCGCGGGCGACGCGGCTCGACGCTGGCAGTGCGTGGTACGGCCGCTCACGCGAGCGAGCCGGACGCGGGCGAGAACGCGGTCTACCGCGCCTGTGACGCCGTCGACGTAGTCCGCGGTCTCGACGCACCCGAAACGCGGGTGCTCGGGCGGGAGCTCGCCGGGAGCGTCGCCGTCACCGAGATCGAGGGCGGGTCGGCGTGGAACGTCGTCCCCGAGGCCTGCACGGTCACGATCGACGAGCGGACCGTTCCGGGCGAGCGCGCGGCATTGGAGCGGGCCGAGGAGATTCCGGGCGTCGAGTGGACGATCGAGCAGGACCTGCCACCGATGGCGTGCGAGGACTCTCTGTTCGCCGACGCAGTGCTCGCGGCCGCGGACGAAGTACAGCCCGCGACGCCCGACCACGTGACGAAGCCGCACGCGACCGACGCGGGGTGGCTCACCGCCGCGGGGACCGCCTGCGTCGTCGTCGGGGCGTCGGAACCGGGGGAGGCGCACACGGCCACGGAGAGCGTCTCGATCGGCGCGCTGGCGCGGTGTCGGCGGCTGTATCAGACCCTCGCGGAGCGGTGGCCGGCCGAGTAGCCCCTAGAGGGGGGGTGACGTCGGGCGAGTAGTCGGAGGGGGCGTCGGGCGGACAGTCGAAGAAGTGTCGCGCGAGCAGCCGACGGTGGCATCGCGCGAGCAGCCGGGGAGGCGTCGGCTTGATACGCGCTCGCGTCCACAGATACGACGATGGCGACAGACGCACCCGAGGCCGCTTCGGAGTCGGAGCGAGACGACGAGCACGCACCCGACGCCTACGAGACGCTACTCGAGGAGTACCGCCGCGTCGCGAACGTCCGCAGCGCGACCGGCGTCCTCCGGTGGGACCAGCAGGTGATGATGCCCGAGGAGGGAACACCGGCTCGGTCACAGCAGCTCTCGACGCTGTCGTCGCTGTCTCACGACCTCCTCACCGACGACGCCGTCGGCGACGCGCTCGACGAACTCGAAGCGACCGATCTGAGCGACGAACGTGCGGCCGTCGTCCGCGAGATCCGCCGCGAGTACGATCGGGCGGTCGCGGTACCGTCCGACCTGATCGAGGAGATCTCGACGACCGCTTCGGAGGCGCTGCCGGCGTGGCAGCAGGCGAAGGCCGACGACGACTTCGAGGCGTTCGCGCCGTATCTGCGCAAACACGTCGAACTCAAGCGCGAGTACGCCGAGCACATCGACCCCGACCGCGACGCCTACGAGGTGCTCTTCGAGGACTTCGAGCCGTGTCTCTCCTTAGAGCGCGCGGAGTCGATCCTGGAGACGCTCCGCGAGACGCTCGTAGCGATGATCGAAGAGATCAGAGCCTCAGACGCCGACCTGGCGACGGACGCATTCACAGCGCTCGGCGAGTACCCCGCCGACAAGCAGGAGGCGCTCTGCCGCGACGTGCTCTCGGCGCTCGGCTACCCCTGGGAACGGGGCCGTCTCGACACCGCGCCGCACCCGTTCTCGTCGGGGACGACGTTCGACGCGCGAGTGACCACCCGCTTCGACGAGTCGGATCCGCTCGGGTCGCTCACGTCGACCGTCCACGAGTTCGGCCACGCGACGTACACGCTCGGACTCGCAGACGAACACTACGGGACGCCGCTCGGCGAGGACCGCGACCTCTCGGTCCACGAGTCCCAGTCGCGGCTCTGGGAGAACCACGTCGGACGCTCGCAGGCGTTCTGGGAGAGCTTCCTGCCGACGTTCACAGAGCACTTCCCGAAAGCCGGCGAGCTGACCCCTCAGGAGGCGTACGAGGCCGTCAATCAGGTGTACGAGGACAACCTCATTCGCGTCGAGGCCGACGAGCTCACCTACCACCTCCACATCATCGTCCGCTTCGAGATCGAGCGCGCGCTGATCGCCGGCGAGATCGACGTCGAGGAGGTGCCCGAGGTCTGGAACGACAAGTACGAGGAGTATCTCGGCATCCGTCCCGAAACCGACGCCGAGGGCTGCCTGCAGGACATCCACTGGAGCCACGGGAACTTCGGATACTTCCCGACGTACTCGCTGGGGTCGGTGATGGCCGCGCAGTTGTATGCGGCCGCCGAAGAAGAGATCGACGACTTAGCGGAGCGCGTCGCCGACGGCGACTTCGGCGCGCTCCACGAGTGGCTCACCGAGAACGTCCACCGGCACGGGGCGCGCTACGAGACGAACGAACTGGTCGAGCAGGCCACTGGAGCCGAGTTCACCGCCGACGCCTTCGTCGACTACGTCACCACGAAGTACGGCGAGCTGTACGATCTCGACGTCGTCTGAGGCCGTCGGCGAACGCGTCGACGGGCTCCCGACCTCGACAGCGCCAGCTCCGGGTCGTCGCGACCGGCAGGACCGGGGCGTCTCGACCGCGCCGTTCCCCAGCAGTCTGTACTCGGCAGTAGGCCTAAGTATTGGTACGACATACCATACTGTGTATGGCCTCAGCACCGACTGCCGACGACGCGCTGTTCGACCAGTTCCTCGACGATCGCGGTCACGAGACTGAGACAGTAGACTGGGAGACGTCGTATAACAAAAAGCAGTGTCCGGAGTGTGGTGCGCTCCACGACGCCGACGCGACTGACTGTGGCGTCTGCGGGTGGGATCCTCACGCGTAGCGACGGATCGACCGCCCTTCTCGCAGTAGGTACGGTACTCTCGAAGCACGTAGTTTATCACGCGCAAGCGCGTGGACGGCTTCAATGAGCGACTCCGACGCGGCAGTCACCCGATTGTTCGGTGGCCCCGGGAGCGGGAAGACGACGGCGCTGCTCGATCGGGTCGACGAGCTACTGGATCAAGACGACGTCACGATCCGGGACATCCTCGTCGTCTCCTACACGCGAGCGGCCGCCGCCGAGGTTCGCGAGCGGCTGGCGGAGCGGCTCGACATCTCCCCGCGGGCACTGAAGGGCAACGTCGCGACGATGCACGCGAAGGCGTACGAACTGCTGGATCTCTCGCGGAACGACGTCGTCGGCGAGAGCGACAAGAAGGAGTTCTGCGAGGAGTACGGCGTCGAGTTCGAAGACGAGTACGGCGGGGCCGGCCGGCGGACCGCCCGCTCGACGACGATCGGCAACAAGATCATCGCGACGAGCCAGTGGCTCCAGCGCACCCGACGCGACGTCTCCGACTGGTACGACGTCCCCTTCCAGTGGAACGTCGAGGAGGTCCGTCTCCCGCCGGAAGTCGATCCCAACGCCCAGGAGGGCAACAAGTACACCCCGACGTGGCCCTCCGACGACGACCGGATCGACGTCCCCGAAGTGATCCGCGGCTGGCGGAGTTACAAGGGCGAGCACGGCCTCGTCGGCTTCGCGGATATGCTCGAGCGCGTGAAGCAGCGCTCGCTCGTGCCGCACGTCGACTACCTCGTGATCGACGAGTTCCAGGACATCACGACGCTGCAGTACGACGTCTACCAGGAGTGGAAGCCGCATATGGAGCGCGTCCTCATCGCCGGCGACGACGATCAGGTCGTCTACGCCTGGCAGGGTGCGGATCCGAATCTGCTGCTCGACGCCGACCGCGACGAGGACGTCGTCCTCCCGAACTCCTACCGGCTCCCGTCGAAAGTCCTCAACGTCGTCAATCAGGAGATCCGGCACATCGACAAGCGCCAGGAGAAGGACCTCCGCCCGCGCAAGGAGGGCGGCGTCGTCGAGGGGATCGAGTCCCCGTCGATGCTGGATCTCGCGCGGAACGTCCGCTACACGATCGAGCAGGGCGACGACGACGAGACGGTGATGGTGCTGTTCCGCGCCCGGTATCAGCTCTTCCAGTTCATCGACGAGTTCCTGCCGCTCGGGATGCCGTTCTCGGCGCTCACTGACCAGCGGATGTGGACCGACCGACTGACGCAGTACGTCCGCGGGATCGAACGTCTCGAACGAGAAGAGCCGCTCGACGGCCTCCAAGCGCGGCGGCTCGCGGATATGCTGCAGGATTCGGCGTTCGGGACGAACGATCGGGACGACCTCTTCGACCGCATCGACGAGCTGAAAGAGGACGCCGGCGTCGACGACCTCACCGAGTTCTCGGTCGACCCCGACGTGATCTCGGAGTTCGCGCCGTTCGCGCCCGACGGCAACTCGGCGGGCGATATGCTCCGGAAAGTCACCTCCTTCCAGCGGAACTCCGTCGAGGCGTACTTCGACGGCGACTACCGCGAGATGGACCCCAGCCGCGTCCGCATCGGTACGATCCACTCCGCGAAGGGTCGGGAGGCCGACCACGTCTTCGTCGCGACCGACCTCACCGAGAAAGTCGTCGAGCAGATGGCCGCCTCCGTCGAGGACGAGGCCGTCGACGGCGTCGAGGAGTTCACCTCCAGCACCGACCCGGTCCCGATCCTCACCGACAACGAGCGCCGCGTGTTCTACGTCGGGATGTCGCGCGCCCGCGAACGGCTCGTCCTCCTCGAAAACCTCGTCAGCGGCGCACCGACGCTCCCGGTGAGCGTCCTGTTGCACAACGAGATCCGCGGCGAGCCGATCGAGGAACTGCTGACCGAAGCCCAAGAGGGCGAGGTGCCGGCTCCCGAGCCGGACGCCTGACGAGCGTGACAGACGAGGCACCCGACTGGGAGTCGCCCGCGACCGACCGGTCGTTTCTGGACGCTGCCGTCGACGAGGCCGGAGCGATCGGCTTCGTCGCCGTCGGCGATGGAGCCGACGACGACCTCCGGTATCTGACGCGCTTCCGCGGGCCCGACCGCGCGTACGCATTCGTCCACACGGTGAGCGGTAGGGCGGACGACGCGGCGAGCGGATTCACCGGCGAAAGCGTTCTCTGCGCTCCTCGAGGCTTCGAGACGGCCGCAACCCAGCAGTTCGACGGCCGCGTCGCGGCCGACCGCGCGGGGGCCCCGGCCGGGAAGCGCGCCGCCGCCGTCCTCGACGCGGCGAGACCCGACAGCGACGACCGCGACGCCGACGCCCACGCTGGTGGTGACGTCGCTACCCCCACGGTCCTCGTCCCGCCGACGATCCCGCACGACGCCGCCGTCTATCTCGAACGCGCGGGCTACGAGCTACAGTCGACACGCGCAGTGACGGCGGCGCGCACGCGCAAGAGTGACGTCGAGATCGAAGCGATCCGCGCCGTTCAGGAGGCCGCGACCGCGGGCGTACGGCGCGCCGAACAGATCCTCGCGGCGGCGGAGGTCGACGGTGGAGACAGTGACAGGGGCCGGAGCGGCGACGGTGACAGAGTCGAAGGTGCCAGCGGAAGCGGCGACGGCGACGGCGACGGCGACGGAGACGGAGACGGAGACGAACTCCACTGGCGGGACGCCCCGCTGACCGTCGAGCGGTTGCAGCGAGCGCTGAACGCCGAGCTGGCCCGGCACGGCGTCAGCGACGCCGGGAACACGGTCGTCGCCGCCGGCGCGTCGGAATCGGACGGCCAGCAGCGCGACGGCTCCGTTCCAAACCGGACGGACGAGCCGGTCCGGGCGGACGAGCCGGTCCGGGTCGAGGTCGCTCCGCGCGGGTCGTCCGGCTACCACGGAGCGCTCGCGCGGACGGTCGTCGTCGACAGCGACGGCGGCTGGGACCGACGCGCCTACGTCGCCGTGGAGGCGGCGCTCGAAGCCGGGCTCGACGAGATCGAGGCCGGCGCGACCGCCGCCGCGGTCGCTCGCGAGGCCGACGCCGAACTGGCCGCGTTCGGCTTCGCGCCGACGACCGGCGTCGAACTCACCACGGGGCCGCTCGACGTCGGCCACGGCGTCGGGCTCTCGCGCCGAGAGGCGCCCTCGCTCCGCGGCGACGCCGAACTCGAAGCCGGAATGGTCGTCGCCGTCGCACCTGCAGTCGCGGAGGCAGCGCAAGGCTGCGTCAGGCTCGGAGCGCTCGTCGCCGTGACCGAGTCTGGGTACGAGCGCCTCGGCGACGGCTCACACTCGTTTTCGCCGCGAGCCTGAGGCGGGTGAAAGCGGACAGAGGATCGACACGAACCGAAGCGGACAGAGGATCGACACGAACCGAAGCGGACAGAGGATCGACACGAATCGAAGCGAGCCCACACGGACGGTGGCTCACGACGACTCGTCGTCCTCGTCGGGCGTCTTCACGACTGCCCCGACGAGCCGCTCGCCGACCGCGACCGGCACGTCGCCGGGCGTGGTGAGATACTGCGGGAGGACGACCATCCCGACCGCGATGGCCACCGCGCCGCCGCCGAGGAGGGCGTCGCCGTCGGCGAGGCGCGAGAGGCCGAAGATTCCCACCGGCGCGGCGAAGATCAGCGTCGCCGCCAGCTGCAGCGTCCCGAGGATACCCAATCGCATCGTGAGAACCGTCGGCCGCGTTCCGGCATAAGGCTCGCGGTCAGAGCGGTGCGGAGGCGCGCGGGTCGGCGACGACGCGGCGCGGCGCTGCCTCAGCGGTGAAGCGGCTCGGGCGCCGGCGGCATCGACCGCTTGTGCGCGCTGCCCTCGTAGAGGTCGACGACGCGCTCGATCTGCTCTTCGGTGACGTCGAGTTCGCGCACCGTCGCCGCCGCCGAGAGCGGGCCGTCGACGTGGAGTGCGAGGATCGCATCCAGCGTGTCGTAGTCGAGCCCCATCTCCGCCTCGTCGGTCTGGCCGGACCACATCCCGGCCGACGGCGTCTTCGTCACCAGCTCCTCTGGCGCACCGAGGAAGGCCGCGAGCTGACGGACCTGCTGTTTGTAGAGGTTGCCGATCGGGTTGCAGTCGACCGCCTGGTCGCCGTACTTGGTGTAGTAGCCCGCGAGCGCCTCCGAGCGGTTCCCCGTGCCGAGGACGACGCGGTTCTCGTGGTTGGCGACGAAGTAGTTCAACACGGCGCGGACGCGGACGTAGACGTTGCCGGCGGCCATCCGGTCGTCGGCGGCCTCGGGGAACGTATCGAAGAACGTCTCCGCGATCGGCTGGATCTCGACCACGTCGTACTCGATTTCGAGTTCCTGTGCGAGCCACTCGGCGTCGCTCATATTGTCCTCGCGGTTCACCGCGCTCGGCATCACGAGGCCGTGGACGTTCTCGGCACCCAGCGCCTCGACCGCCAGATACGCGACGGTCGTGCTGTCGATCCCGCCCGAGAGACCGAGGACCGCGCCGTCGGCTCCCGCACCGTCGACCACGTCGCGTACGAAAGACTGGAGGTGGTCTGCCGTCCGTTCGAGTTCCGCCTCCGAGAGTCGAAGGTCGAGCGGTGCACTCTCTGTGAGAACCGAGTCGTCCGTGTTCATCACTGTTCAGTACCGGCCCTGAGCACTAATACTCACCCGTCAGCGGAGAGAAGTGGTCGTGCGTTCAGTTCTCTGCGGGACCGAGCGGTCCGGCTCAGATGTCGCGGCCGCCGTCGACTTCCAGCGCCGTGCCGGTGATCATCGCGGCGCTCTCGCTGGCGAGGAAGACCGCGGCGTCGGCGATGTCGTCGGGCTCGGCCAGCCGCCCCAGCGGAATCGTGTCGGCCATCCCCTCGACCGAGAGGTCGTCGCCGGCGAACTGTGGCAGCATCGCAGTGTCGGTCGCGACCGGACAGACGGCGTTGACCCGGATCCCGTCGTCGGCGAGTTCGTAGGCGAGTTGCTTCGTGAGCGTGATCATCCCGCCTTTCGAGGCCGCGTAGGCCGACAGGCCCGTCCGAGGTCGGATCCCCGCCGTCGACGCCGTGTTCAGGATGACGCCGCCGCCTTGCTCGCGCATCTCCGGGACGGCGTACTTCGCGCCGAGGAACGCGCTCTTGAGGTTCACGTTCTGGATCCGGTCCCAGGTGGCCTCGCTGACGTCCTCGACGGGCGTCGCCGTCTGCGGGATCCCGGCGTTGTTGTGGAGCACGTCGATCGAGCCGAACTCCGCCACCGTCCGCTCGACGAACGCCTCGACGTCAGCGGCGTCGGAGACGTCGGCGGTGATCGCGACGGCCGCCGCCTCCGTCTCGGCTTCGATCGCCTCGGCCGTCGCCGCGGCCGCCTCCCCGTCGACGTCGACGGCGGCGACGGCAGCGCCGTGTTCGGCGAACCGGTGTGCAATCTGCTCTCCCATCCCCGAGCCGGCGCCGGTGACGGCGACCGCTCGGTCCTGAACGTTCATAATCCGTGGCGATGCCGCCGGGGTATCAACGTTTCCCTGCGTCCGATCCAAACATTGACACGGCCGATCCACGATCAGAGCGGTATGCGAAGCCCAGACGTTCGAGAGCGGTACCCACACCTCGTCGGCGGCTCGTGGACCGAGCCCGTGGCGGGCGAGTACGTCGAGACGGTCGATCCGGCGACGAACGAGCCGATCGCGACGGTCGCGTCGGGGACGGCAGCCGACGTCGACGCCGCGGTCTCGGCCGCCCGCGCGGCGTTTCCCGAGTGGCGCGACACCGATCCCGTGACGCGCGGCCAGCGCGTCCACCGGGTCGCAGAACTGATCCGAGCGCGGCGGGACGAACTCGCCGCGATCGAAACGGTCGACCAGGGGAAGCCGCTGTCGCAGGCGCGGTCGGACTTCGAGGGAGCGGCGCGGTACTTCGAGTACTACGCCGGCGCGGCCGACAAACTCGAAGGCGAGTCGATCCCGGTCGGCACCGGCCAGGTCGATTTCACCGTCCGAGAGCCCTACGGCGTCTCCGCGCAGATCCTCCCGTGGAACTTCCCGGGCAATCTCTTCGCCCGCGGGGTCGCACCCGCCCTCGTCGCCGGCAACGCCGTCGTCGTCAAGCCCGCCCCGACGACGCCGCTGTCGGCGTTCCACCTCGCGGAGCTGTGTCACGAGGCGGGGATCCCCGAGGGCGCGGTGAACGTCGTCGCGGGCGGCGGCGAGCCGGGCGGCGCGCTCACCGAACACGCCGGCGTCGACACCGTGACCTTCACCGGCAGCGTCCCGACCGGGCAGGCCGTGATGCGCGCGGCGGCCGAGCACGTCACGCCCGTGACGCTCGAACTGGGCGGCAAGAACCCCGCGATCGTCTATCCAGACGCCGACGTCGAGGAGGCGGTCGGCTGGGTCGCGACGGCGATCTTCACGAACGCGGGGCAGGTCTGCTCGGCCGCCGACCGGGCGCTCGTCCACGAAGACGTCTACGACGCGTTCGTCGAGCAGATCACCGCGATCGCGGAGGCGTACGAGCTCGGGCCGGGCCGCGAGGATCCCGATATGGGACCGCTCAACAGCGAGGCTCACCGCGAGCGGGTGGCGGAGTACGTCGAACGGGGGCGCGAGGAGGGCGCGACGCTCGCGGTCGGCGGCGACGTCCTCGACCGCGCGGGCAACTTCGTCGAACCGACGGTGTTCGTCGACGTCGACAACGGGATGACCGTCGCACAGGAGGAGATCTTCGGACCGGTGCTGGTCGTCGTCCCCTTCAGCGACGACGACGATCCCGTCGAGATCGCCAACGACGTCGAGTACGGGCTCACGGCCGGCGTGTTCACGAACGACGTCCGGCGCGCCCACCGCGACGCCCGGCGGCTCGAAGCCGGGAACGTCTACGTCAACAAGTGGTTCGGCGACACGAACCAGACGCCGTTCGGCGGCTACAAGAAGTCCGGAATCGGGCGCGAGAAGGGGTTCGAGGCGCTCGACTCCTATCTCCAGACGAAGAACGTCGCGATCAATCTCGAACGCGGGCTCGGCGACGATCTGCCCGGAGCCTGAGTGAGAGTCCGGTAACAGTGTGAATAGCTGTCACAGTATCGTAGAGTGGGTGGCTGTACCATCCCATATACATTTATTACAAACCCTTCTCGAGTGTGTTTTGTGACACAGAGACGCGAATTCGTAGTCGGGGCCGGCACGGCCGCAGTCGCCGCACTGGCCGGCTGCTCTGGGGGGTCGAGTTCGGGAAGCGAAAGCGGAGCCGAAAGCGGAGACACCGCCACGAGCGACGGCGAGACGACGACCGGCGGGAGCGGGGACGGCGGCAGCGCCGACGCGATTCCGGTCGGCGTGCTGTTGCCGTTCTCGGGTGAGTACGCGTGGGTCGGCGAGAACGTCCTCCCGGTCGCGCGGATGATCGCCCAGGAGATCAACGAGCAGGGTGGCATCGGCGGCCGCGACGTGCGGCTCGTGCAGGGCGACACGGAGGGGTCGCCCTCTGCGTCGCTGTCGGCGGCGAAGAAACTGATCAACGTCGAGAACGTGGCCGGCATCGTCGGCCCGACGTCGATCACGATGTCTGCGGTGTTCGATCTGTTCCAGGAGAACGAGATGCCGATCGTGACGCCGACGGCGGGGACGACGTCGCTCGACGACCGCGGCGGCGAGTACGTCTTCCGGACGGTGCCCTCGGACGCGCTCGGCGGGCGCGCCATCGCGAAGGCGCTCCGAAACGAGCAGTACAACACCGTCGCCGACTACTCGGAGATGGCGCTGATGGTCGGGAACAAGGAGGTCTTCCAGTCGTTCAAGAGCCCGATTCAGGACTCCTTCGAGGAGTTCGGTGGCACCGTCACCGAGGCCGTCGACTTCAAGACCGGCAAGGCGTCCTACGAGAGCGAGGTGCAGACGGTGATGAACTCCGAGCCGGAGGTCACCGTCCTCGTCGGCTCGAAGGACGACAGCATCAAAATTATGCGTGCCGCGTATCAGGCGGGCTACGAGGGCAACTGGTACGTCACGCAGGACCAGACGACAGACGTCTTCCTCGACGAGGCGCCCCAGCAGGTCACCGGAGGCATCCTCGGCCTCCAGTCGGCGACCTACGAGGCCGCCAAGGAGGAGGGACGGATCGAGGCGTTCCAGCAGCGCGTGACGGAGTTCAGCGGCTCGAAACCGAAACTGTTCGCGCGGAACGCCTACGACGCGATGAACACGCTCGGTCTCGCGATGAAGGCGACGGCGGTCGCCGGCGACGACCTCACGTCGTCGAACGTCGCGGGCAACGTCCGAAGCGTCGCGAACCCGCCGGAGACGGTCGTGACGAACTACACGGACGGCGCAGCGGCGCTCGACGACGGCGGCGATCTCGACTACCGGGGGCTGGTCGGTCCCATCGACTTCAACGAGTACGGTGACGTCGGCTCGCCGTTCGCGATCATGCAGGTCGCAGACGGGAGCTGGACGGAAGCAGCAACCATTCCGCCGAGCGAACTGTAGCGTCTCTCGCACGCTATGGTCGCATCCGTTACGCAGTTCGTGCAGACGCTTATTTACGGCCTCATCGAGGGCAGTGTCATCTCCGTCGGTGCGGTCGGACTGACGCTCTCGTACGGCGTGACTCGCTTCATCAACTTCGCGTACGGGGAGTTTCTCACCTACGGCGCGTATCTGGCGCTGTTCCTGTCCGGGGCCGGACTCGGGCTCTCGCTGCCGCTGCCCGTCGCGACGGTCCTCGCGGTCGTGGTCGTCGGCGCTTTCGGCGTCGGCGTCTCGCGGGTCTTCTTCGAGCCCCTGTCGGACCGGGGGCCGCTCCCGCTGCTCATCACCTCGATCGGCGTCGCGTTCGTGCTCCGGTACACGCTGACGGCCACCGTCGGCGTGTCCGCGAAGCAGCTCCCGGTGCCGCTGATGCGCCCCGTCGAGTTCTCCGGCGTCGGGACGACCCCGCTTCGGGCGGCGGTCTTCGGCGTCGCGGTCGCGACGATGCTCCTCATCCACGTTCTCCTGACGTACACGACGCTCGGGAAGACGATGCGTGCGACGAGCGGGAACCGTAATCTCGCCGAGATCGCCGGCATCGACACCGACGGCGTCGTCCGGCGGACCTGGTTCATCTCCGCCGGCGCGGGCGCGCTGGCGGGCGTTCTCTACGCCGTGTTGTTCGCGCCGTTCCGGCCGACCGTCGGCTTCGAGTACCTCATCGTCATCTTCGCGGCGACGCTGCTCGGCGGGATCGGCCGGCCGTACGGGGCGATGCTCGGCGCGATCATCGTCGGCGTCGCGATGAGCCTCGGCACGACGTATCTCTCCGCGGAGTACACGATGGCGTACGCGTTCGCCATCCTCGTCGGCGTCCTGCTGTTCAAGCCCGACGGCATCGCTGGAGGTGAGATCTGATGAGCGCGGTCGCGCCGGTGGCGCTCGTCTCGCTGCCCGGTTGGGGGTCGTTCCTCCTCACCGTGCTCACCATCGCAACGATCTACTCGCTTCTCACACTGGGGCTCAACATCCACTACGGCTACACCGGGCTGATCAACTTCGGGCACGTCGCGTTCTTCGCGGCGGGCGCGTACACGGCGGCGCTGCTGACGGTGCCGCCGCCGGCGCAGGTCGCCGGGGCCGAGTACGTCTTCGGGTTGAATCTCCCGATGCCGCTCGGGCTGCCGGTCAGTCTCGTCGCCGCCGCGATCGTCGGCGGCCTGCTCTCGACGCTCATCGGCGCGACGAGCGTTCGTTTGGGCAGCCACTATCTCGCGGTCGCGACGTTCGCGCTCGCGGGCATCTTCGGGAGCGTCCTCGAGAACGAGGCGTGGCTGACGAACGGCTCGTTCGGCCTCAACAGCGTGCCAAAACCCGGCCGCGCGGCGATGAGCGCCGACGCGTGGGCGCTGACGTACTTCCTCTTCGTCGTCGCGATGCTTGTGATCGTCGCGGCCGTGCTGGCCCGGTTGACGGGCTCGCCGTTCGGCCGGCTGCTCAAGGGCGTCCGCGAGAGCGAGGACGCCGCCCAGATGCTCGGAAAGGACACTGTGCGCGTGAAGCTCACCTCGTTCGCGATCGGCGGCGCGGTCGCCGGGTTGGCGGGCGGGCTCTACGCCCACTACGTCGGAAGCGTCGTCGTCCAGCAGTTCGTCCCCTCGGTGACGTTCACCGTCTGGGCGGCGCTGCTGCTTGGCGGCGTCGCCTCGAACAGCGGCGCGGTCTTCGGGGCGTTCCTGCTCGTCGGCTTCCGGGAGTCGACGCGGTTCCTCACCAACATCTACGACGGCCTGCTCGCGGCGTTGCCCGGAGTCGCCGCCGACGCCCTCCGCGTCGCCGTCGAACCGCTCCCGGATCACGCCTCGTTCGTCCCCAGCCTGCGGTTCGTCGTCATCGGCCTGCTGATCGTGTTCGTGATCCGGTACCGACCCGAGGGCGTCCTCGGCGATCCGAACGAAGTCGAAGCGATCGGGGAGGAAGAGTGATGAGCGGAGACGCCAGCGGACCGACCGACGCGAGCGACGACCGGACCGCGCCCGGCGCCGACGACGGCGCGGGCGACGAACGGACTGCAGCCGGCGCTCGCGCGTCGACCGACACCGACACGCCGCTGCTCGACGTCGACGACGTCGTCAAGCGGTTCGGCGGACTGACGGCCATCGATCACGCCTCCTTCGCGGTCGAGGCGGAGTCGATCACCGGTCTCATCGGACCGAACGGGGCCGGAAAGTCCACGCTGTTCAACTGCATCACGGGGATGCTCGCCCCCGACTCGGGGACGATCCGGCTGTCCGGCACGGAGATTCACGGGCAGCCCCCGAACCGCATCGCACGGCGCGGACTCGGTCGGACGTTCCAGACGCCGAAGATCTTCCGCGGGATGAGCGTGCGCGAGAACCTCGCGTTCGCGGCGCGCGGACAGCAGGGCGAGCAGCCGCTCTCGGCGCTCGTGCGGCCCGGCGCGATCGAGGCCGACGAGGCGGCGCTCAGAGAGCGGGTCGACGAGACCTTGGAGTTTCTGTCACTCGACCATCTCGCCGACGAGTACGCCAGCGGGCTCTCGGGCGGCCAGCGGAAGCTGCTGGAGCTGGGTCGCGTGCTGATGCTCGACCCGGAGCTCATCCTGCTCGACGAGCCGATGGCCGGCGTCAACCCGGCGCTCGCCGACGACCTGCTCGATCGGCTCCACGAGCTCAACGACCGCGGACGGACGATTCTGCTCATCGAACACGATATGGACCTCGTTATGAACCACTGTGACCGCGTCGTCGTGCTGCACAACGGCCAGACGCTCGCGAGCGGCCCGCCGTCGATCGTGCAAGAGGACGAGCGCGTCGTCGAGGCGTATCTGGGAGGGTTCGCCGATGAGTAGCGGGACCGATCTCGAAACCGTCCCCGAAATCGACGACGCGCTCTTCTCGGCGCGCGGGATCGAGACGGGCTACGGGGAGCTACAGGTGCTCTACGGCGTCGACGTCGACGTGCGCGAAGACGAGATCGTCCTCGTGTTCGGCCCGAACGGAGCCGGGAAGTCGACGCTGATGAAGGCTCTCTACGGGCGATTGCCGCTGTGGGAGGGGACGACCGAGATCGACGGTGCCGACCTCTCGGACGTCCGCTCGAACCAGATGGTCGAGCACGGGGTCGGGTTCGTGCCGCAGACGGAGAACGTCTTCCCGAATCTCACGGTCTCGGAGAACCTCGACATCGGCGCGATCCACACCGACGACCCGGCGTCGCGGCGGGCGGAGCTGTTCGAGCTGTTCCCGCGGCTGGAGGAGCGGCTCGAGCAGACCGCCGAGACGCTCTCCGGCGGCGAGCGGCAGATGCTGGCGATGGCGCGGGCGCTGATGCCGGATCCGGAACTGCTGTTCATCGACGAGCCGTCCGCGGGGCTGGCCCCGCAGCTCATCGAGCGGACGTTCGAGCACGTCGGACGGATCCGCGACGACGGGACGGCGGTGCTGATGATCGAGCAGAACGTCAACGCCGCGCTGTCGGTCGCCGACCGCGGATACGTCCTCGATATGGGCGAGAACCGCTTCGAGGCCGACGCCGCGACCATTCGGGAGTCCGAGCGGATCC
The DNA here is from genome assembly GCA_003665935.1 of Halobellus sp. Atlit-31R. GTDB lineage: Archaea > Halobacteriota > Halobacteria > Halobacteriales > Haloferacaceae > Haloquadratum. The sequence continues at coordinate 94,488 of QPLR01000007.1, read as the reverse complement.
GGGATCTCTACCTGGGGAAGTAGTCGCCGCGGTCGGCGACCGCCGGACGGCGGCGGCCGCCGAACCGACGCCGACGCGGCGGACCCCCGACGGCTCGGACCGGAAGCCGCCGGGTCGCGAGCCGCGCCTCACGCCAGGAGGTAGGCTTATGACGGCGACGCTCCTACGGACGAATCCAGACGATCTGACAGATGAGCACCCATCCTCGCGTCCTCGTCGTCGACGACGAACCGGACCTCGCGGAACTGTACGCCTCGTGGTTACCACAGGAGCACGACGTCGAGACGGCACACGACGGGACCGGCGCGCTCGACCGGTTCGACGAGTCCATCGACGTGGTGCTCTTGGACCGACGGATGCCCGGCGTCTCCGGGGACGAGGTACTCGGGGAGATTCGCGACCGCCACCCGAGCTGCGGCGTCGCGATGATCACGGCCGTCGACCCCGACTTCGACATCCTGGAGTTGGGCTTCGACGCCTACCTCACGAAACCGGTCGAACAGTCTGATCTCCGTGGGGTCGTCGACCGGCTGTTCCGCCGAACGGAGTACACCGACACGCTCAGAGCGTTCTTTACGAAAGTCTCGAAACGTGAGGCGCTGGCGGCCGAAAAGTCCACCTTCGAGCTCGAATCCGACGCGCGATACCAGCAGTTGGAGTCCGAGATCGAGACGCTGCGGCAGGAGTCGGAGGCGCATCTGGCCGAACTCGACGGCGAAGACTTCGAGGCGCTGTTCCACCGACTCGACGCGGTCTGACCGCCGGAGACGTCGGGCGGGCCAGTGCGGCCTTACCGCCGGACACGCCGGTCCACCGTTCCGTCATCCTTAAGTCGAGGCTGTGGCTTTGTTTTCGATGGTGGACGGCACCAGTACGGTCCGACGCGCGCCAGTGGTCCAGTGGTAGGACAGTGGCTTCCCAAGCCACTAGCCCGGGTTCAATTCCCGGCTGGCGCACTGCTTCTGCGAACGACGTGAACGGAGAGCTCCCACGACGGGAATCTGAACCCTATCAGTCGCGCGCAGCGAACGGAGTGAGCGAGCGCGTCTGATTCCGGTTCAATTCCCGGCTGGCGCATCTTCTTCGTCGCCTCGCTCGGCAGCGGATACGCCGGTTGACCTCCCGCTCGCTCGCGCTTGCGGGGTCTCTGGCCGGCGCTGGCGGACGCGACAGTCGATCCGGAGCGAGACAAACGGGAGCTACCGCGACGCGTCCGGCGGCGTCAGATCGCGCTGGAACTCGTCGAACTGTTCGGTCTCCGGCGGGAGGTCGTACTCGATCCGGCGTTCGGCCTGTCGGTTCCGGAGTTTGTCCTCGACGGGGTCGGCGACGGACTCCCAGCCGGGCTTGATCTTCAGGCTCTTCGCCGGGATCCCGGCCGCGACGTGGTGGTCCGGGACGTCGCCCTGAACGACCGAGCGCGCGCCGACGACCGCGTTCTCGCCGATCCGACAGCCCGCGCGGACCATCGCGTCGTAGGTGATGCGGGCGTCGTCGCCGACGATCGTGTGGTAGTTCTCGACCTCGGTCTGGTCGACGACGTCGTGGTCGTGGCTGTAGAGGTGGGCGGTGTCCGAGATCGACGCGCGGTCGCCGATCGTGAGCTTGCCGCGGTCGTCGAGGTGGACGTCGTCGTGGACCACGACGTTGTCGCCGACGGAGATGTTGTGTCCGTAGGTGAACGTGATCCCCTTGAAGAAGCGACAGTTGTCGCCGCACTCCTCGAAGAGGTGGTCGGCGAGCATCTGTCGGAACCGGAGCGCGAGGTCGACGTTGTCGGCCATCGGCGTGGCGTCGAACTGTCGCCAGAGCCACTGGAGGTACTTCGAGCGCTGGAACCGATCCGCGTCCTTCTCGGCGTAGTACTCGGATTCGAGCGTGGCGTTGCAGGGGTCGTAGCCCTGGAGTCGGACCCGCTCGGCCGCCGAGATCTCCTCGCCGGCCTGCCAGCGGTCGTACGCCTCGCGGTCCCCGTGGAGGTCGACGAGCGTCTCGGTCACGACGCGGCAGGTCCCCTCCTCCGAGGAGAGTCGGTCGTCTACCTCGTCGATGAACGTCCGGACGTTCGCTTCCGCCTCCTCGGGAAGGGAGACGTTGACTTTTGTCATCGAAGTTCGGTTCGGACTCCGGCGGCAAATCCGTTCTGTTGTGCGAAGCCCCCGACCGACCGTTCGAGAGGAGCGTTAGAGGCAAATACGGCCGAGAGCGGGCTGGGTCCTGCCCGAGGCGGCCGCGATCAGTCGCGACCGCGCAGGAAGCCGAGAATCGTGTAGTCGTGGTCCGGCGTGTACCGGCGGAACAGGAGGCTGTTAGTCAGTACCGACACCGACGAAAGCGCCATCGCGCCCGCCGCGAGGATCGGCTGGAGGAGCCCAAGCGACGCCAGCGGGATCATCGCGGTGTTGTAGCCGAGCGCCCAGAAGAGGTTCTGCTTGATCTTCGCGAGCGTCCCCTCGGAGACGCGGATCGCCTTCACCACGTCGGTCGGGTCGTCGCGCATCAGCGTCACGTCGGCCGCCTCGATGGCGACGTCCGTGCCGGAGCCGATGGCGGTGCCGACGAAGGCGGCCGCGAGCGCCGGCGCGTCGTTGACGCCGTCGCCGACCATCATCGCCTTCCGTCCGTCGGCCTGGATCGCGTCGACGGCGTCGGCCTTCCCGTCGGGGAGCACCTCCGCGCGGACGTTCTCGGGATCGATCCCGACCTGCTCGGCGACGGCGCGGGCGGTCCGCTCGTTGTCGCCGGTGATCATCTGAACGTCGACCCCGCGCTCCCGAAGCGTGCGGACCGCGTCGGCCGCGCTCTCTTTGACCGTGTCGGCGTCGGCGACGACACCGAGGAGTTCGCCGGTCGCGTCGGTGTCGGTGTCGGTGCCGGCGTCGGCGTCGGCGCCCGCCGCAGACACGCGCCCGACGAGCATCGCGGTCTTGCCGTCGGCTTCGAGGCGGCGCATCGCGTCCTCCGCGGGCGCGGGATCGATGCCGGCGTCTTCGAGCAGTCGGCGGTTCCCGACCAGTACGGTCGCTCCCGCGACAGTCGCCCGGACGCCGTGCCCGGGGACGTTCTCGAAGTCGTCGCTGTCGGGGACGTCGACGCCGCGCGATCGCGCGCCCTCGACGATCGCCTGCGCGAGGGGGTGTTCGCTGTGCTGCTCGACGGCGGCCGCGAGCCGGAGGGCTTCGGTTTCGGCGTCGGCGCGCTCGCCGGAGTCCGCTGGCTCGTCTGCGTCACCCTCGTCGCGGTCGACTCCGCGGAGCTGTCCGCCGTCGGGCGTGGGTTCGAGCGCGACGACGTCGGTCAGCGACATCGCCCCTTTCGTCAGCGTGCCGGTCTTGTCGAAGACGACCGTGTCGACGTCGCGGACGCGTTCGAGGATGTCGCCGCCCTTGAACAACACGCCGTTCTGCGCGCCGATCGAGGTCCCGACCATCGTCGCCGCCGGCGTCGCCAGACCGAGCGCGCACGGACACGCAATCAGGACCGCCGAGGCGAAGACGAGGACCGCGAACTCGAGCGTCGAGACGGTGCCGCCCGCCGCGGCCGGGCCGCCGACCACGACGCCCCACAGCGGGAGCGCCTCGACGAAGCCGGCGAGTTGGGCCGGGAACAGCGTCCAGACAGTCGCCCACAGCAGGGCGTTGACGATGACTGCGGGGACGAAGTACGCCGAGATGCGGTCGGCGAGGTTCTGGATCTCCGGCTGGCGCGACTGGGCTTCCTTCACCGTCTGGACGATCTGCTGGATCGCCGTGTCGGAGCCGACCTTCGTCGCCTCGACGACCAGCACGCCGTTCTTGTTCACGGTCGAGCCGACGACCTCGTCGCCCGCCGCCTTCGAGACGGGGACGGACTCGCCGGTGACCATCGACTCGTCGACCGCGGACTCGCCGTCGACCACGACGCCGTCGGTCGGGATCTTCTCGCCCGGACGGACCTTCATCCGGTCGCCGACCGTGACGTCTTCGAGCGGGACCTCACGCTCCGTGCCGTCGTCGCCGACGAGCGTCGCCGTGTCGGCCTCCATCTCGAGCAGCGAGCGCAGCGCCTCGGAGGCCTGCCCCTTCGAGCGCGCTTCCAAGTAGTTACCGAGCGTGATGAACACGAGGATCAGCGCCGCCGTGTCGAAGTACAGCCCCGCGTCCGGCAGGACGCCGAGCAGCGCGACGACGGAGTACAGATACGCCGTCGAGGACCCGAGCGCGATGAGCACGTCCATGTTGGCCGTGCCGTTCTTGACGATCGCCGTGTAGCTGTTCTCGTAGAACTCGCGACCGAGGATGACCTGCACGGGTGTCGCGAGCGCGAACGCGACCCAGCCGAACGGGAGCCCGGTCCCGGGGATCGCGTCCGGCACCGTGCCGGGCGCGAACAGATGCAGCGCCAGCATCGCCAAGAGCGGCGTCGACAGCGCGGCCCCGAACAGCGTGAGCCGCTTCTGCCGCCGGATCTCGGCCTTCCGGGCGACGTCGCGGGCGTCCTCGCTGCCGCCCCCGTCGCCGTCCTCGTCGCCCGCCTCCTCGCGGACCGGCGCGTAGCCGGCCGCCGCGATCGCGTCGTAGAGTTCCGCCATCGTGACCGCGCCCGGGACGAACTCGACCTGCGCCTCGTCGGTGGCGAAGTTGACGTCCGCGTTGACGACGCCCGGCGTCGACTCGAGCGCCGTCCGGTTCGCGTCCGCGCAGTTTGCGCAGGACATATCGGTGATCGCGATCGAGACCGTCTCCGAGACGGGATCGTAGCCGGAGTCGGCGATACTGTCGTAGATTTCGGCGAGCGACGTCCGTTCGGGGTCGTACGTCGCCGTCGCCTCGTCGGTGGCGAAGTTGACCGTCGCGTCCTCGACGCCGTCGAGCGCTTCTAACGCGCCCTGTACCGACTGTGAACAGTTGGCACAAGACATTCCCCTGACGTCGAGGTGAATTGTCCGTGTACTCATCGTAGTAGCTAGTACGGGTCCCTCTCTTACCTCGTTTGTCCCTTCTCGATGGGTGGTCTGTGTGGGTCGAAACCTTCGAATCCAAAGCCGAGCGAGGGGTCAGGCGGCGTCGGCCTCGAACTGCTCGTAGCGCTCGCGGAACTGCGCCAGACACGAGGGACAGCAGAAGTGGTACCGCTCGCCGTCGAAGCGCTCGCTGCGGCCCTCGCTCGTGACGGTGTTGCCGCACTCGGCGCACGAGAGCGCGAACTCCGCGCCCCCGACGGCCGGGTTCCACTCCACGTCGCCGACGACGGTGACCTCGTAGTCGTCGACGCGTGAGAGATCGACGAGTCGGTCGAGTTGCTCGCGGACGGCGTCGGCGCGCAGGCGAGCGTGGAACACGACGTCGCTCTCGGCGGTGACGAAGACGTGTTCGACCGCCTCCGCGCCGACGACGTCGTCGCGGACCGCCTCCACGACGCCCGAGGGGAGTTCCAGCGTGACGAGGACGGGCACGCCCGCGCGGAGCTGCGAGCGGTCGAGGTCGACGGTGAACCGACGGATCACGCCGGACTCGCGCAGCCGCTCGATCCGGTCGGAGACGGCCGGCGGCGAGAGGTCGACCGACTCGGCGATGTCGCTGTAGGGGCGTCGCGCGTCGGCGACGAGCAGTTCCAGGATTCGGACGTCGGTTTCGTCCAGCGCAGACATACCGGCTGTTCGGCACCGAGACCCAAGTGCGTTTCCCGCACCGCTTTGGTTTCGAAGGTCGACACCGCAGTCGTCCGATGGAACCGAAGCGGGAGACGTATGCCTCCGCGATCACAACGGCCGAAACGATGAGTCAGACACAGACGCTCACCGTCGAGGGAATGAGCTGTGGCCACTGCGAACAGACCGTCGAGGACGCGCTGCTGTCGGTCGCGGGCGTCGAGTCCGCGAGCGCCGATCACGAATCCGACACCGTGACCGTCGCGGGCGACGCCGCCGCGGCGGACCTCGTCGCGGCCGTCGACGACGTGGGCTACGACGCGTCGGCCTGAGTCGGGATCCGATCGCTCCGGGCTACTGCTCCTGCTGCAGTCGGTTCCGCCGGCGTTCGTACTCCTCCTCCGAGAGGTCGCCGCGAGCGTACGCGCGTCGCAGTTCCGTGATCGCCGGGTCCGCCCGGTCGGCCGCGACCGCGCGATAGAGGAGGTAGCCGCCGCCGACGAGCGCGACGAGGAGGAGGACGCGCCACGCCGCTGCGAGGAAGAGCCACCAGCCGGACTGCGTTCCGATCGCTCCGGGTCCCATCCCCGAACCGTGCATCGGTCCCCAGGTCCCGCCGGCCATCCCCATCGGACCGCCCGCCGCCCCGAGCAGGAGCGGTCCGAGGAAGGCGAGCGCGCCGACGGCGACGAGGCCGCCGACGAGCCACCGCGTGAGGTGCGCTTGCTGCATCGTCTCTCACCGGGTGCTAGTACGGGCTCCCCACTTACTTCCGTTTGCACTTCGAAAGCGAGGGTCGCCTAAGAGTCCGGGGTTCGGTTTCGAAACCGGTCGTCCCGTGCTCGCGTCGCCGTCCGGGGGGTAGCGGGACGAGCAGAAGCGGCGGGGAAAGTGATCCCCGCGAAACAGCTATCAGCGTGCCGGGAGATTCCGAACCAGATGCCGCCGTTCGGCGTTCCGGGCGTGTTCGTCGTGTTCGCGCTGGTCGGGCTCGCGCTCGTCGCGTTCGTGACAGAGGTCCTCCCCAACGACGTCACCGCGATCGGCATCGTCGCCGCCCTCGTCGTGCTCGAACCGTGGACCGGCGTCGACGCGCGGACCGCGATCTCGGGGTTCGCGAACCCCGCGACCGTCACGATCATCGCGATGTATATGCTGAGCGCGGGGATCCAGGAGACGGGGCTGATCAAGCGCCTGGGCGTCGTGCTCGCGGATCTCACGGAGGGCAGCGAGTTCCGGGCGCTCGTCGCGACGGTCTGTACGACCGGGCCGATCGCGGGCTTCGTCAACAACACGCCGGTCGTCGCCGTCTTCATCCCGATGATCACGGATCTGGCCGAGCGGACGAACACGAGCCCCTCGAAGCTCCTGTTGCCGCTTTCGTACGCGGCGATCCTCGGCGGGACGCTCACGCTCGTCGGAACCGCGACGAACATCCTCGCGAGCGACTTCGCGCGCCTGCTCGTAGACGGGCGCGAGGGGATCGGCGTCTTCGAGTTCACCGGGCTCGGCGCGGTGTTGCTCGTCGTGGGGGTCGCGTACCTGCTGACCGTGGGCCGGCGACTCACGCCGGCGCGGATCCCGGCCGACACGGACCGGGTCTCGGAGTTCGATCTCTCGGACTACCTCGCGTTCATGCGCGTTCGGGAGGGATCGATCGCCGTCGGTGCGGCGTTCGACGCCTTCGACGAGGAGCACCCGGACGTGCGGCTGCTCCAACTGCGGCGCGGCGGCGAGGGCATCGCAGGCCCGCACACCGACACGCCGATCGAAGCGGGCGACGTGCTCGTCGTCCACGGGTCGATCCAGGCTGTCAACCGCTTCCGCGAGACGGCCGACGTGAGCCACCTCCTCCGGGAGCCGGTCACGCAGGACACCTTCGAGCGGTCTGCCGCCGAAGGGACGCTAGCACGGGCACTCGTGCCCGAGAGCTCGCGACACGTGGGCGAGGCAGTCGCCGAGACCGGGTTCGAGTACCACCAGACGACGGTGCTCGCGGTCCGCCGCGAGGGGGAGCTGATCCGCACCGACCTCGCCGCGGCGACGCTACAGGCCGGCGATCTACTCCTGCTGCGAACGACGCCCGCGTCGCTCCGCTACTTCGGCGACACCGGCGAACTGCTCGTCGTCGACGAGCGTGGGCTCGACGAGCAACTCGGGGGCGACAGCCGTCCACCGGTCGAGCCGACCGCGCCGGTCGCGGTCGGGATTCTGCTGGCCGTCGTCGCGGTCGCCGCGCTGGATCTCGTCCCGATCGTCATCGCCGCGCTCGGCGGGGTCGTCGCGATGGTCGCCACGGGCTGTCTCAGGACGTCGGACGCCTACGAGGCCGTCTCCTGGAACGTGATCTTCCTGCTGGCGGGCGTCATCCCGCTCGGTGTCGCCCTCACGGAGACGGGGGGCGCAGCGTTGCTTGCCGAGCTTCTCGTTGCCGTCGGCAGCGTGCTCCCGGCAACGGCGGTGCTCTTCGTCCTCTACGTCGCCGTCGGCTTGCTGGCGAGCGTGATCACGCCCGTCGCGACCGCCGTGCTCGCGATCCCGGTCGCCGTGGACGCGGCTGGGCGGCTCGGCGCGAACGAGTTCGCGTTCCTGCTGGCGGCGATGTTCGCGTCCGCGACGTCGTTCGTGACGCCCGTCGGCTACCAGACGAACCTGATGGTCTACGGGCCGGGCGGCTACGAGTTCACCGACTTCGTGCGCGTCGGCGGACCGCTACAGTTGCTCTTGGCGGTCGTGGCGACGGCGGGCATCGCGGCGATCTGGGGGGTGTAGCACAGAGAGAAGAGAGGTCGAAACGGAGCGAGCGATCAGCGCTCGGTCGCGGCCTCGACGTCGGCGGCGTGTGACGCGAGCGCGTCAGCGAGCGTTCGCGCCTCGGTCGCCGACAGCGTGACCTCGTCGGCGTGGGCCGGGAGCGAGTCGAGCTGAGCGTTGTCGAGTTCCAGCTGAAGCGTCACGTGATCGGGGTTCTCGCGCGGTGCGGTGACGTTCAGGACAGCGACCGCCGCGTCCTCGAAGTCGTGACCGCGGGCCGTAGCGTCGACGAGATCGAGTGTCGTGTATGCGTTCACCGTGAGAATCCGGTCCGGCATCGTCGACTCAGTCGTCTGACGGCGCGGACGGGGCCGCGTCCAGCCCATCCTCCTCGGCGTATGGGTACCACGTCATCTTGGTGTTGTGTAGCATCGGGTCCTCGTAGTCCGTCTCCTCGGGCTCGACGAGAGCGTCGAGCTCGGCGTCGTCGCGGCGGTCGACGAACTCGCGGAAGGACTCACCTTCGTCGCGCTCGGCAGCGAAGCCCTCGATCAGGTTCGCGATCGCACCCGGCACTTCGTCGGCCGGGACGCGCTGGGTGATCCAGCGGGCGAACTGCGGCTCGTCACCGAGGCCGCCACCGAGGCCGACGTCGAGGGCCTCGACCGCCTCACCGTTCTTGCGAGTCTTCATCCCGCGGAGGCTCACGTCGGCGATCTGCGGCTGCGCGCAGGAGGCCGTACAGCCCGAGAGGTGGATGTGGAACTCTTCGACGTCTGCGGGCAGGTCGACGTGCTCCTTCAGCCAGCGCGCAAAGCGGACCTGGCGGTTCTTCGTCTCGACGATCGACAGCGAGCAGAACTCCGTGCCCGTACAGGCGACCGACCCGCGCATAAACGGCGAGGGGTCGGGCGAGTAGTGTTCGAGGAGGGGGTCGGCGAGGAAGTCTTCGAGGTCGACCTCGGGGACGTCGGTCACGATGACGTTCTGCCGCTGGGAGAGGCGCACCTCGCCGGAGCCGTACTCGTCGGCGAGACCAGCGAGGGCGAGCACGTCGTCGGCGCCCATCCGTCCGACGAGGACGTTGAGGCCGACGAAGTACCGGCCGTCTTGCTGCTCGTAGACGCCGACGAGATCGTTTCGCTCGCCCTCGCCGGTGTTGTACGTGTACTCCTCGCGGACGTCCCGACCGGCGGTGTGGAGCTCGAAGTCGACGTACTCCGTCTGGAGCGTCTCCCGGACCCGCGCGGTCCCCCACTCGTCGACGAGGAACTTGATACGGGCGTTGTAGCGATCCTCGCGGTCGCCGCTGTCGCGGAACAGTGCCGAGAGGCCACCGGCGACCGCCGGGACGTTCTCGGGACGGACCCAGACGTCGATGTCGCGAGCGAAGCGCGGCTCGTTGCGCGCGAGGCCACCGCCGACGCGGACGTTGAAGCCGACGACGTCCTCGCCGTCGAGCTCTTTGTACGCTGGTTCGAACGCGAGGTCGTTGATGTCGCCCTGCCCGGAGCCGTCGGCGGAGCCGGTGACCGAGACCTTCCACTTCCGCGGGAGGTTCGAGTGGTCGTCGTCGCCTTTGAACGTCTCGTTGAGTTCGCGGATGACGGGCCAGGCGTCGACGACCTCGTGACCGTCTTTACCGGCGACGGGGTTCCCGACGATGTTCCGCCAGGAGTCGCCACACGCCTGCTGAGTGGACAGGCCGTTCGCCTCCAACTTCTCGAAGACTGCCGGCACGTCCGCGAGCTCGATCCAGTGCAGTTGGATCGACTGCCGAGTCGTGAAGTCGGCGTAGGCGTCGCCGAAGATCGGGTTCGTGCCCGGTCCGGTCGCGTACTCTTTCGCGACCTCGCCGACGACGCGCAGCTGTCCCGGGTCGAGCACGCCGTTCGGCGTCCCGATCCGCATCATGAAGTACCCCTCCTGCCCGTTCCGCTGGTGGTACAGCCCCCACCACTTGAAGCGCTCGAACCACGCGTCGCGCTCGTCGTCGGGGATCGCGTCGTAGCCCTCGTCGGCGAATCTGAACAGGTGCTCGCGGATCTCGTTCCCGTACACTTCCGATTTCCAGTTCTCGACGTCCGTTGGCATCGTTATCGAACACAGGACGCCGGTAATCAAAGGCGAACGCGTCCCGTCAATCCTGCCCGGGGCTCCCGCGATCCGGAGATTGTTGCCGCATCTCTGTCGGCTCGACAGCGAGGACGCTCTCGCGGTCGACGTCGACGAACTCGCCGTCGACGAGTCGGCCGACGGGCACCCAGCCAGTCGCCGACTTCGTCCCGCAGGCGATGCACTGTCCGAAGACGCGGACGGCGATTGTCCGGCCGTCGACGCCCGCGTCCTGAAAGTTCTCGACGACCAGATCCGGGAGATCGCACTCGCAGTACCCCGGTGCGTCGAGCCGCCAAAGTTCGCTCACGCTTACCTGCCGTGTGTCGTCGACAGAGAGCCACGCACCGTCGTCGAGGATACGAAGTCGAGTCGTCACACGGCCGGCTACGTTCCCGAGAGGGCCGTCTCTGACGACCGTCACAAAGGCCGGCGCTATCTACGACCCCGAGTTGGGGCTCCTCGCCGCGCTGTCCTGCGAATCGAGCGAAAACGGCCGTCGTAGAATCCGGAACTGAGTTCCGGTATCCGGGAGTAGTGGCCTGTTTTACTCCGGAGGCGGCCCTTATGCGGAGAGGGGGCATACGAGGATTCGATGGCCGATCCGGTCCAAAAGCGTGAGAGCGTCTCCGGCGACGACGCGTTGGGCGGACAGCGACAGCACGCCTCCGCCGACGTCGCCCCCGAACTGTACAGTCAGCGCGACGAACGAGGTGACCGTATCGAGCGGCACTCGACGGGAGCGAACCGATGAGCCGGCCGAGCGACGTCACACCGGGCGACGACGCGATGGATCCCGGCGACGAGAGCGACGCCGGAGAGTACGACCACCTCGACGACCTCTCCGACGGCGCAGGCTGTGCCGAAGTCTGGGAGCACCTTTCGGACAGCCGCGAGGAGTCCGCCACGGGAGAGTGAGGGCGGAGACGTGGCTGTAAGTCGTCGTCGACGCCGGCGTGCTGACCAAGTCAGTTACCCACGACTTCAGTCGTGGGCTTGGCAGTGGACTCCCCTTCTGCCGACGCACAGTCGGAGGCGGTGTAATCGCCGTTCAGGTTCAGCGTCCCTGACTTCAGCGCCGTTCACTCGCGGTGCACGACGGGGAGAGGCTTTTGCCGACGGCCCCGAAACGTAGCTCCGAGATGACTGACGACGCTGCCGACCGCGATCCGCTCCCGGCCGACCGCGAGGAGCCGGTCGGCGAGCCCGTCGTCCGCGCCGACCCCGCCGTCACTGGCGAGCGCGCCAAGGAGGCCGTCGGATTCGACCCCGACGACCCCGAGAGCGTCGCCGAGGCCGCCGAGACAGTGCTGGCGTTCTCACAGAACACCGTCGGAGCCGCCGACAACGTCTATATGCTGCGCGGCGCGGCGGCCTGCGCGGCGCTCGTCAGGGGCGAGGGGTCGTACAAGGCTGCGGTCGAGCGCGCCGGCGGCGACGTCTCCGTCTCGTTCGTCCGCAAGTGGGCGCGCGTCCACGACCTCCCGCAGGCGCTCCGTCGACACGTCGCCCGCGGCGACATCGCGCCGACCGCCGCCAAGCACATCGCCCGCGTCTCCGGCGTCGATCGCTTCGACCTGGCGTGGGCCGTCGTCGACGCCGATCTGACGGTGCGACAGGTGCGCCGGATGGCCAGCGAGGTCGGCGACGGGACGACAGCCGCGGAGGCACTGGCCGCCCGCGGCGTCGCTGCGGGCCGACTCGAACTGGGACTGCCGCTCGAAACGTACCGCGAGCTCCGGCGGCGTGCGTCGCTCCAGAACCGCGAGGCCGGATCGCTCGTCGCAGACGCGCTGGACGCGTACTTCGACGGCGAGGCGTTCGACTCCGAGTGACCGCAGCGGAGTCGAAGCGAGGATCCGGTTCCGTCGTGCGCTCGCCGAGGCGGCCGTCGACGGGTGAGCTTCCGCTCGCTACGTGTCACGCCTGCGCGTCGGGGTCAGTTTCGGGCGTCGGCAGGTAGAGCGTGACGACTGCGCCGGCCGCCTGGGCCGTGACCTCGTCGTCGCCGGACCCGTCGGCCTCCGCCGACTGGAAGCGGAGGGAGCCACCGGAGCGTTTGGCGACGTGGTAGACGAACTGGAGGCCGAGTCCCGAGCCGTGAAACAGCGGCGTGATGTCGGTCCTCCCCTGCGCCGCCTGCTGCTCCATCTCGGGGATCCCCGGGCCCGTGTCGGTGACGGTGACGACGACTTGGTCGCCGTCGCGGCGGACGTTCACTGACACCTCGGGGTCGTCACCGCCGTGGACGATCGCGTTCTCGAGCAGTTCGGCGATCGCGTCGTGGAGTTCCGGGATCGCGCGGACCGCGTACTCTTCGGGGCAGTCGATCGTGATCGAGTAGTCCGGATACTCTGCCCTGAGATCGGGCACGACCTCCTCGAGGAGTGGGCGGATGCCGAGCCGGCGGGACTCGGACTCGTCGGTGAGGAGGTCGACGATCTGCCGTTCCTTGTCGGCGAGGTCGACCAGCTCGTTGCCCGTCTCCCGGATCGTCTGTACCGACCGCTTCTCCTGGCCGGTCGTTCGGCCCTCGAGCAGTTCAGCGTGGCCGAGGATGAGGTTCATCTTGTTGTAGAGGTTGTGTCGGAGGATCCGATCGAGGACGCGGAGCTGGTGTTCGCGCTCGGCCTGATCGGTGACGTCCCGACAGATGGCGACCGTGCCGTCGATGTCGCCGTCCTCGGCGTAGTGAGGATAGCGCGTCGTGACGAACGACCGCTCGCCTTTCGTGGGAAACGTCGGGCTGAGTTCGTAGGTGATCGCTCGCTCCTCGTCGATGACGCGGTCCTTCATCTCCCGGATCCGCCGGGCCGTCGGTTCGTCCATAAATGCGAACTCGTCCAGCCCGATGAGGTCCGATTTGGCGATGCCGGCGTACTCGGCGATGGCGTCGTTGGCCACCTCGAACGCCCCGTCGCAGCCCTGGAGCATAATCGGGTCCTCGAGACGCAGCACGATCTCGCGGAACGTCTCGAGTCGCTCCTTGGTGTGAATCAGTTCGGTGATGTCGGTCTGGATCGCGACGAAGCCCCCGACGGAGCCGTCGTCGCCGACGATCGGCGCGATCGTCTCGGAGGCGTGGTAGTGCTCGCCGGACTTGCGCTCGTTGATGATCGGCTCCGACCACACGTCGCCCGAGAGGACGGTGGTCCAGAGGTTGCGGTAGTACGCCTCGTCCATCTCGCCGGATTTGAGCATCGACGGCGTCTCGCCGATCACCTCCGCGGGAGCGTAGCCGGTGACGTCCTCGAAGGCCGGGTTGACGTACGTGATCGTCCCGTCCCGCTCGGTGATGAAGATCGCGTGCCCCGCAGCCTCGACTGCACGCTTGAAGCGCCGGATGACCTCCTCGCGGCTCTTCCGCTGGGAGACGTCCTGAAACGAGCCACGGACGCCGACGACGGTGCCGTCGTCGAAGATGGGTTCGCCCTTCGAGCGCACCCATCGGGTTTCGCCGTCGGCTCTGAAAAGTCGGTACGTGGAATCGAACGGCTCGCCCGACAGTGCGGCACGGATGTCGGCGCGAACCGCGTCCCGGTCGTCGGGATGATAGAACTCGATCGCGTTCTCGAGCGTGGGGTCGAACGACCGCGAGACGCCGTGGAGGCGGTACGTCTCGTCGGTCCACGTGAGCGTCTCACGGTCGGCGTCGAGCTCCCAGCCGCCGACGTCCGCGAGCCGGGCGGTCTGCTCGAGGAGTTCGTGCTCGGCCGCGCGGCGCTGCTTGCGGGCGCGGCGCGCGACGAAGTCGTCGATCGCGTCGAGGAGGAGGTGATGCCCGGCAGTGTCGGTCGACGCCGGGAGGTAGCGCGTCATCGGCTCCTCGGTCGACGCACGCGCCAGTTCGGGATCGTGGGTCGACGGGTAGACGATCGCGGGAACGGTCGCAGTGTGGTTGCGGGGGTTCGTCGCTCCGGTCGGACTGTCAGCCCTTGCACGACCGGGCGCGTCTCCGTCCGGGATCGACCGACTGATCACACAGTCGACCGGCTGATCGCGTCGCGCGCGCTCGCAGTCGGCCGGCGACCCGACTGCAACGATCCGCAGGGGGCGAGATCGGTCCTCGACGACGGCCCGGAGCGACGACGCGAGCGAGTCGTCTCCGCAGACGAGGACGATCCGAGTACGCGATCCGACGGTCATATATGACTTCTTTTAGGAGAAAAGTGTGAGAAGTGTCGCTTTCGAGCCAGGCGGCCGTCGAGTAGATCCCGGATCACGCGTCGTGGGACTCTCGTATTGCTCGGTAGGTATATTTTCTTCTGATGATCGCTCGATATCGAAAGTACTGGAACGACCGAGAGTAAACGCTTATGACGGCCCGACAGTTACCTCACGATGCGGGCCGGTAGCTCAGTTCGGCAGAGCGTCTGGCTTTTAACCAGACGGTCGGGGGTTCAAGTCCCTCCCGGCCCGTCCACTACTCCTCGCGAGTCGCTACACCGTACACCGCGAGCGGTCAGGGCAACGTCCCGTTCAGCACTTTCGCAGCGACGAGGACGGGATCCCACACGGGGCTGAACGGCGGCGCATAGCCCAGGTCCTGTCGCTCGAGTTCCGCGACGGTCAGCTCCGCGCCGAGCGCCGTCGCGACCGTGTCGATGCGGATCGCCGCACGGTCGGCGCCGACGATACTGCCGCCGAGGAGCCGTCCCGTCTCGCGGTCGGCGGTGAGCGTGACCGTCGTCTCCGCCGCACCGGGGTAGTAGCCGGAGCGCGAGCCGGCGGTGATCGTCTTCGAGACGGGATCGAAGCCGGCATCGCGGGCGCGCTCCTCGTCGAGGAGCCCGGCGCGACCCGCTTCGAGGTCGAACGCTTTCACCATCGCCGTGCCCGCGACGTCGCCGACGGGTGTCGGGTCGCCGCCGACCGTCGCACCGATGGCGCGGCCGGCACGGTTCGCCGGCAACCCGAGCGGGTCCCACGTCGGCTCGCCAGTGACCGCGTGTTTCATCTCGGCGACGTCGCCGGCGGCGTAGACGCCCTCGACGGACGTTCGGCCGTGTGAATCGGTCGCGATCGCGCCCGACGCGCCGCGTTCGACCGGCGTCTCGTCGAGGAGCTCCGCGTTCGGCCGGATCCCGATCCCCACGAGTGCGGCGTCGACGTCGAGTGTCGAACCGCTCTCGCAGACCACCGCCGAGACGTGGCCGTCCTCCCCGCGGAGTTCGACGACCTCCTCGTCGAGATGGAGCGTGACGCCAGTCTCGCGGAGGTGCTCGGCGACAGTCTCGCCGACCGCGTCACCGAATCCCGGGACCGGGTAGCCCGTGCGCTGGAAGAGGTGGACGTCGAGGTCCCACGCCTCGAAGGCCTCGGCCATCTCGACGCCGACGTAGCCCGCGCCCACGACGGCGACGGTCTCCGGCGGCGTCATCGCGCCGTAACGTTCTACGACCGCGTTCGGGCGGGCCTCGCCGCCGCCCAGATCCGCGGGATCGAACTCCTCTGGCGGCGTCAGATACGACCGGATCGCCGCCGCGTGATCGAGCCCGTGGAGCGTGAAGACGCTATCGAGCGACGCGCCGTCGATCGGATCGGAGATCGCTCGCGCGCCCGTCGCGACGAGCAGGTCGCCGTAGGGCTGCTCGAACCGTCCGTCGGCGCTCTCGACGGTGACGGTTCGGGCGTCGGTGTCGACCGCGACGACCTCGTGCCCGCGACGGAGGTCGATCCCGCGCTCCTCGACCGCCGCGGGCGAGAGCGAGAGCAGGTGTTCGAGCCGTTCGACCTCGCCTTTCACGAAGTACGGCGTGCCGCAGTGCGCATACGAGATCCACTGGCCCTTCTCGAAGACGACGACGTCGCGGTCGGGGGCGGTCCGACGACATTTGCTCGCGGCCGAGAGACCGGCAGCGTCACCACCGACGACGACAAACGGATCCGACATATCGGCATCTGCGACTCCCTGCGATAGATAGCTTTCGCCAGACGGCAACGCTCTCGCACGGCCGCCGTCGCCCTCGACGAGTTCTGAGCAGAGAGTCGCTGTCGAGCCGAGCCTCGGATTTTAGGTGGCCGGGGCTCGAAGGGGCTGGTAACTCACGGGTGCGACGACGTCTTTGCGGCAGTATGTATCGCCGACGAGACAGCGCCCGAGTCCACCGTCCGTATGCGCGAACGAGTCAGTGCCGGGTCCGGTTCGGTCGAAGGAAGCCCCGAGAGAGCGTCGGCCACCGCGGTTCCAGGGGCCGAGCAGAGAGGCGGTGAGAGGCCGTGAGGATCGCGGCCGTCCAGCTCGAAGCGAGGAACGCACCGGAGACGAACCGCGAGCAGGTCGTCGAGCGGATCCACGACGCCGCCGGTCGCGGTGCCGACCTCGTCGTGCTGCCGGAGCTGTGGCCCGTCGGCTACTTCGCGTTCGACGCCTACGGCGACGTCGCCGAGTCAGTTCCGGGGGAGACGACGGCCCGGCTCGCTGCAGTCGCAGAGGAGCGCTCGATCTACCTCCACGGCGGGAGCCTCCTCGAACGCGACGGCGACGACCTGTACAACACTTCGGTCCTGTTCGGTCCCGACGGGCGACTGCAGGCGACGTATCGCAAGATCCACCTCTTCGGCTACGACTCCGAGGAGTCGGTGCGGCTCACGGCCGGAGAGACGGTCTGCGCCGTCGAGACGGGGCTGGGGACGCTCGGGCTGACGACCTGCTACGACCTGCGCTTTCCGGGGCTCTATCGCTCACTCGTCGACGCCGGCGTCGACGTGCTGCTCGTCACTTCCGCGTGGCCGCGCGAGCGACTCGATCACTGGCATCTGTTCACCCGGACGCGGGCCGTCGAGAACCAGGCGATTCTCGTCGCCGCGAACCTCACGGGGTCGCTCCGCGGCGTCGACCTCGGCGGCGAGAGCGTCGTCGTCGATCCGTGGGGGGTCGAGCGCGCGAACGCCGGCGGCGATGCGCGAACGATACACGCGGACGTCGCGCTCGAGGAAGTTCGTGAGACGCGCGACTCGTTTCCGGCGCTCGCGGATCGGCGACTGTAGCGGCGCGAGTCCGACACCGCCCGGCGCGAGCGTTTATTTGTGATCGGGCGCCCAGCGCCGCCGTGACGTGACGCAGACCCCGCGTCGGGCCGCGGTTGCCCGGCACGTCGACGCGGGGGCGGTCGTGCCGGCTGTTCGCTTCTACTCCAGCCTCAGCGCCGGACGTTCCGGCCGCTCTGCTCGCCGAGGACCTCCTCGCCGTCGTAGACGACCTCCCCCCGAACGACCGTCAGTTCCGGGAAGACGCCGGACAGCCCCTCGAACGGCGTCCACCCGCACTTCGAGTGGAGCTCCTCGCCCCGGATCTCCGTCGCATTATCGGGGTCGACCAGCACGAGGTCCGCGTCGTAGCCCTCGGCGACGCGGCCCTTCCGCGGGAGGTCGAAGATCTCGGCGACGTTGGCGGCGGTGACGTCGCGGACGCGCTCGTAGGAGAGCTCACCCTGCCGAGCGCGGTCGAGGAGCAGCGGCAGCATCGTCTCGACGCCGGGGACGCCGCTCGGAGCCGCCCACAACTCGGCGTCCTTCTCCGCCGTCGTGTGGGGCGCGTGGTCGGTCGCGACGATGTCGACGTCGCCGTCGACGAGGCGCTGCCAGAGCCCCTCGCGTCGCTCCTCGCTCCGGAGCGGCGGGTTCATCCGCCCGTAGGTTCCCAGTTCGGTCGCGTCCGCACGGGAGAGAAACAGGTGATGCGGCGTCGCCTCGCAGGTCGCCCCACCGGCGACGGCTGCGTCGACGCCCTCGGGCGTGCTCGTGTGCGCGATGTGGATCGACGCGCCAGTCTCCGCGCCGACCTCGACGGCGCGTTCGACGGCTGCCGCCTCTGCCTCGGCGCGGCGGTACTGGCTCCAGACGTCGGCGTCGGCGTCGCGGCCGACACCGCCAGCGTCGCGCTCGCGCGCCGTCTCGTCGAACAGGGTCGCGTCCTCGGCGTGGACGGTGACGACGACTCCGGCCTCCGCAGCGCGCGCGGCCGCCTCGGCGAAGAGGTCGGCCTCGATTCCCATCTCGCCCGTCGAGTCCGCGAGAAAGACCTCACCGAGTGCGAACAGTGGCCGGTCGAACAGCGTCTCCGGTTCCCAGGCGGGCGTGACGCCGCCGTTGATCCCGTAGTCGACGATCGACGCCGCCGCCAGCGACTCCTTCTCGTCGAACGCCGCACCGGTGGTCGTCGGGGGCGTCGTGTTCGGCTGATCGACGACGGTCGTGACACCGCCGGCAGCCGCACTCTGCGATCCGGTCGCCCAGGTCTCCTTCTGGGAGTGACCCGGCTCGCGGAAATGGACGTGCGCGTCGATCGCACCCGGAAGGAGGAGCCGTTCGCCGGCGTCGACGACGTGTTCGACCGCGTCGTCTGCGATCGAGTCGGCGACTTCGACGATCGTTCCCGCGTCGGTGCGGACGTCGCGGGCGCGCCCGTCGGCGAGCCGCGCATCGCGAAAGAGTGTCGACATACGCCAGCGTCACGCGGGGACGACCTAAGCCCGACGGTTCGGACGCAGGTGCCGTCGTCAGCGTCGTCCGCGGGAGCGCCACGCCGACGCAGCTAAGCGCTCTCGGTCCGCCGACCGTGTATGCTCGGTGAGTCGGAGTGACGTCAGATAGCACCCGACGTCGGCGCAGCGACGACGCAGCGGAGGCCACGGCGGTCGGAGGGCAAAAGCCAGTGCGGCTGCCGGAGTCGACGCTGCGGGCGTACCGTCGGTTCTCGCTGTACAACTCGCCGTATCCGGCCCACGCGGCTGGCTGCGCCGTCGACCTCTATCCGGCGAGGAACGAGGCGCTCTCGCCGGTCGCCGGGACAGTCCGCGAGACGCGAACGGTCCGCGCGCCGCCGAAGCCGTACGCGGCCGACGACGAGCACCTCGTACTCGTCGACGTCGACGCCGCAGAGAGCGGGCTCGACGCGGCCGGAACGTCCGACGGGCTCGTCGCGCGCATCCTCCACGTCCGGCCCGAGGTGTCCGCCGGCGACGTCGTCGCCGTCGGCGACTCGCTCGGGCCGATGATCCGCTCGGGCTTTTTCGCGCCCTGGGTTGCGAACCACCTCCACTTGGGATTCCGAGACGCGACGCAGAACCTCCACCGCGCCGGCGGGTCGCACCCGGTCGACGTCGGCGTCGACGTCGAACCGATGCGATGGGACGGTACTGGGACGGTCGTCGAGAGCGGCGAGACGTACGCGCTGCTCGACACCCCCGAACGATCAGCCTCCGACGACCGATTCGTCGGGATCGCCGGCGTCGTCGCTCCCAGCGATCGGAGCGACGCCGCGGAAGACGCACAGGAGACCGTCGTCCTCGACGGGGGGTTGACGCACTACGGGGGCGGCGGAGCGCTGGGCCGCCATCACGAGGTCCCCGGGCCGGTGTCGTTTCTCGGGCACCGCGTCGGCGACACCAGCGGCCGCACCGTCGCGTGGCGCGACGTCGACGTGCTCGCGAACGGCGACCGGATCACCGGACTCTCGCTTTTCACCGGCTGCGATCCCGAGTTCGGCGCGAAACTCGTCTGCCCGGAGCGGACGTTCGCGGTCGGCGAGCAGGTGCGCGTGACGATCCGCGACAGCGACGACCCGATCCGCCTCGGATGAGCAGCGAGCAGGTGCGCGCTAGCCGCTAGCTACATACGCCTGCCCCGTCCGGATAACGTATGGCCGACGACGACTCGACTCGGTCGGCGTTTCCAGACGACGCCGCCGCGTTCGTACAGGAGTACGTCGAACGGGAGCACGGCTACCTCTCCTGGCTCGACACGCGCGTCGACGCGATCGAACCGGGACGCGTGGTGATGACGGTCCCGTACGACGAGAAGCTCACCAACACCACCAGCCCGCCGACGGTCCACGGCGGCATCGCGGCGACGCTCATCGACACGGCAGGCGGTATCGCACAGCGGACGATGCTCAACGATCCGATCGGCGACGGCGTCGCCACCGTGAACCTCAACGTCAACTATCTGCGCCGTGCCTCCGGCGATCTGACCGCGACCGCCGAAGTCGTCCGCGCCGGCGGGACGATCGGCGTGAGCACGGTCACGGTCATCAGCAGCCTCCCCGACGACGTCGACAGGAGCGACGAGGCCTCGCGACGCTGGGAAGGGACCCGAGAGGAGGAGGCCGTCGCGACCGGGCAGGCGTCCTACCGGCTCTTCCGCGGCTGAGGCAACAAGGTACTTCCGCGCGTAGACCGTCCGTTCTCGTAATGAAGCGGAGACGCGGGATTGCGGTCTCGGCGGTCGCTCTACTGCTCGTTCTCGCCGGCTGTAGCGCCCCAGTGATGGAGTCGAGACCCGCCACAGGGGTGAGCGGAGTCGAGGGCGTCGGCGCGCCGAACGCCGACTTCGACGACCCGACGAACGACGTTCTGGGCTGGGAGGACGGCTACTGGCACAACGAGTCGATCGATGTCGATCAATCCGACGGGCTCGACGACGACGAACTGCGGGCCTACGTGGGTCGATCGATGGCCCGCGTCGAATATCTGCGCGGCGAGGAGTTCACGAATCGAGTGCCGGTGTCAGTCATCTCGCGCGCGGAGTACCGGAACCGCTCGTCGGGTGGCGGCGGATCCGGCGCGGACGGGCCGAGCGAGTACGACCAGTGGAACGACCAGGTGTGGGAGGCGCTGTTCGTGACCGGAGAGACCGAGAGCAGCGGAACGGCGATCAGCAGCACCCGGAGCGCCGCCGTCGCCGGCTTCTACTCGCCGACAGACGACGAGATCAAGATCATCACCGACACGCCCGAGTCGCCGACGATCGACAACACCACGCTCGTCCACGAACTCGTGCACGCGCTGCAGGACCAGCAGTACGACCTCACGAAAGCGAAGTACGGCGGCGGTACTCAGGACGAACAGCTCGCGACCGACGGGCTGATCGAGGGCGACGCGAACTACGTCGAGCAGCGCTACGTCGAGCGTTGCGGTGGCGCGTGGGACTGCGTGGCGACGCCGTCGCGAGGTGGGGGCGGCAGCGGTGGCGGTGGCGGCGACACCAACCTCGGCATCTTCCTGACGATCTTCCAGCCGTACTCCGACGGTCCGGTCTACGTCCACGATCTCGTCAGCACCGACGGCTGGAGCGCCGTCGACGAGCGCTTCGAGAGCCCGCCGGTCTCCTCCGAGCAGATCATCCACCGCACCGACGAGACGCCGACGCCGATCGACTACCGCGACCGTGCGCGGAACGGCTGGCAGACCTTCGCGGGACAGGGTCAGGGCGGCTCCGACACCGTCGGCGAGGCGTCGATGTACGTGATGTTCTGGTACCAGGCGCGGAACGCCGACGCCGACACGATCGATCCGCGCGGCATCGCCGACGTCGACAGCCCGTACGACGCGTACAACTACGAGGCGGAGCCGTCCGCGGGGTGGGGGAACGACCGTCTGTATCCGTACAAAAACGAGGCCGCCGGCGAGACAGAGTACGGCTACGTCTGGGTGACCGAGTGGGACACCGCAGGCGACGCCCGCGAGTTCCAGCGCGCCTACCGCGCGATCCTCGACGCCCACGACGCCGAGCAGCGCGCGGAGGGCACCTACGTCGTCCCCGACGGCGAGTTCGCGGACGCGTTCCGCGTCACCCGCTCCGGGACGCGCGTGACGATCGTCAACGGGCCGACCGCGGCCGACCTCGACGACATCCGGCCGAAGGCCTGAGAGGTCGTTGTCGCTGCCGCGGCCCGATTGAAGACGAATCGCCTTCGGAGTGCGGGGCCGAACGAGTGAACTTTTCAGCGCGCCCCGCGAACGCGGAGTATGGAGTTCGACATCGTCGGTCCCAACGCCATCAGGGATGGGAGCGCGACCGACGCGTACTTCGATCGGACGGAGACGACGCTCCGTCACGCGGACCGAAACCCACGTGTCGTCGCCGAGATCACCGCCGATCAGTTCCCCGACGGCGACTACGAGCTGCTGGCGGGCGTGAGAGACGCCGCCGCGCTCTTGGAGGGCCGCGACGTCGACGTCGACGCGATCCCGTCCGGTCGGCTGTTCGACGGCGGCCCCGTGATGCGGATCGAAGGCGACTATCTGGAGTTCGCCCGCCTCGAGACGTCGCTGCTCGGCTTCCTCTCCCACGCGTCGGGCGTCGCGACCGCCGCACTCGACGTGCGGCAGGCCGCCCCCGACTCGCTCGTCCTCTCGTTCGGCGCGCGACACGTCCACCCGTCCATCGCGGCGATGGTCGAGCGCAGCGCGGTCATCGCGGGACTCGACGGCTTCTCACACGCCGCCGCAGGCGACGTGATCGGCCGCGAGGCGGGCGGGACGATGCCGCACGCACTCCTGATCTGTTTCGGCCGCGGCAATCAGGAGCAGGCGTGGCAGGCCTTCGACGAGGCGGTCGGTGAGGACGTCCCGCGGGTCGCCCTCTGTGACACCTACTCCGACGAGACCGACGAGGCGCTCCGCGCGGCCGCGGCGCTCGGTGATCGCCTGGACAGCGTCCGCCTCGATACGACCGGGTCGCGACGAGGTGACTTCCGACACATCGTCCGCGAAGTCCGCTGGACCCTCGACGCCCACGGCCGCGAGGACGTCGACGTCTTCGTCTCGGGGGGACTCGGCCCGGCGGACCTGCTGGAGCTCCGAGACGTCGCCGACGGCTTCGGCGTCGGCGGCTACGTCTCCAACGCCGACCCCGTCGACTTCGCGCTCGACATCGTCGAGGTCGACGGCGAACTGGCGGCTAAGCGCGGCAAACTCACCGGGGCCAAAGCGGTCTACCGAACCTCCGACGGCGGCCACCACGTCGGTCTGCGCGGTCGGCCGGGCCCGGACGGCGGCGAGGCGCTCCTCCAGCCGCTTCTGCGTGACGGCGACGTCGTCGACGACTTCGATCTCGGCCTCGACGCGGCAGTCGAGCGGGCGGCAGGGGACGCAGCGCTGTGTGCGTACGAGACCCCGCCGTCGCCGTCGTCGTAGCGAGCGCCGCCGGAGCGAGACGGCTTTGCTTCGTGACCGCGTACGGCGCGTATGGCAGCGGTCGTATGGGTCGTCAGACACGGACAGCGACAGGACAGCGTCGATCCGGAGTGGCCACACCGCGCCGAACGCGTGCACGATCCGCCGCTGACCGAACTGGGTCGGTGGGCGGCGTGGCGCGTCGGCCGCCGCTTCGTCGAGTCCGGACAGACGTTCGACGCGGTGTACGCCTCGCCGTTTCTCCGCACCGTCGAGACGGCCGACGAGATCTGTCGCGAAACGGGCGACGACGTGTGGCTCGAACCGGGGCTGGGCGAACACCGCAATGCCGAGTGGTTCGACGCCGAGCCCGAGACGTTGCCACACGAACACCTCGTCGAGCGGTTCGAACCGGTGCGCGGCGACCACGCGCCGCACGTGTATCCCGAGTTCCCGGAGACGCACGCCGAGGCCGCCAGACGGGTCGGGGAAGCGACTCGTCGGATCGTCGACGACGTGGACGGAACGGTGCTCTTGGTCGGACACGGACTCACCGTCGGCGGAGTCGTCGACGGGCTCACCGGCTCGACAGAGGGCGTGGAAGCGCCGCTGTGTGGGCTGACACGGCTCGAACGGGAACGCGGGGAGTGGCGGCTGACGTTCTCCGGCGAGACGTCGCACCTGTGAGTCGTAGTGGTGCAGCGCGCGGCCGTCGGCGTAGCGGGGGCTGGGGGGATGTTGATGACGAACGGGGACAGCCGTTGAGCGGAGACGGGAGACGGGACTGGTGAGCGGAGACGGGAGACGGGACTGGTGAGCGGGCGCGGCAGTTACAGCTCTTCGACGCTGCCACCGTCGGCGCGCTCGCGGAACACCTGACCGTCGAACAGCGTAACGGTGGTGTCGTCGTCCTGCCAGGCGAGCGGCGAGATGCCGGCCTTGCGGCAGGCGTGAGTGAGGAACTGCTCTTCGTTCCAGTCGTTTTCCAGCGGGATCGTCGGGTAGAGCCAGCCGTGGTTGCCGTCTTTGTCGATCACGACGCCCTGTTTCCCCAGTTCCACGTCTTCGAGCGGCCGGTCCGTCTCGTCGTAGCCGCAGACGATGCAGACAGAGATCGTCAGGTTCGCGAGCTCGGGCTGCTCGATCTCGGAGCCGCAGGAGTTCTCCGAGGCGGCCTGAATCGCGGCGTCGACGATCGCGTGGCCCAGCTGGTCGTTGCCCCGGTACGCGCCGGCACAGCCGCGGAGTCGCCCCCGTCCGCGTGTCGATCGGATGCGAACGAACGCACCAGTTCGAGCGTAAAAGGCGTCACGCATACTCCCTGGCTGTTCACGCTGTCCGTGAAGAACGTACGATTCGACCGATTCACGCGCTAACTCGACCGCCCTCGCCCCGTCGTCGTAGGAGAGACAAACGGTCTGCGCCTCGGACATACACTGGTACAGGCGCTCGCCTGACTTGAACGCTTCCCTTCATTCCAGGGCGTATAAGCCCGGAGCCGTGCGTTCGGCAAATTGCGGTACCCCAGTCACGACCGCCGTCTCGAAGCCGAACGTCCAGTAGAGTGTTATCGATCGTTTAGATTCACCGTGGTGAGAGTGCTCGATCCGAAGATCCGTGCGGTTCCGGCGCGGGGCGGTGGAGGTGCGTCGAACTGGACGACCGAACGGCTTATTTGACTCACTCACCTCCGGTTGAACGGCAGAGAGAGCTCGGCTTCCGTCGGTCCGCATTCGGACTGACGAGGAAAGTCCCCCCACCGTCCGGACGGGTGACCGGGTGCAAGCCCGGAGCCGGAGACGGCTGGCTCTGGAACAGAAACGAGACCCCTCGGCCCGACCGATGAGACGCGAGCGGCGGACGGCTCCGCCGCCGGCGCGACCGGGGCGACCCGGACGTGCGCGAACCGACCCGCGAGGGAAGGGAGTTGACCCGTCGAGGGAACGCGACCGCGAGGTGATCGCCTCGCGTCGCGTGCGCGGCGTCGCCGCGCCGACGGCCGAGAACGGATGGAACGGCGAATCTTCACCGGTGCAAGTCCGCGCCGCCAAGGTAGTCCGGACAGGGCGCGGCCGCTTAGCCGAATGCCGAGACGAACAGAAGGGGGCTTACTCCTCTCAGCCGCTTTTCCCCGGCTAGTGGCGACGCTCTCGTCGGACACCGGACCGTCCCGCGCTGCCGACGTGCCGAACTTTCTTGTCCGCCTCGGTTCTCTCTGTGGCTATGCCGCCCCGGCTCGCCGTGCCCGCCGTCGTGTCGCTGGCGCTCCTCGTCGCGCTCGCTGGCTGCATCGGTCCGGTAGTCGAGTCGCCGGGGTCCGGACCGTCGACACGGCAGCCGACAGTCGGTGGCGACGCTGCCGCGACAGCGTCGTCGCCGGGGGAACAGGCGGCGGTGACGGCCGGAGCGGGTACACCGACGGCGACGGCCGCCCCGAAAGCGCAGAACCCCTGGGGTCGAGAGCCGATTGTGATCGGCGTCGTCGACGCCGCAGACACCGGCCGGGAGTGGACGCCGCTCGTCCGGGAAGCGGCGGCCTACTGGGAAGCCCGCGGCGAGCGCTTCACCGGGTTCGCGGTCGACTACGAGGTCCGACCGGACGCGGCGGAGCCGGACCTCGTCGTCGAGTTCGTCGACGTCGTGCCCGAGTGTGACGGCGCAGACGACGCCGCGGGCTGTGCACCGGTGATCAAGAACAGCCGTCAGATCGACCGCCCGGAGACGGTGTCGGTCCGCACAGGCTTCTCGGCGGCGTCGACCGTGCTCGTCGTCGAGCACGAACTCGGGCACACGCTCGGTCTCACGCACCGGGACGCGCCGAAAGACGTGATGGCGAGCAGTTCCGTCCTGTACTCCGAGCCCCTCCCGAACGCGACGGAGCGTGCGTTCCCGTGGAGCGACGCCGAGTTCACTGTCTACGTCGACACTGCGAACGCGACGGATCCGGCAGGGGCGCGACAGCAGGTCCACCACGCGCTCGGCTACTACGAGCGCGGCGCGCCGGGGATGCCGTCGAACGTCTCGTTCGTGATGGTCGACGATCCCGAGGAGGCCGACGTCGTCGTCCGGTCCGTCGAGACCTCGCCGTGCGGGGCTGGCGCGGCGTCCTGCGGCGGGACCGTCGGCTGGGATCCCGACGGCGACGGCGCCGTCGAGACGTACTCCGAGCTCGACATCTCGCTGGTCGATCTCGACACCGACGCGGTCGCGTGGCACGTCGGCTACTGGCTGGCCCACGGGCTCGGCGCGGAGGAAGACGACGAGAAGCCCGCGGTGTTCCGCGACGCGTCCTACGAGACGCGCCGCAGCGAGTGGTGGACGTGAGCGTCTTGACGACCGGGCGGAGGTCGACGCGGGCGCCGGGCAAAAGTCGACGCGGCCGCTGGGCGGAGGTCGACGCAGCCGCCGGGCAAAAGCCGACGCGGCCGCCGGGCGGAGGTCGACGCGGTTCCGACGCCGGCGCTTTCTTTTCCTTCGGGACCGAACGATCAGGTATGACCGAGAAGCGCGACACCGGCGGCGACGGGCTGCTCGAAACGGCAGGGTTCGACGCCGAGGAGTTGATTGCGGCACTGCGGGACGCTTTCGACGGCAGCGACGCCGAGTACCGCGTCGTGGCACGGCAGGCGCGCGACCTCGCCGATTCCGGAATCGTCGCGGCCGACCGCGGCGAGCCGCTCACCGTCGACGAGATCGTGCGGAACCTCGACGACGCGCCCGACGACTCCAGCGTCGCGGACCGCTGGAACTGGTGGCTTGGCGCGCTCGAGACCGCCTACGGCGGTTACCGGGAGTTCGAGGTGCGCGCGGTTCCCAGCGAGGAGTGAGCGGCACCGCAGCGAAGGAGACAGTCCGGTGGCGGCCCACCGTTCTCTAGCCCGATCAGATCGTCACGCTATCGCCGAGGTCGGGAGCCGCAGCGTCGAATCCGTCGGCGGCGAGTTCCTCGGCGAACGCTACACATCGGTCGCCGTGGTTCACGAGGACGGGCGTGTCCGCGTAAGCGTCCAGGAACTCGCGGATTCCGAATCGGTCGGCGTGCGCCGAGAAGTCGTACTGCTCGACCTGCGCGCTCACGGGCATCACCCGCCCGTCGATCTCGGCGGTCCCCGTCTCGACGAGGTCCCGTCCCGGCGTTCCCTCGACCTGATAGCCCGTCAGCGCGAGTTTGTTCGTCGGGTGCGAGCGGATCTCGGGGACGTACGTCATCGCCGGGCCGCCCGAGAGCATCCCGCTGGTGGTCACGATCGCCACGTTCTGGTCGGCGATCCGCCTGCGCTGCCCGTCGCCGCCGGAGACGAACCGCGCGTGCGACTTCGCCCGGCGGAGCGCGTCGGCGTCGCGGACGAACTCGGGGTGGCGGCGGAACATCTCGGTGATCGATTTGCCCATCCCGTCGACGTAGCAGGGGATGTCGTAGGCGTCGCAGACGAGCAGCAGTTCCTGGGTCCGCCCGATCGCGAACGCCGGGACGACGACCGTCCCGCCCTCCCACAGGGTCGTCTCGACGCTCTCGACGAACCGCTCTTCGACGGTCGTCCGATCCTCGTGCTCTACGTCTGAGTACGTGCTCTCACAGAGCACGACGTCCGCGTCCGGTCGGGCGGTCGTTCCGGGGACCAGCCGCTGGTCGTCGGTGTGGAAATCGCCCGTGTAGAGCAGGCGGGTCTCGCCGTCGTCGACGAGGACGTGCGCGCTGCCGGGGATGTGACCGGCGTCGAAGAACGTGACTTCGTGGCCGGCCGCCGTGAACGACTCCTCGTACCCGTGCGTCTCCGAGACCTGCGTGACGCGCTGGACGTCCGTCTCGGTGAACGGGCAGCGGAGCGTGCCGCCGTGGAGTTTCAGCGTGTCGCGAGCGAGCGTGAGCGCGAGTTCCCGCGTCGGCGGCGTCCAGTGGATCGGCGGACGGGCGTGGCCCGAGAGCAGCGCTGGAAGTGCGCCGACGTGATCGAGGTGGCCGTGGCTCACGACGACGGCGTCGGGGTCGACGGCGCCGACGGGAAACTGCGGCGGCGACTCCGCGAGCATCCCGTAATCGAGGAGGAGCGAGTCGTTGACGAGGACCGCGCTCCGCCCGACCTCGCGAGCACCGCCGAGAAACTGTAGCTCCATCTACGAGTCGTCGCCGGGGTCGAGGTCGCTCGGCGCGAGCCCCCCGTCGCCACCGGCGTCGTCTCCCTCTCCCGCTGCATCTCCGCCCGCTGCCGCGTCGCCGCTCTCGGCCGCTGGGTCGGACTCGTCGGCAAGCTCCTCCGCGCGGAGATCCGCGCTCGCCTCCCGGACCTCGCGCATCACGCTGGAGATGCGCTCTTCGGCCTCGAGTTCGTCCTCGACGGAGAGGTCGACGCCCTCGACTTCGAGGAGGAACTTCGCGATCTCGGTGACTTCGTACATCAGCTCGTCGAGTTCCTCGGCGGTGAAGAAGCCAGACATCGCGCCGTAGAGGAACGTCGCGCCCGACTTCCGGATCTTGTCCTCGAACGACGAGCGGGCCTGATTGACCGCCTGCGGAGTGTACGTGTCAGTCATAAACGGGACGAGCTCCGGGAGGTTCTCGCCGATCTTGGTCATCTCGACGCCGGTCTCGGTGCGGAAATCCGCACACAGCCGGGCGATGGCCCACTCCCGCGCCGTGACGTACGTCCGGTCGCGGAGGAAGTCGTTGACGCGGTCGTACTGCGCGCCGTCGACTTTCTTGAACCGCGCGTACTTGCGAACGTCCGCCGGCGTCTCGTGCTCGTCGGCGTCGCCCTCGCCGCCGGCGTCGGCGTCCGAGTCCGCTGCCGGCGACGCGTTGCCCCCCGACGCCGCGGCGTCGTCGTCTTCCATACTGCCGCCTGTCGCTCCGACGCAAAAAAGCGTTCTGTCGGGGGATTCGGGGGTACCGGAGTCGTATCCATCGAAAGATCATTTCGGATCGGAGGTGAAAGAAATTTCACCGCGAATTTATCAGTCGTAATAGACTCAGTTACGATGCCGAGGTGGTACTCGGCGAGGTGCCGTCCGGTGTTGGTGCCTCTGCACCGGACGGTTTCGCGCAGTTGCGGGTCGCTTCTGGATCGATCGTACTGAGTAGCCAGCGACGGCAGCGAGTGCCGCACCGGCGGCGTCCACCGGGCTATCCGTCGTAGCGGGTTCAGCAAAACAGTTTTTCAGTCGGGCTGAAAATAGTGGTCTGTGACACGACAGGGTGGCGACCATATCGAACTCGACGACGACGCACTCAAAGCGGTTGCCAACGGGACGCGCCTTCGACTCGTAGAGAGTCTCGGCGAGGCGGTCGAGGGTGGGGGATATGGCACTCGCCGGTTCTCAGAATTGATGACAGAGGTCGGCCTGAGCGACAGCGGGCGGATGGCGTACCACCTCGACAAACTCCGGAAGCAGGCGTACGTCGAACGGACCGACGACGGCTACCGACTCACGCTCCGCGGTCTCCGAATCTATCAGTTCGTTCGATCGGGCGTCCTCAGTCGGAGCCCCGAGGTCGGTCCGTTCGAGACCGACCTCCTACACGAGGCGTGCGGGAACCCCCTGTCGATTCGCTACGAGAACCAGCGGGTTTGCGGCATCTGTGAGACCTGCGGCGTGACCGTCGAGAGCGTTCCGGTGCGACCGAGCTCGTTCGATCCGGACCGTCTGGAGACGCTCGAGCGAGCGATGCAACGGCAGCTGTGGGCCGAGAACTTCACGCTGACGCAGGGCTGTTGCCTCCACTGCGGCGGGACCGTCGAGACCGACTTCCGGTCGCCACACGAGGACGGTGGAGACGGCGCTTCGGTCGACGGACCGCAAGTCCTGTTCGTCTGTAATGTCTGTCACTGGTTCCATACGGCGGGCGTCGCGTACGCGGGCTATCTCCATCCGGCAGTCGTCGCCTTCTGTCACGAGCGGGATCTCGACATCCGCGAGCACCACCTGCTCGACCCGCCGGTGGACGTGCCGCGGCCCGAGGTCCGCTCGGAGGACCCCTGGCGCGTCGCCGTCACCTACGCCTACGAGAACGACGCGATCACGCTCACGTTCGACGACGATCTGACCGTCCACAGCGTGACGACCCAGCAGGGTGGTGCGGCATCGCCGCAAGCGTAAGCTACACCCGACGATTTTTCTACTCCGCCGACGACTGCGGGCGTATGAGAGTTCTTCTTGGGATCGACGGGGCCGACGACTCACTCGAGGCACTGAGACGCACACTCGAGCGGGCGGCCGAGGCAGGAGACGAACTGACTGTCGCTATCACCGACGACGAGACCGTCGCAGAGATCGAAGACGAGGTCGAGACGACGCTCGAAGCGAGCGACGTCGACGCCGAGATCCGCCACGTCACCGGCGATCCGGGGAGTACGCTCGTCGACGTCGCCGAGTCCGAGGGGTACGACCGCATCGTCCTCAGCGGCGGGACGACGAGCCCGATGGGGAAGATCCAACTCGGGGCCACCGCGGAGTTCGTTCTGCTGAACTCCCACGTCAGCGTCACGCTCGTCCGATGAGCCGGAACCGACAGTACCCCGACGAGGTCGCGGGACCGTTCGAGCGCCCGCCGATCGTCTTCGTGGATCGGGAGGGGCGCGAGATCGAGATCCGTCCCCACGACGGCAGCGACGAGGAGTACGAGGCGCTCGCGTCGATGTACGACGCGTTCGACTCCGCCGACCGGGCACAGGGGATCCCGCCGAGCGAGCCGCGGCGGGTCCGCGAGTGGCTCGACAACATCCTCTGTGAGGACTGCCTGAACGTCGTCGCGTGGGACGGCGACGACGCCGCGGGTCACGCCACGCTCGTGCCCGACGACGACGCCTACGAACTCGCGATCTTCGTGCTCCAAGCGTACCAGGAGGCCGGCATCGGCACGCACCTGATGGAGGGGCTCCTCGGTTACGGGGCCGACGCCGGCGCCGAGAAGGTGTGGCTCACCGTCGAGCGCTGGAACAAGCCCGCGGTGGGTCTCTACAAGAAGATCGGGTTCGAGGTCAGCGACGCCGAGAGCTTCGAGATGGAGATGGCGATCAGACTCGCCGGCGGGAGCGACGAGGGCGGTTAAGCGGCGCAGCGCCCGCACGACGGGGAGGGAATCAGACGGAGAGGACCGGCTGGCTCGCGTACAGCAGGACGTACTCGGCGGCCTTCGCGAGCACCTCGCCGGGGTCGCCCGAGAGCGGTTCGCGCGGCACGACCAGGAAGTCGGCGTCGAGTTCCTCTGCGGTGTCGAGCACGACGCTGCCCGGATGGCGGAGCTTCATCTTCGTCGAGAAGCCGTACGCGACCGACGTCGACAGCGAGACGCCGTACTCGCCGGCGATCCCTTCGGCCGTCTCGGTGATCGCCTGCCCGTCGGCGGCGACCTGCGCCTCGTCGACGATCCCCTCTTCGATCGCCTGCACCACGTCCTCGCCGAGGACGTGGACCACGTGGACCGTCGCGTCGTACTCGGCGGCGATGGCGGCGGCGTGGGCTACCGCCGTTGTCGACTCGTCGCTTGCATCCACCGGAACGAGCACGAGGTCGACGGACAGCGGCCGGCGTTCGGTCATATCCGCACCTCCGGCGTCCGACGGCAAAAATCCTCACTTCGACGGTCGACGAGCGGCCGCCACGGCGGCGTCCAGCGGTTCCGGCCCGAGCCGTCGGGATTTATCCCGAGCGAACGCGAAGCGACGCGTATGTTCGAGACGATCGTCATCGCCACCGACGGCTCCGAGAGCGTCAGACGGGCCGTCGACGTGGCGCTGGATCTCGCCGATCGCTTCGACGCCACGGTCCACTGCCTCTACGTGATCGACGAGGGCGACGTGGCGTCCTCGCCGGAACGCCTCCGCGAGGAGATGCAGACGGCGCTCGAAGAGCGCGGCGAGGCGGCGATCGACGAGGTCAGAGAGTCCACCGACCGCGACGTCGTCACCGCGATCGAAGCGGGACACCCCTCCTCGGTGATCGACGAGTACGCCCGCGGCGTCGACGCCGATGTGGTCGCGATGGGAACGCGCGGGCGACACGGCGAAAACCGGTTCCTCCTCGGCTCCGTCGCAGAGCGCGTGGTTCGGACGTGCCCGATTCCGGTGCTCACCGTCCGCCAGCTCGCCGCCGACGAGGGCGAAAACGAGCTGACGGGAACGCCCGAACTGGGCTGACGCCGTCACCGGCGGAACCACGCCGGTTTTCACTCGGGCACACCTCGGTGTGGCTATGGAAGACGAACTCATCGACAGCGCGAGCCTCTCGCTCACGCGGAAGTCCCAGCTCCCCGGGACGGGCTTTTTCTACCCCGACTCGCTCGACGAAGACCGGACCGAGGAACGCGTCGCCGAGGCCGTCGACGGGGCCGAGGCCGTCGTCGTCGCCGACACGGACGCCGACGGACTGGGCTGTGTCGCGCTGATCCGCGAGATGTACGACGCGGCACTGGAGTGGGCGACCTTCGAGGCGGACGTCTCCGACCGCGTCGACCGCTGGACGCGCGACGTGCCGGCCGACGAGAGCGAGAGCCGCGGCGACGGCGCAGACGACGAACCGCCGCGTTCGACCGTCGCGCTCGTCGGGGCGGGCCCGTACTCGCTGGACGAGGCGCTCGAAAACGTCGCCGCGCACGCCCCCGAGGGGATCGACCTCTACGTCTGCGACCTCTGCCCCGACGACTACCGGTGGATCGCCGACGAGCTCGACGCCGCGAGCGATCTCGCCGCGTCGGTCGCGTGGTACGACCACCACCAGTGGGACGACGAGACGATGGACGCAGTCCGCGAGGCGGGCGTCGACCTCGTCGTCGGCGAGTCCGACGAGGAGTGCTCGACGGACGTGACGCTGCGCTCGCTCGACTACGACTTCGACGAGCAGTGGGTCGAACTCGCGGCGGTCACGCGCGATCACGACCTCTGGCAGAAGGAAGATCCCCGCAGCGACGACCTCGCGGACTACGCCTACTGGGTCGGTCCCGAGGAGTACGTCGCCGTCGTCGGGACGTTCGGCGTCGATCTCCCCGAGATCGTCGAGCAGTACATCGAACTCCGGCGCGTCGAGAAGCAGGAACTGATCGAGGCGGCCGTCTCGCGGGCCGAGTTGAAGCAGATCGGCCCCTGGACGGTCGGCGTCACCTACGGCCGCTGTTCGCAGAACGAGGTCGCCGAGGCGCTCCGCGAGCAGGGCGCCGACGCCGCCGTCGTCGTCAAGCCCGCCGGTAGCGCGAGTATCCGCGGCTCCGAGACGTTCGAGCGCGCCCACGACGTCGCCGGACAGGTGAACGGGGGCGGCCACCCCCGCGCCGCCGGCTGTAAGCCGGACATCTACGACGATATGCTCGACTACGCACACCACTGGACGACGCAGGGCGCGACCACGAAGCGGGTGATCCTGCGCGCGTTCGAGCGTGTCGCCGACGAGGTCGCGGCAGACGGCGATAACGCCGCAGCGGACGACGACGCGACAGACGGCGATAACGCCGCGGCAGACGGCGACGCCGACGAGAGCGAGTAACGGAGCCAGGGGGGCCGAGAAAACGGACGACCGCGCGCTCTATTCGACGTCTTCGACCGGCTCGGATCCGCCCGGCCGCACGCCTGTCTCGGTCTCCTCGCCGACGACCCACTTGTCCGAGTAGCTCTCGCCGCAGGCGCAGTGCGCGTAGGCGTGAATGACGTCGCCACGGGCGTAGAGCCCGCCGACCTCCTCGTTTTGCGCCTCGGAGAAGGCGAAGATGAACTCGACGTCGTGGTCGTCGCCGTCTCCGGCGGCCGGACACTCGCCGCCGTCGAGGTCGCGGGAGACGTGCCCGCGCTGGTCCATCGCACCGCGGGCGAACTCCATCGCGTCCATCCCGGTGCCGGCGGCGAACGCGCGTCGGCCGTCGTCGCCGGGGACGACGAGCACGTAGCCCGAGTCGACGGTCTCGCCCATCTTCGGGAGTTTGCCCTGACTGTCGAGATACGCCTCGGTGAGGAACAGTGCGACGTCCTCGTGGCGCTCGCCCGCGAGGAAGGCTTCGAGTTGGCTCATAGCGGCGAAAGGCCGCCGAGCGGTAAAAGACGCGTGAAATGCGGTGCCGTCGCGTCGGCGGGCTCCAGCGAGGCGTTCGTCAGTGCCTCCTCGCCCGCGCCTCGCGGACCTCTGCGCCGTCACGGACCTTGTCTTCGCAGTTGGGACAGACGCGGGGATGCTCCATCCCGTTCGGCGCGAACACCCGGACGTACTCCGCGGTGACGAACGAACCGCAGTTCTCGCAGGTCGGCATTGGTTGGAATTTTGTCTCTTATAGAAATAATATTTAGGGTTGGAACGTCGGGCGAGCGAAACATCCTGTCGTGCGCGCCGGGACGACGATGTCGAGACGCTCAGGCCAGCGCCGCGATCGCATCGAGCGACGCGACCTCGTACGTCGGGTCGGCGACGAGTTCGTACTCCGAGCGGTGGGGCCGGCGGACGAACGCCGAGTCGACGCCGGCGCGGTTCGCCGCCACGATGTCGACGTTGCTGTCGCCGACGTAGAGGACGCTGTCGCCGCCGATCTCGTCGATGGCCGATTCGAGGTAGTGCGCTGAGGGCTTCCGGCGGCGGAACCCCTCGACCGAGGGCTCTCGCCCGGTCGCGAGGGTGAAAAGCTCCCCGAGCTCCCAGTGGTCGACGATCGCTTCGATCGTCTCGTGTTGGTTGTTGCTGACGACCGCGAGCGGTCGATCGACGTCGTAGAGGGCGTCGACGTCCTCGTAGAGCGTCTTCTCGCCGCGTTCGATGGCGGCTCGCTGCGCGGCCGCCGCGTTGGCCTCGTGTCGGGGCCAGAACGTCTCGTGATCGAGATCGAAGAGCGAACAGACAGAACGGATCCGGGAGAGGCCGCCGTGGATCACCGCGTCGACGGCCTCGGTCGTGGGTTCGACGTCGAACTCGGCGAACGCCGCTCGAACCGCTTCCCGGTGAACGGTCGTCGGAGTCGGGCGGGTCAGCACGCCGTCGTTGTCGAAGATGATCGCGTCGTACGCCATATCCTCGATTCGCGGCGGATAGTGCAAACGCTTGCTATGAGCCCTCGGTTGGACTCCCGAGGGCTACCAAGCACCCACGAGCGCACTCACGACTCCGACCGGTCGGCCGCGGCGTCGACGCCCGCAGCGATCCGGCCGGCGACGCGGGCGCGGGCGAGTCCGTCGCGGCGGCGCGCCCCGAATACGCCGGCCGCACTCGTCGCCGCCTGTGGATCCCGCTCGAAATCCAGGCCGGGATAGGCGACGTCCGCGAGCAAGAGCGGTTCCGGCGGGGCCGACGGCACCCCGGCCGGGCCGTCGACGGGATCGGGGCCGAGAAGCCGTCGCACGCTGTCGAGCGTGCGGTCGCCGGAGGCGACGCCCCGGACGACCGACGCCAGTCGGCGGACGAGTTCGCGCGGGAAACCGCCGGCAGCGACGTGCAGGACTAGAAACGCGCCGTCGCGCTCGACTCGGACGGAGACGTCGCGGACGGTCCCGCTGTCGTCGAGCGTGAGGTTGTGGAAGTCGTGTTCGCCCTCGAGGATCGCCGCGGCAGCCGCGGCGCGGTCGTCGTCGAGGCCGGGAGCGTAGAGATCGTAGACGTACTCGCGGCGGACGGCGTCGTGAGTCGCGTGGAAGTCCGACGGCGCGTCCGCGGCGGCCCACGCGCGGACGCCGGCCGGGAGTTCGCTGTTCAGCGCTCGGGGCGTACACCAGTCGGGGCACGCGACGGCGACGGTTTGAGCGAGCGCCGAGACGCCGGCGTCGGTGCGACCCGCGGCGGCGTAGCTCGGCGGTCTGTGCTGCGCCGTCCGATCGAAGATCCCGAGAGCGTCCACGGCGTCGAAGATCGCGTCCTCGACCGTCGGGACCGACGGCTGGCGCTGGAAGCCGTGGAACGGGCGGCCGTCGTAGGCGACGCGGAACGCCCGCACGCGCTCTGTGCCGTCGCTCATTCCGCCGCGTCGCTGTCGGCGTCTGCATCTGCATCCGCGTCCGCGTCGCTGTCGGCATCTGCATCCGCGTCCGCGTCGGCTGTACTACTGCGGCCGTCGGGACTGTGGTAGTCGCTGTCGTCGCCGCGGAGCACCAGAACGGGGACCGGTGCGAGTCGGAGTATCCGCTCGGTCGTGCTCCCCAGGAGGTAGCGTTCGAGGCCGTGCCGGCCGTGGCCGCCCATCACGAGGAGGTCGGCGTCGACCTCGTCGATCCGGTCGAGGATCATCTGGTACGGCGACCCGCGCTGGACCGCGGTCTCGACATCGACGCCGGCGGCGCGGGCGCGCTCGGCGACGGCCGCGACGTGGCGTTGGGCCTCGGACTCGTAGCCGTCGAGCAGCGCGTCGGTGTCGAGCCTGGCGGCGGTGAGTCGCGGGACGTCGACGACCGAGAGGACTGAAACCGTCGCGTCCGCGTCCCGTGCCATCTCGATCGCTCGGTCGGCGGCCGCGTCGCTGGCGTCGCTGCCGTCGACGGGGACGAGGATCGTGTCGTACATACCACAAAGAGGTGCCAGGGGAGATAAAGTTCCACCGCGTGCGGCGAGTCGAAAGCGGCGTCAGCGCAGCAGAAGCGCGACGACGGCGCAGCAGAAGCGCGACGACGGCACGGCAAAAGCGCGACGACGGCACGGCAGAAGCGCGAAGAAAGCGCAGCAGAAGCGCGACGACGGCGACAAGACCGCAGCGGCGGAGCCGGCTCAGGCGAAGTCGTCGTACGTCGGCGACGGGTG
Organism: Halobellus sp. Atlit-31R; assembly: GCA_003665935.1. Classification (GTDB taxonomy): domain Archaea; phylum Halobacteriota; class Halobacteria; order Halobacteriales; family Haloferacaceae; genus Haloquadratum. The sequence goes on along the minus strand of QPLR01000007.1, from coordinate 57,402 downwards.
CTCGCCGGGGAAGGCGTCGACGGGCGCAGTCGTCTGCTCGCCGGAGTCCATCGCCTTCACCGTCACCTCGCCGTTGGCGAGGTCCTGTTCGCCGACGATGACCACGGTCTCGGCGTTGATGCCGTCGGCGTAGCCGATCTGCGCGCCGAAGCTCCGGTCGGAGACGTCGACTTCGACGACGTTGCCCGCCGCGCGGAGGTCGCGGGCGATCCGGGAGGCGACGTCGCGCGTGTCGCCGACGGTCAGGACGTAGTAGTCGGTCGCGAGCGCCTCGTCGGGCCAGACGCCGGCGCGCTGACAGAGCAGCGACAGCGGGGCGAGTCCGGGGGCGACGCCGACCGCGGGGGTGGGCTGGCCGCCGAAGCTCTCGATGAGGTCGTCGTACCGGCCGCCGCCGAACACCGACCGGGAGATCTCGCCCGTCGAGTCGAAGCACTCGAAGACGACGCCGGTGTAGTAGTCCAGCCCGCGCGCCGTCGTCAGCGACACGTCACAGAACTCACGCGCGCCGAAGTCCTCGGCGGCCGCGAGGACGTTCTGAAGGTTCGCGACCGCGGCGGCGACGTCGTCGTCGCCGACGGCCGCGATCTCGTCGAGATCACCCGTCGCGATCAGGTCGTCGAACTCCTCGGCCTGCGCGTACGAGAGACCGGCGTCCGAGAGCAGTCCGAGGTACTCGGTCTCCTCGACCTTCGCGCGCTTGTCGACCGCGCGGATCGCCGCTCGGGTGTCGACGTCGGCCGCGAACGTCTCTAAGAGGCCGCCGAGGATGTCGCGGTGGGAGACGCGGAACTCGAAGTCCTCGCCGGTCAGTCCGAGGTCGGTGAGCGCGTCGGCCGCGAACGCCAGCACCTCCGCGTCGGCTTCGGGGGCCGACGAGCCGAAGATGTCGACGTTCGTCTGGTAGAACTCGCGGAAGCGTCCCTGCTGGACCTGCTCGAAGCGCCAGAACGGGCGCGTCGAGTACCACTTGATCGGCTTCGAGAGCGCCTGCTGTTTGGCGACGACCATCCGCGCGACCGTCGGCGTCAGCTCCGGCGTCAGCGCGACCTCGCGGCCGCCCTTGTCCTCGAAGGCGTACAGTTCCTCGACGATCTCCTCGCCGCTCTTGTCGACGTACATCTGGGTCCGTTCGAGCGCCGGCGTCGAGATCTCGCGGAAGCCGTACCGGGCGGCGGCGTCCTCGAGCGTGTCGACGACCTGCCGCCGGGCGGCCATCTCCTCGGGGTAGAAGTCCCGAAACCCCTTGAGTCGGTCGTACATATCGCGGGGTTCGACGGTGGCGCGCTTGAAACTGTTGAAGGCGCGCGGCAGCGAGGGCGGGAGCAGGGGATCAGGCCGCGATGAGACCGACGCCGACGACGGCGAGTGCGGCCGCGATCAGCCGAATGCCGAAGGCGTCCTCGCGCAGGAGGACGCCGCCGAGGAGCACTGCCACGACCGCTTGCGTGTTGATCACGGGCGAGGCGATCGACGCCGGCACCGTCGAGAACGCGAGCGAGGTGACGTGCTCGCCGAGCGCGACGCCGCCGCCCGCAAGCAGGAATCGCGGGAGCGCATCGCGGATCGGGACCCACTCGCGGAGAGCCAAGGGCAGCACCGCCACCAGCACGCCCCCGAGCACGATCGGGACCCACAGCTCCAGCGGGACGGCGAGTTCCTGGAGCGCCACGCGCTTGCCGACGTCGCTGAGCGCGAAACAGGCCGCGCTCAGCAGGCCGAACTGGGCCGCCCGCGACGTGGCCGCCTTCCGGATCGGATCGAGGAGCGACCCGCTGCGGTAGTTCGCGACGTACACCGCGAGCGTCGCGACGACGACGCCCGTGACCTGCAGCGGCGTGAGCCGTTGCTGGAGGGCGACGACCTCGATCGGGAGAACGAACACGGGGACGATCTTGCTGATCGGGGCCACGTAGGAGACCTCGCCGGCGTCGAGCGCCCGCAGGAAGATTAGAAACGCCGCGGCGGTCGCCAGGATCGTCCCGACGGCGATCGCGATGCCACCGAGGCCGATCCTCGTGAGAGAGGGGACGCTCGCGAGGTCGGTCCGAGAGACCGTAAGCGGGAGATACCACGCCACGGCCGCCGCGTTGACGCCGACGGTCAGGACCGTGCCGGGGTACTTCGTGAAGTACTGCTTGAGGGCGAAGATGTACGTCCCCCACACGAGCGCCGCCGCCAGGGAGTAGCCGATCCCGGGGGAAAGCGAGAACACGGTTGACCCTGGCCGGCACCGGGAGATAGGTGTTCGGATTCGGGTCCCGTCAGATGGGAAGAGGAGCCTGGTCAACTACCCCGCCCTACTCGCGCTGACGCGCTCGTTGAGGACGGGGACTCCGCGCTACCCCTGCAGTTGATTTAATATATACTATTCCTAATCGGAGAGAGAATGGAGACACGATTAGTACGGGGGGCCGGGGAGCCGCTGCACGAAGCGCTCCGGTCGATGGCCGCCGCCGACTCGATCAACGGCCTCGGCGTCTTCGCCGCAGAGGGAAGCGATGTAGACCGCGCAGCGATCGATGCTACGTTACGGGAGCTGTCGGTGCCGGTCTTCGGTGGGATATTTCCCGAAGTACTCTACCGAGGGGAGCGGCAGACCGACGGAGTCGTCCTCGCCGGGCTGACGGTCGAGCCGACAGTCACCGTAGTGCCGGAGCTCAGCGGTTCCGAGACCGAGTTCGGAGACCACCTTCCCGCGGACGTCCCGGAAGCGGGGACCGCGTTCGTCTTCGTGGACGCCTACGCGACGCGGGCCGAGGATTTCGTCTCGGAGCTGTTCGCCAGTTACGGCGTGACGCTCACCTATCTCGGCGGCGGCGCGGGCTCGCTCGATATGGAGCAACGTCCGTCGATCATCACGAACGAGGGGGTCGTCGAGGACACGGCGGTGTTCGTCACCGTCGACGCTGCGACCAGCATCGGCGTGAAGCACGGCTGGGAGGAGGTCGCCGGACCGCTCCGAGTGACCGACGCCGACGGCCCGGTTCTGGGGGAGCTCAACGGGGAGTCGGCGTTCTCCGTCTACAAACAGATCGTCGAGGAGGACGCCGACGTGACGCTCGACGCCGACAACTTCTTCGAGATCGCGAAGATGTACCCGTTCGGGATCAGTCGCCTCGAAGGCGAGAAGATCGTCCGGGATCCGTTCGAGGTCACCGACGACGGGAGTCTCACCTGCTTCGGCGACATCCCCGACGACGCGTTCCTCTACGTGCTGAAGGGGAGCGAGGAGTCGCTGGTCAGGGCTGCGGGCGAGGCGTACGACGCGATCGAAGCCGACATCGACGGACAGGCAGACGACCAGGCGGACGTGCTCTTCTTCGATTGCATCTCTCGCGTCCTCTACCTCGAGGACGCGTTCACACGGGAACTCGATGCGGTCGGCGGTGAGACGAGGCCGGACCTCGGCGCACTCACGATCGGCGAGATCGCAAACGACGGCGAGGGTCACTTGGAGTATTACAACAAAACGGCGGTAGCAGCGATCACAGACTCGCTGTAGATGTCGGCGAAGCTCTCCCAAGAGCAGATCCTGGTGCTCTACGAGATGTCGCTGTCTATCAGTCCGCAGTCGAACGTCGAGCAGACGCTCGAAGCGGCCGTCTCGACGTATCTCCAGAAGCTCAACTGTTCGGCTGCCGCCGTGCTGACGCCGGTCGGCAGCCCCGACGACGAGGACGGGCGCTCGATCGCCGCGTCGCTGCCGGGGCGGCACCAGACGGAAGAGGCGGTCGAAGACGTCTGTGAACAGCTCCCCGACGCCGAACACCGGGTCGAGTCGATGCTGCCACTGGTCGACGAGGTCGAGCCCGGACTCCACCGCTACGTGCTGTCGCTCCCCGATTTCGGGGTCTTGCTCCTACTCAAGCGCGGCACGCCGCTCCGGGACGATATCGTGCTCTCGCTGCCGGACCTCAACGAGAAGCTCGCGACCGCGTGTAACCGGGTCGCGATTCAACAGCAGTACGAGGCGCAGTACCGCACGCTGTTTCAGGAGGCGCCGGTGATGTTCACGCTGACGCGGGAGGAGGACGGGAACCCGATCATCGAGGACTGTAACGAACGCTTCGCAGAGAAGCTCGGCTACACAGTCGACCAACTCCGCGGCCGCAGCCTCGCCGAGTTCTACACGGAGGAGTCGCGGCAGAAGCTCAGAAGCGGTGGGTTCGAGGACGCACTGGGCGGACAGTTCGGAACGCAAGAACGGGAGCTCCGGAGCAAAAACGGCAAAGAGCTCGTGACGACGTTGCGTGCGACGCCGCGCTACGACGAGCGGGGCGCCGTGATCGGGACGCGCGTCCTCTTCATCGACGTCACGGAACTCAAGCGCCAGAAAGTCCAGATCAGCGTGCTGAACCGGGCGCTCAGACACAACATTCGCAACAATCTGTCGGTCATCCAGGGAAAGTTAGACACCGTGATCGACGATCAGCGCGGGCCCGAAAAACAGGTGCTGGAAGACGTGTACGGGAAGTCCGAGGAACTCCTCTCGATCGCCGAGAACGCACGGCAGGTCCAGCGACTGATCGACGAGACCACGGTTCAACAGCACGATCTCGACGAAGTTATCGAGACCGTCGCGGCGCGGGCACAGACGCAGTATCCCGATGCGACGATCGAGGTGCGAACGTCGTTCGGCGCTGTTTCCGTGCTGGGGACCAGCACGCTCGAACACGCGCTGTGGGAACTGGTCGAGAACGCCTGCGTACACGCCGGCGACTCGCCGATGGTCAGCGTCGACGTTCGTCGGTCCGAGGGCACGGCTACGGTCACTGTCGCCGACGACGGCCCCGGCGTTCCGGAGGCCGAGTACGAGGTGATCGGGGCGGGCGAGGAGTCGACTCTCGAACACGGGAGCGGCCTCGGGCTGTGGCTCGTCCAGTGGGTCGTCGATATGTCCGGCGGGGAGTTGGCGTTCCGAGGCGGCGGCGACGGCGCGGTCGTCGAGGTGACGCTCCCGCTCGCCGAGGAGACGCCGTGAGTTCCAGAGCCGACCGCTCGCTCCGGCTCAGACGATCGATTCCGTGCGACTCACTCGTCGCCCCGCAGTCCGCGGACGTACGACTGCGTGTGGTCCGGAAACACTGACTCGACGGCCGAGAGGCCGCCCTCGGCTTCGATCAGCGCCCGGAGCTCCGCTTCGTAGTCGCCCTTCGGGATCTCTTCTGAGGGTCCCGTCTCGACGGCCAGCGTCTCGTCGACGAGCCGATCGACGGCGTGGCGTCCGAGTCCGACGAGCGGCGCGAGGTAGTCGATTCCGTGGCGGTCTTCGAGACTCTGGGCCTGCGCCCGCGACACCGTCGGCACGCGGTCGTCACGGCGGGTCCCGTCGGCAACCGCGTCGACGTCGAGTGCGGCGGCCCGTTCGAGCGCGTGCTCGTGGACCTGCTGGATGCCGTTTCGGGGGTAGCCGTCCGCGATCATCTGCGCCGTGGCATCCTCAGCGACCGCGCGGTCCAGATCGACGGCCGCGAACGGGTAGCCGAGGCGTTCGGCCGCGGCTTCGGCGTGTTTCCAGTCGTCGGTGACGCCGAAGCGGCCGGTGACGAGGGTCACGTCGTAAAACGAGTCGAGAAACAGCGCGGCGAGCGTCGAGTCTTTGCCGCCGCTGTAGAGGAGCGCGAGATCCACGATCCCGCTATCGTCGGCGGATGTCGAAGCTCTTCGATTCGGGCTGCAGTTCCCGGAGCAGGTCCTTCATCTGATCCTCGTCGATGCGGTCCTGAATGCGGCCGCTCTGAGCGAGCGCGACGAGCTGCTTTTTCACGGACTCCGCGAAGTCGGGCTTGGACATCTCGACGGCGTTCAGACGCTGGCGCGCGCCGTCGGTGAGATACTGCTTCAGCATCGCCTCCTGCTGGGCCTCCGCCTGCTCGCGTGCGGCTTCCTGTGCGGCCTCGTCGCCGTGGCCGCTCTGCTGCCCCTCGGCCTGATCGCGGAGCTCCTGCATCTTCTTTTCGCGCAGTTCCTCCAGTCGGTCGTCGTCGGGGGTTCCACTCATCGTCGTACGATTCCGTCGCAGCGCTAAAAACGGTTACGTCGTTCGAGCCGACTGGCGTGCAGAGCTACGCGTAGCGTTCGAGGTCCGGGCGGTCGAGGGATTCGAGCACGTCCACGGCGGCGTTGTCGAGGAAGCTCTGGCCGTCAGCGGAGATGCGGCGACCCTGGCCCTGTGCGGTCTCGACGAGGCCTTCCTCTTCGAGCTGCTGGAGGATCGTCCGGATGATGTTCTTGCTTCCGGTGTCGGAGCTGTTGCCCGAGACGCGGTAGCGGTTCGAGCCACGCTTGCGGCCGCCGTACTCCGTCGAGAGACGGTCGACGCCGATCGGGCCCTCTTTGGCTACCTTGCGGAGGAGCGACGCGGCGCGGATGTACCAGAAGTCGTCCTGCTGCGGCGGGAGTTCGCGCGTCTGGCCGGTCTTGGCGTACTCGATCCACTCGGGCGCTTCGATCCGGTCCGAGAGCCGGTCGGCGACGTCCTCGATGAGGGCGTCGGCCGGAACGTCGTAGACACTTACCATAGGGATCAATTCCCGACCGCGTCGTTTAAAGCCATCGTATCGGCGCTACAGGCTGTGAGACCGAGTCTCGTGCCAGCAACTGCTCACGTGTCCGCCTCGAGGCCGGCCCCCGTTCCGATCCAGGCGACGACGACGCCGCCGAGCAGCGTCGGGATCCAGTAGACCGCGCCGCGGAAGATCACGACCGCCGCGACCGCGATCGGCTCGGTCACCTGCGGGAGCGGCGCGGCCAGAAGCAGCACCACGAGCACGGTTTCGATGCCGCCGGCCCCACCGGGCAGCGGCGTCACACCTGCGATGGCGGCGATCGGGACGACGATCAGCGCGATCGAGAGGCGGACGTCGACGCCGATCGCGCCGAACGCGAGCCAGAGCGCGAGCATCTGACAGAGCCAGCCGAGCGCCGACGCGCCGAGTGCCAGTGCGAGGCCACGGGGGTTCGAGGCGACGCGCTCGATCGCCCGGAAGAAGCCGTTGATGCGGCGTTCGATCCCGTCGGACGTCGGAACAGGGACGCGCGGAACCCAGTCGGCGATCGAGCGGATCAGCGGCGTCAGCGCGTCGACGACGCGGGCTTCGAGGCGGTAGCGTCGCTTCCAGCCGACGTATATCACGGCGGGCACCGAGACGGCGAGCGCGGCGACCGCGCCGAACGCGACGAGGAGGTTCTGATTCGTCCCGAGTGCGACCTCGGTGGCGAAGTAGCCTGCACCGACGAGCGCGATCGTGATCGATGGCACGAAGTTCAGGGTGTCGACGCTCGCGATGGCGGCGAGGCTCCGCTCGTACTCGGCGTTGGCCGCCCGCGAGATGAGATACGCAGTCACCGGCTCGCCGCCCGCCTGGCCGAACGGGGTGACGTTGTTCGAGAACGTCGCGCCCGCGAAGACCAGAAACGAGCTGAAGTACGAGAGATCGACGCCGAGGCCGTCGAGCACGGTGTTCAGCGAGAGGCTCCACGCGCCGAGCCACGCGAAGATCGCGAGGATGACGAGCGCGACGTATCTGAGATCGGCCATTCGCAAGGTGTCGAGGAGCTCGTCGACGCCCGCATACGAGAACAGCAGCGCGAAGACGCCGACAGTCGCGAGAAACCCGAGAATCGTTGCTCGAACGTTCTCGCGGGCCATACGCGCTTCGTCGGTGCTTCCGGGCATCAAGCCATCGAAACGCTCGACGGTGTGACAACAACTCACGTCCGCCCGGATCGACAGTGTGACGTCGGCTTTTTCTCCACTCGGGGCGGACGCCAGGTATGGACGAACGTACGGCGCTTCGTCGGCTCGCGGCGTCACTCCCCGCTGCGGGCGATGACGCCGCCGTCGTCGACGGACTCGTCGTGACGACGGATATGCTCCACGAGGCGACGGACTTCCCGCCGGGGACGACGCGCTACACGGCGGGCTGGCGGGCCGTCGGCGCGTCGCTTTCGGACGTGGCCGCGATGGGTGCGTCCGCGACCGCCGCGGTCGCCGTCTACGCTGCGCCGACGCTCGAGGAAGCGGAGCTCGACGCCTTTCTGGACGGGGCGCGAGAGGTCTGCGACGCGGTCGACGCCGAGTACGTCGGGGGCGACCTCGACACGACGAGCGAGTTCACGGTCGCGACGACGGCTCTCGGTGAGGCGGACACACCGGTCCCCCGCTCCGGGGCGTCGCCCGGAGACGTCGTCTGCGTGACCGGCACACTCGGTCGCACGGCGGCCGCGCTCCGTGCGTTCGACGCCGGCGACGTCGAGCGCGGGAACGAACTCTTCCGCTTCTCCCCGCGCGTCGCGGCCGGCATCGCGCTCGCGCCGCACGCGACGGCGATGATGGACTCCTCCGACGGGCTCGCCCGCTCGCTGCACCAGCTCGCGGAGGCCTCGGCAGTCGGGTTCGAGATCTCGACGGGAGCGCTGCCGGTCCACGACGCGGTCGACGAATACGCCGCAGACGACGCCGACCGCCGGGAGATGGCGACGTCGGTTGGCGAGGACTTCGAGCTGGTCTGTACGCTACCGCGCGAGGCGGTCGACGCCGCACGCGCTGCCTCGCCCGTGCCGGTGGCCGCGATCGGCGAAGTTACCGCCGACGGCGTCGTCGCGGACGGCGAGCCGTTAGCCGACGTGGGGTACACGCACGGCTGACACCGCGATCAGACCGCCATCACTTCGATCGGAACGAGGAGGAAACAGAGCGCACCCAGCGCGAACGTAGCGATGCCGACGAGCACGCGGGGCGTGCCGAGCGGCGCGTCGTCGATCGGATTGGCGGGGCCTTTGAACGCGATCACCGCCGAGAGCAGCCCCCAGAACGCCCACAGGCCGACCGACTCGTTCAGCGCGTAGCCGAGCCCGTAGTGGAGGTAGGCGGCGAGCCCGAACAGCACGGCGGGAACGAGCGCTGCGACGCGCTCTTGGGACTCACCGAGCATCGCTCGCAGCACGTGGCCCCCGTCGAGCTGTCCGACCGGGAGCAGATTGAGGACGGTGAAGAACATCCCGACCCAGCCGCCGATGATCACGGGGTTGACCGCGACCGTCGGGTCGGCGTACTCCGTCGGTTCGCCGAGGAGTCCGGCGAGGAGGTTCAAAAGCGGCGGGTTGTTGAAAACGATGACCTGTCCGCTCCCCTGCAGCGCCCACGACGGGACGTCGATCGGCGGGAGCGAGAGGCCGACAGCCGTGACGACGACGGTCGCTGCCAACCCCGCGAGCGGCCCTGCGACGCCGATGTCGAACAGCGTCTTCCGGTCCGGCATCTGCCCGCGCATTCGGATGACCGCGCCGAGCGTCCCGAACGGGAAGATGAACGGGATCACGTACGGAAGCGAGACGTCGACGCCGTGGTAGCGGCCCATCACGTAGTGTCCGAGTTCGTGCGTCGCGAGGACGCCGAGCACGGCCGCCGTGAACGGCCACGCGCGGAGGACGAGAAGCGGATTCGCGAGAAGCTCCGAGAAGGGAATGTAGTACCACGTCAGCGCGCCGACGAAGAGTGTCGAGACGATCGTCGCGAGGAACAGGCCGACGTTCTTCCACGGCACGCCGTCGATTCCATTCGTCACCGGGCGCGCGACGACGACGTCCTGGCGGTTGTCCCGCGTCGTCGACGCCTGCACCTCGTAGCCCGCCTGGCGGAACGCCTCCCAGACTTCCCGGACTAGCATCTCCTCGGGGACGAGCGACTGGCCGTAGAACAACACCCGGTCCCCATCGCGTCGGGTCTCCTGGAGGTGGAACACCGACTGGAGGTCGTCGACCGGCGGTTCCGCCGCCGAATCGCGGGATTCCATCGTCACAGGGTAGGGCGTACAGTCGGATAAACTCCCCGACAGAGAGGAGTTCAGCCGCGAGAGAACGGACTGGCTGCGGATCGGTCGAAGCAGGGAGGACCAGAGGTGGGGACGTTCGTCGGGCGGTTCGGGCGGGACACACCGCGCGGGGTTGCGAGCCCTCGGAGCGCGATCGGGCGTTACGCCGCGTCCTGTGCGGGTTCGATGCGCCAGGTCGTCGCGCTCGTATACGACCACTTCTCGACGGTGAGCTCCGAGGCCGAGTCCTTGAGCTTCACCATCAGCGCGCCGATCTCTTTCGGCGAGAGGCCGACCTCGTCGGCGATGAACTTCGATTTGAAGTACATCTCGCCGTCCTGTGCCTTCTCCAAGAGGAAGGACTTCAGGCGCTCTTCTTTGGGCAGGTCGTCGCCGGTGGCGTCGGGGGAGGGGTTCGCGGTTGCGCTCATCTGTGTCACCTCAGCCGCCTCTTGTCGCTTTAGGAGTATATATAGGGAGGAACGTTGGGGGCAATTCGGCTCGATTCACCGGTAAACCGTCGCTCTGGGGATATTTTTTCGAGTCCTCAGAGGCACGCATAAATTTTAAAAGACGATCTTTTTGTTTATTTCAAATTTAATTATTTGAACCAATGCGGCGAGCTCAGCGCCGTTTCTCACGCGATAGGACGTCCATACTGCGGCAAGAACGGCTTGTTTCGGTCGGAGGTTCGCGCCCGCGACGCCCGAGAGATGTCAGCGAGTCGCAGCTACGGCCGATCGTGGACCCAGAAGTCCTCCTCGACAGTCGTCTCGTGTTTGAAGATCGGGACCTCGTCTTTGAGGCGGTCGATGCCGTCCGAAACGGTCTCGAACGCCTCCACGCGGTGGCCGGCGAGGACGACCACGAAGACGATGTCGTCGCCGGATTCGAGGACGCCAGTCCGGTGAAAGAGGACGACTTCCTCGACGCCGTCGCGATCCATCAGTTCCGATTCGATCGTCCGCATCCGGTCTTCCGCGACGTCGTCGTACTTCTCGAACGTAAGCTGGAGCGTTTTGGGGTCGTCCGCACCGTCTTTCGTCCGGACGCGGCCAGTGAACGTCGCAATCGCGCCTGCACGGTCGGCTCGCGGCGACGCTTTCACCTGTTCGACCAGCGCGTCCAGCGTCACGTAGGGCTCGGCGTCCGCGACCGTCTCCAGTACGGTCTCGACGGCGACGTCGTCGGGCGTGTCGGCCTCGACGGCGGCGTCTTCGACCTCCGCGTCGCCGAGGGCGACGGTGGGGAACGTCGTGTCTGGGTAGCCGACGAGCAGGGCGTGATCGTAGTGCGGCGCGAGGTCGTCGACGAGGTCGTCGAGCTGTCGGTCCTGTCCGGCGCCGGCCCAAACCCCGTCGTCACCGAGTTCGTACGTGGCGTCTGTGCCCGGTGGCCGGCCTTGCAGGCTCGAACGGGCGGCGGTCTTGGCCTGCGACGCCCCGGACTCGTCGGCTCGCCGTTCGACGACGGCGACGCGGCCATCCAAGTGTGGTGCGATGCGGGCACACAGCGCGTGTGCGCCGGTACCTGCGACTCCGAGTATCTGCATACTCCGAATCGGGGCGGGAAGCGGCTTTATGCTGTCGGCTCAGGAGGGGGATGTGCGGCCGTTCGGCCTACACGTACGCGGTTGACAACCCTTAAGCCCGGTTCGCGGCAACGACGGGGCAATGAGAGTCGTCGTCTCCATCGGTGGGAGCGTGCTCGCTCCGGACCTCGATGCACGCCGCGTCGAGGGCCACGCAGCGGTCGTCGAAACGCTCGCGGCAGAGGGCTGTGACGTCGGCGCTGTCGTCGGCGGCGGGGGCGTCGCACGCGATTACATCGGCGCAGCCCGCGAACTGGGGGCCAACGAGGTCCAACTGGATCAGATCGGTATCGACGTGACGCGGATCAACGCCAGACTGCTCATCGCGGCGCTGGGGCCGCGCGTCGACCCCAAAGTCGCACGTGACTACGAGGAGGCCGGCGACGCGATCCGGCGCGGGGACGTGTCGGTGATGGGCGGCGTGATGCCCGGACAGACGACCGACGCCGTGGCGGCGGCCCTCGCCGAGTACGTCGGCGCGGACCTGCTCGTCTACGCGACGAGCGTCGACGGCGTCTACAGCGCCGATCCCGGTACCGACGACAGCGCAGAGAAGTACGAGCATCTGACCGGGAGCGAACTCGTCGACGTGATCGCGCCGATGAGTCGGGACGCCGGAGCCTCAGCCCCGGTCGATCTCCTAGCGGCGAAACTCATCGAACGCGCGGAGATGCGAACGATCGTACTGGACGGGACCGACCCGAGCCGGATCGAGGACGCCGTCCTCCGCGGCGAGCACAGCGGCACCGACGTCGTCCCGGCGGGCGTCGACGGTGAACCGAGCTACTGGACGCAGCGATAAGATGAGCGAAGACAGCGAGACGCGAGACGCAGACGACGCGAGTGCGGAACCGAAGCGTGCCTTCTGGGCCGACGAGGTGGCCGACGAGATCGAAGCGCGGAATCCCGAGGACCCGATCGTGATCAAAGGCGGCGTCTCGCCGTCCGGCGTCGCCCACCTCGGCAACTTCAACGAGATTATGCGCGGGTACTTCGTCGCAGCGGTGCTCCGCGAGCGCGGTCACGAGGTCCGGCAGGTCTTCACCAGCGACGACCGCGATCCGCTCCGGAAGCTGCCCCGGAAGCTCGCCGACACGGACGGGAACATCGTCGGGCTCGGCGACGTCGACGCCGGCGCGCTCGGGCGCAATCTCGGACGCCCGTACACCGACATCCCCGACCCGTTCGGGGAGTCCGAGTCGTACGCCGCCCACTTCGCGGCACTGCTGAAGGCCGACGCCGACCGCCTCGACGTTCCGGTCGAGATGCTCTCGAACACCGATCTCTACGAGGACGGGACCTTCGATCCGGTCGTCGAGCACGTCCTCGGACACGCCGACGCGGCGCGGGAAGTGCTCTCGGAGTACCAATCGAAGGTCGACGCGGAGTACGTCCCGTTCAATCCGATCTGTGAAGAGTGCGGGAAGATCACCGAGACCGTCACGGCAGTCGACGTAGACGCCGGTACGGTCGACTACGTCTGCACGGATATGACCGTCGGCGACGAGACGATCGAGGGCTGCGGCCACGAGGGGACGGCGACGTTCCGCGAGGGGAAACTCCCCTGGCGCTTCGAGTGGCCCGGCCAGTGGCAGGTTCTCGGCGTCGACTTCGAGCCGTTCGGCAAAGATCACGCCGAGGGATCGTGGCCCTCCGGCGAGGACATCGCCCGCAACGTGCTCGGCATCGAACCGCCCGTGCCGATGGTCTACGAGTGGTTCACACTCAACGGCGCGGCGCTTTCGTCCTCGCAGGGCAACATCGTGACCGTCCCGGAGATGCTCGACCTCCTCGAGCCCGAGGTGCTCCGGTACTTCTTCGCGCTCAACCCTCGGAAGGCGCGCGATCTGGACATCTCCCGGCTGGATCAGCTGGTCGACGACTTCGATCGCTTCGAGCGGGCGTACTTCGGCGACGTCGACGACGAGGCACTGACTGAGTTCGCAGAGCGGGCGTACCAGTTCGTCGTCGACGAGATCCGCGAGGATCGGATCCGGCTGCCGTACACCTTCGCGGCCGTCCTCGGGATGACCGACGACCGCGACCTCCGGATCGAGATGGCCCGCAACGAGGGCTACTTCGACGACGACACGCCCGAGTGGGCGATCGAGGAGGCGCTCGAACGGGTCGACAAGGCTCGTGCCTGGGCAGAGCGGATGGACAACGAGTACAACTACCGGATCCAGGAGTCGCTCCCGGAGGTCGACTTCGACGACGCAGTCACGGCCGCGCTCGACGAACTCGCGGAGTTCGTCGACGCGGGGCACGACGGCGAGGCGATCCAGGGTGAGATGTACGAGACCGCGCGACGGCACGACATCGAGGTCGGCGACTTCTTCCAAGCGGGCTACCGGCTCTTCTTCGATCAGCCGCAAGGGCCGCGGCTCGGGGAGTTCCTCGGCGAACTCGACACGGAGTTCGTCGTCGCGCGGCTCCGGCGCGAGTCGTAGCGTCCTCGCTGCCGTCGCCATTGCGGTGCAGTGCAGAGCGGTGCAGAGCGGTGCGGAGCAGTCTGAAGCAGTAGCACCGCGAGGTGAGCGACGCGAGCCGAGCGGCGTTTTTCCCACCAGGTTTTTGGGCGGTGGGTTCCCGCAGCGGCGCTTCGCGCCGCGAGGAAACCCACCGTGGAAAAAGGTGGTGTTAGTTCTCCTCGATCGCGTCCACGACCACCATCCCGACCACGACCAGCCGGGGATCGATCTCCTCGCCGTGGAGTTCGATCGAATACTTGTCGCGGAGCGAAAAGTGCTCGTTGGCCTCGCCGACGACGCGGCCGTCCGGGGTGACAATCTCGTAGGAGAACGGGATCAGCGTCGTGAGCAGGCGGCGCGCGATCGCCAGCGGGACGTTGTCCTCGCGTACGCTCGCGACGACGGTCCCGTCGGGGTCGAGTAGCGAGTACTCGTGCTTGAAAAACGACATCGCGTCGCGCTTGACCGCACCGACGCGTTCGTCCGTGCGCGAGTCGACGATGTCGTACGCGGCCGCGATGTCGAGAACGCTGCTGGCTTTGACTCGGAACCGCTCTTCGCCCGTCTCGGGGTCGGTGAATCGGAAGTCCTCCTTGAGCCGGAACTTCTTCTGTGCGGACTCGAGGATCGGGGTGTCGTCCTCGTAGACGCGGTACTTGTTCCCGATGGCGACCCTCTGGCGGACCTCGTAGGAGCGACTGTCGAACATTTACCGGAGATTTCGTCGCATCGGCAAAAGGAGTTCGTGCGGGGTGGATCGCGGTCGACAGTGGCAGAACGAGCATCGTCGATAGTATAGTCGCAGTCGCAACGCGGTGGCGAGGCAGTGCAGTCGCGATGTCGGAGACGGAAGCGAAAGAGAGACACGACGGCCCCGTGCCGTTGCGGGGGCAGTGCGGGGCCGAGCTGTCGCGGCGTCAGAGACGGAAGCGAAAGGGAGACACGACGGTCCCGTGCCGTTGCGGGAGCGGTGCGGGGCCGGGCTGCCGCGGAGACGGTGCGGTAGTCACCGGCGCACAGACCGCGAGACTCGCCGGCGAGTCTCGCGGCAGTTTTTGGTCCAGCTTTTTACGAGGAGGGTGCGCCGCGGCGCACCCGACGCAGTAAAAAGGAGGATGAGGAACATCTTTCTGCGCGCGACCCTTCCGTTTCGACGATGAATACGCTCCTGTGGGTGCTCGTCGGCCTCGCCGCGTACTCGGCGGCCGCGCTCTTCCTCTCTCAGCGTGGACTCCTTCCCGCCTCAGTGCGGATCCAGGGACCGTTCACAACGGTCCACACGAAACGTGGGCGGGACTTCATCGACTGGATCGCGACGCCGAAGCGGTTCTGGCGCGCGTGGACCAACCTCGGCGTCGGCGCGACGCTGGTCGTGATGGCGGGAATGTTCCTCTTCCTGCTCCTGCAGGGAATCGCGATCGCCCGCAACCCGCCGCCGCCGTCGTCGGTGAACCAGCCGCAGAACTTCCTCGTCATTCCGGGCGTCAACGACTTCCTACCGCTGTCGGTCGCCCCCGAGATCGTCTTCGGCCTCCTCGTGGGTCTCGTCGTCCACGAGGGCGGGCACGGGATCCTCTGTCGGGTCGAGGACATCGAGATCGAATCGATGGGCGTGTTCCTCTTCACGCTCGTCCCGCTCGGGGCGTTCGTCGAGCCCGACGAGGAGAGCCAGCGACACGCCACTCGCGGCGGCCGAACGCGGATGTTCGCCGCCGGCGTCACGAACAACTTCTTCGTGACGTTCGTCGCGTTCGTCCTGCTGTTCGGACCGATCGTCGGGAGCATCGCCGTCGCGCCAGGAATGGCCGTTCAGGGGTCCTACGACGGGTCGCCCGCCTCGACGGCCGGGATCGCACAAGGCGACCGGATCACCGCCGTCGGCGGGGTGCCCGTCAGCAACCAGAGTTCGCTCGACGCCGCCTTACTCGACACCGGCGACCGGACGGTGGCCGTCGAACTCGACGGCGGCGAGAGCGCTGCGGACCGTGCGGCGCGGACCGTCGACGTGCAGCGGTCGCTCGTCGTCGCTGGATCGGTCGGCGGCAATCCGGCGAACGTCAGCATCGAAGGCGAGCCGATCGCCGTCTCGCGCGTGAACGGCTCGGCGGTGTACACGCGTGCCGGCTTCGCCGAGACCGTCGGGGAGGGTCGCTTCGCCGAACTTACCACCGATCGCGGGACCGTCACGATCCCGGTCGGCGCGTATCTCACGCGAGTCGCGCCGGACGGGCCGCTGGCGCAGGCCGGCGCACCGACCGATCCGGGCGTGATCGTGACGGCCATCGACGGGACGCGGATCGTCTCCTCGACGGAACTCACGCGTGCGCTCGACACGACCGAGCCGGGACAGATGGTCGCTGTAGAGCTGTACCACGACGGGTCGATCGAGACCTACGAGGTGACGCTCGGGGAGAATCCGAGCGACGACGCCGGCTTCCTCGGCGTCAACATCTTCCCGGGTACTAGCGGGCTTCTCCTGACCGACTTCGGCGTCGAGTCCTATCCCGCCGGGACGTACCTCGAACTGCTCGGCGGCGACGGCGGTCCGGACGCGACGGGGCTGATCGGTCCCATCGCGGACTCGCCGCTGGCGACCGTCTACGTCGCGCTCGTACTCCCGCTGGCGTCGCTCGTGCTCGGCATCCCGAACTTCCCCGGCTTCACCGGCGCGGTGTTCAACTTCTACGCGATCACCGGACCGCTCGGCTTCCTCGGGACCGGCGTGTTCCTCCTCGCGAACGTCGCCTTCTGGATGGCGTGGATCAACCTCCAGTTGGGCCTTTTCAACTGCATTCCGGGTTACCCGCTCGACGGTGGCCGGATCCTGCGGACGAGCGTCGAAGCGGTCGTCTCGCGGCTGCCGCTCTCGGACCGCGATCGGGTGGTAACCACGATCACGACCGGGATCGGGCTGACGATGTTGCTGTCGCTGTTGCTGCTCGTCTTCGGGCCGACCGTCCTCGGCGGGTAGCGCCGGAGGGCCGCCAGCCCGCGTCGACTCGCAACGCCCATACGGGTGGCGTCCCAACCTCGGCGTATGCCAGAGGCCCCACCGACAGACGAGGGCTGGTTCGTGCTGCACGACTTCCGCACCGTCGACTGGGACGCGTGGCGAGACGCGCCAGAGCGCGAGCGCGAGCGCGCAGTCGAGGAAGGAACGACGTACCTCGACCGCCACGAGGGCGCCGACGACGCAGCGGAGGGGATGTCGGCCGTCTTCTCCGTCCTCGGCCACAAAGCCGACCTGCTCGTCGTCCACTTCCGGCCGACGCTCGACGACCTCTCGCAGGCCGAGCGACAGTTCGAGCAGACTGCGCTCGCGGAGTTCACAGAGCAACCGACCTCGTATCTCTCGGTCGTCGAGATCTCGGGCTACACCGCACCCGAGTACTTCGAAGATCCCGACGCCGTCGATCAGGGAGTCCGGACGTACATGGAGAACAAACTGACGCCGGAGATCCCCGACGACGAGTACGTCGCCTTCTACCCGATGTCGAAGCGACGGGGCGAGGAGTACAACTGGTACGACCTCTCGATGGACGAGCGCGCCGAGATGATGGCGACACACGCCGAGACCGGCAAGGAGTACGCCGGGAAGATCAAGCAGATCATCGCCTCGTCGGTCGGCTTCGACGACCACGAGTGGGGCGTCACGCTCTTCGCCAGCGATCCGACGGAGATCAAGAACATCGTCTACGATATGCGCTTCGACGAGGTCTCCTCGAAGTACGGCGAGTTCGGCCAGTTCTACGTCGGCCGCCGCTTCCCGCCCGCGGACCTCGGCGCGTATCTCGACGGCGCGGCCGTCCCCACGAGCGAGCACGAAGCCGAACACGGCGGACACGCGCACGGTGAATCGGCTCACGGCGAGGGCGGACACCACGGCGACTCGGGCCACGGGGAGGACGACAACCGCGGCGGTGCCCACGCGGCCGAGTCCGAGACCGACGACGGCGACATCCGCGAAGAGCTCGCCGGG
This sequence comes from Halobellus sp. Atlit-31R, assembly GCA_003665935.1. Taxonomy (GTDB): domain Archaea; phylum Halobacteriota; class Halobacteria; order Halobacteriales; family Haloferacaceae; genus Haloquadratum. The sequence continues at coordinate 39,543 of QPLR01000007.1, read as the reverse complement.
CTGGACATCTACGCCGGCCAGCCCCACGGAGAGGACGTCTACGCGACGGTGCTCTACTCCGAGGCCGACACCGACGAACTGTTCGAGGAGGTCAAAGGACTCCGAGCGAACTTCGACCACTACGGGACGCACGTCAAGACCGCAGTGTACGAGGCTCGCGAGCGCGACCGCAGCGCCGTCGTGAGCATCTGGGAGACCCAGTCGGCCGCCGAGACGGCCGCGGGGTTCCTCTCGGAACTTCCCGACGTCGTCTCCCGCGCCGGCGAGGAGTCCGGCTTCGGGACGATGGGGATGTTCTACACGGTGAAGCCCGATCACCGCGACGACTTCGTGCGGACGTTCGGCACCACCACGGACCTGCTCGAAGAGATGGAGGGCCACCAGGACACCGACCTGATGGTGAACCTCGAAGACGAGAACGACATGTTCATCGCCAGCCAGTGGGACGCCCGCGAGAACGCGATGGCGTTCTTCCGCTCCGAGGAGTTCACTGAGACCGTCCAGTGGGGCCGCGACGTCCTCGCCGACCGGCCGCGACACGTCTTCTTGGCCTAAGGGCCCCCGTCGGGGTCTGCTTCCGGTCCGCAGTCGCTGCGACTGCAGCGTCAGCCACCGCTGTGTGTGTCGGTTTCGAATCGAAACAGAGGGGTTCTGCGTCGCGCGTGCGAGAGGTCCGTTCGCGAGCGCGGCCTACCGACTACCGACTACCGCCGCCGGCGGTAGCCGAGCGCGCCGACGACGCCCGTCAGGAGCGTCAGGCCGTCCCACGGCGACGGGTCGACCCCGCGTCGGCGAGCGTCGCGACGGACCCAGACGGTCAGCGCGACGTGGGCGACCGCAGTCAGCGCCAGAAACGCTGCCTGTCGGGGCGTCACGGGCGCAGTCAGTCCGACGACGCGGAGTTACGCGGTCCGCTCGTCGCGCGCTTGTCGATCCCCGCCGCGCGGATGTCGTCGCCGCCGACCGACGAGCGGAGTTCGTCCATCCCGTCGTCGCGGTCGATGCCGAAGTTGTCCTCGTAGAGGTCGGCGACGCGGGCCAGTTCCTCGTCGGAGAGCTTCGGGAGCTCGCTCGCGGCGGCCCACGCGGTGATGTCGTCTTTCGTGTGGAACGTCGGCGTCACCGACGCGACCGCGTCGTAGCTGAGGAGATACGCGATGGCGGCCTGGCCCATCGTTCGCTCGCCGTCGCGTTCGAGGAAGCGCAGCGCCTCGAGCTTCTCCCAGCCCGTCTCGTACCACGCGTCGGGGCGGAAGCCGCGGTGGTCGTCGAGGTCGTGGCCGGTCTCGGGCGTCACCTGCTCGTTCAGCAGGCCCGAGGAGTGCGGCACGCGGGGGATGAGGCTGGTCGAAGAGCCGGTCTTCTCGACCGTGTCGAGGAAGTGGTTGCCGACCTCCTGCTCGAAGAGGTTCCAGACGAGCTGCAGAGAGTCGAACTCCTCTTCGATCGCCATATCGCCCTCGGCGAGCCAGCCGATCGAGGGGCCGAGCGCCCAGCCGACCGCGCGGACGAGCCCCTCCTCGCGGAGTTCGTCGAGCGTTTCGAGGACGTCGGCGTCGACCTCCTCGACGTTCGCGTTGTGCAGCTGAAGCACGTCGACGTACTCCATATCGAGGCGGTCGAGGCTCTTCTCGGTCGCCGAGCGGATCCACTCGCCCGAGAGGTTCTTCGGGAGTTCGCCGTGCCCGGCCTGCGGGTTGTTGTAGAAGTCGTAGCCGATCTTCGTGGCGACGGTGACCTCCTCGCGGTAGTCGGCGAGCGCCTCGCCGAGGAGCGTCTCGCTGTCACCGTGGCCGTACACGTCGCCAGTGTCGAAGTACGTGATGCCCTCGTCGACCGCGTGGTGGAGGAGGTCGATCGCGTCTTCGCGGGTTCGATCGCCCCACCAGTCGGTGCCGACGACCCACGCGCCGAAGCCGACTTCGCTCACTTCGACGTCGGAGTCACCCAGGGTCTGATGGTTCATACGCCACGGTTAGGCGTCGATTCACTTATACTGTCGGCTACCGCGTTGTGGCGTCACTCCCGTTCGTATCGGAAGACGGCCCCGGGATCGTACTGCTCGCGGACCGACCGGAGCCGGTCAGCGTGCGCCGCGTACACGGCGTCGGCGTCCGGCTCGCGCCCGCCGGCGAAGTTCGGGAGCGTCCCCGCGATCGAGTCGGTCTCGCGGAACGCCCGACAGGTCTCGCGCACCCACTCGACGTTCGCCGGCGTCGCCATCGGATCGTCCCACGCGGCTTCGACGTTGACGACGACGGCCGCGTCCCGGCCGGCGATCGGGCTCGCCTCCTCGGAGACGCGTTCGACCGCGCCGTGCATCGGCCAGACGACGATCGTCGAGAGATCGGAGGGGGCGTTCAGTGCCGCCTCGTGAAGCGTGTCGATGGCGTCGTCGCCGAGTTCCGAGAGCGGCACCGACTTCCAGTAGTACCGGCGGCCGTCGGGGAAGTCCTCGTCCATCATCGTCTGCAGGTCGGTGTACGACATTGTGTCGGCAGACGTCGCGAACGCGTCCGCAGGGTCGAGAAGCGGGGCGAACTCCTCGCGTCCGGTCGCCGGATCGCCCGCGTAGACGCCCGAGAGGACGACCGCGAGGTCGCCGTGCCGGTCGCTCGGGAACGCCGACGTGTCGGGGACGGCGGCGACGTACGGGGAGACGCAGGCGTCGTCGGGCGCGTCGCGTTGGTACTCGCGGTAGGATCCGAGCGCCGCCGGCGTCGCCTCGATCGGGAGCCACGACTCGAAGTAGAGCACGTCTCCCGCGAGCGGGTGGAGATCGAACTCGAAGGCGGTGACGACCCCGACGGTCCCGCCGCCGCGGGCCGCCCAGAACAGGTCCGCGTTGCGGTCCGCACTCGCCGTCAGCCGCTCGCCTGTACCCGTGACGACGTCGATCGATCGGAGGCTGTCCGCGGTGAAACCGTACTTCGGCGAGAGATAGCCCGTGCCGCCGCCGAGCGTGAGACCGGCGACGCCGGTGTCGGAGAACACGCCGCCGGGCACCGCCAGGTCGAACGACTGGGTCGCGCGGTCGACCGTGCCCCACGTCGCCCCCGGTCCGACGCGCGCGGTTCGCGCCTCGGGATCGACGCGCACCCACTCCATCCGCGAGCAGTCGACGACGAGCGCGCCGGAGGCGACCGACGCGCCCGAGACGCTGTGACCGCCGCTCCTGATGGCGACGTCGAGGTCGTGATCGCGCGCGAACGAGATGCTCTCGGCGACGTCCACGGGCTGCTCGCAGTACGCGATCGCAACGGGATACTCGTTTACCAGCCCGTTCCAGACGCGGCGGGCCGCGTCGTACTCGGCATCGGTCGGCGCGACGACGGCCCCCGCTAGTCGGGTCGAGAGGGCGTCGAGCGGAAGTTCGGCCGCGGTCGCCCGCGCGTCCCGGTTCGCATCCATACGGGGAGCAGGGCGCGATTCGGCTTACCGCTTGGGGATCAGAGCAGGTCAGCCATCTGGTCGAGGTAGTCGTCGTAGACCGACAGCGCAGCCTCGATCGGCTCCGGCGACGTCATATCGACGCCCGCGGTGTCGAGGACGTCCATCGGGTACTCGGCCCCGCCGAGCGCCAGCGCCTCGCGGTACGCCGCGGCGGCGTCTTCGCCCTCGTCGAGAATTCGCTCGACGATCGCGACCGCGGCCGAGATCCCGGTCGCGTACTGATAGACGTAGTAGTTGTAGTAGAAGTGCGGAATGCGCATCCACTCGCGGGCGATCCGGTCGTCGAGGGCAGCCGGCTCGTAGAACTCCGCCTTGAGCTCGCGGTAGAGCTCGTCGAACCGGTCGGGCGTCAGCGCGCCGTCGGCCTCGGCGACCTCGTGGATCTGCAGCTCGAAGTCGGCGAACATCGTCTGGCGGTAGAGCGTCGAGCGGAAGCGCTCGAGGTACTCGTCGAGGACGTGCATCCGGAGCTCGTCGTCGTCGACGGTTTCGAGGAGGTGCTGGGTCAACAGCGTCTCGTTGACCGTCGAGGCGACCTCCGCGACGAAGATCGTGTAGTCGGCGTACTGCCAGGGCTGTTCGTCCTTCGCGAGTTCGGAGTGCAGCGAGTGCCCCAGTTCGTGCGCCAGCGTGAACATCGAGGCGATGTCGTCCTGGTAGTTCAGTAGAATGAACGGCTGGGTGTCGTAGGTGCCGGCGGAGAACGCCCCCGAGCGCTTCCCGCGGTTCTCGTAGACGTCGACCCAGCGCGACTCCAGCCCCTCCCTGACGCGCGCCTGGTAGGCCTCGCCGAGCGGTTCGAGCGCGTCGACGATGTACTCGGTCGCCTGCTCGTAGGGGATCTCCGGTCCCTCATCGCCCGTCAGCGACATATAGAGGTCCCACATCCGGAGTTCGTCGACGCCCAGCGCCTCACGCTTCAGTTCCGTGTGGCGGTGGAGGCTGTCGAGGTTGCCGCGGACGGTTTCGACGAGGTTGTCGTACACCTCGACCGGGACCTTCGGGCCGTGGAGTGCGGCCTCGCGGGCGGTCTCGTAGTCGCGTGCGCGGGCGTACTTCACGTCTTTCCGTACGCTGTTCTTCAGCGACGTCCCGACGGCGTTGCGGACGTCGGCCCACTCGTCGTAGAACTGCTCGTAGACCTCGCGCCGGAACGCCCGGTCGGGGTGCTTCTGGAGTTTCGTGAAGTTGCCCTGCGTGATCTCGACGGCGTCGGCGTCGTCGGCGGGGCGATCGACCGTCGGGAACGTCATATCCGCGTTCGACAGCATCCCGTAGATGTCGGAGGACGCTCCCGCGACCTCGCCCAGTTCGGCGAGCAGTTCCTCGACCTCGGCCGACCGGGTGTGCGGCTTCATCCGCAGGACGTCGTCGAAGTAATGTTCGTAGGCGGCGAGGTCGGGCTCGGCGTCGATGAACGACGCGACCTCGTCGGCCTCGAGCCGCTGGAGCTCCGGTTCGAGGAAACTGGCCGCCGACTGCGCGGACGACGACAGCGACTCGGCTTTCGCCTGGAGCGCCTGGTACTCCTGATTGCGGGTGTCCTCGGCGCTGCGGAGGCTCGCGTAGCTGCTCACTTTCGCGACGTCGCGGAGGATCTCCTCGCGGAGTTCGAGCAGTTCCAGGAGCGTCTCCGGGCTCTCCGTCGCGCGGCCCTCGTACGCCCGGAGGTCGTCGACGCGGTCGGCGACGGACTCGTAGGCCGCTTCCCAGGCCTCGTCGTCCGGGTAGATGCTCGCGAGATCCCACTTGTCCGCGGTGTCGATCTCGCTCCGTTCGGGAACCTGACTCATACCTGCAGAAGCAGCGGCGCGGTGGTAAGGCTTACTCACGCGGCAGCGACGGCGGAGAGCCGCCCGCTACTCGCGGAGCGACGACGCGATGTCGCGGAGAGACTGGTTCGGGCGCGCGGGGACGTCGTAGACGAGCCGGTCACCGGGATCACGGAGGCCGTAACAGAAGCCGGGATCGAGCTCGTCGAGTTCGACGGCGTCGCCGGGGCCGCGGTCGTGCTCGTCGCACCACTCGACGAGCCGGTTCTCGTCGTCGGCCTCGCGCGGTTCGCGAGCCAGTCGTTCGTTGTCGTAGGCACCGCGGACGAGCAGTCCCGTGGAGTCGGCGACGACGCGTGCGTGCGCCGTCACGCCGTCGAGGAGCAGTCTGACGACGTCGCCCTCCTCGGCGGCGACGGCGTCGGGGAGGCGGAGGCAGGGCCGTCTGGTGCCGCCGCTCCGGGCGAGCGTCGCGTGGAGGCTCGTCACCGAGGAGTGGTCGCTCGGGACGCGCTCGGACACGGTCGCTTACTCGTCGTCTTCGTCGTCGGCCGCGTCCTCGTCGCCGCCGAGGACGTCTTCGATCGTCCCGCCGTCGACGACGGCCGCGTTGACCTGGGCCGTCTCGTCGGAGACCTGGCTCCCGCGGACGGTTACGCGCTTTCGCTCGCCGTCGCGCGAGGGCTTGTAGCCGACGCCGCCCTCCAAGAGCAGTTCCTTCAGGTTCGATCCGGCGACGTCTTCGCGCATCGGGCGACCGGCCTCGTCGGAGCCGCCGGTGAGCTCGAGCGTCAGTCCGTCGAGACCGACGGCAGCGCCGTCGACCTCGTCGCCGAGTTCGCGACCGAGGAATCGGTTCGCGTCCTGTCCGTCGACCTCGAACTGCTGGGTGTGTCCGGTCTCGTCGGAGACGACGACCTTGAATTCAGCCATAAGGGGGACGAGACGGCCGCCGATAAAAAGTACGTCGAAAGCGACTCCCGGCGGGACGCCGTCCGGGACGTCTCAGCGCCCCGAGACGGGGTTTCACGAGCGCGACGACGGTCGGAGCGCGAGGGCGGAATTCGGAGCGCGAGGGCGGAATTCGGATCGCAAAGGCGAAATTCGGAGCGCGAGGGCGGAATTCGGAGCGCGAGGGCGGAATTCGGAGCGCGAGGGCGGAATTCGGAGCTCGGAACGCGACGCCGACCGCTCAGGCGTCCGCCCCGGCGTCGAACCCCTCCTCCCACCGGAATCGCCCGTCGCGCTGGATCACGTCGCCGTCGACTTCGAGTCGAGACCCCTCGCTGACGTCGACGATGAGATCCGTGTGGATAGCCGAGTCGTTCCCCGACTCGCCCGCCGGGAGGCAGGCGTCGTAGGCGCGACCGAGCGCGAGGTGGACCGTATCGCCCATCTTCTCGTCGAAGAGAATGTTGTCCGTCACGCGGTCGATCCCGCGGTTCATCCCGATCCCGAGTTCGCCGAGTCGCCGCGCGCCCGCGTCGGTGTCGAGCAGGTCCGCGATCGTCTCTTCGCCCGCCGCGGCGCTGTAGTCGACCACTTCGCCGTCCTCGAACCGGAGCCAGACGTCGCGGACCCGCGCCCCCGCGATGGTCATCGGAACGTCGAAGCGCACCTCGCCCTCGGTGTCGAAAGGAGCGGTGAAGACCTCGCCCGAGGGGAGATTGTGCGAGTCGTAGGCGACGGAGGCGGCGGAGTTGACGGCGGTGCGGCCCGCGATCGACATCGTCAGATCGGTGTCGCCGGTCACGAGTCGGACCTCGCTGCCGGCGTCGAGCAGCTCTTTGAGCCGGCTCATCTCCTCGGCCAGCGACTCCCAGTCGCGGAGGACGGCCCCGTAGACGAACTCCCGGTAGGTCTCGTAGGACATCCCCGCCTGCTGGGCGAGCGAGCGCGTCGGGTGAACCGTCGAGACCCAGTCGGTCGCGAGCCGAGCCTCCCGAACGCGTCGGTTCGCGCGGGCAGCGGCCTGGCGGGTGTCGCCGTCGACGTCGGCCGTCGCGAACGTGTTGCGGCCGCCGCCGAGGACGAGCACGGCGTCGGCGTTCTCGTAGAGCGCGAGTTCGTGTTCCGAGGCCTCGAAGTCTCCCGGGTGCGCGCGGAGGTACGCGCGAGCGACCTCCTCGGAGTCGTACGTGGTGACGACGTTCGCGCCGCGCTCGCCGAGCGCTTCGGCGACGGCGACCGCGAGCTCGTGTGCTCCCTCGGCGACGCTGACGACGACGTCGTCGCCCGACTCGATGCGGGCGCTCCAGTCGACCAGCGTCTCCGCGTGGTCGCGGATGCGTTCGTCCATACGCAGCCCTCGCGCGGCGCGGCGAAAACTCTTGTCGACAGGCGGAAGCGCTCTCCCGCAGCGGTCGGGCAAGACTGCGAGAGCCCGTCGGGCGGTGGCAGAGACCGTTCCGACCGGCGCGAAACCACAATCACTACCACCACCGGCAGTGGACTCGGTCGTATGCAACTGGGCGTGATCGGACTCGGCCGGATGGGACAGATCGTCGTCGACCGCGTGCTGGCGGCGGGACACGACGTGGTGGCGTTCGACCTCAACGCGGCGGCGGTCGCGACTGCCGCCGACGCGGGAGCGACGCCCGCGGAGGATCTCGACGATCTGGTCGACCGCCTCGGCGAGGAGAAGCGGCTCTGGCTGATGGTGCCCGCGGGCGAGGCCGTCGACGCGACGCTCGAGGAACTGGAGCCCCACCTCGGCCCGGACGACGTCGTCATCGACGGCGGCAACTCCCACTTCGAGGCGTCGGTCCGCCGCGGAGAATCGACCGCCGCCGCCTACCTCGACTGCGGCACCTCCGGCGGTCCGGCCGGAGCCGAACTCGGCTTCTCGCTGATGATCGGCGGCCCCGAGTGGGCCTACGAGGCGATGACTCCCGTCTTCGACGCCGTCGCGACCGGTCCCGCCGGCCACGATCGGATGGGCCCGAGCGGCTCCGGACACTACGTGAAGATGGTCCACAACGGCGTCGAGTACGCGCTGATGCAGGCCTACGGCGAGGGCTTCGAGCTGCTCGCGAACGGCCGCTACGATCTCGATCTGGAGTCGGTCGCGCGCACGTGGAACAACGGCGCGGTCATCCGCTCGTGGCTGCTGGAGCTCTGCGAGGAGGCGTTCCGCGAGGAGGGCAGCGACCTGGGCGACGTCGCAGACCACGTCGCCGGCGGCTCGACCGGGACGTGGACGGTGCAGGAGGCGCTCGAACAGGAGATCCCGGTCCCGCTGATCTACCAGGCGCTCGCGGAGCGCTTCGGCAGTCGTGCCGACGACGGCCGCTTCGCCCGGCGGCTCGCGAACCGGCTCCGGTACGGCTTCGGCCGCCACGAAGTGCAGCGGCGCGAGTGAGTCGACGAGGGTGGACTCCGCCTCCGCGTCGCACCGTGCGGCAGGGGAGACGTCGACGCAGCAATCACAATTTCCTTAACCCCCGACTCCGTAGCCGGCGATATGGTCGAAATCAACCTCGTCGGGCTGGGCACCGGGGTTGCCCTGACGCTCCTCGCGGTGGCGCTGCACTACGCCCGCGGCACCGGGTGGACGACCACCGCGGACATCACCCAGGAGGTGCTCGAACAGCGGGCGAGCACCGTCCCGGAGACGGACTTCCCCGAACCGATGAACCGCTCCATCGGCGGCGGTGCTGTCCCCGCGGGGGCAGTCGCCGGCGGCGAGGAGGGGGCCGAACTCGAAGAGAGCGGCGAAGCCGAGGAGGTCGGTCCCGCAGACATCCCCGAAGACGAGATCGAGTACTTCGACGTCGAGTACGCCAAGCAGGGCGAGACCATCGAGGTCGCGAACAACGAGACGGTTCTCGAAGCCGGCGAAGAGGAAGGCTGGGACCTGCCGTACGCCTGTCGACAGGGGCAGTGCGTCTCCTGTGCCGGTCAGATCACCTCCGGTGGCAACTCCGAGGACTACGTCGTTCACGACGATCAGCAGATGCTCGACGACGCCGAACTCGACGACGGGTACACGCTGACGTGCGTCGCCTACCCCCGTGCGGAGTTCACGATCGAGACCGGCGAGGCGCCCTGACGCGGTCGACGTCTCTTTCGTCAGTGCGCGTGGTCACAACGGTTAAACCATCAGCCGGTCTACCGAGTTTCGAGGGCCCGTAGCTCAGTGGACAGAGTCCCTGGTTCCGGACCAGGATGTCGCGGGTTCAAATCCCGTCGGGTCCGCTATTGTATCGCGAACGTAGTGAGCGTACGATAGCGACGGCCGCGGGGTTTGAATCAGGGAGTGAAGTGAGGGAAGCGAACGGAACGACCGGGGTTCAAATCCCGTCGGGTCCGTTCGCTTCGCTCACTCCCCCGACGACTTCCCGCTCACTTCGCTCGCGGGAATCCCGTCGGGTCCGTTTTGTGGAGTTCACGTGTAAACGAGATCTATTTCGCCTCGTACTGGATTCCTGTCGGGTCCGTTCGCTTCGCTCGCTTCCCCGACGATTCCCCTTCGTACCCCTTCGCGTTCGGCAGACACTGTCTGAGAGACGTCTCAGTTGGCAAGAGACGCTTTGTACACGCAACGACAGTATCCGAGTTCGACTGCCACCACGGTCGCTTCGTTTCCGCAGAGTCGGCGAGGCCGAACCGGTGGAGTAGGACCTCGGTGACGCAGCGGCCAGTCGGCCGTGTGAGTGGTTTTGACCAGCCGAAGGAACCGGAACGGTTTTACGGATTAGGTGGGCCTAAAAATACGGTGCCGTGGGGTAACCGGTGCTCTCGGGTACGCGCGAAGCCGTGCGTTGCGCCGACGAAAGTCGCGCCCGCACGCTCGCGTGTCGACCATCTCGTGCTGCACAGCGTTTTTTAGGGTTGCCTAAACTTCGAAGGCGTTAAGATGTTTTAGGCTGGCCTAAAAATATGGCACCAAAGAGACGAGACCTGCTGACCGCGAGTGCGGCGATGCTCACGGCGGGACTCGCAGGCTGCAGCGGACTGCAGAACGGAACCGAGACCGAGGCGGAGACGCAGGGCGCGACGGAGACGGCGAGTGACTCGTCGAGCGAATCCCCGGGGGTAACGACGAACGCCGCTGTCGCGGCCGAGTGGAACGCCTACCGTGCCCGCGTTTGGGACGCGCTGGCGCTCGGCGTCGCCGGCGAACCGGGCTCCGGATCGCGGGTCGTCCAGAGCACGTTCGCCCGGTTCGAGGGCGCAAACGGCGAGTACGGGGCTCACGAAGTGCTCGAGGCCACCGGCGAGAAGAACTACGAAGGCTTCGAGGGAGCACTCGGCAAACTCCGGAGCGCCGGCCTCGCCGCCAACGACGTCGGCCGCGCTCGCGAGGAAGCCGGCCGCGCCGACAGCGCGCTCGCGAACGCACAGCGAACGGTGATCGACGGAGCGACCGCCGACGCGCTCGATCTCCAGGTGCTCGGCGCCGCTGCACAGAACGCCGGGCTGGCCGTGACGGTCGGCAACGTCGAAGCCGCCGGCACCATCGCCGAGAACGTCCGGAGCCGGTTCGAGGGCTCGTCGGCGTACGAGGCAGTCGAAGCCGCGAACGCCGACGCGTACGAGCAGTTCGAGGCCGCCCTCGAAGGCATCGTCTCAGCCGCCCGGAGCGGCGACGGCGAGACCGTCCGCACGGAAGCGGGCAACGCGTTCACCGCGGCCATCGACGGCAGCTACGCGGTCGCCGGGACGGAGACAGGGGCCGGTACCGGTCACGTCGCCGCGCTGCAAGCGCGCGGGTGGGACGCGGCGGCGCTCGCAGGAGCGGGTGGTCCGCCGACCGGGTACGCACACGCCGCTGCACTCACCGTCTACCGTGCGCGCGCATACGACAGCGCCTGGCTCGCCGCGCACAGCGAGACAGAACGGGCGGCGACGATGGCGGGCGACGTGTTCGCGCACTTCGAGGGAGCGCGGGCGCACGAGGCGCTCGAAGAGGCCGACGGCGAGGCCTACGAGGGCTTCGAGGCCGGGCTCTCGGCGCTCCGAACCGCAATCGAAGAGGGAGACGCAAGCGGCGTCACTGACGCGGTCGCGACGGTCGACTCGAACCTCGTCACCGGGATCGAGGCACTCGCGGGCGAGAACGCCTCGCTACTCGAATCCGGGTTCTTCCGCATCCGCTTCGCCGACGCGCGCGAACGCTACCGTCGTGGCGAAGCCGGGACCGCAGCGTCGATCGCGGAGGGGCTCTTCGAGCGTTTCGAGCGGAACGAACTCGACGTCCACGAGTCCGTGGAGTCGACGAGCGAGGAGCTCTACACCCAGTTCGAGGAGGAGCACCTCGGCGGCCTGATCGAGGCCTTCCGCAACGGCGACGACGACGCGGTCGCGACCCACTACGACGGCGTGCAGGCCACGCTCTCGGAGTTCGAGCGGAGCGCGGGCTCGGAAACGACCGTGAGCGGCGTCGAAGCGGGCTATATGGCCAGTCGCGTGTTCGACGCGTCCGTCGTCGACGTACTCGGCGACGACAGCCGAGCGGAGGCGATCGGTCAGTCGGCCTTCCAGCGCTTCGAGGCGGGCGCGGGCGGCTACCACGAGGCGCTCGAAGAGGCGGACGAGGCGCGCTACGAGTCCTTCGAGAGTGAGCTGGACGCCGCCATCACGGCGGCCGGCGCGGGCGACGACGTCTACCCGCCCGCAACAGAGTTCAACGGCGAAGCCGTGGCGTCCGCCTACGCCATCGTCGGCGGCGGGAGCGGCGGCGCACACGCCGGCGCCGCAGGCAGTGTGATGCAGGACGCCTTCGCGCACTTCGAGGAGGCCCGCGTCCACGAACTGCTGGAGGAGGCCGACCACAACGCCTACGAGACGTTCGAGGCCGAACTCGACGCGTATCTCGCCGCGCTCGACGAGGGCGGAGACGTGGGCGCCGCCGCGGGCAACTTCGCCAGCGCGGCGCAGTACGCGCAGTTCGCGCTGGTGGATGGGTCCGAAGACGTGCCGGTCGGCCTCCGACTGGCCGGCGGCAGCGCCGACGGCGAGTCCGGTCACGGCGGCCACAGCGGCCACGGCGGCGGCTCGGAGATGGAGGGCGGCCCCAACGTCGTCGAGGGAGTGCCCGAGGACGCCGACCACGTGGTCGATATGACCGCCGTCGCGTTCGAGCCAGCCGAGCTCACGGTCTCGAAGGGCGACACCGTCGCGTGGAAGTACGTCGGCGGCGAGGCGCACTCGGTGTCGGCGTACGAGGACGAGATTCCCGAGGACGCGGCGTACTGGGCTTCCGGCGGCTTCGACTCCCAGTCCGCGGCCGAGACCGGCTGGGACGAGGGCAAAGGCGGCGTCGGAGCCGGTCAGTCGTACGTCCACACCTTCGAGACGACGGGCACCCACGAGTACTTCTGCATCCCGCACGAGGCGGCCGGGATGGTCGGCACGGTCGTCGTCGAGTAACGAGCGAGCGAAGAGGAGACGACATACCGACTCGGACGTCGCCGGCGAGTCAGACGTCGCCGACGCTGACGAGGTCGGCACGGCGGCGAACCAGTACGGAGATACTACAGGATGACAGAACCGCCGCTCACGGCCTTCCGCGCGCAGATCGAAGCGCTCGCGAACGACAGCGGGCGCTACGTCGTCGTCTGCGGGCGGACGGGCGAGCAGCCGGTCCCCGTCGCCGGTGAGCGTTTCGAGACCCGAGAGGTGGCCGAGCGTGCCGCTCGGGCGGCCGAGCAGTACCGGCGAGCGCTCCGCCGCTACGACGACCGCCTCCCGTACTACGAGCTGATCGCCGTGGAGGACGTCGTGTCCGAGACGACGATCGCAGCGCGGACCGTCGTCGAACTCACGTGGTAAATTGCCTCGTCCTGCTTCACGGTAGATCCCTCGCGACGGACGGACCCGCGCCGTTAAGTCGTCGCCGCGGGTAGAGCGGGTAATGGCAGCGAAGCGCGCGACGGTCACGTGCCCCGAGTGCGACCTTACTGAGACCTTCGACAAACTCGCGACGGCGCGGTCGTTCATCGAGAGCCACCGCTCCGAGACCGGTCACGACCCGACGTGGGAGCTCCACCGGCTCGCGCCGGGCGTCGAACGCGCCGGCGACGAGGCTGGCGTCTGCGGCCGGCCCTCGTGTACGACCGAGGACTCGCCGCTGTATCGAGGGTAGCCGGAGTTCGACCCCGCCACACCGGAGCGAAGCGAAACCGGCGTCAGCCGTCTTCGAGCGCGTCGTCGAGCGCCGCGCGCCGCCGCCGGCACTCGCGGACGCCGCGAACCAGCGCATCGAGAGCCGGATAGGTGGTGTCGCGATCGCCGAAGAGGTACTCGACGACCGTGTCGTGGCCGATGCCGGCTTTCACTTCTGTCGCGGTCACGCTCTCGAGCGTCGACTGTCGCGTCCGGATCGCGGCATCGAGATCCGCCTCCAGCGAGGCGGCGCGCTGTCGGCGCGTCCACAGCTCCGCGTCCTCGCACAACAGACGGACGGAGCTGTCGACGGTCGGAAGCGTCTCCGCGACCGCTTTCAGCACCTCGATGGCGTCGTCGAGGGAGTCGAGCTCGCTCGCCAGCGCCTGGATCATCACGCGGCTCTCGGCGAGGCGCTGGTCGGTGTGTTCGAGAATCGCTCGCTGGAGCGGCTCGGTGAACTGGTTGCCGCCGCCTTCGGCCGCGAGCGCGACGGCGACCTCGGTGCTCAGCTCGGCCGCCAGCGCGGCGCGGACGCTCGTCGCCTCGTCGTCGACGTGTGGAACGACCAGCTCTTCGAAGGCCGCGCGAACACGACGACAGCGGTCGTCTGCCGCGAGCGTCGCACTCGTCGTCCACCCCGGCGACGACGCCCCGAGGTGGTCTGCGGTGCCACCGACGCCCGTAGGGTCGGTCTCGGCGACAGTTTTTCGAAACTGCTCGAAGCCCTGCCGCTGTCGTCGCATCGTGCGTCGCTCGTCGCGGGCGATTCGCCGGGCCGCGGTCAGATCACGAACCGCGGCGGCGACGTCGGGCACGATCACTCCCCCTCCCTGCAAGCCGGTCTCTCTAGCAGTTTCCGGCGGCTCCCGAGCTCCTGCGGGAACCGGAACGGTTCTCGTCTGGGCATAATTTAGGTATACCTAAACGTCCGTATAACCGTTACGGACCCGATCGTGGCGACGGAAGCGGCGGAGATGAAGCCCACGGACTTTTGCTCGCGCCGGGAGCAGATCTGGTATGCGCGCAGCAGTGTATCACGGCCCCCGCGACGTGCGAGTCGAGGACGTCCCCGAGCCGAAACTGGACGAACCCACGGACGCGATCGTCCGTGTGACACACACCGCCGTCTGCGGCTCTGACCTCTGGTTCTACCGCGGCGAGAGCGACCGCGACGTCGGGTCTCGAGTCGGCCACGAGCCGATGGGGATCGTCGAAGCCGTCGGCGACGACGTCCGGTCGGTCGAGCCGGGCGACCGCGTCTTCGCTCCGTTCAAGATCAGTTGCGGCTCCTGTGAGTTCTGCCGGAAGGGGCTGCACACCTCCTGTGTGAACGGCGACGGCTGGGGCGGCGACAACGGCGGCGCACAGGGCGAGCAGATCCGCTGCCCCCAGGCCGACGGGACGCTCGTCCGCGTGCCGGACCGCTACGCCGACGACGAGGACGCGCTCCGCTCGCTGCTTCCCCTGACCGACGTGATGGGGACCGGCCACCACGCCGCGGTGAGCGCAGGCGTCGAGGCGGGCTCGACCTGCGTCGTCGTCGGTGACGGGGCCGTCGGGCTGTGTGGCGTGCTCGCAGCGCGTCGTCTCGGCGCGGAACGGATCGTCGCCGTCGGGCACCACGAGGACCGACTGGAGTTGGCCGAAGCGTTCGGGGCGACGGATCTCGTCGGAGAGCGCGGCGAGGACGCGGTCGACCGCGTCGACGAGCTGACCGGCGGCGGTGCGAACCACGTTCTCGAATGCGTCGGCGCCGAGTCGTCGATGGAGACGGCGGTGAACGTCTGTCGCCCTGGCGGCACCGTCGGCTACGTGGGCGTCCCGCACGGGCTCGACGGCGGCCTCGATCTCTTCTCGTTCTTCGGCGACAACATCTCGCTTCGCGGCGGCATCGCTCCCGTCCGCGCGTACGCGGAGTCGCTGATGGCAGACGTGCTGCAGGGGACGCTCGATCCCGCGCCCGTATTCACGAAGACTGTCGACCTAGCGAACATCGCCGAGGGCTACCGGGCGATGGACGAACGGGAGGCGATCAAGGTGCTCGTCGAGGTGTAGCGGCATCGTGACGCGCGGCGTGGCGCCCCGCAGAGCACTTACTCGACGCCACCGACGCCCGAGGAGGCGTCGGGGAGGTCGTAAGCCGTCGCGTCGAGGCCCAGTTCCTCCAGTGCCGCCGCGAGGTGTTCGTCCTGAGCGTACTCCGCACCGTCTTCGACGCGGAGTTCCTGGGCCTTCGCGAGCACCTCGCCCCGCCGGTCGTCGGGGATGTCGTACTTGTCCGTCGAGAGTTCGATGACGAGTCCGTTGTTGTCGTGGGTGTAAAGCGAGAAGAAGATCCCGCGGTCGAAGACGTTGTACCCCCGGCCGTCGTCGTCGAGCGCGGCGGCGACGTCCTCGAAATCTTCCGGGGCGACGCTGAAACAGAGGTGGTGGACCGAGCCGGTGCCGCCGCGCTGGGGACCGCGGTTCGAGGGGCGGTCGCCGACGAACACCGTCAGAATCCGACCGTCTCCGGTGTCGAAGAACAGGTGCGTCTGCGATGGGTCGTCGAGGTTGGGCTGTCGGAGGACGAGCGGCATTCCGAGGAGGTCGCGGTAGAACGCGAGCGTATCCGCCTCGTTGCTCCCCCAGATGGTCACGTGGTCGGTTCCGGTCGTCCGAATCGGGCTGTCCGGCCGCGTCGCAGTCACGGGCGGTTCGTCGGTCATACTGGTAATATCACCGCAACGGGCATAAGCACGGAAGTGACATCGGTGTCACCACTGACCGGGGAGTCGGTCCGTTCGGACGCGAACGGTGAGTCAGGCGTCGACGTCTGTCCCGACGAAGGTGTCTCGTCGGTATCGACACTGCTCGCAGAAGAACTGGGCGTATCCGGCCGGCTGTACCCCGCTGAACGACATCTCGTCGCCACATTCGGGGCACCACAGGGATTCGACGCCGGGCGGTTGCTGAGTCGACATAGTACCACAGAACGAGGGGCCGTACATTACTCTGTCGATCTTTCATTATAGATAGACGGATATTCTGTGCGGCCAACAGATCGCGACGAGTCGGTGGCGTGCGCCGTCGGGGCCGCCAGCGGAGGTGCGACGTGTCCACTCGACGGTTCGGATGCACAGCCGTCGACTGTACAGAGAGGACAGCGCTCGCACGAGAATGGTGACCGAAGCGGCCGGGAGAGGAAGTCAACCCGACTGCGGCGCGTCAGGCCGGCTACGGCTCTGTGCTGATCGCGCGGTCGAGCATCTCGACCGGGTGCGGCGGTTCGTCGTCGATGCCCAGATCCTCGAGTTGCGAGCGGCAGGACGCTCCGGGCGCGACGACGAGGTCACCCGGACTGTCTGCGACCTGACCGGAGAGGATGTTCCCGATGGCCACCGACATCGAGTAGTGTTCGGCCTCGTAGCCGAACGATCCGGACATCCCACAGCACGTCGAGTCCAAGGGGTCCACCTCGTAGCCCGCACGGCGGAGCACGCCGACGGCGTGGTGGTCTTTCTTCGTGGACTTCTGGTGGCAGTGGCCGTGGTACGTGAGGTAGTCGTCTCGGGGCTGGAACGACAGCGACTCGTCCAGCCGGAACGTGTCGACGTACTCCATCACGCCGTAGGCGTTGGCCGCGAGCGTCTCGACGTCGTCGCCGGAGAGCAAGTCGAGGTAGTCCGACTGGAACATCACGGCGTCGGAAGGTTCACAGAGCACGACGTCCCACCCCGCTTCGACGTGCGGCGTCAGGGCCTCGACGTTCTGCTCGGCGTCGGCGCGGGCCTTGTCGAGGAAGCCCTTCGAGTGCGGCGGACGGCCGGATCCGGCGACGTCGTCGGGGATGCGCACGTGGACGTTCGCCGCTTCGAGAGCGCGAACGGCGGCTCTCCCGACCTCGGGGTGGTTGTAGTTCGTGTAGGTGTCGGGGAACAACAGCGCCTTCCGGTCGGCCTGCTCTTCGGGGACCGCCGTGCCGCCGCGCGACTCGAACCACTCGACGAAGCTCGTCGCGTGGAAAGTCGGTAGCGATCGCTCCTTTGCGATCCCGACCGTCTTCTCCATCAGCGTCCGCGCGCCCGGGATCTTCGTCGCCCCGTTGGCGAGCGGCGCGAACGCGGAGCCGAGTTTCGACAGCGTGTCGATGTTCGCGAACACCTTGTCGCGGAGGCTCGACCCGTGCTGTTGGTGATACTCGTGCATCACCTCGGCTTTCATCTTCGCCAGATCTACTCCGCTCGGGCAGTCCTTCGAACAGCCCTTGCAGCCGACGCAGAGATCCAGCACCTCGGTGACGAACTCCTCTTCGAACAGTTCGTCCTCCGAGAGCCCGCCGCTCATCGCCTGCCGGAGCATATTCGCCCGGCCGCGGGTGGTCTGGATCTCCTCTTCGGCCGCCCGGTAGGTCGGACACATCACGCCGCCGACGGTCGACTGCTGGCCGCGACAGCCGGCACAGCCGTGACAGAGTTCGACCATTCCCTCGAACCCGTTGTCGTTGTCCCAGTTGAGCGTCGTCTCGAACCCGGCGTCGAAGTCGTAGTCCGGCGAAAAGCGGAGGTTCTCGGTCAGGTCGTAGTTGCCGCAGATGTTCCCCGGATTGAGGAGCCAGTCGGGGTCTGCGGCCGTCTTCAGCTCACGGAACGTCTGCCAGAGATCCTCGCCGTACAGTTTCCGGTTCCACTGCGTCCGGGCGCGGCCGTCGCCGTGTTCCCCGGAGACCGACCCGCCGTACTTCACGACGAGATCCGTGACCGCGTCGGCGATGTCCTCGAACGTCTCGACGCCCGCGGCCGTCTTCGTGTTGACCAGCGGCCGGATGTGGAGCACGCCCGGCCCCGCGTGGGCGTAGTACGACGCGAAGGTGTCGTGTTCGTCGAGGATCTCCTGGAAGTCGGCGACGTAGTCCGGGAGGTTCTCCGCCGGAATCGCCGTGTCCTCGATGTAGGCGATGTGTTTCTCGTCGGTGGTCCGCGAGAGGAGGATCGGCAGTCCCGACTTCCGCATCTTCCAGAACTTCGCCCGCGTGTCGGCGTCGTGAGCCTCCATAAAGTCCGTCGCGCGGTGCTCCTTGTCGGTCACGGACGCAGCTCCGTCCGCGGGGTCGACCTCGGTCACTCCCTCGCCGACCCGGTCGGCGACGAGGTCGGCGACCTGCTGTCTGCCTGCCTCGTCGGAGTCGGCGTAGAACTCGACGAGGAGCGTCGAGTCGGTCCCTTCCGGGAGCATTCCGACGACGTCGGCGAACTCCGCGGTGTCGCGCGCGAGATCGAGCAGGACGTCGTCCATCACCTCGACGGCCGCGGGTTCGTGTTCGAGGATCGGCGCGACGTCGTGCATCGCATCGAGGACGTCGTCGTAGGTCAGGAGTGCGACCGACGCCGTGTTCGGGATCGGCTCCAGCGAGACGGTCGCCTTCGTGACGATAGCCAGCGTCCCCTCGCTGCCGGCGACGAGGCGACCGAGGTTGACGTGGCCGTCCTCCCAGGACTCGTCGATGCCGGTGTCGTCGGGAGTCCGGCGCTCGCCGCGCATCTCGTCGACGAGGACGTCGAGGTTGTAGCCGGAGACGTTGCGCTTGAGGTCCGGGTAGCGCTCCGAGACCTCCTCTGCCTCTTCGTCGAGGATCGCGGCGACTCGCGCGTAGATGCGCTCCTCGACGGTGCCCTCCGGGTCGCCCCGCTCGCGGAGTTCGTCGACGGTCATCTCTCCGAACGTCGTCACCGTGCCGTCGGCGAGGACGACCTCCAGTTCCTCGATGTAGTAGTCGGTCTTGCCGTACTTCAGCGAGTGCGCCCCCGTGGAGTTGTTACCGATCGCGCCGCCGAGCGCCGAGCGGTCGCCCCACGCCGGGTCGGGCGCGAACTTCAGCCCGTGCGGAGCCAGCTGTTCGTTCAGTTCGCCGAGTCGGACGCCGGCCTCGGCCGTCGCGGTCCGTCCGTCGGGGTCGACCTCTCTGACCTCGTTCATGTACCGGACGAAGTCGAGGACGACAGCCTCGTTGACGGTCTGTCCCGCGAGGCTGGTCCCGCCGCCACGCGGGAGGACGGGGATCTCCTGTTCCGCACAGTACTCCATCACTGCTGCCACGTCGGCCGTCGACTTCGGTACGACGACGCCGATAGGCAGTTGCTCGTACGCCGACGCGTCCGTCGCGTACAGCGTCTTCGTGTAGGTGTCGAAGCGGACGTCACCTTCGACCAGCGGTTCGAGGTCGTCGACGAGTTCCGGTCGTTCGACGTCGTCGGAGACGTAGTCGTAGTTCCCGTCTGTCGCCGGATCCGTGGCCGCTTCGTGCGTGTGTGAAGCCATTGTCAGTGTCTCGCTAGTAGTCGGTTGGTGTGGAAGAATATACGCACCCCGGAGCGGGTGCGGGTATTCGTTGTTCGTGAACGGTACGACGGGTGGGTCACCGGCTCAGAACACGCCGGGGAACAGCACGTAGCTGAACAGGAGCGTGAGGAGGCCGGTAGCCGTCCCGTAGTAGACGAGCGGGATGAGTTCCAGGCGGATGACGCGGCCCTCCTCGCCGACGAGGCCGACGACCGCGAGCGCGGCGACGACGTTGTGGATGGCGATGAGGTTGCCGATCGCGCCCCCGACCGCCTGCGCGCCCAGCATTATCGTCTTCGGCGTGCTGATCTGGTCCGCGACGCCGTACTGGAAGGTGCCGAACAGGATGTCGGAGACGGTGTTCGACCCCGCGAGGAACGCGCCGAACGCGCCCACGTAGGCGGCGAAGAACGGGTACGCGCCGCCGGCGATGCCCGCCATCCCCTCCGAGAGGACGATGAGCATACTGTCGTCGCCCGTCGCCGCACCGGACTGGAGCATAATCTGGACCGTCCCGACGGCGAACAGAAGCGCCACGACGGCGGGAGCGACCTTCTCTGTGGTCTCGCTCCAGGTGGCTTTGATCTGTCGGCCGTCCATCCCGTGGAGGCCGATCGTGACGAGGTGAACCGCGAGGAACACCGCGCCGGGGAGATAGAGGAACGCGAAGTCGTTTCCGAGTCCCGTTCCGAGGATGTTGCTCCACCCCACCGAGAACACGTCCATCGTGATGAAGCCCTTGACGGGGTCGACGACCCGCGTGACGACGAGCAGGAGTGCGACGAGGGCGTACGGCGTCCACGCCTTCAGCAGCGACATCTGGCCGGAAGCGGCCGGCATACTCGACTGCACCGACCCGCCGTCGGCGGCGACAGAGACGGAGTCGTCCGTCGACTCGCCGGGTTCGATGTCACCGACCCAGTGGTCCGGCCACGCCGACTCGGGCGCGAAGTCCCACTCCTCGTCCGGGTGGAAGAGGCCGGCTTTGAGCGCGCCGACCGTCACCGCGAGGCCGACCATCGAGCCGAGGAGTCCCGGGAACTCCGGTCCGAGGAAGTACGCGGTCAGGAAGTACGGAACCGAGAACGACGCCCACGCGAAGAGAGTGAGCGGCAGGACTTCGAGCGCCGGCTTGATCGAGCGGTCCTCGCCGAAGAAGCGCGTCATCATCGCGACGCCGATGAACGGGAGGACGATACCGACGACGACGTGGTGCATCGCCGCGAACACGGCGATCTCGCTGACCCACGCGGCGATGGAGCCGTAGTCGCCCGCGCCGAGCACTTCACCGCTGATCGACTCGACGCCCTCGAAGATGTCGATCATCCCGATGATGAGCGGCGTGCCGACGGCCCCGAACGTGATCGCCATCAGGTTGCCCGTCAACGCGACCACGACGGCGGCCAGCGGCGGGAAGCCGAGACCGACGAGCAGGGGGCCGACGATGGCCGCCGGCGTCCCGAACCCGGCTGCGGACTCGATGAACGACCCCATCAGGAAGACGAGCAGGACGACCTGCACGCGGCGGTCTTCGCTGACCGACGCGAAGCCGTTGTTGATGGCGTCGAACGCGCCCGTCTGCTTGAGCGTGTACAGCAGCAGGATCGCGCCGAAGACGATGTAGAGGATGTTCGTCGCCGTGATGAAGCCGTTAATCGTCGCCGCCGCGATCCACGTGGGGCTCATACCCCAGCCGACCACGCCGGCGCCGATGGCCACGACCCACGCGACGGGCATCGCACGCGTCGCAGGCCAGTAGCGACCGACCATCAGATACGCGATGGTGAGAAGCGGGAGCAGCGCGATGAGTGCGTTCGTCGCACTGACCATACTACAGGCCCCCGCTGATTCTAGTCGATTCCATTCCAGATTCGTTCCTGATTCGGCGCATCGTGGAATCTCGTACAGAACGTTTGTTATATATATCTATCGTTCATCGCGGTTCGCTTCCGCCGTCGCCGAGCCCTGTACACTCGTGTGTATCTACGGTTCCGAGACCCTAAACGCCGAAAATGGCCGGCTGAGTCCCCGAGTGGCTCGTCTCACTCAGCCGGCTGACGCCTGCGTGAGAGCCACACTCTATGTGTTTCACGGCCACTGTACACGTGTGTAGACGCGATTTAGTTGTGTGTAAAGGCTTATGCCTTCGTGTGTAGAGGTGAAACTATGGGAGAAGAGGCTGACGCGCGCGCTCGGAACGAACACGGTCAGTACGTCGGCCGCATCCCACCGGCGGCAGTGCTCGACGTCTTCGACGACAGAGCGGACCTCGCCCGGCCGCTGACCGCCACCGACGTGATGGAGGCGCTGGAGTGCTCCCGACGGACCGCCCACAACAAACTGAACGAACTCGAGGAGCGCGGCGACCTCGCGACCCGGAAGGTCGGTGCCCGGAGTCGCGTCTGGTGGATCCCGATCTCGGCTGCCGACGTAGGCGGGGCGGAGCCGGAGCCGACACGCGACGACGCCGATGGGAGATCAGGAGGCGACGCCGGCGGCGAGTCCGCGCGGGAGTTCGAGACGACGGCTCACCCGCCTGCCGTCTCCGACGCCATCGAAACGGCCGACCTCCCCGGGAGCGGCCCCGTCCTCGACGCGCGACGCGAGGCGCTCTCGGCGGCCTACGACTACCTCACCGACCACCCGGAAGCGAAGAAGGCCGACTTCCTCCGCGACGTCTACCACGACTATCCCGCCGGCTTCGAGTCGGCTGAAGGGTGGTGGAACGCCATCCAGCCTGCGCTGAAACAGCTGCCGGGTGTCGACCCGCCGGAGGAGCGCGGCCACATCTGGCACTTCCTCGGTGGGTGACTGCGCCTTTCCCGGCCGGTGGGACGGGGCGCGTCGAGTGCGCGTCCATCACCCACGATTTTATACTGGGAGAAGCCGGACTGACGGCAGACGCAGCGATGTCCTGCGATCCACTGGGCCTGACCGATTCTACGGGGGGCGTCGATGAGTGACGCCGACGCACCGCCGGCTGCCTCCTCGTCGACGGCTGACGCGCCCGACGCTGACGAGTGGGACGACGCGAACCGCTCCCGCGACGACCATCCGACCGGCGGCGACGACGTGTACGCTTCGGAGGTCGAGGGAAAGCAGTACCGCGGGACGTGGTACCTCCCGCTTCGCTACGACGACCTCGACGAAGCGCCCGAGTCGGAGGCGTACCCCGAGCAGGGGACCGGTGGGTCGTTCCGGCTGGCCGATCTCCCGCGCGTCCCGCGGGTCGGTCACATCGTCGGCCCGTCGGCAATTATGCTCGGCGCGTCGCTAGGGAGCGGCGAGACGCTCTTTTGGCCGGTGCTGACGTCGCAGTTCGGCTGGGCGGTATACTGGGCGTTCGTCGTCGGCGTCTTCACGCAGTTCGTCATCAACACCGAGCTCCAGCGGTGGACGCTCGCGACAGGGGAGAGCATCTTTCGCGCGTTCGCACGCGTGGGCGGATACTGGCCGTGGGTGTTCCTCGTCGGGGGGTTAGTCAGTCTCGGCTGGCCCGGCTGGGCGGCCGGGGCCGCACAGGTCGGCGCGACTGCACTCGGCGTGAGCGGGTCCGTCAGCGTGCTCGGCGTCTCCGTCGCCGCGTGGAAACTCGTCGCTGTCGGGCTGATGGCCGTCATCTGGCTCTCGTATCAGGTGTCGTCGGTGATGTACAACGCCGTCGAAGTGTTCCAGATCGGCCTCCTGTTCATCGCGATCGGGGGGACGATGCTCCTCGTCGGCGTCACCGGATCGTGGATCGAACTCGCTGCGCTTCCGACGGCGGTTCAGTCGGTCGGGCGTCTTCCGGACGGTGTCGACATCGCGGTGTTCCTCGGCGGCCTCGCGTTCGCCGGTGCCGGGGGCTATCTCAACCTCTCACAGAGCCTCTGGACGCGCGAGAAGGGCTACGGGATGGGCAACTACCAGGGCCGGGTGAAGAACCCGCTCCGCGGCGACGACCCCGAGCCGATCGAACGCGACGGCTTCACCTTCCGGCCGACGACGACGAACCTCCGTCGGTGGCGCGGGTGGTGGAAGGTCGTCCAACTCGAACACTTGCTGACGTTCGTCGCCGGCCTGCTCTTGGTCGCGCCGGCCCTGATGAGCGTCGCGGTCCGCTATGCTCCCGGCACGACGGCCGACGCGCTGCAGATGTGGCTCGAGGGCGTCGTCCCGGTTGTCGGTCCGGTCGGGACGGTGCTGGTCTTCGGTATCCTCTTCGTCGCGCTCTTCACCACGGAGTACGCGATCGTCGAGTCGTTCGTCCGCAACAGCGCCGACGCGCTCTACGAGGCTTACGGGCGCGAAGCGGGGTGGGACCTCCCCAAGCTCTTCTGGCGGCTGCTCACCGCGTTCTGCCTGTGGGGCGTCGTCATCATCCTCGCGTTCACCTCGCCGTTCGAGGGCCGAGAGCCGTTCTTCTTCCTCGTCGTCGGTGCGGCGATGTCCGGGGTAATGATGTGGCCGTACACGGCGCTAGTCTTGGTGATGAACACGACCCGACTGCCCGAACACCTCCAGCCCGGATGGGGTCGCGTGCTCGCGATGTGGTGGGCGTCGGGGTTCTACGGCTACTTCAGCGTGCTCCTCGTCGGGACGACCCTCGAAGAGTTCGGCCTCGCGGCGTTCCAGACGGCGCCGACGGTCGTCGGAAGCGGCCTCGGCGGCTACGCGCTGTGGGCGGGCTATCTGCTCGTTCAGGGGTACGCCGTCGCACGCTCCGCAACGGGAAAGCGGGAGGCAGCGGGCACTGTCCCGGAGGCCAGCGAGGCGTCGGGACGCTTCTCGTGAGACGGTTTGACCCTCACGATTAACCGAGAGGAGTCGCACAGACCCGAAGAACAATGATGGAGAACTCGCTAGCCGTACGTATGTCAACCGGTACGGTTGCGACGTTCGAGGATTCACTCGAACGGCTCGAAGTAGACTGGACCCACACGTCGAGTGGGAGTCTCTCCTCAGTCCTCGAGGACGTCTGTACGGACCCGACCGTCGGGGTACCGCTCCCGGACGACGGCGCGGCGTTGCCGTCGTGGGTGAACACCGACCCGACGCCCGCCGACCTGCGTGAGGCGGCAACGGGCGTCACGGCTGCGGGGATCGGCATCGCTGACTACGGCAGCATCGTGCTGCAAGGGACGCCGGACGGCGTCGAACCGGTGAGCCTGTTCGCCGACCGGCACGTCGCCGTCCTCCGCCGCTCGGACGTCGTGTCCGGAATGCCCGAGGCGTTCGAGTGGCTCGGCGAGGAGTTCCGAACGGGGCACTCTTCGGCGGTCGTCGCGACCGGCCCCAGCGCTACGGCCGATATGGGGGCGCTGGTGAAGGGAGCCCACGGGCCGAAAGACGTCCACGTGGTGATCCTCGATGAGTAAGGCGCGCGAGGCGAAAGCGGCCGAGATCCGGCAGCTGATGGAGGCGGAGGGCGACGCGATCAACACGAGCGCGAGCGGCTTCAATCAGGGTCGCTACGACTCGGTGCAGACGCTCGACGACTACGAGGGACTGAAGTCCACGGCGCGAGCGATCAAGGAGGACGCCATCGAGCGCCTCCCGGAACTACTCGAGCAGTTGCGCGAGACGGTCGAAGCGAACGGCGGCACCCTCTACGTCGCCGACGACGCGGCCGACGCGAACCGCTACGTGCGCGAGGTGTGCAGCGAGAAGGACGCCGACCGCGTCGTCAAATCGAAGTCGATGACGTCCGAGGAGATCGAGGTCAACGAGGCGCTCGGACGCGACGACGTCGACGTCGTGGAGACGGACCTCGGCGAGTGGGTGCTGCAGATCGCCGACGAGGCGCCGTCGCACATCGTCGCGCCCGCGATCCACAAGTCCCGTGACGCCATCGCGGACCTGTTCAACGAGACGTTCGAGCCGGCGGAGCCGCTGGAGACAGCGGAGGAACTCACGATGTTCGCCCGCGAGCGACTCGGCGAACTGATCGAGGACGCGGACGTGGGAATGACCGGCGCGAACTTTATCACCGCGGACACGGGGACGATGGCTCTCGTCACCTCCGAGGGGAACGCCCGGAAGACGGCGGTCGTGCCGGACACGCACGTTGCCGTCGCCGGCGTCGAGAAGATCGTCCCCACTGTGGAGGATCTCCACCCCTTCGTCGAACTGATCGGGAAGTCGGGGACGGGACAGGACGTGACCTCCTACATCTCGCTTCTGACGCCACCTGTCGACTCGCCGACAGTGGACTTCGACGCCCCCGAGACGCCCATCACCGACGGTGATACCGACCGCGACTTCCACCTCGTCCTCATCGACAACGGCCGGATGGAGATGCGGGAAGACGACCAGCTCCGCGAGACGCTCTACTGTATTCGGTGTTCTGCGTGCTCGAACGTCTGTGCGAACTTCCAGCACGTCGGCGGGCACGGCTTCGGCGGCGAGACTTACTCCGGCGGCATCGGAACCGGGTGGGAGGCAGGCGTCGAAGGCCTCGACTCGGCCGCCGAGTTCAACGACCTCTGTACCGGGTGTAGCCGGTGTACGACCGCCTGCCCGGTCGAAATCGACATTCCGTGGATCAACACGGTGGTCCGCGACCGGATCAACCGCGGCGAGGTTTCGGAGGTCGACTGGCTGGTCGACGGGCTCACCCCCGACGAGGAGCCGGGCGGCGTCAGCCTACAGAAGCGGTTCTTCGGTAACTTCGAGACGGCTGCGAAGATCGGGAGCCGCCTCGCTCCCGTCTCCAACTGGCTCGCGCAGTCGTCGGTTTCGCGCGACCTGATGGAGCGGTTCCTCGGCATCGACGCCCGCCGGGAGCTCCCGGCGTTCCAGCGCGAGACGCTCGTCGAGTGGTTCGACGCCCGAGACGCCCGCGTCTCCGATCCGGTCCGGACGGCCGTTCTCTACCCGGACGTCTACACGAACCACGTCCAGGTCGAACGCGGGAAGGCCGCCGTTCGGGCGCTCGAAGCCCTCGGCGTCGACGTCGTCGTCCCGGACGTCCGATCGTCGGGTCGGGCACCGCTCTCACAGGGGATGATCGCGACCGCCGAGGACCACGCCCACGACGTCTACGCCGATCTCGCAGAGCAGATCGACGCCGGCCACGACATCGTCGTCATCGAGCCCTCGGACCTCGCGATGTTCCGAAACGAGTACCAGCGGTTCCTCTCTGAGCAGTCGTTCGATCGTATGGCCGACAACAGCTACGAGATCATCGAGTACATCTTCGGACTGCTGGAGAACGGCGCCGACGCGGAGGCGCTCTCGGCCGGCGACGGCGAGGAGGTGGCCTACCACAGCCACTGTCAGCAGCGGACGCTGGGGCTCGAAACCCACACCGAGGCCGTCCTCTCCGATCTCGGCTACGACGTCGCCACCTCCGACGTCGAGTGCTGCGGGATGGCCGGTTCGTTCGGCTACAAGTCCGAATACTACGAGCTGAGCGTCGACGTCGGGTCCGAACTGCAATCGCAGTTCCAGACCGACGAGACGCGCTCGCGCACCGTCGTGGCGAGCGGGACGTCCTGTCTCGAACAGCTCGACTCCCTGCTGCGCCGACCGACGCAGCACCCGGTCCAGCTCGTCGCGCCGCGCCGCTAGCGAGTCGTCCTCGAAGTTCCCTCCGCGGTTCGGTTCTGCGGCTGAGCCGCACCGCCGGGCGTCCGCCGCGTTCCCAGTAGTCGACAGTCGCACGTATATCGGGACTCGAGCCAGCGCGTCGACGCAGCGCGCTGATCAGTCCGCGGGCCGCGGCGATCGCTACGAGTAGCCGGGGCAAAAATAAACTGTACTGTGTTTAAACTTAGAGAAATTTAAGAAGAAATCAACGGAAGCGTGCTGCGAACAGCGGAACCCCCAGCGCAGCCAGGTTATAACATACGTACGTGTGTTAGGTTGCTGTTCGAAGGAGTGAAACATCGACGACTGCCCGATCCCGCAGTCTGACGACGAACGGCCGTTCGAGGCCATTCCGAGGCGTATCTACCGTCGACGTCGCAGACGCAGTACGTCGTCGGCGTCGCCGGTTCGTTCGCTTCGACCGAACTTTTATATAACCACTCACTCATCAGAGAGTAATGAACGACGACGGGCGTCCAACCGTGCAGACGACTCAGACGTCGATCGAGATTCTCGATGCGGTCAGGCGCCGCGACGGTGCGCGGCTGACAGAGATCGCCGACGCGGTGGGGCTCGCAAAGAGCACGGCTTACAAGCACCTCGTGACGCTCGAACAGAACGGGTTCCTCAGACGCGACGGCAACACCTACCGGGTCGGACTCGGATTCTTGGGCTACAGCGAACACGTGAGACTCGGGTGGCCCGGGTTCGAGCAGGCCACCGAGGCGGTCTCGGAACTGACCGAACGGACCCAAGAGGAGGTGGATTTCGTCGTCGAGGACAACGGGCGAGTGACGACGCTCGTCGAGTCGTATCACCCGTGGGTGAAGTACGACAACTCCGTCGGTACCGACGAGTCAGAGTCGTACCGGGCCCGCGTCGGCGACAGCTACGGGATGCACTCGACGGCGGCGGGGCTGGCGATTCTCGCCGAACACGCCGACGACCGCGTCCGACGGATCGTCGACCGACGCGGACTCCCGGAGCGAACCGAGTACACGATCACGGACCGCGAGAGCCTGTTCGAAGCACTCGAACAGATTCGTGAGAACGGGTACGCTGTCAACGATCAGGGGTACACCGAGGGGATGCGGAGTCTCGGAACGGCAGTGACCGGTCCCGACGGGGCCGTTGCCGGCGCACTTAGCGTCGCCGGACCGACGTATCGGATCGACGGTGCCGTCCTTCACGAACACCTCCCGAGGGCGCTCCGGGAGGTCTCCGAGTCACTCGAAACAGCGCTCGCGGCCCAGTCAACCCAGCCGTAACGGGCTCACGGTCGACGGCTCGACCGGGACCGTCGACGCAACCGACAGTCGCGCGTGTACGCTACTCGCGCGCCCGGACTCGTGTACCGCTAGCGTCGCAGGAATCGCTACCGTGGGAATTATTATCAGGAGTCCACTACTACATATCACGGAGATGTATATATCAATCATACCAACGAATTAGAAGGTGCGCCAGAACTCTTTGGTGAGTACAAAATGAAAGGCCGAAAATCCAGACGGATGTTTCTCAAAGGCGCAGGTGCGGCGACAGTCGCTGGACTCGCAGGCTGCTCCGGACAGAGTGAGAGCGACGGCGAGTCGGGCGGAACGACGATGGGATCCAGCGGTGGGGAGTCAGTCACGATCAAGTTCTGGCACGCGATGGGCGGGGATCTCGCGCAGCGCGTCGACGACATCACCAACAGTTTCGAGGAGCAAAACGACGGCGTCACCGTCGAAACGACCTCCCGAAACAGTTACCGCGACAATCTCAACGCCACGACGTCGGCGGTGAGCTCCGGAAACCCGCCGGCGCTCTCTCAGATCTTCGAGATCGGAACCCAGCTAACCATCGACAGTGAGGCGTTCGTCCCCGTCGAGGACATCATCCCGAGCGACCGGATCAACTACGACAACTTCCTCGACCCGGTGCTGGACTTCTATCGGGTGGACGGCAAACTAAACTCGATGCCGTTCAACTCTAGCAACGCGATAATGATGTACAATCGGGACGCCTTCGAGGAGGCCGGTCTCGACCCGGACGATCCGCCGCAGACGTACCAGGGCATCACCGAAGCCAGCAACACCCTGACCAGCGAGGGCGTCGTCGAGAAGGGGATGACGTTCCCGAACCACTCGTGGTTCGTCGAGGGCTGGTTCGCCCAGCAGGACGAGACGCTCGTCAACAACGAGAACGGACGCTCGGGGCGCGCAACGGAGTCCAATCTCGACAGCGACGCCGCACAGAACATCTTCGAGTGGTGGACCGACCTGTACGGGCAGGATCAGTATCTGAATCCCGGAATCGAGGCGTGGGGCGAGGCACAGCAGGCCTTCCTGACGCAGAAGACGGGGATGATCGTCTACTCGACGTCGAGCATCGCCCCGATGCAGCAGGGCGCAGCCGACAACGGATTCGAACTCGACACCGCGTATCTCCCGGCACCGAACGGCGAGCGGACCGGCCTACCGATCGGCGGGGCGTCGCTGTGGATCCCGAAGGGACTGTCGGACGCCCAACAGCAGGCAGCCGCCGAACTGCTGCTCTTTATGACGCAGCCGGAGCAGCAGGCGCGCTGGCACCGCGGTACCGGCTACTTCCCCGTGCGGAAGGAAGCGATCACACAGTTGGAAGACGACGGCTTCTACGAGGAGAACCCGGCGTTCAGAACTGCGATCGACCAGCTGAACGAAACCGAGAGTACCACCGCGACGAGCGGCGCACTGATGGGCCCGTTCCCCGAAGTTCGGACGATCATCGAGGAGGGGTACGTGAGTATGATCCAGGGCAACACGAACGTCAGCGACGGGCTCTCGCAGATGAAACGCGACGTCGACGAGACCCTGCAGAGCTACAACGACAGAGTCGAGTAGTCCACGTGATAGGCCCAACGGTCGCACCGTCTCGAAACCACCCCGCTTCGCATCGAAAGTATGTCTGAATTCACAAAACCGTACGAATCGAAGTGGCAGGCGTTTCTGTTGCTCTTACCGACGTTTGTCGTGCTCGTCGCGTTCCTCTACTATCCCGGGCTCGAGACGTTTCGGCTGAGTCTCTCACAGACGATCCTGCTAGGAAGTCAGAAGGTCTTCGTCGGACTGGAGAACTACGTCACGCTCGCAACGTCGTCCGAGTACCACTCGAGTTTCGCGATCTCCGTCGCGTTCGCCGCTGTCGTCGTCGTCGGGACGCTCGCCGTCTCGCTTTTCGTCTCGTATCTCCTCTTCGAGGTCAACGTGGGGGCGTCGACGTATCTGATCGCGGCGATCTGGCCTTACGCGCTCCCGACAGCCGTCGCCGCGTCAGTGCTCCTGTTCTTGCTGCACCCTTCGCTGGGGATCATCACCTACTACCTGGGAGCGCTCACCGGGATCTCCCTGGATTGGTTCACGAACGGCCCACAGGCGTTCCTGGTCGTCGCGGTGGTAGCGATCTGGAAACAACTCGGATACAACATCATCTTCATGGTCGCCGCCTTCAACAACATCCCCGAGACGCTCACGGAGTCGGCCGAGATTGACGGGGTCGGCCACCTGAAGATGCTGCGTCGGGTATACATCCCGCTGATGTCGCCGACGCTCGTCTTTCTGGTCGTGATGGACACGATCTACGCGTTCTTTGCGACGTTTCCGCTCGTCGACCTGATGACGAGCGGGGGGCCGAGCGGCGCGACGAATCTGCTGATCTTCAAGCTCTACCGCGACGCGTTCGAGTTCAGTAGCCTCGGGTTGGCCTCGGCCGAATCGGTCGTGCTGTTCGCCATCGTGGCGATCCTGATGTACGTCCAGTTGCGACTGTCCGAGAGCTACGCCCACTACGGAGGATAAGATGCGAGAAACCCACACAGAATCCACTGTCGGAAGTCACGAGGGACCGTAGATGGCGACGGAGAAGTCACCCACCACGGAGTCCGTTGCCGAGCGCGTGCTGCCGGAGGACGTCGAAACCGGACAGGTGCTCGTTCACGGCGGGCTGATCGTGTCGATCCTCCTCATGGGGCTGCCGCTGCTGCTGGCGCTCGTGATGAGCACCCAGAACACGACGGAGGTGTACCAGATCACGAACGTCGGGGTCGGCAGCGAAGGGCTCTCGAACTACCAGACTGCGCTGAGCCAGTACGGCTTCGGCGAGTATATGCTCAACTCCGTCGTGATGTCTGTGATCATCGTCGTCGGCAAGGTGACGCTGTCGCTGTTCGCTGCGCTGGCACTCGTCTACTACCGGTTCCCGTACGAACGCGCGGTGTTTATGTTCGTCCTCCTCACGCTCCTGTTGCCGGTTCCGGTCCGCATCGTGCCGCTGTTCGATCTGATGGCGCGGCTCGGCTGGGGGAATACGCTGATGGCGATCACCGGCCCGTACATCGCGAGCGCGACGGCCGTCTTCCTGTTCAGACAGCACTTCATGTCGATCCCGGCCTCGCTCGTAGAGAACGCACATCTGGACGGCGTCGGCCCGCTGCGATTCCTCTGGGAAGTGCTGATTCCGATGTCGAAGGGGATGATCGCGGGCGTCTCGGTGATCACGTTCATCTACGCGTGGAATCAGTATCTGTGGCCGCTCATCATCGTCAGCGACCAGAGCAAGCAGGTCGTACAGGTCGGCCTCCGGTTCCTGCAGGCGGCCTCGCAGTCGGGGCTCACTCGCTGGGGGCTGATTATGGCCGGTGCCGTGCTGGCGCTGCTCCCGCCGCTTGCCGTGCTCGTCGTGATGCACCGGCCGCTGCTCGAGACGCTGGCAATCCAACAGAAGTGACACACAATGACTGAGATAACTATCGAAGGACTCACGAAGCGGTTCGACGACGTAACGGCAGTCGACGACATCGATCTCGAGGTCGAAAGCGAGGAGTTTCTCGTACTCGTCGGACCGTCGGGGTGTGGGAAGTCGACGACGCTCCGGATGATCGCCGGACTCGAAGGGATCACCGACGGCGAACTCCACATCGGCGACCGCCGCGTCAACGAACTGGAGCCGAAAGAGCGCAACATCGCGATGGTGTTCCAGAACTACGCGCTGTATCCGCATATGACGGGCGCAGAGAACATGAAGTTCGGAATGAAGTCCGTCAGCGACTACTCTACCACGGAGATCGACGAGCGCGTCCGCGAGGCCGCAGGAATTCTCGACATCGAGGAGCTGCTCGACCGGCGACCCAGCGAACTGTCCGGGGGAGAGCGACAGCGCGTCGCGATCGGTCGCGCGATCGTCCGCGAACCCGAGGTGTTCCTGCTCGACGAGCCGCTGAGCAATCTCGACGCGAAGTTGCGGGTTCAGATGCGTGCGGAGCTTCTGCAACTACATCGCGAGCTCGACGCAACGACGCTGTACGTGACCCACGACCAGACCGAAGCGATGACGCTCGGTGATCGGGTGGCGGTCCTCAACGACGGACAGATCGAACAGGTCGATCCGCCGCAGCGGCTCTACGACTACCCTGCGACGCGGTTCGTCGCGGAGTTCATCGGCAGCCCCGCGATGAACATCCTCCCCGTCGAGCTCGTCTCGAAGGGCGACGGCGTCAGCGCCCGACACGAGCAGTTCGAGTTGCCGCTGCCGAACGCCGACGGGGTGTCGGCTCCGCAGCCGTCGGCGTTCTTCGGTGTTCGACCGGAGGACGTCTCACTCGCCGCGAACCTCGACGACGACGTCCCGACGTTCGAGGCCGACGTGACAGTCACCGAACCGCTCGGTGAGTCCCTGCTCGTCCACTGCCTGGTCGGCGACGACGTGATCCACGTGAAGGCGGCGGCACGGAGCGCCATCGATCCGGGCGAGACGCTGACACTCGGCGTCGACGAAGCGCGCCTGCACGTGTTCGACACGGCGGGGGAGGCCATCTACCACTCCTCCCCGCGGGAACGCACCTCGACGGACGCGATCTCTACTCACCCGGAACCGTGACTGGACCGAGCCACGGCCGACCGACGCGGGGGCGCTAGCGTGCGACCGATCGCGCACCGGGGCTGTCCGGTGCAGTACCCCGAGAACACGCTGCGAGCGTTCGAGCGCTCTGCACCGGTCGTCGATATGATCGAGACCGACGTCCGCCGGTGCGGCTCCGGCGAACTCGTCGTCTTCCACGACGAAACGTTAGACCGAGTGACGGACACGACTGGCGACGTCGCGTCGACGCCCCTCGCGGAACTCAGGTCGGTGTCGGTCCTCGACAGCGGCGCGTCCATCCCGACAGTGACGGAGGTGTTCGAGACCGTACCCAGCGCTGTCGGACTGAATCTCGAACTGAAAGCAGCGGGCGTCGCTGCGGAGACCGTCGAGATCGCTGCGCGCTACGACCACGAAGTGATCGTCTCCTCGTTCCGGCCGGCCGAAGTTGCGGCCGCACGCGACGCCGGTGCCGACTCGCTCGCCTTCCTGTTCCACGGAGGGGAGAGGCCGGCTGACGAGTACGAGATCGGTGCAGCACTCGACGTAGCCGCCGAACTCGACTGTGACTACGTCCATCCGGACGTGGCGCTCTGTCTGGAGACCGACGTCGTCGACGAAGCGCACAGTCGCGGCTTCGGCGTCAACGCGTGGACGATCGCGGACGAAGCGGCGGTACGGCAGCTACGGGCGCGCGGCGTCGACGGGGCCGTGATCGACGACGTGGAACTGGCAGCCGTCTGTCGGAGCACGGACTCCGGATCCGAGACGTCTCGGGAACCGCACGCCGGCGGCCCGGACGTCGACGAGCAGTGAGGCGGGGGCTGTCACCCACGCAGAGCCGAGTCGCGCCGCGAAATCACACACTCGGTGTGGTCATTACGGTTGCATTCTTCGACGAGTAGCGCGGCGGGGAGTGTCCCAGTCGTAGTGTTGTCGGGTGGTCGCAGCCGTCACAGGATGCAGCGGCAACGGTGGCGGGGTGGGGACCACCACGCGGGAAGCGAGTGACCGAAGAAGTCGGATCCGATCAGTACCGCGACGGCAGATACGCGAAGCCGACGAGGAAGACCACGGTCAGGAACGAGGTGAGGCTGACACCCCACAGCCCGTTCTTGTGGAGCGTGAACTGATCGATCTCGGCGTTCTGCTGCCTGAAGCTCTCGAAGTCCTGGGTGAGCTGCAGCGTCGACTGGTCGGGGAAGTGCGCGAGGTACGTCTGGCCGCCCAGCGTGACGTTCGAGTGCTGGCTGACGCCGACGGTGTTCGTTCGGGGGGCCGTCCACGCGAGCGTGACCTCGCTCGTCGTCACCGAGTCGACGGTGCTGGCGTTCCCCTCGTACTGAAGGGTGTCGCCCTCGGCGAACGTCTGCGTCCGCGGTTCGGGGAAGTACTCGCTGGCGGCGACGAGTTCGGATCCGTTACGGACGACGTAGCGAGTGCCGTTCTGCGTCACCAGCTCCTCGCTCACCGTCGGATCGTCCTGGAGGATGGCGGTCTCGTTGATCTCCTCGCGCAGCGTCACCGTCGTGGGCTCCTCGCCACTGCCGGCGAGCACACGCCACTCGAGTCCATCGAACGACTGAGTGGAGTTGTTCTCCCAGGTGGCGGTGTAGCGCGCAGACTGGTTCGTGTACTGGAGTTCACCTTCGACGACCGTAGTCGCCGCCGAACCGTGACCGCCTCCCTGTTCGGACGTCGTGATCGACGAGACGGAGTACGTCTGTCCGCCGGCCTGGAACTGATCGCCCTGCGTGAGTTCGTAGTCCGGACTCTCGAACTCGACGTGGGGCGCCTGTGCGGTCGCGACGAGCGAGTACGAGGCCGCACCGATGACGATGAAGAGTGCGACGTAAATCGCAGCGGCACGTCGTTGCATATCTCCGCGTTTGGTCACGTGGCGTATAACGGTTACCGTTTCGCGGACGCCGTTTCGGCGGTACGTATCGGAGGCGCTCCCCGAACTGAAGAACACGTTCGCCGCTTACACCCCACGGCGAAGGACACGTTCGCCGCTCGCTCTCCGAAGGCAAGTGCACGTTCGCCGCCCGCTCTCCGAAGCCAAGAGCACGTTCGCCGCCCGCTCTGCCCGATACCGAGGAGTGGGACGGCGGGACTTACCGCACGAGCCGTCTGGCGTACGCCGAGATGCCCTCGCTCGCGATCACGACGCCGAGAATTGCGACGAGCACCATCGCGACCGACTGCCACGCGAAGGAGTTGACCGCGCGGAACAGCTGGACGCCGATCCCGCCCGCGCCGACGAAGCCGAGAACCGTCGAGTCGCGGACGTTGATGTCCCACCGGTACACCGAGAGCCCGACGAGCGCCGGCTTCACCTGTGGAAGAATCCCGTACAAAAGCGTCTGTACGGGCGACGCGCCGGCGGCGCGGACGCCTTCGACCTGCCCGAAGTCGATCTCCTCGATCTCCTCACCGAGCAGTTTGCCGAGGAATCCGACCGAGCGGAAGGCGATGGCGACGGTGCCCGCCAGCGGCCCCGCGCCGAACACGACGACGAAGATGAGCGCCCACACGATGGTGTTGACCGAGCGGCTCACCGTGACGAGAACCTTCCCGAGCCAGTAGGTCGCGCGGTTGGGTGTCGTGTTCTCGGCCGCGAGGAGTGCGACCGGGACTGCCAACACGAGTGCCCCGGCCGTCCCGAGCGCTGCGATGTGGATCGTCTCGATCAGCGGCGTGACGATCGACGTGGTGTACCCCACGTCCGGCGGATACATCCGCGTCAGGAGGTCGTTGACTTCACGGGGGATGCTGCCGGCGTCGACGAAGGAGATGTCCATATACGCCCACGAGGCGACGACAACGAGCGCTGCGGTCAGCGTGCCGACGAAGCGGCCGAGTCGACGACGACGGTCGAAGCGCTCCCAACTGGGTGTGTCCGTCGACATTACTGATACCTCCGACGGACTAAGGCGCTCACACCCTCAGCCACCAGCACGACTGCGATGATCGCGACGAGGATCGCCGCGACGTACTGGTACTCGTACCGCTCGAAGGCGGTCAACAACACGGCCCCGATCCCGCCCGCGCCGACGATGCCAACGATCGTCGACGTGCGGATGTTGATGTCCCACCGGTAAACTGAGAGCCCGGCGAACCGCGGCACGATCTGCGGGACGACGCCGTAGAGCAGCGTCTGCACGGGCGACGCGCCGGCGGCGCGAACCGCGTCGACGCTCCCCATATCGATGTCCTCGAGGTCCTCCGCGAGGAGCTTCGAGAAGAAGCCGACCGTCTTGAACGTGATCGTGATGATTCCGGCGAGCGGACCGAAGCCGACAGCCTTCACTGCGATGATCGCGATGATGATCGCGTTGAACGCCCGGGAGATAGAGATGAAGCCGCGATTGAGGTAGTACAGCGGCTTCGGCGAGAGATTCTCCGCAGCCATAAACGCGATCGGGACGCTCAGCAGAATCCCCGTGACCGTCGAGACCATCGCCATCGCGACGCTCTCGAGCATCTTGGCGACGATCCGATCGGCCTGCCGGGGAGTCGCCTTCGGCGGGAAGAAGTCGCCTAACAGCGTCACACCGCGTCCGATCCCCTCGAGGAGACGGAGCGGATCGACGCCGATCCCGACTGCGGACCACGCGAAAAAGACCGTTATGAGTCCGTAAACGCCGTATTTGATCTCGCGGCGGCCGAACGCGGTCGGCCGCTCCCACTTCCGGGAGTCCGCTGCCAACTCAGAGCCCCCCTGTCGGAGATCGTTCGGGCGGTTCGAGCGAGCCGCTGTCGTCGGCACCGCGCCCTGACTCCGAGGAGTCGGCCGTCTCGCGGTCGGGGACGGCGGCTCCGCGGTAGACGCGGTCGAGACCGTCCTCGTCGAGTTCGGCGGGGGTCCCCTCGAAGACGAGCTCGCCCGCGTGGAGGCCGACGATGCGATCCGCGTGCGCGAGCGCGAGGTCGACCTCGTGGATGTTGATCAGGACGGGGACGTCCTGTTCCGTGGCGATGTCCGTCAGGAGTCGCATCACCGTGTCTGACGTCTCCGGATCGAGGCTCGACGTCGGTTCGTCGACCAGCAGGATCTTCGGCTCTTGGATCACTGCGCGCGCGATGCCGACCCGCTGGCGCTGCCCGCCGGAGAGCTCGTCGACGCGTTTGTTCTCCATGTCGCCGAGGCCGACTCGGTCGAGGACCTCGAACGCCCGCTGGACGTCCTCGTCGGGGAAACTCCGACGGAACGCCTCCCACGCGGAGACGTATCCCAAGCGGCCAGTGAGGACGTTCTCCATCACGGTCAGCCGCTCGACGAGGTTGTACTCCTGGAAGATCATCCCGATGTCGCGGCGGGCCGTCCTGAGTTCGTCGGCGTCGAGCCCGGTCAGATCGGTCCCGTCGAGTTCGACGGCGCCCGCCGACGGTTCAGTGAGCCGGTTGACGCATCTGATGAACGTACTCTTGCCAGCCCCGCTCGGTCCGATCATCGCGACCATCTCGCTACCTTCGACTGTGAGGTCGACGCCCGTCAGCGCCTCGTCACCGGTCGGGTACGTCTTTTGCAGGTCGGTTACGTCGAGCATCTACTCGCTGAGCGAGCCCTGGGTGTACTCGACGCCGTTGTACCCCTGAATGACCATTATGTCGTACCAGTGGCGCTTGTACTCGATGGGGAGGAACTGGGTGTAGTCGGTTCGTTCCGCGTAGCGGGTCCCACTGAAGTCGGTGTCGAGCCACGCCTTCCGGATGCCCTCGACGATATCCGGGTGGAGATTGTATCGGTACGCGAGCGGGCCGTTGGGGAACGGATTCGACGCCCAGACGACTTTGAAGTCGTCGAAGCTGAGGTTGCTGTCGCCCTCGACGGTGTCGACGAGACAGGTCGAACAGATCGGGCCAGCGTCGTAGTCACCCGCGGCGATCCCGCGAGTGGTCTGGGAGTGGCCACCGGAGAAGGAGATCTCGTAGTCTTCGTCCGGCGTGACGCCGAAGTTCTGGTCGAACAACGCCGACGGCGCCTGGTGGCCGGAGTTCGACGCCGGTTCCGAGTGCGCGACGTTCACGTCGTCGCGCGCGAAGTCTTCGACGCTCTGGATGTCGTCGGCGTCGGCTCGCGTCGTCGCGAACAGTCGGTAGCCGAACGCTCCGCTGTCTGCCATCCCGACGGCGAAAGGAACTGCACCGGCGAGGTTGACCGCGAACGCGGTGGTCCCGGTCGAGAAGTTCGCGACGTGTGCGCGCTCCGAGCGCATCGCCTCGACGGAGGCAGCGTAACTCGTTACCTTCTGGAACTCTGCGTTCTTGCCAGTCTCCTCTTCGATCCGATCGAGAACGGCCTGGAAGTCGTCTTCGTACCGACCTTCGACGTCCTCGCTCGGGCTCTCGGTGAAGACGATCGTGTCGGGGTCGATCCACTCGCTTTCGTCCTCGGGGGCCTCTCTGACGGGACTGCCGTGGGGTACCTCCTCGACTTCCCGATCTCCCATCCGTTCGAGGTCGGCCCGCTGACCCCGCTGGTAGTTCTCGTCGACGAGCGCGTTCGCGAGGTAGTTGTTCTCCGCCCAGTTGGGGTTCGAGAACTCGAACGTCGAGTCCTCGGCGAGCATCGGGTCCCCGGAGCCACTACCGGAACTGTCGGATCCGCCGCTTCCACCGCCCGATCCCATACAGCCCGCGAGTCCTGCCGCGACAGCGACAGCCGATGTTTTCAGAAACGTACGTCGACGACTGGAGCCGTTGTCTGCCATCACTGATATCGCCGGAGCGTCTGTTGATATAAGTATCGAATAATTTATATATACGTTCCAGTACCGATCTAACCTCTCTGATCAGCGTATAGCAACAAGAGCGATCTCTTTGTCTATAGTGAGACTATAGGCGAGTAGACCGCTCGGGACGCCATCTGGTCGGTTGTGAGAATCTGGACGGATACTGCTCGTCTGCTAGCAGTTATGCTGTCTTGCTGGCGTCGACGCACCGACTACTCGACCGTTTGATAGTCGACTGATCGTACCGCAGCTCCGGGCGGGTCTCCCGGCTGTAGCACGTTCGAGGCTCTATGGTGGCGGATCCGTTGGGTGTCGTCGATCGGTCGCACGCTACGTCGACGCCCGGGACTCGAAATCGTGTGGACGTCCCTACTGGAGGTACAATACAAGCCAAGGGCCGGATTTGAACCGGCGATGATCCGCTCTGCAGGCGGACGCGTTCGGCCAGACTCTGCCACCTTGGCGCAACTGTCTCTATTCCGCTACGGCGTTTAAGCCTAGCGGTACTCGTTCGAAATGAAAAGAGCCCACGGGCGAGTGCCCGCGGGCTCGATTTGGATCTAGGTCCGTGTTCGGATCTGGATCCGTGTATGAGTGGAGGCGGCGAGCCAGTGTTCCCAGAGGATCGCTCACTCCAGTACTACCTCGCACGCTGGCAGGCTTAACTTCCGTGTTCGGGATGGGTACGGGTGTCGCCCTGCCGCTCT
>QPLR01000006.1 GCA_003665935.1 Halobellus sp. Atlit-31R | reverse complement strand
CTCACTGTCCGGGACGTGCCCGTCGACGGCTTCTGGTCGGTCACCGTCTACAACCGCGATTGGTATCTCGAGGAGAACGAGTACGACGCCTACTCCGTCAACGACGTGACCGCCGAGCGGAACGACGACGGAAGCGTCACGATCCACTTCGGCGGCGACCCCGACCAGCCGAACTTCCTCCACACTCCGGAGGAGTGGAACTACATGATCCGGCTCTATCGCCCCCACGAGGAGATCCTCGACGGGAGCTACCAGTTCCCCGATACCGAGCCCGTCGGTGCTTCGCAAGCGAGCCGCGAAACGCCCCCTTCGGACGTGGTCCCGGTCACGTGGGAGAACTTCCCGCGCGCCCAGTTCGAGCTGTTCTGGAAGGACTTCATCGCCGAAAGAGGAGGGTTCGGTGAACTGCATCACAACCGGACTCTCACCCCCGTCGAAGAGCAAGAAGCGATGCCCAGGCAACCAAATCGTGACACGCTCTACTCGCTCGGTCTCTTCGATTTGAGCGAACCGCTCACCGTCGTCAAACCCGACAGCGGAGACCGGTACCAGTCGATCGAAGTAGACAACCAAGATCAGTATCAAAAGCGGGTTCTCCACGCTCCCGGCGAGTACACGGTTACCCGAGATGAGATCGGGACGCGATACGTCGCTCTCGGAGTCCGCACGTTTGTCGACCCAACTGACCCGGAGGATCTGCAGAGCGCCCAGACGCTCCAAGACGAGATCTCGGTGCACCAAGACTCGACCGGGACGTTCGAGACCGCCAACTGGGATCGTCAATCCTTCGACGAGCTCCAGACGGCGCTCGCAACGGTCGGGAGAACGATGGAGGACTTGCGGGGTGCCTACGGTGACGTCGGCGAGGTCGACCCCGTGAAACGGCTCCTTGCCAGCGCAGTGTACAAATGGGGCGGACTGGCAGAGTCTGAGGCGTTCTATCTGACCCGGACACCTGAGCAAAACGACGGTGAAACGCCGCACACCCTCACTGTCCGGGACGTGCCCGTCGACGGCTTCTGGTCGGTCACCGTCTACAACCGCGATTGGTATCTCGAGGAGAACGAGTACGACGCCTACTCCGTCAACGACGTGACCGCCGAGCGGAACGACGACGGAAGCGTCACGATCCACTTCGGCGGCGACCCCGACCAGCCGAACTTCCTCTACACTCCGGAGGAGTGGAACTACGTGGTTCGGCTCTACCGCCCCCACGAGGAGATTCTCGACGGGCGGTATCTGTTCCCCACCGCAGAGGTGACTGGGTGACCGGAGACCTCCAACGGACACGCAGTTCTGCGAGCGACTTCGAGACGGCGAACCGAACGTCAGCCTCGAAGCGGTCGTCCACCACGCGTGGGACTCACCGCGGTATCGGAACCGTTCCCAGCCTGACGCGGCGTCGACGACGGACCGACGAACGAAACGGCCGACACCCGCATCGGTGGGCCGTCTGGACCGCAGGTCCGGACCGACGAACGAACACACGAGTCCAATGACAGTACACGGGCGCGATTCCGAGATAGCATCGATCGCCGAAGACGCATACCTCTACGGACTCCAGCAGGTCATCTTCTACGGCCCCTACTGGTCGCTGGTCGACGGGTCGTACGATATGCCTCGCGTCGTGCCTGCGGGTGAGTGACCGACGAGACTGCACCGTGAGGACGATGGACGCCGATACGCTACAGGAGGCAACTGGGCGACCCGCCGACGCGGGCTGCGACGACACGATCCAGGCGACCGAACAGTGGTTCGTCCGTCAAGGCGTTCCGCACTTTATTGTCGACTACACGGTGACAGAGAAGGTGCTTCCACGGACGGTACCCGTACTGACGCTGTCGTTTCTGGTCTCTGTGTTCGTCGTCGTCAACCGAACGTGGCCACTGTGGCGGAACGCCGTCGCAGTGGCCGGTGCGTTTCTCGTCCTCGTCGGGATTTGGGCCATCGCCAATCGCGTTCGAGGGATGCCGGCACGGCGCGTACCGGAGACCATCGGCTTCGTCGAAGTCAGTGTGTATCTCTTCGCGCCTGCGGCACTGGCTCTCTGGACCCGGAGTCGCCGTACCGCCGGGCTGACGATCCTCGCACACGCGATTCAACTCGTTTTTATCTACTACTCGACAAGTTACGGTCTCGTTCCGATGACGGCCTGGAACCTCCGTCGCGTCGTCGCACATCTCGATCTGGGGTTCAGGCTGGTGGGCCGAACGTTTCCGATTCTACTCCTCGCTGTGACCTTTCTGCTTTTCAACAGTCCGTCGTGGAAAACAATTGGAGTCACACCACTACCGCGATACGTCGCGCTCCTCGGACTGTTCGTCGGTATCACGCTCCTGTTCGTCTATCTTTTTTCAAGGCGAGAATCCCGCCATTTAGGGCGGGCGTGAAGCCGACAACTCCTACACGAACCACCGTCGGTTGCAGGCCGAATACCCCACGACCGCAAACGCTTATTAGAATTGGGTGTGTAGAAATCAGTACGGCCAAATGAAGTACAACCTCGAA
The DNA here is from genome assembly GCA_003665935.1 of Halobellus sp. Atlit-31R. Taxonomy (GTDB): domain Archaea; phylum Halobacteriota; class Halobacteria; order Halobacteriales; family Haloferacaceae; genus Haloquadratum. Next base: position 196,893 of record QPLR01000006.1, on the reverse strand, counting down.
ACCGGGTCGCACACGGTCTACGCGCTCCAATATCACTTTGTGACCGTCACGAAGTACCGCGCAGACCTACTCACCGACGAAATCGCAGAACGGGTCGGTGAGATTGCCAGCGACATCTCCGAGGACTTCGGCGTGAACATCCAGAACGTCAACGGTGGTTCCGACCACGTTCATATCCTGTTCACGGCGAAGCCCACCACGAACCTCACCAAGTTCATCAACTCACTCAAGGGCGTCTCGTCTCGCAAAATCCGTGACGAGAACCCCGAGGTTCGGCAGGCGCTCGACAGCGCGTTCTGGCAACCGGGGTACTTCCTCGCCACCACCGGACAGGTGAGCATCGACGTGCTGATGGAGTACGTGGAGGACCGGTAGCGATGTCCACGACCGTCACGAAAACGTTGCAGGCGACGTTCGCGTCACCCACCACGCACAAGCAGTCAAAACTCAACGACCTGCTCGAAACGTACCGTGACGGTCTGCAAGAAGCGTTCGACTCCGGGGCGAGTACTATGTCGGCGGTGAGTGACATCGTGACGCCCTACGACCTACCGTATCAGGCCAAAGCCGCGCTCTGCAACTACGTCCCGAAACTCCGCAAGACGTACAACGCGCAGGAGTTGGACGACAGCCACCCGATACGGTTCACGAACCAAGCCGCGAAGTTCGACCACTCCGAAGAACGCGACTACGAGTTTACGTGGTGGGTTCCCCGACGGGGCGCGGAACGAACTTCTGGATACCGCTCCGCATCAACCCCGAACAGGAAGACCTCTGGCACGACCTCGTATCGGAGGAGGCGAAGGCGGGCGAAATACGACTTCAACAGCACCGACAGAACTGGGTACTGCACGTCACCGTCGAGTACCCGGTCGAAGAACCAACGACGGACGGTGACGCCACGCACATCGGCTTAGACATCGGAGAAACCGCCCTTATTACGGGCTGTGCCCTCAAGGACGGTTCTCCGACTGACCCGCTCGTGCGTAGCGGAAGCAGGGCGAAGCATCTTCGGAAAGAGATGCACACGACCCTGAAACGACTCCAAGAGCGTGGCGCTTCGGAGTGGCGTACCGACGAACGGTTCGGCCACTACCAGAACGCGCTCACCGACATCGTGGAGAAGGCGTCTCGGGAAGCCGTTGAGTACGCCAAGCAGTTCGAGAACCCCGTGTTGGTGATGGAGAACCTGACGTACATCCGAGAACGACTCGACTACGGGAAATATATGAACCGTCGCCTTCACTCGTGGGCGTTCGCCCGACTCCAAGGACGCATCGAGGACAAGGCGACGGACGCAGGCATCCCGGTCGAGTACGTGAATCCGGCGTACACGTCTCAGACGTGCCACTCGTGTCACCGTATCGGTCGTCGGGACTCCCAAGCCGAGTTCCGGTGTCCGAACGACGACTGTCACGTTTCGACGTTTCAAGCCGACATCAACGCTTCCGCGAACATCGCACGACGGATTGACCCGTGGGGAGAGAGCGTCCCGCTTGACAAGGCCGGACGCGATGACTCGCTTCGGGATGGGAGCGGTAGTGACACCGCCACGACTCACCGTGAGACGAGCGCACCAGCGCAGATGATGCTCACGGCGTTCCAAGAGTCGGAACCCTCTACCAGCGTTCACGAGACCGACGGTCTCGTGCAGCCCACCAGACTCGAAGAGTCTGGGGACGACGACTGACTGGTATTCCCCATGCGTGGGAAGCCTCGCCGTTTACGGCGAGGAGGATGTCACCGCGGGGGAACTGACGCTGTCGGAGCTCACTGCGGAGGCCCCTGCCATCACGAGTGCGGTCGAGGACGTCCTCGCACGGTGGTCGTACGTCGGCGACGACCCGGTCCGCGCAGTCGTCGTCCACGGCGAGGTCGAAGCGAAGATCCAGTCCGCACGGACCTGGCTCGCCTCGGGGAGGAAAGACCGCCGCACCGCCGGTACAGTACTCGACGTAGCTGACCTCGCTGAGGACTACGAGCGAGCTCGGACGAGTGTCGCGGTCGCCTCGTACGTCTTCGATCGGTTCCGAGCGAGTCTCGACGCGACAGGAGAGCAGCGCTCGCACCTCGAGACCGCTCGCGCGGAACTCCGAGAGCGGATTCGCGGTCAGATGGGGTCGCTCCCGGCCGAAGACGTCGACAACCCGGCGGCACTCGTCGACCGAGACGTCGGTGAGACAACGGGCGTCAGGGCGCTCGCCAGCATCGGCTCCGAAGCCAGACACCGCGCGAACGACGCGCTCGAAGCCGACGAGGGGCCCCACCTCGCGAGCGACGTCCTCGGCGCAGCCGACGCCTTGGTGTACGCGAGAGCGTTCACTACCCTGCGCAAGCGGGTCGAAGGCGGCGACGACGTCGCCGTCGAGAGTGTCGAGGACGTCGGCAAGCTTCGGGACGACGCGATCGAAGCCGTAGAGTATGCACGCGCCGCCGACCGCGGCGAACTACTCGTCCGTGCGATGCTTCCGTGGTACGCCACCGAGGTCAGGTGGACCGACGATCGACTCGAACGGGAGTCGGGGTCGGTCAGCGTTCAGTCGGTGGCGTTCGGCGCCATCGACTACGTCGTCGCCGCTTCGACCTGTCGTGCGGTCAGGCCGGTGAGTGTCGACGTTGCGACCACGATCCGGGACTCCTGAGTGCCGGGGTCGCGTGCCGCGGGGCTTCCGCATCACCTCGAGGTCGAGCGCTTCGATGCAGGTGTCGGCCACGCAGCCGCCACGCCCGCGGCGTCGCCGAAGTCGGACCTGTTAGTCTCTGAGCCGCGCCTGCCAGCGTCCATCTCGACTTCGTCGAACTCGCGGCGACTCGGAGTGACGGCCATCCGGTCGGTCTCGCGTAGCCCCCGAGACGGACCTCCTACGACCGCCAGTACGACGGCGTCAACAACACCAGTACCGGAATGATCTCGATCCGACCGATCCACATGAGAAACGCCATCACGAGTTTCGTCGACGTCGGAAACGGCTCGTAGCTTTCGAGCGGCCCAGCGATCCCGAATGCCGGCCCGACGTTGAAGAAGGTCGCCGCCGCTGCACTCATCGCCTCGAACTCTGACACCGTCAGCCGGACGCGAGAGGCGTCGACGACGATGAAGATCGTGGCGACGATGAAGAACACGAGGCTCACGAGCGTGTACGCGTAGATGTCGCGGATCGTCTCCTCGCTGACGACGTTTCCGCTCAGACGGACCGGTCGAATCGCGCTCGGATTCGAGGCCGTGAACAGGTCCCGGCGGAACGCCTTCATCACGACAAGCCACCGGAGCGTTTTGATCGAACAGGTCGTGCTCCCGGCCATCCCACCGATGAACATACAGACGAACAGGAGATGTTTCGCCCCCGACGACCAGAGGTTGAAGTCCGTACTCGCGTAGCCGGTGGTTGTGACGATCGAGACGACCTGAAACAGCGAGTGGCGGGCGATCGCTTCGAGACTCGTGTACGGTGCCCCGTCGACCAACAACACCCCGCTGACGCCGAGCGTGAAGAACGTCAGGACTCCGATATACGAGCGGAACTCGTCACTGCGTCGAAGTCGATCGAAGTTCCCCTGCGTGACGAAGTAGATCAGAATGAAACTCGTCGCACCGGTCGCCATAAACGGGATGATTGCCCACTGGACGGCGGGAGAGAACGCCGCGATACTCTCCCCGCGTGGGGAGAACCCACTCGTCGAAATCGTCGTGAACGCGTGTGCCACGGCGTCGTACAGCGTCATCTCGGGTGCGTATCCCAGCAGGTGGAGCCCGTACAGGACTGCCACCTGCAGGCCGGTCAGGCCGAGATAGATCTTCCAGAGCAGACCTGCCGTTTCCGATATCCGGGGGGTGAGCTTGTTTACGTCCTGTGTCTGCGTCTCGGTCTCCATAAGCTGCGCACCGCCGACTGAGAGCTGCGAGAGCACCGCCGTCGCGAGGACGAGGATCCCGAGTCCGCCGAGCCACTGCAGGACCGCTCGCCAGATGAGAATCGCCCGCGAGTGTTGGTCGAAGGCGACGATGATCGTCGCTCCTGTGGTCGTCACGCCGCTCATACTCTCGAACAGCGCGTTCACGGGCGCTGCGAGCGCCCCCTCGCCAGCGAGTACGAACGGGAGCGCACCGACGAGCGCGATACTCAGCCACGTCAGTGAGACCATCAGAAACGCCTCTCGGGCCCGCAAGTCACGCTCCTCGGTGAGCTGTTCGAGTCCGAACCCAACCGCGGCCGTGCCGAGCATCGGGAGGACGAACGGCAGCAGTGCCGTCCCATCGTACAGGGCAAGTCCGAGCGGAAGGGCGAGCGGAACCCACAACCACTTGAGAATCGTTCCGACCAATCGGCAGCTCACTCGCCAGTCGACCCGAATCCTCATACGACGTTCATTACAGCAGAGAGTTCGTCGGTAGACACCAAGAGAACGACGTGGTCCCCGGACTGGACGACGGTATCGCCGCGGGGAACGACGAACTCACGGTTCCGAGTGATCGCTCCGATAACGACACCGGAGGGGAGTTCGGCAACGCTCTCTCGGATCGGACGCCCAGTGAGCACGCTCTCTTCGTCGACCTCGATTTCCAGTACTTCGGCCTGCCGACTCTCGATCAGCGAGAGGTTCTCGATCTGGCCCTCCTGTGTGAAGCGAACGATCTCCTCAGCCGTGGTCTCTCGCGGATTGATCGCGACGTCGACTCCCACCGCCTCGAAGATGTTTGCGTACTGTCCCTCTTCGACGACAGCGACTGTTCGCCGAACGCCGATATTTTTCGCGAGCAACGAGACGAGGAGGTTCTTCTCGTCGCTGTCCGTGGCCGCGATGATCGCATCGGCACGGTCGACGTGCTGACCGATCAAGAACTCGACGTCCGTCGCATCGTGCTCCATCACGATTGATCCTGCAAGCTCCTCGGCGAGCTGCCGGCCACGGTCCGCATCCTGTTCGATCAGGCGCGGTTCGAGACCGCGGTCTTCGAGCAGCCTCGCCGTATGATACCCGATATCACTCCCGCCGATGATGACGATATCACGGGCTTGCTCGGGGGTGTTCGCGGGCGAGACAGTTCTCGAAAACGCCTGCACGCTCTCCGGACTGCCGATGACGATGATTTTGTTTCCGGCTTCGATCCGGGTCTGTCCGCGAGCAATGGCGACGTTCCCGTCCTGAATCAGTGCAGCAAAGGTCAGTGCCTCGAATCTGTCGGCCTCCTCGACAGTCCGACCTGCTATTTCGCTGTCCGCTATCACCTCGAACTCGGCCATCTGGACGAGCCCGCCCGCGAACGGTTCGACGTCGACTGCGGCCGGGAGCCCTACGACGCGGACGATATCGTTCGCCGTCAGCAGGTTCGTCGAGACCATAAAGTCGACACCGAATGCACCCTCGGAGTGGGCCCAGGTGTCGAGGAAGTTCGCGTTCCGGACGCGAGCGATAGTGAAGCAGTCACCCACCGTCTTCGCCGTCCCGCAGGTGACTAAATTCGTCTCGTCGTCGTCGGTGCTGGCGATGAGTATGTCGGCCTCACCGACACCGGCGTCTGCGAGGACGTCAAGGGACGTGCCGTCTCCTTGGATTGCGAGGACATCACCCGAGTAGGTGAGTTCCTCGACCGTCTCGGGATCTACGTCGACGACGATGACGTCGTGGCTCTCGGCGAGACTGAACGCGATGTTGGAGCCGACTTCGCCAGCCCCGACGATGAGTACCCGCATCAGTTGTGCCCCACTGTATCCATCGTCAATCACTAACGTCGACCTATACAAAAAGAGTTCTCAGCCGTTCGCGCGTGATTCGACCGTTCGAGTGTGTCTAGCGCATACGTTCACGTCGTCGACGCTAATTCGCGACTCGCCGAATATCCCACTGCTGGGGCCGTGTACCTCCCCTCGCATCTCCGTGAGCGCATAGCTCAGTCAGCGCGTTCCGTGCTCGAGTTCCCGCCCTCGATGTACTCGAAGAACGCTCCGGTGTGATCCTGACGTATTAGCTCCTCGTCGAGTATCGTCAGGCCGATCTCGCTCAGCGCGGCGGCGATCCGCGTCAGATCGTTGCTGTCCTCGCCCGCAACGGTGAACACGACGTTTCGCTGGCCCGTCGCCAGTTCGCGGGCACCGATGACTCCGGGAATACGGAGCCCCTCCTCGGCCATCGCGGCCCGTTCCGGAATCGGCGCGGTACAGACGACCTGAAAGTACACCCTGTATCCCGCCCGCTCGTAGTCGATGTCGGCGCGGTAGGCGCTGATCACGCCTTCGTCTTCCAGCCGCTGGATTCGCTTTCGGATCGTACTCGGCGACGCTGTCACCGTCGCTGCGATGTCCCGAGACGAAACGTGACGGGCGTCGCGCTGTAGCTCCCTGAGGATGTGGCGGTCCAGTTCGTCGAGTTCGTCCGCCGTCATCTGCGGCTCCCGGACGGAGTCCGACGACAGCGACTCGGTAGTTCGATATGCCGGCCGTCGACGTGCGTGAGCGGTTGAGCCCCTCGTGGGTCGGTACGGCAAGCGATCGGTGTTTCAGGTGTCATCGGTGTGCTGTGGGTTTCAGGCGAGCGTGACGGCGACGAGCACGAGTCCGGCAGTCGCCGTGAGCGCCCAGAGTGCTGCACGGAGTGTCGTTTCGGCCGTCGGCGAGTCGCGGCCTGCGAGCGATCCGAGACGGTCGGACAGCGCTGCGTTCGCTCGTGTCGCTGCCGTCCCGACGCCGACGGCAATCGCCGCTGTCTGTGCAGCCACGGCTGCAGCAGCCGGGTGAAGCAACTGGTCGACGTCGACCGGAGTGACGTGAGTAAGCGGCGCTTTGAGGAGCGCGAACGCGAGGACGCCGGCGACAGTCACCGCCAGCGCCTTCGTCAGTTCGCTGGTGGCGTAGGGCTCGAAGCCCGCAGGATCGCCGGCGAAGCCCCCGAGAAAGACCCCTGGAAAGAGGCCGAAGAGTACCGTGGGAACGGCGACGAGTATCAGCGAGAGCGACAGGACTCGAGAGCCCGTCGCGACGGCGACCGGTTCCGGTGGTCTCCGGACGAACGCGTAGTATCCGAACTTTGCGAACGAGAGAACCGTCCCGACACTCCCAACGATGAGCAGCCACCACAGGACCTCTCCGCCAGTGCTCTCTACCGCCTTCGTCACGAGGCCCTTGCTGACGAATCCCGAGAAGCCGGGGATGCCGGTGATCGCGAGTGCCGCGACGAGGAACGTTCCGAACGTGAGCGGCATCTCGCGGGCCAGCCCGCCCAGTCGCTTGAGCGATCCCTCACCCGTGCGGGCGACGATCGCGCCCGCAACCATGAACAGCAGTCCCTTGTAGAGGACGTTCGCTGTCAGGTGTGCGAAAGCGCCGGTCAGTCCGGCGGCTGTTCCGATCCCGATGGCGACGACCATGTAGCCGACCTGCGAGATGATGTGATACGACAGGAGGCGGCGCATATCGGTCTGGAGGATCGCCTGTGTCACGCCGAAGAGAATCATCACGGCACCGAGCCACACGACGACGAGGTTGCCATCGAGGGCGATCCGTGCGAGGACGTAGACAGCGACTTTCGTCGTGAAGCCGGCCAGGACGACGCTCGCAGCGACGTGGGGCCGGGGATAGGTGTCGGGGAGCCAGGCGTGGAGTCCGACGAACCCCAGATTGACGCCGACGCCGACGACGGCGAGAATCGTCGGAACGCCGGCCGTGAGACCGCCGTCGTAGACGAAACTCCCCGTTGCGGTGTACTGAAGCGCGACGGCCGCGACCAGGAATGCACCGCCCAGAAGGTGATACACCGCGTAGCGGAACGCCGGTCGGACCGCGTCGCCACCGGAGTGCCAGACCAGCACGGTCGCAGTCACCGCGAGTAGCTCCCACCCGATCAGGAGCGTCAGCCAGTCGCCGGCGACGACTGCCGCGACCCCGGCGCCCATGTACAGAAGCGCGTACGCGGTCTGTCGAGCGTCGGCGCCGGTGCCGTGGCTGTAGAGGACGTTGATCGCTGCGACGAATCCGAACAGTGCGGCGACTGGGCGAGTGAGCCCGTCGACGCGGAACAGCACCTGCTCGAACCCGAGTGCCGCCACCGTGAGCGAACTCCCCGCAGGCGCGCTGAGTACCCACGGGACCGTGAGCGCGGTGAGTGCGGCCGCGGCAGCGGTCCCGACGCGGCGCGGTGCCCAGAGGACGACCGCAGCCGCAAGGAGGTAGGCGGTCCACGGGGGGACCGACGCGACAGTTTCGATCACTGGAACACCTCCGCGACGACGGTCTCAGCGAGCTCCCAGATCGGAAACGCGGTGGGCGCGATGCCGAGAGCGACGGCGCCGCCAGCGGTGACGACGACGGGAGCCAGCAGGAACGGGGAGGCTTCGGCCCCGAGCGACCGGTGCGTCCAGCCCGTCTCCTGAGCGTGGCCACCATCCGTGGCGTGGGGCGGCGCGAACGCGTGGCGGCTCTCCGGATCTCCACCGCCCCGCGTTCCGAAGAAGGCGACGTAGATGATCGGCCAGAAGTACAGCAGTTTCAACAGACCCGCAAGCAGGTATGCCGCGACGAACGCCGGGGCGGGTCCGCCGGCCGCACCGACGACGAGCGTGAACTTGCTGACGAAGCCGGCCACGAGCGGGAAGCCGACGAGTCCGGCCGCAGCGACGGCGAACGCCGTCATCGTCACCGGAAGCCGCCGGCCGATGCCGGCGATGTCCGAGACGTACTTCTGGCCCGTCTCCGCGTACACGACGCCCGCGGCGAAGAACAGCGTGATCTTCATAAACGCGTGGGCGACGACGTGGAGGAGCGCCCCGAAGACGGCGACCGGGGTCGCCAGCGCGATTCCGAGCGCGATGTACGACAGCTGACTCACCGTCGAGTAGGCCAGTCCCCGTTTGAGGTTGTCCTGTCGGAGCCCGACGACCCCTGCGAGGACCATCGTCACCGCGGCCGCGATCGCCAGCGGGAGCCCGACGCCGATGTCCCACGTCGTCTCGGGGCCGAACACGTAGAGCACGGTCCGACCGAGTGCGAACACCCCGCTCTTGACGACGGCGACAGCGTGCAGCAGCCCCGAGACGGGTGTCGGGGCGACCATCGCCGCCGGTAGCCAACCGTGGAGCGGGACGAGAGCGGTCTTGACGCCGAACCCGACGGCGAGGAGCGCGAACGCGATCTGCGCGAGCGTCGGGTCCGCCGCGGCCAGTCCGGCGATGCCGCCCGGCGAGAACGTGACGGTCCCGGCGAGGACGTTGACGAGGACGATGCCCCCGAGTGCGACGACGCCGCCGCCGAGGGTGTACGCCACGTACGTCCGGCCGGCGGATCGGGCCTCGGCCGTGCCGCTGTGGACGACGAGCGGGTACGTCGCGAGCGTCAGCAGCTCGTAGAACACGATCAGCGTGAACAGGTTCGCAGCGAACGCGACGCCCATCGTGGCGGCGATGCTCGCGGCGAATGCCGCGAAGTAGCGCGTCTGCCCCACCTCGCCGACCGTCCGGACGTAGCCGATGCTGTAGACGCTCGTGACGAGCCAGAGCGTGCTCGCCAGCAGCGCGAACAGGAGCCCGGCGGCGTCCGCCCGCAGCTCGAAGGGGACACCGGCGATCGATCCAAGCGGCGTGACCGGCGTCGTCGGAGTCCGGGTCATCGTCCACACGACGGCCAGCGTCCCGACCGCCGCGAGCAGCGTGACCGCTTCCCGGCGATTCGGGCGCTTCCGCACCGCCCAGATGAACGGGATGGCGACCGCTGGGAGCAGGACCGCGAGGAACGGGAGGACGGAGACCGCGTCAGTCATACCCACCCCTCCACGACGGGCGCGATCCACTCTGCGAACGCCGTCGATCCCAGACCTAAGACGACCGTCGCGACGGCCGACAGAACTACGACCGCGACCGCGACGGCCGACACCGGACGGGTGGCTCCCGCCCCGCCGTCAGCGGCGACTGTCTCGTCCGCGGGGGCAGGCGATAGATAGAGCTGCTCGACCACGCGGGCGGCGTACGTGAGCGAGAGCAGCGTGCTGAGCAGGACGACGGCGGCGACGATCCACTCGCCGACCGCTACGGCGGCGACCGCGAGGTACCACTTCCCGGCGAACCCGACGGTGGGGGGCAACCCGACGAGCGACGTGAAGGCGATAGCGACCGCTGCCGCCAGAACCGGCCGGTCGCGCGCGCGCCCGGCGTACTCGGCAACGGTGTACGCACCGAACTCGCGCTCGAACACGCCTGCCGCGACGAACAGTCCGCCCTTGGCGATTCCGTTCGCGACCAGCAGGACGATCACCGCCGTCACGGCTGCGGGAGTCGCGAGCCCGATACCGACGACTATGAGACCGAACTGGAGGACCGACGAGTACGACAGCAGACGACGGACGTTCGACTGCCGAAGCGTCAGGTAGCCACCGACGACGGTGCTGACGACGCCGGCGATCAGGAGGCCCGTTCGGACGAGCGAGACTGTGGCGAGGAACTCGACTGTGAACACGTCGAACGTCAGGCGGACGAGCGCGTACCCCGGAATCGTCGAGCCGAGCGTCGCGAGTAACGCGGCGACGTCCGTCTCGGCGGCCGCGTACGCGTCGGGCTTCCAGGTGTGGAGCGGGAACAGCGCGAGCTTCACCCCCAGGCCGAGTACGACGAGGAGAAACGCGGCACCGACCAGCGGCGAATCGTAACCGACTCGCGCCAGCGCGGGACCGAGGTCAGCCATCGCGAGCGTGCCGGTCGCGACGTAGAGATAACCCACGCCCAGGAGGTAGAACGTCGCGCCGACGGTACCGACCAGCAGATAGTGCAGGGCGGCGAGTGCGGCAGTCGGGCCGCGACGGCTCGCGACCAGCGCGTACGCTGCCAGTCCGGCGATTTCGAGGAAGACGTAGAGGTTGAACACGTCGGCAGTGACGGCGATACCCGTCAGCCCGGCGACGAACAGAAGCCAGAGGGCGTCCGTCGATCCGGTCGGGTCCGTTCGGACGGTCACGTACAGCGTCGCTGCCGCGACGGCGACGAACAGCACAAACAGGCTCGATACCTGATCCGCGAGCAGCCCGATGCCGACGGCTGCGGGGAGGCCGCCGACGACGTAGGTCAGTGACCCGTTCGCCGCGACGCCGGCGACGACGGCCACCGCGAGTCCGACCTGTCCGAGCAGGACGACCGCGGTGGCTCGACGGCTGAGAGCCGGAAACCGACGACCGAGGCCGAACGGGACGAGCGCCCCGAGTACGGGAAGAGCGACCAGCAGGGGAAGCAGGTGATTCATCCCCGCACCTCCCGGATCTCGGTTTCACTGACGGTACCGTACTCGTCGTAGAGCCGAACGACGAGCGCGAGTGCGACGGCGGTGACGCTCACGCCGACGACGATGGCCGTCAGGATGAGCACGTGCGGAAGCGGGTTGGTGTACGGTCCGCTCGCAGTGAGTAGCGGTGCGCGCCCGTCGGTGCGGAATGCGGCGGCGATGAAAAACAGGAAGACGCCCGTCTGAAACAGATTCAGCCCGACGATCTTCTTGACGAGGTTGTCGTCGTCGACGAGGACGAAGAGGCCGATGCCGACGAGCAGCGCGTAGACGACGTAGGCCCCGCGGTCGACGAGCACGGACTCGACAGCTGTCACGGCTGTTCACGCTCCGAGGGCCGTTCAGCCAGCGAGACGAACAGGACGATCACCACTGCGGCGACGGTCGCGCCGATCCCGAGTTCGATGGCCTCGGTCGCGTACACCGACGCCTTCGGGATCGGAAGGAGGTCGAACTGGAGAAATGCACCGCCGCTGGCGATTCCCGCGAGTGCCACGACGCCGAAGGCGACCGGAGCAGCCACGGCGAGTCCCAAGAGCCCGCCCGATCGAAGCCACGCAGCGGTGTCCTCGATCCCGAAGGCGAAGGCGAACATCACGACGACCGACGCCGCGACGACGCCACCCTGGAACCCCCCGCCGACGGAGCTGGTCCCGTGAAAGAGGGTAAAGAGCGCGAACGTGAGCACGAACGGCGAGAGGAGGCGGACAGTCGTCATCACGACCGAACTGTCGGCACGGCGAGTCACGCCACCACCCCCCGGCGGAGGACCGCGATGACCGCGACGGCCGCTGTGAACACGACCGCGATCTCGCCGAAGGTGTCGAACCCGCGGTAGACGACCAGCACCGCGGTCACGACGTTGTCGATCCCTCGCTCGCCCGCGTCACTGAGGTAGTACTCGACGACCGGTCCGAACGCCGGTGCGTCCGGCGAGCCGACGACCGGGAGCGCCGGTACGGTGAGCAAGAGGCCGGCCGACACGAGGGCTGCGACCGCGACTGATGCCGGCCGACGTCGGTGTGACGGTGGCGACGGGGCCGCCCCACCGAGTCGACGTACGAGCAACAGAAAGAGCGCGGTCGTCACGCCGGCACCGACAGCCGCCTCCGTGAGCGCGACGTCGGGTGCCCGGAACGCGATCCACACGATCGCGAGCCCGAGGCTGTACGCTGCGAACGCGACCAGCGCGGTCGTCAGCGTTCGAGCGAGGGCGGCGACCACCGCGGTCACGAGTACGAGTCCGAAAAGCACCGACAAGAGCAGTTCAGTCGGAGTCATCACTGCCCCTCCCGTTCCGTCTCGTCGCTCACTGCCGTCTGGGGGGTTGCACCGGCGAGCAGCGCTGCTCTGGCGATGGCGTGGACTGCCGTCGGGCTCGTCACGAGAACGAACACCGCGAGCAACCCGAGTTTCAGACTCGCCTGTCCCGGACCGAAAGCGACCGCCGCGGCTGCTAACCCGAACAACGCGCCGAGTGTCTCGCTCTTCGAGGCGGCGTGCGCGCGGGCGAACAGGTCGGGAAGCCGAACGAACCCCACGACTGCGACGAACGAGAAGAAGACGCTCGCCGCGACGAGTCCCGCGACTGCCACGTCGGTGGGCGTCACAGCAGTTCTCCCCGCTCGATCGAAAAGCGTGCGAGCCCGAGCGACAGCAGGAAGTTCAACAGCGCGTACACGAGCGCTACGTCGAGGAATCCCGGCTCGTCGAACGCCGCGCTGAGGAGCGCGATGACGACGACCGCTGCGGTTCCGATGACGTTGACGGCTACGAGTCGGTCGGCGGTCGTCGGTCCCACGATGACCTGCCGGAACAGCACGAGCGCGAGGAGGATAAGCGCGGCCGCGCCGACGACCAATGCGTCAGTCATCCCCCGCCTCCACCCGCCCGGTCCGGGCTCGCTCGCCGCTGACCATCGCGACCCACCGAACCAGCGATCCCTCCAGAAGCTCCGCCCGACTCGCCGCGGTCAGTGTGTGAACGACGAGTTCGTCCTCGAGGAGGTCCAGCGTCAACGTCCCGGGTGTGAGAGTAATGCTGTTTGCCAGCAGGGCACGAGCGACTGCGCCATCCGGCGCGGGGATCCGAACCACGTCGGGGTCGATCGGCAGTTCGGGGTCCAGCACGACCGCCGCTAGGGCCAGATTCGAGCGAACGACCGCTGTCAGGAGTATGGGCAGGAACACGATGGCCCGGAGCCCGGCCCGGAGGGTGCCGCGTGACGGAACGGAGTCGAAAGCGACTCTCGCAAGAATGGCGGCGACGACTACTGCGCTCGTAAATCCGGTGACGACGTCGAACGGGTCTGTTGGGTCCCCGAGCGCCAGATAGAACAGAAACGCGACAGCGCCCGTCGCGCCCACCCGTGTGACCCGCTGTCGGGTGGACTCGTCCGAGACCGCGAGCTGTGTCACGGGAACGCCTCCTGGAGCGCTAGCACTCTGTTGATTTCTGAATTCACAGTCTGGGAGAGGATGCGGAAATATATGACCATATCGGTAATTAAGTACCGGCATCTATACATTTTCTGTCCAGTAAGCTGGGTTTGAGTCTGGTATATTCGTTTCTTCCACGCACGGACGCGACAGCCCGGGCGCATACGAGTCTCCGGCCGCGGGAATAGCGGAGGCCGGGGACGTGTGGACTACAGAAACGGTCGCAAGTCCTCGCTTTCCGGATCGCACGACCGACAGCCCAGGCAGGTGGCGGGCGGCGATCGCCCCACTACTCGTCTCCCAGAAGTGACTGTATCGAGACTGCGGTTTCGGTGAACGCTCTGACGTCCATACTATCGGTCGTGAACAGGATCCCGAAGTCGTCCACGATCTGTCTGACCACGAACCCCTCTTCGTGAAAGCGCACCGTGAACGCGTACGGGCCGATGGTCGCTCGACTCTCGGTCTCCGCGATCGCAGTGCGGATGGGTGCCTCAGCGAAACCAACTCTCTCGAATTCGACCAGCTGGCCTTTCGCCTCTCGTACCTGCTCGGGGGAGTCGTAGAGGTCTGATCGGATGTACAAGACGTCGAATCCCGACGGTGAGAAGGCGATCACGCTCCGGAGCGTGTCACCGAGCCCAGTGCGGACCGTCGTCACGACGGAGTCGGCGAGCGCCGGGTCGAGATTCGTCTCGGTTGGTGGATTCTCCATATTCTTTATACGGTATCTGTCGTATCAACGCTTTCGTGTGGCTCGACGGTGTGGTGTCGTCGAGGCAGTGATGGCGAGCGACGTCGCTTACGGCACGACCGTCACCGAAACCGGTGCACGCCGAGCGATGATTTCGGCGACGCTTCCCGACAGTAGCCCCTTGAGCCCCCCGCGACCGCGCCTGCCGACGACGATGTGATCGACCTCGTGGTCGTCGGCCCATCTGAGGACCTCGTTCGCTGCATCCCCGACCGCGAACACGGGGGTGACTTCGTGACCGTATCGCTCCGCAATGCGCCTGGACGCAGACCGGACCCGTTCGCTCTCGTCATCGTCCCCAGTGCTACCTCGCGCCACCGCCTCGTCGAGGTCGGTCGCCGACTCGATACTTTCGTGTTCGGTCGCCGCCCTCCCGGAGACGAACAGCACAGTTATCGCCGCGTTCTGGAACTCTTCACAGGCGTACGTGAGAGCACTCCGAGAACGGGCTGACCCGTCGAAGAGGACGAGGATCGACCGGGGCTCGGTCCGGTCACCGGTTTCCGTCTCGCCGGGGGTTCGAACGATCGTCGCCGGCACGGGCGTCCTCCGGACGACCGCTTGGGAAACGCTCCCGAGGAGAACGTTCGAGAGGCCGTCCAGCCCACGAGAGCCCATAATGACTTCGTCGGCCCCGTTACTTTCGACGTACCGGGGGACTTCGACGACTGGTCTCCCGTAGATCAGTTCGGTGCTGATGCGTCGATCCGAATCGTGCCCCGCTGCTACGGCTTCTGCGAGGAACTGCTGTTTCTGCTGAAAGACTCGGGCGTATCTGTGCCCGCGATGGCCGGCTGCCTTGCTGTGATCGGGGAACGGTTCGATCACGTGCAAGATGGTGATCTCTTCCGGAGCGAATCGCTCGAAGGCACAGTCGATCGCGAACCGGGAGTGTTCTGCCCCGTCGTACGGTACCACGACCCGTAGAGCCATACTATACTAACGACGGCATCCATATTTAGCTGATCGGTGAACCGAGAATTATAATAAATTTGTCAGTTCTTGGTCACCGAGCGTCGACAGCGAGGCCGGCGCCTGCAGTCGGGAGACGTCAATGGTAAATTAGGAGCTAAGAAGGGTTTTAGCTCTGAGGCCGTACTATTTGGTAGTATGGCTGCCCGAGAAACAGAGACACGACAGCGATGGGTAGAGTACCGCGAACGTCTCGATGCGATCGATGCGACGATCGCATCGCTGATGGATCGGTGGAGTGTTCCGGCCCTCCAAGCGGCGCTCGGGATCGTGTTCATCTGGTTTGGTGGACTGAAAGTGCTCGGCGTCTCGCCGGCTGCCGACCTCGTCGCGTCCACTGTGTACGTGGTCCCGTCCGAGGTGTTCGTCCCCGTCCTCGGCGTCTGGGAAGTCCTGATCGGGCTCTGTCTGCTCTACCGTCCGCTCATACGCGTGGGGCTACTGTTGTTGGCCGTTCAGCTACCGGGAACGTTCCTCCCACTGATCCTTCTTCCCGACGTCGTCTACGTTACGTTCCCGCACGCGCTGACCGTCGAGGGACAGTACATCATCAAAAACCTGGTAATCATCGCGGCGGCGCTCGTTGTGGGAGGGACCGTCCGAGACGAGTCGTAGGCAGTCAGGTTGCTGCAAACTCGCCGGACTCGGCCATCTGCCAGACGGTGAGTGACCCCGTCACACCGAGACCGACCGCAAGCACGAACAGGACGGCGTAGGTGCCGGCGGTGGCGACCAGTTCTCCGGCCACGACGGGCGCAACGAACGACCCCAGCCACCCGGCCACACTGGCGAGTGAGACGGCGGTTCCGGCCGCACTCGGAGCGACGAACTCCTGAATGGACTGGTACATCAGCCCGATCTGCAGTTGAATAAACACCCCGGCAAAGACGAGCATCGCGACCAGCGCCGCGATCGTCGGGCTGTAGAACATCACGACCGCCAGTAGAGTTGCCCCGACGAACGAGGCGGCGAAGACGGGGCGTCGCCGCCGGGCGAACACCGTGTCCGAGAGCCACCCCCCTGTCGGTCGAGCGAGGATTCCGACCGCGGGGAACAGCGCGACGAACGTGCCGCTCTCCGCCAGTGACACCCCGAACCGACGGGTGATGTAGGTCGGCATCCACGAGTTGAACACCATATACAGCGAGTAGCCGAGGACGGTGACGGCGACCACCATCCACACGTTCCAGTTCGTCACTACCCGCTTGAAGTCCACTACCGTCATCGGCTCCGTGTCCGTCTGGAACCGCGAGACTCGTCCGACGGCGACGTAGAACGCGATCGACATCAGCAGCACCGCGCCGCCGAAGACGGGGAACGCCCCCGGCCAGCCGACGATTTCGGCGAGGCGCGGCGACCCGAGTTGCCCGAGTGCGTAGCCAGCGGGGTAGCCGGAAATGATCACCGACGTCGCCGTCGCTCGTCTGTCCGGCGGGAAGGTACTCGAGGCGACGTTGATGCAGACTACCCACAGAACGAACATTCCGACGCCTGCAACGAGCCGCGAGGCGATCAGCAGCGAGACGTTCCCCCCGCTCGCAGCGAACCAGTCGCCGATGCTACCGACGAGGAGGATGGCTGCCGCGACCGGAACAGCAGCCCGGGATTCGACGCGATCGAGATAGATTCCGACGGGGATTCCGATCACCGTCGCGGCGACCTGTGGCATCGAGACGAGTGCAGCAGCCGTCGCTTCGGTGATATCGAGGTCCTCCATCACCAGCGTGAGAATACTTGCGGGGGTGATCAGGTACGCACCGACGAACAAGAGCACCAGCCAGCCGGTCGCGATTGTGATACCCCGCCCAGCCGAACCCTCGGCGAAGTCACGGCCGCCGGTCAATCTGTTGTCCAACACGTGAGTATTTGACTGATGCCGGACATAATCCTGTCGGCCACGGCGGTTTTTCCAGTCGAGTCATCAAAACAAACTGCCCGCCGGAGCACCTGTCTATCCGGATATATTCGCCGAAACGGAACCGACTCACGGGTCGGTGGTCGACGTGGCTGAGTCGAGTGACACGACTCGACGGTAACTACTTCCGGGGGACCTCGGCGACGGGCCCGAGCGTGCACGTACAGAACTGCGGCCGCCGGTCAGACCGACGAGATGGACACAGATCCGTCTGGGCTTCGACGGATGGCCTCCAGCGATTCCGGACCTTCGATCAAGACGCCTTCACCGCCTGGTGAGCGGTGATTCATTCGAATGATGTTCCCACAAACCACGTTGCCGTTCCGGACGGGGCTGACACGCTTCGTGTGACCGACGATCTGTGGTGGCGCCGACGGGTCCAGATGCGCGAAGTCCATCCAGCAGAGGCCCGCGTCCGGTCCTCGACCACCGCCACCGCCGAGCGCAAACACGCGATTGTACTCGCGCTCCAGTCGCTTCTGTAGCGCTTCGTCGTCGCCCTCGGCGTCTAGCAGCTCGTCTGCGGCGGTCTGAACCGCGTCGTTCACGGCCGCGACGTCGAATGGTTCGTTCTGGCCGGCGTGGCTGTAGGTGTGGCGATACCCCTCGTAGGCAGCTGTGACGGCTCTCTGGCTGGCCCGTTCGAGGAATGCACGCCGCTCTGACGCGTCGAGTCCGGTCGAGTACGTATCCGGCCACCGGACGAACGACGGGAGGACGATCGCCAGCTCGTGGTTTCCGAGGTGATAGCGGACGCGTCCGGGTGAGGCTTCGTTCTGAAGTCGCCAGACCATTTCGAGGCACTCATCGTTTTTTGGGCCGCGGTCGATCACGTCTCCGTTGACGACGAGCACGTAATCGTTACCGGCCCAGTGGAGGCGTCCGGTCTCGTCGGTCGTCACGAGATCCCGATACCCCTCGGCGTCACCGACAGCGCGCAACGCGCTTCGGGCGTCTGTGAGGTACCCGTGGATGTCGCTGATGTGTACGATCCGCGGGTCGCCGGAGAGGTGCTCAACGGTGGCCGGTGACGTGTGCATCACAGTGAGTCCTGTCTCTCGCTCCCGAAGGGATTTTCGTGGGCCGCGTTACCACACGTCGTCTTTCCTCCCCGAAACGCCGTGATATGGTACCTCTCAGTACACAAAGAGACTCACGAGTTGGCCGAGACGCTCGTCGATAGCCCGACGTCGTGGACCCCCACCTGCCGTCCGTAGTACGGTGCCCGTGCTGACGCCTCTGGTGCCAGCGTCTCCGGGTCATAGCCGATTGCGATGGTCGGCGAGCACACCGGACCGCAGCTCGACTCTCCGGAGAGACGCCTCGGCAGGTAGGCGATTTTCGCAGCCAAGAAGACCAGATAGTTCATAGTCCAGCGATCAGTCTGACAGTACGTGACAGAGATTCGGTGAGTACCGAGGTACTTTACCCCGAGCCGTTCTCACCGGAGGACCGCGGTGAACCGATGATGCCCACAGTACAATCTCGTCTCCCGCAGAACCTCACACTCCACGTGGGTCGCGAAGAGTCGTTGCTGGAGCGCTTACGCTCCGAGACAGCGTCGAAAGAGTTGGTCCTCGCACCCGTCGAACTCCACCGTCGCAACGTTCAGCGACGCCTTCGAGAGGCACAGTCCTCGAAAGAGGGGGTGGAATTCGCGGATCCGGCTGATATCGGCAAAGCGCTTGTGCAGAACACCGGCTCCCCGGCGAAAGCCATCGATCGCACCGACCGACTATCGATGATTCGCTCAGTTCTCACAGAGGGGGACCCACCGATCGAGGGACCAGCAGTCCCTTCCGATCCGCAGGCCATCGAACAGGTCCGGACAGAGATCGAGAACGTGACCGGGTTTCACCCTGACCGCCTCGGTCGCATCCGAGACGCCGCGAGTGAGCGTTCTACGCCTATCGACACCGACTCGGCCGAACTCGTCGATGCAGCGGTCGCCGTCCAGCGAGCACTCCGTCGGCGGACCGAAAAACGCGTCTCGGAGGTCGAGGTCGTCCGACACGCCGTCAGAGCCGTACGTGAAACGGATGGAGCGCTGTGGGAGACGACGTTCCCCGAGATCTCGCGCGTCTCGCTCGTCGGCGTGAGTAGCGTCCCGGCTGCTCACGCAGACTTGCTCTACGTGATCCAGGGAGCGTCGTCCGTACCAGTTCACGTGCACCTCCGCCGGGGGACCGGGTCGTATCTCACGTGTCGTCTTCCGGATCTGTTCGATATCGATGCGCCCGGCACGGTGGTGTTCGAGCCGTGACGCCGAACGACCTTCTCACGCTGTCGGAGCCTCTCGACGCTGCCGACGTCCCGGTGGTGGAGATAGCGGCGACGACACGTAGAGAAGAGGCTCGAAGCGCGATGGCCGTCGTGTCGGCTCTGATGGACGCGGGCGTCGGCGTGCGTGACGTCGCTGTCGTCGCGCGTGATCTCGACATCTGGGAGGAGTCGCTCTACCGCGCTGCAGTGCATTACGGGCTCACGCCCGTGTTCTGGACGCAGCTTCGCGTGACACAGACGACTCCGTTCGCCCTCCTCGAAGCCGTGTGTGACGCCCTCGGTGCGGACGAACTCGAGGCGGGCACCCTGTGTCGGCCACTCGAGTATCGGTGGTCGCCTCCGTCGGCGTCCTCAGAGGCGTGGCCGCTCGCCCCCCGGACGATTCAGAGCCAGATGGAGGCACTTCCGGACGGAGCTCGAACGCTCGACGAGTGGCACGACGAACTGCTGGAGACGGACGGGATCGACGACCGTCTCGTCACGTACGTCGAGTGGCTGAATTCGCGTCCGGAGCCGACACCGGACGCCGTGAGTGCGGTTCTCGGCGACGTCGTCGAAGCGTACGAACGGCTCGGACTTCCCGTTACGAAAGAGCGTGATTCACAGGCACTCGTCGAAACGGAGCGAGACGCTCGTGCCGTGGTGCGAGTCCAGACGCTCGTTCGACAACTGCCCCACAAGTACGAAGATCGCCTCGACGAGGGGACTCTCACGGAGTCGTGGGGGGACGTTGCGGAACTCGCTCACTTGATCACCACACAGCGCCCCGGGCGGCGCGAGCACTCGAACGCACGCGCCGTTGACGTGTTCGAGTCCAACGACATCTGGCTGCTCGATATGCAGTACGTCATCGCGGTTGGACTGATCGACGGCGAGTGGCCACAGACGACCGAAAGCGTGCTCCCCCCGGAGCTACAGGAGGCGATTCTCGCTGGAGAAGACGGGACAGGCGCTCTCGCTCCGAGAACCGCCTGGACGGACGGACGTGACCGCGACCAGTTCGACGATACTGTGCGGGCTGCCAGCAGCGGACTGATTCTCACGCGACACACCGAGACTATCGACGGCGAAGAGCGTCGTCCGTCGAATCTGCTCGACTATCTCGACAGCACCGTCGTCGGTGAGGACGAGCGGCGGCAACTCCTGAGCCCCGAACGGACGCTGCCAGAGCCACTCCGCGAGATCGTCGCTACGCAGGAGGGGATGCTCGATGACTGAGGGGCCAGTTCGATTACGGGATGCCCAGAAAGCGATCAGGGACGCGTACTTCGACAACGACTCCGGGCTGTTCACACTCAACTGTGTTCCCGGAGCAGGCAAATCGGTGGTCGCGTACCACCTCGCCGCCGAAGACATTCTCGACCGGTACGTCGAGGGTGATCGAACGCCCGAGCAGCACGTCGCCGTCATCTCTTTCACTCGCGGGGAGGCATCGAGCATCGTTCCGGAGATCTGTGCTCGACTTCGGGAGATCGTCGAACACGACCTCGTCCCGGCCGCCGACCAGATTTCGCAACGGGAGCTCGAATACTTGCTGCAGCGTGTTCGTCGTGCACCTCGCGTCGGGACAATCGACAGTGTCCTTCGAGACGTGTTGGAGGAGATCGTTCACGAGGTTGGCTTCGGCGAAATGCCGGCTGTAGGTAACGACGGCCGATTGAAGCGGCTCCACGCCGCGTGCTACGAGGGTGTCCAGCGTGACCCGACGCTGGTTCGGCACCTCGCGCAGTTAGAGTACGCGTACCCATCCGAACAGTACCGCGACGGCGTCGGCGAAATGCTCGAATCCGCCGTGTCGTACTGCAGGGACAGGCGACTCACGACCCGCGAGTTTCGACGTAAGTTGGAGCGCACGCTGGAGAGCGTGTACCCCGACGGACGTTCGACGACGTTCGACGACGTCGTGGCGGCAGTACGTCGATTCGTCGGCGGCGGCGTCGACGAGGAGTACGATGACCTCGCCGACAGCGACCGCCGTCGTATCGCCGACGCCGACGCACGACTACACGAAGCGTGGACCGCCCGTCTCGACGACTTCTGTGTCGTTCTGAAGGCGTACCGCGAAGCCTATCGAGACGCCATCCGCGAACGCGGTGTCGTTTCGCACACGGACGTCGCGCACCTGATCGACGCGTACTTCGAAGGACAGTTCGAGGACGCCGACGAGGATCACCGAAAACGGATCAGAGGTCGCTATCGGACGCGGATTCGGAGCTTGATAATCGACGAAGCGCAGGACGTTTCTGCGATCCAGCATACAGCGCTCGCGCACCTCGTTACGCCTGCTGCGCGGGTGTTCGGTTCGGGGGATCTGCTACAGAGTATCTATCTGTGGCGGAACGCCGATCCTGCACTGTTCGAGTCCGCAATCCGCGACGGTGCGTATCTCGGAGTCGACTGGGACGTCCACGAACACCGAACGGCGACGACGACGTACCGGTGCCGTCCTGACGTCGCCGCCGCAATCAACGAGATTTCCGAACCCGTCCTGACGGACGCGACGCGAGGGAACGTCGGTGACGTGACCGTGAACTACCCCGGACTTGATCCGTATCGGGATCGGACCGACGGGACGAACGTCCACGTCGCGGCATTCGATCCGCTGAGTTCGGATCCGGACTCGTTCCCGTGGTGCAGCCCAGTCGAAGGGCGCGGCGAGGCCGAGACGGTCGCCACACTCGTCTCGAAGGGGCTCGACGACGGTACGTTCACCGACGACGACGGAGAGCCACTCGACGTCACCGTGCTCTTCAGGTGGACGACGAAAATGGGGGCCTACGAGGAAGCGTTCACCGACGAGGGGCTTCGCGTGCGGAACGCGAGTGAGAACCTGTTCGACTGTGACGCCGTCGAGACCGTTCTGGAAGTCTGTGAGTGGCTGATCGCTCCAGCAAGTACGGCGCGGACGCTCCGTCTCGTGAACGAAACTGAACTGGGCCTGCAACCCCTAACAGACGCCACTGAATCTCGAGACGGTCGGCTCGACCGTGTTCTCGACGAGTGCGAACTCTCGGAGACACAGGAACACGTCCTCGACGGACTGACCACGCTCCGGGACCGTCGAGACACCCTCCTCTCCCGCCCGGCAGCGACGTACGTCGAGGACGTGGTCGGGGCACTCGGGCTCCGTGCGGATCCGTACGGACTCTTCGACGAACTCGACGCCGGTCAGCGCGTCGCTAATCTCGACGCCCTCACGGAGACCATCGCTGAGTGGGAGGCCGACGACCACTTCGCTCCCCGAGAACTCACCGAGGTCGTCCAGCCGTTCCGTGAGAACCCACATCTCGGGCCGGATCAGCCGAGCACTGCCGACACTGACTACGACGTCGAATTCCGAACGGTACACAGTGCAAAAGGCGACGAAAGCGACGTCGTCGTCGTCGCCAATCCCGGGTTTGCGCTCTGGCGTAACGGTGTCCAGTCGAAGCGGTTCGTCACTCAGGGGACGCTCGCGGGACTGGCCCCGCCGACGAACGCCGGCGTTCCGACAGATATCTCACTCCCGCCGTACGAGAACGGCGTCTACGACCCAGACGACGCCCGTGACCCGGATGTCGGACTGCGGTGGATGACCGCACACTGGAGCGACGACGTCGTCGAATCAGTGGATGCCAGAACGCTCGTCGGACCCGAGCGACTGCGACGCTTCGCAGCGAACCAGCGGGCAGAGGGGTGGCGATTGCTGTACGTTGCTATCACGCGCACGAGAGATCACCTCGTCGTGCCGCTGCCGCGAAGCCTCCCGTACGAGTCCCAGCCGCGTGACCGGTGGCTCGACGCGCTTCGAGAGCGACTCGGCTTCTCCGAGGAGCGGACCGGCACGTACACAGTCGCTCCGTCGAACTCGGCTGAGGACCCCTTCGACGTCGGTGTCAACGATGTCGCACTGAGCGCCGGGTGGACGCCGGACACGGTTACTCACCGAGCCGACGTCGCCGTAACGCCACCCCGTGTGACAGAACTAGCCGCGTGGGTTCCGCGGTTCATCCGTCCAAGTACGATGTATCCGTTGACCGAACGTCCCGGCGAGTACGTCCTGCCACACTTGCTCGAAAAGGCGCTTCACACCGCAACGAACGACGTCCCAGACGACCATCCGTTGCCGTTCGAGTACCTTGCTCCCGACGACGTCGGCACGTGCCTCCACGATGTGTTGACGGAACTCGTCGAACGCGACGTGTCGGAGTCAACGCTTCGTTCGCGGGGCGACGTGGTACGCGAGGTGTTCGACGAGACGCTCTACGACATAGTTCCAGACGTCGACGACACCGAACGACAAGCCCTGTTCCGCTTCTTCGATCAGGAGGTGCTCGACGACTTCGTTGCATCCGATCTCTGGAACCTGATCCAAGACGCCGAGGCGGTCACAGTAGAGAAGTCCGTCGACGGACTCTCCACCGTCGGCGACGTCGAACTGGAAATCCACGGGGCAGCCGACTTCGTCGTCGAGACGGGAGACGGAGATCGCCACGTCGCCGACGTCAAGATATCGCTGGCACCATTGACAGACGAGACGCGACGGCGTTACGAGATCCAAGTGTCCACCTACGCGTATCTCTTCGAGCAACAACAGACCGCGGCGCGTCGGGTCCGTCGGTCCGTCGAGACGTTCGGAGCCGAACGCGAGACGATTACGTCGTCGTGGCCCCCTTCGATCATCGAACGTCGGCTGTCCAGACTTCTTCACGATTAGCGGACGAGACGGAGTTGCGAGAACCGACAGACCACGCCGGCCGCAAGCAGTAGCCGTGTATCGATTCTATACCGCTTCATTGCTCGTATCGAAGCGTACCCCGAAGACGTCCGTCACGTCGACGTCCGGAAGCGTGTCGAACTCGAGTTCGTGCGCGCCTGGAGGCAGCGTCGCCAAATCGACTAATCCGAAGCCGCCACGCCACCGCTTACGGCCCTCCGGAACCTACTCCACGTAGTCCGGCCGCTCAGCGTATCCAATCGGATCCTCGACACCCGCTCGCTGGAACGCCTGAAGGCGGAAGGCGCACGCGTCGCAGGTTCCACAGGCCGGCTCGGATTCCCGGTAACACGACCACGTGTGTTCGAACGGAACGTCGAGTTCGAGTCCCCGTTCCACGATATCCGTCTTCGACCACTCGGTGAACGGCGCTTCGATACTGATCGTCGTCTCGGGTTTCGTCCCTGCGTCGGCGACGTGCTGGAACGCCTCGAAGAACTCGGGACGGCAGTCGGGATAGCCGGAGAAGTCCTCGGAGTGTGCACCTATGAAAACCGCAGTGCACTCGTTCGCTTCGGCGTACGAAACCGCCATCGACAGGAGGTTCGCGTTCCGGAACGGGACGTACGAAGTCGGGATTTCGTCGCTCTCGAGGTCTGCCTCGGCGACGTCCAATTCATCGTCCGTCAGTGAGGACGCACCGATCCGCGCCAGATGCTCGGTTTCGACGTGCAGGAAGTCCGCTGCGTGGAAGTCGTCGGCTAGCTGGTGGGCACACTCGAGTTCCCTGTCTTCGGTCTGCTGACCGTAGGAGGTGTGGAAGAAGTACGGTTCGTAACCACGATCGCGTGCTTCGGCAACAGCCGTCGCGCTATCCATCCCGCCGGAGACCAGTACTACTGCTTGTTTTGATTCCGTGTTCATATCTACTTCTCTGTTCGCTGAGTCGCGTGTCTGAATCGCCGCTGTTCCGCATCCGTCGACGTCCCGACTGCCGTCCGAGTCGCCGTCGCCGTCGCCGTCGCCTCGACGCTGCGCACCACGTCACACAGATGCGTCGCAGCGATCTCTACCAGTACTGCTTCCGCATCGACCTCATCTGCGAGGACGTCCGCAATGCTGCGAGTCAACCGCTCTCGCACCGTCACGAGTGCCGGCCGACCCGGGTTCACGCCCGTCGCCTCCACAAGAAGTCGGTCGCCTCGCTGGGTCCTCTCGTAGTCGATGGGTTCCGACTCGTTCCGGTTCGGGGTGTCGAGGTCTGGCCTACCATTCGCCGCTGCGGGGTGGGGGTGAGCACTCGTCATACTCAGGTTCCGGGCGCGTCGTTCCAGAGGTCAACGTGGAGTCGGGGTGTGTACCGGTAGCCGTGAGTCATCGCCAGTTCGGCGACGGCGGTGCGCGTGTCCTCGAGACCGTCGCGTGTCTGTCCTTCAGGCATAACCAGCACCTCGTCGTCGCTCACAGTCGCCGTAGTCTGCTCCCGAATGCGTTCGACTAAGTCGGTTATCTCCGGGAGGTCGTCAGCACCCGTGACGACGAACTTCAGCTGGTTTTCGTACTCCCCGAGAAGTTGGCCGAGTGCCTCCATATCGATTCGTCGGCGGTCGTGCCGGTCTGCCCACTCTCCCTCACCATCGGGATCACGCTCGGGAGTCGGCGTGCTACTTCGGAGCTTCGGGCTGATGCTCGCGAGATCGATTGCGGCATCACGGTAGATCGTCCCGTTCGTTTCGACCGTCGTGTGGTAGCCGCAGTCGTCGAGTTCGTCCAGAAGTGCGACGCTCTCTGCGTGGAGTAGGGGTTCACCACCGGTGAGGACCACGTGGTCGGCGGCGTCGAAGGTGAGCACTTCGTCGACGATGTCGTCGATCGACAGCCACGAGTGGGTCGGTTCCCAAGAGGAGTGATACGAGTCACAGAACCAACATCGGAGGTTGCAGCCACTGGTTCTGACGAACACCGACGGTGTGCCGGCGAGTTTTCCCTCGCCCTGAAGCGAATAGAAGAGTTCGTTGATAGGGAGCGCGTCCCCATCGACATCGCTGTGGCACTCGTCTTCGGGACGGGAGTCTGCGTTGACTGGCATAGCTCAGAAACCGGAACAGAGTTCGCCCGTTTCGGCCACTGCGACGGCGACGTCCGTGACGGTGTCGGGCAGTTCGTCCTCGAGCCGCTCTTCGAGGATGACGCTCATCACTTCCGCCGTTGGCGGGTAATCGAGAACGACGATAGCGTCGCCGTCGCCCGACTGCTCGAAGGCGTCGACGAGGGGATCGCCGTCCTCGAGTAGGAATCGGTGATCCCACTCGTCGATGACAGCGGTCACGTCGCCTTTGTCGACGACCCAGCCCTCGTCGGTGAGTTCACCGGTCACCGAGACGGAGATTTCGTAGTTGTGTCCGTGTGGGCGGCTACACTTGCCCGCGTGATGTTGGATCCGGTGGCCGGTGCTGATACGTATCGGGCGATCTTTGCCGACGTGGAGCGTTCGCTCACCGGCGTCGGCGAGTGCAGAACCGGAGTATGAGCCGGATATTCTCTCGGGCATACTCGGAGATCATTTCCCGAGTAAATAAACTCCTCCCTTCGCATTCGGACGGTGGCAGGCCCCGGTGGCCTACACGCTAGGGGGATGTGCTAGAGAGTTAGTTTCCTCGGCGTTTATGATCCGTGGTACCGTCTGACCGATATGGGCGACGGACGCATCTCTCGACGCCGTGTACTCGCAGCGCTCGGTCTCTCTAGCTCGCTAGCGGGCTGTACTGGCCTGCCCGGAGGGAGCCCTGGAGCCGCTCCCTCGGGTGACTCGACCGCAGCCGAGCGGGCGAGCCCGGCGGACGCTCCTGGGACGGCCACCAGCGTCGAGATCACCGAGGCATTGACCGGCATCTCGAGCCCCTGGGGGCTCGCGTTCCTGCCCGACGAGTCCGGGCTGTTAGTGACTGAACAGGCCGGACAGCTCCTGCTGGCGGACGTGGAGACCGACGACCGAACGGTACTGGCGGGGGTGCCCGAGGTTTATGCTCGCGGTCAGGGTGGGCTCTTGGACGTGACGCTTCACCCCGACTTCGACGCGAACCAGTTCGTCTACCTCACCTACTCTGTTACGGGCGAGGGCGGCTCGACCACGCGGATCGGTCGCGGACGGCTGGAGCGCGACCGAGGTCGGCTCGCCGACTTCGAGCCGGTCTACACCGCTCGACCGTTCGTCGAGTCGAGCGGCCACTACGGCTCGCGGGCTGTCTTCGATACTGAGGGATATCTCTACGTTAGCGTCGGCGATCGACAGTTCAAGAACTTCGGCCCAGACCACGTCGCACAACTGCTGGACAACGACCTCGGGTCAGTACTGCGACTCCACGACGACGGGTCGATCCCCGACTCGAATCCGTTCGTCGACGACCCGGACGCCTCGAGTGCGGTGTTCACATACGGCAATCGGAATCCGCAAGGGCTCGCGATCCATCCTGAGACTGGCGCGGTATGGGAGACGGAGTACGGCGAGCGCGACGGCGACGAGATCAACATCCTCGAAGCAGGCGGGAACTACGGCTGGCCCGTCGCGGACAACTCCTGTGGATACGGCAGCGACGACCCGGTCGGCGTCCCGCACGAAGAGCGTGCAGACGTCGTTGCGCCCGTCTACGGCTGGCCCTGCGGGAGTGGCGGGTTCCCACCGGGTGGGATGGCCTTCTACGACGGCGACGCGCTCTCCGAGTGGCGTGGCGACCTGTTCGTCGCCGGCCTGGCAAAACAGTACCTCGCGCACTTCACGGTTGATGGACGCGAGGTGACGGAAGTCGAGCCACTGTTGGCTGACCGTGGCCAGCGTATCCGTGACGTGACGATGTCGCCGGTTTCGGGCCACCTCTACGCGGCCGTCGATGCCGACGACGCGCCGATATACCGAATCACGCCCGAGTCTTGAGCTACCCACTCCCGAGGAACGGAAGTGAGCGCGCTGACTGAGGTCTCGAGACCACTTGCCGACAAACGCTCGCGAGCCAGCCTCGGCGTCGACATCGTTGACTCAACGCGGACCCGCGTGGAGCGACCCGCGAGCAACTGCCGCCAGTGGGCAAACGTCGTCTGGTAGTACGTGCCGTCGTCGACAGGATAGACGAGCGTCTCGAAGTCTCTCCAGTAAACTACCCCATCTTACTCCCTTGGCGCTGTCCGCGCTCGGCCTGCCCCGCCTGTAGAATGGAGTCGAGTGAAAATCGTCCACGCCGAGAGCGGTCCCGACAGCAGCTCTCAGGAGCGTCTACGCTTGAACAATACGCCTGCCGCGAAGCCGACGAATGCGAGTAGCGCAACTAGCGCGCCGAGTGAGCCCAATCCGGGAGACGATAGACTCTCGGACCCGCCACTCGCTCTGACGTCGCCGGACTCGGTGCCGCCACTCGCTCTGACGTCGCCGGACTCGGTGGCTGAACTGCGGTCTCTGATAGACTCGGGCATCGGGTCACCGTCCGACGATGAGGAGTCAGATGCAGTGGGACTGTCCGATTCCGCGTTCGTTGCCAGCAGCGCGAACGTCGAGAACCCAGGCGTCTGTGTGACGAGTGTTACCGATTCCTCAGTTCGCGTTTCGACGCGTACCTCGAACGGGTCGTGGATCACCCCGCTGCTGTCGATCCGTCGCACGACGAGGTCAGCAGCAGTGACGCCGCTCGCCTCTAACGCGACCGCATCGACGGTAAAGCGGAGTACTGCGTTCGTGTTTGTCGCCTCACTCGGCGGAGTGACTTCAACCGCCCCAAGCAAAGTGGACTGATCGAACTCGGGAACCGTGGACGGGTCGGCGACCGCGACGCGTACCTGCCCGCTGACGGGTTCGGCGAAGTCGATCGTGATCGCGTTCAGGGTCGAGTGCTTGAGCGGCTGCGTGCGAGTCGTCTCCGTGAGCGGGACGGCAGCGTTGCCACGTTCGCCATCACCGCCACCGCTGATATCACTATTACTATCGCCACCGCCGCCACCGCCGGTGTTGCTTGTCCCTTTGACGGCGACCGTAGCGGTCGCGCTCTCGTTCGTCGTTTTCACGGTTACGCTGCCAATCCTGTCATCGCTCGTGTCGGTGGCCCACTGAAGATTGACTGACGCGTTTGACTCGCCGCTCGCGAGGCTGACAGTCGTTTCGTCCTGCGAGTTGTTGGTGAAATCGGTGTTGGTCAGCGTCACTACCTGGCTGCCCCCAAGGCCCCAGTTGGTGACATTCGCGGTCACCGTGAGGATGCCGCCGGCCTTGACCGGCGCGGTGGTCGCGCCGATATCGACAGCAAAGTACGGGCCGGTAGCGTCCCACGCGAGCGTCGGGTAGCCGTCGGTGGCGACCCACGGGTCGGTAAACGCGAGGCGGCTCATCTTGGAGACGGCAGTCGAGCCCTGCATCTCGGAGGCGGGTCCGGTGTCGTCTACCGATCCGAAGCCGGTGAGGTTGGTGCCGGGTCCAGCACCGATCGCGGTTGACTGGTTGGTGGTGCCACGGTCCCAGTAGCTATCGGAGACTGCGCCACCGTTGTTCTCTCCGACAAAGCCGCCGATTAGGTCTGTTCCATCAACACTGCCGGCCGCATACGACTCGGAGATGGTGGCGCCGTTGTTTGCCCCGACGAGTCCGCCCACGTACTCGGAGCCAGAGAGGTTGCCGGTCGCGTAGGACTCAGTGATGTTGCCTTCGCGATTTTCGCCGACAAGCCCACCTAACCGTAAAGAGCTGTTGACATTGACGGTCGCGTACGACTCGGCGATATTGCCTTCGTAATTATACCCGACAAGCCCACCCACTCGTTTAGAGCCGTTGACATCGCCGGTCACATACGATTCAGTTACCGTCGCGTTGCCACGGACGTTGTACCCAACGAGGCCCCCGACAGAGGTCCTGCCGGTGATATCCACATTTTCAACTCTGACGTTTTCCAAGCGGCCTGTCGATGTCCCGAATAGCCCAACATAATCTGTCTTCCCGCGATCTATGTGGAGATCCGAAATCGTGTGACCGTCGCCGCCAAACGAGCCCGTAAATGGGGTGGTTTTGTTACCGATCGGCTCAAAACCCGCCCCGCCGTCCGCGGAGACGTTCGCCACCGCGTCGTACGCCACTGTCGATGCGTTCACGCTCTCAGCAACCGTGAAGTTTGCATCGGGATTCCGTCGAACCGCATCAAGGTGCGTCCAGGTCTCGACCTGGTAAGGGTTCGCTGCAGTCCCGTCCCCGCCGGCGTACAGCGGCTCACTTGGTGGTGGCGTCTGGGGATTCGCTACGAGCGTGGGATAGATGCGGTCAGTGGTAGTGTCAGGATTGGTCGTCCACACGCTGGCGCTGAGCCCCTCCATATTGCCCGAATCGAGCGCGTCGGTACCGGTCATCTGGGAGGTCGAGAGGCCAGAGCCACCGTTGGATCTTGAACGGCCGGTCGACTCGATGTTCCAGTAGCTGTCGGAGACTGTGCCGCCGTCGTTGTTTCCGACGAGGCCGCCCACCCCAGCGCCCGAGCCAAAGATCTTACCGGTCGCATACGACGCGGTGACGGTGGCCGCGCTGTCACCAAACATACCGTTAGAGTTGTACCCTACAATACCCCCTACCCGCGTAGAACCGGTGAGGTCGACGACCGCATACGAAGTGGTAATCTCACTCTGGTGGTTGTAGCCGACGAGGCCGCCGACGTTTTTCGATCCGGTGACATTTCCGGTTGCATACGATGTGGTAACCGTGGCCCCAAGTGAATTCGTGCCGACGAGGCCGCCTACATCTTGTCCGCCGGTGATGTCGGCGTTTACCACGCTAACATTTTTCACGTTGCCAGTAGACACGCCGAATAGACCAACAGACCTCACACTATCTCGGTCAATGAAGAGGTCCGAGATCACATAGCCGGCGCCTTCAAACTCACCTGTGAACGCGTCGGCGCTTTCACCGTCGCTCTCACCGATCGGGGCGAAACCCGAACCACCGTTCCACTGATCGGTCCCGTTCGCATCGATATCAGTATGAAGCTCGAAGTGATCGTTGAGGTGCTGGTCCATCCGCTGGAGGTCATAGATGTGTTCAATTTCATAGGGAGAGCCGTTGGTTCCGTCACCGACGACGAGTGCGTCGTAGGCAGCGGCGGTGTCGGCAAAGCCCGAGTCCCACGCAAGCTCAGGGTACTCCGAGTCGCCATCACCGGGCCGCCACGTGTTGTTGAAGTCGAAACTTGCCATCCGCACCGTGGCGTTGATTCCGGTCATCTCGGATGCGGGCGTGGTGTCGCTCGTCGCGCCGAAGCCGGTGAGGTTCGTGCCGTCGCCGTCACCGACAGCATCGACCTGATTCGTGGTGCCGATGTCCCAGTAGCTGTCGGAGATGGTCCCGGCGTCATTCAACCCGACAACGCCGCCGGTTGTGTCTGTTCCTGACACGGCGCCTGTCGCATATGACCCCGAGATGTCTGCGCCATCGGCGTTCTCCGCGACAAGACCGCCCACGTAGGTTGCGCCATCGACATCGGCAGTGGCGTACGATGTAGTCACCGTGGCGCCGAGGTAGTTGGACCCGACGAGACCGCCCACATAGTCTGCGCCTGTGACATTGCCTGTCGCGTACGAGGTGGTGATGTCGCCGCCGTCGTTGAACCCGAGGAACCCACCCGCGAAGTCAGACCCGTTCACATCGCCAGTCGCGTACGAGTCGACGAGCGCCCCAGCATAGCTGGTCCCGACGAGGCCGCCTACGTAGGAGCCATTGGTACCGCCAGTGGCATAGGAGTCGGTGATGTTGCCTTCGTAGTTGTAGCCGACGAGGCCACCTACTCGGATGGACCCGTTGACATCGCCGGTCGCGGACGATGTGGTGACTGTGGAGCCGAGGTTTTGCCCGATGAGCCCGCCCACGTTTTTGCCTCCGGTGACAGCGCCAGTCGCAGATGAATCATTGACCGCGGCGCCGCCGTGGTTGTATCCGACTATGCCTCCGACCCGGGTGGTTCCATTGACATCGCCGCCGGCGGACGACTGATTGATTTCGGCGAGGGCACCCTCACTCTCTCCCACGAGCCCACCTACGTCTGAGGATCCGTCGACATCACCGGTGGCTGATGAGGCGACAATCGTTCCATTGAGGTTGTAGCCGATCAACCCACCGACCTCTTGATCACCGGAGATGGTGACCGCCGCGGTCGATCCTGTGATAGTCCCCCCCTGGTTCAACCCGACGAGCCCACCGGACCTGTTCGCCGTGCCGAGTGTTCCGGTCACCGATGAGGCGCTGATGGTCGCAGCGTTAGAGCTGATCCCGACGAGGCCGCCGACGTACCGCTTGCCGGTGATCGACACGTTCTGCACGGTCACGTTCTCAACCGTCCCTATGTACAGATGCCCGAACAGCCCGACGTAATCTTCGGCCCCGCGATCGATGGTGAGGCCAGTGATGGTGTGGCCCGTGCCGTCGAAGGTGCCCACGAACAGTGTGGTGTCAGCAGTTCCCTGTCCCACCGGGTCGAAGCCGGCGCCACCATTCCATCCGCTTGTCCCGTTCGCATCGATGTCGCCCTGGAGCTCGAAGTGGTCGTCCAGGTGCAGGTCCATCCGCTGGAGGTCGTAAACGTGTTCGACCTCGTACGGCGCCCCGACGGTGCCGTCTCCGGCGACGAGTGCGTCGTAGGCGGCGGCGGTGTCGGTAAAGCCCGAGTCCCAGGCGAGCGTCGGGTACTGGTCGTCGCCGTCGCCCGGTCGCCACGTCGAGTCGAAGTCGAGACGGTGCATCTCGATTGTGGCATTGAGGCCGGTCATCTCGGCGGCGGGGCCGGTGTCGCCGGTTGCCCCGAAGCCGACGAGAGTGGTGCCCGCCCTCCCGGCTCCAGCACTGCCTGTCGTCCCCTTGTCCCAGTAGCTGTCGTTCAGGATGCCGCCTTCGTCCTTCCCCAGCAGTCCTCCCGTGTTGCTGCCAGAAACCGCCCCGGTGGCAAACGACCGGGTGACTATCGGCTCTTGGTAAAGGTCATTGTAGTGTGTCCTGCCGACAAGTCCGCCGATATATATTCTCCCAGACACATTTCCTGTCGCGTACGAGTCGGCGATGGTCGATCCCTGGGCATAGTTATCGCCCACGAGTCCACCCGCAAATTTTTCATCGGTGGAGACATCGCCAGTTGCGTACGATTCGGTGATAGATCCACCGTTGGTGTTTGCGCCGACAAGTCCGCCCACGGTCAGCGCCCCGGAAACATCACCACTCGCTTTCGACTTCGTGACAGTTCCCCAGTTTTGCCCGGCGAGCCCCCCCACCTCCCCGATAACATTTGAGCGGCCGGTTACATCGGTATCTGTGAATGACAAGGTGATGGTTCCATCCTTATGTTGACCGGCAAGCCCGCCGGTAATCGTGTTTCCGTCGACAACGCCGGTCACAGACGAACCCGAGATAATGGCGTCCTTCTTACTCTGTCCGACGAGCCCGCCCACTGCATCTCTTCCAGATATATCGACATCTTCGATCCCGAGATCGATAATCGTACCTCCGCTAACGGTACCAAACAGGCCCACAAGATCCGAGCCGCTACGGTCGATGTGGAGGTTCGAGACCGTGTAGCCGTTGCCATCCACCGTCCCGGTGAAAGGTGAGCCTTGCTTACCGATTGGCGCAAATCCCTTATCATTATTCCACGATTGGGTCCCGCTCGCACTGATATTATTGGTCAAGAGATACTTCTCACCCAGCCCGTTGTCCTCGATGCACTGCAATTGGCTGACGTTCGTGACTTCGTACCAGCCTGAACTGTTCGTCGAGTAGTCTACTTCGCTACAGGTCGGTGCCGTGTCAGTCGCTGCTGCCGTCCCGACGAGCCCGAGGCTCACTGCGACCACGACCACCGTGAGTATCTGCGTCACCCACCGCAACTCTCGCACGCACCATCCTTTCCCGGCCGCACTATCTACGTTCACACACGAGCATGTGCGCGACTGTATCTGGATCGAGGGGTTTCATATGTCATACCGGAGATCTCACATACCACTCGTGGAGATGCATTCAGATGCTCTCTTTTGTCTGTAGACGAGGTCCTGTGGCGGTCTCAGACCTCGTCGTCGGAGGGGGTCTACCCGAAGAACTCGGCTTGGGGCGCCTGCATATGCGTAGGGCGTGTCGTGACATCCCTTCGCGCCGTGAACGGCGCGGCTTCCCTGCATAGGAATGCCGGCTAACTACCGGCAGAGGGTTCCGACCCGATCTCTCCGAGCGTCATCTGCCGTGAGGGGCTCAGCTCGGTGGGGGTCGCGGCGCTGTCACAGGCGCTCCCGTCCCGTGGGATGTCATCGCCCGCCGGTTTCAGTGGCATACTCTCACCCCACGAGCCGTGGCAGTCAGCAATGTTGACCGCCGCGTTGATGTCTGCGTGGTACTCCAACACCCAACACTCGTCGTTCTGACACCGAAATTCATCGCCGTCCGGACAGATGTGGCCGCACTCGTGGCACGTCTGCGGCGTGTAGGACGGTTTGACGTACTCAACCGGAATGCCAGACTCTCGTGCTTTGTCCTCGATGCGCTGTTGAAGTCGAGCGAACGCCCATATATGGAAGCGTCGGTTCGTCCACCCATCGTAAAGACACGGCAACTGGGGGAAAATAGATTACGCCAACAGAATTCAAACAAAAAACCGACCAGCCTGCATCGTAATTCGGGTCTCACCCTATTCTGCACAACAGAACGGCTTCGGAGTCCTACTCTTCCTCGTCGTCACGTCATCGCCTGACGATGACAAACAGGAGCAGGCCGAGAACCACCAGCAGCGAAAGCCCGATGCCCGCGACGCCGAGACCGGACGGCGCGTCGTCATCTGCGCCGGTCGTCGCCATTTCGCCAGTCGTCGCCACTTCGGTGGTGTCGACCTGTGCACTCGCGTCGTCGCTCTCGGGGGCCGGGGGCACCTCGCTGAGGCGAGTGACGGTGTCGATAGATTGGCCAGCGAGTTGGAGTGTCACTGACTCGGAGGTGTTGAGGGTGCCCGCCACGGTCAGATCGACTAACTTGTTCGCGCCCACAGTGACTGTCTGTGTGGCCACGACCGTCCCGTCGGCAGTTAGTGTTGCCTCGAACGCACCGGGTTCGCCCCCGATGTTCTCGACAGGAACAGTTGCCACGACGGCACCGGTCGTCTCGTCGAACGAATCCAGCGATGCCGTGCCCGTCTCGAAGACGGGCGAGCCGGTGCCGATGGCGAACATCGAAAAGCCGGGCGTGTCGGCCTCGAAGTAGTAGAACTCCTCGTCCTCATCCGTCTGTCTCGTCGGGAGCGGGCGCCAGCCGTCCGGTTCGTCGCGGTACAGTCGAACGGTGTCGGCGGACGAGCCGGTGGCTTCGAGGTAGCTCTTCCGGACGCGGAACTTGTGAGTCGCCTCCTGAACGACTTTTGCGCTGTCGAAGCTCGTCTCGACTTCGATGAAGCCGACTGGCCGCTGATTCGTCTCGCCGACGAACCGTTTGCTGTCGTCGTCCAACGCGTCAATCGAGAGATTAGGTGTGACCCCCGCGTCGGGGTCGTCCATCGCACGGTCGAAGACGTCGACATCCCGCACGCTGACTTCCAGATCGTAGTCGCCGTTCCGTGTGAACTGGATGTCAAGGCCGTCCGGGAGGACGTTACGCTGTTCGCTCTGAGTGGCCTCGCTCGTCTCGGAGTCGGCTCCTGTCGTGGACTGTTCGCCCTCGGGAGCCAGTTGTTCGTCACCAGCAGTCGACGCGAAGACGATGGCGACGAGTTCATCGCCACCGACACCGCGCACGCTGACAGCCTGTCGATCGGTGGCTGTCACGGACTGGTCGTTCCCGGCTCCAGTGATTGGGGTGACCGAGACGACCGCCCGTGGCGAGCGGTTGCCGTCACTGCTACCGCCCGTAGACGATTCGGGCTGTGGGTCGGGCTGTGGATTGGGTTGCGGATCGGGCTGTGGATTGGGTTGCGGTTCAAGCCCCGGTTCGGGCTGTTGTGTATTCGTTTGCAGGTACGGGTACGAGATGTATGTCCCATTGTCTAGGACGTCCCACGTGTTGTTGAAGTCGAAGCTTGCCATCCGCACCGTAGCATTGGTGCCGGTCATCTGTGCCGTACTGAGTGGCGTGCCGCCGCCCGAAGACGACTGATTCGTCGTCTCGACGTTCCAGTAGCTATTGGTGACGATCCCTTGTGAACTGAATCCAATACCACCAGACTTACTCTCGTTGGCGGTCACGAGACCTGTCGCGAATGACCGATTGACTCGGCTGGATGATTCCATATACCCGACGAGTCCGCCGACGCGTCTGTCGCCGCCAATTGCTGCTGTCGGTGCTGCATAGGAGTCCGTGACAGAACCAGTGAGGACTCCGATGAGGCCGCCGACGTTCTTGACTCCAGTGACGCCACCGGTTGCGTACGACGTCGCGACAGTTCCTGTGTTCAGTCCAACAAGTCCCCCGACCCTACTCTCACCGGAGACGGTCCCGGTCGTATTCGAGCGACTTACGACACCGCTGGGCTTGATCAACCCCACGAGGCCGCCGCTGGTGTGTCCAGAGACCGTCCCAGAGGCAGTCGACTGTACAATCGACCCTGCAGCGGACCCCACGAGGCCACCGGCAGTTTTCCCCGCAGTGACGTTAACAGCGGCGTGAGAAGTGTTGATTGTCCCCCGGTTGTTCCCAACAAGGCCGCCAACTACCTTCGGTCCGGTAGCAACCCCCGATGTGCGCGCGTTCGCGATTGTACCGGTCTCGTCGTGTCTTCCGACAAGAACGCCGACGTTCGTGTATTCAGGCCTCGTACCATCGACGCTGCCGTTCACACTGACGTTGCGAATCTTTCCCTTGCTGCGACCGGCGAGCCCACCGACAGTACCATTCCCGGTGACATTTACGTTTTCGAGCGTTAGATTGGTAACGTTTCCTGAGTTGAGGCCAAGTGCTCCACCGACGGACCTGTTCCCAGAGACGGCTCCGGTCGCATACGAGTCAGAGACCTTCCCGGTGTTCGAGCCGACGAGACCGCCCACTCGGTTGGAGCCGTTGACAGTGCCGGTCGCATACGACACGGTGACCTCGCTGCCGTTGTTATCTCCGACGAGTCCGCCCACGTCATCCCCAGCACTCGAGACGTTGCCGGTCGCGTTCGATTCGCTGATAGGACCAGAGTTGTACCCAACGAGACCGCCCACGGCACTGGAGCCGTTGACAGTGCCCGTCGCGTACGATTTAGCTACCGACGCTCCGGAGAATGTGTTGGACCCGACGAGGCCGCCAACATTGGTGGTGCCGTTGACCCGACCAGTCGCGTATGACGTCATAATGTCGGTACTGTCACTGTCACCGATGAGGCCGCCTACATCCTCCGTTCCATCGACGCTACCGGAGGCAGAGGACGTAGTCACGGTGGCGTTGTCGATGTCCCCGACGAGCCCGCCGACGTTTATCTCACCACGCACAGTGACATCCCTGACCGAGGATGAGACGATCGCTCCATCGTCCAGTTCGCCGACGAGTCCACCGGTGTCGTCGTTCCCGTCGATCACCGCACCGACCACGGTCGAGTTGACAATCGCCCCGCCGTTGAGTTCACCGAGGAGTCCGCCGACCTGTCTATGTGTTGCAGTGATGTCGCCGCTCGCCGATGTGTTGGTGATGTTACCCGAGCCGCCGTAGAGGCCGACAAGCCCACCGATCTTGTTGACCGCATCTGTCCCGCCGGTGACGTTGCCACTGGCGGTCGAATTCGCTATCGAGCCGCCGGTGAACTCCCCGACGAGTCCCCCTATCAGGCCGGATCTGGCAGCCCCTCCAGTTCCATTGCCTAGAACATCCCCGGCCGCATGCGAGTTGCTGATACTACCCTCACGGTACCGTCCGACGAGCCCCCCGACGGCCTCCTGTTCTCCGGTGACCATCACGTCTGCGCTGGAGTCCTGCACAGAGCCATTGTGGATATGGCCGACGAGCCCGCCGATACTGTTGTTCTGGCCCGTCACCGTGCCACTTGCAGTGGCGTTACTAATAGTCGCACCCCCGGTGACATACCCGACAAGTCCACCCACGTTGAAACCACCATCCACGCTACCGGTAGCTGATGATGCAGTGATAGTCCCTCGGTTAATGCCGACGAGTCCACCGCTCCTGTCCTGACCGCTGACAGTGACATTCGCAGTCACATCTTCCAACGTTCCACTCGGATCGTGTCTCCCGATAAGGCCGCCCACGTTCGTGATAGCCTCTGCCGTTCCTGTTACATTACCGTGGACTGAGACGTTTCGGATCGTTCCCTTACTACGACCGGATACCCCCCCGACAGGACCCGCTCCAGTTACGTTCAGCGTGTGAAGTGTGAGGTTCTCGATTACTCCACTGTCGCCAAGGGTGCCGAAGACTCCGACCGGGTTAGAGCTGCGGGGTCGGTCAACTGTTAGATCCGAAATCCTGTGGCCGGTACCGTCAAACGAGCCAGTAAATGCGGACTGGTTCCCAATCGGCGCGAAGCCCTTTCCGCTGTTCGCAGAGGCGTTCGCCACGGTATCATACCCCGCCGCCGACTCGTTCAGTTCGGCGACGAGTGTGAAGTTTGCATCGGGATTCTGTCGAACTGCATTGAGGTGCCCCCACGTCTCAATCTGGTAGGGGTTTACCGAGGATCCGTTTCCGCCGGCGTACAATGACGCACTCGGTGGGGGTGTCTGTGCGTACAATGACGCACTCGGTGGGGGCGTCTGTGTGTTCTCAACGAGCGTGGGGTAGAACCGTGTGGTGTTGCGGTGAGCAGTAGTTTCCCACGCGCTCGTATTGAG
The DNA here is from genome assembly GCA_003665935.1 of Halobellus sp. Atlit-31R. Taxonomy (GTDB): domain Archaea; phylum Halobacteriota; class Halobacteria; order Halobacteriales; family Haloferacaceae; genus Haloquadratum. Next base: position 157,787 of record QPLR01000006.1, on the reverse strand, counting down.
CGAATCCATATTGCCCGAGTCGAGCGCGTCACTGCCGGTCATCTGGGCTGTCGTAAGCGGGTTGCCGCCGGCCGACGACTCCTGGGTCGTCGTCTCGGTGTTCCAGTAACTGTTGGAGACCGTGGCGGCGTTGGATCCGACGAGACCGCCGACGCTACTGGAGCCGTTGACGGCCCCGACTGCATACGACTCACTGATAGTGGCGCTGTTTTGGTTTGCTCCAACGAGACCACCCACACTATCGGAGCCGTTGACAGCGCCGGTCGCGTACGATTTAGTCACCGACACTCCGGAGCCGGCATTGTCCCCGGCGAGGCCGCCAACGTACTTGGAGCCGTCGACAGTGCCGGTCGCATATGACACGGTGACCTCGCCGCCGAAGTTAGCTCCGACGAGCCCGCCCACGTAGAAGGAGCCGTTGACAGCGCCGGTCGCGTTCGAGTCGCTGACAGGACCAGTGTTGTACCCGACGAGACCGCCTACGTAACTGGAAGCACCTGAGACGTTGCCGGTCGCGTTCGAGTCGCTGACAGTACCGTCGTTGGTTCCGACGAGTCCGCCCACGTAGTTGGAAGTACTGGAGACGTTGCCGGTCGCGGTCGAGTCGCTGACAGGACCAGTGTTGTACCCGACGAGTCCACCCACGTACTGGGAAGTACTGGAGACGTTGCCGGTCGCGGTCGACGCAGTGACAGTACCGCCGTCGTTTTGCCCGACGAGCCCGCCCACGAACGTAAAGCCGACGATGGTGACGTTCTCAACGCTGACGGCCTCCAGTCGGCCTTCTGAAACACCGAATACCCCGACGTAGTTCGTGCTCTCGCGGTCGATGGAGAGGTCCGAAATCGTCGAACCGTTGCCGTCGAACGACCCGGTGAAGGGTTCGGCTTGGTTCCCAATCGGCGCGAAGCCCTTGTCGCCGTTTGCAGAAGTGCTCGCCACGGTGTCGTAGCCCGCTGTCGACGCGTTCAGGTCGGCGACGAGCGTGAAATTCGCCCCGAGGTTCTGCCGAACTGCGTCGAGGTGGTTCCAGTTGTCGATCTGGTACGGACTTGTGACAGTGCCGTTTCCACCGGCGTACAGCAGCCCACTCGGCGGCGGCGTCTGTGCGTTTGCAGCGAGTGTGGGGTAAAAGGCGATGTCATCGCTGTTGGCGCTAGTCACCCAGACGCTCTGGTTGAGTGCGTCCATACTGCCCGAGTCAAGCGCGTCACTACCGGTCATCTGGGCCGTAGTGAGCGGGTCGCCACCACCCGAAGACGACTGGTTCGTCGTCTCAACGTTCCAGTAGCTGTCCGTGACGTTCCCCTGTGAACCGAATCTAATGCCACCAGATTTACTTCCGTTGGCAATCACGAGACCAGTCGCGAACGACCGGTTGATCTGCCCCGATTCTCCCATATAGCCGACGAGTCCCCCGACGCGTTCGTCGCCACGGATCGCTGCTGTCGGTGCCGCGTAGGTGTCGTCGACAGTCCCGCCGACGACGGCGCCGATGAGGCCGCCGATGTTTCTCACTCCGGTGACACCACCGGTCGCGTACGACGTTTCGACCGCTCCCTTGCTACGTCCGACCAGTCCACCGACCTGCTTTTCACCGGAGACTATCCCGGTCGAGCTTGAGCGATTTATCGCGGTAGCCGGGGCGGCAAATCCGACGAGCCCCCCCACGAAGTTTCCATCCGCGGTGACGTCAACGGAGGCGTGAGCGCGAGTGACAGTTCCTCGGCTGACACCCACGAGTCCACCAACAGTTCCGTGCCCGGTGACGCGCCCGCTCGCGTTCACGTCCACGAGTTCCCCAGCGGCGTCGTGTCTCCCGACGAGAGCGCCAACGTTCGTATAGGAGTTCTGCTTCGTTCCAGTAACAGTCCCTCTCACGCTGGTGTCGCGAATTGTGCCGGCGTTCTGTCCAGCTACTCCCCCGACGTTGCTATTGCCTGTGACATTCACGCCGGCGATAGTGAGACGTTTGACACTCGCGGATTGCCCGACTTTGCTGAACAGGCCAATCGGCATTGAGCTGTTGGGTCGGTCGATCGTCAGGTTAGCGATGGTGTAGCCAGCGCCGTCGAACGAACCGTCGAACACTGACCCGTTTGCGATGGGCTCGAAGCCCGCCACGTTGTTTGTGGTGTCGTTCACAACGGCGTCGTAACCCGGCGTCGACGCGTTCAGGTCACCGGTCAGCACGAACGCCGCGGTCGGGTACTGGTTTACCGCTGCGAGGTGCGTCCAGTTCGCGATCTGATACGGATCGTTCTCCGTGCCGCTCCCGTCCGCGAACAGCAGAGAGGCGCCTGACGGCGATGTTTGCGCGTTCGCGACCAGGGTCGGATAGAAGCCCAAGTCGCCCGTCTGCCAGTTCGCTTCGGTGAGGCCGCCCATATTGCCCGAGTCGAGCGCGTTGCTTCCTGTCATCTGCTTGGTGGTAAGCCCTTCGCCAGCGTTGTTTGCGGACGACGACTGCGTCGTCTGAGTCGTGTCCCAATAAACGGCTTCCACTGTCCCACCACTTTTCGTCCCAATTACTCCACCACTCTCTCCACTATCGGTTGTCTTGCTCACGGGCCCAGCAGCGAACAGGTTTCTGATCGTCCCACCTGCAACTTCACCGATGGCTCCGCCGACAGCGGTTGTTCCAGTTACTGTCGCAAGAGTGTAAGAAAAACGAATATTTCCGGAGTCTATGTTCCCAACCAATCCCCCAACCGTGCTGTTGGCAGCAGAGACTGCCGAATCTGCCGTAGCGTAGCTAGTCGAGATGTCACCTCTATCTACATTACCAGCTATCGCGCCGACCGCGCTGTCTCCACTGACGTTTCCAGTAACAGACACGTTCTGTATGTAACTGTCTACGAGATTCCCTGCCACACCGCCGACTCTTGTATAGCCGAATACGTCTGTGGCCACGGTGGTATTGTTCACTACGCCACCACGGTGAATGCCGACGACTCCGCCCGTGTGTTTCGTTCCGCTTTGATTGCCAATGACTGTGCCGTCTGCGATCACGGAGTCGATACGCCCTCCTGTCGTCTTCCCCGCTACGCCTCCTATATTGACAAAGTCCGAGTCCGTACCGGTGACGGTCGAATCTGTGACGCCGTCTTTTATCAGACCCTTACTTATCCCAGCGATTCCGCCGACACTCGATTCCCCGGTGACGGACACATTATTGATGACTGATACGTTTGCTACCTGTGCACCTTGTTGTAGTTGCCCTGCAGCACCACCGACTCTATTGGTCCCAGACACCGCGGCTGACAGTATGACACTGTCGGTGATACGGCTCTCACTTTCACCAGCGATTCCACCGACGAAGTTTGCGCCAGTGACGGACGTGTTACCGGTAATCGAGACGTCCACGACGGTTGATGCACCTAACTGACGACCGACTACGCCTCCGATATTATTATCTTTCCCAACTACTTTGCCAGTAACAGATGCGTTTTTGATCTGAGCGTCATCGTGTAAGATACCTGAAATACCGCCAACATTTTCGTAGCCAGACACGTTGAGGTATGCTGTAACGTCGGTTAGAACTGTGGTGCCTCGGTGCAGCCCGATCACACCCCCTATACGCTTTGATTGTTTGGCCATACCCGAAACGACGGTCCCGTTGACAGCAACCTGTTCAATCACCCCCCCTCTCGTCTGCCCGACAAGGAGGCCAATATCGGCGCGGGTGTTTCCTCCGGTGGCGGTGACAGTTCCACTAACTTCTACATCTGTTATATTTCCATAACTCTCACCGGCCAAGACGCCCACGACCCTCTCGCCAGTCATATCAGTGGTAGACAGCGTGACGCTTTTCACTGATCCATCTGTCCCAATCGTTGCGAACAGCCCGATATGTCTACTGTTCGGCCGATCTATCCGGAGATCCGAGATGACCGATTCGGTCCCATCAAACGAGCCGGTGAACGGTGTGTTTTCGTTGCCGATCGGGTCGAAGCCTGCTCCGCCGTTCGCGGAGGCGTTCGCCACGCTATCGTAACCCGGCGTCGACGCGTTCAGGTCGTCAACGAGCGTGAAGTTCGCACCGAGGTTCTGGCGAATGTTGTCTAAATGGTGCCAGTTTGCCAGTTGGTAGGGATTCGATGCAGAGCCGTCGCCGCCTGCGTAGGCGTTCACGTTCTGTGCACTCAACTGGGTCCCGCGGTCGATAGCTTGTAAGATTGGATAGCCGTCTCTGGTGGTGTCTGTCTCTGTGCTCTCGACCGTTTCCCAAGTTGAAGAAAACGAAAACCTGCTCAGGCTTGCTGAAGCACTTGATCCCTGCATCTCCGGTGCAGGCGCGGTGTCGCCTGTCGCGCCGAAGCCGGCTAGATTGCTGCTGCTGCCGGATTGAAACTTGGCCCCAATCGCCCTGGACTGGTTGGTGAATCCTTTGTCCCAGTAGCTGTCCGAGACCGTGCCAATGTTTCCTCCAACGAGACCGCCTGCATAGCTCTCAGAGTCAGAACCTCTATTGATCAGATTAACATAGCTGCCTTCATAGGCTCCAGAGCCGTTGACATCGCCATTCGCGTACGACCTGTTGACAGTACCATTTTCGTCGTTAACTCCGGCGAAGCCGCCCAAGAACGTGAAAGAATTAGTATTGCTGGGTGCGGTGACAGCGCCAGTTGCGTATGATGTGGTGACAGTGCCATTGTTGAACCCGACGAACCCACCACCCACAGTAGTCTGACGTGGGATCAACTTACCTGTGACAGCGCCGGTCGCATACGAACCGGTGGTGGTGGCGCCGTTCTTTTGATGCCCGACAAGACCGCCCACGTCGCTGCCGGTCACGTTGCCGGTTGCATACGATGTGTCGATCACGGCGCCGTTGTTGACCCCAACGAGCCCACCAACCCGCATAGAGCCATCGACTGCCCCGCTCGCACCCGAGTCAGTGATTGTGCCGTTGAAGGCATTCCGCCCGACGAGGCCACCCACATTGAGTGAGGAGCTGCTGTTCACGCGCGTGGTTGCGTACGACTCGGAGACCGTGCCGCTGTTCTGCCCGACGAGCCCACCGACATTATCACGACGGTCGGCGATGTCGACAAGACCGGTTGCGTGCGAGTTAGAGACTGTCCCGCCAAGGTTCACCCCGACAAGCCCACCCACAAAATTACGCCCGGTGGTTGTGACGTTCACCACGCCGACGTTCTCAACTGTCCCACTGAGAGCTCCGAACACCCCAATGTAAGGTGTTTTCTCACGGTCGATGTAGAGATTAGAGATGTCGTGGTCTGCTCCATCGAAACTGCCGTTAAAGCGCGATTCACCAGAACCGATGGGATCGAATCCATCTCCACTGTTCCAGCCGCTGGTCCCGCTCGCGTCGATGTCGCCAGTCAGGACGTAGTTTGCATCCAGTCCGTTGTCCTCGATGCACTGCAACTGCGAGACGTTCGTGACCTCGTACCAGCCCGAACTGTTCGTTGAGTAACCTACTTCACTACAGGTCGGTGCCGTGTCGATCGCTGCTGCCGTCCCGACGAGCACGACGCTCGTTGTTAGAAACACCAGCGCGGCGAACACAACTCTTCGAGGCACAGTCCGGCTCACCAGCACCACCCGAAGGCTCCGCTACCCGCCATCGACCGAGCCATACTGTGACCCCCGATCACAGTCGCGCAGTATGCGGGCGTTCCACATAGTATCGCCATCGCCCTTTGGGGTCCACTCGGCACAATCGTGAGAGATATCCTGTCGTACCATCGCTGGGGAGGTTCGGCTTCAAGCGGGTCGCCGCCGAAGACAGACCTGTGCTCGCACCGATTACAGCACCACTGAGGAGAAGACTTCAGAACATCGCGCCTCATCCACTTTGGATTAAACTCCCGCCCCCCACACCGGTCGCTCCTGACCGCATCGCAGTCCATATGAACTCACTTTGCCAAAGACTACTGATTGTAGAGGTTGCATATGTCACCCCGAAAAAAATCGACCAGAGCAGTACCGCGGATTCCCCTTGCTCAAGGAGTGAACAAAGCGAGTGAGTAGAGAGGGGGAGATCGCGGTCGCATAGGACGCAACCACCGTGGATAAACAGCCCCACACCTACATTGAATATGTGCCAGACGACTATGTGCGTCGGGCAGCAATCACCCGTCTCTCGGACGATGGCCTGTCCGCCTGTGCAACGAGGCAGTATCCGAAAGACTAGGAACGCATATTCCAGAAAGAGTGTGTCTGTGCCGACTGCTCAAAGCGTGCATCACGACTCCCTCAACTCTGCTAACGGCTGTTGGCGTCCCACTGGTCAAAACAGCACCGACACGCCATACACGGTTATGAAGAGAGATAACGGCCACTTGATATGGCAGACAATCCACCGGTACGATGCTGTGCGACTACCCGCACCCGGAGGGACTGGTAATCCGGTGACTAGACCGGGAACCTGAAACCCCCACCACTCGGGGCCCCCTCCGCTTTCACGCGAGGGAAGATATCGAATGTGGCGCTCGTCGTCTGGCCTCCCGGTGAGGCGACCGGCTCCTGTAGGCGCCTATTGCAGTCGCTTGAACGAACTCTGGTCAAAACCGAGTGTGCCACCCTATGAAATATTTGTAAGCGGGTCACACGGGCTCGACTACGGCCGGACGCACGTCACCCGCGTATCGCAGCGATCACTCCGATCACGGGCGGCTCCGGCCGCGTCTGGACATAGCGAACGCGAGTACGAGGAGTGCAATGACCGCAACCAGCAGCCCGAATCCAGGCGCCGACTCGCTAGTTGTCTCCATCGCTGCCGAACTATCGGTCGCATTCGTCACAGACTCGCTCGCTTCTGTGGATTGGTGATCCTGTGATTCCAGGATCGACTGCTTAGCACTGACGGAAACAGTCGTCGAATCTGTCTCACCAGCGTCAGTCATTACCGTTAGCTCGACCGTGTAGTCACCACTCTCCTCAAACGTCACTGTTTGCGTCTCACCTGATAGCGACCGGCCAGCTACCATCCACGTATGCGAGACAATCTCGCCGTGCGTGACACTTGAGCTAGTACCATCGAGTGTGACGGGTTCACCAACAGTAGCGACCTCCGTGTTAACTGTCGCTGTCGCCTCTGGCTCTCCGACCGCAGTCACCGCAAACACCGAGAATCCCGGCGTCTCTGCCTCAAGTGTAACCGCTGTATCGGTCTGTTCAACGACCGTAGTGTCGAGCAACTGCCAGCCGTCATCAGTCAGTCGAACCACAGATAGCCTATCAACAGATCCACCGAGCGTCTTGACACGTTGGCTCGGTACAGTGAACACTAGCGTCGCCGACTGGTTGGTGACATTTTCGGGGACGGATATCTCTTGAACCGTTGCAGTATCACCGGGCGGATTGACTTGAGCCGTCGTCGGATCAACGTCAGTGACCGTGATCTCCTCAATGCGATCAGGCGTGTGGAAGGCGACCAATTTGACGCCCTCAACCAACTCGGTGGTTGCAACTTGCTGGTTCGACCCGACATCAAGTTCCGGTGTGATCGACTCAATGTTTGCCGCCTCTAGTTGAAGCGACGAAGTGGGATCTACATCAGAGGTGACATCGAGGCCACCACTGCTGGAGCCACCACTGCTGGAGCCACCACTGCTGGAGCCACCACTGCTAGAGCCGCCATTGCTAGAGCCACCACTGCTGGAGCCACTACTGCCTGTGTCATCACCGGGAGAGTCACCTGTCGCGTCGTCATCTCCCGACTCGCTGGCTTCGCTTCCGCTACCAGAAAGCCTCACGACACCGGATGAGTACGTGACCGGCATCGAAACGTACACCGAGTTTCCACGGTTTTCAACGGTCAGCGATGAACCTGCGACCGGTTTACCCTTGTACGTCGCGGTGAGCTGCTCCGGTGTGACGCCCCACGCAGTGAGGACTCGCTTTGGAATAACGGCTCTGTAGAACCCGTCGTTTACCGTGCCCCCGTCGACCTCGTAGTGTGGCGACGCAACAGTGATTTCCAGCGAGCCGTTACCCGCCTCATCGTACGACGGCACACTGAACGCCTGCGCGTCAGTCCCGATGAACGTCCCATCAAGCCGATTCCGGTAGCCGGCATTCACTTGTCCCTCCATCGAGACGGCCATCATATCGACCACCGCCCCGTACTGTGCGGAAGCTGTGTGGTTGTTCAGCGGCCACTCTCTTGGGTCGGGGTTCTGGATGTCCGGCTCCCAGTGGGCCTCGGCCGGAGTCACGTTGATGGAGATACGCTTCGTATCTCCGTCAACAGTTGTCTTCTCCCAGCCGTCGGCATCACCGGTTCCAACGATGATCACCGGGTCGAAGTCGTCGACGGTCAGCATCACACGGAGTGGTGTTGAGGTGTTGACGCCAGCGACGGTACTGATGTCTTTTTCTCCTGGGGAGCCGGCCGGGTGAAGATACCAGTCCACCCCACCGTTATTGTGATCCAGCGTGGTGTTCACCTCAACATCGACCGGTTGACCGGTCGTTGCGTCGACGACGGTCGTGGCAGTCTCGTTGACGCTTGGACATGGGTCGTTCTGTGAGCCAACACAGCCGTACCCCAGTGAGGACTGTATTTGTCGATCTCTCGACGTGTCTACAATCTCTGTTTGGACGTTGAATTGACTGTTGATGCTCTTGTCCACAGGAACGGTTACCGTCCCCTGATTTTTCGTCGGGCTCGCTGTCTGTATGCTGAACTGGCCGAACGTTATCGGCGAGACTCGGATCGTCGCGTTCGCCGGATTGAGGTTTCCGAGGTTGTACGCAACTGTGATCGCCCCATCAGCCTCGCCACCGAGTGAGCCGTCCGTGACGCTGGTTCGGACATTGTTGTACGCGACAATTTGTTTGCTCATATTCGCAAGTTCTGCGTCGCCGGCGCTTGCATTTACGAGCGTAACGCGCGCGGTGAACGTCCCGCCGCCAATTGCCGACGATGGAACAGTGAGTATCGTGCGTCCGTCGAGACTTCCGAGCTCTAAGCGAGTGGCGATGGGAGTCGTCGCCGAGTCGGTGTCGTTATACAGATAGATCGCAAGGTCCTCAGCCGAGCTGACTTCTCCCGTCGCGTTGTACGTCACATCGAGCGCCGACAACGTGCTGGAATCAAGATCGCTCGTGGTCAGTTTGACCGCCGGAGCAGTACCTGTGTCGACACCTCCTTCGTTGTCGTCATCTCCTCCCGAAGAGCCTCCTTGAGCTTGATCTCCACCATCGTCATCTCCACCAGTCGTGTTCCGGTCGACGATATCGATACGCGCACCCATCCCAGCGTGGATACCACACACGTAATAGAGCGTGTCTGGCGCATCAGACGGAACAGTGAACGTGAGGTTCCCCACCTCGACAGCGCTTACATTTTCTGCCGAGGGATTCGTGACGGTGACGCCGTCGGTGTAAATGGCGTCGAAATTCCCGCCACCGGGACTCGTCGCGATGTGGAATGGGTGATTATTCGCATCGACATCGAAGCGGTACGTCGACCCGCGCTCGAGTGTCAGGTTCGCTTGGGAGTCACCATCAACGACGAAGACCCCGTTCTCAACGGTCACGGTGTACGTCTCGTTGACCGTAGTGGGGTCTTCTCCCGGTGACTCACGCGGCGGCGGCGTTTGTGCGTTCGCGGCGAGCCCACTCGGCGGCGGCGTCTGTGGGTTCGCCACAAGCGTCGGATAGAAGCGTTTGGTGCGCGTCTCGTTTTCAATGGTAGCGTCAGCAGTCGTCTGCCACACGCTTTCGTTGAGCGCGTCCATATTGCCGTCGGCGAGCGCGTCACTACCAGTCATATTGGCGGCTGGCTCAGCAACGCCGACCACACCGAAGCCAGTGACGTTCGTTGAACCCCCAGCCGTCTGGTTCTCTCCGGTCGTTCCCTTGTCCCAGTAGCTGTCGGAGACTGTGCCTTTTCGGTTATTTCCAACGAAGCCGCCGACGTTTTGGACTCCGGTGACGCTACCGGTCGCGTAAGAATTAGTTACCGACGCTACGGAGGTTACAGTTTCAATGGTCCCGACGAGGCCGCCCACATCCTCAGAGCCAGTGACGTTGCCGGTCGCATACGACATCTTGACCTCGCCGTTGATGTTAGCTCCCACGAGCCCGCCCACGGAAGTATAGTGATCGCCTGAAACGCTACCAGTCGCATACGACGTCTTGACCTCGCCCCCGTTAGCTCCCACGAGTCCGCCTACGTAGTAGGCAGTGCCATTAACTCCGTCTGCAGAGCCAGAGACAGTGCCGGTCGTATACGATTCGCTGACAGTTCCGGTGTTTTCTCCGACGAGCCCGCCCACGAAAGTAGAGCCGACGATGGTGACGTTCTCAACGCTGACGTTCTCCAGTCGGCCCGTCGAAGCACCGAATACCCCGACGTAGTTCGTGCTCTCGCGGTCGATGGAGAGGTCCGAGATCGTCGAACCGTTGCCGTCGAACGACCCGGTGAAGGGTGTGGTCTGGTTGCCGATCGGCTCGAAGCCCTTGTCGCCGTTTGCAGAGGCACTCGCCACGGTGTTGTACCCTGCCGTCGACGCGTTCAGGTCGGCGACGAGCGTGAAGTTCGCGTCGAGATTTTCTCGAACTGCGTCGAGCTGCGTCCAGTTGTTGATCTGGTACGGGCTTGTGGCAGTGCCGCTTCCACCAGCGTACAGCGGCTCACCCGGCGTGCTAGTGTTGCTGTCCTCTCGAGTAGTGTCTGCATCGACGATATCGATGCGCCCACCCATTCCACTGTGGATGCCACACACGTAATAGAGCACATCTGGTGCGTCGCTTGGGACACTGAACGTGAGATTCCCCTTCTCGACAGCATTCGCATTCGAGTTCGAGGGATTCGTGACGGTAACGCCATTTGTGTAGATGTTGATGAAGTTCCCACCGCCCGAAGCCGTCGAAATGTGGAACGGGTGGCCGCTCGCGTCGACGACGAAACGGTATGTCGACTCGCGCTCAAGCGTCAGGTTCGCTTGGGAGGCACCATCAACGACGAAGACCCCAGCCTCGACGGTCACGGTGTACGTCTCGTTGACCGTAGTGGGGCCTTCTCCCGGTGTCTCACTCGGTGGCGGCGTTTGTGCGTTCGCGGTAAGGCCACTCGGCGGTGGTGTCTGTGGGTTCGAAACCAGTGTCGGGTAGACCCGCTTGGTCCGCGTCTCGTTTTCGACGGCGGTGTCGGTATGCGTCTGCCACATACTGTCGTTGAGGGCGTCCATATTGCCGTCGGCCAACGCGTCACTACCAGTCATCTTGGCGGCTGGCCCATCGACACCCACCGAACCGAAGCCGGTGAGGTTCGTGCCACTTCCGGAACCAATTGCTTCGTTCTGGTTCGTCGTTCCCTTATCCCAGTAGCTGTCGGAGACTGTTTGTCCATTATCACCGACCAAACCGCCGACGTTTTCGACTCCGGTGACGCTACCGATCGCGTACGATTTAGTTACCGACGCTCCGGAGAATGTGTTGAACCCGACGAGCCCGCCAACCTCATTGGAGCCAGTGACGTTGCCGGTCGCATACGACATCTTGACCCCGCCCTCGACGTTAGCTCCCACGAGCCCGCCTACGTAGTCCGAATCGCCTGAAGCGTTGCCGGTCGCATACGATTCGGTGAGTGTCGCGTCTCTGTTCTGACCAACGAGCCCGCCAACGTAGTTGCGATCGCCTGAAACGTTGCCAGTCGCATATGATTTTTTGACCGTGCCGCCGTCGGTCTTCCCGATGAGCCCGCCCACGTACTGGGAGGTGCCCGAGACGTTGCCGGTCGCATACGATTCGCTGACAGTTCCACTACTATTCCCGACGAGTCCGCCCACACGTTCGGAGCCGCTGACGCTGCCAGTCGCGTTCGACGCGGTGACAGTACCGCCGTCGTTCCACCCGACGAGTCCGCCTGTGTCGGCGTTCTCGCCAGTGATATCACCGGTCGCATACGCCTCGGAGATGGTGGTGCCGGTGTTTGCCCCGACGAGTCCACCCACGTACTCGGAGCCGGAGAGATTCCCGGTCGCGTAGGACTCAGTGATGTTGCCTTCGCGATGTTCGCCGACGAGTCCACCCACTCGTTCGGAGCCGGTGACAGCGCCGGTTGCGTTCGACGCACTGACGGTGACATTGTCGTTTTGTCCGACGAGCCCGCCCGCATAACGGGAGCCGTCGGTATCACCGGTTGCATATGATCTGCTGACATCGCCGTTGGCGTTTGCTCCGATGAGTCCACCCACGTAATCGGAATCGCCTGAGACGGTACCGGTCGCGCTCGAGGCGCTGATGGTGACGCTGTCGGCCTGCCCGATGAGACCGCCCACGTAATTGGAAGCGCCCGAAACGTTGCCGGTCGCGTTCGAGGCGCTGACCGTGCCGCCGTCGGCCTGCCCGATGAGACCGCCCACGTAATTGGAAGCGCCGACGACCTCGCCAGTCGCATACGACCCGGTCACAGTGCCGCCGTTTGTATACTCCCCGACGAGCCCGCCAACGGTACTGGAGCCGTCGACAGTGCCGGCTGCGTGCGACGCACTGACTATGGCATTGGTGTTTTGACCGACGAGCCCGCCGACGAAGTCTGTGGCGTTGACGTTGCCGGCCGCGTACGACTCAGTGATCTCACCACCGGTGTTCTTCCCGGCGAGGCCACCCACGTAGTTGGAGCCATCGACAGCGCCGGTCGCGTTCGATACCGTGATAATGCCGTTGTTGATTCCGACGAGCCCACCCGTCGAGTTGGAGCCGTCAATGTTGCTAGTTGCGTACGACTCAGAGACCGTAGCGTTTTGATTCAGCCCGACGAGCCCGCCCACGATGTCCGAACCCAAGACGTTGCCGGTCACGTACGACGCGGTGATCTCGCCGTTGATGTTGACCGCGGCCAGACCGCCCACCGCTTCGTCACCGGTGACGTCGACGTTCTCGATGCCCACATCTTCGACAGTCCCGTTCTCTACGAATCCGAACAGCCCGACGCCACTCATCTCCCCGCGGTCGATGGAGAGGTCCGAGATCGTCGAACCGTTACCGTCGAACGACCCGGTGAAGGGTGTGGTCTGGTTGCCGATCGGTTCGAAGCCCCTGTCGCCGTTCGCAGAGGCACTCGCCACGGTGTTGTACCCTGCCGTCGACGCGTTCAGGTCGGCGACGAGCGTGAAGTTCGCATCGAGGTTCTGTCGAACCGCATCGAGGTGCTGCCACGTCCCGATCTGGTACGGGCTTGTGTCGGTTCCGCTTCCGCCGGCGTACACCAGCGGCTCACCCGGTGGCGGGGTCTGTGCGTTCGCCGCGAGCGTGGGGTAAAAGCCCATATCGTCGCTGTTAGCGTTCGTGTTCCAAGCGTCAGTGAACCCGTCCATATTGCCCGAGTCGAGCGCGTCACGACCGGTCATCTGTGCTGTCGTGAGCGGGATGCCACCGGCCGACGACTCCTGGTTCGTCGTCTTGGTGTTCCAGTAGCTGTTGGAGACCGTAGCGGCGTTGCTTCCGACGAGTCCGCCGACGGTACTGCCGTTGACAGCCCCGACCGCATACGACTCACTGATAGTGGCACCGTTTTGATTTTGCCCGACGAGTCCACCTACGAATTCCGAGCCGTCAACGTCACCGGTCGCATACGACACGGTGACCTCGCCGCCGTTGTTATCTCCGACGAGTCCGCCCACGTACTCGGAGCCGGAGAGGTTGCCGGTCGCATACGACACGGTGACCTCGCTGTTGTCGTTCAGCCCGACGAGCCCGCCCACACGATCGGAGCCGTTGACAGCCCCGGTCGCATACGACTCACGGACAGTGGCACCGTTTTGATTTTGCCCGACGAGACCGCCGACGATACTGGAAGCACTCGAGGCCGATACGTTGCCGGTCGCATACGATGCGGTGACCTCGCTGTTGTCGTTCAGCCCGACGAGCCCGCCCACGAAAGTAGAGCCGACGATGGTGACGTTCTCAACGCTGACGTTCTCAATACGCCCATCATTAATTCGTCCGAACAGCCCAACATAATTCGCATTCTCGCGGTCGATGAAGAGGTCCGAAATCGTCGAACCGTTGCCGTCGAACGAGCCGGTGAAGGGTGTGGTCTGGTTGCCGATCGGTTCGAAGCCCCTGTCGCCGTTCGCAGAAGCACTCGCCACGGTGTCGTAGCCCGCTGTCGACGCGTTCAGGTCGGCGACGAGCGTGAAATTCGCCCCGAGGTTCTGCCGAACTGCGTCGAGGTGCTGCCACGTCTCGATCTGGTACGGACTTGTGACAGTGCCGTTTCCACCGGCGTACAGCAGCCCACTCGGCGGCGGCGTCTGTGCGTTTGCAGCGAGTGTGGGGTAAAAGGCGATGTCATCGCTGTTGGCGCTAGTCACCCAGACGCTCTGGTTGAGTGCGTCCATACTGCCCGAGTCAAGCGCGTCACTACCGGTCATCTCGGCGGCTGGTCCATCGACACCTATCGTACCAAAGCCGGTGAGGTTCGTGCCATCTCCCCTCCCGGTTGCGGCGCTCTGGTCAGTCGTTCCCCTATCCCAGTAGCTATCGGAAACCGTACCGTTGTCAATATCTCCGACGAGCCCGCCCGCGTAGCTGCCGCTTCCAGAGACAGAGACGGAACCAATTGCGTACGACTCAGTGATTGTACCGTCCTCTCTGGTCTGCCCGACGAGTCCGCCTGCGATGGCACTCTCGCCAGTGACAGCACCGGTCGCATACGACTCAGTGGTCGTACCGCTGTTGAACCCGACGAGCCCGCCAAGTAAGTCAGATCCGGAGACGTTGCCGGTCGCGTACGATGCAGTGATCGTACCGCCGCTGTTTTCGCCGACGAGCCCGCCCACGCGATTGGAGCCGGAGATATCACCGGTCGCGGACGACGCGGTGACAGTACCGCCGTTTTCTCCGACAAGCCCGCCAACGAAGTCAGAAGCAAAAATGTTGCCAGTCACGGACGACGCGCTGACAGTACCGCCGTCGTTGTTGCTCGCGACGAGCCCGCCCACGTAGTTGGAGCCGGTCACGTCGACGTTCTCGACACTGACGTTCCCAAGCCGGCCTTCAGAAACACCGAATAGCCCGACGTAGTCCGTGCTCTCGCGGCTGATCGTTAGGTCTGCAATCGTCGAACCGTTGCCGTCGAACGACCCGGTGAAGGGTTCGGCTTGGTTCCCAATCGGCTCGAAGCCCTTGTCGCCGTTTGCAGATGCATTCGCCACAGTGTTGTACCCTGCCGTCGACGCGTTCAGGTCGGCGACGAGCGTGAAGTTCGCCTCGAGATTCTCTCGAACTGCGTCGAACTGCGTCCAGTTGTTGATCTGGTACGGGCTTGTGGCAGTGCCGCTTCCACCAGCGTACAGCGACCCAGCTGGCTGTGCGATTCCCCCCGGCGGCGGTGTCTGTGGGTTCGAAACCAGTGTCGGGTAGACCCGCTCGACGAGCGTCTCGTTTTCGATGAGGGTATCGGTAGTCGTGTTCCACACGCTCTCGTTGAGCGCGTCCATATTGCCATCGCCGAGCGCGTCTGCACCGGTCATCTCAGCAGCTGGCTCAGCGACACCCACCGTACCAAAGCCGGTGAGGCTCGTTTCACTTCCGACACCAATTGCTTCGTTCTGGTTCGTCGTCCCCTTATCCCAGTAGCTGTCGGAGACCGTGCCGCCGTCGGCCTGCCCGACGAGACCGCCCAAAAAGCCGGATCCAGAGTCGGAAACGGTACCAATTGCGTACGAATCGGTGATTGTACCGCGGTCGTTCTTTCCAATGAGTCCGCCTGCGATGGGGTTCTCGCCAGTGACAGCACCGGTCGCATACGACTCAGTCGTCGTACCGCGGTTTTCTCCGACGAGCCCGCCAAGTACGTCAGACCCGGAGACGTTGGCGGTCGCATACGATGCAGTGACCGTACCGCGGTTTTCTCCGACGAGTCCGCCAAGTACGTCAGACCCGGAGACGTTGCCAGTCACGGACGACGCGCTGACAGTACCGCCGTCGCTGTTCCTCGCGACGAGCCCACCCACGTAGTTGGAGCCTGTCACGTCGACGTTCTCGAGGCTGACGTTCTCGAGCTGGCCTTCAGAACCAGCGAATAGCCCGACGTTGTTCGTGCTCTCGCGGCTGATCGTTAAGTCTGCAATCGTCGAACCGTTGCCGTCGAACGATCCGGTGAAGGGCTCGAAGGGTATGTCCCCAATCGGCTCGAAGCCCTTGTCGCCGTTTGCAGAGGCATTCGCCACAGTGTTGTACCCTGCCGTCGACGCGTTCAGGTCGGCGACGAGCGTGAAGTTCGCCCCGAGATTTTCTCGAACTGCATCGAGCTGCTGCCACGTCTCGATCTGGTACGGGCTTGTGGCAGTGCCGTCTCCACCAGCGTACATCGGTGTACTTGGTGGCGGCGTCTGTGCGTTCACCGCGAGCGTGGGGTAAAACAGTGTATCATCGCTGTTAGCAGTCGTGCTCCAGGCGGTAGTGAACGCGTTCATATTGCTCGAATCGAGCGCGTCACTACCGGTCATCTCGGCTGTCGTAAGCGGGGTGCCACCGGCCGACGACTCCCGATTCGTCGTCTCGGTGTTCCAGTAACTGTTGGAGACTGTAGCGTTGTTCTGTCCGACGAGTCCACCCACGATACTGCCGTTTACAGCCCCGACCGCATACGACTCATTGACAGTGGCGTCGTTTTGATTATGCCCGACAAGTCCACCTACGAATTCCGAGCCGTCAACGTCACCGGTCGCGTAAGATGTGGTGATGTTGGCATCGAAGTTTCTTCCTAGAAGCCCGCCAACATTCGTGGAGCCAGAGACGTTGCCGGTCGCATACGATGTCCTGACAGTATCATTGCTAGACCCGACGAGCCCGCCAACATTCGTAGAGCCAGAGACGTTGCCGGTCGCGTGCGATGCTTTGATTATCGCGAGATTCCCGGCGTCGTGTTGCCCGACGAGCCCGCCAGTATGCGTTTTACTTCCGTTGACCTCACTGGCCGCAGACGATTGATCGACACTACCGGTGTTGAGTCCAACGAGTCCACCAACACTCGTAGAGCCAGAGATGCTACCAGCCGCGTTTGAGTCGGTGATCTTACTGCCGAGGTTGTTTAGCCCAACGAGCCCACCAACGATAGTGGAGCCAGAGACGTTGCTGGTCGCGTCCGATGTAGTGACGGTGCCACCACCGCGTGCCCACCCGACGAGCCCGCCCACTTCTGAAACTCCGGAGACGGTACCGGTCGCGGACGACGCGGTGACCGTACCGCCGTCGTTTTGCCCGACGAGCCCACCCACATTGCTTCCGCCGGTCACGTCGACGTTCTCAACGCTGACGGCCTCCAGTCGGCCTTCTGAAACACCGAATAGCCCGACGTTGTCCCTGCTCTCGCGGTCGATGGAGAGGTCTGAAATCGTCAAGCCGTTGCCGTCGAACGACCCGGTGAAGTGTGTGTTTTCGTCCCCAATCGGCATGAAGCCGTTGTTGCGGTTGTTCACGACAGTATCGTAGCCTGCCGTCGACGCGCTCAGGTCGGCGACGAGCGTGAAGTTCGCCCCGAGATTCTCTCGAACTGCGTCGAGTTGCTCCCACGTCTCGATCTGGTACGGGCTTGTGTCGGTTCCGCTTCCACCGGCGTACAGCGACTCACTCGGTGGCGGCGTCTGTGCGTTTGCCGTGAGCGTGGGATAAAAGAGTGTATCATCGCTGTTAGCGTTCGTGTTCCAGGCGTCAGTGAACGCGTCCATATTGCCCGAGTCGAGCGCGTCACTACCGGTCATCTCGGCTGTCGTGAGCGGGGTGCCACCGGCCGACGACTCCCGATTCGTCGTCTCGGTGTTCCAGTAACTGTTGGAGACCGTGGCGGCGTTGGATCCGACGAGTCCGCCCACGATACTGCCGTTGACAGCCCCGACCGCATACGACTCACTGATAGTGGCACCGTTTTGGTTTGCTCCAACGAGACCACCCACACTATCGGAGCCGTTGACAGTGCCGGTCGCGTACGATTTAGTTACCGACGCTTCGGAGGCTATGGTTATGCTGTTCCCGACGAGGCCGCCAACGAAGTTGGAGCCGTCGACAGCTCCGGTCGCATACGACTCACTGACAGTGGTGCCGAAGTTAGCTCCGACGAGCCCGCCCACGTAGTTGGAAGTACTGGAGACGTTGCCGGTCGCGCTCGAGGCGCTGACAGGACCAGTGTTGGACCCGACGAGCCCGCCCACGTACTGGGAAGTACTGGAGACGTTGCTGGTCGCGTTCGAGTGACTGACAGGACCAGTGTTGGACCCGACGAGGCCGCCGACATTCGTGGAGCCAGAGACGGTACCAGTCGCGTTCGATGCGCTGACAGTACCGTCACTTTTGCCGACGAGGCCGCCGACATTCGTAGAGCCAGAGACGGTACCAGTCGCGCTCGATGCGCTGACAGTAATGGTGCTGGACCCGACGAGGCCGCCGACATTCGTGGAGCCAGAGACGTTGCCGGTCGCGGTCGACGCAGTGACAGTACCGCCGTTTTGCCCGACGAGCCCGCCCACGAAAGTAGAGCCGACGATAGTGACGTTCTCAACGCTGACGTTCTCAATACGCCCGTCATTAATTCGTCCGAACAGCCCAACATAATTCGCATTCTCGCGGTCGATGTAGAGATCCGAAATCGTCGATCCGTTTCCGTCGAACGAGCCGGTGAAGGGTGCGGTTTGGTTCCCAATTGGCTCGAAGCCCTTGTCGCCGTTTGCAGAGGCGCTTGCCACGGTATCATACCCCACCGCCGACGCGTTCAGGTCGGCGACGAGCGTGAAGTTCGCATTGGGGTTCTGCCGAACTGCATCGAGGTGCGCCCACGTGCCGATCTGGTACGGGCTTGTGGCAGTGCCGTCTCCACCGGCGTACAGCGGCGCAGTCGGCGGTGGCGTCTGTGCGTTCGCCGCAAGCGTGGGATAGTCGCGTGCGCTGTGCACGTCCCAATCGCTGTCGGTGAACCCGTCCATATTGCCCGAGTCGAGCGCGTCAATACCGGTCATCTGTCCCGTGGTGAGCGGGTCGCCACCGTCTGATGACGACTGGGTCGTCGTCTCGGTGTTCCAGTAGCTGCTGGAGACCGTGGCGGGGTCTGTTACGCTGACGTTGTCTCCCACGAGACCGCCAATATTTGCACTGGTGTAGCCGTTGACAACGCCTATCGCATACGACTCAGAGACAGAGCCCTCGTAGTTCCACCCGACGAGGCCGCCGACGATACTTGAGCCAGACACTTCGCCGGTCGCATACGACGATGTGACCTCTGCCCGGTTATCCCCGACGAGGCCGCCGACAGCAACGGAACTGTCAGAGCCGTTGATATCCGCGGTCGCATACGACTGGATGACTGTGGCGCTACCCAGGTTACGTCCGACCAGACCACCCAGGACGTCGTCGAACCCGGTGAGATTGCCGGTCACGTACGAACCGCTGATCGCTCCGTTAGCACTCTTCCCAACGAGGCCGGCCACGCTAAAGTTGCCAGTGACGTCGACGTTTTCAACACCGACATTCTCGACAGTACCACCCCGTACGACCCCGAACAGTCCGACGTATTTCGTGCTCTCGCGGTCGATGTAGAGGTCCGAGATTGCGTGTCCGCCGCCCTCGAAGGAGCCTCTAAACTCAGCTGTGTCAGTGCCGACCGGTTCGAATCCCTTTGGATCGCCACTCGCGTTGTACCAGTTCGCAGTGATTGACGCATCAACGTCGGTAAGGAGTTTGTAGTTCGCACTGAGGTTGTATCGCATCGACTGCAACTCGTAGACAGTGGTGATTTCGTAGGGAGTGCCAGCACCGTCGCCAGCGACGAGTGAGTCGAGCGCCTCGGCGGTGTCGACAAAACTGGAGTCCCACGCGAGGTCGGGGGACCGGTCGTCGCCGTCGCCCGGCCGCCACGTCGAGTCGAAGTCGAAGTTTGTCATCCGAACCGTGGCATTGAGGCCTGTTATTTCCGGCGCAAGCGACGTGTCGTTCGTCGACCCGAAGCCAGTGAGGTTCGTGCCACTTCCGGACCCAATTGCGTCACTCTGGTTTGTAGTACCTTTATCCCAGTAGCTGTCAGAGACGCCGCCCTCAGAGTTTCCGATGAGACCGCCCACGTTCGTGGTGCCTGAGACATCACCAGTCGCGTACGACGTATCGACCGTGGGGTCGCCTACTGTTCCAACGAGACCTCCCACGTCTGTATCGCCAGAGACGTTACCAGTCGCGTATGATGCGGTGATCTTTGTACTGCTGGATAATTGGGTATCGCCGACGAGGCCACCCACATGGGTTGACCCAGTGACATCACTGGTCGCGTACGATTTAGTCACTGACGCTCTATTAAATGCATTAAACCCGACAAGACCGCCCACCCTGTCAGAACCGGAGACGGTGCCCGCTGCGTGCGATGTGGTGATCGCGGCTTTGTTGTTGTTCTGTCCGGCGAGACCGCCCACCTTGTTAGAACCGGAGACGGTGCCAGCTGCGTACGATTCGGCGACTGTGCCGCCGGTGTTCTTCCCGACGAGCCCGCCCACCTCATTGGAGCCGGTAATGTCCGCATTCTCGACACTAATGTTCTTAATATACCCACCATCTACGTATGCAAATAGCCCGACAGAAGAGGTGCCTGCCCGATTGATATAGAGGTCCGAGATCGTGTGGCCCCGTCCGTCGAACGAGCCGGTGAACGGTGTGCCTCCGTCGCCAATCGGGTCGAACCCTTTCGCACCGCTTCCATCGTCGTTCCACTTGGATGTTCCGCTCGCGTTGATTTGCGGCAAGAAGTCCGGCGGATTCTCATCACTGGTCAAGACGTAGTTTTTATCCAGCCCATTGCTCTCGATACACTGCAATTGGCTGACATTTGTGACTTCATACCAGCCCGAACTGTTCGTTGAGTAGCTAATATTGCTACAGGTCGGTGCCGTGTCGGTCGCTGCTGCCGTCCCGACGAGCCCGGCGCTCAGCGCTACCAACAGCAACCCGACGAGGGCAGTTCCTCGCAGCACGGTCCGACTCACGCTGACCACCCGAAGGATCCAGTATCGATCATTGATCGAGCCATACTGTGGGACCCGAACACACTCACGCAGCATCCGGAAGTCTGAATGGGTGTGGGTATACAGAGGATCGCGAGTAGTTGGCTATCCGCATCCTCAGTCATAGATCCCTCCAGGCGTGTGTCGGGTCTATTTGAATAGCCGGTCCGTACTGTAGCCGAACGTACCGCATAGTGGCAGATCTCATACCGCCGTGTATCCGGCGTTACCACCTGTATTCGGGGGTTACATATGTCGGGGTGCCTGTGGATCCACTGCTGATTCCGTTATATGTCGCCGAGGCAATCAGTGCTGTTACCTCGTCGACGACGGCGAAAGGAACCTATCCACGCCAGCGCTGGCCGCCAGCACAGTCAGAGGAACCCCAACATAGGGGGCGGAGTTCCGTCGTTGGTCGCTCATCGGCCTATCACCGTCGTCGTACTTCAGTGCCAGCCGGTTCTGGGCCGTCGACCCGCCAGAATAGGATCTGTTCGGTAGCGACAGTCGCATACTGACGGCCCCGGAGGGCGTCGCGGACGAAACCGGACAGTCGTTCAGTGGCACTGTTAGCCCAGATAACCGATTTGTCCGAGTCGATGGCCACTGTCACCCCATGAGATGTATCTAAAACGTCGTCGGTGAGTGACTAGCACCGACGGTTCCCTTCCCGCCCGGTTGCGGTCCGCTGGAGGCGCTCGAAAGCGACTCCGAAATCCTTTCGGGGGGATCAGAGGGTCGTGTTTAGTTAACAATGAAGGGTGAGGCGGGAGAATTTCTTGGTGCCTATGCCAGAAATCGCCCGCCTCAACGGATGTACAGACTGGATTGATTTGGGTTTTGTGGAGCGACAGCGGACACCCGAGAGCGCGATGAAGCTCGGTATTCAACTCCAGTTAGCGGGTCTCTCGCTGTCGAATACCGTCTCAATCCTCGAAGAATTGGGTGTCGAGCGATCTCGCAAAGCAATCCACGATTGGGTGCAAAAGGCCGATCTACAGCCCCAAGAGGGTCGCAGCCCGAATCACGTTGCGCTTGACGAAACCGTGATTCGAGTCAATGACGAGCAATTCTGGCTGTACGCCGCTGCCGATCCCGACACAAACGATCTGCTGCATCTGCGATTGTTTTCCACAACAACGGCCGCATTAACTGAGATTTTTCTGCGAGAACTCCGCCAGAAACACGATGTCGAATCTGCTGTGTTTCTGGTTGATGGAGCTCAACACCTCCAAACCGCGTTGGTCAGAGCTGGTCTCCGATTTCAAACTGAACGAAATGGAAATCGGAATGCCATCGAACGAATGTTTCGAGAATTCAAACGCAGAACTTCCTCGTTCTCAAACTGTTTCAGCCACGTTGAGCCCCAAACCGCCGAAAATTGGCTCCAAGCGTTTGCTGCTTGGCTCGATGCTCCAAACTAAACACTACCGATCAGAGAGGAGCACTTCGACGTCACGCTGGGCCGTGTAAACTACCCACCCTACTTCGCTTGGTCTGACGGCCTCGCTTCGTTGAGGGAGGGGCTTTCGCGTGGACTCTCGCTCTGGCCGGAATCCCGGCAGGAGATTCATACTCTCCGTTCGCGTTCACCATCCCGCGACGCAAGCGCACGCCTACGGGTGCGCCTCTGCCAACCCCTGTTTGGTTACGGCGGAGATACCGCAGTCCAATCTTCTTGGCGGCTTTGTAGTCGGCGTGGGTCTCGTAGCCGCGTTTCAGAGACTCGAAGTCCTCGTTGTCGCGGTTGTCTGGATGGGTGAACCCACAGTGCGAACAACGCCGTGACGTGTGTTCGGGTCTACTTGCTCTACGTCGATGCCGCGGATTTCGGCCTTGTATGCGACGTTCTCGTACAACCGCTCGAGCGCGCACTTGCGCCCACACGACGCACCGGATTCTGACCTCTTCGAGGACGGCCAGCCTCGATTTTCCCGGCATCGTCCGGTCGAGGAGGACGACGTCGAACGTCTTGTCGACTATTTCCAGTCTCTCAGTTCCGTCGTAGGCCGTCTCGACCCGACAGGTGCCTGAAGGTCACTCCACGTAGACATCTGCGGGGTCTCTGTTGTCCTCGACGACCAGCACACCGGCGTCGGAAAGTCTTGGTGCGCTCATATCACTGGCCCTCCGGTAGTTTGGAACTGGGCGACTCGACCGGGATGCGTACGGTGATACCTGTCCCGTCGTCTCGTACGGAAGCCGAAACGTCTCCACCGATCTCGGTGACAATCATCCGGACCAGCCACAGTCCGAGTCCCTGCCCGTGACTCAGTGGGGTCTCCTCGCCGCTCTCCAGAACGCTTGCCTCGGCTTCCGGCAGCCCCGGTCCGTCGTCTTGGATCGAGAGTTCGACCCAGACTTCGCTCGAGCGGTCACAGGTGAGTGTCACCGGTGTATCATCGCTGGCTTCCACGGCATTCGAGAGGAGTTCTTCGATGGCTTCCTCCACAATCGTCGGGACATCCACATCAGTTACACCGCGTATGTCCACTGTGATGTCACTATCAGGATCTGACTCACGGACGCCTTTGACCGCAGCACGCACGGCTGCTCCAAGTGATTTTTTCGTTTCCTGTGTCACCTGCACTTCGAGCAGTTGTTTGATTTGCTGGACCTGCTCCGTCATCTCCTCCCACTTGTTGAGGATGTCCCGGACAGTAGCGTAAATTTCCGCTCCTTCGCCGTCATCGGACAGTTCGTAGAGCATCTGTGTCCATCCGTAAAGCTTGGTCAGATCGTTTCGGATGTTATGTCGCATCACCCGCTCCAGCACGGCGAGATGCTGTCCACGCCGTTGTTGGTCCGTGATATCGCAGGCCTCGAAGACGAGTAGCGAAACCCGACCATCACTGCTGAGCACAGGCTTTATTGAGAGATCAATCATCCTGATTCCCTTAGCCCCCGTCACCTTGGTTTCGTACCGAACTAAGTTGCCGCGAGCGGCACGATCCAGCGCCTCAACCACCCGTTTTCGGTTCTGCTCAGAGTGGCGCCACAACGGGAGTTCGGCGAACGCCTCACCTTCCATCTCGCCAGAGTTGAGATCACTGAATGCGAGTGCTGCATCGTTCATTTCCAGAACCGTCCCATCAGTGTTCAGTAACACAGTGAACTGAAACGTCTGGTTGAAGATTCCCTCAAACCGGCGAGTGCGTTCTTTGATTTCGGTTACGTCCCGGAAGTAAAACAAGATACCGTCGATGGCGTTGTCCCCCAGAGTGTTCTGGCACAGACCTTCGACGTTTCGCCACTCCCCATCAGCCACCTGGAGTCGACACTCTATCCGGATACTGCTGTTGGGGTCGTCGATGCAACGGTGGACCGCCTCCATCAGCACCTCTCGACTCTCTGCGTGGATATAGTCGAAGAAACTCTCGCCGGCCAGACGCTCCGGGTCGTAGCCGAACACCTGCTCGGCGGAGCTGCTGACACAGGTGAGTGCTCCGTCCGTGTCGAGAACCGCGATGGCGTCTCCAGACTCTTCGACGAACAGTTCCGTTCGGCGTCGCTGCCGGCGGCGTTCGATCTGATCTCGGACGATCATTGCGTATCCGTGAAATTCGCCGTCGTCCGTCCCCAGTGGTGCGTACCGTATGTCCGCGTAGAACCGTGACCCGTCGGCTCGGAGCAGCCACCCTTCGTGGCCACCTTCTTTCGCGATACGGGCCTGGCCGAGCAGCCGGTCGGGCAACTCATCTTCGCGGTCGCGCTCCGGATAGAACCGGTCTATCGACATCCCGATGGCGGCTTCGGTGTCGTATCCGAAGCGGTCCCTGGCTCCTGCGCTCCACGTCTGAACGACGCCATCCTCGTCGACGATGAGAAGGGTGTACTCATCGGTGCTTTCGGTCAACGGTTTGGATCGCTCGCGCTCAAGTTCGCGCTGGTGCTGTTTTTGATCTGTGATATCTGTCACCGTCGGCTTGTCCCGCTCACTCTGATATCGCCGGTCGAGTCGGGCGAGACACCCGGCCCGTTGTTTTCAGGACACTCCCAGTGGCAAATATTCGTGACTTCGGACCAGCCCGAACTGTTCGCCGGGTAGCTAGGGTTACTACAGGCCGGTGCCGCACCAGTCACGGCCGCCCCCCCGACGACCCCAACGAACACGGCTCTCTGCAGCACAGTCCAGCTCACGATGACCACCCCAAGACACCAATAGCCAACGTTGACCGGGGCATACAGCGACACTCGAAAGCACTCGCGCAGTATCTAAAGGTCTCAACGAGTGAGCCGTCTCTTCGGGCCCACCGCCTGGGGAATTCGGCTCCGTAACGGCGGCTGGCGACGTCCCCACTGGTGACAGAGCCAACAAAGAGAAGACTCCAGAGTATCGCGAGCAGTTGACCACTCGTTTCGTCAGTCATAATGCCTCCAGGGGCGTACCGGGCCTATCCGAACAGTCCGCTCGTACTGTGGCCGAGCGGGCCGCACAGTGGTGAGCATCATACTGCATTATGTCGAGTTATGCTGCCTATTTTCCAGGGTTACATATGTCGGATCGCCGGCGCATACGTTGCTGATCCCGTTTTATATTAGCTGCAATTGGGGGGGCTAAGCCTCCTTCCTCAGCGAGCGTCAAAGACGTGAGCAGGGAGGGGATACAGCGGCCGCACGAGTTGCTTGCACCTTCTCCGCCACGCTTACTACCCCTGCGTTGAAGCAGATAGTACGATGCTCACCACGTCTCCGACGGTGTTCAAGCGCGAGAAGAAGCGCGCACCGTCAGTTGTGGCTGAGTGTCCATCCGGTAGGAGTGGGACACTCCAAACCACCGGTAAAGGGAAGTCGCCTGCGGAGTCTGGAGCCGCTGTGTCCACGTCGAATGCAAGCTCCGACACAGAAACAGGAAGCTCTGTCCTCAGCAAGCGAGGGCCGAGTAGGCCCGAGCGCGGTAGAGCAGAGTAGTTCACATATACTATCAGTTCTGTTCCCTCGGCGGTGGCAAAGGGAACCCACCTAGGCCAGCACTGACCGCCGGCTCAGTCAGGGGGATCCCGACACAGCGGACGAGAGTTCCGTCATAAGTTGCTTATCGGCCTACTGCCGTCGTTGTACCTCAGTGCCAACCGGTCTTGGACAGTCAGGCCGTCCGAATAGGGAGTGTAGCGCGCACTGTGGCGGACAGGGCCAGACACCGGACCGATGCACACGCCACTTGCCCTGTTCACGAGGTGCCGGCGCACAGGTATCGAAGGTTGATACTGGTGACCGTACATTCGTACCGATGTTCGCCGCCGCGGGACGGCGGATTGCGTCAGTTTGGTACAGTCACCAGTATGAGCCCGCATATTTGGAGCCTGGGCGGGCCAGCAGGTGTGGCCTCGGCTTCGGGTCTAGGTCGGTGTCAGTCCTCGTCGGGAACTGACTGCCAGTCGCTCGAAGCGAACAGGTCACTGAACACCTGCTGTTCTGCGGCCCGAAGGTGGCCGAGACACGCCGTCCGGGAGACACCCATAGCCGACGCCACGTCTTCGCCGGTCGCCTGCTGAGGTCGCTCGAAGAACCCGAGTTTCGTCGCGACCTTGAGCGTTTCTAGCTGCTTCGGAGTGAGCCCTTCCACCGGAACCGAATGGTCATTAGGCGCTTGTTCCGTCCGCTTTGCGCGGAGAACAGTCGAGGGCCACAGCGAGCGGAGGTCAGCAATCACCGCCGACGTGGGCGCTTTCGTTGGGAGCTCAGCGAGCAACAACGCTTCTGTCGGGGTGACTGAGAACCCAGTGATGAACCCGCCGTGGCTCTTGAATATTTTACCGACGGTCCGCGTGGCCGCTCGCAACCGGATTGTCGCGGTCGTCCCGCTCTCAGTCAGCCGTTCGACCGCCGAGATGTCGTCGAGCTCGGGCGCCGTGCCGACGAGTTGCTCGGCCACCGAGGGTTCTGTCTGGAGCAAGTAGGTCGCTTCTTCGCGTTCGTTACCGGTACCACGACACTGCTGCGAGCGGATCACATCTACGGAGACCGAGACATCGGCGAGTTGGAGGAGTCGGAGCAGGAGGTGACTGTCGTCGGTAATGCTAATCGACAGCTCACGCACCTCGTCTGCCACCAACATCTCCCGGCGGGACTGGACCTGTTGTTTGAGCCCGAGCGCGCTCGCGAACTCGTCGAGCACCTCTCGCTGTCGACTCGCCTGTGCCCGTGTCTCGTGAACGACGAGTGCGCCGGAGACGATCCCGTCGTACGCCAGCGGAACGGCGATGAGTGTCCCGTCCCAGGACCCCTCTCCAACGCTTGCTTCGTCGAGGGTGTCGGTTTCTCGTTCTTCTGGGATCCGTTCGACAGGCGCGCCAGTTCGAGTAGCCTCAGCGGCTGCCATATCGAGTGCCACGGCCGCTGGTGGCTGCTGGACGTTACCGGTCTGCGTCGTGATCGGTTCACCTATCCTGTCCGTCGGCCCACTGGCCGGTTCTGCATACACCCACGCGCCTGAATAGCCGTACAGATCGATCAACTGCTTACAGACTGCAGCCGCGATATTCGCTATGCTCGTCGTTTCAAGCAGTAGCTTCCTGACTGCCTCCTTGCTGTCTCGTTCGACACGCAACTCGTTGTGGACCCGTACGAGTTCAGTAATATCTGTCAGTAATAAGGCATATCCGCTCGTTCCCCCAATACCCCGAATTGTCGACCGCTCGACAAACACCGTCCGGTCGCCAAGTGTGAGCCGCTGGTCGCCTTCCGAGCGGAGCGTCGCCGGGAAGTACTCGGTGAGATCGTTCGCAATCAGCGCCTCGCGGTCTGGGACTCCGACGAGATCGGCCGCAGCCGCGTTTGCATCGACGATGTGGCCGCTGTCGTGGACGAGCAAGTAGCCGGCATTATGAATCTCGAGCGCCTGACTCCGACCCGTGTGGACCCGGTCGAACACTCTGTGGCGGTAGACGATCGCGCTATCGATGAGTATCGTCGCGCCGACGGCAGCAGGCGTAATATCGAATCCCGACCCCCCCGGCGGATAGACGTCCAGTGCGCGAAGCGTGAAGACAGCGACAGGGATGAGCGGGGCGATGCCGAAGATGATGCCGATAAACCGTGGCACCTGCCGACGAACTACTGCCCACACCATCGTCGCGGTCATCACCACTGTAACCCCTACCGACCACAGAGTGTGGATGCCAAACAGCAGGTTGAGCTGCTGTTCGAGCGCCACGTAGTCGTTTCCGGCGTCGACGAGTATGGTGTCAATGAAGACGCCCTGAGGCGTGCCGAACGCCAGCGCGACTGTCGCGACCGGTACGGCGAGCAGGACGGCCCACAACCGCCGAGTGATACGCTCCGGTGCGACGTAATCAAGCACAAGCACGACGAACAGCGACGGCAGCCAAGCGTGGCCAAGGAACTCAAGCCGATACCACAGCGTCTTCACCGTCAAGTCGGCACTCGCGATCTTGATCGCCGCGGTGGCGATCCATACCGCCATAGCGATAGTGATCGCACCGAACATAACGACCCTTCGACGCCGCTCGCGAAGCAGTGAGTACCAGATGGCGTACAGCCCGATGCCGAAGGAACTGACACTGGCGACGGCGAACAGCCAAAGGACAGCAGGGAACTGCCAACTAGCCATCCGCCGATCGCCACCCTATTGAAGCCCCCGCCGGTTGTATATGCGACACAAGCCACCGTTGGTAGCGCGCTCCGCGGCCGCCAGCGTCGTCAGCCACAAGGACGACACCGCCGGCCGCTGTATGCGGCGATGCCATCGTCTGCTCGCTCTTGGCTGGTGACCCGGCACCGGGAGAGGCCTGATAGCAGTTGGTGTGTTGACTCATCGACGTCAGTCGATAGTCACGCAGACAGAGCATCCGTAGCACTCGGTTACGTTGTGGTGCTGGAACCGGGACTCAACTACGGGATGGGGCGAGTCGCTCCTGGTCGGGGACCGCTTGGACGGTCTGGCCGATTGTGACAGTGTGATGACTTCGCAGGGTACCGAGCGGTCAGTTAGCTCCGGGTACTGGTCGTCCGCCTCGGTAATGGTCAGCGCGATCGCGTCTGACTCCGAAACAAAACTGTCAATGTGTCTTTGTATCTTTGTATCACTCTCCCATCCCTGCGTATTTTTGTGTGCTGAGACGCCGGGTTTTGTCATAGAAGATTTTTCGATGACCAGTTTATATATGTAGTTCCGATACTAATCGGTATCGAGTTGGGCTATACCGATATTAAAGGGATCATACCGTTATTCTAGTCGCCTGCCACCGTCGTCATATGCTATTTTCCCGGGTAGAAATCAATATTGAGGTGAGGTTGGTTGTCTGCTGTTACGCTCGCTACGTTTACTGTCTGCAGCGGTCGGTGTATATCGATAGAAACGTCAAAACCGTATCAGCGGTGCAGTTGTAACGGTGGTATCTCGCTCTGGCCTTGTTTGAGCGCGAGCATCGCCTGGTCGACTTCTGCCTAATTCTCTGCGCGTGGTTGCACCTTCCTACAGTCGAACTGGAACAGCTCACTCTCCGCCACGTCGTACAGCCGCGAGGCGCGGACGAGGTCGTCGTTGACGACCTGTTGCAGCCGCAAGCACTTGACGAGGCGTTACACGACGTCGATGTCGTACTCAGTGCTGTCGGCTCAAGCATTCGCGACGCCCGCTCAGCAGGGCCGTTCGTCGACGGCAAGGGTGCCCAGACGCTGCTTGAGTCGGCCGTTGACGCTGCCGTCGAGGTGTTCGTGATGGAGTCAGCCATTGGTGTCGGCGACGAGCCGGCCAGTCCGTTAGCCGACGCGTTCGACCTCGCTATCGGTCCGATACAACGAGCGAAAGGCGAGACTGAGGCTGCACTCCGGAGCGCCGACATCGAACATACGATCTTTCGCCCAGGGATTCTCACAGGCGGTCCACGGACAGATCACGTGACGGTCGCTGATCCCGGAGCGAAGCTCTGGGGGACCGTCTCGCGGGCGGACATCGCCCGGATTATGATCGCCGCTCCGGTGACGCCTGCTGCAACCGACCGGACATTCGAAGTCGTGAGTGCGCCGTCGTTCCCGGGTCGTGGAAGCCACATCAAGTGGCAGCTTCCGGGACGCTGAGTCGACGAGGCTGAGGGCCATCGACCTAAGTCGTCCGAGGCTGGCAGGAGGCGGAGCACACAGCGGGTTTGCGCCGCCGCACGGGTAGTTGACCTGTTAGTCCGACTGCCGGAGCGTATACCTCATAATCCGCATTAACCAACAAAGTCCAAAGAAAAGAGCCAACGTTGGTTAAGAGTCACCACAGCTCGGCACAGCCATTCGCTTCGGCCGCCACAGCCAACTTGGAGTCGGCTCTATCTTTCTGCGAAGAGAAAATCCCGTCGTTCAGGACGGGGAGAATCCGACAACGCCTCCACAATTTCGCATCCTCGAGATTGTCAGGTAGCCCATCTGCACTGTCTATCGGCGGGTTGTTCCTACCTCCCCATCCGAATAATATAACTTATAATATATTACTAAACTTAGTACATTAGTGTGGGAGTTGGACAGACAGTGAGAGCCACTTAATCCCAATATCGAGGATAATATTACTGCAAGGAGAGCGTGAACAAAATACAAACTAGCCGTTCTGTTTTGTACTGCAGATATATATATCTCCAGAATACGCTGTAATTTACAATATTTTCAAAAAAACGGCGGAAGTTATAAGTTATAGTAGCTTCTCCAATATGTTGATGGAAAGTAATGATAACCCATCCGATGGTACCGGCGAACCAACCGAGAGCAATACACTTCCGAGCGAGGAAGTGCCCGCAGAGTTGAAGCAGCGAATCGCGGAGTTGGAGCAGACCTCCAAGGAAATCGCGCTGGGTGGACCAACACCACACCTGCGGTATCCCGACTCCGCGCACCACCTATCTCACATCATTGAATACCTAGAAGATATGACGGAATTTATCGAGGCAATTCAGCGCGGTGAAGAACCTGATACCGAGCTGCTGTACCGTCACACGCCGCTGTCCCAAATCTACCGCGACGACGAGAAAATTAGCCAACTCGTCGATGAAAAATACTACGGAAATCAGTAACTCGCTGCGCTCTACTGCGCGCCTTTTGAGTCGCGATTAAAGTGGGCTGTCCTGAACCTCCGGCGCGCTCTAGAGACACCGGACGTCCGTGAAGTACTTTTGAGGCCAGCCCTAAGACACTCGCCTTGCTCACCGGGAGAAAGATAGGTACTGGAGAGTTCAACAAGCGACAGTTACGTACCCACAGCGGTGTACCTGCTGTTCAGCTTTGCTATCCTGCAAATCAAGCGCACAGATGCAGAGTTGTCTCAATCCGAAGACACCTGCACCGGGTGGGTTCACTCAACACTGTTTGAGCGATGTTCTTCCTTATATTCTAGCGAGAGCAAAGAAGGTGCGGAGGTGGCTCGTCTTGCAGTTTCGTCACCGACCAATTGAGCTGTAGGTTCTTGTTCACGGATAATCTCGCCAACACAAGATGGTATTACACCATCTGTAAAATGGTATATTGTAGATCGTACATTATACGTGTGATACCGTATAATATCTTGTCCGTCACTGTCTGGGTAGGCAGGCCCAGCAGTAATGTAAGCGGTTTCACTAAACAACACTACAGCGATTTCTGCTTCATCCGTAACAGCGGTTTTGACAGTCAACTCGTGTCTACCGATTTTGAAGGAGTCCGGGACCTGAAACACGCTCAGGAACGATATCGGGGATGCGTCGACGACGAGCCTCAGGACCTGACCGCTGGGTTGAACCCTAACGGACGTGAGAAGCCTCAGAAGCGAGCATCGGCGTTGGATCAGATTCCTCTCGCAGCCAAAGCCGTGCACTTCCTGTATGAACCTCCGTGAGATCGGGGCGCAGTTAGATGATGCCGCCGGTGACAAGGAGGGCAGCGACGACGAGCACCGTCGCAATCACACCACCAGCCAGCAGCTTGTTCTCCATCGCCTTCTCGTGGAGTGGCATCTCGGCGTACTCCTTGCGGAACGCGTCGAGGTTCTCCTCGTCGTAGAAGTACTTCGTCTTCAGCGCGAACCGCTCGGTCACCGCACAGCCTGTACAGACCGGCTCTCTTTCGAGCCGTTCGGTCTTGATGTGGGTGTTGCAGGCGATCGCCCCGCAGTTGGAGCAGTAGGTGTACGTTTCGTCGGTGCCGCTGGTCTCACAGTGGACGCACCGATGAATGCCGTCCTCCGTAGTGACCCGGGAGGGCCCCGCCGCGAAGTACTCATATGGGTAGGTGTACTCGCCCAAGTCGGTCGTGTGCCGAACCTCGGGGAGATAGACTGGGTCGATCGACTGGATGGAGATATCCGAGCGGTTCGGCTCGCAGGTCTTGTTGTACGTGACGTTGTTGTCGCCGGTGTAGGTCACCGTCGTCGTGTGGTGATCCTGCAGTCGGTCGACGGCCCAGTCCTTGTACTCGGTCTGGGTCTGCCCGTAGCGTCGGTCGTCGACGTCGTCGAAGGTCTCTGCAAATCGGTCGATATCGAGGTCAACTTTTGCGTGAACGTTCTCAGTAACCAGCGTCGAAACATCGTTGTCGGCGACCCGTGGGTGACCACGGTCGGTATGGACGACGAATCGCGTCCGATCATTAATCCGGTGGATGACGCCAACAGAGGTCTCGAAGACAGCGTTCGTGTCGGCGGTGATCGCAACAACCGGCCGAAACGTCACCTGCGAGTACGGCGTTGGGAGGTCGGCCGCCTCAATGTTCTCGATTTCGCGGAACGCCTCCTGAACGGGTGCGGCGACATCGGCCGCCGGGTCGTACGGGCGCAGCGTCTCGTCACAGAGGATCTCGATCCGCCCGTTGTAGAGGTCAAGCCCGATCTCGTCGGCGATCTCTCGGAGATCATCACCGTCCAGCAACTCGATCGGATGTGGGTCGTCGTTCTGGCGCAGGCGCTCGGCGTATTCCTGGGCCGGATTCGTGAACCGGCCAGTCGTGACGACCATCCCGCGTTTGGGGCCGTCGAAGTCGAACGTCGCGATGGCCGAATGGAGTTTCTGGACGACCGGTCGGCCGACAGTTCCCGTGTGCTTGCACTCAACGACAATCGCTCTCCGAGTCCCGTCGACGACCTCCTCCATCAGGACATCCCGGCCCTCGTCACTCGTTTTCGCAGCCTGCCGAACGTTCTCGTAGCCGAGATTACGGAACACGTCTTCCATCAGATCCTCGAACTCGAATCCCGAGAGGTCGTCCAGTACAGCCATCCGAATGTAATTGGACAGTATGTTGCTATAACTAAATACGTTGCCGACGGTAGCGACGAAGAACATCGCGCTCGACCACTACAACGAGTTCGCTCAGTACCTGCGTGAGGAGTTCGACGGCGACGAGTGGCGGCACCCGACCAGCGACATCTCGGCCGATACCTGGTCGCGAGATATCGACGTCGCTGATGAGACGCCGTCACCGGATGACGTCGACATCACGACGGTCGATTCCGACGAGATGAGCTTCGCAATCAAGCGAGCGCTCTGCGAGAAACACGACATCAGCGTTCACCAGAGCGTCGACGATCGGCGTGGAGAACTCGAAACCGCTCGGGGAGAGAGTTCGTGCAGCGACTGACAAATCCGAGGAGTCGCTCACCGACACCGACGGCTTCGAGTTCCCCGCAGCCAGCCAGTCGAGCCGACGACGCTTCCGGCTCTGTTTCTCGAACTCTCTGAAAGGGGTGCGGGGGTGACCGCTCCCGCGACGTACCGATGAATGGGAATACATAACGCCCCTCGTCGAACGGCGTCCAGACAGAAGCGTTCGCAAACCGTCACACCGACCCCGTCGAATACGTCGGGTTTCGTGTCGACGGGCAAGCTGTCGTTCTGAACCTCTCGGAACATCGCCGGCTCTCCCCTGAGCGTAGTCTGGACCTGGTCAACCACAGCCCAGTGAGTCGACCGAAGCTACTTACGTGATACAAGCGTATCACAGCATATGAGCACTGACAGCGACGCCGGTGGCGACGGTGAAATGGAGAAAATCAACGTCCGAGTGCCACAGTCGCTGCTGGCACAGGTCGACGACGTCTGGGAGGAGCGTGGCTACGCGAACAAATCCGAGTTCATCCGCGACGCCCTCCGGGATGCGGTCAATCCCCCAACGCAGCTGTCTGAAGAAGCGCTCGAACATCTGGCCGAGAGCCGTGAACAGCGAGAGCAGGGCGAGACGGTATCGCAGGACGACGTGAAGGACCGGCTGGGCATCGATGACTGAGGTCGAGTGGACACCGAAAGCACTCGACTTACTGGAAAGGCTCGAGACAGAGGCTCAAGAGCGACTGGTCAAGCAACTCGACGAGGCGAAAGACTGGACGTCCCATCGGCTCGAAAAACTCAGCGGCTACCCATACTACAAGCTTCGCGCCGGCGATTAGGTAGTGTTTAGGTAGGAGCATTGAGCCAAGCAGCAAACGCTTGGAGCCAATTTTCAGCAGTTTGCGGCTCAACGTGGCTGAAACAGTTTGAGAACGAGGATGTTCGGCGTTTGAATTCGCGGAAAATTCGCTCGATGGCATTCCGATTTCCAGTCCTTTCAGTTTGAAATCGGAGCCCAGCTCTGGCCAGCGCGGTTTGGAGGTGTTGAGCGCCATCAACCAGAAATATGGCGGATTCGATATCGTGTTTCTGACGGAGTTCTCCCAGAAAGATCTCGGGTAATGCGGTCGTTGTCGTTGCAAAGAGACGCAGATGCAGGAGGTCGTTTGTGTCGGGATCAGCAGCAGCGTACAGCCAGAACTGCTCGTCATTGATTCGAATCACAGCTTCGTCGAGCGCAACGTGATTCGGGCTGCGACCTTCTTCGGGCTGTAGATCGGCCTTTTGCACCCAATCGTGGACTGCTTTGCGAGATCGCTCGACACCCAATTCTTCGAGGATTGAGACGGTATTCGACAGCGAGAGACCCGCTAACTGGAGTCGAATACCGAACTTCATCGCGCTCTCGGGTGTCCGCTGTCGTTCCACAAAATCCAACTCAATCCAGTCAGTACCTCCGTTGAGGCGGGCGATTTCTGCCATAGATCAGCAAGAAATTCTCCCGCCTCACTCTTCATCCTTAACTAAACACGACCGAGGCGATTCAACAGGAACTCTCGGAAGGATAGAGTCGCGTCATCCAGCACGACCAGACAGGGAAACTCGGCGGTCACAGCTGGACCGTTGAGTTTACCGTCTACATCGACTGTACGTACTTGAACGGCAAGTACGACGACTACGGCGTAGCGCGTCACGGCTACGCCGCTGACGCGCCGTTCATCGAAACACCACGCGATGCACGCTATCACTACAGCAAACGCTTCGGTATCGAGTCGAGCTATCGCTTGTCCGAGCAAGCGATAGCGACGACAACGATGCGAGACGCGACCGTGAGGTTCCTGTGCGTCGTGGTGAGTCTGCTCTTGCAGAATGCGTGGCGGTCTTTTCACTACGAATACGTGGCCACGGCAGCTATCACCCCCGCCAGCACTTCCTGTGCCAGTTGAGTTAGATTTTGAGGAGCGCCAGCGGACACCCGAGCGTGCGACGAAGCTCGGTGTTCGACTCCGTCAAATACGTCCAAGATTCTGTGAATCAATGAGTCACTGATCTATATCGTCTTTCGCGAGGTCCCGAATTTTCTCCTTTGTTTCCTCCCGGTGCTCACCGAATGCCACCTCGAAGATGCCGCGGTAGAAGTGCTTGTTTTTCTCTAGGACGACGTCCTCGCGTTTCAGCCGCTTTTTCAAGCGAGTAAATGTGATTTCGATGTCCTCGCTCTGTTCCGGTTCGACGTAGATTGTGGCCGAGTCCCAGTCCTCCCGAATATTCAGCGGTTCCTCGTCCGTGTCCTCCGCCGCTGATTCAGCCGATTCGGTGTGTCCCGTGGGTGACGCCTGCTGTTGATTGGGGCTCTCCCCGGGTGCCGCCCTCGTGGACCGGTCGTCAGGCTCTGAGTCTCTCGACCTGTTTTCAGCTTCCCGAGTGCCGCTGTCTTCAGCCTCTTCTCCGTCCGAGGGGTCCTCGAACCGCTCGTCCATTCCCCGAGGCATCGTTATGCCTCCACCTGCGCCTTGTCGAAGGCACGTTCCATCGTCGACGCCACCTCGTCGAAGAGGTCCCGCTCTACCTGCTGGTCGTTCGGGTCTTCCCACTCGAAAATGTCCCGCCCGTTGTCCCACGCGCGTTGGATGGCCACTCGCATCGGCAGCTTGAAAATCGGGGCCATCGAGGCGAAGGACTCGTCGAAGGCGCTCAGGAACTTCCGCGATTGACCGTCCTCTCGGTACATATTCGCCAGGAGGCCGACAATTGCTATCTCGATCTGCTGGCTGTCTTCGATCGACTCCAGTTGGTCCCACAGATCATCGAGGGCATCTCGCGATGTCGCCTGCGTCTGTGCAGCAAGGAAGACGTTTTGTGCCGCGATGAATGCTGCATCGGTGAGAACCGAGAGGTCTGGCGGACAGTCGATCAGGATATACTCGTACTCGTAGCCGTCGGCGATCATCTCCTCGAGCGCGAGTTTCAGTGACAGGCGAGCCTTCGCATCGTCCATCCAGTCGCGAGCGAGCCCCATATCCTTGTGACTCGGGATCAGGTCGAAGTTCAGGTGGTCGTACTCGTCGGCCTCGATCACAATCTCCGCGAGCGCGGTATCGTGCGTGCGCGGGTTGTCGACGAGCACGTCGAGGAGGTTCGCATCGTCGGTGACGAGCGCATTGGGGAGGTCGTTCTTCGGACTCGACGGATCGCTGTCGTCGCCGGGGCCCAGTCCGAGCCCCTTCGTCATATCGGCCTGTGGATCCAGATCGATTGCGAGGACATCGTGGCCGCGAGTCGCCAGTGCGGCGGCGCTGTTGATCGTTGCCGTCGTCTTTCCAGTCCCGCCTTTCTGGTTCCCGAAGGCGATCGTGGGGATGCCGGTCGATGGTGTGACGCCCCATCCACGAGCTGTTTGCGTCATCGTTCGATCATTGAATCCGTGAGTCATAAATTTACGTCAGACGGTAGATCGCGCGCGATACCTTCAGCAGCCCAGAAGATACACGCTAGAGGCCCCCGAAACACACGATTACGGCTTAAACAGTTAATCAGTGAGTCACAGAATCAATGACTTCGAGATGCGTCCGATCACTTGTTCAATCACTCCGTACATCAGTGAGTCAATGATTCATTGACTCGCTGATCTATGGTCCAGACACTGCCGAGTCTAGCACGAGGGCTCATCGAGTTTGGGAGTTTGTGGCTCGTGGAATCAGCTATTCACTGATTCATAGATTCAGTCTCTCACTGGATCAGGGATGCAACGAATCAGTGAGTCAGTGATTCAATGCTTCGCAGGCAGTGTACTCCGATCAGCAATCGAAGTCTTGGACTCAGTGAGGCAGAGGCTCAATGGCTCAGTGACTCATTGACTCAGTGATGCAATAGATCACCACTTCAACGACTTTTACTCAGGTCGATCTCTGTGAGCTTGCGGATTCTCTAACTCAATTACGCATTGACTCCTTGTTTCAGCGAGTCACTGAGTCACGGATTCAATGACTCACTGACTCATTGCCCCTATTTCTCTGCGATTTCTTGCACAAGTTGTCGAACCACGACGCCACGGAGTACGATCTGGTAGCTGTTGAGGATCTAGACGCGAAGGGATTGGTCGAACTACCGGGAAACTCTCGGAACCGGGCATCGGCAGCGTGGGGAACGGTCAAGCGGATGGTCGAATACAAGTGTGAACGCGAAGGTACCCACTCTGTAGCGGTCGACCCGAAGGATCCGACGAAAGAGTGTGCCAACTGTGGCGTGAAAACTGAGAAACCGTTGTGGGTACGGGAACACTCTTGTCTCTCGTACGGCTTTGAAGCCGACAGAGACGCAAACGCGGCGATCAACAGTCTTTCTCGTGGTCTTTCAGGGACGTGGTGAGGATGTCTCGAAGACGCCCGCAAGTTCGGTTTCGGTGACGGTCAGAGTGACCTCGTCGCCCTCCGTGGCTGGCTGGTCTGTGATGATGGTCACCGCTTCGATCGGATCGCGCGTCAGCCATCCCCAGATGAGTTCGAGAAGCGACGGTTGGCCGCCGCGACGGCAGACGAGGATGAACCTGGACTGTGCTCGCTTCTGTAGTGCCGGTTCGAGGTCGTGTTCGTCCAGTTCGTCCGGTGGGATGACGTGCAGTACCTCGGCCTCAATTCGATCAGCCATACCGAACCGACGGCAGGAGCAGGCAAGAAAGACGCGTATTCCTACTGTGCGAGCGATCCAAGGAGGGCGTCGAACGCGCCGCTCTCCGGGTGGACGTGGCAATGAACACGGGTAGCGCCAGTACGGCGAGTCCGATGACCACGGGGACGCCAGCAGCGAGATGCAACACGACGAGCCGAAATCGCTCGGCGTCGAGGTCCAGGAACGCCGTCCACGTAACGACCCGGCTGCCAGTGTCACTACCGGTGGGCGTCATCATTCGGAGATGGGATCTCGTATTCGCGTCTCGGGGTCCGCATCTCGGATATCACGGCCCCGGTCAGTTCTCGTCTGAGTTGACAGTTCAAA
The DNA here is from genome assembly GCA_003665935.1 of Halobellus sp. Atlit-31R. Classification (GTDB taxonomy): domain Archaea; phylum Halobacteriota; class Halobacteria; order Halobacteriales; family Haloferacaceae; genus Haloquadratum. The sequence goes on along the minus strand of QPLR01000006.1, from coordinate 119,314 downwards.
CTCCAATCGGACCGATGTTTCCCTTCCGTTGAGAAACCGGTCCGAGTGCTCGCAAATACGATAGGCGGGATCCTCTAGATTCGTCTGAGCGCCACCCAGATCAGAAGTACGACCGGAAGCAGAAAAATCGGGCCAACGCCGATGGCGAGTCCGATCAGCTGTGCGGTGTCGACTTTCGGGCTGAGGGCGAGACCAGTGGGAACAGCGAGAAAGAAGAGTGCAAGCGCCACGGCGGAGACGATGACGGCCGAATCACGTTCGGGGCGAGTGGGGTCCGCTACGGGAAGTTCGAGTGTCTCGATCGTGGCGTCGAGATCGGTAACCGGGCCAAGTTGGGCGTCACGGTCGTCGGGGGCGGCCTCGGATACCTCCAGCGTGCCGGTGTCGAGCAGTCGGTCCGGGATCGCGTTGCGGATCGAGAACGTCGCCGGGTCCACCGGAGCGGTCCACTGGACGGCCCCGAGTGCTGTATCGTATGCTACGAGTCGCTCCTCGTACCGACGGTACTCGATCGTTCCGTACCGGAGGTAGTAGCTGCCAATACGCGCGCCAGCGACGACGAGGACGAACGCTAACCACGTAACTATCCAGACCGGTCCACCGGTGAGTGCGGCGAACGTCAGCCCGATCAAGATAGCGAACGTGGACCGGTGGGCAAACCCGAATGCGACCATCGGGAGGCTGCCGAGCAGGATGGGTGCCGCGTCGACGGATACCCGTCCACGAACGGGTCCATCCGGGGTATCGATATTCCGAAGTTGCTCTGCGTGCGTTCCGTCGAACGCCCCGTCGAGGACGGAGGGCACTGGGAGGTCCGTGTGGTCGGTGACGATCCGATAGACCGAGGTCGTGGTCTTGACGACGACGATGCCGGTGAGGAGGATCAGCCCACCAGGTCGATCGCCGGCGCTCGCGATCAGGCCCAACGTGAGAAGCACAAGGCCGAGCTGTAGGGGTTCACGCAGGATTTCTTGGGCTGAGACTTCGGCGTATCCCTGCCCGGTGAGGTAGTCCGACAGGAACTCGTGGAGCTGTGTGATCACCAGTCCGACACCGCCGGCGAGCAGGGACAGCGACGGGCGTATGGTCGGTGCCGCCGTCAGCCAGTAGAGGGCGCTCGCCGGGAGGACGGTGACGGTCCAAAACCCGAGTATCGACGCCGCGAACGGGACGTTCCGCGGATAGACCGCAGGCATCCGGGAGACGGGGCGCCAGCCACCACGCTTCTCACGAAGCTCGTGGAGCGGCTCGATATCGGGAAGCCCCGGCGAGCGACGTTCGGCGAACAGCGCCTTCGCTGCAGCGAGCAACACCGTCACCAGTCCCTCGATCCAGTAGAGCACCAGAAGCGAGTGGACATCCCAACCGAGGGTCAGGACGCCGACCAGCGGAACGAGGTTGGCGACGGCTGCGACGCTGCCGACGCGGTGTCTTTGCCACTCCGCCGGCGGGTGGACGCGCATATATCAATCGAGTCGTGGGCGCGAGATCCTGCAGAGTTTCATTACGGCGTGGACGAACGCTCGGCACTCATCGCCAGCGGCGGGCGAGTTCGTAGGCGAGGGTCACTGGAATGGTAGTACTCACTACCACGAACGTCACGTCGTCAACCGTCGGATTGGATCGAGTGAGCGCGGCGAAGAACGCGAGCGCGCCGACGGCGAGGACCCCGACGACGGTCACAGCGTATTCCGGGCTTGCCCGGCCCGACCGGGACGTATCGGAGGGTACGTGCGATTGCACTACCGTGTCGTATCGGGGCTACCGTTAAGAATGCTGGTGGCGGATGTATCTCACTGCGAGGGCGGTCGCGGCTTCCGCGTGAGGCACCCAGCAACAGCAGCGAATCTCAACCGAGCCGTACGATGGCGACCCGCACCGCACAAGATTCACAATGCGTCACACAAAGTCCGGGACGTGCCCTCCATTCACGACGTTCGATCTCGACTCTTCACGCCGGAGAACGTAGGTGTCACCGTCGCCATCGTCCTCTCGGTCGTCGGCGCATACGCGATTCAGCTCCGCGTCAGTGCGGGCGTCGCCGCGTTCTTCGGATTGGTCGCCCTCGGCATCTCGGCACCGACGACGCTCACCTCACACAGTCTGTTGGGGACACGGTTCCCCGCCGTAATCGTCCGCGTGAGTGTCGCGTGTACGGCTACGTTCGTCACCTACGTCGGGCTATTGACCGTCGTCTCCGGATGGGTCGGAAGCCTCCTCGCCGCTGCGGTGGCGTTCACACTGACCGCATTCGCGGTCGAGGCTGCCGCTCGGACATTAGATTGAGGATCGGCCAGGCGTGCGGCAGACACCACTCTCATACTGTTGGGTTGCAATATTCGCGACCGAGATGGAACTCCCCGTGGGAATCACGACCCTCCACCTCTCACGAAAGAGCGTCTACCTGCTGGTCCTCGCGGTCGCCCTCGTCGGGGCTGGTGGGTATGGCTACGTCCAGCAGGGACAGGCGGTCGATACCGCCGTCACCGTCCAAGCGACGGTCGACAGCGCACGCGTGGAGCGACTCGACGCCGGTCGAGGCATCGATTACGAACCGGATATCGAGTACACCTACCAGTATCGTGGCGACACGTACACGAACGATCGGGTGTTCCCGGGGCCGACGATCCGCACCTACTCCGACCGGTCGAAAGCGCAGTCGGTCGTTCGGTCGTACCAGCCGGGGACGACGGTCCGGGCGTACGTCCGGCCGTCTACACCGGGCGACGCGTTCTTGATAAGGGAACGGACCCCGTGGCCGGCGCAAGCACTCGTCGTCGGGAGCGTCCTGCTCGGTCTCGTCGTGCTCGCCGGACTGGGAGAGAAACGTCCGGGTCGGCGCGAACTCCGCCCGGAGCGCGAGGTGCGGTCGCCGCCGTCCCGAACGTGGGTCGAGCGCAACGACGAGACGCTCCGTCAGCTGTCGAAACGGGCACTCCTCGTCTGCTTTGCGGCGTTCTGGCTCTCGATGATCGGGTTGGCGTTCGGCATCCTGAGTCTGACCGAGGGAACCGAGAGTTCGGTGCAGCCGGTGCAAGCTGACCTCATCGGGCCGGTCGGCCTCCCGCTGCTCGCAGGGGCCGGCTTCTGGGTCGGTATGATCCTCTCGCTGTGTCTGTACGGCGTCCAGTCGTTCAGTCGGTACCGACGGCTCCGGCGACGGCTCCCCGAACCGAAACCGCCGAGTCCGTTCAGACATCCGAGTCGGCTCGTCACGATACTCGGGACGGAGGGCGACGAGTTACCCGAGTACGGACGACGTATCCGGGTGACTGGCTGGGCGTTTCTGATCGCTACCGGGATGACCGCCGTCCTCGTACAGCTCCTCTATACGGCGAGCTGAGACGTACCGGGGCGGCCGTCTCGTTGGAGACCGAGCGACTAGCCAAACGGTGTGAGCCCCGTCGATTTAGGACCGCCGGTCGGCAGCGGTCGCCGACAGGAGCAAGAACGCGAGCAGCCCGAGGCGCCATACGACGATACCAGTAACTCCGAGTCTTCGGCCAGTTTGGACGAGCACAGGAGTACCGGCTGGTTGGCACAGCCAGCAGTCTACCTTTATCACCTCTCTCGAGGATTCCAACCTCGGACAGAAGTGGTGGACTGCAAACCTTAATATCCCAACTCAGCGGTGCGGTGCCGTGGGATTCCCGCGTCTTCAGGTGCGGGAGGATGTCAATCCCGCTTCCGAGTAGGAGAGACCACGGTTTGTTAGTCGAGGACGTGAAAAAGAGGAGCAAGAATGATTGAACAGCTCCTCGGTGACGACGTCGAATCGTCCGGGCAGTATCTCGCAGAAGTGATCTATGGCGCCAACGATGGTATCGTTACGACTTTCGCCGTGGTCTCGGGCGTTGCCGGGGCGGCATTGAACCCCTCGATCGTGCTGATCCTTGGTGCAGCGAATCTGTTCGCCGACGGATTCTCGATGGGAATGAGCAACTACCTCAGTCGTCGGTCGGAACTCGATTACCAGCGGTCCGTTCGAAAGGACGAGCGAGACCCACCCGAAGAGTTGGCCGACGGCAAGTCGCCTATACGCACGGCGTTCATCACGTTTCTCGCGTTCGTCATTGCTGGCTGGGCGCCCCTGATTCCGTACATCCTCGACGTGAGACCGACATTCCTCCTGTCGATCGCCTTCACTGGGCTCGCATTCTTCGCTGTGGGCGCGAGCCGAAGTCTCGTGACGACCCGGCGCTGGTTCGTGAACGGGGCGGAGATGTTCGTCGTCGGAATGGCCGCCGCGATTGTTGCCTACACCGTCGGGAACCTCCTCGGCGGTCTCGCCTGAAGCCCCACTCGAAGTGTCGATGGATTCTCATAGCTTAGATTCGACGGTCGAACGCCAATCGTTTTCCCGGCCACCTCCTCCGATTGAGTTGTATCCCGCTAGGTACAGCGACGGATACGTGACGAGCGCGGCACCTCGGTCGAGGAGCCAGACGAGTTGTGACATTATGATGCTCCCGTCGTTTCGACGACATCGGGACAGCCGTCCGCGTCCTGGAACCCGTTCTTCGTTTCCGGTCGTGTCGGACACTTGTCGGCTGAGTCGCTGATGCCATCACTATCGTAATCGGCTGGGGCCTGTCGCGTCGAAACGGTCTGATCGACGAGCTCGTCGCCGGCGTCGATGAGGCACAGGCCAGCGCGGAGTTCCAGGAGTGGCTCGACGTCCAGAGTCGCTTCCACGACTACTCGTATCGAAACACGCTCCTGATCAAGCGCCAGTGTCCCGGGGCAACTCGGGTGGCGGGCTACCGGACGTGCCAGGAAGAGTTCGACCGGCACGTCCAGGAGGGAGAAAGCGCGATCTGGATCTGGGCACCGATCATCACGAAACAGTGCCCCGAATGCGAGAACTCGCCGAGCTACCACGAGGACAGCGACTGTGACTACGATGAGACGCCGCCTGAGGAGTGGTCCGAGGGCCTGGTCGGATTCAAGCCTGCGCCGGTGTTCGACGTCTCCCAGACCGAAGGCGAGCCGCTTCCCGACCTAGACACTGAAGCGACCGGAGACGCCAGCGATCTCGTCGAACAGTTGACTGCCGCAGCTGATGAACTCGGTGTGACGGTGCGAATCGTTCCAGCCGAGGAGTGGACGCACGGCGAGGCGAAGGGCATCTGCGAGCAGCTGAGTCTCGTCGATATGCAACCGCGGGTCGAGGTGGGTGATCGGGAGAATGAGGCCGACCTCGCGCGGACGCTGGTTCACGAGTACGCGCACGCCCTACTCCACTTCGACGTCGACGACGACACCGAGCGGTCGAAACGCGAAGTCGAGGCCGAAGCCGTCGCGTACCTCGTCGGGCAGTACTGCGAACTCAATACCAGCGGCTCGGCGTTCTACCTCGTCGCCTGGTCACGGAGAGATCAATAAAGACCCATCCCGCTCAGGGGGCCTCCATTTACCACAGTCTCAGTTACACACGATCAACGTCGTGGGCTCGCGTCCCGGAGAACCAGACGAAAGGAGCAATGTAATCGCTCGTGTGCTTCGTCCCCAGCCCGAAAGGCGGTTCCTGTCTCGTTTCGAAGCCGTCAGTCACGCGCGCTGACAGACGGCCCCCTTTCAAGAGAGGCCCCTCGCGGAAGCGGCCTCCATTCGGACGAAGAACGCTCGATTGTGTTGTCGGCCGCCTCCCACGGCTTCGGTCGTGGGTTTCCGCCCTCGAATTAGTGTGCCCCTCGCTCGATGGTGCCTGGCCGCCGTGGCACGAATGGCAGGCATGCCGACGCCGTGTGCGCGTTGGGTCGCAGCGGAGCATGGGCGACACGGGTGCAACTCATAGTGATTATTGTAAGTCATTGCCGGTGGTTCGCCGACCATTCCGGCGAACCACCGGTAAACAGTTACAATAAACACTATCAGACGGGGTGTTGGCCCCGTTCACCAGCGGTTCGTCAGGACGTGCCGGCGACCCACCGACACTGGCGGACGACGAACCCTCACTCCTCGGCGTCGGTCGCTCCGTCGAGTTCCCGCATCCGCTCGATCCGTTCGGCCTCGCTCATCGCCGCCCACATCGCGATATCGTCGAGCGTTCGCCCACAGGCGACACAGACGCCGTTCTCGGTGTCGCACACGCCGACGCACGGAGTGCTGACCATATGAGCGACTGATGGACGCCGACGGCTAAGTACTGCCGGCTCGATATCGTCGACGCCCACGTCGCTGCTGCTCGTGAGATCCAAGCGAGCTACCCCGAGGCCGAGCTCATCGTCGTTCCGAAGTCGCGACCGGTGATCGACGCGATCCCCGAGACCCTCGTCCTCGGGTATTCACGAGGATACGCCGACCGCCTGGCCCACGAGTTCTCCGACCCTGCCGATTGGAGAGGGCGGTGCGTCCACATCCTCGGCGGGAGTCCGCCCAAGCAGCTCGATGCCATTCGACAGCTGACCAGACCGACACTCACGGACGAGCCACCAGCCGACATCGTCGGCGTCGACCGGAACGGGCTGCATCGTGGCGCGCAGTTCGGTGAGTTCTGGACGGCCGACGGCTGGGACGACAGCGGCCGCGACGCCGACCACGTCACCGTGCGAAAGACGGTGCGCCACAGCCTCGCTCGCGTCCGTGAGTTTTGGAGGACCCACGGAATCTGGCCCAAAACGACACCGCAAGACGAGGGGCTCGACCCCGAGGCAGTTCACGTCGTCACGCCAACTCGGGTCCAGAGCCGGGAGATCCACGGCGTCCCCTACCGCGTCACGACGGTCACCGAACGGAAGTTCTTCGGCACTGAACCGACCTCCATCGAGGGCACCACCGTCCAAGTCAGCGACCTCGAGAAGACGCTCGTCGATTGTGCAGACCATCCCGAGTTCTGTGGCGGCATCTGCGAGCTCGCGACCGCGATGCGCGCCGCCGACGACCAGGGTTGTGCCTGGGACATCGTCGGCAAGTATCTCGAGCACCTCGACAACGGCGCCGCAACCAAACGGATTGTCTACCTTGCCGATCAGCTCGGCATCGACCTGCCCGACTGAGAAGATCTCGTCGCGTCATTCACGAGTGGCTATTCCCTGCTGGAGCCCACGCGTCCCGAGACCGGATCGACAGACAGCACGTACCGCCTCCGCATCAATATCGAGCTGGACACGCTGGCGCCGACGGAGTCCTAGCTGAATCGGCGAACTCGCAGAGCAAAGCAGCCTGCTGCGTGACGCCGCCATCTATTTATATGTCGTTGCACAAAATCAGATAGTGTCTGAAATGGCGAAACAGGATATAACGGTCTGTATCGATGCGTATCCCGACCCGGACACCGATGTCTTTCGTATCGGCGCCGCGGACGACATCCTCCGCCTGCTCGTCGACGCCCACGACACGGAGTTCTCGATCCCCGAACTCGTCGACGCCACGGGTGTTACTCGGTCGACGGTCTGGCGGGCCGTCGATCTCCTCGACAGTATCGACGCCATCCGGATTCGAGAAACGCCTCAACGCAACTACATCGCGATCAACCCAGACCGTCTCCAGAAGGACGACCCGATCCTTGGCATCCCTCAATCAGAATTCCACGCGCCGATCCGAGCATTCGTTGACCGCGTCCAAGCCACGACCGCCGACGCCGACGACATCAACGACCTCCTCGGGATCGTCATCTTTGGAAGCGTCGCTCGTGGGGAGGCAGACCGACAGAGCGATATCGATTGCTTCGTGGTCGTCGATGGCAACCGGACGACGGCCCGCCGACAGATAACCGACGTCGTCGCCGATCTCCAGTCCGAGCGGTTCGACGGTGACCGATTCGTGTTCGAACCGTACGTCGAATCTGCAGAGAGCGCTGGGAGAGCCGGATCGAAGCTCCACGAGATCTTCGCCGAGGGGATTACAGTATACGGGAGCGACCGCCTCGACGAGATCCGCAAGGAGGTCGTCGCCGATGAGTAGTACGCGCATCGAGGCCCTCATCGACGAGGTGCAAGCAGCATTCGACCGCCGTCCGACGGACATCGGAGCGGGCTTGATGTCGAGGACGCCGCCCTGCTCCAGCTACGGAAGGCCTGTCGCTTGCTCGCCGGCGCCGAGGCCCTTCGGGATGCCAGCTACTATACGCTCGTCATCGAGGCGTCGTTCGTCGCAATTGAACGCACCGTCGAATTTCGGCTCCTCGAGCGCGGCACGATGCAGCCGGATGATCTCCCCAGTACCCATCCTGGTGTCTATCGGGAGGCTGCAGCAGCCGGTGTCTTCGGGGAGTCGATGGCCGCGGACCTCGCGGATCTCTGGCGCGACCACCGCGCAAAGACCTACTATCAGGACGGCCTTGCCTCCGCAGGGCGTGCCGACGCGATGTACGAACTCGCCACTGAACTTCACGCATACGTAACTGGCCGGTCTCGACAGGGCCACGAGTGTATCTGCGGAGAGACAACGTAGCGAATTCGTCACTGCCAGAAGACCGCAGTAGGGCGAGTCTGATTAACCAACGCAAGAGAGGTGATACGACGAATCTGTTGGTTAAGTTTTTCGCTCTTATGTAGAACTGCGGAAAGCCCCGATAACGAGACAGTCAATGGTTGTCTCAACGGATTCACCAGAGAGGGTGAGTGACTGAACGATGTCGAAGGTGTGAGCGGCCTGCTCCAAGCCCTGCTTGGATAGGCCGCGGAACTTCCGCAACCACGGCTGGACAAGCGAAAACAGACACTCAGCTTGATTGATGTGGACGCCGTCGGGCGAGACGTACCTTTCCTTGTGCACGACCGTTCGGTGGTCAAAATCCATCTCTCGGTAGGCTTGGAGGCCGTCGGTCCAGACCTCTCCCAGCGGCTGGGAGAGGTCTTCAGCCCCTTGAATTACTGGCTCAAGATCGCCTTCGTAGTCGATGCCAAGCTGGCCGCGGATCACGCGAAGCGAGTCGCGGCACGCCGCGACGAGCGTCAGCTGATCACCGTGCCGTCCTCGCCAACGTGAGCGCCCTCTCCGGGACGAGCCGCCGCGAGAACGGCTGTTCCGCGGCGGTTCTTGGCCTTTGTAGCCCGAACAGACTCTCCCAGACTCGTCGACTTGCGTCGGTCCATCGATGGTCTGATCGAGGAGGTTCCAGACAACGGGGAAGCCGCGATGGATCGCGGCTTCCACCTCCCGAATCGCCGTGTGAACGGTTTTGTAGGCTCGACCGAGCAACGGCGCGATCTGGTTGATACTGAGCAACGTATCGGCGTAGAGCGTGAACGCGAAAAGGACCTCGCCGCAGGTGAGGTGCTTCTCGTGGAACGGCGTTCCGTAGGTGTATACCGGCTTAAAATTGCAGTCTCGGCACCACACGCGGTCGAGACGCGGCCACGTTTGAACGGCAGTGTGCCCACATCGTGGACAAGATGTGTTCTCCCAGAAGTCCTTGAGTCGCCGCTCGATGCGGGCATCGAGCGGCTCCGTGTCGATCTCGACGACGCCCAGCTCGATCAGCTCTCGAAACATCGCGCCGAACACCGGCTGAGCAGAAGCCATATCGCCAAATTAGTGCCGGCTCAGTGTAACAACAGGGTCTTTCCGTAGCTCTACACAAGAGCGTAGTATCTTAACCAACAAAATTATCGAGCACCAGAGTGCGTTGGTTAACACGAGAACAGCCGATGTCCGACGAACCACCGATCCCACCAGCAACCCTCTCGTCAGAGGTCGTCGACGCGCTCAACGAGTCGGATCCGGAGCAGCTCCGAGATGTTGCGACGTACGCTGAAGCGCTCGCCGAGCACAAGGAAGGGGAGGCCCGTCTCGAGGAGTCGGCAGATCAAGACGAGGTCGAAGAGCGACCAGACGATCTCCCGGACGACGTCCCTGCCAAAGCGACAATCACGATCAAGGAGATCAATGATAATCGCTACTACTACTGGCAGTGGCGGGAGGGTGATTCAGTGAAGTCGAAGTACAAAGGTCCGGTCAACCCGGACGAGTAAAACTCGATGATGGAGGACACCCACCCCACGTTTCCGTCGTAACTGGATGTTGGTGGAGGGGGTGGCGCTGATTTCAAAGGGACCACACCCCCCGCGTTTCCGTCGTTTCTCCACGACGGCGTAGGGAGAGGCTACGATAGTGCTATGCAGCCACTAATTCTGTTGACTTATAACCAATCTAGAGATGAACTAACTTCTACAACACATAGATTAAAGTAGTATAGCTGAGGATCTCTCACTAAGCGTACTTCGGCCAGAGAGATGGCGAAGTACTTCGCCCCCTCAGCTGAAACAATCCTTTCCAGCTGTTTCTGTAGACGGCCAGTATTGGACGGCTAGACCGCTCTCGTCTTTGGTATCTCGTCGTGGACATCTTCTTCGAGTCCCCTCCCCACCTGTTCGGTGATTACGACGGAAACGTGGGGTGTGTGGGTTCGGGATTCGACATCGAGGCGACGCTTCCGTCTACGGGTTTCCTCTCTCACGTCGGAAACGCGGCTATATTGTCAGCAATCCAATTCCACCGAATGACGGAATTTTACGGCTGATATCGGACAAGGAACGTCGGAAACGTGGGGTGGCATTCTCCACTAGATTTATACTCCCCCCGCTCACACCGTGTGATATTCAATGACGCCCGACTCTTCACCCAGTTCTGTCGACGATCCACTCTTTGAATCCGGGCATCGCATCTTTGCGAACAAGGATCTCCTGAAAATCGGCCACGTGCCGGAGGCTGACCGGATCGTCGGTCGCGACGAGGAAATCTCAAAGCTTGCGAAACGTCTCAACGGTGCTGTCCACGGGTACTCCCCGGAAAACGTGATGATCTACGGGAAAACTGGGACCGGTAAATCTCTCGTTTCAAAACACGTCTGCCAGCGAGCTCAAAATGCCGCTCAGGATGGCGTCGAGATTGGGACAGCGTATATCGACTGTGCTGAAGACAATACCGAGACCCAAGCAATCTCTTCACTTGCCGCGAAGCTGAACGATGAATCTTCGACTGGAATCTCCGTCCCACATACTGGCCTCAGTACGTCGAAATACTACAAACTCCTCTGGAAGACGCTCGACGCTCAATTTGATTCTGTGATCATCATCCTCGACGAGATCGATCTGATGAACGACGACAGCGTGCTGATGAAGCTCTCGCGCGCTGAGGAGGCAGGGAAAATCGACTGTAGCGTCGGCGTCATCGCGATCAGCAACAAGATCCAGTACGTCGACAACGTGAACGAGCGCGTGAAAAGCAGCTTCCAGCACAAGGAGCTGTTCTTCAAGCCATACGACGCCAACCAGCTTCGGGAGATTATGTTCAACCGTGAGGACGCCTTCCAGGACGGCGTCCTTTCCGAGGACGTGATTCCGCTCTCGGCAGCCTTCGCCGCGCAGGAACACGGCGATGCTCGGAAGGCGATCGACATTCTTCGCCACGCCGGCGAGGTCGCCTACGAGGCCGGGGCAGAGCAAGTGACGGAGGAACACGTCCGCCAAGCACAGCAGCACGCCGAAAAGGACCGGTTCAGAGAACTCGTGAACGGCGCACCCACGCAGGCGAAGGCGGCGTTGCTGGCGCTCACGGAACTGAGTGTCAACAGCAACGACGATGCGTTCCTCACGAGCCGGGTGTACGACCAGTACGAACGCATCTGCAACCATCTCGATATGGATATCCTCTCCGTCCGCCGGTTCCGCGACATCCTGAAAGAGCAAGCCTTCCTCGGGGTTGTCGAAATCGAGAAGATCAACAAGGGGAGTGCGGGCGGCATCCACCTCCAGAACCGACTCATCGAAGATCCCCAAGTCGTCCGCGAAACGATCCTCGAGGACAGCCGGATGCAGGATTGGACTCGCGAGTAGTGACCCCTACTACTGAATGGGTGTGGACGACGGAAATCCGGGGTGGGGCGTGAGGAAACGACGGAAACGAGGGGGGTCGAAAATTACGTCGGAAACGTGGGGTTGGATCGAAACGACGGAAACCAGGGGTGGGGTCCACTACGACAGTTCGTTGTTGGCTCCGAACGAGCTCAAAACGGCGTCCTTCTCACCGGAGAGCTCTCGGCGAATGTCGGATCGGTCCCACCCGAGCGGTGACAGCACGCTCTCGACCGCTCTGACCAGCTGCGTCTCGTAGTACGAGGCGTCGTAGGTCTCGATCTCCTCGTGGGCGAGGGCGACCCGGTCTCGCGAGGATTTCTCGTCGTCGACGACCACGTACTCGATATCCTGGCCTGGGTGGACTGCTAGGTTCTGTTCGCGGGCTCGCTTCAAGGCGGCCACGTTCTGGGTATTCTGTGAGTAGCCTTCTAGGGGCTTGGAGACACGATTCCGCTCGACGAGCCGCTCCACTGCTACGTTGCCCGCCTGCAGTTCGTCGATTGCTCGTTCGAGCCGTCCGAGCACCGCGTCCGGTGACCGCGTAGCATCGAGCTGGTCGAGACATTCCTGCTGGACCTTCTCGATGAATGGCGGCGTCGAGCGCTGCCGCGCTTCGATTCCTCTCACTTTGAACTCGTCAGCACCGGCGGCCTTCCCGAACAGTAGTTGAGACTGGGTCACTCAATGCATATGATCCCAATTTTCCGCGCCCACTAATCAAGTATAGTTGTACTACATCAATTCAATTGGGTAAGTTTTATGTGACAGTCCTCACCACCAGATATTGCGGTCAAAATCGAGAGGCCCCACATCTGGGGTTAAGACCCTGGAGGATTAAGTAGTGACAACTATGAACTGCCCGGACTGCGGGAACGAGCGAACAAGCGTCATCGATACAGGGACTAGTGCCGACGGAACCTCCGTCCGACGCCGCCGCGAATGTCAGCGCTGTTCGTTCCGCTTTACGACCTACGAACGTCCGGAGTGGGAGTCACTTCAGGTGAAAAAACGCGACGGAACCATCGAATCGTTCGACCGACAGAAACTCCGCGCAGGGATCGAGCGAGCCGTTGAGAAGCGAGATGTGGCCGAGACAACAGTGAATGCTCTCGTCGACGATATCGAGAGCGAACTACAAGGTCGAGAGGCACGTATCGTCTCTTCGAGTCTCATCGGCGAACTCGTCTCTGAGAGCCTCCGCACGCTCGATAAAGTAGCCTACATTCGATTTGTCTCCGTTTACAAAGCATTCTCTGAGCCGCAGGAATTCCTGAGAGAACTTGACGCAGTCTTGGATGCAGAACTCGATGACTTCGAAGCCTCGAACAGCTCACTATGACACAAACATACGCAGCTCAAACGACTGTTCGGTCAATCCTTGACCGGGCGAGCATGACCCACGTCCAGACGTACAGAGAACGACAGAAACAGAAACCAACCTACAGAGGACGATTCCTCCGGGATACGTGCCAATGACTGAAAACAAATTCACAGGTGGAGATCCGGAGACCGATATCTTCTCCGAACGAACGCAGCTCAAACCGTACGAATACCCCGACGTCCTCGAGTACAAAGACGCGATACGGAACAGCTACTGGGTTCACACGGAGTTCAACTTCTCAGGAGACGTTCAAGACTTCAAGGTCAACACGACTCCGGCCGAGAAAACCGTCATCAAACGGACGATGCTGGCTATCGCGCAAATCGAGGTCCAGGTCAAGACCTTCTGGGCAGAAATCTACGACGAGATGCCCAAAGCGGAGATTGGGAACGTCGGCATGACTTTCGCAGAGAGCGAGGTCAGACACATGGACGCGTACAGCCACCTCCTCGACATCTTGGGGATCACAGAGGACTTCGAGGAGGTGACTGACGTCCCCGCAATCGAGGAGCGGATCGACTACCTCGACAAGTACCTCGAGAAGAGCGAGAGCGACGACACACAGGAGTATGTGATGAGTCTGCTGCTTTTCTCCACGTTCGTCGAGCACGTTTCGCTGTTCTCGCAGTTCCTCATCATGACGAGCTTCGACAAACACGAAAAGAAATTCAAGGGGATCGCGAACGCGGTCGAAGCGACCAGCAAGGAGGAGCAGATTCACGGACTGTTCGGTGTCGAACTCGTGGAGACGATTCGAGAGGAGAATCCGGACCTCTTCGACGAGGAGTTCGAGGAGGAGGTCCAAGCGGCCTGTCAGCAGGCGTTCGAGGCAGAGATGAAGATACTGGATTGGATCTTCGGTGAGGGCGAACTGGAGTTCCTTCCCCGGGCGTACGTCGACGCGTTCCTGCGGGACCGGTTCAATCAGAGCCTCGAGAACGTCGGTGTCGAGCCGATATTCGACCCCGACGATGACCTGCTCGAGGAGACACGGTGGTTCGACGAGGACATTATGATGACGAAGGATAACGACTTCTTCAGCAAGCGGTCGACCACGTACAACAAACACGCACAGAGCGTCACCGCGGAGGACATATTCTAACGATGGCACAAACAGAACCAGCACTCGACGAGGTCAACCAGCAGCACGAGGAACCGTTCTACTGGCTGAACGAGGACAGCCGGGCGTTCCTCGACGAGGGGTACCTGATCGAGGGCGTCACGGCCGAGGAGCGGGTCAGGGAGATCGCGGAGCGGGCCGAGGAGATCCTGGACGACGACGGCTTCGCGGACAAGTTCTACGACTACATGAGTCGGGGCTTCTACAGCCTCGCGAGTCCGGTGTGGTCGAACTTCGGTCTGGACCGAGGTCTGCCCATCAGCTGCTTCGGTAGTTACATGGAGGACAGTATGGAGAGCATCCTCTACACGCAGGCCGAAGTGGGCGAGATGACCAAGCTGGGCGGCGGGACCAGCGGGTACTTCGGCGAAATCCGGCCCCGAGGCAGCCCGATCACGAACAACGGCAAGAGCAACGGGAGCTACAGCTTCACCGAGCTGTTCGACACGATCATCAACGTCGTCAGCCAGGGCGAGACGCGGCGCGGCCAGTTCGCGGGGTACATCGACGTTGAACACGACGACCTGGACGAGTGGCTCAACATCAAGACCGAGGGCGACCCCGTACAGGACATCTACTACGGCGTCATCATCGGTGACGATTGGTTCCAGGCGATGGTCGACGGCGACGAGGAGAAGCGAGAGACGTGGGCGGAGATCATCGAGACGCGGATTAACATCGGCGTCCCGTATATCATCTTCCGGGACAACATGAACGATGGGAAGCCACAGGTCTACAAGCACAGGGGCTACGAGATCAACGGCTCCAACCTGTGTACCGAGATCGCGCTGCCAGCCACGCCGGACGAGAGTTTCGTCTGTTGTCTCTCGTCGATGAACGCGCTCCACTACGACGAGTGGAAGGATACCGACGCAGTAGAGACGCTGACGCGGTTCCTCGACGCCGTCATGGAGGAGTTCATCCAAGAGGCGGAGGGGACGCAGTTCATGGAACGCCCAGTACGGTTTGCGAAACGGCACAGGGCGATCGGCATCGGCGTCCTCGGCTGGCACAGTTACCTCCAGAGCGAGATGATTCCGTTCGACAGTATGGAGGCCATGGAGAAAAACGAGGCAATCTTCCGCACGATCAAGGAGCGAAGTTACGAGGAGAGTCGTCGGCTCGCCGACGAGTTCGGCGAGCCGGAGGTGCTCGAGGGCTACGGTCGCCGGAACGCGACGACGATGAGCGTGGCCCCGACGAAATCCAGCAGTGTCATCCTGGGGCAGGTCAGTCCGAGCATCGAACCGCTGAAATCGAACTACTTCGTCCGCGACGGTGCGAAGCTGAAGTCGACGCAGAAGAACCGGTTCCTTGAGGCGATACTGAAAGAGCGAGGCAGAGACGAGCGCGAGGTTTGGGACAGCATCGCACAGAACGACGGGAGCGTGCAACACCTCGACTGCCTGACCGACGAGGAGAAGGAGGTGTTCAAAACCTTCGCCGAGATCCCACAGATGGCGATCATCAACCAGGCAGCGCAACGGCAGAAACACATCGATCAGGCACAGAGCCTGAACGTCTCGATCGATCCGAGCGAAGTGAGCGTCAAGGAGATCAACCAACTCTACATCGAGGCTTGGAAGAAAGGGGTGAAGAGTCTCTACTACCAACACAGCGTGAACGCCGCACAGAAGTTCAGCCGAGACATCCTCGAATGCAAGGCCTGTGAGAGCTGATCTCCCATCGGCCGGTATGATAGAGTGGTCTATGTAAACTACGCCACTCTACCTCTCGACGTATGCGTGCCTCGGTCCTTGACGGCTTCGGCGTGGATTTCATCAAACAGATTTGGTCGGATAATCCCAGGGTGTGGACCGACGAGTTCGGCGACAAGGTAGTCGACCTGATCACCGAAGCGGTCGAGTTAGAGAAAATTACACCTACGAGGATTGTCCTGACAAAATACTTAGTATGGGTACCGGGCAGTTCGCCGAGTACGTCGAACACATCGCTGACCGGAGCCTTGGAAAACTCGACTTACCGGAACAGTACGGGACTGACAATCCGTTCCCGTGGATGTCCGAGTAAGTCAACCTGAACAAGCAAGAGAATCCCTTCGAGACGCAGGTGACCGAATACCAGATTGGGGGTAGCCTCAACTGGTAGCATCCGACCGTGTTCCGCATAGCAACGTGGTCCCCTAGCTGTCTTCGAAGCATAGCTGTATCTCCTGACTGAGGAGATCTTACAGCGTCTCTCGGACGGAATATTCTCGACTAATGCCATCAACAGAGCAATCGCGACGGGACGTCTTTCGAACCATTGCACAGTTACAGCACGTCGAGTGGCCTGTATACGGGTCGACACCGCTGTACGACCGCAGTTCGGTATCTGCTCTCCAATCAGACATTCGAACCGTCGCCAGAGTCTGGTTCGAACACGGCATCCACGACACGATTGCGGAGTTCGTCTCGCAGTATCCACTGAAATACGTCGATTTCGGGCCGCATAACGAGTATTCTGGCTCCACGCGGTATCAGATGCCGCAGTTGGTGCGGTTGTTCTTGCTCAAAGAGATCCACGGCTGGGACCACGAAACGGCACTTTTGACGTTCCTTCGACAGCGACCGGAACTCCGTTGCGATCTCGGTTTCGAGCGTATACCGGACCAATCGACGGTATGGCGCAGTTGGCACCAGCGATTCACGGCCGAACTCCGTGAGACAGTCGAAACGGCAGCTCGAACGATCCTGATCAAGGCCCAGGATGCGGGCCTCACAGTTCCACGAGAACCAGAGCGAAAGCTCAGCTATCGAAATGATGATCAAGATGACTCAGCACCGGACGATCAGACCGTTCTGAAGCGGGCCAAGAAAATCACCAACCACGTCAGTCGTATCGTCTTCCCTACATTCGCACTGAATCACGGTGAGGGATGTGAGATCCACGAGAACGCCTACTGGGGCTTGCAGACCTATCTCGGGCTCCGTGAGAACTTGGCTGCCAACGAGGGTGCTCGGAGCTTCATCTACGAGTCAACGCGAGAGCGGACACCACTCGGACACGCTCACCGTGACCACATTCGCCGTCTTTCGATACCAGCGGTTCGGGAGATGTACCGAGAGGCCGTCGGTCGGCTGCTGGAAGAGGTTGCAGGGACTGAGGAGTTCTTTCGAGCTGGAATCGTCGCGATCGACATCACCGAAGCCGATCCGTTCACGGGCGACCGAACGGGCCACGAAGACGAGATCATCGGGACGAAAGAGCAGACCGACGGGTACGCCTACCAGTGGGCGACGGTCCAGTTGGTTGGGAACGCCGTCCCAATCGTGCTGGACGCGCGCCCGGTACGGAAAGGAGAGTCACGAAAGGAGATCGTCGAGGACTTGCTCGATTCGGCTGAGGACCTCGTTCACGTCGATAACGTGCTGATGGACCGGGAGTTCGATAGCCAGCACGTTCTGGAGATGATCAGCCAGCGCGGGCTGTCTTACGTCGTCCCGAAACGGATGCAGACCAGCGAGAAAGCCCAGGCCAAGCGGTTGCTCCAACACGGCCAAGATCGGTACGAAACCGACCGCAAACTCCACCTCGGTAAGAACGAGTGGCACGAGACGACGCTGATCTACCGTCGGAAAGAGGACTCAGAACACGACGACCACCGACAGTACTCAGTGTTCATGTCGAATCGGCGGAGCGGCCACCTCACTGAATGCGGCCATCGCTGGGAGATCGAGAGTGGGTATCGGTCGATAAAGCGGTTTATGGCCGCGACGACGTCAAACGACTTCCGGTTGCGGTTCTTCTACTTCGCGTTCGCGTGTCTGCTGTACTCAATCTGGCGAGCAGTCGATCTACTCGTCCAAGCCGAGTTGACTGGCGAGTGTGAGCACTCACCGGTCATTACAGCGGACAGCACGCTGACGCTGCTGAAGAAGGAAACTGGAATCGGGTAGTGAGGAACTCTGTTCGGGTTAGCGTGCCGTCTGAGTGGCTACGCTGCTGGAAGTCTTGAAAATTTGTCCATATAGTTGAGTGCGTGACAAGAATAGCCGCTTGGAGGGCCATCTGGGGCAGTACCCGCTGACCGAATCGGTCAAATTCACGCATCACAGCCATGCTAAACCCGCTGTAGTCTCAACTTCCATGGCTCACAATAGTTGAGACCGGGTTTCTCAATGCATCTGGCGAGACAGCGTAGTTCATAAATAGTATGAAGACGTAGTTTGAGATAGAACGATGGCACGAATCACCGGCTCCTATCCAGATGACCTCAATCTCCTTATTGAGGGTGCTGTTGAAGCGGGTGTGTTTGGCGGCAAGAGCGATGCGTTGCGCGAGTTCGTGCGTGAATACTTCGAGGACAACGAGAACGAACGTATTGCAGCCGCTGCCGCCCTCTACGAACGCGAGCGGATCACGCTCGGCGATGCTGCGAGGCTTGCCGATGTTGACCGATGGACGATGCGGGATATCCTCCGGGAGCACGGCGTCGAACTCCGTCTTGGACTCGTTGACGAAGACGACGCAGCCGACGAGGTAGAGGCAGCAAGCGAACTCGAATTCGATGATGAGGACTCGGACGACGAGGAGTCACGCGCGAAATGACAGGTGATGATATTCCAGCGAATCCGAGTGTTCTGAACACGACTGTCCTCTCGAATTTCGCGTATATCGACCGGCTGTGGGTCGTTGCAGGACTCTCTGGAATCTGTGCGGTTCCAGTCGTTCGCGAGGAACTCGAAGACGGCGTCGACGACCATCCGTATCTTCAGTCGGCGCTCGATACACTCGACGACGATATTCCGGTTGCGACGATTTCGGATACCGTCGCTAATAGAGAGGCCGTTGTTGGTGGTCATCTCGATCCCGGCGAGGCCCAGGCGTTCGCCTTGGCGGACGCAGCGGACGGTCGCCTACTGACCGACGGCGGGGATGCCCGGTCGTTTGCGAAAGATCAGGACGTGACTGTTGTCGGGTCCGTCGGAGTTCTGTTGGCTGCAATCGACGCTGGGAAGATCGATGGAGCGACTGCTGACGAGTGGCTATCGACGTGGATCGATGAGATCGGGTACTACGTCCCGTATCGAACGATCTCGGAGTATCGATGAGGAACTCGCTCGAAGTTCGTCGGGGATGCGGTCCCGATTGTACTCGATGCGCGACCTGTGCGGCGGGGTGAGTCACGGAAGGAGGTCGTTGAGGATCTCTTGGACTCTGCTGAAGCGGCCGTCCACGTCGACAACGTGCTGATGGACCGGGAGTTCGACAGCCAGCACGTTCTGGAGATGATCGGCCAGCAGGGACTGTCGTATGTCGTGCCCAAGCGGATGCAGACGAGTGAGAAAGCCCAAGCAAAGCGGTTGCTTCGACGTGATCGAGACCGGTACGAGACCGACCGGAAACTCCACCTCGGCAAGAACGAGTGGCACCAGACGACGCTGATCTATCGGCGGAGAGAGGACTCAGGACACGACGACTATCGACAGTATTCAGTGTTCATGACGAATTGCGGGAGTGGACACCTCACGGAGTACGGGTATCGGTGGGAGATCGAGAGTGGGTACAGGTCGATCAAGCGGTTCATGGCTGCGACGACGTCGAAGGATTTCGGGCTTCGGTTCTTTTACTTCGCATTCGCCTGTCTCCTCTACTCAATCTGGCGGGCTGTCGATTTGCTGGTACAGGTTGAGTTGACCGATGAGTACGAGCACTCACCTATTGTGACGGCCGATAATACGCTGACGCTGTTGAAGAAGGAAACCGGAATTGGATAGGGCGGTCCTCTGTTCGGGCCAGTACGGATTCCTGAGTGGCAACGCTGTCGGGAATCTTGGAGATTCACAAATCCAGTTGGTAGTACGACACGAGAAGGCCATCGAGAGGAGATTCAAAGCAGCTTCGCCTCGAAAAATCGCCCGAAACCACGCATCACAGATCCGCTATACCCGGTGTAGTCTCAACTTCCACTGGGCTCATGGTAGTTGAGACTGGCCGTCTCAATGTATACGATTCCCGCACTGCTTCGACAAGGCTACGGGTGAAGCATCTCTTTCAGTAGTTTCGTCACTTTCACACCTAACGCTCATTACGGTAGACACCGTATGTTTGCTCAACAATGTCCATCGACCGAGATACCTTCGAGAAGACGAGCGAGGACGAACTCGAGGAACTTTCCGTTCCGGATCAGGTTCTCGGATTTCTCGCTGCCAACGATGATCGCGCGTTCAAGGCCCGCGAAATCGCCTCTCAGATCGGTCCCGACGAGGGCGCGGTCAGCACCGCGCTCTCACGACTGAAGGACCGCAATCTCGTCGAACACAAAGCGACGTACTGGGCGATAACCGACGACACCGAGCGACTCGATGGATACAGCGGGTACGAGCGAGCGACCGCCCTGTTCAACCAGCGACTCGGTACTGAAGACAAGGAGTCTTGGCGCGAACACGCACCCGAGGAACCGCATCCGAGCGTCGAGGACGAACAGTGACCGACGAAAAGAGACCGATTTTCGAGCGTGGCGACGTCGTCTACGGGAATGATCCGTTCAAAGGCGAGGAAGACGCTCGGCCTTGGCTCATTCTCTCGAATCACGAAGGCCGTCCGTTCCACGGCGAGCAGTATATCGCGCTCACGTTGACGTCGAAATCCTGGGTGGACGGTCTGATCGACATTCCCGGTGAGAGTTGGCTTCGTGGTGGGATCCCGGATGAGAGTCGGATTGTTCCGTGGGGAGTCCAATCAATCGACCACGAGGATATCGACTTCTGGCAAGGTCGCCTTGACAGCGAGCTCGTTGACGAGGCGGTTGCTGCGCTCGTCGAAGAACTACACTAGTGGAGATCCGTTGATATTCTATTTACTCGACGGACTTCTACTGAAATCGCCGTTAGTAGATGTGCAGACGTACCATTACCGGGATACCGTTCACTTGGAGGAATCACAGAGTGCGATACGCACTTCATCAGCAGAGACACTGACTATTACGACTTCTAATCCGTGTCGATCGGCTATCTTTCGTATGCTATCGGGAGCATACCCTGGGTCGGTAGCGACAGCACCACCGCCACCCGGTACAGCGTCAAGAATCTGTATGCAAAGCGGTTGCTTATCTCGTTTTAACCGTCCCTCGCGCGCAATCTCATTAGTCACCCATTCCCCAGATAACCCCGGAACAGCCGTCTCTCCACTGTCAAACTTGAATCCTGAATAGCCCTCTTCTCGGAGATCCTGCCTCACACGCTCCCAGTCCGTCACTAATCATCTCATTGAGCAATTCCGATGATAAGCATTTACTCTGTATTGTACACGATCGGTCAGAATGTATCACTTCCTAAGGATTTCGACAGAGTCGGAGCTGCCGATACCAGCCGAGCACTCGCACGGCGTTGGCTCAGGCGCCCGGGAGCGCCCACTTCCACGCCGACCTGAGGGTGACGACGCCGAACGGGCCACCGAACCCGGCGGCGACCGCCCCAACGGAGGGAGCGGAGTAGGCGAGCCCGGCGACGGCGGCGGCACCACAGGCTCCGACCACGGCTATCACTCCGGCGACGCGCCGATCGAGTGGGCCGAACGCCGTCGTCTTGACGGGGAGTTCGAACGCCCCGACGGCCTGGTCGTACTCTCGGAGGTGTGCGACGCTGTAGTCGTACTCGCCCGCAAACGTGGTGATCGAGAACGTCCGAGTGCGGCAGGCGCGGTCGACGAGCTCTCCTTCACACAGCTCGGCGTCCCGGATGTCGTCGATGGGGGTCGCCCACTGGACTGTCTTGGTGAGGTCGTCGTACGCGACTACCGTTTCGTCGCGGCGCTGGTACGTCAGCGTGCCGTGGGTGAGAGCGTACTCGATGGCTTTCAGCCCGCCGATGCCGGCTGGTAGGAGGCCGAAACAGACCACCGCGGCGGTGAGCGCCCTTACCGACCCGGCGGTGAGCCCGACCCACGCGAAGAGATATACTGGCCCGCTGCTGACTGCGGCCGTCGCGCCCTGCCAGAGTGCGGTGGCCCGAACAGCGCGCCGGTCCGGGTGGACCTCTGCCGTCGGTGGCGCGTCCGGAGCCGCCACCGGCGGGAGCGTTCCTTCTCCCTCCTCGGGGTTGAACGCCACCCCGCTGCGGTAGCCGCGCCACTCCACGAACAACTTCACTGCGACGAACCCGACCAGCGCGCCGGCCGGGCCGCCGACAATCGCGACTATGAGTGCCACCACGGCCAGCGTGCCCTCAGTCGTCGCGCTTGCGACGAGGTCTCGGGGCGTGCTTATTTTGTAGCGTCGCGTTCGGAAGTACTCGCGCTCGATGACGCCGATCTGGGAAACGATGAGGAAGACGATGCTCGCCACCACGCTCGGGTCGGCGAGCGAGACGGCAGCCCCGAACGCCCGCAAGGCAAGCGGGACGTTCCGGGGGTAGATCGGGGGAAGCGCGTCGATGATCGCGACGCTCCCGCGCCGGCGGTTGAGGTCGCTCGGGCCGACGGAGACTCCGCCCCACTCGTCGGACTTGAGCGGGTTGTCCTCGTTGGGGCGCTCTAGCTCGTCGTAGTTCGGCGGGCGGCTCGCGAACAGCGCCTTCACCCCGGCAAACGGGACGATGACGACCAGTTCGATCGCATAGACGACCGCGAACGTCTGGGCGCTCCACCCAAGGTAGAACACGCCGACTAGTGGGACGACGTTCGCTACGACTGTCACCAGAAATCCAGCAGAAGAACCGTTCGACGGTGACCCCATCGATACAGTATATGTCAGTAGTCGATAAAAGCTGTTGATGTGGGATCTATATTGAGCAGTAAGACGAATTCTTGAGTGTGTCGTGGTCACTCTCTCGTAGTGGTTGCGACTCGCGAGTCACAATATGCTGTCTTCCGACGGATCGTACGACAGCCGCACGTCGAGTGGCCAGTATATAATTCGACGCCGCTATACGATCGAACCGCGCTCGCCGGGTTAGAATCGGATATTCGAACCGTCTCAGGACTCTGGTTCACTCACCCCGACCACAACTCGGTTGAGCAGTTCGTCTGCGAACTTCCGATGGTCTACTTCAGATTCGAGGCCCACGACTGCTACGGAGGTCCGACACGCTACGAGATGGACACTCTCTTTCGCATATTCGTGCTGAAAGAACTCCACGGGTGGGAGCACGAAACAGCAATTCTCGAGTACCTCGATAGCCACCCCACACTCTGTAAGCGCTTAGAGCTGGGGACGGTGCCCGATCAATCAACACTGTGGCGCAGCTGGAACGAGCGATTCACGCGAGAGCTGCGTGAAACGGTCCAGAAAGCGGCTCGAACGATTCTCATCAAAGCGGAGAATGCAGGTGTCGCTGTCCCGCGCGAACCGGAACGAAGCCTCCCGCCTCGAAGCAACAACGCAAATGAATCAGATCCAGACAACCGGGCTATCCTCAACAACGCTGAGACGCTTACTGAGCACGTCAGTCGAGCTGTCTTCCCAGCGTTCTCGTTAGATCGCGGAGACGGCTGTGAGATTCACGAGAACGCTTACTGGGGCTTACAGACCTACTTGGGACTCCGTGAGAATCTAGCCGCCAACGAGGGTGCTCGCAGTTTCATTCACGAGTCAACACGAGAGCGGACACCCCTCGGGCACGCTCATCGCGACCACATCCGAGACCTCTCTATCCCGGAGATTCGCGAGATGTACCGCCAGGCGGTTCGGCAGCTCATCGACGATGTCGCAGAGACTGAAGAGTTCTTCCGCGCAGGGATCGTCGCGATCGACATCACCGAGGACGACCCCTTCACGGGCGATAGGACGGGCCATAAAGACGAAATTATCGGGACGAAAGAGAACACTGACGAGTATGCCTATCAGTGGGCGACAGTCCAGTTGGTCGGGAACGCCGTTCCACTCGTGCTTGATGCGCGTCCCGTCCGGATGGGGGAGACACGACTGGGAATCGTCGAGGACTTGCTTGATTCGGCTGAGAACCTCGTTCATGTCGATAACGTGCTGATGGATCGGGAGTTCGACAGTCAGCACGTTCTGGAGATGATCAGCCAGCGTGGGCTCTCGTACGTGGTCCCAAAGCGGATGCAGACGAGTGAGAAAGCGCAGGCGAAGCGATTGCTCCAGCGTGACCAGGACCGATACGAAACCGACCGGAAGCTCCATCTCGGCGACAACGAGTGGCACTCGACAACGCTGATCTACCGTCGGAAAGAAGACTCCGAACACGACGATCACCGACAGTATTCGGT
This sequence comes from Halobellus sp. Atlit-31R, assembly GCA_003665935.1. Taxonomy (GTDB): domain Archaea; phylum Halobacteriota; class Halobacteria; order Halobacteriales; family Haloferacaceae; genus Haloquadratum. Next base: position 94,839 of record QPLR01000006.1, on the reverse strand, counting down.
GTTCATGACGAATACGGGAAGCGGACACCTCACCGAGTACGGGTACAGATGGGAGATCGAGAACGGCTACAGGTCGATAAAGCGGTTCATAGCGGCGACGACGTCGAAGAATTTCGGGCTTCGGTTCTTCTACTTCGCATTCGCGTGTCTCTTGTACTCGATTTGGCGAGCGGTCGATCTGCTCGTGCAGGTCAAGTTGACCGGCGAGTATGAACACTCGCCAATCGTGACGGCTGACAATACGCTCACGCTGCTGAAGAAGGAGACCGGAATCGGATAGAGAGATACTCTGTCTGGGGCAATCCGGATTCCTGAGTGGCAACGCTGTCGTGGATCTTGGAAATTCACCGGTCTAGTTGGCAGTACGACACGAGAAGACTATCGAGAGTAGATCCGAAGCAGCTTCGCCTCGAAAATTCGCCCGAAACCACGCATCACAGCCCTACTAAACCCGCTGTAGTCTCAACTTCCCAGGACTGGCAAAAGTTGAGACCGGCCGTCTTAATGCATAGCTGGTAGTGAGTGAACGAATCGGTTGTGTGAATACCGTTCTCTTCCGAGCGAAAGCGTAGCTACAACCACCGTGACTGAGAAACCGGCGCAATAGCTTAATGCGCGTCGTATGACGACACCAAGAGTCTGATAATAACAGTCCTTATCTCCTGCCCCGAACGATGTAGTATTGTGGTGAATACACAAAATACATCCGCGAGTCGGATCGGATCGCTCACCCAACTCCAGTGGCTAGCAATTGCGTTAGTCGTCGTCACTGGCGTTCTCCACGTCTATGCTGGTGTCGTGGAGGGACGAATTCCGGTTGCACTCGCAGGTGTCGGCTACGCCGGTGCACTTGTGCTCTTTTTCCTCGACTACAGACGGCGACTGCTCTACCTGATCGGCATTCCGTATACGGCCGTGCAATTCCCCCTCTGGATCGTGGCCAAATCTGAATACGGGATGATCGACTACGTCGACAAGGCGGTCCAAGTCGTCTTGATTCTCGTGTTGATCTATCTCTATCTGAACACACCGTCCGAACCAGCCGAAAATACGGCAACGGCAGCGGACTAAGCAAGCGAATTCACAGGACGTCTCCCTCGCTCAGTTATCACGAATCACCATGATTTTTACGCGGTTCACCCCGTCAAAGTCACGAAGTCGGTAGGTTAATTCCCGAACGCGCTCGCCGGCCCCTTGGCAGAATAGGGACTCAAGACACCAGTCCCCTTGGTGCGTGTGACTCGTGTTGAGAATCACGTCCTGATAGTCGTGTTGGACACCGTGGAGCTCTCCGATTACCTCGTGATGGCGGTAGTCGAACGCTACGAGCGCGATAACGTCTTCGCTGAGATCTTCGAGCCGAGAATGAGACTCGATGTACTCCTGCATCGCTTCACGGACTGCTCGTGACCGATTGTCCAGTCCCTCATTTTGCCAGACCTGATCGAACTCTTCGACGACCGCATCCGGGATATTGAAACTCGTTCGCATCGGGTGCTGTTGGGGGTGCTCGTACAAGAGTTCCGAGTATGCGCTCTCCGCGAGTCGGCAGTGATGGCCGTTATCTCTCGATGGGTGCCTCCCAGAGCAAGATTCCGGCCGAACTGACGACCAGCACGACCCCCGCCACAGCGAGCGCGAATAGGGGTGAGACGATGTCGGAGATGATACCACTCCCGAGTTGGAACGGAACGACGGCGAGTCCGCTCACCATCGCCATCGCACTGAGTACGGTCGCACGCCCCATCGTCTCAATGCGGTCGTTGATATACTGACCGGCGAACGACCGTGTCACATCGGAAAGCCCGCGGATCAGCAGGAAGGTCGGCAGGGCCAGAACGGGGACGAAATACATTCCCACCAGCGCGCCGCCCACGACGAAGGGCAGCCACAGAAACCACGTCCGAAGTCCCAGACGGTCACGAATTGCTCCGGTATAGTAGCTCAGCCCGGCGCCGAAGAGACTGTACGCCGCGTAGAACCACCCAAGCAGTGATCTCACCTGTGACTGCGAGACACCGAAGTCGAGGACGATCGTCTCGAAGATTGGCTGGAGGAACACGAACACCAGATATGTCACTGCCGCGTAGAGGACGTAGTAATACAGCACGAATGACCGTATGTTACGCTCTGAGATCGTCCGCCGGATGATCGTGAGTGTGCGACGAAGGCTCAATGCCGTGGTGTCGGTTCGTTCGTAGGTCGCGGGTTCGTCTATCGTCAGGAGAACGAACACGCCGATTGCCGTCACTCCCGCAGCGACGAACCACGGATACGACAGGTCGATACTGCCTAGGTAGCCCCCGATGATTGCCGCTCCAGCGCCGATCGCCAGGGCGACGGATTCGCCGCGCCCACGGACGTGCGCGAACTGATCCTCGGAGAGATCGTCAGTGAGCGTATCGTAGAGCCAGGCATCTTCGCTTCCCGACCGGAAGTTATAGCCCATCGACCAGCAGACGTACAGAGCTGCGAGCGCCCAGAACGAACTGGACAGTCCAATGCCAAGCAGTGTGAGTGAAATGAGCGCGGTTCCGGTCAGGAGGCTGTTGCGCCGACCGACACGGTCACCGATGTAGCCTGTCGGAATTTCACCCAGCAGCGTCGTCAGATTGTATATCGCTTCGAGGATGGCGATTTCCGTGAAACTGAGCCCCTGTGCGAGAAAGAAGAGGTACATAATCGGGCGATAAAACTCGACGGCCTTCGTCGATTTGTAGAGATAGTACTTTAGAACGCTCGCCGGAGGAAGAGCAGACGAACTCCAGAATGGAACGGCCATACTGGCGATGGATATTCTGAAAAGATGGATGTTGTGTTATGATCCATTTGGCATTTCGTAATACGGCTTCACCGAGCAATTAGAGCTATTATTCGGCATCCGCCCGTACTGTTTCTCGAAGTGTCGTCAACTCCGAAGTCCCGTCGAGCAGTCTTTCGACGCATCGCTCAGCGATCGTATATTGACTGGCCGGTATATCGTTCGACTCCGTTGTACGATCGAACCTCTCTCTCCGGACTAGAAGAGGATATTCGTATCATCTCGAAAACGTGGTTCAGACACGAACAGCACGAGTCCGTTGAGCAGTTCCTCTGTTCGCTCCCCCTGACGTATTTTACCTTCGACGCCCACGACCGCTATGGTGGAACAACACGATACGGAGTGGACACACTCTTTCGTCTGTTCGTATTGAAAGAATGCTATGGGTGGAGTCACGAGACGGCACTCGCAGAGTACCTTGCTTACAACCCTGAAATATGCGAGCAACTGGGGCTGGGGACGATCCCAGATCAGTCAACGTTGTGGCGGAGTTGGAACAAACGGTTCACTGCGGACCTTCGCAGGACGGTCGAGACAGCTGCGCGGACTATCCTGATCAAAGCCCAGAACGCGTATGTTGACGTCCCACGCGAACCAGAACGGCGTCTTCCACCCTACGGTGACGAGGTAAACGAACCAGACCCAGACGATCAAGCCATCCTCGATGAAGCGGCAACAATAACCGACCATGTGAGCCGCATTGTCTTCCCGGCATTCTCACTGGATCGAGGTGAGGGCTGTGAGATTCACGAGAACGCCTACTGGGACCTGCAGACGTATCTCGGACTTCGTGAGCGCCTGGCGGCCAACGAGGGCGCTCGTAGCTTCACCTACGAGTCGACTCGTGAGCGAACGCCGTTAGGGCACGCCCATCGCGAGCAAGTTCGTGACCTCTCAATTGCGGAGACCCGAGAGATGTACCGACAGGCCATCGGAAGGCTTCTGAACGAAGTTGCGGAGACAGAGCAGTTCTTCCGAGCTGGGATTGTTGCAATCGACATTACCGAAGCTGATCCCTTCACTGGTGACAGGACTGGGCACGAAGACGAGATCATCGGGACGAAGGAGAAGACCGATCAGTACGCCTACCAATGGGCGACGGTCCAGTTAGTAGGGAATGCAGTGCCGATTGTGCTGGACGCACGGCCGGTTCGGAAGGGTGAGTCTCGCTTGGAAATCGTTGAGGACCTCTTGAATTCAGCCGAGGAAATGGTTCACCTTGATAACGTGCTGATGGACCGTGAGTTTGACAGTCAACACGTCCTGGAGATGATCAGCCAGCGCGGGCTGTCGTATGTCGTGCCCAAGCGGATGCAGACCAGCGAGAAAGCCCAAGCGAAGCGGTTGCTCCAACGAGATCGGGATCGATACGAGACCGACCGAAAGCTTCATTTGGGCAAGAACGAGTGGCACGAGACGACGCTGATCTACCGACGGAAAGAGGACTCCAAGCACGACGACCACCGGCAGTACTCGGTGTTCATGACGAATTGTGGGAGTGGGCACCTCACTGAGTACGGGTATCGGTGGGAAATCGAGAGCGGGTACAGATCGATAAAGCGGTTCATGGCTGCTACCACGTCGAAGAATTTCGGGCTTCGTTTCTTCTACTTCGCGTTCGCGTGCCTGCTGTACTCGATCTGGCGAGCCGTCGACTTGCTCGTCCAGGTCGCGTTGACCGGTGAGTACGAGCACTCGCCGATGGTGACGGCAGATAACACACTGACGCTGCTGAAGAAAGAAACCGGAATCGGATAGAGAGACACTCAGTTCTGGGTTAGCGCGCGGTCTGAGTGGCTACACTGTTGGATGTCTCGAAAATTCGCCCTTACGATTGGAAGTGTGACAAGAATGGCCGCTTGGAGAGAGAATTGAGGTAGTTTCCGCTGACCCAATCGGCAAAATACACGCATTACAGCCCTGCTATACCCGTTGTAGTCTCAACACGGATGACAGTAGGTGAGACTGGTCGTCTCAATGCATACGGTTCCCGAACCGCTTTGTGGCTATGGACGAGGAACTCCTTCGACATTTTTGTCGATTTCACTCCTGACCACAGACAAGCCGGGAGGGCTACTCATTCCACAGCGACCAGTACATCGCGCTGACGATGAGATTTAAATCGTGAATGGGTGTGCTGATCTGGTCCAACCGCTGAAACGTTCGCTACTCATTCCACGTGAGCTGGCCTACGGTTGGAAACTCAACCTTCGCTGTTTGGGGTGGGTTGTAGTATCGGGACTTGATGTCGTAGTATCCGAATTCAGGAGGGATACGAGCGCACGCCTTTGCCAGATTTTCGTCCGCTGTGTGGGTGATCACACGGATTCGAGCATTCGCATCGAATAATCGAACTGCCAACGCGACCAACGCCGCATCCTGCCAGTTGTTCGTCTCTGGATACTTGCTCTGCTGGTTGAGAAACCCATCTGCAACGAACCGTGCTTTCTCTACCGGTCCAGCGCTATTATCGAATCCCTCTGTACGATCACCTGGGAGCGGTGGGGCTACCCGAAGCCATCCTTCTTCGATAGCCGTATCGAGGTACGGGTTCGTCGGTGAGTCAGCGCTCCCGGCATCCGCCAACTCGTGGTAGACCGCTGCTGGCACCCAAATTTCCGTTCCAGCCTCCTCTACGGCACTCTTGAGCGATTGTAGGTGTGAACTGGGTTGCTTCCCCAAGTTCCGAAACATCACCGTGTCTGCAATGTTTGCCGTATACATCCTCGCTCGGTTCACTTATCGACGTATTCCCCGAGGAGATCGTCCTCGTCCGCATCGAACTCATCCGGTGTGTACGTCGTCGGGGTCGAACCGTCATCACCGAGATTGAGGATTGAATAGAGCGCTTCGACGAGGTCATACGTAGTTCCAGGAGACAAATCTGTGAGGCTCGCGATTTGCCGGATTGTGACATCGCCCTCACTGTGTGCGTTCACGAGATCGTATGCGAGCGCGAACGTGACGATTCCGTGGTCTTCGAGGACTCGTTCGATCGCTGGGTACTCGTTCTTCTGGGCGATTACCTCGATGATCTTGGGAGTGATCGAGACTTCCGTCTCACGAACCGTCAACGTTAGTTCGAACTCCTGAGCGGTGTATACGGCAGTTCCGGTTTCGTCACCAACTTTGCTGATCAGGCCTGCTTGCTCCAGTTTATGGAGGTAGCCGTACACCGTCTTTTTGGAGACCGTCATTGTTTCGACGAGTTCGGGACCTGTTGCAGTCCCTGCCTGTCTAATCGATGTATAGAGGTCCGCGAGGGACGGGTTTTCAAGTAATTCTGCGAACGTCGGGATACCAGTGATCGTTCCCGGAGTGTCCCCCGCGTTTCGCACGTGCTCTGTATCGTAGCTCATCTTGTATAGAGTTACGAAACTGGAAACCATAAACGTTTGCCACGGATACAGGCCGCAGTAGTGTTCACAACCGGGCACAATTGCGGAGGATGGTTTTGATACGCACCTTAAATTACACGCCACCCACGCTCACAATGACCATTAAGTAGATGTGCGAATTAACTAGTAGTAGAGTTAGGCATACAGTTGTTTGACCTTCCCGAAGTGTTTTCTCCCGTTGGTGGATGTTTCGCGTATGAATCGGCGGCGATTCCTCGGACTCGCCGGAATGAGTGCCACAGCCGGGTGTACGACTCAATTAGTGTCAGAAACGACTCCATCGGAGTCCGAAACCACTACTACCTCGACAAGTATGAAAAAGGATAATAATCCAACTTCTGGCGGTAGTCGTGTGAATGTCTCGATCACTTCTATTACAGTTCCTTCGAATCTCCCAATCAAACCAAATGTGGAGGCGATTACCCCTATGGCTACAGAAGATCACCCTCCTCAATTAAGAACAACTCTCACCAACACTGCGGAAGATCCTGTGATAGTCGGGGACATCAGAAACGCGCATTTCGAAAATACATTCAGTGAATCCGGAAAATACGTCCTCGTCCCGGAAAATTCCGGCTATGGAAACGCAGAACCCGGTTGCTGGCGAATCACTGGCGGAGTCGGCCAAGCAGCCACTTATCAGTAATCTGAGATTTCATCAAATTCACGAAGTACTCGTCTGCTAAATCTTTTCGCTCACGGCGAAAGTGAGAGCTGTCTTCCCACAGGCACGTACCAATTTAAAACGTTGATAGATATATCGACAAGTACAGCTCAATCAACTCAGAATACCTCATGGGGATTTACTATCCAAATCGAGCACGTTTGACAAATTTCTTGATAATATCCCAATTAGTATTTTGTAGTGGCTGCAACTTGTGAGTCTCGCCGGAGTGTCTTCCGGCGCATCGCAAACCGACCACACGCTGACTGGCCAGTATACGATACGACGCCGTTGTACGAGCGAAGCTCACTTGCCGGGGTGGAGTCCGACATCCGAACAGTTTCGCAGACCTGGTTCAGACATGACTGTCACGAATCGGTCGAGAACTTCGTCTGTGTACTCCCGCTAGCGTATTTCGAATTCGACGCGCACGACCGCTACGCAGAGTCGACTCGCTACGAAATGGATACGCTCTTTCGCATGTTTGTCTTGATGGAGTGTCACGGGTGGGAGCATGAGACAGCACTCGTTGAGTATATCGAGTGTCTTCCAGAACTTTGCGAGCAATTGGGTCTGGAGACAGTACCGGACCAATCAACGCTATGGCGCAGTTGGCACGAACGGTTCACTGCCGAGCTTCGTGGTACAGTCGAGACAGCTGCGCGGACCATACTTGTTAAAGCCCAGAACGCAGATGTCGCCGTTCCGCGCGAACCAGAACGGCACCTCCCATCTCACGGTGACGAAGAGGACGAATCAGATCTGGACGAGCAAGCTGTCCTTGACGAAGCGGCAACGATTACGGAGCATGTCAGCCGCGTTGTCTTCCCGGCATTCTCGCTGGACCGAGGGAAGGGCTGTGAGATCCACGAGAACGCCTACTGGGACTTACAGACGTATCTCGGACTTCGCGAAAATCTGGCTGCCAACGAAGGCGCTCGCAGCTTCACCTACGAGTCAACTCGAGAGCGGACACCTTTGGGCCACGCTCATCGAGACCACCTCCGCGACCTCTCTATCAAGCAGATTCGAGAGATGTATCGACAGGCGATCCGGCAACTCATCAACGAAGTTGCAGAGACGGAAGAGTTCTTCCGCGCAGGGATTGTCGCCATCGACATCACTGAAGCCGACCCCTTCACGGGCGATAGGACAGACCACGAGGACGAGATCATCGGGACGAAAGAGAAGAGTGACGAGTACGCCTACCAGTGGGCGACAGTCCAGCTAGTCGGTAACGCAGTCCCGCTTGTCCTTGATGCCCGCCCAGTACGGAAAGGGGAGTCACGCAAAGAGATCGTCGAGGACTTGCTGGATTCGGCTGAGAAGATGGTTCACGTAGATAATGTGCTGATGGACCGGGAGTTCGATAGTCAGCACGTTCTGGAGATGATCAGCCAGCGTGGGCTGTCATACGTCGTTCCGAAACGGATGCAGACCAGCGAGAAGGCTCAAGCCAAGCGGCTGCTCAAACACGGGAAAGATCGCTACGAGACCGACCGGAAGCTCCACCTCGGGAGCAACGAGTGGCACGAGACGACGCTGATCTACCGATGCAAAGAGAACTCCGAGCACGATGATCACCGGCAGTATTCGGTGTTTATGACCAACACTGGGAGCGGACACCTCACGGAGTACGGCTATCGCTGGGAGATCGAGAGTGGGTACAGGTCGATCAAACGGTTCATGGCGGCGACGACGTCGAAGGATTTCGGGCTGCGATTCTTCTACTTCGCGTTTGCGTGTCTGCTGTACTCGATTTGGCGAGTAGTCGATTTGCTTGTGCAGGTCGAGTTGACCGGTGAGTACGAGCATTCGCCGATTGTGACTGCCGATAATACGCTAACGCTGCTGAAGAAGGAAACTGGAATCGGATAGTAACGGGACTCAACCCGAGATAGCCCGGCGTCTGAGTGGCGACACTTCCGGAAGTCGTCGAAATTCCTGTGTATGGTTAGTGGTTCAATAAGATTGGCCGTTTGGAGAGCAATCTGAGTCAGTTTCCGTTCACTAGATCGTCCGGAACCACGCATCACAGCCTCTCTAAACCCGCTGTAGTCTCAACTTCCACGGCCGCGAAATCGTATAGCGGAATGAAGTTTATAAAATTGCTAAATGCTGTATTTCCGTGTATAGAGACCATAAGACACTGGAATAGAAGCCAAATAGCGAAACTCTAGTTGGTCCTGATTACGCCGGTAATCACGACCACTTTGAAGTACCCCGACGCCGTCCGGTAAGCACGAATGCTGCAAACGCCTCAGAACGGCGCTTCCCCCGGGGTAGAGCCACCGAGACCGGGCTTCGAGTTTTTGTGGTTTCGCTCAGCTCCGTCGAAGAACGAGCGGAAGACAGCAGTTCGATATAAAACGAATGTCCTCAATCTATATGGAGATAGAGCGTGAACGGTACCGTATGACCGAAGACGAATCGAACTCCACGGGTCTGATGGAGCGCCAGACCACGGGTGAAGACCGAGTACGGATGGCCGCCCGGCAGTTGTCGGAGCCCCGGACGGCCAATTGGATCGCCTCCGAAGCGGGCTGGTCACACGAGCCGACCAAGCGCGTCCTCGAACGACTCGTCGACGATGGTATCCTCCACCGTGACGAGAGCGGGACGCACACGACGTACTACCCTGATTACCGCCGCCAGGCGATGCAGGAGGCGATGCGGCTTCGAGACAGCGGACACACTGTCGAGGAACTCACGGACCGTCTCGCCGATATGAAGGCGCAGATCCGCAACTGGGAAGACGAATTCGATGTCGAGTCACCGAACCAGCTTCGCGGAACGCTCGCCGAGGAGGGTCTCGACGCCGACGAAGAAGACCGTCGCCGTGAGATCGCCCGCGAGTGGGAACACCTCCAGCGGCGCATCGACATCGTCGGCTTCGCCATCCGCGAATGGGACTTCCTTACACCAACGAACGAGCCTGCTGAGGCCAGTAGCTGACGGATGTCGGTCCCGCATCCCGGTGGCGACCCGAACGCAAACCTCTACGCCCAACTGAAGCGGGACGTCCTCGACCGTGTACCACAGATTACGACGGTCGAGTTCGTTCCCGATGATATCGAGGCCAAGCAGCTGCGGGCCCGTTTTGATCCCGCCCGCCTCAACCCTTCGACAGGACCTGAGTCGCCGGAACTGTCCATCAAGTGGTATCGACAGGACCCCCACGATTGGTTCCGTATCAACTACACCGACCCGAACACTGGCTTTCACGCTGGCTGGCACCAGGACGAAGACCATCCCGATCTCGGACGAACGCATTTCCAGTACGCAGCCGCCGATGAGGAAGATCGCCGGGGAATCACGTTCGAACACGAGACCCCCTCGCTAATCCTCTGGGAGATCATCGACGCGCTCCTCGAGGATGTCCGTCCGACCTACCAGTACGGGAACGAGGACTCATGACACCACGAGAACGCGCCGACCGGTCGCTTGCGAGCTCCTTCGAACGGTATCTCCAGGACAAGGGCAAGGGCCGTGGTGGCGACGGCGGGAACTACCGACGCAACGCAGCCCGCGAGCTCGAGCGGTTCGCCGAGTGGGCCGCCGGCGACGGCGGCGACGACGACTGGACCGGGATCGTCTCCGCTGAGGTCGACAGAGAACCCACCTTCGACGATCTCGACGAACGCGTCTTCCGGGAGTACGCCCGGTATCTCGCCGGCGATCGGGGGCTCAAGCAGAACACGGTACAAACCTATTACCGCTATATCTCTGCGTGGTGTGGCTGGTGTGTCAACGAGGGGTATCTCGAGGCGCACTTCGCGCAGCGGGCGAGTGCGATGGCCCCACTTCCCGAGGATGACGGCCGCAAGCCCGGCGACCAGCAGGCCTGGACGTCCGAACAGCGCCACGCTATCACCCGCTACGTCGACGAGCGAGCTCGCGAGGCCATCGAGGCGTACACGACGATGCCGGCGGACGTCGATTCGCTCGACGAGCAGCGAGCGCACTACGCGGCGCTGAAGGCGACGCGGGACCGGGCGCTCGCGTTCGTTCTCGCGTACACAGCTGTCCGGGTTGGAGAGTTGCTCCGGGATCCAAACGACCCGCGCCGGCGTGGCGTCCGCTGGGAGGACCTCTCCCTCGACGACGGGAGTATGGATGTCTACCGGAAGAAACAGCAGTGGGACGCCGCGAGCCTCCCCGACCCGGTGATCTCGCCGCTGCGAAGCTACCGCAAGCTGATGGACCCACCAACCGAGCGCTGGCCGGTGTTCCCGTCGTTCGACCAGCGGACGCTTGCTGAGCTCGTCCAAGACGAGCTATCAGATCGGGGGGAGCGCCTGGAGACGATTGCTGAGCGACGTGAGAAGTACGCTCGCGACCTCTTGTTGGTACTTGATGAAGACGTTCGACCACCGTCGATCACGACAGACGGTGCTCGGACGGTTCTCGAGCGACTCTCGGAGAACGCAGAGATCGACGTCGACCATCCGAAACACGACTATCTCGCACCTCACGGCGGTCGACGTGGAATGGGGGAGGTCCTCGTTCGGGCATTCGGGTATACGGTCGCGGCTCGGTATCTCGATAACTCCGAGGAGATGGTTCGGGAACGGTACTCGCATATCGAGGCCGGCGAGTTGGGTGATGTGGCGACCGAGGCACTCGATGAAGTCGATTCGATGGATCGGTGACGTCGGCTTCGTACGGGGCCGTTGCTGTACCGAAGGGCCGTCGCCGTACCGAGGGGCCCCTCTGCAGTAACTGCAGGAGACGTATGCGGTAGGCGCAGGGGCTGTATGGGGTAAGTAACAACTCGTGCCGCTGTCCACGCGACGACCGGAGGCGAGCGTGGACCTCAGTGCAGATCCCGGCCGTTGGGACGGACCGTTACGGGCTGGCGCGGAACTCGCCGTGTTTCATCCCGAAGAAGAAAGCGATGATCGAGAAGACGATCATCGAGGGCAGGACCATCATAAATACTGTCGAGGAAGCCATCACGTTCGTGAGCGCGATCGCCGCGACGGCGACGATCACGACGAGCGGAACCACCGAGCGCGCGAAGTCGAATGCCATATCCACAGTTGCGGCCGGACAGACAAAACCCTTAAGAAAGCAGACGAAACTGCGGTGGTCAACTACCCCACCCTAAGCGCCTTCGGCGCTTTGAGAGTGGGGATTGTCCGTGGACTCGCCCTCGAACCCGTCCGGGTGGGCGGTGAATCCGTCACCGTGGGTGTACTGAAGATGGACTTGCTCGCCTTCTTTCCGGATGGACCGACGTTCGAGGCAACCGGTGATGGCTTGGGCAGCTTGGTGGGTGGCGAGAATCGCGTGCTGACTGCCGAGGTCGGTGTGTTCGCGCACGTCGTCGTAGGCGAGGGGCTGGGCGTCGCTCTTCGTGTTACACTTGCCCCACGCCATATCAGTGGCGAGTTGGCAACCGCGCTTCCACTCGGAGATGGTCTCTTCGAGGAGGTCGCATTGCTCGTCCGAAACTTCGAGACGAGTGATTGCCGTCCGACGCACGTAGTGGTGTTTCAGGGCTCGAATCGGATGACGAGACGGTCGATCAACAACCCATACACCGTCATCTCTCTGCCCTTCTCGGAGTACCACGTATCGACGGTCTCGACGAATTCCGCCTCGCAGAGCCGGTCGATGTGGTAGCGTACGTTTTGGAGTGACGTATCCGTATCGTCGGCAATTACAGAAGCGGGCTTCGGGTCGTCCCGGAGTGCGCAGAGAATCTGCTGGGCAGTCTCGGAGGCGATGACCGAAAGCACCGCTCCTGACCCTGTCCCGTCGACGACGATCTCAGTTCGGTCCGGGAGGGAGTGGTCGACTGATCGGTGGGTCGGCAACAAACTCGCCATAGCGCTAGCGGTATCGAGAGCCCGTCGTTCGGATCTCGTCGGATGAGCAGTACGTCGGTACCTTGGCCGGTTGCCGTGACGTGTCTGTCCGCGACGGATTGCGGGGGACGCCTCCCGAGGTCAGTGGATCTCTCATTATAACTCACGCTTGGGCACTCGGATATATGAGATGGCAGGCGGAGTTTCTCACCCTGAAATTCCAGCGGATAAACTGCCTCGGGGTCAAGCCTCGGGGGTATCCGCCTTGCATTCTCGACGAAATTCCACTGAAAAGCCGTAGCAGAAGACCACGAGTGCAAGCGAGAGAGGAGCCGCGTGGGTCAGGCGCGCGAGTGAAGCGAGTACGCGATGAGAAAGACGCCGAGGAACTGCAGACTCCGCGTCACGAGTGTCAGCGGCTGCTGATACTGGAGCCCGAGATACCCCTCTCGGAGGAGCAGCGAGCCGAGGAAGGCGATGCCGAATGCAGCCGTCGTCAACAGCAGGAGGCCCAAGGAGAGCGCTCGCATCGGTCGGCTATCGTGCCGCCGATACCCTCGATACGCCTGATAACCGACGTAGCCTCCGAGGAGTGTCGACGCGAACGCCAGCGCGACGATCAGCCACTCGACGAGACCTGAAGACGCCAGCATATCAGAGGTTCTCCCACATCTTCGCGAAGCGGTCAGCGGTATCGTCGTCGTGCTGTCCGGGGAAATCCTCGGGGTCAATTCGCGTTACGGCGGCCTCGAAGTCACCGTCGTCCAGCGACACCGAAACCTCGTCGAGTGTGGCGGTGTACACACTGTAGTGATTGCCGTCGGCTTGGAGCTCGGTCCGTTCTTCGAGAAGTTCCTGCTTCTTGAGCCGTTCGACCCGCCGGTAGACGGTCGGTTTGGACATCTCACACTGCTCGGCGAGTTGCTGTGCAGACATTGGCTTGACACTCGTTGCGGAGAGGATATCCCGGGCGTACTCGTCGCTGAGAACGTCCAGAAGAGCACCGAGGTCCGGGTCCTCACTCACGTATTGACTGGATGGCGACCGGCCGAATAAAAACCCCCATAGGTTTCTGACCCAGAAAATCCGGACAGCGCTCGCGTGGCGGGCGTGAATTGCTGGCCGACCGAACGGCGGTCGCCGCGATGTCCCGGAGACGGCCTCACGCGGGACAACCGACCGATCGAGCGACCGCGATCAGTTGGTCCCTCTCGACGCCAGTACCACGGACCGTGTATCGATACTGATCACAGGTCCACGACAGCGAGGTCGTCGGTCCAGGGTCGAGCGTCGCTGGCCGGCTGTCGATCGTCAGATCACGGTCGTCTCTGTCGGGGGCATATGTGAAGTTGTACTTCGCAACCGTGAGTTGACGGCCGTCAGTGGCATATCGGAGCCCGACTCCGTGTACACGTCCGGTGGTTCGGGTGGCGTACGTGATCCTGAACGGAGACGGGACCGTCGGGTCGGGCACGGAGATCGAGCTCTCAGCTTCGAGACGCTCGATGCTGCGGAACCACTCCGTATCGGGGGTCTGCAGCCGATCGATCGAGGTGTCGGGCCCGAACTCGGGCTGGAACGTGTCTCCGGACACCTGCGCGTCGAACGTCACGTTCGTGTAGGTGGTCGTGACCGACCGCTGGCTCCCATTGGTGGTCCAGACCGTCCGGGTGCGAAGCGGATAGAATCGCTCCGAATCGATCCAGAGCCGTTGTCGGTACGCCGTGTCACTGTGATTCGTTGCAGGAGTAAGCTCTAGCACGAGGGCGTCCCGACCGTCGACGGAGTCGCGTTCGACATACTGGACGCGGTATCCGTCGGTGGCGGCCGGAGCAGTGTGCAGACCACCGCGACGCGGCACGGTGGGGAGTGGAGCGATTTCGGGTTGCTGTGGGCGACCGGCCGCATCGGTCAATCCGGCTGCCGCAACGATCGCCTGGAGGCGTGTAGCCATCCCTGTAGTCGGTGGCCCGGTAAGTTCGATGACGGTGACGCGCTTTCGGTCACTATCGTAGAGCCAGAGCATCGACCCGTTCGAGATTCGTCGTTCGTATCGGTGGGATCCATTACTCCGGAAGCGAACGCGCTCGCGGTCTGTCCCCGGAACGAGCGTCACAGTCGCGACAGAACGCGTGGCTGAATCGTTCTGCTCGACAACGACGGAACGGGTCGCACTGACGCTCGCGATCGATTGATAGCGGTCGCTCACGTTGGCGTCGACCTGCGGTTCGCCGTCGGTGGTCGCCGCGTCAGAGGCCCAAAGTCCCGCGGAGAGTGCGGCAGCAAACAGCAGGAGGGCTACGACTGTGCGTCGGCTTACTGGGAGGGCATCGATGCGCATAGGCGATGGGGGTACAACTACGTGCTGTGGTCGGCGACGATTAAGTCCTGCCGGTCGATTACGAGAGACGCAGATACGCTGCCGACATCTCGTCAGTCACTGGCAACACCCGAACCGAACGCCCGTTCCAGCCGAGCCCACGCGCCCACCGTGGGGTTCGAGATACTGTCCGTCGCTATCGACGTCAGCAGCGTCACAGAGCCGTTGCATTAGCGACCGCCGTTGCATTAGCAACCACGATTCTTCGAGAACGCTGGCGGAAAGCGGTTACACGGCTGAGAGACAGAAGTCGAGTACAGTTTCGACGATCGGTACGCCGTCGACAGTCGGAAAAGCGGAACGCCGGGTTTCAGACAGACTTCCGGGACTGGACAGTCTCCTCGGTGTCAGTCGAACGCCCGGTCTCGTAGGTATTGAGACCGAGCACACGGTTGAGGATGCACTGTTGCGTAACGCCGGTGATGATGAGCACGAGGCTGATGACACCGAACAGCGCGGCAACGACCCCTGTCGAGAGAGGGCCGACGGCGAGGCTGAGGTACCCGGCAAGAGCAACCAGTGAGACAGTCCCAAGGACTGGACCAACTACGAGGCGAGCGGTACGGTCGTAACCTCCGACGTTCTTTTTCATAACGATCACACTCAGTTGGTGTTCTGAGGAGATAACCCTATCTGGGACTGCCGACGTTCTCAATCGATGGCGGTGCGCAAGGACTGTGCTGGGTTGTCGCGTCCCGCTAGTGAAGCAGTTCACCGCTGTCAACTCAGTGTGTTCCAAAACGAGAAGCAGGCGCGTGGCAGTTTCGCCAACGATCGTCGGGCTGTCGAGACCCCAAAGTCGCGTTCCAGACTGGATCTGACATCGGAGGGTCGTTCTCAGAATACGGCGGCGACGACGCGAGGATGCTGTTTGACGATGGATGCGCTTCAGAGAGAAGCGACGGCTGGCGACACCACGAACCAATACCTCGCGTTCAGAAATACCGTACTTAGACGTCGTTAGAAACAGAAAGTATACATATTTTGAATACACCTCAGAAGGTGTCCCGGAAGGGACAGATCCGAGCGACACTATCCAGTTGCTCGGTGTAGTGCCGGGCTCGCATCCCGACACCACTGCTTTCTGTCCCGGAGACTCGACGTTCCGTCAGAAAGGCGGGAGGAGAAAGCCCACGAGTTCAGCCGCGAAAGACGCCGTCAGACGAAGATTTGCTGGGTGACGTAGGTAGGGTCGTCGTCGCTCAGTCAGAGTTCGAGCCAGACGGAGGGTGAGCCTGGTAGGTAGCTGCCATTAGATATCGTATCATCGCCGGCTAAAGCGTACGAATAGCAAACTATTCAGAAATAGAACGTGCCGTTAGACGTCGTCGGGTCGTGGCGCGTTCTCGTACTTGACCATCTTCTCGGGCTTGTCAGAGATGGTGTCGAAGATCTGCTGGAGCGTCTCCTCCGCTGCGAGCAGGTTGTGCGCGTCCAGGAACTCGCGACCCTCTTCGGTGAGGCCGTAGAACTTCCAGGTAAACCCCTGCCGGCGCTGATCATCGTCGAGGGCGACCTCCTTGACGATGCTCGCGTCGATGAGTTTCTGGATGTGCTTGTAGACAGTGGCATCACTCACGCTGGGGTTGAGTTCCTCGAGCTCGTACATCGAAGGGAGCTGGTCGGGGTGCTGGAGAATGTTGCTGATAAGCGAAAACCATGTCTGCTGTGTAATGAAGTGGACGAGTTCCCGTGATGTCGTGTCGTTGCCGATACTCGAACCAGCGTCCGTAACGATGTATTCGACCGGGCGTAGTAAAGTAGTTCACCCGAGAGTAAACTACCGAGCCGACTCACTATTATGAGTGTACCGCCAAGCGAGTAGGACAGAATAATTCACTGGTCTTCACGCTCTTCCCACTCCGGACGTGGTGTCGGGGACGGTAGTTCGTCAACCTCAGTTCGAAGTTCGTCCTCTGTCGTCCACGGGAAGCACCGTTCGTGGAGTTCGAACTTACGGAATTTGTTGAGATGGACCCAACTGTACGTTGCCGGCTCTTCGTCCTCATCTGTCCGGTCGTCGATCACATCCCATACCTCCTGTTCGTCGATGTCGAGACCGCTCTCTTGGGCGCGATCAACGAGCGAATCAACCTTTGATTGGATTTCATCCGCCGACAAATCGTCTGCGAACGCAATCTCGAGAGCGGCCTGAATGACGTGCTGTGGCGAGTCAAGGTTCTCGTCAGTCACCCACGCGTAATCGCGCGGGAATACGTACGACTTGTCGAAATACGGCGGGTCATCGATCTCGCCCAATTCAGGCGCCTCCCCACCACTCTCCTTCTCGAAGACCCCGACGATATAGTCGCTGTAGGTCGCGAGCAACGAAAACATAATATCGAACGTATTGAGCCGGTCAGTCGGGAGTTCGAGGAGATCACCCATGATGAACGGATAGGCACCGAGCTGCTTCGTGAGTTCGTTCTGGACAGCGCGGAGCCGGCGGAGATAGGGGTCGCGATAGCTCCCCAGGATGAAATACGATGTCCGCTGACTCCAGAGGTACGGCAATTCGCGTTGTGTGAACCGCCAAATCTCTCGTTTCTCTGCAGGCTCAAGTTCGATGCCTCCGACGGCCTCGTGAACAACGGTCATAATGTCTCCGGCGTCCGGCGGCGGGCTTGGGTCGGTCATTAACTGCCGATTCAAACCACACCTGCTTATCCTTTTTGAACCACATTGGTTTTTTCTGACTTAACCAACTTGGATGGCCCTAACTGTTATAGCGTCCTACCTCGTACCAGCACGTATGAGCGAAACCGACACTGGCGCGGCCGATGCAGGGCCGTTCGCGGAACAACAGCGGCTGTTCAAGCTGCTGTCCCAAGATACGCGCCATCTCATCATCCAAGAGCTGCTGGGCCACCCCGCACATCTGATGTCGCTCGCCGAACTCGAGTACATGACTGGGAAGAGCCAAGCAGCTATCAAAGACCAGCTGGAGACGTTGATCGACGCCGGGCTCCTCGCACGCTACACGTACGACCCAAGCGAGGGGAAACGTGATCTTCCCTCCCAGTTCTACGGATTCACAGAGCGGGGCGTCGAGGTCCTCCACGACTACAAGTATCTCCGTGGGCTTCCGGTCGCACGCGCCCTCTACGAGAACACGCGGAAGACCGAGAAAATCGAGCGCCACGAATCGGCCCCTCGCCCGGAGCTTCCGGATGCTGTCGCGCAAGCCCTCGAGTTTGACGAGCCCGATCTCGGAACCGTCGATGGTGGGACAACCCGATAGTTCGTCGGCGAAACACCGCTTTCCACACTCAAACTTGAAGGAGCGTTGTTTTCGAACTGTCCTGTAGAGTAGCTCAATCGCTATGCTATGGGGAGGGAAGCCGGCCGTCTGGTCGGGGCACGCGGCCCCGTTTGATCTCGTGATCGACGCGACGCAGGTGCTTACAGCTGCCTTCGGGTGAGCGCTGCTGCCAGTCGGGACAGGTACACGATGCGTCGATGACGTCGACTTCGTACCAATTTCCGGACACAGACTGAACCTCGTAGCGGATACCTTTTGAGATGAGTGAGACGTCCATCGCTTCGGCGACGGCACGCTTCGTGCGTGGTTCGAGGGCATCCTGTGGCTGTGGGTCATCGTCGATGACCAGTCGGTCGAGAACGTCACTGGCTCGACCACCGTCCGGGGCGACGGCTTCTACATGACCGGCGAGCCGTTCGAAGAGTCGTTCCTCGATTGGATGGCCTTCCGGCCAGAGATAGTGGAACTCACGGCGGGCGCGATGGTCGTAGGAACCGCACGTAGCTGCGTTACCAGTCCAGGCGAGCCAGGCATCGAGCGCGGCCATCACATCGACGATGGGGCGGGGAACCGTCTGGTGGTTGTTCGGGGAGAACACCCGGAAGCGGGTACACGCCTTTGCGGCGGGACGGTCTCTCACCAGTCTTAGCTAGCGCCCCAGCTGTCGCAGATCGCGTCGTCGCTACCGTAGGCCGCCGTGACGCCGTTGATCGGCGCCGAGCCCATCGGCCGGTGGTCTGCCTGCCTCTCGAGTATCCGGAGGACGGCGTAACGAAGGTACTCGTGGGCCTGGTTGTCCGCCGTGCGAGCGACCTGATCGTGCCGCTCGGCGATGTGCTTGACCTCCTCGAGGACCGTCGTGAGATCGACGTCAGTCATTGTTTGCGGAGGTCAAAATACACCCCCACCTCTCTGCGGTAGTGTTTAGTTTGGAGCATTGAGCCACGCGGCAAATGCTTGGAGCCAATTTTTCAGCAGTTTCAGGCTGTACGTGGCTGAAACAGTTGGAGAACGAGGAAGTCCGACGCTTGAATTCTCGGAAAATGCGTTCGATGGCGTTCCGATTTCCAGCTCGTTCAGTTTGAAATCGGAGGCCAGCTCTGGCCAGCGCAGTTTGGAGGTGTTGAGCGCCATCGACGAGAAATACGGCGGATTCGACATCGGGTTTCTGGCGGAGTTCTCGCAGAAAGATCTCGGTTAATGCGGTCGTTGTCGTTGCAAAGAGACGCAGATGCAGGAGGTCGTTTGTGTCGGGATCAGCAGCAGCGTACAGCCAGAACTGCTCGTCATTGATTCGAATCACAGTTTCGTCGAACGCAACTTGATTCGGGCTGCGACCTTCTTCGGGCTGTAGATCGGCCTTTTGTACCCAATCGTGGACTGCTTTGCAAGATCGCTCGACACCCAATTCTTCGAGGATTGAGACGGTATTCGACAGCGAGAGACCCGCTAACTGGAGTTGAATACCGAGCTTCATCGCGCTCTCGGGTGTCCGCTGTCGTTCCACAAAGTCCAGATCAATCCAGTCAGTACCTCCGTTGAGGCGGGCGATTTCTGCCATAGATCAGCAAGAAATTCTCCCGCCTCACTCTTCATGCTTAACTAAACACGACCCAAACACGACCTCAATTTCAGATACGAACGACATGCAATTCGGCACAGTGTTAGACATATATTTGGTGTGATAAAACGTTGGACTACCTGTTTCTCAAACTGTTTCAGCAACGCCGAAGCAGAACCTGCTGACAAGTGGCTGAGATTGTTCGTTTTCGTATGGAATTAGCTTATCTGAACACTACCCTCGGCGGGCGCATAAAAATTAACCAACAATTGGGCCAGCGGATGAAGTATGTTGGTTAAATTTACTGCCGAAGCGGACTATAGACCCCCACACCCCGTGTGCGAGATGAAATCGTCGACGAAGGGGGGTAGGGTAGATAGAGGGATTACGCGAGAGAAGACTCAAACGCGTGAATAGAGCAAGCAGAGCGTACAGAAACGCAAATTTAGGGGGTTGTATATTTATATGAAAACTTTTAAGTTAGTCTATATTCTACCAGATCCGTAGTAGGGATAAGTAACTGTAAGGAGGTGCTACACCTCCTTACGAGGCTACGTTCTCCCCGGACCTACTGTTATCCAAGTCAACTGGCTATTCTGCCGTATTCTACTCTTTTCGCACCCTCTAGCAGCGACTTCTCCGGTCTCCTCGCGCTGTCATCGTGGTTACCTTCCGGACGATTTCATCTCGCACACGGGGTGTGGGGGTGCGAGACGTCTGTCCTCGAGCGTGTTTGTAATCAACGGGTCAGTCTATGCGAGTTCATCCCCAAGGTCTCTCTCGGGATTTCACTTCGCACACGGGGGGAGGGGGTGGCCGATTCCGTGCTCCGAGCACCCTCACTCGGCCGGCCAGATTTCATCTTGCACACGGGGGGTGGGGGTTAGTTAATTGACCTCGCCCGCGGTTGGCACTAACTGCCCACTCCCCGCCGCTAAATCGCTTCTACCGGCTTAATTATCGGTATTTAACCTCGCACACGGCACCCACATCTATTTGTATCCTCGATGTTAGCCAGTGAGTATGGCTGACGGCGACGACCAACAGTCCCTTTCCCAATCTATCAAAGGCCGTCTTCAGGAGGGAGTGCAGAATTCCGTCTTTCGAAATAAAGAGCTGCTCGACCCTGACGCCGTCATCGACGAGGACCGAATTGTCGGCCGTGATGATCAGCTAGATGATATCATCACCTACCTCCGCCCGGCACTACAGGGCAACCGACCACCTAATATGCTCCTTTACGGTCCGTCAGGGACCGGGAAATCGCTCATCATCAACGCGGTCTGTCAGCAAGTCCTCGAGCTCGCGAATGCACAGGGCGACCGCTTCGGCGTCATCAAGATCAACTGCCAGACGATCAAATCACACGACCGCGCCGTCTATCGACTAGCGAAGAACGCGGCCGACGAAGCCGGCGTCGACGTGGACATTCCGCAGAGTGGAATCTCGACGGATCAGAAGCTCAATCGGTTCTACGAGATACTGAGCAACCACTTCGACTCGGTTATTATCATCCTCGACGAGGTCGACCTCCTAGTGGGCCGGCAGCGAGATCCGAACGACGAACCGGCGTACTCGAAGTTGCTCTACCAACTGTCCCGCGCGTCCCAACTCGGCCGGATCGAAGGGCACGTCTCCGTCGCTGCACTCACGAACGACCCCCGGTTTATGGAGGATCTCGACGGACGAGCCGAGAGTTCGTTCAATCCGCAGGACGTCGTGTTCCCCGACTACGACGCGAACCAGCTGCAGTCGATTCTCGAGCGACGTCGCGACGCCTACCAAGACGACGTCCTCGAAGACGGTATCATCCCACTCAGTGCCGCATTCGCGGCTCAGGACCACGGCGACGCTCGAAAGGCGATCGACCTGTTCAGGAAAGCCGGTGAGGTTGCGGATCGGTCGGGTGAAGATACGATCCGTGAAGAACACGTTCGTGACGCCCAGAAAGAAGCCGAACGCGACCGGACGTTAACCCAGATGCAGGGGCTGTCGACGCAAAAGAAGCTCTCGCTTTACGCCACTGCGATCGTCCCCGTCCACTCCAAGCGCAATTTGAACGCTGTCCCCAGCACGGTCGCCTACCGCGTGTATCAGTATCTCACCAACCTATTGGATGCCGACGAAAAGTCGCGAGACTCCTACCTCCGATACATGAGCGAAGCCGAGACCTACAACTTCGTCACGTCGGACAAACGAGGGCGCGGCTACGGCGGCGGCGTTCACAAAGAGTATACGTTCGTCGACGACCCCGAAGTCGTCGCTGAAACGCTGCAGGCCGATATCCGACTCGAAGAGATTGAACACGACGAAGAGCTGATCCAGTCTGTTGTCAATGCACAGATAGACGATTTCTTCGACGTTGTATGACTCGACCGGCCCCTGCGGGCGGCGACATATTCATTTCGCACACGGGGTGTGTGGTCCCAGTAACTAACAGTCAGACATACTAGCTATGTCTGACAAGCGTACTCGAGATTTCACTTTGCACACGGGGTGTCCGTCCCGCGTATCTGTCGTTCGATTCATCTCTCACACGGGGCCACCAACCGAGAGCGCAAAATCACTTCGCACACGGAGGGTCCCCCGACCTGACGACCACGACGAATTCATTTCGCACACGGGGGGTGGGGGCCCGCCACGACCGCGCCGGCTTCCTTCTACCCGTCGGAGCCGACCGGCCCCTTGCACTTGGATTTGATTTTGCTCCCCTCCCGCCACTGCCAGTAGTAGCGATTGTCGTTGATCTCCTTGATCGTGATCGTGGCTTTCGCGGGGACGTCGTCCGGGAGACTGTCAGGTCGCTCCTCGATGCCGCTCCCGTCCGAGCTCTCGTCGGGACGAGTCTCCCGTTCCCTGTATTCGGCTAACTGTTCGGCGTAGCGGGCGAACTCTCTGAGGCGCTCTGGCGTCGACTCCGCGAGGGCGTCGACGAACTCCGCTGGGAGGTCGTATGGCGGAGACGGTGGCTCGTAGGGCGTCTAGTGTAACCTCGTTAACCAACACTGTGCGACGATACATAGCAGTTGTTGGTTAAGACCGCGCTCAACACATCTACCGGCTGGATTCTGTGAGTCGCACAGCAGAGTCCGCCGGAGTCACACTACGTCTAAAAGATTGAATTAGATAGCAAATAAACCAAATTTCTTATCTTTATTTAGTAACTCTCAAAACCGATCTGGATGCTGCAAAAACAAATTTTGATCTTCAGCATAACTCATTTGATATATCTTGCAAGTATATGAATATAGTATTGTATCTATAACAGCAGGATACCCAAACTGACAGAGGTGGTACTCGAAAGCAGCCAACGGCACTGGAAACCGAGTCCAGAGCGCCGTATCGGTGTCCGCTAATCCAGAGATAGCTTCTCCTACTCACTTAGCAAGTTTTTGTCGCAGGGATCGCGGCGCATACGAACCGTCGGAGCCGTTTGCCTCTCGTAACTGGCCGCTTTTGTAGTTCCGTTCAGTGGATCGAACGCACAGAAGATAACATCTGTACGTCTGTTAGGATATCTCCTTTCAGTCCTCCCTGGCTCTCTTTTGTATAACAAGTGTACGGGTGTTTGGGAACTGCTCGAACGGCAAACGCGCGGGACACACTGGATATGCCTCACCAGACCGTTCGGCGGGAATTACGCTCGAACTCTACCCGATGCGTTTCACAGCGTTCGTCTAGGGCAAACGGCACCGTGTCTTGACTGCGGACGTCTCTCCTGTTGTGCCCTACCCGGGGGGATCTGCTATCCCCGAAAGTGCGTCCGAGAACGGTCGTCGCTCACTTCTACGATGGTTGCCACCGAGAACCGAACTCTGGCGGTTCCTCCCACACGTCTTTGCCTCTTGCAAACGGCCCCCTCCCGCTATCGCCAGCATCAAAACGACACGAAACGCCAAAAACAGCGTACAGAGAGACGGAGGCTACTGTTTCGGCAGACGCAAACGATCAGACCTGCGTCGCGTTTACTTCGATGACGTTCGCTGCACCCTCGACGACCTCTGGAAGTTCCTTGTGGAACCGGTCTCCCTTAAAGCGGCTCGTTGGTCCCGAGATGCTGATCGCACCACAGACGTCGCCGTTTGGGTGTTTAATCGGTGCTGCCACACAGCGCAGGCCCTGGAGTACCTCCTCGTCGTCGAAAGCGACGCCCTTCTGACGGATCGTCTCTAACTCGTCGAACAGTTCCTCACGCGAAGCGATCGTCTTGCTCGTCCGTTGTGGCAGTCCGTGTCGGTCGATGATCGCGTTGATCCGCTCGGTGGAGAGCTGAGAGAGGATGGACTTCCCGAGCGCAGTGTAGTGGAGGAGCTTCCGATTCCCGGTGTAGGAGGCCGTCTGGATCGCGTTCTCTCCGCGGGCCTTGTGCAGATAGACGCCGCGGCCGTGCTCTTCGATCATAAACTGCGCTACCTCGCCTGTCTCCTCGGCCAGTCGGTCGACCTCCTCTTTGGCCACCTCGTAGATGTCTATCTGCCCCTTCGCGTACTCGCCGATGTCGACGAACCGAAGACTCACCTCGTAGAGATCGCCGTTCCTGACCACGAACTCGTTTGCGGCGAGCGTCGACAGGTGGTTGTGGATCGTCGCCTTCGATCGGTCTAGCTTCTCGGCTAACTCGGAGACGCCCGCCCCGTCCAGTTCACGCAACGCTTCGAGGATATCACAGGATATCTGCACCGCCTGCACGTGCCGGCCCGAATCGGTTTCTGTCGGTAGCTTGCTCATACAGAAAGCTATGGCGAGGTCCCTAATAATTGTTCGCGAGACACAAACGAATTACGTGGTGGTGACAGACGGGTTCTCAGGCCGTAACTGCGTCCGCTTTCTCGTCGAGTTCGCTGTTCTTGATCGCGTCTCCGCTTCGGCCGTCGAAGATGTGTATCTTCTCCTCGGGGAAGGCTACGTGGACGTCTTCGCCTGCTGCAATCCTGTACTCCCCGTCGATACTGGCCGTGTACGTCTGGTCACCGATCTCGAAGTACGCGTAGGTGACTTCTCCCATCGGTTCGACGACCTGAACAGTCGTCTCGATAGCGTTCTGCGTCTCGGCGTCGACGAGCTGGATGTGCTCGGGACGGATCCCGAGTGTCAGGTCTTGGCTTGCAGCCGTCAGTTCGTCGGCCGTGTTCGTGGACACTCGATAATTGAACTCGTCGTGCTCGAGCGTCTCGCCGTCGCGCTGCACCGAGAGGAAATTCATCGACGGCGATCCGATGAAGCCGGCGACAAACTGGTTCGTCGGGCGGTGGTAACACTCCAGCGGTTCGCCGATCTGCTGGAGTTCGCCTTGATTGAGGATGGCGATCCGGTCGCCCATCGTCATCGCCTCGGTCTGGTCGTGGGTCACGTAGATCGTCGTGATCCCCATCTCCTGCTGGAGCTGCTGAATCTCGGTCCGCATCGTCGTCCGAAGCTTCGCGTCCAGATTCGAGAGCGGTTCGTCCATCAGGAACACTTCGGGCTCCCGGATGATCGCGCGGCCGAGCGCGACCCGCTGCTGCTGTCCACCCGAGAGGTCCCCGGGCTCTTTGTTCAGCAGTTCACCGATCTCCAGGAGTTCGGCTGTCTCCTTGACGCGCTGGCTGATCTCGTCTTTCGAGAGATCGGTCGTGATCTTCAGCCCGTAGCCGATGTTCTTTCGTACGGTCATATGCGGGTAGAGCGCGTAGTTCTGGAACACCATCGCCATATCCCGCTCTTTCGGCTTGCGGTGGGTGATGTCGCGGTCGTCGAGGAGAATCTGGCCGGACGTCGTCTGTTCGAGGCCCGCGATACAGCGCAGCGTGGTCGACTTCCCACACCCGGACGGACCGACCAGTACGAGGAACTCGCCGTCTTCGATGTCGATGTTGAGGTCGTTGACTGCGACGATTTCGTTCCCACCCGAGTTGAACACCTTCGTCAGATCGTTGAGTTGTAAGCGTCCCATTGTGTCTCCGTGGTTGGTTGTGGCACAATTTAGGACCTCCCCTAATAAATTCACCCCTCCGCTACGGTCTCACACGACGATGGTGACGCTCGCTCCGTCGCCCGTCCACTCGCCGGAGTCCGGATCTGAATCGACTGCGGTGTGTGAGGCTCCGTCGACGACGACCTCTTCCGGCTCGACGTCTCGGACCGTGACCGTCGTCCGAGCCGCGCTGACGGAGCCGATTTCGACCGACAGTACCCCACCTGCGTCCTCGACTCCGACGTGGACTAACTCGTCTGCGTCGACATCGTACACCCGACCGCTCGCTTCCCCATCCGCGAGCGTCGCCTCCAGTTCGAGGCACTCGGGAGTCCCAGCCTGGATCGACTGTGTGGGTTCGCGCTGCGGAACGACACTCCCCGCACGGACGAAGATTGGCATCTCTTCGAGCGAGACGTCCACGTCGACCGTTTGCTCACCAGCGTAGCGCTCGCCGGTCCAGTAGTCGCGCCACTCTCCCTCGGGGAGATACACGGATCGCGTGCCGGAGTCAGTGAAGACCGGGGCGACGAGGAGATCCGCTCCGAGCAGATACTGCGTATCCAGTCGGTGAACTGTGGGATCGTCCTGGTACTCCAAGACGAGTGGTCGCACGACCGGGAGACCGGTTCGCGCCGCGATCTCGGCGTACGTGTACACGTACGGAATCAGCCGGTAGCGGAGACGCGCGTACTCCCGGAAGGTGTCCACGGCGTCGTCGCCGAACGCCCACGGCTCCCGCGGCGTGGTGCCGTGACACCGGGCGTTCGACGAGAGCAGTCCGAACTGCGCCCAGCGCGTGTACACCGCCGTACTCGGCGTCCCGCGGAACCCTCCGATGTCGTGGCTCCAGAACGCGATCCCCGACAGCGACGCGGAGAGCCCCCCGCGGAGGGCAGCGCTCATACCGTTCCAGCTCGTCTGCGGATCGCCGCCCCAGTGCATCGGGAACGCTTGGCTTCCCGTCCAGGCCGCACGCCCCCAGACCAGCGCCTCGTCGCTCCCGTTGACTTCGCCGACGACCTCGTAGACGGCCTCGTTGTAGAGGTACGGGTAGAGATTGTGCATCGCCTTCCCGGTCTTCCCGTTCTCGAATACCGCGTCTTCGGGCACGTACTCGCCGTAGTCCGTCTTGAATACGGACACGCCCTGCTCCAGTAGCCGCCGGTGCTTGTCCTTCCACCACTCGACGGCGTCGGCGTCTGTGAAGTCCACCAACGCCCCGCGGTAGTCCCCTTGGCACGTGTGATCCATCACGTACGGCGTTCCGGTTCCGTCGGTGACGAAGTACCCTTCACGAACTCCCTCCTCGAACGCCTCGGTCCCCACCGGCACGTGGGGGTGCTCCCACAGCGAGAGGCGGAAGTCGTCCTCGCGCAACTGCGAGATCATCGCTTCGGGCTCGGGGAACTGCTCTGTGTCCCACTCGAGATCTGTCGACTTCTGCGCCCGCATCCAGAACGGGTCCAAGTGGAGCACGTCACTCGGAATCGACTCCGCACGCAACCGCTCGGCGACGGCTTCGAGTTCCTCCCGGGACTCGTAGCCCAGCCGGGACATCCAGGTGCCGAAAGACCACTTCGGTGGCCGGTCCGGGCGTCCCGTGACCGCCGTGTACCGTTCGATGATGTCGCGGAAGTCCGGCCCGTAGAAGAACACGAACGCGAACTCGTCGTCCGAGACCGACATCGTTCCCGACGCCACAGACGTCTTACCGAAATCGTAGCGGACGCGGGCCGTCGTATCCAGCAGGAGCCCGTACCCGTTCGTCGAGAGGTAGAACGGGATGTTCTTGTACGCCCGCTCGGTCTCGGTTCCGAGCGGTTCCTCGTGCCACAGCTCCAGTTCGCGCCCGCGGCGGTCGAACTCGACGAACTGCTCGCCCGCGCCGTAGATCTTCTCGTCGGGCGAGAGCTCGAACGCGGTCCCCGTCTGTGTCACCTTGCGAGGGTTGTGATTGATCTCCGTTTGGGTGAAGCCGAGCGGCTCGACGCGTTGTCGCCCGAACACGTCCGGGTCGGACCGCTGCTCCTCGAAGACTGTCTCGCCGGTGTGTGCATCCGAGACGACGAAGGACCACGCGTCGAGTCCGACCGCGATAGTTAGCGCTCCCGTGTCGACGGTGAGCTTCCCCTCGCGCTCGGTCACCTCGAAGTCGGACGGCCCCGAGAGCGCGCCGGTGTCCAGCTCTGGGTAGTCGCTGTCGGTCGCGACCTCGGGGTTCGCCTGTAGCTCGAACCGAAACGTTCGCGGCCCGGAGATCGTCAGTTCCACGGGGACAGTCCGCTGCGTGACAGTCTCCGGGGCCGCTATCCGGCAGTCGAAGCGGACGGTTTCTGCTTCGACAGTGTACTCGACCACCGAGTCGATGGTAATGCGCTCTGTCGTCATCCTACCCTGGAGGGTGTCTCTCTCGTTATTAAAAGTACCCCGTCAGGAGTGGGGATTTTTTGTGTCCCCGGGTCAACGAGCGGCTATTCACCGATGACTACTCCCTCTGACCTCGACACGCTCGTCGGCGAGATGGCGCTGGAATCGAAAGTCGCACAACTGGGGACCGTCCGCATCGGGTCGGTCGTGGAAGGCGGTGCGTTCTCCCCGGCGCGGGCGCGGGAAGCGATCCCCCACGGCATCGGTCGGGTCACTCGAGTCGGCCGCGAGAGCGGACTCCCGCCGCGCGAACTCGCCGCCGTCGTCGCGGAACTGCAGTCGTTTCTGCGGACCGAGACGCCACACGGCATCCCCGCTTTCGTGCGCGAGGAGAGTCTCTGCGGGTACGCCGGGCGTGCGGGCGCCACTGTCCCGCAGGCCATCGGGGTCGCGAGCAGCTGGGACCCGACGCTCGCCCGCGAACTCGCGTCAGCCGTCGGTGAGCAACTGCGGGCCGTCGGCTGCCGGCTCACGCTCTCGCCGGTGGCCGACCTGGGCGTCGAGCCGCGCTGGGGTCGCATCGAGGAGACCTTCGGTGAGGATCCCGCGCTGGCGGCGACGATAACCCAGCAGGTGGTCCGCGGCCTCGCGGATGCGAACGTCGACGCGACGCTCAAACACTTCGTCGGTCACGGCCGGCCAGCGGGCGGACGGAATCGCGCCCGGCCGACGGCCTCGCTGAGAGCGATGCGCGATGCGGATCTCGTTCCCTTCCGCGCTGGCATCGACGCCGGTGCGCCGTCGGTGATGGCGGCGTACAACACCGTCGACGGCGTCCCCTGTCACGCCAACGCGCGCCTGCTCACAGATCTGCTGCGCGAAGAGTGGGAGTTCACGGGGACAGTCGTCTCCGACGGTCGAGGAATCGAGATGCTCGTCGACGAGTACGGCGTGGCCTCCAGCCGGAGAGACGCCGGCGTACGTGCACTGTCGGCCGGCGTCGACGTCGAGCTCCCCGAAACGGAGTGTTTCGGCGACCGACTCCTCGCAGCCGTCCGGGACGGCGATGTCGACGAGTCACTCGTCGACCGAGCGCTCCGGCGACACCTCCGACAGAAATTCGAAGCCGGTCTGTTCGCCGAGCACTCGCCGGAGCCCGCGACTGCAGCCGACGCGTTCGAGACAGACGCAGTCCGGCAGTTGACGCGGCGTGCGGCCCGACGCTCACAGGTCATTTTGGCCAACGACGGCACGCTCCCGGTCCCATCCGATGCCACCTTGGCAGTCGTCGGTCCGAACGCCGACGCCCCGCGGAACCTCTTGGGAAACTACTCGTACGCGGGCGCGGAGAACGCCGACAGCGGCGTCGACATCGTGACGCCACGGGCAGCACTGCAGGACCGCGTCGCGGCCGTCGAGTACGCACCGGGCTGTGGGATCCGGGCGACCCCCGAAGACGACATCGACGCGGCTGTCACAGCGGCCAGTCGGGCGGACGTCGCTGTCGCCTGTGTCGGCGGGCAGTCGGGGATCGACGTCGAACGCGACTCGCCCGGTACGGCCGGCGAGGCCCTCGACCGTGCCACGCTCGGCCTCCCCGGTCGGCAGACCGAATTAGTACGCCGGGTTGCGGCGACGGGGACACCCGTCGTCGCCGTCCTCGTCAGCGGTCGCCCGTTGGCCATCCCCGAGGTCGTCGACCACGCGGCCGCGACGGTCGCAGCCTGGCTTCCGGGACAGGAGGGCGGTGCCGCGATCGCCGACGTGCTCCTCGGGGCGGACCCCGGCGGTCGGCTTCCGGTGTCGCTGCCTCGGTCTGTCGGACAACTTCCGGTCGAGTATCGGCAGGATCCCGTCTCCCGCGGCGAGTACGTCTTCACCCCCGGCGAGCCGCTGTTCCCGTTCGGTCACGGCCAGAGCTACGCCGACTTCGAGTACGACGCCCTCTCGGTCTCCTCCTCCGAACTGTCGCCCGGGTCGCCGGTCACGGCGTCGGTCGCGGTGCAGAACGTCGCCGACCGGCGCGGGACCGAAGTGGTACAGCTGTACGCACGCCACCGCGGTGGGCGAACCGCTCGGCCCGCCCGCGAACTGGTCGGTTTCGCACGCGTCGACTTCGCGGCCGAGGAACGCGCGACTGTCTCGTTCGAGCTGTCGGCCGCGACGCTCGGCGCACACACTGCCGACGGAGAGTTGATCCTCGAACCCGGAGGCGTCGACCTCGCTGCCGGTCGTTCCGTCGCAGACCTCCGTTCACGTGCCTCGGTGGATCTGCGCGGTGAGCAACCGCTCTTGACCCGTCGACCGCTACTCGCGGACGCCACCGTCGCGTTCCCGTAGCTCACCACAATCTTTAATCGGGCAATCTACGATTGCCAAGGCGATGACGCAAGACGACCAACCGGACTACCGCATTCCACAGGGTGGCGGCGTTCCCTGGCGCGATATGGGGATGGAAGAGACGCACCGACCGCCCGAACGCGACGTCGAGATCACGGCGATCGAAACGATGGCCATCGCGGGGAACTTCACGTGGGGAATCGTCAAGGTCGAGACCGACGCCGACGTCTACGGACTCGGGGAGACGTTCCGCGCCGAGGCCGCACTCGATATGGCCGGGCGGATGGAGGTCGACCTCGAAGGGGAGAACCCGCTCGACACCGACCGGATCCGCGAACTCCTCGAACAGCGGTACACGGGGACCGGCCGCATCGGACAGGCCGCGTTCACCGCCATCGAGACGGCCTGCTACGACATCAAGGGGAAACTGTTCGACGTTCCGGTGTACGAACTGCTGGGCGGGAAGTACCGCGACGAGATCAAGATCTACTGCGATACGCACGGCGGCGAGTCGCTCGGCGAAGCGAGCGAACACGACCCAACCGACGTGTACACGCCGGAGTCGTACGCCCGCGCGGCCCGAGAGGTCGTCGACGAAGGGTTCGAGGCGCTGAAGTTCGACCTCGACGTCCCGACGCACGCCGAGTACGACGAGGCCAACCGACGGATGGACAACGAGGCGCTCGAACACAAGGTCAGCCTCGTCGAGGCCGTCCGCGACGAGATCGGCTACGACATCGATCTCGGGATGGACCTCCACTGGAACTTCACCACCGAGACCGCCATTCGACTCGGCAAGAAGCTGGAACGCTTCGATCTCGCGTGGATCGAAGATCCCGTGCCGCCGGAGAAGACCGAATCGCAAAAGCGCGTCACGCGGGCGCTCGATACCCCGGTGTTGACCGGCGAGAATCTCGTCACGACCAGCCAGTTCAACGATGCTGCCCGCGAGGGGATGATGGACATCGCCGCCCCGGATGTGAACAAATGCGGCGGGCTCGGCGAGTACGTCGACATCGCGACGGTCTGCGATCTGTACGGTATCCCGATCGCCTCCCACAACATTTCGAGTCCGCTCGGAACGATCGCCGGCGCACACGTCTCGGCGGCGATTCCCAACTTCCTCTGTATGGAGTGGCACTCCCGCGACGTCCCGTGGTGGAACGAGATGTGCACCCGCGTCGACGGCTCCGGCCCGATCCTCGAAGACGGCTACGTCGACGTGCCCGAGGGTCCCGGCCTCGGCGTCGAGTTGAACCGCGACCTCTGTGAACAGTACCTCGTCGACGGGTACGACCTCGTCATCTGATCGTCACTGATGTCTCAGTACACTGTCGTCGTTACGGACCACGATTTCGCGGATCTCTCGATCGAACGCGACGGACTGTCGGACGTCGCTGACGTGGTCGAACTGACAGAGGAAGTCGGCGCGGAGGTCGCAGACGCACACGCTACGCTCGCCGACGCGGACGCCGTGATCAACCTCCGGTACGAGCTCGACGCGTCCGCTATCGAGGCGCTCGACGACTGCCGGGTCATCTCGCGCTACGGGATCGGCGTCGATAACATCGACATCGACGCGGCCGCCGAGCGAGACATCCCCGTCACGAACGTCCCGGACTACTGTCTGGAAGAGGTCTCGATGCACGCGCTCGCGATGTTCCTCGCGCTGTCGCGCGGTCTCACCCGCTACGACGCCGACGTGGCGGCGGGGGGCTGGGACCGGGACGTCGCGGTGCCGATCCACCGCTTTTCGACGCAGACTGTCGGTGTCGTCGGCTACGGTGCGATCGGTCGGGCCGTCGGCGAGCGCGCGGCCGCACTGGGGGCCGACGTGGTCGCCAGTGACCCGTTCCTCACGGACGACGACGTCGCAGACGACCCCGCGACTCTCCTGTCGTTCGAGGCGGTGCTGGCGCAGGCCGACTTCGTCACCGTTCACTCCCCGCTGACGCCCGAGACGCGAGGTCTCTTCGACGCCGATGCCTTCGCACAGATGGCCGACTCCGCGTACTTCGTCAACGTCGCCCGCGGTCCGATCGTCGACGACGCGGCACTCCTCGACGCGCTTGAGGACGGCGAAATCGCCGGTGCGGGTCTCGACGTGTTCCCCGCAGAGCCGCCTGCAGAGGACGACCCTCTCCGAGACCATCCCGACGTGATCACGACACCTCACGTCGCGTGGTACAGCGAGGAGGCCAACGAGCAGCGTCGCCGGACGGTCACAGACATCGTGCGGACCGTCTTAGAGGGCGGCGAGCCGGAACACGTCGTCAACGACTGAGCGCGCGCCGCCTTCGTCACGGTTAAAAAAAGCGCTCGGGGGCCGGCCGGCTCAGGCCTTTCCGGTCGCGGTGAGCCCTTCGACGACTTTCCGCTGGAAGAACAACATAAAGAGAATGAGTGGGATCACCGACATAAACACGGCTGCCGAGATGGTTCCCCACGGGTACTGGAACTCTCCCTGGTAGAGCGCGATTCCGACGGTGATGGTCCGCATCGAGTCTTCGGTCATAAACGTCAGTGCGAAGAGAAACTCGTTCCACGCGTAGATGAACACGATAATCGCTGCTGTCGCCATCGCCGGCGCAGACACCGGTAGGATGATTCGGAAGAGGACGCCGATCCGTGACAGTCCGTCCATCAGCCCGGCTTCTTCGAGCGAGTCTGGCAACTCCTTGAAGTACGCCTGGAAGATCCAGACGGCGAAGGGCAACTGAAACGCGGCGTAGGGGATGATGAGTCCGAGGTGGTTGTTGAGTAGCCCCCACGAGCGGGCGAGGCTGAACAGCGGGATCAGCCGCGCTATGAAGGGGAGCATCGCCGTTCCGAGGATGAGCAGGAGGACCGGGAGCTTGAATCGGAAGCGCAGCCGCGAGAGCGCGTAGCCGGCGAGCGCCCCGAGCAGCACGTCCAAGATGGCGGTGCCGGTCGCGACGATCGCGCTGTTGAGCAGGTACCGGAAGAACGGCGCGCCTTCGATCGCCGCGCGGTAGTTCGCGAGCGTCGGCTCACGGGGAATGTACTCGACAGGGAAGGTGACGACGTTCCCCGGCTGCTTGAGCGAGGTGATGAACATCCAGAGAATCGGGAACACGGAGACGAGAGCGATGATGAAGATGCTCCCGTAGAAGCCGACTTTCTTGCCGACCCACTGGAACCGCTCGATCTCGAGGCGGTCTGCATCGTAACTCATCTCAGCGCACCTCCGGTTCGTAGAGGGTCCCGACGTACACCATCGCGATCGCGAGGGCGATGAGGGTGATGATTGTCGCCGTCGCCGCTCCCTCGCCGAAGTTGAGGCGGTTGAACGTCAACTGGTGATCGAACAGGACGAGTGTCGTCGTGGCCGATGCCGGCCCGCCGCCGGTCAGTCCGAAGGGAAGGCCGAACGCCTGGAACGCCGGCAGCGTCCGGAAGATGAGCGCGACGAGCAGCGTCGGCTTCAGTAACGGCAGCGTGACATCCCAGAACTGTCGGATCCGAGACGCTCCGTCCATCCGTGCGGCCTCGTAGAGGTGATCCGGGATCGACTGGAGGCCCGCGAGCAGGATGAGCGCCATAAACGAACTCGTCTTCCAGATCGTGATGAAGAGCATTGCATACAGCGCCGTGTCCGGCTTCGCCAGGAAGGGGAACGGCTGCTGGAGGATGCCGATCCGGATCAGGAGGTCGTTGATGACGCCGTACTGCCCGTTGAACATCCACGCCCAGATGCGCGCGTTGATGACGGTGGGAATCGCCCACGGGAACAGGATCGCCGCTTGGGCGAAGTACTTGCCCCTGAAATTGCGGTTGAGGAGGAGCGCCAGTCCCAGTCCGAGCAGCAGCTCGATCGGCACACTGACGAACGTGTAGATCAGCGAGACGCGGAGCGCGTTCCAGAAGCCGTCTCCGCTGAGGAACTGCTCTACGAGCGGACCGCTGCCGTAGAGGTCGCGGTAGTTCTGGAGGCCGACGAACTCGCGCGGGTTGATCTCCAGGACGTAGCCCGTGTGGAGGCTCCCGATCAGCGTATCGAAGATCGGGTAAAACGACACCGCGAGCAGGAACGACACGACCGGTGTCAGCAGGATCACGGCCAACTCTTCCTCGGAGAACCTCAGATCACGATACCGCTGGAGTCTGTTTTGCCGTCCCGACTCCTCCCCGTAGGTAGTGCCGGACGGACTGTCAACTGTATCTGCCATTCGTATGTTCTAACGAGAGTCGTTCACTATAAAACTACAGGGACGTCTGCCGAGTACTGCGCTTCCGTTCGGCGCCGTCCGACTTCCGTTCGGCTCCTGTTCGACACCGCCCGACTTCTGCTCGGTTCCTTTGCTATGCCGCCCGATTTCTGTTCCGAGCGGCCGACTTCCCGCCCGTTTCTGTCGCAGGAGAAAACATTATAAACTGTGACATCCGTTGACCGAAACGCATGGCAGACAGATACCTGGAGGTAGTCGAACCTGAAGACAACGTCGCGACGGCGCTCCGCGAACTCGACGCCGGTGAGACGGTCGCGGTCGGCGTCGGCGACGAAGAGCGAACTATCGAGGTGCCCGAGGACGTCGCGTTCGGGCACAAGATCGCTGTCGAGGACATCGACGACGGTGAGACGATCACGAAGTACGGCAAGAGCATCGGCAACGCGACGGAGGACATCCCCGCGGGAACGTGGGTTCACGTCCACAACGTCGAGAGTAACTACGGACGCGGCGACTTGGCGGACGACGAACAAACCGCGGCAGTGAGTGAGTGATTCAAATGAGCGAATTCCTCGGCTACGAACGAGACGACGGCAGCGTCGGCATCCGAAACCACGTCGCGATCATTTCGACGGCACCCTACGCGAACGACACGGTCGAACGCGCGGCCGACATCGTCGAGAACGCGGTCCCAATCACGCACCCACTCGGTCGGTGCCAGACCAAGCCGGACGTGTTCCAGACGTATCGAACGCTTCTCGGATACGGGACCCATCCGAACGTCTACGGCACGGTCGTGGTCGCTCACGCGGGCGAGATCGTCGACGGCGACGAGCTCGCATCGGACGTCGCCGAAACCGGTCGTCCGAGCGATTCCGTCAACATCCACAGCGAGAAGGGCGTGATGAACGCCCTCCAGCGGACGGTGAACTCCGCCCGCGAGATGGTGCAGGAAGCCAGCAACCAACGTCGCGTCCCGGCCGATATGTCGAACCTGACCTTCGGCATCAACTGTGCGACCTCGGACACGACGAGCGGTCTCTGTCAGCACAAGGCGACTGCCCGCGCCGCGTGGCGACTCATCGACGACTACGACGGGCGGGCCTGTTTCGCTGAGACTCCCGAGTTCTTCGGCGGGGAGCACGACCTCGCCGAGCGCGCGGTCACCGACGAAGTCAAACAGGAAATCCTCGACCGCGTCGAACACTGGGACCAGCGGTTGCAGGCGACCGGCTACGACGTCCGCGGCGCACAGCCGACGCCGGACAATATGGACGGCGGCCTGACCACCATCGAGGAGAAATCTCTCGGCGCCCTCGTGAAATCCGGCGACGGTCCCATCCAAGACGTCGTCGACTACGGCGCACAGATCCCCGACGAGACTGGGATGTACATTATGGACACGCCCGGCCACGGCGCCGAGTCGGTCACCGGTATCGGCGCGGGCGGCGCGCACTTTATGATCATCTCGACCGGGCAAGGCCACACGCTCTCGAACGCGATTATGCCGACGATCAAGATCACCGGCAATCCCGGTAGCGCCGAGCGCGTCCCCGAGCAGACCGACGTCGACGTCAGCGAGGCGCTCGTCGGCGACCAGAGCTTCGACTGGGCCAGCGACCAGCTGTGGGACGAGATCGAGGACGTCGTCAACGGGAAACTGACGATGAGCGAGGCGATGGGCGAGAGCCAGTTCGCCATTCACCGGATCGGCCCCTCCACATAATGGAGGTCGACAGGCAACGCGCGGTCGCGGTCGCCGCCGACGCCTTCCGCGCGCACGGCATCACAGACGCCGACGCAGAGCAGACCGCCGAGGTTCTCGTGAGTGCGGACGCTCGCGGAAAACACTCGCACGGGCTGCTACGGCTCCCGCGGTTCGTTCGCGGCATCGAGTCGGGCAACGTCGACGCGGCGGGCTCGATCGAGGTCGTCTCCGAGAAGGGCGCTGCAGCGACCATCCGCGGCGGCTCCCGGCTCGGCCCGGTCGTCGCCAGCGCAGCAGCTGCCGAAGCGATGGACCGCGCCGACGAGTTCGGCGTCGGCGTCGTCGGCGTCCGCGACTCGAACCACCTGGGGATGCTCGGATATTACACCGACCAACTCCAGCGCGAGGGCTACGTCGGCGTCGCAATCACGAACACCGAACCGGCGATGCCGCCCTACGGCGGAGCGGAGCCCGTACTCGGAACGAACCCGATCGCGATCGGGCTCCCGACGGAGCCGGTGTTCAATCTGGATATGTCGACGTCGGCGATCGCACGCGGGACCGTACTCCACAGGAAGGAGACCGGCGAGGAACTCCCCGCCGACGTTGCGCTCGACGCCGACGGTCAACCGACGACTGATCCCGCCGCCGCCCTCGAGGGGACCATCCTCCCGTTCGGGGGTGCGAAAGGCTCGGGACTCGCCATCGCCGTCGAGATCCTGGCCGGCGGGCTCGTCGGTGCGGCGATGGGTACCGACGTCACGGGGACCTACCACACGACGGACCCCTGCAGCAAAGGAGACCTGTTCTTGGCGATCGATCCCGATGCGATGGGAGCGCCGGACTTCGACGAGCACGCCAGCGACTTCCTGACACAGCTGACGTCGGGGGAGCCGGCCGCTCACGCAGAAGCGATCCGACTGCCCGGTCAACGATCCGTCGAGCGTGACCGTTCGGCGACGACGGTCGAGGTCGACGACGAACTCTGGGCTGAGGTCCGGGAACTCGCAGGCGACGGGTAACCCTCCCCACCTCCCGCAAAGTATATTCTATATAACAATAATTATTAATACTCGATGTACCAATCGTTGGGTGTATGACACGGGAAACCACGACCCAGCGTAGACGAACAGTTCTCAAAACGGTCGCCGGTGGCAGCATCGCGCTGCTCGCCGGTTGTAGCGGCAACACCGACTCCGGTGGCAGTAGCACAGACGGCGGCACCGACTCGGGATCGACCGACGGTTCCGGTGGAAGCACGCAGGGCGACGACGGCACGGAAAGTGGTGGGTCGCTGGAGATGACCTACGTCTACCCCGGCTACTTCAGCAACGACGCCGAGAGCCTCGTCCCGATGTTCGAGGAACAGGCTTCGAGTCTCACCGTCGAGTCCCAGCAGACGCCCTCGGACGCGTCTTCGACGCGTGAGTACTACGTCAACCAGTTCGTCTCGGGATCGTCGTCGTTCGACGTCGGTAATATGGACGTCATCTGGCCCGCGGAGTTCGCCCAGAACGGCTGGGCTGCCGAGGTTAGCGACCCCGAAGGCCACACCGAGAATATGCTCCAGACGCCGATCGACTCGGTGACCGTCGACGGGACGATGTACGGGATGCCGATCCACACGGACGCTAACGCGCTGTACTACCGGAGCGACCTGCTCGAAGAGTACGGGTACGACAGTCCTCCCACGACGTATATGGAACTGGTCGATATGGCGCAAGACATTATGAACCAGTCCGACGAGGACCTCAACGGCTACATCTGGCAGGGTGGGTCCAACGAGGGACTGACCATCATGTGGCTCAACTGGTTCTGGGGGATGGGCGGCGAACTCCGGCAGGACGGCGACCTCGTAGTCAACTCCCAGGAGGGCATCGACGCGCTCGCCCACGCCGTGGACCTCATCCACGAGTACGGCGTGACCCCCGAGTCCATCCCTGCGTCCTCGACGGACCAGAACCGCCAGACGTTCCAACAGGGCAATACGATCTTTATGCGTAACTGGCCCTACGCCGTCGCACTGATGAACGAGGACGGGTCGCCTGTCGAAGACAAATTCGACGTCGCACCGATGCCCAAGGCCGAGGGCAACCCCGACGCGAACAACTCCTGTCTCGGTGGGTGGAACCTGTTCATCAACGCCAACTCGGAGAACAAAGAGGCCGCACAGCGGTTCGCGAGCTATATGTCGTCGATGGAAGCCCAAGAGACGATGGCGCTGGAACACAGCCGCCTCCCCGTCCGTCAGGAACTGTACTCGGAGGAGTACTACGAGCAGGCTTCCCAGTTGGAGACGTTCGCCAAGATCGTCGATCAGACCAGCGCTCGGCCGGCGACTCCGCAGTACTCGACGTTCTCCGAAATCGTCTACACCAACTGCAATGCCGCTCTCGTCCAGGAGAAGACGCCCGAGGAAGCTCTCAACGACGCACAAGAGGAAATCGATAGCGAAGTCAACAGCGCCTGAACGCGGCGGATTCCGACCGACGCGACCGGCCACGAGTCGTCACCTCCGGTTCTTTATCACTGTCGCCGCCGAGCGATCCGTAACCCTCTCGACGCCGATTCCGGCAGGTAATCAGTAGCGTCTTCTTCCACGTGCGGATCAGAAGCCCCGAGCGCCGCCGTTACAACGTCTGTTTATCGAACTGGTCCGTAATCCGCCGGTACGCCGTCGTCAACGTCGCCCGCTCCTCGTCGGTGAGCTGCGGTAGCGGTGGGAGCGGCGAGCCGATGTCGAGCCCGTCGACCTTCACGAGGTGTTTCAACGCCGCTGCGGTGGGCACGTCGCTCGTCGCTCCCACGAACGGCGTGACCACGGTCTGCATCAGGTGCTGTGCTTCCGTGAGGTCGCCACGGTCGTAGGCCTCGTAGAGATCAGCCATCACCTGTGGGAACACGTTCGCCGGTCCGGCGATGAGGCCGTCAGTTCCGACGCCCAGCGAGGCCGTAGCCAGCTCCGTCGCCCCCTGGAACACGAGGAACTCGTCCGGCGTCTCGCTGACGACCCGGTAATGGTAATTGAGGTCGCCTGAAGTATCCTTGAGACCGATGATGTTGTGATGGTCGGCGAGCCGCTGAACCAGACCGATCCCGATTTCGTTGCCCGTCAGCGGTGGGATGTTGTACAGAAGCAGCGGGAGCGCAGACTGGTCGGCGATCGTCGTGAAAAACCGTTCGAGCCCAGATTGCGTCGTCGTCAGATAGTACGGCGAAACGACGACCGCTGCATCTGCACCGGCTTCCTCCGCCGTCGAGACCTTCTCGAGTACCGCACCCACGCTCGTGTCACAGCAGCCGGCGAGGACGCTCGTGCTCTCGTCGGCCACCTCGGCGACCGTCTCGACGACCTGTTGATTCTGCGCCGCCGTCAGACTCGGAAACTCACCGATCGAACTCCCCGGGAAGAGCCCGTGGACGCCTGCTTCCACGAGCCCCCGGGTGAACTTTCTGAGGGCTGTATCGTCGACCGCCTGCCCTGCGTTGCGGGTAGGCGTCGCCATAGGAACGACTGTTCCTGCAAGATTCATAATTACCGTAGTGAGCACCATTCAGTTATAATTTGGGATGAGGTCACACACGCCCGCGTCGCCGTCGGTCCGCTGACGTCGACGTTCACTGGCTCACACAGATGCAAGGAGGAAGCCCACGGCTTTAGCCGTGGGAGGAATCCGACAACGCTTCCCGACGCCGCTGTCGAGGGGTCGGATATACGGGCTGCGTAACACTTATACCGCTAATCACCAACGGATTCGGTATGAGTCAGCAGGCAGCCACAAGTCTCGATAGACAGATGCTCGTCGACGGCGAATGGATCGACGCCGAGGAGCGAACCGACGTCATACACCCGTACGATGGCCAACTCGTCGGTTCGATCCCGATGGCGAACGAGGGGCAAGTCGTCGACGCGATCGACGCCGCGGAGGAGGCTTTCCACGCCTCGGAGCTCTCTGCGTACCAGCGCTACGAACTCCTCTCGAAAACGGCGAGACTCGTCGAAGAGCGTGCCGACGAGATCGCACAGGTCCTCACGAGCGAACAGGGCAAACCGCTGACGGAGGCTCGCGGTGAGGTCGACCGCGCTGTTCAGACACTCGACCTCTCGGCCGAGCAGGCAAAGCGCCTCTTCGGGGAGTTCGTGCCGATGGACGCACAGAAAGGGTTCGCTCGGGACCACTGCTTCACGCAGCGTGAGCCGCTGGGCGTCGTCGCGGCTATTACGCCGTTCAACTTCCCGCTGAACCTGATGGTACACAAGATCGGCCCCGCACTCGCGGCCGGCAACAGCGTCATCGGGAAGCCGGCGACGAACACGCCACTGT
The DNA here is from genome assembly GCA_003665935.1 of Halobellus sp. Atlit-31R. Taxonomy (GTDB): domain Archaea; phylum Halobacteriota; class Halobacteria; order Halobacteriales; family Haloferacaceae; genus Haloquadratum. The sequence continues at coordinate 54,054 of QPLR01000006.1, read as the reverse complement.
CCGCTATCGCACTGTTCGAGTGCCTCCACGACGCGGCCGACGCGATCGACGCCCAGGTCCCCGACGGGCTGTTCAACGTCGTCACCGGCTCGGGCTCGACGATCGGTGACGTGATTCTCGACCACGACGCGATCGAGGCGATCTCGTTCACCGGGTCCACACCCGTCGGAAAATACCTCGCGAACAACAGCGGGATGAAGGAAGTGACGCTGGAGCTCGGCGGCAACGACCCGACGATCATCTGGAGCGATACGGACATCGAAGCCGCGGCTGCGCAAGTCGTCGGCGGTGCCTGTTCGAACGCCGGACAGGTATGTAACAGCGTCGAGCGCGTCATCGTCCCCGAGGAGATCGAAGAGGAGGCCACCGAGGCCATCGTCGACGCCGCGGAAGCACTCTCCGTCGGCGACCCCTTCGAGCCCGGGACCGACGTCTCATCGATGGTCGACGACGATCAGTTCGAGACTCTCGTCGAACTGTACGAGGAGACCGTCGAGGCGGGCGCGACCGTCGAGTGCGGCGGCAACTACGGCGGCGACCTCGGTCCCCGCACGTTCGAGCCGACGGTACTCACTGACGTGACTCCGGATATGCCTGCGGTAAAGGAGGAGACGTTCGGGCCGCTCGTTCCCATCGTCGTCGTCGAGGACTTCGACGCCGCCATCGCCGAGGCCAACAACACGAACTACGGGCTCGAAGCGGGCCTCTTTACCCAGGACATCGACCGGGCCAAGCGAGCAGCCGACGAGATCGACGCCGGGGGAGTCAACATCAACACCGTCAGCGGCTTCCGCGCCGATCATATGCCGTACGGTGGCTTCAAGGACTCCGGCGTCGGGAAAGAAGGAATCAAATACGCCGTCGAACACTTCTCCCGCCAGAAGCTCGTCGGGTTCCACCACGGATTCAACGGCTGACTCCCGCCGCTATTCGAGGCTAACCCACCGACCCGATTCGGCGGCCTCGTAGACGGCTTCCATCGCGCGCATATCGACGACCCCGTGGTCGCCGTCGGGATAGACCGATTCTGCCCCTCGAACCCGATCTGCGAAGTAATCGAACTCTTCGAGCATCTGATCGACCCTCTCGACGGCGATCGTCGCCCGCCCGTCACCACGCGAGACGTGTAGCTTCCGCGTTCGGTCCTGGAAGAAGGCCGGTTCGATTCGGACTTGTCCCTCGGTCCCGGTGACGGTGAGCCCCGACGACTGCCGCGCGTTGTGGCTAGCGTAACACTGTGCGTACACCTCTTGGGGGAACTCAGCCGAGAACGCCACCGTCTCGTCGACTTCGTCGAAGGCGTCGTGCGTGCTCGAGACGTTCCCCGTGACGGCAACGGGATCGGCCTCGAGCAGGAATCGTGCGGTGTTCAGCGGATAAATCCCGATGTCGAACAGCGCGCCACCACCGGCCAGTGCCTCGTCGAGGCGCCACTGATTCGGGTCGGGATCGATCCGATCCAGCAACCGCTGCGACATACTCCCCGTCACCGACATCGGATCACCGATGTAGCCGTTCGCGACGAGTTCGCGGGCTCGCCGGACTGTGGGCTCGGTGTGCATTCGGTACGCGATCATCAGCTCGACGTCGGCGTCGACAGCGGTCTCTCTGAGCTCGACAGCCCGCTCGCTGTCCCGTTCCATCGGCTTCTCGCACAGGACGTCTTTCCCGAGCGCAGCGGCTGTCTCGACGTACTCCAGATGGAGGGCGTTCGGCGTGACGATGTAGACGGCATCGTACGCCTCGCTCGCTGCCCCGTCGTGGAACTCCTCGTAGGTGATCCCGTGCGCCGCACCGTCAGTTTCGGCCGCCATCCGCTCGGCCTTCTCTGCCGAACTGCTCACGAGAACCGTGGGTTCGCACATCTCGGACTGTTCGAGCGCTGGGAGGGCACGACCCGTCGTGAACCAGCCGAGACCGATGACGGCGAACCGGACTGGTTCGATCTCCGCCGGTTCGACTGTCTGCCAGTCACGCCTACAGCTGTTCGACAAGAGGCTGTCTACGTCCATAATTCTCACTCCGTTGCCAGTGTGATAAATGATTATCCTCCGCCCGTAGTTACGTACGCATCGTGAGTGCGCGCTGCGACACGCGTGCTGTGACACCGCTGCGAACCTGATTCTGCAGATTTAAGATGGTCGGCCCAGAGAATATCCGTATGTCACTAAACAGCGTTCTACTCGCAGTCGGTCCCGGAGACAACGACCGTGTAAAAAAGATGGCGCAGACGCTCATCGACATCGCCGGGCCCTCGGATGCAACGGTGCTTCTCGCGCACGTCTTCTCCCCGGAGGAGTACGAATCGACGCTCGAACAACTGAACATCGACGACGGCACCGACGTTCCGGCCGAAAACGTCGCCCGCCAGCACGCGACGATAAAGACGATCTCCGAGATGCTCGACGACGCGGGTCTCACCTACGACATCAAGGGCGCGATCGGTTCACACGGCGAGGAGGTCGTCCGACTCGCGACCGAGGCTGACTCCGACCTCATCGTCGTCGGCGGGCGGAAGCGATCCCCGGCCGGAAAGGCCGTCTTCGGATCGACAGCACAGGAAGTGATGCTCTCTGCCCCGTGCCCGGTCACGTTCGTCCGCGGAGACTGACAACTTCGATTAACTATTAGAAAAAAGTTATTTACTGACTAGGCGCTTGCAAGTCCCGAACCAGTTGAGAGAGACTGATAAACCGAAATTCATCATAACTGTGACCAAGGGGGTATCGTAATATACTGCTGATTTCATATTCTGAAAGATTATGATTGTCCGCGAGAGGAAATTGCTCTCCCACCCTCTCGGGAGTTGGCGGTTACAGAGATGCTGAGAGGAAGCCCGCGCCGTCAGCTGTGAGAGGAATTCGACAGCACCCGCAACCGGTACCCCTCGGCCGCTGATTCGTCGGTGACCCGACCAGACTCGACTGCGGCCCCGAGCACCTCGTCGACGAACTGCTTGGGTACTTCGACGCTGATGAAGTCGGTATCCTCGCGGCCCGTCGTCAGCCGCGCCATCGTTCGCTTCGTGCCGTCGTCGTTGTAGATACTCCCCACCTGAACACCGTCCCGCAGAAACCGGAGGGTGACGTCAGTTGGTTCGATCGCATCGAAGTTGACCTCGAACACTCGGTCGGAATCCTCGAGTCGTGCTAGCAGATGCCCGTCGTGTTCGACCACGGTGGTTTCCATACTACCGATACGTGTTCGACGCATATAACGCTGTAACGAGGTGCTGTGCTCACGTCCCAGGTCTCGTACGAACTTGTGTGGGAGTGAGGGAACGCACACTGCGCTATCGTGGCCACTGCCAGCGCTCGAATATCTAATACTTTTTCTGCTACAGGTTGCGAACGTAATCTAATGGCCCCCTACAAGGCGTTCGACGAGAATGTGGAAGTCAACGGTAAGACAGTTCTGACCGTCGTCGAAGAGGCGATGGGGAAGTTCACGGCGACATACCGACACCACGCACTCGACGCTCTCGCTGCGGAGGGGATTACCGACCCGACTCCCGACGAGTGGTACCCTCAGCAAGCTTGGCTGAACGCGTTCGAGACCATCGCTGCCGAGTTGGAGCCGCACATCCTGGACCGACTCGGGGAACAGATCCCGGTCGTCGCCGACTGGCCCACGAACATCGACACCGTTCCCGGAGGCCTACGCTCTATCGACGACGCCTACCAACGCAATCATCGTGGCGGTGACATCGGATACTACCGGTTCACCCGGATCGACGATCGATCGGGCGAGGTCGTCTGCTACAACCCCTATCCGTGCCCGTTCGACCGTGGACTCCTCCGCGGAGTCGCCCGACAGTACGCGGCCGTCGACGAGTTCGTCTTTATCGAAGAGACCGGTGACACCTGCCGGCGAGAGGGGGCCGACACGTGCACGTACACCGTCCACTGGTGACAGACGACCGATCGTCAGCAGTCGTAGGCTTCGAGTGCCTCTCGGAGTTCTGACACCGAGAACTCCGACGTGAGCTGCACGACCTCCTGCAGGTCCTCGTAGGTCTCACGGAGGTGTCGAATGCGCTCTGCCTCGTGGCTCCCCTCCTCGGTTGGAAGCCGACCCTCTGCCCGTTGCAACGTGCGAATCGAGGCCTGGATCTCCCGCTGAACGTACTGCTGGAACACGTCTTGGACCACGAACCAGAGCTCCCGTTCCGCCTCGAAACGCACACGCCGGCCGCCTCCGTCCGACGACCGCCGATGGACGAGTCCGAGCCGGCTCAACTTCCGGGTCACGTTACTGACTGTGGACTTGGCGTAGCCGGTCTCGTCGACGAGCGTCGGAATCGAGAGCGGCTCTTCGGCGAAGTACAGAACCCCGTAGATGCGACCGGCGCTTCGACTCAGCCCGTACACTTCTGCGGACTGCTCCATCGACTCGATAACGCGCTCCCGCGCTTCGACGACGTCCTCGCTACTCATAGTTGGGCGGCGACGCCGGAGTTTGCTGACCACGCCGGGAAGACATATCAGGTCGTTTGAGTTCGTTAGTGTTAAGTCGTTTGATTCGTTTGTTCGAGATGAACCGAACAAATTGAACAATCCAGCGGGTACACACCATCCACTATGTCAAGCGCGTTTCCGCGACAGTCACCAGTTGAGCACGTCCCCGACGAACGGGCTACTGTCGTGGTTCGAGACGACGAGCCAGCAGAGAGCCTTCAAGCTATCTCCTCAGACACTGCACAAGCAATTATCTGTGCACTCAGAAGCGAGCCACTGACCGCCTCGGCCATTGCAAAGGCGGTGGATACGACGATCCAAAACGTGAGGTACCATCTCGACCGGCTCTCGGAGGCAGGACTGATCGAAGCCGTAGAGACGTGGTACTCCGAAAAGGGCAGAGAGATGACCGTATACGCGCTCACGACCGAGGAGCTCGTCGTACAGTTCGGGCCCTGTGATACGACAGACCGCTAGGGCTCGCGACACCTGGGGTGCAGTTTCTCCCCTCGAGGCCTCAGGTTCACGAACCACTACTGTTCTGTCAGCGACACCGCTTCGAGTGGCCATCGTGGAGTATGCGTCCGTTCTTCTTCGGTATATCCGAGGCGAAACAGCTGTTGCGGGACTTCATCCCCGATGGCCGCCTCGGCAGCGAGTGCCGATCGCATCTCCGGCCGTTCCAGGATCTGACTCATCGGATGAACGGCGACGTCTGCTGCACTCGCGAGAAGCGCGAGCCGCTCGAAGACTTGACCGGTTTTGACTCGTGCTGTGGGGGTATCGTCGTGAGTTGTCAGCAATGCAATCGCGGGCGCGCGTTCGATCAGTTTCGAGTTCTTTCGACCTTCCCGTTCACCGAGGTCGAAGTGAGAGACGACTGCTTGCCCGATTCTGGCCATAAGCCACGAACTTCCGAGCGCACCCGTCCCGACCCAGTAGCCCAGTTCCTTTCGATACGCCGGGTCGGCCATCTGAGCCTCGTCCGCCTCTGCTTGGAGTTCACCGATAGACCGCTTTTCGTCGGGATCATCGATCAGATACAGCGTCACGTCGTCTGCTTCGATAACCCGACGGAACTGATCTCTCGTTTCCTGCGGGAGTGGTTGGTCTTCGAACAACTGGTGGCTCGTATACCGCGCTGTGAGTTCGTCGAACAACTCCGGTGGTCGCTTCGACGACGGTTCGCTATCTGACTCGAGTGTGACGGTCGAGACGACGTCGCCGTCCTCGCCGGCGCGATACGTGACTTCGTAGCCGACGTCGAAGTGTTCGGCCGCGGTACAGAGATTTTCGAGCGCACAGCCGACGCTGATGAACAGTTCTCGCTTGTCCCGGTCGGCGACTTCGAGCCATCGTGCCTCGTCGTAGCTGAGTTCGATCGTCTCGTCTCGAACCGTGAACTGCCACGGTTGAGAGTTGTGACTTGACGGGGCTAAAATCGCATACCGGAGGAGGAACTCCGCCTGCTCTTCGAGCGAGGATGCTGCCGGAAACTCGTCCTCGGAGATGTCCCAAACTGCTCGTGTTAGTTCGTCTGCGTCCATACTACAAATACGTCACCCACTACTTCAAATTCGACGCCGCCGCCACACCGTTCTACTCGGCAGAGACCACTTCAGACCCCGACGAGCTTGTCCCGGTGCAGAGGTCCTCCCGAACTGTTCGAGTAACCCGGCTGTTGGAACTGACTACTCCCGGACCAGCACCGGCGATCAATCCGAACCGATGCGATTCTAACCTTCCATCTGGGACTGAATGTATGATCCGGGCCCTCTACGCAACCGTGGCGGTCCTCGTCGTGCTGGCGGGCTGTAGAGCGCTTCCCGGGGGCGGATCACCCGGTGCGCCACAGCATACCGTTTCGATCGGGATCTCGAACAATCACAACGAGAGCCACGTCGTCAGGGTGAGCACGATTCCTCCGGAGGCCGAGGGTTTCGAGGCGGTGTTCGTCTGATACCGCTACCACCGATCTCGAGATCGTTATCCGCCCGGACGGAGCGATTCGCTCCTCGGGCATATGCAGCGACGATTCCAGCTAGATCGAGGTGTCAACGGATCTCTCGACGATCGGCGGGGTTCCGGCTGGTGTCGTATCCCAACTGTCCACGGGTCCCGACGACCAGTACGATGGCAACGACCCAGACCGCGATGTCGACGGCGATCAGCACCGTGATAAAGCTCTCGCCGGTGATCGCCTCGATCGGAAGCGGGACGAGCGTGCTGTTGGCCGTGTTGATCCCAGCGTGTAGGAGTAAAGCGATCAGGACGCTCTCGGTCCCGTTGTAGATCCACGTTAGGAGGAACGCAAAGCCCACGATATTGATGACGCGAAGGGCGATCCCGGGGGTCTCCTCGACGAGCCACGCGAAACTGTAGACGGCGTTCGGGTCCGCGACCAGCTGGGGAAGGTGCCAGAACGCCCAGACCACACCGAGAATGAGCGTGGCCGGGACCGGCGCGTACCGTTCCTCGAGCCTCGGGAGAGCGAACCCTCGCCAGCCCGGCTCTTCGTTCCCCCCGCCGATCAGCGCGACGAACACGTACGACCCGAGCACGAGCGAGAACCGTCCCGGCAGCACGGTAGGATCGACGGCGGTGCCGAGGAGAACCATAGCCACGCTCGCCAGACCGACGACGAGCGGCGGGAGGACGAATGCAGCGAGATACCACCACGGTGCGACGCGCCACCGAACGATCTGGCGAGCCCACGCCCAGACGGATCCGCCGTCGAGCCACGTCACTACCGCCCCGGCGAGAGCGGGGCCGAATCCCCCGACGACGAAACTCAGCGTCCGAATCGGCTCCCTCATCCCGATGACGGCAGGGAGCCACCCCACCCAGGAGAACGCGTACGCTAGGCCGAAGAACGTTACAACGGGGCGAGGGCTCACGACCCCGCGGATCCGGGAATGTCTCATAATCGACACTTTAGCAGTCGACTGGAACCGTCCTAATTATGACGATATCGTTGTTTCTCCACGGGAGGATACAGAGCAGATGCAGTTGCCAGGCTCTCAACGGGGTACGTCGATACGTCAGGCCCGTTCATCACCGAGCGCATCACTCCGGGGAGTCTCTGTCGGTTTCGGATCGTCGGCTGTGACGAGGTCGAGGCCTCCATCGGGGAGCGGCTTCGGGGCGAGTCGGTCGGTCCCGTATCGGTGGACGAGTATCGCCACGACCCCCCAGACGGCGATTAGGAGACCGATCTGTGAGACCACTTCGTCGCCCACTACCCCGCTAGCCGTCGTGACGGAGACGGTGTTCGAGAGCGTGTGGAAGACAACGGGGACCAGCACACGCCCGCCGGCGGCGTTGTAGAGCCACGTCGAGATGACGCTGATCCCGACGACGACCGGCGCGTACAGCCAGAACGGCGTTCCCGCCTGTGAGCTTCCGGGCATCGCGAACAGCGGCACGTGCCAGAGTGCCCAGACCACCCCGATAGCAATACTCGCCCAGAACGCGCCGACGGACTGCTGGAGAACCGGGAGCGCCATCCCACGCCAGCCGGGCTCCTCGAGCCCGCCTCTGAGGAACGTCGCGACGACGACGGCCGGAATCGCCGCGGCTGGCAGGAGGGTCGCGCGGTCGAAGCCGCCACCGACAAGCACGAACAGACCGAGAGCGAGTACGTAAAGCCCGACGGGAACCAGCACGGCGGCCGCCCAGACGACCGGTGGTGCGCCGACGTCGACGAGGTTGCTTAGCCACGACCGGAGGTCACCGCCGGCTGCGGCGACAAACACAGCCGCGAGCAGCGGGCCGAACCCACCGATCAGGACGAGTCCCGTCACGACTGGCGGCCGACCGGTTCGCAGCATCCACGCGACTGTCAGCCACGGCAGCCACGTCAGGACGAATGTGAGGGCGACGAACGTCGAGAATCGATGCTGGCGGACGAGAGGGCGGAGCGGGGACACGGTTCGATCACGACCTATCCTTTGTCTGTCGAGAAAATAATCTTCCCGGACGACCCGCGAGCACCCGGCTCCCGGTACGTGTTACTGACGACCAGAACGCTGTCCGAGACACGCCCTGTATCCAGCACCCGGTTCGTATCAATCGCAAACATTTCGTTTCGAACCACGACCCTAGTGTGAGATCGCACGTTGATAGAATCCGAGAGGAAGTTGCGACACCAGATATTTTCCAATGCGTTCACAAAAACGGTCGTATGCCCTCCGCGGTTCGCGCGTGGATCGACGGCCACCGGATTGTGAGTTTCTTGGCGATCACGTACGTGTTCACCTGGGCGATACAGGGGCTGCTCGCCGTCTCGGGGATACGCGCGTCGTGGACGATGTCGATCCTGGTCGGGTTCGGTGCGTTCGGCCCGCCGGTCGGCGCCGCCGTGGTCGTCTGGGCAGCCGGCGGTAGCCTCCGCTCGTGGGTCGGGCAGTTCTTCCACTGGCGGATTGGCAGAAGGTGGTGGGCGGCCGCGCTGCTGACTCCGCTCGTCGTCCTCGTCCTCGGGAGCGCCATCTACGTGGCGCTGGGCGGGCCGGTCGACCTCGCGTCGTTGCCGTTCCCGGGGATCTACCTCTTTGTGATGGCCTGGGGCACGATCTGGGGCGGCGGCCAGGAGGAACTCGGCTGGCGCGGGTTCTTGGTCCCAATGTTGCAGGAGCGCTACAGCGCCCTCGTGACGAGCCTGCTCGTCGGGGCGGCGTGGGCCGGCTGGCACCTGCCGCTGTTCCTGAACGCCAACACCACCCACGGGAGCTGGCCGGTCTCCCAGCAGCTGATCTGGGGTGGGACTATCCTCGCGGGATCGATCCTCTGGACCTGGATGTACAACAATACGGGAAGCGTCCTCGCGGCCGCCGTCTTCCACGCCGGGATGAACAGCATCGGTGTCTTTCACCCCGCTGATAAGCAGGCGCTCGTTCCGGGCGGGATCCCTGACCCGTGGCTGAACTTCCTCGCCGAGGTCTCCTCGGCCGTCGTGCTGGTCGGCCTCGCGGCCGTCGTCGTCGTCGCGTTCGGGACCGAGCGGCTCTCGAACCGCGACGTACCCGATACCGGTGTGCTCGGCTTGGACGACGGTGAATCACCGCTGACCAGCGCGCCGGGAGGAACACGGAGCGCCGGCCGGGATCAGCAGTGATGAGCGACGATCAGTCGGCCGCCCCGGACGGTTCGGTGAGTACGATCACGCGCCGACGGCTCGAACTCCAACTACGCGCTGCTCGGCGTTGCCCACGAGGAACTGACCAGCGAGCTTCTGGGGCCCGCCCCCGAGATGTCCCCGTTCCAACTCCCGTTTCTCGTGCTGGCTGCGGCCGCCCTCGTCGTGAACTGGCGGCGCGGCACTGACGCTCGGCCGAGGGACGTCCTAGGCGCTCGATAATGTCCCGAGGACCGAACCGCCGATTGACCCTCGCGTTCGCGGGGTCCACAACACTGCCGGAGGGAGCCACCCGGTGAACATTCGAAATCGCGAGGCGATGGGCTAGCTCCGATAGCGACCGCTTCCGACCTCCAGTTCGCCCTGCACGAAGTACCAGCCACGCCCCGGCCCCAGCAGTTCTGTGTGGGCCCGCTCGCGGTACTCGTTGCTCGCCCACTCACCGGCGATCCACTCGTTGCGGCCGGCGAGCTGCGCGGAGACGTACACCGCCGTGTCCTCCGGTGCCTCGTAGGTGGCGTACACGCGAGTGTCGTACTCGAAGCAACGGTGGCGTTCCCGTTGACCATACCTACACTCGACCTGCGTGCGGTTGAACTGCGGAGTGAGGAGGGGTTCCGTTCCGAACGGCTCTGCCGTATCGATCCTCTCCTCGCTCGTGGCAGTCACCGTGAACCTAGAGGTGCCGTCGTCAACCGCACCCATCGATGGGTTCGATGGATCGTACTGCGCCTCGGGGATCGGTTCGCGCCATCCCATAGTTTCGTTCTCCACTTCGCGGTAGTAAACGCGGTGTACCTCGATACGGTCGGCGTGAATCGCGAGCATCCGTCCGTGGTTCGTCTCGACGAGTTCGTAGGTGAAGTTCACACGCGCCGGGTCGGCGTCGTGTCCACGAACTGCGGGCGTTTCACGGCTGTACTGGACGTCATCGAGGAACTGCTCGCCAAGTTTTGTGTCACCGTTCGACTCTGGCACCGGCACGTAGAACGTCGCGTTCGTCAGCGTCTGGTTCGTGGCGATGGTCACTTCGTACTCGTATGTGCTCTCCTCGGTCTGCTCGGCGCGTTGCTGACCCAGTGCGTACACGCCGCCGAGCAGTAACGCGAATACGACGACGACCGCGACGACTCCGATGCCGACACCACGCCAGTTGACGGTGCTGTCGGGCGAGCGCGTGAAATAGCGGTACCCAAGGATGGCGGTGGCGGCACCAGCAATGAATCCGATCGGAAGGGCGACAAGCAGCGACAACCAGATGAACGCCTCGAGCACAACGGCGACGACGAGGGTGACGACGGCGAACGTCAGGACCCCGGCGACCAGACTTCCGACAACGACGTCCCATCTGCGCTCGTGACCTTCGTCGGCAACTCCTTCGGGCGGTCGGGCACCTGCGAGCAGACCACCGAGCGCACCTCCGATGCTCGAAACGAGGACTTGCCCGAGGGTGGCCGCGAACGACAGCAGTGCAGCGATACCGAGACCCGCGAGCGGCGTTCCCGGGCCAACCGGCAACTCACCGAAGCGCGTGAACAGAATCACGCCCGTCACGACGGTGCTGAGCGCCGCCATAACCACCCCAGCGACGGCACCCGCAACCAGCCCTCGCTTAGCGTCTTCGCGTTCGAGGTACCCCGCGACACCACCACCCAACAGCGGCGCAACGAGGAGGATGAGTGGAACGAACCCGAACGCCGCCCCGATCACGCCACCGATTGCTCCGTTCCGGAGGGTCTCACGTGTCAGTCGGGGCATAGATGGTGTGACTCTGTGTGATCACAAAAAGTTGGTCCGTAAACAACCATAGCTATCCAGTGTGATCTCCGCCGAGTAGGAACGACGTTGTGACGCGAACACGGACTATCCGGGATTTCGGGAGGTCTGTCGTCAGCACGCAATCTCACCGGTCGTCCCGATTAGTGACCATTGATCTCCCGCTCGATTGGTTTCGGAACATACGACAATACGATAGTATGACAGGGCCACAGACTAGAACCGCAATTGTCCTGCTTCGCAGAAACGAGGAGTCGACCAAATCCACCTAATCCAACAAACCGAGCACTCCGGATACGACCGATGTACGACGCGAAAGCAAGACGGCTTCGATCCACCCCGTTTCACGAAGAGGGCAGTTTGAACGACGCGACCACTCGACTCGTATGGTGAGTCAGCTACAGCTCCTGGGCGCGACGCTGCTCGTCTTAGGGTTCGTTGACATCCCACGCCGCTTGGGCGGTCCGTACCCGCCACGACTCTCATCAACGACTGACGAGCGCCGCGAGACACTCGAGATCGCGGCGCTGTTTATGCTCTCGATCGCGAGCACCGCGTACGGAGTGCTCGTCTTCCGGGATCTCGTCGCGTTCACCCCGGTCGTCGTCCCACTGAGCGAGCGTGGACTCACCTTCGTCTTCGTGCTCGGAGCGGTGACAACGGTTGTCGTCCCTGCTATCCTCGGACTCGGCCGTTGGATCTGGAGTCGAACGAGATCGATCCGAAGCTATGACAGAAAAGACACCGACATCCACGAACGCCGAACCGACAGCAGAAGAACGTACGAGCGCCGAGGACGACGCCCTGCAGGTCTTCGCGCTCTTCGTCACTGGCACACTCACGTTCTCGTGGGGGCTGTGGATACTCCCGCTGCTGGGAATCGTTCCGTCCTCCTCGATGGGAGTCCTCGCCAGAGTCGGCGGGTTCGGACCGTTCGTGGGCGCGCTCGTCGCCCTGACTGCCGAGGGCCGGAGCATCCGTATGTGGCTCCGGTCGAACATCCGGATTCAGATCCCGGCGCGGTGGTACGCCTCCGCGCTTGTTCTGCCACCGCTTCTCGTCGTCGCCGCCGGCGTTGTCCACGTGGCGCTCTTCGGCGCGCGTCTCGAACTCGACGCGATCAATCCGCTGTGGGTCTATCCGGTCGCGGTTGTCGTCGTGTTCTTGATCGGCGGCGGCCAGGAGGAACTCGGCTGGAGAGCGTTCGCCCTTCCAGCGCTCCAGACGCGGTACTCGGCGGTCACCGCGAGTTTGGGAGTCGGCGCCGTCTGGGCCCTCTGGCATCTCCCGCTCTTTTTCATCCCTGGCAGTCCCCAACAGCAACTCCCAGTCGGCCCGTACGTCGCCGCCGTGTTAGCCGCATCCGTCGTGCTGACGTGGCTTTACAACTCCTCGGAGAGTGTACTGATCCCGATGCTCTTCCACGGCGGTCTCAACCCCATCGCGGCGTACTTCCCCACGGGTGGGACCGAAGCCATCGGGACGGTCACCGGATACGGCTCGTACGCTCTCGTTCTGTTCGGCACTGTCGTCGTCCTCCTCGCCGTGTACGACCCACGCGACCTGGCGAACGGCGGCCGGATCACGATGGGTGACATCCTCCCGTCTGAGGGGGATACTGACAGAGGGCCCCAAATATAACGATCTGGTGTGTCATCCGTCTGTATGGTCTCTAAAATCGGTGAGTGGATTCGAGGCCACCGGGTCGCGTCGTTCTTCATCCTCGCGTACGCCGTTTCGTGGAGTCTGGACGCTGTAGTCCTGGTACTGGGAATGGAGCCCTCGTGGACGCGCTGGATCGTCAGTGGCTTTCTCAGCGCTCTCGGGCCAGCTATCGCCGCGGGGGTCGTCCTCTCGATCAGCGGTGAGAGCCTTCGGAACTGGCTCGGACGAGTCGGCCGCTGGCGCGTGCACCCGAAGTGGTACGCGGCAGCCATCGGGATCCCGCTGATCGTCGCGTTGGGCTCCGGTGCCGTCCTCCAGCTAGTCGGCGGCCCGGTCGACTTCGCCTCCTTCGCGTTCGCCCCGGTGTCTCTCGGGATCGGGATCATCCTCGGCACCGCCATCGGCGGCGGCCAGGAAGAACTGGGCTGGCGTGGCTTCGCTCAGCCCGAACTGCAGGAGCAGTACGGCGGGCTGCGTGCTGCCGTCATACTCGGAGTGCTCTGGGGCGGCTGGCACCTGCCGCTCTTTCTCGATCCGACGGCGATCCACTCCCAGTGGCCGCCGAGCTCCCAACTCGCCTACTTCGTCGGCATCGTCGCGTTCTCGATCCTGCTCGCGTGGGTGTACAACGGCTCCGGCGGGAGCACCCTCCTCGCAATGCTGATGCACGGGACGGAGAACGCGGCTGGAGGGCTCGTTCCGCTCGACCTCGGCCGAGCGCTCGTCGAAGGCGTCCCGAACTGGGTGGCTCTCGCACCGATGAACGTCTCCCACGCCGTGCTCTTGTGGCTCTTCGCTCTCGTAGTCATCAGCGCCGCCGGGACTGGACTGCTGGCTCGGCGGGAGCGGCGGGCGTGACGCGTTCGTCAGCCACGCGGGACGTGCGAGGTTTCGCGACCTCTCGTCCGGTGCCGGTCCCCGGTGGGCACCCTGTTCGAGCGACAGTGTTGCAGCCACCTTCGGCGTCGACGACGTCGGATCTGACGACGAACAGCAATCTCCACCGTCCGAGGCGACCGCATCTCGGAACTGTCTCACACTCGGCCAAGAGGAGCACGTACTATGCCCCTGCGGTGCTACTCCCGTGTATGGATCTCACGGTGTACGGACCGCTCCGAGGAGTGACCGGCGAGAAGACTATCACACTCGATCCAGACGGACGAACCGTCCAGGCAGCCGTCGACACGTTCATAGAGCAGTATCCCAGCGCCGCCACGCAACTCACCGACGACGCGGGCGCCCTCCGACCCAGCGTGCGGGTGCTACTCGACGGTGAGTCGGCGGCTCTCGAGGACCCGCTCCCCCCGGGCGCGTCGATGACGCTGTTCCCCGCGATGCGCGGAGGCTGACCGGCCGCGTGGGGCTACAGGTCGTACTGCGCCCGAACTGTCTCAGCGAGCCCGACCTCTTCGAGCAACTCCATCGGCGCGAGCATCGAGAGTTGGACCACGCCGGGGAGGCGCGCGATCTCGACACCGCCGGTGAAGGTGCAGCGCGACCGGACCTCACCCTCGCTGATGCCGAACAGTTCGCTCGCCCGGTCGAAGGCGTTCTGCGTCGCGTCGTTGACTGTTGCCCCCGAGCCGATGAACTGCACCGGCCCGGCGTCGTGCAAGTGGTCGACGCCGTACTCGGCTGCGAGTGCCTCCCCCGCATCCCGCTCCTCGTCGGTGTAGGGCTTTGCGATGTGCGGCAGGTCCTCTTCGTTCGGCAGCAGGAGCGGCCCCGGCAGGTCGAGCCCCTTGATGACCTCGACTTCGAGCTCCGTCCGGCCACTCACGTCCGTGGTGTGCAGTGAGAGTTCGCCGTCGCCTTGGTTCGCGTGGAGGTCGCCGACGTACAGCCCAGCGCCCTCGACGCGGACGGGGCAGACGAGCGTCGCACCCGGACGCACCTCGTTCGAGTCCATATGCCCGTCCGTCCGCGCAGCCAGAGCCTCCTCGTCCGGCAGTCCCCAGTCGTGCTCGGCGCCGATGAGGAACTGCCCGAAGTCGCCCGCGTTGTGCGAGTCAGGGAACTCGGTCGCGGGCGTCGTTCCGATGTTGCCGATGAACGGGCGCAGTCGCCCAAGGGCCCCCGGCATCTCGTCGGGTTCGTACAGCAGGATCGGGTGCTGGCGGGAGTTCTCGGGGAGCGCCATCGCCTCGTCGGCCCGCTCGGCCAGTTCGTGGGCACCCTCCTCGCCGACGGTGATGCCGACCGTTCGGTCGTCGTCGAACACGACCGTGTACCCGTACTCGAAGCCGAACGACGACGCGTTGGCTCCGCACTCCGCACACTTGATCGCGTCCTCACCGGTCCCCTCGACGACGGTTTCGGGCCACTCGGCCCCGCACTCCGGGCACCGGTGATCGACGAACGGGTCGTCGCCGAACGCACCCTCGCGCTCGGCCATACTCCCCGTGCTCGTTGCGACGCTCGTCACTTCGACGTCCTTGATGCGGACGACGAGGGCATCGCCCGGCTCGGCGTTCTCGACGTAGATGGGTCGTGTGACTTCGTGGCCGCCCCGGAACTCCGGCGTGATCATCGGCCCCCAACAGCCGGCTGGCGTGTGTGTTCGCACCGTTCCGCCGTCACGCACAGTCCCGGCCCACTCCTGCTCGGGTCCGACCAGTCCGAGGGTAAACGCGTCGACGTCCAGCGTCTCGCTGACTTGTTCAGACATACACGTACAGTTCAGAGCCGACTGTGTTAGCTATTGTGCCCCCCGAAGGCGCCTCTGCCCGTGTGAGAGTAATGGCCGCGGCCCCGACCCCCGGTGTCTCTCGGTGTGAGGTCGTCTTCCCGGCGGCGGCTATCGAGGGCTTCCGAGAGACCGACTCCGTACGATGACGACCGCGGGCACCACACAGGCGGTCGTGCTCCTCCGAGCCGGGTCAATCACGGCACGGTCGGCTCACCGCGATCCCCAGTCTCCGCCTGGTGGCGGTGAAAAGGTAGCTGGCTCCCTCGCGAACGACCTCGACGTCGCATCGTCGCGGTGCGAACACCGGGGCGACGGCGGCACGACTCACTCACCGAGGAACTGCCAGATGTGACCGCGCTCTTCCGGCGGGTCGACATTTGGCAGCTCTGCGAGCGCCGGCTGGATGGCGTTCCACCATCCCTCGGCGGTCTCGTACTCCGCTTGGTTCTCCGGGAACACGTCCTGGAGGAAATCGGATCGCTTGGCCTCGGGCTGTTCCTGGAGGTATTCGTAGGCTGCGAGGAGAGCAACACGTCGGGATTTCAGCGTTTTACCTGTTCCAGGGAGATCGACCTCGTCGGCTACGGACTGCACCACCGGGTCGTCGATCTCGGTCGGCACGGGCTCTTCGATGGGGACCCACCAGACCCTGCTGCGCGAGCCCACCTTCCGAGTTCGCAGTTCTCCCTGGTCGACGAGCGCGTTGAGTTTGTTGTGAGCGGTTCGACGGGAGCAGCCCACCTCCTCGATAATATCGCCGGCCGTCAGCGGCCGCCCACGGTCGTCGCGCTCCTCGAACACGCGGAGTACCGCCTCCAGCGGGACCCAGTCGGAGTGCCCGTCGTCTTGATCTGGTTTACACCCCGGAGACATACACATTATTATACACCGTGCAAACATAAACGCCTTGGGCGGCCCTTCGCTTCCCACGTATGCACTACGCTGTCTACACTCGACTGTACCAAAACGACACACGTGTGTAGCAAACTATGCCAGTCACTGCATAGCAGGTGACCGACAGCTCGTCTCTGCTTAGACTGGATATCGACGGCTTATAACCTCTGTTTCCCGCTTCTGACCCGTCTTTTCTCTCTCCTTACGCATTTATCGAACGCGTCCGGGGACCAATTCTATCTGTGCTCCGAACCATACTGAAACGAGAGAAATGGGGGAATGATGCAGTATGTCCGCTCTCTATGGTGTAGAAAGCTATTCAAGTGATACGTCGGATCTAAATAGTAATGAACAATATCCATAAATATAAGTGATTCCAGTCTGGTGCTTGATTTATGCCAGACAGTGGCAGTGACGGCACGCAAGGCCGTATCGGTCGACGGAGATACCTCGAAGGCGCTGGAACGGCGGCGTTGCTTGGACTCGCGGGCTGCAGCGGGCAGGGAGGCAACGGCGACAGTGGTGATTCGACGGCGACCAGCGGTGGCGGGTCGACAGAGACCAGTGGTGGGTCGACGGAGACCAGCGACGGTGGATCGACGGGGAGCAGCGGTTCCGACCCCATCCCGGTCGGTAACCTCTCGCCGTTCAGCGGCGGGCTCGGCTGGATCGGACCGAACTCCCGCCGTGCGGTCAACACAGCCCTCGAATCCGAGGGTGGCGTGAACACGACGGGCGTTCTCGGCCGGACTGTCGAGATCACGGAACAGGACACCGAGACGAAACCCCAGCCCGCCATCAGCGGGTTCAAGACGCTCGACAGCCAGGGCGTCGTGTCGATGGTCGGACCGTCGAGCACTGTGACTCCCAGCCTCGTCGAGCCCGCCAAGAGTAGCGGCCTGTCGTTCGTCTCTCCGATGACCGGGACGATCCAACTCGACGACATCGGCGGCGAATACGTCTGGCGAACCGTGCCTTCGGACAGCATCGGCGCCCGCGCCCAGGCGCAGTACGCCTACCAGGAGCTGGACTACAGCAAGATGGCGCTGGCCTACAAAAACGACAAGGGTTCCCAGAGCTTCTCGAAGGCTTCCGGGGAGTACTTCAAGTATCTCGGCGGGGAGGTCCTGACGGAAGTCGCGCTCGATCCAGCCGCCAGTTCCTACCGTAGTGAGGTCCAGAAGCTCCAGGACTCCGACGCCGAGGTCGTCTCGATGACGGCGGCGACCGAGGTGACCGGCCTGTTCATCAAGAACTACGTCGAGGCGGGAGCCAGCGAGGACTTCCAGCTACTCTTGGGCAACGACGTTCTGACTCCGGACTTCATCGAAGAGATGGGAGCGGACGTTATGGAAGGAATGGTCGGGCAGGCACCCGCCCCCGGCCCGGCCTACGACGCGTTCAAAGAGAAGCACAGCAGTATGCACGGCAAGGAACCGGGCGCATTCGCGGCGGCAGCGTACGACGCGATGAATCTCATCGCACTCGCGTTCGTCGCCGAGGGTGAGGCCTCCCGAGAGGCCGTTCCCAACAACCTCAGCGAGCTGGGTAACCCCGAAGGGACGAAGGTCCAGACGTTCGCCGAGGGCAAGCAGGCCCTCGAGAACGGCGAGGACATCAACTACGTCGGTGCGTCGAACCCGCAGAACTTCGACGACACCGGCGATCCGCTGGGGCCGTTCTCGGCCCTGCAGGCGCAGGACGGCGAGTGGAAGACGGTCAAGACCTACTCTGCAGCGGAACTGGCAGAGGAGTAACTCGTCGGGCAGGCTACATCGGATCGACTACCGACTCGCCTCTTCGAATCAGATAATGCTCTCTATACATCACAGATGCCGGAGACGCACGGAACGACGAACACTACACTCGGTCGCTGGGGGTGAGCCGTGAGCTACGCCACTCTCTTGGTCACTGTGGGCATCATCGTCGGTGTCTACGGGTTGCTCGCTGTCGGGTTGAATATGCACTGGGGCGACACCGGACTGCTCAACTTCGCCCACGCCGGCTTCTTCGCGGTCGGCGCCTACACGTCGACGATCCTGACGACGCCGGGCGGTGACGGACTCCTCGCGGCGCGCGTGGTCAGCTTCGACCTACCGGTCGTGGTCGGACTCGTCGCCGCGACGATGCTAGCTGCCGCCTTCGGCGTCCTGATCGCGCTGACCAGCGTCCGCTTGGAGGGAGACTACCTCGCGATGGTCACCCTGAGCGCGGCCGAGATGATTCGGCTGCTCATCACCAACGAGGCCTGGCTCACGAGCGGTCCGCAGGGGATCAACAACATCCCACGGCCGATGGCTGGCGCGTTCCCGATCAACGTCGGCGGGTTCGCGGCGGGATACGACCTGTTCTACCTCGCGCTCGTGTTGACGATCCTCGGGATGAGCTACGCACTATTCGAGCGGCTGTCTGGGAGTCCCTTCGGTCGGGTGCTGCACGCGGTGCGGGAAGACGAGGACGTCCCGCGTGCGCTGGGTAAGCGCACGTCGATGTTTAAACTGAAGTCGTTCGGTCTAGGCGCTGGCATCGCGGGACTGGCCGGTGGCCTCTGGGCGCACTTCTTCTTCGCGATCAACCCGACGATGTTCCTGCCGGCGCTGACGTTCAGCGTCTGGGCGGCGGTCATCATCGGCGGCGCGGGAAGCTACGTCGGCGCCATCGCCGGGACGGTCTTCATCGTCGGTATCCGTCAGGTCACTCGGTTCCTTCCCAACAGCGTCCCGTTCAGCGGCGACCTGCCGTTCATTCGGCTGATCGTCATCGGTATCGCGCTCATCGTCGTGCTGTACTACCGGCCACAGGGACTGTTCGGTGACCGCGAGCGACTGGCCGCCGGCCAGTCGATGGAGGGCGACTGATGGTGGGATTCGACCCGCAGTTCGTCTGGTTCGGTCTCGTCTCGGGGAGCCTCATCGCACTGGGGGCGCTGGGGCTCACGCTGATCTTCGGCATCCTCGACTTCATCAACATCGCGTACGGCGAGTATATGGCGCTGGGTGCGTTCATCGCGTTCGGCCTGAACACCACGTTCGGCCTTCCGGTGATCGCCGCCGCAGCCATCGCTGTCCCAGTGATGGGCGTGCTCTCGGTCGGTCTGGACAAGGTCGTCTTCCAACACTTCCGGGACCGGTCCCCGATTGTCCTGCTAGTGGTCTCGATCGGGCTGTCGTTCATCCTCCGGAACCTCATTCGAATCATCTGGGGCAGCGGAGCCAAACGGTTCGCGGTGCCGATCCAGCAGGCACCGACCTACTTCGGTGTCCAGATCCTGGCCGATCAGGTCGCCATCGTCGTCCTCAGTCTCGCCGTGCTGGGCGGGATGTTCCTGCTCTTACGGAAAACCAACGTCGGTATCGCGATGCGGGCTGCCTCGGACGACACCGACCTCGCTCGCATCCGCGGGGTCGACACAGAGCGGCTGGTGCTGTACGTCTGGCTCGTCGGGGGCGTCATCGCCGCCGTCGCGGGCGTGATGCTGGGGCTCGACGGCCAACTCCGACCGACGATGGGATTCCTCTCGCTGATTCCGATCTTCGCCGCAGTCATCCTGGGCGGTATCGGTGATCCCGTCGGTGCGGTTATCGGTGGGTACGCCATCGGGCTGCTCCAGGAGCTTTCGGTGATCGTCATTCCGGCCGAGTACAAGCCGATCATCGGTCTCGTGCTGCTCGTCGGCGGACTGTTGACACGTCCGGACGGTCTGTTCGGGGAGGCGACGCGATGAGCGAGCCCGTACTCCGCGTCGAAGACCTCAAGAAGTCTTTCGGCGGCCTCCTCGCCGTCGACGGTGCGACATTCGAGGTGGAAGAGGGGAGCATCGTCGGTCTCATCGGCCCCAACGGCGCCGGGAAGTCGACGACGTTCAACCTCATCACCGGCTTCTACGAGGCCGACGACGGCCGCGTCGAGTTCCGCGGCGAGAACGTGGTGGACCGCTCTCCCGAGGAGCGCGCCAAGCGCGGGATGGTCCGCACCTTCCAGATCACCCGGGAGCTGACCGGGATGAAGGTCGACCAGAATATGCGTCTTGGCGGTCAGGACCACGACGGCGAGAAAGTCATCCACGCGCTGGCGGGGACCGCAGACGACCGGGAACGCGAAATCGGGTCCGAGGCCGAGGCGATCCTCAAGCAACTGGAGCTGTGGGACCTCCGGGACGAGTACGCTGGAAATCTCTCCGGGGGGCAGCGCAAACTCCTGGAACTCGGGCGGGCGCTGATGGCCGATCCGGACCTGCTCCTCCTCGACGAACCGATGGCCGGCGTCAACCCCAACCTCACCGACGAGATCATCGATATGATCTACGAACTGTGCGAACAGGGGCTGACACTGTTGATCGTCGAACACGACGTCGATATGATTATGAACATCAGCGACAAGGTCATCGGGATGCACCAGGGTCGGGTACTCGTCAGCGGGCCGCCATCGGTGGTGCAAGAGGACGACGATCTGCTGGAGGCGTACTTCGGGGGTGAGGTCTGATGTTGCTCGAGGCCCGCGACCTCAAGAGCGGGTACGGTGACGCCATCATCGTCGACGGTGCCAGCCTCGAGATGGCAGACGGCGAGATGGTGACGATAATCGGCCCCAACGGGGCCGGAAAGTCCACCTTCCTGAAGACCATCGTCGGTCTCCTCCGCGTTCGTGAGGGAACGGTGAGGTTCCGGGGAGACGACATCACCGCGATCTCTGCGGACCAAGCCATCGACTACGGGATGTGTTTCGTCCCGCAAGTGGACAACATCTTCCCGAATCTCACAGTGATGGAGAACCTCAAGATGGGCGCGTGGTCGCTGAGCGACGACGCCGACTTCGAGAACCGGATCCAAGCCGTCTACGAGCGATTCCCCGAGTTAGAGGACCGCACCGACACCCTCTCGGGGAATCTGAGCGGCGGCCAACAGCAGATGGTCGCTATGGGCGCGGGCCTGATGTTGAACCCGGACCTGCTCATTCTCGACGAGCCATCTGCCGGTCTCGCACCCGATCTGGTCGATCAGATGTTCGAGAAGATCAGCGAGATCAACGACGCCGGGACGTCGGTCTTGATGGTCGAGCAGAACGCACGCCGCGCTCTCGAAGAGTCGGACCGCGGCGTCGTGCTCGATATGGGCGACTCGAAGCTCGAAGGTACCGGTGAGGAACTTCTCGACTCTCAGGAGGTCGCCGAACTCTACCTGGGAACGTAAGCGGCCACCGGCACGGAGACGAGACCGATTCTGGCTCCGGGACGTGCGATCCCACCGACGTCGTTGTGGGCGCGCTCACCACGCCGGGCACGGAGCGTCGCGCACAGCTAGTCTCGCATCACCGTGACGACCGGCCGCTCGGCTCGCAGGAGTATGTCCTGCGTGACGCTGTCGAAGATTGCCTTTCCGACCGGTGACCGCCGCCGCCCGCCGACGACGACGTACCGCGCGTCGTGCTCGTCTGCATACTCCAGCGTCTCCGTGGCGATGTCCCCGACGAGACCGACGCAAGTCGGGGGTGTCGACAGCGACGTCGCGGAACGCTCTGCGATCTCCTGTGCCGAGTTCCGGACCCGTTCGACCGGCACAGTCTCGCCGCGTTTCTCGTACGATCCGTGTTCGATCTCGACGAAGCGCGACCGAGTGAGGACGTTCACTACGTGAAGTTCGAGGTCGAAGGCGGCTGCCAGAGCCGCTGCCTCGCGTGCGATACGCTCAGCGTGTTCCGCACCGTCAACTGCCGCGACAATACACATACCGCGCTGTCTACCCAGTCGCACAAATCTGTTCTGGTCCGGAAGGCGGGCCGCGGGCGACTCAGACTCGGGTGTCGCCGTTGACCGCGACGGCCGATTGGTCGAGTCGGAGGAGCGGGACAGAACAGTCCGTACAACGGAGGACTACCACGGGTGTCGACCAGCAACAGCCACCAGTGACGTCCTCCTGTATCTCGACGGAACCGTTACAGCTCGGACACACCGGGAGGAAGACGCGAAGCGCTCCGAGAACGGTGCCTCTCTCCCGCGCGCCGAGCCGCTCCCACACCCCGGTCTCTTCGAGGACCGACGCCCCGGCGACGTCCGCGACGAGCGCAGCCTCAGAGACCCACTGTCCGACGAACGCGTCATCGGCGGATGCGAAGATGCGCGTCCCGTCGTCGGCAGTGGAAAACGTGACTTCTTTCGGGTGAACGTCGACGAGCGAGGCTATCGCGACAGTTTTCGACGTCTCTCCGTCGCGTATCCGCGACATAGACCGCCTCCACTCGCGGGCGAATGCGTCTGTCAGCCGCAGGTCGTCCGTCGCCTCGCAGTCGGCGACTGCGCCCGTCTCCGTGAGAATACGCTCGACGTCGACGGGAGGCTGTTCAGCGTCAGTCGCCGCTTCTTCGGCCACTTCCCGAGTTGGCTGCCCGACTGCGGATGCGGATGCCGCTGTAGACTGCGGAGCACTCGGGGGCTGCCCAACCCATTCGAGCAACCATCTCGGCGCGTAGCGCCTCGTGAGCGCCGGTGTCCCCGGAATCAGGTACCCACGGAAGAAGACCGCGCAGAGCCCGCCGATGCCGACAGCCACGCCGAGCGGTGGCCGCACTGCGCTCCCGACAACCGCCAGCACAGCCACGAGCGCGATGTTGATGATCGTGCAGGCGAAACAGCGGTTCGATCCGGTGTAGGCCGGCGTTTTCAGCCGGTCGATTCGCGTTCGAGCGGTCTCGATGACCTCGGAGAAATCGGGCTGGTGCGACATCGTCTTCAACTCACCTTGCGGCGCCCCCCCGCGCGCCACTTCTCGATGGTCGTTCGGATCGTCGGTCCCAGCAGGATGAGGACGATAGCTGCGATGAGCGACAACGAGAGCGGGTCCTCGAGGAAGATGTCGATAGATCCGCCCGAGATACTCAGCGACCGGTAGAGGTTCTCCTCTGCGATCGGTCCCAAGATCGCACCCATCACGAACGCGATGACCGAGTAGTTGTGTTTTTTCATAAAGAAGCCGACGATACCGAGGGCAAAGACGGTCCACACGTCGATCCAGTTGTTCCGAAGCGCGAGCGCGCCGAGCATCGACAGTACGATTACCACCGGAATGATGACGTCCGTATCTATCTGCGTCAGGTACCCAGTCCGCGGGATGACGAAGATGCCCAACAGCAGGATGACGACGTTCGCGGCGAAGATGGCCATAAAGACGCTGTAAGTGATGTCGAGTTGGGTGGTAAACAGATCGGGTCCCGGACGAAGTCCGTGCATAATGAGGCCGCCAAGAAGCACTGCGGTCGAGCCGCTTCCCGGAATCCCGAACGAGAACGTCGGGATGAGCGCGCCGCCGACAGTGGCGTTGTTTGCGGCGTCCGTCGCGACAACCCCTTCTCCCGTACCGGTCCCGAACCGCTCGGGTGTCTTCGACGACCGCATCGCCTCACCGTAGGCGATGAAGTTGGAGATCGCTGCTCCAGACCCCGGGACAGCGCCGACGAGCAGGCCGATCGCCGACGACTTCAACACGACGATCGGATGCTTGAGGACGCTCTTGATCCCACTGACGACGCTTCCCTCAAGTCCCGTCTCGGAATCCGAGCGCGATACCTGCTTTTCTCTCGCGAGTCGAATCATCTCCGCGATAGCGAAGAGACCGATGAGAATCGCGATGTAGTTCAGCCCGTCGAGCAGCGCCAGCTGCCCGAACGTGTACCGCTGGACGGGAACTGTCGGCGCAACGCCGATGGTCGCCAACAGGAGGCCGAACGCACCGGCGGTCAGTCCCTTCACGGTCGACCCGGTGGTGACGACCGTGATCATCGCAATCCCCAGGATCGCGATGAGAAAGTACTGGGGCGAGCCGAACAGCAGTACCAGTTCGACGAGGACGGGCGAGACGAGGATGAGCATCACGACCGCGACCGTGCCGCCTGCCGCCGACGACACCGCAGAGATAACGAGTGCGTTGATGGCCTTGCCCTGCTGAGCCATCGGGTAGCCGTCGAAGGTCGTCGCCGCGTCACCGGCGGTTCCGGGAACGTTGACGAGAATCGACGGGATGCTCCCGCTGTACATCGCTGCACCGTAGATGCAGATGAGCAGTACAATCGCGTCTGCCCCTTCCAGCGGAAGGGTGAGCGGAAGCACGATCGCCATCCCTAATGTCGCACCGATTCCGGGAAGTGCACCGGCGACAATGCCGATGAGGACCCCGATAACGATCCACATCGGTGTCTGACCGCTGAACAGTATCTCGATCGCACTTTCGAGTGGCGCGACGAGATCGGCCATCTATCACACCCCCACGACGAGTGGGATCGTGAACAGTTGGCCCTCGTTGAGCGGGAGGTTAAGCACGGTCATGAAACCGTACGCCATCAGGTACGTCAGCACGACGAGAAACGCCGTCGTAGGCCACGACTGCTTGAACCACCGAGAGTAGACCGCGGCGAACACCGGGGTTACCCACAGCATTCCGAAGAGGAACGATCCGAGCACGTACAGGCCGACCACCGCCGCAGTGAAGGTCGACGGCTCGACCGGCCGGTCGAGTTCGCGTTCGACCATCATCGGCGCTGGGGGCGCTTCCGAGCCGTCTTCGTCGGACTCGAAGTCGGCACCGAAGTCTCTGTCAGTCTGGATCAGCGACGACGGTTCGGCGACGAACGCGCGGACTCCTGGGGGAAGCCAGTTCTGAACGAGAAGCAGCACGGCTCCGACGAGGACGACCCCGGCGGTGAGTCGGGGGAACAACCCCGCTGTCGACCCGAACCCCCACGTCTGGAGGAACATTCCCCCAGAGACGAGGAGGAACAGGAGAATCAGCCCCCGTTCCGAGTCGAAGTTCATCTTCAGGTTCATCGCCTAGCTGGATACTTCGCGGATTGCTTCGATATCGACGCGCTGTGGGATCTGTTCGAGTGAGTTCTGCAACAGGTCGTTTGCGGCGTCCGGACCGCCGAAAGTCAGCCCGTTTCCGCTCTCTTCGGACCACTGCTGGAGCTCGTCGGACGCCATCGCCTCCTCGATCGCCCCGGCCATAACGTCTACGTTCGCTCGGTCGGTTCCCGGTGGCATCCACATCGCCCGGTTGAGGCCGCCGATGTAGTCGATGTTATCGTACCCGTCGTCGGTCAGCGACGGCGCATCGGGGAACACCGTGCTTCCGTTGCTGAGCAGGACGGAGATGACGTCTGCACGTCCTGAGTTGACGACGCCCTCGATAGCGAGATCCGAGCCGATCGCGGCCGGAATCTCGCCCGATGCGACGGCCTGACCTGCCGGCGCGCAACCGTCGTATCCCACGTAGTTCGTCCAGCCGAACTCCAAACTGTCCTGCATAACGAGCGCGGCCACGTGGTTGAGTCCACCCTGCGACTGACAGCCACCGAGCGCTTCGAACTCTCCGTCGTTGTACCGATCGATGAGGTCGTCCATACCGGTCACTTCCGCATCAGCGTTTGCGATGATCGTGTACGGGGTCGTCGCATACGTGCAGACGCCCTCGACGCTTTCGAGATCGAAGTCCGACTGGAACACCAGGTAGGACAGCGGCGTCGACGGCGGGTTGAAACCACCCATCGTGTACCCGTCTGCGTCGGCAGTCACAATCTGACTGGTCCCGCGGAGCGATGCACCGCCCGGAACGTTGGTCACTTTGAGATTGAAGTCGAGAATCTCGCTCACCTTCCCCATAATCTGGCGGGCGTAGGTGTCTGTGCCACCGCCCTCGCTGAACGGGACGATGTACTCGACGGTACTCCCCGACTCCGGGTAATCGCTACCGCCGGAGCCTCCATCCCCCCCGCTGCCGCCGTTGTCGTTTCCGCCGGTGCAACCGGCCAGTCCGACCGTGGCTGCCACCGATGCAGTACCTGCCGCTCGCATAAACTCGCGTCGCTTTCTCATGGTGCTCGTTAACGATTATATCACATGTTATATAAATATTGCTAGCTTCACCAGTCTCAGTGCCTCTCGGGTCGGTTTGTCATACTGACCTCGGGACGATTCGTGTCGACGCTGCGCCGACTGCTACCACCATACATCTTTAAGTCGGCTGGATTTCGAGAGTGGCTATGCGTTCGACCATCAGCGGAAACGCAGCACTCGTAACGGCGTCGAGCGACGGGCTCGGGTATGCATCTGCCCACGCACTTGCCGACCGTGGCGTTGACCTCGTCGTCAACGGCCGCGACGAGGCGCGGCTGGAACGAGCGGTTGCAGAACTCGACGCGGTCGGGTCTGGTCGTGTGGTGGGGCAGCCGGGCGATCTCACCGACGCCGACGACGTGAAGACACTCGTCGCCCGGACGGTCGACGAGTACGGTCGCCTCGACCACCTCGTGACGAACGCCGGCGGCCCACCGAGCGGCCCCTTCCTCGAGACAGACGACGACGACTGGTACCACGCGTTCGACCTACTCGTGATGAGCGTCGTCCGTCTCGTCCGTGATGCCGCACCGCACCTGCGTGCGGACGGCGGCGGGACCATCGTCAACATTACCTCGCGGAGCGTAAAGGAAGCTATCGACTCGCTCGTCCTCTCGAACTCGGTTCGGATGAGCGTCGTCGGCCTCGAAAAGACACTCTCGAAGGAACTCGCTCCGGAAGTCCGCGCCAACGCAGTGCTCCCGAGTCCACACGAGACGAGCCGAATTCAGGAACTCGTCGAACAGAGCGTCGAACGAGGCGACTACCAGTCTTACGAGGAAGGCCTCGCCGCACGCGGTGCGAACGTTCCACTGGGCCGTCTCGGCGACCCGGCGGAACTCGGCGACGTCGTCGCGTTCCTCTGCTCGGAACGCTCGAGTTACGTCAACGGCGTTGCGATCCCGGTAGACGGCGGTATGGGAAGTTCCAACCTCTAATCGCGGTACTTCGTCGCCGGCCACCGGCCCGTCTCACTTTCGTGCCACAGACTGCGGAACCGCGAGGTAACGCTCCGGGACCGACCCCCCTGTGAGCAACCGCTGGACGTTCTCCGTGAGTCGGTCGATGCACCCGTTGCTCGCGGCGGTCGTTCGGGCGGCTACGTGCGGTGTGAGTGTGACGTTTCGGAGGTCGTAGAGCGGCGAGTCCGGCGACAGTGGTTCCGACTCGAACACGTCGAGTCCCGCGCCGGAGATAGAGCCGTCTTGCAGCGCCGCGACGAGTGCCGCTTCGTCGACGACGGGCCCTCTCGCAGTGTTTACCAGCACGGCATCGGAACTCATCAACTCGAACGCGTCGGACCCGACCATCCCGCGCGTCTCTCCGGTCAACTCGGCGTGGACGCTGACGAGGTCCGCTCGCGAGAACAGCTCCTCCAGGGAGGCCAGGGTCGCACCGACGAGCTCGGTGTCTTCGGGTTGCACGTATGGGTCGTAGGCGAGTATCTCCACGTTGAACCCACGGAGCAACCCGGCGAACCGACGGCCGATGTTCCCGAACCCGACGATTCCGACCGTCCGCCCGGACAACTGGGTCCCCTCGGGAGTCACATCTCGCCAGCCACCATCGCGAAGCATCTCCTGACAGGTGCTCGTGTGCCGAAGCGTGGCAAGCGCCAGCCCCAACGCGTGTTCTGCGACGGAGAGTGCGTTGATCCCCGGAGTGTACGTCACCGCGACGCCGTTGTCTGCGGCCCCCTCGAGGTCGACGCTGTCGATGCCCGTCCCGACCTTGCCGACGACGTCGAGTGCGGTCTCCTCGAATACGCGCCTGGTGAGTTTGAGACGGGACGTCGTGAACAGTACCGATTTCCCCTGGAGAGCCTCGATGAGCTCACTCTCTTCACCCGGTAATCCGACCTCGAGAGTCACATCCGCCGGGAGTCGGCTTTGCACGCGGTCGACCGGCTGGAGGTCTTGATCGATTGCTGCTTCAATCATCTATCTCGGACACACCTGTGAATAAGTTAAATGTTACCACGGTCCTCTTCGGGTGCCGTCGATGCGAGGCGGCCTTCGGTTCTGCCTTTTGACGGGTTTTCAGCCGTAGCAACTCTTTTATCGCGTGCACGCGGCGTAGGTAGACGAACGAGAATCGCACCGCCAGTACGAACGCTCAGTTCAGGTGTACCCGTGTCCACCAACTCACGACGACGTCTGCTCACACTCTTTCACAGCAGAGTCTTCGGGCTCGGCTGGGGGCTCGCGGCTCTCGTCGTCGGTATCTCCCTCCCACTGGGCATCGACTATCGCGCACAGGGTGCGATATCCGTGTTCTGCTTCGCGATCGTCCTCTGGCTGACGAAACCGCTCCCGCTTTCGGTCGTGAGCGTGGCGAGCGTCACCCTCCTCGTCGCGTTGGGTGTGACCGAGACGTTCGCGGACGCGGCGGCGGGCTTCGCTACCCGACTCGTGTTCTTTATGTTCCTGCTTTTGGTCCTCGGCCAAGCGATCACGAAAGTCGACATCGACACGTACGTGGCCTCGCGATTGCTCTCCAGTTCGAGTACACCGCGCCGGTCGTTCTGGTTGCTCGCGAGGGACATTCTCGTCCTCTCGCTGTTTATGCCGTCCGGAATCGCCCGGACAGTCACGTTCGTTCCGATCGTCGAGCAACTCGGCGAGCAGTACGGGCTCGAACCGACCGATCCGTTTCAGTCGTCGTCGTTTCTCCTGCTCGGCCAGCTCAACCCGATCGCGTCGCTGATGATTATGACCGGGGGTGGAATGGCGATCCTCTCCTCGGAGATCATTCGGACGGCGACTCCCCTCACGTGGCTCGAGTGGTTCCTCTTTATGACTCCACCCGTGGTCATCGTCTACGTGCTCGGGGCGCTCACGATCTCACGCCTCTTTCGCATCGACGACGACACCTCCCCGCGTGTGGGAGAGAGTGCCGGCGTCGATCACCGTATCGCCGCCACTAGCACTCACGACGGGGACGACGACGCCTCCGATATGCGTCACTCTTTCACGCGAGAACAGCGCCTCGTGGGCGGTGTGATGGCCGCGACGATCCTCCTGTGGGCGCTCGGCTCGATTCTGGGGCTCTCGAGTATCGTTCCGCCGCTACTCGCGGTGTGTTTCCTCGCTGCACCTCGCATCGACATCATCACCACAGACGACGTTCGCGCAGTCAACTGGGACATCCTCCTCTTGTTCGGCGGTGTCTTCTCGCTCACGAAAGTTATGGAGTCGACCGGCGCGATCTCGGCTCTGGTCGACGTGCTCGTCCGCGTCGTTCCGATTCAACTGCTCTCCCAGCCGGCCGCCGTCGTCGCCATCCTCGGGTTCGTGTTTGCGGTCCGGCTGTTCTTCTCGACGGCCTCTGCCTGCCTCGCTGCAACGCTTCCGGTCACGCTCTCGCTTTCGGCCGTAGTCGGTGTCGACCCGCTCTGGCTGGCGCTCTCTGCCGTCATCGTCGCCGGGTCCACGACGCTCCTCCCGTTTCACCTCCCGACGGTCCTCCTGATAACCGAGGATCACACGACCCCCACGACGACCGACGTGCTCGCGCTCGGCGTCGCGAACCTCGTCTTCGCGGCTGTGGCGATAACGCTCGCGTGGACGTTCTACTGGCCGCTGCTCGGTTGACAGCCCTGGTTTGCCCTCGTCGACTGGTGCTGGAAGCGCCGCCTCCCACTTCCAGCCGTCACCTCACGGGGTGATACGCCACGCGGACGTGGCGTACTCGTCCAGTGCGTCTTCACCCTCCCGAAGCTCGATCCCGAGACCCGGCCCATCGGGGAGCGTCGCACGCCCGGCTTCGATGGTCAGGCTGTCGAATGGCTCGCCGGTCATCTTCAGTGGACCGACGCTTTCCACGGGGCCGAACACGTTGTCGTGTGCCGCTGCCAGCTGGAGTTCCGCACTCGTCGCTGGCGTCAACCCGAACCCGTGTCCGAGGACGCACTCGACGCCCGCGAGCGCCGCCGCGTCGAGCACTTGCCGCGTTCGAAGGACGCCGCCCATCCGGAGTATCTTGATTTTGATCCGGTCGGCGGCCTCTCGTCGGATCACGTCGAGCGCGTCGGCTGGCGTGATGATACATTCGTCGGCCATTATGCTCGTGCTCGTCGCCGCCGTGACGCGGGCGAGGCCGTCGAGATCAGCCTTCGCGACCGGTTGTTCCAGGTGGACGACGGGGAGGTCTTCGACCGCCCGTGCGACGCGTATCGCCTCGTCGACGGTGTATCCGGCGTTCACATCCGCTCGAACTGCGACACTGTCTCCGACAGCCTTGCAGACGGCCCGTACCCGCTCGATGTCGCGTATGGGCTCTCCGGAGAGTTTTATCTTCAACGACTCGTAGCCGCGCTCTTTCCACGAGCGGGCATCGTCGGCCATCTGACCGGGGTCCCCGATTCCCACCCATCCGTTGAGCGGGAGCTGCCGCCGCGTCGTCCCCCACAACAGGTCGGTGAGTCGCTCCCCGCGGCGGCGACAGTACGCGTCTAAGTACGCCATCTCGACGGCACACGCCGCATTTGGTGCCGTCTCGAACTGTGCGAGACACGCCAGCAACCCGTTCGGATGCGCTGGCGGGTCGCCGAGGAGTGACGGCAGTATCTCGGACCGAAGCGACGCTTCGATGTCGTCGTGGGTCTGGACGGAGTATCCGGGCGTCGCGTCGGCCGTCCCGACGCCACGGACGCCGTCTCCCGTGTCGAGAACCACCAGTACGGACTCCATCGTAGTGAAATCGCGGTGGTGTGCGCTTCCGAACGACCCACTCATCGGTACGGAGAGTCTGACTACACGGACCGACTCGATCTCCATCGGGGCCGGTTTCGCCCTCGTGCGATCGGGAGCCATCACTCGTCGAGCAGTTCCGTGCGGAGTCGACCGTCGTCGACGACCACCTCCCCGTCGAGCGTCACGGTCGGCGACCGAATCACGCCGTCGAGGTGGATCGCACTCTGGGTCGATCCTCCCAGCGACTCGTTGTCGCCGATGGCGAAGTGCACTGTGCCGGCGAGTTTCTTGTCCTCCGCGAGGTTGCCGATGAGCTTCGCCTTCGGATTCGTGCCGATCGCGAACTCGGCGATGTTCCCCGCGTTCTCGTCACTCCGGTCGAGGAGCTGTCGTAACTGGTGTGCCTCGTCACCACCGGAGACCTCGGTGACGAATCCGTCTTCGACCGCGAGCTGGATCGGATCGTCCAACTGGCCGACGTTGTCCATCGAGACGTCGATGACGATCGTTCCCTGGGTCGTCCCTTCGACGGGGTGAGTCGGTGATTCACCCGGCGGAAGCGTCGCGAACCCGTACTCCTCGTGGAAGTAGCCGTCGAGGGAGAACGCCTGGTTTCCGTCCAAGCTGAACGTCACGTCCGTGCCATTGTCGCTGGTGACTGTCCCTTCGCTTGCTCCTCCGAGAATTTCGGCGAGCGCTTCCGTCTGTCGCCGGAGTTCTTCGAAGTCCACGGACATCGCTCCCTCGACCATCATATCCTCGGTGACGCTCCGAAGGATTCCGGTTCGGACGCCGTTCTCGGCGGCCCGAAGCCGTGCTCGGGTGTGTGTGATCGCCTTCGTCGTACAGGTGAACACCACGTCCGCCGCCACCATCGCCTCGGTGACCGTCGCCGGCGGTTCGTTCCCGTGACTCTCCAGCAGCGGCATCGTCGCGATGACCGTATTTGCGCCGGCGGCCGTCGCCGCGGTCGCGATACTCCTCGCGACACCGGTCTTCCGCGGATCGGTGACGACGAGTACCTCTTCGCCTTCTTCGACGCTCAGACACTGTTCGACGATTGCCGTCGACGCCCGTACCATCTCGAGGTCCAGCATATCCTGTGGCATATCTATCTACGACGCGCGTGGAGGAAAGATAATGATTTCGGGTGGGCCTACGATAGCACCTTGTCCGGAGTATCCAGCCGGACAGTGAGTGCTTAGAGCCGATTTCCGACGTTTTGCGGCTCGACGTGGCTGAATCCGTTCGAGAAGGAAGCGTTCGGCGCTTGAAATCGCGAAAAAATTCGTTCGATGGCCTAGGTGGAATATATCTTTATATACGAGTGCGGGGATGAATTCCTACGGGTACGAACTACCGATGTTAGCAATAGGCTCGACCACCGGAGAGTACGCCGAGAGTGCTTGGAATCGGATCTCGAAGACGTGGGTGACCGCCGACAGGGGGTGGCGGGCGACGACCATCGGCGGACTGATTGCTGGTGCCGTCTCGGTCGGACTGTCGATTCCGTGGTGATCAGATGAACCCGTTCAGGAGGGTCGTCCCCGGCTTGGCGCTCCTCCTCGCCGTCGGACTCGTCGCGAGACTCCTCACGGAGTCCGTTCCGGCTATCAACCACCTCATCGCTGCTATCGTTCTCGGGGCCGTCGCGACGAACACCGTCGGTATACCGCCCGTCGCCGCGCCCGGAGTCGCCCGGCATAAACTACTCTTGGAGGTCGGTATCGTGTTGATGGGGGCGAAACTCGCCATCGATGCGGTGTTGGGAGCCGGCCCGACCATCCTCCTGCTCGTCGTGCTCACGGTCTCGTTCTCGCTGCTCCTCGTCGAGTTTCTCGCGCGGAACGTCTTCGGACTGGCAGAGAAGATCGGTTCGCTGGTAGCAGCCGGTGCTAGCATCTGCGGCGTCTCGGCCGTTGTCGCCGTCGCCAGCGGAATCGACGCCGACGAGGAACAGATCGCCTACGCCGTCGCGGCGATCCTCCTCTTCGATGCCGTCACGCTGTTTCTCTACCCCGCCATCGGTGGCCTCCTCGGTCTCTCAGACGTGGTCTTCGGTATCTGGGCGGGGCTGAGTATGTTCAGCACTGGGCCGGTCGCGGCGGCGGGATTCGCGTACTCCGACACCGCCGGTCAGTGGGCTACGCTGACGAAACTTGCCCGCAATCTCCTCATCAGCGCTGCAGTGGTCCTCTACTCGGTGTACTACGCTCGAAAACGCGCGACGCAGATCGGCGACACCAACCGACTGTCGACTATGCTGCTCTGGGAGAAGTTCCCGAAGTTCATCGTCGGATTCGCCGCCGTGATGCTTCTGGCGAACCTCGGGGTGTTCTCCGAAGCACAGCAGGCGTCGCTTCAGAACGCCTACCAGTGGCTCTTCCTGTTCGCGTTCGCCGGCCTGGGTCTCGATATGGACCTCGCAAAGCTCCGTTATGCCGGGACTCGCCCAGTGGCCCTCACCTTCGTCAGTCTCGCTATCGTCTCGACGACGACGCTCGTCGTGGCGCACGTTCTGTTCGCCTGAATCGAGTCGTCGTCGGATGTTCTTGTCCGGACTCGACGCCCTCGCACCAGCCGAGCCAGCACAACTTTCGGCGTGACCTGTCGTTGCCGTTCAGTCGACGTGCCGGACCGTGTTGGTTAACTCCCCGATCTTTTCGACCTTGCAGGTGACCTCGCTCGCGTCGTCGAGGAACCCCGTCGGTTGCGACGGGTCTCCGAGCGAGATGACGTCGTTCTCCTGGAGACGAATGATCTTACTGACGTGAGCGACGAGTTCGGCGACGGTGAAGTCCATCGTGTCTGTCGATCCTGACACGACTGTTTCGTCGTCGATAGTCGCTTCGACCATCACGCCGCTGTCGAGTTCTGCGGGGTCGAGCTCCACGTATTCAGATAGCGTCGGACTGAACGTCGGGAAACTCTTGTAGCCGCGTCCGAGAGACCCCTCCTGTTCGGGGTACGGACGGGATGGGAACTTCCCTTTCGTCGTAACGTCGTTCGAGATCGTGAACCCCTTTATCGCCTCCGCTGCCTCCTCTTCGGTGGCCTGCCAGAGTCCGTCACCGACGTCACCGACGATCGCCGCCGGCTCCGGCCCGGGGACGACGTCCTCGATGTACGACGGAATCTCGATGCTTGCACCCTCGGGAACGATCGTCTGGTCCGGTACTGTCCAGAGAATCGGCCACTCGGGTTCGGCGTCTTGGCGCCTGTGCGTCGAGAAACTGCCGCCGAGCGCCACAAACGTGCCTATCGACTCTAGGTCAAATTTTTCCATGGTCAGCAGTACCAATATACATAAACTACTATGTATAGTTTTTCTTCGAGGCGATTCGGGTCCCCATCCGACGCAGAGAAAACAGGCCGCGGGGATAGAGCGCTATGGATGGCACTCCTGACCTAGACAGATTCTCGTCGCGACGGTCGACTGCGTACGGTCGGAACGGACTCGTTGCGACGAGCCAACCGCTGGCGGCCGAAGCGGGGCTCGAAATTCTCCGAAGCGGCGGTAACGCCTTCGATGCGGCCGTCGCAACTGCCGCAGTTTTGAACGTGGTCGAGCCGACGAGCACGGGACTCGGGGGCGACGTGTTCGGGCTGTACCGGACCGCGGGCGGTGAGGTTGGCGCGATACGCAGTTGCGGCGGTGCGCCCGCCGACGCGACACGTGCGAACGTCCGCGAACGACTTGCTGCCGAGTCGGGTCTCGACCCCGACACGACGAGTATGCCTCTCAGAGGTGCCCAAACGGTGACTGTCCCCGGCACTGCTCGTGGCTGGGAAGCCACCGTCGAGCGGCTCGGGTCGCTGTCGCTCTCGACGGTTCTCGAGCCGGCGATCCGATACGCCCGCGACGGATTCGTCGTCACGCCGTTCATCTCGCAGAAGTGGCGTCACGGCGACGCGCTTTTCGACGACGAGTATGCCCGTCGTGTGTTCCTTCCGGGCGGGAAGACGCCCCACACGGGTGACGTGGTTACGCTCCCCGACCTCGGTGACACGATCGAACGAATCGCGACCGAGGGCGCGGATGCGCTGTACGAGGGACCGATCGGCGAGCGGATCGTCGCCGCGGTCCGCGACGGGGGCGGCTTTCTCTCGATGGACGATTTGAAACGCTTCGAACCGGAGTTCGTCGACCCCGTCACAACATCGTACGGCGGTGTGGACGTGTACGAACTGCCGCCGAACAACCAGGGGCTCATCGTGCTCGAAGCGCTCAACATCGCAGCGGAGGTACGGAGCGACGACGCGGCCGATTCACCGATTCGAGTACACCAGCTCGTCGAAGCGATGAAGCTCGCGTTTCACGACGGACACCGCTACATCACCGACCCCGAATACGAAGACGTCCCGGCACTCGGTTCGAAGTCGTATGCGAAGCTGCGAGCGAGCAGTATCACCGACACGGCCCTGAGAGACGTCGACGTGGGCGTTCCAAACGGGGCTAGCGCCGAAGACGCGGACACGGTTCTTCTCACGGTGGCAGACGCCGAAGGCAATGTCGTCTCGTACATCAATTCGCTGTTCAAAGGGTTCGGGAGCGGTCTCGTCGCTCCGGGAACGGGGATCGCCCTGCAGAACCGCGGGAGTTCCTTCTCACTCGACCCGTCGCATCCGAACCGACTCGAACCGAACAAACGGCCCTTCCACACGCTCATCCCCGCGCTCGCGCGGCTCGGCCCTGGCGACTGGATGGCGTTCGGTGTGATGGGCGGGTTCATGCAACCCCAGGGGCACCTGCAGGTTCTGACCAACGTGATCGATCGAGGGACGACACTTCAGGCCGCTCTCGACGAACCACGATGGCGATACCGGAGCGACGGAACACTTGCCGTCGAAGCGCGGTTCGACGAGAGCGTCGTCTCAGAACTCGTTCGAAGGGGCCACGACGTTCGAATAATGTCACCCGAAGCCTTCGGCGGGGGCCAGATTGCCCGCAACGACGGCCAGACCCTCTCCGGAGGCACCGACCCGCGCAAAGATGGCGCTGTTGCTGTCTGGTGATGTCACTCCCGACTGGGGAGGCATTCAGCTCTGATGGAAAGAGATATGTCTACTCCAGATGTGGTTCCGTAACATGAGAACCAATACCAATCATATACAGGCCACGAAAACGTCACTCAGCATCGTTGACGCGCTTATCGACCTCGATGGTGCGACTGCGACAGACGTTTCATCCTATCTGGAACTACCCGTCAGTACGACCCACAACCACCTCCAGACGCTCGTCGAGGGGGGCTACGTTGTCAAAGACGGCGAGCGGTACCGACCCAGCCTTCGATTCCTCCACATCGGCGAGTATACGCGGGGCTCGTACGACGTGTACGAAATCGCAAGACCCGTCATCGATGATTTGGCCGAGGAGACCGGAGAGGTCGCGAATCTGTTGGTCCCCGAAGGCGGGAAAGGTATCTACCTGCACAAGGCGAAAGGTGAGAAAGCGGTTCACCACGATACGAGACCCGGAAAGTGCGTCGAGTTACACTGCACTGCCCTCGGAAAGTCGATTCTGATGTCGCTCCCATCGACGGAGGTAGACGGCATCATCGAGACGCACGGACTACCCACGTACACCGACCAGACGATCACAGACCGCGACGCGCTCTTCGAGGAACTTGACCGGACTAGAGAACGCGGCTATGCCCAGAACAAGGGCGAACGAAACGAGCGTCTCTGGTGCATCGCGGCTCCGCTTCTGTACGGTGACAAAGCCGTCGGTGCCATCAGTGTCTCGGGTCCGAAGACGCGTATGAAGGGAAGCAGGTTCGAAGAGGAGATTCCGGAACTCGTTCTCGAGGCGGCGAACGTCATCGAGATCAACCTCGAATACCGATAGGGTGAATTCGGCCTGGCTGAACCGGTAACTGCGCGGCAATGACTGCTCGATTGTTGCGATCTGCACCTCTCGGAGGATTTGGGTATACGAACGTCGGATGTTCTCGTGGTAGCACCTTTCAGAAGCGCTGAAAACACATCCCCGTAGCCTCGAAACTCATCCACGTGCGATTTCCATTACAGAAGTAAAACTGTAATGTGGCGCCTGCTACGTCGGGTAGGCCTGCAACTCGGACAGACGCGTCCGAACGAGTCGGTCCCCGTCCGTGGGCGAGCGATCTGTATCACTCTCTCGGGTCCCTCCTTCGGCGCCCGAAATAGTTTCCAAGCTGCTATTCATCTGTTTCATATTACTTTAATAAAATAATATATTTTATGTATAGTGTAATCCAGGTTTGATTTGTAAATAGCTGCTTATAGGCTTTCAAACGGTAGTTCACTCGGGGCAACGCTAAATCATCATAAACAAATTCATATTTGAATATATACCAACGCAACTGACAAATTTAGAATCCGATCCTCGAGCCAGAGATGGTATAGAAGCGTTTGCAGCTGATTGCACATCCGATCGCACGCCGTCGTGCGGTCGAGTCACAGCGCCTGGAGCTATCTGTCGCGGTCTCCGAGCCACCGGACTCGACGGCGGGGCGTCCCTTTTTATACGTTGCCGGCGGAGCGATGGCCGAGTGTGCTGGCGGTCAGATTACCAATATGTAAGGGCATCGAGTGGGACCAAGGACGGAATCCGACTGAGTGTGACACGTGGGTTCCAATCGAGGGCGCAACAGCAGCCGACACGATGTCGAGTGAGAGCCAGTAGCGACCTGTCTCCGGCCAGCGGCGGCCGAGAAATGCGTCGATATCTGCCGACGCTACTTGGTCGCAGTTCTATCGTAGCGAGTGCAACTGATTGCTCAGCCGACTGCACGGCGTCTTGCATTCCTTTGCGTTTGCGCGGGGAGGATGTCGACTAGTGACCGGTCCGGTCGCCGTCTAGCTTTTCAACACAGCCGTTGTTTGCGTTCTGTGACGTCCCGAGTCACCGTCACAACCCCTCCGATGTCTGACTCCGGTGGAATTGGAGACGCGCTGCTCTCAATCCAGATCCAGTAGCCACCACCGTGTCGAAACTGAAGCTCGACTGTGCCCGGCCCCCTCCAGTTAATGCCGAATCGAAACACTCCCTCACCCGCTCTTTGTGTTGCGGATGGATAAACTCCGATAGTGAGCTCTCAACGAACTCTCGCCTGGGGCGACCCAGCATCTCTTCGGTATCCGTGACGTACGCCATCGATCCATCGGGCCTAATATGAGTGAAAATATCTGTCGCACTGCATACAAAAAATCCCACCTTCTCAGCCACCCTGGTATCTCGGAGCAACGCGGTGTCTGTGTCTTCTTCTGCTTGATCCGATCCGTCCATAGTACTGTGACTGTAGAGCGTTCATAAATACAGATACTCTTCTCAGACCGACATTTCATTTTAAAGATACTATCTGGCTTACTTTGGCGAGTGCCGCATCAGGGTCCAACCGCGTTATTCAACACTAATATTACTCAGTAGTACACAGTACCAACTACACGTGGATCGAACACTATCGGTGTATCTGGTGTCTCAGGCGGACCGAACCATTGGACGGGGGACGGCTACCGTCGTCCGCAAGGCGATCGCAGGTGGGGTTGACGCCGTCCAACTGCGTGAGAAACACGCGAGTGCGATCGACCGCTACGAGTTAGGACAGGAACTCCGCGAGCTGACACGAGAGGCTGACGTCCCGCTGATAATCAACGACCGCGTCGATCTGGCCGTCGCACTCGGCGCCGACGGCGTTCATCTCGGTGACGACGACCTCCCGGTCGAGGTTGCCCGTGAGCAGCTCGGAGCGGACACGATCGTCGGTCGGTCCGTGTCGGGCCCGGAAGCTGCCCGGATGGCAGAGACGGCCGGTGCCGACTATCTCGGCGTCGGTGCTGTGTTCGCCACTGGAACCAAGAACACGCGCGAGTCGGAATCGGAGATCGGCATCGACACCGTCGCTGCCGTCGTAGACGCAGTGTCGATCCCGGTTGTCGCCATCGGTGGGATCACGACCGAAAACGCCGGGCGCGTCGCCGCAGCCGGTGCCGACGGCGTCGCGGCCGTGACGGCGATCACCGAGGCTGACGACCCCGCAGCGGCGACCCGAAAACTGTGTGAAGCGGTCGAGGCAGAACACGAGGTCGCCTCACAATGACCGACGACGAGTCCCGAGCGGCATCCGATTCGGGCTCGGTCGACCCGGCTACGGTCAACCTCGACAGGGCACGCGCTGCGGTGCAGGAGACGACGCCGCTGGTGAACGCACTCACGAACGAGGTGACAGTGAACGACGTGGCGAACGTCACGCTCCACTGGGGAGGACTGCCGGTGATGTCAGACGACGACCGCGAGCTCGCCGATATGATCGCGGGCGCACAAGGGCTGTTGCTCAATATGGGCACTGTGAGCGAGGCGGGCGAGGCGGCGATGATAACCGCCGGAGAGGCGGCCATCGACCACGGCGTCCCCACCGTAGTCGACCCCGTCGGTGCCGGAGCGACCCCGACGCGGTCGCGCGTCGCAGAGCGACTCGTGACGGACCTGAACCCGGCGATCGTCAGTGGTAACTACGGCGAGGTCGCCGCGCTCGTGGGCGAGGACGCCGAGGTTCGGGGTGTCGAGTCGGTCGGCGAACACGCCGACATCGCCGAGACGGCTGTCGCCTGCGCTCGTTGGACTGGTGGGGTCGTCGTCGCCAGCGGCGAGACGGACGTGGTCGCAACTGGCGAACGGGCGTTCGAGGTCCGGTCGGGTGACCCGCTGATGGGACGAGTCGTGGGCACAGGCTGTATGTTGGGCGTCACGCTCGCGACGTTCGCGGCTGCCATCGACGACCCGCTGGAGGCGTCGCTCGCTGGCACGCTAGCGTACGGGCTTGCGGGTGAGGCAGCCGCGGCCGGAGAGTTCGGCGAGTACCACGGGCCCGCGAGCTACCTGACGACGTTCCTCGACGCCGTCGCCGGCCACGACCCGACGGCCGATCCCGCCGAACGCATTCACGAGGTGATGGCGTGATGGGCGTCGTTGTGACTGGTGGGACCGGAGGCATCGGCCGGGCGGTTGTCCGACAGTACGACGGTGCCGACGTGGTGTGTTCGTATCACGAGGACGCCGATGGCGCCGCTTCGCTCGTCGACGCGACCGACTCGTCGGAGGGGCAAACCGTCGCAGTGGAGTTGGACGTGACCGACCCGGACTCCGTCGCTCAGTTCGCCGAGAAGGCCGAGGCAGCGCTTGACAGCGTCGACGCCGTGGTACACACGGTTGGCATCGCCGAACCCGCGTTGCTCGAGGAGTCGACC
Organism: Halobellus sp. Atlit-31R; assembly: GCA_003665935.1. GTDB lineage: Archaea > Halobacteriota > Halobacteria > Halobacteriales > Haloferacaceae > Haloquadratum. The sequence continues at coordinate 13,634 of QPLR01000006.1, read as the reverse complement.
GACGAGCAGTTCGGTCGCGTTCTCGAGACGAACCTCACTGGCACCGCCCGCGTGGCTCGCGCGTTCCTTCCGGCACTGCGCGAATCGGCCGGATCGCTGGTGGTGCTGTCAAGCGTCGGCGGAACCGCCGGCACGGTCGACACCAGTTACGCGGCAAGCAAAGCGGGGTTGCACGGCCTCGTTCGGGCGCTCGCACGCGAGGTGGGTCCCGACGGCGTCCGTGTGAACGCACTCGCTCCCGGCCCCGTCGACACGGCGATGAACGACACCATCGTCGAGCATCTCGAGTCGACGGAGTTCTTAGGGCACGAGAACGTCGATACTCACCTGCCGGAGTACAGTTGTTCGCCTGGCGAAGTGGCCCGCTCTGTTGCGTATCTCGTCGGTAGTGAGTTCACCCACGGCGAGGTCCACAGCGTCAACGGGGGGATGCACTTCCGATGACAGGCGTCGATCCCGTGTCGCGTGAGATCCCGTACGGGCTGACGATCGCCTCCAGCGACTCCGGCGGCGGCGCCGGCGTCCAAGCCGACCTCAAGACGATGGCCCAACTCGGCGTGTACGGTGGCTCCGTCGTCGTCGCGACGACCGCACAGAACACCACCGGTGTCCGCTCGACGCACGTCCTCCCCACAGACGAGGTGCGGGCACAGTACGAGGCGGTTGTCGATGACGTGGACGTCGGCGCGGTGAAGACCGGGATGCTCGCCACGACAGAGGCCGTTCGGACAGTTCACGACTGCCTCCGCTCGTTCGACGGCCCGGTCGTCGTCGACCCAGTGATCGTCGCGACCAGCGGCGACCGACTGCTCGAGGCCGAGGCGGTCGACGCCTACCGCGACCTGTTCACCGAGGCGACGCTCGTGACTCCGAACGCGGACGAGACGAGCGAACTCGTTGGTGAGCGTCCGGACTCGGCGGCCGCGCGCGAACGCGCTGCCGACCGCTTTTTCGACTGGGGTGCCGATGCGGTGCTGTTCAAGGGCGGCCACATCGACGGCGACTCCGCCACCGTCAGGGACGTACTCGTCACCGATGGGGAGCGCGGCCCGACGGCGTTCGATGCCGAACGTATCGCCACCGATGCGACGCACGGCTCCGGGTGTACGCTCTCGAGCGCGATCACTGCCGAACTCGCGAGAGGGGCGTCGCTGTCGGCCGCCGTGGAGCGGGGGGTCGAGTTCGTCCGAGCAGGCCTCCGTGAACCCGCACGTGTCGGAGAACGCGGCAGCGTCAACCATCTCGCGTGGAACGAGCCCCGGCGATAACAAAGAGAGCCTTACGGAGTCGTCTCGTACTCTGCCGTGATCGCACGGTGGCGCTGGAGTTTCCTCCCGACGTTCCCGGTTCGGCAGTCGACATCGAGTGCGAGCACTAGTGTGGAGCCGTATCACGTGCGACAGGGTGTTCCAGTGCCCACGTGTCGGTGAGGACGTCGTCCTTACGATCTGTTCCGCCGTGGGTAAGCAAGCCGACGTGATAGAGGTGGTACTTGTACTGGAAGTGGATCCCCGATTTATACACGCTCGGGTCGGGGAGCACCGAGTCGTCGATGTCGCCGTCGGCGGTAAGGACGTCTTCGCGCCGGGACTGGGTGAAGAACACTTCCACGGCGAGTGGTCGATTGAGGCGGCAGGCTTCGCGGGCGACGGCGTCGATAGTCGCGTGGTCGACGCCCCGCCGGTGGAGGCGTTCGAGCGCGTCGACGATGAGTTGGGTGGGCTCGTACTGGACGGCGACCGAGCGGGCGAGTTGCGCCCAGCGCGGGGCGAGCTCGGTATACCGTGTGGATCGACCTTTCCAGGAGGTGAACTTCTGAAGCGCGGCAGTGACGCTCCCGTGTCGGGCTCGGGCGAAGCGGACGACCTCTGCCCCGAGGTTCGTGAGCCGCTCTCCGGTGGGCCGATCGTCGACCAGGCCGAGCAGAATGGCTCCGCGGCGGCCGCCCGAGACGCTCCCGATCACGTGCTCGGCGTAGATCTCCGCCGTCTCTCCCTCTGCAGCGAGCGCGAGCGCGTAGCCGAGGTAGTTCTTCGGGTGATTCACCGGGAAGCTCCCCTCGGTGAGCCGGTGCGTCGTGGCCTGAAACCGGAAGGCGTCGATCGTGGTGGAGAAGTCTCCGGCCCCGGTGACGCGAGCCGGTTCGACGAGCGTGGCGTCGTGCGGACTCTCGACGCCGACGATGCCGATGTTGAGATCGCGTGCGAGCGCACGAGCCTGATCAGTGATGCTCTGAACGGGCGCGGCGACGTACCCGATGTTGACGTCGGATAGGTGCCCGTGCGCCTGATTGATGCCCGTGCGCACGTCGGCGGCGCTCGGGTCGGTGTTGTGCCCCTTCGCCTCGACGACGGCGACGGGTGTCGTCGCCGCGTCGGCGTTCAGAACTTCCAGCGCGGGCATCCCGACGCCGAGGAGATCCGGCTCACCGCCGGTGAGTCGAATCGTGTTGTACGGTGCGAGGCGACGCCGCACGTCGTCGGGAATCTCCCACCCGCCCCACGAGGTGGTCGTGAACTGTGTTTCCGTGACAGCATACTGGTCAGCGCCCGCGTCGAGGTCAGGGTAGAGTGTGTCTTTCGCGGCAGCGAGAACAGTGGGCTCGGTGAGGGTGGCTGCCATCTGATGTCCGTTTAGGCTCGACAGACATCAACTTGGGCCCGACGAGCAAGGAGCGACGACGCGGAGGAACACGGTTTCCTCCTGCGCGGAGTCGCTCCGTCGCGTGATGCAGGCCCGACCGAGTTGTTCGACATCGTGACCACGATGCGTACATTCCGTCTTTCGCTTCTTTCCTTCCTTCCTGTTTCAGCTCAGGTGTCGCGTTCGATGATCACACGCACCGTTGATGCATAGAGCACTGTTACCAGCGCTCCCTGAAATCGAAACTCCACAGACGGGATGTGACCGGTATCATCGACTGCGCGAGTTTTGAACAGGCCATCGAGTTGGTCCACATCAACGTAATCAACGACTGGCGGAGAATCGCTCAGGGTTGGCCATCTGTCCACAGCTTCCATAATCGTCATCATAACTGCGTTTGAGATGACAGTAGGTCTGTCAAACTCTCTGACGACTAGAGAGTCCGTACTCAACCCCGCCGGCACCGGTTCCCAGCTCACTGAGCGATCCGCCATAGCTCTTACACGCGTGTGTTAGTGTTAGCCATTACACCTATGTGTACCGGGAATCGCCGATCGATACCGATACAGCGAGGTACTCACCGACACCCTCCATTCAGACCTCATTCGGCATAGTACTTCGAGGAACGAAGCACTACGTGCTCCGTGGATTCCCGCTCCGGCCGGACTACAGCAACGGCAACAGGAGTAATCCAGTCGCGAAGAGGACGGTGCCGGTATACACCGCGAGGAGAACGAAGTGAGTCGTCGATACGTTACTCATCGGTGGTCTGAGACAGTCACCGGGAGTCTCCGACGAACTCCGGATACCGAGACTCGACATCGCTCAACGAGCCGTCGATCCGCTCGTGGAGCTGTTCGATCCGCATCGCGACACGAACGCGCTCCCGGCGGGTTTCGGGTCGCTCCGCGTCCGGGTCCTCGCGGAGACGCCGGTGACGTGTGGTCAACGCCAGCAGTTCTTTTATACTCTCGTCGTACGCAGCGATGCGCCGCGCGCGCTCGACGGCGGAAAGCAGTGGTCCGCGAGTGATCGGTGTGTCCAGACAGTCGTCGGCGCGGCACCGCTGATCGTCACTGTCGGCGAGCAGGATCGTCCGGCAGTTCGCCCGGAGTTGCTCGATACGGCGGACGGTGCGACCGTCGTCATCCAACGCCGTTTCGTCGACGATCGCAGCGATCGTGTCCCGGTTACACGCTGTCCTGTCGTGGACTTCGCGGGGGTGGACCTCCTGAATATCGTAAGTGTCGTCGAGCCACAGTCGACAGTGGGCCCACACTCGTTGGTTCTCGCTGATGACGAGCAGTCGGAGCGGCCCCGGAGCGTCGGGGCGTTCCGCTGCGGGACTCCCCGCAGATCCACCCTCTCTCCGGCGGATGGCGTTACCGGGAGTCTGTGAACTCATATTCAAATCCAGTTGATACACGCTCAATGCAGCATCTCCTAGGTAGATCACAGCCCGTCGACTGATACCGATATATATCGGACGTCGAAAGCGTGCCCACGAAGGAGGGGCAGTCAGAGTCGGCCGGCTACGTGAACAAGTCTTCGAGCAGTTTGTGCTCGGCGGCACGCAGGTGTTGGCTGAACGTGGACTGTGCGATGCCGAGTTCACCGGCGACGGTCTCTGCGTCGGCGCTACGAGGCCAGTCGAAGTAGCCTGCGTGGAAGGCAGTCTGGATGGTCTCCCGCTGTTTCTCGGTCAGGCGGCCCTCGCGTCCAACTCTGCTATCGGCACCCGGTTCATCTACGGGCTGGTCGTACTTCGCGATCAGCTCGACGTCCTCGATCGACGTCGCGACAGCGTCGACGTACTCGCGGATGTCGACGAGGTGCGAGAGCCCAACCGCTACCGTCAGTTCCTGGCTATCGGTGTGAAACTCGATGCGTTGGAGCGTGGCTCCGTATTCGATGAAGGCTCGAATCGGAGAGTCCGCTCCGAGCGTCACCACGCAGGTCAACTGTGCCTCGTCGTTGCGGAGGACCGACGCGTCGGGCATCGTTCGGATCCGCTCCACGAGCACCTCCCGGTCGTGGTCCGAGGTGGACGACAGCGCGACGAAGACAACACAGGTGCCGTCGGACTGCTGTGACACGTCGATCACCGAAAACGGTGCGGCGACCGCGTCAGCCAGTCGGGAGAGCGCGGACGCGGCCCCGATGCGGAACGTGAGTTCGGTGGCTCCACCGGACAACAAAGCGTCCCGCTGTCGGATCGAGGCGATCGCGTGTCCGACCGTCACCACAAGCTCCTCCAGGGCGTCGACCTCCTCGTCGCTCAGTCCCTGTGGGCGGTCGATGTGAACTTCCAGCGACCCGAAACGCGAGTTCTTCCGAACGATCGGGATCGCGACGATCGCGTGCGTTCCGCCTGCCAGCCCGCGATCGCGCCACCACGGCCCGGGCTCGACGTCGACGAGGTCGGTCACGACAACCGGTCGCTCCCTGTCGAATGCCCGCCTCGCTGGGACTGCCGGCGTGGCCGCCGGCAACGCCTCCTGATCCGGCTGCGTGGCCGACGGGACACCGTCGAGATAGCCGTGAAAGTCGCCGTCGCGGGCTCGACAGACCAGACTCTCCGTCGCGGGGTCGACGTCTGCGATCCAAGCCCCCGTGACCGGATCGAGGCGAAGCAGTCGGCGACAGACTTCGGATTCGACCGCTTCGCGTGTGTCGGCGTCGACGACTGCGGGGGCGATCGACCTGATCAGTCGATTGATCCGATCGAGCCGGGAGAGCCGTTCGTTCTGCCGCTTCAGTTCACGGTCGCGCTCACGGAGATCACGAGTTCGGGCGACGCGTTCGAGCGCCTGCCGCGCGTTCGCCGCCCACGTTTTGGCCAGACTCTGCTGGGTGTCCGTGAGCGCTGGTGCTGTCGGCGTCGCGGCGAGGAACACGCCTTGGCGGCCGAGCGGGCAGAGCATCCAGTCTTCGAACGCGTCGTCGAGCCAGTCGTCGTCTCCGGTCCGCTCCCAGCCGTCGGCGGCGATGATCTCGTCCGCGGATTCGACGAACGCAGTCCAGACCGGGCCGGTTCCACCTGAGAGCGTCGGCAGGGAGGGGTCGACCGACTCGTGTTCCGTGGCCATCGCCTGCGGAACGAGGTTTCCGGTGCCCGCAACTCTCACAAACAGCGCCGCGTACGGGAACTCGAGGTCTGCTGTCGCGGTGGTGACCGTCCGGTCGGCGATCACGTCTACCGTCTCGGCAGCCATCAGATCGCGGGTAGCCGAGTGGAGCGTCTGCAGATACTGCTCACGCCGGTAGCGCCCGGTGATGTCGTGGTAGTGTTCGATCCGGCCGCCAGCGTACAGACCGGTGTCGATCGGAGCGCTCCAGTACTCGAGCCAGCGTTCGTCTTGTCCGGTCTCGGCGGGCACGTGGACGACCGCTTCGATGTCGTTCACGTGGCTCGACAGCCCCGTCTCGATGAGCGAGACCAGCGGACCCGCGTCGGTTTCGATCCCCTCGAACTGCGCAGACGCGACGGCGGAGTACGGGCGCCCGTGACTGCTCTCGCGGTCGAATCCGAGAAGCGACTCCGTCGCCTCGTTGGCCCAGACTACCGCGCCGTCGGAGTCGACGACGATCATCGCCTCGCGAGAGGTATCGAGCACGTCGTCGGTGAGCGACTCGTAGCGGCGCTGTCCGGCGCGTTCGGCGGCCGTTCGCTGGAGTCGCTCGACCGCCACCCGAAAGTCGTCGTCGGAGAGGTCAGTCAGGAGCGACTCGACCTCGCGTTGGACCCGTTCGAGCTTCTCGACCAACTCTCGATACTCCGTGCTCGTTTCGAGCACTGCGGGCCGCTTTACGGCTTCGAGGGTATCCTGCCGTTCGATCAGCGAGAACAGCTCTTGGAGCTTCTCGTCGTATCTGGCCCGCGTGAGCATCTGTGCGACGATGCCGTGGAGTGCTGAGGGATCGACAGGCTTCTCCAGATAGGCGTCGAAGCCCATCTGCACGATGTCGAGATCCGGGGTCACCGCCGACACCATCACCACCTGGCAGTCGATCTCTCTGGCTCGAATCTCCGCGAGCACCTCGGATCCGGAGCGTCCCGGCATCATCCGGTCTAACAGCACTACGTCGACTGTCTCGTCTATCTCCTCGAGTGCAGCAGTTCCGTCGTAGGCGACTGTAACGTGGTACGACTCGCCGAGCCACTCGGCGTAGAGGTCGGCGAGGCTCCGGTCGTCTTCGACGAGCATAACGGTAGCATCGTGTGCAACAGCAGTCATTACTGTGGCTCAGTCCGGAGCTGATCACCGCCCTCTGCGGGTGGGAGGTGGAGGGTGACGTCTGTCCCTGACGCCCTCGCTTCGACCGAAACCGTCCCACCAGCCTGCACGACGACGGTCCTGACCATCCAGAGACCCAAGCCCTGTCCGTGATTCAACGGGGTTTCCTCCCCGGTTTCGAGGACCTTGGCTTCCATCTCCGGCAGCCCCGGGCCGTCGTCACTGACGGTCAGACCGAGCCAGCCGTCGTCTCGTCGAGTCGCGGTTACCTCGACGCGTCCATCTGCACTCGCTTCGACGGCGTTTTCGACTAGTTCGCGAACGGCCTCGAAGAGATTGGCGTGGACGCGGTCCCCGGCCGCAGTGCCCAGTCTTGTCGTGACTGTCGCTTCGGCATCTGTGGCCGCGCTCACTGCGTCCTCGACGACCGATGCGGCATCGACGGACCGCTCTGGCTGGCTGTGAGAATCGAATACAGTCTGTATTTGCCGCACCTTTTCAGTCATTGCTTCCCACTTGTCGAAGACCGCATTGAGCGTTTCGAGGATTTCCGCCCGTTCGCTGGTGTCGTCCCGCCGGCACATCGCCTCCGTCCAACCGCGGAGTTTCGTCAAATCGTTGCGAATGTTGTGCCGCATCACGCGCTGCATAACCTTGAGATGCTGGCGTTGCCGCTGACGGCGCGAGATATCGCGCCCCTCGACGACCAGCAGCGTGACGTCCCCGTCTTCGTCGGTGACTGGCTTCACCGACAGATCGAGCGTCCCGAGTCCGTTGGCACCCTCCACGTTCGTTTCGAATCGGACGAACTCACCGGTCACGGCCTTTTCGAGGGCGTTTCGGATTCGATCTCGATCCGTCTCGGAGTGTGACCACCAAGAGGCCTCAGCGAACGACTGCCCGACGAACTCGGCCCGGTCGACGCCGGTGAACGCCAGGGCAGCTTCGTTCACCTCGAAGACCGTGCCGTCGGGTTCGAGCAGGACGGTGAACTGGAACGTCTGATCGAAGATGCTCTCGAAGCGACGGTCACGCTGTTTGCCCTCCGTCACGTCGCGGATGTACAGCAACATCCCGTCGATAGCCTCGTCGTTCAGCGTATTCCGACACCGGCTCTCGACGTTGAGCCACTCACCGTCAGTGCTCGCGAAGCGGCACTCCGTTTGGAACCTCCCGTCCGGCTGTTCGACGGCGTCGAAAAACTGCCGCATCGCGTGTTCCCGTCCCGCCGGGTGGAGATAATCGAAGAGGCTCTCGCTGACGAGCGCGTCCGGATCGTAACCTAAGACCCCATCGGCCGAGCCGCTCACGTAACTAAAGGTCCCGTCACGATTTAGGATACACACCACGTCCTCGGACTCCTCGACGAACCGGTCGACGCGACGTCGCTGTTTGCGTCGTTCGGTCATATCCCGAACGATCATCGCGTACCCGCGGAACTCCCCGGCGTCGTTTTTCAGCGGCGCGTATCGAACGTCGGCGTAGAATCTCGATCCGTCGGCGCGAACGCGCCATCCCTCGTGAGCGCTCTCGCCGGCGATGGTCGCCTGCTGAAGTAGTCGGTCCGGGAGTCCGCGCTCGCGATGCCCGTCGGGGTGCAGGCGGCCCATCGGTGTCCCGATCGCCGTTTCGGCGTCGTATCCGAAGAGATCGGAGGCGCCAGCGTTCCACGTCTGGATGCACCCGTCACCGTCGACGATGATAAACGCGTACTCCTCGACGCTCTCGGTCAACAACTGGAAGCGCTCGCGCTCCTCGATCAGTTGCTGGCGTTGTTTCTCGCGTTTGGTGACGTCCTTCTTCGAGACGACCAGCGACTCGACCGCACCGGACGCGTCCGTCACCGGGCGGATCGTGCCCTCGAGATGCCGACGGTCGTTCGCAGCGTCAGGGCGTGGCACTGTCGCGGTAAACTCGGTGTATTCGCCCTCTGCAGCGCGTTCGATCAGGGTTTTCAACTCTGTCTGTAGGTCCTTCGAGTGTGACCACCACGGCGTCTCCCAGACCGGGCGATCGACGACCGCACCCCGATCGACGTCGACGTACTCCATCGCTGTCTGGTTCACGTCGAAGAGAGTGCCATCGACGTCGAGCAATGCGACGAGCATCTCCGGGTCCTCGAACAGCGACTCGAACCGCCGCTCGTTACGCCGACGTTCACGCTCCTCGCCCTTTCGGTCGGTGATGTCGGTCCCCATCGCGAGGACGCGAGTGGGCTCGCCGCTGTCGTCGTGCAGTAGAACTGCCCGAGTGCCAATCCAGGTGGCGTCGCCCTCCCGACCGAGCAACCGGAACTCCCCGGTCCAGGGCTCCCCGGTCTCGAGCATCGTGTCCAGGTGGTCGCGGACGCGGTCGCGGTCCTGCGGGTGAATCGCGTCCTCGAACGCCGTCAGCGAATCGACCTCGCGGCCGACGATTTCGGCGAGCGTCTCGTTCCACGTGACGGCATCCGTGCCCAGATCCCACTCGGCGATCCCGGTCTTCGTTCCGGACAGCACCAGCTCCAAGCGCTCGCGCTGTTCGCGGAGTCGCTCCGTTCGTTGTCGCCGGTCCGTCACGTCCTGCTGGATGCCGATGTAGTTGGTGACGGTGCCGTCGTCGTCACTGACCGGTGTAACAGAGAGTTTACTCCAGTACGGTGTGCCGCTTTTCCGGTAGTTGAGGATTTCGACAGATACCGGTTCGTCGTTCGCGACCGCGTCGCGCAGCGCGCGAACCCGTTCTGCGTCGGTCTCTTCACCCTGGAGGAACCGCGGGTTCTCTCCGAGCACGTCCTCGCTCGCGTACCCTGTGATCTCTTCGAACCCACCGTTGACGTACACCAGCGGGTTATCGGGTCGTGTGGCGTCAGCGATCTGGATGCCGACGCTCGCTTCGTCCATCGCCTGCTCTTTCAGTTCCAGTTCCCGCTCGCGCGCTCTGCGCTCGGTCTCGTCCCGGACGACGCAGACAACGCCACCGTCCGGCAACTCCGTCAGTGACACGCCCTGCGGGAAGGTCGAGCCATCCTGCCGGAGGCCGACTGCCTCACCGCGCCACTGGCCCGAAGCATCCAACGCTCCGAGCACGTTCGACTCGAAGCGCGCGCGCTCGTCGTCGTCGTAACACATCTGCCATCTGTTCCCGAGGAACGCCTCGGAATCCTCGTACCCGTATATGTCGGCGTGAGCCTGGTTCACGTACTCGTACCGACTGTCCCCGTCCAGGATCGCGATCCCGTCGCTCGCGGCCTCGATCGCCGCCGAGCGTCGCTCCAGTTTGCGCTTTCGCGCCTGTCGTTCGGTCTCGTCCCGGACGGTACAGACGAGGCGTCCGTCGCCGACGATCGTCAGCGAGAGTTCGGCGGGGAACGTCGATCCGTCCGGCCGGCTGCCAGTCACCTTTCCGCGCCAGTGACCGTCGGCTTCGAGTGCCGGAAACGCCACCGACTCCAGCCGAGCGACCTCGTCGTCGTCGTACAGTTCTCGCCACGTCTCGCCGAGCAACTCCTGTTTGCTCTCGAAACCGTACATATCGACGTGGGTCTGGTCGATGTACTCGTACTCGCCATCCTCGAGCACTGCTACTCCGTCGGCCGCCTCCTCGATCGCCCGCTGGAAATCCTCGAGTTGCTGCCGGCGCTGCTCCCGGTCGCTGATGTCGCGGAGAACGCCGACAGTCCCGTGGAATCCGGCGTCGTCTTCGAGTAACGTGAGGTGGTTCTCGACGAGCGTGCGGCTCCCGTCGGCCGTCTGCAGTTCGAACTGCGTTTTCGTGGACTGCGTGTCAGAGCCGACAAGCGACTTGATCTCCGCGGTGAGTTCGGCGACGTCGGCGTCGTCCATTCCGATCGAGACGTGTTCGCCGAGCACTTCGGATCCGTAGCCGAACTCCTCTTCGGCGGCCTCGTTGACGAAAGTGAGGTGGCCCTGTGTATCGAGCGTGTACACGGGGTCGTCGATCGTCTCGAGAATCGTCTCGTAGCGCTCCAGCTCAACGAGGCGATTCCGACGCTCGACCTCCCAGCCGAGTCCCCGCGCGAGGAGAGAGACGAACTCGCGCTCACTCTGTCGGATTGCCGTCGAGCGCGGATCCGGGCTGGAGAAGTTTACCGTTCCGTAGATCTCCCCGTTGACGACGACCGGTGCCGCGAGATACGCCGCGACGGTGTCTGCCGCCGGTTCGGTTCGATAGTCGGTCTCGGAAACGTCGGCGAAAGCCACCGTCTCCGTCGCATCGTCCGCCAACGTCGCCGCACACATCGTTTCCTCGAGGGGAAGCACGGTTCCCGGCTCGTAAGTGCCAGTTTCGTCCACTACGGCCTCGATCTCGTAGTCGCCGTCTCGCACGTGTGAGAGCACACCTGTCTCGAGGCCGAATTGCTCACAGCCGATCTCGAGCGCCCGCTCGACGGTCACGTCGAACCCGCCGTTGGCAGCGATGACGTTCTTCAGTCGGCGGAATGCTCCCTCACTCGTGGCATACTTCGCCGCGGGCGCGTCGTTGTCAGTCGGCTCGTCGACCATTCGGTCGAGAGCGGCCGCGAGCGTCGTCCCGACGTGCTCGACGAACTGAGTGGCTCCCTCCTCGAACGACTCGCTGTCGGACGCTGCCACGCTCAGAACCTTTCCGTCCCCGATGGGAACGAGTCGGCGTCCGGCCACCGCGGTCCCGGCCTCGTCGGCGGACCCGGCTCCGTCTTGGCTGGCAGTGGTCTCGCACAGCGTTCGCACAGCCCGCGTCAGCGCCGGCGGTGGGTCGTTCGATCCTATCGCGTATGGGGAAGTCCCTCCGGCCGCCGACACCGTCTCTGTGGCGGCGTCGTAGGTCCAAACGGTCGTAGCGGAGTCACCGAATGCCGCGTCCAGAGTCTCAACTGTGACGTTGATTGCGGTTTCTGGGTCAGTCGTACCTGCGATTTCAGCCGAGAAAGTGAGGAGATCGGTGGCGGAGTCGTCCGTCAAATACGGAGATGAGTCTCTCATACGGACTTATTGGTTTGAATTAATTTATACTCTCAGGAGCGGTGGAGCGACTCACCACTGTCGTCGGCGTGTGCCAGCGCGTCGAAGGGCTCTGAGCTGAGTGCGGCGTTCAGCAGCGACATCCGGGCCGTCGCTGCAAGCCGAGGGTCGCCGGTCGACGCGTTCGGAACGGGTGCGGTCGCGAGGTTCCGCATCCAATCTTCGACGCGTGGTGTCGTATTGATCGACAGGGACGGAGAGAATCGAAACTCGACGTGATCGATCGATCGTTTGTATCCGGTCTTCTGCTGTCCGTTCTCTGCTTCGAGCTCTACTTCCTTGACCAGCCCGACATCGGCGAGAGTCTGTACTCGCCGATAACAGGTCGCGATCGGGACATCGAGTTCCTCGCTGAGCCACTTGGCGGAGCGTGGTTCGTCGGTCGCTTCGAGAATCTCGACGCTGTACTTCTGTCCGAGAGCGCTTATCGTTTGCAACATAGGTGGGGTGGAATACCCAAACCGACTATCTCAGTTGATAAAGTCCTGTATTCGATCTATATCGGTGACTGATATACACTGCCGATACTGTTAGGTGTATAAGTACTCCGCAGCAGTGCCGGCCCGAGGCTCGTGTCGGTCGACTTTCCCTGCCGCGTGGGGACGTCCTCGACGCCCAGCCGCACGTCCCGTCGAGTAAGGCAAGCTTTTCGAACCACTGCTAAGGGGCGTCGCGTTACGGGCGGGTCGCCCGGTGCTCTCACACCGCCGCAGCAGCCGTGTTTCTACAGATAAGCAAGGCGAGTGCCTGGAGTTGCACCCGAGGTACTTCACCGTCGGCCGCCCGGAAATACCGGCTTACTACCAGAGCGACCCGGTAATGTCGGTCTGTCGGCGCGTTCTCGGCTGATAACAAAGTCCCGAGCTATCGAAGACGGCGTGCAATGAGCAAACAGATTTCGAGAGCCGGCTCGCCGACTCCCGTCACCTGGGAGAACTTCCCGCGCGCTCAGCTACACGCGGAGATGGAGCAGTTCGCCGAGTGGGGCGGGTTCGGAACGTTCCACCACTTCCGAACGCTCTTCCCGCTCGACGAACAGGTCGAGGCTGCAACCAATCGAGATACGCTCTATTCGACGGCCGTTTTCGATCTGACCGAGCCGGTCACCATCACCAAACCGGACGCCGGTGACCGGTATCAATCGATGATCGTCCTCAACGAGGATCAGTACGTCAAACTGTTCGGGTACGACTCCGGCGAGTATACCCTGACACAGGACGACATCGGGACGCGGTACGCCGCCGTCGTGGTTCGTACGTTCGTCGATCCGAACGATCCGGCTGACCTAGAGGTCGCCCACCGCCTACAGGACGGTCTCGCCGTGACGCAAGATTCGCCCGGCGCGCTGGAACTTCCCGACTGGGACAGCCAATCGCGCGACGAGCTCTTCGATGCGCTAACCACGGCCGCGAAAACGATGGACGACTTCCGGGGGGCGTGTGGAGACGTCGGTGAGGTCCACCCCGTGAAGTTCCTGCTCCAGAGTGTGACGACGTTCGGGTTTCCGGAATCTGAAGCGCTCTATCTCTCGCGCGTTCCAGATCACAACGACGGCGAGACCCCACATACACTCACTGTCCGGGACGTGCCCGTCGACGGCTTCTGGTCGGTCACCGTCTACAACCGCGATTGGTATCTCGAGGAGAACGAGTACGACGCCTACTCCGTCAACGACGTGACCGCCGAGCGGAACGACGACGGAAGCGTCACGATCCACTTCGGCGGCGACCCCGACCAGCCGAACTTCCTC
>QPLR01000005.1 GCA_003665935.1 Halobellus sp. Atlit-31R | reverse complement strand
GAGCCGACGCATGATTCTTGATGAGGAGGCGTCTGTGTGCACAGCGGATACCTCCTCATTCCTCTCGAAAAGTAGCCTCGATAAGCCGTCGCTGTCACGCGGTTTCTCGACTAACTAAAGACGGATGGTTCGTACAGTATGTCGGTTGCATCGGGGCGCTGCCGGCCAGCGACTGCCTTCAGCGTCGTGAACCACTCGGGGAACGGATCGGTGTTCGAGACGCCTTCGTCACCGTACACGGACCAGTTGGCCCGCCGCTGGGCGTTGAGGTAGTTCCCGAGAGCGTTCCCGATGTCACTGCTCTCGACCGTTTCGGGATCGTGTTTCGAGAGGAACTCACCCACGGAGAGGAGCGCCGGATGGTCGGCGAGAACCAGCGCCCGGACGTGGTTCTCGATCGTCTTCCCGCTCCGGGTCTCTCTCGCGCCGTATCCGTGCGTATTGAGGACGTTGTGGAGTGCGTATGCGAGCATCCCGGGGGTTCCGGCCTCGATGGACAAGAAGTGGACGAACGAGTTCCCTGGCTGGACTCGAACCTGTTCGTAGAGCCCTTGGGAGTGCTTCATATCGCCGTCGTCGTCGTAGTTCATAGTGCCGGACTCGTGCGCCTTGTTCCGGACTTCCGCGTCCATAATGTCGTACTCTCCGGTCGTGTACGTGTACCCCGCGACCAATCGGGACTTCATCCCGTAGTCCTCGTCGCCGGTCCCGGTGATTCCATAGGTCAGCGTGTCCATATTGATAGCCTCCTGGAGTCCCGGCGGTTCGTTGTACACGTACTCGTCGTGAATGAGATCCTCCTGCTCCTTATCGAGTTCTCGGAGCAGGTGGAGTCCGCTCAGTCGCTCTTTCGTGGTGAACTTCTCCGGGTTCGACTGAGCCCGAGTCACGTCGTTGATGACCTGTGTCTCAGCTCGATCTTGCTCTGTGTTCCGAATAAGAAGCGGGTCGACGACCTCGCGTTCGATCGCGAGGACGACCGTCGGCCGCTGGGTCATATAGTAGCTGTACTCGTCGACGAAGCCGCGCTCCGGAAAGTCGATCTCTGTCGCAGTTTGACTCATTGTTGTATTAGGTGCTGATGTGTTGCTTCGATAGCTGTGCTTCCTCAGTCGTCACTCTCGGCTTCGGCAGACGTCTCAGACGCCTCGTCCTCCTGTCTGAGTTCGTTCAGCAGGCGGTCGTACGCAAACAGATACGCATTCGTTAGCGTATTTCGACGACGGCTCAGTGCCTGCTTATCCAGTGAGTCATCCTCTCGGAGGAATTTCAAGAGTTTGTTGACGAACTCGGACACCTCCTCGGTGGTGACTCGGCCGGCATAGTCCTCCTCAATGGCGGACTTGTACACCTGGCCCGAGACGTACTCTTCTAGCTCTTCGCCTTCCTTGCCGTTATTGAGACTGTCTAAGACGGCGTCGAGTGCGAGCCTGAACACCTTGGTCTTCTTGTACCGGCTGTTGTACTGCTGTCCGTAGACGTTGAGGCCCTCACGGGCCACTTCGCGCATCATCATATATTGCTGTGTTTCGTCGAAGCCATCGTCCGTGAAGTGTTCGTGCGAGCGGTCGCGAACGGACGCGAACCACTCGCTTTCCTGTGCAACGAGCGCTGCAATGGGTTGGAAACCGTCCCGCTGGATACTGGTAAGCTCACGCCCGCCCGAGTAGTCGCTGCTATCCGCGATGCTGCGGAGGATATCGAACAGGCGTCGAGTCTGCTCCAGCTCGGCAAACGATTCAATCCGATCTGCTCCGATTGTCGTTTGCCGACGGGTCGGATTCAGATCCGACAGGAGCGCATCCTGAGGTCTGAAGCCCGCGAACGGTTTCCCGATCACGACTTTGAATCCGCGGTTGACGACGGTCTCCAGTAGTTCGCGGACCACCCGAAGTCGATCGTTCTCCGAACTCGCATAGAACGGGTGCAGGTGATACTGAGGAACGAACGAGGATGCCACGAGCGACGGGTCGCTGACGTCGGGCAGCTCATCTTCGTCGTCGGATGTGGTGAGGAACCGGACCAATCTCCGCGGATTTCCTTCGGCACCGATCGTGAGGTTCCCCACGAACTCGTCGTAGTACACGAAGGCGATCTTGATGTCGCTCCCCACAGAGTACCCTGTCGACTCTACGATATCGCGAAGCAACGCGTGTTCGAGGTTGCAGGCCGAACAGATTCGTTTGTACGAGCCCTCTGCCGCAACCCGACGCGAGAAACTCTGTGTCTTATAGAACGCATCGCCACCTTTCTTGTACTGACGCTCTGCGTGCTGTCCACAGAGGAAGCACATCTCGTCGCTCGCAGGGACTTCCATATCCGACTGGAGTCCCACCTCGAAGAAGCGCTGACTGACCACGTCTCCTGCTTCGGATTCCGGTGCGAGGTCCTCTCTAAGAGAGTCACGCTGTGCTGACGAGAAGTCAGACACTTCTTGACGAATTGTCTCTGAATCGTAGCCGTCTTCGACGGAGCCCCTGTATCGTCGGAACACCTCGGCGAGGAATCCGATCTTCTGTGAGTACGCAGAGTACTCCTCTCCTGTCGAGACCTCGGTCCAGAGCTCGTACAGCGTTGGATACTCGTCGAAGGCTTCTTCGTAATCCTGCTCACGGAATGTCGTCCGCGCCAGTTCCGGGAGAGCCTCCTTGTACCCATCAGAGATCGACTCGAACTCGTGATCGGTCCCACTCCCGTTCCGAAGTGTCGCGGCATAGCCGGCCGCGATGATCTCTCGCTTCGTCTGGAACGAGATGTCGACCTCCGCGAGAATGTCGTACTCGAATGAGTTCCACTCGGTCTTGGCGTTGAAGTCGTGCTGTTGTGTGACGCGCTCCATCAGGCCATCAGTGACTGCCTCCTGTAGGATTGACCGGTCGATCGACTCCCCGAGGTACAGTATACTGTCTGGAGTACTTCCGAGGATCACTCCGTGCGGAGGGGACGCGACGGCTGGGTTATTGGGATTCTCGACGACCTCTTTGACCGTTGCGAGCAGGTGATTGTTCAGTAGCGACTGCTCAAGCTCGTTGAACTGGAGGTGATGTACGTGAGTCCCATCTCCCCCGAAGAACTGCTCCAACCACTCTGCGGCACTGGCGAGGTCGTCTCGTCCCTCTTTCGAAACGAACCCGTCGCCGATACGACAGTACTTTTCCAATCCTCTAACACGACGTGTCGATTGGCCCTGTGTCTCGCTGTTCGACTCTTTGGTCTCTGTCCGCTGCACTAACCATTTCACGTCGGCGATATCCACCTCCTGACCGGTCTCGGTATTCTTATCCAAGAACGGAAGCAGGCCGAAATCGTCCCCCTGCTCAAAGTAGTAATCGAGGACTGCTTCGCTATTTTCTGTACTGTCGAGATCAGCCGTGTCGTATTCGGCTCCGACGTACTTGTTCGCATCGTGGAGTGCTAATCCAGCGATCAGTAGGGCCGCTTCTTCGTCGTCGGTATCCCGCTCCTGTCGTACGATTCGATCGTACACGTACGCGTTCAGGCCAACAACAACCGCGTTTAGGATGTGTGTACTCAGCGCGACGGGTGGTTCGTACTTGCCAGCGTACGACCCTGCAGCGCTGATGATCTTCCCAGCCAAGCCGTTGAGTCTCGCTTGCTCGTCTGAGTCCTCGTCTGATTGAACACTATCGCTACTCTCGTCAGATAACGGCTGAAAGATCCGTCGCCGGTAGTTGAGTACGGTTAGCGTTGCTTTCTCGATTAACTCCTGGTTGTCGACCTCGAAGTCGTACTCCGTCTCTGAGGTCTCACTCTCGGTGCTGTCGCTGCCAGGGAACTCGCCGATCCGTGACTGACTATCGTCAGTCATTCTTCTCCCCGATCACCGTCGTAGAGACAGTTCCTGCACCTCGTGCCGTGTGGCGACCCACTCCGCCGAATTTAGCGAACTTCGCTAGGGCGATGACAGCCGTCTTCGTGGGTGCAGATGCCCCCTTGAATCTGTACGTCCACTTGCCGGTGAATCCCTGTGCTTCGTTTAGGTGTGTCCCGCCATCGGTAACGGCTGAACTCTCATCTCCCGCGCCAGAGTCCGCCTGGTTCGGTTCTCGCCGATGTACGACGATGCTGTGAGTCTCGTACTGATCGGTGTCAGCGACAGTAAACAACTCTTTACCGAGTGTCTCTCTTCCGAGGGTGATCTGCTGCTCTTCTGTTGTCGTTGCGTTCCAGCGATCGGCGAGCGACTGAAACAGATGGATTCGATCAGGATGCGCTTCCCAGACGTCTCCGTATCGACTACAGCACGTCGGGGTCTCGAACTGGATCTGTACGCCACAGGCACCACGCTCGACGGACTCGGCCGCATCCGACAATATGTCGCTATGACTTCTGCTTTCGGTTTCCACGCCTGTTACCCGGAGCGACCCATTGGCGAGTTCCAATGGAGAGTCGCTTATTACGAGCGCCTGAGTCAGCGCATTGAACACCGCTTCGTCGTCAGGGTGTGTCACGCCGATCCGGAGTTCGTACTCCGTGTCCGCGTAGACTCCCTTCTGATACTCCCTGTTGATTCCCCAATCGAAAGAACCAATTAGCCCACTGTTAGTCAACGACGCGAACGATGTGTCGTGAAGTTCGTCCGCTAATTGACTATCAGTCTCGTCGATGAGTGACAAGAGTCCGCTGTACGTCTGATATCCGGTCGAATACGGCACGGCGAACCGCCCCGTATCCGATTTGAGCGTACAGTTGATCCAGTCCATCCTGTCTTTTGCCTCCACAGGCCGTAAACGTCCATTACACAAAAAACATATTCATAAAATAACATAAACGAAAGCAAAGGTATCGGACTGTGATCCCAGAACAAACTGATAAGAGGCTTCTGCGGCTATTTCAGGTAGTCGCAAACTACTTTAGTGAAGTGCAAACGTAACAGTTCCCTGTGACTCGCTTCGTTTCAACGCTCGGGTTCAGCGGAAATCGGGTTACACGGCCTATCATTGCGCGGGGAATGACTGCCGGTGACAGAGTAATTCTGCTGTCTCCCGAACAACCCGAACCAAGCGCACAGGAACGGACTCAACAAGCGGTTAGAGACGTCAAAGAGACTCTGAGCGGAGTCGTACGCCAGCTGGAGTTTGAGCACCTGAAACTACCCGCTACCGATTTTATGCAAACGACAGATCAGATCAGCCAAGTGCTCGTTGACGGCGAACCACCGGTCGTCTGTCTCGGTGCAGGAGCGACCGACGTTATGTTTCCGACTCTTCTCGCCGTGATGGCTCACTACAAGTATGTGCGGGATCTGATGATGTTCAGTGACATTGAGCGGGGCGGTGTCAGCCCGCCGATCCCGAATCTGATGGCGCGGGTACCCGGACGCACTATGGACGTTTTCAGTGTTCTCGCCGAACAGTCGGATGAGTCACCAACGACAATCTCGACACTTGCTGAGGAGGCGGGGCGCTCTGTCTCAACTGCCAGCCGACATATTGACGCACTCGCTTCGGAGGGCCTGGTCGAAAAACACAGGTGCGAACGATCAAAAACGGTTTCACTCACAGTCACCGGTCGGTTGTTCGCGCGGAATTTGCTTCACAAGGAGGGCTGAATTAAGCAAGCTGTGCTGACTGCAGAGACTGCCCAGATTGGTTCCTGTGTAGGTGGAACTGCAGAGTCTGAAAAACCACACACCGTTTTTTTCGGTCACACTTCTTGCTGTAAGGTGGCGGGCTTTCACCCGCCACCTGAACCACCCCGAACCGATTCTCCAGTGCGCCGCTTTCGGCCCTCCTTCGCGGCGCTTTCGACTCACACGAAGCGCTCAATAGTGGTGATCGCCGGCGTCGGCGTCGGCGTCACCGTCACCGTTGCCATCTGGACTATCGAGATCTCGAATCTCACCAGTAGCTAGTACATAGACAGATTCCTGATCTGAGATAATTGTGCTACAGTACCGCCCCAGTAGAACGATTGCATCTGATAGGGACGTTGGTATTATAAGTGAATCATCGAATCAACCACTAATGCGCACCTATGTGTCCCCGCTTGGATACGATAGCACCCGTGTGACCCGGCCGCTCCTTCGCTATGGCGTCGAGCCCGACGATACGATCGTAGTCCTTCGGCCAAAGGACGAATCCGATGATACACGCGCAGATCGAGCAGTCCGAGATGTCCAGAATATGCTTGAACAGATTGAACCAACCGTGTCAGTCACTGTTCAGCCAATTCCATTCACTGACCTTCGGGCTGCGATCCGCGCCTGCTTGGATGTCTTTGCTGCTGCCCGCGGCGATCTCCTCGTGAATTTCGGCGGCGGCGCTCGTGATGTTTTCCTTCCCTTCGCGATCGCCGCAACGACCGTCACTGATGAGATTACAGCGGCGTTCCAGTACAGCGACATCGACGGTTCCGTCCGCGAGCTCGCACTTCCGTCACTCCTTGTAACTGTCCCAGCGGCTGCTCAGCCGACACTTCAACTGGTCTCCGACGCAGACGGCGAAACGACGCTGCCAGATCTTACTGCAGCGAGCGAGCATTCAAAAAGTACTGTCACCCGACATCTTCAGGCACTCGCTTCAGGGGGTCTCGTTACAACCGAGCGACACGGCAAAGTCAAATACGTGTCTCTGACACTCACTGGTGAGCTCTACTGCCACTAGCGACGGCGCAGCAGAGAAGGTGCATATGTTGCCCTGTGCGTCGACCTAAGCGATTGCGTAAAATTGCAATCGACTAGTGCGGGCGTAGATATATTCGAATAGTGCCTGGTATAACCCAATAATTTTGTAGGTATTCCTGATTTTAGCAACTGTGTGTGAACTGCCAGTGGAACGATCATTCGAGTTGCTCGCTAACGAACGTCGACGGGTGGTCATTCGCTGTCTTGACGACGTAGGTGGTACTCAGAAACAGTCGGAGCTAGCAACTACCGTTGCAGCCCGTGAAGCCGATGTCGCTGTGGATTATGTCGACGACGAGCACGTCCGTGAGGTGGCGCTGATGCTTGAGCACCAGCATCTCCCCAAACTGGAGGCAAGTGACGTGGTCACTGTCGACTCACAGGCCCAGACAGTCAGTCCGACTTCGGGGGTCTCGTTTCTTGCCACTCTCTTAGAGTGTGCTGAGCAACCGAGCTAAACTGCCTACGGACTGCACTGTTTTTGCCTGCAACGGTCGGGGCCAATAAAAAGCTCGTAGCCGCGTTTGGGCTGATTCTGGTAGTATCTATTCGTTGTTTTATATTTACTGTGGGCTTCAGCGAGACAAAAAACACGTTCAACAGTTGTTCTAACACCCTCACCCTGAGCCTGCGAATTTGCTAATACTGATCTCGCGGCGACTGCCCACAGGCGAGACAGTGAGCTCCCAAAAACTCTGACTCGATCTGGCTCAGCCGAAAATTCTGGTATCCTTGTATTGTAAGAAGTATTTATCAGATGTCTCAGGCACCAGAAGAAAATACTCGTCGATCACCCGCCGCGAATTGTACATTTAGCAGAAGTCCTCAAGCACGGACCTCGTCTGCTTGTTCCTCAGTCCGTACGCGTGAGACGCGTTCGCGTCCAATCTATCGATGCGCTCTCAACAAACAACTCCAGCCCGTCGCCGACGTCATCGAGCCACACAAGCTGCGAGATGGCGAATCATCGACAACACTATCCTCAACGGAGCAAGATCGCAGCCGTGAGTCGGTCAAACCGCTCGCAGTTCGTGCGATACGAGTCTGCTCTGGTGATGCTCGGGTTCGCTGTTGCCGCGCAAGTGACGCCGCCGGATGTCTTCGTTCAGGTAGTCTCGACGCTCGTGATCCTGACCGTCACACTCCCGGTGTCGTATTGGCTGGCCTACAAACGCTGATAGCTGAGACGTGACGTCGCTTGATTTCGTGTCGAAATTGCGCCCCAAACCGTCGACGAGGTGATCGGTATCCCCACTCTCGGCTCTGAGAAGAGTTCTGTCTCCTCTATGGTGACCATCTCAATTCGATTCCGTAAGGGGCATCGGGGGTCTCTGGAAACCCGTCGTACGGCTCCATTCCCTCGTGACAGCAATTCCACGCACGCATCTCCGCGACGAATCGAAAGACCTCCTCGTCGATCGGAATGTGCTTTTCTCCGTTGTCGAATGTCGTTATCGGCACATCGAACTCCGAGTCATCTGTCTTGTGGACCGTGGAACAGGTCTTACACATAGCGCGCCAGCCTCGGCCAACAAGAACACCCTCTTCGAACGTTTTGATCTCTCTCGAATTTTGTACTATGTCGTCGAAATGGTAATCCACCATTCATTTTTGGGGTTCGTGTGTTCCCGGTATTACTTCTGTGGTGGCAGACGGTGGTTGCACTACACTCTCCGGTCGCCACCGATCCGATAGTTGCTGACTGAATCCGTCATCAGCGTGCTCTATCTCGGAGTAAGAATCATACAGCCCCGCTGTCAGGACTTCGTATGCCAACGGATCGACTCCGGAGCATCGTTCCGATGTTCGGCGGCGGGACGCGCTACGTCGAAACGCTCGACTCCATTCTCGAATTCGTCGACGCCCACCACCCCACAACGGACGAGCTCGTCGGCTGGCACCGCGGCGCGTTCACGAACGTCTCCAGCCACGATTCGATTATGCGGCGCGTCAGCTATCTCCAGCAGGTCGGCTTCCTCCGCCGAGCCACCGACCACTGGGAGCTCGGCGACGCCGGCCACGAGTACACGCGTCAGGGCGATACCGCGACGCTCCTCCGGATTATGTGCGACCGGAACGTCGGCCTTCGGAGCCTCCTCTATGCGCTCTCTGCGGGTCCGATGACGCTCGCCGAGATCAGCGACCAGCAGTTACAGACGCATCCCGAACTGGGCTGGAGCCCCGAGCAGACCGATATGGCCCGCCAGCGCGTGAACTGGCTCCAGAGTATGGGGCTGATCGAGAAGCGCAACGGTGCATACGTGCTGACCGACGAGGGCCGGACGTTCGTCGAGGACGCGGTCGAGGACTGGGCCGATTCGGACTGGACGCCGCAGATCCACGACGACGAGATGACCGCCGCGACGTACCAGACCACCACCTCCGCTCGCGTCGTCGACCCGGAGTTTCGCGCGACCGTGCTCTCGCAGTACGACCGAACGTGTCCGATCTCCGGCGTTGACCATCCCGGCCTGATCGACGTGGCGCACGTCCTCCCGTGGAGCGACTATCCGAACCACCGCGCGGATCTAGAAAACGTCCTCCCGCTGAGTAAGACGCACCACGCGGCTTTCGACCGCGGGCTGTTCACCATCGATCAGGACTACCGCTTACTCGTGAACCCCGAATTCGAGACCGAGAGTGCGCATCTTCAGCGAACGATTCTCGATCGAGCCGGCGAGCGTGTGCCTCGCGTCGACGGGAGCGTCGATCCCGACTATATCACGCAGCACAACGCCGCCCTGGAGTGGGTGTAGGCGTTAGGCTGCTCCTTGTAGTTTGTCGTGCTTCCACTACCGGCTTGAAGTGCCTGTCTGCCACCCGCTGCAGATTCCAAATTTGGTGGAAGTCGTTGAGAACGAACTTCGTTTGCTCACGCTCCAGGCCGTGCGTTGAACGCGGCCGCGACTAATCCTGCCTGCACGGGTTCACGCTCGTCAGGATAGGTCGTTGGCTCGGTGCCGCCACTCTCCAACAGCCAACACGACGACCGCTATTTCTTTGTCGTTGAATACTCTGCAGGATTGATCACTTGTCATAGAATGAGAATAGGTCGGGGGTCTGCAGCCCCCACTATGCGGAGGTATTAGTCAAATATTGTGGAGTCAGGATACCTTCGGCAGATTTACCCACTACTTCTCCTCGCCGCGCATCACGTCATCTCGTAACGACTCGATCGTTTGAGTGATCTGATCGGTTTCCATCGCCTCTACCCGCCGTACAGTCAGCTCTTCTCTCAGCCGCGTGGTGGTGTCACTGACGATGTCGCTGTTCGAGGGTGGATTGGCATAGTCTCCCTCCTCTTTGAGTTCGTCGAGAGCCTCGTGGTTCAACAGGTCGACACACGCGATGGCGACCGGCTGATATCGAGCGAACCAACGGTCGAACACGTCGTTTGCGAGCTCCTGAAACTCAAGGGCACGTTTCGTGCGCTCGTAGTCACGGTCTTCTGGCTCCCCCGTGTCGGACGGCTCGTAGGTCAGTTCGGCGGCCCACCAGAGACGGTGAAGAGCGTTAGAGTAGATGTCTGCACCCGCTTTGAGGAACTTCTCCTCCATATTGCCCGGCTTCTCGGGGTTGTAGACGTGGTCCCAGCGATAGTGGACGAAGTCAGAGAAACGTACGACACAGAGATAGTGCCACAAGCCTGCATCAGCCGCCTGGTTCCGTGTTAGTGAGAGGGCCCGATGTAACGTCGGAGCGAGTTCTGCGTCGATGTTACTGCTCTGTGGGTCGATGTCGTCGTCGGACTTGATCTCCTCGATACGTTCGTCGATGGGGCTGAGGTCCATCGACATTCCGAGGGGGGTCAGATACGGGCTCAAGTCGTCGTACGTGAGTTCCCGCTCCCCTGCGAGGAACGATTCGTCGACCATCGGCCGGCCGGCGATTTGGAGGCGGTACAGATCAGTTGCCATCCTGAATAGCCTCCTCTACGAGCTTCGTCGTGTCACTAGGTAGATCGTAGCGCTGGTGAACGGCTGCCTCTATCTTTTGCATCAGTCCAGGTAGATCCTCTACACTTCGGATGTCTGTGGCCAACTGAGTCGCTGCCTGCTCGTCTTCGAGATCGGGGTAGAGGTCGTCCAAAAAGATGTCCAACACGTCCTCTTCCCAGTCGTATTCCGTCTCGCCCGTGTCTGTATCGGTGTCTCTCGCCGTCCGTACGAGTAATTGTGTCCACACCGAGTGTTCGATGTAGCCATAGAGGATATCACGAAGTCGTGAAGGCCCTCCAACTGATCCCTCTTTGTTTAGGATGTTGACTACACGCTGGTGTTGACTGTTGAGGTACAGCTGCGGATTTCGTGGCTCTTCAAGACTCAGGTAGTGGATGTGCTGGTCATCTGGAAGCAGATCGCTCTCTCCGAAGTCTTCTATCCGCGGCATTAGAAGACCACCTTCGTCGGTCGGATCGTCCAACTGTACAGTCCACGCATCTCCACTCGCTAAGCGAGCACCAACCTTCGTGGCGCGATCTGTTGCACCAGACTCACCAGGTTCGGCACGCGTCAGAAACGGTTCGATCGTGAAAGTCCCTCTGTATTCGGTTCGATTGATAGTGATCTCGAAGTCTTCCTCTGTAGGTTCGACAGGTGGTTCAGAAAGAACTTTCCGAGATCTACTGATCGCAAGTGGATTCGTTTTCACCAGTGTGAGACGCCCTGGCGGCTCTTTCCACTCGTCTGGAGGGAACACGTCCTGGACAGTTTCAGAATGTAACTCGACACTTCCTTCGATCGTCAGCGACTCCCAGCCGGACTCATCTACGACCGACAGATAGCGATCGTCTTCGTTGAGTTCGCCACGGTCATCGAGTGATGTTCCATCCAACTGGAATTTCTCGACTTCGAATGTGAGACCTTCCTGTTGATATCTATGCGGTAGTGACTGTGTGATGAGGCTCCCTGTTTGGATTTCGGGCTCCTCGTCCTGAGGTTCTGGTTCC
Source organism: Halobellus sp. Atlit-31R (assembly GCA_003665935.1). Lineage (GTDB taxonomy): Archaea > Halobacteriota > Halobacteria > Halobacteriales > Haloferacaceae > Haloquadratum. The sequence goes on along the minus strand of QPLR01000005.1, from coordinate 207,032 downwards.
GCGTCTTGCATTGACATTAGCTTTCACCCCCAGAAGCGACGTCGACAGACACTTTCAGTCGAGTTTCCACTTGTCGTGGGTCGATGTCGGAGAATCCCTCGAATGCGACCGACGTTGTCGGACTATTCGGGATCAACTGACCCACCTGGACGTCCCCTTTTTCACCAAGCGATACGGACACCTCGGGGGTCTTTGCAGAGATTTCTTCGACTGGTAGTCGATCGTTGGTCGCACGCTCTTCGCCCATTCGAACGAGAGATACGGTAACTTTCCGTATCTCGCTCTTTCCGTCGAGTGGTTTTACTTCTCCCTCGAAAGCCCAATGATCGAATTCCTTGTCGAAGGACATACTCGTCTCTCCAGTAACACGCTGGCTTGAGGGAGACTTCTGAGTGGAGCCACCTCCTCGGGATTTGTTGCCAATCCGGAACCGATTACCAAGTCTCTCTGGGCCAGCTGTTCCGCGGTCGACGTTCGGCGCTACGAGTGTACGTAAGCGATCGGTAACGTCGGACTTGATGCCTTCGACAGCTGTTCGGAAACCCTGCGAATACGTGTTCGCAAGTGTCTCGGTTCGTTTCCACTCGTCGTGCTGAGGAGGCTCTGCCGCCGTGAGGAACCCTTCGACGATAGCATCGTCGTCTGAGGAACCTTGCTCCGTTCCCCACGGCCGGGCTTTTCCACCCAACAAGACTGCGTGGAAGTCTTCGTTCCCGACGACGATCCTGTCCCGATCGTAGTATTCGACGACCATTCCAGCTCCACGAACGAATGCGATGGAGTTTCTCTTGTGTCGTTCGTCGTTGTGCGCTCTCCTGACGAGGAGCGACAGTTCCCCATCGACTCCACTCGTTCCATCTGCTTTTGAGGGAACATCGAGATCAACAGCAGCTTCGACGACATCACCTGCTTCAGCGAGTTCGTCGTCTGTCTGCTCACGGCTGTCAAGACAAGATGCGAACGGTGCATACTGCTGATTCTCCTCCAGAGCCGCTTCGTGAGTCTCGTCTGCTGTCTCGACTGTGACTTGTAAGTTTCCTCTGTATATTGCCGGCCAAAACCATTCGACTGCATTCTCAGTGATCCGCTTAGCGAGTTCCTCGTCGTCGAGTCGTTCTTCAGCTGTTGGGACCCTAAAGTCGACGACTTGGATACTGGTTCCGGACCGCTCTGGACGGGCTAACCGGAGCGAATCTGCCAACTCTTCAGCTTCACCACCCCACACTGACTCCGGTCGATCTCCACTGTCCTCGTTGCCTTCTTGTTTCTCCCCGAACCATCCGTGGCCTTGATAGACAGTATTCCCATCAGTAGACTTGTGAGTCGGCAGGCGCGTACGCCCGACGAGTCGAGGAGGGTCGTCCTTCGGGTCCGGTTCGCTCAACGTAGAATTGAAAAGAACCATAGACAGGCCTGAAAAAAGCCATAGCACGGCTTTTCCGAGTCCGTAGCTTCCACCTGCCGTATCTCCTGACTTACTACTGAACAGAACATCCCGAACGAGTGCGGTGAAGTTCGATTCGTCAGCCGTCTCCGCACCGAGGAGCCCTTCGGTATTCTCGTCTTCGATGGTGAGTATCCGAAGGCTCTCTTCCTCCTCTATTCGCGACATCGCGTCGACGATGTGACCTCCACTCTCGGTGGACGCTGCAAGCTCGGCGTGCTCTGACCATGTCGATGCGTCGAGGGCGTCGAGATACTCTTCCAGCTCGTTACCTTCCAAGCTATCTATCCGGAACGTCACTTGTGCTGGCTCGTCGTTGTCCAGTTGGGCGTCGTTCGAGTTTTGAAGGATCTCTCTCACGAACGTTTTGAGTCCCTGATCACCGTCCGACATCGCGTATTTCGCGACATCGTCACCGTAACGAGCCTCAGTAGGACTAGATGTAGTGAACCCCCACCCAACCGTCATTGGTCGACCTTTCCGAGGTTAGTGATGTCCATCAACATATTAGTATATCTCAGACAGTTCACGACAGACGACTCTACATTACTACAACATAAAATTTGTTTGACGAGCTGCGACCCAGAGTAGTCAAAACGCTCGCAGACGAGTTGCCCTCCCGCCGTTTATTGCTTAGTACTGATCTCGCGGTGGGTGACCTGTGGCTATGTAATGTGCTCCGATAAGATCGTACCGTACTTCCTCTAACTCACGAGATCTATCTAACTCGTCTGAGCTCAATCCCACCGGTTCCGCGACCGAAAATAGCATCTCGGATTCGTACTTCTTCTGGATGCTGAATAGGCGGCTGATTGGTGTCTCAGACGTCCCGATCAGAGTAAGCAACTGCTCACGGCTAACGTCATTTTCGGTGGGCTTCCACACACGCACGACGCACGTTCCCACGTCGGTTATCTCCCCCCGATCACTCAGCGGGCGTGGTTCAGTCCACTCGTGCCCCATCCAGTCCGTGCTCGTGACCATCCGCCAAGATCGCCAGCTGGGAACCGTGAGGGATGTATCGTTCAGAGGGGGTTCTCTCTCGTCGACTATCTCTTTCCCGTGGGCTATTGGGTTGCGGTTCAACATCACGTCGGGAGTTCGACCCATCTCACGTCGGGCTACGGCGACGAGCGTCGCTTCGAGTGCACGACGGTATCGTGTGTTTGCTGCCGAAGGTGGAGTGGCTATCGAGACCTCGAGTTGCCCACGGCACATATTACATACTTGCCACAATGATTCGGTTGCGTTGTGGTTTCCCTCCTGTGGTGGCTCGTCCTGGGTGAGCCCTACTGCCAGACCGTGTCCGACACGATCTCGGAGCCCCCCTGTTGAGCCAGACTCACCGATATAGAGTAGTCCCGGCCAACCCGTGTGTCGGACACGGTATACACCTGACTCCTGTGGAAGCCGATCGAGTAGCTGTTTTCGAGCTTTCAGATCGAACCACGGAGACCATTGGAGCCCTAACCAATCAGAAGATACTGGTTGGGGATCCAATCTGGTGATCTCTCTGGCAGGCGAATCGAGGATCTGAGCGGCGTCAGACACACGGCGTGTTTCTCGATCGACCCCCTCCAACTCAGATTTTACGAGCAGGGCCGAAATGTCTAGGATATCGGCGATAGCAGCGGTGGTTAAGGAGTGATGGCGAAGAGCCCAGATAGTCGCTTGGCGGGACGTGAGAGGGGTCTCCTCAGTTAATCTGTGGATGTAAGGAATCACACACCCTGGGAACTCTGGGCACGAAGCGAGGATTCCAACGCCCCCGCTGTTATGTGCGTCAGGTACGTATTCCTCCGTTTGTTGATCGTGTGCCGACATCATAGCGTCACGTCCGACCGACGTCAGTCCGTGGTGTTCCGCGATGGCATCCCAGAACCTCGATGCCTCGGCTGACAGACATAGGTGACCAGTGTTATCAGTTGCGAGTGGAGTGGGATCGAAGCCTGAAAACAGGGTCCCGATGTCGATCGTCTTCCCTACTCTTCGAAGCGATCGGGCCAGCTCCTCACTATCAAGATCGTACGTGCTAGCAACATCCTTGATGATATGCCGATTGATCGAGACTGTAACGTATGGGTCTCCCCCATTCGCTTCGAGTGGGCTTCCTTGAGCATATATTCGATTTGACTGCCTATCCATCAATGTCTATATGCACCCGAAATCCGCGAACCACTTGGTCATAACGGCTAAGACCTAGATACTGCGATTTCTGACCAGGCCCGCTTGCATATCACTCAAAATCCCCTAACTGTTGGTTCGATTCTTTACGGCGCTTTGTTTCCATCTGTTTGTCGTAATCAGAATAATCGACGCGTCCGTCTGATATGCCCTGTTCTTCTTCGTAGGTCATTATCCAAGAGCGCAGCAAATAGTAAATGTACGGGGCAGGAATCGTGTTTTTGGCGAGGTGCTGTTTCGGATAGGACCCAGGCGTGACGTTCTTAGCTGCTGCCCACCACTCTTTCGACCTCTCCGAAAAGAAAAAAGATGATGTTTCGGCTTTATCCGATGGACCGTCACTCGTCAAGAGCGTTCGTTCTCGCGGAGGTTGCGGAACGTCGAACGAAGTCTCGAAACCACGCTCGTATTCGATCGGTAACCCGAACATCCGTCCGTTGAGGATGGTTGGGTCTTCGAGGGGTGCCTTTGGAACGTTCTCGATAATGTAGTGGTCACAGTATTGTTCGGCGATCGACCGGGCACTCGGGATCATATTCTCGTGTTCGTCTGGGTCACCAGAGATACTCGTCGTAGCTGCCCACCGGGAACAGACAGGGTGGAATAGTCCCAGATCGAAAGTGACCTCTTCCTTGATCGGGATGTCCCAGCCTTTTCCATCTCCATCGATATGAGCGTCGGCTTTGATCGGGACGCTATCGTTCGTGTCTACTGGGCTGATACTCATCCGGATCACCTCTCCAAACCCACTGAGGATCTCGGATTCTGTCCCGTAGTCCGCGAAACAGTGGAGAATGAGAGGTTCGTCCCGATCGTTTTGTTGGTCCCCAGTCACGATGGGTCACCCCAGATCCGAGACAGTAAAGCGGCTGCAGAGCGCTCCGCAGGCGAAGTAGCGACTGCACCTCGTTGAGGGATAGAGAGACTCACTAACTTCCTGTTTATCCGGGTGTTGATTAAATTCCCCCTTTCGGAACAAAGCATCGCTGATGGGTTGAATGGTCACCTACGTCCCCTTACTCGCAGTTCTGATAGTAATCGCAGTAGGTGGTTGCAAAACAAGATTCACACGAGGGGTCGGACATACAAACCGCTGCGCCAAAGTCGAGGAGTGCGAGGTTGTACGATCGTGCTTCCTGCTCTGGGATCATCTGGATCGCGAACTCCCGCTGATCACCGGAAGATTCCGGCCATCGGTCCTGGAAGACACGCCGATAGATCCGCCTGACGTTACGGTCGAGAATAGGAAGAGGGTCGCCTCTCGTGAAACATAAGGTCGCGTTCGCGACGTATTCGCCGACTCTCGGTAACTCGGTGAGATCGGAAGGAGATTCTGGGAGTATTTCGTTACTAGCTGCGATACGCTTCAGCGCACTAGCTCGCATATTGTAGAAACCGAGAGGCTCGATAAGCTCTATCAACTCTTGCTCGCTCGTCTGTCGAACGTGCTTCAGTGAGGGATATTGGTCGATGAAGCGAGGATACACTGAAGCGACGTTCTCGGCTGGCGTTTGAGTGAGGAGAAACTCTGCGATGAAAACCTCGTAGAGTGATCTATCCGGCTCTCTCCACGGAAAGTCACGATAATGGGTTTCTCCCCATTCGAGGATATCTTCTTGGAACCGTGTTTGGTGTTCGGTCGTCATCGGGTTACGCCGATCTACCGCTGGATTAGTCGTCGGCGACTGTCGTACTAGTTGCTGGAACCGTTTCACCGATGTGCGAGAGGATCCCTTTACCAGCGTATTCAGCCAGACGCGGAGGGACTGCGTTTCCAATTAGCCGCCCCAAATTGCTCACTCCGACTTCGTCCCAATCGTCGTAGAAGTCGTAATCCTCGGGGAACGTCTGGAGCAAGGCACCTTCGAGAACCGACAATGCTCGATCTTGATCTGTATCGAAGTGACCGAAGCGACCACTTCCATAGTTGTAGAACTGTGTCGTTATCGTAGGTGCTGGTTTGTCTGGCTCCATCCGGCTGTAAGGTGCTTTGTACGACCGACCACTCTCTTTCTTGTGGCAGTCAGCAAGAAGGTGATCTAAGCCCCGCTCTTCCCACACTCGCCAGTCGTCTCCCGGGTCCATATGCCGTATTCGTTCCAGGTTTTTTTCAGAGAGCTGCTGGCCGCGGTGGACTGCGTGGTCCGGGTGGACTTCACCAGCATCAATCGGGGGGAGGTGCCCGATCGCTTCTCGCGCCGTCGGGTACTCCGATTCGTCTTGGAAAGGAGGTTCCGGGAGAGAGATAGGTCCTTTCTTCGACGCCATCACGACCCACCGTTTCCGGTTTTGAGGGATCCCGTACTCGGGACAGTACACGTTTTTGTTCTCGTCGCAGTTAACGTGGTATCCGTTTTCTTCGAGACTGTCGATAAACCGGTCGTAGACTCCGTCACTACGCACCTGTAGGACGTTCTCGGTAACGACCACGTCCGGTTCGACGTATTCGACGATCTCTTTCACATCGTTCAGGAGCCCCCACTTTTCGTGATCTTCTCTGGTCGTATCCTTCGAATGGCTCAGCGTCGAATACGGCTGGCACGGGGCACAGGCCGCAAGAACATCTAAGTCCGAGTCCCACGGAAACATCCGCGCGACTCCCTCTGGGTCTTTCGCAAGAGCTCGAATATCTGTCTGCCGGAACTCCGCGTCTACGTTCTGCTCAAATGGATGCTTGCAATCCGGGTCCTTATCGAAACCCGCAGTGACTGAGATTCCTGCCTGCTCCAAACCGTAGCTAAGTCCCCCGGCACCACAGAAGAGATCAACCGCAGCAATGTTCATACAACTGCTTGTAAACCAGCCTCATATAAGCATTCGGCAGTTACGGATGTTTTCCGTTTTTGGGGTACTCCCTCCCGAAACACCTTCGTCACGTACATATCTGTGACCCGGAACTATGATGATGGTCGAGAAGATTCAGTGAACTACGACTATATCCCTACGTGACATATGGATACTAGGCCTCACACGACACTAGACAGGGCAGAATGGTACTTCTTCAGCGGTGGCCCCGGTGCGCCACGGTACGGGGACGACCCGACAAAGCACGCAGTCGATCACGATTCAGAGACGTTCGTCCGAGAGGTGATCCAGAACGCGAACGATCAAGGACTAGACAACGACGAGTCGGTCGAAGTAACGTTCCGATTTGTAACGCTATCTGGGGAAGACAAAGAGGCGTTTCTTGAGGCACTACGCTGGCGAAATGGTCTTCAACCGCGAGTCTCGTCAATCGCACAGGCAGGCCTTGGCCGGGGATACGAACGACTTCTGGGCCGGATTAAAGACCCAGACGAAGAGCTCCGTCTACTGATCGTCGAAGATCGCAACACGACTGGACTCACAGGCAGTTGGGACCAAGACTCGAATTATGCGGCTCTCGTTCGTGACGAACTGTACAGCAGTAAGCAAGACGACACCGCTGGCGGATCTTACGGTCTTGGAAAGTCCGTTCTATGGACATTCTCCGGTGCCTCGACGGTCGTATTCAATTCGTACCCTGTACAGGCCTCAGAGAGTCGGTCTCCCCGATTAGTAGCGCGGGCGAAATTCCCTACGCATACGCTTGACGACGACACGACTTATCAAGGCGCTGGATGGTTATGCCGCCCAGCCCGGACCGAGGATGGTGTCCGGCCCGAAGCGTTGGAGGGTGAACGAGCGTCCGATCTGGCTGATCGGCTGTACGTGGATAGGCCACACGTTAGTGGAACGAGTGCCCTCGTAGTCGATTTCCAGGATCCAACTCGAGACGAGCGCCCAGACCTTGGGGAAGTAGCTGACGAGGTCGTTGAAGCGGCAGTGAAGTATTTCTGGCCAGCAATTTACCGGGGAGACTTGAAGGTAACCGTCGAAACTCCTGAATCGACTGTGGAGGCAGATGTCGATAGTGTCCCTGCGATCGAGCCATTCGTCGACTGCTACGCCTCTCGATTCGCCGATTCTGAATCTCTAGACGACCCCGGCGATGTCGCTGGTCTCGACATTCCGATGCAACTCCCGACCCGTGCGGATGGGAGTGAGACACCAGATGGATCCGTTCGGCTGGCTGCGAGGCTTGCGTCGCCGGCAGACGACGATACGTATCTAAACACTATTGCCCTCTTCCGGGGCGCTGGAATGGTCGTGAAGTACTACGATCAGAGCCGCGTCGCCTACGGCGATCGCAATTTCCACGGCATCCTCGCCACTGGGGAGGCCCGCCCTGGACACAATCCATCTGTAACCGACAGAGAGATCGACCGTTTCCTCAGATTCGCCGAGCCGCCAGAGCACGACGAGTGGGAGTCGACAGAAAATCTGCGTGAACAGTACCAACGTGGTTTCAGAACTGCCCTCGACGAGATGTTCGGTACGATGCGAGACGGGCTCCGTCACTTGATTTCTAAGCGGGCCAGTACCGATGCGCTCTCCGACAGCGTACTAAACCGATTCCCGATACACGGAGATGCTTCCCCGCGCCGGAGTTCGTCGGCTCCAGGTCCTGTCTTCGAGATAGATAGCTCGTCCCGGTTCGATGGTGATCGGTGGGTGTTCTCCGGTCGGGTTACACCGAAAGTAGACGAGTTCGAAAGCTGGACAGTAGATATCTCTCTAACGGGTATCGGTGAAGACGGGTCCCGATACGACTCCATCCCCGTCGAGAAAGTCTCTGTCGACGATGTAGACGTTACGGCGAATCTCGAAGGTGGCACTGCACATCTTGTAGCCAACGAAACCGTGACCGAGGTCAGTTTCGAAGGCGAATCACACGCCGCGCAGGGCGGAGATTTGACGAGCGGAGGAATCGGCGAGACTCAGCTAGAGATACAAGCTGAAATCCAAACTAACGAAGGTGATGGATCGTGACACGTCGATCACAGCGACACCGAACTACGACACTTCCATTTCCATACCGTGAGAATGGTCTCCAGTTCGACATCGACGCCTACTCTGTAGACGGACGTAAACCGGTTGAGATGGACCTAAAGCCGGGACAATCGGAGATCAGCCTAGTCTCCGAGCTCGGCTCGAGCAACCCCGAGGAGAGTCCCGAATGGAATACGATCTCCGTATTTGGCCAGATTGCTCTCCCGGAAAGCACGATTGAGGCCGTGTTCCCTCCCGAGGAACGAGAGTCGCCGCCAGCTAAACTTTACGTCGCGGTCCGGTGTCACGAGACTATCTACCGAGACCACTCCATCGTCTCTGATGCTCCTACACTAGCAGGACCCTACGACGTTCAGATCCGACTGCACAAGGAAGAACTACGAGGAAGGGTCGAGCTTCGTCCGTACTTAGTTAGAACCGAGGATCGAGACGGTGAAGGCCAGTTTGCGTCGAAAAAGAACTTCCGAGTGGCGGGTGGGAAACGGTACGAGCTAATTATCGATAAGCAAGGAAATGAAGAACCTCCCGCTATCGACGGGGAGAACGTGAGCTTCTCTCAAACCCCACACCTCCCCGACGGAGAGAAACTCTATTACTTGGACTTTAGAAACGAGAAGCGGCCAAAGTTGTGGATCAACGCAGATCACCCAAGGATAGCCGACGTCTTGCAGAGTCGCGGATCTGTTGGTGCAGAGGCTCGGATGCGAGACGTCATCCTAGACCAGGTCAGCTACGGCGTATGGTCACAGTTACTCGTCCGCGCTGGAAGTTCGATTGACGATGACGGTGACGTCGAGTACGATTGGCAGCAAACTGTTCTGGAAACGTTCGTTCGGAATTTATACGCGATCGACGACCTCTCCGAGGCAATGCACCGATTCCGACAAGATATCCACGACCCGGATTCACTGCCGCATCTGATGGGACGGATCGATCGAGAACTGCAAGAGTACATCGATCACCGAGCACAGTTGATCAACCTGATGGAAGAGGGACTACAGATCTGATATGACTGAGTTAGAAACACTGTGCCGACTCACAGAAGAAGGCAGGAGGTTGGTGAGTAAGGAATTTCTCGCCGGTGAAGCCGAAATCGAAAGAGACGCCATCGTGGAATATGTCGAGCCGCTGCCTGAAGAACCCACTGCAGATCTCCAACGGCTTGATGCTGCAGTACGAGACGTGCTTGACGAGTACGCAGAATTCGACACGTCGATGGACAAGGTCCTGGCGAAGGACGTTCACCAATTCTTAGATGTGACACGCAGAGTCGCCGGTGATCCCGGCCTCTGGCACTGGTTGGCAATCGTTCGCTACCCCCAGTTTGTACGTCATCGGTGGGAGTACCGTTCAGAGGAAGCGATGCGGGAGAAGTTCCTCGGAGCCGGATCTGACCTGTACTCAAACGCGATCCACCGTCTTTGGTGGATCGCTGAGTTGACTTCCGATGGTGAGGACTACAGTCTCACTGAGACTACCTTCTCAAATCAGACGATGGTCAACAAGGTATTCGATCGCTGGTTTGCTCGCTATCGCCCGGCGGTTGTCGCTATTTGTGACGAATTAGCTGACGAGCCGTCTTGGGTCATCGACGAGACAACTCGACGGTTCAATCACGCTCTCACGAACGTCCAACTTGAAGCGCTATCTGAATCGGATGCCCGGGAAATTGTTACCCAGATCATCACCGAAAGCCATCAAAAGAGGCGTGACCAATAAAAGGAGACAGCGGCCAACAAGATCTTGATCAACGCGATATGGGATCCGATCCCGATCTACTCACGCGCCATCGATAGTCTCTGGCGTCGGGCATACGACACCGAGTCCGTTGCGTACCTGAACAAGGCCGAAAATTCGCTATAGCAAGGTAGCAGGCATCAAAGGTGGCCTTCTCACGTCGTCTGTTTCCGGACTCTCGCGTGGCCTCCGTATCGAACGCCGCTTGTGAGCACTCAGTGGACATCTGTGAGATGACCCACGGTTGTCGCAATAATGTGATAAAATTGACTTATTAGACCGCTCGGCGATCCTGCCCACACGCCGGGCAGACTTCTGAGTCAGAACACCGGCAAATGGTTTTTCTGCAACGCGCCCTTGGAAATGTGTGCGGGTTTGGCCCGCGACTTGGCGTTACCTGAACCACCCTTCGCTGCGCCGCTTGCGGCCCTTCCGCGGCGCTTTTGCATAAGTCGAGTAGCCGCACGTAGCGACTGCTATCGATCCACCACGTTCCGACACCGAACGGCCACAGAACGCAGCGGGAGATCTTGTGTTAGAACACTCGGTGATCTCGTCCACACGCCGGACAGACACGCGGCAGTTCCGCGAGCGGGTACGCCGCTGCAACCGCGCACCTGACGCACGAGACGACCGGGACGTCGCCGTCCAGTGTACTCACGGCTCCATCTCCCACTGAACCCCGAGCACGTGATCTGCCAGCGGCGCACCGAGATAGTGCGCGGAGTGATAGGCGACGGGCATCAGCGCGACGATCGCGGCCACGATCACCATACCGACCCACGGAGCCCACGCCGACGGCTCGTAGGACTCCGACGTGCCGGGAAGTTCGCCGTCGAGACGCCAGTACGTACGCATTTGCTCTCGAAGCAGAGTCACGGAATCACCCCCTCAACGGCGTCGACGACGTAGCCACCGCTGACGTCCCAGACGAATCGCACGGCTGTCGAGACGTGGTCGGTCGCGGTCGCGATCGATGGATCGACCCACCCGAGTCCGATCGCGAGCGCTCCGACGCACAGTACGACTACAACGTAGCTCACGCCGTTTGTGAGAATGCTACCGACTGTTTTTGCGCCACTGACGACCCGCAGCGTATACCACGCGGCGAGTCCGATCGATGCCGCGATCGTCAGCTGCGAGCCGAGTCCGAGCGATCTCAGCAGATCGAGCACGACGCCGAACATCAGTTGTCACGCTCCTGAGAGCCCTGCACGACGACCTCAGTCACCTGATCCGGCGTCGACAGCCCTTGCCGGACGCCCTGGATCAACCAGAGTCCGCCGGCGACGGCACCGAGAATCACGAGCGGGAACGCCGGACTGTCGACCACCGCCGAGAGGATGTCGCCGTTTCCGAGCGTCTGCAGCGCCACGATCGTCGCCGCCGTGAGCAGGCCGAACCAGCGTCGAGCGGTGAACTCGCCGATCTCCTGCAGCGCCACGAGCGAGCCGATGCCGACGCCAACAATCGCGACGAGCACCTGCGTCGACGGGCCGAGGTTGATGATGCCGCCCTGGACCGCGCCGACCGTGATCGCCCCGCCCAGGAGGACTGCGATGATCCGCTCTTCGAACAGCGCTGCGACGAGCTGGGAGCCCGTTCGGATCACGCTCGAGAGTGCGCCACCGACTGCGGGCCCGAGTACCGGCACGCCATCGAACGCGCCCCCGACCACGTCTGCCGTCTCGGATCCGGCCGCCGTGACGGTCTCGTTGTTCCGCGAGACGATCACGAGCAGCCCGAGCGCCAGCGCGATACCGGCCAGCGGGAGGAAGTTCGGATCGGACGTCGACGTCGGCACGATCGCCGCAGCACCAGCGCTACCGCCACCGCTGCCCGAGGACGCACTCGGACCGCTGTCGGCGAAGATTGCCAGCCGTTCCGCGGAGTCGTCGTCGACGAGTGTGACCGGCGAGTTCGCTTCCTGCTGATCGCGAACGATGCCGGCGTCTTCGGAGTAGAGCACGTACGTCTCGCCGTCTGTGGCGTTCAGATACGTGTACTCGACAGCGTCGCTGAACGAGTCGCCGGGAGAGACGTCGAGCAGGAACCGCGACTCGCTCGTGTCGTTGATCGTGTACCGCATCTCTCCGCTCTGGGCGTTGACTCGGTACGGGACCGTCGAGACGTTGAACTCGTCGCCGGCCCCGGAGTTCGGCAGGTAGAGCCGGTGGTAGCCGTTCGCCGTCACTTCGAGTTCGTGGTCCTGCGAGTAACTCGCGTCGTGAATGTAGTGGAGTCTGTCGCCGTCTGGCGTGCCGCCGAGCGAGAGGTAGCTCTCGGTTTGGTCCCACGAATCAACGCGGATTCGCGAATCGAGTTCGTCGCCCGTCGTCGGCTGCGCCACCGTGATCGACGCGTTGACCGGCTGGACGCGGTAGCCCGTCGTTCGCACTGTGACCGCCTCCCCGGCGGTCACGTTCCCCAGTTGCACCGTTAACGTCGTGTTGTCGAGCGTGTAGTCGGTGGTCGACGACCACGCGGAACTGTTCGAGCGCGTCTCGACCGTCTCAATCGCGTAGACGCTCGATGTGAACGGAATCGTCAGTGTCGCGTTCTCCCGACTGTCGGCGTACGTGTGACTGACGTTGTAGCTCTCGACCCACTTACCGCTCGTGTACGTCGTCGAGACGTTCGCCGCAGACGTGTGTGAGTAATCGACGCCGACGACCGGTGCTGGCGCGTCCGTAGAGAGTGTGCCGTCGCCGACTGAGACGTTCAGCCGGTTCGTTCCTTCTTGGAGAGCAGAGGAGTCGAGCGAGAGCGATGTGGTCTCGCCGTCCGCGAGGGTGCCGGAGTGGCTCTTTGTGACGCCATTAAGTTCGACGGCGGGATTGGCTGTTTGAACTCTTTCACGGTACTGTAGCTCGTAGTTTACATTGCCACCGCCACCGGAGATTGTAAGCTTGTTTGCCCCGGTTGATAGAGCGACCTCCTTCGTCTTCGTTTCACCGCCAGAGAAGTCTCCGAAGTTCACAGCCCCCGACTGGTTGTTTGAGGCAGTGACATTCTTTGGAGGCGAAATGTGGTAATCAACGCCGTTGAGTACAATCTCAGGACCCGAAACGGAGACAGTCAATTCATCACCGTCTGAGTATTCGTTCGGTACATCCGCGGAAAATGATCTTATTCCGTAATTCCCGCCTGTGCCGTAGCTCACATCACTCCAACTTTTCCCATAGATTTTGTCCCCGTCTATGTAGATACTAATAGATCCATCTACGATGTCCTCGTCCGCGACGTCGACCTCTCCATCTATTTTTGTCATTCCGGAGACGCCGGATATGTCTCGTGTGACAGAGGTCGATCCGTAGCCAGTGATCGTATTCGAATACCCGTGTCCAGTTAGTGAAAGAACGGGAGTTTGATCCACCTGTCCTACGGGTTCAGCATTCCCAAAGACTGAGATATTGGTGGATTCCCCCATCCCGAGCGATCCCGACTTCGTCTCATTTTCGCCACTGAATGAGCCAGTCAAATTCACCACCGGATCACTCGCGGAATCGAGATCTGCGAGTTCGTATGAGAACGACGCACCGTCTGTCGCCGGAGACGCCGAGATCGACGTCGTCCCCGAGAACGTCACGGTGTTCGTCGAGAACTCCTCGATATAGAACGCGACACCGCTCGAACGCGCGAACGTCCGCGTGGTGTACGTCTCTCCCGACGAGTGCTGCACAGAGACCATCATCGGGACGCGCCCCAGCTCGTTACGGAACCACTGCGTCGGAATCGAGACCCAGCGTCCCTCGTGCTGTTCCTCGTCTTCGAGGACGACTGCAGGCTCGCCACCGGCGTCCGTCACGCGAACTTGCATCGACTGCGAGCCCGCTGACGAGCGGACGTCTGGCTGCTGGAAGCGATTCGTCTCTGTCTCCGTGTGGCTCTCCGGTACGCGGTAGAGTCGCGTGTCCGTCGGCGTCGGCGCGCTACTCGACGAGCCGCTCTCGTCGACGTCGGCCGTCACCGGATCCGGCGTCTGTACCGTTCCGGAGGCGCCGCTGCTCGGCCCGCCACTTGGGACCATCGGCATCGCGATCGCCGACAACACGATCACCGCCGCGATCACGAGCGGAAGCGTCGGAACGTCCAGATCAATCATCGGCTACCGCCCCCCGGGTCACGTTCCATTACTCCCGCGCGCGTACGCACCCTTCCGAGAGCAGAGTCGAGACGCTTCGACTCGGGCGATTTGTGCGGTTGTATATTCTGGATGTACCGATTTCGTGCGCCTGAGCCGGTATGTCGCCGATCAGAGTGCATCCATCGCCTCCTCTCGGCGTGGGTAGCGGACCGAGATTTCCCCGCGGAACTGGTAGTTTCGGTACGGGTTCGCCCACGAGATCGGCGCGTAGTTCCGGTTCCGCCAGATCGCCGCCTTTCCTTTCCGGTCGACGAACTTGTTGATGTAGCTCATATTGATCGGCACGTTTCCGACCCCCGACAGCGAGGACGCCGGTGGCGGTGTGTTCGGCATCGTGACGAACCAGCGGTTCTTCTCTCGGACGCCTTCGTCACACCGAGCGATACTGTGCGAGAGGTTGATCGTCGAGAGGTTCTTCTTCCGTGCTTTCCCGAGCGACACGGGGTAGTCCTTCACTTTCCGGTTCGTGTCGTTCTCGTCAGCTTCCGGGTTCAGCGGCACGAGATCGGAGAACTCGTCGTTGACCTGCAGCGTCGGATGCAGGAACTCGTCGTCGACGGCGCGCGTCTTCAGGAACGCGAAGCTGGCGTCACGAAGCGGCGTCACTTCCGCGATGTCGCTCGCTTCTCTGGCCGGGGTGTAACTCGCTCGCGTGAGCTTCTCGCAGCCGCGGAACAGCGGATCGGGAAGCACCGCGTACAGGCCACCAGGCACGATCTTCGTCATCAGGTCCCGTGGCGACGTGTACGTCAGCGTGTCCCGGAACACGTCTGTCAGCTCGACCTCGACGGTCGGCAGCGTGGAGTCGCGCGGCTTCGCGTACACCTCGTACTCGATGCCCTCCGGCACTGCGACCGTCATAAACGGCGCGAGCGGGAGACATTCGAGTTCGTCCAGCGTCAGCATCCAGAGCACGGTCTCGTTGTTGATCTCCGGCATCCGGATCCCGCCGATCACGTTCGCGAACGACGTCTTCCCTTCGCCGGGCTCCGAGTGTGCCCAGATGTCTGTCCCGCCGTCGCCCATCGCGTCGAGCACGTGCCGGTTCTCCGGCTGTGCCAGCCATTCGAGCACTTTCCGACGTTTCTCCGGCTGCTCGGCGATGATGTCGTCGTCGAGCCGCCCGTCTTCAAGCGCCCACAACTCCGCGTCGTCGACGTGGATCAACGCATCGAGGTACGCCGACGGGTAGCGGTAGACCTCGTGGGACTTGTCGAAGCCCTCTCGCCTCGCTGTTCGCGTCAGCGTTCGGAGCTTCTTGTAGAACGGCTTCAGCTGGTTCCCGTCGTCGTTCTCGAAGAACTGGTGCATCACCTTCCCATCGTTGTGAATGCCCCGCTTCGAGAGCCGTTCCCACGACGCTTCGCCGGCGTGATATCGCGCCTGCCGAGACTTCTCCCACGGCTCGAAGTCGTCGTGGAGTCGACTCAGCACCGCCTGCCTGTTCTTCTCGGCCCGTCGTCTGCTCGATATCGTACTCATGAACTGAATGCTCCGTGCGACTTACTCTCCGTCTTCGTTGCTTCGCCACCGTTCAGCGTCCGTGCGCCGTCGAGGAACGCCGGCAGCACGAACGCGACCGCGAACCGGTAGCGGTTCAGTACGGCCGCGTCGCCTCGGCGTGCCATCGTCTCCAGCAGCGCCTCCGACGCGATGATCTCGTCTAAGAACCCGTCCGGTTTCGCGCCGTTCGTGACCGTCGTCAGCGACCGTACCCAGCGTCCGAGCGCCTCCCGATCCAGGTCTCCGCGCTTCGTCGGATCGTGGAAGCCGCGCCACAGATCCTCGAGTGCTCCGACCTGCCCTTGATCCAGTTTCCTGAACGCCGGCCGCATCAGCGGATTCCGCTCTTCGGATGGGTCTGCGGGCGTCCCGCGTTGGCTCTCGCCATCGTCAACGCGCTCCTGGGCGCGCTCGCGAAACTGCCGGTACGCGAGATCGCACACACTGTCGAGTCGCTCGACGAGTCGCCGTCGGACGTACGCTGACTCGTCGTTCTCGGTCGGCCGCAGCAGGTGCCGCGTCACCCCCGACTCGGGCATAATCCGGTCTGGCGGCAGCACCGTTTCGACGTGGCCCAGGGTCCGCACGCCGGCCGCCTGGTACCACGTCAGCAGCATCCAGTAGCTGCTGAACCCGTCTCCGAGCGGTTCGATCTGTGGCTCGCGCCGCCGGTCGCCCTCGTACAGCAGTCGGTCCTGGTCTCGATCGAAGACGTCGAGCGCTGGGCGCGTCGTCTTGAGCCGCTCTGCGTCCGGGTCGACTCGGTCTTTCCAGTAGTTGCTACTCATCGTCGTTTTCCTCTTCTTCGGCTCGTCGCGTCGCTTTGCCTCCGACAAGATCGCTCGCCGTCAGCTCCTCTTCTTCGTCTGAGGAGAGCACGTCCAGATCCATCCCGAGCGCTCGCTCGTTCAGATCCTGACTGATGCTCTTGTCGCGCCGACTCTCCAACTCGCGAGTCTCCAGCGCCGTCGACGTCCGTTCGTCCCAGATGATCTCCTCGAACTCTTCGAGCGTCTTCGCGTCCGCGTGCTCGCTTTGGAGCACGGTCAGCGACGCGTTCGCGCTCAGGAAGTGCCGCGGTGCCGGCTCGAAGTGCAGCGAGCCGTCGACAGCCGTGTAGCTCTCGACGACGAGTCCGACGAGACCGACGGTCGCGCCGATGATCGGCGCTTGTGCCAGCGCGTCGCCGACGTAGTAGCCGATCGCGGGCAGTGCGAACGCTGCCAGCGTCAGCGCTCCGTACAGCACGGTTTCGGTCGTCGACACGTCGCCGGCGTCGCGATCGGCGAGCCGGTGCCACACGGGCATCCGCCGCTTCAACCGCGCCGGCTTGTGCTCGACCGCGGGCTCGCTCTCCGGATCGACGTAGATCTTCTCGGCGATCGCGCCGCTCGCGACCTTGATCCGCGTCTGCAGCGAATCGAGGTTGAGCTTCGCCGGATCGGCGAAGAGCCGCGCGAAGAACGGTCGGATTCCCGTCATCGGCACGCGCCGAAGTCCGTCTTCAGCTCGCACGGTCGGCAGGATCGGCAGGTCCTCGTACAGCTCGTCGAAATAGCCTTCCTCGGGAATCTCCACGAGTGTCCCGCCCTCGGCGGTTCCACCGTCCGCAGCGACGTCCACGTCGACGTCGTCGCTGCGTCGCAGCGAGACGCCGTCGGTCAGAATCTGACGCTCGAAGCCGATCTTCTCGACCGGCGCGTGCATACGCATCCCACCGCCGAACGCCACGACGCCGAGCGACAGCCCCATCACGATGTCGAAGTGGGCGATCAGGCTCGCGATCTCGTAGTACAGGCCTCCGAGACCGACAGTCAGTCCGATCGTGCCGATGATCAGCCAGAGGCCGAGCGAGTACCCCGGCCCGCGTCCCGCCTTCTTCAGCACGCCGCGGGCCAGCGAAAGGCCCGCGATGATGCCTGCGACGCCCGGCAGGATCGCCGTCCGTCCGGCGTACCACCACGCGTCGGCCCGCGTGTCTATATCGACGGCTTCGCCGGCTGCGACCGACGTGTGTCGGAACCGCCACGTCGCGCCGTCGACGCGGTCGCCGTCGCGTTCCAGCCACATCGTGACCTCTTTCGTCTCGTTGTACGACGACGCGAGATTCACTTCTGTCGTCGCGTAGCCGTCCTCGATCTCGACGTCGACGCGCTGCACCGTCTGATCGGCTGCGACCGGCACACGTCGCGTTCCGTTCTCCGACTCGACGCTTCGCGTCTCGTCGCGCCACTGCACCGCGACGAGCTGGTAGTCGCCGGTCGCACTGCCGTACGCCGTCGAGTATAACTGAATCCGATCGGTCTTGATCGTCTGAGCCGGCTCGACGTACTGCCACTCGGTCTGCAGCGGGCTCGCCGGCACGTGCCGGATCGCGATGCCGCCACGGACGGGATCGCCGAGCTGCCGAACCGACGGCGGTGCGTCCGAATCGTGGACGCCGGTCTCGACGAGCGCCTCGCGGTCGAACGGACCGCCGGAGTCGCTCTGCGCCCCGACGAGCGCCGTCGCTGCCGGCGTTATCACTGCGGTGATCATCAAAAATATCAGAAACCGCCGCATTCCTACTCTCCCTCCTGATTCGGGAGTGCAGGCCCGGCAGTCCTGCCGCCATAGTCGCGAGCAGCGAGTAGCGTCGCCGCGATCGGGAGCAGCATTCCGACCGCCAGCGGAGCAACGCTGTCGGTCAGAGCGAAGGCTAAGACGCCCGATACGGTCGCAAAGCCCGACGCGAGCGTCGCTCCGACGAATAGCGCGTCCGCCGTCAGGCGGCTGTCAGTCATTTCCCGATCCCTCCGCTCGGAACCGACGACGTCGTCGCCGGTGTTCCAGTTCGATCAGTGGCAGCGAGATTGCGAGAGTCGCCACTGCGAACGCGATCCGAAACGCGAGTTCGTAGATCACGGCCGCTCACCTCGATTGTACTCGCTCGCCATCTCAGTACCTCCAGATCGCGACCAGACCGGTTATTCCGACGCCGATCAGCAGGAACTGCGCCATCGTGATCCCGCCGAGGTAGCCGCCGATCCCCAGCGCCCCGGCGACGCCCGCCAGCACGGTTGTGCCGGCGAACGGGTCCATAATCAGCAGTTGGAACAGTTCGTTCCCGAACTGCAGGCCCAGGCCGACGCCGGCCGCTCCGGCTGCTGCGGAACTCGTTGCGACTCTCTTCGCTCCGCCGCCGGCCGTCGACGCCGCAGTCCGCGTCGTATCGAAGCCAATGGCGTAGATGACGATTCCGAGGACGCCGGCCGCGAGCGCGATCGTCAGCATCGACGCCATCGGTGGCACCTCCGTTCGATTCTCCCTCGTCGTGAGTTGTCGTGTCGTGTCATTTGTTCAGATGAACCGGATTTCACGGTCGAAATTCGACCAGATGATCTGGCCGACCTTTGCGATCATCAGCCCAGCCACCAGCAACACTGCCCAGTCGACGTTACTCGACGGCGGCCAGTGTGGCGGCAGAGTCAACGCCCCGATCGTCACGACCGTGAACAGCGGCTGCGCCGACGTCCACAGTGCCACCCCGATCGAGTTCAGCAGTGGCAACTGCAGTAGCGCGTAGACGCTGCCGAACACCGCTGCCACGGCCGCGAACGGCTTCTCTCGTAGTTTCATAGCAACCCTCCAGCACCGGGAATGAGGTCCAGAGCGATCCGGAGTAGTCGCTCACCGGCGACCCGGGCGATGACGAGTAGTGCGACGACTATGGCCGGGGCGAGCAGCGCTGGCAGCGGCTCGGGCAGTGCCGCCAGATCCGACGCGAGGTCGGTCACGATACCGCCAGCAGTGAGCACCACCCGTCGACCCGTGCTAATGAGCGTCCGAGCGATCAGGAACGGAACGTCTGCCACCCCGAGGAACTCCTCAGTCGCGGGACTCGACAGCGGCCGCGAACCACCGAGGATCAGCAGCACCAGATCGACTGCCGAGATCGCGATGTCGAACAGCCCGTCGATCACGGTGGTCAGCACCGCCCCGATGATGAACGCTCGCGGCTGCGATGCGAACGACTGCAGCAGGTCGCCGGAGTCGCTCAGCCATCCGATACCGAGATCGCCGAGGCTCGTCGAGCCGCCGTCGTCACCGGGAGCCTGTGCCTGAGACATCAGACGACCCTCCGAAGCAGCAGCGCCGTCAGGTAGTAGCTGCCCAGGACGCCGGCGATCGCGACCGCCACCGCAGCGATCCCGTAGTCACCGAGTGAACCGGTGCCTGCCCCTGCAGCAGCATCGGCGATCCGACCGACCCACACCGCCGGTGTCGATCCGAAGAACTCCCCCGCCGCGGCGATCACCCACGCGATGGCGTCAGTGATCGACTGCACGACGCTGGTGACGCCGACGAACAACGTCGTCACCATCGACGTGACGATGGCCACACCGATCTGGCCCCAGTTCGCGCCGGTCGCCCCGCGAAAGTCGACGCCGTCTAACTGCACGCTGCCGCTCAGGTACTCGGAGATGTCAACCACGACCCGCCACCTCCGCTCGATCGTTTCGCCGTCTGGCGGGTCGTTGCATCGCTACTCCTCCCCCTCTTCTTCGACCCCGAACAGTGGCAGGTCGGGGAACCCGGGGATGATCGTGGAGTCCGACGTCTCCGGTTCTTCGAGATACTGCGTGATCAGGAAGAACACCGCGAGCACGAGCCCGACTGCCACCAGGATCCCCGCGATCCGGTAGCTCGCGACGGCTTGTGCGGAGGCTTGTGCCCCGGCTTCGATGATTCCGAGCGGGCTGAGGATCGTCGCTTCGAGCGACGTGACGGCCACACGGCCGATCCCGTCGACGAAGCCAGCCAGGGCTCCGAAGATCGACTGGGCGATGTTCACCCCGCCGGTGAAGACCGAGACGACGACGCCGAACAGTCCGCCGAGAAACAGCGTCCCCGTCTGGCCGCCACTGCCGAGATAGCTGGTGACGCCGCTGACGATCGCCGTCGGCGATCCGTCGCCGGTGTCCAGAGTCGCCATCTTACGCCCCCTTCGCAGCCGCGCCGATGCCCAGCGCCCCGAGCACGACTCCGGGCAGCCCCCAGAGCCAGCTGATCAGGCCGCCGAAGAAGCCACCGCTGCTGGCCATCGGCCCTGCGCCACCGCCGGCAGTGGACTGCATCGCACCGGCTTCGTCGTTCGTCAGTTTCAGCTCGAAGTGCAGCACGTAGCCCGTGTCGACCGAGACCGTGTCGTCGATCGCGACGGCCTTGTCCTGTGCATCGTAGCTCGCAGTCAGATCTGTCCACGAGTCGATCTCGGAGAATTCCGTGTCTTCGTCGACGCCTTCGGCGTACTCGACCGTGGCGTACCGCGTGCCCGGCCACTGCGTCGTCTGCGAGAGTTCCGTGTTAGCGTACGAGAGGTCGTACGCGCTCGGGAGTTCCAGCCGGTAGGTGATGTCTCCGACGACGTCCCAGTTCGGGTACGCGTTGTCAGACTCGAAGGACGCCTCGACGTCGGCGTCAGCGACGTTCGCCGCATCGAACTCCGCGGGGAACGTGACGCCCATAATCGTCGCATCGTCGAATGCCGCGCCCATCGTCGAGATCGAGTCGATCGAGATCGGGCCGGTCGCCTGGTAGACGTCCTCGGTTTCGAGGTCGTCATCGTCCGTGTCCGTGTCGACATTCCGCGTGCCGAGCTTCCACTTGCCCGTCTTCTCGAGGTTGAGCGCCGACAGATCCACCGTCGCCGCGCCGTCAGAGAATATAACCACCTTGCCGATCTCGTCGATCGAGTTGTCTCCGCCGGTCGCTTCGAGCTGGCCGATCTGCACTTGGATCGCTTTGCCCTCACCCGTCGTCGTTGCGCCGACGTCGTTCGCATCAGCGTTCGATGCGCCCGTGTTGAGCAGTTTGACGTTCGCGGTGTCGCCGTCGGTCGCGTCGTGGATCACCAAGTCGACCTGGTTTGCGCCCGATGAACTCACGTCGTAGAACGCCTGCAGGTAGCGCTTCTCGGCATCCGAGGTGATCGAGAAGTTGCTGTAGGTCGCCGTTTGGCCGGCCATTGACGC
The DNA here is from genome assembly GCA_003665935.1 of Halobellus sp. Atlit-31R. GTDB lineage: Archaea > Halobacteriota > Halobacteria > Halobacteriales > Haloferacaceae > Haloquadratum. Next base: position 185,131 of record QPLR01000005.1, on the reverse strand, counting down.
TGTGTACTGCACTGCGTCGACGCCCGGCGCGGTCGTCGAGTCGTTCACTGACGCGCCCGAGGCCGTCGTCCACTCGGACGCATCAAGCGCCGACGCGGCGTTGTCCTCTTCGCCTTCTCGTGGGAACTCGCCCGCGTCAGAAAAGTCGACGTCAGTGACGGTGTAGGTGAACGGGTTGACCGTGCCGTTCCCGAGTTCGTCGGGCTCCGTCGAGCGGTTCAGTTCTGCCGGGAGCGATTCGGCTTCGCCGTTGTCGTTCTCGTATCTCAGCGAGTCGGCCCAGCTCACTTCGTAGGCGTCGACGGTAACGTCGGCGTCGATCGACGCGTTCGGGGCTTTCCCGTCGGCGTAGTTGAGACCGCCACCTGCAGCGGCCGCCATCGGTGCGAAGCCGCTCGCGACGACGAGCATCGCGAGGAGGCCCGCAAAGATCTGTTTCCGCATCAGTACTGCCCCTCGTCGCCGTCGAACGCCTGCCACGTGGCGGAGGGTTCGACGTAGTCTGGTTCTGTGGAGTCTCTCATTCGTTCGTCGTCGAGTCGCGCTGCTGGTCGCTCGTCGATACTTCTGCGTGCCGTGCCTCCCGAAAAGGAGGTGTTCGGGGTGGAAGCCCCGCGTTTTCCAGTCATAGTCTGGCTCCGACCGGTGATCCGGAGCGACCGGGCCGGCCGTCCTCTCAAAACGCGGAAGGTTCGGACCTAAACCCGCGAGAACCAACGCATTAGCAGCGTTCGGGCTGTTCTGTCTGTTCTGTCAGTCCTGTCTGTTTCATCTGACTTTTTATGTTCTCACAGCCGCGAGTGGCCTGTATGAGCACTCAGCAGGAGCGAAGTTCGGAGTCGCGTGGGGACCAGGATGTCGGCGTGTCTATCGTTCAAGAGTCGTCGGGGTCACTTCGCGTCACCATTCCTGCCAACATCGCCGAGCAGGTCACGATAGAAAAGGGCAGTAGCGTGTTTGTCATCTCCGACAGCGACTCGGAGATCCGTGTGCGGGAGACGTCGACCGTCGACCTCTGAGCTGCGTCCGACTCTCTGTGTGAACCCGGACCCGCCCGTCTCTGAATCGCCTTGAATCGCTCTCGATTGCCAGCTTTTGACCCCGCGGATTGACTCTTTTTGTCCGGGTACCGCGTTAGTCGGACTGTGAACCTACGAAACCACGAAGACGACGACGGCAAGAAAGTCTGGCTCAGTCAGGACGAAGTCGATCAGCTCCTCGACGCCGCGCCCGACACCGAGAAGCGCGTCGCCTTCGCGCTCGGAGCGCGCTGCGGCCTTCGATCCTTTGAGGTCCTCGACGTCGCTCCCCAAGACGTCGTCGACACCGAAGCCGGGCATATGCTCCGTGTGTGGCACGGGAAAGGCGACAAGTTCCGCGAGACGCCGATGCCGTCAGATCTCGCGACGACGATCCGCACGATCGGCGACTTTCGCGATGATTCCGTCGACGTCCCCGTGATCGAGACGGATCACACGCGCACCCTCCGCCGTTGGCTCGAAAGCGCTCGCGAACAGCTCGTCAACGAGACTGGCGATGCAGGCTGGCAGTTCCTCTCGACTCACGATCTGAGACGGACTTGGGCCACTGCGCTCGCGAACAAAGAGGTCGACCCGTTACTCGTCTTAGAATGGGGAGGCTGGGACGACCTCGAAACGTTCCTTGATCACTACAAAGGCACGTACTCGCCGGCTGCGCAGCGACGGGCGCGTGACAAGGTCGATTGGCTGTAGGCGGTATTTTTCCGAAGAAGGATAGAATTCTTATTACCGTAGTTTATTTCACGATCCGGAAATCGAATCAGCCGTGAGTGCCTGTGTGCGAATTGGTCAGAGAATCACCGTCGACATCGCCATCAACAATGCTCCGACGATGATCAGAGTCCATCCGCCGACTACCCAGAACCGAATACAGGACATCCAGCCGACCGGCTCGCTGTGATCTCTATCCATACGGGAGTGTCCTCTCCGCTCGGCGAAAATTCTGACGCGCGTTCCAGGTTCCGGTAGCTTCAGTTTCTGATTGACATCCTCCTCCAGCTTCAGGAGGAGGATGTCAAAATCACCTACGGCCCGCCAGATAAGTCAGTCGTAGCTGTCGATCCAGACCAACAGTTCCTCGAACGGCGGGCGAAGCGCTTCGCCCTTTGCCGTGGTCGAGTACTCGACCCGCGGTGGAATCTCGTCGTACGACTCACGTTCGATGATGCCGGCCTCAGTGAGTGCGGCCAGCCGATTCGAGAGCGTCGTCGGAGAGATATCGAGCGTCTCCTGTAGCTCCGAGTAGCGCCAGGGGCCAGAATCACAGGCGAAGCGACGGAGGATCGCCGTCGTATGTGGCCGACCGAGTAAGTCGAAAAACTCGGCCAACTCGGCATCCTCGGCGACACGGTCCGCCGGATCGTACTCCGGATGCTCGTGGGCCATATCCTCCTCACTTGCTCGAACCGTTATAATCGTATTGTCGCTACTGGCAGCTGTAGCGACTACATGTAGATGTACTGACTATCTTATGACACGTCGGGTCGTAGGAAAGCGTATGGAACCAATCCCAGAGGCGGCAGCAGTTCCCAGTACTGAACACGACCAGACGACCGTAACTGTCGACGTCCTACACACTGGATCAGTAGCCATCGACCGCGCACTCGCATACGAGGAACAGACCTGGCATCCGGCCCCGGAAACGGGCTGGTTTCGGTCGGACTCGAATCGAGTCCGGGTGCCGGTGTCGGCGTACTTGATCTCGCACCCGGAAGGGCCAGTGCTGGTTGACACTGGATGGCATACCGACGTTCGAACCGACGAACGCGGTCATCTCGGCAGGGTACTCTCGTCGATGTTCGACGCCCGACTTCCCGACGGTGCAGCGGTGACCGAGCAGTTGGCCGCCAGGGAACTCACACCGGCAGACCTCGCCTCTGTCGTCATCACACATATGCACTCAGACCACGTCAGCGGACTCGAGTTGGTTCGAGATGCGCCAGAAATTCTCGTGAGTGAGCGAGCATTAGCTGATGCAACGAGCCGGTTTTCGCAGAATCGGTTCCTCGCCGGCAATATGTGGGACGGAATCGAGTTCTCACCATTTGGGTTCGAGGAGAGTGGTCTTGGTCCGTTTGGACGCTCGCACGACCTTTTCGGTGACGGGGCAATACAGTTGGTCTGGGTACCGGGCCACGACGAGGGACAGATTGCGATTCTGGCACGGACAGACGAGGGCTGGGTTCTCCTGACAAGTGACGTCATCTACGGAAGGCAGTCACTCCAAGATGGGACCATTCCTGGTCTGACAACCGACCGAGAAGCAGCACGAACCTCCCTAGAGTGGGTCCGCTCCGTGGCCGGCCGTTCGGACTGTGTCGCGGTACTCCCGAACCACGATCCGACCGTACAGTCTGGACGAATCACTTATTAATCTTAGACGTGCCAGCGGCCGTCAATTTCAGACCCCAGCTCGAAGGAGTATTCCTGAGAGCGCCGGTTCAGCACGTAGACATAGGTTACTTCTCAAACGCAGAATTGAGATGCCAATTTCAGTATGGACCCACCTGCGCAGGTTTTAGATTGTAAGGGTCGTGAGCATTGCACACAAAAACCCGACAAAAGGCCCTCGCTTGGCAAACCGGGGTGCTCTGAAAAAGGCGCGTCCCTCTCTCCGGATCCGCATTTAGGGTGAGAAAACGCCCGAGTGGGGCGGAGATGATTGCGTTATGGGAGACGACAGGACGTGAATTCCAATGTCGACAGCAGGTAAACGAATACCAGTCACAGAGGAAAGATGGAAAGAGCTGAACGAACTGAAATCAGCTGGCGAAACGTACGACGAGCTGCTGGAGAGATTGATCCAGGAACACAACCGGCGTCATCTGGCAGACGTGGCCCGCGGGGTCCGCGAGGCCGACGAGGAGGACCTGACGCAGTTCGATGAGCTTTGATATCCTCCTGGGAGTCGCGGTCGAGAAGCACCTGCGCCGAGGCACTCCCGCCGAAGAGACCCTTGAGTTCGTGGCGAAGGGCAACATCGACCTGACCGCGATGGGGACCCACGGCCGCAGCGGGGTCAGTCGGATCCGACGCGCCGGCAGCACGACCGAGCGGGTGGTCCGCGGGGCCACGACCCCGGTGTTGGCGGTGCCGCCAGGTGAACCCCGCCCCCCGGAACGGCCGCGGGTCAGGAGTCAAGCCCATCGGCTGGCGCCGGGAGCGCAGAGGGGATGGCGTCGGCACCGATGGCGAACAGCCCGCGGACCACCAGACACGCCGCGAACGCGATCGTCCCGAGTTTGCCGCCGAACCCCACGAGGACGGGGGTTGTGGCGGCGACGAGCGCGCCGCAGACCACACCCGCGACCGCCATCGCTCCGATACCCGGGACGCGGTCGGGGCGCGCCATCCCCGCGAAGGACGCACAGAAGACGACCGCGGCGACGCCGTCCCCGCCGGCCAGAAGCGCCGGACAGACGAGACCGCCGACGAGGCCGACCAGCGCGGACGCCTGGACCGGGCCGTGGTTCAAGCGGACGGAACTAACGTGGGTTATCACGGCGGCTGCTGCGCCCGCGAGTGCGTAGCCGACGGCGGTCGACCCCGAGACGGCGCTTCCCGACCCGCCCTCGGCACCGAGCGCCAGCGCGACGGCGGCACAGCCCACGAACGCCGCGGTCCCGAGTTTACCGCCAAACCCGTCGAACACCCGGTCAGCCGCGATGAACACCGCGCCGGCGAGAAGTCCCGCGGCCGTCACAGCCGGGAGCCCCGAGAACAGCGCGGGCGAGGCCATCCCGACGAACGCCCCGCAGTAGACGGCGGCACCGTACGATGGGATCAGACGGTCGACCAAGAGCCCGACCAAAGCGGCGGCGACAACCACGCCCAGTCCCAAGTCGACGGCCAAGAGCCGGGTGAGCGGCGCGCCGGCGGTTACCGCGAGAATCGTCGCTATGTCGGTAGATTCGGGGATCGCCGCCTGCGTGTTCCACCCCCCGAGGACGGCGTCGGCCTCCAACCCAGCGACGTAGCCGATGCACGCGATCAACGGGATGGCAGCGAGCCAGATCACTGACGGCGGCACGAGCTCGACGGCGCGGGCGGAATCGAGTGCGGCCGCAACGAGCAGTACTACCGGGGCGACAGTCAACGAAAGGTGTCCGATTCCACGGACGGCGGGCGGCATACGTGTCTACGTACTCACAGCCGCCGGGTGAGTCCTTCCCCGTAATATTTTGCTAGTTTATGAGTGTGTCGTAATCCCAGACTCATTCAAGAAGCGAAAGGCCATTGAGTTCGGGCCTCGTCACGTCTAAGACCACGAGATCTGGTGGGTCGCTGGTCCGTAATTCGAGATGCTCCCAACACTCAGCACCGTCTGTGAACGACACCACGTCCCATCCGTTGTCAGTCAAGTTGAATTCGACGACTTCCCGGGTCGTCTCATCGTCCTCTGGTATGACTATTTCTGTGTTTATATGCGTCTCCTATCCACACGTCGTCGCAGCGACCCTTGGCTCTACAGGTCACTCGCTCTGCTCACCAGCTCGGATTTCGACGCGTGCTCCCTGTTCTGTCGCGGGTACTGAGAGGTCCCATCCGTGTGCTTCCACGACATCAGTAACGCTCATCAGTCCGATTCCAGCCCACGATATCTCATCCGTGTCGGCAAATGCTTCGAACTCTGTCCGGTTCTTTTCGGAGAACCCTGGCCCGTCATCGGCGACGTAGAAGCCCTCCCCGTCAGCGAGGAGGCCGACTTCCGCGGTAATGTTGTCGCCGCCGTGTTCGATACTGTTACGGAAGAGATTGCCGAACAGTTGCAGCAGTCGTGTCTCATCGGCCTGTATCTCACCGAGCGGGCCGTCTGCGGACAGGGTCGCTTTCGGGGCGTCGGTGTATGACCACGCCTCCTCCACGATTGGTTGTAATTGGTGGGTGCGTATGTTGACTGCCTGGCGATTGCCGCGTGCGATCAGCAACAACTCGTCGATGAGCTCCTCCATCCGGCCCAGGGATTGTTCGACGCGGTCGAAATGTTGTGACTCGTTCGTTTTGCGGGCGATTTCGAGAAAACCGACCGCTCCCGTCATTGGGTTTCGAAGGTCGTGTGCCACGATATCTGCAAATTCATTAAGCCGCTCGTTCTGCCGCTGGACTTTGTGCCTGCTCTCGATCAGTTCCGTGACCTCACGGAGGACAATCAAACGCCCGCCAACTTCATCTGTCGGCGTCCAGATCGGTGTCGTATTAAGATCGAAGTAGCGGTCGCCGTCATCTTGACTGACGAGTGTCTCAGTTTCGGCATCAGTCGTGTCGCGTGATCGCAGGATTTGTTCGGCGAGCGGACCGAAGAACGACGCGGCAGTCGCTCCCCGCCAGTCCGATCCGGCTGCGAACAGGTCACGCGCGGCCTGGTTGCTGTCGACGACGCGGTCGTCGTCGTCGGTCAGGACGACCGGGTCGTTCATCATCCGAACAACCTGCTGGCGCCCCACAGGGACGAGTCGGAACAGACGGTACCGGAATACCGCGAGCGCGAAGACGATCGCAGTGACAACAAAAGAGAAATCTGTCGGATTCCACGCCGGTGGGGCGAGGCCGCTGAGGAGTAGGAAACTGGAAACCATCGGGGCCCCGATACCAAGCAGTATCATACCGATTTGCCCGGGGTCGGGGGTTTGTTGAGCTCGCAAGAAGTGTTGGACGAAAACAGCACCAGCAGTCAGTGTCAACAGCTGTCCATGGATCGCAAGAAGCACGAACGCCGGGTTGAGTGTCCGGTCAAGCGAGACGAACTGCTCGAAGCTGAACCCAGCGATGGTGACCGCTCCCTTTGTCGTCAGCCCGTTGGACTCGTACAGCAGTTCTGGTGCGACGAAGAGCGCAGTACTCATACCAACGAGATGGACGGCACAGGCGAGGGCGACCCACCGGATCCACCGATTGTTGTCGGTGTACGCGAGCGAGAACGCGAGGAGCCCGTAGATATACAACGTGTATGAGACGGCGTTCGTGAGGTTTTTACTGAGGAGCTTCAGTTGTTCGGCGGTAACGGCGTCGGCGAGAAAGTTGAGTAGCTCCCAAGAACTGACCGCTGCCATCAACACGGCGAAAGCAAGAATCACTGGCCGCCGGTCGTGTCGCAGATACCGCACACCCGCGTACACACACAGGCCGAGCGTGAGCAAGAAAGCAAATGCGAACAGCGGCATAGACGGGGTCAACTGATACGCAGTGCTCATATGGTACTAAAATTCTATAGAGATAATAGTCCTGTCCGTTCGTCTTTAGTTAACACTTTCAGTAATACTCAACACCTTCGTTTTCTATCCAGATTTGACGCTCTCACGTCGGCTACGGGTGAACCGCCTCGGGGTCAAGCCCCGAGGCACTCGGCCTGCTCCGCCTGTAGAAATGGCGCTTTCGAGGGATACTGATCACTTGATATCAGCTACACCAGAGTCCGAGCCGTGAGTTTGATCGGGCCTAATACTGACGGACGGCCTTGTTGAAACTCTCAATCAGTGATAGGTTTCAGCAGTCCTGCTGAATACATAGCGCACATTCAGCAACAAATTTATGTCAACTAGAAATATTTAATAGCTGGAGAGAAGCTGATATAACTATGTCAAAAACGCCTGAACAACTAGTCCGAGAGTATGACATCGAGGCGGAACTGATAGAGGCACTCCTCCGTCGGTACGGAGGAGAAGTCGACACACCGAGTATCGACGATATGAGCCCCACTCATCAACTAGTCTATCAGTTCCTGGAAGACGATGGCGATTCACCGATCAGAATGGCTGAAGATCATTTTTATCAATTCGACAACCACCCCGAATATGGCAAAAAATCGACTTCTCCGGAGGATGAACCGGCCTTCGAGTCGATACTCTCAGATCTTGTAGCGGAAGGGCTGATTGCTCGAACAAATGAAGAAGTTCCGCGATATTCGTCCTCCTTCTATAATCTGCTAGCTGAGATTGGCAGAGATTGGAGTGCAAGTGAGATCAACCAGTTTTGTGCTGAAACAGGCGTTGATAAACATCAGGTGTATTATCACATTCTCACCGATCTCCATCTCAATATGAATCTAACCCAATAACTATGATCGCCTCAATTCCGCTAATCGATGCAGCCCCTGCCTGAGTGTTGCGTGCTTCGTGCCAGAGTCACCACGCAGAAGTCGTAGATCGGTCCCCGGGGGAGTCAGATGTCTCCGCTACTCGGCCCAGAAAGCACGCTGTCGGGCTTCGATCTCCGAGAGAACCGCCGAGAGCACGTCTCGCCAATCAGCCGGATGTGACGCGTCGTCGCCGGGTGTCGGTGCATCGGGGCTCGGGTGAACGTGGTCGCGGGTGTTGTGACTGGATGGGTGCCTATCCCATCTGTGATCGAACTCGCCGCTCTCGTGTTCCTCGTAATAGTGAAGCGAGAAGTCTCCGTTTTTGTACCAGACGACCTCCAAGCGGGCAGTATGAATTCGTTCCGGGTAGAACCGCTGGTCGTACAGCCCGACCAGTCGCTCCGGCGCAAACGCTGGCTGGTCGTCGATTCGCTCGAAGCGGTCACCAGCCGAGAAACGCTCTCGGATCGCATCGAGCCGGTCGAAATCGATCGGTGCACCGCTACGTGAGTCCGACGCGGTCTCGTCGTCGCCGCTCACACCGCTGACTGCATATCGGCACCGTCACCGGATCGAGTCGTGAGTGCTCGTTCGAGCAGCGCCACCCGGCGGCGGGCTGTCTGCCACGCAGAGAGGCGTTCCCAGACGTTCTCGATGGAGTGCCCTGTCTCGCTCGCATAGCGTGTAATCGAGATTTCGTCCGGCGACTCGACGTCGAATTCGCTCTGCAACGTCTCTACACGCTCTGATTCCGTCTTCAGAAGGTCGAGAAGTTCGTCAGTTGAGTACTGTTGACGGAGCTTCTGGACCCGTCGCCAGTTCAGGTACTCCTGGTTCCGTTCGTAGGTGGCTGGCGAGTCCGTGACCTGTGTTACGATCCCCATCCGCTCGAACCAGGCCAAGTACTCGCGTGCGGCATCGACACCGTGGCCCGCGAGCTCGGCGACTTCCTTCGCCGTTGCCGGACTGTCGAGGGCGAGGACGGCGTCGAAGAAGTCGTCTCGCGTTCGGTCGCCACGCACCAACTCTTCCGGGGGAGTCAAGGCCTCGAAGTCGGGTGCTTCGGCACGCTCCTCGGCGTCGGCCTTCAGTTCCTCGCGTGGCTCTTCCATACACGGCGTACGAGATGAGACGGAATAAATCTTGATAGCGCGGAATAATTCACAAACTTGGCTCTGTTGAAGTCCTCAGAGGCTGATAGGTTTCTATGGCCGTGCTAAACTCAGGGCGCGAATCGGTCACGGACTCAGCAGCCAATCTGAGAGAGTCGAATCGCTCAGAACAGAGGATGTATTCAGCACGAGGACTACGTTATATTCTTCAAAAGGTCCTGAATCACTTGGTGGAACGAGCGTACGAAGATAACTTTTATTACAACACTATTTAGACATAATTTATTATGGGCATACAGGACTGGACGGCGTTTGAGAAAGTGGGTGTTCCTTTTGGTCTATTTCTGATGGTCTTTGGTATTACTGAAATAACCGAATTAATCGACTTTCTCCCGGTTTACGTCTATATCCTCATTCTATGGGCTCTTACAGCAGCGATGTGGATTCATCGAAAACGGATATCGTGAAGCGTATACTCTGTGCTGTCCGATTACTCACTCCTGTTGATTGGCCCCGATTTGTACTACATTCGCGCCCTGCATCCTGCACGGACATCTGAACATCATTTGTAACTGGTAGGACTTTCAGCGATCAATTCGCAATCCAAATTCTCACGGCTAATTCAGATATGGGATCGTGAGATAAACACCGTGACAACTCTTCTAGGACACCCTGTGCCGTGGATGTTATCCAGAAAGACCCCGGAGACGAACGAGGCCATTGAGAGGTCCCACGGACCGCCACAGTCGACGGACGTGTGGTGATAGCCGCTTTCTCTGATGTCGACAGGAACGGAGAGAGTGGCGCGGAAGTCTCCGAGTAACTGATGAGAGATGACTCACTGGTCGTCGACACCAACGTCGTGATGTAGGCACTGATTGCAGACTCAAAGACCAGAGAACTAATTGTTACCCTGAATACGGACCTGATTACCCTGGAGGTCGTGCTGTCCGAAGTCCGGAACTATCGAAGGAACATCCTGCAGGGTTGCTGAACGCATCCATCCTAGCATTCACCCTGCCTCTTTGGTGTGCTACTCGTTCTATGACGCCCTCCCCAACCCCTGAGAGAACTAGCTCAAGATACTTGTCGCTTGACTCAGTACGCTGAGTCACTACAAATGAGCGACAAAGACGGCAACATAAGTTGGCTCGACGCGATGCGGTCAGAGCTCAAACGCTATCAAGAACAGCATCGCGACGCGGTTGTCTCCTTACAGGAAATCTATGACTTCTCTGAGCGCCGTCTTTCCCTGCAATTCCCCGACAACAACAATGTGAGAGCGAAGATTCGACAGCAACTCCAGCGTCTGCGTGACAACGGGGAGGTTGAATTTCTCGACGAGAAGGGAACGTATAGGATTACTACAGACGGTGAAAAATCGTAATCCAGAGTGAATCGGATCGAGCACACGACTCGAAGTCTGTTTTTCCAGACCGGAGAGCCTACTCAGCCTCTGTGAGCCACAACTCCCTGACCCCCCTGAATATTCGCTCTCAGATAGTTCGGTCACCCCACGGTGTGCACTGCGCGTCGAACGGATAGATGGACTCGCAGTCGGTGCAGTAGGTGATCTTCTTCTCCGGCGGTCGTCGCGATCGTGTCGCAATCATCAGTCTTCCCTCTAGTAGTCGATCACGTGTGATGCGTTCCACTCGTCGTGCTCCCGGCGTCGCGTCCGACCCGCTTCTGCCAGAATCGTCGCCGACGCCTCGCACGTACAGCAGTACGCCGAGATGACGCGCTGTTCGTCGATGTTGCGATCGAACGGGGTCGCGTCGTCCGCTTCGCGGAGGTCCACATAGCCACGTACTTGTCGACTGTCTCAGCGATCGGCGCATCCGTGCTCGCCACCGCGTCGAAGATCGCGTCGTGGACGTCGCTGTCCCCCAGGACATCGTCGACGCCGAAGCCGGGCATATGCTCCGGGTGTGGCACGGGAGGGGCAACAAGTTCCGCGAGACACCGACGCCGTCGAATCTCGCGACGGCGATCCGCACGACCGGCGACTATCGTGATGATCCTGTCGACGAGCCAGTGATCTCAACGGACCACACGCCATCGCTTCGACGCTGGCTCGAAAGCGCTCGCGAGCAGCTCGGCGAGGAGACCGGCGACGAAGGCTGGCGATTTCTCTCGACGCACGATTTAAGCCGAAGTTGGGCAGCCGTTCTCGCGAACAAAGAGGTCGATCCACTCTTCGCGTTAGAATGGGAAAGGTGGAATGACCTAGCTCTATTAAAATACTCAGCCGCGGATAGTTTGCTGAGGCCGTGCTGAATACAGGGCGCGAATCTGACACACCCTAATTCGTTCGAATTCCGTAAGTATAAGTAGACTTATACTAACGTACCGCCTCTACTGTGCGATTATGAACTCACGACGAAGGGATAGTCGCGCAGATGGTATGTCACGTGCTACCACGAGTCGGCGAGCGCTACTCACAGCGAGCGGTGCCGTCGCAGTCGGCGCGCTGAGTGGCTGTCTGAGTCAAGTCGCGTCGTCAGTCACGAACACGGGGTCGTCGCCTGCAGCGGTGTTCGCCGGGACAGACTGGAATGATGATGACACTGAAGTCACGTTTACATTCGAGGATGAACTTCTTGGAAAACCGCACGTGGCTCGGCTGACTCCGACGCTTGTCGAGCGCATAGAGTTGGAAGGGTGGGTTACGTCGTCTGCGGTGATGGTGCAGAACCACAATTCGTCGCGGAGCAACAGGCACAGTCTGCGTGGAACTGACGGGGATTCGGATGGTGATGGTGTCGGCGACGGGTCCGAAGAGGACGACGAGCTCACTGCGTATCTGGGTGGCAAGCCGATTGTCGCCGAGCGGTTTACCGTGTGTCTGCCTGATGCGGAGGTGCCAGGTGGGAACGGGAGTATCCGGGAGGAGGTGACGCCGGAGCGGCTCATCGCGTATCTGACGAGTGGTGATGGTCCTGACCTGCTCTCGAAGGCTGATTCGAAGGTGCGTGCTGAGGGAGGTGGCGATTGTGATGATGACGACTCTACTGTGTACCCGGCTGCGGTGTGTGGGACGACGCCGCATTTCGTTGCGGAGGTCGAAGGGCCGGTGGCGACGGGCGGTGGGCTGGTGGCTGAGCGTACTGCTGACGGCCGCGTGATTGTGACGAACAGTCCGCCGACTGCTGGGGGCGGCCCATCTATGATGGTGTGTCCAGCCGAAGGAGAACCGTTTGTTCCTGAGGGGTTGGATACGTGGGGGAAACAGAAGAGTGATGTTCCGGTCGAGTTCACGCACCAAGGTCGTCTTTCGGCTGCGACTGTCGTGCAGGTGAGAGTTCGCCCGCCGAATTGTCCGGAGCTGTTCCCGGCACTTCTGTACATAAGTCGGGGAGTGAGTGATGGTCAGATTGTTTACTCGGGTGGATGGATTATTGATGATGCTGCGTTGTATGAGGCTTCGGTGACGGTGTTGTCGATGGCTGGTCCGACGGAGGTGGTGGGTATCGAGCTTTCTGACCTTGGTGCTTCGTTTGAGGATGTGGCCGGTGGCGGTGATGCACCACGGCGAGTGGTTATGCGTCGACGGCGGGGGGCGCGGCTGGATTCGGGGACGGTCAATGAGGTGGTGAAGGCGGGGGTTCTTTCTGAGTCGGCAGGCGAGGATATAGTCGTTCGAAAGCGACCGGGCCGAGAGGCCAGTGAGGTCAGTTTAGAGGTGACGGGCGACGAATACGGGTTCGTGACGCACGTGGCGTTGGATGCGCCGGTTCTTCACTTGGTGAATGCTGGGCGTGCGTCGAATGAGGTGAAGTTCAAAGCGGGGGCCGAACTGTCGAAGGGCGTGAACTGATTGTCCGTGGGGCATCGTGGCACCTCCGGAGTCGACCCGAGTTACTGGAACAGTATCTCTGTGCTGCATACATTCTCTGTATCTCGCACGGCGACTCTCTCAGTTCCTAAGGATTTCCAGGGTGTCACAGAACTATTATCACGATGTTTATTTCGCGTCTCGACAACTGAATTGGCCGTGAGGATTTAATTGCGTACTGAACGAGCTGTTATGTCTCATCGGGATAACCGGCAGACAGATTTCTTAATGCCATCGAGTCTGCCTCAGAGACTCCGAACTGGTCTGAACCAAATACTTATTCAGTTCATCACCTATACCATTCATTAATGGCAACCTCAGCGCGGGACGGCGACGATCACGAGGATGAGATCCGTCTCTGGCGTGAGGACGACGGATGGATCGCCAAAGATGTCGAAACGGGAGTGACGACACAAGGGCCGTCACGAACTGCGGCACTAGAAAACCTCGATGACGCTGTTGCCCTTCGTACGGGCACAATTGGACACGAACCGACAGACGCGGAACTCAAAGAGATAGGAATCAATCCAGCCAATAATACGACTGGAGACCAGGAGCCCCCGGACGTCCTGAAATAGATGGGGAGACGGACATTCTCCGGACGAGAGGTGATCAAAGTTCTTGTCAACGTTGGCGGATTCGAGTGGCGTCGAACGACAGGTGATCACGCTCAACTGTACTACGCGCACCCGGCAAATGAAACAGACCGGCGACAGGTAACTGTGCCACTCCACGATGAACTTCGAATCGGAACTCTTCGAGCGATTGCCAAAGACGCAGGTGCGCAGAACTTTGACGACTTCTGTTCTTGGATTGATCGAAATTCGTAGGACGGTATCAAAGGACCACCTCCCAGTTGCTGTCATACAAGGAGTCTCGTAACCAGTCTGCATCCGGCGATTCGCTCAATAGTTTTCCTAAGGCTTGTTTAGGGCAGTGGAATCGGGTAGCGAGTAACCGAGTAGCGTGGATCTCTTGAGACGTGGAAGGCATCAGTCACGGCGCTGTACGAGACTCAAATGAATAAGCAACCCCACTATTCCCAAGAATCCCAAGACAAGCCCACGAAGCCGTGGTTTCGGTAGTTTTCGCTTCTCCGAATCAGAGTAGACATAGTACCCGACCGTAGGCCAGAAAATAATCAAATAAAGGCCAACACGAATGAGCACGCCGTTGTATACGGTTAGCAAACTCATCACAGATTTACCGCCGCTCCACGGAGGTTCATATCTTCGTCGTCTCTTTGTAACGAGAAAGAAGTTCCGCGTATTCGGGCCCACAGTGGGTGAGCGATAAGCTGGCTCCATCGACCGGCTGTTTCAGTCGAGGATGTGTCTGAAGGATAGGATTTCAACAGAGCCATATTTTCTAATAGTCTCAGGGTGTCATAGAACAGTTGCCACGGTGTTTATTTCGCGTCTCGACAACTGAATTGGCCGTGAGAATTTAACTGCATATACAGCACCTCGAATATCGAGAGTGGAGTCGTCCAATTTGGCCAGTACAATTATTATATTATATTTGAATTATTCTAGTAATGACTGAGAACGAGTCGTGGGATGTTCGTGTTGAAGATAAGACAGTCATAGTTGAGTTGCCGGGTGGAGTTGAGTTAGACAAGGAGACTGGCGAGCAGATAAACAAGGAATTCGCAGAGGCAACTGGGCAGATCCAGACTAAATATCAGCTCACCCTGTTGGAAACTGAAGACCCACTCAGTTCGGGCTTGTTTGATGAGGTAAAAAAGGGAAGTGAGATTGCAGCTGAAAACGGCATCACGCACTGGGCGATCGTCATTAATGAACGGATCAAAGGAATGGCTTTTGACAGTAAACTTGATAATCTTAATACAGCGGTTTTTGAGAGCCGTAGCGAGGCGGAAGACTGGTTCGGCAGCTAAGCGGTTCTGCTGTCCGGTTAGTCCCATAGGTGTGTAGAACGCCGGTCACGTCAGTCTGTTTGGAACCTTCCACTACTCGCCACTGGCCAGTCCTCCACATAGTGCGCTAATTGGTATAGAGCTCTGATCTATGACATAAATTCTATATTCTACCACACGAAGATCGTTTATGTCAATTGAAACGGATGCACACGGCCGGCTTTACCTCTCGTCGGAACTGCGGAAAAAGTACGGCGAACGGTTCCGCGTCGTCGAGTACCAGGACCGCTTAGAACTCATCCCGATCGACGAGGATCCGCTTGCAGCCGTTCGTGACGAGATTGGTGATTCTCTCGAAGACAAATCCGTCGCGGAGTTACGCGAAGACGCGCTCGAAAACGCGAAACGGGAAGCCGAAGCGGATCTCGGCCCCGACCATCGGGACTCTGAGGACGCGACCGAATGACCGCATTCGTCGAGACTGATTTCCTTCTCGCAATCGCCAAAGATGATGACTGGATGCAGGAGCGTGCCGAGGACGTCCTCGCAGAGCAGGACGTCGTTACGTCTCCATTCGCCTATTTGGAGATCCTCCTCGTGTTCGATCGTGGGCAGTACGATTACGTTCGGTTGTTCGCGAATTTCCTTGATCTCGTGCCCGTCGAGAGCGACGACGAACGACAGATCGTGTTGAAAGCCGTCAGCTACTACCAAGACGGGATGACGCCGTTCAGTGCGTTTCACGCAGTGACGGCAGAGACGCGTGCCCTGCCGATTCTCAGTTCGGACAAGGCGTATCAGGAAGTCGATCCTGAGCTGATTCCACTTGAGCCAGATTCGGGCGAGTAACCATTCACGTCGACCCACTACCTTCGAACAGTTCTGCGACCTCCTCGATCTTCTCCGGCACGTCATCCAGCAGCTCGTCGACCTCGTCGCCAGAGATACCGGCCGGTCCCTCGACGACGATCGCGATGTCACCGCGTTCGACCGTCGCCAGCACGCGATCGCCGACCACGTCGACGTCGATGACGGCCGGCGGCTGCGACGTCGTGTTGTCGCTACGTGTTGCACTCATCAGTCTTCCCCCCAGTAGTCGACCACGTGCGATGCGTTCCGCTCGTCGTGCTCCCAGCGCCGCGTCCGGCCCGCTTCTGCCAGAATCGTCGCCGACGCCTCGCACGTACAGCAGTACGCCGCGATGACGCGCCGCTCGTCGACGTCCCGATCGAATGGCGTCTCTTCGTCCGCTTCGCGGAGGTCGACATTCTCTGCCGCGCCGACCACGCGCTCAGACCGGCTCATCGTTCACCTCGCTCGCAGAGTCCGAAGTCGGCCGGCCCGTGGACGCGTTCGAGGTGCGTCGCGAGCGGATTCTCGCCTTCAGCGTCCCACTGCCACGTCCACGAGCGGCCGCAGACTGGACACCGCAGCAGCTTCAGCCGCTTCGCGTCGTTGACCTCGTTGCGTCCGGCGACATCGATCAGGTAGCCCGTCAGCGAGTCCTCGACGACGTACTCGCGCCAGTCGTCGCGGTCGACGCCGCCGTCGTAGTCTGCCAGCGTCGTCATCGCTCGTACACCCCCGAACGCTGCGTGGCCATCTTTCCGGCCACGTACTCGTCGACGGCTTCGACGATCGGTGCGTCCGTGTTCGCCACCGCGTCGAAGATCGCGTCGTGGACGTCGCTGTCGGCTAAGACGTCGTCGTGAGCGAGTTCTGTCTCCAGTTCGGACGCGAGCCATCGGAGTTCGGCGAGCCTACAGTACGTCTCGTCGGAGAGCAGCCGCTCGTAGTCCGCGTACTCGAACTCGTCATCGTCGTTCCGCGCTCGGCCCTTCTCGTGGGCGTAGGGTCGGAGGCCCGCGTTTGGGAGTCGGTGTTTGAACGTCATTGCGAGACCTCCTCGCCGCCGTCCGAGGCGACGAACAGGCGCGTCTCGCTGTCGACGAACTCGTAACCGAACTTCGCCCACAGCGTCGCACCGACGTCCTCGAAGCGGACCGTCTCCGAGCCGCGGTCGTAGCCGTGGAGGACGCCGACCGTATGACCGTCGCCGAGCGCGTCGTGCTCGCTGAGAGTCATAAACCGGTCCGACACTGCCTCACTCATCGGTCTCCCTCCGAGTCGAGATAGTCGCCCGGACTCTCTGCAACCTCCTTCGGCACGTCCTCGATGATCCAGCGAGTCCCGCACTCGCCGCAGGAGAGGTGGATGTCGACCAGGTCGCCCGCGCCGAAGCGGAACACCGAAAACGCCTCGTGATCGGCGTGGCCGGCGATCTCCGACCCGTTCGAGGGGTTCAGAATCACGTCCTCTTCTGGCGGGATCTCACCTCTATCGGCGAGTGGCTTCGTATCCTGACTGTCGAGTGAGTGAGCGTAGGCACGGCCCATCCCGTCGATCCACGCGATCCGCTGGCGAACGCGCTCGTCGTCGATGTTGTTCGCCATATCCAGCGGTTCGTAGTCGCCGTGGTCGACTGCGTCGCTCACCGGCCAGCCGCCGTCGGACTCGATCCCCTCGCCGTAGTCGACGTCGCCGACGTTCTCCAAGTGTGGGTCGATCTCGATCTCCAGCAGTTCCTCGATGCCCGGTGCTGCGTCCGCGGTTCCGTCCGGCGTCGCTCGCCACCACGAGCCGTTGTCGTCGAAGTCGACCTCCGTGTTCAGCGGGATCGGCTCGCGGTCGGTTACGTCGCCGTCGGTCGAGAGTCGTGTGGCTTGCGTCTTCAGCCGAAGCCGCTCGCCGCCGGGGAAGTCGAGCACGAGGTCGCCGTCGTCCGTCTTCAGCGTCGCTCGCTTGAGTGCCGCCGCGACCGTCGTGACCGCGTTCATCGCCGCTCACCTCCGTCCGCTGCCGCCCGCTTGGGGATGACCACTGTGACCGACGTCCTCCCCGGATGGACCCCGATGTAACCGCGTTGCCGGAGCGGCTCCAGCACGGTTCGTTTCGTGTCGTCTTTCGGCGTCTTCGTCGCCTGTGCGACCACCGACATCGCCGACTCCAGCCCGATCCGGCTGTCCGTTCCGTACCGGTCGCAGAGCGCTGCGTAGGCGTCGCGTAGGTCCCTCGGCAGGTCCGCCTCGGCCGATGGTTCGGTGTTGTTGTCGGCGTCGCAGTAGGCGACGTCGATCGCGTGCCGGATCGCCTCAGCGGTGGAGCCGTGTTCGTCCGCAGCGGCTTCGAGCGCTTCGAGACGGTCGTCGTCGTTGATCCGCGACCGGACTCTCTGTCCCATCAGCCCGAAACCTCCGTTGCCGGCCCAACGCCTGCGGGCGTCCGCCCGGCCGCATTATGCGCGGCAGCGCGCGCGCCGCTGCCTGTTTCCGGGCACACGCTGCGTGTGTGCATACGGGAAGCGCTCCGTCCATCGGGGGGGTGGGTTTGGCCCCACTTTTCGATTCCCCATCGTGAGAGGCTATCGGCGATATTTTCGACGAGATTCGAGTGGGCCCACGCAGTTTGGTTTGGCCCCATTTCTGGTCTCCAGTTGATCCACTCGAAACGGGGGTTCATCGAGACACCTCCCGGCCACCGTCGGCCATCGCGTCCTCGATGTGGGCGTCGGCCGCCGCGATCTCGACGTCGTCGCGCTCGAAGACCTCGATCGTGGTTCCGTCGTCGGCTTCGTCGTTGAAGACGAGCGCCTTGCGGAGCGTACAGAGGTGTGCGCACGGCTCGTCGGCGTCGCGGTACTTCCGCGCCGGACACTGCTCGCCCGTCTCACGCACCGTGCACTCGCCGCTGAGCGCGCCGTGGTCGCGGTGCAGCGAGACTTCGTGGGCGTCGTCGCTGTCTGGGAGCGTGACGAGCCACGTGTTCCAGGCGATCCGCTCGATCAGTGCCGCTTCGGGGTCGGCTCGCGTCCAGCTGGCCGAGCCGCTGTCGCGTTTCGCGATGAAGTCCAGCGGCGTCACGCTGACGCACCCCCTTCAGATGGGGTGTTTTTACCAGAGCTTCCAAATATTTCCCGCGTAGCCCTCCACCGGCTCTCTTTCTCTCCTCTCGACGACAGAAACCGTAGCGACGAGACCGCACGCTACTCCACCGCGTCACGCCCGCGGAAGTTCGACGACGGCGACCGTTCCCTCCGGGTCGTTGTCGTCGAGCGAGACGGATCCGCCGTACTGCGCGACGAGCGTGTCGACGAGATAGAGCCCCACGCCGGCGGCCGGATCGTCCAGCCCGGCGTCGCTGCGTCCGAAGACGGCGTCCTTGCGGTCGTCGGGGATCCCCGGCCCGTTGTCGGCGATGCGGACGACGACCGTCTCCTCGCGAACGTCGCCGTCGATACGCACGCGTGCGGTCTCCTTGTCGTTGTGCTGGACGGCGTTGTTCAGCAGGTTCCGAAAGACCGACGTGAGAAGTTCGTTGGCGTCGACGTGTGCGTCGGGAACATCCACGACGTCGAGTTCGGCGTCCCCGTACGCTCGGGTCCACGTTTCGAGGACGTCGTCGACGACCCGCTCGACGGCGATCGGTTCGAGCGTCGGGTCCGTGTCGTCTTCGAGCGTCTCGACGAAATCGCGGACGGTCTTCGTGAGGTCGACGACGTGCTGGTCGTGGTTGTGGATGCGGTCGAGGATCTCCCGCCCCTCCTCGTCGACGTGGTCTTCGAGCAGGTCGCTCCAGCCGAGCGAGACCGACATATCGTTGCGGATGTCGTGGCGGACGATCCGGTTGAGCACCAGCAGCTGTTCGTTCCGCGTCTCCAACTCTTGCTCGTAGGACTTGCGCTCCGTGATGTCTCGGGCGGTGACGACGATCCCCCGAATCGCCGGGTCGTCGAGGCGGTTCGTCCCGATCGCCTGGAGCCACCGCCAAGAGCCGTCGGCGGCCTCGGCCCGCACTTCGATCGACTCCGTCGGCCCGAAGCGCTCGGTGGCTTCGGCGAACCTCTCGACGGCCTCGGCGCGGTCCTCGGGGTGGAAGTACTCGAAGATCGAGTCGCCGACGTGTTCGCCGGGCGCGTGGCCGAGCACCTGTTCGACCGCGGAGCTCTCGTAGCGGACAGTTCCGTCGGCGTCGACGAGCATAACGATGTCTCGAGAGTTTTCGATGAACGCCTCGTACCGCTCCAGTTCGCGTTCGCGCTCCTTGCGTTCGGTGACGTCGACGGCGACGCCGATGACGCGCTCGACGGCTCCGTCGTCGTCGAAGACAGGCTGATAGATCGTGTCGAACGTCGTGCCGTCGACGGTCACCTCCTCACGTACTCGAGACCCGTCGAGCGCACTCCGCGCGTTCTCGCGGATCACGGGCGCGTCCTCGTAGACGTCGAAGATCGACGCTCCGACCAGTTCGTCGTCTGTCAGTCCCAGTTCCGCCAGTCCCCTCCCGCAGGACTCCGTGAACACGCCGTCGACGTCGAGAGTGAACAGCACGACGGGCGCGTTGTCGAGCATCACCGAGAGCTCGCTTCGCTGGCGGCGGAGTTCCGCTTCGTTCCGCCGGCGCTCCGAGACGTTCCGGCCGACACCGGCGACCAGCTGCCGGCCCGCATCCGTCGTCAGCGGGACGCCAGAGAACTCGTACGGGAGCTGCTCGCCGTCGCTCGTCACGAGATCGGCCTCGACGGTGACTCGCTCGCCCGTCTCCAGCGTTGTCGCGATCGCGTCTTCGACCCTCGCTCGGTCCGCGGTGAAGAAGTCGGTCGCGGTCATCGCGTCGATCTCGGCGTCCGCGTAGCCGGTTACCGTCGGGAGCGCGTCGTTCCAGTAGACGAGGTCCCCGTCCGGTGTACACAGGTACACCGTATCTCCGAGGGCGTCGAGCGCCTCCGCAACGAGCGGGGAGTCGTCGGGAAGCGCTTCAGGGTCGGTCATCTGTGTGGGGATGTCCGGCGGCCTCGAACGGGTCGTTGCGGGGTCGGTCCATCTGCGTACTAGATGCCTAGCTATACAGACGCAAAGGTACTGTGGTGCGGAAAGCGCTCCGACCGTGCCGGTCGGAACGTCGGCGACCGCTCAGGACTGGCTGGCTCCGTCGCCCGTTGTACCGCCGGCGTCCCCGCTGCCGTCGCCCGCGACTCGGCCCCGTGGATCCGGGGGCGCGTTCGTCGAGACAGGCGCGCCCGCATCTGCCGCCGTGACCGTCACCTCGCGCTTCGGGTACGGGATCTCGATGTCGGCGGCCTGCAGGGCCTTGTAGAGCGCGCGGTTGAGCTCGTGCTGGGCGCGTCGCCGCCGCGTCGGGCCGTTGACCCAGCAGAGCAGTTCGTACTGGAGCGCGGAGTCGCCGAACGAACGGAAGCGAGCCCGCGGCTTCGGCGAGTCGAGGACCAGCGGTTCGGCGACGGCCACCCGGACCGCGAGCTCCTCGAAGGCGTCGACGTCGGTGCCGTAGGCGACGCCGATCGGAACGCGGACGCGACGGCGGCGCTGCGGGGCCGACTCGTTCGTCACTTTCGCGGCGTTGAGCGTCGCGTTGGGGACCGTGACCATCACCTCGTCGCGCGTCAGCAGCGTGGTCGACCGCACGCCCACCTTGACCACGGTGCCCGCCGTGCCGTCGTCGAGCACCACGAAGTCGCCGAGCTTGTACGTGTCGTCGAAGTACAGCGCGATCCCGCCGAAGAAGTTCGCGACGGTGTCTTTCGCCGCGAACCCGACCGCGATGCCCGCGACGCCAGCCGCGCCGAGCAGCGGGGTGATCTCGATCCCCCAGAGCCAAAGCAGCGTGCCGGCGCTCCCGAGAAGCACCGACAGCGTCCAGACGTTCGAGAAGACGGGGGCGAAGTCGAATCGGCCACCCTCCTCGTTGACAGCGGCGACCAAGCGGTTCACGACTTCGTTCGCGGCGTACGCCCAGACGAGGACGATGACCGAAAGCGAGGGCCGGCCGAACACGTCGTCGAGCGTCTGCGGACCGAGGACGACCGACGAGCGGACGGCGGGGATCTGCGTGAGGAGGTAGACGCCGGCGAGCGCCGCGGTCAGAACCAGCGGCGGGCGGAGCGTAGCGACGACGATGTTGTCGTACTCGGTGTCGGTGTTCGCGACGTAGCGGCGAGCGACTCGCAGGACGACGAACTCCATCGCGACGGCGCTCGCGACCGAGAGGACGAGCACGAGCACCGTCGCTTCGATCGCGGAGAGACCCTCGAACAGACGGACGAGCGGCGAGAGCATACGACTCTCACGCGAGATGACGAGAAAACCGTTTCCTCGGTGACGGGTGGCTGCCGGTCCGTCTCACAGGGATTGTCGTAAGTCGTCGTAGATTTCTCGCCGGACGGGACGGCGAGAATCTCCGAACAGTTACGATAAGCCCTCTCAGTAGCCCAACTGCTCGCGGACGAGCACGACCGTCGTGCGACCCTCCTCTAGCTCCTGGCGGAAGATCAGCTGCTTCGCGATCGCGGACTCGACGCCGTAGGCCTCCTGTGCTCGCTCGTTCTCCAGCGGATACGCGACCGATTCGAGTCGGTCGAGCGCGTCCTCGAGCGTGGGGACGATCTTGTTCACGCCGCTGACGATGGCGACGTTGCCGGCGGCGAACGGGTACGCACCGATCCGGCTGCCCGAGCGGTCGGCGGCGACGAGTTCGCCCGTCTGGGAGATGGCGTTGATGCCGCCGAGGAAGTAGTCCGCGGTCTGGGACGCCCGCCGGGCGGCCTGTCGCTCCTCGTCGTCGTCGATGCTCCAGATCTCTGCGGGTAGGCTCTCCCAGTCGTGGTCGCCCTCGTTCAGGTAGTCGGTGAAGCCGACCTCTTCGAGCGTCGTGGAGTGGCCGTTCATCACCGACGCGCCCGCCGGGATGTGCGACTGGAGGGTTTCGAGCGCCTCGTCGGTGTCGTCGACGACGACGACGTCGAACCCGTTTGCTTCGAGGCTCTCGACGGTCTCTTCGATCGCCTCGTCGTCGGGGTGCTCGTCGAGCGTCGCGTCGATGCCAGCGTCGTCTACGTAATCGGATTTCTGTTGTGACATTGGAACGGTCTCTGTGTCGCGTACGTCCGTACCCACGGCTCGTACTTAACGAATCGCGGACAC
Source organism: Halobellus sp. Atlit-31R (assembly GCA_003665935.1). Lineage (GTDB taxonomy): Archaea > Halobacteriota > Halobacteria > Halobacteriales > Haloferacaceae > Haloquadratum. The sequence continues at coordinate 162,190 of QPLR01000005.1, read as the reverse complement.
CGGTGTCAGGTGGTTACGTCGACCGCAAGGTGGTTACGTCGATGTTAGTTCAGAAACTGCGCGGAGATCAGGGCGGTCGGGATGAGGATCGGAATCGTCAGAATCGCGCCGCTGATGACCACGAAGGGCGCGACGCCCGCCACGGGATACGTGAGAAGATCGACGGCGACCCAGTTGACGACGTTCGCCATCACCGAGTACGCGACGATGGCGAGTATCACGATCACACTGAACGTCGCGGTCACGACAGCCACGACGTTCGGACCCGTCGTGTTACTCGTCTCTGTCTGCTCTGTTACGCTCATTTGTATTAATCTCTGCCTGTATTGTAGCAACAGCGCACACTTAAAACGACGTATTTGTTTCTACACGAGACTGAGGCCTGAAAATCGCTTTTTCGGTTGTTCGAGGGCCGCACTTATTGTGCGCAGCCCGCAACGCCGGACGCGTCGGCGGGTCGGTCACTCGTAGCGGAGCGCCTCGATGGGGTCGACTTTCGAGGCGCGCCAGGCCGGGTAGAGCCCGGCGACGATGCCGACGCCGACGCCGACGCCGACAGCGAAGACGACCCAGTCGCCGGCGATCGTGAATCCCACCTCGGCGAACCGCGTCGCTCCCCACGCGACCGCGAGCCCGACCGGGACGCCGACGACCGCCCCGATCGTCCCGAGCAGCGCCGACTCGGTGAGAAACAGCTGCATCGTGTCGCGGTTGGTCGCGCCGACGGCCTTCATAATCCCGATCTCCTTGGTCCGCTCCGTGACGGAGACGAGCGTGATGTTGGCGATGCCGATGGCCGCGACGACGAGCGAGATCACCGCGATCCCGGTCACGAAGCGCGTGATCCGGCTGATCACCTGCTGGATCGCGTCGACGATGTCACCGCTGGTCTGGACGCGGATCTCGGTCTCCCCGGAGACGAGCTGGGCGGCGTCCGACTCCGTCGTCAGATACTCCTCCGTCGCCTCCGTGACTGACTCGACGGCGTTCGGGTCCGCGACGACGGTCACCTGCGGGTACGCCCGGACGTCAGCCCCGACGGAGGGGCTCTCGACCGTCGCCTCGTAGAACGGGTCGGCCGGCAGATACACCCGCGGCGTCGCCTCCCCGAAGCCGGAGACGAACCCGCCGCGCGTCCCCGAGGTGATGCCGACGACGGTCACGGTCCGCGTCGCTCCCGACGCGAGCGTCAGTTCCACCGTCGACCCCACGGTGACGTTACGGTCGAACGCTCCCGCCGCCGCCTCGTTCAGCACGGTCTCGTTGGCCCCGAGCGCGAACGCCTCCCCGCTGACGAGCGTGCTCTCGGTGAACGTCGCCGGCACCGTCGCCGTCGCCTGCCGCTGGGCGATCGTCTGCTCGCCGTAGGTCATCGTCGAGAGCCCGACGATCCCCTGCGGGACGACAGCCTCGACGCCGCTCTGTTCGCGGAGTCGCTCCACGTCGATCTCGGTGAAGACGGGCTGGCCGAAGCCGGAGAAGCTGCCCGGCGGCCCGTCGTCGCCGCTCGCGGGCGTGACGAAGATATTGTTGGCGTTCGTGTCGCCGATATCGGCGATGACCGCGGCCTGGACGCTCGCGCCGAACGTCGCGAAGACGATCACGGAGGCGATGCCGATCACCATCCCGACGACCGTCAGTCCCGAGCGCAGTCGGTGGGCACGGATCGACCGGGCTGCGATCCGCAGCGCCTCGCTGAACTCCATCGTCAGCGCCCCCGTCGTCCGGTGCCGACGTCACTGTCCGGCGTCGTTTCGCTGACGTCCTCGATCTCTTCGATCAGGCCGTCGCGGACGTGAACGATCTGCTCGGCGTGCTCGGCGATGCGCCGGGAGTGGCTCACGAGGAGGATCGTGTTCCCGCGCTCGTGGATCTCGCTCAGGAGTCCCATAATCTCGGCTCCGGTCTCGGTGTCGACGTTCCCGGTCGGTTCGTCCGCCAGCAGGATCGACGGCTCCGGCGCGAGCGCTCGGGCGATTGCGACGCGCTGACGCTGGCCCCCGGAGAGCTCGTTCGGCTTGTGGTCGTACCGGGAGCCGAGGCCGACGTCGTCGAGCACCGTCCGCGCTCTGTCGAGTCGTTCCGTCCGGTCCCACCCGTCGAACACGAGGGGCAGGGCGACGTTCTCGACCGCGGTGAGTCGCGGCATCAGGTTGAACGTCTGGAAGACGAACCCGATGTCGGTGCCGCGCTTGGCGGCGCGCCGCGACTCCGACGCCGCGCCCAGGTCGTCGTCGGCGACGCGGACGCTGCCCTCGTCGGCCGTGTCGAGTCCGCCGACGAGGTTGAGCAGCGTCGACTTACCGGAGCCGCTCGGCCCCATCACCGCGGTGTACGAGCCCGCATCGAGCGACAGCGACACGTCGTCGAGCGCCGTCACGGTGCCGCCCAGCTGATACCGTTTCGTCACGCCGTCGACCGACACGATCGGCGTCGACGCGCCTTCGCTCGTCGTCTGAGAACGTGACTCGCCGGCCGAGACGGAGCGCTCGGTCGGCGGGTCGTTCGGCACGGAAGTCACTACGTACACCTGTACCCCGACGGGCAAAAGCTCTCTCCCCCGGTAATTAGGCGGCTGCCGCGACGTACCGCGGGAGAAAGGACACAGAACCTCCCCGGCCGCAGCGCCTTTACTCGTCGGGGACTAATCACCGGTAATGGTGGGAACTGGCGGTAGCGACAGAGGCGGAATCGGAACGATGGTCGTCCTCGGGGTGGTCGCACTGCTTGGCGTCGCGACGGTGGCCGGAATGGCGGTCACGGACGTCGGTGCGCCCTCCGGCGCGGAGATTCTCGACGACGCCGAACAGCGGTACGAGAGCGCCGAGACCGTCGTCGGCGCGGCGACCGTGACCGCGGCTAACGAGACCGACACGCGGACGTACGAGGTCTCCTTCACCGTGGCCGAGGACAACCGGTCGCGAATGGCCGTGTCGAGCGACGACCGGACGGTCGTCCTCGGGACGAACGGGAGCGCCGGCTGGATCCACGACGAACAGACCGGTGTGACGCGCGTCGTCTCGAACGAGTCGGGAGACGCGATGGGTCCGGCGGCGATGGGCGACGCCCCGATGGACGCCCCGATGGGTGACGCGGCGACCCCGATGGACGCGACCGGCTACGCCGACCTCAACGAGAGCCAGAAGGAAGCGATGCGCGAGGCCGGCGAGCGACTCCGATCGGCGGCGTACGACTGGACCGAGGAGAACACGACCGCCACCCGAACCGGCCGTGAGACGGTCGACGGAACCGACAGCTGGGTCGTCGAAGTCGAGCCGAAAAACGAGAGCCGGACCGGCAGCGTCACGCACTGGATCGCCGTCGACTCCGCGGACGTCCTCAAGCAGGAGTTCAGCGGTGAGCACGGCACGGTGACGGTCGTCTACACGGAGACGCGGTTCGACATCGACGTCGCCGACAGCACCTTCGAGCCGCCGACCGACGAGCGCCCGTCCGGAGAGCGGATCGACTCCTTCGAGGCGCTCCAGGGCGCGACCGGCGTCGAAGTCCCCGAGTTCGCCGACTCCGCGTACGAGTTCAGCGAGGGCGCGGTGCTGAACTACGGCGGCGAGACGGCCGTCGCCCGCTACACCGGAGCCGCGAACGTGACCGTGTTCACGAGCACGACGGAGTCGCTGCCGTACGCGAGCGGCGACGCGACGCCCGTCGAGATCGGTGGCGTGAGCGCGAACGTCAGCGAGATGGAGGGCCGCGTCGCCGTGGCGTGGGAAGACGGTGACCGCACGATCGGCGTCGTGACCGACGCCGACCGCGAGACGGCACTCGACATCGCCGAGCGACTGACCGAGGCGTAAGGCCGCTCTACCGCGGCGACACCACGGCACGGCCCCGTTCCGCCGTGGCCGACCGTTCTCTCACGTCGACACGACTTCCGACGAGTCACGGCTGTCGATTCGGCGGCCGACTCCGCGCCCTTTATTTCGCCGCCGCGGTCACGCAGTAGGTAATGGGATCCGGCGATGGCGCGCCGACGGCGACGCTCCGGGGACTGCTCGAACTCACGCGTCCCGGAAACGCGGTCGCCGCGGGCGTACTCACGTTCACCGGCGCGTTCGTCGCCTCCGGATTCGGGTCGGGGCCGACCGCCGTCGTCGCGGCCGTGCTCGCGACCGTCTTCGCGACCGGTGCCGGCAACGCGATCAACGACTACTTCGACCGCGACATCGACCGGATCAACCGCCCCGATCGGCCGATCCCGCGGGGTGCGGTGTCGCCCCGCGGAGCGCTCGCGTTCAGCGTCGCGCTGTTTCTCGGAGCCGTCGTCGCCGCCCTGGTGCTCCCGGTCGTGGCGATCGCGATCGCGGTAGCGAATCTGGCGGCACTCCTCGCGTACACGGAACTGTTCAAAGGGCTTCCCGGCGTCGGCAACGTCGTCGTGGCGTATCTGACCGGATCCACGTTCCTCTTCGGGGCCGCGGCGGTCGGCCGGCTCGGCGACCCGGCTGCACTCGTGCTGTTCGCGCTGGCCGGCCTGGCGACGCTGACCCGCGAGATCGTCAAGGACGTCGAGGACCTCGCCGGCGACAGGGAGGAGGGGCTTCGGACGCTCCCGATCGTCGTCGGTGAGTCCGTGGCGCTTCGCGTCGGCGCCGCGGTGTTGGTCGTCGCCGTCGCGGCGAGCGCGCTCCCGTACGCGATGGGGATCTTCGGGCTGGCGTACCTGCTTCTCGTCGTCCCGGCGGACGGTGTGATGTTGACGGCGGTAGCGCAGTCGTTCGACCGCCCGGCCGCCGCACAGCGCCGGCTGAAACGGGGGATGTTCCTCGCGACGGCGGCGTTCGTGGTCGGCCGCGTAGCCGAGACCGTGAGCGTGATCTGAACTGACGCCGGGCGCCCGAATCCGAGCGAGAAACCGGTGTACACCGACAGTCACTCCTCCAGATCCGTTCCGCGGTGGGGACCGGAGCAATCAAAAAGAATATTATCTGCACCCGATATGGTCTACTCGTCTAATGACTCCCGGCGAGTCGACCAACCGGACGATCAACGCTTCTGTTTTAGCCAGCGGCTCGACGCCGAGGAGACCAGATGTATGACCTCGGCCCGGACCTCGACGCAGAGGTCCCACCGGGAACGAACATCCTCGTGAGCGGCCCCCCGCTCTCGGGGAAGCGTTCGCTCTGCCTCGACGTCCTCGCGTCGGGGACGAGACAAGGAGAAGGTGCGATCATCGTGACCACGAAAGACGGTGCCGATCGCGTGCTCCGCGACTTCGAGACGCGCATCGACTACGAAGACCGTCCGGTGGCGGTCGTCGACTGCGTCACGCGCCAGCAGGGCGTCGGCGACATCCGCGACGACGATCGGATCAAGTACACGTCCTCGCCCGTCGATATGACCGGGATCGGAATCAAGCTCTCGGAGTTCCTCCAGGTGTTCTACCAGGACCGGGGGATCCAGCAGAACCGCGTGATGCTGCACTCGCTGTCGACGCTGCTGATGTACGCCGACCTCCAGACGGTGTTCCGGTTCCTCCACGTCTTCACCGGTCGGATCCAGAGCGTCGACGGGCTCGGGGTGTTCGCCATCGACGCGAGCGCCCACGACGACCAGACGATGAACACGCTGAAGCAGCTGTTCGACGGCATCATCACGACCCAGGAAGACGGACCGCCGTCGGTCCGGCTGGCGAGCGACTGAGGCGCTCGGACGGTCCAGCCGGCGAGCGACAGAGGCGCTCGGACGGTCCAGCCGGCGAGCGACAGAGGCGCTCGGACGGGCCGGCTACTCAGACAGAATTTTGCCGACTCTCCGCGTCGTGCCGTGTATGCTCGAACGCGACGACGAACTGCGAGTGGTACTCGAACACGACGTCATCGCCGTCGTCGGGTGTTCGACCACGCCCGGCAAGGCCGCCCACGAGGTCCCGGCGTACCTCCAGCGGCACGGCTACCGCATCGTTCCGATCAACCCCTTCGCCGACGAGGTGCTCGGCGAGACCGCCTACGATTCACTGGCGGACGTGCCCGACTCGACCGCCGTCGACGTCGTCGACGTGTTTCGCCCGAGCGAGGAGGCGGGGGCCATCGTCGACGCCGCCATCGAACGCAGCGAGACAGTCGGTGACGTCGAGGCGATCTGGCTCCAGTTAGACATCACCGACGACGAGGCGGGTCGGCGGGCCGTCGGCTCGGGGCTCGACTTCGTGCAGGATCGGTGTCTGAAAGTCGAACACGGACGGCTCGTCGGATGAGTGATCAGCGGGGCGCGTCGCGGCCGCCCCCGCCGGAACCGCCGACGCTCACTCAGCGGACGTCGACTCGCTCTCGTCGGCCGCGGGCGCGTCGGCGTCAGCGTCGGCGTCAGCGTCGGCGTCGGCTTCTGCCTCGGCGATGTGTGCCTCCGCGGTAACGCTCTCGACGTCGATGCCCTCCTTCTCGGCGAGAGCGTCCAACACCGCGCGCATCTCCGCGGTCTCCCGCTCTAACCGGTCGACGCGGTCGCTCGTCTCCTGGGTCGTCTCACGCATCTCCACGATCTGATCGCGGAGGTCGTTCAGACGCGTGTAGACGTCCTCGGCCATCTCCGTCACCTTCTGCAGCTTCTTTGCGGTTCCTCCGAGTCCCATAGATGCCTTTGGACGGTCCGGCTTTGTGTGCGTTCCGGCTTCGACTCGGACAGGTGGGCGACCGTGAACCGAAGCCGGGGTCGCTCACAGTTCGTCGGCGTCGACGCGGCCGACGAGCCGACGCACCCCGGCGTAGCCGCCGACTGCGACCACCACGAGCGCTACGACAGCGAGGAACTCGGCGCGTCCGGCGCTCCCGATCGCGAGCCGCGACGCGGCGTTGACCGGGCCGTTTGGGAGCAGCGTCGTCCCGCCGAAGACGAACAGCACGCCGATCGAGTAGAGGAACTGCGCGGCCCGGCGCTCGGGGGCGAGCAGCGCGATCGCTGCCCCGAGCCCGCAGATCAGGAGCGCCATCGCGGCGACGAGCGCGAGCAGCGCGGGCGCGTTCGTCACGCTCGTCCCGTTGAGTTCGAGGAGCGCGATCCAGAGCGCGGCCTGCACCGGCGCGATGCCGGCGGCCGCGAGCAGTTTCCCGTCGACGACGTCGGACAGCGAGACGGGGGCGACGCGGAGCAGTTCCAGCGTCCCTCGGTCGATCTCCTCGGTGAGCGAGTCGACCGTGATCGACCCGGAGATGAACACCGGCAGAAAGAGCAACAGCGGAAGCAAGATCGTGTAGGTGAAGCTGAAGTACGGGCTCGAAGCCGCCTCCGGTGGGAGTGCGAGCGGGAGCGCGTCGAGCGACGCTGCTCGCTCGCTCCGCTCTGCGCGCTCGAAGGAGCGCACCACGTCGCGCAACTGGACGACGACGATCGTCGTCTGGACGTTCGAGTCGGGCGCGACCGCCCGCACGAACACCCGCCGATCTCTGGTCTCCGCGACGAGGACGGCGTCGATCCCGGTCGCCCGGTACTCCTGAAACGCCCGCATCGCCGTCTCCTCGGAGCGGTAGAACTGCGCGTCGATGCCGCGAACCTCCGCCGCGGCCCGGATCAGGTCGTCGGCCGCGTCGCCGGTGACCGCGACGTCGACCTCGTAGCCGTCGACCTGTCCCGGATCGTACAGAGAGACGAGGCCGACGACCAGAAACGAGGAGAACGCCGCGATGAAAACCTGCAGCGCGAGCGCCAGAACGATCGTCTTCTCCTTGCGGAGACTACCCAGCTCCCGGCGGGCGATCGTCAGCCGCGGGTCGGTGCGGTCAGCCAAGGCGACTCACCACCGTGAGATTGTAGGCCGTGTGCACGAGGACGCTGGCGAGGAATGCGACGGCGTACCAGCGGCGGTCGCGCTTCGCGCCGAGCGCCGTGATCCCCGCGGTAACGACGTGCAGGACGAGCGGGGCGACGAGGAGTCCCGCCGCCGAGAACACGCCGATCCCGGAGGTCGCGAAGGCGGCCTGTCCCAGCGCCAACTCGGGGAGGCCGACCACCTGCGCGACGGCGGTGAACTTCTCGCCGACGAAGAAGCCGAGCCCCGAGAGCGCGCCGAGGACGAGCGCCACGCGTCGCGTCCGCGGGAACGTGTCGCTCTCGAAGACGGCGTAGACGTGCAGACTCTTCGCGAGTTCCTCGACGAGCGCGACCACGACCAACAGCAGCGGGACCGTCAGCGAGACCGGGAGCGCGAAGAGGACGGCGATCGCGAGTAGTTCGGCGACGAAGACGAACGGGATCGACAGTCCCGAGAGCACGGCCACGTCGCGCGGCCGCGACACTCGGGCGTCCAAGGCGTCGAGGAACTTCAGTGGAACGGGCCGCTGCGTGAACAGGTCCTCCTCCCGGTAGATGCCGGCCCCGAGCAGGAACAACACGCCGGCACAGAGGACGAACGGCCCGGTCGCAAAGAGGAACGCGCCGGGCGTCACCGTCTCCAGCGGCTGGAGATCCTGGACGACCACCGTCAGCGGCGAGATGAGCGCGATCGGCGTGACGTTCGCGAAGATGGCGGGCACGAACGTGTAGGCGGTCAGAAACACCGAGACGGTGACCGTCACGAAGGTGAGCTCTTTGAACGACCGCGCGAACATCGCGCCGGCGAACGTCGCCGCGAGGAAGACCAGCGCGATCGGGACGACGGCCGCGACGGCGACGACGCTCCCGCCGATACCCACGGCGACGAGCGCCGTCACGGCGAGCATCACGCCGAGATACGGCAGCGTCTTGCCGGCGACGATGTCTCCCGGTGAGACGGGCGCGACCAACAGGAGTTCGCCGCGGCGGTTGATCCGCTCGTTGAGCATCGTGCTCCCGTAAGCCTGGACCACGAAGTTCATCGGCACTAAGAAGAGGAACGCGAGGACCAGCGAGCCGAAGGGGAACGGCGGCTGGATCTCCGCCGGCGACCCGGAACCGCCGCCGAGCGGGTTGATGCCGCCGAGCGCGGGGACGCCGAGCCGGCCGCCGGAGTCGGTCGCAGCCGAGCCGTCGCCGCCGTCACCGGACGTGGGCCCGCCTCCGACCCCGGCCGCGTCCCCCCCGGCCCCTCCGTCGCCACCGCCGCCACCCGCGCCGGCCGCTCCACCGCCGGAGCCGCCGTCGTCGGCGACAGCACCGTCGGGCAGGCCGGCGCTCCGCGAGACGTACTGGAGGACGACCACTACGGGGAACGCCGCCGAGCCGTTCTCCTGGGAGCGCATCAGTCCGACGTTGTACCCGCGAACGGCCGACCGGAACTCCGACAGGGCCGCGCGTCCCTTCGGCGTGTCGGCGGCCCGGAACTGCCCGTCGCGGACGAGCACGTCGACGTCGCCAGCGCGGAGTGCGTCGGGATCTGCTGGGCGCGCATCGAGCGCGACGCTGCGCTCGACGGGCTCGCGATAGGGGCTGTCGGGAGCGACGCCGACGCGGTAGATGTCGCGGTCGAGCGCGACCCCGCCGGCGAGTGCTCCGGCCCCGACGATGGTGCCTGCGAGCAGGAGCGCGACGACGCCGAGGATCGCCGTTCGCCGGTCGACGACCCCGGCGGAGCGCTCGACCTCCCAGCGAGCGATTCTGACGACGGCCGCGAGGCGCTCGCGGATCGAGCGCGTCACCGCGTGCGACCCCCGCCAGCGTCGGTGTCGGAGTCGGCGTCGGCGTCGACGTCGGAGTCCTGCCCGCCGGCTGCCGCTTCTGTGGCCTCTCCGCCGCGTCGCTCCGCGGGCTCTCTCCCCTCCCCTGCAGCGGCGGCGGGCGGCGTCTCTCGCGCCAACTCGAGGAAGATGTCTTCGAGGCTCTGTTCGCGGGTCCGGATGTCGACGACCTCGCCGCCGGCCGCGGCGGCCCGTTCCCGGATCGTCTCGACGGCGTCCATATCGTCGACGACGGTGCGGTAGCGCGTCGTCGCCGACTGAGAGCTCCGGTCGGGCGCTGCCCCCTCGACCGGGACGGTCGTGAAGACGTGGTAGTCGGTGTCGCCGTAGGCGTCGCGGATCTCGGCGACCGTGCCGCGCGCGATGATCTCGCCGCGGTTCATTATCACGATCCGGTCGCAGATGCTCTCGACGTGATAGAGGTTGTGCGCGCTGAAGAGCACGGTCTTGCCCTGATCGGCGAGTTCGCGAGTGAACTCGAGCACGTAGTTCGTCGTCAGCGGGTCGAGCCCGGAGGCGGGCTCGTCGTAGATCAGGAGGTCCGGATCGTTGACGAGCGAGCGCGCGATCGCGACCTTCCGCTTCATCCCCTTCGACATATCGCCGAGCCGTCGCCCGCGGTGCTCCAGTTCCAGGCGGTCGAGCGTCGCTTCGGTCCGTTCGGTCGCCTCCTTGCGCGGGACGTCGTAGAGATCCGCGAAGAACTGCAGATACGACCGCGGCGTCATATCCTCGTACAGCGGGGACTCCTCCGGAAGGAATCCCAACTCCCGGCGCATCGCCGGATCGCCCGCCTTTCGGCCGGCTACCTCGGCGGTCCCGCCCGTGGGATCGACGAGCCCGGCGAGCATCTTCAGCGTCGTCGTCTTGCCGGCCCCGTTCGGCCCGACGATGCCGAATATCTCCCCCCGATCGACCTCGAAGTCGCTGCCGACGACGGCGGGGAAGTCCCCGTACGTCTTCCGCAGCCCCTCGACGCGTATCATCGCCATTGTCGAGCGCCACGGAGGCACCCGAAATAAAACCCGTCGGCGGATCGGTGTGGCTGTCTCTGTCGCCGGTGAACTGCCTCGGGATCAAGCCCCGAGGCACTCGCCTTGTTCACCTGTAGATCCGACCGCGACCAGGCGAGGCGTGAGCGCCGAGGCTCCGGGGACTGCGGAGCCGTCGACGCGCTGACGAAAATACTCAAGTTGCCGACTGCGGAGATACAACCCGACGGAGGAAAGTGTGAGCGAGGAAGGGGACGCAGGAGACGGGGAGAACGTACCGAGCGGCGGCCGCGCCGGATCGGACGTGTTCGACGCCGCCCGCGACTACGACCGGATCATCGGCCCCGAGGGGTTCGGTCGCGCAGTGGAAGACGAAGGCCCGCCGGACGCAGACGACCAGAGCCGCGGGGAGAGCCGAGGCGAGAGCCGAAGAAGGAGCCGAGGAGAGCGCAGAGCGGAGTGCGATGACGATGCCGATGCAGTAGCTAGCGAACCGGCCAGCGAACCGGCCAGCGAACCGGCCAGCGAGCAGACCAGCGAACTCGACATCCCGCTGCCGTGGAACACGGTCACGCCAGAAGAGCCCGACGCCGATTCGGCCGAGGAGGGCGGTGCGAGCGCTGACGACGCCGCGGAGCCGACGGTCGACCCCGACTGCTTCGAGGACCTCCGCTTCGTCGGTCCGAAGAGCGCTGCCGTGCTCCGGGACTCGGAGATCGAACTGACGGACTTCACAGAGAAGCGTATCGCCTATCGAGGTCTGACGGCGGCGGGTGTGAACCCCGGCGTCGCCGCGAAGATCCGGCGCGAGCACTCGCTGTCGTGGTCGCTCGACGGCGGCGGGTCCGACCTCGACCGACGCTCCTCGCAGATCCGCGGCTTAGACGACGACGAGCGGGCGTGGATCGCGGCCTCGTCGGGGTGGTCGACCGATACCGAATCCGACGGCTCCGGCGACGCAGCCGCCGGCGAGGCCGCCTGGCGCGAGCAGACCGCGAGCGGTGGCGACCCCGACTCGGCGGCCGAGACGGTCGACTGCGACAGCGACGACCCGGCCGCCACGGACGGTGAGGCGGCGTGGCGCGCCGGCGGAAGCGACGACCTGCTGAGGGAGACCTCAGCAGAGGGGAGACGCGGGAGTGAGGCAGACAGACGCTGGACGCGGGCCACCGAGCGCGACGCCGAGTCCGCCTGGCGAGAACGGAGCGTGCCGACGCCGCTTACCGCGGTCGATGGGATCGACGAGACGGCCGCGGCGACGCTCCGCCGTGCCGGGATCAACTCGGTGCGGCGACTCGCCACTGCCGACCCCGAGAGCGTCGCGGACGCACTCGACGTGGACCGCGACCGCGTGGACGCCTGGCACCGGCTGGCGCGTGCCCACGACTCGTGAGAGATGCTGTTTACTTTTCGAGTAAATTCGACCGCTCACCTCGATCGTACGTCTCGCTTCGTTTCACACTGATTTTCGTTGGCTTCAGCGCCGAGAGGCGGGTTCTAGGCGAACAAAGATTTTATGCCTCAGATAACCGCATACGGAACTAACGAGTTCCCGATATTCAGAATGAGTGATCCGATGGCCACGAGAGAAAATTCCGCGCCGAACGACCCCGAATCGACCAGCGCCACCGTCGACGCCGTCCTCGACGTCGTCGCGCGCTCTGCACCGGACGTCCGCAGCGGCCTCCCCGGTCGCCGCGTCGCCATCGAGGGCGAGAACCCCTCCGGCGAGTCCCAGAAGGCCGCAGACGTCTACGCCGACGAGCTCTTTCTCGACCGGCTCGGGTCGCTCTCGAACGTCGGCACCTACGCCAGCGAGGAGCGCGCCGACAGCGTCGACGTCGGCAGCGGACTGTCGGTCTGCGTCGACCCCCTCGACGGCTCGTCGAACCTCGAACCTAACGCTGCGATGGGGACGATCGTCGCCGTCTACGACGGCCCTCTGCCGGCGAGCGGCGACGACATCGTCGCCGCGGCGTACGTCCTGTACGGGGCGACGACGACGATGATCGCCGCCCGCGACGACACCGTCACCGAGTACGTCGTTCACCAGGACGGCGAGTACGAAGTCGTCCGCGAGAACGTCACGCTCCCGGACGATCCGACCGTGTACGGGTTCGGTGGCCGCGTGCCGCACTGGGTCGACGCGTTCCGGTCGTTCGTCGACGGCGTCGAGTCGGACCCCACGATGAAACTCCGCTACGGCGGGGCGATGATCGGCGACGTGAACCAGGTGCTCACCTACGGCGGCATCTTCGGCTACCCCACGCTGACGAACGCCCCCGAAGGCAAATTGCGCGTGCAGTTCGAGGGCTATCCGGTCGGATACATCGTCGAAACCGCCGGCGGCGCGTCCTCGGACGGTCATCAGTCGCTGCTCGACGTCGAGAAGGACGACCTCCACGCGCGGACGCCGGTCTACGTCGGAAACGAGGAACTGATCGACGACGTCGAAGCCGTGTTCGCCGCAGACGAGTAGAACACAACCACTATATAGTTCTTTAATTTACCCTGTAGGCGTCTTCTTTCGGTGCGATTCGACGCTTTGGTCGCATTATCCCGGAGACGGCGCTCGGATTCCGACTCGAGAAACTACACGACAGTTTTCTACACGCGCTGAAACGGCACGGGACGGCCGTGAGATCCGGCGTCACGAGAAGAGCTCACAGTGTGCCGACAACGGCGGCTATAAGTGATAGTTACTCCCAGTGGTACGCATATGCCTGACAGCGATAGTGATGCCGTTCCCGACGGCGGTGTAGCCACCGCCGCTCCGGCGAGAGACGCCCGTTCGAACTACCAGTACGTCTCCGAGGAGGTCGAACGGCCGGATCTGGTCGACGCCCTCGATCGGCGCATCGACGGGGAAGTCCGCTTCGACACCTACACGCGACAGATGTACGCCACCGACGCCAGCGCGTACGAGGTGACGCCGATCGGCGTCGTCTTCCCGACCTCGACCGACGACGTCGCGAGCGTCGTCTCCTACTGCGCCGCCGAGGAGATCCCGGTGCTTCCGCGCGGCGGCGGCACGAGTCTCGCCGGCCAGACGGTCAACGAGGCGGTCGTTCTCGACTTCGCGCGGCATATGAACGCCGTCTACGACGTCGACCCCGACGCCCGCGAGGCACACGTCCAGGCGGGGACCGTCCTCGCGACGCTCAACGACCGCGCGGCCGAGCACGGCCTGACGTTCGGCCCTGATCCGGCCGCCGGAAACAGAAGCGCCATCGGCGGCGCGATCGGCAACAACTCCACCGGCGCGCACTCGCTCGTCTACGAGAAGACCGACCACTACGTCGAGGAGGTCGAGGTCGTCCTCGCGGACGGGACGGTCACGACGTTCGGCGAGGTCACCGTCGAGGAACTGCGCGAGCGCGCCGACCCCGAGGGCGACGCCGAGGCGAAGATCGCCGCCGGCGTGATCGCGGTCCTCGACGAGCACTCCGCGGAGGTTCACAGCCGGTATCCGGAGATGAAACGGAACGTCTCGGGCTACAACCTCGATCGGCTGGTCGCCGAGGCCGACGGCGAGTTCGGCGAGCCGGGCGTCGTCAACCTCGCGCACCTGCTCGCGGGGTCGGAAGGAACGCTCGCGGTCGTCACGGAGGCGACCGTCTCCCTAGAGCCCCTCCCGGAGACCAAGTCGGTGGCGCTTCTGACCTACGACAGCGTCGTCGACACCGTCAGCGACGTCGTCCACGTGCTCGAACACGACCCCGCGGCCGTCGAACTGATCGACGACGTCCTCCTCGGGCTGGCGTCGGAGACGACGGAGTTCGCGGAGGTCGCCGGGATGCTCCCCGACCGGACCGAGGCCGCGCTCTTAGTGGAGTTCTACGCCGAGGACGACGCGGACGGCCGCGAGAAAGTCGCCGACCTCCTCGCGGACCGCGTGCCCGACCGGGGCGACGACGCCGGCGGTGACAGTGAGGTGTCGGTGGACGCGGGCGCAGAGCAGTTCGCCTTCGACGCCCTGGAGGCGCACGACAAGGCCGACCGCAAGGAGATCTGGAAGCTCCGGAAGTCGGGGCTCCCGATCCTCCTCGGACGGACCAGCGACGCCAAACACATCAGCTTCCTCGAGGACTGCGCCGTCCCGCCGGAACATCTCCCGCGGTTCGTCACCGAGTTCCAGTCGGTGCTCGAAGAGCACGACACGTTCGCGTCCTTCTACGCCCACGCGGGCCCCGGCGTGCTGCACGTCCGCCCGCTCGTCAACACGAAGTCGCAGACGGATCTGGACGCGATGGAGGCCATCGGCGAGGCTGTGACCGACCTCGTCGTCGAACTCGGCGGCTCCGTCTCCGGTGAGCACGGCGACGGGCGCGCGCGGACCCAGTGGAACCGGAAACTCTACGGCGAGCAGCTCTGGACCGCGTTCCAGGATCTCAAGACCGCCTTCGACCCCGACTGGCTACTCAACCCCGGCCAGGTCTGCGGCGACGTGGCGCTCACCGAGAATCTCCGCTTCGACCCCGACTACGAGTTCGACGCCGGCTTCGATCCGGCGCTGGTGTGGGACGACGAGAACGGGATGCAGGGGATGGTCGAACTCTGTCACGGCTGCGGCGGCTGCCGTACCCAGCAGTCCGAGGGCGGCGTGATGTGCCCGACGTACCGCGCGGCCGACGAGGAGATCACCGCCACCCGCGGCCGGGCGAATATGCTCCGGCAGGCGATGAGCGGCGACCTCCCCGACGACCCGACCGACGAGGAGTTCGTCACCGAGGTGATGGATCTCTGCATCGGCTGTAAGGGCTGTGCGAACGACTGTCCGAGCGAAGTCGACCTCGCGAAGCTCAAAGCCGAAGTGACGCACGCCTACCACGAGGAGCACGGCTCCTCGCTGCGCTCGAAGCTCTTTGCCAACGTCGATACGCTGGCGAAGCTCGGGAGCACGTTCGCGCCCGTCTCCAACTGGGCGGCGAAGGTGCCCGGCGCACGCGCCGTGCTGGAACAGACGATCGGGATCGCGAGCGATCGCACGCTCCCGACGTTCGAGCGCGAGACGCTGCAGGACTGGTTCGCCGCGCGGGGTCCACAGGTCGACCCCGACGAGGCCGACCGCCGCGTCGTCTTGCTCCCCGACACGTACACGAACTACAGCCACCCGGACGTCGGGAAGGCGGCCGTCCAGGTCCTCGAGGCGGCCGGCGTCCACGTCGACCTCGCGGACGTGACCGACAGCGGTCGCCCGGCCTTCTCGAAGGGCTTCCTCGACATCGCACGGGAGACGGCCACGGAGACGGTCGACGCCCTCGTCCCGTGGATCGAGGACGGCTGGGACGTCGTCGTCGCCGAGCCCTCCGACGCGGTGATGCTGCAGTCGGACTACGGCGACCTACTCTCCGGTAACGCCGTCGAGACGGTCCAGGCGAACAGTTACGGCGTCTGTGAGTACCTCGACACCTTCCGGCTCGACGAGCAGATCGACTTCGACGCGCCCGGACGGTCGATCGCCTACCACGGGCACTGCCACCAGAAGGCCACGAAGAAGGACCACCACGCGGTCGGCGTCCTGCGGCGGGCCGGCTACCGCGTCGATCCGCTGGACTCCGGGTGCTGCGGGATGGCCGGCAGCTTCGGTTACGAGTCCGAGCACCGCGCGATGAGCCAGGCGATCGGCGAGACGCTCAAAGAGCAGGTCGACGACAGCGAGGCCGAGTCCGTCGTCGCTCCGGGCGCGTCCTGCCGGACGCAGCTCAACGACCTCGGTGCCGCCGTCGACCAGTCGCTGCTGCCGGAGCGCGACGCGGGGCGGGAGGAGCCGCCGACGCCGATCGAGGCGCTCGCTGCCGGCTTGGCCGATCGCTAGGCGGCGACGAACGCCTTTTCACTCTCTTCTGACTGCGCGACGACGCTGTCTCGGCGCTCGAACCATCCGGTAGCGACGCGCTACGACGACTCGTCCGCCGGGGCCGTCCCGCGGTAGAACAGCCCCGCTCCGAGGAACGTGAGACCGCCGACGGCGACGAGCGGGACGACGTAGCCGTTCGTCGCCTCTCGGAGGAGATTCAGCCCGATCGGCACGAGAAACGCCGTCGCCGCCTGGGCGACGGTGAACGCCCCGACGATCGCTGTCGCGTTCTCCGGCCCGAAGCGCCCGATGACGATCGGCGAGTACAGCGGGGCGATCGCGCCGAGCCCGATGCCGAAGACGACGAGCAGCGCGTACATCGCGAGACGCGTCTCCGTCCAGGGCAACGCGACGGTACCGACGGCCGCGAGGACGACCCCGGTCGCCAACGTGACGCGCATCCCGATCCGGTCGGCGAACTCCCCGCTGGCGACGCGGGCGGCGACGCTGACGCCACCGACGATGCCGAAGGCCGTGGCGGCGACCCCGCGAGCGATCCCGCCGGCAGTCAGAATCCCGACGAAGTCCGACGAGAGCACGAAGTACCAGCTCCAGAGAGCTGAGAACCCGACGAGCGCACCGCCGAACGACGCGTCGGTGATCCGCGAGCGGAGCCACGAGACGTCGACGGGCGCAGTGCCGCCGGCGCGCAGCCCCGGCGGACGGCGGTAGACGGCGCTGGCAGCGAGCGTCGCGAGCGCCGTCGCCCCCGCGATCACGGCGAACGTCTCGTCGAAGCCGGTGCGATCGAGCAGCCACACCCAGATCGGCGGGAACACCAGGATTCCGAGTCCGTTGCCCGTCATCGTGATCCCCATCGCCCGCCCCTCGTACCGTTCGAACCACTGCGGGACGAGCGAGATGACGATCACGAACATCGTCCCGCTGGCGACCCCGACCAGCCCGAACACGACTGCGAGCCCGAGATACGACGTCACGACCTGCAGGAGCCCGACCGCTGACAGAAGCACCACGCCGGCAGCGGCGACGACCGGGCGGAGCGGCACCCGTGCGATGAGAATCCCGATCGTCCCGCCGGCGACGTAGAACGTCGCTGTCGTGATCGAGAAGATCGACGAGACGCGGAGGCCCGACAGCCCGAACGCGTCGCCGAGCGCCTGCGCGTAGACGGTGAAGGTGAAGACCAACCCCCAGACGAGGACGAGCACGAGCAGGCCGAGCGCGGCGACGAGCCAACTCGTGGACGAGTCGAACGCGGCGTCGTGATCGTCGTTCATCGCTGGGTCCATAGCGCTGCGACGGCGGGCGACGTCGCGGGGCCACCCCACGTCGGCGTGTGAGCCGTACAGACTGTGCACCGTCTCTTATTATTTTCCCATACAGTTCGCGTCCGACCTCTGCGACGCGCTACGGACCGCGTGCATCGCCGAGTGACGGATTCGCCAGCGTAGCCCACCGACAGCCCGTGACTGTGCGCATTTGGCCAAACCTTCTTTACCGAATCGTGAGAGTCTACGCGTATGGCACTCGAAGGTCAGTCAGGATACAGCATCGACGACGACTGGAGTCAGCTCTACATCGACGGCGAGTGGGTAGACTGCGACAGCGGCCAGACGCTCGCGGTCGAAGATCCCTCGACCCGCGAGACGGTCACCCACGTCCCCCGCGCGAACGAGGCGGACGTCGACGCTGCCTACGAGGCTGCCGCGGCAGCACAGTCCGAGTGGGCCCAGACGCCGCCGGCCGAGCGCGAGCAGCTCGTCCAGGGGCTCCAGCAAGTGATGGCGGAGCACAGGGCCGAAATCGTCGAGCTCTACACCACCGAAGCGGGCGCGATGCACGGCGTTTCCGACACCGGCTTCGAGCTCACGATGGACCAGATCTCGGAGGCCGCGACGCTCCCGCGACGGATGAAAGGCGAGCACGCCGCCTCGAATATCCCCGGCAAGGAGAACATCGTCGAGCGCGAGGCGAAGGGCGTCGTCACGGTCATCTCGCCGTGGAACTTCCCGCTGAACCTCTCGGCGCGCGCGGTCGTCCCCGCCGTCGCGGCCGGGAACACGGTCGTCCTCAAGCCCGCGACCAACACGCCGATAATCGGCGGGCTGCTGTTCGCCCGGCTCTTCGAGGAGGCCGGCTTCCCCGACGGCGTCGTCAACGTCGTCACCGGCAAGGGCTCGGAGATCGGCGACCACGTAGCCGGCCACGACGAGAGCGACGTCGTCGCGTTCACCGGTTCGACCGAGGTCGGCCGCCGCGTCGCCGGGATCGCCGCGGAGAACCTCGCCGTCCCCGCGATGGAACTCGGCGGCAACAACGCTCACATCGTCACCGACGAGGCCGATCTCGACGCCGCGGTCGACGCCGGCGTCTTCGGCTCGTTCCTCCACCAGGGCCAGATCTGCATCTCGATCAACCGCCATCTCGTCCACGAGGACGTCTACGACGAGTACGTGGAGCGACTGACCGAGCGCGCCTCCCACCTTCCCGCGGGCAGCGCTCACGAGGAGGTCGTGATCGGTCCCATCATCGACGAGGCACAGCGCGACGAGATGCTCGACTACGTCGAGCGGACGGTCGAAGCGGGGGCGACGCTCGAAACCGGCGGCGGCGTCGTCGACCTCGACGGCGTCGAGGACTCACTGGTCGTCGAGCCCACGGTGCTCTCGAACGCGACGAACGACATGGCGGCCGCCTGCAACGAGCACTTCGGCCCCATCGCGCCGGTCATCCCGTTCTCGGACGTCGAGGAGGCGATCGAGCTCGCCAACGACACCGACTACGGCCTTTCGGGCTCTGTCCACGCCGGTGACGTCGGCGCGGGCAAGCGCATCGCGACGCAGCTCGAAACCGGAATGGTCCACGTCAACGACCAGCCGGTCAACGACGAGGCGCACGTCCCGTTCAGCGGGACGGGGGCGTCGGGACTCGGCGGCTACAACAGCGAGGACTTCCTCGACGAGGTGACCGAGAAGAAGTGGATCTCGCTGCAGCACGAGCCCCGCGAGTTCCCGTTCTGAGATGCTCGAAGACGCAGTCTGTGTCGTCGCCGGCGGCGGCAACGGTCTCGGCGAGCAGGCGGCCCACGAGCTTGCGGCCCACGGCGCACGCGTCGTCGTCAACGATCTCGGGACCGACGTCGACGGCACGGGGAGCGACCCCGCGGTCCCCGAGGCCGTCGCCGCCGAGATCCGCGAACGCGGCGGCACGGCGACGGCGCACCACGGCGACGTCAGCGACTTCGAGTACGCGGACGCGCTGATCGCCGATACCGTCGCGGAGTACGGCCGCGTCGACTTCGTCTGCAACTTCGCGGGCATCCTCCGGGACGGGCTCAGCTACAAGCTCTCGCCGGCGGACTGGGAGGCCGTCGTCGAGACCAACCTCACCGGCCAGTTCGCGCCGCTGCGCGCCGCCGCGGCCCACTGGCGCGAGGCGAGCAAGGCTGCGGGCGAAGAGGGCTTCGACCGACAGCGCTCGTATCTCGCGGTCAGCGGCGGCGCGGCCCGCGGCAGCCTCGGTCAGGCGAACTACGCCGCCGCGAAAGCGGGCGTGCTGGGGATGGTACGCTCGGTCTCGACGGAGCTGGTTCGCTCCGACGTCCGCGTCAACGCCCTGATTCCGAACGGCTACACCCGAATGACCGAGACGGTACCCGAGGAGCACCGCCCCTACACGGCGGCGGAGATGCCGGCAGAGAAGGTCGCACCGCTGGTCGCGTATCTGGCGAGCGACCACGCCGAGGACGTCACCGGCTGTACGCTGTACGCCGGCGGCGACCGCGTCGGCGTCCTCTCGGACCCGGCGATGGAGGCCGTCGGCGTCGACCCGGACGGCTGGACGCTCGAGGCGCTCGCCGAGCACTTCCGCGAGGACGTCGCCGCCGACGTCGAGTTGACACGGACCGAGAGCTACCTCTAAGCGAGGTTCAGAGGCGGACGACGGCCCGGATCGACTGGGCAGGGCGGCCGGCGGGCGCGCTCGACGAGCGGCTCGCCGGTGTTCCGCCGCGCGTCGAAAGGCATCTTTTATCACGGATTCCGACGATGAACTGGATATGCGCTTCGTCCGCTACGACGACGAGAAGCTCGGACTGCTTACAGAAGATGGAGAGGGCGTCATCGACCTCACGGACCGTCTCGGTCTCGACGGCGACGAGCCGCTCGTCGAGTACATCGAGGGCGACTACGACGCCGCCGAGTACGAAGGCGAAGACCCCGACTACGACGTCGAAGACGTCGAGATCGGCTCGCCCGTCGGCCGTCCGGGCAAGGTCATCGCCGCGCCGCTGAACTACGAGAACCACATCGAAGAGGCGATCTCCGACAAGGACATCACGACCGACGAGTGGTTCTCGATCAAGGACAAAGGCTACTTCCTGAAAGCGCCCTCCAGCGTCGTCGGCCCCGACCACGGCATCGAACTGCCGTTCAGCGACCGCCGGACGGACCACGAGATCGAACTCGCCTTCGTGATGGGCGAGGAGGCCAAGGACGTCTCCGCGGCGGAGGCGTGGGACCACATCTTCGGCTACACGATCCTGCTCGACATCTCCCTGCGCGGTGACCAGGACCGCTCGAACCGCAAGTCCTACGACACGTTCACCGTCATCGGGCCGTGCGTCGTCACCGCCGACGAGATCGACGACCCGCAGGATCTCCAGATGGAACTGCAGCTCAACGGCGAGCGCCGTCAGTACGAGAACACGGGCGATATGGTCTACACCTGCGCGGACGTCGTCCAGTACGCCTCGCTCGGCGCGACGCTGGAAGTCGGCGACGTCATCACGACGGGCACGCCGGAGGGCGTGAGCGAACTCACCGACGGCGACACGATCGACGCCGAGATCGAGTCCGTCGGCTCGATGACCGTCGACGTCACCGGCCGCGACGTCAGCTACGCCGAGGCGGACGTCCAGAAGGGCGGCCAGGAGTAGGGCGGCCCGTCGCCGGCGACGACCACCGAACGGATCTTTTTGCGGTCTGATCGCACCACCGCGAGCGGCCGCCCTGCGCATCGAAAGGTAGGCTTAAAACGGGTGCCGACAAACGACGCGATAATCGATGTCGCTGCTCGAAGTAGATTCGATAGACGTCGCCTACGGCAACGTACAGGTGCTCTGGGACGTGAGCCTCTCGGTCGAGGAAGGCGAGACGGTAGCGTTGCTGGGTGCGAACGGAGCGGGCAAGACGACGACGCTGAAGACGATCTGCGGCGATCTCGCGCCGACCGACGGCGAGATCCGGTACAAAGGCGAGTCGATCGGCGACCTCCCGCACGAGGACGTCGTCGCCGAGGGCGTCGCGCACGTTCCCGAAGGTCGCGAGGTCTTCACCGAGAGCACCGTCCGTGAGAATCTCGAACTGGGGGCGTATCTCGACCGGAGCGGGATGGAGGAGCGACTGCACGAGATCTACGACATCTTCCCGCGTCTCGAAGAGCGATCGAACCAGCGGGCCGGCACGCTCTCCGGCGGGGAACAGCAGATGCTCGCGATCGGGCGCGGCCTGATGAGCGAACCGGATCTGCTGCTTCTGGACGAGGCCAGCCTCGGACTCGCGCCGGTGCTCGTCGACGACGTCTTCGAGGCGATCCAGCGGATCAACGAGGAGGGTACGACCGTGCTCTTGGTCGAACAGGACATCTACAACGCGCTCCGCGTCGCCGATCGCGGGTACGTCATCAAGACCGGCGAGATCTCGCTGTCCGGCACGGCTGCAGAGCTCGCCCGCGACGAGCGGGTCGAGGAATCCTACCTCGGCGCGTAACTGACGCGGCGTTCTTCGTCGTCAGGTACTCGCTGGGAATTCTGTCCGACCACGAAACGCGAAGAGGGACGTCGATCCGACGCTATTCGGTCGTCGCGCCAGCGTCGGTCGTCTCCTCGACGAGATACTCCTTGATGACGCCGTAGAGTCCCGTCGGGAGGAAGATGATGAAGAGGACGATGAGGATGCCCTCGACGGCCGACGCGAAGCCGCCGACGATCGCCGAGAGTCCGTTGTCGAGCAGCAGGAACAGCCCCGCGCCGAAGAACGGCCCGGCGAAGGTCCCCATCCCGCCGAGGATGACGATGACCAGCGAGTCGATCGTCCACGTGACCGCGAGCGTCGACTGCGCGTTGATGTAGAGGGTGTAGTGGCCGTAGAGCGCGCCGGCGAGCCCCGCGAAGAACGACGAGACGACGAAGGCGTACATCTTGTACTTCAGCGGGTTGACGCCGAGACTGCTCGCGGCGTCCTCGTCGTCGTGGATCGCCTGCATTCCGAGGCCGCTCGGGCCGCGGACGATGACGTACGTGACCGCGATCGTGAGGACCGTCGCCACGAGCGTCAGGAAGAACATCGTGTCACCGTGAGAGAGGACCGACCCGACCGAGAGATCGCCGTTGACGTAGTAGCCCGTCGCGCCGCCGGTCAGATCCCGCCGGTCGAGCATCACCAACTCGACGACGGCCGCCAGCGCGAGCGTCCCGATGGCGAAGTAGTGTCCGGTCAGCCGGAAGATGATCGGGCCGATGACGGCGGCGATCAGCGCCGAGACGACGCCGCCGACCACGACCGCCGCGAGGATCGGCAGCTGAATCGACTCGGGCAGCCCTGCGGCCGACGGGGTCGTCAGCCACGCGGAGACGAACGCGCCCATCCCGAAGAACGCGGCGTGTCCGAGCGAGATCTGCCCGGCGTAACCCGCGAGCAGATTCCACGAGACGCCGAGCATCACGAAGACAAGCCCCGTCAGGACGAGCCCGGTCAGGGAGTCGGTCGTCGTGAACGGCACCGCCGCGAGCGCCAGCACGGCGACGACGCCGAGCGCCTGCACGCGCCGATCAGCGGCGAGCGATTCGCCGGGGGCACGCTCGAAGAGACTCACGATTCACCTCCCGAGCCGCCGAAGAGGCCCTCGGGCTTCACCAGGAGGACGCCCAGGAAGATGAGCAGACTCACCACGTTGCGGTAGCCGCCGCCCAGATAGAGCGCGCCGAGGTTCTCGGAGACGCCGAGGACGAGGCCGCCGACGAGCGTGCCGACGACGCTTCCGACGCCGCCGAGGACGACCACGGCGAAGGTCTTCAGCAGGTACGACCAGCCGACGTACGGGTCGATGGGGAACAGCATCGAGAGCAGCGCCCCGGCCGCGCCGGCCAGCGCCGTCCCGATCCCGAGCGTGATGACGTAGATCCGATCGGTGTTGATCCCCATATACTTCGCAGCGGTCCGGTTCTGCGCGGTGGCCCGGATCGCCTGCCCGGTCTTCGTGTACTGGAGGAACGCCCAGGTGGCGACGATGAGTAGCACGGCGACGGCGAACGTCACTGTCCGCGGGAACGAGAGGAACGCGACCCCGAGATCGAAGCCGCTGCCGGGGATCCCGATGTCGGCGGTCTGGGCGTCGCCGCCGAGGAGTACGCGACCGACGTTCTGCAGCACCAACGCGAGCCCGAACAGCACGATGATCGGCTGTTCGAGCCCCTCGTCGACGACGTGCTTGAGCAGCACTTCCTGCAGCAACACGCCGAGTCCGAACATCAGGACCATCGCGAGCACCATCCCCACGAGCGGGGTGATGCCGGTCGCGGTGAAGACGACGATCGCGACGTACGCACCGACCATCAGCATATGACCGTGCGCGAGGTTGACGATGTCCATAATCCCGAACACGAGCGAGAGGCCGAGGGCTGCGAGGGCGTAGATGCCCCCCAAGAGGAGTCCGTTGACGACCGACTGCGTCAGGAGATCGCTTGCGACCATCGTCAGGGAGTGAGACGGGAGAGCGTCCCGGCGTTCATCGCTCGCTCCACGCCGGAATCGGGTATTTGAAGTCCAGTGCGCGTTCGGACTCAGTGTTCGGGAAGGCGAGCCGCTGTGCGCCGTCCCACCACTGACCCGTCGGAGCGATCAGTTCGCCCTCGGCCGGCAGGCCGTTGTCCTCGAAGCTGAACGTCCCGATGACGGTCTGGAACTCCTCGTTGCGGAGCGCATCCCGGATCGCTTCCGGTTCGACGGAACCCGCGGCCGCGACGGCCTGCTGGGCGACCTGCGTCAGATTGTACGAGCCGCCGACGTTGGCCGCGATGTACTCGCCGTCGGTGTCGTACGTCGACGCGTACGTCTCCCGGAACTCCTGGTTGCCGTTGCCCGTCAGACCCGGCACCCAGCCGGGACACATCAGCGCGTACGCGCCGGTGTCGCCGAGCGCGGACCACCACGCCGAGGGATCGGCGCCGCGGATGAACTGATACATTTTCGGGGCCCAGTTGTTCGACTTCATCTGATTGACCGCGGTGATGCCGCCGCCGGGGGTCGGGTTCGAGAGTAGCACTTCGACGTCGGCACTCTGGGCCTGCGAGATGAGCGTCGAGAAGTCCGACGCGCCGATCTCGAAGGTCTCGCGCATCACGATCTCGTAGCCCTCGCCGCCGAGGACCTCCTCCCAGTAGTCGGCCTGCTCTTTCCCCCAGCCCGAGTTCGGCTCCCAGATGCCGATGTTGGTCGGGCGGTCCGCCTCGGGGATCAGTTCGAGCGCTCCGCGCGTCGACCGAGCCATATCCCGGGACTTCGGGAACGGCGCGAACGTCCACTCGTAGTTGCTGTTGCGGTGCGGTTCCTCGTACGCGAAGGCGATGCCCAGGAAGGGGATGCCCTGGTTCTCCGCGAAGGCGCTCCCGGCCGTGACGAGCAGGCTGGAGAAGCTCCCCCAGATCATATTTACGTCGTTGTTGCTGACGATCGACTGGAGCTGCTCGCGGAGCGTCTGGGCGTCGCTCTCGTCGTCGCGGAGGACGAGCTCTACGTCGCGGTCGAGCGCCTGGCGCATCCGCTCGACGCCGAGTTCGTAGCCGCGCTTGAGGTCCTGTCCGAGCGACGAGAAGCTGCCGGTCTCGGGGACAGTGCCGGCGATCGTCAGCGGCGACGAGTCACCGCCGCTGTCTGTGCTGCCGTCGCCCCCACCGAGAGTACATCCCGCGAGACTGGTGAGTGCGAGCGCGCCGGCCGTCCCGGCTCCTTTTAAATACGTGCGTCGCCGAAAGAGATTGTCACGAGCCATACCGTGTGCCACGATTTTCACTTCCGGTTATAAATGTGTGTGATATAGTCCTGGTGTCAGAACGGCGTATCCGACGGAACGTATCTCAGTGCCGTGATGCGGTCCGGTGAATAATCAGCTGAGTTATACGACGGACCGTAGACGCCCGGCTTCAGCCGGGAGTCAGGAGGAGGGTTCGGCCTCGGCGTAGAGGTTGAACGCCTCGAAGACCGGTCGGTCGGTCATCGCCAGCAGCGTCGCCTCGTCGTCGGGCTCGTGGTGGTGGATCTCGTCCGGCGGGACGATGAAGGTGTCCCACTGGCTCCACTCGAACGCCTCGTCGCCGATGTGGGTCGCGCCCTCGCCGTCGATGACGAAGAAGACCTCCGTCATATTGTGGAAGTGCGGGTCGGTCGCTTCCTGCATCAGCTGTGCGCGGAACGACATCGTCGGGAACAGCGGCGGCTGGCCCGTCGCCGGGTTGACGTACGAGAGGCTGTAGCCGTCGTTCGGGTCCGGGTCGTCGTTGTCGGCGCGCTGGTGGAGCGACTGGACCATATCCGCCCACTTGAAGCGGTACGGCGGCGTCGGCTCCATGTTGCCCTCGAACGGACCGGGGATGTCGTCGGCCTTCACGTCCTCCTGCGGTCGGCCGCGGCCGTACTGGGACTCCCAGTAGCCCGGACTCTTCGTGACGGGCTGGCGTTCGAGTTCGTGGTACTCGAAGGTGTTCTTGGCGTTCAGAGAGTCGAGGACGAGCGGGAGGTCGAGGACGTCGAGCCACGCGGCGGTCTCGTCGCTCTCGTTGACGTGGTCGTGCCACTCCCACTGTGGCGTCGTGATCAGGTCGTTGTCCTTCATCGGGAACTCCTCGCCCGCGACGACCGTCTTCATATCCTCGTGGCCGTCGATCGTGAAGCGCAGCGCGTTCGCGCCGTGGCGGTGCGAGGGAGCGGTCTCGCCCGGCGACACCGTCTGGACGCCGACGTAGATCGTGTTCGAGATGGCGTTTGCGGTGTTGATCGGGACGGCGACGCGTCGCTGGAAGCCCGGCGGCAAGTCCGCGATCGGGACGTCGCGCTCGATGGCGTCGATCGCCTCCTGGACGTCTTCCCACTTCCAGATGTCCGCGTCGGGGTCCTCGAGAACGTGGCCCATATCGTCCTCGACTTCCCAGAGCGGCTGGAGGTCGTGCTCCTCGAGAATGCTCCGAGTGTTGGAACTCATCTCTAGGAGTTCCTCTGGCTCTTGCTCTGCCATACCGAATTATTGGTCAAACGCAATAATAAGTGTGTTGGACGTAGTCACAGCGCACAGTCGACGCAGCGGTCGCTGGCGACGCGGCGAGGCTCGCAGTCGCTGGGACGGTTCCGTCAGTCGCTCGTCCGCCGGTCGCTCCTCAGGCCTCCGCTTGCGCCTTGGCCCGCTCGAACACCTCGGCCGTCGAGAAGACGGCTCGGCAGTCCTCACAGACCATCTGGCGCTGGATTCCGTACTCCCAGAGCTTCCCGCCGCAGTTCAGACAGTCGAAGTGCGCCTCGACGAACGGATCCTCCGTCGCGTATGGGTTCTCGAACTCCGCCATACACTCACGTACCCACGTAATTCCTAAAAGCGTATCGCTAACTCCGGACGAATCGGCGGTAGACGCGCCCAAATGTGCAGAACGCTCCCGGCGGCCGGAAAGCCCAGCGAGTCAGTCCGCGGTGTGTTCACCGAGCGCCGCCGCGACGCCGTCCGGCAGTTCGATCGCGCTGCCGCCGCCCACCTCGGCGCAGACGCGCTGTTCGTAGCCCTCGAAGGCGAGCGTGTCGTCGACGTACGCCTCGTAATCGAAGCGGACGCTGCGACTGCCCGGATCCGGCGTCAGCGTGACGCGAACGTCGTCGCCGGCCTCGACGGGGTGTCTGAACTCGAAGTTCATCTCGACCAGCGGCAGCCCGAAGTCGTGCTCCTGGGAGAGCTCCCAGAACGGGTAGCCGAGTTCCTGCATAAACATATCCGACGTCTCGTGGAGCGCGTCGACGATCCGCGGGTAGTGAGCGATACCGAAAGGGTCCGTGTCCGAGAACCGGACCGTCCAGATGCGTTCGAACATTACTGATCCTCCAGTACGACGAGCGCGTCGAGTGCTATCACTCCATCGGTCGTCGCCAGGACGGGATTGACGTCGAGCTCGGCGATGGGGTGATCGGTGACGAGGTCGCCGACGGTGGCGAGCGCGTCCGCGAGCGCGTCGACGTCCGCGGGCTCGCTCCCACGATACCCTTCGAGCAGCGGCAGCGACTGTAGTTCCTCGATAGCCGACCGGGCCTCGGCGCGGTCGATCGGTGCGACGCGGTGGCTGGTGTCCTCGAAGATTTCGGTGAAGACGCCGCCGAGTCCCGTGAGCACGACCGGACCGAAGGAGGGGTCTCTGAGTCCGCCGACGATCACTTCGGTCCCCCGGTCGAGATCCATCGCCTCCTCGACGAGCACGTCGGCCTCGATCCCCCGGTCGGTCGCGGTCGTGAGGATCTCCGCTGCGGCCGCGCGGACTTCCTCGGCCGTGTCGAGGCCGACCGCGACGCCGATGCCGCCGGCCCAGTCGCTCTTGTGCGTCACCGCGGGCGAGGAGACTTTCACGACGACGGGGTACCCGATGTCCCCGGCCGCCTCGACGGCTGCGTCGGCGTTCGCACACACTGCGAAGGAGGGGGTGTCGATCCCGGCCGCCGCGAGGAGCTCCTTGCCCTCCGCTTCGGTCAGCGTCCCGCGGCCGTCCCGCCGAGCGGCCGCGATTGGCTCGGGCGCCGGCTCGCTCATCGGCGCGCACCTCCGGTCTCGGCACCGGTCGCCGGACGACCTCGGCCGCCATCAGTCGCCGCCTGATCGGCCTGCAGTTTCGCGTAGCGAGCGAGCGTCCCTGCGGCGTCCGCAGCGCGCTCGGGGGTCGCGAACGTCGGGACGCCGGCGGCTTCGAGCGCGGCCCGCTCGTCGGCCATCGTCTCTTCGATGCCCTCGGTCGCGAGCAGGACCGGCTTGCCGACCCGTTCGGCGAGCCCGTCGAGTTCGTCGATCGGCAGCCCCAACGCGGCCTCGAACAGCTCGTAGACCAGCACGATGTCGATGCGGTCGCCCTCGGCGACTGCGGTCACGATCTCGCCGAACTCCGGCATCGGGCGACCCGTGTCGACGGGGTTGTCGGCGTACGTGACACCGGGCAGGATCTCGTCGACCCGCTCTTGAGTGTCGTCGGTGAGTGTCGGAAGCCGGCCGCCGGCGCGCTGGATGCGGTCGGTGATGATGATCCCCGGGCCGGCCTGGGCAGTCACGACGCCCACGTTCGGCCCTCGGGGCGTCGGCGACTCACCGAGCGCCGCGGCCGCATCCAGGAGATCGTCGGTGGCGTCGACCGTCGGCGTCCCGTACTGGGCGAACCCGGCGGTGTACAGTTCGTGATCGCCCGTGAGCGCGCCCGTGTGAGACTCGGCGAAGTCGCCGACGTCCGACTGCCCCACCTTGTAGGCGATGACCGGCGTGTCGCTCTCGCGGCAGGCCTCCAGGAGGCCCCGCCCGTCGTCGGTCCCCTCGACGTGCAGGACGATCGCGTCGGTGTTCTCGTCGCCGTCGAAGTACGCGATCGCCTCGGCGAAGCCGACGTTGGCGCGGTTTCCCAGTCCGACCATCGCGGAGACGCCGCGTCCCTGCCGCCGCGACTGGTAGGCCAGCGTGTGGGCGACGCCCCCGCTCTGCGCCAAGATGGCGGTGTTTCCCGCCGGGATCTCTTCGACGCCGCTGGCGAACGAACAGCGGAGGTCTCGCGCCGGGACGAGGAAGCCGCTGGTGTTGGGGCCGAGCAGCGAGATGTCGTGCTCGGCGGCGACCTCGACGACCCGCTCTTGGAGCTCCTCGCCCGCTGTGCCGGCCTCGGCGAAGCCGCTCGAATACAGGACGACTGCGCCGACGCCCGCCTGCCCGCACTCTTCGAGTACGTCCGGGACGGCCGACCCCGGAACACAGCAGAGTGCGAGGTCGACGTCGTCGTCGATATCGCCCACCGACGGAACGAACGTCGCCCCGAACAGCTCGCCCGACGCCGACGGGTTCACCGGATACACTGGCCCGTCGAACCGGGCGGCGTTCGCCATCGCTTCGTATCCGATCTTTCCCTCGACGGTAGAGGCTCCGACGACGGCGAGTGCCGAGGGATCGAACATCTGTGTTAGTGTCACGCTCACACGTAGATCGAACGTCGTCAAAGCGTTTTCCCTACTGCCTGCTCGCGTCGCGATGTGCACCGCTGGCCATCGAGACGGCCGCCGCGTCCGGCGAATTCACTCCGTAAGTTTTTCCCGGTGGCTCGGATATCGAGCGATAATGACGTTACTGGAAGGACGAGGGCTGACGAAGAAGTTCGGTGGAGTCGTCGCCATCGAGGACGTCTCTTTTACTGTCGATCGCGGCGAGGCCGTCGGACTCATCGGGCCGAACGGCGCGGGCAAGAGCACGCTGTTCCGAACGATCTCCGGCGTCCACCCGCCGACCGAGGGACAGGTGCTCTTCGACGGCGAAGACATCACTGGCGAGACGCAGTACGAGATCTGCCACCGAGGGCTGGCGAAGACCCACCAGATCGTCCGTCCCTTCGAGAGCCTCTCGCTCCTCGAGAACGTCACCGTCGGCGCCGAGTTCGGCGGTCGTGAGTTCGACGACACGCGAGCGCGCGCGGCCGAGATGCTCGAATTCGTCGGGCTCGGAGAGCAGATGCACACCGACCCCGACGAACTCAGCGTGGGCCAGCTCAAGCGACTGGAGATCGCTCGCGTGCTCGCGACCGACCCCGACATCGTGCTCTTCGACGAGGTCGCCGGCGGGCTCGACCCCGAGGAGACCGAGGGCATCATCGACCTCGTGGGCGACATCATCGACGAGGGCAAGACCGTCTTCCTGATCGACCACGTGATGCGGGCGCTGATGACCGTCAGCGAGCGGGTGATGGTGCTCGACAACGGGACGCTCATCGCCGAGGGGACGCCCGAGGAGATCCAAAACGACGACGAGGTCGTCGAAGCGTACCTGGGCGAACACGCCGGCAAGGACCTCTCCGACGCCGTCGCCGGCGACTGAGCGCCGTCGTTTCCCGGCTCCCCTATCTCGCCTCGCCCTCTCGCTCCCGCCCCCGCTCTCGCCATTGTGCTCGTTCTCTCGCGTTCACTCAGTCCCGTGTTCGCTCCTGCCATCGCTCTCTCGCGTTCACTCAGTCCCGTTTTCGCCCTTCCGCTCGCTCTCCGGCTCTCCCTTCGGCGTCAGCACATCACCGAACACACCGTCGCGCTCGCCGGCGACTACCGCTTGCCGGCGAAGTCGACGAAGGCGGCGAGCTTCTCGCTCGCGCCCGCCGTCACGCTCGACCCGTGGTAGACGAGCCCGACGTCGAAGTCGTAGGCCAGCAGATTCGACAGCTCTGCGTCGGCGGTCGCGAGATCGGCGGAGTAGTGGGCGGTCGGGAGCACGAAGTAGCCCGCCGGGAGACCGCGCGCGTCGGAGCCGAACACCGCGTCGCCGAGGACGGCGATCCCTCGGGACTCGTCGACGAGCGCGTGGTGCCCCGGCGCGTGCCCGGCCACAGAGACGGCGGTGAACGGCCCGACGCCGTCGCCGTCGCCGAAGCGGTGGTCGACCGCGACGTCGACGTCGACGCCGTCCGGAACCCACGTTTCGAGGCCGAAGCGTTCGACGAGGCCCGCGAGGCCGCCCACGTGATCGGGGTCGCCGTGGGTGACGACGACCCGCTCGGGCGCGATCCCGAGTTCCTCGACCGCCGCTGCGACGACGTCGACGGTGTCCGCGAATCCGGCGTCGACGAGCGTCGGCGTCTCGCCGTCGAAGAGAAACACCCGCCAGGGGGCGTCGTCAGCGAATTTGACTGTGATGTCGTAGACGTCCGGAACGATCTCCGTGATCTCTGGAACAGCCGTCATCGACTCGGCGTACGCCGGCGGTCGTCATAAACGTACATCGCCACCAGCCGCGACGAGTCGGGACCGCGTCGGCCGTCAGCGGTACGCGAGCGTCAGATCGATCTCGTCGGTCGCCGCCCGGAGTTTGTCGAGAATCTCGCCTTCGCACCGCTCTCTGGTCATTCGGTGGGCCGGCCCCGCGACGCTCAACGCGCCCTGCACCTCGCCGTCGACCAGCAGCGGGACGCCGATCGCCTGGATCCCTTCGAGGTCCTCGCTGAGGTTGAGCGCGTACCCCTGCTCGCGGATCTGGTCGAGATCCGCGTACAGTTGCTCTCGGTCGGTGATCGTGTTCGTCGTCCGCTCCGGAAGCCCGTGTCTGTCGATGATCCGCTCGACCTCGTCTTCGGGGAGATACGCGAGGATGGCTTTGCCGCCGGAGTGACAGTGCATATGCACCTTCGTGCCCAGGATCGTGTTGACGTTGATGTCGTTCTCGCCGCCGCGGCCGTAGACGTAGATGGCCTTCCCGTTCTGGTGGGTGACGAGCCACGACATCTCACCGGTCTCCGCTTCGAGTCTGTCGACGGCGAACATCCCCGACTGGAAGATGTCGAGCTGACTCCTGACGTACTGCCCGTACTCGAAGAACTGCAGTCCGAGGTGGTACTGCTGCCCGCGCTTGACGACGAACCCACGATCTCTGAGCGTCGTCAGATGACCGTGCACGGTACTCTTCGCGATGTCGAGCCCGTCGGCCAGTTCAGTGACGCCGGCTCCGTCGAGGTCTCGGATCCGTTCGACGATGTCGAATAACGTCTCGTCGGACTTGATACCTCGACCGCTGCGCGGGTCCTGTTCCATACGTACTCTCGCCGGACGAGAAACAAGTATCTTGTCGTGCGCTCTGTGCCGCAATCGACTGCCGGTCGTGCGGTGCGTGTTTCGGGGCGTTCGATGACGCCGAATACCCGTTCTATCGACCGTGAGGATAACAACCGTACGGCTGTTACCACGTGAACGACAGAATCCGGGAGCGGACAGACTATGTCCGACAGCGGGCGTTCGACGTGCCTACCGCGGGCCGACGGTCCCGAACGACGCGTCGTAAGTGACGTGTCGGACATCGTTCGCCACTATCGAACACCCGACGTCTCAGACGGCGTCCTCCCGGCCCAGACCGGCGTCCCGGAACCGCGCAGCCAGTTCGACGTACGTCTCGTGAGTCTCTTCGATCTGTGCCAGTTGCGCGTCGGTCAGCGGACGCGTCTCCGCGGGCGTTCCGTACGCCATATGTCCCGAGGGGATGGTCTGATCCTGCAACACGACGGCGTTTGCGGCGACGATGCAGTGGTTCTCGACGGTCGCCCCGCGCATCACTGCGCTCTGCATCCCGACCAGCGAGTGGTCTTCGACTGTGGCGTAATCGACGACCGCCCCGTGGCCGACTGTCACGCCATCGCCCAGCGAGGCCCCGTGCAGCGTCGTGAACTCCTGGACGTTCGTCTCGGCTCCGACCTCGACCGTCGTTCCGTGCCCCCGCAGGCAGACGAACGGCCAGACGCTCGCGCGCTCGTCGACGGCGACGTCGCCGACCAGATACGCCATCTCGGAGACGAACGCGCTGTCCGCGACGACCGGTTCGGCCCCCTCGAACGTTCGTTGCATACGTTCGCTACCGCCGTTCGCGCACATAAAGCCACGTGGCCGCCGTCTACCGGGCGGGCGTGTACTCGTACTCCGCGCTGCAGGGCAATTATTCGACATTGTCGAACAACCAGACAGCGAGTCGCGCCCTCGACTCTACCCTCCGATAGGGGATCACCGCCGATGTATAAGTACGTGGCCGGTACAGAGAGTGTATGGTTCGAGTACTACTCGCACTCGACGACGACATCCCACAGGCGCACGCACAGACGAACGCGATCGAAGATATGGTCGAGACGGCCACCGGCGCGGAGGTGCTTATTCTCCACGTCTTCAGCGACAATCCCGAGGGGGCGTCGGTCCACCAAGTCGAAGCCGTGCGAGAGGTTCAGGACCGGCTGGAATCGCTGGGCGTCGACGTCCGACTACTCGAGGCGAGCGGCTCGCCCTCCGAAGAGATTCTGGCGGCCGCCGAGGAGCACGACGTCGACCAGATCGCCGTCGGCGGGCGAAAGCGCTCGCCTGCCGGCAAGGCGCTGTTCGGTAGCGTCACCCAGGACGTGATCCTCGGCACGCACCGTCCGGTGCTCGTCTGCGGGAGCGAGGAAGGAGCGGACGGCACGTAATCCGACTCAGACGCAGCCGTCCGCCGCCGGCCGACCGCGACGGTCGCTGTGGCGCTGGCAGGCTACTGATCTCCGATCGCGGAGTCGAGATTCCGTTCCAGCGACTCGACGCTCCGGCGGATCGCCGCGACCTGCTCGGTCTGTTGCTCGTTCGCCGCCGCGAGTTCCGCGACCTCGTCGGCGATCCGCTCGACGCCCTCGACGGTCTCGCCGAGCGTCGCGGAGATGTCCTCGGCGCTCGTCGCCTGCTCGTCGGTCGCGGTCGCGATCTGTTGTAGCTGTTCAGAGACGTCTGCGATCGCCGACTGGATCTCCCGCTGATTCTCGTTGACCGCCTCGATCTGATGTTCGATCTCTTCGACGCGCGCTGTGGTCTGTTCGATACCGTCGATCGTGTCCGTCGCGATCGTCGCGATCGACTCCACGAGACCCTCGATGCGGTCGGCTTCGGTCTTCGACTCGGCCGCGAGCGACTTCACCTCGTCCGCGACGACGGCGAACCCGTCTCCGGCCTCGCCCGCGCGGGCGGCTTCGATCGAGGCGTTCAGCGCGAGGATGTTGATCTGGTCCGCGATGTCGTCGATCACAGTGACGACGTCGTCGATCTCGTCGACGCGTTCGGCGAGGTCCTCCGCGTCGGCGACCATCCGGTCGCTCGCGTCGGCGACGTCCTCGACGGTCTCTAACAGTTCGGCCGTCGAACGCTCTGACTCGGTCGCGATGTCGGCCGTCTCGGAGCTCTGGGAACTGATCGTCTCGACGCTCGCAGCGACTTCCTCGGTCGTCGCGCTGAACGTCTGGATGTCGTCGTCGACCTCGCGAACGTGTGCCGCCTCCTGCTCGGCGACGTCCGCGATGACGTCGACGTTCTCCGTGACCTGCGAAGACGCCGATTCGAGTCCGCTCACCGTGTTCTCGAGGTCCTCGCGCACCTTTTCCTGGACGTCTTCCATCGACTTGCGCTGCTCGACGAGCTCCGTGACGCGGCTCACGACCTCGAACGCGCCGACCACGTCGCCGTCGGGGGCGGACAGGGGAATCGCCGTCGCTCGGACGTGCCACTCCTCGCCGTCGTCGTCGGTCCCGGATCTGATCTCGGTTTCGCGGACGGTCTCGCCCGTTCGCACGACCTGCTCTGCGAGCGTCTCCGTCGTGCTCTCGGTCCCGATCACCTCGTGTGCCGGCCGGCCGAGCGCCTCCTCGGCCGAGATGCCGATGAACGACGTGTGGGCCTCGTTCCAGTGTGTCAGCCGGCCGTCGTCGTCGACGACGAGTACCGGTTCGGGGAATGCCGCCGCCAGGCCGTCGAAGAGCTGGCGCCAGTAGTCGCGTTCGGCACGGTACCGCTCTGCGTCCCCGTACTCGTCCGGCACGTCCGGAGCGAGCGAGGCTTCCTCGGGGACGGGGGTTGGCTGCGTCATTGCAAGTCGTGTCTCCGTGTCGTTATTTAACTGGTTCGCACGATTTTCACTGCTGATACTCGCTTTCGGGACGCTGACTCCCGTGAGGCCCCATCGGCAACTGAGATTGCACGCGCTCGCGGCTCGGGAGCGACTCGAAGCTGCCCGCGTACCGAAAAAATATATATGTGTTCGTTCGTAGCGTGTGGTATGGCGCAACAGTTCGACCTCGAAGAGGCTGCTGAGCAGGCCGAAGATCTGCCGGACCCGCGAGAGATCGTCGCGAAAGACGAGGAGATCCCGATCCGGGAGCTGTTCGACGAGGAGTTCGTCCGTGAGAACACCGACTTCGACAACTTCGACGAGATGGTCGCGGCGAGTCCCTCGGACGCGACGTCGGCCGACGACCTCGAACTGGTTCCCGACGGTGAGTGGGACGAGTTCGTCGCAGAGCACACCGTCTTCGACGACGAGGAGGAGATGGTGTTCGCGGTGCGAGACCACTGGGTCGCCGCGGCGCTCGATCTGAACTGACGGGGCTCCCGCCGGTGCGGTCTGCGGCTCTGCCACTGCTTCGATAGTGTCCACTGTGCCTCCCGAAAACGGCAGCGTTCGGCCCGCTGCGGCCGAGACAACCACAACGGTTATCAGGGAAGTGCGGTAACAGTTGATTAGACGATGAGTTCAAACGATGCCGATCAGCCAGTGTTGATTGCCGGTGCCGGACCGACCGGAATGACGGCGGCGCTCGCGCTCCACGCCCGCGGCGTGCCCGCGGCGATCGTCGAGGCGGACTCCGAAGACCGAGACCGCGCCGGGAGCCGCGCGATCTACGTCCACGGTGCGACCCTCCGGACGCTCGAACGGATCCACCCCGGACTCGGGACGGACCTCGTCGAGGAAGGCCTCGTGTGGCCGACCCGTCACACGCTGTGGCGCGGCAAGACCGTCTTCCGCCGCACGTACGACAATCCGGGCGGAGACGACGAGATCCCGCACTTCTCGAGCCTCCCGCAGGTCGTCACGGAGCGATATATGCACGAGGCGCTCGACGAGGCCGGTATCGACATTCACTGGGATGCCGGCATCGAGACCGTCGAATCCGCCCCCGACGGCGTCCACGTCGAGACCGCCGACGGCCAAGAGTGGGACGTCCCGTACGTGATCGGTGCCGACGGCGGCGGCTCGCAGGTCCGCAAGGAGATCGGGGCCGAGTTCGAGGGCACGCAGTCCGAGAACTCCTTTATCATCGTCGACGTCGACACTCTCGACGGTAACACGATCGAGGAGGAACCGATCCCGTTCGAGCGCCTGTTCCACTACGACGACCCCGCCGCTGGCGGCCGCAACGTGATGCTCGTCCCGTTTACCGGCGGCTGGCGGCTCGACATCCAGTGCCTCGGCGACGACGATCCCGACGAGATCTCGAGCGACGAGCAGATGCGGGAGTTCGTCAGCGACATTATGGGCGAGGAGTACGTCGACAACATCGAGTGGACCTCGACGTACAAGTTCCTGCAGGTGCAAGCCGACACGTTCATCGACGAGCACCGTCGCGTCCTGCTCGCGGGCGAGGCCGCACACCTGCTCGCGCCGTTCGGCGCACGCGGGATGAACTCCTGCGTCGCTGACGCGGACGAGGCCGCGTCGGCCGTCGCCGTCGCGATTCGCTCGAACGACGCCGTCGCCCGCGACGAGGTCGAGCTGTACGCCGCGCGTCGACAGACCGCCGCCGAGTACAACATCGAGGCCGCCGGGCAGGCCCTCGACTATCTGCAGGGCGAAACGCCGGTCACTGTCCTCCGCAAGGAGGCCGCAGCGTCGCTGGCGGACTACTTCGAGCCGGCTGGCGAGTACCTCGACGACGCGCCGTACGGGCCCCACACGCCGCCGCCGATCGCCTCGACCGGGCGCGGCAACTACTGAACGCCCGAGCCGACGACCGCGACCCGTCTCCGAGCGGTTTTTCCGAACGACCGAGCGCCGCCGGGACGACAGTCTGCGATCCACTGCTCCCGGCAGTGCGCCGACGACGGCTCCCCGGCTGCGTCCGAGTATGTCGAACAGCCTCTCAGGGCGAGTACTGGTAGTTGACGGAGATGATGTTGGCCGACTTCTGGACTTCGGCGACGAGCTCGTCGCGGTACTCCCCGTCGCGCAGGCTGTCGGTCGGGCAGACGAGACCGACGGAGCCGAGCAGTTGGTCGCCGACCCGGACCGGCGCGGCGACGACACCCATCCCGACGACCTGTTCGTTCCAATCGACGGCGTAGCCCCGCTCGCGGATCGTCTCGAGTTCCGCCGCGAGGTCGTCGTAGTCGGTGATCGTGTGGTCGGTCTGCGCTTCGAGCCCGTGCCGGTCGAGGATAGATTCGACCGTCGACTCGTCCACGTGGGCGAACATCACTTTTCCACCCGCCTGGGTGTGGATCGGCAGTCTGAGCCCGGGGTAGATGCCGAGGTTGAGCGATTTCGAACCGTACTCCGTGTGGAGGATGACGAACTCCCCCCGCTCCTCGACGTTGATGCTGGCCAGCTCCCCGGTCTTCTCGACCAGGCGCTCGAGTTCGGGCTTTGCGACGTGGTACAGCCGATTGCGGTATCGGACCTGTCCACCGAGTTCGAGCACCTGGAGGCCGAGTCGGTAGGTTCCGTCGTCGTTGATCACGTAGCCCATCGAACGGAGCGTTCGGAGGTAGTCGTGGACGGTGCTCTTCGGGAGGTCGAGATGCCGTGAGAGCGCCGTCACTCCGGCTTCCTTCTCCTCTTTGAGCACGTCCAGTATCTCGAACGCTCGCTGGACTGTCTGCAGCGGAGGGCTGTCGTCGGTCATTCTACTCGGTGTGTCGGTCCAGACAGAGGTAAGTTCTGCGGTCATCTCGAACGAAGGTGCGACTGAACCGACCGCCGGTCGGTCAATCGACCCAGCGCGCTGACCCACATCTCCGGGTGACGGCCGAGCGACGCAGCCGACTTCCTGTCGAGGCCGCCAGTCCGGACGTCTTCGTCCGGGAGAGCGGTACTGCCCGGTCCCCCGCACAGTCGTCCCTGCCGAGAGCTGGGCCAGCCTGCGGTATTGTCGAACAGATGAGTGAGTATTCCAGACGCATCGAACCGGTTCGGCGGCTCGTCCCGATGCGCGCGGCCGTCGAGTTGTGCCTGCGATATTGGCACGCCCGTGCGCTCGGTGAGAATAACGGAAGTACGATTGTTATTTCACCTGCACCCAGCTCAGTGCATCCCACTGGCGCGTCGAGAGGATAACTGAAGTGTGACCGCGGGTGCAGGATACTCACGGACGAGTACGTCACACAAAGTATAAATACGGCAGAGAAAATACGGTGTGTATGGCGAGTTCCGAACAATTGACTAACTCTGCTCACTTTTCTGTCGAAAACATCGGCGGGATCGATCGAACAGAGGTCGACATTCCGCCCGGAGTGACTGTGCTGACCGGCAAGAACGCCACGAACCGGACGTCGTTCCTCCGGTCGATAATGTGTGCGATGGGCAGCGAGCGGGCCTCTCTGAAGGGCGACGCCGACGAGGGTCGCGTCGAGATGACACTCGACGGGGAGACCTACGAACGAGCGATAAAGCGCGTGGGCGACGGCGTCAGCTTCGAGGGCGACGGCTACCTCGACGACCCCGCGGTCGCCGACCTGTTCGCGTTCCTGCTCGAGACCAACGACGCCCGACAGGCCGCCGCGCGGGACGAACAGCTCCGGGACGTCATTATGCGACCCGTCGACGTCGACGCCATCCGGGCGGAGATCCGCCGTCTCGAGTCCGAGAAAGGCGATCTCAACGACGAACTCGCCCGAATCGAGTCACGAAAGCGGGACCTTCCCGAACTGGAACGACGGCGCAACACGCTCCGTGAACAGATCGAAGCGAAGCGCGAGGAGCTCGCGGACCTGGAAGCGAAGATCGACGACAGCAGCCGTGACGTCGAACAGGGGCGCAAAGAGCAGGCCGAACTCGAATCGAAGCTGCAGGAGCTCCGGCAGACCCGCTCGGAACTGGAGTCCATCCGCCGCAAGATCGAGCGACAGGAGGAGAGCATCTCGTCGCTGAAGCGCGAACGCAGCGACCTCGAATCCGACCTCGACGACCTCCCGGAGTCGCCGATGGGCGATCACCAGAACCTCGAATCCGAGATCGACCGCCTCCGCACGAAGCGTCAGGATCTGAACACCGACATCAACGAGCTCCGGAGCCTGATCCAGTACAACGAAGAGCGGTTGGACGCCGAGGACTACGACCTGTTGCAGGACGGCGGCGCGGCGGCCGACGACGGCAGTGGTTCGCTCACCGATCAGCTCGTCGACTCCGACTCCGAAACCGTCGTCTGCTGGACCTGTGGCTCGTCCGTCGAGCGCGAGCAGATCGAGTCGACGATCGACCGGCTGAAGGCGCTCCGCACCGAGAAGGTCGAGACGCTCAACGACGTCAAGAGTCGGCTCGAAGCGCTGAAGGAGGACCAGCGGGAGGCGACGCGGAAGCAGCGCCGCCGGACCGAACTCGAACGGAAACTCGACGACATCGACGCGGAACTCGACCGGCGCGACGACCAGGTCGACGCGCTGAAACAGAACCGCGAGGCGCTCACGGAGGAGGTCGAATCGCTCGAATCCGAAGTCGAATCCCTGGAGTCGGCGGACTTCGACGAGATCCTCACGCTCCACAAGGAGGCGAACCAACTCGAGTTCGAGATCGACAGCCTCGAATCCGACCTCGACGAGGTCACCGGCGAGATCGAAGACGTCGAAGCCGACGTCCAGCGGGCGGACGACCTCCGCGAGACGCGCGCGGACCTCGTCGACGAACTCACCGATCAGCGGACGAAGATCGACCAGATCGAGGGCGAGGCGGTCGACTCGTTCAACGATCACATGGAGTCGATCCTCGAGCTCCTCGGCTACGAGAACATCGAGCGCATCTGGATCGAGCGGATCGAAGCCCCCGGCGCGAGCGAGGGACAGACCCGATTCGAGCTCCACATCGTTCGGACCACGGAGAACGGGGCCGCCTACGAGGACACGATCGACCACCTCTCGGAGAGTGAACGCGAGGTCACCGGGCTGATCTTCGCACTCGCGGGCTACCTCGTCCACGACCTCCACGAGTCGGTGCCGTTCATGGTGTTGGACTCGCTGGAGGCGATCGACTCCGACCGGATCGCCGCGCTCGTCGAGTACTTCGCGGACTACGCCGACTTCCTCGTCGTCGCGCTGCTGCCGGAGGACGCGCAGGCGCTCGACGACCGCTTCACGCGAGTGACGTCGATCTGAGCGCACACGGCACCGACAGCCCAGTACACTTTTCAGACTCTTTGTCGAATCACCCCCAATGTCAAACACGACCGGCAACCGACCATCGAGCAAGGTGGCGCGGCTGATCGCCGAGTACGGCCTCGACGGCCTCGGAGACGAGCTGGAGGTCCGCTGGACGGGCGACGGCGTCGAGCGGACGAGCCTCCGCGACCTCGCGGACTACTTCAACGAGCGGCTCCTCGAACAGGCACTGATCGACGCCGGGATGAGCGCACTCGAGAGCGACGTCGAGTCCACGTACGAGAACCTCACCAACGAGGACGTCAGTACCGGCGTCCGGACGGACACGCGTAACCGACTGGAGCAGAACGACGTCGACGTCGACAAGCTCGAATCCGACTTCGTCAGTTACCAGGCGATCAGATCGTATCTCACCGAGTATCGCGACGCCGAGTACCGACGCCTCTCCGACGAGGAGAAAGTCGAGAAGGACCTCCAGAGCATCCAGCGACTGATGACGCGGACGCTCTCGGTCACCGAAGAGCGAATCGAGAAGCTCCGGCAGACTGGCCGTATCGACGTCGACGAGTTCGAGGTCCTCCTGGACGTGCAGGTGCTCTGTCAGAACTGCGGCGAGCAGTACTCCATCTCGGAGTTCCTCGAGCAGCGCGGCTGTGCGTGCCAGCGCGACTGAGTCAGTCAGAACGCTCCGACCGTATAAACAAAGTAGAGTTTACTACGAGCTTTAGGGGTCGTGTGTTTCAGCATATATAGGCGAAGCAAGAGTATTTTTCGGCTCATAATATGCTGTAGCCGTGCTTTCTCGCGCACTAGATATTAATCCGTTTCTAAAATAAACTATATATAAGTTTGTAGCTATCGTGTGAAGTCACGTCAGGTCGGGGCGTAATTGTCGCAATTGTGGGGTTCTGGCGGCACATCGAGGCGTATACTACGCCGTTGTTCAGCAGTCTTTAAATCGCCCCCGACAGACCGGATCAATATGTCCGAACAGAACCCGTTCGAAAGCTTGCAGGAGCAGGTAGACGATGCGGCAGCGCATCTCGACGTCGGCGACGACGTCGTCGAGCGACTGAAACACCCCGAGCGCGTACTCGAAGTCAATCTCTCGGTGGAGATGGACGACGGGTCGATCCGACGGTTCAAGGCGTTCCGCTCGCAGTTCAACGGCGACCGCGGCCCCTACAAGGGCGGGATCCGGTATCACCCGAACGTCTCGCGCGACGAGGTCAAGGCCCTCTCGGGGTGGATGGCCTACAAGTGCGCCATCGTCGGGGTCCCGTACGGCGGCGGCAAGGGCGGCATCATCGTCGATCCGGACGAACACTCCGAGCCGGAACTGGAGCGGCTGACGCGCTCGTTCGCCACGGAACTCCGCCCGCTCGTCGGCCCCGATCGCGACATCCCCGCGCCGGACGTAAACACCGGTCAGCGCGAGATGAACTGGATCAAAGACACCTACGAGACGCTCGAGAACACGACGGCACCCGGCGTCATCACCGGGAAGGCGCTCTCCGCCGGCGGCAGCGAGGGGCGCGTCGAGGCCACGGGACGTTCCACGATGCTCACCGCCCGCGACGCCTTCGAGCACCTCGACCGCGACATCGCCGACGCAACCGTCGCCGTGCAGGGCTACGGCAACGCGGGGTCGGTCGCGGCGCGGCTCATCGAAGAGCTCGGTGCGACCGTCGTCGCCGTCTCGGACTCCTCCGGGGCCATCTACGACCCCGACGGACTGGACGCCGTCGCGGTCAAAGCGTACAAGAACGACACCGGTTCGGTGACGGGCTACGACGGCGTCGAAGAGATGTCGAACGACGACCTGCTGACGCTCGACGTCGACCTGCTCGTCCCGGCCGCGCTCGAGAACGCCATCGACGCCGACCTGGCCGAGGACGTCTCGGCCGACGTGATCGTCGAGGCGGCGAACGGCCCCCTGACGCCCGGGGCCGACGACGTCTTGACCGACCGTGACGTGCTCGTGGTGCCGGACATCCTCGCGAACGCCGGCGGCGTGACCGTCTCGTACTTCGAGTGGGTCCAGAACCGCCAGCGCTTCGCCTGGAGCGAGGCGCGCGTCAACGACGAACTGGAGTCGGTGATCACAAGCGCGTTCGCCGATCTCGTCGACGCGTACGAGACCCACGACCTGCCGAGCTTCCGCGTGGCGGCCTACGTCGTCGCGA
Source organism: Halobellus sp. Atlit-31R (assembly GCA_003665935.1). GTDB lineage: Archaea > Halobacteriota > Halobacteria > Halobacteriales > Haloferacaceae > Haloquadratum. Next base: position 119,647 of record QPLR01000005.1, on the reverse strand, counting down.
TCCAGCGAATCGTCGACGCCTACGTCGACAGCGGCACCTGGCCGTAGTCGGGACCGCACGGACCGCGCCTCGACCGCTCGGGCTCGCGTCGGTCGCTCTTCGGTCGCTTCGAGCGGCGTTGCGCTCGTCGCTCGCATCTGTCTTCTCGCCGAGCACCTCACTGACAACCCGAGCGATTCAAGTCCGTGCCGGGCGCGGGTGTACACAATGCGTCAGGACCACCTCATCTCCGCGACCCAACTGTCGCGGGAGGACATCGAGGCGGTGCTCGACCGCGCGGCGGAGATCGACGGCGATATGGACGCCTGGCAGGGGCGACACGCCGGATCGATCCTCGGCCTCTGTTTCTTCGAGCCGAGCACTCGCACGCGGATGAGCTTCGACACCGCGATGAAGCGACTGGGCGGCCGAACGATCGACATGGGGTCGGTCGAGTCGTCCTCGGTAAAGAAGGGCGAGACGCTGGCCGACACGATGCGCGTCGTCGAGGGCTACGCGGATGCGCTCGTGCTCAGACACCCGCTCGAAGGCTCCGCGAAGATGGCCACGGAGTTCGTCGACGTCCCGCTGGTCAACGCGGGCGACGGGGCCGGTCAGCACCCCACACAGACGCTGCTCGACCTCTACACGATGCGAGAGAACGCCGGCCTCGACGACGTCACGGTCGGGATTATGGGCGATCTGAAGTACGGCCGGACGGTCCACTCGCTGGCGGCCGCGCTGACGAACTTCGACGTGCGGCAGCACTTCATCAGCCCGGAGAGCCTCAGCCTCCCGCGGAGCGTCCGGTACGACCTCCACGAGTCGGGCGCACAGGTCCGCGAACACACCGCTCTCGACGAGGTCCTCCCGGATCTCGACGTGCTCTACGTCACCCGCATCCAGCGCGAGCGCTTCCCCGACGAGAACGAGTACCTGAAAGTCGCCGGGGAGTACCAGATCGACACCGACGATCTCGAGGCAGCGAAGGAGTCGCTGACCGTGATGCACCCCCTGCCGCGCGTCGACGAGATCGCGCCCGAGGTCGACGAGACCGCCCACGCGAAGTACTTCCAGCAGGCCCACAACGGCGTGCCCGTCAGGATGGCGCTGCTCGATATGCTGCTCGAGAACGCCGATTCGGAGGGAGACCAATGAACGACACCGACCGAGAACTCCGCGTCTCGAAGATCCGCAACGGCACCGTCATCGACCACCTCGCGGCCGGCCAGGCGCTCAACGTCCTCGCGCTCCTCGGCATCGACGGCTCCGGCGGCGAGAGCGTCTCGATCGGGATGAACGTCCCCTCGGACAAACTCGCGAAGAAGGACATCGTGAAGGTCGAAGACCGCGAGCTGAGCCAATCGGAGGTCGACGTGCTCTCGGTCATCTCGCCGGAAGCGACGATCAACATCATCCGCGACTACGAGGTCGTCGAGAAGAAGCGCATCGAGCGCCCCGAGGCCGTCAGCGGCGTGCTCTCGTGTCCGAACCGCAACTGCATCACGAACGCCGACGAGCCGGTTCGAACCCGGTTCGCCGTCCTCACAGACGGGCTCCGCTGTGACTACTGCGGCGAGATCGTCCGCGAAGGCGAGGTCGCGACGCACCTGAACGTCGCCTGACGCGACCGGCCGCGAGAGAGCCGAGCGGTTTGCGCCACCCCGTCGCGTCCGGCAAAAAACGACGCAGGTCCGTTGTGGAGGGAAATGACTTTGTATCGAGACGATGTAGACCAGAGTATGTCCGGAAAAGCGAAATTCATCCTGGTACTGGCGCTCATCGCACTCGTCTACTTCGTCGTCTCCGGCGGCGAAGAGCCCGTCGAAGTCGACATCGACGAGGAGTAACTGCGACTCCGTTTCGATCCGCGCCGTCGAATCCCCGACTGATTCTCGACGACCGCCGCGTTCCGAGCGAGCCGTAGCGTGAGCCGCGGTGACCGCGAGCCGGGCCGCGGCCGGCGCGAAGACGCCCGGAACGAACGACTGATGCCGCTGGGAGCGAAACGACGCGTATGTACGGGATCGTCACGCGCAACGCCGAGGAGATCGACTGGAGCGAGTTCGACCTCGGCTTCTACGAGGTCAAAGACGTCACCGGCCGAGCCGCAGAGCCGCTCCCGAACGCGGTGAATATGGTCTCCTGCTTCGGAGACAACGCGGCCGTGAACGGCAATCCGGACCTCGCCGCGGTCGACGCCGACGGGACCCTCGCGACGCGCGAGCAGCCGTACTTCGACTGGTCGCACGTCTGCCCGACGAACGAGGAGTACCGGGCCGGCCTCCTGGAGATCGTCGAGGACAGCGCCGCCCGGAACGGAGACGTCAGACTCGACGACGTCGGCTTCCCGCGCGAGGGCTACTGCCGCTGTGACCGCTGCGACCGCCGGTTCGAGGAGAGCGACTACGACGACCGAGAGGCGTGGCGCGCGGCCGAGATCACGGAGTTCGTCGCCGCGGCCGCCGAGCGGATCCCCGGGCGGACGTATCTCACGCTCTACCCCGATCCGTACCCGGGCCACCTCTACCGACGCGAGGGCATCGACGTCGAGGCCCTGTCCGACTACGTCGACGAGTTCGTCGTGCCTCTCTACGACACGCACTACGCGACGACCTACTGGCTGGAGACGATCGCGAAGGGGTTCCAGAGCCGTCTCGACAGGCTCGAAACGCCGTTTTCGATCGAACTGTACGCGGTCGATCTCGACCTCGACGACCTCGTCCACGCTGCCGACGTCGCAGAAAGGTACGCCGCCGACGTCCACTTCGGCTACGACGCCTCGACCGCCGCCGCTGCGATCCGCCGGAAGGGCGCAGACAGCCGGTCGGGGGTCACACACCGGCCAGACGACGGCTGACAGCGGACCGACACGGCGGTCGCCCGTACGGCGCTGTCTCCTCGCTTCGGCGACCTCCCGCGCCGTCGACGCGGTCAGACCGCGCCTGCGAGGAATGCGACCACGACGATCCCGGCGACGAAAATGATCGCTGCGAACACGAAGAGTCCGGCCAGGAGTCGGCGCTGTCCCGGCGTTGGTTCTGCCATATCTCCAGTACGGAGCGAGGTCGCTTATATTCACGGGCAGTGGTGCCGCCTCCCGCTCTGTACGCCGTTATCGAACCGTCTCGATCGTCCCACTTACCCCCGCAGTGCCGCGAACGCCTCCCCGGCGAGGCCGGGACCCGCCGGGACCGCCATCGCCCCGTCGACGACAGGCGCCGGATCGGGGGCAACGTCGTCTGCGAGAAGCGAGCCCGTCGCCAGACCGCAGGCCCCGCAGTCTGGAAGCGAAGCGGCTGTATGCAGCGCGCCGACCCGAGCGACAGCGGCGTCGATCGTCGTCGTCACGACGACGTCGACGTCACACTCCGCGGCGCGCCCGGTGACGTCGACCGTGCGGAACGGTCCGCCCAGCGCCATCGGTTTACAGACGAGCACGTCGGCCGCCGCCGCATCGAGGACCGCCTCGGGACCGACCGCAGCGAGCGATTCGTCGAGCGCGACGTCGACTCCGCGGCCCCGGAGCGCCGCGTGCCCGGCTACGCTCTCGGCCGGGAGCGGCTGTTCGACGTACGCGAAGTCTAAGTCGGCGGCGACGTCGAGCAGGCGCCGCGCGGTCGCGGCGTCCCACGCCCCGTTCGCGTCGGCGCGGAGTTCCACGCCGTCGCCGGCGGCGTCTCGAACCGCTCGAAGCCGTTCTTCGTCTTCTCCGGGCGCTCTCGCACCCACTTTCACTTTCACCGCGGGGTGGCCAGCGGCGACGGCCTCGCGCGTCGCGGCCGCCGTCTCCGCGACCGTGCCGTCGCCGACGGTCGCGTTGACCGGGACGGCGTCGGCGGATCCGTCCGAGGCGAGCGCGTCGGCCACCGACTCGCCAGCGACGCGAGCGTCGGCGTCGAGTGCCGCGAGTTCGAACCCGTGACGGGCGGCGGGGTGCGACGTCGCCGACAGCGATTCGAGTGCGTCGTCGACGGTATCCGCCGCAGTCGCGTCGGCGAGAGCGGCCTCGCACGCGTCGCGGGATTCGGTCCAGCCGGGGAGCGGGGTCGCCTCGCCGACGCCGACGACGCCGTCGCGGGTGACGCGAACGAGGAACCCCTCGCGGCGGTCGATCCGGCCGGCTGCGGTATCGAGCGGCGACGCGAGCCGAAGCGAGAACGGTTCGTACTCCATCAGAGCGGGAGCTCGGAGAGCGAGAGTCCGACTGCAAAGAGCACTGCGTAGGCGGCGAGCAGTCGACCGGTTCGTTCGAGCGTCGGATTCAGCACCTCACCGGCCGTCTCGGTGAGCATCGTCCGGGTGATATCGAGCGCGTACGGCAGCGTGAGATACGGCAGCGCGAGTCCGAGCGAGAACCCCGGCTGTCGGAGGAACCACAGCGGCACGGCATAGGCGAGGACGAGCATCGCGAGCCACTCCGCGCGGGCGAACCCGTAGCCGAACCGGACCGCGAGCGTCCGCTTTCCGGTCGTCGCGTCTTCCTCCCGGTCGCGGACGTTGTTGACGACGAGGATGTTCGTCGAGAGCGCCGCGATCGGGAGCGCGGCGACGACGGCCGAAACCGGGACCGTCTCCGGGGGGAGGCCGACGGGGAAGGGCCCGGCGAGCACGGCCGCGGCCTGGACGTAGTAGGTCCCCGCGACCGCGACGAGGCCGAAGAAGACGAAGACGAACAGATCTCCGAGCCCGTGGTAGCCGAGCGGGTACGGGCCGCCGGTGTAGGCGATCCCCGAGGCGACCGACAGGAGCCCGATCACGACGATCGGCACGCCGCCGACGTAGACGAGGTAGGTTCCGAGGAGGATCGACGCCGCGAAGGTGAGATACATCGCCCGCTTGACGTCCTCGGGGGCGATGAGGCCGCCGGCCGTCACGCGAGTGAACCCCTCTCGGTCCTCGGTGTCGGCCCCCTGAACGGCGTCGTAGTAGTCGTTCGCGAAGTTCGTACCGATCTGGATCAGTCCGGCCCCGACGAGCGCCGCGAGCGCCGGTAAGATGGCGAAGACGCCGTCGTGGAGCGCTAATCCGACGCCGACGGCGACGGGTGCCGCGGCCGCCGGGAGCGTCTGCGGCCGGGCGGCGATGACCCACGCCTCCCGCCGCGTGATGTCCTGCGTGCTCATTGCTCCATTCTCGGACCGGGGGCCGTGTGAAGCTTCCCATCCACCTCTTTCGGCGGGAGATTCCTCGCGGCGCGTTGCGCCGCTGCGGGGCCCCACCGTGCAAAAAACCACGCCGTGTTCAGTCGTCGGCGGCTGGGACCGCCTCGCTGAGGTCCTCGAGGTCTACTCCGAGCTGTCTCATAAATCCGAGAGTGTCCGGTTGGATCCACCATTCGGTGACCTTCCCGTCCTCCAGGTGCAGGAAGGCCATAGTCTGTATCTCGTATTCTCTCCCGGTTGGCTCGATTCCGATAAACTCTCCCGCGTGAGTGCCACCCTCTGTCATTCGGGCAGCGACGACGTCTCCCTCCGCGATGAGGTCGTGGACCGTCTCCGTAGCGTCTGAAAATGCGACGCGGTCGCTTTCGTACATCTCTTTGACCGCCTCGTGTCCACTGAACTCTCCCATCGGGGTGTGTACCACGACGTCGTCGGCAAATATCTCTTCGATCGCGTCGAGATTTCCTTGCTGCTCGATCTCGTCGCGGATCCGCAGGACGACCCGCTTGTTCTCCTCGGCTGTTGTCATTCGTGTGGCCTCTGTGCGGACCAGACAGGCGGCGAAATTAGTTATAAGGCCGATACCGTGCGAAACGGTACCGCTACTGCAGCTCCGGGAGACTGCTCGCGATGCGGTAATACGATCTCGTTGACCTTCTCTCGCGTCTGGAGGCGCGGGAATCCCGAGCGTCGATCGTAGGATTTCAACAGAGGCATACTCTCGGGTTTCAGCGGGATTACCGGGATCGTTCACTCCGCCAACTGTCGCCGCGTTTCGGGCGGCGTTCACCGCGAGCGAAGCGCGCGGCTCTTTGCCTCTAGGCTTTGGACGGTCGGTCCCCGCAGCGGCGTTTCGCGCCGCGAGGAAGCCCACCGTGGAAAGAGGCGGATCAGTAGTGCCAGGGGAACTGCGAGAAGTCCGGGTCGCGCTTCTCCAAGAAGGCGTCGCGGCCCTCTTGGGCCTCTGAAGTCATATACGCGAGCCGCGTCGCCTCGCCGGCGAACACCTGCTGTCCGACGAGCCCGTCGTCGGCCATATTGAACGCGTATTTGAGCATCCGCATCGCGGTCGGCGACTTACCCGTCATCTCGGTCGCCCACTCGAGCGCGACGTCTTCGAGCTCCCCGTGGGGGATCGCCTCGTTGGCCATCCCCATCTCGACGGCCTCCTCCGCAGAGTAGGTCTTCCCGCGGAAGAAGACCTCTCGGGCCTTCTTCTGGCCGATCTGCTTCGCGAGGTACGCGGAGCCGAAGCCGCCGTCGAACGAGGCGACGTCGGGGTCCGTCTGGAGGAACTTCGCGTGCTCGGCCGACGCGAGCGTCAGGTCGCAGACGACGTGCAGCGAGTGGCCGCCGCCGACGGCCCAGCCGGGGACGACGGCGACGACGGGCTTCGGCATAAACCGGATGAGGCGCTGGACTTCGAGGATGTGCAGGCGGCCCGCCTTCGCCTCTTTGACGAGCGGGTCGTCGCCCTCGTCGGCCTCGTCGCCGTCGCGGTACTCGTACCCGGACTCGCCGCGGACCGACTGGTCGCCGCCGGCGCAGAACGCCCAGCCGCCGTCCTTCGACGACGGGCCGTTGCCCGTCAGGAGCACGCAGCCGACGTCGGCCTGCTTTCGCGCGTGGTCCAAAGCGGCGTAGAGCTCGTCGACCGTACCCGGGCGGAAGGCGTTGCGCTTCTCCGGGCGGTCGAAGGCGATGCGGACGACGGGCACGTCGGTGCCGCGGTGGTAGGTGATGTCGTCGAAGGCGTCGGCGCCGTCGACCGGCTCCCAGCGCGCCGCGTCGAAGATCTCAGAGACCATACCGGGAGAGCGACCGGAGTCCGCAAAAAGATTCGTTTCGCGGGACTCGCCGGGAGCCGAGACCGCGGTCCCGTGGACGGCCCGCCGCTACGTCGTCTCTTCGAGGACGCGCTCGACGGTCTGCTCGCGGAGCATCTCCCGGACCCCGTGACTCGCTTCCGCGTCGGTCTGCACCTCGACGACGTGCGTGCCGGCGCTGGTCGTCGCCTCGGCGTAGGCGTCGCGGAAGGCGTCGCGGTCGCCGCCCTCGACGCGCGCGAACGAGAGATCGTACAGCTCCGCCATCGGCGCGAAGTCGAGCCCGTGCGGCGTCACGAACTGCGAGCTGAACGGCGGGTCGTACGCCTCGATCGGGAGCATATGGAAGATCCCGCCGCCGTCGTTGTTGACGAGGACGATCGTCGCTTCGACGTCGGCGCGCCCGAGCGCGAGCAGCCCATTCATATCGTGGTAGTACGCCAGATCGCCGGTGACGAGCGTCAGCTCGTCGGTCGTCGCCGAGCCCGCCCCGAGCGCCGTCGAGACGATGCCGTCGATGCCCGACGCGCCGCGGTTGCCCAAGGCGGTGTACGTCTTCGTCGTCGGCGCGCCGAAGCGGTCGAGGTCGCGGACGGGCATCGAGTTCGAGACGAAGAGCGTCGAGGGGTCGGGCGCGAGGTCGACGACGTCTTCCAGCACGCGGCCCTCGCAGAAGCCGTCGTCCGCGTCGAGAACAGCCTCGTGCGCCGCGTCGGCGTCAGTCCAGCGCTGCTGCCACGCGCGGTCTCCGGGGCCGGCGAGGAGCCGCGAGAGCCGTCCGAGCAGCCGCGAGGGGTCGGCGACGACGAGGTCGGTCGCGGTGAAATCCGCCTCGCGCCAGCCGGCGGCGGGGTCGACGACGTACTGCGCGGCGTCGACGGCGGCGAGGTACTTCCGAAGCGGCTTCGAGGTCGGCGACGCGCCCACGCGAACGACGACGTCCGGCTCGGGCCAGGCGTCGCGGACGCGGTCGCCGAGGAAGGCGTCGTAGCCGCCGACGACCGGCGTCGTTCGAACGAGACCGCCGTACCGAACGCCAGAGAGCGGGTCCGCGAGGACCGGGAAGCCGCTGGCGTGGGCGAACGCGGCGACCGCTTCGGGATCGACGCCGGGGGAGTCCGACGGGCCGACGACCAACAGGCCGCGCGGTTCCGAGAGCGCCTCCGCGAGCGTGCGGAGCGCGTCGTCGTCCAGTTCGGGAGCGCCCGCGGTCGTGTCCACGAACGGACCGTCGCGGCCGTCGACGGCGCTCGCCGGGAGGTCGGGCGGCACGTCACCCTCGACGGGCGTCGGCTCCAGCGGCTTCCGGAACGGGACGTTCAGGTGGACCGGGCCAGCGGCGTCGGCCGTCGCCTTCGCGACGGCTCGGGCCGCAGTCGTCCGGAGCGAGCGGAGCTTTCGGGGCGTCGGCTCCGGCTCGGCGAGGTCGCGGTACCAGCGGACGGCGTCGCCGTAGAGCTTCTCTTGGTCGATCGTCTGATTCGCGCCCGAGTCCCGGATCTCGGGCGGGCGGTCCGCTGTCAGCAGCAGCATCGGCACCCGAGACTGTGACGCCTCGATCACCGCGGGGTGGTAGTTCGCGGCCGCCGTCCCCGACGTGCAGACGAGCGGCGTCACGTCGCCGGTGCGGCGCGCACGGCCGAGCGCGAAGTACGCCGACGAGCGCTCGTCGAGGTGCGAGAAGACGTGCACGTCGTCGTGCCGGTCGAACGCGACCGTCAGCGGCGTCGAGCGGCTGCCGGGGGAGATGCAGACGGCGTCGACGCCGGCAGCGGCGAGTTCGTCGACCAACGCGCGCGCCCACAGCGCGTTGCGGTTCGGATCGGTCGGGCGGCGATTCGGCTCAGTCATCGCGGTGTGAATCAGTCATAAGGCGTCGAGCGGTCGTCGTCACGCGTCTTCGGCCTCGAGTTCGTCGAGGATGGGTCGGTACTTCAGCTGTACTTCGTCCCACTCGCGGTCCGGGTCGGAGTCGGGGACGATGCCGACGCCCGCAAAGAGCGTCGCGACGTCGCCCTGCGCCACCGCCGAGCGGAGCGCGACGGCGAACGTTCCGTAGCCGGCGGCGTCGATCCAGCCGACGGGTGCGGCGTACCAACCGCGGTCGAACGGCTCCGTCTCGCGGATCGTATCCAGCGCCGCCTCCGGCGGGAGCCCGCCGACGGCCGGCGTCGGGTGGAGCGCTTCCACGAGCGAGAGGACGTGTTCGTCGCGGTCGAGCGTCGCCGTGATCGGCGTCCAGAGGTGCTGCACCGTCGCGAGGCGCTTGATCCGTCTCGGTCCGGGGCTGACCGAGGCCGCGAAGGGCGCGAGCTGCGTTTCGATCGTTTCGGCGACCAGATCGTGCTCGTGGGCGTTCTTCTCGTCGCGGGCCAGTTCCTGCGCCAGCCACTCGTCTTCGGCCGGTGTCTCTCCGCGGCCGGTCGTTCCCGCGAGCGCGTCCGTTTCGACCGTCCGGCCACGGACGGAGACGAGCCGTTCGGGTGCCGCCCCGAAGAACGACGACTGCGCCCGCGCGTCCGCGGGCTCGGGCTCGATGAGGAAGTGATAGCAGTCGGGATACTTCTCGGCGAGCCGCGGCAGCACGTCCGGCAAGGACAGCTCGGTTTCGAGGTCGACGTCGAGGGCCTGCGCGAGGACGACCTTCTCTAAGTCGCCGGAGTTGATGCGACTGACCGCGGCCTCGACGCCCTCCGTCCAGTCGTCGCGGGCCGTCGTCCGGCGGCGACCGCTGACGCCCGGCGGCCCGGCGGGCGGGTCGGCCTCGGGGAGCGATTCGATCCGGTCGCGCGCGTCGGCGAGTGCGGCCTCGACGGTGTCGGGGTCGACGTCGTCGCCGACGGCGTTGACCGTCACCCAGGCGTCGGCGTCGGGGTCGTCGCCGTCCGTCCACGTGACCTGCACGTGCGGAAAGACGAACCGCGCGCCGGGGAAGTCCTCCCACGGGGGACCGGAGGCGCTGTCGCCGTGGAAGGCGAACCCACCGAACAGTCGCGGTCGAGCCGCTTCTGTCCCGGCGTGCACGTCACCGGAGGCGAAGAGCGTCTCCGCGGCCTCGCGGATCGAGTCGAATCGGGCCGGCCCGTCGGCGGTCAGCGTCGCCGCCGCACCGCTCCCGACGACGGTGGCCTCGTTCGGGGCGTTCCAGACGGTTCGCGGCGTGTCGGCCTCGCGGAGAACGGCGCGAAACGACGGCGCTGCGATTGGGACCGATCGGCTGACGAGGTGCGTTCCCGCCGCGTCGGTCCGCAACGATTCCATTACCCGCTCTCAGAACGCCACGCTCTTTTATTTGACTATACCACCGACGGGGCCGGCACAGCGATCGGAGCGGTTGTAACTGCAGTAGCGTTTGCAGCTGATTGCACAACCGATCGCACGCCGTCGTGCGATCGAGTGAGTGAGGGCTCGCGAACGCCGCCGTAGTCGGTCCACCCGAGCGATGCTCCGACGGGCTGCAGATTTATCATCAGCGAGGAAGAAATATAAACAAAAATGAAAGCCCTCTTCGACCTCGGTCACCCCGCGCACGTGCACCTGTTCAAGAACGCGATCAAGGGACTCCAGCGCGACGGGCACAGCACCTGTGTGCTCTCACGAGACAAGGACATCACCATCGCGCTACTCGATCAGTACGACATCGATCACGTACCGCTGTCCGCGATGGGCAATAAGACGTACTCGCTCGCGGTCGAGTGGGGCAAGAGAGAGATTCGGACACTCCGGACCGCCTGGAACTACGACCCCGACGTGATCCTGAGCGTTGCGAGCCCCCCCGCGGCACACGCCTCCGTGCTCACAGGGTGTCCGAAGCTCCTGTTCAACGACAGCGAGCCGGGGCACCTCGCTTCGGCGCTAACTCACCCGGTGTCTGATGTGATCTACACCCCAGAGAGTTTCCGGTCGGACCTCGGCCGGAAGCAGCACACCTACCCGGGGTACCACGAACTCGCGTATCTCCACCCGAACCAGTTCGACCCCGACCCCGACAGTCTCCGCGACTTCGGCGTCGACCCGTCGGCGGAGTACTTCGTGCTTCGCTTCGTCTCGATGGGTGCCCACCACGACGTCGGTCACCACGGCCTCTCGCGCCAAACGAAGTCCGAGCTGGTATCGACGCTGTCTGACCACGGGGACGTCTACATCAGTACCGAAGGCCAGCTCCCGCCGGCGTTCGAGGAGTTCCGACTGCCCGTTCCGCCGGAGCTCCTGCATCATCTGCTGTACTATGCCGACCTGTACGCCGGCGATTCACAGACGATGGCTACCGAGGCGGCGCTCCTCGGCACGCCCGCGGTCCGCTCGAACTCGTTCGTCGGCGACAACGATATGGGGAACTTCGTCGAGCTCGAGGAGCGGTACGACCTGCTGTACTCCCGCTCCGACGAGGACGAGGTGCTCGACCTCGTGAGAGAGCTCGTCGACGACCCGGAGACAGCCGAACGGTGGCAGGAGAAGCGGGACAAACTCGTGAGTGAGAAGATCGACGTCTCCGAGTTCATCATCGATCAGATCTACGAGTGGGGAGCCAGATAGGTGGTAGCAGTTGCTACCGAGTCAGCGCTGCAACGATCTGTTCACCCGCGGTGCCGTCTCCGTACGGCTCCGCGTCGGAAGGCGAGACGGGCGGTGCGGCTAGCGCTTCCCGGATCCCCGTCGGATCTGCGCCGACCAGTACGTTCCCGCCCTCCTCGACGGTTTCGGGCCACTCCGTCTCCGTTCGAAGCGTGATACACGGGACGGTCAGGAAGAACGCCTCTTTCTGAATTCCACCCGAATCGGTCACGATGACCTCCGCGTTGGCAAGCAGCCCGACGAAATCCCCGTAGCCAACCGGGTCGATCAGCGTCAGTTCCCGCTCGGCGCGTTCGCGCAGTCCGTGCTCTTCGAGCGACCGGAGCGTCCGGGGATGGGCGGGGAAGACCACGTCGCGGGACTCCTCGCACAGACAGTCGACGATCGCCGCGAGCCGCTCGGCGTCGTCCGTGTTCCGAGGTCTGTGAACTGTCGCGAGGACGTAGGTGTCCGGCTCCAGACCGAGTCGCTTCAGAACCGCCGGCTCGTCCGCGGTCGACTCCCGTATCTGTAACAGGGCGTCGTACATCACGTCGCCGACGTGATACACCGACTCGGAGATTCCCTCGCTTTCGAGGTGCTGAACCGCCTGACGGCTCGGAACGAACAGGTAGTCCGAGACGTGGTCCGTCAGGACTCGGTTGACCTCCTCCGGCATATCGCGGTTGAAGCTTCGAAGGCCTGCCTCGACGTGAGCCAGCTCCGTGTCCATCTTCGAGGCAGCGATACTCGCCGCCAGGGTCGAGTTCGTATCGCCGTACGACAGCACGACGTCGGGATCGTACTCGGTGATCAGCGGCTCCAGTTGGATCATCATCTCGCCGGTCTGCGTTGCGTGGCCCGCCGACCCGACGCCGAGGTTGTGATCCGGCTCCGGGATGTCGAGTTCCTCGAAGAACACGTCCGAAAGCTCCTCGTCGTAGTGTTGACCCGTGTGAACGAGTATCTCCTCGTGGTGCTCTCGAAGCTCCTGGGAGACGACCGATGCCTTGACGAACTGGGGGCGTGCCCCGACGACCGAGAGAACTCTCATAAGCCATTTACGAACACAGCAACGAGAGCAATATATCATTCGACAAATTATACTATTCTGACTCGTAGCGGCGGTGCGGGATAGCCCACGGCCGCTCCACCTATCGACGCGGATCGAGTGCCGGGAGGTCGGACTCGGCCGCGCCGACGGCTACCCCCAGCGTTCCTGATTCCACGGGTTGGCGGTGTCGGAGTAGCCACGCTGCTCCCAGTACCCGCGTTCGGCCTCTGTCAGAAACTCGACGCCGTCGACCCACTTGGCTCCCTTGTAGGCGTACTTGTGCGGCGTGACGACGCGAAGCGGCCCGCCGTGGTCGGCCGCCAACTCAGCGCCGTCGTGTTCGTAGACGAAGAGCACCTCCTCGCGGAGACAGTCATCCAGTCTCAGATCCGTCGTATAGCCGTCGAGCGCGTGGAACATCACGTGGGTGGCGTCGTCGTCGACGCCGGCTAACTCGGCGATCGTCGGGAACGGTACCCCGGTGAACTCACAGTCGAACGTGCTCCAACCGGTGACGCAGTGGAAGTCCTGCTGCTGCGTCGTCGCCGGCAACTCCAGGAACTCCTCGTAGGAGAACGAGCGACGCTCGTCGACGGCCCCCCAGACGTCGAACGACCACGTCTCGCGCGTCCACGGCGGCGTCTCGCCCTTCGAGAGAACCGGGAACTCGTCCGTCTCGTGCTGTCCGGGCGGGAGGCGCTGCTCGCCGAACTCCCGGTAGAGATCCGTGACGTCCTCGACCATACGACCACTGTCGGCCCGAGCGTCCTAACTGTGCCGACTCCGGTCGGAATATTGCCGTGGAGGAACCGAGAGTGGCCTCTAAATCAATATTTATCTTCGATGCCGAAATAAATCTGGGAACTTGGTAAACAATATTTTTCCAATCCCTGAAACTTCGCCGCAGGCTTTAAATAACCCGGCTTCAAACCCCCTCACGTTCAAATGCCCAAAGTGAACATCAACGTCCCCGAGCATCTCGAAATGCAGGTCGCACAGCTGGTCGACCAGGGCGAGTTCGTCAGCCGCGAAGAGGCCATCGAGGAACTGCTCTCCACCGGAATTCGCGCGTTCAAGACGAGCGGTCCGATGGACGAGGAGGATCGCTTCGAAGACGATGGAATGATGGGCCACGAAGACGAGTACGTCTTCTGAAACGACTGTTTTCACCGCGACGGACGTCCTCTGCTCCATCGACGAACGATCCACCGACGGTCCCGCACGTCACTAGACCGTGTCAGATCTCACCAATAATTCTTAAAACGGCCTCTAGCGTACCCACGCCTATGCACAAAGACGAGCTCTTGGAACTGCACGAACAGATGGTCATCATCAAGGATAACTTCGCAGCACGCGAGGACGTCGACGGGAGCATCTTCGACCCCTACGAGAACCTCGACGTCGATCCGTCGCACGTCCACAAGTCCAAGAGCGAGCACAAACACGCCGTCTTCGTCCTCGGAAACGCGCTCGCGACGGCGATGAGCGAAGACGAGTTCTCGAACGCCGGGCGGGTCGGCAAGCGGATGGAAGAGCTCGCGAAGGACGCGGAAGGAAAGCTCTGAGCCGGTCCGCTGCTCGCGCCGCCGGACCGCGTGGAGCAGTAGTCGTCCCGTCCCTCGGCTGCCGCGGCATCGCCGGCGTCGCCGAGGCGTGTCGGACCAAAACGGCGTAGTTTCTTAACCGCTCGTCTACTCCGGTCGTACGATGGACGCTCTTCCGGTTCTTCCGGTCGATCTTCTCCTGCGTGCCGCTGTCGTCTCGGCGATCGTCTTCACACTGGCTGCGGCGTTCTTCTTCGATCGGCCGTCCGCGCTCGGGGCACAGCTCCGCCGGCGTTTCCTCCTCGGGATCCCGTGGGGAACGCTCGTCGCGGCCGGCATCGTTCTCGCGGTCTATCTCGGTCTGCAAGGGGGCTGGCAGCGCTGGAACGCGCCGGTGACGCTCCCGTTCCGCGCGTGGTCGTACTTCTACCCGCTTGGGGTCCTCTCGGCCGCGTTCGCCCACAACGGACCGGGCCATCTGATCGGGAACCTCGTCGGGACGCTCACGCTCGCGCCGCTGGCGGAGTACGCCTGGGGTCACTTCACCCGCGAGCGCGGCGCACAGTCCTTCGCGTCGTGGCGACGGAACCCGTACGTCCGCGCGTTCGTGATCTTCCCCGGTGCCGTACTCGTCGTCGGCCTGCTCACCTCGGTGTTCGCGATCGGCCCCATCATCGGCTTCTCGGGGGTCGTCTTCGCGTTCGCGGGCGTCTCACTCGTCAACTACCCGCTCGGGACCGTCGTCGCGCTCGCCGGCGGTGGTGCCCTCCGACTGGTGTACAACGCGCTCCAGACGCCGATTCTCACCCGGAGCGCGCGCCCGGCCTACATCTCGCCGTGGTGGGCCGACATCGCCATCCAGGGGCACGCGCTCGGGCTCCTGGTCGGCGTGCTCGTAGGCGTCGCGGTCGTCAGGGCGCGACCCCGCTCGAACCGCCCGAGCGCCCGCCGCCTCTGGCTCGGCACGCTCCTCGTCGCCGCCGAGCAGTCGCTGTGGGCCGTCTACTGGTTCCGCGGCGGCGAGACGTACGTGCTCTATCGGGCTGCGGGGGTCGTCCTGATCGCGCTGCTCGCGCTGGTAGTGCTGTCGGCCGTCGTCGCACGCGACGACCCGCTCTTCCGCTGGTCGCTCGCCGGCGACAGCGGCGTCGTCCGGAACTGGCAGGTCGCCGTCGGGGTCCTCCTGCTGGCGACTGCCGCACTCTCCGGTCCCGCGGTGCCCGCGAACCTCTATACGGCGGCGTCGGGCGACCTGCCCGGCGACGAGCTGACCGTCCGCGACTACGAGGTGACGTACGCCGAAGACGTCGAAAACGGCCTCGTCGCGGCCGTCGACGTCGAGGCGTTCGGCGAGACGACGGCGGTCAACACCTCCGGCGTGATCGTCCGCAGCGAGCGACGCGGGATCTGGAGCACGGCGGTCTCGAAGGGGCGGTTGGCGTTCGACGGACAGGTCGCGGTCAGGCTCGGCGGCGTCGGCTGGCGCGAGACCGTCTACGCACAGCGGGACGGCTGGAACGTCCTCGGCAACGGGACGGCCTATCGCGTCGCACTCGGCGACTCCGACAGCGCTCGCGTGGTGTACGCCTCCGAGCCCGTCACCGCCGGACCCACACTCGCCGGACGGAACGTGACGGTCGTCCCCACCGAGAGCCAGTACTTCCTGCGCGTCACGGAGGGCAACGAGTCGCTGAGTGCCGGACTCCCCGCGAAGAACGAGTCGGTGACGGTCGACGGGCTGACGTTCACGCGGAACCGCTCGCGCGTCTTCGTCTCCTACGACGAGACGCGCCTGCAGTTGCTCTCGAAGGAGCGCTACGAGTGACTTCCGTCGGTCACGCGACCCGGACCGGTCACTGCTCGCCGGGGGCGGTCCACTCGATACGGTAGACTTCGGCGTCGAGTTCCTTCGAGTCGGCCTCGTGGAACGCGAACTGCCGCTCCAGCGAGAACGTGGCGCGGAACGCGTGCGTCACCTCGCCCCCGTGGTCGGCGGCGAACGACTCGACGAACGCCTGCGAGCCGCCGTTGTGAACCGAGTACGACACGTCCGCGAGTCGCGCCGCAGTTTCGAGGAAGGCGCGGTCGGCGTGTTCGTTGCCTCGCTGTGCGCCGAAGGGCGGGTTCATCAGCACCGTCGTCGGCTCGTCGGGACACAGCGGCGCTCGCGTCGCGTCGGCGTGCACCCAGTCGATCGGCGTCTTCGTCCCGACCCGTCGCCGGTTCGCGACGGCCGTCGTCAGCGCCGTGCGGTCGACGTCGAGCCCGACGACGCGGGCCGGGCCGCGAAGCGCAGCCCCCAGCGCCAGCATCCCCGTCCCCGTGCCGAGGTCGACGACCAGTCGGTCCTCGACGTCGCCGTTGAGATCGGCGACGTGAACGACGTGTGCAGCCAGCTCCGGCGGCGTCGGGTACTGCTCGAGGTCGGCCCGGGGATCCTCGAACCCCGCGACGACGGCCAGTTGCGTCTCCAGTGCCGACTTCGTCGCCATCACCGCCACCCCCGCGGAGGGTGACGGAGTGCGGCGCTCACTGACCGTCTCGTCACGGCGCTCGGACTCATTACCCCGAGATTCCCGCCGCCGAAACAAAAAGGCTTCTCGACTGTGGGACCCGGCGTCGTCGGGACTGATCGCCGCCGCGCCGGCTCAGTACGACTGCCGAACGACGGTCGCGCCGGCCGCGTCGCGGACGACGACCACGTCGCCACCGTTGTTCCAGATCGCCCCCCTCGCGCCCCAGTATAGCGTCGACGCGGTGTCGACTCCGGAGCCGGTACGGAGTGTCAGCGTCGCGCCGGGATCTAGCGAGGTCCCCGTCGGGAACGTGTACGTGTGGTCGGCCTCGTCGACGACGGTCCAGCCCGAGAGGTCGAGTCGGTCGTCGCCGGCGTTGCGGAAGACCACGTACTCGTCGTTCAGGTTCTCGTTGTCGTTGCCGTCGGCGTCGGCGTGAACTGCGTCGACGACGAGCGTGCTCCCGCCGTCGGCCCGAGCCGTCCCGGTAGATGTCGCTCCGCCGCCCGGAGCACACGACCACAGACCGCGACCGGCCTCCCGCGCAGCGGCTTCCGCCGCCGTGTAGCGTTCACGTTCGGTAAAGGTACTGTCGTACACCCGGGCGTGCCCCTCCCTGAGCAGGGCGTAGTTGAACGACTCGCCGTCCACGTAGACGTACGCGAGCAGACGCCCGTAGTAGCCACGCCGGTCGGATTGGGCGTCGAAGACGAGCGTGACGGATTCGCCCGTCAGGCGCTCTTCCGCGTACGTCGAGGCTGCCTCGCCCGCGTCGCCGAGACACGTTTCGCCGGCGGCCGTATCCGGCACGCCCTCGAACTCGTCGGGGGCGTTCTCGCCGTACACCTCCGGCGTGTCGACGCCGAGCAACCGGACGGTCTCGCGCGTCCCGTTCGCGTACGCGATTTTCACCGTGTCACCGTCGACGACCTCGGTGACGGAGACGGTGACGCCGGCGGGTGCGCTCGCCCCCGTCCTCAGGGCGACCGACGCCGGTTCGGGGGCGGTCGTCGCTTCCGGTGACGGCTCGGACGCCGGCTCCGGCGTCCCACCGAGACAGCCGGATACGACCACGAGAAGCAGGACGACGAGGGTGAGCGCACGCATATCAGCCACCGCGCGGCCGGCGCATATACCGCTTCGGGATCCACTCGCCACATTACATAATTATCCTGTCACAAAGCTTTAAATATACCGTTCACCACAAACCTTATAATGGAACGTTCGCGTCGTCAGCGCCAGCGAGAGCAGGAGACCGAACAGACAGACGACGAACGGCTCGTCTGCCCGGAGTGCGAGTCGTCGGACATCGTCACGGACGCCGATCAGGGGGAGTTGGTGTGTGACGACTGCGGACTGGTCCTGGACGAACGGCAGATCGATCGCGGACCGGAATGGCGGGCGTTCAACCACTCCGAGCGGCAGTCGAAGTCCCGCGTCGGGGCGCCGATCACGGAGACGATGCACGACCGCGGGCTGACGACGACGATCGACTGGAAGGACAAAGACGCCTACGGACGGTCGCTCTCCTCGGAGAAGCGCTCCCAGATGCACCGCCTGCGGAAGTGGCAGGAACGCATCCGGACGAAGGACGCCGGCGAGCGCAATCTCCAGTTCGCGCTCTCCGAGATCGACCGGATGGCGTCGGCGCTGGGCGTGCCGCGATCCGTGCGGGAGGTCGCGTCGGTCATCTACCGCCGCGCGCTCAACGAGGACCTCATCCGCGGGCGCTCGATCGAGGGCGTCGCCACCTCCGCACTGTACGCAGCCTGCCGGCAGGAGGGCATCCCGCGCTCGCTCGACGAGGTCGCGGAGGTCTCCCGCGTCCCGCAGAAGGAGATCGGCCGGACGTACCGCTACATCTCCCAGGAGCTCGGGCTCGAACTGAAGCCCGTCGACCCCAAGCAGTTCGTCCCGCGCTTCGCCTCGTCGCTGGGGCTCAGCGAGGAGGTACAGTCGAAGGCGACCGAGATCATCGACGTCTCCGCCGAGCAGGGCCTGCTCTCCGGGAAGTCGCCGACGGGCTTCGCGGCCGCGGCGATCTATGCGGCCTCGCTGCTCTGCAACGAGAAGAAGACCCAGCGGGAGGTCGCCGACGTCGCGCAGGTGACCGAAGTCACGATCCGGAACCGGTACCAAGAGCAGATCGAAGCGATGGGCTTCCGCTAACCGTCGGGGCAGGACCGGTTCTGCTCTCGCTCCCGGTTCTCGTTCTCTGCTCTCGCTCTCGACACCCGCTCTCGACTCCTGTTCTCTGCTCTCGCCGCTCAGTTTCTCGCGAAGACCACGACGTCGCGGTTCCACAGCCCGAGCCGGTACGCCGTCGCCTCGTAGTCGTCGCCGAGTCGCGCAGCCACGTCCCCGCGATGTGCGGGCGCGGTCACGACCACCGGCGGAACCGAGCCGCTCGCCGTCACGGCCTCGAACGTGGAGACGTTCGCCGTGCTCGCCGCGT
Organism: Halobellus sp. Atlit-31R; assembly: GCA_003665935.1. Lineage (GTDB taxonomy): Archaea > Halobacteriota > Halobacteria > Halobacteriales > Haloferacaceae > Haloquadratum. Next base: position 100,554 of record QPLR01000005.1, on the reverse strand, counting down.
CCGCGCCCGCCGACTCGACGTACCACGGCAGCGGGAGGCGGTTGCCCCAGGTGTCGTCCACCGGCGGACGTCGGGTCGTCCGCTCCGGCGGGACGTGGTACACCTCGCCGACGTAGAGCACCTCCACCGTCGAGCGATCGTCGTCGGCCGCGCTCCGAACCGCCGTCGCGAACGCGTCGAGGTCGTCGCTCGGCTGGGCGTACTGCGCGAGTCGCGAATCGCGGTCCGGCGGCCCGTAAACGTCGCCGACGGTGACGGCACCGACCTGTGCGACGACCGCGAGCACGACCAGAGCGACCGCGGCGACGGTTCCGACATCGACTGATGACGCCGACGCGGCCGCGACGCCCCGTCTGAGTAGCGCGGCGAAGCCAACGGCCGCCGGGAGCGACAGCGGAACGACGACGTGGACGAGCACCCACGGCGCGGAGACCTCCGCGATCGTCGGGAACGCGACGACGCCGAGGAGGCCCCAGTAGCCGACGCCCTCGACCAGTGGCCGGCGTACCGACGCGTAGCGCGCCCACAGCGTGGTTGCGGTCGCGGCGACGACGACCGGAAGCGCGACCGAGAGGAGGGTACCGGCGGCGTCGCCGACGTACGGCAAGAACGCGTGCGTCCCGTCGGGGAACCGGTGGACGACTCGAACACCGACGAACCGCCAGGCTGCACCGACCGTGCCCTCGTAGATCGCGAGATGCGACGTCGCCGGGTCGGAGAGCCCGACGTCCACGCCGGGGCCTGCGCGGGGCGCAAACAGAAGAACCGTCGTGCTGGCGGCGAGAAGCAGGGCCCGGGCGGCCGGCGTCGCTGTCCCGACGAGTCGCTCGCGGAGCGTTGCGGCGGCCGCCCGAGCGCTCGCACCCCCGTCGGCGGCGACGCTGCGCTGGTCGGCGACGAGGAGCCACGCGGCGAGCCAGCAGCCGACGTAGCCGACGACGAACCCCGACGCCGACACCGCGAGCGGGAGCGCCACCGCGGCGGCGTACGCGTCGCGTCGACTCCGCCGGTCCCACGCCCGCAGCGCGAGGCCGACGAACGCGACGCCGAACAGCGCCAGCGGGACGTCGCCGCGGAGGAACCGCGAGTAGTAGAGGACGAGCGGCTGGACGGCCAGTAGGAGCGCGAAAAGCACCGTCTCGACGTCGTCGAGCCGGTCACGGAAGAGCAGCGCGACGAGCGGCAGCGCCGCCCCGAGGACGGCGACCGGGAGCCGCGCGAGCCCGTCGGAGACGCCGCCGAGAGCCAGCAGCGGACGACCGACGAGATAGAGCAGCGGGCCACCCGCGACGGGGCGATACCGATAGGCGCCGGTGTCCAGAAACCGGAGCGTCCAGTAGCCGACGCGCGCTTCGTCCCAGTGGAACGGGCGCCCCCCGAGCCCGACGACCCGGAGGACGAGCCCGGCGAGTGCGAGCGCGACGACGACGCCCAGCACGCGATCACGCCGGAACCGGAGGCCAGCCACCGTCGCGTGCGTCCGCTCGGGAGCCTCGGACCCGGACTCGCCCGCGCGGGACATATGAGCCACTCTCCCGCCACCGTGTAGAAGCTTTCTGGTCCCGACGTCGTCGGCGGAGCGCCCCCGATCCGCAACGCCCAAGCAGCGTCCCGACCCAGCGCGGATATGACCGTCGTCGACTCGCTGCCGCCGCGACCGCTGGAAGCCCAGGAACTGCTACAGCTGAACGAATCGGACGCGCTGGAGCTTGCCGTCCCGATCGAAGACGAGGGACGCGTCTCCGGTGTGCTCGTCGCCACCGACGCCTGGGTGAAGGGGCTCGCGTTCGATGCGGACGCGGGCTCGTGGACCGTCGCCGAGACCGTCGCGCTCGCCGAGGGCGTCGAACGGGTCGACGGTCTGCAGTCCTGTGAGGCGGCGATCCTGCGGTTCCGCGGTGACGACCCCGACGCGATGACCCCCGAGGACGCTCCGGGGACGTACGAACCAGTCGTCGAGCGACCGGGCGACGGCGACGTGGCTGACGATGGCGACGGAGCGGGCGCGGCGGCCGACGACGTCGGCACCGACAGCGAGAGTCCCGAGAACGGAGATCAAAAGGCCAGAGACGAAGACGAAAACGAAGACGAACAGGCGGAGGACTGAGACGTGAACCCTGTCGACGGAGTCGACGCAGTCGCAGTCGGCCGAATCGAGCGTACTTTCTAAACCCCTCGTGACGTACGCCCGGACGAGACGATGTACGATACGATCCTCGTCCCGACCGACGGGAGCACGGCGACCGACGGCGCGATCGAACACGCAATCGAACTCGCGAAACAGTACGACGCGACGGTCCACGCCCTGTACGTCGTCGACACGGGCGCGTACTCCTCGCTGGAGATGGGCTCGGACATCGTCGCCGAGGCACTGCAGGAGGAAGGCAACAGTGCGGTCGACGGCGTCGCCGAGCGTGCGGAAGCGGCGGGCGTGGACGTCGAAACCGCCGTGGAGGCCGGCATCGCCCACCGCGTCATCGTCGACTACGTGGCCGACGAGGACGTCGACCTCGTGGTGATGGGGACGCACGGCCGAACGGGCGTCGGCCGGTTCCTCCTCGGCAGCGTCGCCGAGAAGGTCGTCCGGACCGCCGACGCGCCGGTGATGACGGTCCGCTCGGAGCCGGAGGAGGCCGACGCCGCCGGCGACGACGCGGCGTAGTCGACGTCTCGCGACCCGATGCAGCCCACACGAGTGTCGTGGTCGAGCCTGACAGATACGGCCGACCGCTTCGCAAAGAGTTTTGAACAGGTCTTCCGAACGACGGAGTATGACCGAGTACAGCGTCGAGTTCGTCGGCACTGGTGAAACCATCGAGGTATCTGACAAACAGACGATTCTCAAGGCGTGTCTCGAAGCGGGCATCGCCCAGGAGTACTCCTGCCGCGTCGGGATGTGTCTCGCCTGCTCGGCGGAGATCGTCGAGGGTGACGTCACCCAGCCCGCAGCACGTGGGTTCACCGAGGAGGAACGCGAGGACTACGCGCTGACCTGTATGGCCCGCCCGCAGAGCGACCTCAAACTGAAACGCGGCGTCTACCCGCCGAGCATCGAACAGGACGCGTCCGACGCCGCCGCCGCTGCAGACGACGACTGACACCGCCGTCGCCGACCGAGAATACTTCCACCTCGTCGGCACTCGGGGTGCCGACGCTCGTCGTGACGTACAGCCGACAGCACGGGGAGCGGACGCCCACCGACCAGTTCGCTACCGTCCGTCGTCGGTATCGTCGGCGACCCCGCCGTCGGTGCCGACGAACGCGAACCCGTCGTCGGCGTCGCCAGTCGGGGCGTCCCCGTTGGCGAGCACGTCGGCCGGCGGCCCGTCCGCGTCCGCGGGATCGATCCCCGCCGGTGGTCCGGCATCGGCTCCGACGCCGGGCGGCATCGCCGCGTCACCGTGGTCGTCGGCGGCCGCGTCTCCGTCTACGTTGACGAGTCGGTCCGCCGCCTGCTGAATCGCGTCCATACGCTCCGTCTGTTCGCGGCTTGCCTCGGCGACGTCGTCGACGCGGTCTGCGATCTCCTCGGAGCGCTCACGCGTGGTCTCGACCATCGCCGTCACTTCCTCGGCGCTGACCGCCTGCTCGTCCGTCGCCGTCGCGACCTCGGCGATCCCTTCGGTCGTTCGCTCGACGGCGTCGACGATCTCGTCGAGGCTGTCCATCGCGTCCTCGCCGCGGTCGATCCCCTCGTGGAGCTTCCGGGTCGTCTCCGCGAGGCTGTCGATCGTGTCGGCGGCGTCCGACTGAACGCGGCCGACCGTCTCCTCGACGTCGCTGGCGCGCTCCCGAGACTGCTCGGCGAGCTGTTTCACCTCGTCGGCGACGACTGCGAAGCCGTCACCGGCTTCGCCCGCTCGCGCGGCCTCGATCGACGCGTTCAGCGCGAGGAGATTCGTCTGCTCGGCGATCTCGTCGATCGCCTCGATCACCTCGTCCACCTCGTCGATCTGTGACTGCAGCCGTTCGAGATCGGCCGACGCCTGGTTCGCCGCGTCAGCGACCTCCTCCATCACGTCGATCGCCTCGTCGGCGGCCTCCTCGCCGGAGCGCGCACGCGAGACCGCCTCGCCGCTCGTGCCCTCCACGTCTTCGGCCGTCGCCGCGATCTCCTCGACGGTCGCGCTCATCTGTGAGACCTCCGCGGCGACCTCCTCCATATCCTGCGCCTGATCGCCGGCGATGTCGCGGATCGACGCGGAGCGCTCGGCGACGACCGACGACGCCGACGAGACGTCCTCGATCGGCTCTCTGAGATCTTCTTTGACCTCTCGGGCCAGCTCCTCGCGGTGCTCGGCCTCGCGCCGCGCCTCCTCGCTGTAGGCGTGGATGTAGGTGTCCATCGCGATCTGCTGGTCGAGCGCGAGCACTTTCAGGAGCGAACTGGCCCGCTCGACCACTGCGTCGACCGCGGCGTCGACGTCGCTTGTGGTGTCGGTTTCGCCCGCCGGGGTCTCCGTCCGTCGCTCCCGCCCGTCAGCCTCCTCGGCCGCGCCGCCGAGAATCTGCGACAGCAGCCCGTCGTTACCTCCGGAGGTGTCGCCGTCGGCAACGCCGGACTGCGTCGCGGCCTCGTCGGTGGCGTCGGCGCCGGGAGTACTGTCGGTGCCGAACTCGGCTTTGACGTCCTCGCCGATGGCGGAGATGAGACCGTCGTAGTAGACGCTGTAGGCGCCCATATAGAACTTCGGCCCCATATCCAGCATCTCGTGGATCTTGCCGATACGGGCCCGCTGAGCGAAGTAGTCTCGACCGTACTCGCCGTCTGTGAGCGAGCGCAGGTACTGCGTCTGTGTCTTCTTCAGTTGGTCGACGCCTTTGGTCGACCGGCCGATGATCTCCGTCGCCGCCGGGTCGCTCGTCAGGTGGTCGTAGAACTCGTCGACGACCTCGTCGGCGACGTCGTCGAACGTCGAATCGAGCGCCCGCATCCGCGCCTCGTCTTCGTCCTCGAGTCTGACGAACGACTTCCGCCACTCGATCTCTGCGTCGTCGATTCCCAATGCGTCGATCAGCTCGTCCCCGTCGACGAGGGCCCTCGTGTCGTCGTCTACAGCGACGCCTCGGCCGTTCATACCCCGTGGTCGACTATCTCGACATAAGACTGTTGGCACTCCGGTATCACATCTGATACCGATCTGGAGGGTGGGGACGCGAGGGAGGAGGCGACAGAAACCGTTAGGCGATGGGGAATCACCACTCGAGTATGGGAACTGAGACGCGCGACGGCGACCGATTTCGTCGGCGGGTCGAGTCAGACGCGTCGGCGTCGCTCGCGCTGCTCGACTCGGCACAGTTTCTCCGGGCGGCCGCCGGCGGCGACCCGACTCCCGCAGCGCTGCTGGAGGCGGCGGCGGCGAGCGAACACGCCGCCAGAGAGACGTTCGTCGGGTGGGCCGCCGACGAACGCGACGCCGACGCGCACGCGGCGTTCTCGGCGGTCGCGGAGCAGGAGCGAGACCACCGCGAGCGCGTCGCGAGCGAACTGGCCGACTGGACGCCGGACGCCGGGCCACCGGGACCGATGCACGCGTATCTCCGCGGCCGCGACGCCACCGTCGAGCGGATCGCCGGCGGACTGGTCGGCCGGCCACTCGTCACACTCCGGACCCACGCGCGGCTGATCGCCTTCTTCGAGGCGCGCGACGACGACCGCCGGGCGAGGCTCTTCTCTGAACTTCGAGCCGAGACGGCGGCAGTGCTCGACGACGGGCTCGCGCTGCTAGAAGCACACTGTGGCAGCGAGTCGGCGTGGGAGACCGCACGGCTCGTCGCGGGCTACACGATCCAGGTCGCCGCGGACGACACCGCCGATGCACTCCGCGCGCTCGGCGTCGAGCCCGCGATTCCGGACGAGTAGGGGACGGTGAGTTTCCTCGCGTGACGGCAGAGCGCCGCTGCAGCGGGCTGTCCGAGACCACGACGGGCGAGTAGCGCCGCGTGGGCCGTCCGGGGCCGCGACGGGCGAGTAGCGCCGCGCGAGCTGTCCGGGGCCGGGGCCGCGACCGCGCCTGCTCAGTCGAACAGTTCCTCGCCGTCGACCATCCGCTCGGCGACGGCGTCCATATCGAGCGTGATGCCGAGTCCGGGACGCTCGGGGACCTCGATCGAGCCGTCCTCGATGACCGTCTCCTCGACGAGGTCGTCCCACCAGCCGAGTTCGTAGGAGTGGTACTCGACGGCCAGCGCGTTCGGAATCGCCGCGCCGACGTGGGCGGCAGCCATCGTCGCGACCGGTGAGGCCACGTTGTGCATCGCCACGGGGACGTAGTACTGATTCGCGACGTCGGCGATCTTCCGCGTCTCGCGCATCCCGCCGACCTTGGGCAGGTCGGGCGCGACGATGTCGACGGCCTGATTCTCGATCAGCCGCCGCAGTTCCGTGACCCGGTACCGGTTCTCCCCGACGGTGATCGGCGTCGTCGTCGACTCCGTGACTGCCTCCTGGACCTCGAGGTTCTCCGGCGGCACGGGGTCTTCGAGCCACCAGACGTCGTACTCCTCGATCGCGGCCGCGAGGCGCTTCGCGGAGCCCCCGGAGAACGTCCAGTGACAGTCGAACGCGACGTCGGCGCGGTCTTTCACGCGCTCTGTGACCCGCTCGACGATCTCGGCTTTGTGGCGGATCTCGCCCGGACGCAGGTGGCGGTTCGCGCGGTCCTTCTCCAGTCCGGAGGGCACGTCGAGGTCGAACTTCAGCGCGTCGTAGCCGAGTTCCTCGACGACGCGTTCGGCTTCGTCGGCGCAGGCCTCGGGGTCGGCCTCCGCCTCGGTGTGGCAGTCGCAGTAGACCCGCATCTCGTCGCGATACTTCCCGCCGAGCAGCTGGTACGCCGGCACGTCGAGGATCTTCCCGGCGAGGTCGTGGAGCGCGACCTCGATGCCCGAGATGGCGGTTACGGTGACGCCTTCGACGGAGCCCTCCCCGGACATCTTCTGGATCAGGTGCTCGTAGAGGCGGTCGATGTCGAGGGGGTTCTCCCCGACGATCATCGGCTTCATCCGCTGGACGAGCTCCGGCACGCCGGCCCCCCAGTAGGCCTCGCCGGTCCCGACGACGCCGGCGTCGGTGTACACGCGCACGAGCGTCCACGGGAAGTTCCCGTCGACCATCGTCGTCTGCACGTCGGTGATCTCGACGTCGCGGCCGCCGCCGCGCGTCGCGGTCACGCCCATCGTCTCCGCGGAGAGCTCCCGCATCGTGTACTCCGCGTTCGGATCGTGCAGCTCTGAGTAATCCGTTCCCATAGCAGTCGATTTACTCGGTGCGATGTAAGCCTTTGGCGGTCGGACCGCGGGTGGGTTTCCGCTCTTAGGAGTCACTCGGGCGGCCGGTCGCGAGCGCCGACTCGGGCCTGCTCGTGCGACCGGTAGTGAAACAGCGAGGACACCAGAAAACTGAGCACGACGAGTCCGGCCCAGCCGACGTCCGGGAGCATCCCGAAGGGGAAGAAGTCGAGCCACGCGACGACCAGAAGCGCCGCACCGACGGCCGACAGCGCGAGGTAGTACTCGTGCCACGGGAGTTCGTTCCCCCGAACGACGTCGAGATAGACGTCGACGTCCGCTTTAGCCGGAGTCGGCACCACGGTCCCCCGGCTCTTGTCGTAGACGACGAGCCCGGCGTTGTGGAGCTTCGGGAGGTGGAGCTGCTGGAGCGCCGTGTAGACCGACTTCCGATCCTCGCGCGAGATTCGATCCGTGGTCGTACCGTTCTCCCACGCGGCGACAGTCTCCGCGAGCGAGCCGATGTCGTGGGCGTCCGTTCCCGTGAGTGCACGCAACACGTAGCGTCGCCGGTGGTTCGCGAGCACCTCGAACAGCTCCTCCTCGGTGACGGTCTCCACCGACGCCTCGGACTTCAGGTCGGGTGCGGGAGGGGAGACACCACGACCAGAAGAGATCACAATACTAACAGTATCGTTAGGCGATATAAGTTTCTCGATTACTACAGCCCGCTAGACAGGTGTCGCTCGCCCGGCACTGGACGAGTCAGTTATGTGGCGATTAGCTATGTCGCTCGCTGTCGTCTCTGTACGACGATGAGGGCAGTCGGCAGGCGGAGACTCAGGTGGAGACAGCCGGAGTACACCGGAGCGAACCGGTGTCTTCCGTGTACTGTGGTGAACGTCGCACTCACCGCGCTGGTGGCTGCCGGCGTCGGTTCCGTCAGCGCCCCGCTCGGTGTCGTCGTCGCCGCGCTCGGCGTCGCCGCGATCTACTTCCGGGGGTATCTGGTGCCCGGCACGCCGACGCTGACGAAGCGCTACCTCCCGGAGTCGGTGCTGGAACTGTTCGACGGCCACGACGCCCCGGAGTTCGCGCTCGGCGCGGGAGCGTCCGCCGTCGTCGACATCGAGCGGTTCCTCGTCGACGTGGGCGCACTCGACCCCTGCCGTGGTGACGAGGACCTCTGCCTGTCGCCGGCGTTCCGGGAGGCGTGGTACGGCCGGATCGACGACCGATCCGCAGATCCCGCAGACGCCGTCCCGGCGCTCTTGGAGGACGTCGGCCGCGACAGGCAGGTCACGACCGAACAGCGGCAGCGCGCGTTCGTCGTGATGGTCGATTCGGCAGTCGTCGGTCGCTGGGAGTCGACGGCCGCGTTCCGCGCTGACTGCGCTGCGGACGCCGTACTCCGCGATCGCTCGACGACGTGGGCGACGCTCACCGACGAAACGCGGCTGGAGGTACTCGGCGCGCTCCGCCTCTGGCTGGATCGGTGTCCGGACTGCGGCGGTCCGGTCTCGATCGACGGCGAGACCGTCGAGTCCTGTTGCCGGTCGTTCAAGGTCGTCGCCGCGACGTGTGACGACTGCGGGACTCGGGTCTTCGAGGCACGGCTCCCCGCAGAAGAGCTCCAGCTCAGCTGATTCTTCCCCACGGGGCCGCCGGGACGCTGCGTCGGACTGCGACAGTATCTGCATCGGCGGCAGCGATCAGTCGTTTAGAAAACGTATCGGAACTGACACCCTCGCTCGGGACGACGCTCGCCGCCCGCTCAGGAGAGCCGCGAGAGGTAGAACCAGCGGCGCGACCAGAGCTGATACAGCGCCGATCCCGCGATGATCGCGAGGAACGCGCTCGCGAAGATGAGCGGGTCGACGAGCGAGACCAGCGGCACGCCGGTCAGCGAGAGAACGACGAGAAACAGCGCGACCGTGCCCAGCGTGCGGTAGTACGTCGCCCACGTGACGCCGTACTTCGTGACGACTTCCATATACACGTCGACCGCTCGCGCCTCCTTGCGGAGTCTGATCGTCTTTCGATCCCGGTCGTACGCGACGACGCCGGCGGCGTCGAGTTTCGGCAGGTGGCTCTGGTGCAACGAGATGTAGACGCTGTCGCGGATGTTCCGCGGTGGCGGCGACTCGCCGGTCTCGATCTCGGCGATCTCCTCGGCGAGGTCCCGAAGCATCACCTCGCGCCCGCGATCCTGCAGGCACTTGATCGCGTTCCGCCGTCGGTCGTTGCGGAGGAGGTCGTGAATGTCCGTCTCTGAAATTCCTGCGTAGTCGGGTGTAAATCTGTAACTCATCGTTTGCCCTGGGTAACATTTCATTGGACTCACAAGTATATAGTAATCAAGTTCAAGAAAGTGAACCCAAATCGCTGATGAGTCCATTAAAAGCGGATCAACTCGCTCGGCTCGGCGGCACGGTCGTCTTGCCCGCGTCGAAATCCGTTCAACGCGGTCATACCGCGACGGTCTCGAACGTCGCGCCGTCCGGTCTCGATTCCGCGGTATTCAACGTCCAGGAGCGTCCGAAACGTGCCGTTAAGGCCCTGTGAGTGCCGTTAGTCAGGAAAACTCGCAATTAGCTATGGGGGCGTGGGGGGTGGGGGTAGAGTGTGGAAACACCCACTCGGGACACCGCGACCACCGGTCGTCGCTGCGGCGGTTCGACTCCGCCGGTGGGCCTCCCCCAACGGGGGACCAAAACTATGACAGAACGGTTCGAAATCTCACGGCGGAAGGCACTGGCGGCTCTCGGAACGATCGGCGTCGCGTCCGCGGGCGCGGGACTAGGCACGAGCGCGCTGTTCAGCGATCAGGAGACGTTCGAGGACAATACGATCACCGCCGGGACGCTCGACATAACGGTCACGGCGACCCAGGTGGCGAACAGCTCGAGCGCGGCGGGCGAAATCTACTACGACAACCTCGGCCTCCAGGCGATCAACAACGGCGGCGGGCCCCAGATGCAGCTGGTGGCGGACGACGTCAAGCCCGGCGACTGGGTGATCTACTGCTTCGAGATCGACGTCGAGGACAACCCCGGCTTCGTGACGGTCCACGCTGACAACCTCCAAGAAGACGGCGGCGCGAACCCCGAACCCGAGCAGGAAGTCGAGGAAGGAGACGGAAACAGCGCCGACCTCGGCGACTACCTCTACGTCAGCCACTGGGGCGCGTTCGCCGGCGAAGTAGACGACCTCACTCCCGCCGCCCTCGCGGCCAACAGCCGCGGCGACCTCTCGAACATCGACAACACGACGATGCTCGGCCAGTCGGCCCCGATCGCTTCCTCCTACGGAACGGACGCCGGCGACGCGACGGATATGGGCGGGAGCCTGACGCTCGGCGACGACACCGACGTCGTCGTCACCGACCTCCGGGAGTTCATCGAGGTCTACGACACCGACCCGACGGACCCCCCGTTCAACAACACCGGGGAAGTCTCGAACAGCAGCGGCGTCCTCATCCGTAACGACTCGGCACCCGGCACTCCCCCGCTCGAAATCGGCGGCGCCGAGACCGGCTTCGGCCCCGGGACGTTCACCTACTATATGCTGATCGAACTGCCGTTCGACGTCGGCAACGAGGTCCAGGGCGACAGCGTCACCTTCGACCTCGGCTGGAGCACCGAACAGCGCCGCAACAACTCCGACCCGCGCAGCGGCATCACGTTCGGCGGATAAGCCACCGGGCGAACGGATCGGGCGGTCACACACCGCTCGCGATCTCACCCCCACTCGGAGCACGACGGCCGCACGCGCTGTCGTGACGCGACCCTCGGCGCGGATTCGCCGGTCGCGGAACGGCGGTTCGACTCCGCCGGTGGGCCTCCCCTGACGGGGACTACGACCGTCGCACAGCGGTCGACACACGAGGCAATACCAATGACAGAAGACGAATTCGGCCTCTCGCGGCGTAAAGTACTCGGCGCACTCGGTGCCGTCGGCGTGGCGTCAGCCGGCGCCGGCATCGGCACCAGCGCGCTGTTCAGCGACCAGGAGACGTTCGAGAACAATCGGCTCGTCGCCGGCGAACTCGACCTCCTGATGGACTGGGAGGAGCACTACTCCTTCGTCCAGCAGTACGGACGAGACGACCCCCTCACGGAGAACGGCGAGCCGCTCGACGTGCGGGACACCCCCGACGACGACTACCGCGCGTTCCCGATCGGCCTCGACGAGGGCCAGGAGGCGCTCTTCTACCTAAACGAGGGCGACGTGCCGGAGTATATGACGAACACGTCCATCGAGGCGTTCCCCGACACCGACAACGACGGCGTCGCGAACCTCTTCGATCTGGTCGGCTTCCCCGGGCGGATCGACACCGACGGGTCAGAGCCCTGTGAGGTGCTGGCCGACGTCGGTGGAGAGAGCGACGGTCTCGCGGAGTACGCCGATCCGGGAACGGATACGTCCGGACGCACGAGGAACGCGGACACCTACGACGAGGAGGCGAAGGAGGTCCTCCCGCTGATCAACCTCGACGACGTCAAGCCCGGCGACTTCGGCGAAGTGACCTTCAGTCTCCACCTCTGCGACAACGACGGCTACATCTGGATGAACGCCGCCAACGTCGTCAGCGACGAAAACGGCGTGATGGAGCCCGAGGCGGGCGTCGATCAGCAAGAGATCGTCGAACTCCTCGACGAGATCAGAGTCGCTGCGTGGTACGACAACAACTGTGACAACCTCATCGACGAGGAGCCGGGCGAGGCGGACGTGATGCTCGTCGTCGACACCTCCGGGTCGATCTCGTCGGACCAGCAGACGAACCTCATCAACGCGACCGACGAGTTCATCGAGGCGCTCCCCACGGACGGATCAGTCCAGCTCGGGTTCGTGACGTTCGGCGGCAACGACGTCGAGATCACGGACACGCTCGGTCCCGTCTCGAACTTCCTCAGCGGCGGGAGCGGCGACGCGGGCTCGCGACTCACCAGTTTCGGCGGCAACACGCCGATGCCTGCCGCACTGGAGGCCGCCGAAGCCGAGTTGGAGAGCAGCGGTGCCCGCCCCGACGCGGAGAAGTACATCGTGCTCGTGACCGACGGCGGCCCCAACTACGACCCCGACGTGCCGTACTCGGTCACCACGTCTGACGGGACAGTCTCGCTGGGATCGTACTCCGGCGGCGACACGACGCCCGGGTCGACGATCCACGACAGCGAAATCGACGAAACGGTCGGCATCGCCGAAGGGATCGAAGCCGGCGGCATCGACATCCTCTCGGTCGGCGTGCTCGCCCAGTCCGAAGAAGAGGTGACGAACCCCGGCGGCACTGTCAATCTCAACGGGGTGCTCATCCAGATCGCCGGCGCGGCCGAGGACTTCTACAACACGGAGTTCGGCCCGGACCTGATCGCCGTCGAGCAGGCCATCGCCGACCGGATCGTCGGCGGCGACGAGGTGTTCCTCCGCGGGACGCTCCGCGAGGCGCTCGATCTGCTCACGGACGGGGACGGGATCCCGCTCGACGCGGCGCGCGACAGCCCGTTCGACGAGGTGAACGATCCCGCGAACGATCCCGACCGCCAGCCGTTCGACGCCTCCGCGACCTACTGCGTCGGCTTCTCGTGGTGGCTCCCGGTCGGGACCGGCAACGAGGTGCAGTCCGACACCGTGGGCTTCGACATCGGCTTCTACACCGAACAGGCGCGGAACAACGACGGCAGTGGCCAGCCGGTGGCGTAAGTCGCCGGCCACGCGGGCCACAGTTTCGTAGCCCCACGGACTGAAGCGCGTTCCTTTGCCCGCTGTGCAGCACGCGAGCAGTCCGGACTGAACCTCCGCACGAATTTCGATACCACAGGAAATGTACACACTCACACGACGACAGATCCTCGCTGCGGCCGCCGGCACCACACTCGTGGCGGTCGGTGCCGGGCCGGCGAGGGCGGCCACCGGACTCGCGCCGGTCGAACTGACCCAGGCGGCGCAGATCCAACCGGGCGAAGCGCTGCCAGCGATCGCCCTCGACTGGCGGGAGACCGTCAACGGCGCGGTCACGGCCGACACCGACCTGACGACCGTCTCGACGGACCGGACCGGCGACGTCGGCCTGATCGTCGACGAGGCGGTGCTCCCCGGCGACACCGGGGCCGTCACGCTTCGGGCGACGCTCGTCGACGGCGGGGAGACGGCGGTCCAGTCGGCCGAACTCTCGCTGTACTTCGCGCTGATAGCGACCGCAGAGAACGGGCTCACGGAACCCGAGCGGGAGACGGACTCGACGCCGGACGTCGGCGAACTGCAGGACGTCGCGACAGTCGAGATCTGGACGGATATGGGGCTCGGGACCGGCAACGGCGGCATCGAGGACATCCCCTTCGTGACCGACGGCGACGAGGTGATCGCGTCGGGAACGCTAGCGACAGTCGCGGAGGACCCGACGGTCACCGGCGGCGGCTATCGGCTCACCCGCGACGGCGAGACCTGCCTCTCGATCGGCGACGAGGTGTACGTCTCGTTCCGCTGGGCCGTCCCCGGAGACGTGGGCAACGCCGTCCAGGGCGATAGCGCACGGTTCGCTGTCGGCTTCGCGACTCGGGGGTGCGCAGAATGACGGTGTCTCAGCCGAACGGCCGTTTCGACCCGCTTAACGGCTCGTTACGCGCCGGTACCGCCCCTCGTGACGGCCGCCAGCCGATCGCTCCGACCGTTCAAGACGACGATGCCGCCGCGGCAGGACCTCCTAACGCGTCGATAGCTATGCCCGCTACCACCCATCACTCACTCTGTGAAGACGATCTCCTCGGCAGTGGGGCTGGAGGGCTGCGCCGATGACGGCTGAGCGCAGTACTGCGCGGACAGTCGTGAACGTCGTCGGCGTGCTGCTCCTGATCGGGGTCGTCGCGCCGTTCGTCGTCTACGGCTTCCCGCAGATCGTCGGCGCGGACTACGGCTTCGTCGTCCTCTCCGGCAGTATGGAACCGGAGCTGAGCCCCGGCGACGCCATCATCGTCCGCGAGGCGGCACCCGGCGAGATCGAGGCCCGGGACGTCATCACCTTCCGGACGGACAGCCAGACGCCGACGACCCACCGCGTGACCGACGTCATCGAGCGCGAGGGCACCGTCGCCTACGTGACGAAAGGCGACGCCAACGAGGATCCCGACAGCGGGACCGTCCCGCACGAACGGGTGCTCGGCGAGGTGTTCGTGACGCTCCCGCTTTTGGGGTACGCCGTGCGGTTCATCAACACGCCGCTCGGGTTCGTCGTCGTCGTCGCCGGCCCGCTGGCGGCGTTCGTCGTCTCCGAGGTCTGGAGCCTCGCCGGATCGGTCGACAGGAGTGATTCAGTCGATCAACACGACTCTGTCGATCGGACCGAATCCGATCGCGAGGGCGTCGTGGACGACGCCGCCGCCGTTGACGCCGTTACCGCCGCCGTTGACGCCGAAGCTGCGAACGACGCTGCGGGGGTGGACGGCGCAGAGCCGATCGGTTCCGAGGCGGCAGCGTCGACAGCGGAGTCCGGCGAGGCGGCAACGAAGCCGGCGGGCGAGGTAGCGAGCGCGCCGGCAGCCGCGTCGTTCACGCTGACCCGGTCGAGCGTGCAGCTCCTCGGGCTCGTGTTCGCCTTCTACCTTCCGTACAGCGCCTACGTCGCGTACACGACCGTCGCGGCGTGGACCATCGCGGTCGCGGTCGCGACGGGGATCGGCCTCCTGTTCGTCGGCGGCCTGTACCTGGGGATGCGCGGTAGCGACAGCGACGACGTGCGAGCGGACGCGGTCGACGAGTCAGACCGCGAGGACGACGGCGAGGCGGGGAGCGACGATGCCGACCGGCGCGTCGCGACGGCCGGCACCGAGAGCGAACCGGAGTTCGAGCAGCCGGAGCTGGCCAAGCGCGACGACGACGCCGTCCCGACGCGGTCGACGGCGGCGGACGGCGGGAGCGACGTCGCCGGCGGGGAGGAGCCCGGCGATGCCTGACCTCCCGGACGGCGCGTCGAAGGCGGACCGGCCCGACCCAGAGCCGGACGTGACTTCGGACGCGAGCGAGCAGGCGCGCTCTGAGCAACGGGAGACGCGAGCTGCGGCCAGCGGACGGCCGCCCGAGCGCGGCACCGACGAGCGGGCCCGCCGCGACCGGTTGGGCGTCGGGATCTCGCGTCGCCAACTCCTGTATGCGGTCGCCGCGACCGGGGCTGCGGCCGGATCGGGCAGTGGCGTTGCTGCGATGTTCACTGACGCCGAAGCGGTGGACGCGCGGCTCACGGCCGGCACCCTCGATCTCGACGTCGGCGTCCGCTCGCCGGCGGCGTGGCAGAACGGGTCCTACACCGGATCAGTCGCGATCAACGAGCCCGAGACCGCGGTGTTCGAGCTGTCGGTCGCTGACAACCCCGCGTACGTTTGGCTCGTCGCCCCCTGCCCGACGTGCGAGCCGGTCGAGTCGAGCCTCGACGTGTCGCTCGAACTCACGACACCCAAAACGGGGACGCGAACGCTCTTCGACGGGACGCTCGGTGCGTTTCGCGAGACGTACAGCTCTGGGTCGTTGCTCTCGACGCACGCACTCTCCGGGGGTGACGAGACGTGGACGGTCTCGTTCACGTGGACGCTGACGGAACCGGTCGCGGACACCGACGTCGCGTTCGGCTTCGAGTTCCGGGCGGTGCAGCGGCGACATCTCGGCGACCCGCGCGCGTTCGACCTCGGCCTGCCGGCGTGTGATCCGTGTGAGTGGACCCAGCACGGCGACTGCGAGCGAGCGATCAGCTACGTGGCGTTCTGCGGCGAGCAGGCGGTCGACGGCGACGACGTCGAGTTCACGCTGCGGCCGTGCGGCGACACCGGCGAGTCCGTGACGCTCGACGTGACGGCGATCCCGGACCACGTCGACCGCGTCCTGCTCAAGTACGCGACGAGTCTGGACGTCTTCGTCTACGACGGCGAACCGACGCCGTTCAGCGTCACCAGAGGCGGCGCGAACTCCGATCTCACCCTGGAGGCGACCTACGCGCAGCGCCGTAACGAGTATCCGGGCAGCGGCGACCCGCCGCGCAGCAACGGCGTCCCCTGTCCCGGCGCGTACTCGATCAAGTTCGACGACGACGGGGTGCACAGCCGGCCTCCGGCAGTCGACGGGCGCGAGGGCGAGGGCGAGCAGTCGAAGGACGTCGACGGCGAGCAACGAGGAGAGTCGGACGGAACCGGAAACGGCGGAGTTGGCCGGAAGGGAACCGAGACGCCGGGCGAGTCCGAGAACAGCGCCGGCAACTCCGGCAGTGCGCCCGGTAACTCCGGCAGTGCGCCCGGCAACTCCGGCAGTGCGCCCGGCAACTCCGGCAGTGCGCCCGGTAACTCCGGCAGTGCGCCCGGCAACTCCGGCAACGCACCCGGACAGAACCGCCCCGAGCGGAGTGATCTTCGATGAGCGACCAGACGACAGTAGAGGAGCGACGATGACGTTCGAAAGTCGGCGGAGCGGCGGAAGGCGACTGCTCGCCCTCGCGCTCGCGCTCACCCTCGTCGCCTCTCTGTCCGGCAGCGCGACGACCGCGCTGTTGTCCGATCACGAGGCGGTCGACGTCGGACTGACTGTCGAGGACCGCGGCGGCGTCTCGCAGTTCCGCGTCGACCCGATGGCGACCTGCACCGTCGCGGTGACCGAGCACGACGACGCGACGCTGCGCCTCGAAGAGCGCTTCGACGTCGCGGGCGACGGTTGCGCACGGCTGTCGATCTGGGTCTCCGAGTCGTGGCTCGATCGCGTGGGCACGGACGTCGACGACGTCGTCATCGGCCACGCAGGTCCGGACGGCTGGAGCTACTTCGAGACGACCGTCGTGCGCGAGCAGCGCGGCTGGTACGAGCTGACGGCCGTCGCGGACGATTTCAGCCCCTTCGGGCTGTTCGTTCCGAACGAGTCGGTGACGGGTGTTCAGAGCGCAGCGAGCGCCTCTGGAAGCGGAACGGACGGGACGGACGGCTCCGTCGAGAGGTCCGCTCACGCGACGGATATCAGCGACGAAACCGCCCGCGGAGACGACGGGGAGGTCGGCAACGAGACCGCCACCGACGGCCCGGCAGTCGCCGGCAACGAGACCGCCCAGGGCGGTTCGGAAGCGTCCGGAAACGGGACGCAGAGCGGCTCCACGAACGAATCGACGGTCGACGCGGCGTCTGCGGCCGGTGGCGAGGGCGGGGAGACGGAGAACGCCGCCGACGGTGCGGATGTGGGCGGCGAGCCCGCCACGGTTGGGAACAACCCCGAGTCGTCGACATCGCCAACGGGCGAGACCGGCGAAGCGAGCGGCGACGACGAGGCGGTCGTCGACGGATCGAGCAGTGAGGACGGCGACGCGGTCGCAAGTGACGATGCTGAAGTGGAGCTTGTCGACGACAGTAGCGGAGCGGCCGGTTCGGAGAACGCAGCCGACCCACAGCGCGACCCGGAATCGGCGGGCGAACCTGACGCTGACCCCGCTGCTTCGTCGACCGACGAGGGACAGACGGACGGGACAGACGCTGCAGGGGATACGTCGGACGCGTCCGGTGGCACCGACAGCGGTGGCGACGGCGGAGACACCGACAGTGGTGCGGATGCAGACCACAGCGGTACAGCGAGCGACAGTGACGCGCACGCGAAGGCAGGAGACGCTAGCGACACCAGCGACGCCAACGACGAAAGCGAAGCCAACGACGAAAGCGACGCCAACGACGAAAGCGACGACAGCAACAGCGGGACCACGATGCAAGGAGGCGACAGCGACACCAGCAGCGATAGCGACGCCAGCGGCGATAGGGACGATAGCGACACCAGCAGCGACACCAGCGACACCAACGACGCCGGCGACGGCGAGATCACGACGCAAAGAGGCGATAGCGACGCCGAACAGACGGCGACCGGGAGCTCGACCACGAACGGCGCAGCGCCCGCCCCGGAGGCGGGCGGAGAGTGATGGGCGCATCGAGCGCGACGGCGGCCCGCTCGCGGAAGCGACTTCTCGTCGGCGTGGTGGTCGCGGTCGCGCTCACCGGCGCGGGCGTCGGTGCGCTCGCGGACGGATCGGCGTTCACACTGGGAGCGGCCTCGGTCGAGTCGGACGGCGGGAGCGCGTCGGAAGCGACGATCGACGTCGTCGCGGGCGATCCAGCGAACGTCCGGAACAGCGCCGGCGACGCCGGTGTCGTCGCCGGGAGCCTCGGCGGCACGCTGACCGTCGTGGAGACGACCGACCGCGTCGAGTTCGTCGTGCAGACGCGCCTTCCGGACGGATCGTGGGCTGTCACTGCTACCGCGACGGCGACGTCGGTTCCGCCGGGTCCGTTCGACCTCGCGACGCAGGTCGGCGGGGCGAACACCACCTATCTCGACGCCGCACAGTCCGACGGCTTCGACGTCCAGACGCCCGGCACGGTGGCGGTCCGCCGTGGCGCGGTCGCGGTCACGGCTCGGTTGTTCGTCGACGGACAGGAGGTCGCAGCGGTGACCGACGTCGACGGCTACGCGTTCGCCGTCGACCGGCCGGCGGGATCGGTCGTCTCGCTGGGCACGGCCGACACCGAGCCGGCAGCGACCGGCGGGGGCGACACCGGCGGTAGCGACAGCCCCGCCGACGCCCCTGACAGCCTCAACCGCGCGAGGACCAGCACCGGGGCGACCGACCAGATCGTCGGCGCGGCCGGTGGAACCGGTGGACCCTCGGACGGCGGCACGCTGTCGGGGTCGACGAGCAGCGCGAGCGACTCCGAGAACTCGAGTCAGACCGCGACAGTGTTGTTCGGGGCCGACGACGTCGTCCCCGGCAGCACCGGTACGTCGTCGGCGGTCCTCGAGCCACCGAGAGAGGAGATGCGCGTCCTCAACGTCACCGTGGGCGCCGCGATCGACGCCGAGAACGGCCTCACGGAGCCCGAATCCGAAGTCGACGACACGCCGGCCGACGGCGAACTCTCCGAGAGGCTCGACGTCAGAGTCTTCCTCGTCCGTGAGTCGGGGGTGCGCGAGTACGTCGCGGGCAGCGAGGACGGCTTCGTCTCGCTCGCGGCCGCGGCCGGAACGACGACAGAGATCGAGTTCGGGCCGGCCGAACCGCTCTCACTCGTCGTCGAGTGGCGCATCGACCCCCGCGTCGGCAACGAGATCCAGTCGGACAGCACGACGGGATCGGTCCACTACCGATTCACGTCGTGAGCGGCCAAACAGCCCGTTCAGGTCGCTTAAGCGACGATTAGCTATCATCGTATACGGACACCGAACAGTTGATGCTAGCGATCGAAGCGAGCACTCTCAAGTGGAGACGACCGGAGTACACCGGTTCCAACCGGTGTCTCCCGTGTACAGTGATCAACCTCGTGATCACCGCCGTTCTGGCGGTTGGCGTCGGCTCGATCCGGCTCTCGCTCGGGATCGCAGTGGCCGTTCTCGGCGTCGCCGCGATCTACTTCCGGGGGTATCTGGTACCCGGCACGCCGACGCTGACGAAGCGCTACCTCCCGGACTCGGTGCTGGAACTGTTCGACGCGCACGAGGCCCCGAAACCGTTCGGTGCGGGCGCACAGGACCCTGCGGAGATCGAGCGGTTTCTGGCGGACGTCGACGCCCTCGAACGCTGTCGCGGCGGCGAGGATCTCTGTCTGACGACAGACTTCAAAGCGTCGTGGGAGGCGCAGATGATCTGTCAAGCAGCCGATGACAGGTCGGTGTCGGAACTGCTGCTGTTCGAGGGGCTGGACGTCGATCCGAACGCCCTCGCGGTCGAGCAGCGACCGAGCGCGTTCGTCGCCGTCGCCGGCTCGACAATCATCGGCAGGTGGGAGTCAGAGTCCGCCTACCTCGCGGACGTCGCCGCCGACGCCGTGCTGCACGCGCGCTCGACAGTATGGGAGACACTCGGCTACGAGACGCGGCTGGAGGTCCTCGGCGCACTCCGACTGTGGCTCGATCAGTGTCCGGCCTGCGATGGGCCGGTCACGCTCGACGAGGAGACGGTAGAGTCCTGCTGCCGGTCGTTCGAGGTCGTCGCCGCGAGCTGTGACGGCTGCGGGACGCGGCTCTTCGAGGCACAACTGTCGCCAGACGCGCTCTGACGAGAGCGCATCGCACGGTCGACTGCGGGACTGTCCTACGGTAACTCGGCGAGCCGTCGAACGCGAGCACGGCTGCGTCGGCGACGGCGGGGTCACCGCGGGTGACTCACCCCCGAGACGATTCAGGAGAGCTGATTGAGATACAGCCAGCGGCGGGACCAGAGCTGATACAGCGTCGACCCGGCGATGACGGCGAGAAACGCGCTGGCGATGATCAGCGGATCGATCGCGGAGACGAGCGGGACGCTCGTCAACGAGAGCACGACGAGGAAGAGTGAGGCGGTGCCGAGCGCCCGGTAGTACGTCGCCCACGTGACGCCGTACTTCGTGACGACTTCCATATATACGTCTACCGCGCGGGCGGTCTCCTCCAGTCTGATCGTCTTTCGGTCCTTGTCGTAGTCGACGACGCCCGCGTCGTCGAGTTTCGGCAGGTGGTTCTGGTGCAGCGAGATGTAGACGCTATCGCGGATGTTCCGCGGCGGCGGCGACTCCCCGGTCTCGACCTCGGCGATGTCCTCGGCGAGGTCCCGGAGCATCACCTCGCGACCGTGCTCCTGCAGGCACTTGATCGTGTACCGCCGACGGTCGTTCCTGAGAAGATCGTGGATGTCTGTCTCCGAAAGCCCCTGGCCCGTGTGCGTCGATCGGATACTCATATGACAGGTCTAACTGTCCATCTACGTGGTAACCACATAGTAATCAACCCGATTAACGCGGAGCGAGATGTTTCAACGGGTCGTTAATCCGACGTCTCAGAGGTGAGAGACCGTGAATGCGGTTCCCTGCACCGCTACGTCGACAATAGAGTCATTTAACCAATCATTTTCCGCTGTCGTGTCTGGTAGTCAACTGCTACAATTTCGCTCGCGTCGTCGCGGACGAAAGCCGCAGGTACCGTCGATATAGGCGCTCTCTATACGAAAAACGCGGGGATAAATGTGCAATCTAGCTGTTAGCGACGCAAACTCGCGATTAGCTAATGGGGTGTCTCCTGTGGGGTGAGAGTGTGGACGCACCCACAGTGGACCCGTAGCGTTCGTCTCGACGGCGGCTGCGGCGGCGGTTCGACTCCGTCAGTGGGTCTCCCCCGCACACGGGGGGCGAGAACTATGACAGACCGGTTCGAAATCTCACGGCGGAAGGCATTGGCTGCGCTCGGAACCATCGGCGTCGCGTCTGGCGGCGCCGGGCTCGGCACGAGCGCGTACTTCAACGATACGGAGTCGTTCGAGAATAACATCGTCACGGCCGGGACGATGGATCTCATCGTCGACTACTACTCCTACTGGAACCAGGGGAGTGCCGGCAGCGGGTTCGTCACTGGAGCTGCAAACGGTGACGCCGTCGAATCCGAGCTCACTGACGTGAAGCCGGGCGATAGCGGTCTGATCACGCTCTGCCCTCGCATCGAAACGAACCCCGCGTACCTGTGGCTCTGCGGTGAGCTCACTGCGAACGACGAGAACGGACAGAACGAGCCGGAAGTGCAGGTCGACGACACGACCGGAGCTCGGTACGGTGAGCTCGCCCAGAACATCGACCTCACAGTTGAATACTGCGAAGTCGCGGATGACTTCGGGCAGGACTTCGGTCCTGAAGACGTCACGACCGTTGCGGAGGCTTGGACGGGCACGCTAGCTGACTTCCTCGCCACGATCCGCTACGGCGTTCCGCTCGATGGCGGCGCCGCAGTCCCTGGGTTCCCCGCACCCGGAGATCAACAAGAGTTCGTCGGCTCCGACAACGAGGATGGCAATTACTGTCTGTGTCTCGACTGGAAGGTGCCGACCGAAGTCGGTAACGAAATCCAGTCGGACACACTGACCTTCGATCTCCAGCTGTACGCCCAGCAGTCCCGACACAATTCCGGGACCAACAACCCCTGCCTCCCCGAGGGAACTGTGGGCAGCGGAGACTTCTCACAGATCTCCTACGACAAGGCGTTCTCGATGCAGGCCCTCTCGCGAGCGGGCTCCGGTCGCGGAGAGATCCAGATCCACGGGGACAGCGGCGGCGTGGAAAACACGACGCTTTGGGGCCCGGATCCAGGTGACACGTTCCCAGCAAACACGGATGTGGGCTTCACCGCGTCGGTCGATCCGTCGGCGGAAACTGCCTCGCTCACGATTAACGGGGTGACGGTGACCGACGACGACGTCACCGACGGCGACGCGAACGCAGCGTCCACGGGAGAGCCTGAGTGGCCACAGGGCGTTCCGAGCCAGGTCGACATTGCGCTGACAGCCAGCAGCGGCAGTCCGGACGTGACGACCGTCGTGAAGGACGTCACGCTCAACGGCAACGCGGTGTCTCCAGACGAGATCAGCTCTGTCGACGACCTCACGTTCCTCGAGTTGACGAACGTTCCGGCGACAAGCACGGTGACCGTCGAGGGAACGCTTCGGTTCGAGGGATCGACTTCCGACTTCAACGGGCAGAGCTTCGTCGGCATCGACTGGCGGTAGCGAACACTCGCCACAGCACGTAGGCTGAAGAAGTGAAGCCGACCCCCACTCGGAGTACGGCGGTTCGACTCCGCCGGTGGGTTTTCCCCGGATGGGGATGCGGACACCGCGAGGGTGGCCACAATCGAGGAGACGACAGATGACAGACCACGAATTCGACCTCAACCTCTCACGACGGAAAGTCCTGGGCGCGCTCGGGGCCGTCGGTGCGGCCTCTGCCGGCGCCGGCCTCGGTACGAGTGCGTACTTCAGCGACACTGAATCGTTCGAGAACAACCAGCTCACGGCGGGCGAGCTCGACCTCAAGGTCGACTGGGAAGAGCACTACTACGACGGATCGGCGGAAGGGGCCGAGACCGCCGAGAGTGTCGGCGACGCCGACTACGTCCTCCCGGCGCTCGAACCGGTCCAGCGACTACGAAACGGCGAATACCGCGACGAGGCACCAGTGACGACACTGAAGGCGATGTCCGACGCGAAGCCCATCGCGCTGAACTTCACCGACGGGAAAGACGCCTTCTGGGACGCGACGTCGATCGAAGCCTTCCCCGATTCGGACGGCGACGGTATTCAGGACGCCGAGTACGAGCCCTGCACGGACGGTGCTGATACCCCCGAGGATCTGGATCCCGTGGAGGGGCTTCGGACGCAAAACGACGACACCTACGATGCAGAGGAGGAGACGGTGTTCCCCCTCGTCAATCTCGACGACGTCAAACCGGGCGACTTCGGTGAGGTGACTCTCAGCGCCCACCTCTGTGACAATCCGGGCTACCTCTGGCTCCAGGGCGAACTTCTCAAAAACGCCGAAAACGGCGTGACAGAACCGGAGGCGAAGGACAAAGACGAAGACGACGGCGAGGGCGTTGCCGATCCCAACGCAGGCGACGATACGAGCGGCGAGCTCGCCCAGAACATAATGACGCGCCTGTGGTACGACGACGACTGCGACAACCAGGTCGACGAGGAGATGGGCGATCTCGACATCGTACTCGCCGTCGACACGTCGGGATCGATCCGCGGCGGGGAGCAACAGCAGATGCGCGACGGCGTCAACGAGTTCATCGAACAACTGCCGACGAACGGGGCCGTGCGGGTGGGAACGCTCACGTTCGGTAACGATCAGGTCGGGAACGTCCAAGACCTAGATACACCCGACAACGTCTCCGTCGCCCTGCCGAGTTTCGGAGGCAACACGCCGATGCCGGCGGCGCTCGACGTCGCCGACCAGCTCGTTCGTGACACCACGCGTGGTGCGCGCGACGGTGCTCAAAAGACGATCGTGATGTTCACCGACGGCGGTCCGAACTACGGCAGCAAGAACTACACCACGAACGGGTTCGAGGCACCGCGCGGAACCGACGACCCCGGGTACTCGGCCGACGACACGACCGACGGCTACGACGAGGGAGTGCAGGACAGCACCGTTTCCGAGGGTGAGATGAGTGAAACGGCCATCGTGTCAGATACCGTCCGGGGGAACACGACACGGATTGCGACGGTGTTCGTGGGCGAAGACGATTCGACGGACGCGATGAGCCAGGGTGCCACCAGCACGTACGGGACGCTCCCAAACTATCTGGAGAGCGAAATCGCCTCGCCGGGATTCAATTTCACCGTCGCGTTCGCCGACCTAGAGGGCCTCGCACAGCAACTGCAGGAGGCCATCGTCGTCGGGGAGGAGGTGTTCTTCCTCGGAACACTCAGTGAGGCGCTCGATCGACTCGGAGGTGGGAACGGGATCCCACTCGACGGAGATCTGACGACGGCGTTCGACGAGCTCACCGATGGGCCGACTGACGAGGGCCGGGAGTGCTTCCCCAGTGGATCGACCCACTGTGTCGGGTTCGAGTGGTGGCTGCCACTGAACCACGCGAATCAGATTCAGTCCGACTCCGTGAGTTTCGACCTCGGCTTCTACACCGAGCAGTGCCGCCACAACGACGGATCCGGGCCAGACGCCGAAGCCTGACCCACGTTTAGTCCGCTGACAGACTCTCTCACGCCGGTGCGACGCCGTGCGCGTCGAGCGGTTCGACTCCGCTCGTGAGTTTCCCCTCGCGGGGTGATTACGATGACAGATCATCGACACGCACTGACCAGGCGGAAACTGCTCGCAGCAGTCGGAGCCACCGGCCTCGCGTCGGCGGGCGCTGGGTTAGGCACGAGCGCGTATTTCAACGATACAGAGTCGTTCGAGGGGAACCAACTCGCTGCGGGCGAGTTGGATCTTCAGGTCGACTGGGAAGAGCACTACTACGACAACGCAGTGAGCCTCGACGACGACCGAGTCGACGATTTTGGTGGCGACGAGTTCGACGTCGACCGCGACGGCGACAGCGTCGACGACTTCGAGGTGCGACGCGTCGGCGGCGACCCGACGAAGGTCCCAAGTGGGTACGCAGGATTTCCGACGTTCGAGGAGCCGATGGTTGCCGTTCCCGAGTCGGCGATGGACGACTTCCTCGACAACACAGCCGTGGAAGCACAGCCGGACCGAGACGGGGACGGGGTTCAGGATCTCGTTTTGACCCGCGATCAGATCGCCAGCCAGAACCCGGCGCTGTCTCCGGAGGCGATCGAGCAGGCGTTCCACGACCAGTTCGCAGACGTTCCGAACGACCTCGCGCGGC
Source organism: Halobellus sp. Atlit-31R (assembly GCA_003665935.1). GTDB lineage: Archaea > Halobacteriota > Halobacteria > Halobacteriales > Haloferacaceae > Haloquadratum. The sequence continues at coordinate 75,168 of QPLR01000005.1, read as the reverse complement.
CCGTAATCGAACTCGACGACGTCAAGCCGGGGGATTTCGGCGAGGTGACTTTCAGCACTCATCTGCACAACAACCCGGGGTTCCTGTGGCTCACGGGGGAACTGCTCGAAGCCAACGAGAACGGTCAGACGGAGCCCGAACAGTCCGCGGAGGGCGAGAGAAACGGCGTCGAGTTGCTGGACGAAGTGAGAGCCGCGGTCTGGTACGACGACGGCGACAACGTCCGCGAGCAGACAGAGATGATCCACTCGCCGCACGACGTCGACGAGGTGACGAACATCTCGCTCGGGGCCGAAGACTCACTGCTCGCGGCGGGGAGCCTCCGGGAGGTTCTGGATCGGTTGTCGGCAGGAGACGGGATCCCGCTCGACCCCGATCCGACGACGGGAGTGCGGGAGTGCTATCCGAACTCCACTACGTACTACTTCGGCTTCGCGTGGTGGCTGCCGACCGGCGTCGGCAACGCAGTCCAGTCGGATGCGGTGACGTTCGACCTGGGATTCTACACCGAACAATGCCGGCACAACGATGGCTCAGGGGCCGGGACGACGGACTGAACGAGACGGACTCCGGGGCCGACGACTCACTGATCCACGCTGGTGCGACGCCTCTGTTGCGTTGGGCGGTTCGACTCCGTCCGTGGGTCCTTCCCAACTGAGGGAGTTAGAAAAAATGGCAGATGACAGAATAGAGATCTCTCGACGGGCGGTCCTCGCCAGTCTCGGAAGCGTCGGTCTCGCATCGGCGGGGGCGGGACTCGGGACGTCGGCACTGTTCAGCGACGAGGAACTGTTCCGAGGTACCGCGATCGCAACAGGCGAGCTCGAAGTGAAGCTCGCCTGGGAAGAGCATCGCTCGAATCCCCGGCAGATTGGACTCGACGAACCGCCGGCAACACTCGAAGAAGTGCGGAGATCGCCGAACGAATCCGAGCTACCTCTTCCGGACCCTACGAACCCGATCGCTTGGCTACCGGACGTCGGGCAGGAAGCGTATCTGAACGATACCTCCGTCGAGTCGTATCCGGATCCCGACAACGACAGGAAACAGAACGACTTCGCCGCCGAACCAGGAGAGACGACCGACCTCGGAGTCGGATACATCTGCGCCGACGGGGCCGACCTGCAACAAGACCGGGACCCAACCGGCAACGGGCTTCGGACGCAGAACCCAGACACGTACGTCGACGGGACGCCACAGCCGCTTCTCAACCTCGACGACGTCAAGCCGGGCGACTTCGGCGAGGTCACGCTCCAGTATCACCTGTGCGACGGGCCGGGCTACGTCTGGCTCACTGGATCGCTCACCTCGAACAGCGAAAACGGCGTGACGGAGCCTGAAGAGGGTGCAACCGGGGAGGACGGGACGCAAGGTGCACCCGGAACGAGGGGCGAACTCCTCGACGCCATACAGACGCGTCTCTGGTACGACGACGGCGATAACGTCCCCGAGGTTGGGGACGGCGGCGACGACCCGGGGTATCTCACGCCGACGCTCTCGCTCGCCGAACTCCTCTCGTTCCTCGAGAGCGGAAGCGGGGTCCAGCTTTGCCCTGGCGGCGACAGTGGGGCGGAGATCACTGCGTCGGCCGGAAACTGTCCGATCGAGAAAGACTACGACAGCGTGCACGAGACCGGAGAGACAGTCACAGTCGACGCGTCTGGAGCTGACGATCCGACCAATCTCACGATTCCGAAGAATCCGAAGTGTGCCGACTTCGGACTGGTCCAGGGCCTCAAGACCGACGAAGCGGGGGGACTTCCCGAGACCGGAGAGAAGAGCTACCCCACTCCTTACGGCGAGATTACGGTGGCTACGGCGCTCGTGGACGGACGTCAGACTGTCACCGACTGGTCGATAGACGGTGACGAGGGCTACTGTGTCGCGAAGGTCATCGTCAAAGGCGGCAACCAGGGCGCGAACGTTTACAGCTACGACAACGCGAGCGAGGGGGCCGACACCACGGACGACGACTTCACCAACGACGACGTCGTTGGCTCCTTGAGCGACGAAGACACCGAGCTGCAGACCCCCACAGGACAGGACATCAGCCACGTGGACTTCTGTCTTGCGTCCCCGACCAGCGGTGAGAACAACGGCTGGTGCTTCGAGCCCTCGACGGATCACTACATCGGGCTGGCGTGGTGGCTCCCGACCGACGTCGGCAACGAGATCCAGTCCGATTCTGTCGGCTTCGACCTCGGCTTCTACACGGAACAGTGTCGTCACAACGAACCGTCGGCCGGGTGATCGCCAGCCGACAGCGCATCCACACACACCGATGACTTCCCCAACACGCAGACAGGTGCTCGGTACACTCTCCGGTGCGGCCCTGCTCACGCTCGGTGCAGCACCGGCGCGGAGCGCCGCCGGCCTCGATCCCGTCGAACTGACCCAGTCGACGCAGATCCGGACCGACGAGTCGCTGCCGGCACTCGCCCTCGACTGGCGCGAGACGGTCAACGGCGCGGTCACGGCCGACACGGATCTGACGACCGTCTCGGCGGACCGGACCGGCGACGTCGGCCTCGTCGTCGACGAGGCGGTACTCCCCGGCGACACCGGGGCCGTCACGCTCCGAGTCACGCCCGTCGACGACGCCACCGACGACCGCGTGGCCGACTCGGTCGCTGTCTCGTTGCACTTCGCGCTCACTGAGACCGCCGAGAACGGACGGAACGAACCGGAGCGGGCCGCCGGCGACGACACCCCGGAGCGGGGCGAGCTACAGGACGTCGCGACGGTCGAACTCTGGCGCGATATGGGCGTCGGCACCGGCAACGGGGCGAGTGAGGACATCCCCTTCGTGACCGACGGCGACGAGACGATCGCCGCGGGCACGCTCGCCGAAGTCGCTGCGGACCCGACGTTCGAGGAGGGCTACCGTCTCGCGCGCGCGGGCGACGGCTGTCTCTCTGTCGCCGACAGCGTCTACGTCTCCGTCCGCTGGGCGATCCCCGCGCAGGCGGGGAACGTGATCCAGAGCGACTCGGCTCGGTTCGCTATCGGCGTCTCCGGCCGGAGGTGTGACGGATGAACGGTGCGGCGAGAGCACCCCGTAGCTGGCAGTTTAACGACACGTTACGGCCGCTACCGCCGGTCGGTACGCCAGCGAGTGCGAGCGGTAAACAGTTGTTTACGTCATCCGGGAGTCCCGCTAATCGGTCGATAGCTAACATCGAACCGATACACCGAACGCCTGTGCACGGGGAACATCGCGACGGTGGGGAGGCGACGAGTCGTGAGCGAACAGGAGGGGACGCGGAAGCGCAGCGGGACTGCACTCCGAGGAGCGCCGGCGCCTGGGGGGTGAGTCGCGATGGGTGCCGCTGACGGGTGGTCGTTGCGGACCGGCGCGCACGTTCTCGGCGTACTGCTCTTGATCGGGGCCGTCGCGCCGTTCGTCGCCTACGGCGCCCCTCAGGTCGTCGGCGCGGACTACGGTTTCGTCGTCCTCTCCGGCAGTATGGAGCCCGCGATGAGTCCGGGCGACGCCGTGATCGTCCGCGAGGCGTCGCCCGACGAGATCACCGAACGCGACGTCATCACCTTCCGGACGAACAGCGAGACACCGACGACCCACCGCGTGGTCGACGTCGTCGAGCGCGAGGATAGCGTCGCTTACGTGACGAAAGGCGACGCCAACGAGGACCCAGACAGCGGGACCGTCCCCCACGAGCGCGTACTCGGCGAGGTGCTTGTCGTCGTCCCGCTGATCGGCTACGTCGTGCAGTTCGTCAACACGCCGCTCGGCTTCGCGGTTGCTGTCGTCGTCCCGCTGGGACTCTTCGTCGCCTCCGAACTGTGGGCGCTCCTCCGATCGGTCGACGACGACGTCGGGGCGGCCGAGGACCCCTCGGGCGCGAGTAACGCCGAAACGGCCGAGGACGGTGTCGACGACGGGAATGGCGATGCCGGCAGCGTCGACAGTGACTCCGCTGACGCTGCCGCGGGAGGGACGTCCGCGATCACGCTGACTCGGTCGAGCCTCCAGCTCCTCGCGATCGTCTTCGCGCTGTTTCTCCCGTACAGCGCCTATACGGCGTACAGGCTGACAGAGGCCTGGGCGATCACCGGTGCCATCGCGACGGGGATCGGCCTCCTGTTCGTCGTCGGACTGTACGCGAGCAGCGGCGGCGGTACCGCTCCGGACGGCGAAATCGGCCCTCCAGACGGATCCGACGGCGGAGGAGCGGACGGAACGCACGCCGCGGAGAACGAATCGGGCGTCGGCGACGGTGCTTCGGGAGCGACGCCGCTGCCGGAGGTCGCCTCCGAGCCACCGACTGTCGCCTCGAACGGGTCGAGTCCGGTCGCCGAGTCGTCGCAGGCGGCTACCGACCCACCGACAGCCACAGCGGGCTCGTCGGTCGACACGTCCGGCTCGGGGACTGCTTCCGGTCCCGCGCTCGAAGATCCGACGCGCGAACCGGACCGAGAGGCTGAGAGCGTCGGTCGCGCAGCCGAGCGCGACGACGCGGTCTCGGCCATCGCGGCGTTCAGTTCCGGAGGCCAAGTAGAATCCGACGAAGGGGACGAGGATGGCTGACGAATCCGGAGGGCTGTCGCGGCGAACGTTGCTGTACGGCCTCGCGGCCACGGGTGCGGCTGCCGGATCGGGCAGCGGCGTGGCCGCGATGCTCACCGACACCGAGTCCGCCGGCACGAGTCTCGCGGCTGGCGAGCTCGACCTCGACGTGCGGTCACCGGCGGGACTGCAGGGCGAGGGCTCCGCCGACTCACTCGCGCTCTACGAACCAACGACGACCGAATTCGAGCTCTCGGTCGCGGACAACCCCGCGTACGTCTGGCTCGTCGCCGGCTGCCCGACGTGCGAACCGATCGAGTCGAAACTGGACGCCCGCCTCGAACTCACGAGAGGCGGTGCGGAGACGACGACGCTATTCGAGGGAACGCTCCGCGCGCTTCGCGAGACGTACGGTGCGGGGGCGTTGCTCTCGACGGAGGCGCTCGCGGGCAGCGGCGAAACGTGGACGGTCTCGTTCACGTGGGAACTGGTCGAGGTCGTCGACGGTGCCGTCGACGTCGGCGTCGACCTCGGCTTCCGGGCGGTCCAGGCGCGGCACCTCGGCGATCCCCGCGCACACGACCCCGGGCTTCCGGCGTGTGGCGACTGTGACGACGACGACCCCGGTGACGGGGCCTGCGGCGAGGAGATCAGCTTCGTCGCGCTCTGCAGCGAGACGCCGATCGACGCGAGCGACATCGCGTTCACGCGACAGACGTGCGGTGACACCGATCGGCTCGCGACGCTGCGGCTGACCGAGATCCCGACCGAGGTCGACCACGTCCTGCTCAAGTACGCGACGAATCTCGACGTCTTCGTCTACGAGGGCGAGGCTACTCCGTTCTCGATCACCACCGGCGGTTCGAACTCGGATCTCGTCCTGGAGGGAACGTACACACAGGACGGCAATGAGTTCCCAGGGAGCGGAACACCACCGCGTTCGACCAGCGATCCGTGTCCGGACGGGTACTGGGCGAAGTACAATTTCGACGACGCGTCGTGGGAGTCCGGCGAGCCCGCCGCCGACACCAGTGGAGGGGGGGCGTCGAACTCGAGCGACTCGACGGAGCGGAGCGACCGGACCGGCGTACGACGCGGAGGCGACGCGACCGGAGGAGGAGAGGGCGAATGAGAGGTAGCCGATTCGGCGGCGCACACGCTTTCGCCGTCCTCTTTGCGCTTCTCGTCGTCGCATCGCTCTCCGGCGGCGCGACGACTGCACTCCTGTCGGACGGCGAGTCGACAGAGTTCACGCTGACCGCCTCCACTGGTGGCGGCGACGGGATCTCGGGCGTCGGCGTCGAATCGATCGACTCCTGTGAAGTCGAAACGGTGGCGAACGGCACCGAGCTCAGGGCCGCGGCGCGGTTCGACGTCGCGGGCGACGGCTGCGCGAGGCTCACCGTCTGGGTCTCCGAGTCGTGGCTCGGGGCCGACGAAGAGGTCGAGGACGTCGTCATCGGACACAGAGACGGCGACGGCTGGGTGTACCTGCAGACGACAGTCGGCGAAGAGAGGGACGGCTGGCACGAACTGACGGCGACGACCGACGGATTCAGCCCCTTCGGGCTGTTCGTGCCGGACGAATCGCAGGGAGCGCCGGCCGGATCGAGCGACCCCGGCGCGTCGACGGCGTCAGAGAACGGCTCGGACGTCGACCAGTCAGCCGAGAGCGCACCCGAGGAATCGAACACGACAGTCGCGCGAAACGAGAGCACAGACGGGAGCGGAGCGGACGAAAACGCGAGCCGGGGAACCGGAGACAACGCCTCGGCCCAAGAGGACGTGTCGGAAGAGCCCGAGACCGCACCGGCAAACCAGAGTGCCACGAGTGCGGGTGAGAGGGACGCCGGTGGCAGTTCAGAGTCCGCCGGCGGTACGCCGACCGAGATGCCCTCCGACGAGGACGACGGCGGCGACGACGCACCCGAGGATGGTGGCGACGACGCACCCGATGACGGCGACGCACCCGATGACGGCGACGACGAGAAGTCGGGTGATGGCGGCGACGATGAAAAGTCGGGTGATGACGGCGAGACGGGCGAGACGTCCGACGACACCAGCGAGGTGACAGACTCCGAAGCCAACGGATCTGACGAAGCAAGCGGTTCCGAATCCGAGCCCCAGTCTAACGGCCGATCGACCGCAACACCGAACGACGCCGATTCGTCGGATTCGACCTCCACACCGAGTGACGGCAGCGACGACGGAACAACCCAAGAGCAGGAGGGCGACAGCGACGACGAAACGACTCAGGAGCAGGAGGACGACAGCGATGACGGAACAACCCAGGAGCAAGAGGGCGACAGCGACGACGAAACGACCCAGGAGCAGGATGCGTAAATGAGCGTCACAGGCTCATCGATCGAAATCACGCGCACCAAACTCCTCGTCGCCCTCGTGCTCGCGGTCGCGATCGGCGGTTCGGGTGTCGGTCTCGTCTCGACCGGGGTCTTTGAGGCGGCCGACTCCGCTGCCCCCAGCCCGCCGGGCGCCGGGAGTACCGGTACAGAACTCGCGACGATCGACGTCACGGCGGCCGACCCGCCGAACGTGCGCAGCGGAACGGGTGAAGCGGGGATCGTCGCCGGGGCGATCGACGGCCGGCTCAGGCTCTATCGCGACGTCGATCGGGTAGAGCTCCTCGTTCGGAGTCGCCTCCCGAACGGTACGTGGGTCGTGATCGACCGCACGGCTCTCGGGGCCGTCCCGGCGGGAGCGGTCGATCTCGCGAGCGCGACCGGCGGGGAGACGCAGTATCTCGACGCCACGCAGTCGGACGGCTTCGACGTGACGACGCCCGGAACGACGGCGCGGCGGTCCGGCTTCGTCTCCGTCACCGCTCGGCTCTACGCCGACGGGGCGCGCGTCGGGACCGTGACAGACACCGACGGCTACGCGTTCCTCGTCGACCGCCCGGCGGCACGGACGGTCGGCGGGGCTGGCACGGACTCGGCTCCGCGGGAGCAGACCGACGCCGACGCGACCCCGACAGCACAGAGCCGAGACGGGCGCGATGATGCCGGACGCGACGGCGACGGAGCGGACGAGTCGGACGACGACTCCGAGACGAGGAGCCGATCGGATCTGAACCGAACGACGGCGCTGCTCGGAGCCCGGAACGTCGTTCCGGGGAGCAGCGGTCAGAGCGCGGCAGCCGTCTCGAACCCGAGCGACGAACGGGTGACCGCGACGTTCCGTGTCGGCGCGCCCATCGACGCCGAGAACGGACTGACAGAGCCGGAATCTGCCGTCGACGACACCCCGGACCGAGGTGAGCTCGCAGCCCACCTGGACGTCCGGATCGCGATCGTGCGGGCTGACGGCGGAGGCTCGTACCTCGCGGGCGGTGAGAGCGAGTACGTGTCCCTCTCGGACGCCGCGACGGCGACGCAGTCGCTCGAGCTCGACCCGAACGAGACCGTCACCGTCGTCGTCGAGTGGCGAGTCGACCGCGCGGTCGGCAACGAGATCCAGTCGGACGGGACGTCTCTTTCGGTTCACACGACGTTCGAGCCGACGTCGACACTGCTGGAGTCGACGGCTGGGCGTCCACCTTTGACGACGGGCTGATCGCGCTGAGTGCGCGAGCTGGTCAGTCAGCCGAGCAGCAGCCGGGCGTTGTAGACCATCGTGAACGTGCCGACGAGCGAGAGCACCGTCGGCGGAAGGTACGCGAAGAAGTCGTCGCCGTCGACCGCTGCGACGATCGAGATCGCGAGCGTGACTCCGAAGACGGCGTACTTCAGAAGTACGAGACCTAAGATTCCGAACGCGTCGACACTCAGACGGACGAGGGCGTTCGCCTCGCTGACGGTCGGGCTGTGCTCGATGATCGCGATGGTGGTGACCACGTCGCCGACGCCGTACGTCGCGGTCGCGAGCACCCACAGGGGAACGAAACCACGCGTCCCGGTGAGGCCGTCAGCGGGCGTGAGATACCGCCGCGCGTCGCGCAGCCGCTGTACCACGTCCGGCGACATCACCACTCGTCGAGCCGATTGAGCACGGAGACGATGCGCAGAACGGACCCCGCGTCGCCGGGGTCGTAGACCAGTTCGTCTGTCGATCGGACGTGGTCGAGCACCGAGTCGGAGGCGTGCTCCGGTGCCGCTGCGATCCCGGCGTCGGCGCCTTCGGCCCACTCCATCACCCGGAGGTCGGACTTGCTGTCGCCCATCACCAGCACGAACGGGTCGTCGATGCCGAGAACGTCGAGTGCGCCGCGAACGCCCGTCGGTTTGTCCAGGTCGAGCGATCCGATCTCGGCGGCGTCGGCGTGGTAGTAGGCGACGTCGATCCGATCGAAGCGGGCCTGCACGTCGTCGGGGACGTCGTCGACTCCGCGGGTCGGCGCCGCGTCTTCGCGTTCGAGCACGGCCGCGATCTCGGGATCGGCGGCGGCGTAATACGCCCGCGCCCACTCCGCCGACCGCCCTGTGTCGTCGTCGTCGGTCCGCGATTCGATGCCGACGTCGCTGACACCCTCGACGGATTCGGCGACCGCCCGACCCAGGAGGTCGACGAGATACACTAGACTTTCGTCGATGACGGCGGCAGCGGCGTCGCTACCGACGTCGAAGTTCGGCTTCAGCGTCACGTTGAACTCGTTGCCCTGGAGGTGGACCGACCGGCGGAGGTCCTCGGGCGCGGCTGTCAGTACGCGTGATCGCACCGCCGAGAACACGTCGCGAACGTCGTCGTCCAGCGTCTCGTAGAGGAGTCGCTTCGTGTCGGAGCCGTGACCCGGCGTGAACACGCCCGTCCCCGCCTCGTAGACGATACTGAACGACCCGGAGTGGACCAGTTCGGTCCCGAGCCCCTGTATCATAAATCCCTTGACGTTCTCTAAGGTCTGGCCCGTGCAGATGACGATCGGGATCCCCGTCTCGTACAGTTCAGTGAGGAGATGGAGCGTCTCGCGTGGGATCTCGTTGTCGGTTCGGCCGGCCGACCGGAGCGTCTCGTCGACGTCGAGAACGAGTGCGTTGATCGAGCGGTCGTACTTCGAGTAGAGGTCGAGCGCAGTGAACGTCTGTTCCCGCGTCGCCCGCGCCACGACGTCGGCGATCGTCTCGCCGGCGGCGAGAGAGTCCGCGATGTCGCGCTTGCGTGTCTCCAGCTCGTCGCTCGCATCCTGCCAGTAGTCGAGCGCGACGCGCGAGTCGACGGGCGGGAAGAGGTCGACGAAGTTCTGCAGATCGCGGAGCGTGTCGGTCTCGTACTCCTGATAGACCCGATAGAGGAGGTCGTATCGATCCATACGTAGTTCCCGTCCCCCGATGATAAAAACGCACCTTCCGAGACAGCGGCCGGGTCGAGGCGGGGGACCCCCTCCTGCGCCGCGTTCTGCCGAGGGAAACGCTCAAACCGACGACTGTCGTACAGCGGGATATGGCAGACTGGACCGACAGCATCGTCGGCGATCGGATGACTGTCGACAGGGAGTTCAACGACCGGGTGACGAATTCGCGGTTCACGAGTCAGGAGTGGGGACTCATTATGACGGCCACCGAGTTCGACATCGAACACGCTGACGACCCCGACCGCGCCAGGATCGTCGCCGACACGGAGAAGCTCCCGCAGATTATGCCCGAACTGGAGAACGTCCGGTCCCAGATGGCGCAGATGGGCGGGGCACCGGGCGACGACAAGTCCGGGGGCGGCGGGCTGATGGATTCGCTCAAGGGCGCGCTCGGACTCGGCGGCGGAAGCAGCGGTCCCGATCAAGAGCGGATCGACGCCGCCGAGCGGCTGACGCAGGCGTACGCCGACGCCCTCCAGAAGCATCTGGAGGCGAACAACAAGTGGGAGCAGGTGCGCATCGCGTACCAGGAGTGAGCGGCCGACGCGAACGCCGAGGAGAACGCTTTCGTCACCGGCTGACGATGGCTAGGATATGACCGACGACAGCGACGTCGTTCGCGAGTTCGACGGCATTCGTCTCGAACGCGTCCGCGAACACGTGTGGGAGATGCCGCGCGAAGGAGATATGCGCGTTCCCGCGCGAGTGCTCGCGAGTGAGGCGCTCCTCGAACAGATCAGCGGCGACAAGACGCTCCAGCAACTCCGGAACGCGACGCAGCTCCCCGGAATCGCGGAACACGCCGTCTGTATGCCGGACGGCCACCAGGGCTACGGGTTCCCGGTGGGCGGCGTCGGCGCCACCGACGTCGAGACCGGCTGCATCTCGCCCGGGTCGATCGGCTACGACATCAACTGCGGCGTTCGGATGATGCGCACGAATCTGACGTACGACGAGCTCCGTGGTCACGAAGCGGAGCTCGTCGACGCGCTCTTCGCGAATATCCCGTCCGGGCTCGGCGGGGGTGGCGTCGTCGAATCCGACCGCGAGACGGTCGAGGCGATCCTCGATCGCGGCGTCGACTGGGCGCTCGAACACGACTACGCGGTCGAGGCGGATCTCACCCACTGTGAGGACGGGGGGATGCGGCACGATGCGGACCCGAGTGCGGTCTCACAGAAGGCAAAGGACCGCGGAAAGAACCAGATCGGCAGCCTTGGCTCGGGGAACCACTTCCTCGAGGTCCAGCGTGTCACCGACATCTATCGACCGGACGTCGCCGCGGAGTTCGGCCTCGAAGCGGACCAGGTCGTCGTTCTCATCCACTGCGGCTCCCGTGGGCTCGGCCACCAGATCTGTTCGGACTACCTCCGGGAGATCGAACAGGAGCACGGCGACCTGCTCGCGGAGCTACCGGACAAAGAACTGGCGGCAGCGCCGTCCGGATCGGAACTCGCAGAAGAGTACTACGGCGCGATGTGCGCGGCGATCAACTTCGCGTGGGTGAACCGGCAGCTGATTATGCACCGGACGCGACGCGTCTTCGAGCGCGTCTTCGGCCGCGACTGGGAGGCGATGGAGATGGAGCTCCTCTACGACGTCGCCCACAACATCGGCAAGAAGGAGGTCCACGAGGTGGCCGTCGACGCCGACGGGCGGCCGACCAGCCCCGACGACGCGGTCGACCGTCAGGAACGGGAACTGTACGTCCACCGGAAGGGAGCCACGCGGGCGTTCCCCGCCGGACGGCCCGAGATCCCGGCCGCCTACCGTGACGTCGGCCAGCCGATCATCATTCCCGGGAGTATGGGCGCTGGATCGTACGTCCTCCGCGGCGGCGAGCACTCGATGGAACTCTCGTTCGGCTCGACGGCCCACGGTGCCGGCCGGACGATGAGCCGGACTCAGGCGAAAAGCGAGTTCTGGGGCGAGACCGTCCAAGAGGAGCTCCGCGACCAGCAGAAGATCTACGTGAAGGCGCAGTCGGGAGCGACAGTCGCTGAGGAGGCACCGGGCGTCTACAAGGACGTCGACGAAGTCGTGCGCGTCTCCGACGAACTCGGCATCGGCGACAAGGTCGCGCGGACGTTCCCCGTGTGCAACATCAAAGGCTGAGCAGGACGGCGAGCCGAGAGGCCTCGAACAGGTGTAGCGAGCAGGCGGCGCAACCGGCCCTGCCGCGACGGCGCGCCGCGCACCCGCCCTGACCGTCGCGGTCCGAAGTCAGCGTATGTGGCGGCTGGCCCCGGCATCCATTATAAACGCTCCGCGGCCGGGTCGAAGTGAGTAGACCGTTTCCCGTACGTGAGCAGGGCGGCCTAGGAGTCGTGTGTGCAGACGACGAGCCGGTCGCTCTCGCGGGCGACACAGAGTCGCTCGGAGTCATCGAGACCGAACGAGTGCGTTCGGCGCTCGGTCAGGAGGAGCCGCGTGAAGGGGTCGCCGCAGGCGGGACAGTGGACGCCGTCTCGGTTCTCGTACAGCGTCGCGTCGCCGTCGTCCCGGAGCAGTTTCATCCGGTGCCGGACGGCGTGTTGGTCGAAGCGGTCGGCCATCGAGCGACGGATGAGCGCGCCGGAGTGAAAGGCGTTGTCGTCGCCGGATCGGTACGCCGCAGGGGTCCGGGGCTCCGACGCGATTCAGTCGAGCCGGGAAAGTCGGTCCCGAGCCGTCGCCGCAGCCGTCTCGTCGCCGTCGACGAGGTAGGTGACGAGGTCGCGGGCCGCACGGACGAGTAACTCCGACTCGGCGGCGGGGACGTCCCCGTAGACGGCTTCGACCCGTCTGACGTGAGTCGCGATCGTCTCTCGGATCCCTCGGGCGGTCGGGTCTGGGTTGTCGTCGAGCCACGTACCGAGATCCGAACAGAACGCGTCGAGAACCTCGGCGTAGGCGAGACCGCGCGCGTCGGTCATCGACGCCGGAACGGCCGCGGGGTCGGGCCGCTGCCCGTCGTCGGCCCCGCGCAGCAGTTCGAGCACGTACAGCTGCAGTTCGTCGTCGGGGTCGCGCGTCCGAGCGAACACGTCGACGGCGTGGAGTAGCTCCGCCGCGGCGAGCACCGTCTCGTCGACGGTTCGGAGTTCGCCGGCGCGCACGAACCCGCGCTGGCGGACGTAGTCGCGCAGCGTCTCTTTCAGCTCGGGTGCGATATCTGCGACGTCGGTCGTCTCGTCGAGAGCGGCGCGGAGAGAGGAGAGATCGAGCGTGACCGCGCTGTCGGTGTGTCGCTCTCGATCGCCGGTCCCGACGCTCCGGAGACTCTCGCAGTTCGGGCAGTCCACGCGCCCGGTGTCGAAGTACGACCACTCGTGCCCGCAGTCCTTGCAGCGGCGACGGCCACGGATACGCATACCGCACGTTCTCCGCGGAGCGAGAAAAGCGCGTCGCGCGAGGACGGTTCCGCCATCTCACGTCGGGCGTGAGAAGCGGAAAACCGTCGCCGTAGTCGACATATTTATGTGCGGCAGTCGGTAACAAGCAGGTGACGCTTCGTCTGGAGGGCCGAAGCGTCAGCGGGGACCAATTCAGGGCGGCAAGCATCCGCGTGCTTTTCACGCGGCTTGCTTCCTTTTCCGGACACTACCGTGCAGCGACTGCTCCGCTTGGTACGGACTGTCCGAGGGGTGTGAATGTCAGAGATAATTCAGAAACGAGGACTCCGATAAGTCGATAGAACTGCATTTTTTCGACCGCAGATCGGCGGACGGATCGAGTTGTAGGTCGACCGTATAACAGTATAATCACAGACATATTTGTCCCTTGAATAGGGAGTAGTAATCGTAACGATATGTTTAGCAGCCCTCATCGACCAAAATAGACGTTAGCGTCCGGGATCGGCACTCCGAAGCGCTACATCGGGTCGATATGTTTATTTTGGAGAACACTAATAGACAAGTAGAATCCAACGATGTACGACCTGACAGGATTTCAGCGCGACCTGCTCTACGTGATCGCCGGTCTCGACGAGCCGCACGGTCTCGCGATCAAAGAGGAGCTCGAAGAGTACTACGAGAAGGAGATCCACCACGGCCGACTGTATCCGAATCTCGACACACTGGTCGAGAAGGGGCTCGTCGACAAGGGACAGCGCGATCGGCGGACGAACTACTACACGCTCACCCGGCGCGGCCGTCGCGAGATCGCGGCGCGCAAAGACTGGGAGAGCACCTACATCAACGTCTCTTTCGAGGGCATCGACAGCTGAGCAGAGTGCTCACGTCGGCTCCGGCGATCCTTCTGCGGGTGTTTCACTCCGACGCCGACGTGTCAGTCTGTGAAGATCCGTCCGCGACGCCCGAGTCGAATCTGAAGTCGCCGGTGCCGCTGTCGTCGCCTGCCCGCGTCGCAGTCCGATCTGTCACCTCGCCCGTTCTTCCGTCTCCGTCTCCGTCCCCATCCCGTGGCTCGTCGGCCGACCCGGTCGACTCGGCCTTCGGTCCGTCAGCGACGACATCGGGACTCGCGGCCGGCGCTTGCGCCGGCCCGCCGGGTGTCACGACGCCCGGGTCCACCGTGTACGGAACGAGCGGTTCCCGCTCGATCAACACCGGGAGTACGTGGCGGGCGAAGTTCACGATGAGCACGAGCACGATCGGACCCAGGAAGATGCCGTACCAACCGAACAGTAGCGGGCCGAGCGTGTAGGCGATCATCACCGCGCCGACGTGGAGGTTGCGACCGGAGACGTACGGCCGCAACACGAGGTCCGGGATCGTGTCCACGACGACGAAGGAGACGGCGACGAAGACCGCCGTGAACCACAGCGTCGCCGGATCGAAGAGATACGACGTGACGCCGATATAGGTCGCGACGGGCACGTAGACGAGTTTCATCCCGACGACGGGGATCAGGCTCGCGACGCCAGCGAGCAACCCGATCAGCGCGGCAGCCGGAATCGCAACGCCAGGCGGCGCGATGAGATTCAGGATCGAGTATGCGATGACACCGATCGTCCCCGTGAGCACGGCGTTGAGGATGTTCCCGAAGAAGATGTTCGTGAAGTCACGGTCGGCACCACCGAGGAACGCCTCCAGAACGCCCCGGTCGTCGGCCACGCGCGAGCGCACCCACCGCGAGAGTTTCCGACCGTCTCTGAGCAGGTAGAACGCGAGCGCGATCATCGCAAACAGGTGAACGAGCCCGATCCCGAGGAACGCGAGGACGTTGCTCGCGGAGGCGAGCGAGGAGACGACCTGTCGGACCTGAGCGAAGGTCAGTGACGCCGGCTCGAAGGCGAGTAGCCGCTCGAAGTCGGTGAGTCGTTGGAGCTGGTCCGCCGAGATCGGATAGCGAGAGAGGTCGAAGAGCCCCTGATTCGTCAGTCGGACCAGTTCACCGACGGCGATCGCGCCGGTGTACGCGATCAGGGCGAGCGCCGGCAACGCCAGCACGAAGAGCGCGACCGCCGCGGCGAGGCTCGGCGGCCGAATCCGCTTCTTGATCCGTCGGTAGATCGGTCTGGTCGCGTAGTAGATGAAGAGGCCGAAGACGAACGTGCCGATAAACGAGTAGACGACGTACGACAGCGCCGCTCCGAGTGCGAGACCTACCGCCCACCACGACAGCCGCGAGCGACCGATCCCGAGGACGGACATATCGAATGAGGGACCGCGGCGAGACAAAAAGCTACCGCGCGGATCGTCTGCCACGGCGCTAGCGCTCCCGCCCGGTCGACAGCGACTCCCCGGAGTCACCGGTGTCGGTAGCTGTCACCTCGACGTCGCAAGCGAGCGCTGTCGAGACGACGCGTGCGCGAATACTGCTGTCCGGGCGGACGGCGACGTGCGTCGCCGAGTCGTTGCAGTCGACGAAGTCTCGCCGGATCCCCAGCGTCCGGTCCGCGTCCGTCGGCGGTCTCACGTCGAGGACGTAGTCCCGCGGGCGGAACACCTCCACGAGCAGTGATCCGTAGGCCGGAAACGTGGGCGCGGCGTCGAGGACGGCACTCCCCCCGTCGACCGCCCGGAGTCGGAGGCCGATCCTCCGGCGGTCGGAGTCGTCGTTCCAGACCACCACGCGGTGGTGGTGATCGTCCGCCGGATCGCCGACACGCCGAGTCCTGAACGGCTCGCCGGCGTCGAACTCCGAGATGGTTCCGTAACCGCTCGGCGGGAGCGACTCCGGCGTCTGCGACTGAGTGGGCGTGTCGGCGTCCGACGGGGAGAGACAGCCGGACAGGCAGCCGACGGCGAGAGCAGGGACCAGTGAGAGGAGACGACGGCGACGCATTACTTTCGGCTACGGCGGAAGGTGTCATACAGATTGGGATAGGTGGAACGCCTGTTTGAGTTATCGGCGCGGCCGGGGGATCGGCTGCGTGGACTGTGGCTCTGGTTCGGCGTGGATCATGAGTTATCCTCGGTACACTGCGCGCTAGGTCCAGTCGTCGAGGCCGGTCTGGAC
Source organism: Halobellus sp. Atlit-31R (assembly GCA_003665935.1). Classification (GTDB taxonomy): domain Archaea; phylum Halobacteriota; class Halobacteria; order Halobacteriales; family Haloferacaceae; genus Haloquadratum. The sequence continues at coordinate 58,930 of QPLR01000005.1, read as the reverse complement.
GAGCGACTCCTCGATCCGCTCGAAGCCGCGCGCGACTTCCCCGGCGTCGACTTCCCACTCCTCTGTGACGTACGCGCGAGCCGCCTCGATATCCGGTGAGATCTCCGTCTCGAACGCGTACTCGTCGGTCACCGGCGGGTCCAAGAAGAGCTCTCTGACGCGGTCGGCGTACTCGATGTACGCCCCGCGGGCGTCGAGAACCCCCCACAGATCGCCGTGCTCGTGAAGCTCCGACAGCGCCGTCTTCGGACCGACGCCGGAGAGCCCCTCGTTGAAGTCGGTCCCACAGAGGATCGCGACGTCGACGAGCTGCTCGCGGGTGAGGTCGTGTTTCGCCAGCGTCGCATCGAGATCCATCAGCTCCGGGTTCCCCTTCGAGGTGAGCTGTCGGAGCGTGTAGGGCGCGCCGAAGAGCAGCGTGTCGTAGTCCTCACTGCCGACGTAGTCGGCGTCGCCCCGGATCGCCATATGCGACGCCTGTGCTTCGCCCTCAGCGGGCGCTTCGACGACCGGCACGTCCAGCAGTTCGAGCAGCTCCCGCGTCGTCTCGTGGATGATGCCCGTCAGGCGCTGCGTGCGGGCTTCGAGCCGCGCGGCGGCGACGTCGTCGCCGCGCTCCTCGGCTGCCTGCTTCAGCTCCTCGGCCTTCTCGCGGGCGGCGCGGCGCTCGGCCACTTCCTCGTCTTTCAGTTCCGTCACGCCGCCGTCGAAGACGAACACGGGCACGAGGTCGTGCTCGAAGAACTTCGGCAGGCCTTGGACGACCCCGATCAGGTTCGCCACCTCCTCGCCCGCGGCCGTGGTGTAGGCGTCCTCGCGGGTGAACTTGACCGTCGTCGTCAGATACCGGTACAGCCAGTTGTGCGCGTCGACGGCGACGACGCTCCCGGCCACCTCGTCGAAGTCGATCTCCGAAAGCACCGCCAGACTCCGCAGATCTGCGTTTCCCATCACGCTGCATTCGGCCGCGCGGCAGTTTAAGCGTCCGGGTCAGGGGCGGAGCCGGCCGCGGACTCGGGGGCCGCGACCACGGCTGGCGGATCCGATCCGATCTGCCCAGCCAGAAACGACGCCTCCGGATCGCCGAGGTCACGGTCGCGATAGCGGTCGAGCCCGCGCTGGTAGGTGATGGGGTCAGCGGTCTCGGACGCGGCCGCGTCCCCGGCCGGTCGTTCGAGGACGAGCTCGGCGACGCCGGTCTCGCGGCCGGTCCACGCGAAGCCGGCCTTGTACATCGCTTCGTACGCGAAGGGGTTGTTGACGGCGATTCGCAGTCGCTCGTAGCCCCGCGCGGCCGCCTGTGGCGCGACGTATCGTGCGAGTCGCGGCCCGAGACCCGCGCCCTTCCGATCGGCTCGGACGGTGACGTACCGGTACCACAGGGTCGCCGCATCGGTTCGGTCGGCGTTGAAAGCGAGCGCGGCCACGACGTCGGTGTCGAAGTCGGTCGCACCAGCGTCATCGGACACACCGCCGGCACTCGCGTCGCGAACGACCGCCTTGCCGGTGTTCGACATCACGAACTTGCCGGCGTAGGCGAAGCGACGGTAGTCGAGGCGGAGCGTCGGCTCGTCCTCCGGCCACCCTAACACGGCGTACTCCATCGTGCGGGCACAGGCAGGGCGCAGTCAAGAGTGCAGCGGTGGGGTGGAGCCGAGAGCCGCGGCCGGCGCGGTGCAACAGGCCCTTCTCCTCGGCTGTCCAAGCTGTGATATGTCTTCCCGCTTCGGCCCGGGCGACGTTCGCTTCTTCGATCGGATTGCACGCTTCTACGACGTGGCGATGCCGCCAGCGCGAGTGGACCGGCTCCGCGACGGGTTGGCGTTCGCAGACCGGCAGATCGACCGTGTGCTCGACGTGGCCGGCGGCACCGGACGGGCGTCACGTGGGCTCGCCCGCGAGGGTATCGACCCGATCGTCGTCGACGTCTCGGCCGGGATGCTCGCCCGCGCACGCGCCGCCGGACACGCGGCCGTTCGCGGGGACGCGGGCGATCTGCCCATCGCCACCGACAGCGTCGACGCCGCAGTCATCGTCGACGCGCTGCACCATCTGCCGGATCCGGCCGCCGCGCTGGAGGAGGCGGCGCGGGTCATCCGCCCCGGCGGCGTCTTCGTCGTTCAGGAGTTCCACCCGCGCGGTGTCCGCGGGCGTGCGCTCGTCGCCGCCGAGGCTGTCGTCGGCTTCGACTCGACCTTCTGGACGCCCGAGGAACTCTGTACGACGCTTTCGGGGGCGGGGTTCGAGGCGCGAATCGTTCGCGAGGGGTTCGGATACGTCGTCGTCGGACGCGTCCCGCGGCGCGACTGACGGGCGGGGAGCGGCGATCTCCAGTCGGGCGCGGTGAGATGGAATCCGAGAGAGCCATTAGGGAGCGTCCGAATCGACGCATATGGCATCCACCGAGGAGTCGTTCCTCGCACGACGCATCGACGCCGAGGCGTTTCCGCTCGCGGCCGTCGACGTGCTTGCGCTGTCGGCCGTCCTCACGATCGGCGTAGTCAACCACCACGGCGTCGACTACCTCTCGACGGCCCCGGTCGAGTGGCTCCTGACGCTCGTTCCCTTCCTCGTCGGTTGGGCGGTCGCCGCTCCGCTGGTCGGCGCGTACTCCGCCGGGGCAGCCGAGTCGGCGAAGGCCGCGATCCCGCTGGCCATCCGCGCGTGGATCCCGGGGGCCGCGGTCGGCTTCGTACTCCGCGCCTCGCCGCTGTTCTCGGGCGGCTTTCAGCTCTCGTTCGGAATCGTGATGCTGCTCACCGGCGGCGTCGCGCTCGTCGCCGGCCGCTGGCTCTTCTTCACGCTGCTCCGGTAGGAGACGCCTCCGTCGTCGTTGCCGCTGGGAAGTCTCTGTTGTAGCCGTCCTACGCGCCGGTTCTGCGCCGCCGCCGAGCGAGCACGACGCCGATCCCCGATCCCACCACGGCGAACGCTGCGAGCGTCGCAAACAGAACCGCAGGGGTCGCGTAGGTCAAAATTGCGCCCGCGACGGTGCCGCCGAGCGCGCCGACGCCGAACACGCCGAGGTAGGTGAAGCCGTAGGAGAGTCCACGCGTCCCCGCCGGCGAGTACTCCGCGACAGTCGCCTGATAGAACGGCTGGACGAGAAAGAGCGCACAGCCGAGGACCGCGCCGACGAGCAGAAGCGGTGCGAGTCCCGCGGTCGCGGCGGGTAGAAAGAGGACCGCGAGGACGGCCAGGAGACCAAAGCCGCCGGCGAGCCCGTACTCGACGGGGATGCGGTCGGTCAGTTTCCCGCCGAGATACTGTCCGAAGACGCCGACGATCAGCAGCCCGGAGTAGAAGTACCGCTCGGGGTTGAGCGACCGGCCCGAGCCCGCTGGGATCCCGAGCGCGTCGGTCACGGCCGGCGGGAGCAGCGACGTCAGCGGAACGGGCGCGAACGCCGGGAACGATTCCAGGAGGTTCGGCAGGAACGTGAGGATGCCGCGGTAGTAGAGCCCCGACGCCATCACGACGACGAAGACGAGCGCGAACGCCCCGGCGAAGAGCCGCCGCGTCTCCGAGCCGAACTCCGCGAGCGACGCGACGCCGCCGCCCGCTCTGTCGTCGCCGGCGTCGTCCTCGACCGACTCCGCTTCGTCGGTCATAGGTTCGCTCGGGGCGACGGCCGCGGTCTCGTCGAACCGCGCTCTGAGGGCGTACGCGCCGGCGACGAGGGCGGGCACTGCAAGCACGACAGCGACGACCGTCCAGTCGACGAAAAGCAGGAGAATCGCGGTGACGAGGGGTCCCAGCCCGGTGCCGACGTTCCCGGCGATGCCGTGGTACGCGAAGCCGGTACCGCGTTCCTCGACACCCTTCGAGAGCAGCGTCAGCCCCGCCGGATGGTAGACGCTCGCGGCCGCGCCCCACAGAAGCAGCGCTATCGCGACGACGAGCAGGTTCGGCGCGACGCCGAGGAGGACGAACGAGCCCGCCATCCCGAACAGACAGAGCGTGATGAGCAGCCGCGAGCCGATGCGGTCGACGAGCACGCCCCCCGGAAGCGCGCCGACCCCGAAGAGGCCGTAGCCGGCGGTCACGATCAACCCCACCGTGGCCGCGGTCACGTCGACTTCGGTAATCCCGAGCGAGAGCACGTCGTACTCGGTCAGCCAGATCGAGACGAAGATCGGGATCGAGAGCTCGTAAGTGTGGACCATCCCGTGGGCGAGCATCACCAGCGCGACGATCGACCGATCGTTCGAGTTCATATTCAAGGGTCTGCGAAGGTCTCAGTTCAACGCTCCGGTGTGCGTCACGCGTCTGGAAGCGTGAGAGCCACCAGTCGGGGGCGTTCGATCACGAACTGCACAATTCGGCACCGCCACATACGGCGGTTTCAAGCCGTCTTTCGGTCGTTTGTGCCTCATAACTTATGAGAAACCATCCGAACAGCGACCTCAAATATCTCAGTTGGCGATGGGAAACAATTATATTCCCTACTCCCGTAGTATATATTGTATTATGACAGGGTACTACGACTACGTTCTCGGACTCATTCCACTCGTGCTGTTCGGTATGACCGGCGGCCTGATGCAGACCAGCCTCACGCTCACCCAAGCGGTCCCGATCGCGGCCGCGGTAGCGGCGGGAGTCGTCGGACACGCGCTCTTCGTCCGCGCGCCCGTGTCCTCCGGTGCGCGATCCGGGTTCGAGGGGACCGAGACGCGCCAGAACGTCCCGATGCAGAACGCCGACTGAGCGGACCGTTCCCTGTCGTTTCGTCGTTTTTCGTATCGAGCCGCCGCTGACGACTCGACGACTACTACCGCCGTCCCGGAGGACGACAACCCCCCGCACGTTCTTACCGCTGGCTGCCGAACGCGGTCGTATGACAGAGACGCTGTTTCTGCGAAGTGCGGACGTCGACGGCCTCGCCACGCCTGCTGAGTTCGTCGCGGCCGTCCGCGACGCCTACCGGCAGCGCGGGGAGGGCGCGCCCGCCGAACCCCGGACGAAACTGGGCAACGCCGACCCGCCGGGCTTTCTCACCACGTACGCGGCAATCCTTCCGGACACCGGCGCGATGGGCGGGTACACGTACACCGCCGGGTTCGCCGCCGAGGACGCGTGGTTCACGACGCCACTTTTCGACGCCGACACCGGCGAGCCGCTCGCGCTGCTCGACGGCGCGAGTATGAACCCGTTCAAGACGGGAGCGGCCGGCGCGGTCGCGGCGGACGAACTGGCCCGAGCGGACGCCTCCTCGGTCGCGATCATCGGCAGCGGCGCGCAGGCCCGCGGGCAACTCCGGGCGCTGGCGACGGTTCGTGAGCTTGAGACCGTCTGGGTCTTCTCGCCGACGAAAGCGCACCGCGAGTCGTTCGCCGGAGAGATGGACCGCCGACTCGACGCCAGCGTCGCCGCCGTCGCCTCCGCCGCGGCAGCGGTCGAAGGCGCGGACGTCGTCGTGACCGCGACGAACGCGAGCGAGCCAGTCTTCGACGGCGACGTCCTCGAGGACGGCACGCACGTCACGGCGATGGGTCAGTACAGCCCCGGGAAGCGCGAACTCGACGTGGCGACGATCGAGCGCGCAAAGTACGTCCCGGATCTCCGGGACCGCGCCTTCCAGGACGCGGGCTCGTTCCTCTACGCGCTCGAGGAGGGCGCGATCGACGAGGAACACGTCCACGCCGAACTGGGCGACGTCGTCGCCGGCACCGCCCCCGGACGCGAGTCCGACGAGGAGATCACCGTCTTCGACAGCGGCGGGACCGGCATCGAGACCGTCGCCGGCGCGTATCTGCTCTACGAGAAAGCGACGGAGGCCGGGTTGGGCGAGACGATCGACTTCGCGCCCGGCAGCGAGGCGCTCACCGGCGAGTGATCGCAGACGGCGCTGCTGGCGTTCGTGAGACCGACGTCCGACAGCGTCGTCCCCGCCCCCGTCCGTGAGACCGACGTCCGACAGCGTCGTCCCCGCTCCCGTCCGTGAGACCGACGTCTGTCGCCGCTACTGGAGCCGGTAGCGGAGCAGCGCCGCGATGCCGCCCAGATTCCGGAGCTGCTGTCCGGGATCGAACTCGCCGGAGAAGACGGTGACCTCGCCGCCCTGACGCTCGACCGTCTGGATGACGTCGTTGACGTCTACGTCCCAGTCGCCGTCACCCTGCCGCTCCTGTCGGAGTCGGTCGTCGACGACGAGCAGCTCCTCGACGGCCCCGAACTCGGCGGCCTCGGCGACCTCGTCGATCCCGTAGGCGACCTTCTCGCCGGTGGCGATCCCCTCCATCAGGTCGTCGAGGAGTTCGGCCTCCTTCGAGATCCGGGTCTGGGTCTGTACCTCGTCCACCGCGCCGCGCTTCAGCACCTCGTGGACGCCGCGGTCGCCGACACCCGCCGTGTCGACGACGGTGAGCAGGTCGGCGACCTCGCGGTGGTTCTCCGCGATGTAGTCGCGGGCGTCCCGCTTCGTGAATCCCGGGCCGGCGAGGATGATCGCGTCGACGTCCATCCGCGCGAGCGCCTTCCCGAGCTCGGCGAACAGCTCCGAGCGCGGACGGGCGTACTCGCCTTTGCCCGTCGGCGCGGTGAACGAGAAGCGCTCCTCGGTTCCGTACTGCGCGACCGTGTGGATGTGTGCCTCGCCCTCTTCGACGGTCGCGATCGCCACGTCGGCGTTCTCGGCCGCCTCCTCGGCCTCCTCGATCCGCTCGACCTGATCCGGCTTGAAGTGCTTCTCGATCGTGATCTCGTCGTGCTCCTCGACGTTGAGCGTGTGGTGGTGGCCCAGTTGGTCCTCGCGGGAGCAGTCGACGATCTCGCCGCCGACGCGGAGGCGGTTCGCGAAGCGCGCGAACTCGACGTCGTCGACGGCGATCGTCACGAAGAGATGCTCCCGCTGGCCGCCCGTGTCCCGGAGGTTCTCGTCGTCGCGCTGGATGCGGCGGGTGGTGTCGCCGGAGACGAGGTCGCCGGACTCGAGGACGTGCGAGAGATGCCACAGGTCGTCGACGTTCTCGGGGACGAGCGTCATCCGCTCGCGTCCCTCCTCGCCGCGGCCGCGGCTCGAAATTCGCATATCTCCGCTTCCGGACGCGGGGAGAAAGGTCCTGCTATAGCGCCTCGGACTCCGCGTCCGCCAGCCCGGCGGCGAAGCCGCGACCGAACAGGTAGTACGTCACGACCTGCACGTAGAAGAGGCCGAACAGACCGACCACGAGGACGCTGAGGACGCTCGCGAGCGTCCCGAGCACGAGCGCGACGACAGCGGCCAACACCCACGCGATCAGGTACTCCGAAGTCGTCGCCGCCGCGAGCACCGTCGAGACGTCGAAGGCGGCCGCCATCGAGTCCTCGCGGGCGAAGTTCGCGAACATCGCGGGCGCGACGTAGCCGAGCACGAGCGCGAACGCGACGAAGCCGAGGAACGCGACGGCGGTCAGCAGTCGCACGGGACCGCCGTTCGATCCGGTTCCGACCACGGGGCCCGCGCCGGACCCGATCGCCGAACCGAACCCTGTGACGATCCCGACGACGAACATCGCCACGATGACCACGAGCGCAACCGCGATGTTGACACCGATCAGTTTCAGGCCGTCGACGAACAGGTCGCCCCACTCGTCGAACCGCGGTGGCCGGGAGTCGTCGTCGGTCGTCCCGCGCAGGACGCGCACGTAGTACCCCTGGAGGAGGGGAATCGGGACGACGAGCACTGAAAGGACGTTCAGCAGACCGCCGACGAGGATCGTTCGAAGCCAGTCGTCGCTATCGAGCGGATAGTGGAGGGCATCAGACAGCATCGACTGGATCGTGTCGGACAGGCCACCTAACTGTGGGGGATTCGATGCGGGGAGTGCGTCGATCGTAGAGAGCCATCCGGCACGCCAAAGAGGCGACGCTGTGGATCAGGCGACGCTGCGGATCAGGCGACGCCGTGGATCAGACCGCCGCCTGCTCGTCGAGCGAGTCGCTCTCCCGCACCTCGACGTCGCGGATCTCGCCCCACGCCTGCCCGATGAGGTAGTACGCGGCCACCGCGGCGTAGAAGCCGAGGAACCCGCTCGCGAGGAGCCCGAGCAGCGGAATGGCGTTCAGCACGCCGGCGACGAGGCTGGCCGCGACGATGAGCGCGAAACCGTACACCCAGGCGGTCGCGTACGTACCCGACGTCAGCACGGGACGGAGGTCACTGATCGAGAACGCGGACCCGAGCTGCCCGGTCTGGGCGAAGTTCGCGATCGCCGCCGGGATGACGTACGCCGCCAGCAGACTCACCACGAGCGCCAGCAGGCTCCCGACGAGGATCCCGGCCATTCCGAGCCCGACCAGGCCCGCGGAGTCCGATCCTCCGCCGACGACGAACGAGAGGATGCCGCCACCGACGACGACGGCCGCGATGATTCCGGGGACGAGGCCGTAGACGAAGACGACGACGAACGCCCGCACGCCGTCGCCGAACAGGTCGCCCCAGTCTTCGAACACCGGCGGCTGTTCCTCGCCGTGCATCGTCCCGCGGACGACCCGGACGAGATAGCCGAGGACGAACAGCGTCGGGACGATCAGTACGCCCAAGATGCTGAGAATCCCCCCGATGAGGACGGTCGTGATCCAGTTCTCGTCGCGTCTCTGGTACTCGAGTGACTCCTGTATCATACTGATCTCCGAGCGGGGCGTGTCCCACGTCGCAGCCGCTGCGCACGCTCGTGGCACCGAGCCGGGACAGCCGAGTGCTCCGAGTAATTAGTACGCTGTCATCTGAGATAAACATAGGCCTCGTACTCGGAGTACGTCTGTCGTACCGCTGATGCGACGTGAGCAAACGCGCCGTTTCGAGGCCGCTGACGGCTCTCGACGTTCATCGACTGTCGCCGACGCACTGCGACTGTCGCCGTCGCCGACGCACTGCGACTGTCGCCGTCGCCGATGCACCGCGACTGTCCCCACCGCCGACGCAGTTTACTCGACGAGTTCGCTCCCGCCGGGCGGCAGGAACTCCTGGATCTTGTCCGGGGTCGCGACTTTCCGGAGGAACTTCTGGTCGGTGAACCGGTCACGGAACTCCCGGTAGAGCATCTTCGCGGCGTCGTTCTGGGCGTAGCGTCCGGGCTGGACGCGAATCGACGTTTCGACCGCGTCTTCGATCGCCGACGGCGGACCGCCGAGGACCTGCGTCTCGCCCTCACACTGGATACCGATCGCCACCTCGGCGGCGACGTCTCTGAAGTAGGTCCGCTCGCCGCGGATGACGAACGATCCCTTCTCGATGTACTCGCCGGACTCGGGCGTCTTCGACACCTGATCAGGCGTGACCATATACGCCTCGCCGGCGAAGCGGCCCTCCTTCCAGATCGACGAGTACGCGACGGCGAACTGCGCGGCCTCCGCTTTCGTCGATTCGGGGAATTCGACCGCCTCAGAGGGCTCAGAGGGCCCCGTCGCCTTCACGACGGTCACCGGACCGCCGTGGGCCTGCGTGTGGAAGAACAGGTCGTGTTTGTTCAGGTACTTCGTGACGATCTCCTCGTTTTGGTCGGCGTTGCGGCCGCCGATGACGAGGAAGCCGTCGGAGCTGCGGAACCACCGGAACCGCTCGTACCAGTCCTCCGAGGTGCGGATCGGAATCGACTCCATCGCGAGCCAATCGCGGTCTTCGGGTTCGGCGTCCTCGGCCTCGTTCTCCTCGTCTTCGTCGTCGGCCTCCCACTCCTCGCGCCGCCGTTTCACGGCTTCGAGCTCCTCGCGGGTGTTCTCGATCGCCGCGAGCGCGCCCTCCTTTTTGTCCTCGATACGCTTTGCCTCGGTGTACAGCCGATCGGCGTTCTTCTCGACGCCGGTGTCGACGACGACCTCGACTCGGGTGTCGTCGAGTTCGATCGTGACCGTCCCCTCGGCTCCGTCGAGATCGACGACCGCCTCGGCCGCGGGGATTCCCTGCTCGGCTCCCGCCGCGAGCGTCTCGCGGATCTCGTCCCAGGGGACGCCGCTCTCGCGCGCCTCGCGGACGGTCGAGATGACGTCGTCGACGAGGTCGTAGTTCGCGTACAGCAGCTCCGCGCGGCGGCGCTCGGTCTCGGCCTGCTCTTCGAAGCCTTCGATCGCGCCCTCCTGCTGGGCGATGATCCGCTTTTGCTTCTCGATCTCCGCCTCGAAGTCCGGGCGCTCGCGCCCCGTCTCCTCGGGCGTCTCCGCGTCGAGCTCCAGCCGGTGGAAGTACTCGTCGAGCGCCTCGTTGAACGTGTCGTACGCCTCGCTGTCGAGGCCGGCGCGCGCGTGCTCCTCCAGCGGGAACGGCGTCGCGTCGACGACCGCGCCGTCGTCGTCGGTGTAGACGCGGGGGTCGAACTCGCCGCCGCGGAGCCGCGTCCGGAGATCCTCGATCGCGCCGTGGAGCGCCCGGTACTCGTCGTCGCCGGCCTCGGCGATCGGCGTGGTCTTGTCGACGCCGGCGCGCGTACAGACCTCCTCGGCGTAGAGCCCGCCGAGGTTCAGCTGGGTCGCGAGCGTCCGGACGACGTCGGTATCGGAGTCCTCCATCCGCCGGACGAGGGCGTCGTAGCCGACCGTGAGGGGGTTGAGCCGCGACGACGGGAACTCGTACTGCGCGCCGGGGGCGACCGTCCGGGACTTCAGCCGGACCGTCTCGAGGCTCTGGACGACCTCGCCCGTCTCGTCTAAGACGGCCACGTTGCCCTGGCCGAACAGTTCGACGACGAGTCGGGTGTTCTCGTCGCCGCGCTCGAACTCGAAGACGAGGATCCGGTCGAACTCGAACTGCTCGACGCCCGCGAAGTCGGCTCCCGACAGGCGGTTCCGCAGCATCATCGCGAAGTTCGGCGGTCGTCCGGGGGCGTCGGGGACGCGCTCGGGATCCGCGACGTGGGCGCGCTTGACGTCGCCGACTTCGAGGATGAGTTCCACGCGGCCGCGGTCGAAATCGCGCATCCGGAAGCGGAGCAGGTCGTCGCCGTACAGGTAGGCCTTGTCGACTTTCGCCCCCTCGTACCGGTTCAGTTCGGTGACGAGGGCGGCCAGGTCGACGCTCGTGAGCTCCCGCTTCGGGTCCATACGCCTCCGTTCTCGCGGGGGAGCCAAAAGGCGCACGCTCCGCGCGCCAGCGGCGTTCTCGACTGCGCGCCGAAGGTTCGCCTCAGCTCTCCGCGGCGCGTTCGAGCAGTCGCCGTCCGCCGGCACCGACGAGGAAGCCGGCCGTCCCGGCGGCGACGGCGACGGTCGCGCCGATCGTCAGCCCCTCGAAGACGGTCGAACTAGGGTACGTCAGCTCGAACAGCCCCAGCGGGAGATAGAACCCGAAGCTCGGTCCGCCGGCGAGCGCGAGGGCGACGAGGAAGCCGTCGTTTCGGTAGGCTCCGACGGTGGCCGCGAGGAACGCGACACCGACGAGCAGCGGCAGGAGCAGGCCGAACGGAAAGGACAGCCAGCCCGCAAGCCGCGGCGGCAGGTGGACGACGAACGTGACCGCGAACAGGACGCCAGCGACGGCCGACAGCCGGACCGCCTCGTCGGGGTCGCGGCCGAGAAGCAGGGCCTCTGTCCGCGGAGACAGCGGCGACGCGTCCGGATAAGAGGAGCTCGAACTCCCGGCGGTCGACGCCGGCGACGAAGACGACTCGTCTGCGGGCATACCCCGTGGTTTCCCGCGGCGCGTCTTGAGAGTTCCCCCGGCGGCTCGGCGGCCCCCGAGTCGGTCGTCCGCGACCGAGGCACGCTCTTTTTATCCGACGGCGCGCTACGCATCGCCAATGGCCAAAGTCAGCATCGGTCTCCGCGGCTGGCGTTTCGAAGAGGAGGAGGTGTTCACCGACGACGGCGAGTTCCGCTCGCTCGACGACGTCCCGGACGACACGCGCAAGCGACTCATCCGTCTGACGTACCTGCAGGGCAAGCCCTGCGACGCCTGCTATCTCGTTCACGGCGAAGAGAACAAGAAGCGCTGCAACCAGGCCGAGATCGTCTACGGGGAGCCGATGGAGGAGGTGCTGCTCTGTCAGGATCACGAGGCCGACTTCCTCTACTGGTTCCGCGAGGCCGGCGGCGTGGAGGCCGCCGGCACGGAGACGTTCCGCGACGAGTTCCACGAGTGGTTCGTCGCCGGCAACCGCGCGCCGGAGGGCTACGGGGGGCTCGAACACGTCGACACCGATCCCGGTGAGCTCCCGACGCCGCCGGACCCCGCGGAGCTCAATCGGCGGCTGAACGAGGAGTACGAGGGCGAGCGCAAGCGGATCGACCTCCGAACCGGCGAGATCACGATGGTCGACGACGACGAAGACGACTCGCTGGACGACGTCGACCTCGGCCGCGAGTACCCGACGAAGTAGATGGCCGGACGCAGCCACGACCCCGTCGTCGTCGTCGTCGAGCCGAAGACGCCCGGCAACGTCGGGACGATCGCCCGCGCGATGAAGAACTTCGGGCTCACGGATCTGAAGCTCGTCGACCCGCCCGAGCTCAGCCGGGACGGCGAGGCTTACGGGTTCGCCGGCCACGCCCGCGAGGACGTCCTCCCGAACGCCGACGAGGTCACCTTCGAGGAGGTCGTCGAGAACTACCACACGATCGGGACCACCGCGATCACGAACGAGGACAGCCGCAAGCACGTCCGCTTCCCGTTCAAGACGCCCGTCGAGGTCCGCGAGAGCCTCGCTGCTGTCGACACGCGGACGGCGCTGGTCTTCGGACGGGAAGGAACCGGTCTCGACAACGAGGAGCTGACGCAGTTGGACGAGGTGTGTTCGATCCCCGCCAGCGGCGACTACCCCGTGTTGAATCTCGGACAGGCGGCGACGATTCTGCTGTACGAGCTGCGTTCGGTGACCGTCGAGGAGACCCAGCTGCCCGACGTCGAGCGGGAGCGCGCCGCCGAGCCCGACATCGACCGCTTCTACGACTTCTTCGAGACGTTCCACCGCTCGATCGAGAGCCGCGAGCACAAGCGTGAGAAGACGCGCGTGATGATGCGCCGACTGCTCGGTCGCGCCCATCCGACCGAGCGCGAGGTCACGACGCTCACCGGGATCTTCCGGCGGGCGAACGACCTGCTCGGCGACCGCTCGTTCGGCGAGCACACCGACGACACCGACGCCGGCGAAGTCGGCGGTGACGCGGGCGGTAGCGACACAGCCGACGGCGACGGCGACCGAGCCGCACCCGACAGGGCGAACAGCGCGCAGACAGACTGACGGCGCGCGAGCGCGACACCCCGACGCGGTCGCGTCCGCCCCCGACAGCAGGGAGGTTCCAGGTGACGCCGCCCCAACCCAGCAGGCGTAGCGCAGTCGATACGGACCAGCCGAGTCGGCTCGCAGCCGCGCTGATCGGTGTCGCTGTCGTGGCGTTCTACGGGCTCTTGGCGCTGGGGAGTGTTCTCCTTCTCACGGCGCTTTGGCGGCTGCGACCGAGCCCCGTCGCGGTGCTCTTCGGCGTCGTCGCCGGAACGTTCCTCGCCGCGTACCTGAGTCTCCGGCTCGGGACGCGGCGCGTCCTCGACAGCGTCGACGCGTGGGAGCTGTCGGAGTCGCGCGCGCCCGCGGTGTACGACATCCTCGACGAGCTCGTGGCGTCGATGGCGGTCGACCGCCCGCGGTTGTTGGTCGCCCGACTCGGGATGCCGAACGCGCTGGCGCTCGCGACGACCGGACGCGGCACGCTCGTCGTCGACGCCTCGCTCTTCGGTCTGCTCGACTCCGCGGAGTTCGAGGCGCTCTTGGCGCACGAGCTCGCGCATCTCGAACGGCACGACAGTCTCGTCCAGACGACGGCGCTCAGTCTCGCCCAGTTCGTCGTCGTCACGCTCGAACTGATCCTCTCGCCGGTCGTGTTCTTGCTGACCGGCGCGGCCGTCGCCCTCGCGTGGTTCGAGGGCGACCCCCGCGCGTGGGCCGAGACCGCACCCGGGCGCGCGAGGGCGAAGATCGAGACGGGGCTCGCGCTGCTCGGCGTGGCGGCGACGCTGTTTCTCCGGGCACACGCCCGAAAGCGGGAGTTCGCGGCGGACGCGCGCGCCGCAGAGGTAACGGGCCGACCGCTGGCGCTCGCGAGCGCGCTCCGGAAGCTCGATCGCGCGACGGCTCCCGACGTCGGCTCGCTGTCGCCGCTGTGGACTCACGGCGAGGTGCCGTCAGAGGAGGAGCGTCGGCTGCGGGAGTATCTCTCGTCGCACCCGCGGATCGAGGACCGGATCGAACGGCTGCGGGAGCGCGCGGCGGCGTCGGCGGTTCGGATTCCGATCGAGTAGCGCGACCGGCGCGACGGACGTTCCGGGTCAGCGCCCGCCGTCACCGAGCGCGACGTCACCGCCCGACGACGTGTCCGCGCTCTGTGACCCGCCGATCGCCGACTGGGCGGCGGAGACGTCGAACGTGGCCAGTAACGCCTGCAGCTGTTCGGCCTGCTCGGTGAGCGCCGCGACGTTCGCACTCACCTGCGAGATCGACGACGCCTGTTCGTTCGCGGCCGCGGAGACGCCGTCGGCCTCGTCGGCGGTCGTCCGGCTGATCTCGGCGACGTCTTCGACCATCGACACCGTCTCCTCTGCGCTGACAGCCTGTTCGTCGGTCGCCGCGCTGATCTCTCGGATGCCGCTGTCGGTCTCCTCGGCGTTGGTCGTGACTTGGCTGAACGCGTCGACTACGTCGTCGACGGCAGCGACGCTCTCTTGCATATGCTGGTCGGCCGTCCGGGCTTCCGCGAGCGTCCGCTCCGTCTGACCCTGGATCTCCCCGATGAGCTGCTCGATGTCGGTCGCCGACTCGCGGGTCTCCTCGGCCAGCTGTTTGACCTCGTCGGCGACGACCGCGAACCCGTCGCCGCTGCCAGATCCGCCACCGCTGAACCGGGCGGCCTCGATGTTCGCGTTCAGTGCGAGCATATTCGTCTGCTCGGCGATGTCACCGATGAGCTCGACGATGTCGCCGATCTCGGTCATCTGATCGTCGAGGCGCTCGACGTGCTCTACGGTCGTACCGATCGCCGACTGCGCCTTCTTGGTGTCGTCGATCGCTCGCCGGGCGGTCTCCTCGCCGGCCTCGGCGACTGTCGCGGTCTCGTGAGACGTCTCCGCGACGCCCTCGGCCGATGACGCCACCTCCTGGACAGTCGCCGAGAGGTCGTTCATCTCCGCGGCCACCTCCTCGAGCATCCCCCGCTGTGTCTCGGTCCCCTCGGAGATGGTCTGGACCGACTCGCGCACCGACTCACTCGCCGCTTTGACCTCGTTCGCGCCGGCGTTCGCTTCCTCGCTCGCGGTCGTCACGTCGCGGGCGAACGTCTGGATCTCGCGGAGAGTCGACTCCAGTTCGGTCATCATCTCGTTGTAGCTCTCGGCGATCCGAACCATCGCCTCGCTCTCGCTCTCGGGATCGAGCCGCGCTCCGAGGTCACCGTCGGCGGCGCGGGCCATCGTCGCGCTGTAGGCGTCGGCCGTCGTTTCGAGGTGCTCGTTCAACTGCTCGACCTCGCGCTGCTTCGCCTCGACGTCGGCCCGAGCCTCTTCGGCGGCCTGTGTCTCCTGCAGTCGCTGTCTAGCTCGCTCGCGGGAGCGTTCGATCGAGTACTAGTTCGTCATCAGAGCAGCCGCGAGCGCCAGCACGAACGCTGCGTGTATGAACGCCCACACGAACGGGCTGTTGATCGCCGCTGTGTGGTTGTAGACCGCTTCCGGCGACGTCATTCCGAAGTAACCGTGCTGGAGCGCGACGTAGACGATGCCGAGGAGAAACGGGAGCCAGTCCTCGTAGACGGCGACGACGCCCATCACCACGAAGAAGTGAAAGTGCGCCTCGATGAGGCCGCCGGAGAAGTAGACGAGCACGGCAGAGCCCGTCGCGAGCCCGATCGTCACCAGCGACGTCCGGACGCGCCGTCCGAGTCGCGGCCAGCTCGCGAGCAGCGCGAACCCGAGGAGGGCGCCGAGGCGGAGCAACACCTCCAGCAGCGGATACGCCGGGATCGTCGCCCCGCTGATCGACTCGGTCCCCTCGTAGAGCCCGAGCGCAAACAGCGCGGGGACGTGGGCGAGCAGCAGCAGGACGATGTTGCGGTGCCGTCGTCGCCACGCGTCCGCCGGGATCGAGTGGCCGTCGGGAACGTATCGTGTCAACCGTTCGAGCAGCCCCGCACTCTCGTCTGACCTGCCGACGTCCGGCGGCCACTCGTTCGTACGCTCTGCCATACCTCGACAGATTCCACTACTGACAAAGTCCTTACTACCCAGTATCAGATCCGATAGTGGTAGACTGTCACACGCATTCGCGTGGACGGCCGTCCTACGGGCCGAGACCCGGAGACGAGGGTGTCCGGGGCGGTCTCAGGCCCGCTTTTGGATCTCCTCGCGGAGGACGTCGCTGACGACCTCGCCGTCGGCCTTGCCACGGAGCGCCCCCATCGCCTCGCCCATCAGCGCCGAGAACGCGCCCATCCCCTCGGCTTCGACCTGCGCCGCGTTTCGGTCGACGACGTCCGCGATGGCCTCGCGGACCTCGTCCTCGGAGACGCCGGAGAGGCCGGCCTCCTCGACTGCGTCCTCGGCCGACAGCGACGGCTCCGTCGCGAGCGTCGCGAGGACCTCCTGGACGCCTTCCTTCGCGAGCTCCCCGTCCTCGACGAGCCGCATCACGGCGAGGAGTTGTTCGTCGGAGAGGCCGCCGACGGCGACGTCGTCGCGGCGGAGCTCCGTCAGCGTCGACTCCAGCAGTCCGGCCGCGAACGTCGCGTCGATGCCGTCGGCGACGGCGCGCTCGAACAGCGGCATCCGACGGCCGTAGGCGACCTGCTCGGCGAGGCCTGAGTCGAGATCGAACTCCGACTGGTAGCGGTCGACCTTCTCGGTCAGGAGCTCGGGCGTCTCGACCTCCGTGGGGTCGAGTTCGACCGGCGGCACGTCCGTCTCGGGGTACATCCGCGCCGCGCCGGGCAGCGGTCGGAGGTAGCGCGTCGTCCCGTCGTCGTTGGCTCCGCGGGTCTCCTCGGGCACGCCCTCGATGGCCGTTCGGGCGCGTTCCGCGGCCGCTTCGATCGCGAGCTCGGCCGTCTCGGTGTCGGTCGCGACGATCGCGACCGCATCCTCGTCGGCGGCGTCGACGGCCTCACGCAGCGCTGCGACCTCGGATTCGGTCACGCCGTAGGCGGGCAGCTCGTCGGTGTGGAAGATGCCGCCCGCGCCGTGACGCTTCGCGTGATCCGACAGTTCTGTGCCGAGCCGCCGGTCCGGCTGGATCTCGCGGCCGACGAGGCCGTCGAAGCCGGCGAGCCGGACGGCCATCACCGAGCCCCCGTCAGAGAGCGCGCCGCCGATCACGCCGGATTCCGTCTCCGCGAAGACGTCGGAGACGTCGCGGACGTCGCCGACCGACGCGTCGCGGTCGCGGAGTTCGCTGCGGATGTCGAGCAGTTCGACCTGCCGGCCGACCTCCTGGCGGACGATCTCGTCGATCTGATCGAGCGCCTGCACGCCTTTGATCTCGACGCGGGCCCCCTCCGCGATCGAGACGTTCACGTCCTGGCGGATCGTCCCGAGGCCGCGCTTGACCGCGCCGGTCGAGCGGAGGAGCATCCCGATCGTCTCGGCGGCCTCGCGGGCCTGCTCGGGCGAGTCGATGTCGGGCCGCGTGCCGATCTCGACGAGCGGGACGCCGAGGCGGTCAAGCGAGAACGTGACGTCGTCGCCGCGCTCCTCGACGCGCTGGGCGGACTCCTCTTCGAGCAGCAGATCCTCGACGCCGACGGGGCCGTCGCCGGTCTCGATCGCGCCGTCCTGGGCGATCAGCGACGTCCGCTGGAAGCCCGAGGTGTTCGAGCCGTCGATGACGAGCTTTCGCATCACGTGCGCCTGATCGACCGGTTCCATATCGAGGAGCGCGGCGATCTGTAGCACTACCTCGCGCGCCTCCGCGTCGAGCCTGTGCGGCGGCTCCTCGTCCTCCTCGACGAGACACGTCGTGTCGTAGGCGAGATACTCGAACTCGCGCTCGACGCGGCTCTCTTCGAGCGCCGCCTCGTCGAGCTCGCCGAGTTCGCTCTTCGTCGGGTGGAGATAGCGCGTGAACGAGCGCGCGGCGGCGTCGGGGTCGCGTTCCTCGGTCGGACACCGGCAGAACAGCTTCGTCGCGGTGTCGAGCTGCTGGTGGATCTCCAGCCCCGCGACGAGGCCGAGATCGTCGTAGTCGTACGCGGTCATTACGAACCACTGCGAGCCCCCGGCGTAAAAAATGATTCAGTCCGGGTCGGTGGACGGTCGCCGTCGACTACAGCCGGCGCAGGCCGTCGCCGATGCCGCGTCCTTCCTCACACTCGGGGCAGGCGAAGTGCCAGCCGTCCGTCGTCGCTTTGCCCTCCGGAAACGTCGCGCCGCAGTGTCGGCATTCGAGGAGATCTCGGCCGGTGTCGCGGCTGTACTGGAGACCCTGCATACCTGAGGATCCACGGGTTCGAGCATCAACGTATCGATCTTTTCGCGCGTTTGGTATTTACACTCACGAACACCGTCACACTGGGACGAGGGAGCCGAGGCCGGCGAGGAGACCGCCCGGCGAGCGTGCGCCGCTCCGGCCTACGTGCCCCCGCGGTGCGAGCGGTCCCGCCGTCCGGCGGTCACCGTGATCGTCCCGAACACGTGCGTCCGCGTCGTGACGGTGTCCATACAGTCGACGAGCGCGCGCTGTGACCGCGTCGTCCGCTCTTCGAGGAGCGCCAGCGCGTCGTCGCTTTCGACGTCGAACAGTCGGCCGTTCAGGCGCACGAACGCGTCCAGCGCGGCGTTAGCGATCGGGGACCCACGGGGGGCGAAGTTCGCGACGGCGACGCCGTCGGCGAGGTCGCACCACCGACTGACGACCGCGTAGGGGTCGGCGAACAGCGACGTCACGAACGTGGCGAGTACGCCGTCGGCGGAGGTGATCGGTGGCGCGGTGGCGTCGGCCCGCACCAGCGAGACGTTCTGCCAGCCGCGGCGGTCGATCCGCGCCTGTGCCCGCTCGAGCATCGGGCCCGTCACGTCGACGCCGACGACGCGGCCGTCGGGGCCGACCGCCCGCCGCAGCGCAGCGAGGTTCACGCCGGGGCCGCAGCCGAACTCGACGACCGTCGCGCCGGGATCGAGGTCGAGCGCCGCGACGCAGCCGGCTCGGACGCCGCCGACGGAGGCGGTCACGCGGGCGAACCAGTCGTACAGCGGAGCCCACGTGCCGTAGCTCTCCTGGATCCGGCGGAGGGTCTCGCTCTCGGTCCCGGCGACGGCGTCGCGGGTGCGCTCGCGTCGGGTCACGAGTCGCCCGCAACTGCCGCAGGCGGCGTCTGCGGCCACCACTGCTCGGAGCCCGCGCGCGTGACCGTCGAGAAGCACTGCGCGGAGCCGGCACAGCCCCGCGGCCGCTGGTAGTCGATCCCGCGGGCGGCCAGATACGTCACGTAGCCGTCGTCGACGCGGTCCAGTTTCTCGTGGCAGACCCAGCGGTCGCCGTAGCGGCCGGCCGCGACGCCGCGATACGGACAGGTGAACGTCGTCCGCTCGCGGCCGCCCGCCGACTCGATCGCGTCGATCCGCACGCCCACCGAGCGGTAGGCCACGCGGAGGCGGCGCACCACCTGCTCGGGCGAGGACGCGCCGAGGAACAGCGCGTGTGCCAGCGCGTACCCGAAGTCGTGCAGGAGCCGCTCGAAGAGCGACAGGTCGCCGCGGCGGTCCGACAGCAACCCTCGGAGGTCGGCGTACCACGCCGAAACGGCGGCGACTTCCTCGATGTCGGCGGCGGCGGTCGCGAGCGCCTGTCGGCGGTCGCGGAGGGGCGTCGCGCCGTCGGAGAGCCGAAACGACGGCACGGACTCGACGTGTTCGAGCACCGTCTCGCGGAGGACGTCGCCGTCGGCGTAGGCGTCCGTGCAGCGTCGCAACTCCGGGTACCAGGAGTTCGCCATCGCGCTGTAGACGCCGTCGAGCAGTTCGTCGGCTCGTTCGAACCGGTCGTCGGGCGGCGTCGGGAACGCGTCGACGACGCGGCGCAGTTCTGCGGGGTCTGGGCCCGCCATACTACTCAGTAGGCGACGGACGCGTAAAATGTTAGCCGTTCGTCAGGTGGGCGCGGGCGGCGACGCCGGCTCAGTCGTCGCCGAGGATGCCGCGGTGCGTCATCGTCTCGGGGTCGAGCACCTCGTCGGCCTCCGCCTCCGAGAGGTAGCCCTTTTCGACGACGACCTCGCGGACGGTCTTGTCCTCTTTCAGCGCCGTCTTCGCCACCTCGCTGGCCTTGTCGTAGCCGATCGTGGGGTTCAGCGCCGTCGCCAGCGCCATCGAGCGCTCGACTTGCTCCTCGCAGATCTCCTCGTTGGCTTCCAGTTTCGCGACGAAGCGCTCGGCGAACACCTCGGCGGCGTTCGAGAGCAGTTCGGTCGACTGCAGGAAGTTGTGCGCGATGACCGGCTTGTAGAGGTTCAGGTCGATCTGGCCCTCGGCGGCTCCAGCGGCGACGGCGGCGTCGTTGCCGACGACCTGCTTGTGGACCTGGTTCACGGCTTCGGCGACGACGGGGTTGATCTTCCCGGGCATGATCGAACTGCCGGGCTGGTTCTCGGGCTGTTCGATCTCCCCGAGCCCGTTGCGGGGGCCGGAGGCCAGCAACCGCAGGTCGTTCGCGATCTTGTTCAGCGAGCCTGCGACCGTCCGGAGCGCGCCGTGGGCCTCGTTCATCGCGTCGTGAGCGGCCTGCGCCTCGAAGTGGCTGTCGGCCGGGCGGAACGCCAGGTCCGTCTCCTCGGAGATGTACGCCGCGGCGCGCTCGGGGAACTCGGGGTGGGTGTTGAGTCCCGTTCCGACGGCGGTGCCGCCGAGTGCGAGTTCGGCGAGGTGGTCGCCGACGTTCTCCGCACGGGTGATCCCCTTCTCGACCTGCGTCCGGTAGGCGGCGAACTCCTGGCCGAGTCGGATCGGCGTCGCGTCCTGGAGGTGGGTGCGGCCGGTCTTGACGACGCCGTCGAACTCGGCCTCTTTCGCTTCGAGTGCCTCGGCAAGCGTCTCTAAGGCCGGTACGAGATCCTTCTGGACCGCTTCGAGCGCGGCGACGTGCATCGCCGTCGGGATCACGTCGTTCGAAGACTGCCCGAAGTTGACGTGATCGTTCGGGTGGACGACGCGGTCGCCGATCGACTCGCCGCGGAGCTCCGCGGCGCGGTTGGCGATGACCTCGTTGGCGTTCATATTCGAGGAAGTGCCGGAGCCGGTCTGGAAGACGTCGACGGGGAACTGCTCGTCGTGCTCGCCCGCGATGACCTCGTCGGCCGCCGCGACGATCGCGTCGGCCGTCTCCGCGTCGAGGAGGTCGAGGTCGCGGTTCGCCTGCGCGGCGGCCTTCTTGACGACGCCGAGCGCGCGGACGAAGCGCCGGCCGAACTCGATCCCCGAGATCGGGAAGTTCTCGACCGCCCGCTGGGTCTGTGCGCCCCAGTAGGCGTCCGCCGGCACGTGCATCTCTCCGAGGCTGTCCCGCTCGATGCGGTACTCGTCGTCGGACATACGGGACGCGACGACCGGCGGCCGCGTAAAACCCGTCGGTTCGCGGTGACGCAGTCGGCCGAGCGCGCGTCCGATAGTATAACTACGGCTGCCCTGTACGCGCAGGTATGGCGTTTCGCACCCGCCGGGGAGTCTACTACCTCGCGCTGGTCGTGTTGACGACGCTCGTCTTCACCGCCGTCTACAACGCCGGGATGGCCCACTGGGAGAACCGTCCACAGCCGTTGTACCGGTCGCTCGAGGTCGTCATCCAGACGTTCACGACGACGGGCTACGGCGAGGACGCGCCGTGGCAGACGTTCCGGATGAACGCCTTAGCGATCGTGATGCAGCTCACCGGGATCGGCCTCATCCTCACGGCCGTCGACGTGCTCGCCGTCCCGTGGCTCCGGGACGTGCTCACGCCCGCCGCACCGGAGTCCATCACGGACGTCAGCGACCACGTCGTCATCTGCGGGTACACTCCACACACGGAGACGTTCATCGCGGAGCTGGACGCCCGAGACCGCGAGTACGTCCTCGTCGAAGCCGACGCCGAGCGGGCCCGCGACCTGCACGAAGACGACTATCAGGTGATCCACGGCGACCCGGAGTCCGCGGCGACGCTCGAGAACGCGCGGGCGAGTGCGGCCGTCGCTGTCGTCGCCGACGTCGCCGACGACGCGAACGCGAGTATCGCACTCGCGGCGCGCGATGTCGACCCCGACGCCCGGATCATCACCCTCGTGCAGGACACGGACCTCGCGCAGTATCACCGCGTCGCGGGAGCCGAGAGCGTCCTGTCGCCGCGGCAGTTGCTCGGCGAGAGCCTGGCCGAGGAGGTGCCGACGACCGTCCGGACGAACCTCGGCGCGGGCGTGGCGATCGACGAGGATTTCGAGGTGGTCGAACTGACGATCGCCGCCGACAGCGATCTCGCGGGGAAGACCGTCACCGAAGGCCGACTGCGCGAGCAGTTCGGCGTGAACGTCATCGGCATCTGGTACGACGGCGAGTTCGAGACGCCGATCGATCCCGTGGACGTGCTCGAAGAGGGGACGCGGCTGCTGGTCGCCGGCGAGTTCTCGCAGGTGGAGGCGCTTCGGGAGGCGACGGCGTCGACCGTCCGACGGTTCTCCTCACAGGAGATCATACTGGCCGGCTACGGCGACTCCGGTCGCGCCGCCTACGAGGCGCTGGCGGCGACTAGTTCCAGACTGACGGTACTCGACGTAGAGCCCGACACGAACGTCGACGTCGTCGGCGACGCGCGCGATCCGGAGGTGCTCAAAGAAGCGGGTATCGAGGACGCGTCGGCGCTGATCCTCACAGTCGCGGACGACACGACCGCGATCTTTACCACACTCATCGCGCGAGAGCTGAATCCGGCGGTCCAGATCGTGGTTCGCGCAAACGAGGAGTCTGACGTGCAGAAACTCTACCGCGCGGGAGCCGACTACGTCCAGTCGCTCGCCACCGTCAGCGGCCGGATGCTGGCGTCGACCGCATTCGAAGACGAGGAGGTGCTCGCGTACGACAAGCAGATCACCGTGGTGCGTCTCAAGGCGGCGGGGCTCGTCGGCGAGACGCTCGTCGGCGCGGACGTCAGAGCCGAGACGGGAGGGACCGTCGTGGCGGTCGTCAGAGACGACGAGACGGTCACCGAGTTCGATCCGGCCGCGTTCACCTTCCGGGCCGACGACGAGGTCGTCGTCGCCGGCACCGACGGTGCGATCACCCGCTTCGAACAGCAGTTCGGCGAGTGAGAGCCCGTCGGCGTGCGGCGCGTGAGGTCCCGGTCCGCGGTCAGACGGCGTCGCCTTCGTACTCCGCCGGGGTGTAGGTCTTCATCTCCAGGGCGTGGATCTCGGTCGTCATCGCCTCGCCTAAGGCGTCGTAGACCATCTGGTGCTGTTCGACCAGCGACTTGCCCTCGAAGGCCGGCGAGACGACGACGGCCGCGAAGTGTGCGTCCTCGTGGCCCTCGTCCGGAACGCGCGGGAGATCGACCCGCGCCGAGGCGCCCTCGATACCCGCTTCGATCAGTCGCTCGACTTCGTCGGTGTCCATAGGTGTTCTCGTCTCCGTGTCCGAATAAATGTCTCCGCTTCGAGGCGCGCCGAGGCGCGCCGTCACATCTGGTAGCGCCGCTCGTCGTCGCGCTGCGGGAACTGGTTCTGTCCGGTCATCTCCTCGAAGGTCATTCCGGACAGATACTCGTCGTAGGTCACGTCGTACTCCTGGCGGAGGTGGAAATCGAGCGTGCCGCGGTCGACGGTCGTCTGAAAGAGCAGATGGACCGCTCGCCGGAGCAGTTCGTCGGTCTCCTCGGTCCCGAACGCCGCCGCGAGCATCGCCAGTTCGTGTCGCGTCTCCCGGTCGAGCGAGACCGCCTGCTCGTCGTCGACGTCGCCGTAGGCCGACTCAACGTCCGCGGTGAGTTCGTCGAGACTCATACCCCGAAATCTGGGGAGGCGCGGGCAAACAGCTTTCGTCTCGGTGCGCTCGCCGGACACGGCGGCCGGGCGCGATCAGAATTCACAAGCCGCGGCGGTCCCTGTCTCCGACGATGACCGACGGCGAGGCGCTCGGGGGCGAAAGCGAGGCGCTCCGGTTCGACGGCGACGTGGCGACCGTCCGCGACGCGCTGGTGTCGTGGTACGAGGCCGACCACCGCGCGTTCCCCTGGCGCGAGACCGACGACCCCTACGAGATTCTCGTCTCGGAGGTGATGAGCCAGCAGACCCAACTCGACCGCGTCGTCGACGCCTGGCGGGACTTCTTGGACCGCTGGCCGACGATCGAGACCCTCGCGGCCGCCGACCGCGCCGCCGTCGTCGCGTTCTGGAGCGACCACTCGCTGGGTTACAACAACCGCGCGAAGTATCTCCACGAGGCGGCCCAGCAGGTCGTCGGCGACTACGACGGTGCCTTCCCCCGGACGCCCGAGCGACTGTCGGAGCTGATGGGCGTCGGGCCCTACACGGCGAACGCGGTGGCGTCGTTCGCGTTCAACAACGGCGACGCCGTCGTCGACACCAACGTCAAACGGGTGCTGTACCGCGCGTTCGACGTCGACGACGACGACTCGACGTTCGAGTCCGCCGCGTCGGAACTGATGCCCGAGGGCGAGTCCCGAATCTGGAACAACGCGATCATGGAACTCGGCGGCGTCGCCTGCGGGAAGACGCCGCGCTGTGACGAGGCGGGCTGTCCGTGGCGCGAGTGGTGTCACGCCTACCAGACCGGCGACTTCACCGCGCCCGACGTGCCCACACAACCGAGTTTCGAGGGGAGTCGCCGGCAGTTCCGTGGTCGGATCGTTCGACTGCTCGGCGAGTACGACGGGATGGATCTGGACGCGCTCGGGCATCGGATACGAGTAGATTACACACCCGACGGCGAGCACGGCCGCGAGTGGCTTCGAGGGCTCCTCGCCGATCTGGCCGACGATGGGTTAGTCGACGTCGAGGAGACCGAAGACGGAACGGTGACTCGTCTTCGGCGGTAGCCCGGTACGGTTCTCCGACCGCCGGATCGGCTGCTCCGTCGAGGCCGCAGACGACAGTTGTGTGCCGACTACGCCCGGAGTAGTCAACTGACTCTGCACGATCGAACCGAATCCCCGCTGGTCTCGTGAGAGTGTCACGCGGACGCTTTGCGTCACATCGAAAGCGGCCACACCCCACCTCGACCGGGCGTGACGCACTACTTCTCTGTCCCGCGCAACAGGTAGGACAGCACGGCTAGAATCGTCACTGAGCCTGCGAGCGCAGCCTCACGCGGGATTCCGACCGCTCCGAGCACGTCGAGGACACTCACGTCGCGATCGGGCGTGTCAGAGTCAGCAGCGGCGTCCGGGATCTCGGCGTGCTCGCGGTGGAAGCTGACGATCTCGCGCACCATCGATTCGGTGACCGTGTGGCCGACGCCGTTGTAGAGCTCGAACTCCACCGACACACCCACGTCATCGTACACCGACTCACAGTACGGAAACCGGTCTGCCTGCATATCTTCGCCGTACACCTCGCGGGCGATCCGACGCTGCTCATCGCTCCAGGCGTCTCCGGTCGGCAGTGTGTCGTTTTCGTCCTCCGCACCCATGTAGATGTACTGGTCGACGTCACAGAACGCCGCGACATCGAACTGCGTTCCGGTTATCTCCTCGACGTCGGCGACACCGATCTGGAAATTCAGCGTATGCCCTTTCGCCTCCGTGATCGGAAGCGTCACCATCCCGTTGACTCCACCCGCTGTCACGGACGCGACGAGCTCGGGGTGGAGGACTGCAAACCGATTCACGAAGTTCCCCGACGCCGAAAAGCCATTCAGGATGACCTGTTCAGTGAGTGGAACGTCCTCCGAGAGCCGGGTCTGCGCATCTTCTATCATCCCGACCAACTGTAGGTCGACTCGTTCGAGCGGGCCGCCGGAGATCCGCATCGTCTCGGTGTCCAGTTGGTGAACGTAGTGCCGCCAGTCGACCGGCTCCGACTCCGGGCGCGGAAACACCGGGACCAGTAGTGGAACACCCAATTTGTCGCTGACCAACCGAGGGAAACCTTCTTCTACGTCCTTTCGAGCTTCCCTCCGATGTTTCGAGAAGTCGTCGGTAGTGGCACCCGTGTTGTTGGGTTGGACCAGCAATGGACGTTCGTTACTCGTGCCGGTCGGAGGGGTGTACAGGAAGTACGGGTAGTTGAACGGGTCGTCGTCGTCAGGTGAGATTAGAGTTGCGCGCGAGTCGGTGGATGCCGAAAGCTCGGTCACCGGTAGTGCCCCGAAGACAGTGGCACCGAGGAAATCACGCCGGTTCAGTGACGATAAATCGATCATATATGACGTAGACAACAGGGGTTACTGGATCACCCGTAATGAAACACGCTCTCCCTGCCGAAACTCCGGTTGGTAGGTGGCGATTTTATCTTTGCAGTCTGACGCGCTGTCGCGCGGCAGTTTGATCATAAATTCGTCGCCGACACCGGACCCGTTACCGAGACCATATGCGCTCGCTCGTTTCAAACCGAATCGGGAGTAGTACTCCGGATCGCTCAACACGATCACGGCGTCGACGCCGGCCTTGCGGCACGTCGCTGGCCCTTGCCGGACCGGAGACGAGGCGACTGTCCCGTTTTGTTTTTCTGGAGGCGCACCGACTGGTGCGCGCCCGGCTACTCACCGCTCTCCGTGGTCGTCCACAGTCGCCCGGAGAGACAGGAGACGTCCGACGACGTGGCTGTTCTGCAACGAGAGAAAAGCGTCGTCGGCGTCACCCGTGGTGAACGGTCGGATAGCCATCCTCCTGGGCTATGGTAGGGTATGGAGTCTGCACTCGCTCGCTTGCACGACCGGACGAGCAATCAGTTGCGGACACTACTGTGCGGAGCCGATCCAGCGACAAGTGTCCGATTGCGTCTATTCGGATGTCTCTTGGCTTCCGTATATTATTTCTTGTTTGTTAACTTTTAGATTCTCCAAACAACCAAATGTTTGTTTTAGGATGCCCAAACAGCATAGATTTATACTAAACCCGAACCAACACTGAATTGTATGAGCGCAGAAGGCCTCGAACGACAAACGCGGAACTATCTGAGCAACAACGTCCCGCAGATTCAAGAGCACGGCGGCCACTTCGAGATCGAGGACGTCGACGAAGACAACGGTGAAGTGACGGTCGCGATCGGCGGTGCCTGCTCGGGTTGCGGGATCGCGCCGATGACGATGCGTGCAATCCGGCACCGACTCCCCGAGGAACTCGACGACGTCTCGAAGGTGACCGTGCGTCAGGCCGGCGGCCCACGAGCCGCAGTGATGCCGAACAAGACCGAAGAGATGGAGGAGATGGACGAGTACGAGGACTACTCGCCGCCGTTCTAAGCGACAGGTCCCTCACCCCCACAGAACAGTCGTAAACGATCGGGGCCGCGTTCGGTCGCCCCGCCTCGACCGAGCTTTTCTACGGGCGAGACCACCGGCGTCCGCTACTCGGACTCCTCGTACGGAAGGACAGCCGCGAGTCGCTCCGCGACCGCCGGGCTCACCACGTCCGCCATCTTCATCGCCTCGGTTTCGTAGTCGTCGAGGTCGAGAACGCTCCGGAAGAACCACGAGAGAACGACGTACGTCTCGTGCAGTTCCACGGCGCGCCCGTGCCCGTCGTCGGTCAGCGCCGCCCCCTCGTACGGTTCGTACACGACGAGACCCTCCTCTTCGAACTGTCGAAACGCCTCGATGACCGTCGCCGGCGACCGGCCGACGAGGTCCGCGACGACGCCCGGTGAGACCGGCGTCTGTCCGCGACACTCCGCGACGTACAGTCCGAGGAGGTACTGTGAGGGTGCGTTCATCGGTCACCTGCACCGGCGTCTATCCGGCTCCCACCTCGACGACTAGCGACGGAGACACAGTCGCGATTGCGGGGCGACACGCCGTCACCGCGCCGGCGCAGAGTCATTCTCACCGTTCGGCACCGTCGTCAGTGCCCGCTGTGTCCGTCCACTCTCGGTCCCGTGTCCACCCGCTGACGGTCTTCGGGGAGGGGCTGCCGCACTGCGCGTGCACGACGTGCTCCCGTGTGGGTCGGGCAACATAATATTTAGGTCGGCCTAAACGTCCAAACCTCTTTCGGAATTTTAGCTGAATTGAGGCGCTAAGCCCCCCTCCTCAGCGAGCGCTGACCGAAGGGAAGCCTCGACAAGAAGGGCGGTCAGGCTGTGCTGTCACTCTCGAAACTCGCGGACATACCGATTCGGCTCCACCTGGCCATCCCCGACGACGCGAATCTCGGGCAAGTCACGGTCAAGAAGGAACCGACGGGCGAATGGTTCGCCACCTTCGGCGTCCAAATGGACCGCGAGCCGCCTGAACCGCCAGAGAATCCCGAGAAGTGCGTCGGTATCGACGTGGGGATTCTCAACTACGCACACGACACCGGCGGCACGGCGGTTGGAGCGCTCGACCTCTCTGACGAGCGCGAACGCTTGGAACGCGAGCAACGGAAACTCTCACGGAAGGAACAGGGGTCGAACAACTACGAGAAGCAACGACGACGCGTTGCGGAGTGTCACGCCGACCTCCGATGGAAGCGCCGCGACTTCTTGCATAAACTCTCGAACTACTACGCTCGGGAGTACGACCTCGTGGCGGTCGACCCGAGTTCACGCGCTCCTATCGGGCGGTGCGTGCGAGTAGACGCTTCAGAGGTTTCTCCCGGTAGCGGCGCACAGGAGCGGGGAAACCGCACAGCGGCCGAGCGCGAACTCGACGCCGGGATGCGGACTCAGTACTTCGGTTCCGCGCCGGTGACCTCGTAGATGTCGTCCATCACGCGGTCGCGCTCGGACTGCCAGACGTCGAGCGCCTCCGGACGGCCCGGATAGCGGGCGTACTGCTGCATCAGGTCGTCCGCGAGGTTCTTCGTCTTGTAGAAGTTCAGGATCTGACCCCAGTAGCCGAAGGAGTTCTTGACGGTCTTCGCCAGCAGGATCGGACCGAACGAGGTCGTGCCGGAGTAGAGCGCTTCGGCGAGTTTCTCACCCGGAAGCGACGCCAGAAGTCCCATAAGGTCGTCGACGTCGACCGCCGTCGAGAGGACGTTGTAGACGTCGAGGCCGGCGTATCGAGCGCCGAAGTGGTCCATCACGCGCTCGTTGTAGCGCCAGAGCGCGTCCTCGCTGACGTCACCCTCGGAGATCGCCTTCACGGCCTGTTCGCCGGCGTACGTCCCGGCGTAGGCAGCGCCGGCGATTCCACCGCCGGTGGTCGGGTTGACGTGGCCCGCGGAGTCGCCGGCGGCGATGAAGCCGTCCGCGACCGCCGAGTCGTAGGGACGGCGGGTCGGGAGCGCCGCGCCGAGTTTGTCGGTGACGGTCGCGCCCTCGAACTCGGGGCGCCTCTGGAGGTCCCGTCGGAGGTCGTCGACGAGTTTCATCGGCTCTTCGGTCATCTGGAAGCCAAGCCCCGCGTTGATCGTCGTCTCGGTGCGCGGGAAGTACCAGAGGTAGCCCGCGGCGCGCTCGGTGGGCTTGAACACCAGCGCGTCGTCCCACTCGACGGGCTCTGGGACCTCGACGATCTCCCGGTAAGCCGAACAGAACTGCGAGTACGAGACGTTCGTATCGAAGTGGGTGCCCGAGAAGTCGGTCTTGTCCTGCAGCAGCGACAGCGATCCGGCCCCGTCGACGACGACGTCGGCGTCGTAGGTGACGACGTCGCCGTCGCGCGTGGCGCGGAGTCCGGTGACAGTGCCGTCGTCGTCCTGGGTCACGTCCTGAACGACGGTGTCGTAGTGGAACTCCGCGCCGGCCGCCTCCGCGCCGTCGATGATCAGGCGGCCGTACTCGTCGCGGTCGATGACCGCGAGTTCGCCGGGGACCGGAATCTCGAGGACGGTGTCTTCCTGCGGGATCTCGAAGCGCCCGTGGTCGACACCCGTGTTCGTGAAGGAGTCCTCGATCTGTGGTTTCGGGATGGCCTCCGGGAAGGCGTCCGCGCCTTTCAGCGCGTCACCGCACGCGATATGCCCGGCTTCCTCGGCAGTTTTCCGCTCGACGACGGCGACGTCGAGGCCTTCTTGGGCGACTGCGGCCGCTGCATAGCAGCCGGCGGTCCCCGCGCCGACGACGACGACGTCGTGCTCGTGGGAGTTACTCATCGTTTCGAGTCTCGCGCCCGAGCGGAAAACTCTTTATCTGTGGGACGGCCCCTGTGGGGGCGATCACTCCTCGCCGGACTCGTAGTACTCGCCCGCAGCCTCCGGGATCCGGGTCCGACCGACGAGCGAGAGGACGACGATGACGATCACGAACGGCGTGATGCGGATGAGCTGACGGGGGATACCGATCCCCTGGAGCTGAAGTGCGGTCTGCATCGCGTCCAGCCCCGCAAAGAGCAGCGTCGAGAGGAACGCACCGATCGGATTGTAGTTGCCGAACAGGTACGCGACGATCGCGATGAACCCCTTTCCGTTGACCATCGTGGGACCGTTGCCGGTGAACTGCCCGAGGTCGAGCGAGAGCGCGGCACCGCCCATCCCCGCGAGGACGCCCGAGAGAAGTACTGCGGCGTAGCGGACCTGCGAGACGTTCACGCCTGCGGTGTCGAGCGCCTTCGGGTTCTCACCGCTGGCGCGGATCCACCGGCCGAACGCCGTACGCTCGAAGACGTACCACGAGAGCCCCACCGCGAGGAAGAGCAGATACACCGACGGCGACGCCGAGAAGAGCGCGCCGAAGAACGGGATCTCCGAGAGCACCGGCACCGTAATTGCGCCGGTCGTCGGGACCGTCGGCGTGTTCGGGCCGCCGTAGATCACCTGCGAGGCGAACGGCGCGAGGCCGAGCGCGATCAGCCAGACCGCGAGTCCGGCGATGATCTGGTCGGCGCGGAACTCGATCGTGACGACCGCGAACAGCCCCGCGAGCAGCGTGCTCGCGATGATGCCGCCGCCGAAGCCGAGCCAGACGCCGCCCGTGATCTCGGTCACGTAGACGGCGGTGAACGCCGCGATGATGAGCAGGCCTTCGAGGCCGATGTTGATGACGCCGGACTTCTCGGCGAAGATGCCGCCGAGCGCGGCGAACGCGATCGGCACCGAGAGCCGCAGCGCCGACGCCAGCGTGTTCCGGCTGGTGATGACGTCCGAGAGCGTCCCGGCGATCGAGGCCGGGAACAGCGCGCCCGCGACGAGCAGCACCGCGAGGCCGCCGACCGTCACGCCCGCGACGATCTTCCGCGGCGAGTACGCGCCGAGCAGCCCGTCTGATTCGTCGACCGCGGCGTCGGGTCGCGTCTCGTCGGCCGCGGTCTCCGTCGCGTCACTCATCGTCACCACCTCCGCGTTCGTCCGCCGTGTGCGGACCGCTGTCGCTCCCCACCGGCCGTCCACCGTCGGTCGCGACGGCGCGTGAGCCGGTGTCGGTGACGCGGCGGCCGAGGAGCCGGAAGAACTCCGGCATCGCGACGAAGAGGATGATGAGCCCCCGGAGGACGCCGACCAACTGCGGCGGGACGTCGGTCGCGAACTGGACGACGGTCGTCCCGCTCTTCAGCACGCCGAAGAGGAGCGCCGCGACTCCGACCCCGAGAGGGTTGTTGCCCGCGAGGATCGAGACCGTGATCCCGTCGAAGCCGTAGGAGGGCAACCCCGACTGGAACGTTCCGAGCACCATCATCACGTACATCGCGCCCGCGACGCCCCCGAGCGCGCCCGACAGCGTCAGGCTCGCGACGACGGTTCGCGCTGCGTCGACGCCGCCGTACTCGGCCGCCCCCGGCTGGATCCCGCTCGTCCGGACGTCGTACCCGAACGCCGTGTGTTCGAGCACGTAGTACAGCGCGCCGATCGCGAGGAGGCCGAAGAAGAGCGCCACGAGCGAGAAGTCCTGTCGACCGCCGAAGAGCACCGTCGGGAACTGCGCGTACTCCGGCAGCGGGACGGTCTGGTTCGCCGCGCTCTCGGGATCTTTGAACGCGCCGCTGACGAGATACAGCGTCACGCCGGTCGCGATGAAGTTGAGCATAATGGTCGTGATGACCTCGTTGGCGTCGGCGTACGCCTTCAGGAAGCCGGGGATGGCACCGTAGAGACCGCCGAACGCGGCACCGACGAGCACGCCGAACGGAACCAACACGACCGTGCCGATGGTTCCCGAGACGACCGTCGAGCCCCAGAGGACGCCGACCGCGGTCGCGAGACCGCCGACGACCATCTGGCCCTGCGTCCCGATGTTGAAGATGCCGGCGCGGAACGCGAGCGCGACCGAGAGCCCGGTAAAGAGCAGGAGCGTCGTCTCACGGAGCGTGACCGAAAACTGGCCGTCCGGCGACCAGCTGCCGCTGAGCGGGTCGCCGAGCGCGCCGAGGAACAGTCGGTCGAAGACGACGATCGGATCGTAGCAGAACCCCACGCCGAGGTAGTAGACCGCTTCGGCCGGCGTACACGTCGCCATCCGGCCGGCGACGAGCACGAGGACGGCACCGACGAGGATCGAGAGCACGAGCGCGGCCGTGCTGATCAGAATTCGTTCGGTCGCCGAGGCGTTGACCAGCCGTTCGAGAACGTGGCGTGCGCGGTCGCGGGCGCTCACGCGCTGTCACCGCCCGCTGCGGCGTCGACCGGCTCGCTCTCGGTCTCGTTACTCGACTGTCCTGCGTCGTTTTCGTCTGGATGTTCGCCGGCCATCAGTAGTCCAAGCTCCTCTTCGGTGGTCTCGTCGGGGTCGACGACGTCGATGAACTCGCCCTCGTAGATGACGCCCAAGCGATCCGAGAGGCCCTGTACCTCCTCGAGCTTCGAGGAGACCAGGAGGATCGCGACGCCCTGCTGGCGGAGTTCGAGTAGTCGCTCGTGGATGAACTCGATCGAGCCGACGTCGACGCCGCGCGTCGGGTGCGAGGCGACGACGAGTTCGGGGTCGCGCTCGAACTCCCGACCGACGATGAACTTCTGCTGATTCCCGCCCGAGAGCGACTCCGAGGTCGCGGTCGCGTCCGGGGGTCGAACGTCGTACTCCTCGATGATCCCCTCGGCGTGGTCGCGCGTCGCGCCCCAGTCGATCCGGCCGTTCGGACCGAACTCCCGGGAGTGCTGACTGCCCAAGATCGCGTTCTCGGTGAGGTCGAAGTCCATCACGAGCCCGCGCTCCTGTCTGTCCTCGGGGATGTAGGCCATCCCGGCCTCGATGCGGTCTCGCCGCGACGCCGAGGTGACGTCCTCGCCTAAGAACTCGACCGCGCCGCCTTCGGGGCGTCGGAGCCCGGTCAGGGCTTCGACCAGTTCGGACTGGCCGTTGCCGTCGACGCCGGCGATGCCGAACACCTCGCCCGCTCGCACCTCGAACGAGACGTCGTCGACGGCGCGGACCCCGCGGTCGTCGTCGACGACGGCGTTCGAGACGGCGGCGACGACGTCGCCTGTCTCCGCGGGCGGCCGATCGACGTCGAGAAGCACCTCACGGCCGACCATCAGTTCGGCGAGGTCCTCCCGAGTCGTCTCGGCGGCCTGTACGCTCCCGACGTTGCGCCCGTCCCGGAGAACGGTGATGTCGTCGGCCGCACGCATCGCCTCGCCCAGTTTGTGCGTGATGAAGATGATCGTCTTCCCCTGGGCGGTCAGCTCTTCGAGCACGTCGAACAGCTCCTCGACCTCCTGTGGGGTCAGCACGGCTGTCGGTTCGTCGAGAATGAGCACGTCCGCACCGCGGTACAGCGCCTTGAGAATCTCGACGCGCTGTTGTTCGCCGACGGAGATGTCTTCGACTCGGGCGTCGGGGTCGACGTCGAAGCCGTAGCGATCGGAGAGTTCGACGACAGCCTCGCGAGCGGCCGCGCGGTCGACCGCGAGCCCGCCCCACTTTCGCGGCTCGTTCCCGAGGGTGATGTTCTCGGTGACGGTCATCGGGTCCACGAGCATGAAGTGCTGGTGGATCATCCCGACGCCGGCGTCGATCGCGTCGCGGGGCGAGTCGAACGACCGCTCCTGACCGTCGACGAGGACACGCCCCGCGGTCGGTTCGTAGAGCCCGTAGAGGACGTTCATCAACGTCGTCTTCCCGGCCCCGTTCTCTCCCAAGAGTGCGTGTACAGTCCCGCGCTCGACAGCGAGGTCCACGTCGTCGTTCGCCACGACCCCGGGGAACCGCTTCGTGATCCCGTCGAGGTGGACGGCTGTGGCCATAGATCTGTTTCCCAGTGGTTCGGTGATAAACGAATAGGTTTGGATATCGAGCGGCTCGAATCGGGCGCGCTGACCTCTCAGAGCGTCGACGGGACCGAGGTGTCGCCCGCGATGATGCTCTCGCGTGCGCTCGTCACTTCGTCTGTGACCTCCTGCGGCAGTTCGGAGCCGAGCTGGTCGCCGTAGACGAGCGCGACGCCGTCCTGCTCGAGGCCGAGCGAGATGACGCTGCCGCCCTGGAAGTCGTCCTCGACGACCGAGTCGATCGCGTTGTAGACGGCGGTGTCGACGCGCTTGACCATACTGCTGAGGATGACGTCGGCGTAGGAGGGCTTCGTGACCGACTGGTCGCGGTCGACGCCGATCGCGAACTTGCCCTGTTCCTGCGCCGCCTGGAAGACGCCCGTCCCGGTGTTGCCGGCCGCGTGGTAGACGATGTCGGCGCCGCTGTTGTACATCGCCGTCGCCGCCTCCTTGCCGGCGGCGGGGTCGTTGAAGCTCCCGGTGTAGTTCGTGCTGACGTCGACGTCGCCGCTACCGGCGCTCACGCCCGCCTCGAAGCCGGCCTGGAACTTTTTGATCAGGTCGGACTCGACGCCGCCGACGAACCCGACGCTCGTCGAGTCGCCCGTCGTGGAGCCAGCGCCGGCCGAGAAGTCACGCGTCGTCAGGAGACTGGCCATCAGGCCGGCGAGGTACGAACCCTCGTGTTCCTTGAACACGTAGCTGCCGACGTTCGGCGCGTCGACGACGGAGTCGACCAGCATAAAGTCCTGTTCGGGGTAGCTCTCGGAGGTCTGCGAGAGCGCGTCGGCCTGCAGGAAGCCGATCGCACAGACCAGATCGTAGTCCGGGTCACTCGACTGCGCGAACTGCTGCTGGAACGTCTTGAACTGCGCCACCTCGTCCGGCTGCGCTTCGTTGAAGGAGATGCCGAGTTCCTCTTCGGCCTGGAGCGCACCCTGCTGGGCCTGATCGTTGAACGACCCGTCACCGAGGCCGCCGGTCGCGTAGACCATTCCGACGTTGGCCGCCGGGCCGCTTTCGGTCGTCTCCGCGGCGGTCGTCTCGCTGTCCCCACCGGTTTCTTCGGTCGAACTGTCGGACTCGGTTGCCGTGTCCGCCGATCCGCCGGACGGACCCCCACTACAGCCAGCCAGTCCTGCGATTCCCGCGACACCCGTGGCCTTGACAAACGTACGTCTATCCATATTATGGACTCCTATAGAACAGTGGGCAGCGATGCGCGCATAAATTCGTCGCTTCCGTGTCTGCACGGGATTCTACAGAATCGAAAGCGGAACGTACGCCGGACGCCCCGACGAAGTTGGCCGGACGTCGCTCGGCGCAGACGCAGTTTCGCGGGACCGGTCAGGCGTCGGCGCGGTCGACGGCACTCGCGACGACGTCCGTCACCGCTCCCACGAGGGCGTCGACGTCGTCGGCTTCCGCGTACACCCGGACGTACGGTTCCGTCCCGGAGGGTCGCACGAGCGTCCACGACGCGTCGGGGAACTCCAGTCGGACGCCGTACTCGGTGTCGACGTCGGCGTCGGGGAACGCATCCGGGAGCATCGTCTCGACGCGCTCCATCGCCCCCGACTTCAGATCGTCCGGACAGTCCACGCTCACCTTCCGGTACGGACGCTCCGTGACGGGCCCGCGGAGGCCGTCGAGACCCTCGGCCGCGACCAGGCGCGTCAGGACGGCCGCGGAGGCGACGCCGTCGATCCAGCCGCCGTGCCGCGGGTGGATGTGCTTCCACGGTTCGGCCGCGAAGACCACGTCACCGCCCGCGGCGCGGGCAGCGGCGATCCCCTCGTGGAGTGCGCCGAGTCGGACTCGCTCGACGCGTCCGCCGGCCGCACGGACCTGTTCGTCGATCCGCCCGGAGGCGTTCGGCGTTGTGACGACGACCGGGTCGGCCGCCTCGCTGACGCGGGTGAAGTGCGCGGCGAGGATCGCGACCACCGTGTCCTCGTGGACGACGTCGCCGTCGCCGTCGACGATCACGATCCGGTCGGCGTCGCCGTCGTGACCGATCCCGAAGTCGAACGCGCCGTCGCGTACGAACGCCCGGAGGTCCGCGAGCGACTCGGGCGTCGGCTTCGACTCCCGGCCGGGGAAGTGGCCGTCGACCTGTCCGTTCAGCGTGACGACCCGCGCGCCGAGTTCCCGCAGTACCTGCGGCGTCCCGAGCGCGCCCATCCCGTTGCCGCAGTCGACCGCGACGTCGAGACCGTCGGCGCTCGTCCCGTACTCGCTCGCGTAGTCGACGACCGCCCGGCGGTAGTCCGCGAGCACGGCGAGAGCTTCGGAGTCGCCCCACTCGTCCCAGGCCGCGGGCGAGTGCTCGCCCGCGACGCGCGCTTCGATCGTCTGTTCGAGCGTCCGATCGTACTCCTCGCCGTCGACGAACAGCTTGATGCCGTTGTCGGTCGGGGGGTTGTGCGACGCGGTGAGCATCACGCCGTGTCGCCCGCGTGAGGCGTACGCGAGTGCCGGTGTCGGGAGGACGCCCACCCGGCGGACGGCCGCCCCGGCCGATTCGAGTCCAGCCTCGGCGGCGGCCGCGAGCGCCGGGCCGGTCGTCCGTCCGTCTCGGCCGACGACGACCGTCGCCGGACCCGCAGATTCGACGGCGTCGGCGCCGACCGCACGCCCCACTTCGAGCGCGAGTTCGGGCGTGACTCGCTCTCTGGCCGATCCGCGGATCCCGGCGGTCCCGAATAGTTCCATAATCTATCTCCCCCACCGGTCGATTATAAACCCACCTTTGCGCCTCGAGTCGTCGCATCGGCCGCTTTCCGGCGGAATAGTGTTACCGCGCACCACGTCGACCGCACCCTGATGACTCAGCAGGGACTGTGCACGTATGACCGACCGGGAGGCGAGACGGCGGCCGCCCACGTCGAGAGCGGTCAACGTCACTGACAAGGTTCGTGTCGGAGTCGGCGTCTAGAAGGTTGGATGGTATTTTGCTTATTGTGTTATATACTAATACCAACGCCCAATATAGCCCAATTTATTGTAAGATGTCAAAAATCTAGCACGTAGATTTAATAATCCGCTTCGGGATAGGTCACCGATGTCCACTCAAGAGATCAAACTCCGTAGTACTGTCGCAGGATTCACCGCAGAGGGGAAGCTCCACGCACTGAGCGTCTGGTTCATCCTCGCGCTCAGACTGATGATGGGGGTGGCCTTCTTCCAGAGCGGCTTCGACAAGGCGTTCTCCGGGAGTTTCGGCGCGGCGGGGTATCTGCAGAACGCGCCGCCGGCGAACGGGAGTCCAGTGGCGGGGCTGTTCGTCTCGATGGGTCAGACGCCCTGGTTCGTCGACTTCGTCAACGTCGCTGTCCCCTGGGGCGAGGTGTTCATCGGACTTGGCCTGATCTTCGGCGTGTTGACCCGTCTCGCCGCGTTCTTCGGTGCGTTCATGATGGTCCTGTTCTATCTCGGGAACTGGAGCGTTTCGCACGGGTACATCAACGGCGACTTCGCGTATATGCTGGTGTTCCTCTCGGTCGGCGCGTTCGGTGCCGGGCGGATCCTCGGAGTAGACCAGTACATCGAGCAGTACGACCTCGGCGGTCAGACGCTCGTCGAGCGGTACCCCTGGACCCGATACCTGCTCGGGTGACCGTCCGCGATGGGGGCTTCGACGCTCCCGTCCGTCGGTTCGGCGTCCGAGGACGCGAGCCCCTCCGGAGAACTGGACTGTCGAGCCCCTGATTCGGGGCAGATTTATCACAAAAGACCCGTTAGTTTAGAATAGTGGTATGTATGCTCACACCAGACACCACGGAGGCGGAGTCCCGTAGCCGGCGGGACGCAGAGCCGACAGGAGACTGCATCACTGTCACCACGTATCTCGAACTCCTCGCGGGGAGCATCGCGGCCGCAATCGTCTTTCTGTTCGCGCTGCCGGAACTGATCGCCCTCACGAACCCGCTCGGAGTCCTCTCGACGACCGCGCTCGTATTTACATTCATCTTCGCGTGGTTCTTCGCCTGGGGCGTGATCCGGATCACACAGGCGCAGTTGCCGACGCCGGGTGGGTGACTGAGTCGGGCAGCCGAGAGCGGACCGCCACCTCGGTCTTTCGAGCCGTCGCACTCGGCGACAGCCTCTTTCCGTTCGCACCGACAACCGTCGGCCACGATGAGCGACGACCGAATCAGAGCACACGTGTTCGTCAGCGGGACCGTCCAGGGCGTCTACTACCGCGCGTCGACACGCGATGCGGCCCGGGAGTACGACGTCGACGGCTGGGTCAGAAACCTCGACGACGGGCGCGTCGAGGCCGTCTTCGAGGGACCCGAGGCCGCGGTCGAAGAGCTGATCGAGTGGTGTCACACGGGGAGTTCGGCCGCCTCCGTCGACGACGTCTCGGTGAGCTACGAGGAGCCGACCGGCGAATCGGGCTTTCGGGTCCGGTGGTAAGCGCCTCGCGCGTCACTCGTAGGAGCCGCGGACGAACGAGTCGATGCTGTTCTCGATGACGCGCGCGAGGATCTCCGCCATCGCCGTGTCGGCGGACCAGATCGCGGTCTCCTCGGCCGACTCTGTCGGCGGGACCGCCGACAGGAGCACGACGCGGTCGTCGATCAAGAGCACGCGTCCGGTGTAGTCGGTCGCCGGCGACTCGATCGCCTCGGCGACCGCGACCTCCTCGACGTCCGCGAACAGTTCTCTGACCGCTGGACTCTCGCTGACGACGCGGACGGTCACCCCGTCGGCAGCGCGTGCCGCGAGGGCTTCGACGAACGCCTCGTCGACGAACTTCGGGTCCGGAGCCGCGAACAGGACGTGATCGGTCGCCTGTTGGACGAGTTCGACCACGCGGTTGTTCACGGGCTCGCGGCCGCGGATCGTCCACACGTCGTCGCGGCTCTCCCGCTCGGTGCGGGCCGCGCGCTGGGCTTCCAGGAACGCAAACGCCTGGTCGGCTTCGCGCTTGAGCGACTCCGCGAGCTGTCGGCGAGCCGTATCGAGGCTCACCGGACGATACCGTTTCGGCGTCGACTGCTGGAGTTCGACGAGGCCGATCTCTGCGAGTTCGTCGGCCGCGCCGTACACCTGCGACCGCGGCACGTCCGTCTCCTCGTGGATCTGTTTGGCCGTTCCGACGCCGAGCCGCTGGAGCGCGACGAACGCCCGTGCGGCGTAGTTCGACAGGCCGAGCCGTTCCAGCGACGCGACGGCCTCGTGCTCCGAGAGGTCCTGACCGCTCTCGGCGCTACCGTCGGGGCCGGGAGCGGGACTCATAGCATCCCCCCGTCGACGCCGCCGGTCCCGTCCGGTGCCGGATCGGCAGCCTGCGGGGTCTCGTCGTCGCCCGGATAGCCCATCGGCACGTTGGGATCGTCGTTGACGAGGCGGTCCCAGACGACGAGCGTCGACGGGAGCACGAGCAGCGACGACAGGAACGAGTAGACGATCGACATCGCCGTCAGGACCCCGAACTGGCCGAGGACCGAGAGGACGGCCAACACCAGCACGCCGATTCCGAACGCCGTCGTGGCCATACTCCCCAGCAGCGCGCCACCGGTCCCGGTGACGGTGCGGTTGAGCGCCGGGATGAGCGCCCGCTCGCGCCGCTCGTCGATGAACCGGTGGACGACGTGGACCGAGTAGTCGATCCCCAGGCCGATCGTGAGCGACAGAATCGTCGCCGTGAACGCGTTGAACGAGATGCCCAGCAACCGCATCGTCCCCGCGACCGAGGCGACGGAGACGACGATCGGAGCCAGGTTCGCGATACCGAGCGACGGGAGGCCTTCCAGCACCCAGTAGATGAACACGAGGAAGACGACTGTGGCCCCGAGCGCGAGCGCGAGACTCGTCACTGCGGACTCGAAGATGAGGTCAGAGACGGCCTGGAAGACCACGGTGTTACCGGTCGCCGTCGCGTCACCGCGGAATCGGTCTGTGAGGTCGATGGCCGCGTCGGTCGCTGCCTTGTCTGACGCGTCCCCGGAGACCGAGTAGACGATCCGCGCGCTGCGGTGGTCTTCGGCGAGGTACTCCGAGGCACGGTCGCCGGCCGGTGACGCCTCGAGTTCGCGGTAGATCGTCGCGAGGTCGTCGTCCGGCACACCGTTGTCGTTGCGATCGTTCCGCTCGACAAGTGCAGCGAACTCGGGGTCCCGATCGGCGTGGTCCTGAATGATGGTCACGATGCTCGTCGACTCGGGCCGCCGGTCACCGGCGTCGACGAACTCCTCGGGGGGGTTCTCGCCGGCCCTGTGGAGCTGTTCGAGCGCGGTGTCGTCCTCCATCCGCGCCTCGACGTATATGGTGACTGACCCCCCCTGTGTCCGCGTGAACTTGTCTTCGAGGAAGTTCAGCGTCCCGACGACTCCGTAGTCGCTCGGCGCGAACGGTTCCGGTAACGACTTCAGCAGCGGCGAGACATCCTCCGGTGGCAGGAAGTCCTCCTGCGAGAACGACGTGTCGACGCCAGTCGCGTAGCTCGCCGCGCCCGCGCTGAACACCACGGCGAACACGAGAACGAGGATCGGCACGTACCGCGAGAGCGTGACGCCGACCGAGAGGACCTCCCCCAGAGTGGAGCCCTCCTCGCCGAGCGGTCGCTGGCTGAAGGTCGGGATCGGCCATCCCTCGCGGTGGCGGTCGAGCCACACTTTCGCCGCGGGGAGGAAGATCCCGAAGATCAGGAAGGTGAAGATGATTCCGACGCCCGCGACGATCCCGAAGTCGCGGATCGGCGGCAGTTCGGAGGCGAGATTCGAGAGGAAGCCGATGACGGTCGTGCCGGTGACGATGAAGAAGGCGACGAGCAGCTGATCTGTCGCGACGGTCATCGCCGACTCGATGTCGAGACCGGTCGCTCTGTCCTCTCGGTAGCGGTTGATCGCGTGGATCCCGAAGTCGATCCCGACCGCGAGCAACAGCGGCGGCACCGAGATCATAATCTGGTTGAACGGGATCCCCGCGAGCCCGAGGAAGCCGAACGTCCAGATCACCGCCATTCCGAGCGAGATGACGCCCAAGAGAAGGTCGAGGAGGTCCCGGTAGGCCACGACGAGGAAGCCCACGATGAGGATGACGGCCGCGGGCGTGACGATGAGCAGCGAGTCGGTCACGACGGTTCCGAACTCGTCGGCGATGATGCCGCTGCCGAAGACGGTGATGTCGGCGCTCAGTTCGGCGTCGATGATCCGCTGGGACTGCACCTGGATCGACGTCATCGGGCTGTCTCCGGACTGCCCGGCACCGCCGCCGCCGACGTCCTGGGGTAGGTCGTGCGTGACGACGCCGATCGTCGACGAGGCGGACGCCGCCTTCCGGTTGAAGTCGTTACTCAGGGTCCCCGTGAAGCCGGGGTTGTCCGCGTTCTCGCGCACTGCCCGGCGGACGTCCGTCTGCGTCGCTCGTTCGAGCGCGGTGATCTGCTCTTCGAGCGTCGTCGCGGACGGGTCGATCGTCTGCGCGACGGTCGCGGCCGCCGAGGAGGTACTCGAGACGTACATATCGTCCCGATCTTCGAGCGCCTCCTGCGCTCTGAGCATCGTCAGCAGCGACTGCTTCGAGAGGACATTGGCGTCTTTCTGGACGAGCTGTGTGCTTCCCGGACTGGGGGAGAAGACCGGGAGGAACTCGTTTTCGATCCGTTCGAGCGCGTCCGCTGCCGGGATGTCCTCGGCGAACTGCTGCGTTCCGGACTCAGTGGAGACGCTGCCCAGCCCGACCGCGAAGAGCGCCGTGACGACTAAGAACGTCAGCATCACCCGCTTCGAGTGGTTGACGATCTTGTCGTCGGCCCAGTCGACGAAGCGCTGGTAGTCGAACTGCATCGGTCAGCCCTGTCTGCGGTAGTAGAGGACCCCGCCGGCGACGACCACGAGCGCCACGACGACGAGGATGGGTACGATCGGCAGCCCGCCACCGGTGCTGGCTGTCACGTCGACGGGGATCTGGTACGTGTCGGAGATGATCGTGTCGCCGTCGGCCTCGTCGTACTGGAAGTCCATCTTGACCGGGTAGGTCTTCGCCGTCGCGCTCCCGCCGGCGCTGAGCTGGAAGACGATCGTCTCCGACTCACCGGGGCCGAGCTCGTCGATGAACGCCTCGTCGTCCGAGGACGACAGCGGCGAGTCCATATAGATCTTCGCGGAGACGTCCGACACCGGCTCCTCGCGGGTGTTCGTCACGGTGAGGCGGAACTCGCCGCCGGAGCCGGCGCTGAAGGTTCCGTTGACCGCTTCGACGTCGAACTCGGGAGTCTGCTCCCCGACTTCCACGCGCGTGGGAATCGAGTCCGACTCCCGCGAGGTGCCGTCGTCGTCCCGGTAGTCGACGCCGAGATCGAACTGTCGCGGGCCCGCAGAGCCGCTGCTCGTCACCTCGACGTCGAAGGTGAACGGGGCGGACTCGCCGGGGTCGAGCGATCCGACGGCGACCGACGTCTCGATGGGCGTGACTGTCGGGCCGGGGTCGGGGAACGTGACGACGGCGCTGTGTGCGGTCTTCGGTCCGGTGTTGGTGACGGTTCCGGAGAGGGTTCCGGTCTCGCCGACCCGGAGTGAGCTATCCACGTCGGAGACAG
Organism: Halobellus sp. Atlit-31R; assembly: GCA_003665935.1. GTDB lineage: Archaea > Halobacteriota > Halobacteria > Halobacteriales > Haloferacaceae > Haloquadratum. The sequence goes on along the minus strand of QPLR01000005.1, from coordinate 16,228 downwards.
AGAACGTCATCTCGGGGAGGGCGCGGAGAGGAACGGTGAGCGACGGCGTCGATCCGGTCGTGCCGCTCGGCTTCTCGAAGTCGATCTGGGCGGCGAGCGAGTAGTTGCCGACGGCGGCGCTGTCGCCGAGCGTCGTCTCGAACTCGAAGGTGCGGTTCGCGCCCTGCTCCCACGTGTCGACGAAGCGCGTGCTGGACTGGCTGGAGCCGAGCTGGACGTCGGGTGCCGACGACGAGAGCGTCAGCGTCGAATCGCGCGCCGCGGAGTCGCCGACGTTCCTGAGCGTGACTTCGAGCGTGCCCTGACCGTTCACGGTGGCTGTGGAACTGGTGTCGACGACGTCGAACCGGGGACCGGAGTCGACGCGAACGGGCAGGTAGATGGTCCGCTGCCGTTCGACGTCGGTGCCCGCACCGCTGTCGTACTCGTACGCGAGGCGGAGCGGAATCCGGTAGGTGCCGCTGTCGATGTTTGACGGGACGTTCAGTTTCAGCGAGAGGTCTGCTGGAGTCCCGTCGGGCAACCGCTCGACGTAGAGGTGTTCGGTTTCGACGTCGATGGGACCGACGTCACGGGGACGGATGTGGACGTTGTGTGCGTCGCGCGTTTCGTCTTCAGCCCCTTGTCCGTCGTTCACCACCTGAAACGAGAGTTCGTTCACGCCGCCGGGTTGTAGCGACGGGTCCGGCGTAATCGTCTGAATCTCCGGGTTGGAGGTGAGCGCAGCCGCGGGAACTGTGCTTGCGAGAATCGATGCGACGATCAGTATCGTCAGTGCCTTGCGTCTCATAGGTGGGGACCCATTCGCACTGCCACCGACGGATCTTACCGGCGGCTGCTGGCGCGAATCACGGTCGTTACTGGATCATCGAACGCCTCGTATATAAGGTATTGTAAATTCCTACAAACACGGTGGGCGTTCCGGCGGTGCCGAGCGAAACGACCAGTTACGAGGCGGTCGACATCGGTTTTAGTCACGTTCAGGACAAGAAGCCGTCGGCCGTTTCAGAACGTCACGCACCTGTTAGAGGGTCTCACAGCGCGGCGATGGCCAAAGTACTAATATATCCGCGCTACAGCCGCGACACGGACTCCCGGCGGCACCCGTCCCAGTTCTGATCGGTCGCGCCGGGGCGCAACTCCGGTGCGCACTCGATCATCGGGACGTTTAACCCGGCGTCCCTCCCGCGTAGGGGTATGAAGGCGACCGCGAAGGCGCATCCGATCCAGGGACTGGTCAAGTACCACGGGATGCGCGACGAGGAGCTTCGCCTCCCCTACCACGACAGCATCAGCGTCTGTACCGCACCCAGCGTCACGACGACGACCGTCGAGTTCCGGCCGGACGCGGACGAGGACGTCTATCTGATCGGCGGCGACCGCGTCGAGGGCCGCGGGGCCGAGCGGATCGACGCCGTCGTAGAGCACGTGCGCGACCTCGCGGACGTCGACGCCCCGGTGCGGCTCGAATCGGAGAACTCCTTCCCCTCGAACATCGGCTTCGGCTCCTCGTCGTCCGGCTTCGCCGCGGCGGCGATGGCGCTGGCGGAAGCGGCGGGATTGGAGCTGTCCCGCCCCGAGGTGTCGACGATCGCGCGCCGCGGCTCCTCCTCCGCCGCCCGCGCTGTCACCGGTGCGTTCTCGCATCTGTACTCGGGGATGAACGACGAGGACTGCCGCTCCGAGCGGATCGAGACGGACCTCGAAGACGACCTCCGAACCGTCGCCGCGCACGTCCCCGCATACAAAGAGACCGAGGAGGCCCACCGCGAGGCCGCCGCGAGCCATATGTTCCAGGCGCGGATGGCGCACGTCCACCACCAGATCGACGAGATGCGCGATGCGCTCTACGCGGCCGACTTCGAGCGCGCCTTCGAGCTGGCCGAGCACGACTCGCTGTCGCTGACGGCGACGACGATGACCGGCCCCGCTGGGTGGGTCTACTGGCAACCGGACACGATCGCCGTCTTCAACGCCGTCCGCGAACTGCGCGAGGACGAGGGCGTGCCGGTGTTCTTCTCGACCGACACGGGCGCGAGCGTCTACGTCAACACCACCGCCGAGCACGTCGACGCCGTCGAGGACGTGATCGCCGCGGTCGGCGTCGAGACCGACGTCTGGACGGTCGGCGGCCCCGCACAGATCCTCCCCGAGTCGGACGCGCTGTTCTGAGCGCGGCCGGCACGCTTTCTCGGTTCTTCAGACTACTTGCGGTCGTTTTCGGGTGGGCCGTTCGCCCTTTGCGTCTGCAGTCCGAACGGGGAGGTATGCGAGTCGTGATCCTCGGAGCCGGATACGCCGGTGTGACGCTGGCGCGCCGCCTCGAATCTGCACTCCCCCCATCGGTCGACCTCGTCGTCGTCGACGAGTCCGAGACCCACCTCGTCAAGCACGAGGTCCACCGCGTCATCCGACGCCCGAGCGTCGCCGACGCGATTCAGGTTCCCCTGACGAAACTGTTCGACCGGGCGACGGTCCGCACCGAGCGCGTGAGCGAGGTCGACCGCGAGAACCGCACGGTCCACTTCGCCGACGGCGAGTCGCTCTCGTACGATTACGCGGCGGTCTGTCTCGGATCCACCACCGCGGACTACGGGATCCCGGGCGTCGCCGAGCACGGACTCGTCCTGACGTCAGTCGAGGACGCGCTCGCCATCCGCGAGGCGTTCTTCGACGCGCTGGAATCGAGAACTGAGACCGACAGCGACGCCGAGGCAGTTGCCGACGGAGAGACCGACAGCGACGCCGAGGCAGTTGCCGACGGAGAGACCGGCGGCGCTGACGTCGACACCAGCAGCGACACCCGCGCAGAACCAGTTGCGGACGCCGAACCGCTCCACGTCGTCGTCGGGGGCGCGGGGCTCTCGGGCATCCAGACCGCGGGCGAACTGGCGGCGCTGGCCCGCGAGGAGGGCGTCGCGGCCGAGATCACGCTCGTCGAACAGCTCGACGACGTCGCGCCGAACTTCCCGGCGAACTTCCGCGAGGCGGTTCGAGCGGAGTTGCAGGAACGCGGCGTCTCGATCTCGACCGGGACGACCGTCGAGCGGGCGACTGCGGACGCCGTCGAGACCGATCGGGGAACGTTCGACGCCGACGTGTTCGTCTGGACGGGCGGGATCCGCGGTACGGACGCGATGGCCGGCGACCGTCCCGTCGTTCGCAACGACCTCCGGGTCGACGAACGCACGTTCGCGGTCGGCGACGCCGCCCGCGCCGTCGACGTCGACGGCGAGCCCGTCCCGGCGTCGGCCTCCGCCGCGCTGCGCGAGGCCGGAACCGTCGCCGACAACATCGCCCGCCTCGTCGAGTACGAGCAGCGCGGGTCGACGGAGTTCGCACCGCGGCTCGACCCCTACCGCTTCGAGGTTCCGGGCTGGATCGCGACCGTCGGCGAGGGGACGGTCGCGCAGCTCGGCCCCGAGGTCGTCACCGGCGCCGCCGCGAAGGCGATGAAGACGGCCGTCGGAGCGGGGCACCTGAGCGCCGTCGGCGCGGTGAGGGATGCGGTCGAGCTCGTCGAGGCGGAGCTGCGGGCCTGAGCGGCCGGGTCGTCGGAAGCGGCGACGGCGGTGAAGGGCGGTGGCGGTGGCGACGGCGGTGAAGGGCGGTGGCGGTGGCGACGACGGTGGCGACGGCGGTGGTGACGGCGTTTTCCTCGCGGTCCAGCGTTGTGAACCGCCTCAGCCATTCGGCGTGTGAACTGCCTCAGCGATTCGGCGTGTGAACTGCCTCAGCGATTCAGCGTGTGAACCGCCTGTCCGCGCGCGTTCTCGGCGGCTTCCATCACGGCCTCGGTGAGCGTCGGGTGCGTGTGTACCGTCTCGGCGACGTCTTCGAGCGTCGCGCTCATCTCGACTGCGAGCGCGACCTCGGCGACGACTTCAGAGGCGTTCGGCCCGACGAGCTGCCCGCCGAGGACGGTCTCGCTGTCGGCGGCGGCGACGATGCGGACGAAGCCGTCCGACTCGCCCATCGTGAGCGCTCGCCCGCTGGCCCGGAGCGGCATCTCCCCGACGACGGGGTCGAAGCCGGCCTCTGCCGCCTCGGCTTCGGTCAGTCCGACGGTGGCGATCTCGGGGTCGGTGAACACGGCGGCGGGGATCGCCTGCTGGTCGAGAGTGGCCGACTCGCCGGCGGCGACGGCGGCGGCGACGACGCCCTCCGCGCTGGCTTTGTGTGCGAGCATCGGCTCGCCGGCGACGTCGCCGACCGCGAACACGTGCTCGGCGTCGGTCCGTGCGTGGTCGTCCGTCTGCACGAAGCCGTCGGTGTCGGGCGTTACGCCGACTGCATCGAGGTTCACCGTGTCCGTGACGGGCTGTCGTCCGACGGCGACGAGGACCGCGTCGCCCTCGTACCGTGAGACGTCTCCGGCCTCCGTCTCCGTCGAGACGGTCACGCCGTCTGCGGTCTCCTCCCAGTCGGTCGCGCCCTCACCGAAGTGGAAGTCGATCCCGAGGGCTTCGGCGCGCTTGCGAACGATTCGCTTGACGTCGGCCTCGTACGTCGGGAGCACGTCGTCGAGCATTTCGACGACAGTCACGTCGGTGCCGAGCTTCGCGAGCATCGTCGACAGCTCCATACCGATGTAGCCCGCGCCGACGACGACGAGGCGGTCCGGAACCGACTCCAGTTGGAGGAGTTGCGACGACGAGAGCACCGGATCGTCTCCGAAGTCGAATCCGGGGATCTGGACCGGCTGCGAGCCCGTCGCGAGTATCGCGTTGTCGAACTCGACGGTCTCGGTTTCCGCTCTCTCGCCGTTGCGGACGACACGGGCGGTGTGGGCGTCCGCGAACTTGGCCGTCCCCTCGATGAGCGAGACGCCGTTGGCCTTGCTGAGTTTCTCGACGCCGCGCGTGAGCTGGTGGACGACGCCGGACTTCCACTCCTGCATCCGCTGCATATCGACTGTCGGATCCGCGTGGACCCCCAGCTCCTCGGCCGTCGCCGCCTCGTGGGCGACGTCGGCGGCGTGGATGAACGCCTTCGAGGGGATGCAGCCGCGGTTCAGGCAGGCCCCGCCGTAGGCGTCTTTCTCCACGAGCGTCGTGTCCAGTCCCAGCTGTGCGCCTCTGATGGCCGCCACGTAGCCGCCCGGCCCCGAGCCGATCACGAGTAGATCCGTCTCCGTCGCGTCGTCGCCAACTCCCATATTCCGGACCTCTCGCCTCCGGCGCAAAAAGTCATCCGTCCGGGCAGAGAGGGGGCCCCGCCGCGACTGCTGGCCCGGCGGTCGTGTCGCTCTGGAATCACCATCGCCATTTTTGACTGCAGCAGTCGTACCACGACGTATGTACGAGCAGATTCTGCTGGCGACGGACGGTGAGGTGGCGTCGGACCGAGCGGTGGATCACGCCATCGACCTGGCGGCTCAGCACGGCGCGACGCTGCACGTGCTGTTCGTCGTCGACAGCGACGTGTACGACGCCTACAGCGGCGACGAGTACGTCGACGAACGCGAAGGCCCCGAGCACGGCCTCGAAGAGATCGGCGCCGACGCCGTCGCGGCCGTCGTCGATCGGGCCGACGCCCGCGGGGTGGACGTAGAGGGGCACGTCCGGCACGGCCAGCCGGCGGAGACGATCGTCGACTTCGCCGGCGACGAAGGCGTCGACGTCGTCGTGATGGGGACGCGCCGGCGTCCGGACGAGTACCGGAGCCTGCTCGGGAGCGTCACCGATCGCGTCCTCAGGCTCGCTCCGATGCCCGTGACGGTGGTGAAGACACCGGTCGAAGCGGAAGTCGGAGCGTAGGCGGTCGATGGTGTAGGTTCGGGAGGCGAAAGTAGTCGGAGAGCGGAGGCGGTCAGGGGTAGAGGCGGTCGGGGGTGGGGGCGGTCGGGGGTGGAGGCGGTCGGGAGACGCACCGACCGGGAGACGCACCGCTCACCGCGAGAGACACCGCGTCAGTCGATCCGGAACTCGAACCGCACGCCGTCGAGCGTCTCGGCGTCGTGAACGTCGACTGCCCACCCGTGAGCCCGGACGATCTGGCGGACGCTCGCCATCCCCAGCCCGGTTCCGTCGCCCGACGCTTTCGTCGAGAAGCCGGGGACGAACACCTGCTGGCGGGCGTCGGGATCGATTCCGGGGCCGTCGTCCTCGTAGTAGAACCCGCTGTCCGCGCCGCCGTCGAGCGGACCGACGCGGACGCGGACCGATTCGCCTCCGTGTTCGAGGGAGTTGCTCACGAGGTTCTCGAGAATACGCTGGAAGGCGTCCGGATCGGCTCGGATCTCGACCGGCTCCGCCACGCTGAACGAGGCTCCCGGGCTGGGATCGCTCGTCGCCCACGCCCGTTCGAGCGCTTCGCCGACCGCGACGGTCGCCGACTCGGAGACGATGTCGCCGCTTCGGAGCGTTCCGGCGAGGTCGCACCGCAGGTCGTCGATCCGCTCGACGGCCTCCAGCGCCGTCTCGACGTGCTCGAGATCGCCCGTTTCGAGCGCCAGCTCCAGCCGTCCGTGGGCGGTCGAGATCGGGCTCTGGAAGTCGTGTGAGACGAAGCTCGCGAACTCGTCGAGTCGCTCGTGCTGCTGCCGTAGCTCCTGCTTGCGCGCCTCCCGCTCTGTGACGTCGCGTGCGGAGACCACGATCGCCGTCACGGTTCCGTCGGCGTCGACGACGGGACGGAACACACCCTCCACGGTGATCGGGTCGCCGTGCGTCGGATGCGTCGCCTCGTACTCGACGTACTCGCCCGTCGCTGCCGCGTCGATCCAGCGGTCGACGTCGTCCTGTCGCTCCTGCCACCACGGCGTCGACGCGAACGGCTCGCCGACCACCTCGGATCGGGTCTCGTCGACGAAGCCCAGCGCCGTCTCGTTTATCTCCAGCACCGTTCCCTCGGGATCGAGGATAGCCACGAGCAGATTCGGATCGTTGAAGACGGCCTCGAATCGGCGTTCGCTGCGTTTCAGGTCCTGTTCGTGCGCCCGCGGCGCGGTGACCTCGGTGATGAACCCTTCGAGCGCTCGGGTCGGCTGCTGGGAGCCTTCACCGGCGGTCGGCGCTCGCGGCGCGTCGGCCTCGGCGAGACGTCCCCGCTCCCACAGGGATTTGACGGTCCCTCCGGCGGTCACGACCCGGTAGGTGCACTCGAACGGCTCCCCGCGTTCGATCGCGCGCTGTACGGCGTTCCAGGCCTCGTCACGGTCGTTGGGGTGCAGGACGTCCTCTCCCCAGAGGACGTCTCCAGACTCGAGTTGCTCGGCGGTGTAGCCGACCAGATCCTCGCACTCGCCGTCGACGTACTCCATCGGCCACTCGGGATCGTTGTGGGTCCGGTAGACGATGCCGGGGAGGTTGCTGACGAGCGTTTCGAGGCGGCGTTTGCGGCGCGTCGCCGTCTGCACCGATCTGAACCGATCGACGGCGTTCTCGATCCGGTTCGCCAGGATCTCGTACTGCTCGGTGCCGACCTCTTTCTGCAGGTAGTCGGTGACGCCGGCCGAGATCGCGCGGCTCGCGACCTCTTCGGAGCCTTTCCCGGTGAACAGAATGAACGGCAGATCGGGAAACTCCCCGCGGACGGATTCGAGCAGGTCGATGCCGGTCGTCTCCGCGAGGTCGTGATCCGAGACGACGCAGTCGATGTCGTCCACCGATCTGAGTCGGTCGAGGGCGGCCGCTCCGGTAGACTCGGTCAGAACATCGATCCGGTCGCCCTCGCGTTCGAGAAACGTCGCGGCGAGATCGGTGAAGGAGGGCTCGTCGTCGACGTGGAGGACTCTGATCCGAGAGCACATACGCGGGTTTCCGAACGGTATCCGCTTAAGCCCTATCGTGAGGGAACCGTCTCACCCGGTCGGGTTTCCGAGGGACACAGAGAGGTCGGCGGCCGCGCGCTCGACAGCGGCGGCGCGGTCCGCTACCTCGGCCGCGAAGGACGACTCCGCCAGCGTGTCGAGATTCGCCCGCACCATCCACAGCGACGCGCGGAGCGCGGAGTCGGCGAGCGACGCGCCGATACGAGCGTCGGCGACGACGCCGCCGGCGCCCAGGTCGATCACCCGGTCGGCGTCTTCCAACACGTGCAGACAGGCCTCTGCGATCGCCAGCGGGACCCCCGTTGCTCGCTTTGCGAGTCGGGCGCTCGGCTGTCCGCGTCTCGCACCGAACAGTTCCTCGACCACCGCAGCGTCGCGGTCGGCGAGCGCGAGCAGCGATCGTCGCCGGCGTTCGAGATCCTCGCGGAGATCCCCGAGCGTCGCTGTCGACGTTTCGGCGTCGCCTGCTGCGATCGTGTGGACACAGACCATCTCACAGAGCGCTGCTCCCATCGCGCCGGTGGTTGCGATCACACTTCCGCCCGCGGGGGCGACTTGCTCCGAGGCGATGTCGTCGAGGAACTCCCCGAGCGGCCTGTCGGTCGGCTGCATCGTCCCCGACTTCGGCCCGTCGTCGGTTGAGTGTTGCGCGGGCGGCGCAGTACAACCTCTGGCCTCCGTCCGCGCACGATCGGCGCACAGCGTTGCGGACGTAGCGGTACGTTGCTCTCCGGAGTGGTTCGTCTGGCAACGCGACACAATTGACAGGTATTTGGTAATTATCAAGCCCGCGGCCCACCGAGCGGGGGTATGGCGTCCGGATCAGAGTCACCCACCCCAGAGAAGCCGACGACGACTGCGGACACGGTCGAGGCGGCCAGCGACGCGCCGAACGTCTGTCTCGTCGTCCTCGACTCCGTTCGAGCGGCGAACTGCTCGCTGTACGGCGCGCGGCGGGACACGACCCCCTATCTCTCCGAGCTCGCAACGGAGTCGACGGTGTATCACCAGGCACGAGCGCCCTCGAACTGGAGCCTTCCGAGCCACGTGAGCCTCTTCACTGGACTGGAGACCCACGTCCACGGCGTGACCGTCCACGACCGCCTCGAACCCGGACACACCGTCTTCGAACGGCTCGCGACCGAGCACGGCTACGACACCGGCCTGTTCACCGAGAACGGATTCGTCGGCGCGCACGAGGTCGGGCTGCGAACGGCGTTCGAGACGGTGCGGTCCGTCCCCTCGGAGTTCGGCGACGAGTACGCGACGACGGAGGTCAATCCCGGCCCGGACGGCTTCTACTACGCCGATCGCTTCCTGGAGTGGGTCGACGGCCACGGCGACGGCGACCAGTGGGCCGCCTGCGTGAACCTGATGGACGCACACCGCCCCTTCGAGCCCGCGGAGCCGTACGACGAATGGGGCGACGACGACGCGCGCGAGTTGCAGGCGGACCTCGGCGTCCGCTGGGAGTGGGCGTTCCACGGCGGCGACACGCCGATGTGGGCGCTGCGCGGGCTGGAGTCGCTCTACGACGGCGGCATCAGACAGGCGGACGCGATCGTCGAACGGCTCGTGGAGGGACTCAGAGCCCGTGGGGTGCTCGACGACACGCTGCTCGTCGTCTGCGCCGACCACGGCGACGGCTTCGGCGAACCGGGGGTGCTCGACGAAGAACCGACCGCCGTCTCACACATCGTCCCGATGCACGAGTCGCTGCTCCACGTCCCGCTCGTGGTTCGCTACCCCGAGCAGCGGGACCGCGAGCAGCACGCCGAGCGCCGAGACGTGTTCCGACCGGCCGCGCTGACGCGCTTCCCGAGCGTCGCTCTCGACGCTGCGTCCGGCCGCGAGCTCCCGACCGACGCGTTCGTCCCCGACGGCCCGGTCGTCGCCTCCAAGCAGCCCGTGACCGGCGATCTCCGGGAACGCTACGTCGAGGCCTGCGCGGAACCCGAACCGTTCTTCGCGCCGAGCCGCGCGGTGTATAGGGCAGCAGACGACGGCACAGACACGACGTCGGTGCAGAAGACCTACCACTGGGGCAAGCAAGTCGGCGAGCTGCAGGTGTACGACGCGCAGTCGGTCTCTCCCCGGTCGACGACGACGCTCGACGAGGCCGCCACGCATCTCGACGCTGCGTTCGATCGCTTCGACAGCGCCGACGTCCGACAGCCGCGCGAGGATCAATCCGTCTCCGTCGAGACGAAAGAACGACTGGCGGCGCTCGGCTACTACTGAGACGTGCTCCAGCCCTGGAAGCTGACGCGGAACCGGTACGGCCGCGCCCTCTACGACGCACTCGAGGGGATCGGTGTCACCGCGACAGTGATGTACGAGTTCGCGAGGGCTCTCGACGGCAACGGGAGAGACGACTCGTCGGAGTGTGTCGGCCGCGGAGCGGCCGGTGAAGTAGCGGCCGACCGCCGCGTAGCGGTCTGTGACGGCGAGGCGGTGTCGTCGCTCGACCCCCCACTCGACGAGGTGAGAGAGGGGGAGGACGTGATCGGTGTCTTCGAGTCGGACACACCGTGCGGCTACCTGTTTCTCTCCGTCGACGACGCTCTCCCGATCCACCCGCTCGACCGAGTCCTCGACTTCGAGGGCGCGTACGTGCGGCGCGTCTTCGTCGCCCCCGACCACCGAGGACGGGGACTCGCGACGGCGCTCCTCGGGGAGGCTTGTCAACGGGCCACGGCGCGCGGGGCCGACCGCGCCACGGCGCTCGTCGCCGTCGACAACGTCCCCTCGCGCTCGCTGTTCGAGCGGTGCGGCTTCGAGCCGGTTCGGAGACGACAGTACGCCCGCGTCGGTCCGCTCTCGTACCGACGAGTGGTACCGAACGGAACGTAGCCGACTGTATTTATATAGATAGGTCCTAAGTAAATAGTTCTCGGAGTAGAGTTATCCCGGTTGCGCCGACAGGGACTACTACTTGGATGTCGGGTGAGCTACGAAAGCGGATACGGGGGGTTCGCCAACGGTTCGATCCGAAGACGTATCGAGTGCCAGATTCGAACGACCGGATCAACGTCCTCGACCGACTCACGGGTGCGGACTACATCAGTCTGGGGGCGCTCCTGGTCGGGTGGGCCAGCGTGCTGCTGCTCATTCGGGGCGAACCGAACTGGGGTATCGTCGTGATGTTCGCAGCGTTCGGCCTCGACAAACTCGACGGCTGGTACGCGCGCCGTACCGGCATCTCCTCGCCGTTCGGCCGGCAGGTCGACTCCTTTATCGACGTGTTCGCGTATCTGGTCCCCGGCGCGCTGCTGTATCACGTCGCGCTCGCGCCGAATCTACTCACGAGTCTGCTGGTTGGGTTCTCCGTCCTCGCGTTCGGCGGCCTCCGACTCGTGCGCCACAACAGCGACGGGTTCGTTTCGCAGGCCGGGGTGAGCTACTACCACGGCACCACGGTCGTCCATACGAACGTCGTGATCGTCGCCAACTACCTGCTGGCCGCGCTCGTCGGGACGTGGAACGGGTGGCTCGCCGGCCTCGCCATCGCAGCGGTCTGTCCGCTGATGGTCTCGGACTACAAGGCCAAAAAGACCGCCGCGAGCCACGTGCTCGCCGGGGCGCTCGTCGTCGTCGCCACGCTCCTCGCGCTGGCGCTCGAAACCGGGATCCTGTGATCGCGACGCGTGTCGCCCTCGCTCGACACCCGGACGAAAGTCGCCGGACTCGCTGTCGCCGGACTCGCGCTGCTCGTCGTGGCCGGCGGCGTCGCCGTCACGACGCTTCCCCTAACTGACCCGGCGTGGATCGCCGCGCGCGTGCGGCAGTTCGGCCCGGCCGCGCCCCTCGTGTTCGTCCTGTTGCAGGCCGTCCAGGTCGTCCTCGCCCCGATTCCCGGGCAACTTCTCGGCGGCGTCGCCGGCGCGATCTTCGGCCCCGTGCTCGGTGCGACATACAGCCTCGTCGGCGTCGCGCTCGGTAGCGCGATCGTGTTCGGCGGGACGCGACGGTTCGGCCGAACGGCCGTCGAGCGTGTCGTTGACCCGGCGACGCTCTCGCGGTGGGACGAGGCGATCGCCGGGAACGGGATTCGGCTGCTGTTCGGCTGCTTCCTGCTCCCGACGTTCCCCGACGACCTGCTCTGTTTCGTCGCTGGCCTGTCGGACATCCGATTTCGGACGTTCCTCGCGCTCGTCGTGTTCGGCCGCGGCCCGACGTTCCTCGTGGCGGCGTACGCCGGGGGGCAGGCGGGCGACGGACGGCTCTGGCTCGCGCTCGCCGGAATCGGCCTGCTCGTCGTTCTCTGGGGCGTCGTGACGGTATTTCGGGAGAGTATCCTCGCTCGCATCGAGGGCTGAGTCGGCCCCGGTATCCCGCTGCCCGCTACGTGGCTCCGTCTGCTCCTGCGGTTCGGCGGGCGCCGAGATCAGTTCGTCGTGACGATCTCGACGACGTCGCGGTGGTCGAGTTCGTGATCGGAGCCGACCTGTCGGTTCGAGCGACAGTCAATCCCGTGGAGCAGACCGTCACCGATGTCGGAGTGGAGGTGATACGCGAAGTCTTCGGTCGTCGAGCCGTCAGGGAGGATGAAGCAGTCGCGGAAGACGCCCTCCGAGTCCGCGCGACCGTTCGCGCTGCCCGGGAAGATCGCGATCGCGCCCATCACGTCGAACAGCGCCGATTCGAGCACGTCCTGAACGCCCGTGCCGCCGAACTCCTCGACGTACGCGCGGATCTGTTCGAGCCCGGCGACCTGCTCTTCGGAGGGGTCGCCGACGACCTCGAACGTCGACGCGCCGGGCTGGTAGTCGACGACGTCCGCCTTCTCGGCCTGTTTCAGGGCTTTCTCCGCGTGCGCGCTCGTGGGGACGAACGTGAGGTGCTCGTAGTCGGGATCAGAGGTCACTTCCTCGAAGTGCTCTTGAGACGCGGGTTTGTCCATCTTGTTCGCCGCGATCACGATCGGCTTCGTCCGCTTGCGGATCTCGCGGGCGACGCGCTCTTTCGTGTCGGCGTCCCACTCCTCGGGGTCGAGCCCCGCGTCCGTCGCCAGCAGGATCTGCTTGATCTCGTCTTTGTTGGTTTTGAACGCCGACATCTGTTCTGCGAGGTCCTCCTCGATCTTTTTGTCTTCTCCGTGGTAGCCCGAGCGGTACCGTTCGAGACCTTTCTCCAACACGTCGAGATACCACATATCGAGCTCGTTCTCGAGGAAGTCGATGTCCGCACGCGGGTCGTGTCCCTCGGTCGGTTCGCCTTCGAGGTCGGTCTCGCCGGAGAAGTCGACGACGTGGACGAGCACGTCCGCCTCGTTGAGATCCGTCAGGAACTGATTCCCGAGCCCCTTCCCCTCGTGTGCGCCGGGAATGAGCCCGGCGACGTCGACGAGTTTCACCGGGACGAACCGCGTGCCGCTCTCACAGAAGCCGACGGAGGGCGTACAGTGCTCGTCGAACTCCGGTGCGGCGCACTCGACGCGAACGTACGCCTCGCCGACCGACGGATCGATCGTCGTGAACGGGTACGCCCCCTCCGGGACGTCGTTCATCGTCGCCGCGTTGAAGAACGAGGACTTGCCGACGGACGGTTTCCCGACGAGTCCGATCTTGTAACTCATTAGATTTCGGCAGTGTCTCGGGGAGGAAAAACAGTCCTATCCGCCGTCGCTCGCGAGACGTGGTCACACGCCGCAGTCCGTCGCGGCGGCAGCGTCGGTGACTCTCTCCGACCGAACCACCGGCGGGTATTTGCCCCCTGCACTCCGACGTGTGGCTATGAGCGAGACCGAACACGACGCGGGCGACACCTTCGGCGTCGGGATCCACCTCACCGAGGCGGAGTTCCAGTTCGTCGTTCACGTGCCGTCCGACATCGACTCCGGGTGGACGGACCCCGAGGAGTTCCAACAACTCGTCGCGGAGACTGTCTGGGACCGACTCGATCGGACGGCGACGCTCCGGCGCATCGACGCGGACGCAGAGCCGGGGGAGACGGTCACGCTCGGGCGTGTGACGCTCCGCCCCGACGGCACCGTCGTCGACACGGCCTTCCGGGCGTCTGCGGTCGAAGCGTGAGCGATGCGCTGGAGGCGATCGTCGACGCGGCGATCGACCGCGCGCTCGTGACTGAAGCGGACGCCCGGCGCTACTTCGCGCTCGCCGGCGTTCTCGAACGCGTCCGCGGTCACGACGGTGGCGACGCCGGCGACCCTGTCGACGCCTCGCTGGACGGGGATCCGCTCGGCGCTGCGCTCGTGAGCACTGTCGCTGTGCGCTCGCTCGACGCGACGCGAAAAGAGGGGATCGACGCCGGGGCGTGGTCTCCCGGGGACGACGGCCCTCACGCGGCGTTCGTCCGCCTCGGTGCCGCCGCCGCGGTTCGACGGTCCGACGCGGACGTCGACGTCGTCTCGGCGCGCTCCGGCGTTCCGCGGCGGGAACTAACGGAACTGTACGCGGCGTCCTCGACCGGCACCGTCGAATAGAGCGATAGACCCCGCCCGCAGAATAGCAGCCTCGGCGACGTCAGAAGCGACGCGTCAGTTCCGGCCGGGGGCGGTCCCGGAGTTTCCGGGTGACCCGCTGGCCTGTCCACCCGCGCTGCTACCGCTCGCCGTCTCGTCGCCCGTGTCGGAGTCGTTGTCTGCCTCCGAGTCGGAGTCGTTGTCGGTCTCCGCCCCGTCCGACTCGTCGGTTGTCTCTGACTCCGCGTCGTCTCCATCGTCTGCGGCGTCCGTACTGTCGCCGTCAACGGTACGGTCGCGTTCGCCGTTCTCTGTCGCAGTTACGTTCTCCACATCGCCACGCCCGGCTTCGTCTTCGCCATCTTCAGTCGCATTATCACGCCCCTCTTCGTCTTCGCGAGCTTCGCTTCCGGCCGCTCCACCCCGCTCGGCCTCGGAGCGGTCGGACCCCTCTTCGGAGCGGCCTAGTGCACCTTCGGAGCGGCCTGGTGCATCCTCGGCCGCCTCGTCTTCGCGCGCATCCGATCGGCCGGGACCATCCTCGTCCTGACTGCGTGCGTCTGCAGCCCGACCAGGCGCTTCGTCGGCTTGACCGCGCGCACCTCGTTCGGCAGCGTTCGCGGCCTGCCCGGGGCCATCGTCGGTCTCGTTTTCGTTTTTGTTTCCGTTCCGGTTCTCGTCAGCCGCGCCGGCATCGCTGTTACCTGGGACTGCGTCGCTTTTCCCCGGCGCTTGGTCGGCGTTGCCCGGATTGTTCTGCGTCACGAAATCGGAGATGGCCTGCCCCGGCGGGCCGTCGAATCCGGCCGTCTGGAGCGCGCTGACGAACTGTGCGACCGCCTGTCCGAAGATGCCCTGCCGCTCGACGAACGCGACGGTCAGTTCCGCCGTCGTCGTCGCCGTCTCCTCGTCGGCCGCGGCAGTCACGGTAATTGTGACGTTCTCCTGCGGGAGCGGACGGGCGATTTCGCCGTCGGCGCCGGTCACGTACGTTCCCGTGCCAGCGTAATCTCCGTCGGCCTCGATCTCGACGGTCGCGTTGGCGACGGCGTCGTCACCGTGAGTGACGGTCACGAAGACGCCGTCGTCGCTCTGTTCGGCCGTCACCTCTAGCTGTGCAGAGCCCGTGAGTTCGGTGGTCGTTTCGGCCCGTAGCTCGTTCGCGGACGCAGCGACTGTGACCTGCTGCGTATCCTCGGGCTGTGCGAGCGTGACTTCACCGTTCGCGTCGGTCGCGTACGTGCCTGCGATCTCGCCCTCCGCGTCGACTGTCACGGTCGCATTTTCGACAGGCACGTCGTACTGCGTCACGCTCACCGTCGTCGTTCCGTCGGTAGCCTGCACTGCGGACACGTCGAGCGACTCAGCGAGCGCGAGGAGTTCCACCTGACGCGTCGCGTTCGCGTCGTTCGCACTCGCAGTGATCTCGGCGCTGACTGTCGCGTTCGGTGCAGGGAGCTCGACAGTGCCGTCGGCGGCCGTCTCGTACGTTCCGGTCCCCGCGTACGCGCTGTCGGCAGTTACCTCGACTGTCGCGTTCTCGACCGCTGTGCCGTTCGTGGTGACGGTCACGGTCGCGTTGCCCGTGCCGGGACGCTGGTCTACGTCGATCGCTACTTCGGTCGCTGCACTCGCGGCCATCGGAACTGCCGCCAGCCCGACGAGAGCGAAGACCACGGCGATCGTAAGTGATCTGTTACGGATCATTGCACTCGCGTCTTACGACGGGTTCGGAATAAATCGGGAGCTTGCTCAGGCCGTGTTCCGGCCGATTTAGCCCGATTTAGCCGGATTAACTGTCTGTTCGACGCGCGCTGACGCTGGCGATACTCGTTCGAAATGAAAAGAGCCCACGGGCGAGTGCCCGCGGGCTCGGTTCGGATCTAGGTCCGTGTTCGGATCCGGATCCGTGTATGAGTGGAGGCGGCGAGCCAGTGTTCCCAGAGGATCGCTCACTCCAGTACTACCTCGCACGCTGGCAGGCTTAACTTCCGTGTTCGGGATGGGTACGGGTGTCGCCCTGCCGCTCT
>QPLR01000004.1 GCA_003665935.1 Halobellus sp. Atlit-31R | reverse complement strand
CGTAGTCGGACTGCATCCGAACGTCGAGAATGGTGACGTCGTCGCCGGCGTCGATCTGGGCTTTGAGGTCGTCCGGCGAGATGGCTTCTGCTTCGGCGTCGGGGGTGGGAAGGTCGTCGGCGTTCATATCGTGCACTCCTCTGTACCGGGCGATGATACAAAAACATTTGCATAGTAATTCGAATACTCCGCAATATCGGTTCGCCGAGGTAGCGATCGGGACGTGTCACCCACCCGTGCCCACGCGTGGGAGTTTGCGGGGTGATCGATCCACTGTACGGAAAGAGCGATCCGCTGTGCGCGGGTGGATTTCGTATCACCGTCTGCATAGACGACCGTTATTCTTATAATGGCGCAACTAGTATTGTAGAGTAGCTCCAATACATCACACGGAGCAGATAACCAATGAGTGTAGAATTCGACATCGCGGAGACGCTCGACGTGAAAGGTGCATCGTGCCCAATGCCAGTTGTCCAGACGAAGTCCGCCGTCGACGACCTCACAGAGGGTGAGGTCCTGGAGGTACTCGCGACAGACCCCGGCAGTATGAGCGACCTCGACGGCTGGGCCGACGGCACCGACGGCGTCGAGATGCTCGACCAGGTCGAAGGCGACGACGTCTACAAGCACTACGTCCGCAAGACGGAGTGAGCGGCCGACTCGGACGCGACTCCCCGTCCCCCCTCGGGTAGCGTCCGGGCGCCCACAGCGTTCGACCGCCGAACCACGGGTGGGGACCCTGCCCCGCCCCGCCGTAGAGCGGTTCGTGGCGCGATACTGCGCCCGCGGCTACCCCTAGCCTTTCGATTCCACTGCCTCTCGGGCCGACGCGGCACGGTGACGTGCGAACTCGTGGTCGTTTCCGGGCCGCTGTCGCGGAGTCGACCCCGCTCAGGTACCGACGCCGCCATTCTCGGCGTGGCCACGCACGCCCCCGTCTCTACTTCGGAGCCGTCACCCGCTTCGTGGCTGGTGAAGCAACAGTGACAGGGATGGCGTATTTTTTCAGATACAACAAATTACTTCGCGTATTGCGAACTCTGTGTTAGCTAGTTAGGTAATATTTATAAGCGAAAGCAACAAATCCCTATGCGATGATACGCTCCAACCAAGACTGGTGGCCGGACCAGTTGCAGGTAGAGATCCTCGACCAGAACGCTCAACAGGTCGACCCGATGGGGGAAGACTTCGACTACGCCGAGGAGTTCCAGAACCTCGATTACGAGGCGGTGAAAGAGGATATCGAGGGCGTGATGACGTCGTCGCAGGACTGGTGGCCGGCGGACTACGGTCACTACGGACCGCTCTTCATCCGAATGGCGTGGCACAGCGCCGGTACGTACCGCACCTTCGACGGCCGCGGTGGCGCATCCGGCGGTCACCAGCGTCTCCCGCCGGTCGACAGCTGGCCGGACAACACGAACCTCGACAAGGCCCGTCGACTGCTCTGGCCCGTCAAGCAGAAGTACGGTCACCAGCTCTCGTGGGGCGATCTGATCGTTCTCGCCGGAAACGTCGCCCTCGAATCGATGGGCTTCGAGACGTTCGGCTTCGCCGGCGGACGCGAGGACGACTACACGCCCGACGCGGCGGTCGACTGGGGCCCCGAAGACGAGTTCGAGGTGTCCTCGGAGGAGCGCTTCGACGAGGACGGGAGCCTCAAGTGGCCCCTCGGCAACACCGTGATGGGGCTCATCTACGTGAACCCCGAGGGTCCGCGCGGCGAACCAGACCTCGAAGGTTCGGCGAAGAACATCCGGGAGTCGTTCGGCCAGATGGCGATGAACGACGAGGAGACGGTCGCGCTCATCGCCGGCGGCCACACGTTCGGAAAGGTCCACGGCGCCGACGACGCCGAAGAGCACGTCGGCCCCGAGCCCGCGGCGGCACCCATCGAGAAACAGGGCTTCGGCTGGGAGAACGACTTCGGCGAGGGCAAAGGCCCCGACACCATCACGAGCGGTATCGAAGGCCCGTGGAACACCACGCCGACCCAGTGGGATATGAGCTACGTCGACAACCTGCTCAATCACGAGTGGGTGCCCGAGAAGGGTCCCGGCGGAGCGTGGCAGTGGACCACCGAGGACGGCGAACTCGACAACTCCGCACCGGGCGTCCAGGATCCGTCGGACAAAGAAGACGTGATGATGCTGACGACGGACGTCGCGCTCAAACGCGACCCGGACTACCGGGAGGTGCTCGAGGAGTTCCAGGAGAACCCCAAGAAGTTCCAGGACTCCTTCGCGAAAGCGTGGTACAAACTCATCCACCGCGATATGGGCCCGCCGGAGCGGTTCCTCGGGCCGGAGGTCCCCGACGAGGTTATGATCTGGCAGGACCCCGTCCCCGAGGCCGACTACGACCTGATCGGCGAGGCGGAGGTCGCCGAACTCAAAGAGACGGTCCTCGCGTCGGAGCTGTCCATCTCCCAGCTGGTCAAGACCGCCTGGGCGTCGGCGTCGACGTACCGCGACAGCGACAAGCGCGGTGGCGCCAACGGCGCTCGGATCCGTCTCGAACCGCAGAAGAGCTGGGAGCTGAACGAGCCGGCGGAACTGGAGTCGGTGCTGTCGACTCTCGAAACGATCCGCGAGGAGTTCAACAGCTCGCGATCCGACGACGTTCGCGTGTCGCTCGCCGACCTCATCGTGCTGGGCGGCAACGCGGCCGTCGAGCAGGCGGCGGCAGACGCCGGCTACGACGTCACCATCCCGTTCGAGCCGGGACGGACGGACGCCACGCAGGAACAGACCGACGTCGAATCCTTCGAGGCGCTCAAGCCGAACGCGGATGGGTTCCGTAACTATCTGGGAGACCGAGCCGAACGCCAGCCCGAAGAGCTGCTGGTGGACAAGGCCGAACTGCTGAACCTGACGGCCAACGAGATGACCGTTATGGTCGGCGGAATGCGCGCCCTGGGCGCGAACTATCAGGACTCCGACCTCGGTGTGTTCACCGACCAGCCGGAGACGCTGACCAACGACTTCTTCGTGAACCTGCTCGATATGGACTACGAGTGGGAGCCGGTCTCTGACTCGAACGAGCGCTTCGAGGTACGCGACCGCGAGACGGGTGAGGTCGAGTGGGAGGCCTCCCGCGTGGATCTGATCTTCGGCTCGAACTCCCGACTGCGGACGATCGCGGAGGTCTACGGAGGCGAGAACGCCGAGGAGAAGTTCGTGCAGGACTTCGCGGACACGTGGAACAAGGTGATGATGCTCGACCGGTTCGACCTCGAGTAACTCGGTGACGAACTCCGGGACGGCCGCGGAGGCGGTCGACGCCTCCCACGGCCGCTTCCGGTCCCGCGACTGATTCGCAACGGCGTCCCGAACGCTGCGGGCTGGCGCCTGTCCGATGTACGACAGCTCGCTCGATCATCGATTTTCCTGACACGAAACGGCGCTCCGCTCGGTGGTCGCGTGTGACGGGCGCGTCGACCCGCTACCGTCGCTTCCGCAGATCTTCGGTCCGCAGTTCGCCTTTCGCGTGCCAGGTCCGCGACCGAAGCGCGACGAGGACTGCGCCCACGTAGAACAGCGCGACAACTCCGACGACGACGACGCCGGGAATCATCCCGATCGCGGCGGTCTCGATCCACGAATTCGGTGAGAACGCCGTGATGCGGACGAACCACGCTGCAAGCAGCACGGCAAACAGCGGCAGATACACCCGTCGCAGACGGTGGGCGATGGCCTCTTCGGTGCTGATCTTCAGCGTCGGCGTCCGGTAGTCCTCTCCGAGCCGCTTGCGCCACCCCTCGTCGACGAGCCCGCTCTCGGGATCGAGTCCGTACGCCCAGACGTTCTCCTGGAGCGTCCGAACGCGGGTCCGCCAGATGTCGTAGCCGCGATAGCGCCGAGCTTCGATAACGAGGAACACCGAAAGCGTCGCGACGCCGATGAGGATGATGTAGTGCGGGTTGTCCGGACTGGAGAACGCCCACGTGACGATCGCCGCGATCACGACGACCGCCCAGTTCGTGGTCTTGTCGAGGCGCTCGCGCCAGAGCTTCATCCGGTGCAGTTCGCCCCGGTAGAGGTGCGCCATCGCGGAGCTCGGACCCATATTCTCGTCGAGGAGCCCCTTCCCGACGTACGGCGACGCGTCGGCCGTCGGATCTGGTTCCCGGCCGTGATCGTCGGTCGGTGCGTCGCTCTCGTCGGCGGCAGACTCCGTCATCGATGCGGCCGGACGCAGCGGCGCGCTGTCTCCGGCTGATACGATTCCGTCACGTCGGGAGACCCACTCGTAGCTCGCCGCATCGTTCAGTCAGACTGCACTCCTTCGTCACTTGCGCTCGCTTCGTCGGTCATACGACTGCATAATCTCAGAACGTCTTATGAGTTGTGCCACGGCCCCGGACGGTCCTGGGTAGATAAAAATATACGAAAACTTAGTATTACTAGAAATTTATCTTTTGCTCCTTCCTCAAATACTCCATCCAGATCTACCGCTCGAAAAAGCTAGTCAGCGACTGACCTAGTCTACGTCAAGGTACAGATTATTACAGGTTGCGTGTGCTTCTCTATTTATACTCGAAAAATTACTTATCGGCTCGCGAGTGCCCAACGCGTAGGCGTCGGCTCCGAAGCGAGCAGTTATAACACGTTCGACACGGACGATTCGGTATGGACCGACCCGATCCCCCGAACCGTCTGATCAATTCGGCGGTGCGGACGTTCAGGATCGTCGAGACGGTACAGGCTCTCGACAACCCCACCTTCACCGACCTCTCTGCGGAGTTCGACATCTCCGACAGCACGCTGTACGACTACCTGGAGACGCTCACCCACCTTGGCTACCTCGTGAACGACGACGGCGAGTACCGACTCTCGTTGCAGTTCTTCGACCTCGGCATCGCTGCGCGGGAGGAGTTCCGGGTGCTCGAGAAGTCACGTCCCACGCTCGAGCAGACCGCCGCCGAGAGCGGCGCTGCGGTGTGGCTGATGGTCGAGGCGGGCGGGAAAGCCGTCTACCTCGCGCGGGAACTGGGCGAACAGTCGATCGAGACGCACGAGCGGTTGGGCAAACACGAGTATATGCACTGTCTGGCCTCCGGAAAGGCGATGCTGGCGTTCGCGCCCGAGGAACACGTCGACGACGTCGTCGCGCGTCACGGGCTTCCGGAGAAGACGCCGGCGTCGATCACCTCGCGTGCGGCGCTCGACGCCGAACTCGCCACCGTCCGCGACCAGGGGTACGCGCTCAACGAACACGAGACTGCGGAGGGGGTCTCCGCCGTCGCGGCTCCGATCGTCGCGAACGATCGCGTCTACGGTGCCGTCGCCATCGCCGAGCCCGTCGCCCGGATGCGTAACGACGCGCACCGACAGCGACTGACCGAACTCGCGATCACGGCGACGAACGAGATCGAACTCAAACTGACCTACGAGTAACGCGGCGGCCCCCCGCGCCGGTCCGATCCGGCGTGGCTCGACCGCTCACCGCGCGTGTTCGGATAACACAAGTACGAGTGTTATTTGACTTCCAGAGCTGGCATTTATTTCGGATATATCGAAATACGCGCGTGCCGACGTCCCGGCAGCGACTCCGACGCGAAACCGGGTTGTTGCCGGTGCAGCGCGCTTCGCGTGGCGGCCGTGCCGCTGGCCGGTGTGCTCGCGCTGAACTACTTCGGGACTGTCGAAGTGACAGTCCGAATCGCGTCGTTCGGGTCGTCCCGTCCGCCGTGCTGCCGCCCGCCCCTTCGGTCAGATACCGACGTAGACGTCGCCGTCGGCGACTTCGACGTCGAACGTTCCGATTCGCTTGCCCGAGGCCTCGTGCTCGCCGGTCTCGAGATCCCACTCCCAGAGGTGCCAGGGACAGCTCACGCTGCAGGTCTCCTCGTTGACCCCGCCGCGCGTGTCCGTCCAGGTGTCCTCGGCGTTGATCTTCCGCTCGCCGGCTTTGTGCAGCGGCGCCTGCTGGTGGGCACAGCGGTTCGTGATCGCGTAGAACTCGCCGCCGACGTTGAACACGGCGATCTCGATGCCGTCGACGTCGACGACGATTCCAGTGCCGCGCTCGATCTCGTCCGTGCTCGCGACTCTGCTGAAGTTGTCGTCGAACTGTGGTTCGGTGCTCATCGTCCTATCAGAGGCGGAGGATCTCCTCGGCGTTCTCGTGGAGGACCGCCTGGCGCGTCGCGTCGTCGAAGGCCCGCGAGGTGTAGAACCACGTCGGCGGGTCGAGCGTCTGGTGCGGCCAGTCGCTGGAGTAGATGAACATCTCCTCGGCGAGACTCAGATCGAGTATCGCCTCGGCCTCGCCCGCGTTCCGCGGCATCGCGAACGGCTGCGTGCAGAGGTAGATGTTGTCGCGCAGGTAGTCGCTCGGCGTCTGATCGAGGTAGCGCTCACCCACCTCGTGCTTGCGGGGCGTGAGCTTCACGTCCTCGGGATGCATCTCGTAGAACTCGTCCATCCGGTACCGGAGGAAGGGGACCCACCAGTGACCGGCTTCCTGGAGGACGACGTTTAGATCGGGGAAGCGATCGAACACCCCGCGCATAATCATATTGACGACGTTGACCATCCCGTGGATCGGCCAGTCGAAGCCCAACACTTCGGTCCAGGTCATCATCTCGTCGCCGATGTAGCTGTGCTGCGGCCAGTACGCCAGGGAGCCGTGGAGCAGTAGCGGCAGGTCGTGTTCGACGAGCGCCTCGAAGACGGGGTCGAACTGTTCGGCCCCCCACGGCACCTTGGGATCGAACCACGAGTACGCGGCCGCGACGTTGTCCTCGCCGCCGACGCGTTCGATCTCGGCGACGGCGTACTCGGGGTCCCACTTGGGAACCATCATCGCGGTGTAGATCCCCTCGTCGGCGAAGTTGTCGAGCATATAGTCGTTCGCCGCCTGCGTGACGCCGTTCTTCAGCACCGGGTGATGCTGGAGATTGAGGTTGTTGATCCCCGGGTTGACGATCGGCTCGTCGATGGCGAACTTCTGGCAGGCTTCGAGTACGTCTTCGGCGTACTCGGCTCGACCCTGCGTGAAGAGCCCCTCGGTCCCTTCCTTGATCGCGTAGGCGGCGTCCCACTTCCCGACGACGGGAGTCGGTCCGAACTCCGTGGTGAGCTTGTCGCGGACGAGGTCGTCGTCGACGTACGACATCAGCTCGTCCGGCATCGGATTCACGTGGAAGTCGAGATCGACGATGTAGTCGTCGAACGCCTGCTCCGGCACCTCCGCCTCCGGGTCTAACCGCTCGGTAGACGATCCCATACATAGTCGAATGTGAGGTATGCGTATAAAATACTTCGTTGTCGGTCGATCGTGAGGCGTGACCGTCGCTCGCTGCCGAGAGCACTCTCACGTGTCGATCCGACCGCTGCCGTAGTTCGATATATCCGAAGTAGCGAAGACTGCGCCGGAGCCGCCGACTGAGGGCACGTCGCGACGCCGAGAAACGCGCTTTTCGGGCACTGGTGGAGCCAAATATACAGATAATGAGTATGTCAAAGATATAGATATACGAGAATAGAAGGGCAGCACACTATACAGAGGCCGTAGAAAACGTCGTACGAAAGCCGCGGTAAACGTTGTACACTGTGTCTCGTGGAAAAACAGTGGGATTCGAGACAAATAAGTGAAGTTATGATTACTCGTAACTAACAGCCGAACGGTACTACTTACCTTCCCCCCGTCGCCGTCCGCTCAGCGGCGCTCCGTCGGGGTGTTACAGCGCATACAGAGGACGCTGTCGGCGACCCAGTTGACGTCGGTCGAGCCGCAGTTCGGACACTGATAGACGTCGTTGTTGTACTCGGTAGTCCCGCGCGGGGCGGCCAGCACCCCCTCGTCGACGGTCCGTGCGACGAGCGACGGGAACCGCTGCCGTTTGAACCGCGCTCGTGCCGCGAGGAAGGGTCCCGGATCAGCCGGGTCGCTCCCGTGGAGGTCTTCCCAGCCGACGGCGATCTCGCCGTTGGCCAGCCCCCGCGCGACCTGCTTGACCGCCGCGGCAGCGGCCTCGAACAGCGGCGACGTCGCCCACCGCTGGACGTTCTCGACCCCGTCGAGCGCCCCGTAGGCCGACTCGGCCTGTTGGTACGCGTCGCCGACACCGCCGGTGTCACCGGCGGCGCGGAAGTCGGCGACGAACTCCTTCAGGCAGGCGCGCTGGACCGGCGCCTCGAGTCCAGTCCCGAGGTCACGGGCGACGGCGATCCCTTCGACCGCTCGGCGGGAAGCGCGCGCATCCGCCCCGGCGACGCGGTAGGCCACCGTCGCGGCGGTCAGATGTTGGAGCCCCCGCCCGGCCCAGCCCCGCTCGTCCGGTTCGAACGGGCCCTGCCCCGGTCGCGGCTCCGCGAGAACGTGCCAGCCCGCCCGAGTGTACTCGTCGCCCGCTGTCTCGTACCGGCGCTCGGCGAGGGCTGCGACCGCACGCGACTCGTGACCGCCGTCGTTGGTTGCCATACACCCTTCACGGCGGGAGGGATGACAAAGCCGTCGGCAGTCGCACGACGCACGGCTCCGGACTCAGGCGGCCCGCACCCGACGGTGCATCGACCACAGATACGCTGATGCCGTCGCGTCGTCTTTGACCAGCGCGTCCCGAACGACGCCACAGCCCCAGAGGAGTCGCTGGCGCTCTTCGGGATCCGGTACCTTGTTTTGAATCACCGACTCGACGGACTCGAGAAGGTTGCGAACGCTCGCATATCTGGCGGCGTGGACGGCTCCTTCCGCCGCGTCGAGCAACTGCGCGAGGACGGCTCGCACGTCGGCGGGGAGCGGTGGCGGTGTAGACGACATCTCTCTTGAAAATCAGGTCGGTGGCCGTCGTCTCAGTCGCGGCGCTCGAACCGGTACGTCAGCACTTCGTCGCTGTCGTCCCACTCGAAATCGCCCGGATGGACGTGCTTCATTCGCTGTTTGTACGCCTCAAGCGAGTCCGAGCCCTCCCGCCGGGCGTCGGCATCGGTGAAGTCGCCGAGCGTCCGCCGTTCGACGCTCGTTACCGCGAAGCTCTCACCCTCGATCTCGAAGGTGTCTCCCTCACTCGCGTACTGGTTGCTCGCACCGCGCGTCAGTTGTGTCACGTCGCCGCTCAGGACTGACTGCTGGACGCGGTCGTTCGGTAGCAGGTCGCCGGCGTCGATCTCCGACATACCACCGTCTTGGAGCGCCGGCGTCAAAATACAAACGGCCCGCAGTCCCCCCGCGACGTCGTCGTCGCGTCCGGCTGTTCACCGCCCTCGTTATCGGTCCTGTGGCCCAATCCGACTGCCGTCCCGTGGCCCAATCCGACTGCTGTCCCGTGGCCCAATCCGACTGCTGTCCCGTGGCCCAATCCGACTGCCGTCCCGTGGCCCAATCCGACTGCCGTCCCGTGGCCCAATCCGACTGCCGGCCTGCCGAAGTCCCTACTCGAACGTCATTCCGTAGCCCCACTCCTCGAGTTGGGCTTCGACCTCGTCGAGGTGCTCCAGCCCGACCATCACGAGCGCCTCCCGAAGATCCGTCAGGGACACGTCGTCGCCGAAGCGGTCCTCCAAGTCGCGAAGCGTATCGCGCTCCGCGGTTTTCGTCTCCGGTTGGAGAAAGAGCGGCACGCGACTACGACCGTCCTGCACGCCGTCGCGCCGGAACTTGTACGGTATCTGCATCGACCGGCGCGTCGTGGGCTGGTCGTCCTCGGGGGGCGTCGACGACGCGCCCCCGTCCGCGTCCGAATCGACTGTCCCGCCGCCGTCGGAGCCGGCCGTCTGGTCGGAGGCGGCGGTGCCGCCGTCGCCGTCGTCGGCGAACGGATCCTCGCCGGCCCCGCGCTTCATCCCGGTCATACGGTCATCACCTCGTGGTCGACGTCCCCCGGTTCGGGTGGGTCCGGCGCTTCGATCCCGACCTCGGCTTCGAGGTGGCGCGCCAGCCGATCGAACTTCGCGAGCGTCTCGAGTTCGTAGTCCCGACGTCGACTGCGGTGCTCGCGGACGTACTCGAAGGCAGAGCACTGCTGCATCCAGCAGCCCTCCATCAACGACGCGCGCTCGCCGACGACCTCCGGTACGGGGTAGTCGATACCGTCGAGAATCGACCGCTGATCGCGCGTGTTCTTGAACCCGATCGGAATCGCGGCCAACACACCGACTTGGACGCTCAGTTGCTCTTCGAAGCCGGCGACGAGCTCTTCGAGCCCCTCCACGGCGGCCTCTCCCTTCGCGCTCGGCTCGACGGGGATGACCAGCGAGCGCGTGGCGTTGATCGCGTTGTAGAGGTGCGGCCCCTCCGTCGCCGGGGGGTCACAGATCAGGACGTCGTACTCGTCGGGGACGCCGGCCTCGCGGAGCACCCGTAGGAGCTGCGCGTGAATCCCGAATGCCTCGCCCATCGCCTCCGACTGCTCTTTCTCTCGCTGAAGATACTCCGCGAGGTCCGAGAGCATATTGTGCTCGGGCACGACGTCGACCCCCTCGACGGTTCGGATCAGGTCCTCGAACTCGCCCTTGGGCCGGCGGATCATATGCCGCACGACGTTGTCTACCGACTCGGTGCGCTGGCCGTCGACCCCGAAGAGACGCGAGAGGTCGCCGTCCTGTGGATCTAGCGGTACGACGAGCGGCTTTAGTCCCGCACGAGCGTGCGCGACAGCGAGGTTCGCCGCTGTCGTGGTCTTGCCCACTCCACCGGCCTCACTGTACGTCGAATACGCGAGCATTGTCGTATTCATCGAAGGGCCTCATCTTGAATGTTCGTCAGACGCATTCCGGAGTGTGATTCCTGAACTGACTCACAGATTGTGCTCCGTGAATCACAGCAGGTACACAACTCCTCGAACACACTCCATACAGTGTATGATTGACCACATATAGTGTGTTGTGTTCTTGAATACAATCGATGAACAACATTACTGAATACATCTACTGAACACACATAATGAATACATACAATGGGTGCGACCAGTGAATGTGTACAGCGAATGCGGTTACTGGGATCAACTCTTGGCCACACTGCATGGATACCTTTGCCCCACGAATACGACGAATGTGGGGCCTGAACGGTCTCGACCGGTGTCGGTGATACGGTGCGGGATCGACTCGATGAATAACTTTGCTGAATGTATACACTGAACACCACCGATGAACAACACTGCCGAACGCGCCATCGGAACGCATCACCCGAACGCGCATCGCAACGACGGCACAGAACGACACCGACGACGGTCTCCTCAGTCGGAGTCGGGTCCCCCTCTTACTGAGCCGGGAACAACAGCAGGCGCCCGACGACGAAGGCGAAGTACAGACCGAGCAGATAGCCGCCCTCCGTCCGCGTGAGATCGCCGCCTCGACGGACGATCGCCCAGGCGAGCAGGCCGCCGCCCCCGACGATCTTGAACGGCAGATCCCACAGAACGACGGCGGCCGGAACGTAGTACGTCGACAGCGCCCCGCCCAGCCCGATACCCACGAGCGGATTGACGATGTTGCTGCCGATCAGGGTCCCGAGCGCGACGTTCGGCGACCGCCGCCGGATCGAATCCATCACGGCGGTCAGTTCGGGGAGGGCGGCCGCGACTCCGAGGGTGACCACGCCGACCATCGACCCGCCGAGTGCGAGCGTGGCGACGATCACTTCGACGACCGAAAGCAGGAGCGACGCCGAGAGGAGAACCACGACCAGCAGGCCGACGGCGACGAGGCCGTCCCGGCGCGGATCGGCGCTCGGCGGTTCACGGAGCGACTGCGTTCGTTCTCGCCGAGCGATTCGGACCGCGACGTACGTCAGATAGAGGACCAGCAGCGCGACCCCGTCGAGGCGGGAAATCGTCCCGTCCGCGGCGACCGCCAGTGTCGCGAGGAGCGCTCCCAGCATCGGGAGGTAGACCTCACGGACGAACGAGCGGGTGAGGCGGATGCTCCCGTAGCCGATGAGGAGGACGCCGACGAGCAGGAACTGCTGGACGGTCGAAGAGCCGGTGTTGCCGCCGAGCACGACGGCCGAGGTCACCTGATAGTCGAGCACGCCCGAGAGGATTCCCACCGAGGCGATGAAGTGCGAGCTGATCTCCGGCAGGCTCGTCCCGAGCGCGAGAACCGTCAGCCCGACGAGGAGCTCGTCGACGTCGTAGTACTCCGCGAGCGCGAGCAGCCGATCGATCGCCCGACTCGCGGCTGTCACGAGCGCGTACAGTGCCACTGCACCGACCGACACCTGCGTCAGTAACTCGGCTGTGGCGGCCATCTCAGCCCTCTGCCAGCCAGGTGTCGTCCCAGGACGTCTCGTCGTCGGGATCGAACGGCTCGACCGTCCACGCCGGGCAGCGTTCGCACTTCCACACGCGGCCGACGGTCCCGTCCCGGTTTACGACGCCGACCGACGCCCACGCGTGGGCCTCACACGTCGGGTCCTGTTCCATACAGTGTGAACGGACGGTCGCCACGGTGAAAAAAGTAACATAGTTAACAAGAACGCCTCGCATCCAGATGCTTCCGGCACAGACACCGATATCCGCTGTACGATCATCGACGAGTCGCGTTCCGGACTCGGTAGGGCGGAGTGGTCGACGCAACTATCAGGTCCTGCGTGTTGGTGAGCCACACGCTATTACGGTCGGGTGCACCAACGTGAGGGTATGGAACTCACCGCCGACGAGATAGACATCGGAACGCGGTCGCCAACGGTGCTCTTCAACTCGGCCGACGCGAGCGAACTCGGCGTCCATCCGCTCGACCGGATCCGCATCCGACACGACGGCCGGGTCACGACCGGGATCGTCGAAGTCACGGACGAACTGGTCGATCCGGGATCGCTCGGCGTGACGCGACCGCTCGGACACATCACCGGCGAGGTCGAGGTGTCGATCGCGCCGCGGCCGGACTCCGTGGCCTATCTGATGAAGAAGCTCGACGACGTCGAACTCGAACGGCGCGAGATCGACGCGGTCGTCCGCGACATCAACCACGACCGGCTGAACGACGTCGAACTGAGCGCGTTCGTCTCCGCCGTCTACGCGTACGGGCTCTCCCGCGGGGAGACGATGAACCTCACCGAATCGATGGTCGCGGTCGGCGAGACGATCGAGTGGGACCGCGAGGTGGTCGTCGACAAGCACTCGATCGGCGGCGTCGCCGGCAACCGCGTCACGCCGATCGTGGTGCCGATCGTGGCCGCCGCGGGGCTGCCGATCCCGAAGACCTCTTCGCGGGCCGTGACCTCTGCCGCGGGGACCGCCGACACGATGGAGGTGTTCTGCGACGTCGACTTCTCGGTCGCGGAGATCCGCTCGATCGTCGACGAGACGAACGGCTGCGTCGTCTGGGGCGGAGCGGTCAACCTCTCGCCCGTCGACGACAAGATCATCCGCGCGGAGACCCCGCTGTCGCTCGATCCGCCGGGGCAGGTCATCGCCTCCGTCCTCTCGAAGAAGAAGAGCGCCGGCGCGACGAACGTCGTCATCGACATCCCCTACGGCGAGGGTGCGAAGGTCGAGAGCCTCTCGGAGGCCCGTGAGATGGCCGAGGACTTCAGCCACGTCGGCACGAACCTCGGGATGGAGATCGACTGCACGATCACGCGCGGCGAGCAGCCGATCGGACGGGGCATCGGGCCGGTGCTCGAAGCCCGCGACGTCCTCTCGGTGCTTGACGGCGCCGGTCCGGCGGACCTCCGGGTGAAGAGCGAGCGCCTCGCTCAGGTCCTCCTCGACGCCGCAGCCGTCGACGAGCGAGCCTCCGCTCTCGTCGAGTCGGGGCGGGCGGCCGCGAAGTTCCGCGAGATCGTCGCCGCCCAGAACGGCGACCCCGACGTCGCGGTCGAGGACCTTCGGCCGGGAACGCACGAGTCGGCGCTTCTGGCCGAGCGCGACGGCGTCGTCACGCACATCGACAACCGCTACGCGAACGAACTCGCCCGGCGGGCGGGCGCGCCCAAGGACCACCGCGCCGGCGTCCACCTCGACTGCCGAGTCGGCGACGAGATCCAGCGGGGCGATCCGCTCTTGACGGTCTACGCGGAGAAAGCAGAGAAACTGGAGCAGGCGCTGTCGTACGCCACCCAGCGGAAACCGGTTCGCGTCCTCCCCCCGGACGAGGCGCTGATCGAACAGATGTGAGCCCGCTGACGCTCACGCGGTGGACGCTCTCCAGACGCCGACTCCGAGCGTCAGGACGCTCACGCCGGCGACGGCCGCGGCCGTGCCGAACACGCCCCGGAGGCCGACGAGCGGCACGAGCGGGCCGAACAGCACCGGCGCGAGGAACTGCCCCGTGTAGCCGAACGAGGCGACGTAGGCGCTGAACTGTCCCTGTCGGTCCGGTGGCGCGATCTGTTCGACCCACGCGAACGTCGAGGGGAACACGAGCCCGACGCCGAGCCCGAACGCGACGACCGGAAGCAACGCGCCGAGGGGCGTCTCGACGGCTGTCGCCACGGTGAATCCCACCGCCCAGAGCACGAAGGCGGCGGCGACGAGCGTGATCCGTCGCGTGCGCGCCACCAGCCGATCGTACAGCACCGCCGACACCCCGCCGGCGGCCCCGTTCGCGGCCAGATAGAGGCTGATCGCGAGCGACGACGTCACCCCGACGGCCGGCAGGAACTGCGGATAGAACACCACGATCGAGTACAGCAGGGCGTTCGAGCCGAAGTAGAGCAGATAGACGACCAGCAGCGCCGGACGCCGACGAAACACCCCGAGCGTCGCCGTGAGACGGTCGCGGAGCCCATCGGACGATCCCGACCCGTCTGCTCTCGCGGTCTCTGACTCCGTCGGCGCGCGCGTCTCCGGAACTGTCGCGACGGCGAGCAGTCCCAGCGGGAGTGCGATCAGATAGACGCCGAACGGGAGATTCCAGGCGACCGTTCCGACTGCGCCGCCGACGAGCGGCCAGACGGCCGCACCGGCGCTGTTGGCGCTGCTCCGATACCCGAGTGCGCGCTCCATCGCCTGACCCTCGTACAGCTCGAAGATGAGCACCGTGATCGCGGTGTAGACCGCGGCCGTCCCGACGCCGAGCACCACGCGTGAGGCCAAGAGCGGGCCGAAACTGTCGACGAAGAGGCCCGCACCGCCGCCGAGCGCGTAGACGACGAGCCCGGCGATGAACGGGCGACGCGGGCCGAAGCGGTCGACGAGCGAGCCCATCAGCGGGCTCGCGAGGACGATCACGCCGCCGTGGGCGGTGATGATGAGCCCCGCGGCCGTCCCGGAGACGCCCAGCTCGTCTTGGATCTGCGGCACGACGGGACCGAGAACCGCGCCGGCCAGCACCGTCAGCGTCGCTGCCGCGACGATCACCCACAGAGTCTGTCGGTGCTGCGTTGACAGTGACACGACTGGCCGTCTGGACCCCAGCGGCTCACCAGTTACGGTCTCGGCGGGAGCCCGCACCGCCACCGGACGCGAGCGCTTTTACCCGCCGGACTGCAATCGGGACGTGATATGCGCACGCTCGAAGACGCCGATCTGGATTTCGTCCCGCTCGGAGACACCGGTCTCCGGACCAGCGAACTCCAGTTCGGGACGTGGCGGTTCGGCAAGGAGACCGAGGAAGGCAACGTCGAGATCGACGAGGACCGCGCACACGACCTCCTCGACGCCTACGAGGCCGCGGGCGGACGGTTCATCGACACCGCCGACATCTACGGCGGCGGCGCGAGCGAGCGCTGGATCGGCGACTGGCTCGAAGCGCGGGACCGCGAGCGGTTCACCATCGCCTCGAAGATCTACTGGCAGACCCGCTCGGGCGATCCCAACAGCCGCGGCACCAACCGCAAGAACGTCCGCCACCGTATCGACGCCCTCCTCGACCGCCTCGGCACCGACTACGTCGACGTGCTGTACATCCATCGCTGGGACGACGACACGCCAACGGCGGAGCTGATGAAGACGCTGAACGGCCTCGTCGAGGACGGGAAGGTCCACTACCTCGGCGCGTCGACGATGCGCCCGAACGCCTGGAAGATCGCGCGGGCGAACGAACTCGCCCGCCAAAACGGCTGGGAGCCGTTCACCGTCCTGCAGCCGCGATACAACCTCGTCGACCGCGAGATCGAGGGCGACTACCTGGAGATGGCACGCGCCTACGGCGCGGCGATCTGCCCGTGGAGCCCGCTCGGGCAGGGCTTCCTGACCGGCAAGTACAGCCGCGAGGACGGCCTCACCGGCGAGTCGCTGGCGGCGGAGTCGAGCCGGTTCGTCGAGACGTATCTCACCGAGGCGAACTTCGACGTGCACGACGAACTCGACGCCGTCGCCGAGGAAGTCGACGCGACGCCGGCGCAGACGGCGCTCGCGTGGCTGCTCCACCGCGACGGCGTCACCGCGCCGATCGTCGGCGCGCGGACCGTCGAGCAACTCGAAGAGAACCTCGCGGCCGCTTCGATCGACCTCTCCCCCGAACAGGTCGAACGGCTGACCGCGGCGAAGCCCGGCCCGTACGAGGGACTCTGAGCGCGAGCGGCGGCTCACCAGGTCGTCACGTAGAAGCCGACGAGAGCGACGCTCGACAGCAGTCCGCCGACGGCGGTCAGCGACACTCGCCCGACGTTGAGCGGCGTCCGAAAGCCTCGGTCGGCGTCGGGTCGGGAGAACCGGAGCTTCAGCAGCGCTCCGTTCACGATGACGAAGACGACGAGCAGCATCACGTTCGCCAGTCCCGCCACGAGACCGACGTCACCGAGGAAGACGAACGGGAGCGTGCCGAGCCCGACCAGCGCGACCGCGTAGTGGGGCGACTGCCGGGACGGATGCACCCGCGAGAAGATCTCGGGGAACACCTGATACTCCGACTTCGAGACGCCGTAGAGGAGCCGCGACGTCGATATCTGCAGGACTAACACGGTGTTCGTCGTCGCGAAGAGCGCGATCACGGCGAGCACCGTCGACCCGGTGGGCCCCCAGCCGATGCGGGCGACCTCCGCGAGCGGCGACGGCGACTGACCGAGCACCTGCCAGTCGACGAGCGAGACCGCCGAGAGCCCGACTAACACGTAGAGAACGGTCGTGATACCGATCGCGAGGACGATCGCCCGCGGGATCGTCACCGTCGCGTTCTCGGTCTCCTCGGCGACGTTCACGATCGAGCCGAAGCCGATGTACGCGAAGAAGATCAGAAACGACGCGTGAACGACGCCGAACAGACCGTTCGGCGTCTGAAACACCTGTGCGCTCCCCCACGACCCGCGCGCGATCCAGATGACGATCAGCAGCCCCAGCACCTCGATCGCGGTGAAGACGACGTTGATCTTCGTCGAGAGCTCGATCCCCCAGTAGTTGACGGCGGCCGTCGCGACGACGAGCAGCAGCGCGACGGGTACTACCGGCACGTCGACGAAACTCGACAGGTAGCCCGCGAACGCCAGCGCGACCGCAGCCGAGGAGATCACGCCCATCAACAGCCGTCCGGCGGCCGTGACGTCCGAGAGCAACTCCCGGTCGAACGCCTCCCGGACGTAGATGTAGTCGCCCTCGGCCTGCGGAAAGAGCGACGAGAGCTCGGCGTAGCTGAGCCCCGTCAGCGCCGCGATCACGGCCGCGAGCACGAAGGAGAAGACGATCGACCCGCCGGTCAGCCCGGTCGCCTCGCCGATGATCGCGTAGATCCCCGCCCCGAGAATCAGGCCGACCCCGTAGACGACCGCCTCGGAGAGTCCGAGCTCGCGACGCAGCTCCGTCATCGTCTGTAGTGTCACTCCACCAACGTATAAAACGCGGCGCCGGCTGTCCCGAGACGCCGGCGAGCCCGTACCTTCTTCTGCGGGCACGCAGACAACACGCTTGAGCCGCCCTGCACACGGCTCAGTGATTCGATGAAGGTCGACGAATTCAAATCGGAACACGTCCCCGAAACGTCCGACGAACGGTTCCAGCTCGAGAACAGCTACACCCTCGACGTCGCGGTCGACGACGACGTCCTCGCGAAGGCCGGCTCGATGGTCGCCTACACCGGCGACCTCTCCTTTACCGGCCGGGCCTCCGCGGAGGGCGGCATCACCGGGTTCCTGAAGGAGGCCGCCTCCGGCGAGGGAACGCCCGTGATGACGGTCGAAGGCGACGGCCACGTCTACCTCGCCGACCACCAGAAGAAGGTCCAGGTGCTCGAACTGGGGGCCGACGACGCGATCACCGTCAACGGCGAGGACGTCCTCGCGTTCGAGGATCGCGTCTCCTACGAGATCAGCACCATCGATAGCCTCGCGGGGTCGCTCGCCGGCGGCTTCACCAACGTCTTCCTCCAGGGGCCGGGCTACGTCGCGATCACGACGCACGGCGACCCGATCGTCCTCGAACCGCCGGTCGCGACCGACCCGAGCGCCACGGTCGCCTGGAGCGAGACCTCCCCGAACGTCCAGGTGAACCGGAGCCTCTCGGATATGGTCGGCCAGGAGTCCGGCGAGCGGTACCAGATGAACTTCGAGGGGCCGGACGGCTTCGTCGTCGTCCAGCCGTACGAGGAGCTGTAAGCCCTCCCGAAATCGCATTTCGCACCTGCTCCGATCTTTTCGGCGCAGTCTGTGCAGTCACCGCCTGCCCGAGGCGAGAGCCGGCCGCTCCGACTATCGAATCTGATCACTCGACGCCTCCATCACGTTAAGATTGAACAGTAAAGAGCCGTCGGTACCAGTGATTCTGTGCACTTGTTCTCCCTCCACTACGATATTATCAGAAAATATAATCGGGTCTCAACAGATAAATAGTCTGCTTTCCGGCGCTTAGGCATCGTGTACCAAGGTGATGCGATCGAGGGCACTGGATCTCGTCTCACGTCGATCGGCGTGCAGTCGGCGCCCGAGAGCGCGACGGGGAACGTCGGCGGCTCCAGCGCCCACCGCACGGCGGCGCATCGACGTCCGAGCATCCGAACGGCCCCGACCGGCCTAAGAGCGGAGATCGTCGATGCGCGATAAGCTTCACGACATCACGAGTCGTTTCGAGTTCAAAATCGTGCTCGCGATCCTCGTGGCGAGCCTGCTTCCGCTCGGTGCCACGACGGCGCTCGCGCACACGCAGGCGTCGAGCGCACTGGAAGAACAGTCGACGACGGCGCAGCAGAAGCAACTGGAGAGCATCTCGAACAACCTCCAGACGCGGTCGGAGTTCTACGAGCGGCAGGTGCGCGTGGTCGCGACGAACCCGTACGTGCGTGATCTGGCGCGACACCGTTACCAGAACGATACGATCGACAGCCGCGTGGACGACTACGACCGCGGGACGGTGTACCCGGAGACGCTCGGCGACACCCAGTCGTATCAGAACACCCAGGCGTTCTTCGCTGAAGTAGCCGCACAGAACCCCAACATCGATATGATCCGCGTGTTCTGGAAGGACGGCAACGTCCTGACGGGCTACAAACTCGGTGAGGAGGACACCGCCGACTACAAAGGCGACAAACAGTGGTTCCGAGACGTCGTCGTCGAGCAGACAACCGCCAGCGACGGCGTGTACGTCTCGTCGATCAACATCGCTCGAGCGACTGACTCGCCGGCCATCCGGTACGCGACGCCGCTGGAAATCGACGGCGAACGCGTCGGACTCGTGATCATCAACTACGACGCCGCACAGATCACAGAGCCCGTCCGCGACCTCGGCACCAACGGCTCCGGGTACGGGATGATGATCGACCCCGCCTACACGAACGCCGAGGGCGACGACATCGGTGCAGCGTACGTCGCGAACGGCCGCAACCCCGACAGCGCGTTCGACACGTCTCTCGCCGGGAATCTCACGGTCCCGATGAACGCGGTACAGGGCGCATCCGGGTCGGTGAACTTCGAGCGTGGCGGCCGTACGTGGATCGCCCAGTACCGGCGCGTCGAACTCGCAAGCGGTATCGACTACTACGTTCTCCAGGCCGTTCCCCGCGCAGAGATGATCGCGGCTTCGCGAACGCTCACGAGGTCGATTCTCGGTATCGCCGGGATCGCAGCCGTGGCCGTCCTCCTCGGCGGGACGTTCATCTCTCGCCGCCTCGCCAGCCCGATCAAAGCGCTCGCGGCCGACGCAAACGCCGTCGCCGAGGGCGAGATGGACCGCGAGATCCGCATCTCCGAGGACAGTTACGAGACACAGTTGGCGACAGAGGCCGTCCAGTCGATGAAGCAGAACGTCGTCGAGGCCTTAGACGACGCCGAGTCCGCACGCGAGCAGGCAAACGAACTCAACCACCACCTCGAAGCGAAGGCGACGGCGTACCAGCGGGTGATGGAGGATGCGGCTGCGGGCGACCTCACCAGCCGGATGGACCCCCAGAGCCGGAACGACTCGATGCGTGACATCGCCCGGACGTTCAACGGGATGATGGCCGAACTGGAGGAGACGTTCTCGCAGATCCGCTCGTTCGCGACGGCGGTCGCGACGTCCAGCGAGGAAGTCACTGCCGGCACCGAGGAGAGCCAGAGCGCAAGCGAGCAGGTCAGCCAGTCGATTCAGGAGATCTCTGCGGACGCCGAGGCCCAGTCGGAGAACCTCAGCGAGGTCGCGAGCGAAACCCAGAACCTCTCGGGGACCATCGAGGAGGTCGCGTCCTCGGCCACCGAGATCTCCCGGACGTCACAGCAGACGGCCGATCTCGGCCGTGAGGGACAGCAAGCGGCCGTCGAAGCTGTCGACGAGATGGGCGCGATCGAGACCAAATCCGAGGAGACGATCGAGGAGATCGAATCGCTCGCCGACGAGATCGACGAGATCGGCGAGGTCGTCGAGCTCATCACCGACATCGCGGAGCAGACGAATCTGCTCGCTTTGAACGCCTCGATCGAGGCCGCACGGGCCGGCGACGCTGGCGAGGGTTTCGCCGTCGTCGCCGACGAGATCAAGCAGCTAGCCGGTGAGGTCGACGACGCCACCGACGAGGTTGCCTCGCTCATCGAGGGAATTCAGGCTTCGACGACGAATGCCGTGTCCGACATCCAGCAGATGGGTGATCGGGTCACGACGGGCACGGAGACGATCGAAGACGCGCTCGAGTCGCTCGACGAGATCGCCGCGAACGTCGACGACGTGAACGACAGCATCCAGGAGATCAGCGACGCGGCAGACGATCAGGCGGCCTCGACTGAGGAGGTCGCAAGTATGATCGACGACGTCGCCGACCGGGCAGAACAGGTCAGCGACGAATCCGCGAACGTCTCTGCGGCTGCGGAAGAACAGGCGTCGTCGCTCACGCAGGTCGCTCAGAGCACGCAGACGCTCGCACAGGAGGCCGACGAGCTTCAGCACCTGCTCTCGCAGTTCACGGTCGGCGACGGGACTTCCGGTCACGCGACACGCGGTGCCTCTAGAACTTCCTCGCGAGTCGACGACGCGGTCTCTGCGAGCGTCGACGCGGACGCGAGCGCAGGCGCTGATGCCGCCGCTTCCGACGGTGGCGCTTCGCTCCCAGACGCCCGCTCGGACGACCGGTGAGAGGGGCTCTCACACCCCGGAACGCAGTATCGGCACGCCGGAACCGGTAATTTATCCGTCCTCCCGACGTACTTAATATGTGACTGAAGAATCAGGGCGTCGCAACCTTCGGATGCCCCACGGAGACGAGCTGTTCGCTGTCGTCGTCGAACACAACGGCGGCAACCACGTCCGCGTACGCTGTGCCGACGGAAAGAACCGGATGGGCCGAATCCCCGGCCGAATGAAGTACCGAACCTGGATCAACGAGGGCGACGTCGTCCTCGTCGAACCGTGGGATTGGCAGGACGAGAAGGCGAACATCGAGTGGCGGTACTCCGAGCAGGACGCCGAGCAGCTCCGCGAAGAAGGCCACATCGAGTAACGAACGATGCAATTTTATGACAGCTGACCACGGTTAGTCACTAGTATGGGTCCCCGACGGAACCGGGAGCGAGGAGTGTCTCCGGTCGTGGCGACGGTCCTGCTCGTAGCAATCGTCCTCGTCTTGGGAAGCGTCCTCGCGTTCAACTTTCTGGGCGTCGTCGAGCGAGCGACACAGGAGCCGGCCCCGCAGGCGTCGTTTTCGTACCTCCAGAACGGGAACGCCCTCACCATCACTCACGAGGCCGGAGAGACGATCCCCGCCGAGGAGCTCGCGCTACAGGTCGGCGAGACCGACCGAGCGTGGCAGGCGGCCGGTCCGGCACAGTCGGTGTCGGCGGGCGACGCCGCACAGCTTGTGGTCTCCGGGGAGAAAGACGTCCGCGTCCTCTGGTCGCCACCGGACAGCGACCGCAGTTCGGTGCTCTCTGAACGGACGGTCACGGCCCCCGAGACGCCGACGTTCACCGGAACGAACGAGAAGATCAAGACGAACGGCGACGGCGGCGACTCCGACATCGGATTCGGCGACAAACGGCTCGAAGCGGCCGGATACTCCTCGAGCGGACACGCGCGGATCCTGTGGAGCAAGGACAAGGTTCAGTTCCGCGATCAGAGCGAGAGTGAACTCTCGTCGTCGTCGATCTCGCTGCCGACCGACGGGACGACCCGGCAGTTCACCCTCACCTACGACGGCACGACGCTCACACTGACTGTCGCGGGAGCGACGGTCGCGACCGACCAGATCTCGGTCGGCGGAGACGCCCTCGTGATTCAGCTCAAAAACCGAGACCCCAGCGTCACGACCGCCGAGGTGTCCGAACTGAAGATCGACGGTGCCTCGATCGGCTCACCGGACGGATTCAGCACGACGACGGACCAGGGGGCGCGGAGTCTCCTCCTCTCGAACGGTAGCTTCACCGACGGGTTCACGCTCTCCGGGACGTTCAGGCTCGAAGCCACCGGCTCCGGCACCGGCGAGGCATTCGGCCTCCGCGTCGACTTCGCGACGTGACGGTCGGCTCCTCACTGGCCCGGTGTCGGCTTCGACTGCCGGTACAACACCACCAGCACGACGATCAGCAGTAGCTGTACTGCCTTGTCTAGCAGGCCGGGTGGCGAGAAGTCCGGCGCGTTGAGAGCGTACCACGCGACGATCTGTCCGGCGGTGAACGGGATTCCGAGCAGATACATCAGCCGGCGGCGGTAGTCGGTGAGGATAGCCGCGATACCGACGCCGAAGCCGATGCCCGCGAAGATGAACGACCACGCGAGCGGGTTCGTCAGCGAATCCGACGCGAGAAACGCTGCGCCCAGCCCCAGGTGGAGGAGACCGGTCACGGCCGCGAGGGCGATGCCGAGCCAGTGGATCCCGGTGAGCGACTCTGTCTGTAGGCCCGTCGTCTGCGCTGTTTGTGTAGCCATACCTTCACAATGGACGCAGATCGACTTCAATGTATAGTCGTGTTTGCAATTGTTCACTCACTCGATCGCACGCCGGCGCTCGACCGGCTACGCAGTCAGTTGCAAACGCTACTGTAGGCGCCGGCTGACGACACGACGGATCTCGTCGCGGAATCGGGCTGCGGTGAACCGGTCGGCCGGCAGCTCCGGGGGAGTGTCGGCATCTATCGCAGCGACGAGGTGGTCGACGGCCTCCGTCGGCGACGCGAACAGCCGGTCGTCACGTTCGTCGAGAATCTCCCGCTGTCCGCCGCTGTCGGGCGCGAACGCGACCATTCCGGCGGCGACGTACTCCGCCACCGACATCCCGAAGTGCTCCTCGGGCTTGAGGTTCAGCCCGTACTTGTGCGACCCGAGGAGTGATTCGAGCCGCCCACGCGAGGCGTCACGCTCGACGGTGACGTACGATCGCTCCGCCGCGGCGGCCTCCACTCGCCGGGCGTAGGCGCGGTACGCGCGCGGTGCGGCACCGACGATGTGCAGGTGTAGGTCGTGTCCTCGCTCCCGGACGCCGTCGACGATCCGAACCGCTTCGAGCGGCCGCTTGTCGGGTGCGAGTCGTCCGACGACGACGAGGCCGTCCTCCCGGTCGTCCCAGTCGCGGCCGCCCTCGATCGGATCGACCGGCGGGTGGAGCACGGACGGCTCGACGCCGTAGACGTCGTCGACGACGCCGGCCGTCCACGCCGAGTTCGCGAGCAGCGTTACCGCGTCGCTGTCGAGTGCGTCGCGCTCGGGAGCGGCGAGTCTGCTCCAGAGCCGGTCCGAGATACCCGCAGTGGAGTCCGGGAGCCGGTCGCCGTGGAACTGCGGGTAGTGAACGTACTGCACCGACGGGACCGACAGTGACAGCTCGTTGGCCGTGCTGACCGCGAGGTCGAACTCCGCGGCCGCCCGCTCGAACGCGTAGCGGACCGGCACCGACCGAAGCGCGAGCTGCGGGCCGATCGCCGGCGCGGCGGCCGAGAGTATCCGCGCGACGAGGACAGCTCCGGGCGGCATTCGAACGTCGAGCGCCGCGGCGTCGAGGTCGATCCCGAACCGCTCCGCGAGCGCCCCCGGACGCGTCTCCGAGAGCGTGAACAGCGCGACGTCGTGCTCGCGTTGGAGCGCGGCACAGACCGACAGACAGACGACGTCGGCACCGCCCTGGAAGTCGAGCGTGTTGTGCAGGACGGCGATGCGGGCCATACGTCACGGTGGCCGCGCCGCGCGTATATACCGTTGGGCTCGCTGGTTCGCGCCGACTGTCCGAGGCCGCGCTCCCGCCAGCCGCCCGAGGCTGCGCGTCCGACTGACCGCGCCGACCTCGGAGGGCTGCCTCGCCCAGCGCGTTTTTGATCCCTCCCTCCGAACGTCCGCCGATGAAGTGCGCGTTCGTCGGCGCGGGCGCGGTCGCCCGAAAGTACGCCGCCGCCCTCGATGCGTCGCCGCTCGAACTCACCGCCGTCTGCGACCTGGACGCCGAGCGAGCGGAGACGCTGGCTGCGGCCCACGGCGCGACGCCGTACACCGATCTTTCGGAACTCCTCGCCGCCGAGTCGGCCCCGCTCGTCGTGAATCTCACGAGCCACGCGGCCCACGCCGACGTCACGGAGACCTGTCTCCGCGCGAACCGCAACGTCTTCAGCGAGAAGCCGCTCGCGCTCGATGCCGACCGCGCGGCCGACCTCGTCGCGACCGCCGAGCGGCGCGACCTCGCGCTCGGCTGCGCCCCGATCAATCACCGCTGCGACGCCCAGCGTCACGCTCGGCGACTCCTCGGCGACGGCCGATTCGGGCCGATCAGACTCGGCTACGCCCACGCCCACGTCGGACGCGTCACGGAGTGGCACGACGCCCCGGCGTCGTTCCTCCGCGTCGGTCCGCTGTACGACGGTGCGGTGTACCCGCTGTCGCTGCTCGTCTCGTGGTTCGGGCCCGTCGCCGACGTTCGGAGCGCCGATGCTCTCGACGTCTGGCCCGAGCGCGAGGACCGAACCCCGACCCGCCCGGCACACGTCGAGACGACGCTCGCGTTCGAGACCGGCCCCACGATCCGCCTGACGGCGAGCCTGTACGCGCCGCACCGCAGCCGCGAGTTCAACAGCCTGGAGCTCCACGGCGACGACGGCTCGCTGTATCTCGCCGACGCCGGCGCGCTCGCGGCCGAGCGCGACACCGTCTCGGTGGGCGGCGCGGGTCGTCCCTACGTCGCAGCACCGCACCCGTCGCCGCGGCGCGAGCGGCCGTATCTCGCCGGTCCCGAACGGCTCGCGGCGGCCATCGACCGCGGGACCCCCTCGACCGGCGGCGCGCGGCGCGCGGCCCACGTCGTCGCCGTCTGCAACGCGATCGAGCGAGCGGCCGACGGCGACGGCACGGCGTCGGTCCCCGGCGGAGAGGGACTCTCTCCCGCGATCGACGCCGCAGAATCCGGCCGCGTCACCTCCTCCGCACGCCCAGTCAGACCGCCGGCGCGGGCGGCGGGCACGACTCCGCCCCCGGACGACGACGCACAGGCAGACGCGACTCGCCGATCCCCGCCGGAACGGACCGCCGCTGGCCGCGACGCCGCCGTCCGACTCCCGCCCGTCGGCTTCGGCTGTTCGCGCTACCGCGACGGCGAGTACGTCGACCGGATCGACTCGATCGCGACCGCAGTCGACGCGGGCTACCGCCTGCTCGATTCGGCCGAACTGTACGGCAACGAGTCGCGGATCGGCGACCTCCTCGACGCTCCCGGCGCGCCCGACCGCGAGGGGCTCTTTCTCCTCAGCAAGGTCTGGAACACGAACCACGAACACGTCGCGGAGGCCTGCGAGGGGACGCTCGCGGAACTCGGCGTCGACGCGCTCGACTCGTATCTGCTCCACTGGCCCGACGCCTGGGCGTACCAGGGACCGCTCTCGGAGCTCGCCTCGCTGCCGCCGGCCGAGCAGGAGGCGCTGACGTTCCCGACCGACGACGACGGGGACCCGGCGCGCGCCGACACCTCGCTGGTGGAGACGTGGCGACGGCTGGAGACGCTCCACGACCGCGGACTCACCCGGACGCTGGGCGTCTGCAACGTCTCGCTCGCGCAGCTGGAGACGATTCTCGAACACGCCCGCGTTCCGCCGGCGATCGTGCAGATCGAATCGCACCCGTATCAGCCGCGGACCGAACTGGTCCGGGCGTGCCACGCCCGCGGGATCCGGGTGCTCGCGCACTCGCCGCTGTCGGCTCCGGGGCTGCTCGACGAACCGGTCCTCGCCGACATCGCGGCCGACCACGGCGTCTCGCCCGCGGCGGTCGCCGTCGCCTACCACGTCGACCGCGGTACGGTTCCGATCCCGGCCAGCAACGACCCCGACCACGTCGTCGCGAACCTCGCGGCCGCGCGGCTCCGACTCACCGACGCCGACCGCGACCGCCTGGCGACGCTGGAAGATCCGGAGTTCGAGCGGTGACCGACGCCCGGACGGTCCCGGCGGCGCTCCAGCGCGAGTGGGCAGCCGTCGCCGTGACCACGATCCTCCTCGCCGTCGGCGGTGCAGCAGCGCTCGCACTCGGTATCGAGGAGGCGGCGGTGCTTCTGGCCGCGCCGCTCACCGCACTGCCGCCGGTCGCGGTCCGGTGGCTCGTCCCTGTCACGGTCGTGATCGGCTTCGAGCTGTGGTTCACCTACCGCCAC
Organism: Halobellus sp. Atlit-31R; assembly: GCA_003665935.1. Lineage (GTDB taxonomy): Archaea > Halobacteriota > Halobacteria > Halobacteriales > Haloferacaceae > Haloquadratum. Next base: position 382,529 of record QPLR01000004.1, on the reverse strand, counting down.
CTGGACGCGAACCGGCCGGACGGCAGTGGGAGCCGAGCGTCAGTGCAGGAGTCGCTGGGCGCGCCGAACCTCGTGACGCTCACCCGCGGACTCCTGTTCGCGGCGCTCGCCGGCTTCGGCGCGGTCGCGCCCACCCCGCAGGTCGCGTGGCTACCGGCGCTGCTCTACGGCACGGGCTGTGTGCTCGACTTCCTCGACGGCTTCCTCGCCCGGCGGACCGGCCGGACGACCGTCCTCGGCGCGAAACTGGATCTGGCGTTCGACACGACGGGCTTCCTCGTCGCGCCGCTCGTGGCGGTGCTGTGGGGACAGCTCCCCGTCTGGTATCTGTCGCTGTCGGCGGCGCGCTATCTGTTCAAGCTCGGTCGCGGGCTGCGCCGCCGTCGCGGCCGCCCCGTGTACGACCTCCCACCGAGCGTCGTTCGACGGCCCCTCGCCGGGCTCCAGATGGTGTTCATCACGCTCGCGCTCTCCCCGTTGCTCTCGCCCGCGCTCGTCCGGCCGCTCGCGGCGATCGTTCTCGCACCCTCGCTGGCAGTCTTCGCGCGCGACTACCTGGTCGTTGCGGGCTGGCTCGACCGGGAGGCGTGATGGCCCCGCGTCGACCCTCACTGGCGTGCGGGCTCTCAGTGACGCACGGCTTTCGGCCGATCCACGGACTCTCAGCTGACGGCTTGGATGAGCACGAACAGCGACGCGACCGACGCCAGCGTGGTCAGAAAGACGTTCAGCGAGGCGAACGTCTCGTCGCCGCCGAGTTCGTTGGCGAAGACGTACGTCGACACCGCCGTCGGCGTTCCGAGCATCACGATCGTCGCCGTGAACGTCGCCGCGTCGACCGAGAGCAGCGAGAACACGAGCCAGCCGAGCGCCGGCATCAGCGCGATCTTCAGCGCCACGACCGAGCCGGTCGCGCCGACGTCGACGTCCGGGCGGTCGAGCTGCAGCGACGCGCCGACGCACAGCAGCGCGATCGGCAGCGCAAGCGTGCCGAGTACGTCGAGCCCGCCGGTGACGACCGCCGGGAGAGAGAGCCCGAGCGAACCGACCGTCAATCCGGCCAGTAGCGTCACGAGCACGGGATTACGGGCCAGGCGGCCCAGCTCCGAGCCGACAGTGGCGTCCGCCCCGTTGATTGTGGTGAGAACGAGCACCGTGAGCGGCACCTGCGTCAGCGAGACCACGCCGAGGACGACGCTGGCGATCGCAGTCACCTGCGCGTCGAACGTCGCCGCGACGAGTGGGAGCCCCAGATAGCCGATGTTCGAGTGATACGACTGCACGATCGCGACGCTCTGGCGGCCGCTCGCGGGTCGGCTTCGGTGGACGACCCACGCCAGCCCGGCGGTCCCGAACACTACGGCGAGGAGCCCGAGAAAGAGCGCCGGCGTGAGCAGTTCGTCGATCGCCCGATCGTACGTCGAGACGAAGATCAGCGCCGGCAGCGCGACGTAGTACGCCACGTCGTTGAGGCGTTGGGTGCGCGACTCGTCGAGTATCCCCGACGTTCGCAGCCCCGTCCCGATCAACAGGAGCGCGAGCAGTCCGAGCAGCCGGCCGAGGACATCCATACGACGACGCAGTCGACAGCGACCCTTACGCTGATCGACTCGTCGGCCGAGTCAGGACTGTTAGCCACCTTCACGCCCCGTTTGCAGACTCAGCATATCGCCGTGTCGGATTTATGTGTCGTGTCCCGTCTCTCACCTATGGATCTGCCAGACTCACCGACGACACGGCGCGCCCTCCTCGGCGGGCTCGGAACGGTGCTTGCCGGTGCTGGCGTCGTCTACGGAGCCTCGCGGCTCGACGCGGAGCCGTCGCCACCGCCCGACGTGCCGTTCCACCGCAGCACGGCGACGAGCGACTTCGGCATCGATCTTCGGGGCCACCCGATTATGGGCGTCTCCGACGCGTCGCTCGACGTGTACTACTGGAGCGACTACCAGTGCCCGTTCTGCCGGCGGTTCGAGCGGAACACGCTCCCGGAGTTGATCGAGAACCACGTCGAGACGGGCTCAGTCCGGATCGTGTTCATCGAGTACCCGTACCTCGGCGAGGCGTCGACGACCGCCGCCGTGCTGGATCGCTGCGTCTGGCGGCAGGTCCGCGAGGAGACGCCCGCTCGCTACTGGGCGTGGCACTCGGCTGTCTTCGACGCCCAAGAGCGGGGGAACTCCGAGTGGGCGTCGCGGGCGAACCTCTTGGACATCACGCGCCGCGTCGACGGGATCGACGCGGCGGCGGTCGACGCCTGCGCAACCGAGCGGGGCTCCGCTATCGAAGCGTCGATCCGGGAGGACGTCCAGCAGGCCTCCCAGTACGGGATCCGTGGCTCCCCCGCGTTCGTCCTCTACAACCGGGAGACGAACGCGGCGGGCAAGATGGTCGGCGCACAGCCGTACGACCGCTTCGACGAGGCGATCTCGAAAGTGAAGGGTGCCGTCGGCGATGTCTGAGACGCCCCGAGACAGTCACGCCGGCCGGCTCACCGCGGCGGTCGCGTACCCGTTCACCTCGGCGTCGCGGACGGTCGGGACGGTCGCGGTCGCGGTCGCGACGTACTGTCTGCTGGTGTTGAGTTCGTTTCCGGAGTACACGGTGCAGATGCTCGGCGCGGATCTCGCGTACGCGGACGACGCCGTGCTCGCGCTGACGGCGAACACCTACGAGACGATCGGCGCGCTCGGCCTCGGCCTGATCGTCGTCTACGCCGTCGCGACCGGCGTCGCGCTCACGACGGCGATCGGGCGAGTGAGACTCGCCGGACTGCGCAGCGCTCGCGGCGTCTCGAGTGTCCTCCCCGGCCTCCTCGCCTCGGGCTGTGCGAGCTGCGGCGCGGGCGTGCTCGGGCTCCTCGGATTCGCCGGCGCGCTCGCGACGCTGCCGTTCCACGGGAATCTGGTCCGACTCGCCGGGCTCGCGCTGCTCGTCGGCTACCTCTCCCGGATCGGCGATCCGCGACGGTGTTCGGTCCCGTCGAGGACCGACTGAGGGCGGTCGGCGGCTCTCTCCGACACGGTTTCGGCTCCGCTTTGCATACGTGGCGTCGCACCTCCCGCTCCGCTTTGCATACGTGGCGTCGCACCTCCCGCTTCGCTTTGCATATGTGGCGTCGCACCTCTCTCTACGTCTCGCACGCGTCGGCGTCGCAGCCGCACTCGCAGCCGCGAGTCCGATACCGGAGGGCTGCGCCGATAGCACCGACGGTGAGCGCCGAGACGAGAATCCTGACGACGCCGCCGCCCAGTGCGGCCGTCGCGCCGCCGGCGACGGTTCCGCTCACGGCCCCGCCCGCTGCCGGCGCAGCGAAGAGACAGCAGAGACTCACCGCGCCGCCGAGGCCGAGCAGCGACCACCGCTTGCTCGATTCGGTATCGTCACTCGACTCGGTGCCGTCACTCGCCCCGATTTCGGCACCCGACCCCGCGGACTCGCTCATTCCGTCGCCGACCCCGACGGCTGCTCGACGCAGACGTCACACGAGCGTTGCGATCGGACGTACAGCAGGCCGCCGAAGACGACGACGCTCACCGCACCCACGAGCGGCCGGAGCGGGTCGAAGTACGTCATCAGCGCCGAACTGCTGAAAAGCGCCAGCAACAGCGCGTTGCAGATCGGACAGCCGAAGGCGAGGAAGCCGAGGACGGCGCTCGCGGTGGCAGTTCCGTCGTCGCGCTGACTCGCGTGCGTCCGCTGGAGCGTGTACGCACCCAGGAACGCCGCCGTCAGGACGAGAAACAGGTAGTCGAGCGGGGTGCGCGGCACCATCCGCACGTAGAGCGGGTTCGGAATCAGTCCCGTAACGACCCCGAAGAGGAGAAACGAGCCAGCGCCGACCAGCACTGACTTGCCGATCCGTGTGCGCGATCGGTTCATATCCCGAATCAGCACCACCGCGCACATAAATGGAGCCGGCTCTTTGCACAGCGGGCGAACGCGACGATGGCCGCACCCGAAGAACCGCCGCCTCTTTGCAGACGGACGCTGTAGCGCCGGTATGACGCGCCGAGAGAGCGCGGACACGCCCATCTTCCAGTTGCTTGCGGACGACTACGCGCGGCGTATCCTGCTCGCAGCCGACCGGGAGCCGCGTACGGCGAAAGAACTCCGCGAGGTCTGCGACGCCTCGCTGTCGACGGTCTACCGCCGGCTCTCGACGTTGCAGGAGTACGGCCTCGTCGAGGAGCACTCGACAGTCGGCGACGACGGCTCACACCGTCGGCGGTTCGAGACGACGCTCGAGGCGATCCACGTCGAAGTCGCCGACGGCGAACTGTCGCTATCGATCGACACCCGGGACGAGCTCGCTGACAACTTCACGGCGCTGTGGAGCGATATCCGGGACGCCACCCGATGATCGACCCTCCGATCCTCGGCGTGAAACTGGTCACGCTCGTGCTCAGCCTGCTCGTCGCGTATCTGGCCTACCACGGCTACAAGCGCAGCGCGAACAGCCCGATGCTTTACGTCGCCGTCGGGTTCGTCTTCATCGGCGTCGGCGCGGTCTGCGAGAGCCTCATCTACCAGACGTTCGACACGTCACTGCGGTCGGCGGCGTTCGCGCAGTCGGTCATCGTCTCGAGCGGGATGCTGTTCGTGCTAGCGTCGCTTACGTTCGGTTCCGACTGACGGGCCGTCGGTCGGCTGGCGGCCGGCGGTCGGCGCTGTACGGTCCACCGCACGTTTATGTGCCTGCTCTGAGGAGTCAGGGTATGACAACTCGAGCACAGGAGTTGATCGACGCCTACGACGTCGACGCCGAACTGACCGAGGCACTGCTCTGGCAGTCGGGGGCCGAAAGCGACGTCCCGACTCCCGAGGAACTCGACGACGAACGCGAGCGGGTGTACCAGTTCTTGGCAGACGACGACTCCCCGACCCGGGCCGCGCCCGACCACTTCTACCAGTTCGAGACGAGCGAGGCGCACGGCATCAACTCGGACGCGCTGGCGACGGAGTCCGACTTCGAGGTCGTGCTCGACCACCACCTCGATCTGACGCGATGACCGACGAACGAGCGGATTCGATCCCCGACGATCCGGCTGCCCGACGGGCGCTCGCAGAGCAACTGGCAACGCGCGCCGACGAGCGCCCTGACACGGTCTCGCGGGAGGAACTGTCGCGTGTCGTCGCGTTGCTCGACTCCGAGGACGCCGCGACGACAGTCGCTGCTGCGGAGGCGATTCAGCACCTCCACGAGCGCCCAGCGCTGTTCGGGCCCTTCGTAACAGACCTGCTCGCGGCGTCCCGCACGTACCCCGACGACGTCGAGCGGATCCCCGCTCCCGCGACGTGGATGGGCGACGATCGGATTCGGACCGTGGTGTTCGTCGCCGACGCGCTCGCCCGCGTCGCTCGTGACCGGCCCGATCTGTTCGATGCGCACGCCGACGAGCTCCGCGACCTCCTGCGCAGCGACCGCAACACGCCGTACCATCTGCTCTTCGTCCTCGGATTCGTCACAGCCGCCGACCCGGATTCGGACCCCGAGCCGTGGCTGCGGGACGCTCTCTGTGGTCTCCTCGACCGCGGCCGGGGGAACGGGTATCCCTCGTGGGCGGCCGAGACGCTCCGTCGGCTCGGCGATCCGGCAGCGCTCCCGGCACTTCGCGAGGCGTATCCGGGCGGACCGGCGGACGAGCAGACCCGCCGGGCGTTCGACGAGGCTATCACAGCCCTCGAAGACGAGACGGACGCGTAGCCGCGCGTCGCCGCGACCTGTCCGAACCGGCGAGAGTCCCACCCCCCGCCCGGGCCGCGTGGTTCTTTCTCGTTCCGCCGCGAACTCCCGCCAGATGGCCTCCGAGAGATTCACGTTCGACTTCCGGCCCGGGCGCATCGTCGTCGGTCCGGGCTGCGTCGACCGCCTGGGCGAGGAACTCGACCGTCAGGGGCGCGAGCGAGCGCTGCTGGTCAGCGGCCGGACCGTCGGCACGACGTCGGCGGTCGTCGACCCGATCAGACAGGGGCTCGGCGACCGCCTGGTCGCGGCGTTCCCGGAGACGACGCCGGCGAAGACGCTCGGAACGGCGCTCGCCGGATTCGAGGCGGCGCGGAATGCGGACGCCGACGTCGTCGTCGCCGTCGGCGGCGGCAGCACGCTCGACACCGCGAAAGTCCTCGCCGCGCTCTCCTCACACGGCGACGCGGCGGCCGCTATCGCCCGCGACGCCGTCGCCACCGGCGGGCTCCCGGTCGCGCCCGAGGGCGATCCGCTGCCGATCGTCGCCGTCCCGACGACGCTCGCCGGCGCGGACCTCTCGGACATCGCCGGCGTGACGCTCACGCTGGAGCGCGACGCGGACCTCGCTGCCGAGGGTGCTGGTGGGGACACGGACGCGCAGACCCCGCGGAGCGGCGGAGTCGGCGACCCGCGTCTGATGCCGGCGGCGCTGTTCTACGACGCCGATCTGTTCCGAACGACGCCCGCGTCCGTCCTCGCGACCTCGGCGATGAACGGCTTCGACAAGGGGATCGAGATGCTCTACTCGCCGCTCGCGACGCCGATCACCGACGGCACGGCCGCGCGTGGGCTCCGGCTCCTCCGCTCGGGCCTCCCGACGATCCGTGAGGAGCCGATGGACGCCGAGCGCCTCGCCGACGTTCTCGCGGGTATCGTGAACGTCCAGTACGGTCTCGCCGGCGCGGAGGGCTATCGGGCGTCGATCGTCCACGCCTTCGGCCACGGCTTCTCGCACGCCTCCGACGTCCACCAGGGAACGATCCACGGCGTCGTCGCTCCCTGGGTGCTGCGATACGTCTTCCGCGAGGCCGACGCCCGCCGCGAGATCCTCGCCGAGGCGCTGGGGCTGGACGTCGTCACCCGGTCGGACGACGAGGTCGCCGCGGCGATCGTCGACGCCGTCGAAGCTGTTCGCGACGATCTCGGGCTGCCGAGCCGACTCCGGGACGTCGACGGCGTCGAGCAGGCGGACTTCCCAGCCATCGCCGAGTCGATCCGCGAGGACGATCTGCTCGCAGTCGCGCCCGAGGGTGTCGACCCGAGCGTCGCCGAGATCGCGGCCATTCTCGAACGCGCGTGGTAGCGAAGGAGTGGGCCTCCGCTCGCCGCGTGTCAGTCCGCGTCGCCGTCGCCGTGCTTCAGTCCGCGTCGCCGTCGCCGTGCTTCAGTCCGCGCCGCCGTCGCCGCGGTCATCCTCACCTGAACCCAGCGCCACGTCGGCGTCGGCGAGCGCGTCGGCCAGCCGGGAGCCGTCCGGCACCGCACGGCGAAAGAGGGGCGAGTCGACCCCGACGTCGCCGTTCACCGAGAGGAAGCCGAGCCCGCCCGACGGCGCGGAATCGAGATTGACCAGGAAGGCGACCTTGCGTTCGGCGGGGACGCCGTCGACGGTCAGTTCGGGGTCGATCGAGCCGTAGAGCCGTCGGTTCTGTACGACGTGCTCGACGCACCGCACCGTCGGAGCGAAGAGCAAGAGGAGATAGAGCCCCGGGCCGTCGCGGCCGAGTCGCGTCCGGAGGTCGTGGGCGTCGTCGGCGTAGAAGTACCGCTCCATCCGCCGGTACTGCCGGAGGATCTCGTTGGCTCCGGCGGCCATCCGCACCGCCGGATCGGCTTTCAGCTCGGCGAGATACGACACGCGCTCCGGCGGCGACGTCCGCGCGTACACGTCGACGACGCCGCGGTTGCCGTAGTGGTCGTACGGCTCTTCGAGCCGAACCGCCGCGTCGTCGAACGCCGCCTCGAAGTGCTCGACGAGCGCCGTCGCCAGTTCGTCCTCCCGCATCGTCGTAGCGAACTGCCCCGGCGGATAAATGCACTCCGCTGTCGGCCGCTGCCGCGCTGCCGAGTTCCCCAGCCCCGCCGCACCGCCACACCGCTTCCACGGGCGCGTCACCTTCTTTGGCGCTGACTGGGTACTACGGCTATGCCCGCTGCTCTCGTCCTCGCCGGCGGCCGATCGACCCGGTTCGGCGATCGCGACAAGGCGGTCGCCGAACTCGCCGGGACGCCGATGATCCGCCGCGTCGTCGACCGGATCACCCCCGTCGTCGACGAGATCGTGATCAACTGCCGCGCGGCGCAAGTCGACCCTATCGCCGACGCGCTTGCGGACAGCGAGTACGACCCGACGTTCGCTGTCGACCGCGACCCCGACGAGGGGCCGATGGCCGGTATCGCGCGCGGGCTCGAAGCGGTCTCGGCCACCTACGCGTTCGTCGTCGCCTGCGATATGCCGTTCGTCGACCCCGACTTCGCCGCGCACCTTCTCGAACGCGCGGCCGGACACGACGCCGCCGTCCCACGCCCCGACGAGTGGTACCAGACCACACAAGCCGTCTACCGAACCGAGCCGATGGCCGCCGCCTGTCGACGCGCGCTCGCAAACGACGACCACCGGATCGTCGCGCCGCTGTCGGAACTCGACGAGGTCGTCGTCGGGTCCGCAGAGATCGAACGCGTCGCCTCGCTGGAGACTTTCGAGAACGTCAACACCCGCGAGGAGTTGGCAGCGGCGGCCGAACGCCTCCGCGAGGCGTGACCCGGTGGGCTGGTGACTCGGTGGCCCGCCCGCGGCTCACCGGCGCGTCCTCGGCCCGTCTCAGACGACGTCGACGACGGGATCGTCCGCCCGCATCTCCGCGAGGACGACGCGCGGCACGTCGATCCGCTCGTGAATCTCCGCGGCGATCTCGCGGGCTGCCGCTTCGAGTTCGTCGTCGTCGACCATATTTATCAACGGGATGGCCGTCGCATCCCCCGGCACGCCCTTCCGGCCGCCCTCCTCGCTCGCCAGCACCGTCGCGACGTCCGCCGCGCTGATCTCCTCGCCCGGCTCTAGGCCAGTCAGCCTGGCCACCTCGTCGACGCGGTGGACGATCTCCTCGGTGAGCGGCTCGCCGACGACGTGGGCGCTCGCGACCGACACCACCGTGTCCGCTGTTCTCGGCAGCCGCGGCTCGTGCTCGTCGGGCGCTTTGAACTTCCGCATCCGCGCCCCGTCGGCTTTGACGAGCACCGGGAGCTCCAGTTGCCGAAGCCGATCGACGACCTCCGGATCGTAGCCGTAGTAGCGGTCCTCGCGTTCCCGTTCGGGTACGACTCCGAGCGACCACTTGCCTTCCGCGCGCTCGATCTGTTCGCGGACGGCTTCGACCGGCGCTTCGGTGACTGCGACGCGGTCGACCCACTCGTCGAAGATCGGGATCCGAACGGTCGCGGTGACGATCGAGCGGTCCAGTCGCTCCGCGAGCGTTCGCATCGTGGTCTTCTTCCCGCCCGCGCCGACGACGCAGGTCGTCCCGTTCGCCGCGTCGAGTGCCTCGACGATGTCCATACCGGACTCTCTCGACGTGGGATGTTCAATCGTGCGCTCTACAGGTGGCCGAAGCGATTCACGAGAGCTGTGCGGTGATGTCCGTCGAGGAGACCATCCCGACGGGGTCGTCGTCGACGACCGGCAGGTGACTGATGCCGAACGTCTCCATCATCGCGGCCGCCTCCGTCAGTCTGAGCTCCGGCGGTACTGTCTCCACGGATTCGGTCATCACCGCGTTCACCGGCGTCTCCTCGGGGTCCTGACCGGTTGCGATCGCATCGAGGACGTCCGTGCTGGTGACGATCGCGACCTCGGTCGTCGGGACCAGTAGCGCGTTGATGTCCTTCTCGCGCATCGCCTTCGCGGCCTCGACCAGCGTCGCGTCCGGGCTGATCGTCTCGATCGGGGCCGACATCACGTCACTGACAAGGGTTTGTGCAGATGCCATACCCTTCGAATTGTCGACCGGGGGTTTTGGCCTTTCGTCCGACGAGCGCGCGGGTTCTGCGGTCTCTCGGAGGGTCCGCCCCTCGACGTCGCCACCCTTTACAGCACTCCGCCGGCGGCTGGTTCAGGGCAACGCGTCGGCGAGCAACTCCGCCAGCGGTCCTTTGGCGGCCTCCTTCTGGAGATTCAGCGCCGAGCAGTCCGTCAGTCGCTCGACCAGATCGACGCCCGCGGTCGTGTTCGTCGCGATGCCGGCGACGAGGTCCGGCGAGTGGCCGAACGCGTCCTCGATCCCGACGACGGCGTACGGATCGGACGCACACAGCAGCGTGAACGCGACCTGGTCGCCGAGCAACTCGACCGCCGCCGCGCCGTTGTACGGTTCCAGCGGGCTCGCGCCCACCTCCGCGACGATCACGTCGGCCTCGTGTTCCTGAATCCGACCGAGCAGGGAGCCGACCGACTCCCGGAAACGCTCCTCGGGGACGACGGTCGTCGGGAGTCCGGCGTCGACGAAGTCGTAGACCCACTCCGCGCCCGCGACGCTCATCGAGAGCGCGTCGCTGTAGGTGCCTGCCCCGGTCAGTTTGCAGCCGGCCACCTGATAGCCCTGCTCTATGAGCACGCGGATGATCACGCGGGCGCTGAGCGTCTTGCCCGCCGACATACTCGTTCCGAACACGAGCACGACCGGCGTCTCCAGGGGCGTCTCCGGCGCGTCGATGCCGTACTCCCCCATCCGCGCGACCGCGTCGTCGACGACGACGTGGCCCTCGTACTCGACCTCGATCGGCGTCGGGGCGTACGCCGACTCCGACGTGGTGCGGCCGAGCACGCCGCCGCCGGTCAGGACGTGCATCCGCCCGTCGTCGCCGACGTCGCGCCAGCCGCCGACGAACCCGCGGGTCGCGCGACGCGTCCCGAGCGCGCCGACGATCGTCTCGCCCTCCATCAGTTCGACGCGGCGCCCCTGGGGGTTTTCGAGCCGCGCGTCGGGCGCGGGACGCTCAGTCACCCGCGCGAACACGTAGTCGCCGTCCGCCCACGCCGACTGCGGCCGCGCTTCGACGTCGTACTCGCGGGCCTCCAGGTCCGCGATCCGCGTCACCGACGCGTGGACGTCCGCGTTCATCGTCCCGTGCCTCCGTTCTCGGCCGTCCTGTCGTCGATCGTCTCGTCGTCGGTCGCCCCGTCGTCAGTCTCCCCGTCGTCGGTCGTCCCGTCGTCGGTCGCCCCGTCGTCGGTCGCTCCGTCGCCGATCGTCTCGTCGCCAGCCGTCCCGCCGCTCAGTCGCTCCTCGGGATCCTCCGGCAGCGGCTCGTCGAGCAGACAGCCCGTCAGGAGCGCGACGCGGTCGGCGAGCGCGTCGAGATCGACGTACTCGAAGGACTGGTGTGCGCCGTCGCCGACGGCACCGAACCCGTCGATCGTGGGGGCGTGCTGGCTCGCGTCGTTGCCGTCGCTGGCTCCGCCCGAGCGCGTCCCCTCCAACTCGAAGCCGAGCCGACGGCCGGTCCGCTGGACGCGCTCCCAGAGCAGTCGGTTGCCGGGGGTCTGCTCCATCGGCGGCCGGCCGAACCCGCCCTCGATCGTGAGCGACGTACCGGGCGTCGACGCCTCCAGCGAGCGGATCTTCGATTCGACGGCTGTCGCGGCCTCGTCGGTCGGGGCGCGCACGTCGACCTCGGCTTTCGCGCCCGGCGCGACCACGTTCGGCCGGAGCCCGGCTTCCACCTGGCCCACGTTTACGGTCACGCCCGCGTCGACGTCGGTGAGGCGGTGGAGCTGCTGGATGACGCTGCCGAGCTCCTCCGTGGCGCTCGCGCCCGCCTCCGGTTCGATCCCGGCGTGGGCCGCCTTCCCCTCGATCCTGACGGTAAAGCGGCCGACTGCCTTCCGCGCGATCTTGATCTTGCCCTCGGGGCCACTCGCGGGTTCGAGGACGAACACCCGATTGGCCCGCGCGGCCAGCTCGCGGATCCGCGGCTTCGACTCTGGGCTGCCGATCTCCTCGTCGCTGGAGACGAGCACGTGCACCGGTAACGCGGGGTCCACCCCGAACTCCTCGAGCGCGCGCAGCGCGAACACCAGCTGCGTCAGCCCGCCCTTCATGTCCAGCGTGCCGGGGCCTTCGATGACGTCGTCGCGCAGTTCCGGCGGATCGTCGGCGACCGTCCCGAGCGGCCAGACCGTGTCGGCGTGCCCGAGCACGAACTGGATCTCCTCGTCCCCGCCGTCTCCGTCGCTGGGGGACCACGCCTCCAGCCGCCCGCCGGTCGTCTCGCCCGCGACGCGGTCGGTCTCCAGTCCGACGTCGCGGAGATCTGCGGCCAGACGCTCGAAGAACGCGTCGAACGTCTCGGGGGCGTCACTGGGCGTCTCGATCTCGACGAGCTCCCGGAGGTGGGCGGCGATCTCCTCGCGGTGGGCCGCCGCCCACTCCCGGATCCGCCGCTCGACCTGATCGTCGTGCCCGGAGGCGGAGGCGGTCATCGCTCGAACCCCTCCGGGAACGGGAACGACTGCGTCTCGCTGACGCTGGCGAAGCGGTCGGGGTAGAGATACGCCAGCGCCGGCGCGCGCTCGAGGAGCGCCTCCGGCTCCGCGTCGTCGTCGCGGTAGGCGTCGCTGTGGACGTATTTCCCGACGATCTCGCCGGCGACGAGCGCGTTCTCGCCGAACCCGTCTACGATCTCGGTGACCTCACACTCGAGGACTGCGTAGGCGTCCTTCACCGCGGGCGCGTCGATGGCGTCGGCCTCGACGGTCTCGACGCCGGCGAGCGACGGCTTGTGACCCTCGTCGTCTCGGGGACCGGCAGCGAGCGTCGCCTCGAGGACGTTCTCGGGCCGCGGGTAGCTGACGGTGAACGACCCCGTCCGCTCGGCGTTCTGGTAGGTGGCGTGCGCCGGCGTGCAGACGAACCCGAAGTAGTCCGCCCAACCGAGCGGGATCGCCATATGCTTCGGCGCGAGGTCGCCCGAGCCGTCGGGCTCGCGCGTCCCGACGATCACGAGCGGCGACGCCGTGTACACCGTCTCGAAGAACGGCTGGTCGGGCTGTAACGCGAACAGATCAGCCTCGTCGGACAGGGTCATTGGATGCTGCTAACACGTCGCTCAGAGAAAAAGTGGGTTTCGGTGACTGGACCGCGCAGTCGCGGGCGCGAACGCGAGCACGAACGCGTCAGTCACGGCACGTCGTCGCCTCGTAGAGATCATCGTAAGTCCTCATAGACTTCTCGCCGGACGGTACGGCGAGAATCTCTGAACAGTTACGATACTCCCTATCAGTCGTCGTAGCGCTTGCGCTCCTGCGTCGGGTGGTCTTTGATGTACACTTTCGTCTGATCGGGGATATCCTCGGTGATCCAGGAGTTCGCACCGATGCTGACGTGGTCGCCGACCTCGATCGCGCCGAGCACCTTCGTTCCGGCCCCGATGACGACGTGGTCGCCGATGTCGGGGTGGCGCTTGTACCCCTTCTTGAGGGCGTGCTCGTCGCCCTCCTCTTCCTCGAAGTGGAGCGCGCCGAGCGTGACGTCCTGATAGAGGCGGACCCACTCGCCGACGGTCGCTGTCTCGCCGATGACGACGCCCGTGCCGTGGTCGATGAAGAAGTGCTCGCCGATCTCCGCGCCGGGGTGGATGTCGATCCCGGTCTGCGTCTTCGCGTACTCTGTGAGTTCTCGCGCGTACTCGGCCGCGCCGATGCCGTACAGGACGTGTGCGACGCGCTGGATCAGGATCGCCTGGAAGCCCGGGTACGAGCGGATGATCTCCATGTACGTCTTCGCCGCGGGGTCGCCCTTGTAGGCGGCCTCGACGTCCCGCTTCAGCAGTCGCCGGATCTCGGGGAGGCTGTCGAGCAGTGCCGCGACCGTCTCGTTCGGTCGACCGTCGGAGTACGGGCAGACGCCCGCCTTGACGAGGCTGCCGAGTTCGTCGAGGCGATCCAACACAGCCAACTCGTCGCGCACGAGGTCGGGCGCGTTCCAAGCCGTCGGGAAGAACAGCTCCTGAAGCAGTGTGACCTCCTGTCTGCGGTGGTCCCGCTCGGGGAAGCACGCCGTCACGCTGGTCGGGAACGGGTCCGTATCGTCCTGATACGAGGCGAACAGCCGCTCGTGGGCGTCGCCGGCGTACCGGTATTCCATACCCCGGATTGTCGCGGCCGACGTATTATTGTAGCGTTCGCGACGCTCTGCGCCCCCGGCAGTCTCCGTCGGGATCGCGGCTGCTCCGAATCGGACTCGGGCTCCGACGTCTCCACGCGCGCCCGCAACTCCGCGAACTCGCCGTCCGTTTCACGGCGACGTGCGAGCGCCACCACGCCGGCGACACCCGTACGGCCAGCAGTGCGAACAGCAACAGCACGAACAGCAACTCGGGTTCGAGGCCAGCCCGGAGGGCGACTATACGACACGGTCGTGGCCCCGGAGCAGCGGAATTTGCGCCGCGAGCGTCCGCCGGGGTCGCCTGCGTAGCGGTCGTGCGCCTGTCACTGCACTCCGCACAAGTGTTTTTGTTCGGTACGTACAATATCGAACCGACTGCGCGATCGATAACCCCCTCTCATCTCACAATGGACCCAGAAGACGAACGTGCGTGGATGCAGGCCATAGAGCAGAACCGAGACCGGAAAGAGCGGTACTTCCGGGAGAATCAGCGCTCGCCGATCCCGCCCGAGCTGCGCGGCGAGGACTTCCCCGGGCTCGACTACTACGAGGCCGACGCCGACTACCGGTACCGGCTCGAACTCGAACGGTACGACGACCCCGAGACCGTCACCGTCGAGACGACCGCCGACGGCGAGCAGACGTACCGCCGCGTCGGGCGGTTCCGTTTCGCCGTCGACGGCGCCGAGGTGTCGCTCGACGCGTTCCAGCCCACCGACGGCAGCGACCGCCTGTGGGTGCCGTTCCGCGACGCGACCAGCGGCGACGAGACGTACGGCGCGGGCCGGTATATCGACCTGGAACCGGCGGAGGACAAACTCGACGACGACACCTGGGTGCTCGATCTCAACCAGGCGTACAACCCCACCTGCGCGTACAACCCGATGTACGAGTGTCCGCTCGTCCCTTCCTCGAACTGGCTCGACGTGCCGATCGAGGCCGGCGAACGCGACTTCCCGGTCGACGTCCACACCCAGCACTGACGGCGTCGGCAGAGCGTACTCGCTGCCGGAAAACGGTCTTTTTCACTCACCCGAACGAGCGTCACCCGCGACCGTAGATTGATGTCTCGACCGCGCGACAGACTCCGGTATGGTCCCGTGGTTCGAGGTGTTGATCTCGGCGTTTCTGCTGCAACTGTTGGTACTTCCGGGGGAGAAAGGGCAGCTGGTCATCGCTGCGCTCGCGACGAAGTACTCCCCGTACGTGGTCGTCGCCGGCGCGGCAACCGCCTTCGGCGGCTGGACGGTGCTCGAGATCCTCCTCGGCAACGCGCTCAAAGGCGCGCTCCCGGAACTCTACCTCGATGGGATCACCGCGGGCCTGTTTCTCGTCTTCGCGGTCTGGATTCTGTACACGTCGGACTTCGACGACGTTCCCGAGGAGGAGCCAGCGGCCGTCACGAACGGCGGCCCGGCGCTCGCCGAGGAGGTGGCCGACGCCGTCCCCGCCAGATTCGAGGGCTTTCTCCCCTCGTTCTCGCTGATGGTCGTCGGCGAGTTCGGCGACAAGACGCAGTTGATCACGATCGGTCTGGCCGTCCAGTACGGGGCCCACCCCGCCATCTGGTTCGGCGAGATGCTCGCGATCGTCCCCGTGAGCCTGTTCACCGCGCTGTTCTTCTCGCGCGCGTCGGACTACATCAATCTGCGATGGATCAGATATGCGTCGGCGACGCTCTTTCTGCTCTTTGCGGTGGACATCGTCTCGAAGTACGCGTTCGGGACGAACTTCCTCCCCTTCTGACCGGCCCTCTCCGGCTCAGTCTGCCGCCGTGGCCCTCCCGAAGCCACTCCCGCCGAAGCGCGCTCTCATCGCTTGAGAAGCACCGCTGCGAGCACTGCGCCGCCGACGAGGAACGCGCCGCTGACGACCGCACCGATCGCGAGCGAGCCGAGACCGCCACCCGGTGATCCGGTCGCGGCTACTGTCTCCGGCGACGGTTCGGCGCTTCCCTCCGCATCAGTCGTCGGCGCGTCGGCCGCCCGGACGACCAGGCTCCCGACGTCGGCAGTGCGGTCGGCCCGTTCGCTGCCAGCGTACAGCGAGGCGCCGTAGCTGGCCGGATCGAGCATCGAATCGAGGGACGTCTCCGAACGCACGTCCACGCTGTCGCCACCGGAGACGCTGAGCGACTCGCCGCCGCGGCCGGCGAGTGCGGTGTCGACGTAGAGCACCACCCGTCCGTCACCGTCCTCGTCGCGGACGAGCGCTTCGAGTTCGTAGTTCCCGTCGCTCTCGCTTCCGAGCACCACGACGGCCTCCTCGCGCGCTTCGAGGGAGATCGGAATCGCGGCGACGCCACCGGCCTCGACGACGAAGACGTTCTCCTGGAACGCGACGGGAGCCGTCTCGTCGGCCGCCCGCGTGGGCATCTGCGTCTGCTCGGGGATCGGCGTCGGCGTCCCGCTCGGTGACGTCTCGGCGCAGTCGCCCTCGCAGCTCACGACCGTCCCGTCGACTTCGGTTTCGGCGGAGCCGTCCTCGAGCCGAGCCGTCAGCACGAACGTTTCGCCGGCGCTGTGAGACGAGAAGTCGAACGCGACCGCCCAGGTGCCGTCGGCGGTCACGACGCCCGTCGCCGTCTTGAGGAACCGCGGCGTTGTGTTGCCCACTGACCGAATCCGGACGAGGACTTCGGTGCCTCTCGGCGCGTCGGCGGTTCCGCTGACGACCTGTGAGGTCCCGTTCGCGACGGTCACGCGGTCGCCGTCGTACTCGACGGTGACTGCTGGATCGGTCGCTGTCGACTCTGCGACGACCGGCGCGGCGGCCACCGCGGGGCCGAGCGCCACCGTCGAGACGACGAGTGCGAGCAGCACCGAGCGGTGGCTACGCATCCGCTACCTCCCGCGGACGACTCCCGCGTCTGTCGATAGATCGCGCCACGACGCTCGTCTCCGTCTGGTAGGAGGGCATACAGGTCCACTGACAGGAGCATCCGATTAAGAACGCCCGATTGCTTCGAGAGCGATTTACGCTATCCGCGTTCCGGGGGATTCAAACGGCCCTGGACTGGACACCAAATATCGTGACGGATGATCGACAGGAAGGGTCCGGGGTCCGCGTCAGCCGCCGCCGTGCACTGACGATCGGCGGTGCGGCCGCCGCAAGCCTGTTGACCGCTCGGTACGGGTCGACCGGTACGGACTCGGCAGATCGCGCGAAGCGCGCCCCGAACCGGAGCGGTGGCGACCCGATCCGCCGCGTTCGCCGCGCCGGAGTCACTGGTGCGCACGCTCGCGTGGCCGTGCTCGACCCGACCGGATTCGACCCCACGCAGCCGACGCTTGCCGGCGCAGTCACCGACATTCGACAGTTCGGGGCGGAGCGCGCCGCCGTCGACGAAACGACCCACGGCACGGCCGCGGCGGCGTCAGTCGCCCGTCTCGCGCCGGACGCGGACCTCCTGCTCGCGTCGTTCCGTACCCCCGCAGAGTTCGCTGCGGCCATCGACTGGTGCCACGGGCGCGCAGTCGACGTCGTCCTCGCCCCAGTCGCCGCCCACGGGACCGTTGCAACGCCGCGCTCGGAGGTCTATCGCGCCGCCCGGCGCGCGGTCGACGCCGGCTGCGCCTTCGTGGCTCCCACCGGGAACGCGGCGCTCGGGCACTGGCAGGGGCCGGCGGCAGCGCTGGTCGGCGATGGTCCGGAGAGCCGCCGGCGACTCCGCGTCGGCGCTCGTCCGGGCGCAGCCTCGGTCGCGGGACGGCTCCGCGCGTGGCTCGCTCCCGACCCGTCGCTCGATCTCGATCTGACGCTTGCGCTCCTACGCGCCGTCGACGGCGGGCGACGCTGGAATCTCGTCGCCGTCTCTCGCTCCACTGAGCGCCGAGCGGGGCAGCGACTCGTCGCCGATCTGACCGACGACGAGTACGCGCTCGTCGTCCGCTCGACCGGGTCTCCGTCTCCGACCGGTCCGACCGGGCCCGCGTCCCCGGACACAGGCGCGGGTCGCGTCGAAGTGACGACGCCCACGCACACACTCTCACCGGCGCGTCCGCTCGGCAGTATCGCCGCACCCGCGAGCGTCCCCGGCGTCGTCGGCGTCGGCGTCACTCCGCGCGACCGCGCCGACGGTGAATCTCGCGCCAATTCTTCGTCCCGCGCCGACACCTCGTTTCCCGCCAACTCCTCAGCTCGAGCCAACACCTCGTCTCCCGCCAACTCCCCAGCTCGCGCCAACTCCTCGTCCCGGACCGACGCGTCGGATGCCACACTCGCCGACCCCGTCTCTCCGTACAGCGGTCGCGGCCCGACGCCGACCGGCGGCGTCGGCGTCGACGTGGTCGCCCCACCGCACCCGTGGGTCGCCGACGGTCGCGCCGGCACGTCGGCGGCGGCCGCACGCGTAGCCGGCGTCGCGGCCCTCCTCCGTAGTGTCGATCGAACGCTCACGCCCGCGGAGGTCACGCGGGTGCTCCGGCGCTCAGCCGGGGACGTCGGCCGACCGGGCCGAGACCTCGCGAGCGGCTGGGGCCGCCTCGATATCGTCGCCGCCGTCCAGCGAGTACGGTCACGCTAACCCGGCTGTGGTGCGCTCTCGCCGCGGCTAAAACGACCACTTGAGCGACGCTGACATTGATATGACCTGTCGCTGTACTGGAATCCGAGAATGTCCTCTCCGATCGCGCGACTGAGCGACCGGACCCGCTCGCCCGACGCCACGCCGGCCGTCGTCGACGTCGCCGACGAGGATGCCGGCGAACTCGTCGACGCGCTGAGCTCCGAGACGGCGCGTGAACTCTGTAGTGCGCTCCACGACGCCCCCGCGCCGGCGTCGGAACTGGCTCGCGACCTCGACACGTCGGTCCAGAACGCCCACTACCACCTCTCGAAACTCCAGTCGGCGGGCGTCGTCGAGTCAGTCGGCACGCGACTCTCCGAGAAAGGCAACGAGATGACCGTCTACGGGCCGGCCGCCGACCCGATCGTCTTCGTCGGGGACGCCTCGTCCGCACAGCGCGGCGCGTTGCGGCGGTCGCTCGCCGACTGGGCGACCGGCGTCTCGGTGCTCGCGCTGACGAGTCTCGCGGTACAGGTCGCTGCCGAACGCTTCCTCACGACCCCGGCGCTGCCGCTTTTCGAACCCGCGAGCCCCGGCGTCGCCGACGGGAACGCGGTTCTCCGCAGCGTGCTCTTCCTCGCCGAACCCGGCCTGCTCTTCTTCGCCGGCGGCTTGGTGGTCTTCGTCGTCGCCGCGCTCTCTCGTGCGTGAGTGGAGAACGGCGAGTGGAGAACGGCGAGTGGAGAACGGCGAGTGGGGAGCGGGGACCGCCTCTCTCCGACCGACGGCCACAACGCAAGCGGTATCGTTCAGGCGTTCCGGAGGACGTGTGTGACAGACGACGAGAGCGACGCGAGGGCCCCCGACGAGCCGGCAGTGGAAACCACTCGGGCGGCGTCCGGGCCACCGAGCGCGGAACCGGGCTCGGGCTCGGGCTCGGGGTCGCCCGGCGACGGCGACGCGGACGTGCCGGAGAACCGCGGACGGATCGTCGGCACGCTCTTTCTCGTCGTCTTCATCGATCTGCTCGGGTTCGGCATCCTCATTCCGGTGATCCCGCTGTACGCACAGGCGTTCGGCGCGAACGAGTTCGTCGGCAGCCTCCTGATCGCGACGTACTCGCTGTTTCAGTTCGTCGGCGCGCCGATCCTGGGTCGCCTCTCCGACGAGCGCGGCCGCCGGCCGGTCCTCCTGCTGTCGCTCTTCGGGAGCGTGCTCGCGTGGACGCTGTTCGGCTTCGCGGGCGAACTCGGCCCGCTACTGGGCGCGACCAACGGCCTGATCGTCCTGTTCGCGGCGCGGGCGTTCGCCGGGGCGATGGGCGGCAACATCGCCACGGCGAACGCGTACATCGCCGACGTGACGCCCCCCGAGGAGCGGGCGAAGGGGCTCGGGATCCTCGGCGCGGCGTTCGGCCTGGGCTTCGTCTTCGGCCCGGCCATCGCGGGCGTGGTGTCGAGTCCGGCCGTGCTCGACGTGCTCCGCGGTCTACTCCCGAGTGTGATCCCCGTCTCCGAGTTCACGATTCCGTCGCTCACCGCAGCGGTCCTCACGGGGGTCAACCTCGTCCTCGCGTTCGTCGTCCTCCCCGAACCGCCGCGTAGCGAGTCGCGGACGACGGCCCCCGACGTCTCGCGGCTCAAGCGGCTGTACGAGGCGGTCACCGCTCCGGACCTCGGCCCGCTGGTGCTTTCGTTCTTCCTCGCGTCGTTCGCGTTCTCGGCGTTCGAGAGCCAGTTCATCTTCCTCACGAACGACCGACTCGGCTACGGGACGGCCGCGAACGCGGTGCTTCTGACGTACATCGGCGTGTTGATCGCCGTCATCCAGGGCGGTCTCGTCGGCCCGCTGACCGACCGCTTCGGTGAGTACCGGCTGGCGGTCGGCGGGGCCGCGATCCAGGCGGCGACGCTCGCGCTCGTGCCGTTCTCGACGTCGTGGACGTTCGTGCCGTCCCTCGGGCCGGTCGAGTCCGGCGCGGTCGCGCTGGCGATCGTCGCGACGCCGCTGGCCTTCGGTAACGCGCTGACGAACGTCTCGCTGAACGCGCTCGTCTCGCTCAACGCCAGCGCCGACGAGCAAGGCGGCGCGTTCGGCCTCACGCAGTCGGCCGGCAGTCTCGCCCGGACGTTCGGCCCGGCCGGGGCCGGGCTCCTCTACGTCGTCGTGGCCTACTGGGCGCCGTTCGTCGTCGCCGGCGTGCTCTTTCTGCCGGTGCTCGTCGTGCTCGGCGGCGTCGCCCGCGAGAAAATCCGCTCGACGACGGACGCATAGCGGGAGGGTCTCCGCCCCACCGCTCGCGCGCCACTCTTTCCGGGCGGCCGCCCCACCGCTCGCACGTCACTCTTTCCGGGCGGCCGCCCCACCGCTCGCGCGTCACTCCTCCCGTGCGGCCTCGATCGCCTCGCGGAACGACGCGGCGCGCTCGGTCAGAACGTCGTACTCCTCTGCGGCGACCGCGTCCGAATCGACGAGGGAACTGCCGACGCCGACGCCGTCGGCCCCGGCGGCGACGAACTCTCCCACGTTGTCGAGTGAGACGCCGCCGGTCGGGAGGAGCGGCAGCTGCGTCAGCGGTCCCTTGAGACTGCTGATGTGTTCGGGTCCGAGCGTCGACGCCGGGAAGACCTTCAGCAGGTCCGCGCCCGCCTCGTAGGCCTCGACGGCCTCCGTCGGCGTCATCACGCCCGGCGCGACGACGGCCCCGTAGCGGTTACAGGTGTCGACGACGCCGGCGTCGAAACTCGGCGTCACGACGAACTCCGCCCCTGCGCGGAGGGCCGCGCCCGCCGTCTCGGCGTCCAGCACGGTCCCCGCGCCGACGAGCACTTCCGAGGGGTCGAACGCGTCGCGTACGCGGGCGATGTTTTCGAGCGCGCCGTCGGTGTCGGCGGTGACTTCGACGACGTCGACGCCGCCGTCGACGAGCGCCTCCACGACTGCGGTCGTCTTCTCCGCGGGCACGCCCCGGAGGATTCCCACGATGCCGGTGTCGAGTACGCGCGCGAGGTCGGAGTGTCGGCTCATACACGCCACTGTCCACTCGAATCAATAAATCGTCCGACGAACGGCGCACGGCAGCCGCACCTTGTTAATTATTAGTAAACGCAAAATACAGAGAGGATACTGTTTAGTGATGATGAACAACGGTGCCGCCCTCAGTCCGCGAGGTCGAGTTCGATCCGCTTCGCCGCGCTGAGTACGAGGCCGGGGAGATCCTCTTCGAGCCGTTTTCCGGACAGTCGTTCGGCGGGTCCCAGAACTGCCAGCGCACCGGCGAGCGCCTCACCGCGCACTTCGCGTCGAATCGGTGCCGCGACGGAGCGCATGTCCTCCCAGATCTCGCCGCGATCGAACGCCAGGCCGCGGTCGGCGATCGACCGCAGCTCGTCGCGGAGTGCCGACGGGGACTGGATCGTGCGATCCGTGAGTCTGTTCAGGCCGTGCGTCTCGACGTACGCGTCGACGTCGTCCCGCGATCGGTACGCGAGGATTAGCTTCCCCGCAGCGGTCGCGTGGAGCGGCACCCGACTCCCGACTCGGAGCCGTCGGTCGTTGCGGTCGGCGTCCTCGACGGTGGCGTGGACAGCGTCGCCGTGCTCGGCGACCACGAGCGCCGTCGACTCGCCGGTCGACTCGGCCAGTCCCCGCACTTCCGGGCGCGCCGTCTGGTAGACGTCCAGCCCGTCTCTGACGCCCATTCCGAGATCGAGCAGTCGGAGTCCGAGCCGATACCGGCCGTCGGCCGATAGGACGACGCCCAACCGTTCCAGCGTGACGAGGTGGTTGTGCACCGACGCCTTCGAGACGTCCAGCTCTCTGGCGAGTTCGGTCACGCCCGCCTCCCGTCCGCCGGCGAGCGCGCTCACGATCCGGGCCGTCGTGTGGGTCGCGCCGACAGGATACTCGGTCACAGTACCGTCTCAGATCCGGAACCACTTAAATACTGTTTACTGATGAAAAACAAAATCGCCGTACTAGTGATAGATGATGAAAGTTTCTGCGACCGGCAGTTTTTGCGTTTTCCCGCTCCAGGGCGGTCTATCCGACCGAAATCGGCCCCCACTGCGGCCGCCACACTGTTCGGCATCGCTGAACGGCGAGTATATGAATAGTGTCGTTATATCCCTCAAAAACGCCATTAGAAGGTCCCTAAACCGGTTTCACAGTTAACTGTTCCAAAGATTTAAGTACATAATTTCCTATGTACGAAACGAGACTCAGTATGTCAAATGATGACAGAAGATCAGTCGGTCGTCGCAACGTTCTGAAAGGTGCTGGACTCGCGGGACTGGCGGGCCTGGCCGGCTGCGTCGGGACGGGCGATCCGTCGTCGTCTTCGACGGCAACGCCGACGAGCGGTGGAAGCACGGACGCGAGCGGGTCGACGGCGACGCCCGCCGGGTCGGCGATGGCGCAGTCCGCCGAAGTGTGGGGCTGGGACGTCGCGGCGAAGGCGCTGAACCTCCTCGACGAGCCGTACGAGGAGGCCAACGGCGGCGACGTCTCGATCAACCAGATCGGGCGCTCTGACCTGAAAGACAAGTTCAAGTCGACGCTGCTGTCGGGCTCCGGTGCGCCGGCGGCCTCGATGATGGAGAGCGTCGACGCCGCCTCGTGGGTCGACACGGGCGGTCTGCGCGACATCTCCTCGTGGCTGCAGGACGCGGGCATCAAGGGCGACTTCGTCTCCGGCAAGTGGGGTCCACTCGAGAAGGACGGCGGCACGTACGCGCTCCCGTGGGACATCGGCCCGGTCGGGACGTTCTACCGCCGCGACGTGATGGACGAGTACGGCATCGACGTCGAGGGCGTCGAGACGTGGGACCAGTACATCGAGGAGGGGAAGAAACTCCCCGACGACCAGTACCTGCTGAACCTCCCGTCGAACGACTACGACGGCCTCTGGCGGATGATGTTCCGACAGATCGGCGGCCAGCCGTTCACGCAGAACGGCGCGGTCAACGTCGCCTCCGACAAGAGCCTGCAGGTCGCGCGCATCCTCAAGCGCATCCGCGACTCGGGCGTCGCCAACGATCTCGCCTCCTGGTCGTCCTCGTGGTTCACCGCGTTCGGCGACGGCACGACGGCGAGCCTCACCGCCGGTGCCTGGATGGAAGGGACCCTGAAGGCCGAGCTCGGCGACACCTCCGGTAACTGGGGCGTCTTCAAGCCGCCGGCGGTCGAATCCGGCGGCTCGCGCGCCACCAACTGGGGCGGCTCGAACCTCACGATTCCCGCGCAGGTCTCAGAAGAGAAGGCCAAGCGCGCGTGGGACTATATGGCCTACGCCCTCGGACGCGAGGAGAGCCAGCTCACGATGTACCGCGAGTACGGGCTGTTCCCGGCGCTGGAAACGACCTACGAGTCCGAGGCCTTCGACGACCCGCACGCGTTCCTCGACGGCCAGGCCGCGGGTCGGATGTTCGCCGAGATCGCCCCGAACATCGAACCGTACCGCTACACCATCGACACGCCCGAAGTCACGAAGGCGATCAACACGCACTTCCGTGATATGATGGCCGGCGACAAGACGCCCAAGGAGGCCGTCGACGCGGCCGCAACGCAAGTGGCCGACCGAACCGGCCGCGACCTCGCCTGACGAGACTGATGGCTACTCGCGACGCCCAACCGGGCGCGGATGCCTCGCTCCGCGACCGCGTGCGGTACGCCCGCCAGTCGGTCGGTGAGCGACTGCCGACGCCGGGGGAGGGGATCGTCGGGTATCTCTTTCTGTTGCCGGCGTTTCTGCTGTTCGGCATCTTCCTCGCGTTCCCGATCGTCTACACCTTCTACCTCTCCTTTTTCCGGTTCGAGGGGGTCGGCAACGACACGCTCCTGTGGATCGACACCGGGTTCTTCAGCTACCGGCTGACCAGCATCGCGGATCTCCAGTTCGTCGGGCTGGAGAACTACCTCGCGATGTTCTCCGATACGCTGTTCCACCAGGCGCTTTTCAATACGACGTTCATCCTCGTCGTCCAGGTCCCGCTGATGGTCGCGCTCGCGCTGCTCTTCGCCGTCGCGCTCGACGCCTCGTTCGTGCGTCTCCGCGGCGTCTTCCGGACCGTGCTCGCGCTGCCGGTGTCGGCGAACCTCGTCGCGTACTCGACTGTGTTCCTGCTGATGATGCAGGACGCGGGCCTGATCAACTACGTCCTCACGTCGATCGGTCTCCCGGCGATACCGTGGCTGACCAGTTCGTTCTGGTCGCGGATGACGATCGTCGGTGCGGTCACGTGGCGCTGGACCGGCTACAATATGATCATCCTGCTCGCGGGGCTCCAGAACATCCCTCAGCAGCTCTACGAGGCCGCCGAGATCGACGGCGCGGGCCGGATCCAGAAGTTCCGGTACGTCACCGTTCCGCAGCTGCGGCCCGTCCTGCTCTTCGTCTTCGTCACCTCGACGATCGGGACGTTCAAACTGTTCAGCGAACCCGTCATCATCAACGGCGGCGGCGCGCCGCTTGACTCGACGATCACCATCGTCCAGTACATCTACCAGACGGCGTTCATCGACTTCCGGCTCGGCTACGCGAGCGCACTCACCTACGTCCTCATCGGCGTGGTGAGCGTGCTCTCGGCGATCCAGCTCAACGTCGGAGGTGAGAGCGATGCGTGAAGAGACCCGCCGCGAGGCGGTCTGGCAGTTCCTCACGTACGCGTTCATCCTCCTCGGTGCGATCTTGACGCTCGTGCCGCTGTACTGGATCTTCGTGGCGTCGACGCTGCGGGAGTCGCAGTTCCTCTCGTCGACGTCGCCGCGACTCGCGCCGGGCGAGAGCTTCTTCGCGAACTTCCAGTCGTTGCAGGCTCGGGAGAACGTACAGTTCGTCGGCCACGTCGGCGAGATGACACACTACATCGACCTCGGGCCGTTCTACATCGCCTACGACTTCTGGAACCTCTGGAACATGGGCGCGATCGAGAGCAGTATCTTCGTCGCGGGCGTGTACACGCTCCTGTCGCTGCTGCTCTGTTCGATGGCCGGCTTCGCGTTCGCGAAGTACGAGTTCCGGTTCAAGAAGCCGATCTTCTACGCCATCCTGGCGACGCTGATCCTGCCGATCCAGCTGCTCGTCATCCCGCTGTTCCTGCTGATGAGCCAACTCGGGCTGACGAACAACTACTGGGCGATCATCCTCCCGTGGGCGGCGAACCCGCTGGGGATCTTCCTGATGCGTCAGAATATGCGGTCGATCCCGGACGCGCTGCTCGAATCGGCGCGGATGGACGGCGCGACCGAGTTCCAGCTGTTCTACAAGATCGCGCTGCCGACGATGAAGTCGTCGCTGGCGGCGCTTTCGATCATTCTCTTTCTGTTCCAGTGGAACCTCTTTCTGTTCCCGCTCGTCATCCTGGATCAGGGCAAGTACACTATCCCGGTCGCGATCAATCAGCTCGTCGGCGCACAGCGCGTCTACTACGACCAGATTATGGTGGCCGCAACGCTGTCGATCATCCCGATCTTCATCCTGTTCCTGTTCCTACAGAAGCAGTTCGTCAGCGGGATTCTCGCAGGATCTGTCAAGGAGTAATTTATGTCAGGAATCACACTAGATACGGTACGAAAGGAGTTCGGCTCCGGCGAGGAAGCCGTCGTCGCGGTCGAAGACGTCGACCTGGAGATCGAAGACGGCGAGTTCCTCGTGTTGGTCGGCCCGTCCGGCTGTGGCAAGACGACCACGCTCCGGTGCATCGCCGGGCTCGAAGACGTCACGAGCGGCACGATTCGCTTCGGCGACCGCGACGTGACTGACTTCCGGGCTCGCGAGCGCGACGTGGCGATGGTCTTCCAGAACTACGCGCTCTACCCGCACATGGACGTCCGCGACAACATCGGCTTCGGACTCAAGCTCTCGACGAAGCAGTCCGCGGCCGCGATCGAACAGCAGGTCGAGGACGTCGCCGCGATGCTCGGCATCGAGGACCTGCTCGACGACAAGCCGAAAGAGCTGTCGGGCGGGCAACAGCAGCGGGTCGCACTCGGCCGTGCGATCGTCCGCGACCCGGCGGCGTTCCTGATGGACGAGCCGCTCTCGAATCTGGACGCGAAGCTCCGCTCGCAGATGCGGACGGAGCTCCAGACGCTGCAGCACGACCTCGACGTGACGACGGTGTACGTGACGCACGACCAGACCGAGGCGATGGCTATGGGCGACCGGATCGCCGTGATGAACGACGGGCGACTCCAGCAGGTCGGCACCGCCGAAGAGGTGTACCGCTCGCCGGTCAACGAGTTCGTCGCCGACTTCATCGGCTCGCCCAGCATCAACGTCTTGGACGCGACCGTCGACGGCGCGCGCCTCGACGGTCCGGGGGCGTTCACCTACCGGCTCTCGGACCCCGCCCCGGTCGAGGGGCTCGACACGGTCCGAGCCGGGATCCGCCCCGAGGACATCACCCTCGTCGACGAGGGCATCGAGATGGTCGCGAACGTGCTCGAACCGATGGGCAACGAGAACTTCCTCTACGCCACGCTCGGCGACCGCGAGATCACCGCCCGCATCGATCCGACGAAGCGACCCCAGCCGGACGAGACGGTCGCGTTCGGCTTCGACGAGGCGGCGCTGTATCTCTTCGATCCCGAGACCGGCGACGCGCTGAAGACGAAACGCGAGGGGGAACTGCCCGACCGCGGTCCCGACACGACGTCCGACGCCGACGACGCGGCGGAACCGCTCGAGGAGGCCGTCGAATGACGCGCATCGTCGATTACGAGCTCTATCAGGTCCCGCCGCGGTGGCTCTTCCTCCGCGTGGAGACCAGCGACGGCCGCGTCGGCTGGGGCGAGCCCGTCGTCGAGGGGCGCTCTCGCACGGTCGAAGCAGCGGTCGAAGAACTGCTCGACACGTATCTGCTCGGCGAGGACCCCGACCCGATCGAAGACCACTGGCAGACGATGTACCGCGGCGGCTTCTACCGCGGCGGCCCGGTTCTCATGTCGGCCATCGCGGGGATCGACCAGGCGCTGTGGGACCTCAAGGGCAAGCAGTTCGGCGCATCCGTCTACGACCTCCTCGGCGGCCGCGCTCGCAACCGCGTGCGCGTCTACCAATGGGTCGGCGGCGACCGCCCGGAAGGCGTCGCTCAGGCCGCTCAGGAGAAAGTCGACGAGGGGTTCAGCGCGCTCAAGATGAACGCGACGGCCGAACTCCGCCGGATCGACACGCCCGGCGCGATCGACGCCGCGCGCGAACGACTCGCCACCGTCCGCGAGACGGTCGGTCCCGAGGTCGACATCGGCGTCGACTTCCACGGCCGCGTCTCGAAGTCGATGGCGAAGCGCCTCGCGAAGGCGCTGGAACCGTACGAGCCGATGTTCATCGAAGAGCCCGTCCTGCCCGAACACAACGACTGCCTCCCGGAGCTGGCGGCACACACGACGACGCCCATCGCGACGGGCGAGCGGATGTACTCCCGCTGGGACTTCAAGGAGGTCTTCGAGAGCGGCGCAGTCGACGTCATCCAGCCGGACCTCTCCCACGCCGGCGGCATCACCGAGGTGAAGAAGATCGTCGGGATGGCCGAGGCCTACGACGTGGCGATGGCCCCGCACTGTCCGCTGGGCCCGATCGCGCTCGCGGCCTGCGTGCAGGTCGACGCCTGCTCGCCGAACGTGCTCATCCAAGAGCAGAGCCTCGACATCCACTACAACGAACAGAGCGACGTCCTCGACTACCTCGCGGACCCCTCCGTCTTCGAGTACCGCGACGGCTACGTCGAGCTGCCGACCGATCCCGGTCTCGGCATCGACATCGACGAGCGGCGCGTCCGCGAACTCGCCGACGAGGTAGACTGGCACAACCCGGTCTGGCGACACGAGGACGGCAGCGTCGCGGAGTGGTGACCCGATGGAGCGATTCACCGACCGCGTCGCGGTCGTCACTGGCTCGACCCGCGGGATCGGCGCAGGCGTCGCAAAGCGCCTCGCTCGGGAGGGCGCGAGCGTCGTCGTCACGGGGCGCACCCGCGAAGCCGGCGAAGCGACCGTCGCCGACATCGAAGCGGACGGCGGCGAGGCGGTCTTCGTCCGCGCCGATATGCGCGATCCCGACGACATCGCGGCGCTGTTCGACGCGACAGTCGACACCTACGGCGGCCTCGACGTCCTCGTGAACAACGCCGGCGTCGAGACGAACACCGGCGTCACCGAGGCGACGCGCGAGGACTGGGAGTTTGTCGTCGAGACGGACTTCCGCTCGTTCTGGCTGTGCGCGAAGGAGGCCGCAGAGCGAATGGAGGAGGGCGCTATCGTCAATACGTCCTCGAACCACGCGTTCCTGACGATGCCCGCGATGTTCCCGTACAACGCGGTCAAAGCGGGGATCAACGGGATGACCCGCGCGATGGCGCTCGACCTCGGACCGCACGTCCGCGTCAACACCGTCAACCCCGGCTGGGTCGCGATCGAGCGGACGGTCTCGGAGATGGACGAGGCCGAGCGCCGCCACGTCGAGTCGATCCACCCGGTCGGCCGGATCGGCAGGCCCGAAGACGTCGCCGCGGCGGTCGCGTTCCTCGCCAGCGACGAGGCCGGCTTCGTCACCGGGGCGAACCTCCTCGTCGACGGCGGCCGGACGGCCGTGATGCAGGACGACACCCTGCCGGACTACCGCGCGCGCCGGGAGGACCGCGAGTGACGCGGGTCGACGCCGGCCGGACGGCGGTCGCGTACGATCCGGAGACGGCCCGGCTCGCGATCGAGTCTGCGTCGGTCGACGGCGAGTCGGCGACGCTCTTTACCGGCACTGTCGGTGTCGACGTCGCAGCGGGGGCCGACAGTCACGACGGACTCGTCGTCGACGTCTCCGTCGAGCGAGCGTCTGACGCGACCAGCGAGACCGGTTCGACCGCCGTGACCGACGCGTCCGAGAGCCGCGACGACGACCGCCCCGATCACCACGCTGTCGACGTGACCGTCGCGGTCGAAAATCGCTCGGCCGAGGCGGTTCGTCTCGACGCGATCGAGGTGCTCGACGGGACCGTCCCGTTCGCGGCGTCGGATCGCGCCTTCGTCCACGGCTATCAGTCGTGGTCGCCGACCGCGACGCTCCGCCTCGACGACCGCTTCCCGCCAGAAACGCCGAAGAGCCGGCCGCAGATGGTCGACCTCGTCGCGCCCGACGACGCGCTGACGAGCCACGCGGTCACGGCGCTGGCCGGCGATCCGGGCACGCTCACGCTCGGCTTCCTCGATCACGCGTCGTCGCTGACGCGGTTCGATATCCGGACCGCGACGGACACCGACGGCGAGACGGCTCTCAGCGCGGTCTGCCCGCTCGACGGTATCTCCGTCGGCCCCGGCGAGCGCCGCGAGAGCGCGACGCTGCGGATCGACGCCGGTCGCTCGACGACGGCCGGGCTGGAATCGCTGGCGGCGGCCGTCGGCGAGCGGATGGGAGCGCGCGTCCCTGCGAGCGCCCCCACGGGCTGGTGCTCGTGGTACCACTACTTCACCGACGTCACCGCGGCGGACGTCAGCACGAACGTCGCGGACCTCGACGACTGGGGCGTCGACCTCGACGTCGTCCAGATCGACGACGGCTACGAGACCGCGTTCGGCGACTGGCGGACGCTCGCGGCGGGCTTCGAGTCGATGCGCGACCTGCGCGACGACGTCGCCGCCGCCGGTCACGACCCGGGACTCTGGCTCGCACCGTTCTACGTGCAGGCCGACTCCGACCTGGCGCGCGAACACCCCGAGTGGCTCCTGACGGCCGGCGGAGAGCCGGTCGACGCGGGCGCGCGCCACGGGCCGATGTACGCGCTCGATACCACCCACCCGGAGGTGACCGCGTGGCTCCGCGAGACGTTCGCGACCGTCGTCGAGGAGTGGGGCTTCGAGTACCTCAAACTCGACTTCCTCTACGCCGCGGCGTTGCCCGGCGACCGACACGCCGACGTGACGCGGGCGGAGGCGTACCGCCACGGACTGGAGACGATCCGCGACGCCGTCGGCGAGGCGTTCATCCTCGGCTGCGGCGCGCCCGGCTTCCCCAGCGTCGGCCTCGTCGACGCGATGCGGATCGGTCCCGACACCGCGCCGTACTGGCGGCGCGACGGCGACAGCGCCAGCCAGCCGGCTCACGAGAACGCCGTCCGCAACGTCCTGAACCGTCAGTTCTGTCACCGTCGGCTGTGGCTGAACGACCCCGACTGCCAGCTCGTCCGCGAGACGACCGAGCTCACCGTCGCCGAGCGCGAATCGTTCGCCGCGCTCGTCGCGCTCACCGGCGGCTCGAACTTCCTCAGCGACGCCGTCGCGGAGATCGACGACGCGGGTCGTCGCCTCTTCGAGCGCACGCTCCCGCCTGTCGCGGACGGCGACGTCCGCGGGATCGGTGACCGGGAGTTCCCCGACTGCGTCGTCTGCGACCGCCCCGCCGACGGGTCGGCCGCCGTCGCGGCGTTCAACTGGAGCGACGAGACGCGTCGGCTCCGCGTCGACCCGCGCGAACACGTCGCGGGCGACTCCGATCCGGATGCCGACCCGACGGCGCTCGCCTGGACGGCGCTCGGACCGGCCGGTGAGACCGACGGCCTCGCTCGCGGGCCGATCGAACGCGAGGTCGCCCCGCACGGCTGCCTTCTGGTCCACTGCGCGCTCGCCCCGGAGGAAGACCGCCCGTCGCTCGTCGGTGCCGACCACCTCGCGAACGGCGCCGCACAGGTGACGGCCGTCGAGTGGGACGCCGGCGCACTGTCGGTGACACTCGACGCCGACGCGCCGATGGAGTTGGTCGTCGCGACGCCCGGCGCGTGGCGGCCGAGCGACTCG
The DNA here is from genome assembly GCA_003665935.1 of Halobellus sp. Atlit-31R. GTDB lineage: Archaea > Halobacteriota > Halobacteria > Halobacteriales > Haloferacaceae > Haloquadratum. Next base: position 351,331 of record QPLR01000004.1, on the reverse strand, counting down.
ACGCGGCGCGAGTCCGGGAGCGACTCCACAGAGGGCGAGTCCGACGCCGACCTGCAAGAGCGTCCGTCCGCCGACGACCCGGACACCGCCGAGACGGTCACGCTCACGGCCGCGCCGGGCGCGAACGAATTCGAATTCGAGACCCAGAATGACTGACGATACCGACGCAGACGGCGACGCGCACAGCGACGAAACCCCCGGTACGGCGCTCACCGCCTCTGACGCGAGCGCGACGGCGACGCCCCGGATCGGCGTCTGTTACTTCCCGGAGCACTGGCCGCGCGAGCGCTGGGAGACCGACGTCGAGCAGATGGCCGCCGCCGGCATCGACGTCGTCCGGATGGGCGAGTTCTCCTGGGGCCGGATCGAGCCCGAGCGCGGCGCGTTCGACTTCGAGTGGCTCGACACCGCCGTCTCGCTGCTCGGCGACGCCGGCATCGACGTGGTGCTCTGTACGCCGACGGCGACGCCGCCGAAGTGGCTGATCGACGAGTACCCCGAGATCCTCCAGGAAGAGCCCGACGGAACGACGCGCGAGTTCGGCAGCCGACGGCACTACTGCTTCAACTCGGCGGTCTACCGCGAGGAGAGCGCCCGAATCGCCCGCCGAATGGCGGAGCGCTACGCCGACGCCGACCCGGTAGTGGGCTGGCAGACGGACAACGAGTACGGCTGTCACCACACCGTCCGGTGTTACTGTGACGACTGCGCCGCGGCGTTCCGCGAGTGGTGTCGCGACCGCTACGACGACGTCGACGCGCTCAACGAGACGTGGGGAACGACCTTCTGGAGCCAGCAGTACGGCTCGTTCGACGAGCTTCAGCCGCCGCGACACACCGCGGCCGAACACCACCCCTCGCGCCTCCTCGACTACGCGCGCTTCGCCAACGAGAGCGTCGTCGACTACAACGAACTGCAGGCGGCGATCGTCCGCGAGGCGAACGACGAGTGGTTCGTGACGCACAACTTTATGGGCAACTTCGACACGCTCGACGCCTTCAGCGTCTCCGAGTCGCTCGACTTCGCCACGTGGGACTCCTACCCCACCGGCTTCGCGCAGGACCGAAACACCGCAGAGCTCACCGACGACCGGCTCCGCGCTGGCGATCCGGACCAGGTGAGTCTCAACCACGACCTCTACCGCGGTCCCGCGGGCTTTTGGGTGATGGAGCAACAGCCCGGCGACGTCAACTGGCCGCCGCGCTGTCCGCAGCCCGGCGAGGGCGCGATGCGGCTCTGGGCGCACCAGGCGGTCGCCCACGGCGCGAACGTCGTCTCGTACTTCCGGTGGCGTCGCTGCCGACAGGGCCAAGAACAGTATCACGCCGGCCTGCGCAAACACGACGGCTCGCCCGACCGCGGCTACGAGGACGCCGCCCGCGCGGCCGCCGAGTTCGAGTCGCTCGGCGACCTCGACGGCGTCGACGCGCCCGTGGCGCTGTGTTTCTCCTACGACGACCTCTGGGCGCTCTCCGGGCAGCCGCACGCCCCGGAGTTCGACTACTGGGGCCTCGTCGGCGCGTTCTACCGCGCGCTCCGGGCGCGCGGCGTCCAGGTCGACGTCGTCGAACCCGAAGCCGACCTCGACGGCTACGCCGCCGTCGTCGCGCCGACGCTGCATCTCGCGAGCGAGTCGCTGGCGAGCGCGCTCGAGGACTACGTCGTCGACGGCGGCCACGTGCTGCTGGGCCCGCGCTCCGGGTACAAACTGCCGGGGAACCGGCTTCAGCCCGACCTCGCACCCGGTCCGTTCGCGTCGCTCGTCGGCGGACACGTCGACCAGCACGAGAGCCTCCCCGATTCGATCGAGACCACGCTCACCTACCGGGAGACGACGTACGACTACCGGACGTGGGCCGAGTGGCTCGTCCCCGACGAGGCGAGCGTCGCGGGCGAGTATATCTCGGGGACGGCCGCCGGACGGCCGGCCGTGCTGGACCACGACGTCGGCGACGGCTCCGTCACGTACTGCGGCGTCTGGCCCGAGGCCGACCTCGCGGACGCGCTCGTCACCGACCTCCTCGACCGGGGCGGCGTCGCATATAGCGGTCGCTTCCCGGAGACCGTCCGCGTTGCCGAGCGGGACGGCCTCACGTGGGTGCTCAACTTCGGCGGTGACCCCATCGAGGTGGACGCCCCCGACGGCGTCGAATGGCGCGTCGGCGACGCGTCGATCTCCGGCTACGGCGTCGGCGTCGTCGACGCTGCAGTGACCGAACTGTCGGTCCAGTAGCGGCCGCGCACGGGCCTTCTCGGGAGCCGAACCGTCATTTTCACCCTCGGGGAACGACCACTCGCCTTATGCCTCCGCACCGCTGAGTCCGGAGTAACAATGCAGCGACGGACCTACCTTCGCGGTGCGGCCGCCGCCGGCGTCCTCGGGACGGCGGGCTGTCTCGGACTGGGAGACTCGAACCCGGACGTCGCGCTCCCGGAGCCGGACCGCGAGTACACGAGCGAGGAGCTTCCGTACCCCGCGTGGGGCCAGCGCGTCCCGGCGGCGACGCTGCCGGACCCGATCGGAGGCCGCGAGGTCGACGTTCGGTCCGTCGGCAAACCGCAGCTGCTGACGTTCTTCTACAGCCACTGCAACACGGTCTGTCCCGTGTTGATTCAGTCGATGCGGAACGTGCAGACGCACTCGATCGAGGAGGGCTACGCCGACGACGTCGCGTTCCTCCCGGTGACGTTCGACCCGGAGCGTGACGACGCCGAACGCCTCCAAACGTACGGCGAGCAGATGAACGTCGCACTCGACGCCGGCAACTGGCAGTTCCTCCGCCCCGAGTCGAAAGCGCGAGCGAAGGCCGTCGTCTCGGAGCAGTTCGGCGTTACCTTCCAGCGCACCCAGCCCGACGATATGGACATGTATATGTTCGCGCACTCGGCGATGACGTATCTCGTGAACGCCGACGGCTACGTCGAGCGCGCCTACCGGACCGAGTCGCCGGACCCCGAACGGATCGTCGCCGACCTCGAAACCGTCAGAAACCGATGAACCGCCGCCAGCTCCTGACCGCTCTCGGCGGTCTCGGGCTCACCGGTGCCAGCGTGGCGGCGCTCCGCGGTGATCTGCCGGGGACCGGGGGCGACGACGGCACTCTCCCGATGCGGCTCGAAACGCTCGACGCCCGCGGTTCGACAGCCGGCGAGACGGCCGTCCCCGCCGCCGACAGGCCGACCGTGATCGACCTCTTCGCGACGTGGTGTGCCCCCTGCAAAGAGCAGATGGACGCGCTCTCGACCGTCTACGAGGAGTACGGCGATCGGGTCGCGTTCGTCTCCGTCACGAACGAGCGGATCGGCGGGACGCTCACGCGCGAGGACGTCCGCCAGTGGTGGCAGACGCACGACGGTCAGTGGACGGTCGCCCTCGACCCCGAGAGCGACCTGATGGCTGCCGTCGGGGCGTCGGGACTCCCGTATCTCGTCGTCGCCGACGCGTCGGGCGCGATCAGCTGGGATCACGCGGGCGTCGCGTCGGCGGCGACGCTCAGAACCGAAATCGACCGCGCCCTCCCGGAGACGTGACCTCGACCGCGTTCTTCGGGACCGTCGCGTTCGCCGCCGGGACGGGCGTCACGACCTTCTTTGCGCCCTGTGCGTTTCCGTTACTCCCCGGCTACGTCGGCTACTACGTCCGCCGCAACGACGACACGCCCGGACTCGTTTCGGGCCTCGCGGCCGCCGCCGGAGCGATCGTCGCCCTCGGCGTCGTCGCGTCTTTGGCTCTCGCCGTCGGCCAGCGACTCACGTCGCTGCTGCCGATGTTCGAGCCGCTGATCGGCGCCGCGCTGGTCGTCTTCGGTCTGCTGGTCCTCTACGGGTGGACGCCGCCGACGATCCCGCTGCCGGCGCGTCCCGAGTCGCTGCTCGGCTTCGGCGTCTTCGGCGCGGTCTACGCCGTCGCGGCGGCCGGATGCGTCGTCCCGCTGTTCCTCGGCGTGATCGCACAGGCGTCGTCGCTCTCTCCCGCACGGGGGCTCGTCGTCCTCGGGGCCTACGCCGGGGGCGTCGCGGTCCCGCTCGTCGGCGTGACGCTCCTGACAGACGCTGGCGTGACCGCCTGGCGCGGGGCGGGCCGGTACGCCGGCTACCTGAAGCAGGCCGCGGGCGTCCTCCTCGTGCTCGCCGGCTTGGGACAGCTCTACCTCTCGATCGTCGTCCTCGACGTGCTCTGAGGGCAGTCGCTTCTCCGACCGCGACTCACACTCGCTGGGCGAGCGCGCCGAGGGCGTCGCTGCCGCCGCTCGCGAGCGGCGTTCCGTGACCCACGCACGCGATCTCGAACGCCGGCGCAACCGCCGCCAGTCGCTCGATGCTCTCGCGGACCTGCGCCGTGTCGTAGCTCATTGCCCAGCCGGACGGTTCGAGCGCGCCGTCGGATTCGGCCACGAGATCGCCGAGCAGCCCGACGTCGCGCTCCCGACTCACGTACGCCACGTGCCCCGGCGTGTGGCCGGGCGTGTGGTAGGCGGTGAACGTCCCGACCGTCTCGCCGTCCTCGACGGGAACGACGTCGAGTGACGGATGCGTCGTGAACACGCTGGCGAGTCGCTGGAACGCGCCCTTGTGGTTCGTCAGCGGGGGCGATCGCCGACCGGTCAGGATCCCCGCGTCGTACGGTCCCGCGTAGACGGTCGCGTCCAGCGCCGGCGTCAGCGCCGCGAGCGCCCCGACGTGGTCGAGGTCGTAGTGCGTGAGAAGCACCCGTCCGACGTCGCTGACGTCGACGCCGGCGGCGTCGAGGCCCTCGCGGATCGCGGACTCGTCCAGCGGCGTCCCGGCGTCGACGAGCGTGGGGACGTCGTCGAAGACGAGATACGCGTTGACGCCGCGGAGGCCGAACTGCCACACGTCCTCGCTCAACTGCGTTGCCATAGCGGATATAGACTCCCGGCCGATTTGAACGCTGGTACCGCCCGGCGGGGTGGCGGCTCCCCCGCGGCCCTCACTCGTCGGGACGCAGCCGGGCGAGTCGCATCGCGTTGCTCGTCACGCCGACGGTCATCCCGGCGTCGCCCGCCAGCACGGCCAGCCAGATCGGCACGTAGCCGAACGGCACGGCAACGGCCAAGAGCGCCTTGATTCCGAGGCTGGCCCAGATGTTCTGTCGGATGACGCTGTTCGCGTCGTTCGCGAGCTCGTACAGGTACGGGAGCTTCGAGAGGTCGTCGGCCATCAACGCGATGTCGGCGGTTTCGAGCGCCGTGTCCGTCCCCGCCGCACCCATAGCGACGCCGACCGTCGCGGTCGCGAGCGCCGGCGCGTCGTTGATGCCGTCGCCGAGCATCGCGACGCCGCCCTCGCCGGACGCCGACAGCAGTTCGCGGATCGCGGTCACCTTCTCGTCGGGGAGGAGCTCGGCGCGGTACTCGTCGACGCCGACCTCCGCGGCGATCGCGCGGGCGGTCCGCTCGTTGTCGCCGGTGAGCATCACGGTCCGCGAGACCCCGAGGTCGCGCAATCGGGCGACCGCGCGGGCGGCCTCCGGTCGAATCTCGTCGGCGACGGCGATGACCCCCTCCAGCTCGTCCGCTGTTCCGACGAGCACGACGGTCTTGCCCTCGGATTCCAGTTCGGGCACCGTGTCGTGGAGCAGGTCGACGCAGTCGTTGCGCTCGCAGATCTGCTGCGCCGCGGTCGTCACGGCACCGCCGTCGGTCGTCGCGTGGACGTGTTCGAGGTCGAAACCGAGCCCCTCGAAGAGCCCTGGCTTGCCCGCAATGTGCGGGGTCCCGTCGAGCGTCGCGCGGACGCCCTTCCCGGTGAGGCTCTCGAAGTCCTCCACGGACCTCTGTTCGACGCCGGCCGCCCCGGCGGCGGCGACGATCGCCTCACCGACCGGGTGTTCGCTCCGCGCTTCGAGCCCGCGGGCACAGCGGAGTACGTCGGCCTCGTCGTTTCCGTTCAGCGGGACGACGTCGGTGACGGTGAGCTCTCCGCGCGTGAGCGTCCCGGTCTTGTCGAACGCGACGACGTCGACCGCGCCCATCGCCTCCAGATGCGACCCGCCCTTGATCAACACCCCGTTCTTCGCGGCGCTCGTGATCCCCGACACCACGGAGACGGGTGTCGAGATGACGAACGCGCACGGGCAGGCGAGCACGAGCAGCGTCAGCCCGTAGACGATGGCTGTCGGCCAGGACACGCCGAAGACGACCGGCGTCCCGAGCGTGACGAGGATCGCGAACGCGACAACCACAGGCGTGTAGTACGCCGCGAACCGCTCGACGAACTGCTCGCGCTCGGTCTTCTTCGACTGGGCGTCTTCGACCATCTCGACGATCCGCGAGATGGTGTTGTCGCCCGCCGCCGTGGTGACCCGAATCTCCAGGTAGCCGTCCGTATTGATCGAACCGGCGTACACCTCGTCGCCGACGGCTTTGTCGACCGGCACGCTCTCGCCCGTGATCGGGGCCTGATTCACCGCGCTGTCGCCGTCTTCGACCTCGCCGTCCATCGGGATCTTCTCGCCGGGCCGGACGACGACGACGTCGCCCGGCTGAACCGCCGCCACGGGCACGGTCTCCTCGGCACCGTCCCGCTTGACCGTCGCCTCGTCGGGCGAGAGCTCCATCAGCTCCGTCAGCGAGTTGCGCGCGCGATCCATCGAGTAGCGCTCCAGCAACTCGGCGACGCTGAAGAGGAACGCCAGCGTCGCGGCCTCGAAGTACAGCGCCTCGCCGAACGCGAGACTCGCCGCGAGCGCGCCCACGATCGCGGCCGACATCAGGAAGTCGATGTCGAGGCTCAGATTCCGCGCGGAGTAGTAGCCGTTCCGGAGGATCGCCTGCCCGCCGGTCGCGATGGCCACGAGGAAGAGCAGATCCCCGAGCCACAGCGTCGTGCCGAAGGCGCCTCCCAGCGGGACGTTCGCGCTCGTGGCGACGAACTCGACGGCCAGCCCGACCGCCAGAAACACGCCGCTGACCCAGGTCGCGACCGCCCGCCTGCTGGTCCAGATGGAGTCGCGGCCGCTCTCCCCGCCGTTGTCGTCTCGATCGAGGCCCCGCCCGTCGGCGTCCGTCACCTCGTAGCCGGCCGCTTCGACCGCCTCGACGAGGTCGTCGGCGGACGCCGCTCGCTCGTCGTAGGCGACGGTCACGCTCCCCGTCGTCGGTCGCGTCTCGCGGGCTTCGACGCCGTCGACGCGGTCGAGTGCACTCTCGACTTTCCCGGCGCAGGAGGGACAGTCCATCCCGGGAACCGACAGACTGACCTCTGCCTCGCTGGTCCCCTCGACGCTGTAGCCCGCTTTCTCGATTCGGCCTTCGATGTCGCTCACCGTCGTCGATGCGGCGTCGTAGGTGACGGTGAGCCGTCCGCTCGCGACCCGCGGATCCATCGCTTGGATGCCGTCGAGCTTCGAGACGCTCTGCTCTACTTTGCCCGCACACGACGGACAGTCCATCCCGGGCACGTCGAAGGTGGCGGCCGCCCCGTCGCCCTCCTGTCGGGGCGAGTCCGCCGGTCCACCGCCGTCGGCCCGTGACCCCGACCGGGTCGCCTCCCGGTCCTCGCGGTTCGGTGGCGTCATTACTAGATCGGTGGCACTCGCGTCTTATTAACTTCGCTGCTATCTAACGCGCCCTGTTTCGTATAGATTAGTAAAATATCGCCGATAGATTAGTAATTATCTGCAACTACTTCGGGTCTTTTGCCCCACCGACCGGAGGCGACGTCCGCCCGCCCGCCGGTTTTCGACGATTCTACCACATCGACTTTCAGGACGGCAGCGATACACCAGGGTATGTCTGATCCCCACGATGGCGAGTCCGGTTCTCACGACAGCGCTGGTCTGTCCCGCCGCCGCGCGCTCGGTGCGGGCGGGTCGCTCCTCGCGCTCGCACTCGCCGGCTGTAGCGGTACCGGCGGCGGCGACACAGGGACCGCCGCGGAGGCGTCGAAACCGGAGACGGACGCCGCAACGGCGACCGAAACGCCGGAGCCGACGACGACCGAGGCCGCGACCGAAGCGGCCGCACTGGAGCCGCTCGCGGTACCGGAGGACTCCAACTGCGCGGTCTGCAATATGAAGCCCGCGAAGTTCCCCGACTACAACGCCCAACTGCAGTACGAGTCGGCGGAGCCGAAGTTCTTCTGCTCGAACGGCTGTATGGCGTCGTTCGCGGCGGATCCGGGACACTTCGAGGAGGCGTACGCCGACGCGTCGATCGCTGCGGCGTTCGTCCACGACCACGACACGACCGACTGGATCGACGGGCTCGCGGCCTCCTACGCGCTGGAGATGAACTCGGATCGGGTCGACGATCCGATGCGGATCAATCCGCTGGCGTTCGACACCGAGGCCGACGCGACGGCGTACGTAGAGCAGTACGACGACCTGACGGCCGACGACGTCGTCGGCTTCGACGCCTTCGACCGCGACCTCGCCGAGCAGTATCGCGCGAGCTTCTTCGAGTGACCTGATGCGTCGGGACGCCGTCCTCGTCGCCGTGACGCTCTTGCTGGTGATCGCGTACGGCGGCGCGTTCGTGGCGGATGCGACCCGCGACCCGCAACCGGTGTCGTTCGGCACCACTGCCAGCTCGGGGCTGACCGCGGAGACGGTCCGCGAGACACAGGCCGCCGGAGCTGTCGTGCCGAAGGCACAGGTGTCGTACGCGCAGTTCGAGACCGTCGTCGGCTACTACGGTATCGGCTCGCTCGTCGCCGCACTCGGCCGCGAGGGACACGCCCAGCGGTTCGGGCCGCCGCTCGGCGTCTTCGTCAGCGACTTCGCCGGGACCGCACCGCGGGTGAGCGACGCGGGCTATCCCGTTCCCACTGCGGGCCGCCCCGGTTGGACGACGGCCGCCGACGCCCACTACGTCCGCACGGAGCCGGTCGGTTCGGTCCGTGACGGTTCCGACGGCGTGCTCGTCCCCTTCGGCGATGCGGCGGCCGCCGAACGGTTCGCCGACCGAATCGGCTCCGACGCGGCGGTCTGGACGTGGGAGACGGTCCGCGAGCGGATCGACGGGCCGTCGCGGACGCGCTCGTGGCCCGCGACCGTCGACGACCGAGCCGCGAGCGCGAACCGCACTGCCGCCGCCGTGCGCCCGCTCGCGGAGCGCCCCGTCTCGCTCGTCGTCGGTGAGGACGCGCCGACGATCCAGGCGGCCGTCGACGCCGCGCCGCCGAACACGACCGTCTCCGTGCCGGCCGGGACATACCGCGAGCGCGTGCGGATCGACCGACCGATCACGCTGCGCGGCGCGGGCGCGGCGACGACCATCTCCGCCGAGTCCGACGGCACGGGCGTCACCGTCACGAGCGACCGCGTCGGCGTCGTCGACCTCGCGGTTCGCGACGTCGGGACCGAAACTATCGATCTGGGTAACGGCAGCGGCGAGTGGGACACCCACGTCAGACAGACGTACGGCCGCGGCGACGCCGGCGTCGCGTTCGTGAACACCACGACTGGGCTCGTCGCCGACGTGACGGTGCAGACGCCCTCGAACGGCGTCTTGCTCAGGCGGACGACCGAGACGCTCGTCGAGAACGTGACCGTCGAGGGGACCGCCACCGAGACGACCGGCTATATGGGCGTGATGGCGATGGAAGCTTCCTCGGCGGTCGTCCAGTCCTCGGCGTTCGCCGGCACGCTGGACGGCGTCTACGCGCATCGCTCGAACGGGCTCGTCGTCCGCGACATCCGCGCGCGTGACGTCCGGTTCGGCACGCATCTGATGTTCACCTCCGATACGCTCTTGGGAGACAACACCGTCCGCGACACCGACACCGGGCTCGTCGTGATGACTCGCCCGTCCGGAAACGCGCTCGTCGGGAACGACGTCCGCGACTCCGACCACGGGATCGTCACGGCCGGCAGCGACTCCTACGTCGCGCGGAACCGACTCGTCGGCAACGACGTCGGCGTAGAGATCGGCACGCGGCGCTCGCTGTACGAGCGCAACGTCCTCCTCGGCAACGGCGTCGGGGCCGACGCCTCCGGCATCGTCGCCTCGAACCGCGTCGTACACAACGACTTCGTCGACAACGACCGGCCCGCGACGGCCACCGGCGGCGCGACGCGGGTCTGGTCGAGCGCGGCGGGCGGGAACTACTGGGCGCGCGCGACGGGCGGCCCCGCCGACGCCGTCGATCGACCGTTCCGGCCGACGAGCGCCGTAGACGCCCGGTACGGCGACCCGGGCACCCGCCTCCTCGCGGAGTCGCCCGCGCTCGTCGCGCTCCGCGAACTCCGCGGGACCGTCCCCGGAATGCGCAGCGGCGGCATCGTCGACCAGCGCCCGGCGGAGACGCCTCGCAATCCCGACCTGCTCGCCGCCGCGCGGGGCGCGCATAAGTCGGCGCGCTTCCACGCCTCGGCGCACCTCCGCTCCGCCGCCCACTTCCACGACTCGGCGGAGCTCCGCTCCGCTGTCCGTCTCCGCTCCGACACGGCACGTCGCCCACCGACCGAGCCGCGGCATCACCCCCAGAACTCACCGACTCACCACCGTATGACACCTGACGCACCCCTGTACGTGGAGCTGCACCGATGACGGACGACCCAGTGGTAACGGCCGCGGACGTCGCCTGCGAGTACGGGCCGGTCTCGGCGCTCACAGACGTCTCGGCGTCGATCGACCCGGGGACGGTGACGGTCGTCGTCGGCCCGAACGGCGGGGGCAAGTCGACCTTCCTGCGCACGCTCGCGGGCGTCGCGACGCCGACGCGCGGGACGATCAGCTATCCGGCGACGGACGGCACGCACGCCGTCGGATATCTCCCGCAGTCGTTCCGGCCGCGAGAGGACCTGACCGTCGGCGAGACAGTGGCGTACTACGACGCGCTCGTCGGTGGCGGCCCGACGCCCGACGAACTGCTCGACCGGGTCGGCCTCGCGGCCGTCGCGGATCGACCTGCCGGCGCGCTCTCGGGCGGGATGCGGCGCTTGCTGGGTGTCGCCGTCGCGGGCGTCGGCGACCCCGACCTCGTGGTCTTAGACGAGCCGACGAGCGGCCTCGACCGGACGATGACCCGGCGCGTCTTCGAGAGCTGTGCGACGCTCGCCGACGATCGGTGCGGGGTCGTCGTCGCGACCCACGACCTCCCGACCGTAGAGCCCGTCGCCGATCGTGCGCTGCTCCTCGACCGCGGACAGTTGCAGGCGGACCACCGGCTCCCGCTCGACGGGGCGACGCTCGCGAGCGTCTACGACGGCACCGTCGACGGCGCGGCCGACGGCGACACGACCGTCCGGAGCGGACGCCGACTGGACGGTTCCGCTCACGCTCCCGGGAGTGAGACCGCGTGAGCGCTCTCGACGCGGGCCACGTCGTCGCCGTCACCCAGCGCGAGGTGAAGACCGTCACGCGGAACCGCGGCGCGCTCGTCCTCTTTGCCGGCCTCGCTGCCCTGCTCGTCGGTTTCACGTGGGCCGGCGGCGGCCACGTCTCGGGCTACGCACCGACCGTGGTCGACCTCCTCACGCCGGTCGAACTGCTCGTCCCGGTCGTCGCCTTCGCGCTCGGCTACCGCGTGTTCGTCGCCGACCGCGAGCGCGGCGAACTCGCCGTCCACGAAACGCTCCCGCCCTCTCGCGCCTCGATTGTCGCGGGCACGTTCCTCGGGCGCGGGCTGGTCCTCGCGCTCGGCGTCGCCGTCGCAGCTCTGCCCTCCCTCCTGTTCGTCGTCGTCTCCGACGACGGCACGTCCGCAATCTACGCCGCACAGCGCGGCGCGGACTCGCCGTTGCTGTTCGCGCGGTTCGTCGCGGTCGCGACGCTCTTGGGGCTCGTCGCGCTCGCGGGTGCGCTGGCCGTTTCAGCGATCGCTCGCAGCACCAGAAGCGCCGTCGGCCTCGCGCTCGGTCTCTGGGCGATTCTCGCCGTCGGTGCCGACGTCGGCGCGCTCGCCGCCCTCCAGCGGGGTCTGCTCGAGGCGGGCGGGCTCCCAACGGCCGTCGTGGTCGGTCCCGGGGGCGCGTACCGCGGGCTCGTCTTCGCGACCGTCCTGGACGCGGCGACCGCGGCGACGGCGTCCGCGGTCGAACCGGCTGTTGGACTCCTCTCGCTCCTCGCTTGGACGACTCTCGGGCTCGTCGCCGCCGCCGTCGCGCTGTGGTGATTGCCTGCTCCGGTGACCGCGCGCCCGGCCGACCGGGACGGCCCGCGGTCCGGTCGCCCGCCTGCTTTCGAGAAACGTACCAGACGCCATTTGAGTCGACACGCAGTAGTGACCGATAATGCGACGACGCACCTTCCTTGCGACGGCGGGCGGAGCCGGCCTCGCCGCGAGCGCCGGCTGCCTCGGCGGCGTCACGAGCGCTCTCGGCGGCGGTGGCGACACCGTGCTCGGGAAGCCGGACGACCAGACGGTCCGCAGCGCGAATCTCCCCTACCCGGCCTACGGACAGGAGCTCCCCGAGGTCACGCTCCCGGCGGCCATCGCCGACCGCAGCGTCTCGACCGGGGACCTCGACACCGCCGTCGTGATGACGTTCTTCTACAGCCACTGTAACACGGTCTGCCCGTTCCTCATCTCCTCGATGCGGAAGGTCCAGACGAACGCGATCGAGGCGGGCTACGGCGACCAGGTCACGTTCCTTCCCGTCACCTTCGATCCGAAGCGCGACGACGCCGCGCGGCTTCGGGAGTACGCGGAGATGATGAACGTCGACCTCGGAGCCGACAACTGGTACTTCCCCCGCCCCGATGATCACGACCACGCCAAGGAGGTCGTCGGCGACACCTTCGGCGTGATGTTCGAGAAGACCGGCTCCACGGACAGCAGTATGTACATGTACAACCACCTCGGTCTCCTCCTGCTGGCGAACGCCGACGGCTACGTAGAGCGCGCCTACACCGGCAACGACCCCGCGGGCGACCGCGTGTGGTCCGATCTCGAAACGGTCCTGCAAGCGTGATCACCGGCGCGCTCCTGCAGACCGGCGGCTCCTGCGTCGCGCCGGGGGCACAACCGCCGACTGCCCGCACCGTCGAACTCGGCCTGTTCGTCCTCGTTGGACTGTTCGGCACGGGCCACTGCCTCGGGATGTGCGGGCCGCTGGTGTCGATGTACGCAGATCGGATGGACGGCGACGGTCAGCCCGGCGACCGCGACGACGATTTCCTCTCGCTGTACGCGGTCCGTCAGCACCTGCTCTTCAACGCCGGACGCGTGACGATCTACACGATCTTGGGCGCGGCGTTCGGCCTCGTCGGGAGCCTCCTCTTCGCGTCGGCTGCGACCACCGTTCCGTTCGGCGACGAGATACGCGCGGCCGCAGGCGTCGTCGTCGGTGTCACCATCGTCGCCGCCGGCGTCGGTTACCTCACGGGCAGCGGCACCGCCATCGTCGATCACGTCCCGCTGCTCGATCGACTCTTTCGCCGGATTCACGCCTTCCTGTCGCCGCGGATCGACCGCTGGGTCGGCTCCGAGCGCATCTTCGCGCTGGGCTTCGTCCACGGCTTCCTTCCGTGTCCGCTCCTCTACCCCGCGTTCCTCTACGCGTTCAGCCAGGCCGACCCGGCCTTCGGCGCGATCTCGCTCGCCGCGCTCGGTCTCGGGACTTTCCCCGCGCTGTTTCTGTACGGGACGCTCTTCCAGTCGATCGGCGCGCGCCGACGGCGCGCCGTTCACCGACTGCTCGGGGCGGTGTTCCTCCTGCTGGGGGCGCACACGCTCGCCGCGGGGCTGCGGCTGTTCGGTATCGGCGTGCCACACCTGTTCAGTCTCCCGCACTACCAACCGCTGTGAGTTCGCCTCCGAGCCCGTGTCGCTGCGGAAACGAGGTTACGGTGCCGGCTCGCCGGTCACTCCGCGAACAGTTCGTCGAGCAGCACGACGAACCGATCGACCAACCGGTCGGGGAGCGACGGCTTGATGACGACGAGCAGATCGGCCGTCGCCTCCGGGTCGACTACCGAGAGCGTCACGCGGTTGTTCCGGCCGTACTCCTTCTCGACGACCTCCTGCTCGGTCAGGTGATCGACGTGGTGTTCGAGCGTGGCCCGCGCGACGTCGACGGCGTCGGCAACCTCGTCGGGGTGGGAGGGTCCGTCCTCGAGGAGGGTGACGAGAACGTCACGCGCCGTCTCGCGTCGCAACAGCGCGAGCGCGCTCTGCTCCCACGTGTCGTACGTCGGCGGGTAGTAGTGCGTCCGTCCGTAGAGCTGCCGCTCGACGAGCGTGTCGCGTTTCAGGAGCTTTCTGACGTGGTACTGGACCTGTCCCGCCGCCAGATCGAGCTCGCGGCTGAGTTCGCTGAAGTGCGTTCCCGGGTGTTCGGTGACGTACCGTTCGATCCGCTGGCGCTGGTGTTGCATAGGTAGTGGTGGAGGTCGCCGCCGCGCGCTGATCGATGAACGCCGACGCTAGCGAGTCGACGTACAAAACGCAGTCGCCGACTCCCGATTCGTGGGATTCGTCGGAACCGTGGCGCTCGGTCGCCGAAGCTCCCGCTCCCGCTCCGATCAACGCGTGCTGTAGACGGCGTACAGCACGAGCGCGGCGACGAGGAAGTCGAGCGCGTGGCCGAGCAGGTGGTGGATCGTCATCGGCACCAAGCCGTACACGGTCGCGAGCCCGACGCCCGTTCGCACGACGAGCGCGCCCAGCGCAAGCGTGATCAGGAGGTAGTGAAACGCCCGCCGCCGAGCGTAGGCGGCGACCCCGAGGAGAAACACCACGAGCGTGCCGACGCCGGCCAGCAGAATCCCCGCGAAGAGAAACGCGGCGTACTGTCGGTCGACCCACTCCGCCGGGACGAGGGCGAGCGCGTGAGCGACGGACTCGGTGACGCCTACCGGCACGGGTCTCAGTACCGACGACAGCGGCTAAATCGTTCTGGTCCGATCGACGAACGGAGTCGACCGTCCACCCCGTGGCTCCCCTCTCTTCCTCCCTGGACCCTCCAACTCTCCCCTCTCTTCCTCCCTGGACCCTCCAACTCTCCCCTCTCTTCCTCCCTGGACCCTCCAACTCTCCCCTCTCTTCCTCCCTGCCGCGGCTCCGGCTCGACCGGCCTCTCTGGCCGACGTTCTGCCGCGGACGCACCGGCTCTCGGCCTCCCGGTTCCCGGCGTCTGCCGACAGTATCATAATCTCATAGTTCAGAGTTGGATGTATCACTCGCTCCGATCACGCTCTACGTCCAGTCTGCCGGACGACCCGTGAGTCGCCCGATCGGACTGTGAACTACCGGCAAGGCACTCCTTGCTCTCGGATCACTCGACGATGAACCGACGGTCACTCTACTTCACTGACCCGCTCGAGACGGCGATCAGAGAGACGTCCGTCGAGGTGAGCGCGGACGACGTCCTCGTCGAAACCCGCGTCTCAGGCGTCAGCGCCGGCACCGAACTGCTCATCTACCGTGGAGACGCTCCCGAAGAGCTCCCCGCCGACGAGGCGCTCGACACCCTCGGCGGCGACCTGTCGTTTCCGCTGCGGTACGGCTACGCCGCAGTCGGGGACGTGATCTCTGTCGGCTCCGCCGTCGACGACGAGTGGCTCGGCCGAACGGTCTTCGCGTTCGCTCCCCACGAGACGCACTTCGCGGTGCCCCCCGAGGATCTCCTCCCGGTCCCCGACGACATCTCCGCCGAAGAGATGGCGCTCTTCCCCTCGGTGGAGACGGCGACGTCGCTCGTCTTGGACGGCCGGCCCCGCCTCGGTGAGGACGTCGTCGTCTTCGGGGCGGGCGTCGTCGGCCTCTGTACGATCGCCATCCTCGGGTCGTTCCCGCTCGGACGCCTCGTCGTGGTCGAGCCGATTGCCGACCGCCGCGAGCGGGCGCGAGGGTTGGGCGCAGACGTCGTCGTTCCCCCGGAGGAACTCGACGACGTGCTCGATCCCGCAGGCGACCGCGACGGCGCGGACCTGGTGTACGAACTCTCGGGCCGCCCGGCGACGCTCGACGACGCCATCGGGGCGACGGGTTACGACGGGCGCGTCGTCGTCGGCTCGTGGTACGGCGACAAGCCAGCGACCCTCGACCTCGGGGCGTCCTTCCACCGCGACCGCATCTCCCTCGCATCGAGCCAGGTCAGCACGCTCGCTCCGGAGACGCGCGGCCGCTGGACGCACGATCGACGCGCGGCGACGGCACTCGAGCGACTCGGCGCGCTCGACGTCGCCTCGCTCGTCACGCATCGCATCCCCTTCGAGGACGCCTCGGAGGCGTACCGACTCCTCGACGAGCGGGCCGACGGCGTCCTGCAGATACTGCTCACGTACTCGTAGTCGCCTCGGATCTGCACCACTCCCACACACGAATGACCCGAGCCACAGACGACACCTACGAACTGACCGTCAGACGAACGTTCATCGCACAGCACTTCCTCACGGTTCCCGATCCGGGACCGGAAGGCGAGATCAACAGCCACCAGTTCACCGCGGAACTCCGATTTGGGGGGCCGGAACTCGGCCCGTACGGCTATCTGGTCGATATCGACGCCGTCGAGGCCATTCTCGACGATCTCGAAGCCCGCTATCGGGACACACTCCTCAACGACCTCCCGGAGTTCGAGGGGCTGAATCCCAGCATCGAGCACTTCGCCCGCGTGTTCGGCGACCGCGTCGCCGCCGCGCTCGAGGACCCCACTCCGACGACCTTGACCGTCCGAATCTGGGAGGACGACGTCTCCTGGGCGAGCCACCGCCGGTCGCTCGACGAATGACGCACGCGCTCCCTCGGTATCTGGAGTCGAAGCACTCGGTCGACGAGCGAGCGTTCTCCCGCCGTGTCCAAGACCGGCTCGTTGAATCGCTCCCCGCCGAGCCGACGGTCCTCGAAGCCGGCTGCGGGACGGGCGTGACGGTCCCTCGCTTGCTCTCGTGGGGCGTCGACGCCGGGACGTACCGCGGCGTCGACACCGACGAGTGCATCGTCGCCTTCGCCCGTCGCGTGCGTCCTGCTGCGCTCCGACGAGCGGGGCACAGCGTCACCGAACACGCACGGGCGGCCGCGCCGGACGGCGAGCGGCGTTCGGCTCCCGACTTCACCGTCGCGGACCTCTCGGTGTCGTTCGAGAGCGGCGACGCGCTCGACGCGCTCGAGGCCGCGTCCGATCGCGACCTCGTCGTCGCGCAGGCGTTCGCCGATCTCGTCCCGCTCGACAGGCTCGTCTCCGCCGTCGAGTCCGCGCTGCGGCCGGGCGGGCTGGCCTACCTCCCGATCACGTTCGACGGTGGAACGATCTTCCAACCCGACCACCCGGCGGACGAGGCGGTCGAACGGGCCTATCACGCCGCGATCGACCGACGACCCGGCCGGGACGTCCGCGCCGGACGTCACCTCGCGGATCGCCTGCGCCGCCGGGACGGGGAGCTGCTGTCGATCGGGAGCTCCGACTGGATCGTCAGACCGACCGACGGGGGGTATCCGGCCGACGAGCGGTACTTCCTCTCCCGCATTCTCCAGTTCGTCGCCGACAGTCTAGGGGACGCCGAGCGCTCCGTCGACGGGCTCGACTCGTGGCTCGCGACTCGGCGCGAGCAACTCGACGCCGGCGACCTCGTCTACGTCGCCCACCAGTACGATCTGCTCTATCGGGCTCCGTAGCCGGCACCGGCGTACCCGAATGGGCTCCGTAGCCGACACCTACATACCCGACCGGATTCCGTGGCCGGCATCGGCGTACTCGACCGACCGCCTCTCCGGGACCGGTATCTTCAGGCCACAGTCGCCGGAAGTTGGTGACCGATGGCACTCTTCGGTCTCCTTCCGCACACGCCGGTCGTCGACGTGGCGGTCGTCGCACTCGCGACCGGGCTCATCTGGGCCGGCAGTGGGTGGCTCGAACGCGCCGCAACCGGACTCTCCGCGTACTATGGGCTCCCGGCGGTGGTTCAGGGCTCGATCGTCGTGGCGATCGGTTCTAGCTTCCCCGAACTCACGAGCGTCGTCGTCGCCGCCGTCACCGGCGTCTTCGACATCGGCGTCGGCGCGATCGTCGGGTCTGCGATCTTCAACATCCTGGCGATTCCGGCTGCCTCGGGGTTGCTCTCCGACGAACCGATGGAGACCAACCGGACGCTCGTCTACAAAGAGGCGCAGTTCTATATGATCGCGGTGTCGGTGCTCGTCGTCACGTTCGCGTTCGCCGTGATCTACGCTCCCGTTCCGAACGGTCGGCCGCTCCTCGGCCGCATCACGCGCCCGCTCGCGCTGCTTCCGCTGTTCCTCTACGGCCTCTATCTGTTCATCCAGTGGCAGGACGTCGGAGACCACGACGCCGACGGTACGGCCGACGGGATCCGGATCGGCAAGCAGTGGCTGATGCTTCTGGCCGGGCTCGCGATCATTCTCGTCGCCGTCGAGCAGTTGGTCGGAAGCGTCGAGTCGCTGTCGCGGACTTTCGGGATCCCGGACCTCCTCGCCGGGGTGACCATCGTCGCCGCGGCGACGAGCCTCCCCGACCTGCTCGTGAGTATCCGCTCCGCTCGCGACGGCCAAAGCGTCACGAGCCTCGCGAACGTCTTGGGATCGAACACCTTCGACCTGCTCGTCGCCATCCCTCTCGGCGTCCTCATCGCCGGTAGCGTCGTCGTCGACTTCGCCACGGCCGTTCCGATGATGGGCGTTCTCACGCTCGCGACCGTACTGCTGTTTACGACGCTGCGGACGGAGCTTTCGCTCTCTAGAGTCGAAGCCGCCGCCCTCCTCGGGAGCTATCTGCTGTTCGTCGCCTGGATCGTCGGTGAATCGGTAGGCGTGACGCAACTTCTCCGATGATACTTCAAGTGACGAGAAAGGCAACTGCTCGCATCTAGAAAGAAAACTACCCGTTGAAGGAGCGATTTCTAGACCACCTCTAGTTCAATCCCAAATTAGTACTCATAACTAATTGTATATAAGAAATAAGATACTTTTACCGTGTTCCCGGTTCCTCACACCGGAGCAACGAGCGCACGCGAGTGCCGTACTCCGGTCCGGCGGCGAGCGTCGTCGTCCCCGACATCGCCGCTTCACCAGGTCGCGCGGCGAGAGCCCGCCGGACGGGCAGCTATTTACTGGCCGCCCGCGACCGACCGAACACAGATGCGACACGCACCTGGAACGTTCTCGATCGCCGCTCGCGACCCGGAGACGAACACGTTCGGCGCTGCCGTGACGACCGGTACCGTCGCTGTCGGCGCGACGTGCCCGTACGTGAGCGCGAACGCGGCGGCTCTGACACAGGCGTTTACGAAGACTGAACACGGACGCGATGCCGTAGCGCGCGCGGACGCCGGCGAGCGTGTCGACGAGGCGTTCGAGTCGCTGCTTGCGGACGATCAGCACGCCGAGTACCGACAGGTCCACGGCGTCGGTGCGGATAGCCAGTTCGTCTTCACCGGTGACAACTGCAGCGGGTGGGCCGGCCACCGCACCGGCGACGATTACACCGTGGCGGGGAATCTGCTCGCAGGCTCTGAGGTCGTCGACGCTGCCGCCGGAGCGTTCGCGGAGACGGACGGCGATATGACCGAACGACTCGTCTCGGCGCTGGAAGCCGGCACCGACGCGGGCGGGGACGACAGAGGCGAGATGAGCGCAGCCGTTCTCGTCCACGCGCCCGAGCCCGAATTCTACCACAATCTCCGGGTCGACCTCTCCGAGACGCCGGTCGTGGACCTGCGAGAGCTCCTGACCGAGGCCCGGACGGCGAAACGACGCGTCCGCGAGGAGACGGACAAACTCTTCGACGACTACCCCGAGGAACTGCTCGACTTCGGCGTGAAATACTGATACCGTCGATTGAGCTCTCTCGGCGGACTTCGGGATCCCGGGGAGTCGAAGACGCTGCTGCACACTGCTGTAGACCGAATCAAAGGCCGAGGCGCGCCCTTACCGTCCCGCGTCGGTCGCGTTCGCCTCCGCGCGTTTCGATTCGATGAACGATTCGCGTTCGCTCATCTCCGCCTCCGAGAGGAGGCAGGCGATCCGGTGGTCGTCGCCGTCGCCGACCGCCTCCAGTTCGGGCAACTCCGTTTCGCACACGTCGCCGATCTTCTTCGGACAGCGCGTCTGGAACGGACAGCCGGACGGCGGATCGATCGGGCTGGGGACGCTGCCCTCGAGCAGGATCCGGTCCGTCTCGCGTCCGGGGTCCGCGTGCGGGACCGCCGAGAGGAGGCTCTCGGTGTACGGATGGAACGGGGCCGAGAAGACGTCCTCGATGCGGCCGAACTCGGCGATCTTCCCGAGATACATCACGGCCACCCGGTCGCAGATGTGGCGCACGACGCCGATGTTGTGCGAGATGAACAGATACGAGATCCCCGACTCGGCCTGGATCTCGTTGAGCAGGTTCAGGATCTGCGCCTGCACGCTCACGTCCAGCGCCGAGACGGGCTCGTCGCAGACGATGAGCTTCGGTTCGACGGCGAGTGCGTGCGCGATCGCGACGCGCTGCTGTTGGCCGCCGGAGAACTCGTGGGGATACTTGTCGGCGGCGTCGCCGGAGAGCCCGACGCGTTCGAGCAGTTCTCTGACGCGCGCTCGCTTCTCCTCGCCGGTGGCGATGTCGTGTCGCTCCATCGCGCGGCCGATGATCCGGCCGACCGGCTTCCGCGGGTTCAGCGAACTGTGCGGATCCTGGAAGATGATCTGCATCTCCCGGCGCAGGCTCCGGATCTCGCCGGATCCGAGTTCGTGGACCGGTTGGCCCTCGAAGTACACCTCGCCGTCGGTGGGCTCCAGCAGCCGGAGCACGGTCCGCGCGACCGTCGACTTCCCGCAGCCTGACTCGCCGACGAGCCCGACGGTTTCGCCGGGGTAAATGTCGAAGCTCACGTCGTCGACAGCCTTGACGTGTCGGCGCTCCAGCGACGGGAGCCCGCCGTCCTCCCACGATAGATGGAGGTTCCCGAGGACGCCGTCGCCCGCGTCGAAGTACTTCTTCAGGTTCCGCACCTCGAACAGCGGCTCGCCCGAGCGGTCGACCTCCCGTCGACCTCCGCCGACTGCGGCGGCCCCGCTCTCGGAGAGATCGAGGTCGTCGGCGTGGATACACGCCGCGCGTGAGGTACTGTCGCCGACCGAGTCCAGGGCCGGATCGCCGCCCTCCCAGCAGGCGTCCGTCGCGTGCGGACACCGGGGCGCGAAGTTACAGCCGCTCGGGAGGTCTCCGAGATCCGGCATCGCCCCGTCGAGCGTCGGCAGCTGGTCGTACTCGGTGTCGACCTCCGGAATCGAGTCGATGAGCGCTCGCGTGTAGGGATGTCGCGGCCGCTCGAACAGGTCGTCGAGCGCGGCCGTCTCGACGAGGTTGCCGGCGTACATCACGCCGACGTGGTCACACGTCTGCGCGACGACGCCGAGGTTGTGCGTGATCATCAGGACGGCCGTGTTCTCGCGCTCCTGCATCTCGTTGAGCAGGTCGAGAATCTTCGCCTGCGTCGTCACGTCGAGCGCGGTGGTCGGCTCGTCGGCGATGATCAGATCCGGCTCACAGGAGAACCCGATCGCGACGAGCACGCGCTGACGCATCCCGCCGGAGAACTCGTGTGGGTAGTCGTCGATCCGCTCTGCGGCGTCGGGGATGCCGACGTCGTCCATCGACGCGATCGCTTGCTCTCGGGCCTCCGACTTCGAGACGTCTTGGTGGCGACGGATCGTCTCGACGATCTGCTCGCCGACGGTCATCACCGGATTCAGCGACGACATCGGGTCCTGCGGGATCATCGCGATCCGATTGCCGCGGACGTCGCGCATCTGGCGTTCGGTCTTCTCCAACAGGTCCTCGCCGTCGAAAACGATCTCTCCGGCGGTGATCTCGCCCGGCGAGTCGATGAGGCGCATCACCGAGCGCGCCGTCACCGACTTGCCCGCGCCGGACTCGCCGACGAGCCCCATCGTCTCGCCGCGGTCCAGCGAGAACGACACCTCGTTGGACGCGACGATCGGCCCGGACTCCGTCCGGAACTCGGTCCGGAGCCCGCGCACGCTGAGGAGGGGTGCCTCTCCGTTGTCCGCAGCGTGCGTCTCCGTGGCACCGTCGCGCTCGCGAGATTCGACGCTCATTCTATCGCCTCCACCTTCGGATCGAGGACGTCGCGGAGGCCGTCACCCAGCATATTGAATCCGACGACGGCGATGCCGATCGCGAGGGCGGGGAAAAGCAGCATCCACGGGGCCGTCTCCATAAATCCGCGACCCGTGTTGATCATCAGCCCCCACGACGGCCGCGGCGGCTGCGCGCCCAGTCCGAGGAACGAGAGGCTCGCCTCCGCGAGAATCGCGAAGGAGACGTTCAGCGAGCCCTGCACCAGGATCGGCGCCATACAGTTCGGGAACACTTCGCTGAACACGATGCGGGTGTCGCTCTCGCCGCGGGCGACGGCGGACTCGACGTACGCCTCGTTGCGCTCGGCCAGCGCGGCACTGCGCGAGACGCGTGCGATGTACGGCGTGTAGACGAACGCCAAAGCGATGATGACGTTGACCAGTTCCGGGCCGAGCACCACGAGCAGCGTCAGTGCCAGCAACACCGGCGGGAACGCCATCGCGGCGTCCATCACCCGCATCAGGACTTCGTCGGTCAGCCCGCCGGCGTACCCCGCGACGACGCCGATGACGGCACCGACCGCGAGCGCGACGGAGATCGCACCGAAACCGACGTACAGCGAGATCCGGCTCCCGAGTACGACGCGGCTGAAGATGTCGCGGCCGAGGTCGTCGGTACCGAACGGGTGCTCCACCGAGGGGGCCTCGGTTCGGTCCTCGATGCTCGTCGCGTCGTACTCGTACGGCGCGATCAGCGGCGCGAACGCCGCGACGATGATGAGTGTGAGGACGATCGTCAGTCCGATCATCGCCTTCGTGTTCCGCCGGAACTTCCGGGCGAAACTGGCCAGGCGATCGCGTTGCGATTCGGTGAGTCCGAACCGGGCGTCTGCCTCCCCGGTTGGTTGCTCTGCGGCCATCACTCCTCACCTCCGTAGCGGATTCGCGGATCGAAGTACGCGTACAGGAGGTCTGCGGCGAAGTTCGACAACATGTAGATCAGCGCGACGACGATGATGCAGCCCTGAATCAGCGGGATGTCGCGGCTCTGGATGGCGGTCAGCGTCAACCGGCCGATTCCCGGCCAGAAGAACACCTCCTCGAGCACGACGACGCCGCCGAAGGCGTAACTGAACTGGAACGCGACGACGGTGATCACGGGAATGATCGCGTTCTTGAGCGCGTGGCGGAGCACGACGATCCGCTGGCTCATTCCTTTCGCCCGCGCGAGGTTGATGTACTCCGCACTCAGCACTTCCAGCATCGACGACCGAGTCATTCGCATAATGTAGGCGGTGAGCGCGAAGCCCATCGCACCCGCCGGCAGGACGAGCCGTTTCAGCGCCCCGACGAGGTCCTCGCCCGGCGGGGTGTAGCCGCCGGTGGGGAACAGATTCAGCCAGACCGCGAAGACGAGGATGAACACTAGCCCCCACAGGAAGATCGGCATCGAGATGCCGACGAAGGCGAACATCGACGCCGTCACGTCGGGCGCTTCGTTCTGATTGATCGCCGCGTAGACGCCGAGCGGAATCGAGAGTACGACGGCGACGAGCGTCGCACTGACTGCCAAAAGCAGCGAGCGGGGCAGACGCTGTGCGATGAGCGTCACGACGGGCTCGCCGAACCGGAGGGACTCGCCCATATCCCCCTGCAGCAGCCCGAAGACCCAGTCGAAGTACTGGACGTACAGCGGCCGATTGAGCCCCAGCTGGGACTGCAGCGCCTGCAGCGACTCCTCGGTCGCGTTCGGGCCCAAGATCAGCAGCGCGACGTCGCCGGGGAGGACGTTGGTGACAGCGAACGCGATGAGCGTCACTAGGAACAGCGTCACCGCCATAAACCCGACTCGCCGCAGCACGTAATTGTACATCGACATCTATCGATGTGTTAGCGGTCGAGCCAGTTGTCGGAGAACTGAAGCGTCGAGCCGTCCGGTGCGCCGATGTCGCCTTTGTACTGGGAGGCCGCCCCGTAGAGGCTCGGCTGCCACCAGAGGAACATGTGCCCGGCGCGCTCCTCGTGGAGGATCTCGGTCGCATCGTGGTAGAGATCCGCGCGGGCGTCGTCGTCGTAGATCGTCCGGGCCTCCTCGACGAGGGAGTTGTACTCGTCGTTCGTCCAGTTGGTGAAGAAGAACGCCCCGTCGGGGTGGAGGAACTTGTAGAACGAGACGTCGGGGTACCACAGCGCGAGGTAGGAACTCGTCGTCGCCTGGAAGTTGCGGTCGGTGTAGACGTCGGAGAGCCAGGTGTTCCACGTGATCTGCTGGATGTCGAGATCGATACCCAGGTCGGAGGCGTCGTCGGCGATCACCTCGGCCGCCTGCACCTGTGCGGGGTACGACTGCGGGATCTTGAACGTCGCCGAGAACCCGTCGGACATCCCGGCGGCGTCGAGGTGCTCCTGCACTTTGTCGGGGTCACGCGGGCGCGGGTCGATGTCGGGGTTGACCCACGGGCTGTCGGGAGCGGCCGGAGACGCCGTGGTCTGGCCGGTACCGTAGAGGGCCGCCTCGGCGACCTTCTCCTTGTCGATCGCGTAGTCCAGCGCGAGGCGCGCGTCCTTGTTGTCGAACGGTTCGACGTCGCAGTTCATCCCGAGGTAGACCAGCGACTTCGGGAACTGCTGGTCGAACCGGACCTCTGGCGCCTGTTCGACGCGCGAGACGTCCTTCGGCGCGATGCCGTTGATGAAGTCGTACTCGCCCGCGAGGAACGACTGCAGGCGGACGCTGGAGTCGGGGATCTCGCTCTTGACGATCGTATCGATGAACGGCCCGTCCTCGTCTGATGCGCCCCAGTAGTCCTCGTAGCGGCTCATCGTGAACGAGGTCTCGATCTCCCGGCTCTCGAACTGGTAAGGCCCGGTCCCGATCGGCTCTTCGACCATACTCTTCTCGGCGTTCTCGGCGGGCATCACCGAAAGCTCGGCCGTCGCCATCTTCGCGAGGAAGGGCGCGAACGGCTGCGTGAGCTGGATCTCGAAGGTGTAGTCGTCCGGCGCGGCCATCGAGTCGACGAAGTCGAAGAAGCCGGTCGCGAGGTAATCGCCGTTCTGGACGCGCTCGTAGCTCGCGAGCACGTCCGCCGAAGTCATCTGCTTCCCGTTGTGGAAGGTGACGTCTTCCCGGAGCTCGAAGGTGAGCAGCGTGTTGTCCTCGGACTGCTCGAACGACTTCGCGAGGTGCGGCTCGATCGAGTAGTCGTCCTGCAGTGCGACGACCTCCTCGTAGATGTTCTCGAGGACGCGCTTGGACGCCGCAGACGTATCGATGTGCGGATCGAGACCCTGCACGGGCACGGCGCCGCCCCACTGGAGTGTGCCACCCTGCTTCGGCGAACCGGCCGCAGTCGTCTCCTCGCCGGAGCCTCCGCCGTTTCCGTAAGCGCTTCCGGAGCCGCCCTCGTCGGAACCGCCCCCGGAACAGCCGGCGAGCGCGGCGGCCCCGCTCGTCACTGCCGCTCCGAGGAAGGTCCGACGACCGACCCGCCCCTGAAGCGATTGGCTGCTGCTGTCACGCTGGTCTTTCCCCTTGCCATTCTCTTGCATATGAACCTGCAGAGTGGGTACTATATTATAAACATTTTGGAAGACGGGACGAGAGCGTCCCGATTTTCTGTTCATTCGTTGCCCGGATCCCAAACGGTAAAATAGGAGCGCCAACGAAAGCGTCAATCAACCCCTATGCAAATCAATCAGCAGCGACTCCGCAGCGACATCGAGTCGAACGCGGAGTTCGGATCCGTCCCCACCGACGAGGGCCGCGGGCGGACGGTCCTCACCGGCAGCGAGGCAGACCGGCGTGCGCGAGAGTTTTTCTGCGAGCGGCTCCGCGACGCCGGACTGGAGCTCACGATCGACGCTGTCGGTAACATCGTCGGCCGGTGGTGCCCCGAGAGCGCCGACCCCGACGCCGCGCCCGTCGCGACCGGGAGTCACCTCGACTCGGTTCCGGAGGGCGGGATCTTCGACGGCCCGCTGGGTGTCTACGCGGGCTTGGAGAGCGTCCGGGCGATGCAGGACGCAGGCCTCGCCCCCGAGCGCCCGATCGACGTCGTCTCTTTCACCGAGGAGGAAGGCCAGCGCTTCGACGGCGGACTCATCGGTTCTGCTGTCGCGACCGGGGATATGACGACCGACGCGGCGCTGGCTATCGAGGACGCCGACGGCGTTCCGCTCGGGGACGCGCTCGCCGACATCGGCTATCGCGGCGAGGGCCGCCTCGACGCGTCGGCGTGGGACGCGTGGATCGAACTCCACATCGAGCAGGCCGAGCGCCTCGAAACCGCTGGGGTGCCGGCGGGCGTCGTCACGAGCGTCGTCGGGCTCTCGCGCTGCCGAGTCGAGATCAGTGGCGAGGCGGATCACGCCGGTTCGACGCTGATGACCGACCGCAGCGACGCCCTGGCGGCGGCCAGCGAGTTCGTCCTCGACGTCGAGCGCGCGGCGAACGACCGCCGATCGGAGTCCGAGACGGTCGTCGGGACCGTCGGGAAGCTCGACGTCTCGCCGAACGCACCCAACGTCATTCCCGGGACCGTCGCACTCACCATCGACGTCCGAGACGTCGACCGCGACTCTATCGCCCACGTCATCGACGAGGCGCGTACGAGTCTCGACCGGCTCGAAACGGAACGCGGCGTCGAAACGTCGCTCGAACATCCCTGGGACCGCCCGCCGGTGGCGATGAGCGACCGCTGCAGAGACGCGCTGTCTGCCGCGGGCGAGGCCGCGGACCTCGGGACTCTCGCGCTCCACTCCGGGGCCGGACACGACACGATGCACGTAGCTGACGTCACCGACGCGGCCCTCCTCTTCGCGCCGTCCCGGGACGGCATCTCGCACAACCCGCTCGAGTGGACGGACTGGGACGACTGTGCAGACGCGACGCGAGTGCTCGCCGGCGCACTCGCCGAGCTGGCGACCTCGTGATCTGATCGGGAGGCCGTCGGGTCCCTTCCCTTCCCTTCCCTTCCCTTCCCTTCCCTTCCCTTCCCTTCCCTTCCCTTCCCTTCCCTCCGAGACCAGCCCAAATTCTGTTTCCACTGTGTGAACGACACTACGTCGCCGTCGACCACCTTTTCCACCCTCGAAACGGCTGTATTTCGGTTTCGATACTGCGCTTGCTACCTAGAACTTTAGTCTCTTGCCCCGCTATCTACCCGTTCTACGGACTCGAGCGCGCTTGTGCACGAAGCGTTCACAGAATACAAACAGCTATACATCCGGCGTCCGGACCGCTGGTATGACGAACGAAAGAACGGCCGGGTCGCCGCGGACGCTGAAGACGGTCTCTCGCGCGTTCGACGTCGTTCGTGCGCTGGAGGAACTGGACGGTGCGGGCGTGACCGAGTTGGCCGACCACCTCGACCTCTCGAAGAGCGTCGTGTACAACTACCTCAGTACGCTCCGCGCCGAGAAGTTCGTGGTGAAGGAGGGAGACACCTACCGGCTCTCGCTGCAGTTCCTGCTCGTCGGCGAGTACGTTCGGTATCAGAACACGCTCTATCGGATCGGCAAATCCGAACTGAAAGAGCTCGCACAGAAGACCGGCGAGTTCGCACACCTTGCGACCGAACAGCACGGGCTCGGGGTCAATCTCTACAAGGTCAGCGGCGACAAGGCCGTCGGCAGTGACTATCAGGTGAACAAACTACAGCGTGCGGACTATCTGCACTTCTCGGCGACGGGCAAGGCGATCCTGGCGCATCTCCCGCGCGAACGCGTGGAGTGGATCGTCGACCGCTACGGACTCCCGGCGAAGACGGAGTCGACGATCACCGACCGGGAGACGCTCTTCGCGGAACTGGAGACGATACGTGAACGCGGGTACTCACTCAACGACGAGGAGGAGATCACGGGCCTGCAGGCCATCGGCGCACCGGTGACGAACCGTCACGGTCGCGTTCTCGGATCGCTCAGCGTCTCAGGTCCGGTTCGTCGGATGAAGCGTCCCGACTACCAGGAGCAACTGATTCAGGACGTCGTGAACACCGCCAACGTCATCGAAGTGAACATCAATATGGAGGAGTCCGACGACGAGTTCCCGACGTTCAGCTGAGTGCCACGCTAAAATATCAATTGTACGCCTGTTATTTGAAGCGGGACACCCGCTACTGGTGGCACGAAACTGCTCACCATCTGTTGCTCGTTCTACCGACTGTATCGTCTAAGACGAGTACTATCGAAAATTTTTGTATTTTGTAAAAATATGTTGAAACTAGAATGATACAGATCTGCTAAATACGCGAGCAAAAGATAATTCAACCGGATTTGAAGTCGAGAACAGCAGATTATTTAATCTGCATTATTATCTATTTTATCTGTCATTAATTCTCGACCCGACCCCACTGTTGGCAATCAGCACGAACGGGCTCATTCGGTTCGTCACCTCTACGCTGAGGCCGTTCGTATCGTCGGCCTTCGGTCGAGCAGGCTCAGTAGGAACTGCCTACGCACGGTCGCAGTATCTGTGGAGATGCGACAGTGTCGCGGTTCGCCGATCCAGTGGCCAGTCACGGACCTTCCGCGACCGCCCGAGCAGTTGCCTCCGTGGGGGACACCCCACGCCGTGGAGACCGGCCGCATTCCTCACACGCGGTTTACGACGCTCCCGCGACACTGCAACGCGCTCTCGGGTGGAAGTCCGGCGTCTCGTGGATCACCTGACCCCACAGTGACAGCAAGCGCAACTTCAAAGAGCGAGTACACCGTCTGAGTGATGATGACACACAATCACGCCGCCGACGCCCGTCACCATTCGACCAGGAGCCGTATCCGCTCTCGGGGAACTTTTCACGGATGACGGAAGACGCAGCTCGAATGATTTATCGTCACGACTGGGCCGAGGTCGCCCCCGCGGTCGCCGTCGTGCGGTCGGTGTGTGACGCTGCCGACCTCGCCGTCGACGAGCTCCCGCTGCTCAACGATACGATCGATACGGACGCCCTCAATCGGATCTGTACGTTCTCGACGAACCCCCACCGACCGACGGTCGTCTCCTTCATCCACGCGGGCCACTCGGTCACCGTGGACGGAGAGGGGACCGTGACCGTCGAGCTGTCGACCGAGTACGCTCGGTGACAGCCTGTGCTGGCGGCCTACCCGTGCGGAGACCGGACAGCGCCCGCTTCGGACCGTGACCCACGCTACTGCTGTCTTTCGGGCGCTGTCGGCGCGGCCTTCGAAAAATCGCCCGTCGACCCGACGCAGTGTGTGGGGGCCAGTGAAGGGGGGTGGGGGAAGTCGTCGGGTTTCCGGGCGTCCTGAGCAAGAGTGCCCACTATCTTCGTTATCACCCCATTAGTGACCGTTTGGTGCCTCCTACTCCGGAGTACGACCGTAGTATCCGATTCCTGACAACCCGGCTACCGGACGCCGCGCAGTATCGCGCATATAACGAAGACGGTGTTGGGCAATCGGTGCCTGTATGCCCGACCCGGACTACTCGACCAACTCGAACCGACGCTGTGAACGGTGCGGTGCAGCCGTCAGCAGGCAGTTCGTGCGCGTATTCGGCTTCGACAACACCGTACACGGCTGTCTCAACTGTCTCACCCGAACCCAACTGGCTGTCGGCGAAGCGGCGATGCGGGACGGTGGCGACACCGACGACGTGGCTCGCGTCAGGTGGCCAGCGAGCGGATCGCCGTAACGCTCCGTACGGGCGACCGAAGCGACCGCAGCAGCCGCCCACTCCGATTTTACTGCGACAGAACTGATCAGAACGACCAACGGCCGCGCGTTGGTCGACGCCGTTGCGTCTCGGGCTACTCGACCGTGACGCTCTTCGCCAGATTCCGCGGTTTGTCGATCGCTCGGTCACGGATCTCTGCGGCGTGATACGCCAGTAGCTGGAGGTGCACGTTCGCCAGCATCCCGGCGAGGTTCGGGTTCACGTCCGGGAACTCCAGATACTCGTCGACGGCCTCCCGCACCGCCGTCGCGGACGTCGGCCCGACCCCGACGACCGGCGCACCGCGGCTCTGCGCCTCCCGGATGTTGTGCAGCGTTCGGTCGTCGTTCCGCCCGGTGAACACGGCGACGACGACGGTCGCCGGCGTCACGAGCGCCAGCGGGCCGTGCTTCAGCTGGCCAGCCGCGAACCCCTCCGCGTGCTCGTAGGTGATCTCTTTGAACTTCAGCGCGCCTTCGAGCGCGACCGGGTAGCCGACGCCCCTCCCGATGAAGAAGTACGACTCGGCGTCCGCGTACTGCGCTGCGAGCCGTGCCGCACCCTCGTCGTTAGTGACGGTCTCGACGTCGTTCGGAAGCGACGTCAGATCGGCCGTCACGGTTCGGCCGCTCGCGGCTTCGCCGCCCGCGCTGCCGGCCCCGTCCTCTTCGAGCCGGTCGGCGAGCAGTGCCAGCGCGGCGACCTGCGACGAGAACGTCTTCGTGGCGGCGACGCCGATTTCCGGGCCCGCGCGGATGAACAGCCGGTCGTCGGCCTCCCGCGCGGCGCTCGACCCGACGACGTTCGTGACAGCCAGCGTCTGTGCGGGCGACTCCGACGCAGCGCGCAACGCGGCCAGCGTGTCTGCCGTCTCCCCGCTCTGGGTGACGGCGACGACGAGCGTCCGCTCGGTCAGAGGCATCGGGTCGTGCGCGAACTCGTTCGCGCGAAGCGCCGTCGCCTGGATGCCGCGCCGTCGGAGCAGCGTGCTCCCGTACATTCCCGCGTGGTACGAGGTGCCGCACGCGACGAACACGACGTCGTCGACGTCGGTGAGGGATCCGGGCGGAAACTCCTCCAGCACGCCGCGGTCCGCCTCGATTCGTCCCTCGACGGTCTGTCGGAGCGAGACGGGCTGTTCGTCGATCTCTTTGCGCATAAAGTGGTTGTAGACGCCCTTTCGCGCGTCGGCGGCACTCCACTCGACGGTCTCGACCGAGCGGCCGACCGGCGTCCCGTCCCCGTCGGTGATCCGATAGCTGTCGCCGTCGACGACGACCACGTCGTCGTCTTCGAGATAGACGACGCGGTCGGTGTGTTCGAGGAACGCCGGGACGTCGCTTGCGAGGTAGTTCGCCGTCTCGCCCAGTCCGAGCACCAGCGGCGACCCGTGGCGCGTCGCGTACACCGCGTCGTCGTCGCCGACGAGCATCGCGACCGCGTAGCTGCCCTCTAACCGGTCGATCGCCCGACGGAACGCCGTTTCCGGATCAGCACCGTCGTCGAGCGCGTCCGCCACGAGGTGGGGGACGACTTCGGTGTCCGTCTCGCTCGTGAACTCGTGCCCGGCTTCGCGGAGCTCGCTTCGCAGGGCGTCGTGGTTCCGGATGATCCCGTTGTGCACGACGGCGACGCGGTTCGCGCCGTCCGTGTGCGGGTGGGCGTTCTCGTCGGACGGCGCCCCGTGGGTGCTCCAGCGGGTGTGGCCGATGCCGAGCGTCCCGTCCAGCTTGCGGTCTTCGAGTGCGGCTTCCAGAGCGTCGGTTTCACCCTCGCGCTTGCAGACGGTGATCGATCCCTCGTCGTCTCGAACAGCGACGCCTGCGGAGTCGTAACCGCGGTACTCGAGGTTCTCGAGCCCGGCGACGAGCTCGTCGAGCGCGTCGTCGACGCCGGCGCGAACGATGATCCCACACATCGCTACCGCCTCACTCGGTTGGCAGTGTCGATACGACACGACTGCGGCTTCTCGGGTCTGTTTCGTGGGGTCATAAGTCATCAGAGCCGCTCCGAGCAGATCGGAACGACTGACTGTACTCCATTGGCTATCGATGCTTTGTTATGATGACACAACCGACACAGATGCCGACTAACGAGCTGCGGCGGTGTGAACGCGGGCCAGCCCGTCCGCTCTGCTACTGTGCGTACAGCCCCAATCTGCCCCAGTGAGAATGCGGTCGGGACTGGCTACTCGGAACTATCGTGCCAGTGATATGCCGCGAGCGAGCCGACGAGCAACAACGAGGCGATCGGAACGGCCGGAGTGGGGCCGACGACTGCCACGACCGCCACGTAGACGACGGACGACAGCGCCGCGACCCCGCCGTAGTACTTCGGCCACGGGGACTTCGCCGTCACTTCGCGTCCGAGGAACTCGTGGTATCGATCCGCCATCTCGCCGCGCTCGACGGTCCCCCGGTTCTTGTCGAACTCGATGGCTCCGGCGTCGTCCATCTTCGGGAGGTGACACTGATACAGACCCACGTAGACGCGCTTGCGCTCCTGTGCGCTGAGCGCCTGAGGTGACTTGTCGTTCTCGATCCCGCCGATGTGCTCGGCGAGGTCGCTGAGCGTCGTCGAGCCGTCGCGCGCCTCGAGCGCGTACAACACCAATCGACGTCGCTGGTTCCGTAACACGTCGAAGACAACGTCTAACGTGGGGTCGTCCGGATGCGGCTGCCCGTCCGGATCGTCGGTGGAAGACGATTCCGCGTCTGAACTGCGTTGGTCATCGGATTCTTGTGTGGAGACGCTCATAGTGGTCCTGTTTCGCTGGTGAAGTGGGTGCGGCGGTGTGGCGACGCTGTCGTGGCGCGGTCAGTGCCGTCGACGTTCGATTCGGTGCGTTTCAGGCCGGCCGCATCCGTCCGGCTGCGGATCGTGGAAGTCGTGGCCGCGATACTAGTGGGCGTGGGGCCAACCCGAATACGGGGTCCGCAACGTACCGGTGGCGTTGGCGGTATCGTCGTCGGTACTGCGCTCCCCAGTTGCATCCCGTATCCTTGTATAAACGTGTGCATATAATTAACAACGGATTTTTGTGAGTTGTGTTCGATCGGGGCCACCCTGAACCGCCGGCCGTCTCGTTTTCTCGTTTCTGTGTCCAGACACATTATTCAAAGGGAGAATATTAAAACCACCTGACTTTTTTACTGGTTTATACGGCCGTATAGAGGTATTAACCCGGATAAGTATCTGATTACGAACCGCGTCCCGCTGTCTCGACCGTCTCGCTGCACACTGTGCCGCATCCCGGGGTGGACGTCCGACTCCGCGGGCGAAAGCCGGACCTTACCACCGGTAATCGGGATAATACAAACCCGACACCGACCCCTCACTGTGAGGACGCCAGACCCAGCCGACGCCGCCGCGGTATCCAGACGGATCCCCGACGAGTGTCCCACTACCGATGGATTCCCGACCTGCCGACTCCCCCGGCGAGACCCGCGAGCACGCCCCGATAGCGATGCCGCGGAAGTCGACCGTAGAGCGGGCGGACGCCGACGACGCGGACGGAATCGGTTCCCGACTCGATTCGCTCGTCAGACGGACCGGACGCGTGCTGCTCGACAGGTGTCCGAACTTCGAGGCCGAACTTCGGTACGTCCGGTCGCGGTACGCCGACGCGTATCTTCGGGCTGCGCAGTTTCGCTACAACCGCGCCCACCGTGCTCCCATCGATCCCTACCGGATCTACTGGGTCGATCCGGGCCGCATCGTCCGGCTCTCGGCCCCCTCGACGGTGTCGCGCTTCCGTCGTCTCGGCACTGTCGCGGACGGCGACTGGGACCGCTTCGGCGTCCGATTCCGCGACACTGACGTCTTCTACGGCTTCCGACGCCACTTCGAGGACGGCGTCCCCTGGGACGAGACGGCGTTCTTCGACCGCATCGTCGACGAGATCGACGCGGGGGCGGAACGCTGGGGCTGTCAGTCGCGCGCGGCGTTCGAGCGGCGGTGCGCGCGTCTCGACCGGCTCTACGAGTCGATCCGCGAACACGGGTTCGCCTCACAGCGCGAACTGGTCGCCGCCGACGTCGACGATCCGGTCGCGTACCGCCGTGAAACGCTCTCGGACCGCATTATCAACGACGAAATCGCCGTCGACATCGGACGAGACGGGGACCTGCTGTTCGCCGACGGCCGCAACCGACTCGCGATCGCGAAGGTCCTCGACGTCGACGCCGTTCCGGTCGTCGTCTTCCGCCGCCACGCTCAGTGGGTCGCCTACCGGGACGCCGTCGCTGCCTTCATCCGGTGCGGCGGCGCTCCCGCGCCAGCGATCCGAACGCATCCCGATCTCGCGCCGCTCGTCGACGACGAGCACGGAACGTGATCGGCGGAAGCGCGGCGACGATTCGCTGTCAGAAGTGCTCACACGTCGGCGCCGGAGCCGGTGTCTGGGGGCGACTCACCGGAGACGTGAGCCGCCATCCGCCCGATCGCCGCCGGCGAGAGCTGCTGATGCGTGGGCAGCACGAGCAGTCGACTCCGAAGGACGCGCGCACCCGTGAACTCCCGCGCCGCCCGATGCCGATGCACCGGCGGCCACGTGAGCACTTCGCACGGAAGATCGGCGTCGCGCAACGCCCGGAAGATCTCCGCTCGCTCCGCGGCCGACCCGGCGAGCGCGGCGACCCCGAACGGACAGGCCCCCTCGTGCAGGTCGCCCGAGAGCACCCGCACCCGGTCGCAGTCAACGAGCAGCTCGCGAAGGGCGCGATACCGTCCCTGTCTCTTCGAGCGGACCACGTCGGGGTCACAACGTGCGAGCCCGCGACGTGTGAGCGCTCCGGGCTCCGCCCGGTTCCGAGCGGGCGCGACGGCGTCGACGGACTGCTCGGCCGACCGTCCGATCTGACGGTCACTCCCGGTGCTGACAGGCGACCGAGCGAGCACCGAACCCACGACGTGCCGAGCCGCGCTCCGCAGTTTCGCCGGCGACGCGCGGGGCTTAGATAGCGGTTCCCGCCGCGAGACGAGCAGTCCGCCGTCGGGCACTGGCAGCGTCTTGTGCAGCGAGTAGAGCGCGACGTCCCCGACGGATCCGAGCAGCCGCCCCTGCCGGTCGCGGGCGAACAGGCCACGGGCGCAGTCTTCGATCACGAGCGCCGACCGCGCTCTCGCCACGGAGACCAGTTCGTCGAGGCTCTCGTCGACGAAGCCGAAGTAGTGGACGAACTGGACCGCGTCCGGATCGACCGTCCGGATCCGCTCGGCCACCTCGGCCGTAGGCAGGGTGAGGTCTTTCGCGACCGGGTAGTACCGGACGTCGAGACCGGCGGTCAGGGCCGCCCACGTGACGCCGCCTGGAACGTACGACGGAAGCAGGACAGTCGATCCCGGCTCCAGGGTCTCGAACGTGGCTTCGAGCCCCTGTTTGGCCCACTCGTAGAGGTGACGCGACCCGCTCGGAACCCACTCGTCCGCGTGGAGCCAGTCGACACGCGGCCTTCGAGGGTCGATCAGCCACCGGAGTTTGAACCACGGCTGTCCCGGCGTGGTGCGCATACTCATCCCTGTAACGATCCCGACCCGTCGACCGACGCCGACCGCTGCCGTGTGGGGCTCACCCGCCGCCGGTGGGCGACGAGGTGCTCGATCCCGTCGGCCAGCGAGACTGCCGGATCGAAGTCCAGCAGGTCGCGCGCGCGATCGCAGTCGGCCCGACTGTGCCTGACGTCGCCGGCGCGAGGCGCACTGTGTTCGACGCCCGTGTCGGTTCCGACGGCCGTCCGCACCACGTCGGCGAGGTCGCGGATCGAGATGGCGTCGCCCGTCCCGACGTTGAACGCCGTCCCGGTGTGCTCGGTCGTCGCCGCGGCGAGATTCGCCCGGACGACGTCGAAGACGTGGACGAAGTCCCGCGTCTGCTCGCCGTCGCCGTGGATCACGAGCGGCTCGTCGTCGGCCGCCCGTTCGAGGAACGCGTCGACGACGCCGCTGTAGGGACCGCGCTGTCCCGGCCCGTAGACGTTGAAGTATCGTAGCGCGACGACCGGAAGGTCGTACACGTCGGCGTACACTCTGCTGTACGTGTCGGCGGCCAGTTTGTCGGCTCCGTACGGCGACTGCGGGTCGGTTTCGGCCGTCTCCGAGACGGGGAGCTGGTCCGGATCGCCGTACACCGCGGCGCTCGATGCGAACACCACGCGAGCGCCCTCGTGGCGGGCGCGTTCGAGCACGGCTAACGTTCCGTCGACGTTCACGCGGTGGGACTCCTGCGGATCGTCGACCGACTGCTCGACGCTGACGACCGCGGCCAGGTGAAACACCACGTCGACACCCGCCATCGCGCGGGCGAGCGCCTCCTCGTCGGTGACGTCTGCCCGGATCAGCGTCGCGCCGTCGGCGACTCTGGACGGATCGCCGGACGCGCAGTGATCCAGCACCCGGACGTCGTTGTCGGGGGCGAGTGCCGCGACGAGATGACTGCCGATGAAGCCGGCACCGCCAGTCACGAGCACTGTCCGTCCGGTGAACGGCGCCGTCGGCCGAGAGAGTTCGCGCATATCCGATGCCCCGACGACTGGTGCTTTGTAATGCGGCTGTTACCGGCGGAACGGGGCCGCAGTGCGTCGAAACCGCGAGCTGCTACCGCTCACTCCGCGCCCACGGCCGCCTCGAACACGCGTTCGATCCGATCGAGTTGGTTCTGCAGACTGATCTCCGCGATCGCCGCCCGCCCGTCCGATGGCTCGCCCGCCCGGAGCACCTCGGCGAGCGCGTCCGCGAGCGCGGCGTCGCTGTCGGCGACGACCGACCGGGAGACACCGTCCAACCGCGTCGCGAGATTGCCGACGTCGGTGGCGACGACCGGCAGGTTGCACGCCATCGCCTCCTTCACCGTATTCGGCGACCCCTCGTGGTCGGAACTTAGCAGGAGGGCGTCGGCGGCGTTCATATAGTGGGGCATCCGGTCGTGATCGATGCCGCCCGCCGCCTGCAGCTCGATGGGCTCGTCGACGCGCTCGCGCGTCAGGTCGACGACCCGCTCTGCGCGCTCGAAGTTCTTGACCGGTTGGGACGGCGCGTACGGGAACAGGACCTGGTAGCCGTCGTCGCTCCACCCCACTGCTCGGCGGGCGCGCGCCTGGGACCGCGGCTGGAACAGGTCGAGGTCGATCCCGTGAGGAACGATGTGGCACGGCTGGCCGAGGGCGTCGGCCATCTCCTCGGACATCACGACAACCTCCGCGACGTGCCGTGCGCAGCGGCGCGAGAGCCAGCCGTACTCTCCGAGCAGATCGCTGCCCCACAGCGTGAGGACGACCGGCAGCGACGGCTGGAGCACTGCCGGCGGCGCGGTCAGCCCGTAGTTCGCGTGCACGAGGTCGTAGTCACCGAACGCGGCCGCGACGACTCGGGGATAGTACGCCGCGTAGGTGGTCCAGGACCGCCGCTCGTCGCTGTCGTAGCCTGGGACGGCCATCGTCTCTACGACGTGGCCGCGCTCTCTGAGCCCCGCGCGCTGCTGCCGGTAGAACACGGAGTTGCCGCGGGTGACTAAACTGAGTACCCGCATCGGATCACCGCAGGACCCGCTCGTAGGCGCTCTTCGCCAGATCCATCCGGTAGCCGTCCGTCTCGACGACGTGATACGGGACGAGCTCGCCGCCGAACTTGCTCTTGTACCGACAGAGGCGTTCGGTGTTGGCCCCGTGGAGGTCGTAGCCGCGGACCGACGGCATCGGGGGGTCGTCGACGATGTCCTCGACGACGCGCCAGTGCAGCAGGCTGTTGACGGCGACGCCCTCGTGGACGGTCCGGCTCCCGCCCTGCCAGAAGTACGCGTCCTCGTCGGAGTACAGCACGGTCATTCCGGTGAGGAAGTCGCCCTCGGAATCGCGGACGGCGTACACCCGAGCGCGGTCCCCGAGCGACTCGTACAGGTCGCGGACGTACGGCCACGACTGCGGGAACGTCTTGTCCTGTTCCTCGTAGCGCGCCTTCGTCCCGTCGAAGGTCCGCCGCAGCGACTCGACCCCCTCACGCTCGACGGCGACGTCCAGCTCGCGCGCGTCGTTGATCTCGCGGCGCAGACTCTTGCTCGCGTTCGAGAGCACCTCCTCGGGGTCGTGACCGTCGAGGTCGAGTCGGTAGGTGAACCGCGTGCCGACGTCGAAGTCCGCCCACCCGTACGGCCGCGGATCCTCGAACCCGGCGTGACACGCCATCGAGAACAGCGTCGTCGACGCACCGAGGTCGAACTCCTCTATCACCAGCTCCGCGAACCGCTGGTTCACCTGCTCCCGCTTGCGACGCTTCGGACTGGCCGGCATCACGATCGGTCCCAATCGCGGCACACCCATCCCCGGCGGCGGCGACGTCACGATGCGCCCGACGACCGGCTCGCGGACGAAGACGGGGAGCAACGCGGTCGGTCGGTCGCCTTTGAAACCGCCGAGGAGTTCCATCCGTCCGGGCGCGTGGTCGTCGAGCACCGACAGCGCCTCCGGCGAGTGGAACACTTCGGTCCCAGTCGCTGGCAGCGCGTCGGCCCACTCCGCTATCGAGAGCCGTTCCAGTTGCATTGGGTCAGCTATGCCGCCTCGGGGGCTTTGTTAACCCGAACATACCCCGCCGAACGGGCGGGCGGCCGTCCCGTCCGGGAGTTTCGAGCCACGGGGCTCTGCAGCGCCGACTTACAGTTTGAAGTAGTCAGTCGACGTATTCGTACGTATGAGCAGAGAGGTCAAACTGAGCCGCGTCCGCAACGAACTCGACGAACTCGACTATCCGGTCGAGCGCTCCGCCGCCGCCGCTGCAGTGGACGACGTCACCCTCCTCCTGGCCGACGGCGAGGTGAACTTCGCCGCGGTGGTTCGCGACACCGCCAGCGACACCTTCGAGTCGGCAGCGGATCTCGAAGCCGAACTGCACAACGCGCTGCCGCGTGCGGCCGTCGGTGAGCCGTTCCAGTCAGAAGGCGAGGGGTAATCGACCCCGCCGTCGACGACGCCCGCGGTTCCACGGGCGCGCGAGCTACGGCAGTTGCGCGTACAGTTCGCCCGGGGGCCCGACCCACGCGCCCATCTCGAGCGCGCGCTCGATCAGCCGTCGATAGAGCGGGCCGTATTTGGGCGTGTCTGAGCAGAAAAACCGCGGATGCCACAGCACGGTCATCACGGCGGCGTTCTCGTGTGCCTCCTCGAGGAGTGCCTCGCAGACGTCCCACGCCCGACCGGAGTCGACCGGTAAGGCGGCCTCCATCGCAGTGAGCGGAAAGGCGACGAACGAGTCGTCGAACGGACGACGGACGCCGTACCCGTACTGGAAGCCGTACTCGCTCGCCGAGCCGAGCGAGGTGTCGTAGGAGAGTCCGATCGCCTCCTGGTGGGCCCACGTGTCCGGAATGTCGAGGTTGAGGTAGTGCTGTCTGATCCCGGTCACCTCGCGGCCGAGCACGCGCTCGAGCGTCTGTTTCTCACGTCGGAGTCGGTCCCGATCCGCGTAGGACTCGTAGGAGCCGTGGAGCCCGACCTCCCACCCGCCGTCGTCGAGGTCCTGTACCAGATCGACGATCTCCGGGTCTGTGAGATCGTAGCGACCGGCGTAGAGCATCCACGCGGTCGGATCGAGCAGTTCCCGGAGCGGCCGGTCGCCGAAGAGTGACTGCTCGTCGAGGAAGTAAAACGCCGATCGAACGCCGAGGTCCGACTCGATCGCCCTAATCCGATCGAAGGTCCAGTAGGGGTTTCGCCCCGGTAGCAACGACGCGGCGTGGCTGGGGTCACGCCCCTTGACCGCGTAGTAGAGGGCCTGATACGTCTTGTACGGCCGGTCGACGTCGTGGGTGAGACAGAGCGCGAAGTCGTGGTCACCGGGGACCTGCACTCGCTGTCGGACGGCGGCCGTGGATTCGCCGTCGCGTGCCGCGTCGTCAGCCATCGGCGGCCTCCGGGGCGTCACCGACGGTGGAGTCGCGCTCGTCCGTCGGCAGCCATCTTCGAGCGATCCCGGCGAACGGCCCGCGTCTCATCGTTCGGTTCCGCCCCCTCCCGTAGCCTCGCCCGACAGCGGTTCCCTGTCGGTCTCGACGGCCGACTCGGTGTGGTCCGCTCGGCTGGCCGACTCCGCGGGGCCCCTCGCATCGCGCGGACTCCCGATCGTGTAGCTGCGGTGGCGGGTGTCTGTCAGGTCGAGCGCGTCGTGGCAGTCGACGACGACGCTCGGGGCGAGACGCTCCCAGTCTATCGCGGTGTACTCCTCGTGCGGCGTGACCAGCACGATCGCGTCCGGGTCGAGGCCGAGGCCCCGCTCCAGCGAGACCGGCTCCGCGGCGATCCGCTCGGGGCCGTCGACGACCGGGTCGTGGCTGTAGACGTCGGCCCCGAGGCTCCGCAGCCGCTCCGCGATGGGGATCGCCGGACTGTTTCGGGTCTCTGCGACGCCCGGACGGTACGCCGTCCCGAGGAGCAACACGGTCGCGGCGTCGGGGGCAGTGTCTGTGGCGTCGAAGCCGTCGCGGACGAGGTCGACGGTGAACTCCGGCATCGAGTCGTTTACGATGCGTGCGATCCGGGTCAGCGGGCTGTGAGCGTCGAACTCGCCGAGGAGGAAGTGCGGGTAGACCGGGATGCAGTGGCCGCCGACGCCCGGCCCCGGCGAGAGGATCTTCGCGTGCGGCTGGCTGTTGGCGGCGTCGATCGCCTCGCGCACGTCGATCCCGAGTGCGTCGGCGTAGCGGGCGAACTCGTTTGCCAGCGCGATGTTGACGTCGCGGTAGACGCCGCTGAACACTTTCGTGGCCTCCGCCGTCGTCGCGTCCGGGAGCGTGATCACCTCGTTTTCGGTCACCTCGTCGTAGAGCAGCGCTGCCACTCGCGTGCTCTCGGGGTCGACGCCCCCGACGACTTTGGGATACGCCTCCCGGATGTCGGTCAGCGCGCGGCCGCTCAGCGTGCGCTCGGGGCAGAACGCGACCCCGAAGGCGTCCGGCGACAGACCGCTTCGCGCGGCGAGCTGTGGCACCACCGCGTCCGCGCACGTTCGCGGGGGCACGGTCGATTCGACACAGACCACGTCGCCGGCGTCGAGGCCGGCCGCGACGTCGCCGACCACTGACTCCAGGATCGACAGGTCTGGCTCGTCGGCCTCGGTCAGAAGCGTCGGCACCACGACGACGTGGATCGCAGCCGCTGCGGCCGCCTCTGTCGGATCTGTCACGGCCCGGAGCGAGCCGTCGGCGACGACGCGTTCGACGAGTTCGGGCAGCCCCGGCTCGCCGGACACCGGACACTCGCCGCGCTCGATCGCGTCGACGACCGCGGGGTCGACGTCGGCACCGACGACGGCTCCGGTCACGTCTGCGAGGACCGCCGCGACCGGGAGCCCCATCTTTCCGAGGCCGTAGACGGCGACAGTGACGTCGCCGCCGACGAGCGCCTCGCGCTGTGTCTCCTGCGGACGGTCGTCGTCGTAGAGTCCGGTCATAGCAGCTGATTCTCCGGCCCGACCTCGGGCGGCAGCGGTCGGTGGCTGGCGGGCGAGCCGACTGCGAGCGTCCGCTCGGGCACGTCCTCCGTGACTACCGCGCCGGCGGCGACGAACGACCCCGATCCCACGGTGACACCGGGGAGCACGGTCGCGTTCGCCCCCACCGTGACGTGGTCCCGAAGCTCCGGGCCGACGAGGTCGCGGTCGAGCCGCGCCGGGTACGGGTCGTTCGTCAGCACGGCGTGCGGTCCGACGAACACGTCGTCCCCGATCGACGTCTCGCGCGGGACGTAGACGCCCGTCTGAAGGCTCGTCCGGTCGCCGACCGTCGTCGCACCGTCGATCACGGTCTTCGTGCCCACCAGCACGTCGTC
This sequence comes from Halobellus sp. Atlit-31R, assembly GCA_003665935.1. Lineage (GTDB taxonomy): Archaea > Halobacteriota > Halobacteria > Halobacteriales > Haloferacaceae > Haloquadratum. The sequence goes on along the minus strand of QPLR01000004.1, from coordinate 309,889 downwards.
GCCGATCCACGTGTCCTCGCGGACCAGCGCGTCGTGGCCGGTGGTGAACCCCGAGCCGATCTCGACGCTCGGGTAGATCACCGTTCCCGAGCGGATCCGTGCGCCGTCGCCGATCACTGTCGGACTCGAGTGTTCGGTCTCCGCCGGGACCGTCGCACCGTCGTCGATCCGACAGTTCTCCCCCAGCGTGACCGAGGCGCTGTCGCGCACTCCCGTCATACTGGTGCCGTCCCCCCGGTCGTCCCTGGTGGGCCGTTGCTGTGTGCTTCGATTCGTTCCGGGTCGACTCCCGCGCCGGCTACGCCGGGCCGCCCGTCGCACGGAGGGCGACGACGAACCGGCGGGCGCCCCGCCGACTGCCGGCGAACTGACGCCGTCGATGCGGTCGATAGGTTCCATCTGGATCTCATAGCTTCTCGATCTGTCCGTCGCTGTCCGCCGGCACGAACGACCGCCAGCGGACGGGCTGTAACGCTACCATTCCCTGAGGATCACTTTGTTATGCGACTGTTTCTCGGCCCGCCCCGACTATCGAACTGTTGACAGTCGGAGACGGGAACGGCACGTCGGGATCGAATCCCCGCGACTGGGCGACACCGGCGGGTGCGAACCGAGACACCGGTCGCTGACATCCCCCGACTGTCGGTGTGCTCGCTCCCCTGCTGGCTGGACTCCGGCGTCGACAGCCGCCGGCTCCCTCTCGCTGGAGCGGCGGCGGCAGTCGGCGGCTTCTACCGATATCGAGGGGATAACAAAGCCGACATATGGCTGAATGCAGGGATATGTCCGAGACACCGACCGACGGTCTCGAGACGCTCGTCGTGGGGATCGACGCGCTGAGTCGAGACGTCCTCTCGCGGCTCTCCTCCGGGACTGCGCCGACGATCGAGTCGATCCTCGCGACGGGCGCGGACGGGCCACTGCGGTCGCAGCTCCCGCCGTGGACCCCGAGCGCCTGGCCGTCGATCTACACCGGCGTCAACCCGGGGAAGCACGGGGTGTACGGCTTTCTCCGCTTCGAGGGCTACGACTGGGACGTCGTCAACGCGACCGACGTCAAGGAGCGTACCTTCTGGGAACTGTGCTCCGCGCAGGGCCTGACGAGCGTCGTCGTGAACGCGCCGGTGACACATCCGCCGTCGACGTTCGAGGGCGCGCTGATTCCGGGGTACACCGCGCCGGCGGATCCGGAGTGCCACCCGCCGGGACTCCTCCCGGAGCTCCGCGACGCGATCGGTGACTATCGGCTGTACAACCCACAGATACGCGACGGCGCATCGCAGGACGAACGCGTCGAGGGGTACGAGGAACTGATCGAGATGCGCGGCGAAGCGCTCCGATACCTGATCGACCGCGAGGAGCCAGACCTCGCGTTCGTCCAGTTCCAGCAGAGCGACACCGTGTTCCACGAGTATCCCGAGAGCGACGCCCCCGACCGGGTGTACGCCGCCATCGACGCCGAGCTCGCGGCCACACTCGACGCCTACGACCCGACCACCGTCGTGATCGTCAGCGACCACGGTATCGGCCCCTGCGACGGCTACGAGGTGCGACCGAACGTCCTGTTGTCGGAGGCGGGACTCGTCGAGACGACCACCGACGCCGACAAGCCCTCCTGGTCGACGATCGCCACGAACGAACTGCGGAACACAGATCGGAACTCGGCGGGCTCGGACGGCGGCTCGGTCGGGCGCTCGCTGCTCGTGAGCGCGCTCGGGGCGGCGGCCAGCGTCGGACTCACCAGCCAGCGAATCGGAACCGCCCTCAGTCGGTTGCGCCTCGACGACGTCGTCTTGCGCGTCGTCCCGCCCGACCTCGTCGCCGCGGCCAGCGAACACGTCGACTTCCCGAACTCGACCGCGTATATGCGCGATCGGATCGAGCTCGGCGTCCGAATCAACCTCGCCGGACGCGAGCCGGACGGCACCGTCAGCCCGGCGGACTACGACGCCGTTCGCGCTGACCTCGTCGAGGGGTTCCGGGAGCTGGAGACGCCGGAGGGCGACCCCGTCTTCGAGGCCGTTCGGCGCCGCGAGGAGGTGTTTCACGGCCCCTATCTGGACGCCGCGCCGGACATCATCCTCGTGCCGGCGTCGTTCGGCCACATTCTCTCGGCGTCGATCCGCGAGTCGGCGTTCGGGGCCCCGCAGGACTCGTGGACCCACAAGCGCGACGGGCTGATCGCCGTCGCGGGCCCAGATGTCGAGGCGGACTCGATCGAGGGGGCACACCTGTTCGACGTCGCGCCGACCGTGCTCGCGGCGCTCGGGGTCCCGGTCAGCGACCGGATGGACGGTGAGGTGCTCTCTGTACTCGACGCGACCGAGGTGGAAGCCTACCCACCGTACCGCGGTGCGACCGTCGCGACGAACGCTCCGGGCGTCGAACAGCAGCTCTCGGATCTGGGATATCTCGAATGAACGTGGAGGTCCGTCCCGTCGACGACGAGTGGAACGCGCTGCTCGACCAGACGACGAAGGCGACGCCGTTCCATCGGCGCGCCACGCTCGACGTGTTCGCGACGCACACCGATACGACGCTCCACCCGCTTGTCGGCTACAAAGGCCAGGAACCGGTGGGGCTGCTGCCGGTATTCGAACTACAGAAGGGACCGGTCACCGCTGCGTTTTCGCCACCGCCTGGGCGGAAGATCAGCTACCTCGGGCCGATCTTCCTCAGCGATTCGAGCGCCAAACAGCGGCGACGGGAGAAGACCCACCGCAGATTCGTCGAGCGCGCGATGGAGTGGCTCGACGAGGAGCTCGCCCCGCGATACGTCAACATCCGAACCCCGCCGTCCTACGAGGACCCGCGGCCGTTCCTCTGGGCGGACTTCGATCCGCGCCCGCGCTACACGTACCAAGTCGATTTGGACCGCTCCCCCGACGAGATTCTGCAGGCGGCCAGCAGCGACCTCCGCTCGAACGTCCGCAACGCGGACGACGAGAGCTACCGGATCACCGCCGCCGGCTCCGACGGGATGCACCGCGTCGTCGAGCACGCTCACGAGCGGCACGCCGAGCAGAATGTCTACTACGGGGTGACGACGCCGTTCGTCCGGGACCTCGCCAGAGCGCTCCCGGATCGGATGGACTCGTACGTCTGCACCGTCGACGGCGAGTTCGTCGGCGGGACGATCGTTCTTTTCGGGGACGACACCCTCTATCGCTGGCAGAGCGTCGTCGACTTCGCGGCGTCCGTGCCCGCTCAGGACCTTCTCGACTGGCACGTCATCCGCCAGGGCGTCGAGCGCGGCTACGGCCGCTACGACCTCGTCGGTGCGAACGACGAGCGGCTCTGTGAGTACAAAGCGAAGTTCGCTCCCGACGTCGCCACGTACTACGAACTCGAGCGCAGCGGCGTCGCGATGACGCTCGCCGCCGAAATGTATCGTCGACTCCGGTGACCGCCCGCCGATGGCTCGCTGACCGCACCTGCCGAGCTACGAGACGGTCTCTGTGCCTTCATAAGCCACCTCGTACCGGCGCTGTCCCCGTTTTTGCTGGACATAACAATGCCTCCGCGAGGGCGTTGCATCCGGTACGAACCCCGACTGCGGCGGTTCGGGATCCAGATTATGTACGCTGTCATCGAGCGACCGACGACGTGGCGAACGCACAGGAACGGGTCACCGTCTCGATCTCCGACGACGCCTGCCGGACGCGGACGACGCCTCACGGGCCGCCCGTGCCGCGCCGACCCGACGATCGGAGTCGCATCCGAGACCGTCCGGCGCCGGACATCGGCCGGAGCGAGGGGTGTGGCCGATGCGTGACTCCGATCCGCAGTCGTCGAGAGACCGCGCCCGCAACGCTCGCCGACGCTGGATCCGCCGCGCCGGCGTCGCGACACTGGTGAGCACGGTGCTCGTCGTGTCGCTGCTGTCCGGCGTCGCGGTCGCCGACGAAGGTGGTGAAATCGCCGTTCAACAGGGTGAGACCTGCCGCGTGGTGAACGCCGTCGAGAGCGGCCAAAACGCCACCGGGTTCTACGACTACCGCTCTCCCTCGACCGAGCCGTACAGCTACACTTACAGCTCCCACGGCACCGTCGACTACCAGCAGGACGACACGAGCATCCTGCTGTTCCACCAGGGCCCCGACGGCACGAGTCTCGTGATCGTACACGACCGCTACGCCGCCGCAGACGACGGAACGAACGGCGGCGTCGCGTCGTTCGACGTGAGCGGCCTCCCGGCAGCCGGCGAGTGGGTCGTCGAGGACGACAACTACGCCGAGCAGACCGACTCCTTCAGCCACAACGACGCCGAGAGCGACCTCGACTGGGTGTGGGCCGACAACCGGACCGACGGGGCCGTGTTCACTGGCATCGACAACGAGTCGGTGATTCGAATCGACCCCGCGTTCAACGACGCGGCCGACATCGAACCGTCCTCCGAGCGGCGGGACGGCGAGATCACGTCGTGGCAGCTGATCGACGCGAGCGGCGACGGCTTCGAGCGCGTGTCGCTGGACAGCCTCGGCGATCCGATTTCGATCCGCCGGGGCGGGTGTGCGGACCGCTCGCGACTGGAGCTCGGTCTGTCGGCGACGCCCGCCGCGGCGGCCGTCAACGAAACGGTCACGCTCGACGCGAACGCGTCCGACTCCGACAGTTCGATCCGCGAGTACCGCTGGGACGTCGTCGGCGACGACGCGCCCGAAGCAGTCACCGACGAGCCGACGTTCGAGTACGCCTTCGCCTCGACCGGCTCGTACACCGCCTCGGTGACTGCCGTCGACGAGACGAACCGGAGCGGGACGGCGAGCGTGACGGTCCCCGTCGGCGGCGACCCCCCGACGGCCGCGCTGACGCTCCCGACCGAGACGAGCGTCGGGGAATCGGTCCTGCTGAACGCCAGCGGGAGCGCCGTCGGCGAACCGCCGGCGAGCTACGAGTGGCGCGTCGACGGCACGGCTGTGGCGACGACTGAGGAGCCGACGTACGAACACGCGTTCGAGAGCGCCGGATCCCAGCCCGTCGAACTCCTCGTCACCGACGGGATCGGTCGGACCGCGACGGCCACGGCGACGGTGACCGTCTTCGAACCGCTCGCGGCGGGCATCGCGCCGCTCTCGACGCCGATCGCCCGCAACGAAACGGTGACCTTCGACGCCAGCGAGTCGACGGGGAACGTCACGGCGTACAACTGGTCCTTCGGCGACGGTGGGACCGCCACCGGCCCGACCGCCCGGCACACCTACGAGACCACCGGGGAGTACACCGTCTCACTCACTGTCACCGACGACACGGGGCAGTCAGACACTGCCGCGACGAATATCTCGGTCGGCGGCCCTGTCCAGGCGGCTTTCGACGCGACTCCCGGCACGACAACCGTCAACGAGCCGGTCCGGTTCAACGGGACGCCGTCGGCCGGGCCGGTCGCGGCCTACGACTGGGCGTTCGGAGACAACTCGACCGCGAGCGGTCCGGCCGTCCGACACTCCTACCGGACTCCCGGCGAGTATCCGGTCACGCTGACCGTCGTCGGCTCCGACGGCTATCGAGCGCAGGCGACGACGACGGTCGAGGCGCGTCCCGCCGACTCGGGGCTGACTGCGCGGATCGGAGCTCCAGCCGAGACGGCGGTCGACGAGTCGGTCACCCTCGACGGTAGCAACTCCACGGGGAACGTCACGGCGTACAACTGGACGCTCGACGACAACGAGACAGCGACGGGCGAGACCGTCCAACACACGTACAACGCCACCGGAGCCTACGACGTCAGACTCACAGTCACGAACGAGAGCGGAGCGACCGACACCGCTAACGCGACGATCAACGTGACCGCCGACGACGACGAGTCGAACGACACCCCGAGCGGCGGTACCGGCGGCTCACCCGGAAGCGGTAGCGGCGGTGCGCCGAGCGGTGGCGGTAGCGACGACGACTCGCCGAGCGGTGGCGGTGCGCCGAGCGGTGGCGGCGGTGGCGGCGGTGGTAGCGGCGGTTCGTCCGCCGCTGGTACCCCGGCTCCCGCGGAGTCCGAGATGGCCTCGACCATCGTCGTCACCGACATCGAAGCGCCGCACGGCGTCGCCGGTCGCCCGTTCAACATCACGCTGAAACTCCGAAACCCCGCACCGATCCCGGCCAGCAAGACGATCCCGGTGCGAATCGACGGCGACGTTCGAGCGAACGTCTCCGCGACGCTCCCGCCGCGGACCAACGCCACCAGGGCAGTCACGGTAACTGTCCCGGCCGCGGAAGGGATCGGTATCACGGCGGGCGAGGCGTTCGCCGTCTCGAGCGTCTGGCCGTCGAGGACGAACTTCCAGGTCACAGACACGGAGCTGGAAACCTCACGGATCGAACCCGGTGACGAGGCGACCGTCGTCGTGTCAGTGTACAACGACGGGAACGTCCCCGGCGAGTACCGGGCTGAACTCACCGTCGCCGGATCGGTCACCGACGTCGAAGCGGTTCGCGTGCCTCCCGGAGAGACGTCGACTGCCCGGCTCACTCAGCAGTTCGAGGCCCCCGGAACGTACACCGTGTCGGTGAACGGGGATCGCTATCAGGTCACCGTGACCGATCCCGGAACTGACGCGAACGAGAGCGCGACGCCGACGGAATCGACCACGACAGAAACGATCGACGGATTCGGGGCGGTCGCGGCTCTCGTTGCGGTCCTGGCGGGCGTCGTCGCCGCGAGGCGGTTCCGCGATTGAGGGCGCGACCGGGCGGCTCTCGACGACCCCGGCCGCTCAGCGCTCTCGGATCGCGTCCTGCACGCGACTGACGAGCGAGAGCGCCTCGATGCCGTCGACCCCGGTGACGACGGGCTCGGTCCCGCGTTCGACGGCGCGGAGAAAGGCTTCGATCTCCTTCTTCAGCGGTTCGCCGTTGTCGACGGTCGGCCGCTCGACGACCCGCTCGCTGCGGTAGCGCAGGTCACCGTCCTCCGTCAGGTAGGAGGGCCTGTTGCGGCGGCTGATCGACACCGTCCGGTCGATGTAGTCGATCGTCACCAGACAGTCTGTCGCCGTGAGCGCGAGTTCGCGCACCTTCTGCTGCGTCGTCCGACTCGCGGTGAGCGACCCGACGACGTCGTTCTCGAACTGGACCGACGCGGTGACGTATTCGACGTCGGGGCTGCCAGTGGCGCTCACGGTCGTGATCTCGCTATCGACGAGCGAGCGGACGATGTCGATGTCGTGGATCATCAGGTCGAGCACGACGTCGTTGGTCACGTCGCGCTCGTCGCCCACCGGCGGGCCGAGCCGGCGCGCCTCGACGCCGACGATGTCGAGCTCGCCGACGAACTCCTCGACTGCGGCGACCGCCGGGTTGAACCGCTCGATGTGGCCGACCTGCAACGTCACGTCGGCCCTCTCGGCGGCCTCGACCATCGCCTCGGCCTCCGCGACCGTCGGCGCGAGCGGCTTCTCGACGAGCGTGTGTACGCCCGCCTCCAGCGCCGTCGTTCCGATCTCGCGGTGGAAGCGACTCGGCACGGCGACCGACACCGCTGCCGCTCGCTCCAGCAGCTCGTCGGTGTCCAGCGCGACGGTGTCGTACTGCTCGGCGACCGCCGCGGCCGTCTCGGGATCGGCGTCGGCGACGCCGACGAGTCGGGCGTCGGTCAGCTCGTGATACACTCGGGCGTGGTGCCGACCCATACTGCCCACCCCGAGCACGCCGACCGGAACCGTCACGGCTCGAACCCCGCGAGTGCGTCCGCCACTCTCTCGACTTCGGCGCGACCTAAGTCGGGGTGGACCGGAACCGAGAGCACCTCCTCGGCCGCGCGCTCGGCGACCGGTGCGGAGGCGTCGACGTCGGCGTACGCCGGCTGCCGGTGGATCGGCGTCGGATAGTAGATCCCGGTGTCGATCCCCGCGTCGGCGAGTTGTTCTTCGAGCGCGTCCCGCGCACCGCACTGAACCGTGTACTGGTGATAGGCGTGCCTGACGCCGTCCGGGTCCGGCGGCGACGTGATCGCCGGCTGGTCGGCGAGCGCCTCGTCGTATCGCGCGGCGTTCCGCCGGCGGACAGCGACGAAGTCGTCGAGCCGTTCGAGTTGCTGGAGGCCGATGGCCGCGCCGAGACTCGTGAGACGGAAGTTGTGCCCCACGTCGCCGTGCTCGTAGGTTCCTGTCCGCCCGTGGTTGACGAACCGCGCGACGCGGTCAGCCAGCGTCTGGTCGTCGGTGACCACCATCCCACCCTCACCAGTCGTCATATTCTTGGTCGGATAGAACGAGAAACAGGCCACGTCTCCGAGCGCGCCGACCGGTGTTCCCGCCTGCGTCGCCCCGTGTGCTTGCGCGGCGTCCTCGATCAGCGGGACCGTGTGGGCGTCGGCGACCGACCGCAGTTCGTCCATCGGCGCGGGCAGTCCGTAGAGGTGAACTGCGAGAATCGCGCTGACCTCACCGTCGTGGGCCGCGATCGCTTCGCGGACGGCCTCGGGATCCAGATTCAACGTCGTCGGATCGACGTCGGCGAACACCGGTTCCGCGCCGCAGAGCCTGATCGCGTTCGCGGTCGCGACGAACGAAAAGGGCGTCGTCACGACGGCGTCGCCCGGCCCGATGCCGAGCCCGCGGAGCGCGGCGTGCAGCGCCGTCGTGCCGTTCGCAGTCGCGACGCCGTGAGACTGCTCGCAGTAGTCGGCGAACGCCGCCTCGAACGCGCGGACGCGCGGCCCGTCGGCGAGTCGCTCCGTCTCGACCGTCTCGATCAGTTCGCTCAGTCCGCCGAGGCCAACGTCCGGTGCGGCTATCGGGATGCTCATCACTGGCGGGTCGTCCGGCGGGCTCGGTCGTCGACGCTGTCGCGCGTGCGGAATTCAGGTATCGTCATCATAGCCACTTCTCACGCAGCTCATACGCCGATTCGGGCTTTGTTATGGGTCGCGTTTCCCGGTACTGGACCCCTTCGGAACGTGTGCTCGGTCGCGTGCTCCATCCCGCCGGCGGAGTAGGCGGGATCATCCCCGCGGCAGACAGCCCCTAGCCCGTCGTAGCCGGGTCAAACCGCCGATTTCGCGCAGCAGCGTTAGACGGTCCGCTTCCTGCACTGAGAGGCGAGCCGTCAACGAGGGGTGAGCGCAGCGAGACCCTCGCGGACGCCCGGCGCGCCGTCGAGGAGCCAGACGAGGAGACACACTCCGAGCGCACCGAGGCCGACGAGGGCAGCGGCGCTGAGCTCGCCGGCGGCTATCGCCCGAAGATACTCGACCAGATACTCCTGCAACGTTCCGGTGAAGCCCTCAGAGTAGGCCGTTTCGACCGAGCGCAGCGGCCAGAGGACGCGCGCGAGTTGGAGGTCTCCCGTGTAGAGGTAGCTGACGAGGAGGTCGCCCGGGAGATGACTCACGTAGCCGATCCCGAACGCCACGCCGAGAGACGTGCGCTCGTACCGCCGCGCGAGAGACACGACGCCGACCGCAAGCGGCGCGGCGAAAAACACCGAGTGGGCGACGCCGTACCCGGAGCTGAACACGTGGAACTCCCACCCCAGCGGCTTGTCGATCAGATCCGGCACGAGCGACGCGGCCACCACGAGCAGGGCCTCGCGCCCCGACGGCGAACGCCGATAGAACAGATGCACGAAGACAGAACAGGCGAGATAGCCGACGGCGGCGTGTTCCCAGGGCCACATCGCTACGCGGGATTCACCGTCGTCCAGATGTGTAGATGGCGGTACGCCGACTCCGCGTCGGGTCGGTCCGGCGCGTCGCCGCGGTAGAGATAGAACCCCAGCCGGAGGTTCTCACCGACCAAGCCCGGCTGGACCGTCTGGTTTCGCAGGTTGCGCTCGTTCTCCCCGACCTGCACCACGCTCCGGTCTAACTCCTCGCGTTCGATCACCGTCTGTGCGCCGTCGGTCTCGACGACCCGTTCGAGCGTCACGACGACGACGTACTCCATCGGCTCCGACTCGCCGTTGTCGATCCCGTACGCGAGCGTCGTCGCGTTCCCTTCTGTCATCTCCTCAGGGTAGCCCCCCGAGACGTATTCGCCGTTTCCATCGGCCGTCAAGAGATAAAATCCGGTGTAGGGCTGTCCGGCGGATCCGGCACCGGCGGCGAAAGCGAAGGTCCCGGCGGCCAGCAGCACGCTACAGATCAATCCGACGGTGAGGACGCGGTTCAGCAGCGAGCCGGTGGTAACCGCGTCGACGCCCTCGTCGAGCCACGAGCCCAGCGGGAGGGCAAAACGCTCCCGCGGCGGCACGCGATACCGTCGAAGCGCCGCGAGCGCGCCCCCGAGGACAACGTAGCTCACGACCGTCTGCGCGACCACGTCCGGCGTGAAACGAGCCGCGACGGCGCCGACGAACAGCCCCAAAAGCACGAGGACGAACAGACTCACGCCGATGGCGAGTCCGGCGCGCTGTCGCAGCGAGAGCCGTCGCGTCCCGCTGTCGGTCGTGTCGCGCCGCGGAAAGAGCGCCGCGACGGTGACGTAGCCCGGCAGGTACCACAGGAGGACGCCCGCGGCGACCACCCTGAGGACGCCCCCCGACACGACAGCGACGAGCAGATACGCGACCGCAGCGAACAGGCCGGTCGCGAGGAGGTCGGCCGGCAGAAATCCCGTCCGAAGACGCGTCGCGTTCTGCTGGACTCTCTCCCAGTTCATACCCGGGGCCCCGCCCGAGGTCGATGCTCAGCCGCCTGAGACGGTCGCGTAGCGGTGATCCTGCCGGCGGAGTGCGGTCGCGTCGCTCCGCCGAAGGGCGTTCGGGCCGGTGTGTTTCGGGCGACCGCGACGGGGCGCGAGCGCGCGGCCGATCGAAGAGCGCATCGCAGTTGCATACGGACTGTCTCGCTGTCACGTCCGCAAAGTAATGGTCCGTCTACCCGCCGTTGGGCGGTTGCTACTCTCCGTAGGTAGTCGGCACCATCGGATAACGAACATCTAACAAAGCCGATACCTCCGGAAACATCTGTCAATCCGACCAGTCGTTGCGAGATTCTGATGTCACACACTGATTCCAACACGCTGTCCCAGGACGCCGCGTTCGACTTGTTGAGCAACGCCCGTCGGCGGTTCGTTCTCCGCCGGCTACAGAGCCACCGCGACGGAATCGAGTTGAGTGACCTCGCCGAGGAGCTCGCCGCGAAGGAAAACGACCTCAGTCCCGACGAACTCTCGGCGCAACAGCGGAAACGAACGTACGTCTCGCTTTACCAGACACATATCCCGAAACTGTCCGAGGCGGGCGTGGTCGAGTACGACTCCGAAACGGGTATGGTATCACCTACACGACACGTCGACGAACTCGCACAGTATTTCGACGAGGAGAGCGAACCGATCTCGTGGCAACTGATATACGTCGGTATCGCATCGGCCGGTCTCGTCGTCTACTTAGTCTCGATCGCGGTCGAGGTTCCGCTCTTGCGGCCGTCGTACGTCGGCGTCGCGATCCTCGTGAGCCTCGTGATCGTCAGCGGCGTGCACTACGTATACACCGAGCGCCAAATGACGAACGGGGCGAAGATACCCGTCGAGGATGACTAAGTAACGATGACAGACACGTGGGATCACATCGGCTTCGTAATCAGCTCACAGTACCGCGTCGCGGTCCTCTCCCGACTCGCCGAGGGACCGGCGACGCCGTCGCAGATCGCGGACGACGAAGACATCGGCATCGCGGCCGTCTCGCACGCGCTGACGAGCCTCCGCGAGCGGGACTTCGTCGATCTGCTCGTCTCCGAGGAACGACGGAAGGGGCGCGTGTACGGCATCACGGACACTGGCGAGGATCTCTGGCAGGAGATCGAGCAACAGGGGTTACTCGACGAGTGAGTCGGTCGCTCGACGTCACGTCAGCGTCTGCGCCGTCCCACCGTCGAAAAAAGTCGCCGCGAGCGCGTCGGGGCGATCGTGCAACCGTCGTCGTAGCACGCTCTCACTCTCGGTGGCCCACGCGCCGAAAGCGCTGCTCGCACCGTCACCTCCGGATACTCTGTTCGTTACTCCTCGTCGCCCTCGGACTCCGCTTCGTCCGGAAGCAGCATCGTCGGGTCCCGAGCGTAGCCCGCCGACTGTGCGAACCGAGCGATACGCTCCATCTCCTCGTCAGTGATCCATTCTGACATCCATAGCAACGTTACAAGAAGATGGTAATAAATATACCGACGGTCAGGCCCCCGTCACCTCGATTTCGCCGCTGCCGCGCACGGTCACGTCGTATCTGCCCAACTCGAACGCGACGCAGACGTCTGCCCCGCCTGATTGAATACATCGCGTAAGTGCGTCGGGGTCGATCGATTCCTGTAGGCGCGGCTCGAACTCGGTCGCTTCGACGTCCGCATACGATGCAACTGCCTCGACGACGTCGACAACTACGGTTCCGCGCTCTGGATCGAACGTGTGTTTCACCGTGGCCGTGGACGCCGCAGACTCAGGAGTGCAGTCTGGTTGTGCTTGGGTCATTCAATCGTCGGTCGTCAGTAGTGAGAGCTACGTAATATAGTTCCCGTTCTCTGACGGTTCGTGTTGGAAGACTGACTCTATCTCCGTCCGCGTCTCGGGGCCGACGTCGGTCCGCGACGCTCACTGGGCCGCGGCTGCTCCTCTGCCGACGCCGAATTGCTATCCGCGAGACACGTTTCGGTCCGCGTCGGACCGCCGTCTCGTGTGTACAGTTCCACCCCTCGCGCCGACGCCGCTGGTAGAGCGATCATAACGATAGGCCGTCCACAAGTGGTGACGGACAGACAGCGATGTACGAGAAAAACACCGTCGGCGTCGTCGTCCCGGCGTACAACGAGGAGGGGTTCGTGGGCGAGGTGATCGAGACGCTCCCGTCGTTCGTCGACCGCGCGTACGTGATCGACGACTGCTCGACCGACGGCACGTGGGGGGAGATCCGCGCGGCCGCCGAGCGGGTCAATGCCGACGTCGACGCCGACGCGCCGTATCAGGACCGCGTCTCCCCGCTGCAACACGACCACAACCGTGGCGTCGGAGGCGCGATCAAAACCGGGTACAAACACGCCCTCGCGGACGGGATCGACGTCGTCGCCGTGATGGGCGGCGACGGCCAGATGCGCCCGGAGGACCTGCCGTGCTATCTCGATCCGATCGTCGCCGGCGAGGCCGACTACACCAAGGGCAATCGGCTTCTGAACCGCGAGTTCCGCCGTGGAATGCCGTCCTGGCGTCTGTTCGGCAACTGGATCCTGACCTTCCTGACGAAGGTCGCCAGCGGCTACTGGCGCACGATGGACCCCCAGAACGGCTACACCGCTATCTCGAAGGAAGCCCTAGAGGCGATCGACGTCGATCGGATGTACGAGGGGTACGGCTACTGCAACGATCTGCTCGTCCGTCTGAACGTCGCCGGGCTCCGCGTCGGCGACGTCCCGCGCGCGGCCAACTACGGCGACGAGACGAGCAGCATCCGGTATCACACCTACATTCCACGCGTCTCCGCGATGCTCCTGCGGGACTTCCTGTGGCGGCTCCGAGTCAAGTATCTCGTGCGGCGTTTCCACCCGCTCGCGCTCCTCTACGGCATCGGGAGCGTCACCACCTCGGTCGGTGCGGTCTCGCTCCTCCGGTCGATCCTGCGGCGGCGCAGTGAGAGCGGCTCGAACGCCGGACGGACACTGTCCAGTGCCCTGTTGCTCGTCGTCGGCTGGATCGGCCTCGTCCTGGCGATGGTGTTCGACCTGCGAGAGAACGCCGACCTCGAGCGCCAGTTCGAGGAGTAGCGCCACCGTCTGTGCCCTGCTTCGACCCGCGCAGTCGACGTTCGTACGTCGGTAGCCAGCCCTTACCGCGGTCTGAAAGCATATCTCGCTGATACTAAAGACGACCCCGCCCGGACACCGGCCAAATGCAGGTGACGTACCTCAGTTCGGCTGCCATCGTCGTCGAAAGTGATAACGCGTCGGTGCTGTGCGATCCCTGGCTCGTCGACGGGGCCTTCGAGGGATCGTGGTGTCACTATCCCCCGCTCGACGTCGACCCGGAAGATTTCGACGACGTCGACTACATCTACATCTCGCACATCCACCCGGACCACTTCGACCCGGCGACGCTCCGCCGGATGGACGACGACATTCCGGTCGTAATCCACGACTACCGGTGGGACTACCTGTACGACGAGATCTCCGCGCTCGGGTTCGACGTGATCGAACTCGGCCACAACACCCGTATGCATCTCGCGGGCGACCTCCACGTCAACGTCCTCGCCGCCGACGCTTGCGATCCGGAGCTCTGCGGCAACTACTTCGGCTGCTCGTGGGTCGAGGGGAAGCCCGAACTCGGCTCGACACAGGTCGACTCCCTGGCAGTTATCGACGACGGCGACCACACCGTGGTCAATATGAACGACTGCCCGTATCCGATGGTCGAGCGGAGTATGCGCCAGGTGAAGGAGCGATACGGCGACATAGACCTCGTCTGCCACCAGTACAGCGCCGCGCAGTTCTATCCACAGTGTATGGAGGATTACACCCACGCGGAGAAAATGGAGGCCAAACAGGAGGTCATTCTGGAGAAACACGAACTCGCGACGGAGTTCATCGAGCTGTTCGAGCCCGACTACTACATGCCGTTCGCGGGGGAGTACGTGCTCGCGGGCCGTCTCACGCCGCTGAACCAGTACACGGCGAACCCGCCGCGCGTCGAGGCACTCGAGTGGTTCCGGTCGCACGTCGACACCGATGCCCACCAGTGCGTCTTCCTCAACTCCGGCGAGCATCTGGATCTCGCGGCCGATCGCGTGTCGAAACCGTACGAGCCGATCGACCAGGAGGCCAAGCGCGAGTACGTCGAATCGGAACTCGCGGACCGCAGTTTCACCTACGAACGCGACCCGATGCCGTCAGTCGAGGCGCTGCGGGAGGACGTCCGCCCGGCCTTCGAGAACTTCGAGGACCAGCGGCGGACGGTCGGCTACGAAACCGACACGAGCGTTCTGGTCAGCCTCTCGGCCACCGAGTACGTCGAGCTCTCGTTTCGGGGAGACGGCTACGACTTCGTCACCGAACCGGATCTCTCGACGTACGACGGCTACGTGAAGGTCGATGTCGATCCGCGGCTTCTGGCCCGGCTGCTCGAGGGCCCCGAGGCGGTCCACTGGGCGGATGCCAAGATCGGCTCGCACCTCGGAATCAGCAAACAGCCCGACATCTACGAGCGGCAACTGTACAACTGTCTGGGCTCGTTCCACGCCTGACCACGCGCCGTCGCTCCCGTGACCGCGCCTCTCAGGAGAGAAGCGCCCGGACTCGATCGACGTCGATGAGTCCGCCGAGCGTCGCCAGCACGCCCCAGACGGCGATTCCGACGGCGACGACGGCGAAAAGCGAGAGCACGTCCGAGACGTACGGGACCAGTGCCCTGACGGTCGCACCCATCACAGCCGAGATGGCGGTCACGCCGACGAGCAACTGCCCGATCCCCAGGAGATCGAGCGTCAGTTCGTCGTGGATGACGTAGACGTTCGTGAGCGTGTAGACGCTGAACGTCAGGACGGTCGCGACGGCTGCACCGACCACGCCAATCGCCGGGATCAGCGCCAGATTCAACAGGAAGTTCGCGATCGAGGTGCCCACCTTCGCGATCGCCCGCGAGCGGGCACGCCCGAGGAAGTCGAGTCCGTCGCTCGTCACTTTGTTGACCGCGTTCACGAGCATGAAGCCCGCCATCACCTGGAGGACGATCGACGCTTCGACGTACTCCGCGCCGAAGAGCTGGACGACGACCGGCCGGGCGACGAGCACCAGTCCGACCATCCCCGGGACGTACAGGAGCAGCACGTGTCGCAGAGACGTCTCGTACACCCGCCGAGCGCGGCCCACCTCCTCGCCCGCGTACTGTTCGCCGACGGTCGGCGAGATGGTGTAGCCGAGCGACGTCGCCGGGATCGAGCCGAACTCCGAGACCTGCTTCGCGATCGTGTAGTAACCGACCGCCGCGGGACCGACGAAGAAGCCGACCAAGATCGTGTCGATCCGCTTGTAGAGGATGTTCGCCCCGCGCGTCGCAGTTAGCGGGATACTGTACTCGACGATCCGGCGTCGGAGCCCGTCGGGGAGGGCGTCGGAAGCCGGGAACGACGTATACGACAGCCGATAGAACACGACCGCTCCCACGGCCGTCGCCGCGGCGAAGCCGATGAGGTAGCCGGCGAGCGCCCCGACGGCGTCGAACCCGACGACCACCAGCGCCACCGCGCCGCCGAGTCGAGTGACGCCGGAGATCGACTTCATTCGGGCACTCCACTCGACGCGGTTGACGGCCTGGAACAGCCGGCTGAACGTCGTGTAGAACGCCTTCAGAATCACGTATCCGAAGCCGAGAAGCAGGAAGGGGGCGAGCGCGGGCTCGTCGAGTTGCGTGGCGATCAGGGGGCTCCCGAGTGCGACGACCGACCCGATGCCGACAGAGAGCACGGCGACGGTGGCGAGGCTGAACCGGACCACGTACCGGACGCGCTCCGGGGCGGTCTCGGCGAACTCGGTGACGTAGCGAGCGGCCGCCGACGGGACGCCGAGCGCCCCGAGGATCGCCACCGCGCCGATGATCGACAGCGCGTAGTGCAGGAGTCCGAACTGGTCCGGCGAGAGCAGGTAGCGAGCCAGCACGATCATCAGCACCCCGTTGGCCGCCGAGTTGACGAGGTTCGCCCCCAGCGACGCTTTCACACCCGTGAGAATCCGGTCCGTCACCGACATACTACCGTTCGCGGGCGCACTCGGCAGGTGGCTGCGACCGATCGACGAGCGACTGCTGGTCTCTGTGCATTCGGTGCGGAGTCTCGCTCCCCGGCGGTTTGTTATGCTGATCGTACCCGGAACGCGGTGATCCGGCGCGCCACCGCCGTCGGTGCCTCGCTGACCTGCCACTCGTGACCCCGCGAGACTGGACGCCTGCCCGACGCGCGAACCAGTACTCCGAGGCCCGTTCCCGGTGGCCGTTCACAGGCGCGAACTGTCGGTAGGAACTTCCTAACGCCTCCGTCACATCTGATTAGCTGATAGCTACTCCGGCGTACGAGCGAGTAACGGCAGCCTGTGAACGGCCTGGCGGCAGCGCGACCGATCGTTCCGGAGGGTGCGGCCTGCACTGCCCACACGACTTTCGGTAGAGAGTTACTACTACGATTTCGAGTGCGCGCGACGCCAGTAGGAAGGACATACGGCCGGCGTACAATCAAAGAACACGCACCTGCAAGTAACATACAACTATCACGTACACACATCGGACGCAAGTATGGGTAGCTTACCTGATCGGCCAACGATCCCACAAAAACGCTCTTGACAGTAATCTCTCTCTACCGGGGTATGGCACACGGCCATAGCGAAAACGACGAGAACAGTTCGGTGTTGGGACGGCGGTCGTACCTCAAGCTCTTCGCTGGAGCGGTCGGTATGGCGTCGATAACCGGGAGCGCGGTTGCGGTAAGCGCCGACACGGACACGGTCGTCGACCTCGGCGAACGTGGTCTCAGCGACGGCGACGTCATCGACGACTACCTCGAGGAGTACTTCGACAGCGGCGTCGAGGTCCGGATCCCCGAGGGAACGTACCAGTACTACGGCTCCGGGCTCGGCGGCGGCCGCAGCGACGCGGCGCTCGTTGGGGTCGGCGAAGTCGTCTTCACCAACGAGGTCGGCGAGTACCGGGAGACGATTCAGGCCGAGAGCGGCGTCGTCGAGATCCGGAACGTCACGCTCCGCGGCGCGGCGGAGGTCGACGACGGCGACGAGGCCCGGTTCCGTCTGGAGGCGGATTCCGACGGGCGCGTCCTGCTGGACAACTTCAATCTGCCCGACGGGGTCCGAGATCCGGGTAACGCAATCGGGTTCTACGTCCCGTCCGGCCACGCGGGCGTCGTCGAGGTGAGAAACTGCTACGTCGCGAACTTCTCGAACAACGGCATCTACGCCAGCTCCCCCGGAAAAGGCGCAGACGGCCAGGTCATCGTCGAGAACTGCTTTTTCCGCAACAACAACATCTCGGGGATCCGACTCGGGTCCACAGACAGCGTCGCTCGAAACTGCCTCGTCCTGAACGACAAGGAAGCGCCGCACATCTACTCCGGGAGCTCGATCAATATGCGGGGCATCCGCATCAGAGAGGCGGGCGACAACATCACCATCGAGAACTGTGAGATCATCCACTCCTACGAGGGAGCTGGCGGACCGATCGTCCTCCACTTCGGCGCCGAGGGCGGCAGCGGGACGATCAAAGACACGCTCATCCGGAACGAAACCGGCACTGACGCGATCCTCGAGAAAGGCGACGCGGCCGCGGGGTGGGACGCGAGTAACGTCTCCATAACGGGCGGTGGGGACCTCGATTACCCCTCGAACCTCGACGGGATCTGCGTCGGATCGGGCTGTCCCGTCCCGACGGGCGACGACCCGCAGGGTGGCTCCAGCGGCAGTACCACCACCGAGACGGAGGTCGGCACCGGGGGCACTGAACTGTCGGTCGTCACCACGAACTCCGACGGCGCGGAGTACACTTTCACGACGACGGGTGCGATCGAGCCCCTCTACGACCGCGACCGTTACAGCGCCGACACCGCCGCCCCCGCCGATACGGCTGCCGAGAACGCCGACGGCACGTGGACGGCGACCGGGGCGACCGGTGGCGGCGCCGCAAGCGGCGACTCGTTCTTCTACGACGGAACGATGACGGACTTCTCCGCGACCGGCGACGTCGACGCGATAACGCTGTACGCCGACGGTCGAGTGGTGACCGCCGAAGAGCTGATCGCGGCGGGATCCGACGACGGTTCGACGGATGGGGGCACCACTGACGGCGGTTCGACGGACGACGGTTCGACGGACGGCGGTTCGACGGACGACGGTTCGACGGACGGCGGTTCGACGGACGACGGTTCGACGGACGGCGGCTCCTCCGACACCGCGCTGAAGACGATCATCCTCGACGGCTCCAACGGCGGGACGGTGGCGTCCTACAGGTTCAGCGTCACCGGCGAGGTCCAGCGGGACAGCTCGATCAGCACCGCGCCGGCTGACAACCGCTGGGACAACCTCGAAGACATAGTCGAGGGAACACAGGTCGACGGTGTCCTCGGAGACGGCATCGACGGCTACCGATTCACCGGCGACATCGTCGAGATCGAGTTCGACGGGGCCGCGTCTGTCACTATCGACGGTCAGTGAGGTGACGATCGTGCGCTCCGGTGACCGGTGGAACCAGTTGGCTGCCGATCCAGATCCGAATCGCGACCTCGGGTACGAGCTCGCCGAGTGGGAGTCACACCGCGTGTCCTACCGGGATGGGGATCGGTTGGTGCTCGTTCCGGCCGACGAGGACGCGTTCGATAGCGAGGCGTACATTGTCGCGTCTGCGCAGACGATGTGTGACGTACTCGAACACCGCTGATCCGGCACCCCCGGACCGTTCGGCGCGGGGTCGACGGCCGCGATCAGTCGTCGGTTCCGGCGAGCCGATAGAGCGTGAAGCCGCCGTTGTCCTGTATGCGGTGCGCGCCGGGCTCTGTTTCGAGCGCCTCGAACCCGGTCGATCGGTACCTGAGCCCGTCGTAGAGCCGGACCTCCTTCTTTCGCGTCTTCGTCGTCACGATGAGATACCGGTCGTCCTCGTAGTGACTCGTCACGTTGGTGTTGAAGATCACCTCTGGCACGTCGGACCGATAGCCGGGGAACAGTTGTTCGCTCGCTGCGCTCGTTCCGTACAGCGCGTCGACGTAACGGCTCGGACCGGACCGGACGCCCGTCAGCGACGTCTCCCCGTCGTGATACGTGAGCGCGCGATCGTACCCGTCCATCACCGGCTCGGTCACGCGGTCGTTCGGCTGATAGATGTACGGCGACGGGTGGACGGCGACCAGCTGTAGCGCGAGCAGCAGCACGAAGACGGCACTCAGCGCCGTCGTCGCAGCTTCCCGCGTGACGACGGACCCGCCTCCACCGACGGTGTCCCGAAGACGGTCGACGGCGAGCCCCATCGCCACGGCTCCGAGGAGACTCACAGTCACCATAATGAACCCGAGGAATCGGAAGTAGTGGTCTCCCTGCTGCGCGAGGAAGATGACGACGAGACCGACGCCGGGGAAGACGAGCGCGAAGGACAACACGGTCAGGAGACCGTTTCGACGCCCCCGGTCCCGGTCGAGGAGGCCGACGATGGCTGCGAGTGCGAGTACGCCGGCGAGTATCAAAAGGAGCGTCGACACGGAGAAGAGCTTGAGATACAGCTCGAACAGGCTCCCGCCGAGATCAACCAGCGACGCCCCGCGCGCTCCCGTGCTCTCCAGGACCGAGGGTTCCCGCGCGAGAAGGCTTTGAGTCACGGCGGTGAACCGCGACCGTGCCCGCTCGTGTAGCTGCGTCCAGGTGGCGAACACCACCCCCACGATGACCGCGTGCACGTAGAGCGGGCGGAACGAAGCGATCGGATGCCCGCTGCGGAACCGCCGCACGAAGAACTGAAGCAGTGAGATTCCGACGAGCATCGAGAGATACGTCATCGACTCCTGCGGGTGGACGAAGACGTATCCCGCGGAGACGAGCGCCAAGAGCGCACCGGTCGGCGTCGCGAGCGCGAATCCGCTCGTGTCCTCCTGGAGGAACAGGAGCACACAGAGGAGAACGACCGGAAACAGGAGGATCGCCTGACTCGACGGGTGCACGACCGGGTGGACGCTGACGTTGTTGACCGGGACGAACATCGCGCCGACGAGCGCGCCGAGCGCCGCGTCCCGCTGTCGATGTGTGATCTGATACACACAGGCCGCAGATGCGACGACGAACACGAGCGGAATCCCGACCAGGACCAGCAGCTGCATCGCCGACCGGAGCGGCACACCGGCGACCTCCGCGAACTGGATCGAGAGGAGGTGTATCCCCGGGTACACAAGCTCTGCGGGCCCCATAGCCCCCTGCTGTATCTCGCGCGCCCACCCGAGGTGACTCAACGCGTCCCCCGCCCCGTAGAAGTAGTACGACCGAAGCACGGGCAGGGCGAAGACCGACACCGCGCCGAATGCCAAGAGTCCGAGTGCGGCGTCCCGCACTCGCGAGGACTCGTCGGCGCGAACGGTAATCACGACGGCCGTCAGGAGCGCGATTCCGACGCCGATCCAGAAGCCGGTCGGCATCGAACGGTAGATCGACAGCTGATACTCGGTCGCCGGAGCGCGAACGGTGGTGAGCGTGCCGATCGCCAGCGCCAGATAGCCGAGTGTGAGCGCCGCTTTTTGCAGGCGTCGTTCGGGTCTCGTCGCGGGAATCGAATTCGTGTTCACAGTCATACTGTAGGCGTCGGTCCACCGCCGCCGCATCGGTGCTCTCCCCTGCGGTCGGCGTGTGGTCTCACCTCGACTTCCGGGACTACCCGCTTTGTTATAGGTCGACTTCCCGTCACTGGTCGGTCTCCTCCGCGGTTTCGGATTCGATCGCCGCGGGGGCGACGTTGATGTCGAACGTGTCGAGCGTCGCGTCCTGGAGCAGGATCGGCACTCCACCGACGTTCAGCCTCGCGTTCCGGAGGACGTTCCCCTGCGACCGCTGGAACCCGATCCCGTTGCGGTCGGCGCTGCTGTGTGTCACCTCGATGTCTTCGAGTACGCAGCCGTCGCGGCCGTCGATCTTGATGCCGAAGCCGCTCTCTGCGTCTCCGGTGATACTGACTCCCGTACACTCTAGCCCGGCTCCGTTGCCGACTTCCTCGTAGGGGACTTCGGCCCAGACGCCGTGGGCGTTGTCGACGTCGACGCGGATCTCCGTGTTCCGCAGTCGCATCCCGGGGAGCTCCGACGTCAACCCGATCGCCCCGTCGCTGTAAGTCGCCTCCTGCATCTCGACGCGACAGTTCTCCACCAGCGGGGGCTCCGCGTCGGCGTCGGGTTCGTGATTGGTGAGCCAGATCCCACGCATGTTCTCGAAGTCCCGCGCGGCGCTGTCACAGCGGACGTGCACGTTCCTGACGACTGATCCCGCCTTGACCCGGACGTTCGCGATGCCGTTGTTGGCGAAGTAGCCGCCCTCGACGGTCATCCGACCAGTGGTCGGATCGGCGTAGAGGCCGTTATCGGAGAACCCCTCGATGTGGCAGTCTTTGAACAGGATCTCCCCCTCGTTGGTGTCGCCGACGTAACAGCCGGTCACGCGCTCGCCCGCGACGGAGCCGTCCGGGAGCCGTAAGCGCTCGATGCGCCCCGATCCGTCGGGGTCGGTCACGTCGATCCGTATCGCCCCGTTGCCTCCGCCGAGCGTCCCGCGGACGGTTAGATCCCGGAGGACGACGTCGTCGGGGCCGCGCACGTTGACTACGCGCGGATCCGCGTCCGACGCACGCAGATCGAACGCCACGTTCTCGACGTGGACGGGACCGCCGGCGTTGAGATACAGGACGGTGCTTATCTGATCTGCCGTCGGGACGATCGTCGCCCCGTCGCCGGCGATTCCGAAGCGCTCGAGACCACTCAGTCCGATCCCGTCGTCGAGGCGGTACTCGCCCGCTGGGAGATGCAACAGTCGGCCGTCGGCGGCGTGCTCCTCGACGATCGCGTCGATCGGCTCGGTGCCCGAGGGATCGGCTCCGACCTCTGTCAGATCCGTCACCGAATCGAACGGAGACGGAACGGTGGTCGACGTCGGTTCGGGAGATCCCTCGGTGGGTGGCGTCGCCGTGTCGCGCTCGGGATACTTGTCGGTCTCCGACGTGTCCGAGTCGGTCGTCTCCCCACAACCGGCGAGCGGAAGGAGGCTCGCCGTCGCGACGCTCGCCCACGCGAGAAACTCCCGACGGTCCGGGCTGCCACTCGATCCGTCAGAACGACCGGCCGACGACCCCTCCTCGCCGGCAGCCGCCGCTGCGTCGCGCTGGGACGCTCCTCGACCCAGGCACTCGTCCGCTCGTGGGTCCGACATCTTACTCCGCCAGTCCCGCGGTCTGGATCTTCTCCCACACGCGCTCACCCTCGTCGGTGAGGTCGTATCGACGGTTTTTGCGCTGTTCCTCCGGCACGACGAGCTCGACGATCGATCGGGTGCGAAGACGGCGGAGCGCGCGGGAGATGTGAGACGGGGAGAGCTCCTCGGCGTCGGCGATCTCGGTCGTCGTCGCCGGTCCCTCGTCGAGGACACCGAGAACCGCGAGGCGGTACTTCGAGGAGATTACGAACCCGATGGCGTCCCATTCTGGTGACATCGAGAGGTGAGTTACGCGAGCACACTCTTTGGTATGCGCCTGTTACACGGTTGTAACCGTCCTGCGACCTCTCACCGTGTCGCTCGAGTCCCTCGCCGCGAACGCTCCCGAGAGTCAGAACGACGACACCCCGCCGGGAGTATCCCCGCTCCGGGTGCGGACCGTCTCACCCACCCCCGAGAACATTACAAGCATACGCCTGTAAAGACAACTAAACGAAGCTACGTCGTCCTCGCCTCGTCGCGGCGAAGTAGCCACTGTGGGCCGGGAGTAAGGACCGTATTACAAGTTAGTCGTACAGGGGATGAGAGGCTGGAATGTCATCGAAAGGGGACTGTGGTGGCGAACTCCACCCACTCCGTGCGACAGTGGTCGAATATCAACACAGACCCGACGAGTGCACGATTCACCCCGTCGATCCACCCGATCGGAACCGAACGACCGCGTGGATCACAGCCAAAGAGGGCTCGTACGTCGCGCTCGCGACAGCCCGCTGACGCCCGCGACCCCGGCTTTTCCGACTAGCGCCGCCCCTCGCTCTCAGCGAAGCGTCTCGGCGAGCACGTTCTGCAGGCCGCGCCGGAGTCGCTGTGAGGCCGCGGTGTCAGACACGCCCAGCCGGTCCGCGAGCGCCTGGAGTGTCACCTCGCGCGGCACGTCGAAATATCCGCAGGCCAGCGCCTCGGTGAGGGCTTCCCGCTGTGGCTCGGTGAGAAGCGACTCGACGCCGTAGTCGGCCGTCCGTCCGGGGCTGTGCACCCGCTGGACGGACAGGTCGATCCCGGCGTCCAGACAGCGGTGATACGACCTCGTGAACGCTTCCTGAGTCGGGTACCGCAACGTCAGATGCCACCCATCCGCGGTGCCGACCCCCTCGAGACAGGTCGCCCCGGTGTCGGCCAAGATCTCGATCAGCGGTGCCGGCGTCCCGGTCCACTCCACCCGCAGCAGCAACCCCTCGTCGACGACGCCGAGGACGTCGACGCCCGCCACGGCACTGTCGTCTGTCACCGCCGCCTCGACCCACTCTGTGTCTCGGCTCGCGATCCACACCGACGGCGCTGCCTGTTGCCGGAGCGGAACCATCCGTTCGAGTTCGATCCGCACGTCCGGGCGGTCACAGAGGGCCCGTCCGAAGGCGACCTCGCCGCGCGGCACCGTCACACTGGTAGTCACACTCATCGTGGGTGTACGCCCGCGACCCTCCCGTCTTGTTATAACTTCAGTTCTCACAGTAGACCGCTGTTATGTCCGCAGTCGCCCGAGCCTGGCACCCTGTCGGCGAGGCTCTCCCGGTCACCGCGGCCGCCGTCCCCGCCAGATAAACTGTATCGTCATCGAGGTGTAGCTCCTATGTGACCTCACGGTGATACTTCTGACGGGGTCGAGACCAGATGCCAACGTGTGAACGGTGTGATTCGTTCGTCTCGTCAGATTTCGCTCGCGTGTTCGGAAACAACGACGGGGACGTCTTCGGCTGCCCGGAGTGTACGTCGATGGCCGAACTCGTCGACGGGTACGCTGCCCGCGCGTGAGGCGCGGCGTCCGCCGCCGCCTACCGATTTCGGTCGACGATCGCTCCGGGATCGGTCCAGGACCCCGCCGAGAGCACGACTCCCGGCCCGACCCCCGTCTGAATCCCCGTCTTGACGTCAGGGCCTAACACCGCGCCGAACTTCCGGCGATCCGTCGACACCGTCTCCCCGTCGATGGTCACTTCGACAGACGCACCGTCGTGTCTGAGATTCGCCACATTCGTGCCCGCGCCGAGATTGACTCGGGGTCCGACGACGCTGTCGCCGACGTAGGAGAGGTGGCCGACGTTCGCGTCCGTCATCACGACGGAGTTTTTCACTTCGACGGCGTGTCCGATCTTGGCTCCCGGTTGAACGAGCGTCGGCCCGCGGACGTACGCGTTCGGACCGACCGTGCTACCGGACCGTACGAGGACGGTCCCCTCGACGACGACTCCCGGTCCGATCGTCGCGCCGGGTTCGCAGACGACCTGCCCCTGGATCGTCGCACTCGGGTGGACCTCCCCCGCGAGCGTGTCCACCTCCGTGTGCGGATGTGTCCGGCTCACGTCCGCGAGTCGCCGCTCGTTCGCTTCGAGTAGATCCCACGGGTAGCCGACGTCCAACCACGACTCGAACGGGACGAGTTCGACGTCGCGTCGCTCGATAACACGCGCTAGCACGTCTGTCAGCTCCCGCTCTCCGCGTTCGCTCTCCGGCACGTCGAGCAGGTCGCACGCTTCCGCGGGGAGTGCGTACGCACCGACGTTGATCAGCTCGGACGGCGGATCCTCTGGCTTCTCGACGACCCCCGCGAGGCTGCCGTCGGCCGCCTCGAAGACGCCGTACTCGCCTGGGTTCTCCGCGCGGTAGGCTCCCACGGCCGGGACCGCATCGAAGAGGGCGTCGAGGTCGGCGGCTCGATAGAGATTGTCCCCGTTGAGAACGACGAAATCGCCGTCGAGCCGTTCGGACGCGGCCGCGACGGCGTCCGCCGTGCCGCGCTGTGACTCCTGTTCGGCGTATCTGACGGGCACACCGTCGTACCACGTTCCGAAGTAGTTCCGGACCTGCTGTCCGCGATAGCCGACGGTGAGCACGATTTCGTCGGCTCCCGCGGCGATGGCCGCGTCGACGACGTGGGCCACGAGCGGCCGATCGGCCACCGGCAGCATCGGCTTCGGGCACGTCTCCGTCAGCGGACCCATCCGCGTGCCACGACCGGCCGAGAGAACGAGCGCTTGCATACGTTTCGACAAGCGCGCAGTCCCCGTTTAGTATGAAGGTACTACCGTCGTACGGGCCCCGTCCCAGAACGGTACTCCTGCTCGTGTGGATCCGGGCGCTCCTCCGCACTGGGAGAGACGTCCGCGCGTGAGTCGTCGCCGGCGTCGTCGACCGACGTCGTCGACCGATACCCCGCCGGCTCGAAACGGTGTATAAATAAGCAGGGCGAGTGCCTCGGGGTCGAGCCCCGAGGCAGTTCACGTGGTCTCTGTGGCAGTTCCGACGCCTGTTCCGGCCGCTCCGGTCTCGGTCCCTGTTTCGGTCGTCGTCTCCGTCCCGGTCCCTGTTTCGGTCGTCGTCTCCGTCCCGGTCCCTGTTTCGGTCGTCGTCTCCGTTCCGGCGGCCGTTCCCGTCCCCGTCTCGGTTCCCGTTCCGGTCTCGCTCGGCACGTCGGTGTCGGTCGCGAGCGTCAGGTCGAACGGCTCGTTCGCCGCCGCCTCCTCGGGCCGGAGGTACCCCATCGCGAACGCGGTGTAGCCCGTCTCTGCCTCGAGCGTCAGCTCGAACGAGGTGAGCGTATCAGTCTCCCCGGCCGCTCGCACGTCTAAGGTGTAATCCCCCGCGGGGACGGTCGCGTAGGTGCTCGCCTCACCGAACGCGAGGTCGGCGACCAGCGGCTCGTCCTCACCGGCGACCGCTACGTCGACGGCCGGAGCATCGGGCGCGAGGTGGGCGACCCTGATGCGTGACTCTTCCTCCGGAACGCTCGAGACGTCGTCCTCGAACTGCCGCAGGTCGAGCGTCTCCGCCTCCACTTCCCCGAGTGCGACGAACGACACGGCCGTCTCCGCCGGGATCGTCACTTCCTGCTCGACGACGGTCGTCTCGGAGTCGCCCGCAGGGGTGATTCGCACGTCGTGTGCCCCCGCTGTGAGCGACTGATACTCCGTGACGGTGCGGAACTTGACGTCCGTCGCGGCGGCCTCGCCGTCCACGTAGACGTCGACGTTCGGCGCGTCTGGAACGGCGTGCACCACGCGCACGAACGAGGGCCCGCCCGACGCCTCTGTCGTCGTCTCCGTGTCGGCGGTCCCCGACTCCATCTCGTCGGTTCCGGTCGCTTCGGTCCCGTTGGTAGCCTCGCCCGTGCCCTCGCCTGCTTGCTCGCTGCATCCTGCGAGACCGATCGCTGCAGCGGTAGCGATTCCGACGAACTGTCGTCTATCGAGGTGATTGCTCACCATAGCGACCTCATCAGCCGACACACCTAAGAGATTATTTCCCACCTGAGGGTGGTTGAATCGGCTTACCCGAATAGAAGCCTTCTAACCCGGATATTGCCCGCCCATACCGCGCCCTCGTCTCGGAGATCCGACGACGTCTGCCCCGTTCGTAGCAGTCCCATATATCAAATAGCGAATGTATACTTTTGCGGTACGATCACGCAACTGCTCGTATGGTCGAATTACAACGACCGGCGTTGCTGTTGCTCGTGATCGTGATGACTGTCACCGGCTTCGCCGGTAGCGCGTCCGTGGTCGCCGCGGAAGACACCGCGACCTTCGAGATCACCGACGTCGAGACGAACACTCCGATCACGGCCGGCGAAACGATCGAAGTCAGTATCTCCGTGACAAACTCCGGGAACGAGACGGCTCAGAAAGAAGTGTGGTTCAGCCTCGACCAGTTCGACAAAGACTACGCGGACGTGGAGCTGGCCCCTGGCGAGTCGAAGACCGTCACGCTCTCGTACGTGAGCAAGAGCGACGACGCGAAAGACTGGCGGCTCAAGGCGAGCACACCGGACGACTCAGCCGAGCGGACGGTCACGATCGAAGCGCCACCGGGTGCAGGCGACAGCGACGACGGTGACGACGACTCGACCGACGAGAGCGACAGTCAGAGTCAGACCAGGGACCGAGGAGACTCCGACGACGCCACGGTCAGTTCCGGCGACGCTGGCCACCCCGACTTCGAGATCGTCGAGATGGACGTCGCGGAGCCGATCACGGCCGGCGAGCGCCTGCGAACGAACATCACGGTCGAGAACACCGGACGGGCGCACGGCGAGAAACTGGTCTGGTTCGCGCTCGACGGGCGGACGGTGAACGACACGATCATCGACCTCCCCGAAGAGGACGAGACGACGGTAACGCTGACGTACGACACCCCGATCGACGCCGGCGGCAACTGGACCATCTCGGCGAACACTTCCGACGACGTCGTCACCGCGACTCTCAACATCGCAGAACCACAGAGCGACTACGGCGTCCAGGCGGTCCAGACCGCTGACTCGATCCGGCCTGGCGATCAACTGAACGTGACCGTGGACGTCGGCAACGACGGTGACGTCGCAGAGCCCACAGCGGTGAATCTCTCGGTCGACGGCCACCGGATCGACCAACAGCCGGTCGAAGTCGGACCGACCAACTCGACCACAGTCCAGCTGCAGTACCGAAGCACTGAATCGACGACGGGCCTGCTGAACGTCACCGTCGCTGTCGGCAACGACACTCTCTCGCGTACGGTCACCGTAACCGACGCCTCGCCGACGAAGACGCCGACGCCGGCGACCGATGCGGATGCGGTGTCCGACGCTGCATCCGAGTCGGCGGACTCGACAGCGACAGCGACCGCGACCCGGACGTCGACTCCCGATGCGCCGGCGTCTCCCGGGCGCTTGCCGACCGTCGGGGTCACCGTCGTCGTCGCCACGCTGCTCGGCGGTGCTGTCGTCGTGTCCCGGCTGCGGTAAGCATCGCGACACGACTCAGGACGCGACACGGCACCGGCGTAGCACGGTCGACTCCGACCGCGGTAACCGCAACCTATTATTTGGGTTACGATCTCACGCCTGTGTCGAGTAAGAGTGGCTTTCACGCAGCGGATGAGACGCCTCTTTTCGGCGTTCTCAGTACGTCGAGCGGAACGATGGCTACAATCTGCATTACAATACTGACCCCGCGTGTAGGGCTAATTGCCCTCAGAAGCGAGTGAGGGGACCTCGAATACGACAATGGTAGACCAGAGCCAACCGTACACGCAGCCAGTCGGACAGCAGTTCCAGCAACCACAGACGCAGTTCCAGCAGCCTCAGACACAGTTCCAGCCTGTGAGCGGCCAGCAGGCCCAGCAGGTGCCACAACAGTTCGGCGCGCAACCGCAGCAGATCAGCGCGCAGCCGCAACAGGTCAGTGGGCAGCCGCAACAGTTCGGTGCGCAGCCGCAGCAGATCGCCCAGCAGCCACAGCAGTTCGGCCCACAGCCGCAGCAGATCGGGGGGCAGCAGGTGCAGGCGCAGCCCCAGCAGCTCGCTGCGCAGCAGCCGTCCGCACAGCAACTGTCACCGCAGCAGGCGCCCACGCAGCAGCCGATGTCGCCGCAGCAGCCATCCACGCAGCAGCCGATGTCGTCGCAGCCGGTTCCGCAGCAGCAGTTCCAGCCGGGCGGGCAGGTGACAAGTCAACAGATCGGATCGGCCCAGCAGCCGTCCGCACCGCAGCTGACTGCACAACAGCCGGCTTCACAGCAGCCGTACGCACAGCCGGTCACGGGGCAGCCGCAGACGAGCCAGCCGCAGACGAGCCAACTGCAGACGAGCCAGCCGCAGCCCCAGTCGGCAGGCGTGCAGGCACCCGCGGCGTCGCAGCCGTCGATGCAGACACAGCTCTCCGAGATCCCCCTCACGCAGTCGCAGGAGACGCCGGCCCAGAGCGGCCAGCAGGGCCAACAGCAGACCCAGTGGCAGCCCGCCAGCGCCGGGCAGCTCGCGCTCTCGGTCCGCCAGTACGAGCAGGCTGTTCCACAGGAGATCAGAGCCGCCGTTCGAGAGCTCGATCAGCTCTCGAACAGCCTCAAGTGGGCCGAGGGGCAGCTCTCTCAGCGCGGGAACGCCCGAGCGGCACGCGCCTGTGCGGACATTCACGACCAGGCGAACGTGAGCAAGGAGCTGATGCTCCGACAGTCGCCGTTCGCGACCAGAAGCGTCCGCGAGCTGCAGGAGATCATCCAAGGCGCGACTCAAGAGCTCCAGCAGTACTCGAACGACCCTGAGGTCCAGGAGGTCCTCAACCGCGCACAGCAGGCGAGCGGAACGATCGAGCAGAGCATTCCCCGGCTCGAATCGCACACCTCGCAGTAACTGACCGGCCGCAGACGGTCCCCGGGCCCCGGAGCCACCCCCGGCGCGCCCCTCCCACGCGACCCCACGCAGTCCAACTGACTATGTCATCAGAACCGAACCGACAGCAGCCACCGTACACACAGCCGGCCGGCTGGCCGGCGACGCAGGTACCGACACAGACTCCGTTCCAGACAGTCGAGCAACAGCCGGGTCAGCCGGTCGCGACGGCCCAAGCCGCGCAGGCAGGGCAGCTTGCCGGCCCGCCGCTGGTCCCGCGTCCGGCGGTCGACCTCATCGAGAACAACGACGAGATCTGGGTGTTCATCGACCTCCCGGGGTTCAAACCCG
Organism: Halobellus sp. Atlit-31R; assembly: GCA_003665935.1. Lineage (GTDB taxonomy): Archaea > Halobacteriota > Halobacteria > Halobacteriales > Haloferacaceae > Haloquadratum. The sequence continues at coordinate 279,551 of QPLR01000004.1, read as the reverse complement.
AAGAGATCCAACTCGAGGGCGACGCCCGAACGATCCACGTGAAGGCCACCCGCCCCTCGGACGTCGAGGACGGACGACGCGTGCTGATGCACGAACGGACCGTGCAGGTCGAACGGACCATCCAGCTTCCGACCGACGTCGATCTCGAACAGGTCGACGCGCTGTTCGAGGACGGTGTCTGCAAGATCAAGATCCCGAAGGCGGCCAGCGAGCGGTTTCGAAACATCGACATCCGGACGTAGCGCTCGGCCGTCCGAGCGCGAGGTATTCGCCTTCGCCGAAGTAGGTCGCTCGGCTCGCGACCGCCGCGGTTTTTTATTATATCGCCTTCGGCGGCTCCGATTCACTCGTCGTCGGTAGCTCCGCCGACGTCGCCGCCGCCCGTTCCGTCTGTCACCGGGTCGCCGTCGACCGGGACAGCACCGGTCGGACCGTCGATCCCTTCGGGCGTTTCTCGACGGCCACCTTCCCGGCTCGAATAGCCGAGTGCCTCTTCGGCCGGTGGACGATACGTGTAGAGGTAGTCGCCGTGGACGACGTAGTAGGCCTCCTCGCCGGGGGCCTTGACCACGCCGTTGTCGGTGTCGATCGCGAAGTCGACCAGCGCACTCAGCGACGTCGCCTCTGCCCGCGGGAGTTCGAACGCGTCGTTGGGCAACCGAATGGTCGAAACCCACTCGTCGAAGTCCGCTCTGTCGTCCTCGTAGGCGACCCGCTTCCGTTCCGCGGGCGAGAGCCCGAGACGATCTCGCCGCTCGAGCACTCCGAGTCCGGCGAGCGAGAGTAGCGCGCCGACAAGGATGACCGGAGCGCCGACGCTCCGTAGCGGCCCGTACGTCTGCTCGACTGTGACGGTCCGCGTCGAGTCGGTCTGATCGGCCATCCGTCCCGGGCTGGCGGGCTGATACGTGCCGCCCTGCAGGCTGATCGGGAGTGTGTGACTCTGGACGGACGCGACCTCCTCACCGTTCACCGACCCCCGGAACTCGACCGTCGACCGGACGAGCATCTGCGGTTGGCCGGGCGGGTTCCCGAGTTGCTCGGAGATGGTTCCCAATCGGTTCGACGTCCGGTTCACGTTCACGGTAAACGGCACGCGAACGGTGTCACCGGGTGCGAGCGATCCGATCGAACTCCGACGCAACTGCCGCGTCGTCTGCCAGACGACGGTTGTCGTCTCTCGATCATCCTCGACGCCCCGGAGGACCAGTTCCAGGGACACGGTCCCGTCGAGTTCCCCGCTATCGCTGGCGTCGTAGGTGAAGGCGTACTCGCCGGTGAGATTCGGCGTGATCTCGGTGAAGTACACCGGCCGCTCGCGGAGCGTCGCGCCGACGGGATACACCGGATTGTCCGCAGTAACGGTCGCAGAGTGATTGAACCACGCGGCCGTTCGCCAGGAGGCCCCCGGGCGCTCCTCGGTGGTCGTCCCCGGATCGACGTGCGTCGTGTAGGTGAGCCAGCCGCCGACTGCGGCGAGTGACACGAGCACGATTACGAGAACGAGAAACTGCTCGTCGAGAAACGCTCGCACGCGTCGCGACCGGTCAGCCATTACACCGACATGCTGCAGTTTACCGCTTTGTAATGACTCTCCTACCAGCTCGTAATCACTCTCTAAAGGCCGAGCCCGGACGCCTCCTGGTAGCTCCGGTTCTCGTACTGTCGGTCTCAGGACATTCGAGACCCTGGAGTCGCGGCATTCGAAGGTATCAGTAGCCGACTGTGTCGGCTGAGCCACCGATTTCAGCCACTCGCATTCACCGCACATCACGAACCTCCCGATCAGGCCGCTCAGATCGGCGGATCCGGCAGCCCTCGCCGACGAGCTCCGAGGTCGTCCCGTACCGGCATCGCTGAGAGCGACGAGCTGCAGCGGTACGCGCTGACGTGGCTCGTCAGCGAGACGGCGCACGCGCTCGGCGACGACGCGCTGTAGCCGTGACAGCATTCCGCCATCGTGAAACAAACCGACGTGGCTACGGCGAGGTCGATGGACACGGAATCGACCGATCGAACGCGATGCGGACATCGGGGCCAACCGCCATCACGTGGAGGTGCGCATCACACGTCGTCTGAAGAACGAACCGTCGGTCGTCGTCCGACTCGGCCGCCGGGATGAGCGCTCGATGTAGTTCGTCACCAACAGTTACTCTCACATCGAGTGTCGGTCTACCGGGGACGTCGTTCTCCATGGTGAGCCGGAGAACAACGGCCTCAGAGTCACTCTTCGACCCGCTAGTAGTGCGAGTGTTAGCTCTGGCGACCGACGTATTCGCAGCCGGACGCTCAACCGTCAGCTCAACGCCGAGGAATGCCTCAGCGGGGGCTGCGACGCGTCCATCGACTGTTCGGTCAGCAGCGACAGAACTCAGTCCTGAGGTTCCGACGGCGGCGCTTGCCAATGCGAGTGTGAGAACGAGCACGAGCAAGAACCTCCGCATCCGTTCAGCGCCTCCAGTTCACGTGAGGACGGTCGTGATCGTTCCCACTTCCGTGTGCAGGCCCCGGTGGGGGTCCGTCGCGACCGATGCGCATCCGATATCGTGAGTCGTAGAGGAACGTAAGCGAAGAGAGGAGGAAGACGATGGTGACGAACGTCGCGAGGTCGGCCCCCGCCACCCTCGCTACGAGCGGCAGGCCGGCCTGCGCGCCGACGACGATCGTCGTGGCCGCGAGTGAGACGGAGGTGAAGTAGGTGCTCCACGGGACCTCCTTGCCTTCGACAGTCTCTAGTAAGACTGTGAGGTCGTCGCCCTCCTCGGTCAGCTCGACGACGTTTCGCTGTGCGTGGAAGTCGACGACGCCCGCGTCGTTCATTTTCGGCAGGTGAAACTGCGCGAGCGCCGTGTGAACGCTCTTGCGGTCGGCGTAGTTGATCTCCTCGGGTGCGAGTCGCTCTTCCCACGCTGTGACGAGCGTCGACAACTCAGAGAGGTCGACTCGCTCGCCGTCGCGCTGTTTCAGGTAGTGCAGTACGTACCGCCGGCGGTTGTTGCTCAGTACCTCGAACAGTTCGTCCCGGCCCGTGGTCCCCGGTTGATCCTCGTCGTCGACGCCGTCCTCGCCCTCGTATGCGGTGGCCGAACGGCCCCTCGTTGTGCTCCGTCCCTCGCCCATTGGTTAGTAAGTGCACACTTTCGGGGAGCTAATAAGTAATTACTACATTTTCAAATACAATCACCATTTGCGATCCGCGAAGACGCCGTGCCGGTGTGCTTAACGATTGTCTAGCATTGGCTCCACAACGCGTCTAAACGAACTATTACACAGTTGATATGGTTAACACCGTGCTAGCAGCGGGTCTACCGCGATATCGGCCGTCCGATAGTTCCCAATACCTCATCTTCGGTGCGCCACGAAGTCGTTGCGTCGCCGGCAACCCGACGGCTGCGTCGACGCCACGTCGTGACTGGGACGAGGCGGACAGCTATATAACAACAATCCTTCCGCCCGGTGTTGTTGGTAAGCGCTCGTCGAGACGGCGGGCGTGGACCAGAGCTATGCAACGACGCAAACTGCTCATCGGGATGGCATCGCTCGCCGCAGGCGGCGCGGCGACGGTTGGCACAGGCGCGCTCTCCAGCGTGCAGGCACAGCGTAAGATCAACGGTACGATCGTCGGCGACGAGAAGGCATACCTCGAGATCAACGGCTACGACACGAGCGAGAACAGCTTCGCGGTCGAAACGAGCGGGAACGAGCTCTCGCTCAACTTCGGTCGGGACGGTGACTACGACAAGTTCAATGATAGTAACACTGTCGGAAACGACGAAGCGGAAGGCCTGAATCCTGACGCGATCAGCTCGTTCGACCGGGTGTTCCGTATCCAGAACGACGGCACTGAGCCCCTGCACGTCTACATTGAGGACAGCCTCGAAGACGTCAGCTGGTACGGGACGAGGGCGGACGGTGAGAGCTACCCGAACGACGGCGAGCCAACCCTTGACCAAGTCAACCTCGGTGCGGGTGGTAACAGCATCGAGGGTCGGAGTAACGCTGTGACGCTCCTCCCCTTCGACGAGGAGGCAGTGGATGATAATGGAAACGCTCTGGACGACAGCGGAGACGATCCAGGCGTCTCCGAGCTTGACGTCGGCGTCGTGTTCGACCTCCGCGGTCAGACCTCGACGGGAGACGTCTTCGGGAGCGACGACAACTTCACCATCATCGCCGACGACGACACGAACGGTACTGCGTAGGGCATTCGTTTAGTTCCCTACTCGCTCCCTCGCCCCTTCCACATCGTTCCCGTGCTCCGAACTGCCGGCACACTCACCGTGGTCGCTCTCCTTGCCGCCGTCCTCGCTGGCGGCGCGCTCGGCCAGCCGATCGTCGTCGGATTCGTCGAGACCGACAGTATGGAGCCGGTGCTGTCGCCCGGTGACGGGTTCGTCGCGGTTCCGGCCGTGGTGACCGGACCGCCGGAGCGCGGGGACGTCGTCGTCTACGACGCCCGGGAGCTACACGGCGGGGGACTCGTCACTCACCGGGTCGTCGACACGCGCGGGGGCGGGTACGTCACTCGTGGCGACGCGAACCCCTTCACCGACCAGGACAACGTCGAACCGCCGGTCACCGACGACCGGATCGTCGCCGAGGCGCTCCAGGTCAACGGCGGGATCGTCGTCCTGCCGGACTTGGGGACGGCTGTGACGACGATCCGCGAAACGGTCGATCACGCGCGCGATCGAGTCGTCGACGCGACCGGGTTGCCGCTCGGCGACGGCCAGACTCTGCTTCGCGGCCTCGCGATCGCCGGCGTGGTCGCCATTCTGCTGTCGGGCGGCGACGGCGAGGGGCGCGGCCGCGATCGCAACCGCGGCCGCTCGGCTCGTTTCCGCCGTGGCATCGACCCGCGGTGGGTCGCGCTCGGGGTCGCGGTGGTCGTCGTCACCGGCCCGACGGTCAGCGCCGTCGCCGCGAGCGGCACGCAGACGTTCGGCCTCGTCGCCGATCCGAGCGATCCGAGGGCTGTCGACCCCGGCGAAACGAAACAGGGGTCGTTCACGCTCCACAACGGGGGCGTCGTTCCGATGGAGGTGCGCGTCGATGCGCCCCCTGCGGTCCGTCCATCCGTTTCGACCGCCCGACTCGACGGCGGCGAGTCGGTGAACGCGACAGCAGCCCTCGCTGCTCCCGCCCGACCCGGGGAGTACCAGTGGGACGCAGACATCTACTGGTACCCGGCACTGTTCCCGGAGCCGGTGATGGACGCGCTGTTCGACGTCCACCCGTGGCTACCGCTCGTAGCTGTCGACTTTCTAGTTGTCCTCCTGACGTATCTCACCGGAAGAGCGTTGCTCGGGAACAGTCGCGTGCGCATTGACCATCTCAATGGTGATACTACACAGAGGTCCCGACGGCGTTGACCGGACGAGAGAGCATCTGCCACACGGCTTCACGAAACGATTCGACGGGCGCTCTGAATGGCCGTTCTCAGAGCCCTCCTGCGATGCTGTACGGCGAAGAGGGCTTCGTAGCCACCAGTGCCTGCGGGGACACGGTCGACGCCGCCGCCTCCGGGCCTGGCGTCACCGTACAGTTCGATCGGCGCGTCGCGTGCGACCGTCGCCGCCGACCGACTCCTTGACACCGGCGGCGACGACCGGGTACTCGCGTTGCGGCTTCGTTCTCCAAACCGTCTCCGACCGGGAATATACCCCGATATCTATCATAAAATCTACTATAACAGAAGTGTAGAACGTCTGTCGAAGACTATCGATCTCTGTGACACACGGCACGCACGGTTCAGTCGGTCCTCGTCGCTAAGAGATCAGTCGGCCGCAGCGTCCGAGACCGGTTCGAGTCCGAGGTCTTTCACCGGTATCTCGAATGCGCCGGTATCAATCTACCCGCTAAATACGTTCGAGGTCGTCTGAGTGGTCGAGAGACCGAAGATACCATCGAAGGACATCTTCACCATCGTCAGCGGAGTCTCGGGCATCGATAGCGACATCGCGAAACGGCGCCGCGACTCGGAGATATCGATAGTCACTCCGAAAAGTAGTCTGTTTTAATACAGCTCAGAGAATACCTCAGCGGAAATATACTAAAAACGTCGCCCCGAACTCCGGAACTGCGACGAGACAGTCCGCCGCAGCGCGGACAGCAGTCTGTCCGGACTGGCTGCTCGGAGGGCGCGGGGCACCGGGGGAGAGCCGCAGAAGCTGGACGGCCCTCGTCTCTCTATATCTACGGACGAGCGAGGCGAGCGCCACGGGAGTCGACTCCGAAGCGGTTCTCGCTGCTCTGTGTGCGCGCAGAGGAGAGAGCAAGAGACACGTTGCGGCAGTGGGTCTCGGTCGCGGTCGGTGGCTTCGGGACCGGTTTCGTGGTTCGAGATCGGTGGTCGGCGGGAACGCCGACTTCGGGCTCTCTATCGGATCGAGTCGACGAGCACCGAGGTGGCGTAGGCGCCGCGCTCGGGGGCGTCGAACGTCGGGATCCCGAGTTCCTCCATCCGCTTCCGATCGGGTTCGAGCGCGTCGTACGGGCCGGCGACGGTGAAGACGATCGGCTTGTCGAGGTCGTTGGCGAGCTGCTCCAGCTCCTCGACGGGGTAGCCCAGCGAGTGCTCGAAGATCTCGTAGACGAGGACGATGTCGATGTTCTCGTCGCGGGCGACGGCGTCGATGACCTCGCCGAACTCGGGCATCGGCCGACCCGTGTCGACGGGGTTCTCGTCGTAGGTGAATCCGAGCAGCAGGTCGTCGAGGCGTTCCTGGGTCTCGCTCGTCAGGTCCGGGAACTCCACGCCGCGGTCCGCGAGGTAGTCCGCCATCATAATGCCGGGGCCCGCCTGTGCGGTGACGATCCCGACGTTCGGCCCGTCCGGGACTGGCGACTTCCCGAGGACGCGGCTCGCGTCCAGCAGCTCCGTGACGGAGTCGGCCATCACGCCGCCGTTGTCGGTGATTACTTCCTCGTAGCGGCCGTACTCTTGTGTGGGCGCGGCCGTGTGCGCCTGCACGAAGTCGCGCATCTGGTTGCCGGACTTGAGCGCGACGATCGGTGTCTCCGCGCTCTCGACGACGTCGACGAAGCGGTCGATCTCCGCCGTTCCCTCGATGTGGAGCCCGATCGCCTTCGTCTGGGGATCCTCGTCGAGCGTCGGAATCACGTCCGCGAAGTCAGTGTTCACCCGGTTGCCGAGACCGTACATCCCGGAGACGCCGTAGCCCTCACGCTCCAGTTGGAACGTCGACGTCACGCCGACGCCACCGCTCTGGGCGACGATCGCGACGTCGCCGGTCTCGATCTCGTCGAAGCCGGGGACGAAGGAGCTGAAAATCTGCTTGTGCGGGATGATGTGGCCGGCCGTGTTGGGGCCGAGCACTGCGATGTCGTACTCCTCGGCGATCGCTTCCACCTCCGCCTGTAGCTCGACGCCGTCCGGGCCGGACTCGGCGAACCCGCCGGCGAAGACGACGGCCGCGCCGACGCCCGCCTCTCCGCACTCTTCGAGGACGTCGGGCGTCGCCGGTGCGGGGACACAGCAGAGCGCGAGGTCCGCATCGGTCTCTTCGACCGAGTCGACGAACTCGTAGCCGTAGACCTCGCCCTCACCTGAGGGGTTGACCGGGTACACCGGCCCGTCGAACTCCTTTGCGTTCGCCATCGCGTCGTTGCCCAGTTTGCCAGGCGTCGCCGAGGCCCCGATCACTGCGATCCCGGATGGATCAAATACGTCTGAGATACCCATACATCCACACGGGTCAATCATTGAAATATAAATTTCGATAGAACCGTAATCGATTTTTACTGATTATTCACTGGGTATACAGGTCCGCGCCTGCTGGTGACGCGGTGCGAGAGGCTCTGACAGCGAGCCGACGACTCCCCGCACGTTTTTTCACCCGGTGGATCCTGCGGTACGGTGTATCTTACCTGTGAAATGACTTTCTCGAACGACTCTGGGACTCAGACGACGGTTGCCGTGCTCGTCGCTGCGACGCTGCTCGCTTCTCTCGTCCTCGGACCGGTCGCCGCGTCGGCGACCGGCGAGGACATCACGTTCGTCGAGTCACCGATCACGACGGACACGACGTGGACGCCCACGGAGGGCCCGTACCGGATCATTCAGGACGTCGACGTCGCCCCCGGCGCGACGCTGACGATCGAGCCGGGAACGACGGTGCAGCTCGCCGAGCGGATCACAGTCACCGTCCGCGGGTCGCTCTACGCGAACGGAACGGCCGCCGAGCGCGTGACGATCGCTCGCAGCGCAGGCGCGGCTCCGGACCGCCGATGGGCGAGCATCCGGTACGACGGAAACGAGGCGTCCCGGCTCGCGCTCCGCAACACCACGCTGACTGGTGGCGTCGAGGGTGTCACGGTCGCGAGCAGTGAGGGCTCGATCGCAGTCGTCGACTCGGCGATGCGGGACTTCACCACGGCCGCCGTCTCCGTCGGCAGCGTCACCGCTACGCCGTCGATCACGATCGACGGATCGACCATCGAGGCGATCGGCGGCCACGCGATCCGAGCCTCGCCCGGACTCGGTGCGACCGACGAAGTGACGCTCGAGGCGGCTCCCGACGACCGATCGGAGCGGTCGATCCACACTCTCTCGCTCCATCCGGGGGTCGGCGTGTCGACGGACACGATCGCACTGCGGTATCCGTCCGCGAGCAACGTCGCCAACGTCACTCCGGAGTCGGTACGGCGGCTCGGGATCGACCCGGACCGCGACGGGCTCGTCGATCGGCCGCTCTTTCAGTACGTACAGAACGTCTCGACGACCGGTGACCGGATCCGAGTCTCGTTCAACCGGACCGTTCGGATCCGGAGCAGCGACCGTCTCCTCCTCGAATACGACGACGTAGTGAATCCAGAGACCCGTGGCATCTACCCGGTGGACGTGAGCCTCCTCGAAGGCGGCGTTCCACAGCTCTCAGACGGCGTCCGCGCGGAGTACGCCGTCGGCGGAGTGACCGCGCCTTTCCGGCCCTCGGAACCGACACCGACGCGCGTTCGCGGTCTCACGGTTCGACAGTCGCAGTTCCGTGACGTCGCGGGCACGAGCGTCTTCGTCGCTGCCGACCGCGTCACGGGGCTCCGCGTTGTCGGGACCCGGGTCGACGAGACGAGCGGCAGCGGGGTCGCCGTCCGCGCGAAACGCAGCGAGAGCAGTTTCTGGTACAACGACCTCGCCGCGACCGAGGCCGGTATCGCCGTCGAGGCGCTCTCTCGAACGACGCTGACCGGCTACGAGAACCGCATCAGCGGCGGCGAGACCGGGATCCGGATCCGGCAGTCGAGTGCGAGACTCCGCCAGCCGGCGAACGTGACGCTCCGGCGGAACACGATCTCGAACACCGCCGGCCACGGCGTCGACGTCACGACTCGCACGGTCGAGGTCGACCTCCGTGCGACGAAAAACACCCTGCGCGACACCGGTCGCGACGGGATACATCTCTCGAACTGGATCCTTCGCCGCGGCACGATCGAGGGCAACCGCATCACGGACAGCGGCGACGACGGCCTCTCCGTCGACGGCAGTCTCGTGGCGAACGCGGCGATCGCCGACAACGAGATCACGGCCAGCGGCGGCGACGGCCTCGCGATTCACACCCGTGCCGCCGCTCGCCGTCTCGCGATCCGAAACAACACGCTCACAGACGGTAGGGGACACGGTCTCGCCGTCCAGACTGATCTCGTCGTCGAGAACCTCACTATCGACGCGAACCGACTCGCGAACAACGCCGGTGCGGGGCTGCTCGTCTCCAGTCCGGTCACGCACAGCGGCACCGCCGTCGCTACGAACAACGTCGTCGGAGCCAACGCCTACGGCATCGTCGTTCGTGGCATCGTCGAGACGACGGTCCGGAACAACGACGTCGTGTTCAACACGAACGCCTTCGCCGAGCCGGTCCCACTGGCGGGCGTCACGCCCGGTACGGGCATCTACGTCGCCGAAGGGCCGGCGGGAGTCATCGTGAACCAGGCGAACGCGGAGATCCCGCTCGAAGACCTCGTCGCGAACCCCTCGCTGAACCAGGAGCTCACGATCGCTCGCCTCTGGGACGACACGGTGATCGTACTCAGGAGCGACGCGGCGAGCGAAGCGCGCGCCGCCGAGGCGAGCGCGCTGACGATCCGGCGCGTCGGCGAGTCGCTTCCGACGGGCATCGCGATCCCGAAGACCGGTTCCGCGAACGACACCGTCCGCATCGTCCGAAACGACGTCTACGGTCAGGAGCGCGGACTGACCGTCGACGTCGAGACGCTGATCGCGGCCAACACCACGGCGCGGATCCTCACGGACCAGATCCGGACCGTGCACGCGGAGGCCAACTACTGGGGCTCAGACGGCGGCCCGTACCACGGCTCGATCCTCCCCGAGGGCGAGGGCAACGCCGTCGTGACAAAGCAGGGGTGGGCGGACTTCGTGCCGTTCCGGACGGAACCGCACGGCCCTCGCTACGCGCGGCCGACGCCCCGAGTCGACGTACCAGCGACCGCTGCGCCGGATCGAGAGGTCGAACTCTCAGGTACGGCCTCGACGACCGAGAGCGTCTCCGGCCCCGTGACTCGCTACCGCTACGTCGTCGACGGGACCGCACAGCCGGTGCAGTCGACACCGAGCCGCGTCGTCGTGATGCCCGACGCGCGTCTCAGCGTTACGCTGGCCGTCGAGGACGCACTGGGCATCGACAGCGGCAACGCGACCACCGGGACCATCGACCGGCAGACGGAGCCGACTAGCACGGCGACGGCGACCGCCCGGCCGACGACGGGACCGGGAACGCCGACGGCGGTGTCTCCGGCGCCGGGTTCGGAGCCAACCGTCCTCGGGAGCCTCGGCTCGTTCTGGGGCGTGGTCGGCGCGGCGTTCTACCTCGCTGCGCTCCTTCTGGGCGGATACGGGATGGCGCTCACGTTCCGGAACCGCGCGCCGCCGGTCGACGGCTTACAGATCCAGGCGCTCGCCGGCGTCGGCGTCCTCGTCTGGGTCGTTACCGGCCTCTTGGGCCCCGGACCGCTCGTCGGCGTCGGGATCGCGGGTGCACTCAGTTGGGGTGTCCTGACCGGCGTCGCCTACGTGCTGGCGCGGTGACGGTGCGGTAGCCGAGGGCGCGGCCCCCACGGGTCGATTCAGACGGTGCTCTCCCGCTGGATGATGATCACGCCGGCGACGACGAGGATCCCCCCGGCGACGGTGACGGCGGAGACCGGTTCGTCCAACACGAGCGCACCGAGCGCGACTGTGACGCCCGGTTCGGCGGTGCTGATGATGCTCGCCCGGCTCGCACCGATCTTGGCGATGCCGGCGAAGAACGTGAGCACGGGCACGACAGTCGCGAACACCGCGATCCCGAGCACGGCCCCCCAGCCGGTGAGGCTGACCGGCAAGGCGAAACTGCCCGTACCGATACCGAACGTCAGGAAGCTCGCCGCCGCCGCCGGGAGCACGAACGCGGTCAGCGTCTCGGCGTCGACCGACGTGAGCGTTCGCTGGCTCACGATGATGTACAACGAGTACGCGAACGCGGCCCCGAGAACGGCGAGCACGCCCCGCGGATCGACGCCGGCCGGATCGACGCCGGTGACCAGCGCGACACCGCCGATCGAGAGCCCGAGCGCCCCGACGACGGCGCGGGTCACCCGCTCGGGGTGGACGAGAGCCGTCAAGCACACCACGAACGCCGGATAGGTGTAGAGTACGATCGCGACCATCCCCGCGGTCATAAACTCGAGCCCCACGAAGTACAGCGCACTCTGAGTCGCGTACCCCCCCGCTCCGAGAAGGAACGCCGTCCCGAGCACGCGGGCGCCAGGGAGCCGTAGCTTGCCGCGGTGCCACAGCACCCCCCAGACGACGACCGTCGCGAGGGCGAACCGGAGCGCGAGCACCGTCGGGATCGTGAGGCCGCGGTCGCCGGCGACGACGCCGAAGATCCCGAGCGTCCCGAACCCGACTGCGGAGGCGACCACGAGTGCGACGCCGAGCGTCTCGTCGTTCATACTTCCCGGCTGCGACAGCGGCTGAAAATGCTATCGACTCACCGATACGTTTCCCTCCCGCCCCCGGCACTGCGCAAGTGTTATTTTACTATGACGTGACTGAACACTGTACGATGTCACGGATTGGTCCCCGAGACTGCGGAGTAGCGCACAGCATCGACTGGGAGCGGCGACCACTGCGTTCGCCGGTCCGAGCGACGCCGTCACGAGCGTCGACGTCGCTTCGCGCACGGTGCCCGCCGATTGCAGTAGCGCGACGGGAGGAGCCGGTATGACGCTCTACGCCGTCGAGGCGATCGACGATGCGATCGACGCGACGAGAGCGTTCCTCTGGCCGATCGACCGTAGCCGGTGGCTGCGACTCGCGGTGGTCGTCTTCTTCGTCGGCGGCACTGCGGGGTTCTCGCCGTTCCAGTTCACGGGTGGGGCACCGACCGGGAACGGCGCGGAGACGTCGCTGCCGACCGACGCTCCGGCGCCGTCGCCGGAACTCGTCGCACCCGGCGGGGTCGAACTGCTCGTGGTCGCGATCATCGTCGGACTCGTCGCCGCGATTCTGCTCGGCTTCCTGTTCGTCGGCTCGGTGATGGAGTTCGTGTTCGTCGAATCGCTCCGGCAGGAGGCGGTGTCGATTCGGCGCTACTGGAGTACCCGCTGGCGGCTCGGGGCACGGCTGTTCGGATTTCGGCTGGTCGTCGGCGTGCTCACGCTCGGCACCGTTCTCGGCCTCCTCGCGGTGATCCTGTCGCCGCTCGTGTTCGGTAACGGCGGCGTCTCGCTGGCGCTGGTCGTCCTCGCGATTCCGCTGCTCGTCGTCGTCGGACTCGTCAGTGGCCTGATCGGCGGCTTCACGACGAACTTCGTCGTTCCGATTATGCTCGTCGAGGAACGACCGCTGCTCTCCGCCTGGCGTCGGTTCTGGCCGACGCTGCGGAAGCAGTGGAAGCAGTACGCTGTCTACGCCGTCGCCGCGTTCGTCCTGCAACTCGCGATCGGGCTGCTCGCGAGTATCGCGACTGTCCTCGGCGCGATTGTGGCGGCGATCCCGCTCGGCATCGTCGGTCTCGTGGGCGTCGCGCTCGTCTCCGTGGTAGACCCCGTCGGGTGGATCGTCGTCGCCGGGGCCGTCCTGCTGTTTCTCCTCGTCGCCTTTCTCATCGGACTGCTCGTCGCCGTGCCCGCGCAGACGTATCTCCGGTACTACGCGCTGTTCGTGCTCGGCGACACCGAAGACGACTTCGACCTGATTCCGGCACGCCGGCAGGCCGTCCGGGAGTAGTCGTGGAAAAACGGCGCACAAACAGGAGAGAGAGGTAGAAAATACGGAAAGATACAAAAGCCCCATATTCGTTATCACGCCTGAGACAGATGGGTACGAGGCAGCTCACAGCGGGGGTCAGACCCGGCGATACGGACGAGGAGGCTTCGTTACGTCAGAGACTGGACTTCTGGCAGCAGATGTTCGACACGGTGGTAGAGGCGTTTCCGGAACCTGTCGTTGTCGTCGATGATAATGGGATCATCACACACTGGAACGAGCGGATGGCGTCGCTCATCGGCTTCACGAGGGAGGAAGCCGTCGGGGAGCAGGCGTACGACGTGTTTCAGACCGAAGGGGAGAGCGAGACACTCGCCGAAGAGGTAGCCAGAACCGGCGAGGTCGTCCGCGAGGACGACATCCGCTCGGGGACGAACGCCGACGGCGAGCCGTGGCACATCCGGGCCGCTGCGTTCCCACTGACCGACTCGAACGGGAACGTGTTCGGTGCGTTCGAGATCACCCCGCGGGTCACCGAACTCGTCGAACAGCGACTGCTGCTCGAGAACCTCCAAGAGCAGATGGCCACCGAGGTCGGGTCGTCGATCGAAGAGCTGCAGGACTCCGCGGAGAACGTCGCAGCGAGCTCCGAGGAGATCAGCGAGTACACGCAGGCGCAGGTCCGCGATCTCGGCGAAGTCGCAGACGAGATCGCCACGTTCAGCGCGACGATCGAGGAGATCGCGTCCAGCGCCGAGGAGGTCAACACCCAAAGCGACGAGGCGCGTCGACTGGCCAAGGAGTCGCAGGAGTCGGGCCAGGACGTCCTCGACGTCACACAGGCGGTGTCGCAGGCGGGCGAGAACGTCGGCAAGAGCACGCAGGCGCTCATCGCGAAGCTCGACGAGATCGATCAGCTCGTCGAAGTCATCACCGACATCGCGAACCAGACGAATCTGCTCGCGCTGAACGCGAACATCGAGGCGGCGCGCGCCGACGGCGACGGCAACGGGTTCGCCGTGGTCGCAAACGAGATCAAGGAGCTCGCCGAGCAGTCCAAGTCCGAGGTCGACGAGATCGAGCGGATCGTCTCGGAGGTTCGCGAGTCCGCCGACGAGGTGACCACGCACGTCAGCACGGCGAACACGCACGTTCGCGACGCCGTCGAGCACACCGAGTCGCTCGTCGAGAACCAGGTCGCCATCGTCGATACGATCCAGGAGACGGCCTCCGGCATCGACGAGATCGCCGACGCGACCGACGAACAGGCGGCGAGTGCAGAGGAGCTCGCGGCCACGGTCGACACGGCAGTCGACCGCGCCGAGACGATCTCGGCGGAGATCGAGGACGTGGCGGCGGCGAACGAAGAGCAGACCTCGATGGTCGACGAGATCAGCGAGAGCGTGGCACGCGTCGAGCGGCGACTCGACGCCGAGTGACCGACGGCACCCGGCGACTCCGCTCCGGGACAGCTACTTATTTCCCCGCTCTCCGAGACAGTGTAGACATCACCCCGCGATGCCCGACGACGAGCCATCTCACACGACGGTCCGGACGGCCCACCTCGACGCGGCGTTCGAGTGGTGGACGGCGCTCGACCGCGACTGGAAAGCGGTCATCCTGGGCACGCTCGCGCTCCTCGTCGTCGTCGTCTCGTAGCCGCGGCGGACAGATCGATCCACACCACCAGATCCCGCTATGACAGCACGCAACGCAGTTCGACTGGGACCGGGCGTGGCACTCCTCCTGCTCGGTGCCGCCGCAGCCCACCTGCTCTCGACGACAGTGCTCGGCGTCAACAGACTCATCGTGGCAGTCGGTCTGGGCGTCCTCGTCGCCAACACCGTCGGGATTCCGAACTGGGCCGAAGACGGGCTCGAAACCCACAAGCTCTGGCTCGAGACCGGTATCGTACTGATGGGCGCGCGGATCGCGGTGGACCAGCTGTTCGCCGTCGGTCCGGCCCTGCTCCTCTTGGTCGTCGGCTTTCTCGGCTTCAGTCTCCTGTTCGTCGAACTGGTGGCTCGAAACGTCTTCGCGATTCCGGATCAGCTGGGATCGCTGCTCGCCGCGGGCTACTCTATCTGTGGCGTCTCCGCGATCGTCGCCGTGTCGAGCGGCGTCCGCGCCGAGAGCGAGCAGATCGCCTACGCGGTGGCGACGATCCTGCTGTTCGACGCGGTGACGCTGGCGACGTATCCGGCGGTCGGTCGACTGCTCGGTCTCCCCGACGTCGTCTTCGGCATCTGGGCCGGGATCAGTATGGTGAGCACCGGACCGGTCGTCGCGGCCGGGTTCGCGTACTCCGTGGAGGCGGGCCAGTGGGCGACGATCACGAAACTCGGCCGCAACGTCTTCATCGGCGTCGTCGCGATCCTCTATGCGGTCTACTACGCCCGACGACGCGGCGGCGACGGTCAGACCTCGGCGGCCAGTCTCCGGTACTTCTGGGACCAGTTCCCGAAGTTCGTGCTCGGGTTCCTCCTCGTCGCCGGCGTCGCGAGCGCCGGGCTGCTCTCGGAGGCCGAGATCTCGCTGCTGGAGACCGGCTACCAGCTGCTCTTTTTGATCGCCTTCGTCGGGCTCGGCGCGAGCATCGAGATCGCGGGGATGCGGGAGACGGGCGTTCGACCCCTGCTGGTCGTGCTGAGCGCGCTGCTCACCGTTAGTGTGCTGTCGCTGGGGGCGGCGCTGTTCGTTTTCGGGTGAGGGCTACGGCCGCGCCCGCGCTCCGGCGGACTCAGGAGAGCTTCCAGACGAGCGAGCGGATCTTGTAGCCCAGCGAGCCGTTCAGATAGCCGTTCCACCCGCCCATCCCGCCGAGGAGCGTCGCGGCGTCGTAGCCTTCGTCGCGAAGCAGGCTCGTCGCTCGCTTCGCGATCATCCCCTGTTTGCACACGACCACGACTTCCCGGTCGGCGGGCACTTCGTCGAGGCGATCACGGAGTGCCGCCTCGTCGCCGCCTCGCAGGGCGTCGTAGACCGGAAGGTTGCGACTGCCGTCGATCGAATCTGTTCGGTAGGCGTCTCTCGGGCGGATATCGAGCACGAGGAGGTCGTCTGTGGATCCCGATTCGAGTCGGTCGTCGAGTTCCGCCGGGCGGATCGTACTCATCACTCGTATATTGTGCCGACAGTACAAAACTAATCTGCTCTCGTCGACCGCCGACCTGTTTTCAATTCACCGACAGGATTCTTGGTTCTCGACGCCGTACTCGGCAGTATGTACGACGACATCCTCGTCCCGACCGACGGTAGCACCGGTGCCGAACAGGCGGTCTCCCGCGCACTCGATCTGGCGCGGACGAGCGACGCCACGGTGCACGCGCTCTTCGTCGTCGACACCGAGGCAGAGCCCGCCGGGCTCACGACGGAGAACCGCGACGCGCTCCGGAGCCACGCCGAGAAGCGCGGGCGCGAGGCGACGGCGCGGATCGTCGACCGGACCGCCGAGATGGATCTCGAGGCCGTCCGCGCGATCGAGACCGGGCGCTCACACGAGACGATCCGCGAGTACGTCGCCGCGAACGGGATCGACCTCGTCGTGATGGGAACCCACGGCCGGACCGGGGCCGAGCGCTCCCGGCTCGGGAGCACGACCCAGCGCGTGCTGACCACAGTCGACGTTCCGGTGTTGTCCGTCCGGTTCTCTCCCGAACCGGCCCCCGACTCCGGATACGGGATGTACGACCACGTCGTGATCGCGGCCGACGGGAGCGACGCCGCGGAGCGGGCCGCAGCGGACGGCCTCGCGATCGCCGAACGCTACGGGGCCGACGTGCACGTCGCCTACGTGGTCGACACGACGACCTACGACTTCGACGACGTCCCGCGGAGCGTCGTCGGCCTGCTGAAGGAGGCCGGGGAGAACGCGCTCGCAGCGGTGTCCGCCGAAGCACGCGATCGGAACCTCCCGGTGACGAGCGATCTGCTCCGTGGCGTGCCCCACGAGGAACTCGTCGAGTACGCCGAGGGCGTCGACGCCGACCTGATCACGATGGGAACGCGCGGTCGCAGCGCGGAGTCGGACGGTCACCTCGGAAGCACGACGGCTCGCGTTCTCGGGCAGTCGCCCGTTCCCGTGCTGACGAGGCGGTGAGCGCGAGCGATGAGCGTCGAGAGTCTCTGTCAGATCTGTGAGTCCGCCCCGGCGGAGTATCAGTGTCGGCGCTGCGGGGCCCTCGTCTGTGTGGCCCACTACGACGAGTCGACCGGCCTGTGTACGGACTGTGCGGCGGACCTCCGCGGCGGGGAGACCACCACGGAGTGACACCGGGGCCGTCACGACGAGTCGAGATACGAGATCGCCTCCTCGTCGGACACCTGGCCGAAGTCCGCGTAGAACGCCCCGACGCCGCCGAACTGCGCCGGGGTCTCCAGACAGACGACCTCGTCTGCCATTCCTTCGAGCTCCCGGACGGTGTCGGGCGGTCCGACCGGGATTCCGAGCACGACGCGTTCGGCGTCGCTCTCGGCCAGCATCCGGAGGCAGGCCTTCGCTGTCGATCCCGTGGCGACCCCGTCGTCGACGACGGCGACGCGCTTGCCGGCCAACTTGAGCGGGGGCCGGTCCCCCCGGTAGCGCTCGGCCTTCTCGCGCGCTTCCTCGGCCATCTGCTCGCGCTCGCGCTCGAAGTACGCCTCGTCGTGCCGCCGGAGCGCGTCCTCGTTCCGCCAGACGGTACCGTCGCTGCCGACGGCGCCGATCGCGAACTCGGGGTTTCCGGGCGCGCCGATCTTCTTCGCGACGACGACGTCGAGCGGGGCGTCGACCGCGTCGGCGACGGCCCGGCCGAGCGGGAGGCCGCCGCGCGGGATGGCGAGGACGACGTCGACGGCGATCCCCCGCTCTTCGAACGCCTCGGCGAGTCGCTGCCCGGCCGCGGTGCGGTCGGCGAACCGACGGGTAGGTGGCATACGTTCCTATACAGTCCGCGCCGACCTGTAAGTGTGTCCTCGCTCACACGAACTGGCCTCCCCGCGCCGTCGTCGCAGTCTGTGTAGCCTCCTCCGGTCATCCGACGACCCGCGCGATGGCGACCGCCTCCCGGTAGTTCGCGACGGCGAGGAGCACGTAGCCGGCCGCGAGGACGGCCCACTCCCGGCGCGTCAGCGACCACTCGCGGGGCGAACGCACCCGCTCGAACGGCTCGCGCCACCGCGGCCCCGACTGCTGGTGCCACACCATCACGCCGCGCGTCGCGACGACGACAGCGACGACTGCGGTGATCTCCATCGGTCCGCTCCGGTCGAGGAGAACGGAGAGAGACGGGGGGATCCGACCGGCGTTCCCGACCGCCAGCGACCCGGTTCCCCAGACGACGCCGTACATCGGTGTCTGCACGATCAAGACGAGATATCCGAGCGGCGTGTTCACCGACCGGAGGGTGTTCGCGCCGACGGGGACGAGCGTGGCGCCGACGTTCCAGGCGTACAGCGTCAGAAACTCCCCCCGGACGCTACCGGCGTACGCTAGCGCAGCGGCCGGATTCGATCCGCGGAGAAGCCCGGCGGGGAGGAGGTGGTAGCTCCCGACCCAGGCGAGCGTGAAAACGGTCGCGACGACGAACCAGAGGCCGACGAATCGAACGAACACGTCGTCGTGGTTGATCCACTTCCCGACGGTGGCGAGGCGCATCCGTGACCGTATTTTGGGTCTGAGAAGGCATATATTCGATCCCCGAGCGTGTCCGACGTAATCGCAGAGCGTGCCGCCGCGAGGTTATTCGATCTCGTCGAGCGAGTCGAAGCCGTCCCAGCAGTAGCACTCGAGATCGTCCAGCGAGGTCACTTCGTCGGGGAGATCGGAGATCGGCATTCCGCCACCGGCTTCGTCACACTCCCGAGTGTGAACGGTGAAGTCGTCGGTCGACATCGTGTACATATAGGCTCCTTTCGGTCACAGTGGTAAAATGTCTCGGCCAACAGACGTTGGTCGCGACGCACGGGTGCAGCGCTCTCCAGTGACCGACCGCGGCGTATCGCGTCCAGCCACCGTTGGCGTCCGATCACGACGACCGCTCCTCTGCCTCGCTGACGCGCTCGATCGTTTCGAGCACGGCGTCGGGGGTGACCGAAATCGAGTCGATACCGGCGTCGATCAACACGTCGACGTACCCGGGGACGGTCGAAGGGGCGTCGCCGCAGATCCCGACGGGTCGGTCGTGGCCGTGAGCCTCCTCGATCAGCGATCGGATCGACCGCTCGACGGCCTCGTCGCGCTCGTCGAACAGCGAGGCGAGCTTCCGGGAGTTCCGGTCGACGCCGAGCAACAGCTGCGTGAGGTCGTTCGAGCCGATGGAGAAGCCGTCGAACAGGTCTGC
This sequence comes from Halobellus sp. Atlit-31R, assembly GCA_003665935.1. Classification (GTDB taxonomy): domain Archaea; phylum Halobacteriota; class Halobacteria; order Halobacteriales; family Haloferacaceae; genus Haloquadratum. The sequence goes on along the minus strand of QPLR01000004.1, from coordinate 260,000 downwards.
GAACCGATCCGCCAGCACGACGTTCGAGGGCAACTCCGCCATCACGAACACGTCGAGGTCGTCGCCCGAGAGCCCGTACTCGTCGAGAATGCCGAGGACGCGACGACCCTCCGCGGGCGTCCGACAGAACGGCACCATCACGGTCACGTTGTCGAGGCCGACGTCCTCGCGGACGCGCCGGAGCGCCTCACACTCGAGCCGGAACGCCTCGCGGAACGACTCGTCGTAGTACCGCGACGCGCCGCGCCAGCCGAGCATCGGGTTCGCCTCCTCGTGTTCGAACGTCCGGCCGCCGTCGAGGTGGCGGTACTCGTCGGTCTTGAAGTCGCTCAGCCGGACGACGACCGGATCGGGGTGGAACGCGGCGGCGATCTTCGCGATCCCGGTCTGCAGCGCCGCGATGTACTCCTCGCCCGCACCGCGTTCGAGCATCGCGAGCGGATGCGTGCCGACGTGCGTGGTGATGATAAACTCCTCGCGCACCAGGCCGACGCCGTCGACCGGGAGCCCCGCCAGCGAGAACGCGCGGCTGGGGTCACCGAGGATGAGCATCACGTCGGTGTCGGTCGAGGGCACGTCGGCGAGGGACCGCTCTCGGGACTCGAACGCGACTTCGCCGTCGTAGACGTACCCCGTCTCGCCGGAGCAGTCGACGGTGACGGTGTCGCCGTCGCGCAGCACCTTGGTGGCGCGCTCGGTGCCGACCACGGCGGGAACGCCCAGTTCGCGCGAGACGATCGCCGCGTGGGAGGTCTTCCCGCCGCGCTCGGTGACGATGGCGCTCGCGCGCCTCATGATCGGCACCCAGTCCGGCGCTGTCATCCCAGTGACGAGGACGTCGCCCGCCCGGAAGCGGTCCATCTCCCCGACGTCGTCGAGCAGTCGGACGCGCCCGCTGGCGATAGCGCTGCCGATCGCGACGCCCTCCAGCCGCGGCTCGGCCTCCTCGGTGAGTCGATACGTGCGGATCGCGTCCGACTCGGCCGCGCCGTGGACCGTCTCGGGACGCGCCTGCACGACGAACAACTGATCGAGGTCGCCGTCGAGGAGCCACTCGACGTCCATCGGCCGCTCGAAGTGGGCCTCGATCCGCTCGGCGTACGTCGCCAGCGTGCGGATCTGGTCGTCCGACAGCGCGTACTGGCCTCGCTCCTGCTCCGGGACGTCCTCGACCGCCGTCTCGCCGTCGCGCCGGACCATTCGCTGTGCCTTGCCGCCGAGTCGTTTCTCGACGATCCCGTTCGTCGGTTTGAAGACGACGTACCGGTCGGGGTCGACCTCGCCTTGCACGATCAGCTCCCCGAACCCGTACGCCGCCTCGGCGACGACGACGTTCTCGAAGCCGCTGTCGGGATCGAGCGTGAACAGGACGCCGGAGGCCCCGAGATCGGCCTGGCCCATCTTCTGGACGACGCAGGCGAGCCGGACCGCGAAGTGGTCGAAGCCGTTGTGTTCCCGGTAGGCGATCGCGCGATCGGTGAAGAGCGAGGCGTAACAGCCCTGCACGGCCTCGATCAGCTCCTCGCGGCCGGTGACGTCGAGGAAGGTGTCCTGCTGGCCCGCGAACGACGCTGTCGGCAAATCCTCGGCCGTCGCAGAACTGCGCACGGCGACCGAGGGGTCCTCCGTTCCCAACTCCCGAGCGAGCGCTTCGTACTGCTCGACGATCCGAGCCGCAAGCTCCGGCGGCATCGTCGCCTCGCGGATGCGCTGTCGGATGCGCTCGCCGCGCGAGCGGAGGTCGCGAACGTCGTCGACGTCGAGACCGTCGAGCGCCGCTTCGACGTCCGCGCGGATGCCCGCCTCGTCGATGTAATACTCGTAAGCCGCCGCAGTCGTCGTGAACCCCGGCAGGACCGGAACGTCGAGGCCCGCGAGCTCGCCCAGATTCGCGCTCTTGCCGCCGACGGACCCGACGTCGTCGCCGCTGACGTCGTCGAGCCACCGGACGAATTGTTGGCTCGTCATCACGTACGTCTACGCCGGCATCCGTGTTAACGTTCGGCAGGAACGAGGCTGGATACGACTGTCGTTACTGATTTGTCACGACGGACTGTACTGCGAGTCGCAATGTCCCCGCAGCGTGAACTCGCAGCCGACCTCGCGGCGCTCCGTGATCTGCCGGTGTTTCTCGCGTACAACGCGAACGTCGACGCCGTCGTCGACGTCGGTCCGGAACTGGAAGCCGACCTCGACCCGCCGATCGGCGAGCCGGGAGCGTCGGAGCCGCCTGACCGCCTCGCCTCGAAGGCGGATCTCGCGACGGCGATCGCGCACACGATGGCGACCGGCGAGGGCGACGAGGTGGCGATGACCGCGTCGCTGGCGACCGAACTGGAAGCCACACTCGATCCCGACGCCACGCAGATGGGCGGGCAGGCGGGGATTATGACGAACCTCCTCTCGTCGCTCGGGGCGGCACCGATCGTCTACACGTATCTGCTGTCCGAGACCCAGCAGTCGATGTTCGAGCGCCCCGACCGGATCCGGTACCCGGCCGTCGCCGACGGCACTGTCTCGTTCGTCCCGGTCGGCGACGCGACGAACACAGACCGGACGAAGATCAACTGGATCTTCGAGTTCGCGGCGGGGGCGTCGTTCTTCGGCGTGCGAGCGGACGCAAACACGCGATTCATCGCCGCTTCACGGCCCCCCGAGTTCGATCTCCACGCCGGCGACCTCGACGCGGTGGTCGACCAGGTCGGCACGGCGGTCGACGGCGCACTGCTCGCGGGCTACCACAACCTGACGCCGGAGCACGTAGAGCGCGGGTACGAGGAGACGCTTCGGCACGCTCGCGAGACGCTGCGACGGCTCCGATCCGGCGGTGACTTCCCGGTTCACGTCGAGTACGCGGTGACCCACGACGACGACCTCCGGGCGGCGATCACCGACGTGATCCTTCCGGAGGCGGACGTGATCGGCCTCGATCCGCACGAACTGGCGATGCTCCAGCGGGACGTCGACGCGGCGGTCGTGTCGGCAGACGAACTCCCGTCGGGGGACGCCTCGCCGGCGGCGGCGATCCGCGCCCACTACCGCGCGCTGCGGTCGCTCCTCGACCACCTCGACGTCGGTTGCGTCCGCCTGCACGCGATGGACTACCACCTGGCGGTGACGGACGACTACCTCCCGCCCGAGGCGGTCCGTCGGGGCCTCGAGTTCGCCGCCGTCAACGCGGCGACGAAGGCGGCCACCGGACGGATCACCGAACCGTCCGATCTCGAAACCGGGCTGGCCGTCGAGCCTTCGGCTCGGGGGACGGAGGCCATCGCAGCACTCGCTGCGACGATGGATGCGGAGACGAACGTCACCGACGGCGTGTTGACGACGCCGCGCGTCGCTGCGGCCCCGAACCGCGTCGTCGAGGACCCCGCGAGCACCGTCGGCATCGGCGACATCGTCTCCGCATCGAGTTTCGCGCTGGAAGTCGCTATCACCCGGACCGACGAGGCGTGATCGGCGGCTGGCGGCCGCCGACTGACGGCGGGCCGCGTGCCGCTGCCTGCTGCCGACCGTTCAGCTCGCCTGCGCCGTCGAGTTGTTCGCCGTCCGATCGGCGACTTCGACGCTCACGCCGCCGCCCTCGGGGACGGTGACGTTGCGCGTGCCGACGATCTCGCCGTCGGCGTTCGTCACGACGACCGTGACCGTCGTGCCGCCGGACTGCGCCGCCGTGTCGGACTCGACGTCCTCGACTTCCGCCTCCGTCAGGAAGCCGTAGATCGGCTCGGTACCTTCCACGAGCGTGACGTCGCCGCTCTCGGCGTTCACGAAGGCGGTGTAGACGACGCCCGACCGGCTCTGCGGGATGACCTTGACGTGCCAGTAGAGGGTGTCACCCTTCACGACCGGCACCGGCGAGACCGCGTCGGCGTTCGAGAGGCGATTGACCTGCGGGCGACGCTCGACGAAGTCGACCGCCTTCTGCGGGCCGATCTGTGACTCGTCGTACCCCTGGACGCCGAGCGAGCCGGTCTGGCTGTCGATGGTCCAGACCTCGTAGACGCCGTTGCCGCTGCCCGTCGGCTCGGTCGCGACGAAGTACGTCAACTCCGGCTCGTCGCCGTCTGTCGGCACGACGAGGGGCCAGTCGTTGCCCGCCTCCGGCAAGTCCGCGATCGCCAGCACGCCCTCCTTCCAGAACCACTTGTTGAGCGCGCCGTTGACGTACTGCATCGACTCGATCTTGAACATCGCGACGTCGTAGGGGTAGTAGTTCTGTCCGCGCAGCAGCGGCGACGATCGCGCTTCCGAGGGTGAGAGGCTCGAGATCGACCCCTCGGGACGCATCAGCTCCACCGAGCCGTGGCGGGGGATCGCGTACAGCTGTGGGATCGGCGCGAGCCGGAACTTCCAGTCGTAGACGGTCGTCGAGTGGGCGATGTACGACGTCCCGTCGGCCCGGGCGTTGAACGTCGTGTCCCAGTCGTGGTGTTTCAGCGGCGAGTTGAGCACGTTCCGATACTGATAGGAGTCGAAGAACAGCTGTCCGCGGCCGTTGGTGAACGACTGCTCTTCGACCTGGACGCGCTTCTGCGTGCTCGTCATATCCACGTACAGCGCGCCCCGCTGGGTGCCGAGCCACGCGACCATAAAGTTGTCAGGCGCGAGCCCGTGTGACCACGCGTACGAGCCGTCGTGATACGTGATGTCGGAGCCGGTGAGCCGGTACTGCGGATACTGCATCGACGACTGGGCGTAGTTGTCGGAGACGCTCCGCGGTAGCACGCGCACGTTCTCCGTGGAGGTGTTCGGGAGCGTGTCCAGTTCCGTCGCGCTGCCTTGGACCTGCGTCGCCATATCGGTGTGGGCGTAGACGCCGCCGACGACCGGCCCGACGAAGAGTCCGAGGACGACGAAGACGCCGACGCCGGCGACGAAAAGCTCCGGTCGTTCCCGCCAGACGCCGACGCCGACGAGGAGCAGCGAGACCGCACCCCACTGGAGGAAGCTGGGTGTGCCGACGAGGGCACCGTAGAGCACTGACTGTACAGCCGGGAGGGAGACCACCGTGCCAACGAGGACGAGGATCGCAGCGAGCCCCAGTTGGAGGCGCGTGAGGTCGGAATCGAAGCTATCGGGGACGCTCATACCCACACTCGGGGTGCCAGTTTTGAGTGCTTACTGGTATCGGCATTCGCGACCCCCGCGAGTACGGCGGTCCTACGCGCTTCCATCGAAGATACACCTGCAAGGTCCCAGGCGTAATCAAGTTGTGGGAGCTTCCCGCGTTGCAGGAACCGACCGCAGCGGTATGCCGATTCCAGCCGTTTGTGTACGTATGGTAGACGGAAACGACAACTCACGCCGACGGTTCCTGCAACTGACTGGCATAGCTGCGGTGGCGGGCCTCGCCGGCTGTTCCGGTGACGGCGGCGGCGACGGCGGCGAGGCGACGACCGAGGCGCCGACCGAAGCGGAACCCGAAACGGCAACGGCGACGCCGTCCGGCGACACCGTGCCCGAAGAGTACGCCACGGCGACCGCGTTGGGCGGTATCGAGCGCGACCCCTCCAGCCTGTCGACCAAATCTGACGTCCAGTACCAGGAGGAGCCGAACGAGGGCCAGCAGTGTTCGGGCTGCACGCTCTACATCGAGGACAAGAACGGCGACGGGATGGGTGCCTGCGCCATCGTCGAAGGCAACATCGACCCCGAGGGGTGGTGTATCAGCTACGCGCCGCACCAAGAGTAGCCGTCGCGACGGCGACACCGACGGTCCCCCCCCCCGGTCGCTCTGACCCGGCGGGACCGATAGAAACTGGAGCATCCGCAGCGCTATTCTCCGTTCGGACCGTAGCTTCGCTCGATGACTGCCGATCCCCGCGTCGAACTGTACGAGTCGCTGGCGGCGACGGCCGAGCTTCCGGTCGATCGGACGCCCAGCCGCGTGTTGGGGGAAGCCGAAGCCATCGCGGCGGATCTCCGTGGCGTAGACGATCCGGCTGTCGTCACCGACCGAGCGCAGACGGTCGTCGACCTCCTCGCCGAAATCGATGGAACGGGCCACGCGGAAGCGGACGCACACGTCGACCGAGCCCGCGAACTGGCCGCCCAACTGTCCGGGTAGAGTAGCGTTTGCGACTGACCGTCCGACAGCGTGCGATCGCGTGAGTGAACACTCCCGAACCCCACTACGGCGACTCCGACGGGTCGCGTCGTGGAGTTCGTCTGGACGACCCCGATCACTCCCGAGCGGGCGTCACGCGCGTCCGAGACTGTTCGCGCACAAACTGCGGCAGGTACCAGTAGCCGCCGGCGAACTTCCCGGTCGTCCCCGAGGCCTTCCAGCCGCCGAACGGCTGGGCCTGCACGAGCGCCCCCGTCGTCGCGCTCTGTGCGCGGTTGACGTAGCACATTCCGGACTCGATCCGGTCGAGCCACGTTTCGATCTCGGCTTCGGTCTCGGAGAACAGCCCCGCACAGAGGCCGTAGTCGCTGTCGTTGGCCCGTTCGAGCCCCTCTTCGAGGTCCGCGACGGGGTGGATCGTCACGAACGGGAGGAAGTGCTCTTCGCGCGCAAGCGCGTGTTCGTGCGGGACGTCTGTCACGACCGTAGGCCGGAGGTAGTGGCCGTCCGGGAGGTCGGGGTCGTCGACGAGCTCGCCGCCGGTTCGGACGGTCCCGACCGCGGCTGCCTGCTCGCAGATGTCGGTGTAGCGCTCGACGGCGCTACCGTCGACGACCGGCGAGACGACCGTCTCCGCCGCCTCGGCGGGACCGATCGTCAGCGACTCGGCGTACGCGACCAGATCGGCCGTGAACTGCTCGATCACGTCCTCGTGGACGTACACTCGGGAGGTCGCCGAGCACTTCTGCCCGCTGAAGGAGAACGCACCCATCGCGACGCCGGAGACGGCCTTTTCGAGGTCCGCGTCGGCCGTGACGATCACGGGGTTCTTCCCGCCGAGTTCCGCGACGACCGGGCCGCGCTTCCCGAGCTCGCGGAAGGTTCGCTCGATCGCGCGCCCGACTTCGCGGGAGCCTGTGAAGACGACCCCGGCGACGTCGTCGTGTTCGACGAGCGGCTGTCCGACGGCGCTCCCGCTCCCGGTGACGAGGTTGACGACGCCGTCCGGGAGCCCCGCCTCAGTGAGCGCCTCGACGAACTTGTGTGCGATCAACGGCGTCGCGCTCGCCGGCTTTACGACCGCCGTGTTCCCGGCGATCACGGGTCCAGTCGTCATCCCGGCGAGGATCGCGAGCGGGAAGTTGAACGGGGCGACGACGCCGAAGACGCCGTACGGCCGGAGGACGTTGGTGCAGTGTTGCCCCGGCGTCGGCTCGCCCGTGTCGAACTCGTAGCCGTCGTTCCGCTCCAGTTCCCGACTGTAGAACTGCAGGAAGTCGATCGCCTCGTCGACGTCGGCCATCGCTTCGGTCCGGTTCTTCCCGTTCTCGAGCGATACGGTGGCGGCGAGCTCGAACTTTCGGGTCCGCAACTCCGCGACGGCCGCACGGAACACCTCGGTTCGCTCGGCGACCGAGGCGGTGCGCCACTGCTGGAACGCGTCCGCGGCCGCCTCGACGGCCCGATCGACCGCCGCTGGGGTACCGGCGGCGAACTCCCCGATCGTCTCGTCGTGGTCGCCGGGGTTCGTCACGGAGAAGTGGTCGTCGGCGTCGACCGACTCGCCGTCGATCCAGAGTGGATGGGACGCACCCAGCTCACCCCGGACCCGTTCGACGGCCTCCCCGTAGTACTGGTGAAACTCGTCGACAGTGTCGTTCTCGCGGTGCGTCTCGAACGTGAGCTCGTTTTCGTACGGGACAGCGTCCATAGTGTGCTCTTCGGCACGCGAGCTAATATGGTTGTGCAGTCACATAATCGAAGTGATGGTACGTGACTGACGGGACGCGGCAAGCCACTGCGAGAGAGATACTACTGACAGGATAAAACGAGTTTTATAACGTAACGAACCATATTCAACAATCTTATCATACCGGTTCGCGGACCCTACGGCACAATGCCGGACTCGACCCGCTGGCCGACGATCGCTGACTATCCCGACCCGGCGACAGCCGATCACATCTCGCACAATCCGCCGTTCGAGGATCTGCGTGCGTTCTCCGCACCGCTCGAAACGACGACCGAGTTCGGCGCGCCATCGTACGTGAGCCGGTTCCGCTCCCGGAGCGCCGACCGGACGGCGAACGCAGTCGACGGGTCCTTCGGCGACGCCGACCTCGCGGTGACAGAGCGCGGGATCGAGTGGGTGACCGATCCGACGAACGACGTGCTCTGCGTCGACCGCGTGGTGGGCCGACACGACGACGTCGCTGCCGTCTGCCGGCTGTTTCTCCCCCGCGAGTACGGTCGCATCGCGTTGGCGTGGGCGAAGCTTCTAGAGCCCGCTCCGGACGGTGCCGATCCGGACTTTCTCACCGTCCAGCTCCCCGACGCGACCGAGGAGCCGCAGATCCGCGTCCACCCCCCGGCGGGGCTGACCACGGTGCTCGGCAGCGACTACACGGGGGAGGCGAAGAAGTCGTTCCTGCGACTGTTTATGCACCGCGCGAAGCAGGCGGGCGGACTCGGACTGCACGCGGGCAGCAAGCGCGTCACGCTCGACGACGGGTCGGGTGTCCGCGAGATCGGACAGCTGTTTCTCGGGCTCTCCGGCACGGGGAAGTCGACGCTGACGAGTCACGGCCTCTGGCTCGACGATCCGGAGGGTGCCGAGATGCTACAGGACGACGTCTGTGCGCTGTTGCCCTCGGGGACCGTCGCCGGGAGCGAGGGCAGCGGCCTCTACATCAAGACGCTCGGGCTTGGCCCCGACGAACAGCCGGAACTGCACGCCGCCGCGACCGACGAGAGCGCCGTCCTCGAAAACGTCGCCGTCGACGACGACGGGACAGTCCACTTCGAGGAGCCGCGGTACGGCCGCAACGCGCGGGCTGTCGTCCGCCGCGACTACCTGGAAAGCTCCGCGGACGGCATCGATCTCCAGCGCGTCGACCAGGTGTTCTTCATCACGCGTAACCCGCTGATGCCGCCGATCGCGAAGCTCTCGGGCGCGCAGGCGGCGGCCGCGTTTATGCTCGGTGAGTCGGTCGAAACGAGCGCCGGCGATCCCTCGCGCATCGGCGAGTCGATCCGTGTGGTCGGGACGAACCCCTTCATCGTCGGCACCGAAGGCCAGGAAGGCAACCGCTTCCGCGAGCTGATCGCCGATCTCGACGTCGACTGCTTCGTCATCAACACGGGCGTCGTCGGCACCGACGACCCCGTCGACGTCGGCGTCGAGGAGACCGTCGCCATCCTCGAAGGCATCGCTCGCGGGACGGTCGAGTGGGCACACGACGACGGACTCGGCCTGACCGTGCCGGTGGAGGTGCCCGGAATCGACGTCTCGCGGTACACGGTCGCAGACCACGTCGAGGGGTTCGAGGTGGCACACGACGCGCTCTGTGCGGAGCGCCGCGACTATCTCGCCCAGTTCGAGGCACTCGACGACGAGATCGTCGACGCCGCGTACTGACTCGTCCTGCAGTCGCGCGCCGCCTCCTCACGTCCGATCGAGGACGCGCTCGAACGCCCGCGCGTGAAAATCGATCGCGCTCGCGCGACCGACGGGTGGGTAACCCGGATTCGTCACGACGCCGCGTGAGTCCACCGCGGCGCTCGCGATAGCGGCGACGCGATGTGCCGACTTGACAGTCGGCCACGCGCGGACGGACGTGTACCCCTCCCGGAACGCCTCGCGGAGGTCGGCGGCGCGACGGGGTGAGACGTACCAGTCGGCGACCAGATACTCGGTTTTCGCGACCGACAGCGCGGGAGCCGCGGCCAGCGGCTGCTCCCAGTCGAGCAGTGCTGTGACCGTTCCGTCGTCGACGAGCGCGTTTCCGGGCCGGAGATCCCACGGGAACAGCCGTGACGCGGGCGCATCACTGTCGGGGAGCGACGCGACGGACTCGCTGAGCGCCGGCCGGATTGGATCGAACGCCGAGGGTAGCCGATCGACGTTCCTCTGTGCGAACCGCGCGAACCACTCGTGCCACTCGTCCGCCGGCGGCGGTCCGACGTCGACCGTCGGCGCTCCGGCGTCGGTCGTCGATGTCTCCGCGCCGGGGTCGCGGCCGGTCGCGCCGCACTCCCGGTCGACGGCCGGGACGTGTAGACGGTCGTCGGTGAGAGCGACCGGCCCGTACCGATCGAACCGGAACGCCTCGTGAAGCGCGGCGAGATATCGCCCGAAGGCGTCGGCGACGCTCCGTTGGGTCGCTGCATCGAGGCCGACGAACGTCTCGTGAAGGTCTCTTCCCACCACGAGCGGCGTGGCGAGCCACCCCTCGCCGCCGGCGACGCCGCTGGCGAGGGGGACGGCGACAGGGGCCGGTGTGCGCTCGTCGATTGCCGTCACGAGCCGCGCTTCCAGCCGAGCGGCGCTCGGTCGGGGCGTCCGCTGGACGACGATCGGATCCGCGTCCGCGAACCGGACGATGGTCGTTCGCTTACGGTTGCCGCGGTCGACCGTCTCGACGCCGGCGACGGTTCGACCGGGTCGGACCACAGAGAGGACGGGGGAGAGCCCCGGAACGGGAGCGTCGGTCATTCCGCGGTGAGAATCGCGTGCAGTTCGGCCAGGGAATCGAGTTCGTACTCCGGTCGGTACCGTCCGGTCTCCTCGCCGTCGGGACGGAGCCAGGCGGCCTTGAGTCCGGCGTTGTGTGCGCCGGCCACGTCGTTCTTCAGAGAGTCACCGACGTAGACCGTCCGGCCGGCGCGCACGCCGAGGTCCTCGAGCACGAGGTCGAACGGCTCGACGTGCGGTTTTCGACGGGGGAGGTCGCCCGCGTAGACGATCGCGTCGACGGCGTTCTCGATGGCCAGCGAGCGGATCTTCGGCCGCTGCCGTTCCCGCGGCCCGTTCGTGAGGATCGCGACCGGGCCGTGTCTCCGTGCGGCGTCGAGCGCCGCCTCGGCTCCCGGAAGGAACGCCACCGCCGAGTCGTCGAATCCATCGAGAAGCGCGGTCGCCAGATCGACGGGGTCGGCTTCGGAGCGGCCGTACTGGGCGGCCACGCGGGCGAAGCCTGCCCCGAGGTAGCCGACGCGGTCGTCCGGATCCGGCGATCCGTCGAGTGCGGTCCACAGGTCGTCGGGCTCGCCGAACGGTTCGACCGCGACGCTGTCGAAGGCCTGCCGATAGACGGCGTCGATGTCGGCGTCGTGGCGGCAGAGCGTGTTGTCGAGGTCGAAGACCACTGCGTCGATCGGCATCAGACCCGTAGCTAGGCGGCCGCGATACAAAACCCCACCGCGGGAGAGCAGTCGGCGGCGCCGGCGTCGAGAGCCCAGCGCCGGCACTCGTCGAACGGGCTTACAGAGGGACGCCGGCGAGCTGTTTCCAGCCCCGCATCCCGCCCTGCAGATTTTCGACGTCCAGTCCGGCCTGGTTCAGGAGCCGCGTCGCCGACCCGCTGCGGTTCCCGGAGCGGCAGACGGCGACGATCCGCTCGTCGGAGACGCTGTCCGGAAGCTGCTCCGGCCCCATCGTTCGGAGCTCGTTCAGCGGGACGTTGAGGACATCTACGTCCGAGGCTTCGATGTGGTTCTGCTCGAACTCGTGGGGCTGGCGCACGTCGAGAATCGTCAGGTCCGCACCCTCGTCGATCGCTTCCTTCAGCTCCTGTGGAGTCGTGGCCGGGATCTGAGACATCGTGTAGACGTGTCTACGAAATCTACGGTACATTACAATTGGATTTAGACACAATTTAGCGGAAAATATTCGAAGAAGCAAATAATCAAGACAAATGTTGCGCGGTCGGGGCGCAACGTCGCGGGCTGCGGACTCACCGGTATGGAACGCGGGCAAGAACAACTATGTAGCAACAGAACAATTCCGGCGTATGGAGAAGAACGTTGGTCAGACTGACAGTCTCGCACGAATCGCGCTCGGAGCCTTCGCAGGCGTCATCTCGCTCGGTCTACTCGGTGAGCTCGTTCCGGGTCCGACGATTCTCTCGCCGGTGCTCGGCGTGGTCGCGCTCGTGATGGTCGGAACCGGCGTAACCGGGTTCTGTGGGCTCTACTCGCTCATCGGCGTCAACACCTGTGACGTGCGCTGACGATCCACAGCCGGATTCGCGACCGACTACACAGTCGACCACGCGCCCGCGGGTGTTCGGCTGAGCGACGACTTGCAAACGCCGGGGTAGCGGTTCTCTGTCCGTCTCTTCGTGGGGATCGACGACGTAGTTCCGACAGCGACTCCAGGTTTCGGAGGTCGGCAGCGGACTCGAAGTCGGAGTTGACTACTGAGAATAGCCGGCGGACACAATTGCTGAACACAACTAGTGAACACAACTAGTGAAGACGAGAGCTAATCCCGGAAGACGGGACGCCATCAGCCCCGGTCGCGAAGTCCCACGGCGTGACGCCGACGACCGTAGGCGAAAACCAAAGTTCGTATATCGGCGGCACCGTCTATGAAGTTACATATGATCGACGTCAGCGTAATCGGCTGCGGGAATATGGGGAGCGCCCTGATCAAGGGACTCTCTCGGGTCGACGGCTACACCGTCACGGCCTACGACGTAGCCCCGGAGGCGCTCGAAGCGATCGAAGCGCACTGTGAGCGGACGACGACCGACATCGAGGACGTCCACGACTCCGCCGTCGTAGTCCTCGCGGTGAAGCCCGAGATCGTGCCGCTCGTCCTCGAGGAGCTCGACCTCGACACCGACAGGACGCTCGTCACGTTCGCGGCCGGGGTCTCGACCGACGTGGTCGCGCCCCAGACCGACGCGACAGTCGTCCGCGTGATGCCGAATCTGGCCGCCGAAACGCGCAATATGGCTGCCGCTGTCTCGTGGGACGAGCCCGACGAGAACGTCGCCCGGATGCTCTCGGATCTCGGTGAGTACGTCGAGATCGACGAGGACCTGATGGACGTCGCGACGGCGCTCAACGGCAGCAGCCCCGCGTTCGTCTTCTATCTTCTCGGTGCGCTGCAGAAACGCGCCGTCGACGAGGGGCTCGACGAGGACGACGCCGAGATCCTGGCCGCCCAAACGTTCAAGGGCGCAGCCGAGACCGTGCTCCAGTCGGAGAAGGAGATCGACGAGCTGATCGACGCCGTCTGCTCTCCGAACGGAACGACGATCGAGGGGATGAACGTGCTGTGGGACAGCGACGTCGAGGACGTCGTCGGCGACGCGCTGAGCGCCGCTCGCCGGCGATCCGCCGAGCTGGCGGAAGAAGCCGAGAAGGACGCTGAACGATGAGCGGGGCCGTCGAATCGGCGGTCGTCGCCGAGGCGCGGACGCTGGCGGCCGAAGCCGGTCGCGTCGTCGTCAAGGCCGGGACGAACTCGCTCACCGACGACGAGTCGAATCTCGACGACGACAAACTCGACAAGCTCGTCGACGACGTCGCCGGGCTCGTCGAGCGTGATAAATCGGTCATCCTCGTCTCCTCGGGCGCGATCGGGGCCGGGAAAGGCCGCATCGGGTTCGCCAACGACGACACCGTCGAGGAGTCACAGGCGCTCTCGACGATCGGGCAGAGCCACCTGATGCGCCGGTACACCGAGAGCTTCGAGCGCTACGGGCTCACCGTCGCACAGATCCTCGTGACCGAGCACGACCTGGAGAACCCCGAGCGGTTCACCAACTTCAAGAACACGGTGGAGACGCTCTTAGAGTGGGGCGTCGTCCCGATCGTCAACGAGAACGACGCCGTTGCCACCGAGGAGATCCGGATCGGTGACAACGATATGATCTCGGCGTCGATCGCGATCGGCGTCGGCGCCGGCCTGCTCGTGACGCTCACCGACGTCGGCGGCGTCTACACCGGAAACCCCAAAGAGAACGCGAACGCGGAGCTGATCGAGGCGGTCGGCCGCAACTACGACGAGGTCGAGCGGATCGTCGAATCGAGCGCCAGCGGTTCCTTCGGCGGCATCCGCACGAAGGTCCAAGGCGCGCGCTCGGTGAGCGAACACGGCATCCCGGCGGTCATCGCCCGCTCGACCGAACCGGACGTCCTCGAACGGATCGCCACCGAACAGCCCGTCGGAACCATCTTCACCCCGATAAACGACCACTGATGAGCCAGAAAGAGACCGAGGCGAAAGTCACGGAAGCACAGTCCGCAGCGCTAGATCTCGCGAACCACTCGGAGGCCGAGCGAAACGACGCCCTCTACGCGATCGCCGACGCGATCGAAGACCGGAGCGAGGAGATCCTCGAAGCCAACGCGTCCGACGTCGAGGAGGGCGAGGCGCTCTTGGAAGCCGGCGAGTACACGCAGGCGTTCGTCGACCGGCTGAAGCTATCGGAGTCGAAGCTCGAATCGATCGCCGAGATGGTCCGCAGCGTCGCCGAGCAGGACGACCCGCTCGGGCGGACGCTCGAAGCTCGCCGACTCGACGAGGACCTGGAGCTGTACAAGCTCTCGGTCCCGATCGGCGTCATCGGCACGGTCTTCGAGTCCCGGCCCGACGCGCTGGTGCAGATCGCCGCGCTGAGTCTCAAGTCGGGCAACGCCGTCATCCTCAAAGGCGGGAGCGAGGCGGCGCACTCGAACCGGATCCTCTACGAGGTCATCGTCGAGGCCGCCGCCGAGGTGCCCGACGGCTGGGCGCAGCTCATCGAAGCGCGCGAAGACGTCGACACGATGCTCGGGATGGACGACGCCATCGACCTCCTGATGCCGCGAGGGAGTTCCGCGTTCGTGCGCTACGTGCAGGACAACACGAGCATCCCGGTCCTCGGCCACACGGAGGGCGTCTGTCACGTCTACGCCGACAGCGAGGCCGATCTCGAGATGGCGGCCGACATCGCCTACGACGCGAAGGTACAGTATCCCGCGGTGTGTAACGCCGTCGAGACGCTGCTGGTAGATGAGGCGGTCGCTGCCGACTTCCTTCCCGACCTCGTCGAACGGTACCGCGAGGCGAACGTCGAACTCCGCGGCGACGAGCGAACCCGCGAGGTCGTCGACGTCGACGCCGCGACGGAGGAGGACTGGTCGACGGAGTACGGCGACCTGATCCTCTCGGTGAAGGTCGTCGACTCCCTCGACGACGCCGTCGAACACATCAACACCTACGGCTCGAAACACACCGAGTCGATCGTGACCGAGGTGCCGGAGCGCGCAGCGGAGTTCATGCAGCGCATCGACGCCGCCAGCGTCTTCCACAACGCGTCGACGCGCTTCAGCGACGGCTACCGCTTCGGGCTCGGCGCGGAGGTCGGGATCAGCACCGGAAAGACCCACGCCCGCGGCCCGGTCGGTCTCGACGGACTGACGACTTACAAGTACCACCTGGAGGGTGACGGCCAACTCGTCGCGACCTACGCGGGCGAGAACGCGAAGCCCTACCTCCACGAGGACTTCGACGGCGAGTGGATCCCCGGCCGACTCGCCGACGAGGAGTAAGGCGGCGCCGCGCCCGCGTTGGGATATACGCATATTCAGTGTGGACAGCAAATATCCGTCCGTATGCGAAGCTTAATGCGGTAGAGTATCTGTATCCGAAGTATACGGGCCTCGAACTGGATATGACGCAACCACACCCGTACGGCCACCTCATCGAGCACGTCCAGGACGCTATCGTCGAGTTCGCACTCGTCGACGGGAAGCCTATCGTCCGCGACGTCAACGCCGCATTCGTCGACATCTTCGGGTTCCAGGCGGGAGATATCGAAGACGAGCCGCTCAACGAGTGGATCGTACCCGAGTGGCTGGCGGCCGAGGCCGATCGGTTCGACCGACAGACGGCCACCGGCGAGATCAACTACCAGCGCGTGAAGCGCGAGACGGCTACCGGGCTCCGTGAGTTTCTCTACCGGGGGATCCCGTACGGGCCGGAGCACGGAGACGCAGACGTCGACGGGTTCGCGGTGTACACCGACATCACGGAACTGAATCGGCAGCGATACCGGCTGGAGGTACTGAATCGGATCCTCAGGCACAACCTCCGCAACGAGGCGAACCTCATCGTCGGCCACACGACGCGACTGCTGGCGCAACTGCCCGAGCAGGACGACGACGCAGTGGCCGCCGCCGCCACGGTAGAGCAGGCGGCCGCGAAGTTAGAGCGGCTGGCGCACGAGGCCGGCGAGATCGAGTCGCTCCTCTCGGCGGGGCGGCTCGTGGACGAAGTCGACTGCGTGCCGCTCGCGTACGCCGTCGTCAGGGAGCACCGGCAACAGTCGCCGCGCGCGCGGATCGAAGTCGATCTACCGGATCGGATGGTCGTCAGAGGAGACAGACATCTGCAGTCGGCGATTCACAGTCTGGTCGACAACGCCGTCGAGCACAACCCCAGCGCGGAACCGTTCGTACGGGTGTCGGTGACGGCGCTCGAACCCGGGTGGGCGGCCGTTCGCGTCGACGACGACGGGCCGGCGATCCCGCGCGCCGAGCGCGACGTCATCACCGGCGACCTGGAGGCGACGCAGACCCACCACGGGAGCGGACTGGGGCTGTGGCTGGTGAAGTGGGCGGCCGAGCGCTACGGCGGTGAACTCTCCTTCGGGGAGACGGCGGACGGCAACCGCGTCACGATCAGGCTCCCGACGCCGTGAGTACGAACGGTCCCTACTCGACTACACTTTCGAGGCGAAGCGCTCTCGCACTTTCTCGACTTTCGGCTGGGCGTGCATCCGGCAGTACGCGTCGTTCGGGTTCTTCTCGAAGTAGTCCTGGTGGTACTCCTCGGCGGGCCAGAACCGCTCCAGCGGTTCGACCTCGGTCACGACCGAGTCGGCGTACTCCTCGTCGAGCGCCTCGACGTACGCCTCGGCCTGTCGCTGCTGCTCGTCGTCGTGGTACAGGACGATCGAGCGGTACTGCGAGCCGACGTCCGGGCCCTGTCGGTTCAGCTGCGTCGGATCGTGCGTCACGAAGAACGCCTCCAGCAGCTCGTCGTACGCGATCACGTCGGGGTCGAACTCCACCTGCACGACCTCCGCGTGGCCGGTCGACCCCGAGCAGACCTCGCGGTACGTCGGATCAGCGGTGTGGCCGCCCGCGTACCCGGAGGTAACGGACCGGACGCCGTCGAGGACCGTCATCGCCGCCTCGGTACACCAGAAGCAGCCGCCGCCAAACGTCGCTGTCGCGGTCATCCAGTGAGCGTTAGGTCCCACGTCGTATGTAGCTGACGCGGGGAGCGGGCCGACGTCGATCGATCGGCGCGCCCGGACGCACCGAGTCCGGCCACAGTCGCCCGCCGCACGCTCGCGCCGGCGTCGGCGTCGGCAAGAGCTTTTATCACTAGCTGCCTCCGAGGACTCAGAAGTGATAGATTCATCCGCTGCGTCTATACTCGCTGTCGGATACACCTCTCTCTTTTCAGCGGCCGCGGTCACCTGTCTGTACGGTAGTTGGCGGGCTCGACAGATCGCCGACCGCGACACGCGAACCGGGCTGATCGCGGTGTCGGGGTTGAGCGCTCTCTGGGCGGGGACGACCGCCGGTCTGGTTTTCGCCCCCAGCCGGCCGGTCTCGATGGCACTGCACGTCGTCGGCCTCCTGGTCGGGCTCGCGAGCGTCGGCGGCTGGCTCTACTTCGCGTCCGCGTACTCGGGCCGGGAGTATCACCTACGCAGCGACGTCCGATGGGTGGCCGTCGGCCTGTTCGGGCTCGTGGCGCTGCTGAAGCTTACGAACCCGTTGCACCAGCTCTACTTCAGCACGCAGTTGACGTCGAACGCGATGGGGACGCTCCTGTTCGAGCCGGAGTTCCTCTACTGGCTGGTCTCCGGCGGCGCGTACACCCTCGTCGGGGTCGGGATCTACTGGCTCGCGAACGCGGCCGGCGACACGCGGTTCGCTACGACCCGGTTCCGGATCGTCCTCGCACTGACGGCCGCGCCGGCGCTGCTCGACGTGCTGGTACACGTAGACCACGCCCCCACCGAACTGCTCGCAGTGAGTTACGATCCGCTCGGAATGGCCGTGTTCACCGTCGGGACGCTTCTCGTCGCGGATCGGGACTTCTACCCGGTACCCGATCGGTGGCACCGCGAGGTCCTCGCGGAACTGGAGGACGCGACGCTCATCGTCGACGAGAACGGGGTCGTAAAGCACGCCAGCCCGCGGCTGGTCGAGCGGTTCCCGGCACTCGCAGACGCGTCCGGGGACTCGATCGACGACCACGCGCCGGATCTCTACAGCCGGATCACCGACGGGCGCGACGTCGTCGAGTGGGAGACGCCGTCGGGGACGCGATACTACCGGGTGCGGACCACACATCTGTCTACGCTGCAGTCGACCGCGGTCGACGCATACGTCTTCGTCGACGTCACCGACGCGAAGCAGCGACAGCGGGAGCTCCGACGGAACAGACAGGAGCTGGAACGCTTCCGACTCGCAGTCGAGTCTGCAGGCCACGCGATCTTTCTCACGGAGACCGACGGCGAGATCACGTACGTCAATCCGGCGTTCGAAGACATTACCGGCTACGACCGCGAGGAGGCGCTCGGGCAGACGCCCGCGATCCTCTCGTCCGGAGAGATGTCGGATCGGTTTTACGAGCGGCTCTGGAAGACGATCGGTGCGGGAGACGTCTGGGACAGCGAGATCGTCAACCGACGGGCAGACGGCCAGCTGTACTACGCACACCAGACGATCGCGCCGCTCACCAGCGACGAGGGGGTCAACGAGGCGTACATCGCCATCCAGACGGACATCTCGGAGCGCAAGCACCGGAACCAACAGCTCCGGGTGCTCGGGCGGGTCCTCCGGCACAACGTCCGCAACGATATGAACGTGATCCGCGGCTCTGCCGAGGTGATCGCAGACAGGGGCGACGCCGAGGCGTCGAGGTTCGCGTCGAGAATCCTCGAGTACAGCGACGGGCTCGTCGAGACGAGCAACAAGCAGCGGCTGGTCACCGAGGTGTTGCTCGACGGGGACGAGGTCAGACAGATGGATCTGTCGCCGGTGTTGGACCGGATCGTCGCCGATCTCAGCGCGGAGTTCCCCGCAGCCGAGATTACCGTCTCGAAGAGCGATCCGGTCCCGGTGGAAGCGATCAGCCAGATCGACACCGCACTCGCCGAGGTCGTCAGAAACGCCGTCGTCCACAACGACGCCGAGTCCCCGAGCGTCGACGTCGATGTCGACGTCGATACGTCCGCAGAGTCAGTCACGGTGCGGGTAATCGACGACGGGCCCCGGATCCCCGATATGGAGAGCCAGATCCTCGCGGACGGCACGACGATCGACGACCTGTATCACGGCGTCGGGCTCGGGCTGTGGCTCGTCTACTGGATCGTCCAACGGTCGAGCGGAACAGTAGCCGTGAGAGACAACGAGCCACGGGGGAACGTCGTCGAGATCACGCTCCCTGGTGACGAGAGGTACTGATCGGCCCGGCGCTGCGGCGCGGGAGCGCCGTCGAGGCGACACTCCGGGCGGTAGCAGGGAGGGGGGCGTAAAGACCGTGCAGTCGAACGCCGCCGTCAGTTCGTCGGCCTGCGGCCGTCGGACGCGTTCCGACGGACCCACTCTTCCAACGTGAAGCCCTCTTCGTCGGACGTCGACGCGAGTTCCCAATCGGCCTCGCTCCAGATCGGGTAGTGGGAGTCGCCGTCGTACTCGCCCGGCACGCGGCTCAGGAACATCCGCGAGACGTGCGGCTGGAGGAGGGCGTAGATCTCGGCTCCGCCGAGCACGTAGACGGTCGTCGCTTCGAGCGACTCGGCGATCGCGATCGCCTCGTCGACGTCGCCAGCGTGGATCGCCGTCTCGACGTCGTACTCGCGTTCGGTCCTGCTGAGGACGATCTGGTGGGTTCCAGGTAGATGGTCCAGCATCGACTCGAACGTCTGTCGGCCGAGGACGACCGGCGAGTCCGCCACGCGGGCGCGGTACTGGCGTTTGTCCGCGGGGATGCTCTCCCAGGGGAGTTCGCCGTCGAGGCCGATGACGTTGTTCTCTGCCAGTGCGGCGACTGCGACGAGTTCCATCGAGCGTGCCTTAGAGCGCGGCCTACAAAAAGCGATCAGACGGCCTCCACGCCGAAATGAGTTTGTTCCGGGGGGCAGTATCTACGGGAAACGATGCTATGCGAGAGATCTGACGGCTACGGAGTCGCGGACGCGAACGGCTCAGACACCCAGCCCCGACGCCGGGAGATCCGCCGATGACGGTCGAGGAGATCGGTCCCGACGACCTCAAGCGGAAACTCGACGCGGGCGAGGAGGTACAGATCGTCGACATCCGCTCGCCGTCGTCGTTCGAGACGGGTCACATTCCCGGTGCGGAGAACGTCCCGATGGACGAACTGCCCGTCCGCGTCGGCGACATCGAGTGGGCCGACGACGTCGTCGTCGCCTGCCCGGTCGGTCAGTCGTCGATCCAGGCCGCTCGCCTCATCAGCAGTTTCGAGGGCGTCGGCGAGGACACCGCCGTCAGGAGTCTGGCCGGCGGCTACGAGGCCTGGGAGTACGAACTGGAGGCAGACGCCGACACCGAAGCGTAGCCCGGTGCGAGCGCTTTTGCCTCACGACCGCGTAGGAGACTCGTGCTCACCATTCTCCGAGACGCGTACGACGAGATCGTCCACCGCGGGTACGCCGGGGGCGACGAGGAGGTCTGTGGCGTACTCGCCGGCGAGTACGGCGCGGAGGCGAGTCGCGTGTCCACAGTGTTCCCCGCGGAGAACGTCGCGGACGCGCCGCAGATCCGGTACGCGATGGACCCCGAAGAACAACTGCGACTGCTCGATGCGATCGAGTCTCGGGGCCTCGACGTCGTCGGCTTCTACCACACACATCCGACGGGGCCGCCGCGCCCGAGCGCGGTGGACAGCGAGCGCGCGACGTGGACCGGCTACTCGTACGCCATCTGCGCCTTCGACGGCCACCCGTATCTCGGCTCGTGGCGGTGGGACGAGGAGAGTTTCGAGCAGGAAACCGTGGCAATCGCCGACGCCTGACGGCTGGCGGTCCTCGACAGCGGATTCGCTCCTGCGGCCCCGACGGCGACATCACCGCATTCTATATACGGCCGTGATCTCGTCTCGACACTGATGACTGCAGACCGTACGACCGACCAACGGCGCGGGGGTCGGTCGGCCCGATCGTCGGGACGCGACTGGAGCACGTACGGACTCGTCGCGGGCGCGAGTCTCATCTCGGTGAGTCTCGCCGCCTACGAGATCGTGCCGGCGAGCGTCACGCCGCTGATCAGGGAGTCGCTCGGCATCGGTCCGACAGTCGCCGGCCTGCTCGTCGGCGTGATGTTCGGGACGGCCGTGCTGGCGAGTCTCCCGGCCGGCGCCTTCCTCGATCGGACGGACTCCCGGCGCGCGATGGCGATCGCGGTGGTCGCGCTGTTCGTCGCCGGCATCTGGGGCTGGATCGCGGGCGGCAACGGGAACTACTGGTCGGTGATCGCCTCGCGGGCGGTAGGCGGGGCGGCGTACGTCGTCGTCTGGAACGCCGGCATCGACATCGTGAGCCGAGCGGTGAGCCCCGCACACCGGGCCACCGCGGTCGGCATCTTCACCGCGAGCGGCCCGGTCGGGTTCGCGATCGGACAGAGTACGGGGCCGCTCATCGCTGCACGGTTCGGCTGGTCGGCCATCTTCGTCGCGTTCACCGGCGTCTCGCTCGTCGGACTCGCGCTCTTTTGGCCGACGAGCCGCGGATACGGTCGTCGCGACGGCGACGCCCCGACGGCCCGGGAGTTCGGCACCGTCCTCCGAAACCGCACCGTCTGGCTCGTCGGGATCCTCGGCTTCCTCAGCTACGCGCTGTATCTGTTCATCAACAGCTGGGGATCGTCGTATCTCACGGAGGAGGTCGGTCTGTCGCTGGCGCTGAGCGGGGCCCTCGTGGCGGTGTTCCCGGCGATCGGCGTCGTCTCGCGGATCAGCAGCGGGCTCCTCTCGGACCGCGTCTTCGACGGCCGCCGACAGCCCGTCCTGCTCGGGTCCTTCGGACTCGCCGCGCCGCTCGTGCTGGGCTTTACCTCGCTCGGATCGGTGCCGCTGCTCGTCGCCGCCCTGCTGCTTTCGGGGTTCGCGATCCAGCTCACGCTCGGGCTGTCGTTCACCTACGTCCGGGAGGTCGTCGAGTCGCGCGTCGCCGCGACGGCCGTCGCGTTCCAGACGAGCGTCGGGCTGGCCGGCGCGTTCCTCGCGCCGATCGCCGGCGGAGCCGTCGTCGACGCTGCGGGCTTCGACGTGGCCTTCGCCCTCGCCGGGGCTCTGGCCGTTCTCGGGATCGTGCTCGCGTGGCGCGCTCCCGAGCCGAGCGCGGTCTGAAGCGCCTCACCGAGTCCTGAACAGGAGCCACGCCGCGACGAGCAGGCAGGCGACGAAGCCGGCGAAGGCGAGATCGTAACTGGCGTAGGTGGCGACGATGCCGACGTACGCCGGGCCGACGGCGTTCGCGCCGAGAAAGAGCGCCCGCGCGGCCCCCAGATCCGCGCCCATCCCGTCGTCCGGCGCGCCGTCGACGATGATCGCGTCCGCGAGCGGGAAGCCCGCCTTGTAGCCGAGCGCGAGTAGCGCGACCGCGAGCCAGATCGCGACGTTCGCGCCGGCGACGACGAGACTCACCAGACCGCCGGCCGCGAGTAGCATCCCGGCGACGGCGATGCCGCGCCGAGAGAACCGATCGCCCAGCGTCCCGGCGAGCGGCTTCACGCCGAGCCCGACCGCGAAGACGATAGCGAACGTCAGACCCGCCAGCTGCTGTGAGAACCCCTTCGTCTGGGTGAGATACGTCGGGACGAAGTTGATGATCCCGCCGACCATGAAGTAAAACAGGACGAACGCGACGATCGTCTCACGCTGCCGTGCGCCGTCGAGCAGGCGGCCGACGGTCCCGCGCACGCCGAGCGAGGTCGACCCGACCTCGTAGCTCTCACGCGTCGAGTTCGCGTAACGGACCGTCAGCAGTCCCAGGCCGATCGCGACCGGGACGAACGGAACTCGCCAGGAGGCGTACGTCAGTGCGAGGATCGCGACGCCCGAGGCGACCAGGCCCCCGGCGTCGGTGCCGGCGGCGTAGATGCCGAGCGCGCGCCCGCGGCGCGCCGTGAAGAGGTCCGAGAGCAACGCTCGCGAGGGAACCGCGAAGAGCCCTTTGCCGATGCCGACGACCGTCGCGGCGACGAAGAACAGAACGACGCCGTCGATCAGACCGAACAGCGCGAATCCGACGGCGAGAACGACCAGACCGGGGACGATCAGCGTCGTCCGGTTCCACGTATCGGAGTACTCGCCGCTGGGGTACTGGACGACGGCGTACGCGCCGCCGAAGATCGAGAGCGCGATCCCGGCGGTCGCCTCGGTGATCCCGAGATCGGCGATGATCGTCGGCAGGAGCGGCGAGACGAGGAACCGACCGGTCTGGAGCACCGCCCACCCCAGCGAGACGGTGACCAGCATCCGGCGCGCGTAGGCGCTCGTCTCGGTCGTCGAGTCTGTCACGCCCACGACTCGAACGGCGACGGCGACGTGGGTTTCGATTCGGCCGTGTGCCGGTAACGCGACGCCGGGAGTGCTTACGCCGTCTGCGTCCAGTTCGGCGCGGCGTCGAGCCCCGAAAGCGCGGTCGACAGCTCCGCCTGCGTCGTCCCGTAGAACCGCTCGCGACCCACCGGCGTACGGAGCCGCAGGAGCGCGGTGTTCTCTGTCACGTCGATCACCGAGAGCGTCCACGACGTCCGCGTGTGTGCCCAGCGACCGCGAAGCGTGGACTCGTCGTCGGTGACGACGCGCGTCCCCAGATCCCAGCTCAGCCGGGTCAAGTAGGATAGATCGAACGGCAGGACGTCGGGAAGATCGGTCGTCGCTGTCCCGTTCTCCTGGTTGCTATGAGCCGCCATACCACTCAGCATTCGATCTGTGAGTAAAAATCCAACTGTTTCGTCGGCGGCGAGTGCGCCCGAGCGGACGGACAGCCACCGCGCGAGCGTCGCGCGGTCTACTCGCCGCCGGAGCGTCGGAGGTGCGGCACGACGACCGCCTGAGAGACGCCGACAGTTCCCGTGCGCCACCGGACCCACCAAACGGTAGACGCGGCTCCGACAGCGGCGGCCGCGAGGCCGAGCAGCCCCGCCTCCGGGCCGAACGCGCCGCCGGTGACGACGCGGGGGCCGGACTGTGAGATCGCGACGACCGAGACGCCGTTCGCAGTCCCGCTGACGGGGAAGCCGAACACGACGCCCTGAAAGAAGTTCCAGGTCGTGTGGAGGCCGATCGGAATCGCGAGTTCGCCGGTCAGGACGTAGCCGGCCGCGAGCATCAGTGCGGCGAGCACGATGCCGGCCGTACTGGCCAGCGTCGCGTTCGGGTTGCCGGCGTGTGCGGCGCCGAAGAGGATCGACGTCGCGAAGACCGCTGTCGCGACCGCGCCGCGCGTCCCGAGCCGCTCGAACCAGGTGAAGCCCTCCGAGAGATTCGTGAGGAGGTAGCCGCGGAACAGCAGCTCCTCGTAGACCCCGACGGCGACGAACGTGGCCAACCCCCACAGAAACCACGGCCAGAAGCTGAATCCCGTACGCGCGACGTAGAACAGCTCCGTGACCGTAACCCAGCCGGCGAGCAGTTCGACGACGAAGATGCCCGTCATCAGCCCAGCACCGAGCGCGAGACCGAAGCCGAGGTCGGCCCACCACGACTGGTCGAATCGAAAGCCGAAGTCGCGGAACCACCGCCGGTCCACGAACCGCCCGGCCAGATAGACGCCGCCGATCGTCACGAGGAGTTGAGTCCCGAGGAAGGCGACGTTCCGGGCAGCCACCAGCGCCTGCGCGGTCGACTGCGTCGAGGTGAGCGCGAGCACCGACCGGACCCGATCGCTGAACAGTGCGCCGACAGCGAGCGACGCGAGAAGGCCCAAGAGTGTGATGGCGACGACGAGCGCCAGTAGTCGCCACGGGAGCCGGAGGCGGTGCGCGTCGTCGTTCCAGAGGAGGGTCCTGAGGCGCGGGTACATCGCTTCGAACTGTCGTGGAGACGAAGTGTAAGTCTGTCTCTCAGACCGGGGCAGTCGGTCACTTCTTACAGACCGACCGAGATCACCGCGAGCACGAGCGGCACGACCGTCAGGAGGGCGAGAAACCCGACGAAGTAGCGTCGCTCCTCGACGAGTCGCGTGTGGAGGGCCTCGACGGCCCGCAGGTACACCTCGAATCTGAGGACCGCTCCCACCGTGACGAGCGCGCCCGCGAGGAGCAACACGACGACGAGCGCGACGCCCTCCGGCGACGCCAGCACCACGGCGACGAGGACCGTATCGAAGAGCGTGCCGAGGTTCGCGCCGAGAACGTACGGGACGACCTCACGCCGCTTCAGATACCCGCGGTTGTAGAGCGGGACGATCACACCGAGCGAGAACGCAACGCTCGTCGTGAGTCCGGTGAGAACGACGCCGAGCCCCAGAGCGACCCAGACGCGGTGAAACCGAGCGAAGAGCCGCTCCCGGAGCCACGTCGTATCGATTCGCTTGAGCACCCGGTCGAAGAGGTGCAGGCTGACGAAGAGCGCGACGACGGCCGCCCCGAATCCGAGCGGGACGCCCAGCGCGTCGACGATGCCGGTCGTCGCGGAGTCGAAACTCGACAGTTGCCGTGGCGACTCGATCCGCGCGCCGAGAGCCGCCAGCGGCCCCTGCAGCCAAGGGAGCAGGAGGTAGCCGACGAGCGTCGCCGGGAGATACACCGAGTGCGTCAGGAGGAACGTCAGGAGGCCGAGACTCGTCGCCTCGCCGAGCGAGGATCGTCGCGTCTGCAGGTGGTCGAGAGCCCCGAGGAGCACGACGATGGCGGCAGCGCCGAGGCGGGAGCCAGCGACCATCAGGAACAGTTGCGTCGCCGTGACGACGCCGCTGTCGAACAGCGACACCGACAGCGCCGCAACGATCGAGCCGTTCGCGATTGCGTACGTCGCGAGCCAACTCACGCCGAGCGCCTGCGCGTCGCCGGTGACGTACCCTCGAAAGAGCCGCCGCAGCGGGACGACGGCAGCCTCTGTCGCCGTCCCGAGCAACCGAACGCCGAACAGAAACAAGAGGACCGACAGGACGCCGCCGGCCCAAAGCGGGGCGGACGCGCGAACTCGCGCGAGGACGTGATCCACTGTCGTAGTAGAGTCACGCCGGTGACACAAGCGTTACGACGGGGGCGCTACGATCCGTTGCCCTGGTTCGCTTCGAGCGCCTCCCACGGAATGCTGCCTTCGCTGACGACGGTCTCGGGCAGGAGCGATGGATCGGTCAGCACCGCCCGAGCCAGTCCGACAGGGCCCGCTCGGGGCTCTGGGAGGGCATCCGGGTTCGCAGTCTCGAACTGCGTCTCGGTGACGTCGCCGACGACGACCCGTATCGCCATCCCGAAAGACTCGTGGGGCGAACAGAGCAGGTCGTAGACGCCCGGCGTCTCGAAGGCGTGGAGCCACGTGTCCGGGACCGGGCCGTCCTCACTGCCGGCTTCGGTATCCGCTCCCGACTGTTCGCCCCCCGACTCCCCGCCGTCGCCGCCCATCTCGGCCGGTGGTTCGATCTGCTCACCTGGGATCGACTCCGGCCGCCAGCCGAGTAACGGAGAGGAGAACGCGGTGACGCCGACCGGGACGCGCCGTCGCATCCCGAACGCCGGGTGGTAGGCGACGACGTTGTGGTCGGGCGTCCGGAAGACGAACTTCACCACGTCTCCCGGTTGCACATAGAGCCCGGTGGGCTGGAAGAAGAAGTCCACGGGCCGGTTCGGGTTGGTCGCGGGCGCGCGGATCAGCGTCTCGACCGTGTGGACCGTGCCGGTGCTGTTCGCGTCGTCGTCTTCGCTCTCCACGGCGGCCTCTCGCCCGTGCGCCTCCCGAGCGACGGTAGACCCGGCGAACGCCGACAGTGCACCGCCGGCACCGAGCGCCTTCATCAGAGGGCGTCTCGGGAGGCTGAGTGACTCGTCTCGGGGCATCGTGTCGGCTAGTACGGGTCCGCGGCGAATTGTTATTCGCAATCTATCCGATTTCGAATAGATGCGATACGAACGGTCGCGACGTGCGAGCGCTTCTTGCCCCGGTATCGGTGAGAATACTTCGAGTGTGTGTCATCGTACCACGACACGACACCGACGGCGAGGGGCGCTCGGTATCGATACGTCTGGAGATGGACGGTCCGCGCGGAAAACGACAGGACAGGGTTACGAGCCTGTCACAGCCGTTTCCGTCGGATACCGCTCGGCGACACGTCTTGGCCACCGCGACGGCGTCGTCGGGCGGTCGGAGTGGTCCGCTTCCCGCGCTTGGGGCTTCTCAGTCCAGCGGCCGCGGTTCCGCGTCGCCGGAGGCTCCGAGGAGGCGGGGAAGCGCCGTATTCGCGAACGTCAGGCCGACGACCAGGAGGATCGGGGCGAAGAAGAGACCGTAGAACCCGAGGACGACCGGGCCGAGGGTGTACGCCAGCATCAGCAGTCCGACGTGCGTCTCCTCGCCGCTGAGGAACGGTCGCAACACGATGTCGGGGATCGTGTCGACGACGACGGCGGCGACGGCGAAGAACCCGCCAACGTACACCAGTTTCGACGGGTTGCCGCCGAGTGCGATCGGGAACGCGGCGACGGCCGTCAGCGGGACGTAGACGATCTTCATCCCCACGACGGGGACCAGACTCGCGATCCCGGTGAGCGCGCCGGCGAGGGCCGGGTAGGGGACCTCCGCGACAGCCGGCGCGAAGGCGTTGTACGTGCTGAACGCGCCGATGGCGATCAGAGACACCGCGAGGACGTTCAGCAGATTGCCGAAGAGGACTGCCTCGAGTTCGCGGTCGACCGCTTCGAGATACTCTCGGATGATGGCGTCGTCGTCGAATCTGAGCAGCCACTGACTGATGCGGTCGCCGTCGACCAGGAGATAGTAGGTGACGATGACGATGATGAACAGATTCAGGAAGAACTCAGAGACGAGCGCCGTCAGGAACGTCGCGTGCTGGGTTGCGAAGTCGATGAACGGCGCCAGATCGCCGGACTGGTACGCCGCGTAGAGCCCTTCGACGGTGAACTCCGGGATCTCGTTGACGCCGCCGAACCACTCGAACCGCTCGGCCGCGACGTCGACGAGCGCGTACTGGGCGACGAACCGCCGGGTCTCGATCACGAGGAGGAGCATCGCGTAGCTGACGAGAATGATGAGCGGGACCGTGAGCGACACCATCACGATCATCGCCCTGACGTTCGCCGGTAGGCGAAACCGACTGAGCAGTCGGTGGTAGCGCCGCGTCGAGTAGTACAGGAACACCGAGATCGTGAGGGGAGCGACGAACTGGTAGGCGAGAAATCCGATGGCGACCGAGAGGACGATCCCGAACAGCGCGACGGCGAACCGGTGCCCATCCATAGGAACTATCTTATCTATACAGTACTGCCGAAGCGTCCCTTTGTAAGGAAGTCCTTAGCGAGTTTTCGACCGCTTAACGGTCGTTCGAGCCCCTTTATCGCCTCTATGACTGCTACATCTCTACGGTTCACAGCGACAGCAGACGCACGAAAGAACCCAGGTATTCGACTTCGAAGCACGAAATATATATTCTACGAGCGTAGAGTTGTCAACTGGGATGAGCGACTCAGACGGAGTCAACGACGCCCTCCAGCGCGTGCGCGAGGCGTTCGACACGGCAGCGAACGAGGCAGAGGAAATGACCGACGAAGCGCGCGAGGAGGTCGACGACGCGATCGACTCTCTCGAAGAACGGATCGAAGAACTCCGGAGCTGAAAGCCAGCCAATCGGCCGCCTCGTCTCGCGGCACCGTGGCGGACAGAGCACGGGGAGTGAGAGCCGTCTGCGGGTTATACCTGTGAGTCTCTCGTGACTGATCTTCGATAGAGATTCGTGTATGAATGGAGCTCATCGGTACCGATGTCTGTCTCTTTCCAGAGACCATTTTGCCCTAAATCAGCGATGTAATACGTTTGTGTAGTATTTTTATTTTGCCGGGCGAGAGTAGTATGTAATTGTTGTTTTTATATTTGATATATTTGCTACTGATACGTTACGGCAAGCCGGCCGATTCCGGCAGGCGATCTGCGCCAGTCCGGACGAGGGGTCGGTGAGCGCCCGCGGGTGAGACACCCACGCGCAGACCGTTCGAGCCGAACCCCTTTTGACTGACCGGACAGTCAGTTCGAAATACGAAATGGTGCGTCTGCAATGACTACGGACACGGCGACGGAGATTCTACACGCCACCCACAGCGCCCTCTGTAAACACGGCTACGCGGACGTGACGCTGCAGGACATCGCCGACGAGACGGACCACTGTAAGGCGTCGATCCACTACCACTACGACGGCAAGCACGACCTCCTCGTGGCGTATCTGGACCACCTCTACGAGCAGTTCGAGGATCGCATCGCCGACCCCTCGGGCGAGACGCCCGCGGAACGACTGCGGGCACTCGTCGACGCGCTCGTGGCCGAGCGCTCGGACGCGCCGGCGTTTCAGACGGCACTCTTAGAGATCAAAGCGCAGTCGCCGTACGACGAGGCGTTCCGAGAGCGGCTGCGACGCTTCGACGACGCCTTCGCTGCCGCGGTCCGCGACGTCGTCGCCGAGGGCGTCGCCGACGGAACGTTCGGCGACGACGTCGACCCCGACGCCGTCGCGTCGTTTCTCACCACGTACGTGAACGGGGCGCAGACGCGGCACGTCGCCGTCGGCCACTCGCTGGAGGATTCGAGCGCCGCGGTCGGCGCGTACATCCGAGAAGCGCTGTGCGCCGGTCGCGAAGCCGGACTCGGGACAGACTCGAAGTCCGAGGCCGTCGGTGCAGGGGGCACCGAATGAGCCTCGGCGACCGGATCGGCTCGCTGTTCAAGGGTCCCGAGGAACTGAATCTGACGAGCGGCGGGATCGGCCGTCCGCTGTTCTTCCTCTCGCTGCCGATCGTCATCACGAACCTGCTGCAGACCGCGTACAACCTCGCGGACACGTTCTGGGTGGGCCAGTACAGCACGGAGGCGCTGGCCGCGATCAGTTTCGCGTTCCCGATGGTCTTCCTGCTCATCGCGCTGGGGATGGGGCTGTCGGTGGCGGGCAGCGTCCTCGTCGCACAGCACATCGGGGCCGGCGAGGAGTCCGAAGCGGAGTACGCCGCCTCTCAGACGGTGATGTTCTCGCTTCTCGGCTCGATCGTACTGGGCGCGGTGGGCTACGCCGCCGTCGGGCCGTTCATCCGCTTCCTCGGCGCGTCCGAGGCCGTGCACCCGCTCGCGACGGGCTACATGCAGGTGATCGCCGCCGGACTGCCCTTCATGTTCGGCTTCTTCGTCTTCATCGCGCTGATGCGCGGCTACGGCGATACGGTCACCCCGATGCTCGTGATGTTCGGGTCGGTCGTGCTGAACATCGCCTTGGACCCGATCCTCATCTTCGGATTCGACAGTAACCCACTGTTCGGAATGCTCGGGCTCCGCGGCCTGGAGGCCTCGCTGCTGGCGTCGACGGGCTACACGGGCTCTGGGATCACCGGCGCGGCGATCGCGACGGTGTTCTCGCGCGCGCTCGCGTTCCTCGTCGGCATCGCGGTGATGATCGAGGGGGTCCGCGGGGTCCGGATCCGACCGAGCCAGATGCGCCCGGACCTCACCTACCTCCGCCGTCTGCTCGACATTGGAGTCCCCGCGTCGATCGAGGGCACCGGTCGCGCGCTCTCGGTGAATCTACTGCTCATCGTCGTCGGGATGTTCCCCACGACGGTGGTCGCAGCCTACGGGATCGGCGTGCGCGTGTTCTCGGTCATCTTCCTCCCGGCGATCGCGGTCGCCAGGGGCGTCGAGACGATGACCGGCCAGAACATCGGGGCCGAGAAACCCGACCGCGCCGGGGCGGCGGCGGACTTCGCCGCGAAGTGGATGCTCGTCGTCCTCTCGCTCGCCGGCGTGGTCGCGCTGGTCGCGACGCGGCCGATCATCGCCGTCTTCACGAACGACCCCGAAGTCATCCGCGTCGGCGTCGACTTCCTCCGGTGGGTGGCCCCCACGTTCGGCTTCATCGGGGTGATGCGCGCCTACACCGGGAGTTTCCGCGGCGCGGGGAAGACGCTCGTCGCGGCCGCGATCTCGGTGATGATGCTCGGTCTGATCCGCATCCCGGTCGCGTACGTCGCGTCGCTCAGTCAGGGCTCGACCGGGATCTGGATGGCGTTTCCGATCTCGAACGTCGCCGGCGCGCTCATCGCCTACGCGTGGTATCGCCGCGACACGTGGCGGACCGGATCCGTTCGGCAGCCGACGCCCGCCGACGACTGAAGCGCGGCCGCTGGGAGGTCCTCGGAGAACGGAGAAGCCGCGGTCGCGACGCGTTACAGCGTGTCGTCGTCGAGACCGCCGGGGTCGGAGGCGGTGTCGAAGAGGTTGTTCTCCGCGCCTTCCATAAAGTCGTCACCGGGTTCGCTCTCGTCGACGACTTCGACGTTGTAGGCGTCGATACCCATACTGAGAAGCTCCTCGACCGCCTGCTCTTCGGTCACGAACTCTTGGTCGACCAGCTGCTCGAACTCGCTCAGCAGTTCGTCCGGGAGTGTCACTTCAACGATTGGCATTGACCACCGGTTCGTTCTCAGGGTACTTGAGTGGCAGGCTTCACGTCGGTCGGTCCGGCACGTCCGTCCCGGATCGTGACCGCCGCGCAGTGGGGGCGTGCTATCGAAGGACGGCTCCGAGATGACGGATTCCGAGCATCAGCGTGATTCCGGTCAGGAACACCAGGAAGTAGAGGATCGAGCGGCGGGCTCCGCTCTCGGCTTTGATCTCGGGAATCAGGTCCGAACTGGCGATGTAGACGAAGTTGCCGGCGGCGAACGACAGCAGCACCGACGGAAGACCGGTGACGACGTCGCTCAGGTAGAAGCCGACGACGCCGCCGAGGATCACGGTCGCTTGCGTGAGGTAGTTGAGAACGAGCGCGCGACGTCGCCCGAATCCGCCGTAGATCAACACCCCGAAGTCACCGATCTCCTGGGGGACCTCGTGGAGCGCGATCGCCAGCGTCGTGACGACGCCGAGCGGCGTCCCGACGCGGAACGCCCCGGCGATCACCAGACCGTCGAGGAAGTTGTGGAGCGAGTCCGAGACCAAGACCAGATACGAGACCGGTTCGTACTCGCGCGTCGCCGCGTGGTCGTGGTGCCAGTGGAGGAACTGTTCGAGTACGTAGAACAGACAGAACCCACCGAGCAGGGAGAGAAACACCGGAGAGAGGTCTTCGGACGGTGACTCGGCGATAGCTCGCGGCAGCAGGTGCAGAAACGCGCCGCCGAGGAGACTGCCCGCAGCGAACGCGACGAAACCCAGCAGGAGGCTGTCGAGCAACTCCTCGCGCAGAAACAACGCGAGAACGCCGATCCACGCGGTGAGACTGATGGCGACGGTCGCGACGACGATCCAGCCGAGCGTGTTCATTCGCACTGCTGTTACGGAGCCCGTACTACCCCGTTACGACGGTGTTTCTTCGCTCAGGAACGTCCTGTGGTGCGCGAAGTGATCGTAGCCGCCACCCAAGACGATCCCGTACACCAGATACGACAGCAGCGTGACGGTCAGAAACGGGAGGTTCTCTGCCAGGGACTCACCGCCGAACCCGATCGAGAAGAGGACGACGACGACGTAGCCCGACCAGAGGACCAACCCGAACGCCAGTCCGTGAGCGATTCCGGACTCTCCGGGGAGCCCCCACGTGAATCCGCCGAACAGGAGCGGCCACGCGACCGCGAACAACAGTGCGAACCAGGTGTAGGTCAGCAGTGTCGCAGCCGGGCTCCCGAGTTCGCAGTACGGCGGGCCGCCGACCGCACACAGGCTCGTGAACGTCGCGAACACGAACAGGTTCGTACCACCGAGAACGACGTCGAGGGCCAGGAGAAACACGAGTAGGACAGCGGTGGCCGCGACGCCGCCGGCCAGGCTACTCCGGACGGGATCCATACCACCGGGTTCGGCGGGTCCGGAGAAAAGTATACACCGGCTTACCGGCACACGGCTGTCTATCGAGCGCCGTCGCAGGGTTCTCTCCGCTTCCTGTCAAATCATCCAAACGTATTTGTAGATAGCCGCGATTGTTGATACCGTATGTCACAATCTACAGCCGACACGGAAGCCGACGGGCAGCCGATCGAGACCGCTTCTGACGCTGACACCGACGAGGAGCGTGACGGCCCGGCGATCGAGGAGGACCTCTTCGAGGAGACGCTCAAGATCGACGGCATCTGCGGCGTGTACTGATATGGCCGCGACCGTATCCACCCCGTCACACATCAAGTTCCGGCGGGAGGCCGACGGCGGACTCGTCTACGACCACGAGAACTACGGGTACGAGGACGCCTCTATGTACGCCGTCAGCGACACCGTCATCGACGTGCTGGAGTTCGTCGGCGACGAGCAGTCCCGCGAGGCCGTCGAGGCCGAGTTCTCGCCGGCCGTCGTCGAAACGCTCGTCGAACGCGGGGTGCTCACCGATGGCGAGTGAACCCCTGTCGGCCCCGGTGACGATCACCTGGGAGGTCACGCTGGGCTGTAATCTCCACTGCGATCACTGCCTGTCGGGGAGCGGGCCGGGTCACCAGCTCCCGAACGAGCTCACGACGGAGGAGGCGAAGTCCTTCATCGGCGAACTCGACGAGATGGACGTCTTCCAGGTGAACATCGGTGGCGGCGAACCGTTCGTCAGGCCGGATATGCTCGATCTCCTCGCCGAGCTCACTCGGCGGGACATCTCGACGTGCGTGAGCACGAACGGGACGCAGTTAGACGAGGCGACGCTCGACCGGCTGGAGGCGATGGATCCGCTGTTCCTGCAGGTCAGTATGGACGGGCTTCGGGCGGAAAACGACGCGATCCGCGGCGCGGGCGTCTACGATCAGGTCGTCGACGCGCTGGAACGGCTGGAGGACCGCGACATCGGAACGACCGTCAACACGGTCGTGACCCGGCAGAACGTCGCTGACCTACCCGAGATCTACGAACTCGCGGAGGCCCACGGCGCGGGGCTGCGGCTGAACCGGTTCCGACCGAGCGGCCGCGGCGAAGACGCCTGGGACGAGTTCAGGCTCCAGGCGGACCAGATCCGGTTCCTCCACGGGTGGCTCGACGACCACCAGGACGTCCGGACGGGCGATTCGTTCTTCTACCTGAACGCGCTCGGCGAGGTCAGAAACGACACGCTCAAACAGTGCGGCGCGGGCTCGATGACGTGTCTGGTAGACCCCGCCGGCGACGTCTACCCCTGTGCGTTCACCCAGTGGGACCACCTCGCGTCGGGGAACGTGATCGAGGACGGCTTCCAGGCCGCGTGGGACGAGATCGCGAACCTGCGGAACAGAGTCGACGACCACGAGGGCTGCCCCGCAGTCGCGATGGGCAGTTCGGATCCGAACGGGGAGGATCCGCAGTTGCGGGCGATCCTCTCCGGCGACTGAGCGGCGGGATGGCACCGTCTCGCCCACCCGCCGACGCGGCCACCGCCGGGCGCGCCACAGCCGGAACGGACGACGACGCGCGCCGAGGCGCCGCCCGACCGCACGACTGCGAGGGGCGCGCAGTCCCGGCCGACGGCGAGTACCGCCTCCGCGACGGCGTCCGGCTCGTCGACGACGTGCTCGTCTCGAAGCGACCGCTCACGGCGACGCGGCTCAACGATGCCGCAGTCGGCGTCGTCGACGGTTTAGTCCGGGCAGGCGGATTCCGGCCCCCAGAAGCTCTCGCCTCCGGGACGGGACCGACCGCGACGGCGACTGAGACGCTGTGCGAACACCTCCGACAGCGTGGCTTCCTGGAGTGGCGGCCCGCACGCGACCCCGAACACACGCCGCCGGTGTCGGTCGTCGTCACCGTCCGCGACGACCGCGAGCACCTGCGAGCGTGTCTGGACGCGCTCGCCGACCTCGAGTATCCGGCTTACGAGGTCGTGGTCGTCGACGACGGCTCCAGCGACGGCACGCGGGAGGTCGCCCGATCCCACGCGCTCGCCGGGGCGCGTCGCCTCCGCGTCGTCTCCGTGGGGACGGTCGACGCGCCCCTGGGCATCGGTGCCTCGCGGAACCGCGGCGTCGCGGCCGCGGCGTACGACGTCGTCGCGTTCACCGACGCGGACTGCCGCCCGCGAGCGGGGTGGCTCGCGGATCTCGTGCCACATCTGGCCGCCCACGACCTCGTCGGCGGGCGCATCCGGCCCGCGGGGGACGCGACCGCGAGCGTCTACGAGGCGCACAACTCCTCGCTCGATATGGGACCGCGAGCCGCCCGCGTCGATCCCGGCGGAGCCACACCGTATCTCGCGACCGCCAACCTCGTCGGGCGGCGGGCGGTGTTCGAGTCGGTCCCGTTCCCCGAGCGCGACGTCGCCGAGGACGTCGCGGTCTGCTGGGGGGCGCTCGACGCCGGTTTCGACGTCGTCTACACGCCGACGGGCGTCGTCGAACACGCCTACCGAACGGAGCTGCGGTCGTTCGTGCGGCGGCGGGCGGCCTACGGCGCGTCCGAGGCGCTGCTCGCGCGGGAGCGCGGGCGCGAGGAGATGGACCGAGTGAACGTCTCCGCGACGGTGCTTGCGGTGGTCGCGCTCGTCGGCGGGGGGCTCGCGGCGTCTGGAGGCGGCGGCTCAGCATTCCCCGCGTCGTCTGGGGCCGGCGGCGGCCCGGCGTCCCTCGCGGCTATCGCGTCCGGGGCGGGCGGCGGCCCGGCATCCCTCTCGACCCTCGCGTTCGGCGTCGCCGCCGTCGTGTTCGCCGTTGGCGCACTGGCCGGTGGCACGGCGCGGTGGCGGCAGCACCGCCGGCTCGCGCCCGCGGTCACCGCGGGCGACGTGCTCCGGAGTCGGGCGCGCGAACGGCTCTCCGGGGCGTACGCGGTCGCTCGCGAACTGACGCGATACTACGCCGGCCCGCTGGCGGGACTCGGTGTCGTGAGCGGGGCCGTCGGCGTCGCCGGGGGACTCGACGCGGCGGCGCTGCTGGGAGCCGGACTGCTCGCGCTCGTCGGGCTGGCGCTCGCGCTCCCGCCCGCCGTCGAGTACTGGGTCTCCACCCCGGAGACGTCGGTCTATGGGTACGCCGGCTACTACCTCGCGGATCACCTCGCCTACCAGTACGGCGTCTACCGGGGGGCGATCGAGCACCGGACGCTGTCGCATCTCCGCCCGAGCGCGCGCTTCAGACTCTCGGGAGCGAGCGCAGCCCTCCTCGAGCGCCTCAGAGGAGTTCGTTCTCCCTGAGGAACGCGACGACGCGGTCGGCCGCTTCCTCGGGCGGCGCGTCGATCCGCTCGCCCGCGCTCTTGGTGTCGCCGCCGCCGCGGCCGAGCATCCGGTAGATCCGCTCTTCGACGGTTCCCTGCCGGGGCGGTCGCCCCCGACCCCAGCGCTCGTTCGGGCGCACGTTCTCGACCGTCGCGCGGCCGATGCTCATCGAGAAGCGCGTCTCGCCGGGGACGACCGCTTCGAGGTCGCGACGGTCGATCTCCGCACGCTGACCCGCGATGACGGTGTCCAGCGACGCCCGGTCCGGGTCTGTGAAGCCTGCGTCGACACCGAGAACTGCGGGGAGTCCGGTGACGACGACCTCTTGGCGGCCGATCGCGAGTTTCCGCTGCACCGCGAGTTCGTCCTCGCCGACATCGCCGTCGGCGTCGACGCTCTCAGCTCCGAGCGCCGTGACGCGGGTCGCGGTCGGCCAGTCGACGCGCGCGCCGGTGAGCGTCGCGATCTCGCTGCCGACGAACGACGAGGTTTCGCCGACGAAGACGGCGTCCGGAGACTCGCGGGCGGCGATGCGGGCGAGCGCGGCAGCGTACTTCTCGCCGGCGACCTCCTCGATCGGGTCGAAGGCGACGTGGATCCCGTGGTCGGCCCCGCGTTCGAGCGCGGAGCGGACGCTCGCGCCAGCCGGATCGCCGCCGATCCCGACCGCGAGGACCTCGTCTGCGACGTCGAGAGCGGCTTCCAGTGCCACGCGGTCGTCGATGCTGAGCTGCCAGCGGTACGGTTCCGCGTTGCCGTCGTCGTCGACGACGCGGTGCGGTTCCGGTCGTGCAGTGACGAGCGCTTTCATCGTTCGATCGCTCCCATCATCGTTCGGTCACTTTCTTCATCGTTCGATCACTTCCTTCATCGTGCGGTGTACCCCCCGTCGACCGGGATCGTCGCGCCCGTGATCGCCGCCGCGTCCGACGACGCGAGGAACGCGACCACGTGGGCGACGTCCGCCGGGTCGGCCATCCCCAGCGGCGTCTCCGCGATCATTCGTTCGAGCGTGTCGGGGGCGTCGCTGTCCTCGCCCGCGTCGCCGCTCTCCATCGCGGCTTCGAGCATCGGCGTCTCGACGACGCCCGGGCAGACGGTGTTGGCCCGGATCTCCGGCGCGTACTCGACCGCGATCGAGCGCGTGAGCGACACCAGCGCGCCCTTCGTCGCTGTGTAGATGTCCATCTCCGGCTCGGCGACGAGCGCCGCGATCGAGGCGTTGTTGACGACGACGCCCGTACCGTCGCCGGTGTCGCGCATCGCCGGGATCGCGTGCTTGCAGGCGTACATCGGCCCTCTGAGGTTGACCCCGGTGAGGAACTCGTAGGCGTCGTCCGCGAAGTCGGTGATCGGACCGTCGGCCTCCCGAGAGGCGACGGCGGCGTTGTTGACGAGCACGTCCACGCGGTCGAACGCGGTCTCGGCGTGCTCGATCATCGCGGCGACGGCGTCCTCGTCGCTCACGTCGGTCTCGACGAACGAGGCCGCTCCGTCCCGTTCCCGCTCGATCTCGTCGACGAGTTCTGCGCCCCGTCCCTCGTCGAGGTCGGCGACGACGACGTCGGCACCGCGCGCTGCGAGCACGCGGCAGGTGGCCGCGCCGATCCCGCTCGCGCCGCCAGTCACGACGGCAGTTCGGTCGTCCAGGCGCATCGTCACCCGAAGTCGAACTCCACGCCCTTGCCCCCCTCGGATTTGGACCACGAGACGGCCCCCTTCTCGGGGTCGTTCGCGCAGAACACCATA
This sequence comes from Halobellus sp. Atlit-31R, assembly GCA_003665935.1. Lineage (GTDB taxonomy): Archaea > Halobacteriota > Halobacteria > Halobacteriales > Haloferacaceae > Haloquadratum. The sequence continues at coordinate 222,044 of QPLR01000004.1, read as the reverse complement.
CACGCGCCGCACTCGACGCAGGGCTCGTACGCGAAGTAGATGCCGCCCTCCTGGTCCTCCTGGTAGTCGAAGCACTGCGCCGGGCAGAGGTGGAGGCAGGGCTTGTCCTCACAGGTCACGCACAGTTCGTTGTCGACGGTGATGTGGGCCGTCTCGCTGACGTCCCAGTTCACCGTCTCCAGACTGTCCTGAACGCTCATCGGTCGATTCCTCCGTCGATCGTCGATCGTGCTATGTGTGGTCTCATACCAATTGCCGGTGTATCGTCGGTTTCAGTCGTCATTGCTCTTTCGTCGCGTCGGTCACAGCGAACGCAGCCCCTTGTAGCCGTCCCGCAGGAGGTCGGTGACGCCCGCCTCGCTCTCGCGGAAGGCGCGGAAGGCCTGTTTCCAGGTCAGTCCGCCGGCGTCGCTGCCGGCGGTGTACATTCCGCGGAGCGTCTCGGTGGCGATGCCGGGGTAGGCCCCGTACATCCGCTCGTTCTCCAGAAACTCCGGGAGGTGGCGGTGCTGCCGCATATCTTCCAGGACGTAGGAGCTCTCCAGCCGCTCGTCGTAGCGGCGGCCGAAGGCGTCCCAGTTGCCGTCGCGCTCGCGTTCGATCGCCGCCTCGGCGGCCTCGAGCCCGCTCTTGATGCCGTAGTCGAGCCCGCGGAAGGTGTAGCCCTTGTTGAGCACGAGGCCGGCGGCGTCGCCGACGAGCGCGACGCGGCGGTCCTGACGGGCCGGGAGCGTGTCGTAGGAGTGCTCGGGGACCAGGATGCCCTGATACTCTTCGAGCGCGTCGCCCTGGACGTACGGTCGGACCGTGTCCAGTTCCATAAACTCCTCTAAGAGCCCGTACAGCGGCGTGCCGGTCCCGCCGTACCCCTGATCGCCGAGCCAGCGGAGGGTTTCGAGCCCGCCGACGGCGCCGACGGAGATGTACTCCTCGAAGGTGTAGATGAAGTAACCGATCGTCGGCGCGTCCTCGGGGTAACCGGTGTAGATGTACGCCGCGCCCTCGTCGCTGTCGAGGTTGAACCGCTCGTCGATCGTTTCGCGGCCGACGTCGAGGACCTTCTTCACCGACAGCGCCATATCCTCGTTGCGCATCGTGCGCTGGATCCCGGTCACGCGGCCGACGGTGGTGTTCACGCCGTCGGCACCGATGACCGCGTGACAGGAGAGGTCGCCGCTCGGGCGGTCCGTGTGGACGACCGCGCGGTCCACCTCCTGGCTGACGTCCTGCACCGTCGTCTCCGGGAGGAAGATCGCGCCCTCGTCGACGGCGCGGTCGACGAACCACTGGTCGAACTTCCCGAGCATCAGCGTGTAGTTCGGCTCCTCGCGCAGCGACAGGTCGCGGTAGCCGATCGAGACCTCCGCGTCCCCGTGCAGGAGCTTGATGTTGTGCTCGACGACGTGCCGTTCCAGCGGCGCGTCCGCGGGGAACTCCGGGACGAGGTCCGCGAGGATCTGCCCGTAGAGGACGCCGCCCGAGACGTTCTTCATCCCGGGCTGTTTGGCGCGCTCGACGAGCGCGACGTCGAGTCCCGCGGTCGCGAGTTTGTACGCGGCCGCGGTCCCCGCGCGCCCCGAGCCGACGACCACGACGTCGAAGTCGACGTCGGTCATTCCGGCACCTCCTCGGCGGGGTCGGCGGCGCCAGGTTCGACGACGCGTTCGCCGCCGTCGCTGACGGCCTCGCTCTCGCCCACGCTCTGCTCGCCCGCGGTCTCGGCCCGCGCCTCGCGGATCGCCCGCGCGAGCACCGGCCCGTACTCGTAGACGTCGCCGACGACGCCGAGGTCCGCGAAGTTGAAGATCCGCGCCTCCGGATCGGAGTTGATCGGGATCAGGTGGTCGGCGTTCACCGACCGCATGTGGTAGGAGTCGCCGGAGATGGCGCAGGGGACGTACAGCTCCACGTCGATCTCCTTGCCCGTGACCCCGATCTGGCGGTCGTAGGCCACCCAGCCCTCGTCGGAGGGCGGCCGCGACGCGCCGACCGCCGCGCCGACGGCGTCGGCCAGTTCCTCGACGACCTCGAAACCGTCTGGGCCGCCGAGGCCGAAGCCGCCGGCGACGATCCGCCGCGCCTTCGCCAGGTCCGCCTCCGGGACGTCGAACGTCTCGACGTGTCGGAGGCGGTCGTCGTCCGCGACGCTCACTTCGACCTCCCGAATCGAGGGCGACCCGGTCGGAGGCGTCGCCGGCGACCCGAGCGCTTCGGTGTTCAGCGTCACGACGGGCGGGCCGCCCTCGAAGGAGAGTTCCGCGTAGGCGCGCCCGCCGTAGGCCTGCCGCCCGGCGGTCAGTTCGCCGTCTCGAACGCGGAGCAGGCAGTCGGTCACGCAGCCGCTCCGGAGGCGTTGCGCGGTCGCCGCCGCGAGGTCGGCTCCGTCGGCGGTGTCGGGCAAGAGCACGGCGCGCGGCTCGTCGGCGACTGCCGCGAGCGCCGCCGCCCGGCTCCGGACGCCCGCCGCGCCGAGGGCGAACGGCCTCTCGTCTGCGCGGACGACGCGGAGGACCTCGTCGGGGGTCGCCGCGGCCAGCGCGTCCGGATCGACGAGCCCGTCGAACGCGACGGCGACGACGGCCGGCGGGTCGCCCGCCGACGCCGCGAGTTCCTCGGCCAGCCGGTGTGCCTCGTCGAACAGCGCTACGTCGTCTGATTCGGGGACGGTGAGGATCGCACCAGTCATGCGGACAGCTCCCGTGCGAGCATCTCGCCGTCGTAGATCGCCTTGTCTATCAGTCGCGGCGCGACGCAGTCGCCGATGCGGTGGATCGACTCCGGATCCACGCCCCGCTGGCGGATCGACTCGCTCAGCCCGTTCCGCGCCTCGCGGCGCTCCGCGACCACCAGCGAGTCGGCGTCGACAGTCGTCACGTCCTCGGAGTAGACGTTGAGCAACTGTGCGGTGTTGTCCTCGAACCCGATGACGGTGGTGTGGGTTCGGATGTCGACGTCGTTCTGGTAGAGCGTCTCCAGGAAGGGCGGGACGTTCGTCCCCTCCAGTTGGTCGCCGGGGTGGTACGACGTCGTCACGAACGTCACGTCGTGGTCGTCGTCGACGAGGTACTCGGCGACGCCGACCCCCGCGGCGTGTTTGTTGTTGTCGAAAACGACGACGTGGTCGCCGACGGACTCGCCCCGGAGCACGTCCCACGACCGGTAGACGTCGGGTCCGGGGAGCTCCGGCGCGCGCTCGTCGGCTCCGGTCGCGATCACGACCTCGTCCCACGATTCGGCGGCGAGATCGCCGGCGGTGACCTCGGTGTCGGTCTCGACGGTGACGTCGCGGTTGCCCAGTTGATTGAGGAGGTTCCGGACGGCGTCGCCGAACTCCCGGCGGGAGTCCACCCGCGTGGCGATGTTCGACTGCCCGCCGAGTTCGGACTCGCGCTCGCGGATCGTCACGTCGTGACCGAGGTCGGCTGCGGTGACCGCGAAGGAGAGGCCGGCCGGTCCGCCGCCGACGACCAGCACGCGGCGCGGCTCGGGCGCGTCGTCGACGGTTTCGAGGTGTGGGATCTTCGTCTCCCGTCCCGAACGCGGCGTCTGGATGCAGCCGACGTGGCCGTTGGTGTGGATGCCGCCGAGGCAGTTCTGGTTGCACGCGATGCAGTGTGTCACCTCCTCGTCCTCGCCGCGTCGGACTTTCCGGACGGTGTCGGCGTCGCAGATCAGCTGCCGGCACATCCCGATGAAGTCCGCGCGCCCCGCTTCGAGAACGTCGTTTGCTTTCGTCAAGTCGTTGATCCGACCGGCCGCGATGACGGGGATGTCGAGCACCTCCCGGGCCGCGCCGTAGTACTCGGAGGTGTAGCCCAGCGGGGCGTGCATCGGTGCGTCCGTGATGTGGAGCTTCGAGATGGTGGCGATGTCCGAGTCGAGGAAGTCCAAGCTCGGGTGGAATCGGCGGAGGACCTCGACCGCGTAGTCGTAGTCGTAGCCCCCTGCTTCCATCTCGTCGAGCGTCAGTCGGATCCCGACCGGGAAGTCGTCGCCGACGCGGTCGCGGATCGCCTCGATCACCTCGTTCACGAGGCGGACACGGTTGTCGATCGACCCGCCGTATCTGTCCGTGCGGGTGTTGTACTTCGGCGAGAGGAACTGCCGGAGGATGCCGTCGTGACCGGCTTTGAGTTCGATGCCGTCGAGCCCGCCCTCCTGGACGTGTTCTGCGGTCTTCGCGAACCCGAGTTTGATCTCCTCGATGTCTTCGAGCTCCATCCGTTTCGGCATCTCGTAGCCGTACTCGGAGGGGACCGCCGAGGGAGCCCACGTCTCGCGCATCGCGTGTTCGCCCGAGTCCTCGCCGCCGGTGTGCTGGAGCTGGGCGAACACTTTCGTCCCGTGTTCGTGGCAGGCGGCACCGATCTCCTCCAGTCGCGGTACGACCTCCGGATCGTAGCCCGCGGCGTACATCGGGTTCGAGGCGCTCGGGTGGACGAGCATACTCGACGGCCCGACGATGAGTCCGACACCGCCCCGAGCGCGCGCCTCGTAGTACGCCGCGTCTCGCTCCGTCGGGAGTCCGTCCTCGGCGAACCCCGTCTCGTGGGCGAGAAACACCGTCCGGTTCGGGACGGTGACGGATCCGATCCGTCGCGGTGTGAAGAGCATATCTGTCATAGCTGTAATTGCGTGACGTTACCTATCACACCTTAGTGCGAGGGATAATAAAGATGTACGGCTAGTGACACGGGGCGGGACAGATTTGACCCCTAATTGTTTATAATGGCGTATCTTGTGTGTATTATTGTTATGGACGTGTCGTACCCGTTCACCGCGATCGTCGACCAGGCCGCGATGAAACGCGCGCTGCTCGTCAACGCGGTCAACCCCGACGTCAGCGGCGTCCTCGTCCGCGGCGAACGCGGCACGGGGAAGTCGACGGCGGTCCGGGCACTGACCGAGGTGCTGCCGGAGCAGGCGGTCGTCGCCGACTGCCCGTACAGGTGTCCTCCGAACGATCCGGACCGGATGTGTGCGACCTGCCTGACGCGGGTCGAGACCGGCGAGGACCTCCCGACAGAGACCCGACAGATGCGGGTGGTCGATCTCCCGTTGAACGCCTCGGAGGACCGGGTCGTCGGCAGTATCGACCTCCGGACGGCCGTCCGCGAAGGGAGCCACCGCTTCGAGCCAGGGCTCTTGGCGGAGGCGAACCGGAACGTCCTCTACGTCGACGAGGTGAACCTCCTCGACGACCACATCGTCGACGTGCTACTCGACGCCGCCGCGATGGGCGAGAACATCGTCGAGCGCGAGGGCGTCTCCGTCCGCCACCCTGCCGAGTTCGTTCTCGTCGGCACGATGAATCCGGAGGAGGGCGGTCTGCGTCCGCAACTGCTCGATCGGTTCGACGTCGTGGTCGACGTGCGCGCGAGTGACGAGGTCGACGAGCGCGTCGAGATCGCGGCGCAGCGCGAGCGCTTCGACGCCGATCCGGAGGCGTTCCGGGCGACGTACCGGGACGAACAGCGCGCGCTCGCCGATCGGCTCCGGGCGGCGCGCGACCGCCTCCGCGACGTCACGGTGCCCGAAGCGTTGCTCCGAGACGCCTCCTATCAGGCACTCCGCCAGCGCGCCCACGGGATGCGCGCGGACATCGCCGTCGAGCGCGTCGCCCGATCGATCGCGGCGCTCGACGGCGCGACGGCGGCGACGGAAGCGCACGTCAAAGAGGCGCAGTACTTCGTCTTCCCGCACCGCGTAGAGGGCGTTCCCGAGATGAGCTTCGGGCAGGGAGCGCTCTCGATGGGCGGCGACGAGGAGTCCGAGGCCGGCGAGGACGACGACGACAGCGACGCCGACGGCGACGACAGCCTCGACACCGAGGCTGGCGGCATCCCGATCGCGGAGGGCGAGGGCTCTTACACCGTCGACCGGACGGCGATCGACCCGACGAAGGACCGGACGATGCGCGAGGCGCTCGCGCGGCGAACACCTTCGCGCGTGGACGTCAGTAGCGGCCGGTACGTCCGCTCGCGCGTCACCGAAGACGTCGACGACGTCGCCATCGACGCCACGGTTCGGGCGGCCGCGCCACACCAGCGCCGGCGCACCGAGCGCGGCCGACGCGACGGACTCGTCATCGAGCCGCGGGACCTCAGACAGAAGATCCGCGAGCGGACCGCCCGCGCGCTCGTGGTGTTCGTCGTCGACGCGAGCGGCAGCGTGATGAGCGGCCGGCAGATGATGGAGACGAAGCGCGGCCTGCTCTCTTTGGTCGAGGACGCCTACCGGGCGCGCGACCGCGTCGCCGTCGTGGTGTTCCGCGGCGAGGACGCGTTCACACTCGTCGAACCGACGCGGAACCACCGGATGGCGCGCGACGCCGTCTCGCAGTTGACAGTCGGCGGGAACACGCCGCTGGCGCACGGGCTCGTAGAGGCGTACCGCCTCGTCCAGCGCGAGCGCCGCCGCGACCGGGAGCTCTATCCGCTGGTCGTGGTGCTGTCGGACGGCCAATCGAACGTCGAGTACCGCGAGGACGGCGACGCGAAGGAGGACGCCTTCCGTGCGGCCGCGCTGTTCGACGAGGACGACGTCCCGGCGGTGTTCGTCGACACGGGCTACGAACTCGACACGACGCCCGACCAGATCTGGACCGAGCGGAAGGCCGAGCGGATGAAGCGCAGGCGGTTCGAGCGCAACCTCACGCTCGCCGAGACGCTGGGTGCGGACTACCTCCCGCTGGTCGACCTCCCGCGGGACGCGACACTCCCAGCCGAGCGCGAGGAGATCGAGGGACAGGCAGTATGAGCCGAGCGCCCCGCCGGGCCGCGGCGAGGACACGAGGTCCGGGACGGCGAGGTGAGGTACAGCACACAGACAGCGCGACCACGACCGAGCGATCACACCGATGACGAACCACGAAACCGCACACGAAACGGCGGCGACCGAGGCACAGGCGACGACGGAGACGTTCCCCTTCACGGCCATCGTCGATCAGGAGGCGATGAAGCGCGCGCTCGTGCTCAACGCGATCAACCCCGACATCGGCGGGGTCCTCGTCCGCGGCGAGCGCGGCACGGCGAAGTCGACGGCCGTCCGCGCCCTCGCGGACGTCCTCCCGGACCACGAGGTCGTCGCGGACTGCCCGTACGGCTGCCCGCCCGACGACCGCGAGCGGATGTGCGAGGAGTGTCGCGAGCGCGTCGCTGCGGGCGAGGAACTGCCGACGCGAACCCAGCCGAGACGGGTGGTCGATCTCCCGCTGAACGCCTCGGAGGACCGCGTCGTCGGCAGCATCGACCTCGAACGCGCGGTCCAAGAGGGCGAGCGGCAGTTCGAGCCGGGCATCCTCGCGGAGGCGAACCGGAACATCCTCTACGTCGACGAGGTGAATCTCCTCGACGACCACATCGTCGACGTGCTGCTCGACGCCGCGGCGCTGGGCGAGAACATCGTCGAGCGCGAGGGCGTCTCCGTCCGCCACCCCGCCGAGTTCATCCTCGTCGGCACGATGAACCCCGAGGAGGGCGACCTCAGACCGCAGCTGCTCGATCGCTTCGGGCTCGTCGTCGACGTCGCCGGCGTCAGCGAGGTCGACGAGCGCGTCGAGATCAGCCAGCGACGCGCGGCATTCGACGCCGACCCCGACGCGTTCAGAGCCGAGTACGCGTCGGCGCAGGCAGCGCTGCGCGATGACATCCTCACGGCCGAAGACCGGCTCTCGGCAGTGACGCTCGGTGACGACGTCGCACGACTGATCGCGGGGCTGAACATCGAACTCGACGTCGACGGTCACCGCGGCGACATCACGCTCCGGCGCGCGGCGCGGACGCTGGCAGCCTTCGAGGGAGACGCCGAAGCGTCCGCGCGGACCGTGCGTCGGGTCGCGCGGATGGCGCTGGAGCACCGACTGCAGCGGCTCCCGTTCGAGGAGGAAGAACAGGACGTGATGACCGCGTTCCACGAGATCAAGCGCGAACTCGGCCTCGAAGACTGATAGCGATTGTCGTAACTGTTCGGAGATTCTCGCTGTACCGTCCGGCGAGAAATCTATGAGGAATTACGATAATCTCTATGAGCGCCGGCTCGATCATCGGCGGAGAAAGCAGCGACTGTTCACGGAGCGCTCTGCCGAGCCCGCCGAGAGCCCGTAGCAGTTCGTTTATTTGTATTAACATAATGGTCTATAGTTGTTAATCCCACATTCTTATTATGGATGAAAGTGATCTTCTTATGGGGATGGATAGCACGAGCCGTGGCAACGTCCATTCCCGGAGCCACCAATGCCAGAGTACGACTTCGACGGACAAGTCGCGTTCGTGACCGGTGCCGGACGCGGCCAAGGACGGACACACGCACAGCACTATGCCAGACACGGTGCCGACGTCGTCGTCACCGACGTCTGCGAGAACATCGAGACGAATCCGTACGATCTCAGCACGACCGACGACCTCGAAGAGACGGCGGGCATCGTCGAGGACGAGGGGCAACAGGCACTCGCGGTCGAGATGGACGTACGCAAGGAGGCGGAAGTCGAAGCCGCCGTGCAAGCGGCGGTCGACGAGTTCGGCCGGATCGACATCCTCGCGAACAACGCCGGGATCTTCAACGCCGCCGATATGACGGAGATGCCCGAGCGGCAGTGGGACGAGATGATCGACACGAACCTGAAAGGCGTCTGGCTCACCGCAAAGCACGTCGGCAAGCACTTCATCGACCGCGGCGACGGCGGCAAGATCGTCTCCACGTCGTCGGCGGCTGGCCTCGTCGGGAGCCCCTCGGCGGGCCACTACGTCGCGACGAAACACGGTGTGCTCGGACTGACGAAGACGCTCGCGCTCGAGCTCGCCGAGTACGACGTCAACGTCAACGCCGTCTGCCCCACCGGCGTGGACACGAAGATGATCTCCGGCTTCGCGGAGGCGTACGGCCAGGAGATGATGGACGAGATGGGCTCGTTCAGCGGCCCCTGGAGCGTCTTCGAGGACGTCGAGATGATCACCGAAGAGGACGTCACCGAGGCGTATCTGTGGCTCTCCAGTGACGCCGCCCGCTACGTCACCGGTATCGCACTGCCGGTCGATGCAGGAATGACCGCGAAATAGAGACAATGGTACAATACGACTTCAGCGGCCAGGTGGCGTTCGTCACCGGGGCCGCGCACGGCCAGGGACGCTCGCACGCACAGCACTACGCGAAACACGGCGCAGACGTCGTCGTCACGGACATCGGCCACAACGTCGAGACCGTTCCCTACGACCTCGGGACGGGCGACGAACTCGACGAGACGGCGTCCATCGTCGAGGACGAGGGCCAGGAAGCGCTCGCCATCGAGATGGACGTCCGCGACGGGAGTCAGGTCGAAGCCGCCGTCGAGGAGGCGATCGACGAGTTCGGTCGGATCGACATCCTCGCCAACAACGCCGGCATCGAGTCGATGGCGCACGCCGTCGAGATGGACGAGATGACGTGGGACGAGATGATCGACACGAACCTGAAAGGCGTCTGGCTCGCCGCAAAGCACGTCGGCAAGCACTTCATCGACCGCGGCGACGGCGGCAAGATCGTCTCCACTGCCTCGACCGCCGGGGCGGTCGGCATCCCGAGCAACGCGCACTACGTGTCGGCCAAGCACGGCGTGGTCGGTCTCACCAAGACGCTGGCGCTCGAACTCGCCGAGTACGACGTCAACGTCAACTGCATCGGCCCGACCGGGGTCGACACCCCGATGATCTCGGGGATGACCGAGGCCTACGGCGACGAGGTGCTCGAAGACATCGGCGCGATGACCGGGCCGTGGAACGTCTTCGGCGACGGCGGAATGATCGAAGCGAGAGACATCAGCGAGGCGTATCTGTGGCTCTCCAGCGACGCCGCCCGCTACGTCACCGGGATCTATCTCCCGGTCGACGCCGGGTTCCTCGCGAAGTAGAACGGGACGATGCCAGAGTACGACTTCAGCGGCCAGGTGGCGTTCGTCACCGGGGCCGCGCACGGTCAGGGACGCTCGCATGCACAGCACTACGCGAAACACGGAGCCGACGTCGTGGCGGTCGACGTCAACCACAACAAAGAGACCGTTCCCTACGACCTCGGGACGGGCGACGAACTCGACGAGACGGCGTCCATCGTCGAGGATGAAGGCCAGGAGGCGCTCGCCATCGAGGCGGACGTCTCCGACGAAGCGGCGGTGGAAGCAGCCGTCCGAGAGACGATCGACGAGTTCGGCCGGATCGACATCCTCGCCAACAACGCCGGCATCGAGTCGATGGCCGAGGCGACAAAGATGGACGAGGCGATGTGGGACGAGTTGATCGACACGAACCTCAAAGGCGTGTGGCTCTGTGCGAAACACGTCGGCAAGCACTTCATCGATCGCGGCGACGGCGGCAAGATCGTCAACACGGCCTCGGTGTCGGGATTCACCGGGATCCCGCTCGGGAACGCCCACTACATCTCCGCAAAGCACGGCGTTCGCGGGTTGACGAAGACGCTGGCGTTGGAGCTCGCCGAGTACGACGTCAACGTCAACGCCGTCGCGCCCACGGCCATCGATACGCCGATGGTGAGCGGGATGCTCGAAGCCTACGGCAACGAGGTACTCGACGAGGGCGGCGCGGCGCTCTCGGGGCCGTTCAACATCTTCGAGGAGGGGGCGATGCTCGAATCGAGAGACATCACCGAGGCGTACCTGTGGCTGTCGAGCGACGCCGCCAGGTACGTGACCGGTATCACGCTCCCGGTCGATGCCGGGTTCCTCGCGAAGTAGACGAGAGACGATGCCAGAGTACGATTTCGGCGGCCAGGTGGCGTTCGTCACCGGGGCCGCACACGGCCAGGGCGAATCGCACGCACAACACTACGCGAAACACGGAGCCGACGTGGTCGTCACGGACATCGGCCACAACGTCGAGACCGTTCCCTACGACCTCGGAACGGGTGACGAACTCGAAGCGACGGCGGATCTCGTCGAGGAGGAAGGCCAGGAAGCGCTCGCCATCGAGATGGACGTCCGCGACGAGAGTCAGGTCGAAGCCGCCGTCGAGGAGGCCGTCGATCAGTTCGGCCGGATCGACATCCTCGCCAACAACGCGGGAATCGGCTCGATGGCGGAGACGACGGAGATGGACGAAGCGACGTGGGACGAGATGATCGACACGAACCTGAAAGGCGTCTGGCTCGCCGCAAAGCACGTCGGCAAGCACTTCATCGACCGCGGCGACGGCGGCAAGATCGTCTCCACGTCGTCGGCGGCGGGCGCGATCGGACTCCCCGGCCAGGGCCACTACGTAGCGGCCAAACACGGGGTGATCGGGCTGACGAAGACGCTGGCGCTCGAACTCGCCGAGTACGACGTCAACGTCAACTGCATCGGTCCGACCGGGATCGACACACCGATGATATCGGGGTTCACCGAGGCCTACGGCGAGGAGACGCTCGGCGAGATGGCCGAGATGACCGGGCCGTGGAACGTCTTCGGCGACGGCGGAATGATCGACTCGAAAGACATCAGCGAAGCGTATCTGTGGCTCTCCAGCGACGCCGCACGCTACGTGACAGGGATCTACCTTCCCGTGGACGCAGGATTCCTCGCGAAATAGAGACAATGGTACAATACGACTTCAGCGGCCAGGTGGCGTTCGTCACCGGGGCCGCGCACGGTCAGGGACGCTCGCACGCACAGCACTACGCGAAACACGGAGCCGACGTCGTTTTGACCGACATCGGCGAGAATATGGACACGGTGCGGTACGACCTCGGCACGCCGGACGAACTCGAAGAGACGGCGGGGATGGTCGAAGACGAGGGACAGAACGCCCTCACGATTCAGATGGACGTCCGCGACGAGAGCGAAGTCGAGGCGGCCGTCGAGGAGGCGATCGACGAGTTCGGTCGGATCGACATCCTCGCGAACAACGCCGGCATCGCGCACTTCGGCGACCTCGTCGAGATGGACGAGGCGATGTGGGACGAGATGCTGGACACGAACCTGAAAGGCGTCTGGCTCTGCTCGAAGCACGTCGGGAAACACTTCGTCGACCGCGGCGACGGCGGTAAGATCGTCTCCACGTCGTCGATCTACGGCAAGGTCGCCGGACCCGGATCCGGCCACTACATCGCGGCGAAACACGGCGTGCTCGGGCTGACGAAGACGCTCGCGCTCGAACTCGCCGAGTACGACGTCAACGTCAACGCCGTCTGTCCCACCGGCGTCAGCACGCCGATGGTCACGGGCGTTCTCGAGGCCTACGGGGAGGAAGCGCTCGACGAGGCGACGGAGATGACCGGCCCGTGGAACATCTTCGGCGACGGCGGAATGATCGAAGCCGAAGACATCAGCGAAGCGTATATGTGGCTCTCCAGCGACGCCGCACGCTACGTCACCGGAATCGGCCTCCCGGTGGACGCGGGGATGCTGGCGAAGTAGCGCCGAGAGCCACACCGGTCGCGGTTTTTTACGCTCAGTCGGTCGCGTCCCACGGGAGCTGCGGGTTCTCCGCGCTCCAAAAAGACGCCAGTCCCACGGCGAGAGCGACGCCCGCGAGAAACGCGGCCGCAAGCGTTGCACCGCTGATCGCGTCCCGGAACGACCACGCCAGCACACCCGCAACCGCGGCGTTCGTGCTCCCCCAGATGACGTTCGCGACAGCGCTCGAATCCGCGCCCAGCGGCGTCATATGCCGCTGTCCGGTAATCCCCTGGACGACGTGCGGGATCGCGTTCGTACCGAACAGGCCGACGACGACGAAGACGGTGAGTGAGTCGAGAGATGCCATCGGAGGGAGGTCTGTCGGTTCAGACGTCGACGGCGGTCACGTTGCCGATCTCGTACCGCGTGGTGTCGGGCTCACCAGCGAGCAATTCGGGGAGTGCCGCCTGGAGCTCCCGGTAGTGGTCCGTCTGCGTGTGCGCCTCGAAGGCCTCGGCGTCCTCGTACCGCTCGATGAATCGGATCGTGTTCTCGTCTCGTAGGTCGGCCGTGGCCCGGTATTCGAGGGCCCCCGGCTCCTGGTTCGACCGCTCGACCATCGTCTCGACGAGGTCGAGCGCTTCGCTCCGGCGGTCGGGATCGATCGGGAAGTACGCGTGAACGACGAGCATCACACTGCGCAAATCGGTTGGAAAGTTGAAATAAATTTGGGGAGCCATCACAAGCTAAATTGTGGCGCGGATCGAACGGACAGACGTGCCGACGTACGACTTCGACGGACAGGTCGCGTTCGTGACGGGTGCCGGTCGCGGGCAGGGCCGGTCGCACGCGGTAGCGTACGCCGAAGCCGGAGCGGACGTTGTCGTCACGGGGCTCAGCCAGGGAATCCAGACGAGCCAGTATCCGCTTGCGACCGCAGCCGATCTGGACGAGACGGTGCGGCGCGTCGAGGCCGAAGGAGGCCGAGCGCTTCGGCTCCGAGTCGACGTCCGCGACGAGAGTCAGGTCGAGGCCGCCGTCGAGGAAGCCGTCGCCGAGCTCGGCCGGATCGACGTCCTCGCCAACAACGCCGGCCTGTGGAACGTCGTCGACCTCGTCGAGATGAGCGAGCGCCGGTGGGACGAGCTGATCGACTCGAATCTGAAAGGCACGTGGCTCTGCGCGAAGCACGTCGGGCGGCACTTCGCCGAGCGCGGCGGCGGGGGCCGGATCGTCTCCACCGCTTCGACCGCCGGGCTCGTCGGCGCGAAGGGGTCGGGTCACTACGCCGCCGCGAAACACGGCGTCGTCGGCCTGACGAAAGCGCTCGCGCTCGAACTCGCCGCGCACGACGTCACCGTCAACGCCGTCGCCCCGACCGGCGTCGCCACGCCGATGATCGACGGGATCGTCGACACCGTCGGCGAGGCAGCGCTGCAGTCCGTCTCCGACGCCAGCGGGTCGATGAACGTACTGGACGGTCGGCTCATCGAGCCGCGCGACGTGACCGAAGCGTACCTGTGGCTCTCCAGCGACGCGGCCCGCTACGTCACCGGCGTGACGCTGCCGGTCGACGCCGGAATGCTCGCGAAGTAGGCGTCGGTCTGCGGTCCGAAGTGCGGAAGTCGGAAGCGAAAGCGACAACCACGACACGATGACGACGACAGCGGGAACAGCGACGGCGAGAACGACGCCGACGGCGGGAGCGACGACCTCTCACAGCCGACGCGCGAGTATTTCGCCGTCGTAGTACGCGCGGTCGAGTTTCCGCGGTGAGACGGCGTCGCCGACGCGGTAGACGTCGTCACGCCGCTCGTCGAGGTCCAGATAGAGCCGCTCGTCGGCTCGCCGCCGGCCGACGACGACGACCGAATCGGGAGTCCGAGTCGCCGTCTCCCCCGTCAGGGTGTTCCGGAGCGTCACCGTCCCGTCGGCGTCGACGGCTTCGAGGGCGTGGTTGCCGGTGAACGTCGCTCCGCGGGCCTGCAGGGCGGCGACGAAGCCGGGGAGGTTCGGCTGCTCCGTTCTGAACGCCGGATAGTGGTCTCTCGACACCATCTCCACTGACTCGGCCCGGTCGAGCAGCGCGAGTCCGGTCTGGACGGTGATGACCCAGCGGTTGTCGTCGAACAGGAGCACGTCCGAGCCGAGGTCGAGTGCCTCGCTGTCGCCTTCTCCCGCCGCGCTGTCGAGGACGTCGAACGCGTCGACGATCTCGCCGTCGAAGTCCAGCGCCGACGTGTCGGGTCTGGTCGCCCCGGTCGCGACGACGACGGCGTCCCACTCGCGGCCGACGTCGTCGGCCGAAACTGGGGTCTCGAGTTCGACTGTGACGCCCGCTTCGTGGACAGCGGCTTCGAGGTCCGCGGCGGCGCGGCCGAAGGGTTCGAGCGGACCCTGCGCGGCGAGGTGCAACTGCCCGCCGAGGCGGTCGCTCGCCTCGCGGAGCGTCACGTCGTGGCCCCGCTCGGCCGCGACAGCGGCGAACCGAAGGCCGGCCGATCCGCCGCCGGCGACGAGAATCCGCTGGGGGAGCGCCGCCGGTTCGACCTCCGAGAGGGCGTAGAGTTCGGTCTCACGGCCCGTTCTGGGGTCGACGACGCACTCGACGTGGCCACCGTGTGCGTGGCCGTAGATCCCCTCGAGACACTTCTGGTTGCACTGGATGCAGCGGTCGTACCGTCGATCGTCGGCCGCTTTCGCGAGCGTCTCGGCGTCCGCCAGCAGTTGTCGCGTGAAGCTCACGAAGTCGACGCCGGCGTCGAACAGCGCGTCCACGTCGTCGGGCGTCGTGAACGGGAGTCTCCCGACGACGGGAGTGTCGACGTGGTCGGCTGCAGTGGCGATCGGATCGAGGAGGTCCGGGCTCGGGACGGAGACGCCCGCGTGCGTCTGCCCGTAGGTCGCTCGCGTCCCGACCGTACAGGAGAGGTAGTCGAACCCCTCGACGGCGTCCAGAATCGCCGGAACGTCACCGAACTCGTAGCCGCCGTACTCCAGTTCCGAAAGCGAGAGGTGCAGACCTACCGGCCCGGAGGCCCGCTCGGAGACTGCGGCCAGCGCCTCGTTGACGAACCGCGCGCGGTCGCCCCAGTCACCGCCGTACTCGTCCTCGCGGGTGTTGTACCGCGGCGAGAGGAACTGCCGGAGGACGGAGAACGGCCCCGCGGTGAGTTCGACGCCGTCGAAGCCGGCCGCGTCCAGATTCGCGGCCGCGGTCGCGAACCCGTCGAGGACGTCGTCGACGTCCGCGCGCGTCATCGCCTTCGGCATCTCGTAGGCCGCGTCCGACGGCGACGCCGACGGGGCGAGTTGCGCTTGCATCTCCCAGTCGCCCCGGGATTCGCCTCCGGTGTGAGTCAGCTGCCCGAATATTCTGGCGTCGTGCTCGTGGACGGCGTCGACGACACCAGCCAACCCAGCGACCGCCTCGTCGTCGTAGGCGTCGACGAACGCCGCACCGCTCGCAGAGGGGTGAACGAGCATCTGCGCCGGGCCGACGACGAGCCCCGCGCCGCCCGCAGCCCGCGCGCCGAGGTGAGCGGCGAGTTCGGCCGTCGGTCGTCCATCCTCGACGAATCGGGTCCGGACGGGGCGGAACACCCCGCGGTTCGGGATCGAGAGTCCACCGATGGCTGCTGAATCGAAGAGTCCCATGTCAACAGTTATCAATTAAAATTACTTGAAGATAGCGCTCCTCCCACTCGGCTCGGGGCAGCGGCCTCGGTCCACACCGGAGACAAACCCGGGCAGGGACCCCACGGACACGGAGTAGGAACTCCCTAACGGGTGTAGGATTTGATTACCGCGGACAGAGTGGTGTCGGTCGCCTCGCCGGCGGCAGCCGAAACTGAGGGTTTTAACCGAAGGGTCGGTAACCAAGGGATATGTCCAAAGAGCCTGATCAGACCCGTTCGAAAGTCGGGCGGCTCATTCAGGAGTACGAGATGAACGGCGTCGGGCAAGAGCTCGAAGACCGATGGCTGGGGCGCGACTACGAGCGTCAGAGCCTCCGGTCGCTCGCCGACTGGTTCAACGAGCGGTTGCTTCGCGCGAAGATCGAACAGAGCGGCGGAGCGCCGCTCGACGGTGAAGTCGCGAACCTCTATCGACTCCTCTCACAGGACGACGTCACCGCGGGGATGCGCGTCGACGCGGAGGCGGCGCTCGAACGCAACGACGTCGATCCGGAGACGCTCCAGCGGGAGTTCGTCTCTCACCAGGCGGTCCACACTTACCTGACCGAGTTCAGAGGCGTCTCCAAAGAGCAGTCGACCACCGACCGCATCGAGAAGGCACGAACGACGATCCAGCGCCTCCAGAGCCGGCTCATCGCCGTGATCGAGAGCAATCTGAAACAGTTGCGCGACAGCGACCGACTCGCGCTGGGGGAGTTCAACATCCTCGTCGACGTGCAGGTGCTCTGTGCCGACTGCGGAACGAGCTATCCGATCACGGAACTGCTCGACAACGGCGGATGCGACTGTCACCTCGACGGCGAGGAGTGAGCACCGCGACGCCACTAGGTGCGCGCGCCGCACCCCGACACGAATTACAATCGTAATCTTGTAATACGACCGGGAAGTGCCGAGTGTGATCATCACACAGGGCAACGTTGAGTTATTCTGTTTAATTTATATATTGGCGTCGTATAAACTGTGTTATGAAAATGTGGATTCGAATTATAGACCCTATTTACGTATAAAGCGCTTCAATACGGATTATTGCTCTGAGCTCGTGAAATTTATAACAATTCTATTATATAAATATATTTTATATATATATATTCGCCTGGTTCTCACGCCCGCGCTCGGCGTTCGATCACCTTTTTACGGGGCCGCGTACCGTACGTAGCGTATGACTGGCCGAATCAGACTCGGCGCTGACGTCGGCGGGACGTTCACCGACGTCGTGCTCGCCGCGGGCGAGACGCTCGTTACGGCGAAAGTGCCGAGCACGGCGGACCAGAGTATGGGGGTGCTGCGCGGCGTCGAGAAGGCGTGTGCGGCCGCCGGCATCGACCCCGGCGAGGTCGACGAGTTCACGCACGCGATGACCGTCTCTGTCAACGCGCTGCTCGAGCGCGACGGCGCGAGAACGGCGCTCGTCACGACCGAGGGGTTTCGTGACGTCCTCGAGATCGGCCGGCAGGACCGGCCGGACCTCTACGATCTCTCGGCGACGCGCGCGGAGCCGCTCGTCCCGCGTCGCCGCCGCTTCGAGGTGCCGGAGCGGACGACACAGCGGGGCGTAACCGAGGAGGTCGACGAGTTGGCCGTCCGCGACGTCGCCGCCCGGATCCGCGAGTGCGACGCTGAGAGCGTCGCCGTGTCGCTGCTACACGCCTACGCCGACCCGCGCAACGAGCAGCGCGCGGCCGAGATTCTCAGAGCGGAGCTCGACATCCCGGTGTCGGCCTCCCACGAGGTGCTCGCGGAGTTCCGCGAGTACGAGCGGACGTCGACGACCGTCGTCGACGCCTACGTGACGCCGGCGATCGAGCGTTACCTGGGTCGGCTCTCCACTCGCGCGAGCGAGGTCGGGCTCCCCGAACCGCTCGTGATGCAGGCGAACGGCGGGATCGCCGCGGTCGACACGGTCCGCGACCACGCGGTCACGACCACGATGTCGGGTCCCGCTGCGGGCGTCGTGGGCGCGAGCGCCGCCGCAGGGGCAGTCGCCGAAGACCGCGGCCTGCAGGGGCTCGTGACGTTCGATATGGGCGGGACGTCGAGCGACGTCAGCCTCGTGCGCGACGGCGCGGCCGAACGCACGACCGACGGGGAGATCGCCGGACAGCCGATCCGCACGCCGATGGTCGACGTGACGACCGTCGGCGCGGGCGGGGGCTCGATCGCGTGGGTCGACAGCGGCGGGGCGCTCCGGGTCGGTCCGGAGTCGGCCGGCTCGGACCCGGGGCCGGCCTGTTACGGAGACGGCGGCAGCGAGCCGACGGTGACGGACGCGAACCTCGTGCTCGGCTACATCGGCGAGAGCACGGCCCTCGGTGGCGAGCTCTCGTTAGATCCGGACGCCGCGTTCGACGTCCTCTCGGGACTCGCCGCGGAAGCGGGGCTCGACGGACCGGTCGCCGCCGCCCGCGGCGTCTATCGAGTCGCGAACGCGACGATGGCGCGGGCGATCCGGTCGGCGACGGTCGAGCGCGGCCACGACCCCCGCGAGTTCGGCCTCGTCGCCTTCGGCGGCGCGGGGCCGATGCACGCGTGTGCGCTCGCTGCCGGTCTCGGCGTCGACACGGTCGTCGTGCCGCCGGCCAGCGGTGTGCTCTCGGCGTACGGGCTGCTCGCGGCCGACGAGAAACACGACGCGGTGCGGACGCACCAGACCGGGCTCGCGGACGTGAGGCCGTCAGTCGTCGACGACTGCTACGAGGAGTTAGCGGCGACGGTGCGCGGGGACGCGCGAGAGCCGTCGGCCGCGACGCTCACCCGACGCGCAGACCTCCGGTACGCCGGCCAGAGCTTCGAGCTCACCGTCGACGTCGCGGGGCCGTTCGATCCCGAACGGGTCGAAGGGCGGTTCCACGCGGTCCACGCGTCGACCTACGGCTACCGGATGGACGAGCCGGTCGAACTCGTGAACCTCCGGGTGTCGGCGACGACGCCCCGGAACGATCCCGTCACCGAACACCGGCCCTCGGGTGAGGCCCACAGCGACGAGCGCGAGGCGGAGTTCGGAGACGGCCGAGCCTACGAGACTCCGGTGTACGCCCGGGCGGGGCTTGCGGTCGGCCGAACGATCGGCGGGCCAGCCGTGATCGAACAGCCCGAGAGCACCGTCGTCGTCCCGCCGGTCTGGGACGCCGAAGTGCGTCCGGACGGCTCGCTGGTCCTCACGGAGGAAGACAGATGACACGAGACGAGACGCCGAAGCGAGGCGAATCGAGCGGGGACACCGGCGCGCGCGGCGACCGCGAGGATGGCGACTGCGAGGTCGATCCGGTCACTCTGGAGATCCTCCGGAACCAACTGGAGGGCGTCGCCGAGGAGATGGGCGAGGTGCTGATCCGCAGCGCCTACTCGCCGAACATCAAGGAGCGGCAGGACTGCTCGACGGCGCTTTTCGACGCCGACGGGCGGCTGATCGCGCAGGCCGAGCACATCCCGGTCCACCTCGGTGCGATGCCCGAGGCGGTCGCGGCGATCCGCGAACACAGCCCCGAACCGGGCGACGTCTGGGCGCTGAACGACCCGTTCTCGGGCGGTACTCACCTGCCGGACGTCACGCTGGTGTCGCCGCTCGCGCCCGACGTCGACGGCGTCGGTGACGGTGAAATCGTCGGCTACGCGGTCTCGCGCGCGCACCACGCGGACGTCGGCGGCTCCACGCCCGGGAGTATGCCGGCCGGCGCGCGCGAGATCTACGAGGAGGGGCTCCGCATCCCCGGCGTGCGACTCGTCCGCGACGGCGACCTCGTCGACGACGTGTTCGCGCTGTTTCTGGCGAACGTCAGGACGCCCGGCGAGCGCCGGGCCGACATCCGGGCGCAGTTGGCCGCACACGACCGCGCCGAAGAGCGCCTCGGCGATCTGCTCGAGCGGTCCGGCGAGACCGTACTGGACGCGTTCGACGGGGTCGTCGACTACTCCCGCGAGCGGATCGAGACCGAAATCGAAGCGATCCCGGACGGACGCTACAGCGCGCGGGACGTCCTCGAAGGCGACGGCGTCAGCGACCGGGTCGAGGGCGCGGATCGGCCGCTTCCCGAGGCCGACACCGACGCGGAGGTCCCGATCGAGGTGACTGTCACCGTCGACGGGACCGACGTCGACGTCGACTTCGCCGGCACCGCCGACCAGGTCGCGGGGAACCTCAACGCGCCGCTCGCGGTGGCCACGAGCGCGGTCTACTTCGTCGTGCGCTGTCTGACCGATCCGGAGATCCCGCCGAACCACGGCTGTTACGAGCCGATCTCCGTGTCGGCACCGGCGGGGTCGCTTCTGAATCCCGACGCCCCGGCCGCGGTCGTCGGCGGCAACGTCGAGACCAGCCAGCGCGTCACGGACGTGGTGTTCGCAGCGCTCGCCGAGGCCGTCCCCGAGCGCGCGCCGGCGCAGGGACAGGGCACGATGAACAACCTCGTCGTCGGCTCCCGCGAGGGCGGCTTCACCTACTACGAGACGATCGGCGGCGGGGCGGGCGCGACCGCCGAGAGCGACGGCATCGACGGCGCACAGGTCGGGATGACGAACACGCTGAACACGCCGGTGGAGGTGCTGGAGTCCGAGTACCCACTCACCGTCGATCGCTACGCGCTCCGCCCGGACACCGGCGGCGACGGGACGCACCGGGGCGGAGTCGGCATCGAGCGGTCGCTGACCGTCGAGTGCGACGCGACGGTGTCACTGCTGACCGAGCGGCGTCGAACGCGGCCGCGCGGCGTCGCCGGCGGGACGGACGGTGCGGTCGGAGAGAACCTCGTCGACGGCGATCCGGTGCCCGCGAAGGCGACGATCGACGTCGAGGCCGGGACGAGCGTGACGGTTCGGACGCCGGGCGGCGGCGGTCACGGCCCGCCCGAAGAGCGCGATCCGAGCGCGCGGGCGGCCGACCAGCGCGATGGGAAAGTCAGCCGGCTCGATACGGACGCCGACCGGCCCGATGGAAACACCGACCAGCACGACGGCACAACCGACGAGTGATAGGGATTATCGTAAGTCCGCATAGATTTCTCGCCGGACGGGACGGCGAGAATCTCCGAACAGTTACGATACTCCCTATGAGGAGAGCACGAGCGAGTCCCGAGGGAGAACGCTGAAAGCGCTTTGTCACCTCAACTCGCGGTAGAATGGCGCTCACCTACCCGCTCTTGCTACTCAACTACAAGATATACGAGGGCACCGCCGGCGTCGAGGGGCTCGAACTCGCGCGGACGATCGAGGCCGTCGGGCGGCGGACGGGCGCGACGGTCGCCGTCGCTCCGCAGACGCCTGATCTCCATCGCATCGCCGCGGAGACGTCGCTCCCGGTCGTCGCGCAGTCCGTCGACGCCGGGAGCGCGGGCCGCGGAAACGGACAGATTTCGGTGGCGGCGGTCGCGGCCGCCGGTGCCGACGGCGTCGTCGTCAATCACCCCGAGAGCCCCGACACGGTCGGCGAGGTCGAGGTGATCGTCGAAGCCTGCGCAGCGCGCGGCCTCGAATCGATCGTCTGCGTCGACAGCGTCGACAGCGGCCGGGCGGCGCTCGCGTTCGACCCCGACTGCCTCCTGTTCGAGAATCCGGCCGACATCGCGAGCGACCGCGCGCTCGCCCGAACCCAGCCCGATCGCGTCGAGGCGTTCGTCTCGATGGTCGACGGAGAGAACCCGCGGACGCGAGTGCTGCTCGGGGGCGGGATCGGGACGGCAGCCGACGTGAGAGCGAGCCTCGACCGCGGTGCCGACGCGGCCGGCGCGGCCTCGGCTTTCGTCGGCGCGGACGACCGCGAGGCGTGGCTCGAATCGGTCGCGGAGGCGCTCGTCTCGGCGGGCGAGAGCGGATGAGAGCGGTCGGGAGCTCCGGCGCCGGAGTGGATACCCGCATATTATACCGAGGTCAGTCGTAGCTGACGCCGAATGGACGACACGACGTACGAACTCGTCGTCTTCGACGGCGACGAGACGCTGATCGACGGCGACATCGTCGAGGCGCTCGCCGAGTACGCGGGGGTCACACCGGCCGTCGAGGAGGTGAAGACCGAGGTGTGGGAACACGACCTCGACGCGATGGAGGCGCTCGCAGAGCGGCTCTTCCCCCTCTTCGAGGGGATCCCCGAGACGGAGGTCGATCGTCTCGTGCGGTCGCTTCGGTTCGCGCCCGGCGCGCGGGCGGTCGCCCGCAACGTGACCTGCCAGACCGCGATCTTCACCGCTCTGACGCCGCTGGCCGACTGGATCGCCGCGGAACTGGAGCTCGACTGGCGGCGGGCGAACGAGCCGCTCGTGGCGGATGGCGTCCTCACGGGCGATCTGCGGGGCGAGATCGTCGACCGCGGCAAGGGACCGGTGCTCGACGATCTCGTGGCCGAACTCGGGATCGGTCCCGAGCAGGTGATCGCCGTCGGCGACGGCCCCCACGACGAGCCGCTGTTCGAGCGCGCCGGCTTCTCGATCGGGATGGATCCGAAACCGAGCGTCCGCGACGTGCCCGACGTCGCGACCGAAGAACAGGACTTCTACGAGATCGTTCCCGAACTCGACGCGCGGGGCGTCCTCGACGTCGACGGCGTGGAAGCGGTCGACGACGGGACGGCGTGAGAGCAGTCGTCGACGACGGGGCGGCGTAGCCGCTGCGCCCTACAGTCGGTCGAGAATCCGCTCGGCCGTACTCGAGGTGGTGCGTGAGACGCCCGCGTCCGCGTTCCCGTCCTCGTCTTCGTCGTTCCACGTCGTCTCCGGTCGGCTCTGGAGGATGTAGAATCGCTTGTCGTCGTCGGACTCCTCGATCGCCCACTCGATGTCCTGCGGCTCGTCGTAGTGGCGCTCGATCGCCTTCGCCAGGTCGGTCAGTTTGACGATCTCGTCGGCCGTGATCGAGGGGACGTCCCGCCGGTCGTCGTCGATCTCGACCTCCTCGGTGCCGGCGTCGGTCGGGACCGTCATCACGTCCTTCTCCTTGACGTTGCGGTCGACGATCTTGTACACCGGCTTGTCGACGAGGAAGCTATCCGGCGTGACCGTCCCGCTGACGACCGCCTCGCCGAGTCCCCAGTTCGATTCGATCCGAACTTTCGACTGGTCGCCGTTCGAGGGGTTGAGCGTGAACATCACGCCCGAGGTCCGCGCCTCGACCATCTTCTGGATGCCGACGCTGATCAGCACCTCGTCGCGGTCGAAGCCGTGCTTCTCGCGGTAGGTGATGGCGCGCGCGGTGAACAGACTCGCCATACACTCTTTGGTGCGCTCTGCGACGGACTCGAAGTCGGTGACGTTCAGGTACGTGTCCTGTTGGCCGGCGAAACTGGCGTCCGGGAGATCCTCGGCCGTCGCCGAAGAGCGGACAGCGACCTGCAGGTCGTCGGTGCCGGTCTCCGCCTGCAGTCGCCGCCAGGAGGATTCGAGTTCGTCGGCGAGGAACTCGGGGAACGCCGCGCTCTCGATGTGCTCTCGGATGTCCGCGCTCGCGTCGGCGACGGCGTTGTCGTCGTCTATATCCACCGTCGAGAGGCGCTCGGTGATGTAGTCGCCGAGCGACTGCTCTTCGAGGAACGCCTGATAGAAGTCCGTCGTGACCGCGAATCCCGGCGGCACTTGGACCTCCTCGCCCGCCTCCATCAGTTCGCCGAGCGAGGCGTTCTTGCCGCCGACGAGGCCGATGTTCGATTTGTTGCAGTCCGGCGCGTCGAAATGTAGCGTGTACGTTCGATCGGTCATCGTGTCTGAATAATAATCGAGATTGTATTTAGTGGTTACTCGGCCTTTTCGAGGATCTCTACCTCACCGGTCTCGCCGTCGAGACGGATCAGGTCGCCGGTGTCGATCAGCGACGTGGCGTGGCCGGTCCCGGTGACCGCCGGGAGACCGTACTCGCGGCACACGATGGCTGCGTGGCTCGTGATGCCGCCGTCGTCGGTCACCGCACCCTCGGCCCGCGGGAAGACGGGAGCCCACGCCGGGTTCGTCAGCGGCGCGACCAGCACCTCACCGGCTTCGAGCTTGTCGATGTCGCTTGAGTCGTTGACGACGCGTGCCCGGCCCTCGACCCGCCCCGAGGAGGAGCCGAAGCCTTCCAGATGTGTGCCGTCGCCGGCGTCGGACTCGATGTCGAGCCAGTTTTCGACCTTCTCGGTGGTGATACCCCACAGCATCTGCATCAGCGGGTCGGTGACCTCCTTCGGCGGCTCGCCGAGGGCAGGGGACGGGTCCCACTCCTTGGCCGCCTCGAAGATCTGACGACGCTCCGCGGCGCGGTCCTGCCAGCGGCTCGTGACGAAGGCGCTTTTCCCGAGCGCCCACGTCTCGCACGCCTCTTCGAGGAGTTCTGCGACCTCGAACCGGTTGAAGAGGAAGACGTCTTCCGGATCGTCGAGGAGCCCGTGGTTGACGAGCAGCCGGCCGAACTCCCGCATCTTGCGGAAGATGATCGTGTGCAGCCAGTTCTCGATCCAGAACTGGTGGTTCTCGGCGTACTCGTAGATCGCCATACAGGTCTCGTAGGCGTGGTCGAACTCCTCGCGCTCTGCGGGATCGAGGTATCGCCGGTACTCGTCGACGACCTCGTCGCGCTCGTCCTGGAGCGCCTCGAAGTCGCGACCGAGTTCCTCACCCGACTCGAGCCGCTCGATCTTCGATCCCAGGTGGTCGAACGGCGCTTCGAGATCCTCGATCCACGAGCCCTTGTAGCTGTGGAAGCCGTCGCCGTAGGTCATATAGAACCACGGATCTTTGACCTCGTCGAAGCGATCCATAAACTCCCGGCCGGCCGCCGTCTCCCGCAGGCGCTCGATCTTCGACTCCGGGGAGTCGTCGTCGCTCAGCACGGCGGTGACGTCGTCGCCGAGCTCCACCGCGAGTTCGGCGAGGTCGTTCAGTTCCTGGTCGGGGCGGAACACGTCCGCCTCGACGGCCGAGACCATCTTGCCGATGGCGTCGTCGGAGATGTCGGGGAACAACTCGCGGCTCGTCTCGGTGAACTGCATGTACGCCAGATACGCCAGATAGAGGAACTCGAAATGCCGCTGCCAACCTTCGAGCGCGAGTTCGGTGAGCCGGTTGTAGCCCCGGATCACATCGAGCGTCGACTGGCTCTGGCCTTTGGCCTCGGTGATCACGTCGTCGGGGACGTACTCCGGAAGCTCCGCGGGCACGTCGAGGGAGTCGATCTCGTTGCCGATCTCCTTGACCGCCGGGAGCCAGACGCCGTTGTAGAGCGCGTCGTAGTTCTCGTAGTAGTACTCGCTGCGCTCGGCGAAGATCTGGGCGCGTTCGCCGAGGAGCTCCTCGTCCTCGACGGTGATCGGCGTGAAGTACGCGTATCCGGCGACGACGCGGATGTCGACCCCCATCGACGGCGGGATCGCGAACACCCGACTCGTGTTCTGCGACATCGCGATCTGCCACGCTTGCGCGCTGATCGTCATATCCCACGGCCGCAGCGGCTCGACCGTGTCCTTCTTGTCCCAGAACCAGAACCGGTCCCGTTCGTACGCTCCGCGATCCTCGGTGAGCTCGAACTGGAAGTACTCGGGATACATCTCCTCCCAGCCGTCCAGCTCCGCTGGCAGGTCGAGTTCGCCGGCGTAGGGGAATCGTTCGCGGGGCTCTGCTGTGTCTCCGGAGTCCGTGTCCGCAGACGCGGGTGCACCCTGATCTGATGCCATGGGAATAGACAGCGTGACACAACTATTTATAATTAACGAAGGTTCAGTTGCTATTGTAATCTGCTGCGCCCATTGAAGAACATATTGTAGCCTCTACTATCTTCAGCAAAGAGAAAGCAGTCGTAAAAAGGAGTAGATTGATTACACCATAATGACGATGTGAGTCTATGCGAGTCGGACTCATCAGCGACGTACACGCCAACCGGCCGGCGCTCGAAGCCGTCCTCGACGATATGCCCGACGTCGACGCCTGCGTGCACGCGGGCGACGTCGTCGGCTACGGCCCGTTCCCCTCGGACGTCATCGCGCTCTTTCGGGAGCACGACGTGATTTCGATCCAAGGGAATCACGACCGCGCGGTGCTGGGTGACTTCCACGACAACTTCCACGAGATTCCGAAGGCGGCCGCACAGTGGACGACCGAGCAGCTCACCGACGCGGAGCTCGCGTACGTCGAGTCGCTGCCGATCGAACGCGAACTGTACGACGGGCGCGTCCGCGTCGCCCACGGTGCGCCCGGCAAACCGAACACCTACACGTACCCCGAGGACTTCGCTGCCGACCTCCTCGGCGAGGAGTCGGTGCTCGTGATCGGACACACTCACTTGCAGGCGAAAGCAGAGTTCGAGGAGGGGGTCGTCGTCAATCCGGGCAGCGTCGGGCTCCCGCGCGACGGCGACTGGCGCGCCGCCTACGCCGTCTTGGACGTGGAGGCGGGGACCGTCGACCTCCGCCGCGTCGAGTATCCCAAGGCCGAGACGCAGATGAAGATCGAAAAGTATGGACTCCCCGAGGTGCTGGTCGACGGGCTCGAGCGCGGCGAACTGGTGTTCGGGCGGGCGAAGCGTTCGGTCACCGACTCCGTCGAGTAACCACTCCGAGCGCGCCGCGTTCCCGCCCGCCGTTCTGTCGGCGCCTCAGAACGGGTAGTCCCGCGGCTGGTGCTGGATCGACGTCCACTTCGTCTCGGTGAGTTCCTCGATGATCCACTCCCCGTTGTAGCGCCCCATCCCGGAGGCCTTCGTCCCGCCGAAGGGGACGTGCGGCTCGTTGTTGAGCGGCTGGTCGTTGACGTGGACCATCCCGGCGTCGATCCGATCGGCGACGTCGCGGGCGCGGGAGATCCGCTCGGAGTGGACGGATGCCGAGAGTCCGTACTCAGTGTCGTTCGCGAGCGCGACCGCCTCGTCGTCGTCGCCGAAGGGCACGATCGGCGCGACGGGGCCGAAGTGTTCGTTGCACGCCGCGGCCATATCGTTCCGCATATCCGAGAGGACGGTCGGCTCGACGAGCAGGCCGTCGGCGCTGCCGCCGAGTTCGAGCGTCGCTCCCTGCTCGACGGACTGCTCGACGTACGCGAGGATGTCGTCGCGCTCGGACTCGTTGATGATCGGCCCCACGACCGTCTCCTCGTCGAGCGGATCGCCGACGGGCAGTTCCGCCGCCCGCTCGACGAACCGGTCGACGTACTCGTCGTAGATCGACTCGTGGACGAGGTGACGGTTGATCGAGATGCAGATCTGTCCCTGATGCATAAACGACCCGAAGATCCCGGCGTCGACCGCGCGCTCGACGTCGGCGTCGTCTAGCACGACGTGCGGGTTGTTACCGCCGAGTTCCATCGCCGGGAGCGCGAAGACGCCGGCCGCGTTGCGGGCGACGCGCTGGCCGACCGACGTCGATCCGGTGAACGCGACGGCGGCCATCTCGGGATGCGAGGCGACCCGGTCGCCGATCTCGGAGCCGTGACCGGTGACGACGTTCAGCACGCCGTCGGGCAGGCCGGCGGCCTCGAAGAGGCGCGCGATGAGGAGCCCGCCGCTGATCGGCGTCTCCGTCGCGGGCTTGAGGACGACGCTGTTGCCGAGCGCGATGGCCGGCGCGACCGCGCGCAGCGAGAGCTGGAACGGGAAGTTCCACGGGGAGATCACGCTGACGACGCCGACGGGCTCGCGCTTGACGATGTTCTCCTTGCCCGCCACCTTCGATTGGCTGTGACTACCCGTCATCCGGAACGGGTAGGTCGCGACGTCGTGCATCATCTCGCCCGTCGAGGTGAACTCTCGGGAGGCCTTCGGCCGGGCGCTGCCCGATTCGATCGCCAGCAGTTCCGTGAGCTCCTCGTGGTGCGTCTCGATCAGGTGTTGCACCTCGCGGACGATGTCGCCGCGCTCCTGCGGCAGCACGTCCTGCCACGCCTCCTGCGCCCGTGCCGCCGTCTCGTAGGCCGCGTCGACGTCTGCTTCGGTGCCGGCGGGGACCTCGCTGACTACCTCCCGCGTGGCGGGGTTCTCGACGGAGATCGTCTCGCCGCCGGCGGCGGCCCGCCACTCGCCGTCGATGTAGAGGCCGTTCCAGTCCGCGTCGATCGTGAATGCTGTCGGTGCTGTCTGTGGTGACTGTCGTGTCATCTGTCGTCGTGCGTGTTCGGTGTCGTTCGTGTGTCTGTCCGTGACCGCCGAGTGACGCCGCGTCCCGCAGTGGTGTCCGGGGGCACCGGGCGTCCGCCGCCGGTCAGTGCGCGTGTCCGCCCGGCCCGTGGGGCGTCTCCAGGAACTCCGAGAAGATGCTCGTGTCCTGCGCCGCGAGACCCGCCAGTCCCTCGGCGTCGACTCGGACGCTGAAGTGCTTCTTCGGGGCCTCGATGACGAGGCGGTCGCCGTCGGGGGAGTCGACGCTGCGGACGACGATGTCGGCGTACTCGTTGCTCAGCGTGAACTCACAGTCGACCTCGTCGTCGGCGTCCGACTCGGCGCGGTCCGCGAGGTCGTACTCGTAGCCCAGGAAGTCCGAGAAGACGTCCAGATCCTGCCACGAGAGGCTCTCGAGGCCGAGCGCGTCGGCCCTGAGGACGTCGTCGTCGGTTCGGAGCTCCAGCCGTTCGCCCTTCGGCGTCCTGATCCGCCGGACGATCACCGTCGCGTCGTCGCCGCGGATCTCGGTCTCCGCGGCGACCTGGATGTGGTGCTCGACGTCGGTGGTGTCGGTCATAGGAAGATCGAGACGTTGTCGGTGCTCAGGACCGTCTGATCCAGGCGGATCTCGCGGTCCGCGATCTCGAAGTCGTCCGCGTCGCCGCGTCGGCGGAGCACGTCCTCGCGCCGCGCCGAGTAGAACGTGTGGTCGTCGCTATCGCCGCGGCTCAGGTACACGAGGAGGTTGCTCTCGACGGCGAGTTCGTCGTCGGCGAGCGCCTCGTCCTCCCGAGTCACGCTCACGTTGGTGACGTACCGGCGCGTGCGCGTCGGCGGGCGCTCGGCCCAGGCGTACTCGGAGTCGAACCGCTCGACGCGGGCCTTCAGCGACCCGTAATCCTCGTTGAAGTAGTAGCCCTGCTCGCTGAACACGCTGGCGGTGTTCTCGCGCATCAGCCGTCGGGGCATCCGGTAGGAGATGTCGTCGGCGACGTGGTCGAACCACTCGTGCAGCTCGCGGTTGTCGAGCAGTTCCGCCTCGTAGTAGAGGAACTGCTCGACCTCGCGCTCGACGAGCAGCGCGTCGAGTTCCGCTTCGCGTTCGGCCAGCATCACTCCTCCTCCCGGACGTTCATCGGCCGCCCGAGCGCGTCCTCGCGGGGGTTGCCCGCGACCATCTCGTACCACTGCTCGTGGAACAGACGCATCCCGCCCTCTTCGAGGTTCTCCGAGTACGCGAAGCCGGGGCCGAGCCACTCCTCGTCGAGTTCCATCTCGCTCATCCACTCGAGGCCCATCTGGTAGTTCAGTTGGAGGTTCTGGCTGCTCGCGAACTGCCCGCTGGCGGACTCGGTGATCCCCTTCCAGATCGGGACGTCGTCCTGCTCGAAGTTGCCGGTCGGGCCGAAGTTCGACGTGTACATCTTGTACATCCGCTGTTTGAACTCCTCGGGCGCGTTCTTCGGCGCGAGGCCCCAGCTCCACAACTCCATCTTGTCGGGGCCGAGCGGTCGCCACTTCCGGATGGTGAAGAACGGGGCGACGTCCTTCTCGGGGTCGTCGGTGGTGTCGCCGAAGTGGAGGAACCCGAAGTTGGGGAAGATCGCGCCGGTGAACGACAGCGCCTGCCGGGCCAGTTTCCACTGGGCGTCCGAGAGATCGTCTTTCGTGAACAGTTCCTCGACGACCTCCTCGGGGTAAGTCAGGAAGACGTCCTCGTCCTCGAAGCCCCGCATACTCGTCGTGTGGCCGTCACAGTGGATGTGCCGGTCGAGGCTGTCGCCGGTGCCGGCGTGGCCGACCGTCTCCTCGCCGCCGAGTTCCAGGTCCAGCACGGAGCCGTGCGCCCACGCCGTGTGGTAGCTGTCCCCGTTGAAGTTGTCCGCGATGGTCTTCCAGTTCGCGTCGATGACCCAGCGGTGCGGTTCGCCCAGGACCTCCATCCCGCCCTCGGGGAGCTTCATGTGGACGTCGAAGTACCACTTGAAGTCGCCGAGCCACTCGTCGAGCGAGGGGCCCTCCTCGGCGAGGGAGGCGAACACGAGCCCTTCGTACGTCTCGAGTCGGGGGACGTGGGCCAGGCCGTACTCCTCGCGGTCGAGGTTCTTGAACGCCTTCGACTTCTGCGGGATTCCGGCCGCGTCGCCGTTGTTCTTGTACGTCCAACCGTGGTACGGACACCGGAAGTGGGAAGTGTTGCCCTGCTCGGCGCGGCAGACCTGCGCGCCGCGGTGGCGGCAGCTGTCGAACAGCAGATTCACCTCGCCGCTCTCGTCGCGAACGAAGATGAACGTGTCGTTGCCGATATACCGCCGGGCGTAGTCGCCCGGTTCCGGAATCTCCGACTCGTGCCCGATAAACACCCACGCCTGCCCGAAGATGCGCTCCATCTCGAGTTCGTGGAACGTCTCGTCGTGGAAGAACTCGAGCGGAAAGAACCCCTCGTCCAGCGAGTCCCGGGCGTCCTGCAGCGCTCGTTCCGTCGCGCTAGGTTTGTCACCTGCTGCCATACGTATACCAACCGATTCAGTGTATGGATACTTAAATATTCCGAATAAAGGAGTGTTTGTAATTTCGAGGGCGATATCTAACACTGATTGTATTCCAGAGAGCCAAAATTATATTACGGTCGGTTCTGTAGGGACTGGCGAATGACGCAGTCGACAGTGGATCCGGACGGCGGGACGACACGGCGCCGTGGCGCGGGCGTGCGGTCACGCGTTCACGGCCCGACAGACACCCAGTCGCGGGGGCGATGAGACGAATGCGTGAGATCGAGGCGGCGGTCGTTCGCGGCCCCGAGGAGCACGCGGTCGAGACTGTCACGCTCGACGACCCCGAGCCCGGCGAGGTGCTCGTCGACGTGCGAGCGACGGGCGTCTGTCACACGGACTACCACGCGTACACAAGCGACGACACCGACCATCCCGTGGTGCTCGGCCACGAGGGATCGGGCGTCGTCGCGGCCGTCGGCGACGGCGTCTCGACGGTCGAACCGGGCGACCGCGTCGTCCTCTGGGTACTGCCCTCGTGTGGCGACTGTGGGTACTGTCGCGGCGGCGAGCCGTACCTGTGTCAGGCGCGACGCGAGACCCGTGGGCGAATGATGGACGGGACGCGCCGGCTCAGCCAGGACGGCGAGCCGATCGACCACTTCTACGCCCAGTCGTCGTTCGCGAGTATGGCCGTCGTGCCGGAGCGACAGGTGGTCCCGGTCGCCGACGACGTCCCGTTCGAGATCGGTGCACTGCTCGGCTGCGGCGTCACGACCGGGCTCGGAGGCGTCACGAACATCGCCGAGGTCGAAAGCGGCGCGTCGGTGGCGGTGTTCGGCTGCGGTGGCGTCGGGGCCGGCGCGGTACTCGCCGCTAACGCGGTCAGCGCGGGGACGGTCGTCGCGGTCGACCTCGATCCCGACACGCTCGCGACGATGGCGGAGATCGGTGCCACGCACACGGTGAACGCGGGCGAGACCGACCCCGTCGAGCGGATCGAGGAGCTGACCGGGGGGGTCGACTACGCCTTCGAGTGCATCGGCACGCCGCAGACGGTCCAGCAGGCCGTCGCGTCGCTGGGGCCGGGCGGGACGGCCGCGATCACCGGCACGAGTAGCACGCCGCCCGCGGAGATCGATCTCGGACGGTTCACCAAGGGAATCTCCGTCGTCGGCAACATCGTCGGCTTCACGCAGCCGCGGGTGGACATCCCACGATACGCGCGGATGTATCAGAACGGCGACCTCGACCTCGACGCGATTCTCACGCGCCGGTACGAGCTCGGGGACCTCGGCGAGGCGTTCGACGCGCTCGCCGCCGGCGAAGTGATCCGGAGCGTCGTCCGGTTCGAGGAGGGAGCCTGAGCGTCCGGGGCTCTCTCCGTGGGCCGGCGTTGCGCGCATTCTCGTAGTGTTTTTGGGGGCTGGCCGAGTAGCCTCGGGAAACACTATGTCTGATGACACGCTCGCCGACATCGGCGCTCGCGACCTCATCCTCCTGCAGGCTCGGATCGCGAATCCGACGGCGTCGAGCCGGGAACTCAGCGAGATTCTCAGCGAGGAGTACGACATCTCGCTGTCGCACAATCACGTGAACACGCTCTTGCGGGAGATGGAAACCGACGGGCTGTTCAGGAAGACCGTGGTTCCCCGGCGGACGCTTTTCAAGCACTACGTGTTCCGGATCGCCTTCCACTACCCGAACTTCAAGGAGCACTGGGAGGACTGCTACGACACCCTGGTCGACGATCCGCACGTGCTGATGTTCTTCAACGCGGATCACAAGTACCGCTGGCAGCTCATCACCCAGTTCCGGAGCACCGAGCAGATGGACGAGTGGGTGACGACGTTCTTCGAGGACCACGGCGACGTGATCGACGAGTTCGAGACGACCTCCGTGCACAACCTCCACAAGTTCAAGACCGACGCGGCGATATTCGACGACCTGATCTCCGAGACGGAAGGGGGACAGGAGTATCTGGAGCGGCGCGGCGACTTCGACCCGGATGCCGGTACCGACAGCCTCCCCGATCCCGGTGCTGCGGACGGGGAGTAGCACGCCCGGTAGCCACGCGCACGGATTCCGCGCGAGCATCACTACCGCCTCCACCATCGCTGCCGACTCCACAGGGGGTGCACAGCCCGGAAAGTAACACTACTTTCGACTCGTAGATCGTTATGAATATCTTCACATATTTCTATAGTGGCCTGTGTCCCCGCGCTGTGGGGACAGAACGATCCACCGTTATCCATCCGACTACGAGAAAACGGTTGTGCACGACCCCAAGAGCCGAGATTAGAGAGGAAAGACAGATAGCCAGCATATTCGTCACCGTCGCGCTCGGAGAGCGTTATCAGCAAATTATATTTAATATCTTAGAATGCATTCTGTTCGATATATTCGCGAGAGTAGCTCTGCCGAAAGTCCGTTCGGGAACTCTACTGCTCGCGCCGCCGTCGAGGGTTGTGGCCGAGTGCGGTTTCGACCGCGGCAACGCGGTCGTCGATGTGCTGGTCTCTGTCGCGCTGGTCGTCGACCTCCAGTTCGGTGATCACGCGGTCGCCCTCGACGGCGTCGTGAGCGGCCTGTACCGCCGCGAACACCGCTTTGGCGGAGTCGGCTTCGATGATCGTGTCGGTCGCGGTGGTTTCGTAGGTCACGTCGTGCTCGTCGAGCGTTTCGAGGGCGCGTGCGATGTCACTCGACATACTGCCCTCGTGAATCGGAATGACTTCGAGGCGGGCGATGGCTGTCATAGTAGTTTCTCCGGCCGCTGGTAGGGCGCTGCGGCCAACAGTAGGTACGACGACCACGCTCAAAAAGGTGCACTGTAGGGAGTACTATCTTGATGCTGCCTCCCGATGATGAGATCGTATGCCCGGAAAGTGCCCGTACTGCGAGGAAGAGGTCGCGCCCGTCGGCGGTGGCGAACCGCAGGATCACTCCGGTGTGGCGACCGTCTGGATCTGCCCCGTCTGCGAGAAGATCCTCGGCGTCACGGAGTGGATGGATTGATATACGATCGTGTGTATCCACATACACATTCGGTCACGCGCGGTCGCACGACAGAATGCACAGTCGGCTGAAGAGGCCGTATCCCACGGCGCCGAACACAGAACCCAACACGGAGCTATCACAGATGTCACAAGCGAGTCCGTCCGTCACGTTCGACAAGATAAACGAGATCAACGGTGAGTCCCCGACGCTGATCGAAGGGCTGCCCGGCCACGGGTTGGTCGCTGCGATCGCGGTCGACGTCATCACCAGACAGCTACAACTGGAGCACCACGGCAACGTCGTCTCCGAGGACTTCCCGCCCGTGACCTCGTTCAAAGACGGCCGCGTCCGGGATCTCGTCCGAGTGTACGCCCGCGACGATCCAGCCGTGATGACGCTGCAGAGCGACGTCGCACTGCCTGGACGGGCGTTCAAGGCGCTCAGCCGGTGCATCCTCGACGACCTCGCCCAGGAGTTCGAGCGGGCGGTGTTCCTGGCCGGCGCGCCGGCCGAGAGCGAACAGCGAATCGGCGACATCGTCGGTATCGGGACCACAGCGGCAGTCGAGTCAGAACTCCGGGAGGCGGGGATCCAGCCGGCCGACGGCCCCGGACTGGTCGGTGGAATCACCGGCGCGCTCGTCTCGAAGTGCCACCACGCCGGCGTCCCCGCGGCAGTGTTGATCGTGCAGGCGAACCCGTATCTGCCGGATCCCTCGGCCGCGCGCTCGGTCATCGAGAACGCCCTCGAACCGCTCGTCGAGTTCGACATCGACACGACAGAACTCGAAGAACAGGCTGATCAGATCCGAAGCCAGATGGAACAGATCGCCCAGCACTACCGGCAGATGGCCGAGGCCCAGCAGCAACAGGAGCCCGAAGAGCCGCCGGGTGTGACGATGTACCAGTAGCCACGGCGTAGCTACGGCGGCGGCGTGCCGCCCGCCACGCGGTCGCGCCGTCGACGCAGCGGGGCCGACTTCGAGACACTGCCTCTGTTGCCCTGTAACGGCTCTCTAACATATACGGCTCACAGAAGTACATCTGTTATAGTAACCGCTTCCTGATCCGCAGTAGCGGCGTTTTACTCCCGGAAACGGCGCCGGAGTCGCGCACGGACCAGGCGTAGTTACAGGCTGAACAGCCCCGGAGCGACCGCCCCGGACGAGGACGTTCACCACAACCGCCCCGGACGAGAACGTTCACCACAGGTACAGTTATACAACTGGCAGTCGATTGCCGAAGTGGAGTACGATGCCAGTAGCAGATATCGCTCGAACAGGGGTAATGACAGCGCCGCGAGACCAGTCGGCCGGGAATCTCGCGACCGTGATGAAAGAGGAGAACGTCGGGAGCGTGGTCATCGAAGAGGAGCACCGCCCGGTCGGGATCGTCACCGACCGCGACCTCGTCGTGGAGGTACTCGAACCCCGCGCAGACCCCACGACGGTCACCGCGGGCGACGTGATGACGGAGACGCCCGTCACGGTGGACACCGAGGCGGGGATCTTCGAGGCGATCAGACAGATGCACGACCACTCGGTCCGGCGGATGCCCGTGACCGACGCCGACGACGAACTCGCCGGGATCGTGACCCTCGACGACCTCGTCGTCCTGCTCTCCGACGAGATGGACAACCTCGCCGGCGTCATCGAGACCGAGTCGCCGCCGTACTGAGCCACCGTTCACAGTCGGATAGTCAGGACTACCACGGCCGAGTCACCCACCGGTCTGAGAGCGGAGCCGTGAGGCGGCGGTTCACCCCCGTCGCAGGCGGATCAAGACGACGATGCCGACTGCCGCGATCGCCGCTGGGACGCCCAGTCCGGTCGTCGAAACGGGACCTGAATCCGTCACCGGAGCCTCGTCGGTCTCCTGGACGGCGGCCGCAGTCTCGGGATCGGTCGGGGTCGCCGTCGCACCGACCGCATCGGTCGCGTCCGTCGACGAGGGTGCCTCTCCGTCGGCGGGCGTCCCGTCGACGCCGTCGGCGACTGTCGTGGACGCGCTCGAAGTCAAGTCCGTCTGACCTGGGGTGACAGTGTCGTCGGCCGAGTCAGCGACCCCGCCGCCTCCGGAGCCGCCGCTCGGTGCCGCAGCGTCGCCTCCGTCCGAGTTCGAGCTCGACGAGACGACCCGGACGGGCGTGTCGGGAGCGTAGGGGTCGCCGTCCTCGTCGCCGAGAGCGTGGACCGCGAGCGTCGGGTCCGCAGCGTCGGCGGCCGCGCCCCCGAGCGTGACCGAGCCGATAGTCACGCGCCCCGAGTCGGCCGTGTCCATCAGCGCGACTCTCGCGACGACGCGGGTGCCGTTCTCGGCGGTAGTGACGTCGGTCAGGCCGGCGGACTCGTGCGCGTCGAAGCCGGTGATTCGCGCCCCGGACGACTCCCCGACCGAGACCGTGACGTTGTACGCGCCGACCCCGTCGGTCGCGTTCTCGACGACGACGTCGTAGGCGTCGCCGTCCGTGTCGGAGAACGGCGCTCCACTGACGAGTCGATCGGTCGCTGCGACGCCCTGTGCCGCCGCGAGCAGAACCGCGGCTGCGAGCACGAGCGTGAGACTCGACCGCAGCGCGGCGACTGCGCGTCCCCGTCGCTGGGGTCCCGTTCGGTCGTGCGGTGATCTCTGTGTCATCGGTGTGAGCTGTGTGGTTGGGTCAGTGTCGGGTGATAGAGCAGAGAGGCGAGAGGGTTCAGTCGGTCAGTTCAGCGAAGAGCGCCTGCACGTCGACGACGTCGACCGTCCCGTCGTCGTTGAAGTCGAAGTACGCCGGCGTCTCCTGGACGGCGTCGTCGTCGAGGTTGACGAACAGCCCCTGCACGTCGACGATGTCGAACTCGCCGTCACCGTTGATGTCCTCGTAGGCACCGTCGTCGTCGACGTCGGTGACCGGGCTGGCGTAGTCGCCGACGGTGATCTCGGTGACGGTGAGCGACGCCCCGGTCGCGTCGGTGACGGCGTAGGTGTTCGCGTTCTCGTCGGCCAGTGCCGCAACGTCCGTCGAGAGCGCTGTCGAGCCGGCGGCCGCGCCCTCGACGGTGATCGTCGCGACGACGACGCTGCCGGCGTCGTCGGTGTTCATCAGCGCGGCGTCGATCGCGACCGACGAGCCGTCGCCTGCGATGTCGGCCTCGGCGGTCGCCTCGGCGGGGTCGCCCTGGAGTTCCACGTCGGTGATCGACCCGATAGCCGGGTCGTCGACGGAGACAGTGGCCGTGTACGCGCCGACGCCGCCCGCTGCGTTGTCGACGACCAGTTCGTACGTCGTCGTGCCGTCGATGGCGACCTCGCTACTGTCGGGCTGGAGACTCACCGACGTCGACTTCTCCGTCACAGAGAGCGACGCTCCCTGCGTGTCGGTGACGGTGTAGCTGGTGCCCGCCTCGTTGCCGAGCGCCGAGAGGGAGGCGCTCAGGTCGGTCGAGCCGGCGGCCGCGCCCTGAACCGTGATCGTCGCGACGGCGACGCTGCCGGCGTCCGCCGTGTCCATCAGCGCAGCGTCGATCGCGACCGACGAGCCGTCGGCCGCGACGTCGACGTCCGTCGTCTGCCCGGCCGGGTTGCCCTGAAGTTCCACGCCGGTGATCGCACCGACGGCCGGGTCGTCGACCGAGACGGTCGCCGAGTAGGCACCCACGCCGCCGGACGCGTCGTCGACGACGAGTTCGTACGTCGCCGTCCCGCCCACGAAGGTCTCACTCGTCGTCGGCGAGAGGCTCACCGACGTCTCCGGGGCGTCGGTCGGCGGCTCCGATGCCGGCTCGGTGACGGTTAGCTGCCCGGTCGCGCTGTCGTCCGCGGTCGAGATCTCGACGCCGTGGTCGCCGATCGAGAGATCGGCCGTAGCGAGGTCGAAGGAGACGCTCTGGCTCGCACCGCCCGCGAGCGACACCTCCTGGCTGTCGACCGTCGAGCCGTCGACGGCGGCGGAGACCGTCTGGGTCCCCGCGTCGTCGCCAGTGTTCTCGACGATCGCCGAGACGGTCGCCGTGTCACCCTGCGTGACTGGCGACTGGACGTCGAGCCCCGAAAGCTGGAACGCGGCCGGTGCGGCCGCCTCCTCGACCGAGACCGTCTGTGTCGCGGTATCGTTCGCGCCGCCGTCGTCGGTGACAGTCAGTTCGACCTCGTACTCGCCCGGCGAGGTGAACGTGTGCGTGGCCGTCTCACCGGTGGCGGTCGTGCCGTCGCCGAAGTCCCACGCGTAGCTCTCGACGGAGCCGTCGGCGTCAGCCGACCCCGAGGCGTTCACCGTCACCGACTCGCCGACCGTCGGCTCTGTGGGCGAGACGTCGAACGACGCGCTCGGGGGCTGATTGTCGGGCGTCGTCTCCACCGTGATCGTCGTCGTCGTCGACTCGACGAGTCGGTCTCCGTTGGCGGGGTTGATCCCGGACCCCTCGGTGGTGACGGTGTAGTCGCCCTCGGCGGCGTCGCTCGGCACCTCGACGTCGTAGGTCACCTCGTAGGTGCCGTTTTCGAGCCAGACGACCTGGAGGACGTTCCCGCCGGCCTCCGCCTCGTCGAACCCGCCGTCGGCGTCGGTCGTCTCCCCGATCCAGCCCGCGGGCAACTGGGCCCCCACGCCCGGTCCGTTGACGTCGGTCGACGTGAAGGTCGTCGTGATCGTCACCGTGTCGCCGGGTGCAGCCGTCGTCGCCGACGGCGAGTTCGATACCGAGACGCTCTGTGCCGCGACCGTCCCCACTGGCGCGTAGCCGAACGCCGAGAGGGCGACCGTCAGCGCCACCAGCGCGGCGAGCGCCTGTCCGAATCTGCTCTGAGTCGTTGTCATCGATAGTTGGTGTCGTGTGTCGTGTCTGCTGTCTCGTGCCGTCGCCGACGGCACGGGCGATGCGTCGGGGCGTCGCCGCCGAGTGCGGACGCCAGCGCGGTCAGTTGGCTCCCTCCGCCTCGACGATCTCGATCGCGTTGACCTGCGGCTTCTCGACCGCACCCGTCGCGAAGGTCACCGTGACGTTCCCGTCCCCGTCGTCGCTGACGGTGAACGACTGCATCGTCCCGTTGGCGTGGCCCACGTCGGCCACCGGGTCGTAGTTGCTCAGCACCTGCGTCCCTTCGATCGAGACGTTGTACTGGCGGTCGCCGGGGGTGCTGGTACCCGAGAACTGATTCCCGAGGTAGAGCCGCACTTCGACCTCCTGACCGCTGTCGACCGCGAACTCCCAGGTGGCGTTGCCGTAGCGCTCGCAGTCGAAGACCCCGTCAGGCGTCGACGACGGGACGTCGGAAGTCGTCGAATCGATCGTGCCGCCGCAGTAGTTGCCCGAGGAGGACGGCGCGGCCGAGACGAGATACGGCGAACTCGTGTCACCGACACCGGTCCAGTCGGGGCCGTCGTCGGTCGCAGCGAGCGTCGCGCTCTCGCCCGCGTTCACGCGGTGTAGGACCTGCGGGCTCGTCGACGTGCTCGGGTCGTAATCGAGGACGACCGTGTTCGACATCGCCCGCGTGCCGTCGACGTCGCCGACGGCCGCGACGAAGTAGTTCAGGCCGGCGTTGTCGTCGCCGTCGGCGTCGGTGTTCGTCAGTGTGACCGGGACCGTCGCCTCGCCGTTGGCGTCGAGCGTCGCCGTGTAGTACTCGACGGCTTCGGCGTCGTTGGCCTCGTAGGCCTCGGTCTCGTAGCCGGGGTCGCCGTCACCGTCGGCGTCCGGAACGTTCGTGAGCGTCAGCTCGCCCTCCACGCGGAGGAGCGTGACCGTCTCGCCGGGCTGGCCGGTGACCGTGACGGTCTGGTCGGCCGACGTAACCGTCGCGGCGCTGTGACGGGCATCGAGCGCGCTCGGGTCGAGCGTGACACCCTGCGCGCCGATCGTCGGCGCGGGTGCCTCGTCAGTGGTGACGTTGGCGGTGGAACCGCCGGCGCTGCCGTCACCCATCAGCCGGGCGGTGTGCGTCGTCCCGTCCTCGTAGGTGACCGTCACCGTCGCGCCCGCGAGTTCGAGCCCCGAGACGGGGCCGGCCTCCTGCGAGCCGACGGTCGCGCCCTTGATGCTCGTCGGGTCGTTGTCGGCCCAGAACGTCGCCTGCTCGTCGCTGTCGAAGTCGTCGAACGCGACGGTCATCACGTCGTAACCGTCGTCGGCGTTCTGCCCGTTGTGCGGCTGGGAGAACGCTTCGGAGCCGCCTTCGGCAGTCGTGATCCCGGTCCCGCCCTCGTCGGCGATGTTGAGGCCCTCACCGGTCGGATCGCCGGCGGTCCCCTGCGGGTCGAACACCATATCCGGGAACGACGCGGTGCTCAGGTCGAACGACACCGAGGCGATGTTCTTCTCGCCGGTGTTCGTCACCTGGTAGGAGCCGCTTCCGTACGTCGAGGTTTCGAGCCCCGAGTCGGGCGTGATCTCGACGAGCGCCGAGCCGGTTTCGGTCGTCGCTTCCTCACCGACCGCCGCGTCGGTCTGCCAGAGGTTGATGATCGACTGGATCGTCTGGAAGTCGATCTGCTGGCCGCCCGTGCCGGGCACCTCTGCGTCGGTCTGCCACCAGTTGATCGCCGTCTGCACCTCGGTGAACTCGATCTGGGAGTCGTTGCCGGCGTCGTCGGCGCTCGCGACCGCCTCGCTGATCGGGACGGTCGCGTCGCCGCCGTCGGTGTCCTGCACCGTGACGTTGACGGTGTCGGTGTCGGCGTCCTGGCCGTCGGAGACGCCGACGTCGAACGTGTAGGTCGTCTCGCCGTCGACGTCCGGCGCGGTGAACGACACCTGCTCGCTGTCGAAGACGTCGAGCAGGTCCGAGGGCGTGCCGGCCGTCTGCGTCCACGTGTAGCCGAGCGCGTCGTCGTCACCGTCCGGATCGGTAGAGTTGCTCGCGTCGAGGGTGACTGTCGTCCCCTCGTCGACGGTCACGTCCGCGCCGGCGTCGGCGACCGGCG
Organism: Halobellus sp. Atlit-31R; assembly: GCA_003665935.1. Lineage (GTDB taxonomy): Archaea > Halobacteriota > Halobacteria > Halobacteriales > Haloferacaceae > Haloquadratum. The sequence continues at coordinate 181,554 of QPLR01000004.1, read as the reverse complement.
GCTGGTTCGCGGGTGGGGTGACGTACTCGACGTTCAGATCCGTCCACGTGGCGTCGAACGTCGAGCCCGCCTGATACGAGGTCGAGATGACACCGACCGCGAGACCGGTGCCGTCGGAGGTGTTCAGCCAGGACGCCGGGATCGCGCCCGTGCCGACCTCGGTCAGCTGTCCTCCGTCGGTCGCGTACGCGGCGGTGACCGCGACCTCGTCAGCTCCGTTATCCGGGTTCGGGTCGGTGGTCGGGTCGACCGTCAGCTGGAGGTCCGTGTTCGTGGACGGCCCGGTGACGTTCGGATCGTCGGGCTGTTCGATGTTCTGGAAGCCGCCGCCGGTCTCCTTGCCGAACTGGACGCCGCCGGTGCCGCCGTTCGCGGAGACGACGAGCTTCGCGTAGTTGTCTTGGTCGCCACTACCGACGTAAATTCCCATCCCTTGGTAGTTCGCAGGGTTCTCGGGGAAGCCGTTGACCGTCGTAGAGACGGTGAACGGCTCCGATGGCGCGTCGACGCCGAACTGGAAGGCGTACTGTTGGTCGTCGTTGGTGGCGTCGCCGGCCGGCACGTTCTCGACCGTCAGGACCTGCGCCGCGCCGCCGACAGTCATCTGGCCGGGGTCGTAGAGGTCCTGGTAGTCGTCCTGCCCGTTCGTCATCACGCCGGTCCAGGGCTGACTGTCCGATCCGAAGAGATCGGTCTCGGAGAGTTCGCCCTGGACGGGGAGCGTCGTCGACGTTCCGTCGTCCGGGTCGACGGCGAACGGGTCCGTCGTGTCGGGCTGGCCGTCGTTGTCGTCGTCCGGGTCGTTGACGTTGGAGGTGCCGTCGCCGTCGAAGTCCGGCGGCGTCGAGGCGGCCGAGCACGGGTCGGTGCCCGCGTCGAGTTCGTCGGCGTTGTCGTAGCCGTCACCGTCCTCGTCCAACTGTGGATCGTCCGCGCCGGAGCACGTGTCGCCGGTACCGCCCTCGTCGCCGTAGTCGTTCGGCTCGAACACCGTCACGTCGCCGCGAGCGGTCCAGACAGTCCCCGGGAACGGCCCGTCGTCGCCTTGGGCGGCGATACCGAGGGCGCTGCCCGGCGTGAAGAAGTTGTTCTCCTGGTTCGTGACGCCGGTGCCGGTGGCGTCGAGTTCGACCCGCTCGACGTTGCTGCCGCCCTCGACGACCAGCAGGTCGCCCTGCATCGCGCCGCCGAAGTTCGAGGCGGTGTACTCGTCGATGCCGCCGGTCCAGCCGAAGGTGTCGCCGATCGAGTTGTCCTCGCTCGGATCCTGGTAGTCACACTCGATCGGATTCGCGAGCGACGCGGGCACGGGCGTGTTCGAGGCGTTGATGTCGAACACCTTGTTCCCGTTCGCATCGTAGATGTCCGCGCCGGTCGGATTCGCCCGGATCGGCGCTGCGTGGCCGCCGTAGCTCCCCTGCGTCGCGATGTGGAGCTGGTCGCCGGTGCCGTAGCTGCCGGCCTCGTTGGGTTCGTTGGTACACACGCCGGAGGCACCCTCGCTGACCGGCTGGCCGCCCCAGCCGCCGTTGGGGCCGTTGTCGATGACGTAGAGCTGGTCGTCCTCGGAGAGAACTAGGTCGTAGGGGTTCCGGTAGCCCGACGAGTAGACCTGCACCGGGCCGCCCTCGACCCACTTCGCCATATTCACGCCGTCGTTCCCGCCGAACGGCAGGTCGTCGCCGTCCGTCGCGTCGTCGGTCTGGATCGTCGGGATCGCGTACAGGAAGTCGACGCTCGGGTAGTCGCTGTCGTAGTTTTCGAGGTTCTTTTCGTCGTAATTGTTCTCGATCTGTGCGAGGTCGATCGAGAGGACCGCCGCCGAGAGCGCGTACTCGGGAGTGTGGCCGAAGTTGTCTCCGGGCGCGCCCTTGTTCGTGTGGCCGCCCTGCGCGACGTACAGCGTGTCGCCGTCGGCGCTCAGGTCGAGCCCGTTCGTGGCGTGGTTCTCCTCCGAGCGCGGGAGCCCGAGCACCATCACGGTGTGGTCGACGCCCGCCAGCGTGCCGTCGCCGTTCCAATCGACGGTCAGTTTGGAGATCGCGCCCGAGTTCGTGTCGGTGTCGTCGTCGTCGGTTCCGACCCCGATCGTCGGGTCGCTTGAGGAGACGTAGACGACCGGCTCGGAGGCGGTTCCCCCGACGGTCAGGCCTGTCACCTGCCGGCTGGACTCGCCGGGCACGTACGTCCCGGTGTCGTCGTGGTTCGGGATCGCCTGGACGGCGTCGATCGCCTCCTGGGACTCGACGGCGTAGTCGTTTGGGCCGTTCCGGGTGACGTTCAGCGCGTACACCATCCCGTTCTGCTTGGCGACGTAGAGCCGGCCGTCGGGGCCGAACTCCAGTGCCGTGAGCGGTGCCTGGCCGAAGCCCTGCAGGACGCTCGATCCGAAGCCGACCGGGACGTCGCTGGAGCCCTCGCCGGTCAGGTCGACCGTGAGCGGCGAGTCGGTACCGTTGTGTGTGACTTCGAGCGTGGCGGCGTGCGCCTGCGCGCTCTCCGGGGCGTACGTCACCTGTACGTCCGTCGACTCGCCGGGAGCGAGCGTCGCGCTCCCGGAGAAGTCGTGTGAGAACTGTCCGGCGTCCGCGCCCGCGAGCGAGACGTCGCTCACGGCGATCGCCGGGTGCGAGTCGTTGTTCGGGTCGCCGAGGTTCGTCAGCGTCACCGTCTCCGTGGCGGCGTCGCCGGCGACGACGGTACCGAAGTCGGCGCTCGACGGGCCGCCGAGCACGTCCGCCTGCGCCTCGGTCGAGACGATCTCGATCGCGTTGAGCTGTGGGTTCTCGGTCACGTGCGCGAAGTCGACGTCGATCGTGCCGTCGCTCGTGACCGAGAACGACTCCATCGCGCCGGTGTCGTCGCCGAACGTCTCGACGATGTCGAAGCCCTCGAGCGTCTGGTCTTCGACGCTGACGTCGAAGACGCGGTCACCCTCACTGGCAGTGCCGGAGTAGCCGTCGTAGAAGTACAGCCGGACCTCGACCTGCTGGCCCGCCTGCACGTCGAACTCGTACTGCATCTCCGCGCCGCCCTCAGGGTCCCACCGCTCGGTCTCCCAGATCTGGCTGGGCGTTCCGGCGGGGACCGAGCCGTGGATCGTGCTCGGTTGACCGTGCGAGGAGGTCTGGTCCTCCCCGGCGACCTGGTAGTCCACGAGCGGCTCCCACTGCTCACCGTCAGCGGTGAAGCTCCCGCCCGCGTTCGCGCGATACAGGACGTCGCCGGCGGCGGCCGTGACCGCCGGGAAGCCGTCCGCGTCGATCCGCTCTGTCGCTGCTGTCTCCGTCACCGCACTCGTGGTCGGCTGCCCTGCAGCGAGTCCGGTCCCCACAACCGAACACACCAGCAGCGCGACGAGGACGAGTGCTGTCGCTTCTCGTCTTCTGTTCATCCTCGGTCGATAACTCCGTCTCCCGTCTGTTGCATCTCGATCACTGGGCACACGGTGCCCGTCGACAGCAACCACAGACGACGGACCTATAATTAATCACACACTGATCTCACTAACACCGCGTTTGTACAACTAATCGGCTACTAGCGACGGTGACGCGTCAGTAGTCGGTGTCTACAGCACGGCGATCAGATCACTCCGAGTCGGGGACGGCACCAGTAGATTATTTGCCGATGGTCGTCGTAGGTAGATGTGGGTACGAAGTATGAGTGCACGCAGTAACCCGTTCGAGGAGCTGGAACGCCTGTTCGACCGGATGAGCCGACAGTTCGACGACACATCGAGGATCTGGGAGTCTGAGGGACCGTTCGCCCGGTGGTCCTCGGAGTACGAGTCGATGGCGCTCGACCTCGTCGAGCACGACGACGAGTTCGTCGTGACCGTCGACCTCCCCGGATTCGAGCGAGAGGACGTCGAGATTCAGGTCACAGATCACACGCTCCGGATCGAAGCGGAGCGCGAGACGGACGTCGAGGAGGAAGAAGAGCAGTATCTCAGGCACGAACGACGACAGCAGGCGATGCACCGGTCGCTTCGCCTGCCGGACGACATCGACAAGGAGGGCGTGAGCGCGCGGATGAAGAACGGCGTGCTGACGATCACGCTCCCGAAGATCGAAGCCGAGGAGGCCCGTACGATCGATATCGAAGGCGAGTAGATCCGCCGTACGCGGTCCCGACTGGCACCGATCGTCGGCCACCGGAGGCGTGACGCAGTTCCGTTCGGCAGCCGCGGTGTCGCAGCGGCACAACACCGGTCTGGACCGTCGACAGCGGCACGCACTCGGACTGTGTCGTCGACGTCTCCGGCGACCGAGGCGAATTATTATTACCGACTGTCGAGTAGTCGTACGTGTTGCTATGGTTCCGGAGTCAGCGGAGTCGACGGCGGAGAGTGGTGAGCTAAACGAGCAGACGCAGGCTGCGCTCACTGCACTGAGCGATCCGAAGTGCCGGGCGATCCTCGCGTCGACGTCCGAACAGGCGCTGACCGCACAGGAGCTATCCGAGCGGCTGGAGCTTCCGCTCTCGACCGTCTACCGAAAGCTCGACCACCTCAGGGCGATCCCGCTCTTGGAGGAGGCGGTTCAGTTCTCGACCGGCGGAAAACACCCACACCAGTACGCCTGTTCGATCGACCAGGTGCAGGTCACCATCTCTCCCCAGGGACAGCACGCGACCGACGTCGGCGTCACGTTCGAATGAGAGAGTGAGTGCGTATGTTCGAAGATCGAACTGACGCCGGCCGACAGCTCGCCGACGTGCTCGGCGACCGCGGCGTGACGGCGGACGTAGTCCTCGCGATCCCGCGCGGCGGGCTCCCGGTCGGGCGAGTCGTCGCCGACGCGCTCGACGTTCCGCTCGACATCGTCGCCGCTCGGAAACTCGGCGCGCCGCAGAATCCGGAGCTCGGGATCGGGGCCGTCGCCAGCGACGGGACGGTCTGGCTGAACGAGTCGCTGATCGGCGACCTGCGCGTCTCCGACACCTACGTCGACGCACAGATCGAGCGGGAGCGCGAGGCCGCCGCCGCGAAGATCGAACGGTATCGCGAGGGTCGATCAGCGCCCGGTCTGGCGGGGAAAACAGTACTCGTCGTCGACGACGGGGTCGCGACCGGAGCGACGACGACCGCCTGCATCCGGCAGGTCAAGAACGCGGGGGCCGAGCGCGTGATCCTCGCCGTCCCGGTCGGCCCGCCGGACACCGTCGAACGACTGCGGGAGGAGGCCGACGAGGTGATCTGCGTCGACGAACCGTCGTACTTCGGCGCTGTCGGTCAGTTCTACGACTCGTTCACGCAGGTTTCAGACGACGAGGCGCGGTCGTATCTTTGACTCGGACGGTCCCCCGCCGTCACTGGATCTCGACGCGCTTGGGTTGTGCCCGTTTCTTCAGCGTGATCCACAGGATGCCGTCGGTGTAAGACGCCGAGACGTGTTTCTCGTCGACCGGTTCGGGGAGGCGGATCACGCGCCGTCGCGTCCCCGACCCGCGCTCCCGCCGACGGTAGGTGCCGTCGGTCTCCTCGGCGGGGTCGGCGACGATCCGGAGTCTGTCCTTGCGGACGGTGACGTCGATGTCCTGCGTTCGGAAGCCCGGGAGGTCGGCGGAGACGAGGAACCGGTCGCCGCGGTCGGCCACGTCGACCGGGAGCGCCGCGGTCTCTCCGTTCGTCGGGCGGTCGCGAGTCCGTGTACTGCCGGGGGTCTGTCGCGTTCGGTCTGGCTTTGGCATACGATCACCACCTCGAAGGTTGTCTGCGAGAGGTATAAATACGATCGTGCGACCAGCGACTCCGGACTCGTGGCCGGGTCGAGGCAGCGGTCAGTCCGTGACGGCCTCGACCGGCTGGTCGTCGTTCGCTACCGCGATCGCCCCGGAGAGTTCGGTGTTGGGGTAAGGCATATCGACACCCTCGGCGTCGAAGCGACGCTTTACCGCCTCGACGAACTGTGACCGAACCGCGCCGTAGCTGCTCTCGTCCGGGTCGATCCAGAGTCGGCCCGAGAGGACGACCGCCGAGTCGCCGAGCTCTGTGACGGGCGCGGTGGGTTCGGGGTCGTCGAGGACCCCCTCGATCGCCGCCCCCTCCTCGGTGATGGCGTCCCGCGCCTGCTCGATGTCGTCGTCGTATCCGATGCCGAAGCCGACCTGCACCCGTCGCTTCTCGTTGGCGACGTTGTTGACGACGGCCGCGTTCGCGAGGTCGCTGTTCGGAACCGTGAGGAGTTCGTTGTCGAAGGTGTCCAGTTTCGTCACCCGCAGTTGGATCTCGCGGACCACCCCGGCGTTGCCGTCCCACTCGATCCAGTCGCCGACGGCGAACGGTTCGTCCTGGATGATGAACACGCCGGCGACGAAGTTGGCGATGAGGTCCTGCGCGGCGAAGCCGACCGCGAGCGCGAGGGCACCGGCCAGGGTGGCGAACGCAGCGAGGACGACCCCGAACCCGGCGATGGTCGCAGCGAGCGCGACGCCCACGGCCGCAGTGACGACGACGGTCGTACTCACGGCGAGGCCGACGATCGTCTCGTCGACGCCGCGCCGCCTGAGCCCGCCGCTCACCGCGCGGGTGAGGAAGTATCGCCCGACGAGGTAGATGACGACGAAGGCGACGACGAACAGGGCGACTGTCGAGATCGCGCTGACGATGGCCGGGACGTACTGCTGTGGATCGAGAGGAACCCCTGGCTGGAGTGGAAGCATATGCGGTCTGAAATTGATAGCTATCGGGTATTAACTTTGGCACGCAGCGTCGTCGGCTCCGAGATCGCGTCTCCCCCGCGTAGCAGTTTTGTTATGGCCAGCCGTCGTACTGTGAGTATGGCCCGCGAGTCGACGACGGAGAAAGGCGGCGCTGGCGTCGAGGGAATCTCGCTTCTCCTGTGTGAGAATCCGCTCCCCCCGCTCGAGGAGGCGGTCGTCGCCGCCCGAGCGGAGCTGCCGCGGAGCAACCACTACACCGAGGCGTACTCCGCGCCACTGCGGGAGCGGATCGCCGACCACGTCGGCGTGTCGACGGCCCACGTCCACGTCAACGCCGGCTCCGAGCTGATTCTGCGACAGCTGTTCGACCGGTTCGGCGGGCAGGTCCACCTGCTGACGCCGACCTATCCGCTGTTTCCGGAGCTCGCAGACAGCTACACCGAAACGAGACTCGATCCCGACGAGGACTTCCGGTTCGACCTTCGGGATCTCGACCTCCCGGAGGAGACGACGCTCGCGGTGATCGTCAATCCGAACAACCCGAACGGGAGCGGGATCGAGATGGATGCGTTGCCCGCCCTCCTAGAGCAGCATCCGAAGACGCGGTTCCTCGTCGACGAGGCGTTCGTGGACTTCGTCGACGACCCGGTCGCAGACCGCGTGCCCGACTACGACAATCTGCTCGTGACCCGGACGCTGTCGAAAGCGCACAGTCTGGCCGGCTTCCGTGTCGGCTACGCGATCCTCCCTGCGCCGATCACGGCCGACCTGAACGCGAGCAACGACGCCTATCCGCTGGCGCGGCCGAGCCAGGCGGCCGCGCTCGCGACGCTCGAACACGAGGCGAAGATCCGCGAGCGGATCGGTCGGTTGCGCTCGTGGACCGACCAGCTAGCTGCTGAACTGCGGTCGCTCGGCGTCACCACGTTCCCGACGGAGACGTACTTCTTCCTCGCGGACGTCAGCCCGCACGACGCGAGCGCAGTCGCCGCCAGCCTCCGTGAGCGGGGCATCCACGTCAGACCGCTCGACGACGATCGACTCGGCCCCGGCTACCTCCGCTTGACCACCGCGCGCCCGGCGGACAACGAGCGGGTCGTCGACGCGTTCCGCGAGATTCTGTGAGGGACCCGACGCCGGGGCGTACCTCCACCGGCGGTCACCGTTCGCTCTCCTCTACCATCTCGTAGTCGCCGCCGTACTTGATGAAGAAGTACGCGAGCGCGAGGACGGCGACGAACGCGCCGGTGACCGTCACGAGAAGCGTCTTGGCCGCGTCCGGAACGGACGGTACGGGCGGACCGCTCGGCTCGGGCGTCGCACCGCCGGGGACGACGTCGACGCTCGCGATCATCCCGACGGCCTCGTGGGGGACACAGAAGTAGTCGTAGGTGCCCTCGACCTCGAAGGTGTGTCGGTACGAGTCGCCGCCGGGGACGTCGCCGCTCTCCGGGACGCCGGCTCTGTACGCGCTCCGCGCCGGGTCCTCGGCGTCGAAGCCGCCCGAGGCGAAGTACTCTGCCTCCTCGGGGATGTCGTCCTCGTAGGCGGTGACCGAGTGGCCGATGTTGCCGACGTTCCCCCAGACGATCGTGTCGCCGGGCGCGATCGTGATCGAATCGGGGTCGAAGATCAGTTCGTCGGTCATATCGACGTTGTGGGTCGTTCCCTCCTGCGCTGCCGCGGTCCCGCTCGCGCCCGCGACAGCACCGGCTCCCGCGGCCGCTCGGAGGAGTCCGCGTCGCGTGATGCCGTTCGCGCTCCGATCCATAGTCGAGCTATCGGATGCCACAAGATAGTAAGTCGGAGGCTTCCCCCCTGGCGACGTCCGTAATCGACCGTTTCCACGCGCGGGCGGCGGTGCGAACGAGGTTACGCGCCTTCCTGCAGGAACCGGCCCTCCTGCTCGTAGATTGCGACCAGTTCCTCGACGAACTCGGGGATCGTCTCGTCGTCTTCGAGGTGGCCTTCGATGCGTTCGGCGAGTTGCTCGCTGATCTCTATCGTTCGGGGCATCACCTACACTGACGCGCGTCAGCTCAATAAATCCATTCGTGGGTCGGCCGGTACATCCAGCGCACAGAGGGGACGGAGTAGACTGATCACCCCCGCCGACGTATACGCGGCTATGTCGATTCAGGTCAAAACGAGAGCGCGCGTCGCGGTCGTCGACGTCACCGCGAAGGTCGCCGCGGCGGTCCCCGACGGCCTCGGTAGCGGCGTGTGCACAGTTTTCGTGCCACACACGACGGCGGGCGTCGTCGTCAACGAGAACGAACAGCGCCTCCGCGGCGACATCGAGCGGGCGCTCGACTACGTAGTTCCGCGCGACGGCGGCTACGAGCACGACGAGATCGACGACAACGCCGACGCCCACCTGCGGGCGATGCTCCTCGGCGAGAGCGTCTCCGTCCCGGTCGTCGACGGCGACCTCGACCTCGGAACGTGGCAGTCGGTTCTGTTCGTCGAGTGCGACGGCCCGCGGACGCGCTCGCTCGAAGTGGTGACGACAGACTGACCGCGCTCGCGCCGGCCGTCCACGAGTGCGGGAGTCAGTCGTCCGCCGACAGAGCCACCGACGAGAGGTCCTCCGGAAGCGCCCCGAGCTCCTGCATCAGCCCGAGCGCGTCCCACGTGGACCAGGCTTCGACGACTTGGCCGTCCTCGATCCGGTACGTGGCGTGTCCGGGGGTCGGGTTGCCGGGCTCCGCCGTCTCGCTGGGCGGGATCCCCATAAACTCGCCCTCGTGGTCGCCCTCACTCGTGAAGCCGGCAGTGACGAGGTCGTCTTCGGCCACGAGAAACTCGAGGTTCATCTCGTAGTTCGCGAAGCCGTCGAAGACCTCCTGCATAAACCCCTTCAGATCCTCGCGGTCGCTGTCCTCGCCACCGGGGAGATACCAGTGTCCGACGTACCCGTCGCTGTAGAGTTCGTCGATGACGTCGAGATCCTGTTCGTTCCACGCTTCGTCGACGATTCGCCGCACGATCGCTTTGTTCTCTTCGGGTCCCATTGCGTTCGAATCGAGGCGGTCGACTCACATTGTTAGCGACACGACCTCGCCGAACAGGCTCGGGTTACTCGACAGGGCGGCCGTCACACCGTACAGCGGGCGACGTAATCACTTCTGAACGGGGCGGTACGTCAGACGTACTGCCGGCGGGCGTCCGCGACGACGTGCCGATCGTGGATCCGGTGGCTACGGCGGGATGTCGCCGCCCATCTCGTGGAACTCCCAGACGTGATCCCGCAACTGCTCGCGGGTCGCGAACCGCTCGTCGCACAGTTCACACTGGTACGGTAGCTCCTCTGTGTCGGTGTCTTGCTCGCTCATACCTAGTAGCTCGTGAATGTTGCATCGGTCGCGGCGTGCCCGCACACGACGGGAGGGGGGGCACGCAGTCGCATCCTCACTCCGGCGGCGTCTGGTCGCTGAAGACCTCCTCGCTCCAGTAGTCCAGCGGCGACTCGTCGTCGTTCCAGTCGACGTACGCGTCCGCGAGGAGTTCGATCACGGTCTGACAGAGGTCCGTGAGCTCCGTGTCGGCGTAAGCGGCGAGGTCTCGGCGTGCCAGTTCCGCCGGGAGCTCCGGCACCTCGAACCGGAGCCGCGCGTCTGCGGGGTCCCAGTAGAAGTCCAGTCGCTCGAAGACGCCCGCGTCTCGGAGCGCCCGGAACTCCGAGCCGGTCAGGTCCGTGTACTCGGCCCACTCCTGGAACGCTTCGTGCCAGGCTCCCTCGCGGAACAGGTCCTCCAGTTCGGCTCGTCGCAGCACCTCGGCGTCCTCGACCGCGTCGACGTCGACCGCGCTCGGCAGCGGGCGGTTCGTCAGGTCCGGCGGGGCCGGCGTCTCAACGTCCAGCGCCATAGCTCGACGTTCGTCGACCAGTGGCATAAATCCTCTCTACAGCGGGCCTCGGCGGCGAGCGACCCGTCACCGCTCTCTCTCACTGGCGATCGGACGTCGCCGGACCGTCGTCGCCAGCAAAGACGGGCCGCAGTACCGGCTCGATGCCGACAGTCGCCGCGTCGCGTTCGATCGTGTTCGTGAGGTGGAGTGCGTCGTACGCGTCACGCACCCGCTGGACGCCGTCCGGGAGGACACCGTGGACGGCGGCCGCCTGCACCGTTTTCGCACCCTGAGTTTTCAGCCGGTGGAACGCCCGGACCATCGTCGTGCCGGTCGCGATGAGGTCGTCGAACACGAGGACGTTCCGGCCGTCGACCGGGAGGTCGCCGGAGAGCGTCACGTCGGCTGCGCCCGCGCGCTCCTTCTCGAAGCCCGGCACGCCGAAGCGCTCGACAGCACCGAGATCCGGACCGACGACGACGTAGTCGTCCATCTCGATCTGCTGCCGGAGGTGCGGGAACGCCCGCAGCACCGACAGCGGGACCTCGCTGACCCACTCGCGGTGGCCGAAGTGCGGGTCCACGGCGTAGATCCGCTCGACGTCGTAGTGGCGGGACAGCAGGCGGCAGATCGAGCGGGCGTAGTTGAGCGTTCCCTCGTAGAACGCCTCGTCCTGGCGGCCGTACGGAACGTAGGTGAACAGGACCGAGACTGCGTGGTCGCGGTCGGCGAGCGCCGAAAGCGCCCCGTAGAGATACGCCAGCCCGCGGTTCGGCGTCGGCTGCCCGGAGTGGATCACCACCACCTCGTCGGCGTCGTCGAGTGCCGGGAGCTGCACGTACACCTCTCCGTCCGGGAACGCCCGAGTGCCGTTCTGCGGGTGCGACGCCAGCCGGCGGGCGTCGACGTCGAGGTGTTCCGCACTCGGCGTCACGAGCGGCTCCACGGTCACGACCCTCCGGCGAAAGAGGTGCGGCTGCGACAGCGCGGCTCCAACAGCGGGGTCACGCGAGGTGCCTCTCGAACCACTCGGCGGCGAGTTCGGCGACCGTTTCGAGTTCGCCCGAGCCCTCGAAGAGGTGCCCGGCGCCTTCGACGACCTCCAGTTCCTTCTCGCAGGTGAGCTCGGTCAGCGCGTCGCGGTTGAGCGCGAGCACCTGCGTGTCCGCACCGCCGACGACGAAGAGCGTCGGGGCCGTGACGTCGGGCAGTCGCTCGGCGGCGAGGTCGACGCGGCCGCCACGCGAGACGACGGCGTCGACGTCGTCGCCGCGACGGGCCGCTGCACGGAGAGCTGCGGCCGCGCCCGTGCTCGACCCGAAGTAGCCGACGCGCAGGTCCCGCGTCGCCTCGCGCGCCCGAAGCCACTCGGTCGCGCTGTCGAGTCGCGCGGTCAGGAGGTCGATGTCGAAGCGCGTCTCGTACTCGCGGTCCTCGTCTTCGGTGAGCAGATCGAAGAGGAGCGTGCCCACGCCGTGGCGACGCAGCACCTCGGCGACGAAGGTGTTCCGCGGACTGTGTCGGCTGCTGCCGCTCCCGTGAGCGAAGACGACGAGTCCGGCAGCCCCGTCCGGAACGATCAGTTCCCCTTCGAGTTCGACCCCGTCGATCGGAATCGTGACGAGGTCCGAAGGCTGGTCGGTCATATCTCGACCAACGGCGGCATCGCCCGTTAACGTTCCCCCGACGAAGCGGTCCCAGGGTGAGACTTTACGGTGGTCGACTTCGTACAGGCACCTGCAATCGGGGCCGACAGGAGTCGAATCGATCCGGACCGGGGCCGAGCGCCGGGGCGGCAGCGCAGCCGACGACGCGCCGTTGCTTCCGGCACGGGGCGACGAGGGGGGGCCGGACGACGGAACCGACCGGTAGAATAGAGCGACGAAGCCGAACACCGACAGAGACGAATGACAGAGACAGAGCAAATCCAACTCGCGGAAGTGGCAACGAACATCTACGAGATCCCGCGGGACGCCGAGATGCGCGTCCCGGTACGCGTCTACGGGTCTGAAGCGCTCCTCGCAGGGCTCAGAGACGGCGACGACCGCACCCTCCGTCAGGGGCGAAACGTCGCCACGCTGCCCGGCATCCGGAAGTTCGCGGTCGTCCTCCCGGACGGACACCAGGGGTACGGTTTCCCCATCGGCGGCGTGGCCGCCGTCGACGCGGAAACGGGGGTGATCAGCCCCGGTGGCGTCGGGTTTCGACATCAACTGCGGCGTCCGGCTCCTGCGAACGCCGCTCGAGTACGCCGACGTCGAGGGGCGTGAGGAGGAACTCGCCGAGGAGCTCTACGAGACGATTCCGTGCGGGCTCGGGAGGGGCGGCTACCTCGACACGGATATGGACGACCTCAGAGGCATCCTCCGACGGGGGTTAGAGTGGATGCGCGATCACGGGCACGCGGAGCCGTCCGACCTCGAACACTGCGAGGAGAACGGGCGGCTGCCGGGCAGTCCGCGGAAGGTCCCGGCCGAGGCGCTGAACCGCGGACACAGCCAGCTCGGCTCGCTCGGATCCGGGAACCACTTCCTGGAAGTCCAGCGGGTCGCCGACGTCTACGACGCCGAGACCGCTGCGGTGTTCGGGCTCCGCCCCGATCGCGTCGTCGTGATGATCCACTCGGGGTCGCGCGGCCTCGGACACCAGATCTGCACCGAGTACATCCGGCGTTTCGAGCGAGCGTTCCCGGAACTCGCCGACTCGCTTCCGGACCGACAGCTGATCTACGCGCCGTTGCGCGAGCGTATCGCCGAGGACTACAGGGCTGCGATGTACGCGGCGGCGAACTTCGCGTGGGCGAACCGGCAGGCGATGACGCAGGCGGTCAGAGAGGTGTTCGCCGACCGCTTCGGCGTCACCGACGTCAGACTCGTCTACGACGTCTGCCACAACATCGCGAAAGAGGAGCGGCACCGCGTCGACGGTCACGAGCAGACGGTCCTCGTTCACCGAAAGGGAGCGACGCGCGCGTTCCCCGCCAGCCGGCCGGAAGTGCCCGAGGCGTACCGGTCAGTGGGCCAGCCCGTGTTCATTCCCGGCAGTATGGGGACGTCGTCGTACGTGCTCTGCGGCGGCGACAACTCGCTCGACCTCACGTTCGGGTCGACGGCGCACGGGGCGGGCCGGGTGCTGTCGCGGACGCAGGCGAAGGCGGAGTACTCCGCGAGCGAGTTGCGGCGGACGCTCCGCGAGCGGGGTATCTCCGTGCGAGCGCGCTCCGGCGGTACGCTGACCGAGGAGGCACCGGGGGCGTACAAAGACGTCGACGAGGTCGTCCGCGTCAGCGACGCGCTCGGGCTCGCGACAAAGGTCGCTCGGACGCAGCCCATCGCCAACATCAAGGGCTGAGCGTTGCAGAGATGCGGGGTCGGGAGCGGCGAATCGAGGCACTGGGCCGCTGTCCCGGTCTCGTGCCGACGTGAGGCGACCCGACCCAATCCGACGCGGTCCAGTCCGGCGTGGTCCGCTCCGGCCCAATCCAACGTGGTCCGACGTGGTCCAGTCCGCTCCGAATCGGCGGCACCAACACCCATAGGTAGCTCCGGGACGTACATCGCAACCGACAGGCATCACCGAAAGCAGACGTGGCCTGCGCCGGGATCCGAGCGATGATCGACTCGACCGACGTCGTCCTGCCGAAGAAGCGAGTCCGCGGCGAGACGCTTCGAGAGCGGCTCAGCGAGAACGTCTACGAGCGCATCCTTCCGGCGCGCTATCTCCGAACCGACGACGATGGCGAGGTGATCGAGACGCCGGAGGAACTGTTCGAGCGCGTGGCCGCGAACGTCGCGGGTGCCGAGCGCGAATACGGAGGCGACTCGGAGCTGTGGGAGCGGCGGTTCCGCGACGCGATGACGGGGCTGGAGTTCCTGCCGAACTCGCCGACGCTGATGAACGCGGGGACCGAGATCCAACAGCTCGCCGCCTGTTTCGTGCTGTCGCCGGCGGATTCGCTCGACTCGATCTTCGAGACGCTCGGGCGCGCAGCGTCGGTGATGCAGAGCGGCGGCGGCGTCGGTTACTCCTTCTCGGCGCTCAGGCCGCGGGGTGACGTCGTCGCGTCGACGGGCGGCGTCGCCAGCGGCCCGGTGTCGTTTCTGGAGGTCTACGATACGATGTGCGAGCAGATCCGACAGGGCGGACGGCGGCGCGGGGCCCAGATGGGAGTGCTGCGCGTCACGCACCCCGACGTCGGCCGGTTCTGCACGGCGAAGCGCGAGCCGGGGGCTCTCTCGAACTTCAACATCTCGGTGGGGATCACCGACGACTTCTACGAAGCAGTACAGGCGGACGGCCGGTACGCCCTCGTCGGTCCGAACACCGACGCGCCGCACCGGGTGACTGAGGCCGCGGCGCAGTTCTACAGTACGGAGTACGAGTCGGCTTCGCGGGCGACTGTCGATCAGAATCTCTGGCGGGACCACGCGGAGGAGATCCCCGGCCTCGACCGCTATCGCGGTGAGACCGATCTGACGGTCGGGGCCGAGATGACGTTGCCGGCGAGGTTCGTCTGGGAGCTGATCGTCGACGGGACGTGGCAGAACGGCGAGCCGGGCGTCCTGATGCTTGACGAGACGAACCGCGAGCACTCCTTCGACGTCGAGCGCCACCCGGCTCATCGGATCGAGGCGACGAACCCCTGCGGCGAACAGGGGCTCGAGGCGTACGAGGCGTGCACGCTGGGGCACGTGAACCTCTCGTTGCTGGTCGACGACGACGCAGTCCCGTGGTTCGAGTTTCGAGACGGCGGGCCCGCGGCGCTCGCGCCGGCGGTCGAGGCGTTCCTCGAACAGGCGATCGACTGGGAGCGACTGTGCCGCCTCGTCCGACTCGGGACGCGCTTCCTGGACGACGTCCTGACCGTCTCGGAGTTCCCCGTCGACGAGATCGACGAGACGGTCGGCAGGCTGCGGAAGATCGGACTCGGGATAATGGGGCTCGCCGAGTTGCTGATCCAGTTGGGCGTGCGCTACGGCTCGCCGGCGTCCCGCGAGATCGCCCGACAGCTGATGGCGGCGATCGATCAGGAGGCCGCGCGAACGAGCCACGAGTTGGCGGTCGAGCGGGGGAGCTTCCGCGCGTGGGCGGAGTCGAAGTACGCCGAGCCCACAGCGTACCCCGAGTGGTTCGAGCGACACACCGGGGCGGATCCCGAGTCGTGGGCTGGGGGATTCCCGATCCGGAACCACAGCGTCACGTCGATCGCGCCCACCGGCACCACCGGGACGATCGCGAACACCACCGGCGGCTGTGAACCGCTTTTCAACGTCCTGTACTTCAGGAACGTCGGCGGCGACGTACAGGGTGAGGAGATGCTGGTCGAGTTCGACGACTACTTTCTGGATGCGCTGGCGGCGAACGGCGTCGATCCCGACGCGATCCGGGTACAGGCGCGGTCGCTGCTCGAGCGCGGCGAGTTCGAGTCCCCGCGGGACCTACCGATTCCGCCGGAGCTGGCGTCGCTCTTCGTCACCGCCCGAGAGGTGCCGGCCACTCGCCACGTCCGGATGCAGGCCGCCCTGCAAGAGCACGTCGACGGCGCGATCTCGAAGACGATCAATCTCGCACACGACGCGACGCGCGCGGACGTCGCTCAGGCGTACGCGCTGGCGGTCGATCTGGGCTGTAAGGGGATCACTGCATACCGCGATCGGTCCAGGCGCGAACAGGTCCTCACGACGACGCCGACCGCGCCGGACGGTGCCAGCGGCCGACCCCCGGAAGCGCGCTGTTGCCCGCGGTGGCTGCCGTGAGTCGACGCCGATGCGCGCAGTGGGGACCAGCCGACCCGCCGGCCTGCCGGCCCGCTGACTCGCCGATCCGCCGACCCGCCGAAAAACCGATTTCGGACCGCACGAAACCATTGCAGCGAGATGCCCGACACCACCTGGGAGAGCCTCAGATCCGAGCAGCTACGCTACCACGACCACACCTGGGAGCTCACCGGCGGCGTCGACATTCTGGAGAACGGTGACCTCGTGGTGGCCGAGGCCCGCCAGACCGACGACGTGCGCCGCCGGACTGCGCTCCTGCACTTCGGCCTCGTCACCGTCGAGGGATCGCTGAATCCGGGCGAACTCGGAGAACACTTCGATCGGATCGAACGCGTCGACGGCGGCCAGCACCTCGTCGTCAAGAAGGCGGGACGGCGGTACCGGTACGAACTGACCAGACTGGAGTACGAGTGATCTGCGCCCCGGCGACGATCACACCGGCTGTGGACGGGATGCAACGCGCGCGTGCCAGCCGGGAAGCCGCGATTACGCCGACGAACTCCAACCGCAGCGACTGTCGACGAGGAGTGCGCTCTCGG
Organism: Halobellus sp. Atlit-31R; assembly: GCA_003665935.1. Lineage (GTDB taxonomy): Archaea > Halobacteriota > Halobacteria > Halobacteriales > Haloferacaceae > Haloquadratum. The sequence continues at coordinate 164,723 of QPLR01000004.1, read as the reverse complement.
TAGGGCGCTGTTGTGTCGGCAGTAAGAGCAGCATACGCCGGTAACAAACGTACGAATGTTATGGCAGTAACGGTCCGTTACTCCCGTCCCCTCGTTGCTCGCGCAGTCGGACCTGGCGAGCCTGACAGCCGTGCCGGGCGCTACAGCGTTCGAGCCAGATACGCCGTCAGATCGAACGTCGTGATCATCCCGACGACGTCGTCGCCGTCGACGACCGGAACGTGGTGAATCAGGTTGTCGACCATCGTGTCGGCGACGTCGGCGACGAGCGCGTCGCGCGTGGTCGTGATCACGTCGGTCCGCATCCGGTCGGCGACGGTCACGCCCGCCGCGGCCGTACCGTCCCTGACGAGCGCGACGACGTCAGTCGCCGTCAGGAGGCCGACCGTCCGGTCGGCGTCGTCGACGACGACAACCGCGCCGACGTCGTGTTCGATCAGCGTCGCCGCAGCCTCGGGGATCGGAGTGTTCGGAGCGACGGTCTCGACCGGACGCGACAGCAACTGATCGACGTATAGCTCGTCCATACGATCTGTAACCGGGTGCAGTCACAAAGAAGTTCCTTCGGGGGTGCCGACGGAGCGGTCGGAAGTGTTCCGCTCGGCTACGATTCGAGCTTCTCGACGATCTTCGTAGCCAGCGTTCGCGCACTCGATTTCCCCGCGCGCTCCGGAATCAGCACGGACTGGACGGCCCAGTCGTCGCTCCCCGCGCGGCGCCCCGTCCGGACTTTGCTCCCGCTTGCAATCTCGGCGGCGGCGGTCTGCGCCCACGCCGGGGTTCTGATCTCGCTGAACTCGTCGGGATCCCGGAATCTGACGTGGTAGTACTCGTCTTCGAGGTCGACGAACTTCGGGTCTGGGATACGCGGCACGAGTACGCCTCGAACGGGGTCGCAGTTAGGCGTTGCTCACGGTCGGGCCCGGAGCGCGCTCAGATCGCGCTCGGGCGTCACACCTCGAGAAACGCCCTGACCGTCCAGCCGTCGTCGTCGTTTGCGATCCGCATCTGGCTGTACGTCGGGGCCTTGACGTCGAGGAGCGGTTGATCCGGTTCGATCGGCGTCGCGTAGATCGTCGCCGAGAGGTGATAGCCCAGATCGGTCTCGTCGATCTCGATGTCGCTGGCGTGGGTGACGACCGCGTTTTCGATGTCCTGACAGAGGATCAGTTTGTCCAGAAAGTCGAAGAGCAGGGCTTCGAGGTCGCGGGCGGTGAGATCGATCTTCTCGATCATCGGATCCGGCTGCGGTCTCGTCGGGCCGCCGACCAGTTTCGAGAGCGCGTCGACCAGCTCGGCGAACGCGCCCTCCAGCGAGTCGGCTCGTGCTTGCAGTACAACGTCCGATGCGTGGTCCGAAATCTCGTGTGTCATTGTCGTGGGGGGCCGGCGAGCCACCAGCCGTAGAGTTTGGATCGCTCTTCGTCGCTCGGATGTTTCTTCGTGCGTCCGTACTCCTTCCCTTCGAGGATCTGGCGCTCGACGACGTTCCGCGCCAGATGGAGTGCGTGCCGTGCGCCGTAGCCTTCGCCGGTACCGACGAAGTGGCCGCGGTCCGTGAACAGCCGAATCCGGGCCATAATCAGCGGCGTCCCGCGGAGCGTCTCGTCGTGCTCGTGGAGGTAGACGTTCGCTTCGAGGACGTTCAAGTCGCCGTACTTCCGCGTTACGTCCTCGATCATATCGGCGACGGCCGTCCGCGAGATGTCGTCGAGCAGGTCGACGTTCGTGATCTGCACCGGGAGATGCGTCTCAGCGCCCCAGGTGAGCGACCGCAACACGTCGGTGTCGGTGACGATGCCGACGGGCCGGTCCTCGCTCGTGACGACGAGCGAGGAGACGCCGGCGCGGAGCATCTGCTCGACGGCCGCGTCCAGCGCCCGATCGGCCGTCGTCGTCTCCGCCGGTTCACTCATCACGTTCGCCGCGGGCAGGTCGAGCATCCGCTCGAGGTCGCCCGCGCGCTCGCCGAACCCGCCGCGGGAACTACCGCCGCCGGGGTGAGCGCCCGCACCGGGCGACCCACCCTGTCCGCGTCCCATCTCGCGTGCGGCGAAGTCGAGCACGTCGTGGATACTGATGACGCCGACCGCCGCGTCGTCGTCGACCACCGGGAGGTGGGTGATCCGTTGCTCGCGGAGCGTGTGCAACACGTCACCGAGGGTCGCGTCCGGGGAGACGGTTACGAGATCCTCGGTGTAGACGTCCTCGACCGACAGCACGCCGAGGAACTCGCGGACGGCCTCGAGCAGCGCTTCGGCGGTGACGACGCCGTAGAGTTCATCGCCCCGAAAGACGGGGAGCAGCTTCGTGCTGCTGCCGATCATCAGCCGGGCGACCGTCCGCACGTCCTCGTCGACGTCGACGCGAGCGACGTTCCAGACCAGACTCCGCGCTTTGGCGTCGGGGTTCTGGTGAGCCGAGTTGAGTTGTCGTCGCGTGACGAGCCCCTCGTAGTCGCCGGCGGCGGTGATGACCACCGCGTCGGCTCCCGTCTCCTGAAACGTCCCGACGAGCTCCGAGACGCGGGTGTCTTCGTCGAACGATTCGTACGCTGTCGAAGTGATCTCTCTGATGTCCATAGGCCGCTCCCGACAGTCCAGTACACGGGGGGAGGCATTCAATGTTCGTTCGCGACCGCGCGATCCGGCCGGAGCGGGGCGTCGGCGGTCCCGTCGGCAAAGAACCCATTACACAGAGCGCCGTACGTCGCAGTATGGCGTCGAACCGTCATCACCGGTGTAACCTCTGCGGCAAAGATTTCCAAACGGGCGCGGCACTGGAAGAGCACGTCGAGCGGCGGCATCCGAAGGACGACGTCCACTGGTGGGTCGTCGCCGAGCAGCCGAGCCGTGAGCTCCAGTTCGAGCGGTGAACCTCCGGCCGGGCGCGCGAGCCACGTCGCGACGAGTCAGGCCCGTCGGTAGCTCCACCCACAGCCACCGGGTGCCGCAAGCCCTCCGACGCAGCGGTCGAGAGACCCAGTGCGGCTCCGTTCGTGGAGATCGAACCAGATTTATAATATATAACTATTCGTGTCATAACGCGCTCGTGACGGCACGCAGTGGCGTCGGCACGGCGGATACAACCGACCACTGGGAGTACGAGGCGACTGACGAGCGGCTAACGGACGGTCCGATCGTGTCGCCGCCGGCGTTGGCGGCGCGATGTCGGGAGTAGCTTTTTACCAAGCGTGAAACATTTTGCTACCGATGTCTTCCGGCTCGACTTCCATCCGTGCCACCCTGCAGAGGGCCGTCGATCTCGTCGTGTTGGCCGGGTCGCTACTCAAACAGGGGCTCGGCGAGCTGCTGGCACAGATCGGCTGGCTTGCGAAGGTCGGCTGGCAGGCGACCGCCGACCTGGTGACGGCCACGCTTCGGTCCGGTGGGAACCTTCCGACGGAGAGGCTGCGGAACCTCCTCGCGGGCCCGGTCACGCGCGTCGTCTTCGGCCGGCGACTGGACGTCTCGGCGGCAGTGCTGGCGATCGCCCCGCTGCTTTCGCTCGCTGCGAACTACTGGGCCGCACAGGTCGGCTACGTGTCGATTCGGGGGTGGGTTCGAGGAACCTGGTCGGGGACGGAGCCGCATCTGATGATCTTTGTCGGCGTCGGCGCGCTCGTCGCACTGGCGGCCGCAACTGCGGCGGTCAACTCGGGCCTCGTACCGACCGCGCTGCTCGTGGCCGCGCCCGTATTCGGGGTCGCCTTCGCGCGCTACGGGCTGACACTCGGGTCCGGTGGGACAGTCGGCATCCCGAACGCGACGACGGTCGCCTGTCTGCTGGCTGCGGGGCTCGGACTGCCGCTCGCGCTCACCGGGTTCACTCTCGGCGTCGCCGGTCGCCGACTCTGGCGGCTGCTCGGGTCGGCGAGTGCCCAGAGCGGTGCGTGAGACGGTAGCGCCCGGTCCGGGGCAGCAAGCTCTACGTCGACAGCGGGGGCTACCGAAGCCGAGAGCTCGGTCGAGACCGGTCGCGGGTGATCGGCTGATCTCGACCTGTCTCAGTCCACGATCTCGACGCCGCCGAAGAGCACGAGCCCAGTGACGACGAGGTCGGGTTCGCCACGGTCGCCGGCGTCGTCGGGCGACGTTGCGCGCCGCGGTCGGCTGTCGGAGGCACCGCCGAACAGTGCCAGCACGTCGAGGCGGACGTCCCACGACTCGGGAACGCGGATGTCGGAGCCGCCGAAGAGACAGACCGTTTCGACGACCGCGGGCGGGGTCGGAACGGAGACGTCTCGAAGGTCGAGGTCGACGCCGCCGAAGACGGCGACGATTTCGGCCCCGGTGAAGGCGTCCGTCGAGAGTCGCCGGTCGCCACCGCCGAACACCCCGACGGCAGTGATTTCGCCGTCGGAGTCGGCGGCGTTTCGGAGTCGGCCCCGACGACGCGAGCGACTGACGACGAGGAGGGTCCCGAAGAGAACGAGAAGCAGCGGCCACCACGTCCCGATCAGCTCGTCGGTGACGATCCCGAGATTCCGCAGGAGGAAGGTACCCGCCACGGCGATTACGAGCACTGGTCCCGTGAGGTTGCGGAAATCGCTTCTGAGGAGCGCCCAGACGCCGAGCAGAACGAACAGTGCCGGCACCAAGTCCCAGAGCGTACCCGTTTCCGCGAGGCCTGTCGTCTCGAGCAGCAGCAGGATGCCGATCAGAATGACGAGTCCACCAGTGAGGAGTCGTCCGGTGAGTGTGCGCGCCATAGCGGCAGTATGTTGATGAAACAGAAAGTTCTGTCTCGAATCGTCACCCGCTGGCGAGACAGCGCCGGGAGGGACGGCGCAGTCTGTGCCGACTCAGCGGGTGAGATCCTGCGCGGACGACTCGATGAGGTTCTTCACCCCACGTCGGACGCGGCCGCTCGCCGCGGTCGTGGAAATGTCGAACTCGTCTGCGATCTCTTCGAGCGTCGTCTCCCGCGGCTCCTCGAAGTATCCGTGTTCGTAGGCGTAGATCAGCGCCGTGCGCTGTTTGTCCGTCAGCCCGCTCGCGTCCGACTGCCTGCTCTCCGAGATCTGGTGAATCTCGTGGATATCGAACTCGAACGACTGGTCGTTCGCGTACTCCCAGACGGACTGGAGCGACTCGCGACTCGGCAGCTGCCAGCGTTCGACCCAGCCGTCGTCGTATCGGTAGGCGTTGAGCGCGAAGCCGTCCTGTCCGGTGACGACTGACCCCAGAAGGAGTGCGTCGTCGGTGAACTCGATGCTGTAGACGGGGCGGTCTTCGTAGCTCGATACGCGATGGGCGGTTTCGACCGTATGGTCACCCGCCAGCGCGCGTTCGAGGTCGTCGACCTCGTCGGTCTCGACGACGAAGAACGACTGGTCGCTGACAGGATCGGTGCTCACTTCCTGCAGTACCCGGATCTCTACCTCCGGAAGTGACGAGATGACGTTCGCCAGGGCCATCCTCGGATGGGAAAAGTACACTTTCGCGATGATGGTCATACGTGTGCCGTTGGTTGCAGTTGGAACACCAACAAATGTACTGTTCGGGACTGCGGCTCTCGGCATCGAGAAACGCGATTCCGCTTTCGGTCCGGTGTCGAGAGGTACGCGTCTACCGCAGCACGACCGACTTCGACGAGCGGTTTGCAGCGCGAAACACGACACGCCTCGGTTGTCCTCGTCTTGAGCCTCCGACGAGGAGCGCGGTGCGGCAAGCTGGGCCGGTACTACTTGTTGGTCCGGCGACGCACCATCCGCAACGTCAGTATCGCCACACTGAGCCCTGCGATGAGGAACAGGATCGTGCGGATGGGGGTGGCGGCATCGATTCCGGTGGGATCGATCTGATTCGTGTCCGAATCCGGGCCGGGTGCCGCATCCGTGCCTGTCTGCGTCCCCTCGGTACGTGACTGCGTGCCGTCTGTCGTTGCCTCTAGCTCGACAGTTCCGAGCGTTTCGCCGGCGATGGCGACCACCGTCGATCCGAGTGCGTCTACGCTGGTGCGCAGAGTGACGGCTCGGCGTTCGCCGGGGTCCAGCGACACCGTCTCGGTCGAACGGCTGGTACCGTTCAGCGACAGCTGGATCGGCATCTCGCCGGATGCGTTACCGACGTTGCGCACTACGACCGTCGCTTCGAGCGCCCCGGTCGTCGGATCGAACGACTGCAGCGTTGGGTCGCTGGTCTCGAAGGCGGACGAGTTCGTTCCGACCACGAACAGTGACAGCCCCGGTGAGTCCGCCGCGAAGCGGTAGAACGGGCCGTTCTCACCGATCGGTCTGGTGTCCAAGGCTCGGAATCCGCCTGGTTCGTCGCGGTAGAGCGTGACCGACTCGGCGTCGATCTCCATCGCATCGAGATGTGCCTTCCGCACGCGGAACGTGTGGGTAACGCCTTCGATATCTGTATCCGGGAACTCGTGGTCGACGACGATGTATCCCATCGGCCGTTGGCTCGTCTCGCGCACGAAGCGCTGACCGTCTTCGTCCAGGCGATTGACAACCGTGACTGGCGTGCCGGTGGTCGCGTCCTCTTCGACATCTTGGCGTGTCGCGCCTGCGCGGGTGGATGCGTCGACGACCACTGCTTCGGGTTCGAGACTCTCCACGGAGAGTGAGTAGTTCCCTTCCCGTTTGACCGTGATGTTCAGTCCGTCGGCCATCACGTTTGTCTGCGAGGTAGTCGTGTTAGACGCGGGCGTAACGGTCTCGTTCGTCTCGCTGCTGTCACCGGCGTCACCCGTGTTCGCTCCGATCTCCGTCGTATCGGTGGTCGCGTTCGCGTCGGCGCTTTCGTCGGTGGTGGCAGTCTCCGTCGTGTCACGTTCGCCGCCGGTGGTGTCGATCTCGCCGGCGTCGAGAGCGATACTGATCACGTCACCCGATTTCGCGTTCGAGATGTCGACCTTGTTCCGGTTTCTCACCGTGGTCGCCTCGGAGTCGGAGTCGGTAGAGTCGATGTCCTCGTCGTCCGGGAGTTCGACGACAGAGATCTCGGGTTCATCCTCACCGCCTTCCCGGTCGGGGACGGGGTCGCGGTCGTCCGGCTCCCACCCGTCGTTCGAGTCGGCCCCTCCGTCGGGGACGCCGTCGCCGTCTGCGTCGGTGTCTTTGCTGTCGGGGATCCCATCTCCGTCAGTGTCGCCGGCGCCTTCGTCGCTGTCGGGGATGCCGTCCCCGTCGCTGTCGGTGTCGCGGTTGTCCGGGATGCCGTCACCGTCGGTGTCTGCACCGCCCTCTACGCTGTCGGGGATGCCGTCCCCGTCGCTGTCGGTGTCGCGGTTGTCCGGGATGCCGTCACCGTCGGTGTCGTCGCCACCCTCTTCGCTGTCGGGAATCCCGTCGTTGTCGTTGTCAGTGTCTCGGCTGTCGGGGATCCCGTCGTTATCACTGTCGGTGTCTCGACTGTCTGGGATCCCGTCACCGTCTCTGTCACCAGCTCCCTCGTCGCTGTCGGAGATCCCGTCGTTGTCGTTGTCAGTGTCTTTGCCGTCGGGGATCCCGTCGCCGTCGGCGTCGGTGTCGCGGTTGTCGGGGACGCCATCGCCGTCGGCGTCGCCGGTACCTTCCTCACTGTCTGGTACACCGTCACCGTCGCTGTCGGTGTCTCTGCTGTCGGGGATCCCGTCGCCGTCGGCGTCGGTCGTACCCTCTTCGCTGTCAGGGATCCCGTCACCGTCGCTGTCGGTGTCTTCGTTGTCCGGGACGCCGTCACCGTCGGTGTCCCCGGTGCCTTCGCGGTCGTCCGGGATGCCGTCGCCGTCGGTGTCGGTCTCGTCACCGTCTGGCGTCCCGTCGCCGTCGGCGTCGGTGTCTTTGCTGTCGGGTACACCGTCACCGTCGGTGTCGCCGCTGCCCTCCTTGCTGTCGGGCACGCCGTCGCCGTCGGCGTCGGTGTCCTTGTTGTCCGGGATGCCGTCCCCGTCGGCGTCGCCGTCGCCCTCCTCGCTGTCGGGGATGCCATCGCCGTCGGCGTCGGTGTCTTTGTTGTCCGGCACGCCATCGCCGTCGGCGTCGCCAGTCCCTTCGTCGCTGTCGGGGATGCCGTCACCGTCGGCGTCGGTGTCTTTGTTGTCGGGTACACCGTCACCGTCGGTGTCCTCACTGCCCTCGTCGCTGTCGGGGATGCCGTCCCCGTCGGCGTCGGTGTCTTTGTTGTCCGGAATGCCGTCGCCGTCGGTGTCGCCGCTGCCCTCCTCGTTGTCGGGCACGCCGTCGCCATCGACGTCGGTGTCTTTGTTGTCCGGGATACCGTCACCGTCAGCGTCGCCGTCACCTTCGTCGCTGTCGGGGATCCCGTCCCCGTCGCTGTCGGTATCGCGGTTGTCCGGGATGCCGTCACCGTCTGCATCTCCGGCACCCTCGTCGCTGTCGGGGATCCCGTCCCCGTCGCTGTCGGTGTCTTTGCTATCCGGCGTTCCGTCACCGTCGCTGTCGACCGCACCTTCGTCGCTGTCGGGGATCCCGTCCCCGTCGCTGTCGGTGTCCTCGTTGTCCGGGGTGCCGTCACCGTCGGTGTCGCCGGTGCCTTCGCGGTCGTCAGGGATGCCGTCGCCGTCGGTGTCAGTCTCTTCACCGTCTGGCGTCCCGTCGCCGTCGGCGTCGGTGTCTTTGTTGTCGGGTACACCGTCACCGTCGGTGTCGCCGCTGCCCTCCTTGCTGTCGGGCACGCCGTCACCGTCGGCGTCGGTGTCCTTGTTGTCCGGGACGCCGTCACCGTCGGTGTCGTCGCCACCCTCCTCACTGTCGGGGATGCCGTCACCGTCGCTGTCGGTGTCTCTGCTGTCGGGGATCCCGTCACCGTCGCTGTCGCCCGTCCCTTCGTCGCTGTCGGGGATGCCGTCACCGTCGCTGTCGTCGTCGCTGTCGTCCGGGACGCCGTCACCGTCGCTGTCGGTGTCTTTGTTGTCGGGGACACCGTCACCGTCGGTGTCGCCGCTCCCCTCCTCGCCGTCTGGGATGCCGTCGCCATCGGCGTCGCCGTCTTTGTTGTCCGGGATGCCGTCGCCGTCGGCGTCGCCGTCGCCCTCCTCGCTGTCGGGGATGCCATCGCCGTCGGCGTCGGTGTCCTCGTTGTCGGGCACGCCGTCACCGTCGGTGTCCTCACTGCCCTCGTCGCTGTCGGGGATCCTGTCCCCGTCGCTGTCGGTGTCTTTGTTGTTTGGGATGCCGTCGCCGTCGCTGTCCTCACTGCCCTCGTCGCTGTCGGGGATGCCGTCCCCGTCGGCGTCGCCGTCTTTGTTGTCCGGAATGCCGTCGCCGTCGGCGTCGTCAGTCCCTTCGTCGCTGTCAGGGATGCCGTCCCCGTCTGTGTCGGAGTCTTTGCTGTCGGGGATGCCGTCGCCGTCGGTGTCTGCATCGCCCTCTTCGCTGTCGGGGAGACCGTCACCGTCGGCGTCGGTGTCTTTGTTGTCCGGGATGCCGTCGCCGTCGGTGTCGTCACCGCCCTCGTCGCTGTCGGGGATGCCATCGCCGTCGGCGTCGGTATCCTTGCTATCTGGCGTCCCGTCGCCGTCAGTGTCGGTCAGCCCTTCGTCGCTGTCGGGGATGCCGTCCCCGTCGGCGTCGGTGTCCTCGTCGTCGGGGGTGCCGTCCCCGTCGGTGTCCCCACTGCCTTCGCGACCGTCCGGGATACCGTCACCGTCGGTGTCGGGTTCTTCGCTGTCGGGGATGCCGTCCCCGTCGGCGTCGGTGTCCTCGCTGTCCGGAGTTCCATCGCCGTCAGTGTCGCCGCTGCCCTCCTTGCTGTCGGGCACGCCGTCACCGTCGGCGTCAGTGTCTTTGTTGTCGGGCACGCCGTCACCGTCGGTGTCGTCGCCACCCTCCTCGCTGTCGGGGATGCCGTCCCCGTCACTGTCGGTGTCCTCGTCGTCGGGAATGCCGTCACCGTCGGTATCACCGCTGCCCTCCTGTGGATCGGGGATGCCATCGCCGTCGGTGTCCGGTGACCCAACGTGGAGCGTCGTCCGGGTCGAGTTGTTGTTACCGTCGGCGTCGGTGACGGTGAGTGTCACCGTGTAGTTGCCTTGGGCAGTCGGTGTGAACGAGGCGGTTCCGCCAATCGCGGATGCGTTCGCGGACGCCGTCGACGCCGACGAGTTGTTCAGACTGGTCGCATTGAGCGTCCACTCGTAGTGTTCGATCTGTCCGTTGTCCGTCGCCGACGAACCGTTCCACTGTCTCGTGGAGTCGACCGGTTGTGCGTGCGATTGCGGCACGGACGGGTCCGCGGTCGCCGTGGTTGTGAAGTTTGCAACTGGCGAGGTCGCGTCCGAAACTCGCACTGTGACTCGCGTGGAGTTGGCGTTACCGTCGGCGTCAGTCGCCTTCACGGAGATCGTGTAGTTCCCCGGCTCGGTAGGCGCGAACGTGACGTTCTCCCCCGTTGCAGAGGTATTCGCGCGATCGAGTGAGAGGGAACTGTTGTCGAGCGTCGTCGCATTCAGCGTCCAGTTGTACCCTGCGATCCGACCGTTGTCAGTCGTATTCGACGCATTCCACCACAGGGTCGCGTCCTCCGGTTGCGCGTACAGCTGTGGCAGCGCAGTGGCGCGGTTCGCATTCGTCTCGATCGCCGCCGTCGGGGAGGTCCGGTCTTGCACTGCGAGCGAGACCTGCGTGCTGTTTGCGTTGCCATCGCCGTCGACAACGGTCAGCGAGACGGTGTAGTTGCCCGGTTCGGTCGGCGTGAACGAGGCCGTCTCTCCCGTCGCAGACGTGTTCGCGGCCGAGAGCTGCGCGGCCGGATCGTCGAGGCTCGTCGCGTTCAGGTGCCACCGATACCGCGTGATGTTGAAGTTGTCTGTCGAGGAGGCTCCGCTCCACGTCCGAGTCGCCGATCCGGGCTGGGCGTACTGCTGGGCGACCGACGTTCCGACGGTCGCGTTCGTCGTGAGGGTCGCGACCGGTGGCGTCGAATCGGCCACGTGCAGCGTCGTCGTGGTCGTGTTCTCGACTCCGACGACGTCCCGCGCTGTCAGCGACACCGTGTAGTTTCCGGCGACGTTCGGCGAGAAGGTCACCGCTGCGCCGGTCTTCGTGGTGTTGACCGAGGCCGGGTCGGTGTCGTCGAGGAGTGTCGTCGCGTTGAGCGTCCACTCGTAGACTTCAACTGCGCCGACGTCCGTGGAGTTCGATCCGTCCCACGAACGCGCGTCGCCAGCCGGCTGGGTGTACGCGAGCTGTGGGTCCGGCGAACTGCTCGCGTTCGTCTCGACGACCGGCGTCGGAACGACGGGGACCAGAAGCGAGGTCCGAGTGGTGTTTTGGTTGCCATCGCGGTCGGTCGCTGTCAGCGAGACGGTGTAGTTGCCCGGTTCGGTCGGCGTGAACGAGACCGTCTCTCCCGTTGCGGAGGTGTTCGCGGCCGAGAGCTGCGCGGCTGGATCGTCGAGACTCGTCGCGTTCAGGTGCCAGTTGTACTGCGTGACGTTGTAGTTGTCAGTCGACGTCGACCCACTCCAGGTTCGAGTCGTTGCCTCGGGCTGGGCGTACTGTTGGGCGACCGACGCTGCGGCGGTCGCGTTCGTCGTGATGTTTGCGACCGGTGGTGTCGCATCGACCACTTGGAGCGTCTTCGTCGTCGTGTTGCTGATGCCGACCACGTCGGTCGCGGTTAGCGAAACGGTGTAGTTTCCAGCGACTCCCGGCGAGAAGGTCACTGCTTCACCGGTCTTCGTGGTGTTGACCGAGGCCGGGTCGGTGTCGTCGCGAAGACTGGTCGCGTTGAGCGTCCACTCGTAGACCTCGACTGCGCCGACGTCCGTGGAGTTCGATCCGTCCCACGAACGAACGGCCCCTTCTGGCTGTGTCAGGTGGTACTCGGACTCTGAGGCGGCGCTCGCGTTCGTCTCAACGACCGGTTTCGGAACAGCTGGGACCAGAAGCGAGGTCCGGGTGGTGTTCTCGTTGCCATCGCCGTCGGCAACGGTCAGCGAGACGGTGTAGTTGCCCGGTTCAGTCGGCGTGAACGAGACCGTCTCTCCCGTTGCGGAGGTGTTCGCGGCCGAGGGTTGCGCTGCTGGGTCCTTCAGGCTCGTTGCGTTCAGGCTCCAGTTGTACTGCGTGACGTTGTAGTTGTCTGTCGAGTTCGCTCCGCTCCAACTTCGAGTCGTTGCCTCGGGCTGAGCGTACCGCTGGGTGACCGACGCTGCGGCGGTCGCATTCGTGGTGATGTTTGCGATCGGTGGTGTCGAATCAGTCACCTGCAGCGTCTTCGTCGTCGTGTTGCTGATACTGACCGAATCACTCACCGTCAGCGAGACTGTGTAGTTTCCGGCCACGCTCGGCGAAAACGTCACTTCTTCGCCCGTTTTGGTGGTGTTGACCGATTCCGGGTCGGTGTCGTCGCGAAGGTCGGTCGCATCGAGCGTCCACTCGTACGATTCGACCGTTCCCGGATCAGTGGAGTTCGATCCGTTCCACGAGTGTACGTCGCCCACCGGCTGAGTGTACGCGACCTGTGGATCTGACGCGTCGCTTGCATTCGTCGCGATTGCAGGCGTCGGCACTGTGGTTTTCACCGCCCACGTGCGCGACGCATTGTCGCCGCTGGAATCAGTGACGGTAAGCGTCAGGTCGGTTGCTGCCGAGCCGTTCACGTCGTCGACCGTGATCTGCTCGCCGGTGAACGTCTGGTTCTCGCCGCCGTCGACCGCGAGCGTCCAGTTGTAACTCGCGATCGAGTTGCCGGGGATTGGCTCGCTCACGCCGGCGTCGAAGGTACTCGGCGTCTCGAGTTGGAGCGGCGACTTGTATGCAGTAACATCGTCACCGGAGTAGTCCGGGACGTACACCATCGACATCGTTGGATCGAACACGATGCCACCAGGTGTACTCACGCCGGAGAACTCGAACTCGCCGGTCTTGGTGGCCGTCGAGACGTCGTACGGCGTCGAGACGTCGTAGACACCCACACCCCCTCCGGAGTACCCCATCACCCACAGCGTCGTGCCTCCTTCGAGCCACTCGATGCCGTGTGGGGTTTCTTCAGCCCCCTCAGGAGCAACGTCCAGCGTGACTGGCGTTGCTTCGTGTGTCGTCGCGTCGTACGGTGTAGTGAGGTCGTACTCGACAACCTCGTCGCTCGTGTAGGTCGCGACGTACAGCTTCGAGCCGTCCGGGCTGAACTCGAGCGCGCTGGGTCGACCGCCGGGATAGTTCGAGAGCGACATGACGGTGCCGGACCCGCGCGTGGAGAGGTCGTACGGCGTTCCGATGCTGTATCTGTATATCTGACTGCCAGTGGATCCCTCCCAATTTGCCAGGTACAGCTGCGTTCCGTCCTCGTTCCAGGCCACACCATTTGGTGTCCGTGACCACGAGAACGTGTTCCCGGCGGTGGCCGTCGAGAGATCGTACGGCGTGGACAGCTCGTACGCCTGCACCTCGTCCTGGCTTGCGCCCGCGACGTAGAGCTTCGAGCCGTCGTCGTTCCACGCGAGCGAACTCGGTGCGTCGGTGGCCGAGCTGACGTCGAGCGTGTCTATCACCGGTGCCGTCGAGAGGTTCCGCGGCGCAGTTGTCGTGAACGCTGGCCGCGGTGAGATGTCTTTTACACGTAGCGTGGTCGAGGTGGTCGACTGCACGCCCACCGCGTCGGTCACTGTCAGCGAGACGGTGTAGTTGCCGGGAGTCGCCGGCGCAAACGTGACGTTCTCGCCGGTGGCGGTCGCGTTCATCGTTGCCGGATCGGTGTCGTCGATCAGATCTGTCGCGTTGAGCATCCACTCGTACGCGACGACCTCGCCTGCATCGCTCGAGGCCGACCCGTTCCAGTTCCGCGTCGCATCCTCCGGCTGCTCGTACGTCTGTGCACCGCCACTGCTGCTTGCGTTCGTCGAAATCGTCGCCGTCGGCGCGGTCGCCTCTACGACCCACGTGCGCTCGGCCGTGTCACCACTCGATCCTGTGATGGCGAGCGTCAGGTCGTGTACTCCCGATTTGTTGACCGTATCGACCGTGATTTGCTCGCCGGTGAACGTCTGGTTCTCGCCGCCGTCGACCGCGAGCGTCCAGTTGTAACTCGCGATCGAGTTACCGGGGATTGGCTCGCTCACGCCGGCGTCGAAGGTACTCGGCGTCTCGAGTTGGAGCGGCACGTCCAACGCCGTGACGTCGTCGCCACTGTAGTCAGGCACGTACACCGTCGACATCGTCGGATCGAACGTGATGCCGCCGGGTGCAGCCACTCCGGGGAACTCGGACTCGCCGGTCTTGGTGGCCGTCGAGACGTCGTACGGCGTCGAGACGTCGTAGACACCCACGCCCCCTCCGGAGTACCCTATCACCCACAGCGTCGTGCCTCCTTCGAGCCATTCGACACCGTACGGAGTCTCTTCAGCGCCCGACGGATCTACCTCGAGCGTGGTTGGCGTCGCCTCTCGGGTGGACAGATCGTACGGGGTCGACAGGTCGTACTCGACGACCGAGTCGTCAGCGTAGGTCGGGAAGTAGACCTTCGAGCCATCGGGACTGAACTCGATGCCTCCGAGGTAGTCGGCCCCAGAGAGCTCACTCGATAGGTCGTAGAACTGACCACTGCCGACCGTCGTGAGGTCATACGGCGTCGCGACGGTGTTCACATACACCTTGCCGTTGTCGTTGTAGGGAATCTGATACAGTTTGGTACCATCGGCGTTCCAGGCGATTCCAGCGATCCCCGAAGGGGCTCCTTGGTACCTTGCTCCATCCGTCGCCGTGGACAGATCGTACGGCGTGCTCAGTTCGTACGAATCGACAGTGTCTCGCAGATAGTTTGCGACGTAGAGTTTCGTTCCGTCATCGTTCCACACGATTCCCCCGAGGCCTCCGGCGCGAGAGGACGTATCCAGTGTGTGAACTACGGGTGCCGTCGAGAGGTTCCGCGGTGCAGTCGTCGTACTCGCCGGCGTGGGTGAGGCGTCGACAACGCGGAGTGTCCGTGCGGTGGTGTTCGTGTTCTCACCGGTGTCGGTCACGGTCAGTGAGACGTTGTAGGTGCCCGGCTCGTCCGGCGCGAAAGTGACGACTGCCCCGGTCTTGGTCGCGCTCACCGTTGCAGGATCGGTGTCTTCGACCAGCTGGATCGCCTCCAGTGACCACTCGTAGCTGTCGATCTCGCCGTTGTCGGTCGAGTTCGAGGCGTTCCACCCGCGGGAGGCGTACTCGGGTTGTGTGTAGTTCTGTGCGATCGTCGGTGCGGCGGAGGCGTTCGTCGCCACCGCGGCTATCGGGGGCGTCGTATCGTTGACTCTGACAGTGGTCGAATCGGTGAAACCAGCACCCATCGCGTCTGCAACCGTCAGCGTGAGGTTGTACGAACCGGGATCGGCCGCCGTAAGCGTCGTATTCTCGCCGGTCGCATTCGTCGCCGAACCGGTGGCGTTCCCGTCCGGTGCCAGTTGCCAATCGAACTGGATCGGGCTCCGGATCGTGATGTTCGCATCGCTTCCGCCGATCCAGTAGGCGGGGACGTCTTCGTCCTGTGCGTACGCTTCGGGGATCGACAGTCCCGCCGCGTCGGTCGCGTTCGTCTCGACGATCACCGGCGTCGCCGTGCTCGTTCCGTACAGCAGCGACCGTCCCGGCTTCTCCGGTGGGACGTTGTTCACGAGGTACGGGTAGGTTGCGACAGTCTCGTTGACGTCGACGGTCCACTCGCTGTGCCCGCTGATCTCGGCGAGGTTGGGATTGCCGAGCGGTGTCACCACGCTGTCGTCGGTGGGCGAGGCGACGGGGTCGTAGCCGAGCCCCCGGTAGTCGCCGCTGCCGACGCGGTTGTCCGTGTCCGCGCGCACAGACTCGTTCTGTGCGACATCGTCACTGCGGCTGACGTCGATCCAGAACCAATCACCGCCGTCAGTGTCGTAGTACTCGTAGCCGATGAAACCGCCGCGAAGGTCCGTCTGGGCGTGCACCTCCACCGCCGCGTACGCGTTGTCGATCCGGTTGTTGCTGAATAACTCCCCGACCAGCCCGCCAACCTTGGTGTCCCCGGTGACCACGCCGCCTGCAGCGTAGGCGTCCTCGACGGTCCCGCTGGTCAGGTACCCGACCAGCCCGCCGATCTCCTCGTCGGTCCCAGTCACGTTGCCGGTCGCGAACGACTCGCTGACATCCCGTCCGTAGCCAACAAGGCCGCCGATTCGGCTGGTCCCATTCACGTCCCCGGTCGCATACGATCGGGTGATGGGTGACGAACCTGTGCCTGCGAGTCCACCGATGTTACTGCCAGTCCCGGTCACATCACCCGTTGCGTACGAGTTGGTGATACCGGGGCCGTTATTCGACATATCTCCGACGAGCCCACCGAGAGTAGACGTTCCGTTGACATCGCTGGTCGCATACGACCGGGTGATGCCGATGGGGTCGTTATATCGGCCACCGCCTGTCGAGCCGACCAGTCCACCGAGCCCGGACCCACCAGAGACGTTGCCGGTCGCCGAAGAGTCGTACACCTGTGGGGGATTGTTCAGATCCTCTGGAGTTGTTGCCTCGCCGACCAGTCCGCCGCCGTGTCGATTCGTCGCGACGACATCACCGCTGGCCGTCGCGTTCCGGATGTCGCGATCACCCGGGATGTCTAGAAGCCCACCGATCGCCCCGCCCACGTTGATACTCCCTGTGACGGGGACCGTCGCGGTGATGTTCTCGATGCGGTCGAAGTATTCGGCTTGACCGATGACACCGCCCACGTAGGATGATCCCGTCCCGTTGACCACACCGCCGGTGACGGTGACGTTCACCACGCCGCCGGGGATGCCCGAACTGCTGCCATCCAGGTTGCCGACCGCGCCGCCGATCGCACCATCACCGGTGACGGTCGTGTTCGTCACCGTGGCGTCTGCAAGCAGCCCCGTGTCGTAGTACATCTGACCGATGACGCCGCCGGCGCGATTGTCTCGCGCGTGGACGCTCACGTTCTCGACGGTGACCCGCCGGAGGTCGCCGTCGGCGTTCATCTCCCCGCCGACGCCGCCGACGTAGTATCTGCTACTGACGATTGAGTCCCGAACGGTGACGTTGGTCACGTCGCCGTCGGTATTGATCTCACCGGCGAGCACACCTGCGGCACTGTTACCAGTCATATTCACGTTCGCATCGGTGAACGTCGCGTTGGTTACCCTATCCCCGGACGCGAGCACACCGAAGAGCCCGGTGGCACGCCAGGAGACCAGTCGGTCGCCATTCTCATTTTCTATGAAGACCTGCGACCGATTGATGTACAGGTCGCTGATCGTGTGGCCGCCGCCGTCGTACTCGATCGCATACTCATTGTTGTACAGCGGCTGCCATCCCGCACCATCGTTCGCCTGCGGGCCTGCGTAGGTGTCGTATCCGGGCGTCGACGCATTGAGCTCGTTCACCTGCAGGAAGTGCGAGTCGTAGTCCACGAGGTCGACGTTCGAGAGGTGCCGCCAGTTCTCGATGATGTAGGGATTCGATGCACTGCCAGACCCGTTTGCGAAGTACGTCTGCTGTTCGGGCCACGGCCGGGGTTGCTCATTCTCTCGAAGCACCGGAAGTGACACCTGATAGCCATTGGACCGGGTCGTGCCCGAGTCCCAGCCCTGATACCAATAGTCGAATGTGCCATCGAAGAGGTCCGGATCGTACGCCTCGCCAGTGTACGTCTCGGCCGTCCCCGGTCGGTACCGATAGGCGAAGTAGCCCTCATCACAGTCACCACGCTCATCGCCCAGGAACTGTGTCGCGTCGTCGTTGCGGTCGCTGTCGACCCAAAACGACTGCTCGCTGTATTCTTGGTACTGACTCAGTTCAACAACAGTACACGAATCACCCGACGCCTGTCCGACGAATCCTGCGACGGTGTTGGTCGGCGCGCCGTCGTCGACATCGTAGACTGATCCCGACGCGTAGTTCTTTCGCATAAAGTGTTCCCGTGACCCGGAATCCACTTTGATATGGCCGAAGTACCCCCCGACACTGGAGCTGCCGTAGACGTCGCCGGTGGCGTAGTTGTCATCGTGATAGACGTAGTTGTTAGTCGATGCTCTGTCGTTGAACAGGTAGTAGCCGTACATACCCCCGACATAGGTGCTACCTTGGACTGTCCCAGTTGCGTAGTTGTCATTAAACCGGTAGCGGGATGGGTATTCGCTGTTATCATAATACTGGTAGTACCCGATGAATCCCCCGACGTAGTTCCCTCCCGTGACGTTCCCCGTCGAGGATGTCGTCTTGAATTGATTCTCGGGATATAGCCGATCATCTAAATGTCGCTGATACACCTGTCCAGCGACACCCCCAGTGTACGATCCCGTGGCGACCACATCTGCAGAGAACGCATTTCGCTGTGATCGGATGGATGTACCGTAAACCCGTCCTGCCATCCCCCCGACGTAGCTTTCACCAGCGATGCTCCCGGTGACCGTGGTATCTTCTATCCGGATGTCACCCTTCTGCATAGCGCTGCCTGTATCACCGAAGACCCCGCCGGTGTAGTCGTCGCCCGTCAGATCCGCATAGACGGTGATGTTGTCGACGATTGCTGTGTCAGCACTGTATTCGCTGTCGTGGTCGGACTCACCTGCGACCCCACCTACGTGGCTCGCGCCCGTGTCGATCGTCACCGAGACGATCGAGTTCTCGTAGACAGACTCAATATCCGAGTCCGAGTTGTCATTATACATCCGCCCGAAGGCGCCACCGATCACCGAATTGGTCCCATTGACCGTGGCGTTGCGGATGTGGACTGCGTTGACAGTCGCCCCGGCGTTGCTGCCTGCGATCGAGCCCACATAAAAGCGTCCCACCACCGTGGGCGACTCGAGCGTGAACTCGTAGAGATCGTTGCCATCGGGCCCATTCCCCAGGTACGAGAAGAGGCCGACGTTGGCCGACGTCGACCGGTTGACCGTCAGGCCGGCGATCGTGTGCCCCTCGCCGTGCAGCGAGCCGGTGAACGTCCCGACCGGATCGAAGCCAGCGCCATCGTTCCAGGTCGCCGTCACCGAGGCGTCGATGTCGTTCGCGAGCTCGTAGTGCCCGTCGAGGTCGTTCTCCATCGCCTGAAGCTCGTCGACGTCGGTGATCATCTTGCGATCGGATCTGGACGAGCCGGACCCATCGTCAACGACAGATATCTGTGCGCCCATTCCACCGTGGAATCCGCAGACGTAGTACAGTGTGTTCGGCGCGTCGGTCGGCACCGTGAACGTGAGCGTGCCGGACTCGGTCGCGTTCGCGTTCGCACCCGATGGATTCGTGACGCTCACGCCGTCAGTGTAGATTCCCGAGAAGTCACCGCCGGTCGAGTCCGTCGAGATGTGGAAGGGATGCCCGCTCGCGTCCACCTCGAAGGTGTATGTTTCACCGCGCACGAGCGTGATCTGCGGTTGGTCGTAACCGTCGAGCACGTAGTTCGACGTCCCGTTGGCAGTCACCGTGTAGTTCCGATTCGCACCCAGTAACGGATCAGACGTAGTCGCGGGCCCGCTGCCGCTTGTGGAAGCGAAGGGCCCGCCGTCCGTAGTCCAGGCGGGTGTACTGAGCGACGAGGGCGACTGACCGACAGAGAGATTCGGCTCGGGCAGTTCACCGCTCGTAGCGGAGGGCGGCCGTACGTCGGCAGCCGGCGGTGCCGGAGTCGCGACGACAGCGGCAGGAAGCACAGAGATGACGAGGAGGAACGACAGTACCACAGCACTGACTGGGATACGCCGATTAACCATCGTTCCCCCCCAACAGAGTGCCCGTAGTAGTCGGCCGGTCTAAGTTACCGACTGGGACGCTCGGACTGTCGATAGTGGCTACCGTGTGGCTGGCCACGAGGAGGGCGAGAAACACGTGTGAAAAAACGTGTAGTTTGGTGAACTCTTTCTTCATACCCAAATCTTACGCCCGAACGATTATCAGTGCGGTTTCGACATTTGCGCATCAGAATTTATCAATTATACTATGTGTTATTTAGTATATACGAACTGATTATCTAGCAGACAGTATCGTATCTGATAAGATCGTCATTTGACGACTTTTATATACTACACTCGTAGAACTGCGGATCACCGGTCGATCACAGTTCGGTCGAAACGCTACGCCACCTCCGGAACGCCGACGGCAGAATTGGATATAGCGATTAGTAGTTTACTAACGACGGTAAGGTCTCCATACCGGTCGAGAGGGCCTCACAGGATTAGTCGAGATTCAGCAGTCCGCCGTCGCCCGCGTTGGGAGCGTCGTCCTCGTCGGCTGACTCCGCGCTGTTCCCACTGGCGTCCGAACTCGCCTTCCTGTCGGAGTGCGGGGTCTCCACGTGACACGTCACCGTGACCGCTTCGCCGTCGCGGTCGGTTTCGACAGCCCACATCTGACCGCAGCCCAGAAGCGTTTGCCAGTCGTCGTCGACCCGCTGTGCCACGGAGACGAGGATCGCACCGGTCTCGGCATCGCGCCCGGCGTACTCGACCCGAAGCAGTTCGCCGAACACTCTGAGTCCGGCGGGCGCATCGAGCCGCGCCGAGGTGGTCTGGGTGTGTCCCTCCGGGCCTTCGACGACGATCTCGACGATAGGGACGTCTTCGTCGGGAGTCCGAAACGAAACTTCGAGGGCGTTACCGTCCACTTCGACGCCCGTGATGTCGACGAACGACGCGGAGCGCCCGGTTGCTTCGGCCACCTGTCGACGAAGCGATTCGAGCGGGAGTCGGACGGTGTCGGAGCCTCGTGCCATCTCTTCGATGGGCTACAGCAGCGAGACGTATGACTTCTCCGGCGTTCGACGCCCCGGAATCACGTCGGAGCGGAACGCGGGACGGCTACGGCCGGTCAGAGTCGCGGGTCGAAGACGGCCGCCAACTCCTCGCGGACGAGGTCGCGCATCGCGTCGGCGCGTGCCTGTCGGCGCGTGCGCTCGTCGAGGTAGTTGCGTTCGGAGACAGTCGCGTCTCGGCTCCCCTGAGCGGCGGCGACAGCCGCCGTCCCCGCCTCGATCGAGGGGCGCTGCCGGCGATAGAGCCGGTACCAAGTGCGTCGCCCCATCTTCGGCAGCGGGTGGCTCCCCTCCACCGTGACGCCCGCCCGCGTCCCGAGGTCGCGGAGCCACCGGCGAGCCGTCGCCGTCGACAGCGGTCGATCGACCGACTGCCCCGGCAGGAGATAGCCCGTCCAGCCGTCGCGCTCGGCGAGCGCGTCGATCCGCTCCCGGACCGCATCGACGCCGACGAGAATCTCGACGGTGTTGCGGGTGCGCCGCGCGTTCTTCCGCTCGCCGGCCTCGAACGCGACGTACGGGACGTCGCCGCCGTCGGGGTCGAGCACCAGCTGGTCGACGTGCAGTTCGCACACCTCGACCGGTCGGAGTCCCCAGCCAGCGAGCCCGAGCAGCAG
Organism: Halobellus sp. Atlit-31R; assembly: GCA_003665935.1. Lineage (GTDB taxonomy): Archaea > Halobacteriota > Halobacteria > Halobacteriales > Haloferacaceae > Haloquadratum. The sequence continues at coordinate 143,437 of QPLR01000004.1, read as the reverse complement.
GAATCGCTCGTCGGCGTCGGCGGCCTCGAGCAGCCCCGCTAGGTCCTCGCGCGAGAGCGCCGGGTGGTCGTATCGCGGGTCCTCGTCCCAGCCGAACCGGTTCAGGAGGTTCGCCGCGGGGTTGTAGAGTCCGCGTCCCATCTCGACGAGGAAGGTGTACCAGTTCTGCACCGCGGAGACGTACTTCTTTTTCGACGCCAGCGTTCCCAGTTCGTCGTCGAGGACGCGGAACGTGTCTCTGACGCGCGCGATCTCGTCGGGTTTGGCGGTCTCGTCCAGAAGCGGCGTGAGCAGGTCGCTCGTGTCGTTGACCGCACGATAGGTCGTCGCGTACGTCCGTAGCCGGGAGGTGCGGGATTCGACAGTCGAGGCCGCACGTCCACGGTCGCGTTCGAGCTCTTCGAGGTAGTCCTCGAGGGCCCGCACCGTGGGCTCGTGGTCGAGCGCCCAGGCGTCGTCCGATTCGTCCTGCTTCGGTGGGAGACCGACGGCGTCGTAAAACTGGCCCGGAGAGAGGTCGAAGTCGCGCCGCAAGCGTTCCACGAAGCCCGAGTAGTTCGACTTGAGCCACGCGTACGTCGGCAGTTCGCGTCCCGGGTCGATGTCGATCTCCGGGTCAGCGCGGATCGCGGGGACGATTTCGGTCCGATAGAACTGCTCGAAGTCAGTCAGCTCGTCGAAGTGGGCGTACGACCGGGTCATCGCGGGGGGCTGAGCCGCCGAAAGCCGGTCGCTCCGCGGGTGGGCGATTCGAAGTGCATCGATTTCAGTCGGTAGAGCATTTCTGTATATTTACTTAGAGCTTTTGGTGTGTCGTTGTCCCGGGCAGACAACGATACAACACAAATATGGGCGGGCGAGCGGTGTCAACAGTATAAATTTTATATCGCTATATCAAATTTGCACTCCAACCGACGAGCTGTGCGACACCGATACTGCCTCTCAGGGCTCGAGATCCGAGGCGAAAACCCCCCGCCCGATCCAGCTCACTGGTCGAGATCGACCACGAGGTCGGCTCCCGCCCGATCGAACTCGGTGCCGAACGGGGCCGAGAGGTCCCGCATCCGCGCACGACTCCACGCCGCCGCCTCCGAACCCGCAGCGTGGACCGCGTAGTCGTAGATCTCCGTCGGGCGAAGACGGAGTTCGGAGAGGTCGCCGTCGGCGGAGACGGACAACTCGAAGAGGAAGCTCCGATCGTTCCGGAGGCGGGCGTCGACGGCGTAATCGTCGACGAAATCGCCCGCGTCGTAGAGGATCGGCCGCCCCCGGTACACCTCGATTCCTTGAAAGACGTGCGCGCTGTGCCCGTGGACGACGTCGACGCCCTCGTCGACGAGCCACCGAGCGAACTCCCGGAACGGGTGGGGTGGGGCCTCGACCATATTCGGCCCCCAGTGCAGTGAGACGACCAACAGATCGGGTGAGTGCGACCTTGCGCGCTCCAGCGCCTCGCTGACCGTCGATCGCGTCTGTTCGTCGTCGACGTCGATCGCGACGTAGGCCGTACCCGGCGACGAGTCGGTGGCCGCGTACTCCGGGGTGTTGTCGGTGAGCGAGACGAACGCGACGTCGAGATCGTCGATCGACACGAGGGCGGGTTCGAGTGCATCGTCGTATGTCCGTCCCGCGCCCGCGTGGGCGAGATGGTATGCGTCGAGGTGATCGAGCGTGTCCCGGAGCGCCACCTCCTCGAAGTCGAGGACGTGGTTGTTGGCGAGCGCACAGCAGTCGACGCCGGCGCGTTCCAGCGCGGGGAGAGCCCAGTCCGGATCGGCGCGGAAGCGAAACGCGCGGGGGGTGCGTCGCCAGGGCTCGCCGCGATCCGAGAGGCAGCATTCGAGGTTGACGAAGAGGCCGTCGAGCGCGTCGAGCGCATCCAGAAAGTCGCCCCACACGGCGGTCACCGGACGCTGCCACTGAGTCTGATCGACGAGTCGTCCGAGCATCACGTCGCCGGTCAACCCGAGCCGGTAGGACATCGTCTCGGAATTCGGCGTCGAAGTGTAAAATCCCTAAGGGAAACGAGGAGAGCCAGCGCAGTTCGACCCGGACGGGAGCAGACAGTCCGGCTCGGATCGGGTTGCTGTTTCCCCGCCGGGGCAGGTATCGGCGATCACGAGGGCGTCTGAACGCTCTCCCATCGAGCCGCATCGCATCACGAATTGATTTGAGAGTTCTTTCAATAAGCGATGTCGTGTGCTAATTCGCTCCGGCACCTAAACCGATTTTGGTGCAGTCTCTACATCTTCTTCGGGGCCATACCGGAAGAACTAATTGAATTTTCTCTCAACTAGAAAGCGATGGCACAAGCGACGGATCGACTGCGGCGATACCTCGCAGACGAACTCGGAGAGTGTCGGACCGAAGACGTCGACCAGCGCCTCGACGAACTCGGGACGCTGGAAGCAGCGCTCGGAGCGTCGCGCGTCGACGCCGAACTCGGCATCGTCTCGGCGCTCGCAAACGAGACGCGGTACACGCTGGTTCGGACGCTCGTCGCGGCCGAGGAGGAACTGTGCGTCTGTGAGCTGAACGCAGTCACAGACGTCACCGAGTCCGGGTTGAGTCACGCGCTCTCGAAACTCGTCGACGCCGGCCTCGTCTCCGCTCGACAGGACGGTCGCTGGAAGAAGTACGGCGCGACGAACCGCGCCGTCGCGCTCGTAACGGTGCTCGAGGGGCTGGTCGACGATGAGTAACGCCCACGAGCACGGACCGAACTGCGACTGCGAGAGCTGTGGCGACCCGCGGTCGATGGACTTCCTGGACAAGTACCTCACCGTCTGGATCTTCGGCGCGATGGCGCTCGGCGTCGGACTCGGCTACGTCGCCCCCGGCGTGACACAGCCGATTCAGAACTTCCACCTCGTCGAGATCGGACTGGTACTGATGATGTACCCGCCGCTTGCGAAGGCCGACTACTCACAGTTGCCGACCGTGTTCAGCAACTGGCGGGTGCTCGGGCTGAGCCTCGTGCAGAACTGGCTCATCGGGCCGACGCTGATGTTCGGGCTCGCGGTGATCTTCTTCAGCGGTCTCGTGCCGGGGCTGCCGGCGCGGCCGGAGTACTTCCTCGGACTCGTGTTCATCGGGATGGCGCGCTGCATCGCGATGGTGCTCGTCTGGAACGAACTGGCGGAGGGCTCGACGGAGTACGTGACCGGGCTCGTAGCGTTCAACAGCCTCTTCCAGATCGTCACCTACGGCGTGTACGTCTGGTTCTTCGCCCTGTTTCTGCCGCCGCTGCTCGGGCTGGAGTCGCTCGCCGCCGGCATCACGACGTTCGACGTCACGCCGATGCAGGTGTTCGAGGCCATCGTCGTCTTCCTCGGGATCCCGTTCGCCGGCGGGTTCCTGACGCGCCTCGTGGGCACGCGGGCCAAGAGCCGCGAGTGGTACGAGGAGAGGCTGGTGCCGCTGATCGATCCGCTGACGCTCGTCGCGCTTTTGTTTACCGTGATCGTGATGTTCGCCACGCAGGGCGGGAACATCGTCGCAGCCCCCGGCGACGTCCTGCTGATCGCAGTCCCGCTGACGATCTACTTCGTCGTGATGTTCCTCGTGAGCTTCGGGATGGGGCGCGGCATCGGCGCGGACTACTCGACGACGACGGCGATCGGTTTCACCGCCGCCTCGAACAACTTCGAACTCGCTATCGCTGTCGCGGTCGCAGTGTTCGGTGTCGGGTCGGGCGTCGCGTTCGCGACCGTCGTCGGCCCGCTCATCGAGGTTCCGGTCCTGCTCGCGCTGGTGAACGTCGCGCTGTACTTCCAGCGACGGTTCGACTGGGGCGGCTTCGAGACGGGCAGACTGGACAGCACCGGTTCCGCGGGGCTGACACAGGAAGACGATTGACGGCGGGGACTGCACGTCGACGATGCGGACGGGGACTGGAGACGAACCACGAACAACAGAGACAAAAAACAAATGACGAACGAATCAGACTCCGACGCAAACGCAGCCACCACCGAGAGCACCGACCCGACACGTGTGGCCTTCGTCTGTGTGCAGAACGCGGGGCGCTCGCAGATGGCGTACGCGTTCGGTCGCAAAGAGGTGTCGAACAGAGGGCTCGACGGGGACATAGAGATCATAACGGGCGGTACACAGCCCGCAGATCACGTCCACGACGAGGTCGTGCAGGCGATGACCGCCGTCGACGTCGACATCGCGGGGCGAACGCCGCGAGAGATCACCTTCGAGGAGACCCAGGACAGCGACTACGTCATCACGATGGGCTGTTCGGCAGAGAACGTCTGTCCGGCCGGCTGGGCGGGCGAGAACAGAGACTGGGACCTCGACGACCCGGACGGGAAGTCCGACGCCGAGGTCGCAGAGATCCGTGACGAGATCGAGCGACGCGTCGCCGATCTCTTCGACGAGATCCGAGGACAGGCGTAAGCGACGCTCACCAGCCGACGTCGCGGAGGCCGGTGAGCAGCCGATCGACGTCCGCGGTGGTGTTATAAACGTGGAGCGACGCCCGGACCGCACCCTCCGGGTCGGGAAGCGGGCGGATCGCCACGTCGTACTCCTCGCGGAGCCGTTCCACGGTCGATTCGGGGTCCGGGACGCGGACGGTCACGAGTCCGGACTCCGGGTCGCGCGGGCTGAGCAGTCGATCCTCGGGCACGCCGTCGACGAAGCGCCTCGCGAGGTCGTCGACGTGTGATTCGATCGTTCCGAGTCCGACGTCGGTCAGCAGTTCGGTCGCAGCCGAGAGCGCGGCGTACGGCGCGGGGTTCGTCGTTCCCACCTCGAAGCGTGGCGCGCCGCGTTTGAGATCGTACTCGGCTGCGCCGGGATCGCGGACGCTCCGGTAGCCGATCTGCCCCGGTTCGAGATCCGCAGCGACGTCGGCGTCGACGTAGAGGAACCCGGCCCCCCAGAGGCCGAGCAGCCACTTGTGGCTCGCCATCGCGACGGCGTCGGCACCCCACTCGGTCACGTCGAAAGGTGACTGACCGGGAACCTGGACGGCGTCGACGAGCACGCGCGCGCCGGTGTCGTGGGCCTCCGCGACCAGCTCAGAGACCGGGAGTCGGGTGCCGTAGTTCCACGTCAGCGCGCTCAGACAGACGAGTTTCGCGTCCGCGACGGCGTCGCGGTAGGCGTCGCGGTCGAGGCGACCGCCTGTCGTCGGCACGACCCGGACCTCGCAGCCACGGCGCTGGAGGCGTTGCCACGGGAGGACGCCCGCCGGGTGCTCGAGGTCAGTGCGGACGATCACGTCGCCGGGCTCCCACTCGAGCGCCGACGCGACGCGGTTGATGCCGTCCGTCGTACTCTGCGTGAGCGCGATCTCGTGCGGATCTGCCCCGAGGAACGCCGCGACGTCCCCGCGGGTGTCTTCGTATAGATCGAAGGCGTGCGGGTACGGGCCGGGATCGTCGGCGGCGTCCCACTCGTGGGCCTCGATCGCCCGCTGTGCGGTCTCGACGATCGGCCGCGGGCTCGGACCGCTCGCGCCGGTGTTGAGATATCTGACGTCGTCGAAAACTGGCACGGCCGCGCGCACGTCGGCTGGCGTCGTCATCGCCGCGACGTTCTCGCCGGCGACACTTAGAGGATCGGTCGTCCTTTGCCGCTCGGGAACTGTGCACGGTGTCGCCCGTGCTTCCGGTCCGTTCCAGGGGCAGCCGCTACCGGCGAGACGCTTATACTTCGCGCTGCTCGACTATGATGCGTGTTCGTCGGTCACGCCCTCCTCGCGTTCGCCCTCGCGGTCCTGTTCGCGGAGCACCGGGGCTGGCCGACGCGGCAGGCGTTGCTGCTCGGAGCCGTGACCGGCGCATTCGCCGCGCTCCCGGACGTCGACGTGGTGTACGCCGTAGTCGCGATCGACGGCCGCTTGCTGCTGGGACAGGGCATCAGTCCGACCGCCTTCTGGGACGCCGCGAACACCGTCCACCGGTCGATGACCCACTCGCTCCTCGTCGCGGTGATCGCCGGGCCGGCGTTCGGGCTCTGGGCCGCGCGCGGATCGACCGGCGGCGAGCGGGCGGATCGACTGCGCGCGTGGGCCGGCCGGGGCGCGAGCGTCGGCCTGCTCGTCGGACTCGTCGCCGTCGCCCTCGCCGCGAGCGGGCCCCTCGGTGGCGTCGTGATGGCCGCGTTCGCCCTCGGGGGTGTCGCACTCGCGACTCTGGCCCGTCGGCGGACCGACCTCTCGGCGCGGGTGCTCGGAGTCGCCGCGACCGCCGGCCCCCTCACCCACCCGTGGGGTGACCTCGTGACCGGTCAGCCGCCGCAGTTGCTGTACCCGTTCTCCGTGGGCATAATCGAGAGCCGCGTCGTCCTGCATCCCGATCCGACGCTCCACCTGTTGGGCGCGTTCGCGATCGAACTCGCGGCCGTGTGGCTGGCGGCGCTGGCGGTCGTCCGGGTGACCGACCGATCGGTGGCGACGTTCTACGACCGCAGTGCGGTGTTCGGTGTCGCGTACGGTGCGCTCGCGCTCGTGCTGGTCCCGCCGACGCTCGAGGTGTCGTATCACTTCGTGTTCTCGATTCTGGCGGTGGGCGTCGCCTGTAGCGGGCTCTCGTGGTACCGTTCGACTCTGGCCACGTCGTTCCGGCGGCGACCGACCGTGACCGACGCCCGAGCCGGGTTCGCGGTCGGCGCGACGGGGCTCTCCGGAACGACGATGGCGCTCGTCGGCTACGCCGTGGTCTACGCGGCGCTGTGGCTCTGAGACTAGGCGTTCGTTTCTGATCCGAAAAATGTCCATCGAGTCGACGGTCGACGTTCGCTCGCGTACCCCTACCCGCGCGCCCGTCGAAGCGTCGCCTCGTGACCGTACCAGGATATCCAACGAAACGAGTAAAAGTCTTGTGTAAACTGTCGGCCGCGGGACCGCAGAATTTCGAGTGGGAAAAATACGCACACGGAGATCGCTCGGGCGGTGAATCGGCGCTCGAAACCGGTGACAATGCAACTGGATGAATTGTCGTCAGTTATAATAGGACAGTTCCGAAACAGGACACCAACTACCATATGCAATATCTCTTTGTGGGGGCCGGACAGGCAGGGACTCAGATCGTCGACCAGGTGTTCGCACACGACAATATCGACTTGCGAGCGGAAGCGATGGCGTTCAACTCGACGATCCAAGACCTCGAACGACTGAACAACATTCCGCAGGAGCGGTGGTACGGAGTCTCCAGAAACCAGGGGCTCGTCAGCGGCACGGCGCGGGGATTCGAAGAACAGGTCACCGGCGGGTTCGGACAGACGCCCGCCAGATCCGACCGCGTGATGCAACAGCACCAAGACGAGGTGCACCGGGTCCTCGACGAACTGTACGCGACGCTGGAGGCCGACCCGTCCACGCTACAGTACGCGTTCATCTTCCTCGGGCTCGGTGGCGGAACCGGCTGTGGAATCGCCCCACACCTTGCGCGACAGATCCGGTCGTACTCGCCGTCGACGATGGACATCGTCGCCGTGGGCGTGCTGCCGAACACGCAGCTGGCGAGTCAACCGAAGACCGCAGACGACGACGCGGTCAAGAAACAGGTCAAACAGTGTGAGAACACTGTGTTCGGCCTCGACAACCTCGAAGACGAGGTCGAGAGCATCCTGCTGGTCGACAATCAGCGACTCGCGATGGACGTCGCACAAGGGAACGAGTACAGCGACTACAACAGATACGTCGCCGACGCGTTCCTGGACATCGTCCTCGGAGCGGAGCGCGAGCGAACGAACGCCGATCTGGACGTACAGATGCAGGACGTCGATCTGCAGGACCTGATCAGGTTCATCGACGGCGACGGCTTCCGCGCGGGGTACGCTACGCTCGGTCGCGGCGTTCGGCAGACCGAATCGCTGCTCGGCTATCTCGTCCCGGGGAGCGTGGGGCGACAGCCGATCAGAGAGACCGGGCTGATCGCCGACGCGATCGACAAGCAGACGCTCGCCGGCTTCTCGCCGGGCGACGCCGACAGTGCGGTCGCCGTCGCTCAGGCGCCGGGGTGGTGTTGGGACGAGAAGGAGATGACCCTCGGGTCCGTCCACACCGAACTCGAGTACTACTGTTCGAACGTCAACGCGGGGTGGGCGGTGACGAATCGAAACCTCGCCTCGGTGACGACGGCCTTCGGGTTCGAGCGCGAGGACGTCGATCGGATCGCAGACATCGAGCGGATCGCCGAGCGGGAGGTGCCGGCGTGAGCGGAGCGAATCGTCGAGCGCGGTCGGTCGGCGTCGTCGCCGTCGTCGTCGCCGCATCGGTGCTCGCGGTGGGAGTCGATGCGGCGGCCGGCAGCGAACTCGCCGCGCTCGTCGTCCAGACGCAACGGAACCTCGAACTGCTCGAGCGGGTCGGCGCCGCCACCGGTCGGCTGAACGTCCTACGCGGGATCGGCGCGCTCGCGGGGCTCGCAGTCGGGGTGGTGCTCGGTGCGGCGGTGGCCTACGGCAGACGGAGGCGGTGAGATGCGCGCCAACGCACGGACGATCCTGCTGGTCGGCGTCGTCGCGGCGGTCGTCGCCGGAGGAGTGGCGGCGCCCGCGAGCGCTCAGGCGGCCGACGCGGGAATCGACAGCGAGATCTGCCCGAACACGGCGGAGAACAATCTCGTTGTCGTCTTGCCGGACGGTTCGACCCTCGGACCGGGTGATCGGGCGCGTCTGTACCCCGGCACGCGGGTCGACGTCGCGCTCTGTAGCAGCGGTGACGTAGAGTTGGCAGACGGCGTCGCCTGGTCGCTCGAACCCGTCGACGGGATCGCGATCGAGGCGAGTCGCGAGCGCCACTACGAGGTTTCGATCGCCGAGGTCGACGCCGACGTCGGAGTCGCACTCGGGTCGGCGGTTCCACAGCGGGAGACCGTCAGAGCGCCGGATCTGACAGCGGCGTCCGGAGCGGTCGTGACGCTCCGGGTGGCCAACGAGACGCACCGGGTCGCAGTCGAGAACGACTCGCGGGCGGAGACGCTTCGGCGGCAGAGCGAGCGGTACAGATCGACGGCGACGGAGCTACGGGCGGCGGCGAGCGAACTCGCCGAGAGCACGGGCGAGCGCGCAGGCGGTCCAGCGGCAGCAGGCGACCGGCTGGCGCAGGCCGAGACGCTCGATTCGAGCCACCAAGCCGTCCAGTCGATCCTCTTCGACGCGGCGGCGCGCGGAGACGCCGGAGCGGTCGATGCGCTCGGAGCCTACGAGACGGATCGGAGCGAAACCGCGGAGGCAGTCCGAACCGATCTGCAAACGGCGAACGACCGACTCGCCGCGCAGACGAAAACCGCCGCGACAGGGGCGCTGGTAAATCTTCTGGGGTTCTTGACAGTCGGCGTCGCGATCGGTTCGGTCGGTGGGTGGATCGCGACGACGCGGATTCTGAGCGACGTCGCGCACAGGCGGTCCCGGAGTTCCTCGGTCGACTACAGTCCCCGACAGCTCGCCAGCCCGCTTTTCGTGGCCGCGCTCTTCGCCGTCGGGGCGGTCGTACTGGGGTGGTGGTTCGACGCGTTCGGTCCGCTCTGGGCGGTTTTCGAGGCGGTGATCGATCTATGAAATCGACGCGCAAAGACGCATTGACGGCCGGAGGTATCGTACTCGGACTCGCAGCAGTCGGACTCGCCGTGTTCCTCTACTCGGGGTCCAGCGAGGCGGTTCTGTTCTTCGCGGCCGGCCTCCCCGTGATCTTGATTCTCGGCGGCGTGGTCTGGCACCGCCGCGTGACGCAGTCGTCGAACGAGGCGTCGCCACGGATCACCTCGATGACCGACGATCTCGCAGACGACCTCGAAGAGCTGCTCGCGGCCTACGATACGCTCGATCGGGAGACGCCGTGGGATCCATCGGCGCACGCCGAGCAGATCAACGACATTCGGCGCGACCTCGAGAACAGGGGATTCGAGGTCCGCGCGGACGGGGACGGCTACGCGGTCGGGGTCGCCGACTACGAGATGGGCGTCGGAGCGATCTCGCGTCACCAGCAGAACGTCCAGATGGTCCTCGAAGACGGTCTCAAGAGCGGGTTCAGGGAGTCGGTCGAGTCCCAGAGCGACGAGATGAACGAGCAGATCGCCCGGCTGGTCGAGGAGAACCTGCTCGATCGATCGGCCGCGGCGACGATCGACTGGGTCGACACCGTCGGACAGCGTCCCAAAGAGTTGAGCGAGACGCTGCGCGACCGGCGCAAGACGTTCCGCGATCTCCTCGGCGACGCCGTCGCACGGGTCCACGAGGTGACAGGCGAGGCGACGATCGATCGGAGCGCGCTCGACGAGTACGTACAGAACGGGCAGTACGCACGGGCCGTGGACGCGGTCCTCGAACCAGAGGTCGACGACAGCGGGCTCAGGCGGAAGCGCCGCGAGCTCTCGGCGCTCGTCGAGACAGCACAGTCGTCGGTGGCGACCCAGTACGCGCCACAGGCGCGCTTCGAGAAACTCGAGGCGGTCCAGGCCGAACTGGACGACCTCGACTCCGTCTACCAGATGCAACGGCTGGAGACGGATCTCAGGCCGCGAGCGCTGTCGGCGTGCGCGGAGATCGTCTCGGACCTCCGCGAGGAACTGGTCGACTATCTGGCAGCGTTCAACGATCCCACAGTGCCGGCGGACTACTTCGAGCGCCCGTCGGTGCTCGAACGATCGCCGCGACAGGAGTTACAAGGCGCCGCCGACCTGCGCGCGTTCCGAACGCGGTGGTCCGGGATCGTCGACGAGCTGTCGGCCGCACTCGACGACGCGGCGGCCCGTGAGGGAGCGCTTCTGGCGTACGACGACGTCGCGGGAGAGGTCGAGCGGACGCTCGCGACGGCCGGTGAGGTGACGGCGCGGGACGTCCCGTACGACCCGGCGGCACCGATTATGCAGCTGTACGCCCACCGAAACGAGGGCGTGACCTACCTCGAAAGCCGTCCGGCGCTCACGCAGGGCGCGGACGTGGCCGGTCAGGAGTTCGATCTCCGGGTTCGAGTGCGGCTCGACCCGCCGGAGACGCGCGACGTATCGGTCGAAGCGACGATCAGAGACGAGCGACGCCGACTCACGGGCACTGTCGAGGGCGAGCGCACGTTCAGGTTCGACCCGCTCTTGGGCGGTGAAGCGACCGTGACGGCGACGGCAGACGACAGTCGGTTCACGACACGGACGGCGGACGTCCTCCTCGATCAGGACCGGACTGTCGAACTGACGCTGACGGAGGAAACCGCGGTGGATCGGATCTGCGGCGACGTGCGCCCCGACGCGGAACTCATCCTCGAGGAGGTCGCGGGGGAGATGGCGGCGACCTACGACAGCGAGCAGCACCTGACAGACGAGATGGACATCGGAGTACAGGACCGGTACAAACCGTGCGTCCTCGCACTCTGGGCCGACGAGGCCGGCGTGTCGGTTCGGGAGGAGGACGATACCGTCTTGGTGTACGACAGAACGCGTATGGAGAATCAGTTGACAGATCTCATCGAACGCAAACTGACCGACGGCGACGAACTGCAGTACGAAGAGCTTCGAGAGCGGTACCTGATGGTGCCGGCGAGCGACGACCTGATCCGCGACGTGCTCCGGCAGGCCGAGACCGACGTCGAATTCGAGTGTGAAGACGATCGGGTGGTGAGCGCCTGATGGCGGCCGGATCGGACAGCAGACGCGACTACACGGTGTGGGGGATCGCCGCGGCGGGGCAGGGCGGCGGGAACATCGCCTCGCAGTTCCTCAAGCGGACGGAGAACCCCGGCATCGACGAGCGGATCGTCCTCGTCAACACCAACGACACGGACATCCAGCGGAACCTCGACCGGGTGGAGTCGGAGCTGGCGATCGACCGCGAGACGCTGAGTACCGAGCACGTCGCGAACTTCGGCTCGGACACCGGGGTCGGGAACGACTTCTTCGACGGCGAGCAGATGGCCGCGGAGGACTTCGACGAGATCTTCCGGCCGATCAACAACACTCTCGGCGGCTCCGAAGCGCTGCTGTACACCGTCGCGCTCGGCGGCGGAACCGGTAACGGCTCCGTGCCGTACATCGTCGATCAGCTCTCGCGGGGACCGGCTGACGGAGACACCGCCGGAACGAACGCCCGCTGGCTGGACGGGGTCGCGCAGTTCGCGCTGGCCGCCTGGCCGTTCCAGAACGAATCGACGCAGCGACATTTCAACGCGGTCTGCGGCCTCTCGCGGCTCCTGATGCGGGAAGACGGGGGGCAGAACGCCGATATGACGATCCTCGCGTCGAACTCGCGGCTGAAGGAACTCGCGCTGGAGACGGACGACGCCCGCGAGGACGACCGGGGACAGTTCGTCGACGACAAAGAGCTGGTCAACGAGCGGATCGTCTCGGCGATCGACCTGTTCATCAGCGCCGGGCGGCGCGCCGACGACACGATCGACGTGAAAGACTACGTGCGGAAGCCCCAGCGACGCGGCGTTTTTCACGCGACGTTCGGCACGGCGCTGGAGAAGCCGATCGGGCTCGATCTGAAGATGGCGATCCAGCGCGCCGCCGAGAACACCTACGTCCCGCTGGATCCCTCGACCGCGGAGGCGGCGTACGTCGTCGTCCGAGCTCCGGACCAGCGCGTGCAGGCCGGCGACGTGACGACGGGGCGCGTCCGCGACGCGTTCGCGGAGTGGAAGTCCGAACAGGGGCTCCGGGGCACGGTCGGGATGGAGACCCTCTCTCGGGCACCGGGTCGCGGACGGACCCTCGACGTGCTCGTCTTCCTCGGCGGGTTCGATCTCGCGCCGCTGCTGGAGGAGTCGCTGGAGCTGTACGAGATGGAGAAGGACGCGCTCAGGCGGGGCGACGGGCAGGAACAGCTCTCCCGCGTCGGCCGGCTGGAGGAGAACCTCCGGCAGTACCGGAGTCGCCTGGAGGACTGACAGATGCGAGGAGCCACCGCCCGTCGGATGCGGAGACGGGTCATTATACTGAGCGCGCTGCTCGTCTTGGCCGTCGCGCTCGTACCGGCTTCCGCTGCCGCCGCCGGCGCGCTGAACGGGACTGTCGAGGCGAGCGGCGGGAGTCTCGTCGTCGGCGTCGAAAACGGGACCGAGCCGTTCGCCGGCGACAAAGAGGCGGTGAACGTCACCGTCGCCGGAACCCACGTCGAGACGACGGCGACGGAGCCCTCCGAGGGGACCTACACGTACGAAGTCGACGCGGACACGCTGGCGGCCACGGGGTCGCTCGCCACGGGAGGTCTGTCGAACGCCACTGTCGAGGTCCGTCACGAGAGCGGAGCCAACCTCACAGAGACGGTCGATCTCCGATACGCGCGGTTCGGGTCGGAGCCGGGAGCGTTCACCGAGCGGGGAACGCTGCGGGTCGATTTCGCCGTCGCCGTCGGGCTGCCCGACGGCACGTCGGTCCCGGTGAGTGTCGTCGCGGGCGACGTCACGGAGAACGCGACGCTTCCAGTGCAGCGTGACGGCGAGGCGAACGCGTCGTATCTGGAGCTCGAAAGGGCGACGCTCACGGCTCTCGGCCTGTTCGAGGAGCCGCGCGAGGTGACGGTCAGAGCGCGGCAGGGAGCCACGGCCTACGTCGGTAATTCGGCGACGGCCGATGTCGACGGGCTCGCACGCACTGCGATGCGGGCCGAGCGCGACGTCGGCGGGATCGCGCTCGCCAATCCGCTGTTCGTGGCCGATCGGACCTACGTCGTCGAGATCCGGAGGGCGGGCTCCGAGGAGCGGTATCTCGCGTCGGTGACGGCGAACGAGACGGACGGTTGGAGCGAGCTCCGAGTCGAGAGCACGGCACTGCTGTCGGTCGACAAGGTCGACTTCGCGGTCGAGCGCGACGGCACGGAGCTCGTCTCCGGGACCGCTAACGTCGCCTCGCGGAACGAGACCGCGACGCGTCGCGGCGACGGGACGGCCGTCGACGTTGGCGCGCTCGCGGGGGACGAGCGGTCAGTCCGAGCGGTCTGGGTAGAGGGTGACGCCGGCGTCCGGCGGTACGGTGCGGATCTGAACGCGAGCAGCGGCACGCTCTCGCTGGCGGGCGGTCAGGCGATTCCGACGTCGGCCACGGCGCTGCTCGTCGAGTTCGAGAACGACGAGTCGGTGTACGCGACGTTCCTCCAGACCGGTTCGGAGGGAGGGTCGGGGGCGGCCGCAGACGGAACTGGTAGTGGCTCTGGGCTGCTCGATGCACTGCCGGGCGGTCCGCTGCTGCTCGGCGGAATCGCCGCCGTCGCGCTCCTCGTGCTAGTAGTGATCCTCGTGGGCGTGCGACAGAGCCGCAGTGGACCGGCGGGCGGAAGTGTCGGACTCCCATTCGTCGGCGGTGGCAGCCGGCCGAATACGGACAAAAAAGCGCCGCCGCGGGAGACGCTCACCGTGACCTTCGACGTCGTCGACGAGAAAGCCGGAGGGGAGTACCGCGGCGCGGACCGGATCCTCGCGCGACCGATCGAGGAGGGGCCACAGCGCAGTACGAAGGGCGTCAACACGACGTCGGACGACCGTGAGCGCAAGCGGATCGCCCTCTCCGGGGCCGGAGAGGACGACGCCCACGAGTTCGAGCTGGGCGCTTGGCGGTTCGAGGTGATCGAGAACGACCAGCCGGTCGGCGGGCGGGAGTACCGGCTGAATCCCGGTGCCGACAAGGAACACATCTCCCTTTCGGTCCCGCCGCACGAGATGGACGTCCTGGTGACCGGCGGCGTCGGGAACGAGCCGCTGGGCGGTGCGGCGGTGGCGGTACGCTCCGATGTCGGCACCCGATCGAGGCAGCCGACCGATCCGAAGGGCCGTGCGAAGTTCCAGATCCCGCGGTCCGCCTCGACGGTCGCAGTCACCGCCGACTACGAGGAGTTGCCGGAGATCCAGACGAAGGTGCCCGTAAAGCAGGCCGTACACGACGGCGTCCGGTTGGAGATCGCACCCGAGATGGGATCGCTCGAAATCGAGACGAAGGTCGGAGCACGGCACTGGCCGGGGGTCGACGTCGACGTCACGCCGATCAGTGAGGAGGCGAAGGCGTACACCGATGCCGGGGCCGTCACCACCGATGAGGACGGGCGGCGGAGGGTGACAGACCTCCCGGCCGGGGAGTACGAACTCGTCGCGAAGCCGCGGATGGAGGACGTAGAGACCACGGGCGGCGTCGCGACGGCGACCGTCGAGGGCGACCGGACGACGGACGCGACGCTGTCGATCGAGATGTCGTTCTCCCTGTCGGGCGAGCAGCGGGAGCGAATCGCCGAGCTCCGCGACGAGATCGACGACCTGACCGCGGCGTCGAACCGCGACGTCGCCGTTCCGCACTACTACGGCACCGTCCTCGAATCCGTTCTCGGGATGGTCGAGGAGCTCGAATCGAATCCCGAGCGCGCCGTCGAGGACAGGCTCCGGCCGGGGAGGGTGGTCGACGCGCTCCTCCGAGCGACCGGCGAGGGCGTCGACGTCGTCGAGGGGGCGATGTCGGAGCGGCGGAACATCAAGCTGTTCCGCGCCTGCGAGTCGATGGCGCCGGTAGAGGAGTCTTGGGGCGGTGACACCGACCTCGACGCGTTCTTCGAGCGGGTCGAGGAAGGCGACAAAAACCAGCGGCGGGTGCTGCGAAACAGGCTGCGGGAGACCGACGAACTGCTCGATCGAAAGTGGAGCGAAGTGGGCGAGATCGGGCCTGCACGGAAGGTCCACGATCGAGTGGTCGATCAGGCACAGCGGTCCGGGAACGTCGACGACGAACTCGCGGTCGTCGCACAGGCGTACGTCAGCATCTGTCTGTTGGACGCAGTCGAATCGCTCTTCGATCACGAGGCGCTGCGCGACCGACTCAACAGCGGGGGCTACTGAATGGACGGGACGAGAGCCGTACTCAAGACACTGATCGCCGTGAGTCTGGTAGTATCGACGGGTGGGGCTGCGACCGCCGCGGCGGGAACGCCGGCGGCAGCGGCCTCGGACGCGGAGCCGACGGCCGGGGTAGGCCCGGTCGCCGGCGACGCAGCGGTGGCGGTGAACGGTGTGGATCCCACGTTAGAGGCCGGCCGCACCGACAGCTCACCAGAGGCTCTGCGAGGAGACGCGGTTCGAGCGGTCGTCGACGTCGACGAACCGCAGACGAGCGACGAGTTCCTCGCGGCGTTTCGTGAGCTCTCCGAGCGGGCCTCACTGGAAGACTACAGCGAATTCGAGGTGATGCGGACGCAGGCGATCGTCGCCGTGCAGGCGGGGACGTTCGAGCAGGCGGACAGAGAACGGATGCGCGCCGTCCTGCGGACGCTCGTCGAGTTCGACGGCGCGTACCGGGCAGCAGAGGAAGGAGAGCTCTCTGAGAGCCTGCAAGCGGCGCAGTCGACGCGGGAGACGCTGTCGGCGCTCGAGTCCGCCGGGGGGACGCAGTACAGTTCGTTGGCGGCTGTCGCGCTCGATCGGTTCTTCGGGTCGCTCGGCGAACGGTTCGAGGAGCGCTCGCGCGGCGACGGCAGCACGCCCGAGCGGATCGCGGCGCTCCGCAAGGCTGGTGAGGCCTACCGACTGGGCGGATCGAGCGAGCGGTTCGCCGACGTCTCCGTCCGAGCCGAACAGCTCGCGACCGCATACGAGCGGGACCGCGAGCGGATGAACGAGTCGCTCGCGAACGCTCAGCGCTTCTTCGACCGCTGTGGCGCGGCCTGTGCCGGGCCTGTGAGCGCGGTCGCGACACACCGCGCCGACGTGTTCGGCCTCTACAGCACCGCTCGGACCGCGAGCGCAGAGAGCAGCGAGGCCGTCCGGATCGCCCGGTCGCACAGTCTGGGCGAGCGGAGGGCACAACTGGAGGCCGTGGCAGCGGAGAGCGCCTCGGTGCTGCTCTCGCTCGCTATCGCGGCCGGAGTGCTCCTGTTCGCGTACGCGGTGCTGCTAGCAGTTCCCACGGTGGTGATCGCAGGTCGCATCTCGCAGTGGGCGAGAGACCGCGAGGCCGCGTCGGTCGGCAAGATACTCACGGCGATGCCAGCGGAGGTGCGAGTCGATGACGGCGAGTGAACGAACGCCTGCGGCCCGCCGCACAGCGCGCCGCGTCGGCGCCGTCGCTCTCGTCGCCCTCGTCGTGCTCGCAACCGTCGCGGGACCGGCAGCGGCCGCGAGCGGGAGCGTCGAGCTCGACGCCGCCCTCGACAGTCAGCGGGAGGAGACGACGCTGTCGTTCACGTTCACCGCGCGGGCGAACGAGACCGTGACCGCCGACGGATCACGGCAGCTCGCCGGCGGCGACGTCGTCTTCGAGTTCGAGGAGTGGGAAGCCGTCGACGGCAGCGACTCGGGGTCGTCCGAGAGCTGGACCGTCGAGGACGGAACGCGGTACGAGGTGTCCTACGAAGCGCGGGCGACCTCCGGCGCGAGCGAGCGGCAGTACAGCTGGACCGCGGACGTGCGCGGCGGGGCGACGAGCGCATCCGAGACGCTGTATCTCGACGTGAACCTCCTGGAACCGCGCTTCGGAGGTGCGGACTCGCCCACGGAGACGGTGATCTTCCGCGACGACGACGAGGCGTCCGAAGGGATCGACGTCGGCTTCGAAAACGACGGCCGGGGGGCGATGGTACCCGAGTCGGTCGACCTCGACGCGACCCCGAGCGGCATCGACGTCTCGGTGGACTCCCTGTCGAATCAGGTCGACGGCGGGGGATCGGGTACGCTGTCGCTGGACGCGGAGGTCGAGTCGTCGGTCAGCAGCGGCACGTACACCATCTCGGGGACGATCACCGACAACCTCGGGAACAGCCAGTCGTTCACCGCGGACCTCGAAGTGCGGAAGCCGCCCGTCGTGTCGGCCGACGACGTCGACGTCGGCGGTGTGCTTCGGGGCAACTCGAAGACCGTCGACGTCACCGTCAGCGAGGTCGCGGGGTTCTCCGGGACCAGCGACCTCGACGTCAACGTGATCGGTGCCAGCAACGACGGGTCGGTCGTGGTCGACACCGGTGGCTTCAGCGTCGACGCCGGAGAGAGCGACACGATCGAAATCGAGGTACAGGCCGACTCGGAGGCCGAGCAGCACGCGCCGCTGGAGTGGCAGGTGCAGCTGACGCCGTCGAATCAGTACAGTCCGACGACGACGGTCGACGTCGACGGTGAGGTCTTCTACCCGCCGAATCTCGAATCGCTCGACGGGGAGAGTGCGCAGAACACGTTCGACGTCCCGCGCTCGGAGGCCGACGTCCAAGAGACAGAGACCGAGATCTCCTTCGAGAACACCGGCGACTTGGAGATGGACGTCAGCGACGTGTCGGTGCGTGTCGACTCCGGCGACGTGACCGCGCGAGTCGCAGATGCGCCCGACGCCGTCGACGGGCTCTCGACGGGGAGCGCGACGGTCGTCCTCGCTGCCGACCCGGACGCCGCGGAGGGAACGCACCCGTTCACGGTGAGTGTCGATGCCGCGGCGGCGGGTGAACAGTCGATCACGCGCGAGCTCACGATCGAGCACGTGCCCGAACTGTCGGTCGACCGAGAGCAGATCGATCTCGGAGACGTCACCGTGACGAACCGGCAGACGACGAGTATCGACGTCTCGGAGGTGCTCGAATACGAGTCGGTTTCGGACGTCAGGGTCGTCCGCACGGACGGTCCGGAGCGGTACCTCGAGATCGTCGAACGGCCGACAGCCCTCGAACCGGGGGAGTCCGCACCGCTCGTCTTCGCGGTCGGCTTCAACACCTCGGCCGAACTCTATCAGGTCTACCAGTGGGAGTTCGAGATCCGCGGTGACGGCGTCGAGACCCAGACGGTGACGGTCGCCGCCCGTCCGACGCCGTACTCGTTCGATTCCATCTCGAACGACCTCGGGACGTACGCCGAGGGATCGGGGACGCAGGCCGAGACGGCGGCCGGGATGGTCGACTCTCTGGAGGCGCTCGAGTCCCAACTTCGGGACGGACAGGAGGTTCCGAGCGGTGATCTCACTGAGACGATCGCGGCCGGCGAGACGGCCGTCCTGCTCCTGAACTCGCTCGACGACGCCGAACAGGCGCGGGCACAGAACGGGTCGGCAGCCGCCCAAGAGGACGTGCTCCGGGCTCGGGCGACGCTCAACGCGATGCGGCAGTACGTCGATCGGATCGACTCGCCGCGGGTCTCAGACGCGGCCGAGGGGTCGCTCGCGTCGGCCAGAGAAGCGACGGCCAGACAGGTGGACGCGCAGGTGGAGTTCTACGAGTCCCGGCGCAGCGGGGACGCGACGACGCTCCAGCGGGCCAGCGCGAGCCGACAGCTCGCACGGCTCGCGGCGATCCGCGGCAACTCCGCGCGCGCGACGCGACTGAACCAGGAGGCGACGCAGGCGTTCGACCAGTATCTCGCACAGGTCGACGAGGCGTCGGCGAGCGTCGAACGGGCGCGCGCTCGGCAGTCGTCGATGCGAGAAGCCGCCACGCTCGTGCTCTTCGGGCAGCCGCTGGTGCTGAATCCCGCGCGGTTGGATTCGACGTCGGCGCGGATCGAGCAGATCGACGCGGCGTACAGGAGTGCCGAGCAGACGTACGCGGCTGCAGGGGCGACGCAGGAGGCGTCGTCGATCCAACAGGAGCGCTCGGCGACCCTCCAGCGGCTCCAGGTGACGCAGTACGGGCTGTGGGGTGCGACCGGGATCTACGGGCTCGTCGTCGCGTACGCGCTACTCAACGCGGGACTGAGTCTCTATGCGTACATGCGGGACAGGCGGACCGTCCAGCTCGGCGCGTCGCTGCGGTAGTCGGCGCGCCGACGCCGCTATCGGGGTCACTGTTCCGAACGACGGTCGAACGGCGTCGAGAGCGTCGTGGGAGCGTCGAACGCGTCCTCGTCGGTCGCGTCCCCGCGGTCGACCGTCCACGCTGCGGCCGTCGCCGCCCGGTCGCCGGAGATCAAGACGGTCTCGGCCCACGGATCGTCCGCAGAAGCCGCGTCCGAGGGAGTAGCCGCCAACTCGATCGGGAGTTCGAGGCGGTCGTCGTCGACGGTACACTCGACGCGATGCGTCGCCGTCTCGCCGGGCGGGAGGCCGTCCAGCTCCGACATCGAATAGAGATAGTCGTCCGGAGCCTCGCCCGTCGCTTCGATCTGGACGTCGAGGGGAACGTCGCCCCCGTTCGTCACTGCGAGCAAGACGTTCGTGTCGCGGCCGCCGAGATCGTCGACCGACTGCACGGCGATCTCGACGGGGGCGGATGCTCGGTCGCGGACTGGCGCGATGGTCTGGATCGGCTTGCGGCGCTGCGTGATTCTGACGTACGTCAGCGCGGGGTTCTCGACCGGCGTGCCCTGATACGCCCTCTCCGAGGCGCTCGTCGAGCCGGGGTCGACGTCGAATCCGTCGAACGGGACTCCGCGCGTGAATCCGCGTGCGCCGACCTCCGCGATCGAACACCGTCGGTCGAGTCCGTTCTCCACCTCGAGGCGGACGTCGGTCGACGATCCGGACTCGAAGAGCGTCGGGCGGACGACGACCGGCGCGGACTCGACGGCGACTGACTTCGCCGGGACCGAAGTCTCGTAGTCGTCGGTGCGGGCGGTGACTGCGGGTACGTCGAGGGTGGTGGTCTCCCAGCCGGCGTGGTAGCGCGAGACCCCTGCCTCTTCGCCGGGGGCGAGCCGGAGCGTCTCCCGCGTCTCCCCAGATTCGAGCGTCACGGAGAGTCGCCCCGACGAGGAGTTCGAGACCGTCAGTCGCTCTGCGACGGCGTGACCCTCGGGCACGGACTCCGAATCGAGGTGCCGCGTGAGCGTGATCGGCTCCGGCGCGGCCGGCGCGGCCGGCGCGGGCGACACGTCGGCGGGGCGCTCGTCGCCGGCATTCGCCTCACCGTCGTCAGCGGGCGACACCGCCGGATGGTCGTCGGGTGTCGACTCCGACCGCGACGAGGTGGACTCCCGGTCCGTCACCGCCGGGAGCGACGGTTCGAGGTCGCCGATGTCGGGGACGTCGACGACCGCGTCGGAGTCCCGCGCGGGTCGCGTATGTGTGTCGGTCTCCCGCTCGGACCCCGTAGCGTCGGACTTTCGCTCGGTCCTCGTGGCGTCAGTGTCCCCCTCAGCCGCCGACGCAGCGGCGTTCTCTCGCTCAGAGGTCGTCCCGACATCAGACGGAGCAGCGCGATCCGTGACGCGACTGCCCTCGGCGGTCGCGGCGTCGTGCTCCCGGTGGTCGCTCCGCAAGGGCACCTCCTGCCGCGTCTCGTCCCGAGGCGCGAAGTCCGACCCGTCCGGGGCGGTTCCGCGTCGGGCGGGTTGCCCGTCAGCAAGCGCCGCCCGGTCGAGTGTGAGGGTGGTCGACGCAGAGAGCGTGCCCGCTTCGACGGAGATCTCGCCGGGTCCGGAGTCGACGGCTGGGAGCGCCAGCGTGACGCGCTCGCCGGGTGCGAAGGAGAGCGACCGCGAGAACGGCGCCGGAAGGATGGAGCCGGCGACGCGGACCGCGTCGTCCACTGTGACCGGCGACTCGTTCACGAGCGTCACGTCGACGAAGCCGTCGCGAGCGCTGACCGACGCCGACAGTGGCGTCGCGGGCAGCGAGAGGTCGATCTGCGTTGGCTGCCGGCGAGCCGTCTGCGGCGTGACTACGACGCGATCGGTGTCGAGCGGAACCGAGAGCGTGCGACGGATCGACGACTGCCCGGGCGAGCCGCCGACTCGCACGTCGCCCGGCGACAGCGACAGCTGCGGCAGGTCGCGTCCGTCCGGCGTCGAAACCGAGACGTCGAGGGTGGCGCTCCCGTCGTCGATGGCGCTGAGCTCCGCGTCGACGTCGAGTTCCGGAGCGGTCGGGACGACGCGGAGCGAGTCACGGACGCGAGTCGGCTCCGCATCGCGGTCTGTCGCCGAGGCGAACTCGACTGTCACCGCCACCGAGCCTTCGGTCGCGTTCCGGAGCGTGAAAGGGAGCGTCGTCCGGTCGCCGCTACCGAGCCGCACCGAGCGCGACGCCGGACTGAACGACGCCTCGTCGCTTTCGATCCGGACCTCGCCGCGGGCTGGGTTCCCGCGGCTCGCGACGTCGACGGTGACCTCTTCGCCCGTCCGTGCGGACGAAGACTGGAGCGCGACGGCGACGTCGGCGACCGAGTCGTCCGGACGGAACAGCTCGACCGTCCGTCCGTCGATGCGACACGCGAGCGACCCGTCCGTCGTGACCGCCGTCCGGCCGGAGGTGGACCGAGAGAGGTCGGCTACGCCGGTCACGTCGCCGTCGGAAGTTATGCGAACGATGCGGCCGCCGACAGTACCGTAGAGCGCGTCGCCGCCGGACGGGGCCAACCAGTCGACGGACTGCTTTCGCTCCCACAGCGTCGTGCCGGACGCGACGTCGACACCGGCGAGGCGACCTCCGCGGAGCGAGACGACGACGACGTCCGCGAGGAGGCCGATCCCGGTGATCGCACCGTCGACGTCGAGTTCGTGCCTGCGGTTCCCCCGCGCGTCGAACGCCGTGAGATACCACGACGCGCCGGCCAGAACGCGGTCGTCGCGGCCGGTCAGAACGACGTTTTCGGCGACGTCGGCGTGTGTTCTGTCCATCCGGAACCGCTCTGTACCCTCGCGGGCGTCGATCCCGACGAACTCGTCGGCGTCGGTCGCGGCGACGAGTAGCGACTGCTCGGAGAGAGACGTAAGCGTCGAGACCCCCGCGACGTCGAGTCGCCAGCGGGTCGAGCCCTCGGAGTCGAACGCCACGATGCGGTCGTCGAGCGCAACGTAGACGAGTGAGTCGACGGCGAGACCGCGCGGCCGCCCGTCGACGTCGAACTGCGATCCGTCGGGGTCGTCGGCCGCGAGAAGCGAGATTCCGCCCGAAACGGAGGCCAGCGCGATGCGGGAGTCGCTGACGGCGACCCGCGCGACCGACCCGGTATCGAGCGATCCCACCGCGGCGTATCCGCTGTCGCTCACGTCTGGACCCCCATCGTGTGAGGCGAGGTTCGGAGCCGCACCCCCAGTGAGGGAGTGCAAAAACGACTACAAACTATCGGCATAGCGTCATCTGCGACGTGGAGCGACAAAAAGTCAACTCCACGAGCGCCGCGTGTTCACCCCATCGCCGTCGAGCCGAAGTAGACGAGAGCGAGCGCGAGGCCGGCGGCGGCTGCCGAGACGGCAGCGGCAATCGCGTTCGACCGGGTTCGACGGCGGCGGCGCTCGGCTGCGGGTTCGACGACGACGTCGTAGGGGTCCAGCACGGTCGTGAGCGCGTTCCGGACGGCGCTCTCGTCGGCGGCCATCGAGAGTCGACGGAGCGCATCGAGCGCACGCTGTGCTGCCTCCGTCGCCTCGTCACCTGTCGGCTCCGTCGCCGGGGCACGCTCGGGGGCGCGGGCCACGCTCGCCAGGAGGCCCGTCACGAGCCAGCCGAGCCCGACGGCGAGGCCGAGGAGATGAAGCGGCAGTCCCGAGCCCGCGCCGAGGTCGACGGGGCCGCCGGGCCAGAGTAACCCCGAGACGGTCCCGAAGAGGATCGCGCCGGGCAGACAGTACAGGAGCGTCCGTCGGAAACTGCGGCGAGCGGCCGCGGGGTCGGGAACGACGAGCCGCACGTCGAGCTCCGAGACCGGCGCGCGCCCGTCGAACGTCGCCGCGAGCTTCGGTGCGACCTCGCCCGCATCGGCGTCGACGCTGGTCGCGAGCGTGTCGACCGCGCGTTCGAACGCGTCGGCAGCCGCGGCCGCACGGTGGCGGTCGAGTCGGGCGGCGAAGGCCGGACCGGGCGAGACGCGGTCGACCTCGCGGGCCGGGCGAACAAAGACGTCGGCCGCGGCGATCGTCTCGACGTCGGTCGACTCCGTGACGGCCACGGCGTAGTCGGGGAACTCCTCGCGGACGTACGCGAGCGCTGCAGCGGCGGTGGCGTAGTCGGGAACGCGGAGGTCGACCGCACCCTCCGCAGCCACCGCGGCCCGGAGGTCGTCGGGGGCGATCGAATGGGCCGCGAGGTCCGCTTCGACAGCACTGACCGCCTCGGGATCGAACGCCGAACCGTCCGCGAGGGCATCGAAGAGCGCCTGGTTGCCGCCGATCCCGTACTGGACGGTCCACTCGCGGCGGTCGACGACGCGCCGGACACCGTCGACGAGACCGGTCAACAGATCCTCGTCGGCGTCCGTCTGGTAGGTCGCAACGAACTGTTCGGGGCTGCGACGGTGGATCTTCACCTGCCCGCGAACCAGCCCCGCACCGGGGTCGTAGAACATCGCGACGCCGGCGTTGAACTCCCGTTTGATGCGGTCGAGCCGCCGATCTGAGGGGTCGCCCGCGGAGTCGTATACCGGACGGCCACCGCTGCCGTAGAGGCGAAATCGGCTCATCGGAACAGTAGTCTCTGTCGCGTCATCGATTCACTCGTTGATTCGCTGCATGAACTGCCGCGCACCCTTGAGCACGGACGCGGGGCCGCCGACCTCGATCCGGAGTTCGTCCGTGCCGGCGGGGTCGTCGTTGGCGATGTCGTACCAGAGCAGATGCAGCGGGTCGGGGTCGCGGCCGCCGAACACCTGATTGATCGCGGGCGTCTGCTCTCTGACGATCTCGTCGCGGACGTACTCGCAGAACTCCTGGTAGGCGTCTGCCTGTGGCGACTCGTTCGTCGAACTGTTGGCCTTGAAGTCTTCGAGCATCCAGTCGGCCATCGTCCCGACGATGACGACGTCCTTGTCGGGGTAGACGCTCCGGAGCGACTCGTACCAGAACAGGTAGTTGTCCAGGGGTTCGCGGTCCGGTCCCTTGATCGCGTACGTCTTGCCGTCGTACTCGATCGGTCGGATCTCGCTGCGTCGGTGGTCGTCGAGTTCGTCCGGCGTAACGACGCGGTCGCGGAGATACGGCGGGACGTTGCCGCGCGCGATGACCGGCGCGACGAAGTCGTCGAGCGGCAGCGTGAGCACGATCCGGTCCGCGTTGTGGACGCAGCCGCGGATGCCGGGAATCATCTCGTCGATGCTCTCCGCGTCGCGGACGACGCTCGTCGCCGCCGCCCACGACGACGCGGGGTCGACAGTCGGCTCGTCGTCGCCGTCGTCGCTGTCGAGGAGACTTCCGGTCGCGGCACTACTGGACCGGTCGCCGAACAGCTCTTCGCCCGTGGAGCCGGCCGCAGAGCCGCTCGACTCGGCGGGCTGGTCGGCCTCGAACGAGGACTCGTCGTCGAGTGAGAGCGACGTATCGGCGGTCTCCGCGGCACCGTCGTCCACGTCGAAGGTGGTGTTGTCCCACTCGGTCGTCGAACCGCCCGCCGCGTCGTCGGTTTCGCCGAGCGCCCAGTCGTCGCTCGGCTCGTCGTCGGCATCCGAGTCGTCGCTCGACGACTCATCGTCGTCCGCGGCGTCCGAGAACGGGATGTCGAAATCCGAGGAGTCGTTCCGACCGCCGTCGGTCGCGAGCGCGCCGGTCGCGCCCTGCGTCCGCTGTCGAGCGGCCTCGACGACGTTCTCGAGGATCTCTTCGAGCGCCTCACCCGGGTAGTCGACGGCGCTGAACCGGACGCGCGTCCGGAGAAACCGCCCCCAGGAGTAGGGGAGTTCGAGGAGCATCGGTTGGCTGCTGCCGGCGTCAGAACCGCTCCCGCGCTGCAGCGTCGCCGGCGTCGCGTCCGGGAACTCGCCGCTCTCGATGTCGCGGCGCAGCGTGCTGACGCGGAACGCCGCCTCGCCGCCCTGATCGACGTTGTCCCGGATGTAGAGGTGGAGTCCGCCGAAGACGGCGCTCTTGCCGCTCCGTTTCGGGCCGATCATAATGACGTTCATTCCGCGCTCGTATGTGGTAAAGTACCGAAGCGCCGGCAGCAGGACGCCCGCAGCGGCGACGTGAACGGCCGCCTGTGCGCCGACGAACCCCTCGAACACGAACGGCTGTGTCACGAAGCCGTCCTGGACGGCGAGGACCGGACTCCGGTAGGCGAAGTGCGCTTCCGCGAGTCCGAAGACGACCAGCGCGAGAGTGAGCCAGAAGATGAGCGACGGGAGACGGGGATACTCGCGAGGTTCGCGCTGGAGGCTGTCGAGCGTGACGCCGCTAGCGCGGAGCGCCGCGCCGGCGGCCAGAATCGTGGTGAGCACCGTGTTCGGGCCGAACGACGTCGCGAGCGGCTGGAGAAAGACGCCTCGGGGGAGAAACACCGTGGGGATCGCAAGCAGCGTCGCGCCGGCGACGATCACGCCCTGGACGTATTTGAACGAGTCCAGGAGTAGTCCGACGACCAGCCCCACGTAGATACCCAGCGGGACGTAGTAAAAGACCGTGGCGGGGAGACCGACCGCGTTCATCCCTCCGCGGAGCGCGTTGCGGGCGAGCCCCCACGTGCCCCACGCGGTCGCGAGGAGTTCGATGACCGAGAGGCCGGCGACGAGCATCAGCAAGATCGAGAGGAAGAACAACAGCCGTCGTTGCCGCCTGTTCTTCGGCGTCAGGGACGGGAGCAGTGACATACAGATATCCATAGCCGGTGATATATTAAAAGCCACCCAAGTGGCCGGACGGTCCGAGCGATCGGGGCGGTGAACCGCTCGGGGTCGCCCGAGGCACTCGCCTCGCGCGTCCGTCGACGGAACGGCCGCCCTCCGCTCAGAGAGACTGGAGGACGTCGTCGTAGCCGTCTGCGTCGTCGCTGATGCCGACGACGGGGTAGACGCGCCCGCTACAGTCGCGACCGAGTCCGAGCACGTCGTCGCGGAGGAACCGGAGGAACTGGCCGCTGTCGAGGGAGTCGGCGCGGTGCAGATCGAGGACGACGTCGGCGTCCGTCGCGATCACGTAGACGTCGGGCATCGACGAGCCGACGCACGCGGCCGCGAGATCGTCGTAGACGCCCAGATACTCCCGCTCTCGAACCCAGGAGTCGTCGAAGTCGCCGTCCGGGTCGACCTCCCACTCCCGGAGCACGTCGGAGACGGGTGCGAGCAGTAAGATGACGTCGGAGCGGACGAGTCGGTCGAGGTGGGCACCGCCCGACCGACGGAGCTGCGAGCGGACGACCGCGGGGGCGGCCAAGAGGAGGTGCCGTCGGAAGCCGAGCCAGAGCCGCGATCCGAGGTCCGAGCGCTGGTCGGCCACGTCTGCGACCGCGTCGGCGTCGGAGGGGCTCACCGGGCGCACGTTGTCGTAGGAAACCTCTCGGCGTCTGACGAAGAGACTGTCTCCGGGACGGAACTGGAACGCGACGCGACCGGTGATCCGCGGGAGCGAGTGCTGTCGGCTGCGCGCGGCGTTCAGGACTGCGCCGCCTTCGAGCGACGTCGCTCCGTAGCGTCGATCGGCGGCGTGGAACAGACCACCCAGGAAGCCGGCGACCGTCTCGTCGTCCGGCGAGGAGATCACCACGTCGGTGACGTCGGAGTACCGAGTGAAGTACGACAGCAGATACACCAGTGCGAAGACGGAGACCAGATCGACGAGTGGCGTCAGGGGGCCGGCGGCGACCTGATCGATCGTCGGCGTGTTCTCGACGACGACGACGGGGCTCTCGTAGGGGAGATACCGCTCGAGGAAGCCCACGACGGCGATGCCACCGACAGTCGCGTACAGTGCACGGGCGGCGTTGGGAAACGAGACGCGGCCGTCGCTGAACGGCGGGACCGCCGCGCCGACGGCGACGACCACGCCCCCGACGAGGACGCCTGCGGCGGCCGGGATCGGATGCGACGCGAAGTCGATCTGCCAGCGGCCCAAGACGAACAGCGTCGGGACGAACACGAGCGCGATCGCGGCGAGGAGCAAGAGCCCCTGAACGTGTTTGTCCTCGTCGGCCGCGAACGCGACGACGAGCGTCACGCCGACGAGCGCTGCGAAGACGACGACGCCGTCGATCCCCCAGCCCAGAGTCCGGCCGAAGCCGTGGACGAGGTGATAGACGAGGCCGTGGTCGTCCCACGCCGCCACCAGCATCCGCGAGGACGCCGCCGTCGCCGCGAAGATGGCGGCGAGCGCAGCGACGAGCCGGAGCGCGTCGCTGCGGCGGGAGTCCGACCGACTCATTATTCGTCCGACGAGAGGTCGATCGAACTGGGGAACGTCGTCTGCCCGACGTACTGGTCGAGGAGGATCTCGACCATCTCCTCCTCGGTGGCGTCGAGGAGGGTGTAGAGATCGTCGGGGTCGTTGAGGTTGAGCAGCGAGTCGCGGTAGACGTACCCGCCCTCACCGTCGTCGCCGAGTGTCTCGTCTTTGCCGTCGACGCCGTGGACGTGCCGGATGCGGACCGCTTCGCGAAGCTCCTCGCGCTGGGACTCGTAGGAGTTCTTGTACCCGCGGCTAGGCTGGAGGATGGGCCGGATGTTGTCGAGGAACACCCCGCCGATGAACGTGACCATCGAGAGGTCCCACGGCGCGCCGTGGCCGACCGACTCGTGGCTGTACCCGTTCGCGCCGTTCTTGAAGTAGAGGCTCGAGTCGTCGAACGCCCGTTTGACCGATTTGAATACCGGATGGCCGGGGTTCTGCTGTGTCCGGAACGCCCGGCTCAGGTAGACGTTGCCGATGTAGTGGCCGTCGTAGACGGGGTTCCGAACGTCCGTGTACTCGCCTCCCGCGTCGGTCGCGACTTCGATCTTCCGCTCTTCGAGGCTCACCAGCTCGTTGTTCTGGACGACGTTGTTGGCGAACCGCTCGAAGTGGGACTGGATCTTCTGCATCTCCTGGCTCCCCGGTTTTTCCCAGATGCGCGAGTCCGCGATGTCTTCGTACTGTCTGAGCCCTGCGCGGTCGACGGACTTCGTCTTCTTGATGTAGGGACTGTCGGAGTTGGAGACGTACGTCGGGGCGTCGTTCATCTCCGGGCGCACCGGGCCGGTGTCCGAGAAGGAGTCGTCGTAGTCGAGGACGATCTGTCGGAGCGTCTCGTAGACGTCGACGCGCTCTTCGGTGTCCTGCGCGCGGTCGTCGAGCTGACTCCGTTTCTCCGCGACGGGACCGAGGAGCGCGTCGTCGAGGCCGACGTAGACGATGCCCGGGTCCTCGAAGCCGGAGCCGTCCGCGAGCAGTTCCTCGAAGACCTCCTCTGCCGAGCGCGCCTCGAGGTCCGTCGAGAGGAACGTCCGGAGGTCGCCGGACGCGTCGTCGGTGTCGCCGGGCCACGAGAGGTCGAAGTCGTCGCCGACCCACTGCGCGCGGTACCCCTCGACGACTTCCGCGGCGTCGAAGTCCGACACCGTCTGTTCGAACTGCTTGACGACGCGGCCGAGCGTCCGCTTGCGCTTCGTTTCGAGGTCGGCAATGATGTCGCCGAACAGGTTCTCACCGGCCAGCTCGCACTCGAAGTCGCGGTCGAAGTTCCCGCGCTCGGCGGTCGGGTGGATCGTGACGTACTGTGGGTCGACTTCGTCGAGGTAGGCGACGTACTCGTTTTTCGTCTCCTCTTTCTTGCCGAGGATGTCGCCGAAGAAGCTGCTGTTGTTGATCTCGTACCAGGCTTCGTAGGCCCGTGTCGTCTTCTCGACGGTCTCGTTGATCGCCGTCTTGTCGACGGGAGCGAGCCCGACCTTCCGCAGCCGTTCGTTGAGCCGATCGAAGTCGAACGAGAAGATGTTGGCCGGAATCTCGTCGGGGCCGTTCGCGTTCGAGATGGTCGCGAAGACGTCGTCGAGACTCCGCTCTAGCTCGTCGAGCTCCGCCTCGATCGCGTCCCCGTGCGTCTGCAGTTCGACGAGCAGGTCGACGTCGTCGGCGGCCGCATCGCGCCACGACTCCGCGTGGTGGTCGCGGGCGTCGGCCAGTTCCGCTTCGAGGTCGTCGAGGAGCTCCTCGTTCGTCTCGTACCGCTGGATCTGTTGTTCGAGTTGGTTGACGTGGTCGCCGAGGCTCTGCCCGCCGACCCAGCCGTCGCGATCGGTGTAGATGGCTGCGGTGAGCGCCTCGCGGACCTCGTCCTCGTCGACGATCTTGAGCGCGCGGAACAGATTCGAACGGAGCTTGATGGCGCGGAGCTCGTCGCGGAATACTTCGGCGAGCTTCCGCTGTTCGGTTTCGGCGGGGTAGAGGTCGTCGACGGGCTGGAGACGGTCGACCCGGTCGGGGAGTCGCGTGACGAGCCGCTTTTTGAACTCCTCGTCGGAGAGATCCGCGTACTTGTCGCGGAGCCCCTCGATCCACCCGTCGAGTTGGTCGCGCCAGTTGTCGAGCGCTTTGTTGTCGACGTGGCCGAACGACTCCTCGTCTTCGATCCACGACTGGAGGTCGTCGAGGCGGTTCCGGAGCGAACTCGCCTCGTCGCCGCTGAGAGAGAACTGTTCGTTGTCGACGCTGCGTCCCTTCTGTGCGGTTTCGAGTGCGCGGCCGATCTCGCCGCCCCACTCGTCGATGAAGAAGTCGTGGAGCGCGTTGTACAGCGCGAGTTCGCTGTCCAGCGCGGACCGCTTTTGCTCGCGGTAGGATTCGATCGCGTTCGCCGTTTCGATGATGTCGCCGACGTCGTATCGGAGGATCTGCGGAACGGCGACGGTGAACGGGGCGTACGCCTTGGGGTTCGGGTTGGGAGCGCTCTCGTCGAGGAAACTGGAGAAGTTGTTCGTCGTCGCCTCGCGGGCGACGATCGTCTGCACGAGCGCATCGAGGAACGTGTCGCGGTTCTGGAGGTCGCGGGCGGGGCCGAAGGGGACGAGAACGATGTTCGTGAACGGGTTCTCCTCGTTGAGTGCGAGGTATTCGAGTTCCGAGAGCGCCGCGAACGCGTTGGCCGTCCGTCGGTCCTTCTCGCGGAGGCCGGGAATCGTCGCGACGAGGTGGACCTCGTCGACCTCCTCGGAGATCTGCTTTGCGAGGTCGAGGAACATCCCCGAGCCGGTTCCGCCCCCGAGACCGACGACCATCGTCGCCGTGTCGCCCTCGATCCGTCGGGGGAGCATCTCCATCTCGCCGCCGCCGGCCTGGCTCGCGTGGAGCAGCGCCTTGCTCAGACCGCGGCGTCGCAGAACGCCCTGGCCGTAGCCGTCGGTCAGCATCGAGTCCTGATTCTCGAGCCACCACGCGCGAAGCGTGTCGGACCTGGCGATCTGATTGACCGTCGCGTTCGAGGTGAGCCCGGCGCGCGAAATGAGATTGTCCGGGGCGTAGTCGAGCGGGTTGATGTACTCGATCCCCGCCTCTACGGTGTCCGGCGGGCGACCGGATCGCTCCGCGATCTCGTCGATCCGCTCGTTGATCCGGCGGATCCGCAGTTCGTCCTCGGTCTGCTCGTTCGTCGCCGTGTCGATGACGAACGCCTTGAACTCGCGGTCGGGGGTCTCCCCCTCGCGCTTCTCGACGCCTTCGCGGAGAATCCAATCCTGAGAGAGATAGTGGGTAACGGTAGTCTTGCCCGCGTGTCCGATGCCGATTATGTTATCGGGCAAATTGCACCACTGGCCACCCGTCTGTTGATCGTCCCCGTCGGTAGACATTACCTGTGCATTGCTAATCGGACCAGTATAAGTATTGCCGTGGGCACATATCGCGGGTGCGCGCCAGGGGGACCGCGAGCGTCCGGTAGCAGGGTCACGACGGCCTGTATCGGTCGATACCGTGAGGCCGATGGAACTCCGACAGTGGACGGAGAGGGCGGGCGGCGAGGGCCAGACGGCCCCCGATCAGCCGGCAGTCGTCAGTGGCTCGTGTCCTGCACGAGAACGAGGTCGAACGGCGTGTCGGCGGGTTCGTCGTCCGGAGTGAGATAGCCCGCCGCGAACGCCGTGTACACCTGATTGCCGCTCAGACTGACGTCGAACTCGGCCGCGACGTCGCCGTCGTTGCCCTCGGTGTCTCCGCGGATCTGCACGGTGTAATCGCCCGCCGGAACCTCGACGTAGCCGGACTGACCGTAGGCGACGCCGTCGAACAGAACGTCGCCGGCCGCGACAGTCACGTCCACGGCCGGGGCGTCGGGCGAGGCGTGCACGACTCGGAGTCGGGTGGTGTCGCTGCCGGGCTCGGAGTTGTCGTCTTCGAGGATCAGCGGCTCGAACGGCTCGTCCGCCTCGTCCCCGAGTTCGCCGATCGCAGCGATCGTGTACGGCCGGCCGGCCTCCACGGTCACGTCGCCTTCGAAGACCGACGTGTCGGGATCGCCGGCGGCGGTGATCTCGACCGTTCGCGTCCCGCTCGGGACGTCGAGGTAGTCGCTGACGGCTCCGAACGCGACGTCCTCCAGCGCGGCGCTCCCGTCGACGTAGACGTCGACGTTCGGTGCGTTCGGCGAGAGGTGCGCGACGCGGACCTTCGCCGACTCCGCCATCCCGCCGTCGGTGTCCTGCGCGACGACGAGGTCGAACGGCGTGTCGGCGGGTTCGTCGTCCGGGGTGAGATAGCCCGCCGCGAACGCCGTGTACACCTCGCCGCCGGCGAGTTCGACGTCGAAGCTCGCGACGACGTCCCCGTCGTTGCCGTCGGTGTCACCGCGGATCTGGAGGGTGTAGGTTCCGGCGGGGACCTCGACGTAACCGGACTGGCCGTAGGCGACGCCGTCGAAGAGCGCATCGCCGCTGGAGGCGACTGTGACGTCGACGGCCGGGGCGTCGGGCGAAGCGTGTACGACCCGGACCCGGGCGGTGTCGCCTCCGGGATCGGAGTTGTCGTCCTCGAGGATCAGTGGCTCGAACGGCTCGTCCGCCTCGTCCCCGAGTTCACCGATCGCCGCGACGGTGTAAGCCGTGTCGGCCTCGACAGTGACTGGACCCGAGAAGACCGACGTGTCGGGGTCGCCGGCGGCGGTGATCTCGACCTGCCGCTCGCCTGCGGGCACGTCGAGATAGTCGCTGACGGCCCCGAAGGCGACGTCCTCCAGCGCAGCGCTCCCGTCGACGTAGACGTCGACGTTCGGCGCGTTCGGCGAGAGGTGTGCGACCCGGACCATCGCGGGCCCGGCGTCTTCTGGCGTCTCAGTTTCCGTCTCGGTCGGCGTTTCGGTCTCCGTCTCCGTCGGCGTCGCTGTCGGCGTGTCGGTGCCGCCCTGGTCGCCGTTGCCGGCGCAGCCGGCGAGTCCCGCGGTGGCTCCGACACCGATGCCGAGTAAAACGCGTCTCCGAGTGGGGCGTGAGCTGTCTGATGACATTCACCTCCACCGAGGTATGACAGCAAAATAATGTCTTTCGCAATTCGGACTAAAATCTCACTCAAATCCCCCTATAATCGATTTAAAGGCCTCGAATCGGCCGTTTAGCTTTTGGGTCCGAAAGAACTTTATGCGCTTTACTCGGAGAAGTGAGACGTGTGGAGGTGCCGAGTGGTGGGTCGCAGTGAGGCTTCCCAGATGCGACATTGCCAGCAGACCGGCGGAGGATTGATAACGCCACGTAGTGAATTTTCCGGGGAATGGATACGGTCCTCTGGCAGACGCTCGCCGGCACACGCGGAGGGCCGAACCGTGCCCGTATTCTGCGCGCTCTCGACGAACGACCGCGGAACGCCAATCAGCTCGCGCAGGACGTCGATCTGGCGTACAACACCGTTAGACACCACCTCCAGGTTCTCGAGGAGAACGGGGTCGTCACCAGCAGCGACGCGAGCTACGGGACCGTCTACCTCCCGAGCGATCGCGCGGAACAGCACTGGGAAACCGTCGAGAAGATCATCACCCAGCTCGACGAGTAGCCCGGCCAGGGGCCGAGCGCCGCGACGGGCGGGAGCGGGCGGGAGCGAGCTGGGGGCGGCAGTATGAGTCTGATGCTGGACGCCGCTCGCGTGGCCGCGGCAGTCAACATTCTCCTGCTGGTCGCCGTGATCGGCGTCTGGGTGAACACGTACCGAGAGATCCGCGCGCCGTTCACGCTCGCGTCGATCGTGTTCGCGGGCTTTCTGCTGGCCGAGAACGTGGTCGCACTGTACTTCTACTTCACCGCGCCGGCGATGCCGACGGTCGCGGTCCAGGTGATGATGATCCTCCAGATCCTCGAGACGGCAGGCATCAGCGTGCTCGCGTACGTGACCTACCAGTAGCGTCGGGGCACGGCACAGCGAGGGCACCGGGCGGACGATTTACCTCGCCTGCGACCGTCGTTCCACTATGCCACTGCGGAACGCGAGCGATACCTTCGATATCGGCGGCGAGCTGACCGTCCACCGGCTCGGCTTCGGGGCGATGCGCATCACCGGCGACGGTGTCCTCGGCGATCCCGACGACGTCGAGAACGCAAAGCGCGTGCTCCAGACGGCCGTGAGTCTCGGCGTCGACTTCGTCGACACCGCCGACTCGTACGGGCCCGGGACCAGCGAGCGACTGATCGCCGAGACGCTCGCACCGTACGCCGAAGACCTCGTCGTCGCCACCAAGGGCGGACTCCTGCGCAACCGCGACGGCGACTGGGTCCCGCACGGCGAGCCGGCGTATCTCCGGAACGCACACCTCTGCAGTGTGGACCGGCTCCGGACCGACTGCATCGACCTCTATCAGTACCACCGCCCGGATCCGGACGTCGACTTCGAGGCGTCGATCGCGGCGCTCGCGGAACTGAAAGACGCGGGCGTGATCCGCCACGTCGGCCTCAGCAACGTCACCGTCGAACAACTGCAGACGGCCCGAAGCATCGTCGACATCGCGACTGTACAGAACCGGTACAATCTCGCGAACCGCGAGCACGAGGCCGTGCTCGACGTCTGCGAGGCGAACGGCGTCGGCTTCATCCCGTGGTTCCCGCTCGGGGCGGGCGGCCTGGGTGAGGAGACGGCGTCAGCCCTCTCGGCAGTCGCAGACGCGCACGACGCCACGTCGTACCAGGTCGCGCTGGCGTGGCTGTTGCAGCGGTCGCCCGTGATGCTCCCGATTCCGGGCACCTCGTCGGTCGCACACCTCCGGGAGAACGTCGCTGCCTCCCACGTCGAACTCTCCGACGAGGAGATGCAGCGGCTCGGAGCGTGAGAGAGATCCGACTGACAGTTTGCGCCACCGGAGGTTCGGGGGGTCCCGAGAGGGACGGTGCCCGGTACTCGCCAGCGACGGGGTTTTGAACCGCGTCTGAAAGCGTAGCATATGGACGTTGTCGTCACAGGCGGGCGCGGAGAGACCGGGCGCTGGATCGTCGATCGACTCGCACAGACGCACGCGGTGACGTGCCTCGACCGGGACCACCCCGGAGGAGACGGCCACCCCGAGGTCGCGTACCGGGCCGTCGACCTCACCGACGCGGGGAGCGTGTTCGACGTGCTCACCGAGCTGAATCCGGACGCGGTCGTCCACTGGGCGGCGGTTCCGACCGCCGGAACCCGGCCCGGCGTCGACGTCTATCGGAACAACACCCTCGCAGCGCACAGCGTGCTGACGGCCGCCGGTCGGGTCGGTGCGCGCGTCGTCCAGGCGTCCTCGGACGGCGCATACGGCTTCTTCTTCGCCGACGAGACGCCGGTCCCCGACGAGCTCCCGATCACCGAGTCCCACGCGTTGCGGCCGGAGGACGACTACGGGCTCTCGAAGGTCGTGACCGAGGAGATCGGGAAGGCGATCGCCCGGCGGGACGGCGTGCCGATCGCCTCGATCCGTCCGTCGTGGATCCAGATCCCCGGCGAGTATCCCTGCCGGGACGAGGCGTACACCTCGGAGCTTGCGGCCGGCGCGGGCAACTACTGGTCGTACGTCGACGTCCGCGACGTCGCCGATCTCGTCGCCGCCGCACTGACCGGGGACGTGTCCGGCCACGAGGCGTTCAACTGCGTCGGTCCGGACAACGCCTTGGGCCGTCCGCTCCGCGAGCTGATGCGGGAGTACTACGGCGACGTCCCGGCGGACTGTACCGTCGACGGCGACGCGGCCGCCTACGACACCACGAAGGCCCGCACCGCCCTCGACTGGGAGCCCACGCGGTCGTGGCGAACCGCCGCCACCGAGTCGGTCCCGGTTCCGGAGGTGTGAGCCTCCGGGCTGACGACGTGCTGCGGAGCGTCGCGACGGTGCTGGACGGGGCTACTGTTGGAGGAACGCCGCGTCCAAGATTCCGATGGTCTGGCCGACGCCGACGACGGCGATGCCGGCGAGCTGTGCGCCGAGGTCCGAAGCGAGGAGGCCGAAGGCGTAGACGGCGGCGCCGGCGACGCAGCCGACGGCCGCGGCGACGTACAGCCACGGGCGGTTGGGGCTCCGCCGGCCGGTGTCGAGGAAGCCGACGGCGGGCAGCAGCATCCAGCCGAAGAGCGCAGCGCCCTGGAGGACAGCCTGCGCGGAGCCGACACGGAACCCGACGGCCCCGAACACGGTGGCCCCGAAGCCGACGGCGATGACGAACCACCACGTGCGCAACACGCCGTCGCGCATCTCCGATCGGCCGGTCACCGCGAACACGGCCAGGAGGACGGCCATCACGAGATGCGCGATGAAGAGCGTCCGATCGGTGACGACGTCGAGGTGGGCGGCCCCGACGAACGTCCACGCCAGCGGGATCAGAAACGTCGGACCGAGGGCACGAGCCTGGCGGAGCATACCGTATCGGACCGACCGCGGATACAAATGTCCGGGGGTCTCGGCGTCGGCGACGACCAAAGGTTCAATTCGGTCGGGTCGAAGGTCCGGTATGCACCGCGCTCGCGACCAGCCGACAGCGGCCTGCGGAGTAGTGGGCCGTGTCTGATCGGACCGCCCCAGAGTCGGAGGGTGAGAGCGGAACGGGCCTCGACGTCGAGTTGGGTCCCGGCGTCGTCGGCCTCGTCGTCGGCGCGGGCGGGCTCCTCTTTCTGCTCGAACCGCTGGTCGGCCCCGTCGCAGTCGGGCCGGTCCGCGCCCGCCCGGTCGCGCTCTCGGCCGTCGTGCTCGGCGTCGGCTTCTGCCTCGGCGCGGGCGTCTTCCTGCGCCGCGGGCACCGGCTGTTCGGCATCGCACACGGGGTCTTCGGCCTCGCGTGGGTCGGCATCGCCGCCGGCACCGGCTTCGGAAGCGAGACGCTCGTCGTCGGTGCCGTCGTTCTCGTCGTCGCCGGGGCCGGGTTCCTGGTGACGCAGGCGCGGTCCCGTCGACGGCTCCGCGAGTGACTACGGCGGTGCAGTTCGACAGTGGCACAGTTCGACGGCGGCACAGTTCGACGGCGGTGCAGTTCGACGGCGACGGCGAGACAGCGCCCGTTGCCGCTACTCGACGAACGTGATCTCGTCGTCCGCCTTCGGAACGATACAGAGGAACGAACCCCGCTCGTCGCCGTCGTTTCGGTACGAGTGTTCGACGCCCGCGGGGATCAGCAGCGAGTCGCCCGCCGAGACCGTGTAACTCTCGTCGTCGATGCCGACAGTGTAGTCGCCCTCGACCACGTACTGTTCGTGTTCGACCTCGTTCGTGTGGCGCGGCACGCGAGCGCCGGGATCGAGGAGAAACCGGCGCAGATTGAAGTTCGGCGTGCCCTGTTCGTCGCCGAGCAGGACACCCTTGTGGAGCCCGTCGGCGAGTTCGACTGCCTCGTACTCGACGTCCGGGGCGCGGCGGACCACCGGTTCGGTGTCGCGTTCTGACATCGCCTCGAACGTGCGCGAGAAGCGACTTGGCTCTGTCGCCGGCGATCCCCCCCGAGGCGAAACGGGCAGAAGTGCTACGTGACCCCGATCCGATGTGCCGGTATGAGTCCGTTACAACTGTCTGTACCGCTGTCTATTCCGCTGTTGTTTCTGATCGGTATCGGGGCCGGCGTCGTCTCGACGCTCGCGATGGACGTCGTGATGGCTCGCATCGACGAGGGCGGCACGCCACCGCAGATCGCCAGCGGCGTGCTGACCGACTCCCACCCCGATCGGGCGCCCACCCGGCTCGCGTCGGTCGTCCACTACATCGCGGGGACGCTCACCGGACCGCTGTTCGTCTGGCTGCTCCTCGTCGCGTCCGGCGTCCTCGGCGCGGGAACGCTCGCGGTCGTCGTCGCGGCAGTCGTCTGCTACCCGCTGATGGTCGGCTTCTTCGCGCTGGTGGTCCTCCCGCGATCTCAGGGGCTCTCGAAGCAGCGGCTGTCCGCGATCCGGCGGGCCTGGGGCATCGAAGCGGCGGTCTATCTGCTCGTGCTCGCGCCCCTCGTCGGTGCTGCGGCGACCGTCCTCTGAGGTGTCGCGGACGCGGTGCGACCCCGTTCAGACCGCCCACAGCGACAGCCGCGGAACGCAGCCGGTGGCCCCGGTATTTTTCACAAACTAAAATGTTGTAAAGTGGCTTCAGACCGCCTCAAACAACCGGCAGAAACGTAATCGACGACGCCCTTAATTCCGTCCAGGCCCGAGCAGCAGATATGGATCGGCAATCGGAGAACGAGGCAGCGGACGCGGCTGAAACGCCTGATTTCGAGACTGTGGCGCCGTCGGTGCTGATCGTCGGAGCCGGGGCGGCCGGAGCGCGGGCGGCGATCGAGCTCGTCGACCGCGGCGTCGACCCCGAGTCGGTGCTCGTCATCGGCAAGCGGAGCCACGGCGACGCACACACGACGTGGGCGCGCGGCGGGATCAACGGCGCGCTCGGGACCCACGACCCCGAGGACGGCTGGGCGATCCACGCGGCCGACACCCTCAACGAGGGCCACCACGTCAACGACCCGGCGAAGGTGGAGGCCGTCACGCGGCGGATGCCCGAACTCCTCCGGGAGCTCGACGACTGGGGGATGCCGTACAGTCGAACCGAGGACGGCGACATCGACCAGCGGTACTTCGGAGCCCAGTCGTTCCGGCGGACGGCGTTCGCCGGCGACCACACCGGGGAGTCGATCCTGAACACGCTCGTCGACAAGGCGCAGTCGCTGGGCATCCCGCACCGCGAGGACGTGTTCGTCTCGAAACTGCTCACCGACGGCGACGACCGTGTCCGCGGCGCGGTCGGCTACGATATGGACGACGGTGAGTATCTCGTCTTCGACGCCGACGTCGTCGTTCTCGCGGCCGGCGGCTACACCAGCATCTACCACCGTCACTCCTCGCGGGACGACGAGAACACCGGCGACGGGCCGGCACTCGCCTACGAGGCGGGGGCCGAGCTGATGGATATGGAGTTCGTCCAGTTCCACCCGACGGGGATGGTGGGCGACCGCTACGGCGACGACTGGGACGGCCGACTCGTCACGGAGGCGGTCCGCGGCGAGGGCGGCCGTCTGTACAACGCCGAGGGCGAGCGGTTTATGGAGCGGTACTCGCCGGGCCAGATGGAACTCGACGCCCGCGACGTCGTCGCACGTGCGATCGCCCAGGAGATCGCCGAGGGTCGCGGCACCGAGCACGGCGGTGTCTACCTCGACATCTCACACCGCGACCGCTCCTTCATCGAGGAGCGGCTCCCGCGGATGTACGAGCGCTTCGCCGACCTCGGCGTCGATATGGCCACCGAGCCGGTCGAGGTCGCACCGACGGCCCACTACGGGATGGGCGGCGTCGTCGTCGACGAGACGGGCGAGACTCGCATCGACGGGCTCTACGCCATCGGCGAGACGATGGCCGGCGTCCACGGCGCGAACCGGCTCGGCGGCAACTCGCTGGCGGAGACGCTGGCCTTCGGCGAGATCGCGGGCGCAGACATCGCCGACCGTCTCGCCGCGGCGGACGACAGCCGGGGTGGCGGCGTCCCGTCCGCGGCGGTCGAGCGCCACCTCGCCGACCTCGAAGCGCTCGCGAACAGCGACGGCGCGCACGACCCCGAGACGCTGTTGAACGAACTCCGAGACGTGCTCTGGGACCACGCCGGAATCCTGCGCGACGAGGGCGGTCTCGAGGCGGGGCTCGACCGGCTGCAGACCGTGCGCGAGCGGGCGGCCGACCTCGACGTCGGTCCGGTCGACAGCCGGTCGTTCGAGTTCGCGCTGGACCTCGGGTACGCGCTCGTCGCCGCCGAGGCGATTCTCCGTGGCGCGAGCGAGCGGACCGAATCGCGCGGTGCGCACCACCGGACTGACTGGCCCGAGAGAGACGCAGACTGGCAGCGCAACGTCACGGTCGCTGTGGATAGCATCGGCGCGATGCGACTGTCGACGTCCCGTCCCGGAACGCCGAGCGACGGAGTGCAGGCGGCCCTCGATGCGGGCTACGAACTCGACTACCACCAGTTAGAGTAACGCGTCGGCAGTGCGGCGCGGGAGGGACGGCATTTTTGTCTCGGGCAACGTAGTATAGAGGGGGTGAGACCGATGCCCCTGGTACCGCACTACCCGTCCGACGAACCACGGCGTAGGCGCCGTGCCCCGGACATCGACGACATCGTCGAAGACATCATCGGCGGCGGCGACGACCCGGATCTGGTCGTCGGATAGCGCCGAGGTCCGGAGTGCGGCACCCGAATTTTTTCACCCACGTCCCGGCGCCGACGGTGCGTGCCGAGTCGGGAGAGGACGACGCCGAAGGCGCGTCGGGGTCAGTCGGGGCGGCACGGCCAGCCGGTGCCCCGCCGGATCGAGTGAACAGCCACCTGATGTGTTCTCACGGCCAGTTACAGCGGACGCAGTGGTGTCACCGGTGGCGACTCGTCATATATAGTCTGTGCCGCGGAGTTTGCAACGTGTTTTTGTTCGGTTCGTCGGGCCGTGTGGCGACGTTAGATAACCGATCTGGTATGTTATCCCAGTTTCGGTGCTAGAACCGGGATGCGAAGCGAACCACGCACGTAATTTCGGTATGTCTCACTTTTCGAGGCAAATGGCCAGAGATATAAACGATAGAGTGCTATTGTGATACGGTATGTCATCCGAAGAAACTCGAAGACGATTTCTCGAAGCGGCCGGTCTGGCAGGCGTCGCAGCCCTCGCTGGCTGTGCCGGGAACGGCGGCGACGGCGGCGACGAAGACACCGCGACCGAAGGTGGCGACACC
Organism: Halobellus sp. Atlit-31R; assembly: GCA_003665935.1. Classification (GTDB taxonomy): domain Archaea; phylum Halobacteriota; class Halobacteria; order Halobacteriales; family Haloferacaceae; genus Haloquadratum. The sequence continues at coordinate 102,816 of QPLR01000004.1, read as the reverse complement.
GCGACCGAAGGCGGCGACGAAGACACCGAGACCGAAACCGAGGACGGCGGCGACGGCGCCCGTCTGAGCTGGCACGCCGGCGGGACTGGCGGCACGTACTACCCGCTCTCGAACGAGTTCAAGACGATCGTCGAGGCGAACACGAACTACACGCTGAACGTCCAGTCGACGGGTGCGAGCGTCGAGAACGTCGGCAGCCTCTCGGACGGCTCCGCCGACTTCGCGCTGATTCAGAACGACATCGCCTACTTCGCGAAGAACGGGACGGGAATCGAGACGTTCGAGGGGAACGCGATCGAGAATCTCCAGGGCGTCGCGACGCTCTACCCCGAGACGATCACCGTCGTCACGCTGGAGGAGACCGGCATCGAGACGCTCAGCGACCTCAGCGGCGCGACGATCAACACCGGTGACCTCGGCTCGGGCACGCAGGTCAACGCGAACCAGATTCTGGAAGCCGTCGGCATCACCGACTACAACGAGCAGAACGCCGGCTTCTCGCAGGCGTCCGAGCAGCTCGCGAACGGCGACATCGACGCCGCCTTCGTCGTCGGCGGCTGGCCGGTCGGTGCGATCGAGGACCTCGCGACGACCAACGACGTCCGCATCGTCCCGATCGAGGGCGACAACCGCGATGCCGTCAAGGACGCCGCCTCGTGGTTCGCCGACGACACGATTCCGGGCGGAACGTACAGCGGCGTCTCCGACCCCGTCGAGACCGTCGCCGTGCAGGCGATGATCGCGACGAACGCCGGCGTCTCTGCCGACGTCGTCGAGAACGTCACCGCCGCCATCTTCGACAACCTCGACGATCTCACGATCAAGACGGACTTCATCACCGTCGACAGCGCACAGGACGGAATGTCGATCGAGCTCCACGAAGGCGCAGCGGCGTACTTCGGCGAGTAAGTCGACGCCGACCTCAGTCGAGAACCGCCTTCACGCCACCGGCTTTCGGAGCGCCGAAACGCATTTCGTAGCCGTCAAGGCCTCGACTACATTCGCTATCAGCGGTGAACGTACCCACACTCGCACGCAGACGCGGCGGTCCAGCTCTGATAGCTGCGGCCATCGTACTCGGCGTCGTCCTCGTCGGGGTGGCCGTCGCTGCCTCCCCCGGGACGGTGCTGGTCGTCGAGGACCTCGACACGGGCGAGCACTACGTCGAACAGCCCGTCGAGAACGGAAGCACGGTCGGGCTCGAATATATGCACAGCGTCGAGAAGTCCCGCGTGTACGACGAGTACCGCGTGGAGGGACAGACGCTCGTGAACACGCGGATGGAGTTCGAATCCTACGGCTGGGGGCTCCCGGCGCGGGTGAACGTCACGAACGTGAACGGAACGCTGGTGTACGAGCCGGCGGAACCGATCACCGAACTCGAGACGCTCTCGGTCTCACCGGGCCGGATCGCAAACCACACCCTCGTCGTCGAGGATCAACAGTATGACTTGGTTGCGGAGACGAACGCGAACGACGTTCGGATCCACATCGAGCGACGAACGCTGACAGAGAGATTCCTATGAGCACAAACGACGCAGATGGAGGCGAAGCCGGGGAGATTTCCAGAGAAGAGGCCGAAGAGCTCATCGAGGAGATCGAGCGGCGACGGTCGTTGAAGGGGCTCGCCGCCCTCGCCGTCGCTGCGATCGGGATCCTCTTTTCGCTGTTTCAGCTCGTCTTGGCGGCCAAGAGCTTCACCTTCGAGATCCCGTTGCCGGGGCTCGAGAACGGCCTTCCGGCGATCACCAGTTTCCAGGTCTCGCTACAGCTCCTACAGGCGAACGCGATCCACGTGGCGTTCGCGCTCGTGCTGACGTTCCTGATGTTTCCCGCCAGTATGGGCGACGGTATCGTCGCGCGGAATCTCGGACGTGCCGTCGACGGCGTCGGAGAGTCGTTCGGCCGGGGGAATCCGATCTCCCGCGGCTTCGAGGGCGTCCGCGGCGTCTTCCGCTGGGCGTTCGTCGATCCGGATCGCAGCCGGGTGACGCCGTTCGACGTCGTCAGTATGATCGCGGCGTTCCTGTCGGCGTTCTACTTCCTGACGGAGTTCTCCGAGATCCAGGATATGCGCGTCTTCGGGCTCGAATCGGGGCGCCCCGTGACCGAGATCTACACCTTCCTCGATCCGCTCCTCGGTGCCGTCCCCTTCGTCAGCGAGTACTCCTATGCGATGATACTGGGCGTCGTCGGCGTCCTGTTGGTCCTCGAAGCCACGCGCCGGACGCTCGGCCTCCCGCTGATGCTCATCGTCGCCTCGTTCATCGTCTACGCGCGGTGGGGATACCTCATCAGCGGCAACACGCCGTTCATCGGGCTGCTCGCGATCCCGGAGCTGACCTGGCCGGACATCGTACAGAATCTCTGGTACAACACCGAGAACGGCGTCTTCGGCATCCCGGTCACCGTCTCCGTGAGCTTCATCTACATCTTCATCCTGTTCGGCTCCTTCCTCGAGATGAGCGGCGCGGGCCAGTGGTTCATCGACCTCGCGTACGCCGCGACGGGTAAGCGGAAGGGAGGCCCCGCGAAGGCGAGTATCCTCGCGAGCGGCTTCATGGGGACGATCTCCGGGTCCTCGATCGCCAACACGGTCACCACCGGCGCGTTCACGATCCCGCTGATGAAGCGCTCGGGCTACTCCTCGGAGTTCTCCGGGGCCGTCGAGTCCTCGGCGTCGTCGGGCGGGCAGATCCTCCCGCCGGTGATGGGTGCCGCCGCGTTCCTGATGGTCCAGTACACCGCGACGCCGTTCGCCGAGATCATCATCCTGGCGACGATCCCGGCGATCGTCTTCTTCTTCGGCGTCTGGGTGATGGTCCACCTCAAGGCCGTCCAGGAGGGGATCGGCGGCCTCGAAGAGACAACCTCGATGATCGAGCATCTGAAGTTCGGGTGGTTCTACCTCGTGCCGATCTTCCTACTTCTGTACTACCTCATCATCGAGCGGCTGTCGGTCTCGCGGTCGGCGTGGTTCACGCTCGTCGCGCTCGTCGCGCTCGTGACGTTCATCGCGGCCTACAGCGAGAAGACGCGGCTCTCGCTTTTCGGGTCGCTCGCGGCGATCTTCGGGGTCGAGATGGCGAGTCACGTGCTGACCGGCGTCGCCGTCACCGGCCTGCTGACGGGAGCGAGTGGGACGCCGCTGTCGCCGGGCGCGGCGCTCGCCGTCGTCGGTCCCCGAATCGGCTGGTACGCGATGCTCGCGGGCGTACTGACGATGCTGTATCACACCGAGGTGGAGTCGAAGTTCCTCGATCTCAATCCGACCGTCCAGGAGGCTGCCGACGCGGCCGGCGAGCAGACCGGTCGCGATCTCGGAGGCAATCAGCTGTTCCGCGTCGGGACGTTCGTGGTCAAGTCGATGGACGAGGGCGCGCGGACGGCCGTCCCGGTCGTCGTCGCCGTCGCCGCCGCCGGGATCATCCCGGGCGTCATCAGCGTCTCCGGGTTGGGTCCGAACCTCACCTCGCTGCTGCTCGCGCTGTCGGGCGGCTCGATCGTGATTATGCTGCTCGTGACCGCCGTCGCGAGCATCATCCTCGGAATGGGGATGCCGACGACCGTGACGTACATTATCCTGATCTCGATGCTGGCGACGCCGCTCGTCGAGTTCGGAATCCCGCTGCTGGCCGCGCACCTGTTCATTCTCTACTTCGGCGTCATCGCGGACATCACGCCGCCGGTGGCCGTCGCCGCCTACGCGGCCAGCGGAGTCGCCAAGTCCGACCCCTTCGAGACCGGCGTGAAGGCGTTCTCGCTGTCGCTGAACAAGGCGATCGTGCCGTTCGCGTTCGTGCTCGCTCCCGGCGTCGTGTTGCTCCGCCAGAAGGCGAACGCGGCCGACTTACCGATCCGCGACCAGTACCGGGTCGTCGGCTTCAGCGATCTCACGGAGCTATCGTACTCGGTGCCGGAGATCCTGATTCCGGTCGTCGGCGTCTTCCTGGGCGTCGTCGCGCTCGGTGCGACGGTCATCGGAACGCTCTACGGCGAGGTCAATCGCGTCGAACGGACCGGGTTCGCGGTCAGCGCGCTCTTGCTGATGGCGCCGCGGCTGCTCTCGGCGGGGGCGTTCGACCTCCTCGGATTCGCCGGCGTGACGGTCTCGATCGACACGCTCGTGCTCGACCTGGCGATGCGCGCCGTCGGCCTCGTCATCTTCGTCGTCCTCGCGGCGAAGAACCGCCGGGAATCGGCGGCGACGCGGGGAACCCAGGAGGCGATGTCGGCGTAGCGGCCGCCGCACACTGACACGATCGAACGTATAAGATACACTCGGTTCGAAGGGAACCGATAGACACTATGGGCCGGCTGGAAACCTCGGTGTAGCGGTCGGCGCGACCGGGAACGGCACCGACGGAACCGGGGGACGGCTGCAACGGAGACACCAGATATGTCGATTACAGCAAAGGTACACATCGAACACGAACATCTCGCGCTCGTCCCGACGCTGCAGCGGCTCGACGGGGTCAAGATCCGCGTCATCACGCAGGGGACGACCGACCCGGGGTCGACGTACTTCCCGTTTCTCATCGAGTACGGGGACCCCGAGGAGCTGGAGGCGGCGCTCGAAACGGACGTCACGGTCGCGAGATTCGAACTGATCGACCGGACCAACGAGACGGCGATCTACTACATCAAGCACACGCCGCAGACGCGGCTCATCAGCAGCATCGTGACCGACGAGAACGGGTTCTTAGTCCACACGGAGACGAAGGACGGTGGCTGGCTGGTCCACTTGCTCTTGCCGGACCGCGCCGCGCTCAACACGATCTGGGAGTACGCCATCGCCAACGACATCGCGCTCGACATCATCGAGATCTACAGCAACGACGACGCCGGCGGCGAGTCCTCCTACGGGCTCACCGACGAACAGCGCGCGGCGCTCCAGCTCGCGTTCGCGAAGGGGTATTTCAACGAGCCGCGGGACATCTCGCTCAGCGAAGTCGCCGACGAGATGGAACTCTCCTCGACGGCGATGAGCGGGCGGCTCCGACGCGGGATGCGAAACCTCATCGCTGCGACGATCGCCGAGCGCGACCGCGACTGAGCAGTCGTCGCGTGCGCTAGAACGGACGCTCACTCCTCGGTGACGGACACCGAGTCGCCGACGGAGAGCTCGCGGCCGCGATCCGACTCCGGGACTCGAGCGATGAGCATCGAGGTGAAGAAATGCTCGAAGGCGTCCGCGTCGGCCCACTCGGGGAACGTCTCCCGTCGCTTCTCGACGAACTGTTGCCGGAAGTTCGGAGTCGACGCGCCGGTGTCCGGATCGCGCCCGGGGACCACACATCGCCCACAGGGCTTGACTCCCTCGAACCGCACGCCGCCGATCTCGAACGCGGGGGCGTCGTCGCCGACGAAGCGGTCCTCCCAGAACGCCGGCACACCGTCGATCTCGATGTTCGCGCGGAGACGGCGTCGCGCGCTCTCGACGGAGATGTCGTCGAACCACGAGGCGAACGCCCGCAGCGTGGCCGTGCTGACGACTGAGGGGCCCATCTCCCGCCGGTCGACGTAGCCCAGCGACGTGTCGCGACGCAGCGTGGCTTCCAGGTCGAGTACGTCGCCGAACCACGCGGCGGCGCGCTCGGACTCCCGCGCCAGGACGAAACTGTCGGCCTCGCCGGCGGGCGTCTCGACGGTCAGCGTTCCCGTCGTCGGGTCGAAGTCGGTCGCAATCTCGTGCACGCGGTCGGTGCGTTTCGCGTTGACGACGTCGCCGTCGGCGTCGAAGAGCGCGAACTCCCGGTCGAATTCGAGCGTGCCGCCGTCGAGCACCGTCGTCGATTCGACGTCGATCCCGTCGAGGCTCTTCACCGGGAAGACCCGCAGCCGTTCGAGGTGTGCCATACCAGAGAGATCCGGAGGCGAGAGCATTACCGTTCTCGGTTGGCCGCTTCGAGGGAGTGCCGGAATAGAACTCGATCCCACTCGGAGCGACCGTCGGGGACCCGCAGTTACCGCTCGGTCCGGTAGACCGGCCGGAGCGCCGTGGCGTCTTTGTCGTAGCCGAGCCACACGCTGAGTGCGATCGCCACGAGGACGAGATACACCGGGAAGAGGAGCGCGAGGACGTACCCGAAGGCGAAGAGCGTCAGCGAACCGGTCCAGTACAGCAGCCCCGCAATGGCCAGCCCCACGAGCGCGCCGGCCACGATCCCGAGCCGGAACGCGCGTGCCGCGTCCGGGCCCGGTGCGGGTCGAGACGTAGTCATATGCCCACTTTGTGACCGAGGAAAATAAGCGATGTGCGAGACCGGCTGTGATGCCACGCGTTGGGCGGGGAGACACTCTCACACTCGGTCCCGGTCGAGCGCGCGAATGACAGGCTGCTGACTAGATCGCGGTGTCGGCGGGGGTGGTTCCTCTCAGTCCGGCCGAATTCGACAGACGGCGTCGACTCACGTGTCCGAACCGACGTCGACCGCGGAGGCACCCGTAGTGCACTGACTCCCATCGGTGGAGTGACAGGCTGGAGCGTGGCAACGAATAACAGATAAAAGCACGGTACTATCAGGGTAATCTTTTATTGGGATTTGATGACATCGTCTATAGGATGTCAGGGGACTACGAACACCCGAATCATCCGAGTATCGACCAATCCGATAGAACGCTCCCGCGGAATCTCCGTCAGACCGGAGATCCGGGGATCCAGATGCTGGTCTCGACCCGCGTTCGAAAGTCCCCCTTCTTCGATAAGTCGTTCAACGAGGAAGGAGCGTGGCGGTGTTCGGTGTACAACCGGATCTACCACCCGCGCGGCCTCGTCGAGCCAGAAGACGGCGGTGCGATGGCGGAGTACGAAGCGCTGACCGAGAAGGTAACGCTGTGGGACGTCGCCGTCGAGCGACAGATCCGCGTGAAAGGCCCGGACGCCGAGGCACTCACGAACTACCTCATCACGCGTGACGCCACCGAGATCGAGCCGATGAACGGCAAGTACGTCATCCTCTGCAACGAGGACGGCGGCATTCTCAACGACCCGATCCTCCTCCGCGTCGAAGAGGACGAGTTCTGGTTCTCCATCTCCGACTCGACGCTGATGCAGTGGATCCAGGGCGTCAACGTGGGTATGGACTTCGACGTCGAAGTCGACGAGATCGACGTCGCCCCGATGCAGATCCAGGGCCCGCTCTCCGAGGACGTGATGGTCGAAGTCGTCGGCGAGGACGTCTCCGATATCCCGTACTACGGTCTGATGGAGGCCGAGATCAACGGTGCCTCGGTGCTCGTCAGCCAGACCGGCTTCTCCGGCGAGAAGGGCTTCGAGATCTACGTACGCGACGCGATGGAGAACGCAGAGCGCGTCTGGGACCCGGTGCTCGAGTCCGTCAAGGACCACGGCGGGATGCAGATCGCGCCCGGTCACCACCGCCGCATCGCGGCGGGAATCCTCTCGTGGGGCCAGGATATGGACCACGAGACGTCGCCGTTCCAGGTCAACCTCGGCTACCAGGTGCCGGACGACAAAGAGGCCGACTACGTCGGTAAAGAGGAGCTCGAACGTCAGCAGGCGCTCATCGAGGACGGCGAGTACCCGTTCAACCTCAAGCTCGTCGGGCTGAAGATGGCCGGCGAGCCGATCCGTGACTACGCGCCCGACTTCTGGCTCATCTCCGATCCGGAGTCCGGCGAGGAGTGCGGCTACATGACGTCGCCGTGGTGGAATCCGGACCTCGAGACGAACATCGGCCTCGGCTTCGTGCCCGCCGACAAGCTCGAAGACGCCGCGCAGGCGACGCTCGACGACGAGATCTACGAGAACGATCTCGACCTCGAGTTCCAGGTCCACCTGCCCGACGAGTACGCCGAAGACGAGGGCGAACCGGTGTACGCGACGGTCGCAGAAGTGCCGTTCAAGGAGTCCGTCAACCCGAGCGCCCGCGAGCAGGCGAAGCTCGGTGCGAAGCAGGAAGCCGAAGCGCAGGACAACTGAACTGACCAGCCAGCAGCCGCTGAGCATCTCTCGTCACCGACGAAGCCCATTTTTTCCGGCAATCACTCTGCGAGAGAGGGGAGTGTCCCCTATCCGGTGAGCGTCACCGGACGGTCCGCAGAGAGCATCACGTCCTGTGCGATACTCCCGAGTAGAGCCTTCTGCACGCCGGACCGTTTGCGGCCGCCCATCACGATGCTGTCGACCGACCGGTCTTCGGCCGTGTCGAGAATCTTGCGCGCCACCTCGCCGCCGACGGTCGCCCGCTCGACCGAGACGCCCGCCTCCTCCAGCGATCCCGCCGTCTCGACCGCCGCCTCCACGTCGTCGAACTCGTGGGCCGGCGCGCCGCGGTAGTCCTGGTGCGGGAAGACGTACAGCACCGTCGCGGTTACGTGCTCGGCCGCGTTCGGCAGGCCCGTGACGTACTCGACCTGGTGACGTGTGCGTTCCCGGTTGCTGTCGACCGGAACGAGCACCTCGCGCGCCCCGCCCTCGACTACCATCTCGGCCCCGGTGATCGTGACCGGGCGCTCCGTCGAGACGAAGACGTCGCGGACGGTACTCCCGAGAAGCGCCTGTGCGACGCCGGAGCGCTTCCGGCCGCCCATCACGAGTTCGTCGGCGTCCAGTTCCTCCGCGACGTCGAGGACCGTCTCCGAGACCCCACCGGCCTCGATGCGCCGGTCGACGGCGACGTCGCGGCTGTCGAGATAGTCTGCGGCCGCGACAGCCGACCCGGCGGCCTCGAAGTCAGTCTCGTCGATGTCGCGCCGTTTCGACGCGACGTACAGTACTGTCGCTTCGACGTCTGACGCCGAGTCCGGCAGGTGCGCGGCGTATCGCGCCTGGTTCAGTGCCCGATTCTCGTCGTCGTCGACAGGAATGAGAACACGGTACATACCACACGGTAGTTCGTGCGTCGTCCGTGTATAACCTGTTCGTTATTCTCAGATGATAATAACTGGCGGCGATGCGGCGGCGCAAGTCGCGCCGCGAGCGGCCGGCGTCAGTCGTACAGCGGGTACTCGTCGGTCAGTTCGTCGACGCGGCCGGCGACCTCGGCGACCGTCGCGTCGTCGCTCGGGTCGTCGACGACGCGGGTGATCAGGTCTGCGACCTCCCGACACGTCGACTCGGTGAAGCCCCGCGTCGTGATCGCGGGCGTCCCCAGGCGGATCCCGCTGGGGTTGAACGCCGAGCGCGTCTCGCCGGGCACCGTGTTCGCGTTCATCACGATTCCGGCCTCTTCGAGCGCCGCTTCGACGTCTTTGCCGGGGGTATCGGGGTGCGAGGGGCGGAGATCGACCAAGACGAGGTGGTTGTCGGTCCCGCCAGAGACCAGACTGAGCCCGTTGTCCTGTAGCTGGTCGGCGAGCGCCTCGGCGTTGGCGACGGTCTGTTCGGCGTACGCCTCGAACGACTCCGAGAGCGCCTCGCCGAAGCCCACGGCCTTACCGGCGACGTTGTGCATCAGGGGGCCGCCCTGTGCGCCCGGGAAGACCGACTTGTCGATGGCGTCGGCGTACTCCTCGTCGCAGAGGATCATCCCACCGCGGCCCGCGCGGATGGTCTTGTGCGTCGAGCCGGTGACGAAGTCCGCGACGCCGACGGGCGAGGCGTGGACGCCCGCGGCGACCAGGCCCGTGATGTGGGCGATATCGGCCAGGTGGTACGCGTCGACGGCGTCTGCGGCCTCCTGGATGCGTTCCCACTCGACCTCGCGGGGGTACGCGGAGTAGCCGGAGACGATGATGTCCGGGTCGAACGACTCGGCGGTCTCGGCGAGTCCCTCGTAGTCGACGTAGCCCGTCTCGGGGTCGACCTCGTACTGTTCGACCTCGTAGGTCTGGCCCGCGAAGTTCGCGGGGTGGCCGTGCGAGAGGTGGCCGCCGTGAGTGAGATCCAACGAGAGGATCTTGTCGCCGGGGTCGAGCATCGCGAGGTAGACGCCCATATTCGCCTGTGACCCCGAGTGTGGCTGGACGTTGACGTGGTCCGCTCCCCACAGCTCCTTCGCTCGCTCGATGGCCAGATTCTCCACCTCGTCGGCGTGCTCACAGCCCGCGTAGTACCGACTGCCGGGATAGCCCTCGGCGTAGTTGTTCGTCAGTTCGGAGCTCTGTGCCTCCATGACGGCCTCGGAGGCGTGGTTCTCGCTGGCGATCATCGCGAGCGTCTCGTTCTGTCTCGTGCGCTCACCCTCGAGCGCTTCGGCGACGGCCGGATCGACCGACGCGACGGTGTCGTACGTCATACGCTATCGTGTGAGGCCTACCGGCGGATAACTCTGCCTTCTGACACAACGTGAAAGGAAAGCGATACGCTGTGTCGACCGCAGCGACGGCGGCCTACTACCGGGACGCTCGCCGCGGGAAGGCCGACCGGCAGCACCGACGGCGTCGCTATCGGTCCGCTGTCGACCCCACTGTTTCCGAAGTAAACCGCCACGACAGCGCCGCTGGGCGAGATATTGGTGCTGTCGGAGAGCATCGGACATCGTGGGGGATGCTGCCACAGAAGGGTGGCCGGGGAACGGCGAGTCGTCGGTGCCGTCACAGGACGGCAGCGGCTAGGCTAGGGGCTGTGACTCCCGAGTCGGTGGGAGCGCGCTACTGGAGCCGGCCGCGACGCCACTGTTCGAGGTCCGGCGTCTGATTGAAGGTGTAAATGTGGACGCCGCGGATCTTGTACGTGTCGTCGCCGACGTAGGGGGCGAGCCCGTCGATCAGTTCGTCGGGCTTGTACACCCCGCGGGACCCGACGAGCTGCTTGACGAAGCCCACGATGCCGGTGGTCTTCCGGAGGAACTTCACCGAGTCACCGACGCCGACTTTCCGCGAGATCTTCAGCAGGCGCTGGTAGTTCATCACGCCCGGAATCCCTACCTCGATCGGCAGGTCGACGCCCCGAGAGCGGATCTCCTCGGTCCACTCGATGATGGCGTCGGGGTCGTAGCACAGTTGCGTCACGATGTACGTCGCGTACGGCGCCTTCTTCTCCATCGCCTCGGCTAACGTCTCCGCGGAGAGGAAGTCGTGCCCTTCCGGATAGCCCGTGATCCCCACCTCGTCGAACGAGTACGGGAGTTCGTCGAGCGCGACCAGCAGTTTGTAGGCGGACTCGAACTCGCCGGGCTCCTCTTTGTCGCCGCCGGGGACGAAGATGTCTGTGATGCCCGCCTCGGTGAGTCGGCGCGCGATCTCTTCGAGTTGGTCGCGGTCTTCGACGTACCGTGCCGCGATGTGCGGGACGACCTCGTAGCCCGCCGCCGCGGCCTGTTCGGATCGTTCGACAGTCTGTTCGATACCCAACTGTGGCGAGGTGGTGATCGCGACGCTCGCCCCGTCCGGTAGCTCTTCGATCTCGTCGTCGAAGCTATCGAACGGCATCAGCTCGAAACGAGCCTCGCTCAGCAGGTACTCCGCTCCGTTCTCGGTCCCGCGCTGCGCTCCCAGGGACATACTTACTATTTGATAGGGAGGAACGCACTTTTGTCTGTGGGTGAAGCTCACAGGGGATTTATAAGCGACGTGGCGTCAGGTGGCGTCCGGCGCGCACTGTCGGATGCGCGCGGCGACGGCGTCGAAGGAGACGCTGCGTTCGGGGTCGTCCGAGACGCGCCGGAGGACTAAATCGAGGACGTTGAGCTGCCGGAGGAGTTGCCGCGTCCGGTCGTGTTCGAGACCGAGGTCCCGCTGCACTTCGTGGACCGTTCTGGCGTCGACGACGGCGTCGACGACGTCCTGCAGGGTGAGCTCGTCCGGGAGCCCGATGCCGTCGGCGACGAGCTGTTCGTCGGGGAGCGACTCCGCCTCGGCGTCGCTCACCGGCCTGTCGACGGCAGGATCGTCGGACGCAGAGGCGGGTGAGCGCCCCTCGGTCGACGTTTCGGCCGCTGTCTCTCCGTCGGCGGAGGCGGTCGGTGCGGAACCGGCCGTCGTCGCGTTCGGCTCGGTGGCGTTTGCGGCCTCTGCCGTCGGTTCGGCGGCTCCAGGCCGCGACGCGGCGGCCGACCGAGTCGATCCGGTAGTCTCGTAGGAGGTGGGCGTGTGGACCCCCGCGTCGATCATATACCGGCGGACGGTCTCGTCGGAGACGTCCATCTCGATCCGCTCGCTCATCTCCGCGAACGTCTCACAGACGTCGTAGAGGCGCTGGAGATACGCCGTGTCGTCGTACGGTGGGAGGGAGTCGTCGCGGGCGGCCGCGAGCGTCGCCGTGACGTCGTCTGCGTCGCAGTCCGCTTCGGATCCGTCGTCCGCAGCGGAGTCGTCACCCGCAGTGGGGTCGGCGGCCGCATCGGAGGCTGCCGCCGGGCCGTCGTCAGCGGCCGCCGAACCGGACCGAGGTGCGGCGCCGATCGCTGTCGACGCCGCGGGGACGCCGCCGAACACTGTCGTCGCGCGGTGATTCCGTACATCTCCGCCGGAGCGCTCGGCCGTCGACTCCGTCGTCGCGGCAGCCTCGATTGTCGCGGCATCGTCGGCTGTCGAGGAAGTCCGCTCCGAGCCGTCCGGCTGCGTTGCGGACCCGGCAGAGGTATCGCCCGCCTGCGACTCGATCACGACGTCGAGCGTCACTACGACGTCGCCGTCGTCCAGACAGGCGTCGGCGGGGCACAGCGCCGCCGTCAGACCGTCCGGGAGGTCGTCGGCGAACCGATCGTCCGAGACGGCCGGCAGTCGGAAAGAGACCGCGAGGTCGTCACCGTCCGTAGTCGCGGTAGCCGGTTCGAGCGTCGAGTGGGTCCCCGAGTCCAGACAGAGCGGGACCGCGACGTCGACCGTGGCGCGCAGCGTCTCCTCGGCGTCTCCCTCCGCAGCCGCTTCGACCCGGCAGACGGAGCAATCTTCGGAGTCGAGTTGCTCGATGACAGCGGAGAGCGCATCAAACGAGAAGTGCGGCTGCATCGCCATATCACTGATAGTATCTAACACATTGTGATCGGTTAACGGTGTGTGCGGAATGCTGAGGGCATTCAAATAACTGCCGGCGCGCACGCGCAGCGGCGGGCGAGTCAGCGCTCCGTCGCGATGCTCGCGATGCGCTCACCCGCGACGACGACGCCCCCGCGAGCCACGGAGTAGACGACGCCGTCGGCGCTCGCAGTGATGGTGGCCAACCGCTCGAACGACGCCGGGTCGTACACGGCACCGAGTTCCTCGTCGGCGGCGACGTCGTCCCCGACCGCGAGGTCGGCGCGGAGCTCGAACAGCCCCGAGTCGTCGGCGACGACCCGCGGGGCGTCGTCGCGGAGGAGGCGCTGCGTCGACGGGGTCTGGACTGCGTCCGGGACGGCACCGAGTTCACAGAGGACGTTCCAGACGCCGTCGACACCCGCTCGAACCGCCGGCCGGCGGACCGTGCGGCTGTTCGAGAGCTCCGCGGTGATCGCCGGCACGCCGGCGCGCGCCGCCGCGAGCCGGAACTTCCCGGTGAAGTCGTCGTCGCCGTCGTCGATCGGATCGTCGTCCGCGAGGAGGAACTCCGTCCCGAACGCCTCCGCGAGCGCTCTCGCCTCGGGGTCGGAGTGGCGGAAGCGGACGTGTTCGAGCATCTCCGGGGTGCCGGTGTGGAGGTCGACCGCGACGTCGGCGGACTCGACGAGCGGCCAGAGGTTCGCGACCAGCCGTTCCTGGAAGCTTCCCCCCGCGTCGCCGGGCCAGATGCGGTTGAAGTTCGAGTTCAGCGCGTCGTAGGCTTCGGGCGTCAGATAGGAGCGGTGGTCGAACGCGATCGGGTTGACGACCGGAGCGACGACGACGGTTCCGGTGAGGTCGGCGTCGAGGAGGCGCGGGTGGAGGCGACGGAGCGCGGCCGGGCCGTTGAGTTCGATGCCGTGCTGGGCCGCCTGGACGAAGACGGTCGGGCCGTCACCGCCCTCGTAGCGGTGGACGGTCACGGAGATGTCGCGTCCGGACGGGAAGTGACCGAGCCGGCGGCCGGTCGTCGTATGCGTCACGGGCTCGTAGTCCATACGCCGACGCAGCGTTGCCGCGACAAAAACCCCGGGCACCGCGGGACGCTACCCCAGAGAGACGCGGGCCGTACGTTTATCCGATCCCTCGCCGAGGGGTCGCGTATGCATCTGGAGACCGAGACCTGGACCGACGTGGGGGACGCCGAGACGAACTTGGCTCTGCTGCCGGTCGGCAGCACCGAACAGCACGGCCCGCACGCTCCGCTCGGAACGGACACGCTCGACGCCGAGGCTGTCGCTGACGCCGCCGCCGAGCGGTACGGCGATCCGGTGATCGTCGCGCCCGCGATTCCGGTCGGCGTGGCCGAGGAGCACCGCCACTTCGCCGGGACGCTCTGGACGAGCGAGTCGACGTTTCGGTCGTACGTCCGCGACGTCGTCACCAGCCTCGCATCGCACGGCTGGGACCGCGTCGTCGTCGTCAACGGCCACGGCGGGAACATCGACGCGCTGCGCGAAGTGACGGCGCGCATCGTCCGCCACGACGACGCGTACGCCGTCCCGTTCACGTGGTTCGACGAGGTCGGCGAACACAGCTCGGAGATGGGGCACGCCGGACCGCTCGAAACCTCGTTGCTCCGGCACACGAACCCGGAGGCAGTCCACGAAGACCGTCTCGACGCGGCCGCAGCAGCGGGCAGCGACGGGTGGGGCGAGTGGCGGGGCCGAGTCAACCTCGCCGTCGACTCCCGCGAGTTCACCGAGAACGGCGTCGTCGGCGACCCCAGAGAGTCGAGTGCGGAACTCGGCGAGGAGCTGCTCGACGTCTCGGCCGACGCGCTCTGTGCGCTCCTCGACGCCGTGCGGGAGCGCGACCCGCAGCCGCGAGTCGCGGAGTAGACCACAACGTGTAATCGAGTAGTCGTTTCGAGGAGGGCCGGCGGTGGCGTGAACGCCGTTCTCAGGGGCTGAACCCTCACGGGCGACACCTATATGTGCCGGACACCGTCACCACCGGACGAGAATGGATTCGACAGACAGTGTGCCGAACCAAGCCGGGACAGTCATCGTCGGAGCCGGGATCGTGGGCTGCAATCTCGCGTACCAGCTGACCCAGCTCGGACGCGACGACGTCGTCGTCGTCGATCAGGGGCCGATGCCGACGACCGGCGGGTCGTCGACGCACGCGCCAGGGATTATGTTCCAGACGGCCGAGCCGAAGGAGCTCTCGCAGTTCGCCGACTACAGCCGGCGCGTTTACACCGATCTCGAGGGCGCGGACGGCCAACAGGCGTACAACGAAGTGGGCGGCATCGAGGTCGCCCGAACCGAAGAGCGGATGGACTTCCTGCAGCGTCGCGTCGAGTACGCGAATGCGTGGGGAATCACGGACCCGCAACTGCTCTCGCCGGAGGAGGTCACCGAACACCTCCCGCTCGTCGACGAGGATGCGATCCTCGGCGGCTACTACTCCCCGACCGATGGTCAGGTGTCGGGCGTCGTGGCCTGCGACGCGCTCGCGCGGGAGGCGATAGACCGCGGCGCGCAGTTCGTGCCTCACACGCGAACAGAGGACGTCGAGGTGTCGGACGGCGAGGTCGACGCCGTCGTCACCGAGAACGGGACGATCGAGTGCGACGAGGTGGTCATCGCGACCAACATCTGGGCGCGACAGCTCGGCGAGAAGCTCGACGTGCACCTGCCGGTCACGCCGGTCGAGCACCAGTACACGATGACCGAGTCGCTCCCGGAGCTCGAAGACAGCGCGGTCGACATCACCAACCACCCGCTGTTCGAGAACTACGAGAACGTCTCCGGCGAGAAGGCGACGCGGCTCCTCGTGGGCCCGGACCGGCCGATCCTGCGTGACCAGGACAACGCGATGTACTTCCGCAACCACGGCGACGCCTACGGGATCGGCTCGTACAACCACGAGCCGATCGTGCCGGATCCGCAGGAGCTCGGCGGCAACGACCCCGACGGCGAGCAGGGCTCGGTCCACGAGTTCACCGAGTACCACATGAACAACGCGACGCATCCGGACCGGCCGGACAAAGCGCCGCGGCAGGCCAGCGACGAGCTCCTGCCCGCCACCGACGGCGCGGAGTTAGAACACAAGTACAACGGGATGTTCGCCGAGTCGCCGAACGGGCTCCCGATCCTCGGCCCCGTCGAGAAGTACGACGGGCTCTGGAGCGCGACCGCGATCTGGGTGACCCACGCCGGCGGCGCGGCGAAGGCGCTCGCCGAGTGGATGGAGAACGGCGTCCCCCGGCTGGACGGCGAGCCGATGGACCTCGCCCACTGCGACGTCAACCGCTTCGACGAGCACGAGGGCAGCTGGGACTTCACCCGCGACATCGGCGGCGAGGAGTACCGCATCGTCTACAACATTATGCACCCCAAGTGGGTGTGGACCGAGCACCAGCGAGACATCCGCCGGACGCCGATGTACCACTCCCACAAGGAGCTCGACGCGGAACTGTGGGCCGAAGCCGGCTGGGAGGAGCCGCAGTGGTTCGAGTCGAACGCGGATCTGCTGGCGACGTACGGCGAGCAGATTCCCGACCGCGACGACTGGACCGGCAAGTACTGGTCGCCGATCGAGGGCGCGGAGGCGCTGAACGTCCGCGAGAACGTCGGCCTCCACGATATGACCTCGTTCAACAAGATGGAGGTCGTCGGCGAGGACGCCGGCGAGTTCGTCCAGCACCTCTGCACGAACGATATGGACATCGACGTGGGCGACGTGAAGTACACGCTGATGTGCAACGAGGCGGGCGGCGTCCGCGCCGACATCACGGTCACCCGGACGGACGAGAACCGCTATCTCCTCCTGACGACCGGCCGTGAGGTCGGCAACAACCACGTCGCGTGGGTCCGCGAGCAGTCGCCGGCGGGCGTCGTGGTCAACGACGTCACCTCCAGCTACGCGGCGATGGTCTGCACCGGCCCGAACGCCCGGAAGGTGCTCTCGAAGGTCGCCGACGCCGATCTCTCGGACGACGCGTTCCCGTTCTTCACCAGCCAGGAGTTCTACGTGAAGAACGTGCCCGTGACGGCGCTGCGCGTCTCCTACGCCGGCGAACTCGGCTGGGAGTTCTACACGCCCTCGGAGTACGGCGAGCGCCTGTGGGAGATCCTGCTCGACGCCGGCGAGGAGTACGACATCCGCCCGTACGGCAACGGCGCGCTCAACGCGCTCCGCATCGAGAAGGGCTTCCGCCTGTGGGGTCACGACCTGCACACCGAGCACAACCCCTACGAGGCCGGACTGGGTTGGGCCGTCGATCTCGACACCGACTTCATCGGCAAGGAGGCCGTCGCCGCGGCCGCCGACGGCGACAACGTCAGCCACGAGGTCGCCTGTCTGACGCTGGACGACGAGTCGGAGACGATCCTCCCCAACCGGCCCGTGTTCGAACCCGGTGCGGACGAGACGCTCGGTTACGTCCACAGCGCCGAGTACGGCTACAGCGTCGGCGCGTGCGTCGCCTACACCTACCTCCCGCCGGAGTACGCAGAGCCCGGCACCGACGTCGAGGTCCTCTACGAAGGCGACCGCTACGAGGCGACGGTGCGCGAGGAACCGCTGCTGTAGGTCCGTAGGCGAACGCGGTCGCGGCGGCGCAGTCGGGTCGCCGGCGGCGGCCGCGCGTTCTGGCTCCAGCAGCAGTCGAAACGGGGGCGATAGCTCAGTTCGACGGCCGCGGGAGCTGCAGTGCGATACGGTTCCCGTCTGCCGTCGACCGCTCGACCGAGACGGAGCCCTGCGAGAGTTCGACGGTCCAGTAGACGAGCCAGAAGCCGAGGCCGCTGCTGTGGTACACGTGGGTCATCTCGTGGTCGCCGCGCAGCACGTCCGCCTCGATCGGGGGGATCGGCGGGCCGCAGTCTTTCGACACGAGTTCGACGGACTCCGCACCGACCTGCACCGACAGCTCGATTCGCGGCCGATCGCTGTCGGCGTGGCAGATCGCGTTCTCGAGCAGTTCCGTGATCGCCGCCTCCAGTTCCGGCACGGCGAAGACGGCCGCGGTCTCCGGAAGCGACGTCTCGACCGTGGCGCTGGGACACTCCCGACGGATCGTCTCGATGCACCGGCCGACTGTCGGAACCAGATCGAACTCCTCTCTGCCCGGATCGCCGGTGAGCATCTCGATCACCTCGCGTTCCTTTTCGGCACTCGCGAGGAGGTCCTCGGCGGTCCGTCTGATGACGGCCGTACGGTCGGACGCCTCCGGCATCTCGTCCTCGATCAGGCGGGCCGTGCCCGAGATGATGTTGAGGTTGTTGCGGAGGTTGTGTCTGAGCAGATTGTCCATCACGACGAGCTGTCGTTCGCGGCGGCGACGGGCGGTGACGTCACGCGTGAAGCCGACGATGCGCACGGTTTCACCGTTTCTGGCGATCGGTTTCGCCTGGACCCAGACGTAGCGCTGGTAGTTCTCGGCGGGGTTCACCCGGTACTCCATATCGGCCGGGATGCCGTTCGAGAGCCGGGCCATCGCGGCTTCGACGGCCGACACGTCCTCCGGGTGCACGACGTCCAGGAACCTCTGCGGGTCTCGCCGGACTTCCGCGACCGACAGCCCGTAGACGTCCTCGATCGCGGGGTTGACGAACAGCAGTTCCGACCAGTCGCCGTCGAACATCCAGAGCACGTCGTCGGTCGCCGACGCGAGGTCGTGGAACCGTTCCGTGAGCTCCCACCGCTCGCGCTCTGCCTCGACGCGGTCTGAGATGTCCCGCGAGCAGACCACGTAGCCGTCGAGGTCGTCGTCGGTCACGTTCGACATCCGACTCTCGAGCCAGAGGAACGTGTCGTCGCTCGTCTGGTGCCGATAGCGGACCGCACTTTCGGTGACGGAGGACGCCTCGATGGTTCGTTCGAACGCGGTTCGGACCTCGATAGTGTCTTCGGGGTGGATGTACTCGAAGGCGTTCGTGCCGACGAGTTCGTTCGGCTCGTATCCGAGCAGACGCTCCGTCGCCTCGTTCGCATACGTGTACTGCCCGCTCGCGTCCAGCAGGACGACCTTGTCCTGGGTGTAGTCGAGGAGAGCGCCGGGTGGCGAACCGGGCATCGTGCAAACAAAGTCCGGATCAGCGTATAAAACACTGCTGGCCGTTCGAGAACGAGCCCCGAGTACCTCTGCAGAGAAGCGCGGGTCCCGCGCGCTCGCGGTGTCGGCCCGAGGGCGTTCGTATCACAGCACTGTTACGATGTGGTTCACGCCCGCGCGTCAGCTCGGTGTCTACTCACCTGGGGCCGAATCCTGAATGCCCGTAGCTGGCGGTTACGACGCCGTCGTAGCCGGATTCGGTCGGAACAGGTGATTCGAGCCACCGTTGTCTTTATAATCGTGACAGAATCACCCTCGGACGAGAACTATGAGCACGGAGCTTCCATCGAACGCAGAGACCGTCGTCATCGGGGCGGGGGCGGTCGGCTGCAGTGTCGCCTATCACTTGAGCGAGTTGGGCGCGGAGGACGTCGTCGTCGTCGATCAAGGGCCGTTGCCCGTCACCGGCGGCTCGTCGGTGCACGCGCCGGGGATTATGTTCCAGACGTCGCCGTCGAAGATCCAGACGAAGACGGCCTACTACACGAGTCGGCTGCTCTCGGACGCCGGCGTCTACAACGAGGTCGGCGGGATCGAACTGGCGCGCAGCGAAGAGCGGATGGACTTCCTGCAGCGGCGCGTCGAGTGGGCGACCTCCTACGGCCTGCCCGAACCGCAACTGCTCTCGCCCGAGCAAGTCACCGACTACTTCCCGATGGTCGACGAGGACGAGATCCTCGGCGGCTACTACTCCCCGACGGACGGCCGCGTCGACGGGATCTCCGCGCTCCAGTGGTATATGGAGCACTCGGACGCCGACTTCTACGGCAACACCGAAGTGACGGATCTCGACGTCGCCGGCGGATCAGTGAGCGCCGTCGAGACCGACCGCGGCACGATCGACTGCGAGCGCTGCGTGATGGCGACGAACAACTGGGGCTACCAGACGGCGCAGATGGCCGGCCTCGACATCCCGATCGCGCCCGTCGAGCACCAGTACGTCGTCACCGAGCCGATGGAGGAGCTCGCAGAGGCCGACTCGGGTGTCGGCTCGAACACCGAGGGCCTCGAGGTCCCGGGGAACCGCGACATCCAGGAGTACATGAGCGAGGCTCCCCACCAGCCGGTCGGGCGGGATCAGGACAACTCGCTGTACTTCCGGACCCACGGCGACTCGCTCGGGATGGGGTCGTACAACCACGAGACGCTCTCGGTCGACCCCGACGCGATGGGGAAGAACTCCGAGGACCAGCAGTCGTCGGTCCGCGGCTTCACGCGGGAACACTGGGAGAAGGCGACCCATCCCGACCGCGAGAAGTCCCCGAAGCAGGCGTTCGACGAACTGCTGCCCGCGACCGCCGACCAGGAGTACGCGGTGACCGAGAACGGCATCTTCGTGTTCACGCCCGACGGGATGCCCGCGATCGGGCCGACGGCGAGCGTCGACGGCCTCTGGAGCGCGCTGGCGATCTGGTGGACGCACTCCGGCGGCTACGGCCGGATCGTCGCCGAGTGGATGGAGAACGGCGTGCCGCGGCTCCCCTCGGGGCCGGTCGACACCGGCGGCGTCCACGTCCGGCGCTTCGAGCCCCACGCCGGCGAGAAGGAGTACTTCGTCGACAAGGGCGCAAAGCGCTACCAGCAGGTCTACAGCATCGTCGAGCCGCGCTGGCAGCCTGACGAGCACCGAGCGCTGCGGACGAGCCCGTTCTACCACCAGCAGGCCGAACTGGGCGCGGAGTTCTACCAGTCGGGCGGCTGGGAGTCCGCGCAGTGGTACGATCACAACGCCGATCTCGTCGAGGAGTACGGCGACCAGATCCCCGAACAGGAGGGCTGGCAGGGGATCAACCGCTCGCCGATCGAGGGGGCCGAACATCTGCACACTCGCGATGCGGTGTCGATGTTCGATATGACCTCGTTCAGCAGCATCGTCGTCGAAGGCGCGGACGCGGGCGACTTCCTGCAGCGGATGTGTAGCAACGACGTCGACGTCGGCGTCGGCGACGTGCGCTACTCGCTGCTGTTGAACGAGGGCGGGGGCATCCTCGCGGACGTGACGGTCGTCGGTCTCGACGACGACCGCTACATAGTCACCACCGGCGGCGGCAACTCGCCGGGAATCCACGGCGGCTGGCTGAAGGAGCGCGCTCCCGAGACAGTCTCTGTCACCGTCGAAGAGGGTGCAAAGAGCACGATCGGGCTGTGGGGGCCGAAGTCCCGGCTCCTCCTGCAGCGCGTCACCGACGCCGACGTCTCCAACGACGACTTCCCGTACTTCAGCGCGAAGCAGATCTACGTCGGCGAGGTGCCCGTGATCGCGCTCCGCGTCTCCTACGTCGGCGAACTCGGCTGGGAGCTGTGGGCCCCCACCGAGTACGGTCAGCGGCTCTGGCAGACCCTCTGGGAGGCCGGCCAAGATCTCGACGTGCGGCCGATGGGCGGCGGCGCGCTCGAATCGATGCGACTGGAGAAGGGCTACCGCCTGTGGGGGGCCGACATCGACACCGACGCGAACCCCTACGAGGCCGGCCTCTCCTTCGCCGTCGACCTCGACACCGACTTCGTCGGGAAGGCGGCGCTCGTCGAAGCGAGGGCCGAGGGCATCGACAACGAGATCACGCCGATCACGCTCGACGACTCGACGGACATCCTCCAGACCGGGCGGCCCGTCCTCGTCGACGGCGAGGCCGTCGGCTACGTGCAGGCGGCCGACTTCGGCTACACGATCGGGGAGTCGATCGCGTACACCTATCTCCCGACGGAGTACACCGACGCCGGCACCGACGTGCAGGTCGAGTGCGAGGGCGAGGTGTACGACGCGACCGTCCGCGACGAACCGCTGTTCGACGCCGGCCGCGACAAGATCGTCCGATAGGCGGAGCGCGGCGACACCACGCCTCCCGTGAGCGCGCAGGTCTCCGGCGCGCGGGGAGCGAACCACCGATTCACCACAGACGATGACTGAGACAGAACCCAACTCCGAGTCCGGACCGGACGCATTGCCCGTGCAGTACGTTGACATTGAGCGAGCGCGCGAACGCCTCGACGACGACACCGTCGTCAAGCAGACGCCAGTCGAGGTGAGCACGTCGCTCGGCGACCTCGTCGATGCCGAAGTGCACCTGAAGATGGAGCATCTCCAGTGGACGGGGTCGTTCAAGACCCGCGGCGCGTACAACAAGATCAGCCAGGACGTCGCACGCGGCGTCACCGAGTTCGTCGCCGCCAGCGCCGGCAACCACGCCCAAGGCGTCGCGCTCGCGGCGACGAAGTGCGGCGCGGACGCGACGATCTATATGCCAGTCGACGCGCCGCAGGCGAAGGTCGACGCGACCAGGGGGTACGGGGCGACGGTCGAACTCGTCGGGAAAGACTTCCAAGAGACGATGGCGCACGCCCAAGCCGCAGTCGAAGACGGGGACGCCGAGTTCGTCCACGCCTACGACGACACGGACATCATCGCCGGGCAGGGGACCCTCGGGACGGAGATGTATCACGACTGTCCGGACGCGGACACGGTCATCGTGCCGATTGGCGGTGGCGGCCTGATAAGCGGCGTCTCGACGGCGCTGAAACATCTGTCGCCGGAGACGCGGGTCGTCGGCGTGCAGGCGACCGGGGCCGAGACAGTCCACGAGAGCCTCGACAAAGGGATGCCGGTCACGCTCGAGGAGGTCGACACCATCGCCGACGGCATCGCGACGGGCGGCATCTCGGCGACGACGCTGTCGATCATCCGAGCGAACGTCGACGAGGTCGTGACCGTCACCGACACCGAGATCGCGCGGGCGATCCTCTTCCTGATGGAGCGGGCAAAGCAGGTCGTCGAGGGCGCGGGCGCGGCCTCGGTCGCGGCGCTGCTCGGCGACGACCTCGACGTCGCGGGCGAGACCGTGATGCCGCTGCTGTGCGGCGGCAACCTCGATATGACCCAGTTGCAGACGGTGCTCGTGCACGCGCTGACCCAGCGGAAACAGCGGATCCGCCTGCGGGTGCGGATCGACGACCGGCCGGGGAAGATGGAGGACATCTCCGGAATCATCGCCGAGCAGGGCGCAAACATCCACGACGTGCGGCACGACCGCTCCGTCGAGGATCTGGAAGTCGGCGAGGCGTATCTGGTGTTCACAGTCGAGACGAGCGGAGCCGAGCACGCCGCGTCGATCGTCGACGCGATCGAGGCCAGCGACTACGGCGTCGAGGACGTCACCAGAGCGACGGCGTGAGAACGCGGGCGAAGCCAAGAGCGAAGCGGTACAAAACAGGACGACGCGGGCGGCGTCACCACGAGCGGCGACGCCGAGTCAGCGGGCGGTCAGTCGTCGCCGAGTGCAGCGCCGGTCGTCGCCCCCGCGGACGCACCGACCGTCTGCTCGTTGTCGGCGACCCAGCGCAGCAGCAGGAACGCGAAGACGTACTTCGCGAGCACGTCGAGGCCCGAGTAGGCCCACGAGGTGAGGCCGACGGACTGGACGAGCGCGAGGCCTTCGACGCCCAGCGCCCAGACGATCGGGTAGCCGAGCCACAGCACGATCGTCAGCACGCGGAGCGTGTTGAAGATCTCGTCCGTGCCGGCTGCGGACGCGGACTCGGCCCACTCGACCAGCAGGGCGTAGAGAACGACCGCGAAGAACGCACAGCTGACGAGGTAGAACAGCCAGCGGAACAGGTACGACGAGGTGACGAGCGCGGCCGCGAGCCCGGTCACGCACATCGCGATGTCGGCAGCGATGACGGTAAACAGGCTGCCGCGGTCGACGTCGGCGAGCAGTCCGAGCGCCAGAAGGATCATCGGCGTTGAGAGCGCCCACGTGAGGTAGCGGCCCCACTGGCTCATTACCTCCTCGCCGGCCAGCGCGTGCCCCGGCGGCATCTCGATGAGACCGACGGTCAGCCCCGAGAGGAGCCCGAGATAGCTCGACAGCGAGACGAGCGGGATCATGAGCGTCGCGGCCCAGATGAACTTCGAGCGGCTGTCCGAGACGTTCCGTCCCATATAGACGAACAGCAGGATGGAGAGACCGGCCAGTGCGACGTTGACCCACAGCGACGAACTCAGCAGCGCGTCGTTTTGGATCTGTGAGAAGACGTCTGACTGTGTTGCTTGCAACAAGCCGATACGGAGGCTACTTGGATCGATCGGTATCATACGAGAGACCACACGCAGGCGACGCGTAAATAGATAATTGGCGTACAAACGATTTGTGGCCGTTTTGCTGCGCGCGTGTGAAGATTGTCGGTGAATTATCGCCCGAGAATCCACAAAAGATATATTTCTTTCTAAATTGATCCGTCCGCGGACGTCAGTCCGCGTGACCGCGACGGTCCAGTTCCTCGGCTATCGACGGCGCGACCTCGTGGAGGTCGGCGACGACCGCCCAGTCGGCCTTCTGAATGATAGCCGCTTCGGGGTCGGTGTTGATCGCGAGGATGTTCTCCGCGCCCTTGCAGCCGACCATATGCTGGACGGCACCGCTGATCCCCGCGGCGATGTAGATCTCGGGCGCGATCTTGTTGCCGGTCTGGCCGATCTGGTCGTCGTGCGGCCGCCAGCCCTCGTTGACCGCCGCCCGTGAGGACCCGAGCGCGGCGTTGGGGAGTTGCTCGACGAGCGCTTCGAGTTCGGAGAAGTCGCCGTCCGTGCCGCGACCACCGCCGACGACCACGCGGGCCTCGGCGAGCGGGACGCCCTCGACGTCGGACTCCTCGACGCGGGCGAGCTGCACTCGGAGGTCGCTGCCGTCGAGGTCAGGCGAGAACGTGCTCACGTCCGCCGGATCGCCGCCGCTCTCGGCCGCCGAAATCTCGTTTGCGGCGACCGTGAGGAGGTTCGTGTCGGCGCTGAGCCGCGAGTGCTCGATGAGCGTCCCGCCCCAGCGCTGCCGCGTGAGCGCGTAGTCGTCGTCGACGTCGACGTCGACGTCCGTGACCTCCGCGGCCATCGTCTCGTCGAGTTTCGAGGCGGCGTGGGCGAGCGTCTCCGCTCCGCGGTCGGTCCCCGGCGCGACGACGGCGTCGGTGCCCGTCTCCTCGGCGCACTGGGCGACGGCGCGGCCGTACGCCTCCGGCGCGTACGCGTCGAGCTCCGCGTGGTCGACGGCGTTGACGACCGCCACCCCGTAGGCACCGACCGTCTCGGCGATCCCCTCGGCCTCGGAGCCGAACGCGATGGCTTCGAGCGATTCCCCGGCCTGGTCGGCGACGTCGCGGGCGAGGGTGAGCGCCTCCAGCGACGTGTCCTCGACCTCGCCGCTGTCGTGTTCGACGAGTGCGAGCACCATCGTCAGAGCACCTCCAACTCTTCGAGCACGTCGACGGCCTCGTCGGCCGCGTCGGGGCTCTCACCGAGGATCTCGGCGGGGCTGTCGTCGGATTCCGGCACTTCGAGCTCGACCAGTTCGAGATCCGGCTCGTGTGCGGCGGGTTCGTCGTGCGCGACAGAGGCCTTGCGGGCCTGCATCTTCGCGCGCATCGACGGGTAGCGCGGCTCGTTCAGCCCCTCTTTGACAGTGACGACCGCGGGCAGGTCGACCTCGTAGACCTCCGACCCGCCGGGGATCTCGCGCCGTGCGGTGAGGCTGCCGTCCGCGACGTCGATCTCTTTGATACCGGTGACGCAGGGCAGATCGAGCTCCTCGGCGACTCGGACGCCGACCTGGTGGTTCGCCGTGTCGGCGGACTCGTTGCCGAACAGCAGCAGATCGAAGTCCGCGTCGGCGTCGGCGACCGCCTCGGCGATCGCGGTCGCCGTCCCGACGGGACCCCGTTCCGCGTCGCTCTCGAGCAGGATACCGTCGTCGGCCCCCATCGCGATGGCCGAGCGGAGCTGCTCGGTCGCGTCCTCGCTGCCGAGCGTGAGCGCGGTCACGTTGCCGCCGTGCTCTTCGACCAGCTGGACGCCCTCCTCGATCGCGCACTCCTCGTGCGGGCTGAGGGTGAAGCCGAGCGAGCTGGTGTCGATGTCCTGTTTGTCCTCGGTCAGTACGATCTTCGCGCCCGTTTCCGGAACGCGCTTGATAGCGGTGAGTATCTCCATCGTCAGTATTCGTTGCGGAAGAGACGGTCGTTGTTCGGGTCGAAGACGCCGCCGTTGCCGGCGACCTCGACTTCGACCGGGTAGTGCTGGCCGAAGTACTCGACCTGCAGCTGCTGGCCCTCCTCGGCGTACTCCTGGGGGAGGTACGCCAAGAGGAGATGCTTGCCCACCGACGGGCCGGTGCCGGCGGAGGTGACGTACGAGCGGCGGCCCTCCTCGTCGATCAGCACGTTCCCGTCCTGATCGAGGACCGGCTCGCCGCCGGTCATAAACCGCCGCTCGCCGCCGTCGGGTGCGTGGTCCGTGACCGACAGCGTACACAGCGTGGCGCTGTTCTCCTCCTCGATGGCCGCGGCGTAGGCGTCTTTGCCGACGAAGTCGGCGTCCTTGACGCCGTGGAGCGTCAGTCCGGCTTCCGCGGGGTTGTAGTCGACTTCGAGTTCCGCACCCATCAGGCGGTAGCCCTTCTCCATCCGGCCGGTCTCGCCGTAGACGCCGGTGCCGACCGGGCGGACGTCGTACTCCTGGCCGGCCTCGTAGATGGTGTCCCAGAGCCGCTGGCCCTGGTCCATCGGGGCGTAGATCTCCCAGCCGAACTCGCCGACGTAGGAGATGCGGAAGGCCTTGGCGTCGACCGCGCCGATGGTGACGTCTTTCATCTCGGCGAAGTCGAAGCTCTCGGCGCTCATCTCCTCTTCGGCGACGGAGTCCATCAGTTCCTCGGCGTCGGGTCCCCACACGCCCAGGGTGCAAAGCTCCGAGGAGCGACCGATCAGTTCGGCGTCGCCCTCCAGGTGGTTGCCGAACCACGTCTTGTCCTGACCGGCGTGGGCACCACCGGTGATGACGCGGTAGTGGTTCTTCCCGAGCCGGGCGACCGTCAGGTCGGAGACGAAACCGCCGTTGGGGGCCAGAACCGAGGTGTATACGGAACTGTCGACGTCGAGATCCATCGGTGCGACGCAGATCCGCTCCATATTCTTCTCGGCGTCGCTGCCGACGATGTCGAAGATGCCGAAGCCGGTGTCGCCGATCATCCCGACGTTGTCGCGCAGGTGTAGGTGCTCGCCGAGGATGATCTCGGACCACCAGCGGTTGTCCCACTCGTGGGGGCGGCGGAGGCCCGCGATCTCGTCTTCGTACTTCTCGACGAGGTCGGCGTTGGACTCGAACCAGCGCGGCCGCTCCCAGCCGCCGGCCTCGAAGAACTCCGCGTCGAGCTCCTGTTGGCGGTGGTAGAACGCGCTCGTTCGGAGCGGGCGGACGGACTGCCACTGCTCGCGCGGGTGGACGATGCCGTAGATCTTCTGGTAGCCCTCGTAGCCGCGGCTCTTGACGAACTCCTCGGTCTCACCGTACTCGTCGAAGCGGGCGACGTGGTCGTGGGCGACGATGTCGATGTCGGGGTGGCCTTTCGTCATCCACTTCGAGACCTCGCGGGCGATCGCCGGCGCTTCCTTGATCCAGATTGCCGCGCAGGACCACAGCCCGTCGACCTCCGGAATCGGGCCGAGGAGCGGGTGGCCGTCGGGCGTGACCGACAGCAGGCCGTCGATGGAGTGGCGGATGCCGGCGCCGGGGTCGTCGAGGACCTCCGGGATGATCTCGAGCGCGTGCTCCATCGAGTCCTCGAAGGCGTCCTCGGTGAGCGGCGGTTGCGTCGGCGACAGCGGCGACTCCTCGATCGAAGGGACGTCGTCGACGTCCCAGAGGATCGGTCGGTGCTCGTAGGACCCGACCTCCATGTCGTTGCCGTGCTGCCGCTCGTACATCTGGGTGTCCATATCCCGGACGACCGGGTAGTTGATCTCGCCTTCGCCGTCCTCGAAGCGGTCGATCGGCCCGACCGAGACCATCTGGTGGACCGCGGGCGACAGCGGGATGTCGACGCCGGCCATATCGGCGATCTTCGGGCTCCACAGCCCGGCCGCGATGATGACCTCGTCGGCCGAGACCGTTCCCTGATCGGTCTCGACGGCCTGAATCTCGCCGTCCTCGACGTGGAGGTCCGTCACCTCGGTGTTTGCAGCGGTGCGGAGTGCGTTCTTCTCTTTGGCCTGTTGCCGGTAGAGTTCGCCGGCCCGGAGCGGGTCACAGGTGCCCGCGCCTTTGCTGTAGAAGCCGCCCTCGATGATGTCGGTGTTGACGTAGGGGACGAGTTCCTCGACCTCCTCGGGAGTGAGGAGTTCGCCCTCCTCGCCGAAGGATTTCGCGGAGGCGACGCGGCGCTTCAGTTCGGCCATCCGCTCTTCGGTCCGGGCGACCTCGATCCCGCCCGAGTTGGTGAAGGTGTCGAACTCCCGGTAGATGTCGCGGCTGTCGGAGGTCAGCTGCGTCATATCCTTGCTGTGTTCGACCGGGAAGATGAAGTTCGACGCGTGGCCGGTCGAGCCGCCGGGATCCGAGAGCGGTCCCTTGTCGATCAGGAGAATGTCCTCGCGGCCGCGTTCCGCGAGTTCTCCCGCGAGAGAGCTGCCGACGATGCCAGCTCCGATAATTACTGTACCTGCGTCCGATGGGAAGTCGTTCGTGCTCATCGTTGTGACCTCGAATTCGGTTGCTTCCGACCACCGCGGACGAGGTGCCACAGGGGCGCACGTCCCACAGTGGTGCTTAGCCCGATACGTCAATAGGGTAGTATATCTAACGATAATTAACTATATCTTGATTATTGAATGGCCTTTTTAATTGGACAGGAGTCGACACTCCGCGTGTGCTCGGACCAGATCGGACGCGCCGACGCAGCAGAGTCCGACAGCGGGGGCTCGGGGCGTCGGGGCAGACGTCGCGGACTCTGCCTTCCCGGTCAGACGAGCAAGAAGAAGGCGAAGGGGAGAACAAACAGGAGCACGAACAGACCCAAGAGGCCGAGGCCGTAGCTGACGACAGTCGCGATACTGGCTGTCCAGGCTGGGTGGTCGAAGCGAGCGGGGAGTTCCATCGTGTCTGTAGTCTGGACTGTCCGCCACAATAATACTGGGTGCTATCGCAGCGTCTGCAACTGAGGGCGGGAGCGCGACAGTCGCCCGCGCCTGCAGGTGGACTCGCACTGAAGCACGTCGGGTAATAGTTCTGATGCGAGGTCCCGAAGCGCGCGTCGCAGTCGAATTCGGACCGCGCTCTCGCCGTCACGCACCAAGTTTTATGGGCGATTTTGAGAATCAACAATCGTGATGGTTGCCGAAGGAGTCGTAACCAGGCCGACGCTCTGGGGGATCAGTCATCTCGGCGAGATCGTGTTCTACCTCCTCGCCGCAGTGACGATTCTCGTGTTCGCGTACGGCGTCTACCGGAACGTCGTCCGCTACACGTCGGGGCAGTCGGACTGGTTCGACAGACTCGACGATCTACCGAGTCGAATCGTCGCGTCCGCGCGAATCGTCCTCTCGAACCGGAAACTGTTCGACCGTGACACGCGCGGTGGCCTGATGCACGCGTTCATTATGTGGGGCTTTCTCACGCTCCTCATCGGAACGACGATCCTCGCGATCGATATGGACGTCTACCGGACCGTAACGGGAATTGTCGGCACCGAGCAGTCGTTCTTCGTCGGCGACTTCTATCTGGCGTACTCGCTGGTGATGGACGCGATGGGACTGCTGTTCGTCGTCGGCGTCGGCGTCGCGCTCTACCGCCGATACGTCGTCCGGAAGGAACGGCTCTGGGGCCGACACACCAGCCTGGAGGACGATTTCTTCATCTGGGCGCTGTTCTTGCTCGGCGTCGGCGGCTACGTCACGGAGGGCGTCCGGATCCTCGGGACGGGCTTTCCCGACTTCGAGACTGTGAGTTTCGTGGGGTGGTTCGTCGCGGACGTTCTCGCGGCCGCGGGCGTGAGCGCGTCGCTGGCGCAGGCCGCCTATCCGGCGATCTGGTGGTCACACGCGCTGCTCGCGTTGGTGTTCGTCGCCGCCATCCCGTACAGCAAGCCGTTTCACATGCTCTCGTCGTACGCGAACATCGTCGCGCGCGACGAGAAGGCCGGCAAGCGGCTCCCCGGCGTGCCTGCCGACCTCGACGCCGACACGGGGGCCGAGGAGATCGACGACTTCTCCTGGAAAGAACTGCTCGATCAGGACGCGTGCACGAAGTGCGGCCGCTGCTCGTCCGTCTGTCCGGCCAAGGCGTCCGGGCGGCCGCTCGATCCGCGCGACGTCATTCTCGATCTCAAGCGCTACCGGGAGGATCTCGACGCCGGGGAGACAGAGTCCGTCGAGATAATCGCGGACGGCGGCGAGAGCGTCGTCGCCGCCGAGACGATGGAGTCCTGTATGGCCTGTATGGCCTGTATGGACGCCTGCCCCGTCGACATCGAACACCTGAAGTCGTTCACGCGGATGAACCGACAGCTCACCGACCAGGGCGACGTCGACTCGAACGTTCAGGACACCTTCGACAACATCATGGGGATGGGCAACACCTTCGGCGACCCGCCGGACGAGCGCGCCGCCTGGGCCGACGAACTCGACTTCGAGATCGCCGACGCCCGTGAGGAAGACGTCGAGTATCTGTGGTACGTCGGCGACTACCCGAGCTACGACGAACGCAACAAGAAAGTCGCCCGGTCGCTGGCGAAGATCCTCGAACACGCCGACGTCGAGTACGGCATCCTCTTCGAGGACGAGAAGTACGACGGCAACGACATCCGCCGGCTCGGTGAGGAGTTCCTCTACGTCGACCTCGCGGGGCACCACGTCGAGACGTTCGAGGCGGTCGACCCCGAGAAGATCATCTGCACGGACCCGCACTCGTACAACACCTTCGAGAACGAGTATCCGGAGGTGGAGTACGAGAACTTCGCCGACGATCCGATAATGAGCTTCGAGTTCGACGGCGAGTGGAACGCCGACGGCGAGGTCGACGTTCTCCACTGGACGCAGGCCGTCGAGGAACTGGTCGACCGCGGTGAACTCGGCCTGCGCGGAACCGAACTCGACTACACGGTCACGTACCACGATCCGTGCCACCTCGGGCGCTACAACGACGAGTACGAGGCGCCGCGCGAACTGATCCGGGCGACGGGAGCGACGCTCGCCGAGATGCCGCGGAACCGCAGCAACTCCTTCTGCTGCGGCGGCGGCGGGGGCGGTCTCTGGATGGACATCGACGAGGAGTCCAAACCCAGCGAGGAGCGGATGCGCGAGGCCCTCGAAGACACCGACGCCGGCCGCGCCGTCGAGAAGTTCGTCGTCGCCTGTCCGATGTGTATGACGATGTACGAGGACGGGCGCAAGACCGGCGGCTACGAGGACGAAATCGAGATCGTCGACGTCGCGGAGCTGCTCGTCGAAGCGATCGAGAGCGGGCCGGGCGTCGAGACGCCGGCCGCGCCGGGCGCGACCGGACAGGCAGACTGACCCGCATCGAGTGCACCGGCGAGGGTGTCAGCGAACGGGATCGAATTCCGTCAGGTCGGTCTGCAGAGAGGTATTTATCTGTGGGTCGTAGCCGTTTCGGCGGTGCTACGCCGCCGATAACGCGGAAAGTTATTTGTAAACGGAACGTGTCGGTTCGAGTGGTTCAGAGCGATGTACGAACAGATACTGATACCGTACGACGGGAGCGACGAGGCGAAGAAAGGCGCGATTCACGGGGTCGAACTGGCGGCTGCACTCGGCGCGGCCGTACACACGCTCTACGTGATCGACCTGCCCGGCGTTCCGCGAGCGCTGGCGCTGCGGGACGACGAAGAGCAGATGCGCGAGGAGTACCGCGAGTACGGCGAGCAGATCCTCGGCGAGATCGAGGAGATCGCCGCCGACCACGACGTCGAGTGCACGACGGTGATGCGGTCCGGTTCCCCCAGCGAGGAGATCGTCGACTACGCGGAGGACGAGGGGATGGACGCGATCGTGATGGGCTCTGCCTACCGCGGTACGATCGGGTCGCTCCTCGGGGGCACGACCGACAGGGTCGTCCGAACCGCGACGGTGCCGGTGATCACCGACCGGATGAAGGTGGACGAGCTGTAGACGTGCGGACCGAAGCGAGCGGGCGGCTGCGCACCGCGCCGGTGGTTACGGGCTTCAGCCCCCGACGAGCCGTTTTTCTCGAAAGTAGATGACGATGCTGGCGCTCAGAAACAGGACGCCGGCGGCCGCGTAGTTCTCGATCGTCATCGCAAACAGCGCGACGACGAAGAGGATCACGACGAGGATCGCGGCGGCAGTCGCGAGATACCGTGACATACGTTGTGAGGGCGCAACGATCCCGTATAATACTGTCGTCGTGCCGAGAGGACGGACTCAGAAATCGTGTCTGAACTCCCAGTGGTAGCGGCACTGATGACACGTCGCCCACTCCGGGACGTCGATTGCGTTCGGGTGTCGACGCCCGTGCTCCATCTCCGAACCACAGACCGGACACTGAAAGTACTGGAGGCCGAGGTCGGCGAACTCGTCGTACTCGAACTCCGCGACGCACCGTGGGCAGTCGATGTCGTCGTGGGGATGGCGTTGATAGACGTCACTCTCGCAGCGGGCACACTGTAGGAGTGCCGGGGGGCGGGCACCCCAGCCGACGTCCCCATCGATGGTCGTCGTGCTCGTCTCCGGACTGGACAGGCGGAAGCCGGACTTCTCCGGGTCGGCGCGAAGCGGCGCGACAATTCTGACCCCCACGCGTCGAAGCCAACGAACCACAACGAGTAACGATTCGATCACTACGTGTCTTACGAGTTGTATGTACGTTAATGTCACGCACGGTGCCCCAGCCCGGAGCTCACTGGGCGACAATCGAGCCATTGTGTGACATACACTTATGTAGGAGTATTGCTAGTGTTGTTGTGCGCAGAGACACGGACAAGCCAGTCCGAAGCAGTCGCCGTCTCGATACCGGCGGTGGATTGGCGATTCGTCTACGGAGTAATATCGCCGGCTACAGTCTATCAACGGCGAATATTGCCCAAGTTTTATTATATCTCAACGATTGATAGTGAGTGAGGTTGTGTAACATTCCACTTAGGAGTGACTCAACCCACTACGTGCGTCGGTGGGGACACTCCCGGCGTCTGCAGCACAGGGCGGAAACCGAACTGAACGGGAGCGCGGCTCTGGGGGAGACAGATGGACCGCAACACCCGAATCGGTTGCACACCAATGACTCGACACGAATCACAGAAGTTGAGCAGCACGGAGGTAGCGTATGTCAGATAGCGACGACGGAGTAATGAGCGAAGGACTCCAGGTGGAGCTGTTCCATCCGGAGTCCGACCGAAAGCCAGGCGACACGAACATCCAGCGGTTCGGGTTCGACATCCACCCGATCGTGTTCCCTGTGGCGCTGCTGTTGATCGGCCTCTTCATAGCTATCACCCTGCTGCTGGGTGAGCAGGCCGCGGCGGCGTACTCGGCCGTCCGCAGCTTCTTCGAGGGGAACTTCGGTTGGTTCTATCTCCTCGCGGTCAACATCTTCATCGTAGCGATCCTGTACTTCGCACTCGGCAAGTACGGGACGATCCGGATCGGCGGCGTCGAAGCCGAAAAGGAGTTCAGCGACTTCGCGTGGATGGCGATGCTGTTCAGCGCCGGGATGGGGATCGGCCTGATGTTCTTCAGCGTCTCGGAACCGCTGTACTACATCAGCAACGTTCCCGGATTCTTCGGCGCGGAAGCAGGGACGGGCGCGGCGGGCGTCGCTGCGATGACACAGACGTTCTTCCACTGGGGCTTCCACCCGTGGGCGATCTACGGGCTCGTCGGCCTCGGCTTGGCGTTCTTCTCGTTCAATCGCGGACTACCCCTGACGTTCCGGTCGATCTTCTGGCCGCTGCTCGGCGAGCGGATCTACGGCTGGCCGGGCCACGTGATCGACCTCGTGACGGTGTTCGCGACCCTGTTCGGACTCGCGACGTCACTCGGGCTCGGCGTGGCGCAGGTCAACACCGGCCTGTCGTACGTCCTCGGCGACATGCTGGGACTGGTCGCTATTCCGACCGGCACGATCCCACAGGTGCTGTTGATCGCCGGTATCACGGCCATCGCGACGCTGTCTGTCGCGGCCGGTCTGGAGGGCGGCGTCAAGCGCCTGAGCACCGTGAACCTCTACCTGATGCTCGTGCTGCTCGGGTTCCTCCTCATCGTGGGCCCGACGCAGTACATCTTCGGGACGTGGGTGCAGGGCCTCGGCGCGTACTTCGGTAACTTCCTCGAGCTGGCGTTCTTCACTGGCACGCTCGGTAGCGGTGGCGGTACGGTGGGTGCCTGGACAGTGTTCTACTGGGCCTGGTGGATCGCGTGGTCACCATTCGTCGGGATGTTCATCGCACGCATCTCGAAGGGCCGGACGGTCCGGGAGTTCGTCCTCGGCGTCCTGTTCCTGCCCTCGCTGTTCTCGACGCTCTGGCTGGCGACGTTCGGCGGCAGCGCGCTGTCGAACACGCTGGTCGGCAACGGCGCGGCGCTCGCAACGTACAACGACGTCGGCCAGACGGTCGCGATGTTCGCACTCCTCGAACAGTTCCCGCTCGGAGCGCTCTCGGGGCTGCTCGCGACGCTACTCGTGATCACGTTCTTCGTGACGTCGTCGGACTCGGGGTCGCTGGTCGTCGACCACCTGACCTCGGGCGGTAAGCACGACGTACCGAAGGTCCAGCGGATCTTCTGGGCGGTCACCGAGGGCGGGGTCGCCGCCGTGCTGCTCATCGGCGGCGGTCTCAACGCGCTGCAGACCGCGGCGATCGCGACCGGCTTCCCGTTCGCGATTATCCTCGTGTTAATGTGTTACACCGTCTATCAAGGACTCCAGAACGAGCACGAGATCCTCTCCTCGGAGAAGTTCGCAGAGCGCATCGCGGACCTCAGCGACCAAGAGGAGATCAGCGTGGTCACGTCCGGCAACGAGACGGTGACCGAAGTCAGAGGCGGTGCGGAGACGGAGGGCGGCGACTGAGCTGTCGGCCGACGGTCTCTCGCCCTGGTCCAGCCGGGAGTGTACCCGAGGCTGGATTTCTGTATCGCTTCTGACCACGGCAGAACGAATCCGGATCGACTCCAGCGCGGCGGTGATCGCTGACCGTCGTCGACACGTTTCTTCGGTCTGTTCCGACGTCTCGACCGGCTAGAGCCGTCAGCGAGTCGCGCGGCTCGCGGCCGCATTCCTCAGTAGTATTTCCACTCGTCGTCGTCGTCCTCTGCTGACGGACGTCGACGAACGTCCTCGCTCTCCGTGTCGGTCTCACCGGGCCAGCGGATCCCGTCGTCCTGCAGGCTCCGGTAGACGAAGCCGGCGAGAGCGAGGAGCATCACGAGGAGGATGACCGTTCCCGCGATGTTCACGCCCTCCCCGAGCGGCCCGACGGGTGCCTGGAGCACGACGCCGCCAGACGCACTGACTGTGTGTGAAACTACCATATGTCAACTACGGGCTGGAGTCGTATCAGTGTTCTTCGGCGCGGCGCTCGACGCTGTCGGCGTGGATCCACCGCCGGACCGGGCCGCCGATCCCGACGGCGGCGACGCTGAACCACACGAGCACCCCGGCGACGAGCGGTAGCACGAGCACCGCCACCGCGGTAACCAGCGCCACACCGACGAGCCCGAGCCACGGCTCCTGGAGGCCCAGGACGTTCGTGAGCCACGAGCCGACGACGACGAACCCGAGACCGCCCAGCGAGAGCAACGCCGAACCGAGCACCACGGCTCCGACGGCGGTCGCGACCGACGTCCCGACTCCCAGTCCCGCTAACTGCAAATACGCGTAGGCGACGACGAACGAGACCAGCCCGTACGCGATGAACCCGTAGAGCACGGACAAAAGCGGACTCTTCGTCGACGCATCGACGGCAGCTGCCACGCGGTCGCCGTATCGATAGATCACGATTCCCCCGAACACTACGCTGGCCAGAAACGCGACCACTGCCCGAATCGACGCCGGCATATCGAGGATCATCGACGGATCGAACGCCTGTAGCGGAACCACCGGTCGAGGCGGTGCGGCAGCCCCCACGACGGCAGCGACCTGGAGAATCACGCTATTGAGTAGCATAGGTCGTGGTGAAAGTGTGTCGGTCTTTACTGTGGCGATACCGGCGGTTGCGAGTTTGCGAGGCCGCGGGGCTGCGGGGTCGCGGGGTCGGGGCGCTGGGTGGACACGAGAGGAGAGGAGAGGAGAGGAGAGGAGAGGAGAGGAGAGGAGAGGAGAGGACTAAGAATCTGAGGAGGGTTCGACCCGGCCCTCGGCAGCGCGCACCACGGCGACGTTCTCGGCGACGTCGTGAACGCGGACGATGTCCGCTCCGCGGTCGGCAGCGATCGCGGTCCCGCCGAGCGTCGGCGCGAGGCGGCCGTCGTCGGCGTAGTCGGCCGCCTCGAACATCGACTTCCGGGAGTGGCCGATCAGAACAGGGCAAGCGAGCGCCTCGAACTCGGCGGCTCGGTCGATCAACTCGAAAGACTCCGACGGCGACTTCCCGAATCCACAGCCGGGGTCGATGACGATCTTGTCGGGGTCGATGCCGGCGCGCTTCGCGCGGAGGAGCTGTTCGGAGAGTTCGTCGAGGATGTCCTCGACGACGTCGTCGTAGGTGGTCGTCCGGTCGGGGTCGACCGGCACAGTGAGGCTGTGCATCAGCACGAGCGAGGCGTCGTGCTCGGCGACGACGAACGGCATCTCCGGATCCGCGAGCTGTGAGACGTCGTTGACGATGTCCGCGCCCGCATCGAGCGCTGCGTCGGCGACGGCCGCCTTTCGCGTGTCGATCGAAATCGGCACGCCGAGGTCGGCGATGGCTTCGATGACCGGAACGACCCGGTCGATCTCCTCGTCGACCGGCACCGGTTCGGCTCCGGGACGAGTGCTCTCGCCGCCGACGTCGATGATGTCGACGCCGGCGTCGAGCATCGCCTCCGCCTGCTCGAGTGCCGCGTCGAGTGCGTTGTACCGGCCGCCGTCGTGGAAACTGTCGGGCGTGACGTTGAGAATGCCCATCACCGCGGTGCTGTCACCGGTGATCGGCTCCAGCCCGGCCTCGCGGGAGGGGTCGGCGGGGTCGAGCCGGCGTTCCAGTTGCGTGGCGAGACGAGAGAGACCGAAGCCGTCGTCCGAGAGCCGCGCCGCGAGCTCGCGGAACTGCGCGGTCGTCCCCGCCAGAACGGTGGCGACCAGTTTCTCGGGACTGCCAGCCGTCGAACGGTAGCACTGACCGCCGATCTCCGAGAGGTGGTCCGCCACGCGTTCGGCCTGCGCCGGGCGGAGGTACGTCCTGAAGACCTGTCGGTCGATGCCCTCTAGCGCGTCCGGCGAGGCGTCTTCCGGCGCGCCGACCGCTGGTGAGTCGCCTGCCCGCGCGCCCGCGACGTCAGCGTCGAACGAGGCACCGACGAACGCGTTCTCGACGTGCGACTCGCGCGTCCGCGAGACGGGGACCAACAGGCGGGTCCAGCGGTCGCGAGCCTCCGCGACGGCGTACAGCGAGCCGGTCACGAGCACGAAGTCGTCCTCGTCGGCGGCCGCGATCGCGCGCTCGGTCGCCTCGGGCACGGAGGGGACCGTCTCGACGTCGTCGGCGTGGGCCGCGAGCGTGTCGGCCAGCACCGCGGGATTCTCGGCGCGGTCCAGATCAGGTCGCGTCGCGTAGGCGGTCGCGACGGGCGGCAGCGACGCGACCATCGCGTCGTAGTCCTTGTCCGACATCGCGGCGAAGACGAGGTGGAGGTCGTCGTAGTCGTACCGCTCGACGAGGTCCGCGACCGTCTCGGCCGCACCGGGGTTGTGGGACCCGTCGAGGACGATCATCGGCTCGGTAGAGAGGATCTCGAATCGGCCTGGCCACAGGACAGAGCGGAGGCCCGCGGCGATCGTATCGGAGTCGACGTCGGCGACCTGCCGGGCCAGCGTGGCAGCGACGCCGGCGTTGGTCGCCTGATGCGCTCCGAGAAGCGGCAGTTTCGTCTCGACGTTCCAGTCCGGGCCGGCGATCGAGATCTCGCTCTCGACGTCTGAGTGCATCCCGGTCTCGGTAGCGACGACGTCCGGGTCCGTCGCTGCGGGACCGACGGAGACGACGTCCGTCACCTCGCGGATCGCATCGAGGGCGGCCCCGTCGGCTCCGGTGACGAGCGGCGCGTCGCCGGGCGCGACCTGCGCCTTGTCGCGCGCGATCTCCTCGACGGTCTCACCCAGAAGTTCGGTGTGTTCCAGACTCACGCTCGTGACCGCGCTGGCCACCGGATCGACGGCGCTGGTCGCGTCGTACCGGCCGCCGATGCCGACTTCCAGAACGGCGACGTCGACGTCCTTCTCGCTGAAGTGTCGGAGCGCCACCGCAGTCAGAACCTCGAAGTGTGTGGGCTCGTCGTCGTCCTCGCGGAGCCGGTCGATGCACGGGTCTATCTCGGCGGCGTACTCGGCGACCTTCGCCTTCGGGATCTTCCGCCCGTCGACGCGGACCTGTTCCCGGAAGTCGTTCAGTCCGGGCGAGGTGAACAGCCCGACGCTCACGCCAGCACGCCGGAGGACGCTCTCGAGCATCCGCGCCGTGCTGCCTTTGCCGTTCGAGCCGGCGATCTGCACGCAGTCGACGTCGAGGTGTGGATCGCCGAAATGGGAGAGCATCCGCGCCGTCGTATCGATCCCGAGTTTCGGCCGGCGCTGCTGAAACGAGGTGAGATAGTCGGCGGCCTCGTGGTACTTCATACCACGTACTCGGCAGCGGTCGACTGATTAACCTATCGCAGCGTAACCGTAGCAAGAAGTGTAAAAATACCAATATTAACGGGGCGGAAGAGCAAGTACAGGAGA
The DNA here is from genome assembly GCA_003665935.1 of Halobellus sp. Atlit-31R. Classification (GTDB taxonomy): domain Archaea; phylum Halobacteriota; class Halobacteria; order Halobacteriales; family Haloferacaceae; genus Haloquadratum. The sequence goes on along the minus strand of QPLR01000004.1, from coordinate 64,105 downwards.
ACGTCGAGGCCGACCAGAGTCGACAGCGCAGCGGTATTCGCGCGTTACCCGGCCGCGATGAACCGTAACTCGACCTGTAAAATAGCATTACACGCGTAGGCGCGTCAATCCTGTGTGGAAACCCTGGGTGGTGGAAGTTTTTCCAGTCGGTCCGAAACGTCCGGGCCTGAACGTGGCGATGTAGCCTGGGAGTGAAACACGACCTATCGGTCATTCAATACTTTCCCGATACCCTTACGTGGCCTCCGAGGGCACCGAGTGATACGATGTCAGACGACAGCGGCGGCTTCCCGACAGACTACGAGATCGCACAGGCGGCCGAGATGGAACCCATCGAGGACGTCCTCGAACCCTGGGGCGTCGACGCCGACGACTACGAGGCGTACGGCGACTACAAGGCAAAACTCACCCACGACGCCGTCGGTCGGCTCCGGGAGAACGCCTCGGAGAACGAGGGGAACCTCGTACTGGTCACGGGGATGACGCCCACGCCGATGGGCGAAGGAAAGACCGTCACCACGGTCGGACTCGGACAGACGCTCAACCACGTCGGCGAGGACGCGATGATCGCGATCCGCGAACCGTCGCTCGGGCCGGTGTTCGGCGTCAAAGGCGGCGCGGCCGGCGGCGGCTACTCACAGGTGCTCCCGATGGAGGACATCAACCTCCACTTCACCGGCGACCTCCACGCGCTCACCTCCGCGCACAATCTCGTCTCGGCGATGCTCGACGCGAAGATCTCCCAGAGCGACGAGTTCGACATCGACATCAACGACGTGTCGTGGCCGCGCGCGCTGGATATGAACGACCGCGCGCTCCGCGACATCGTCGTCGGCCTCGGCGGCAAGACCGGCGGCACGCCCCGCGAGGAGCGCTTCCTCCTCACGGCGGCCTCCGAACTGATGGCGGTGCTCTGTCTCGCAGAGGACCTCGAGGATCTCAAAGAGCGCGTCGCGCGCATCATCGTCGCCTACGGCGAGGACGGCGAGCCGATCACCGTCGACGACATCGACGCGACCGGCCCGGCCACGATGCTCCTCAAGGACGCGATCAAGCCGAACCTCGTCCAGACGATCGAGGGGACGCCCGCGTTCGTCCACGGTGGCCCCTTCGCGAACATCGCGCACGGAACTAACTCTCTGATGGCCGACAAGGCCGCCTTCGGGATGGGTGACTACCTCGTCACCGAGGCCGGGTTCGGTTCCGACCTTGGCGCAGAGAAGTTCATGAACATCGTCTGCCGGCTCGGCGATATGACGCCGAACGCGGTCGTCCTCGTCTCGACGGTCCGCGCGCTGAAGTACCACGGAATGGGAATGTGGCCCGCGGACCTCGACGCCGTCCAGGAGGCCGGTCTCGACGAACTCGAAGCCGGCTTCGCGAACCTCGACAAGCACGTCGCGAACCTCCAGAAGTTCGGCGTCCCGGTCATTGTCGCGCTCAACCGCTTCCCCGACGACACCGACGAGGAGATCGAGGCGGTCGTCGACCACTGCCGCGAGGACCTCGGCGTCGAGATCGCCGAGTCCAACGTCTTCGCGGAGGGCAGCGAGGGCGGCATCGGCCTCGCGAACCGCGTCGTCGAGGCGGTCGAGTCCGGCGACGAGGAGGACTTCGACCATCTGTACCCCGACGACGCGCCGATCAAAGAGAAGATCGAGACGGTCGCCACCGAGATCTACGGCGCGGACGGCGTCAACTACACCGGCAGCGCCGAAGACGACATCGAGCGGATGGAGGAACTCGGCTTCGACGACGTACCCGTCTGTCTCTCGAAGACGTTCCACTCCCTGAGCGACGACCCGAGTAAGAAGGGTGCGCCCGACGACTGGGAACTGGAAGTACGCGAGCTCTACCCCTCGGCCGGTGCCGGATTCATCGTCGCACTCACCGGCGACGTGCTCGATATGCCCGGCCTACCCGCCGAGCCCGCCGCGGCAGGAATGGACATCGACGCGGACGGCAACATCAGCGGCCTGTTCTAGCGAGGGCCGCAGGTCGTATCGGAACGGCTCCTATTTTTCGGCGGAGAGCACCCAGAGCGCGCGGTAGAGCTCCCACAGGTCGCAGTCACAGCGCTCGGCGACCGCGCGGTACGCGTCCAGATACCGCTCGTAGGCGGCCGCCGTGACGGAGTCGGGGTACGGCTCGGCGGGGTCTCCGAGTTCGCGCAGCGTCGACCACTGGCGCTCGTCGACGACGACGTAGCGCTCGGGGTCGATGAACTGGCAGAACGCCGAGGCGATCGGAACGTCGACGCCGGCGAGGGGCGTCAACGCCGAGAGCTTCGCTGCGACGCTTTCGGCCTCGACGGCGGCGGTGATGGCCGCGTGGACGTCCTCGTAGTCGTTCTCGTCGAAGGCGTCTTCGAGCGCTCGCCGGTCGGCGTTCGGCATCGAGCCCAGGAAGCGGCGACCGTACCACTGCACGACCCACTCGGCGTCGCGCCACCCGTAGTCGCCGCTCGCGAACGTCTCCGGGAGCAGCGCGACGTGTTCGGCTTCCACCGTCGACAGCGGCTGGACCTCGGGGTACTCACGGCAGTACTCTGTGACGACAGCGGCGGTGAGTTCCATAGCATCGATAGTGGGGGCGATGCCGTGAACGTTTTCACCCGCCGCGGACGTCGCTCGGCGGAGTGGCGAACACGACTGATCCGAGAACTGTCTCGATGGTTTGTAGCGTTCCTCAAATAATAAGACACTCGATATATCAGCGTCGATAAGACGACTGTGGAGTTCGTCAGCGTTTGCGGCCGATGCGTTAGTCAGGAGCGCGCTGCGCGCCGGTCAGAGCAGATTCCGGGCGTCGCGGCCGAACGGACGGGCTATCCGGTGTCCGGCGTGTGAGAAAGATTCATACTCGTGGCAAAGGACCATTATAAACGAGATGATCCGTCAGGCGGAGGACTACCATTATGTCAAGTGAAGATGACGAACCAGTGAAGACGATCTGTCCGTACTGTGGCGTCGGGTGCGGTATCCAGGTACAGCCGGGCGAGGAGCCGGGAGATATGCGGTTTATGCCGTGGGGTGACGCGCCGGTCAACGACGGCCGCGTCTGCATCAAAGGCGGCGCAGCGACGCAGGTCGTCGACCACGAGGAGCGGTTGACAGAGCCGCTCATCAAGGAAGACGGCGAGTTCCGCGAGGCCACGTGGGAAGAGGCCTACGACCGCATCGTCACGGAGATGGAAGCGATCCGCGAAGAGCACGGCCCCGACGCGATGGGGTTCTTCGGCTCCTCGAAGACGATGAACGAGGAGAACTACCTCCTCCAGAAACTCGCGCGACGCTACGGCACCAACAACGTCGACAACTGCACCCGGATGTGTCACGCCTCGACCGTCTGGGCACTGCGGACGAGCCTCGGCGCGGGCGCGATGACCAACAGCATGGAGGACCTTATGAACGAGGCCGACGTGCTGTGGATTCAGGGCGCGAACCCCGCCGAACAGCATCCGATCGCGAACAGCAACTACTTCCGGCAGGCGGTGCTCGACGGCGCGACCGTCATTCAGGTCGACCCCCACGCGAACAAGACGACCCGATCGTTCGAGATCGACGAGACAGAGCGTCACCAGCATCTCCAAGTCGAGCCGGGTGCCGACATCCCGCTGCTCAACATCGTCCTCAAGACGATCCTCGAGAACGACTGGGTCGACGAGGAGTTCATCACAGAGCGAACCGAGGGCATCGAGGACCTCCGCGAGACGCTCGAAGACTTCGACAAGGAGGCCGCCGCCGAGGAGTGCGGCGTCCCGCTGGAAGATATCGAACTCGCCGCCGAGAAGTACGCGGAGGCCGACAACGCCGCCATCTTCACCGGAATGGGGATGAGCCAGCACACCTGCGGCGTCGACAACGTCCAAAACGAGATCAACCTCGCGCTGATCACCGGCAACCTCGGACGTCCCGGCACGGGCGTCAATCCGCTCCGGGGCCAGAACAACGTCCAGGGGACCTCGGACGTCGGCGCGATGCCGAACGTCCTCCCCGGCTACCAGCTCGTCGACGACGACGAGGCGCGCGAGAGCGTCGAGGACGTCTGGGGCTTCGAGATCCCCGACGAGCCGGGGCTGACGAACGTCGAGATCACCCACAACATCGGCGAGTCGATCCACGGGATGTACGTGATGGGCGAGAATCCCGTGATGTCCGAGCCCGACGCCAACCGCGTCGAAGAGCGTCTCGAAGAGGTGGACTTCCTGATGGTGCAGGACATCTTTATGACCGAGACCGCCGAGTTCGCCGACGTCGTCCTCCCGGCGACGACGTGGGCAGAACGGGGCGGCACCGTCACCAACACCGACCGACGCGTCCAGCGGATGCGGCCGGTCCAGAAGGTCCACGAGACGACGGAACACGACCTCGACATCCTGTGTGAGGTCGGCACGCGCCTCTTCGGCGAGGGCTTCGACTTCGACAGCCCCGAAGACGTGTTCGAGGAGCTCCGGGAGGTCTGTCCGATCTACCACGGAATGACCTACGACCGACTCGGCGAGGAGGGCGTCCACTGGCCCTGCTACGAGCCCGGCGACGAGGGCGACCCGTTCCTCTACGAGGAGAGCTTCGACACCGAGAGCGGTCTCGGGCAGATCGAAGGCGTCACCCACCAGCCGCCGAAGGAGACGCCGGACGACGAGTATCCGCTCATCCTGACCACCGCGCGGCTGGAGGAGCACTACAACACCGGGACGATGAGCCGACGCTCGCCGCGGCTCAACAATCAGTACCCGGAGAACTTCGTCGACGTGCATCCGAACGACGCCGAGCGCTACGGGATCGAGGACGGCGAGAAGATCACCGTCACCTCCCGGCGCGGCGAGATCACCGTCGAGGCACACGTCACGGAAGACATCAAGGAGGGCGTCATCTGGACGACGCCGCACTTCGCGGAGGGGTCGGCCAACCGCCTCACCAACGACGTGCTCGACGAGCGTGCGAAGATTCCGGAGTACAAGGCGTCTGCCGCCGAGATCGAGGTTGGCGTCAGAGCCGCCGAGGGCGACGACGCCCCGGCCGACGACTGATCGCAGGCCCGAGACGGGCTGTCGCCGGTTTCGGTCCGGTTTTTTTCAATCACCCGAGACGGAGTCACTGCGCCAGCGAGTCGCGAGCCACCGGCGTGTCGCCGTCGACGACGTCGCGGAGATCCAGTCGATCGAGCAGCGCGCCCGTCGGGACCCCCTCGGCGCTCCACCCGCGGGCGGCGTAGTAGCGCCGTCGCAGGCGCTCGAACCACGTCGAATCGATTGCGCGCCCGTCGGCCGGGCCGCCGGCGAGCGGTCGCTGGAAGGCCGCTGGGAGCGCCTCGTCGGCGGCGTCGAACCCCTCGCGGACGTTGAACAGTCGCGTCAGCGTCCAGATCCGCTCGCCGACGCGGAGTAGTTCCGCCGGGTCGGTGGGGGCAGGCGTCTCGACCGCCGAGAGCCACTCGGCCCCGAGGTCGTCTTCGAGAGCGGCACCGGCGAAGTCGTCGGCGACCAGGCTCCAGAGGACCGACGAAATCGTCTGCTCGCGGATCACGAGTCGCACGCGGTCGGCGTCGTCCCAGGACTCGCCGTCGAACACCTCCGTCTCGGCCGGGAGCGACCGGCGGTGGCAGGCTCCGCGATCGCTCGTGGCGTACGCCAACGCCATCGTCGGCGATCCGCGCGGGTCGTAGGCGGGGACCTCCATCGACTTGATCGTCGGGACGAGTTCCGCGCCGCCGAGGCGCGCTGCGGCCGCGTCGACGCCGTCGGCGAGCGCGTCGGCCGCGCCCGGTTCCCGCGTGGCGATCGCTTCGATGAACGCTCGCGCCGCGGCGTCGTCGCCGAAGGCGATGTCGGCGTCGAGTTCCACGATGTCAGCGTCCGCGGCGCGGATCGCCCAAGCAACGGCGTTACCGGCGCTGATGACGTCGAGGCCGAGGCGATCGCAGACCTGGCCGAGCGTCGCGACGGCGTCGAAGTCGTCGATGCCGAGCCCCGCGCCGAGCGACATCTGCGTCGCGCCGCGCGGGACCGACGCGCCGGCGTCGGTCTCGACGCGGAAACCGCCGGGGACGTCGCCCTCACGCTCGCGACCGACAGCCGCGTCTTGCACGGCCGCGATACCGATGTCCTCGGTCCCCTCGAAGGAGCCCTCCTGCCAGCCGCGCGTCGAGAGGACGCCCACCTCGTCGGCGAAGTCGACGGTTTCGAGCGTCGCGCTCGCGGCGTGCCACTGGCCGGCGTCGGTCTCGCGGTACCGGCGCTCGGCCGCCTCGCGCAGCGCTCCGAGTTTTGGGCCGGGCTCCGGTGGCGTGCCGTTCGCAACGACGGCTTTGAGCCGTTTCGCACCCATCACCGCGCCCGCACCGCCGCGGCCGGCGTGGTGGTCGCCGCCGTCGGAGGCGATCGTCGCGTACCGCACGCGGTGCTCGCCCGCGGGGCCGACACAGGCGACCGCGCCGTCGAAAGTGTCGCACGTCTCGACCACGTCGCGGCCCCAGAGATCGGCGGCTGGCGTGAGCGCGGCGTCGCCGTCGTCGAGTTCGAGGACCGTCGGCTCCGCTGCCTGACCGGTGACTGCGACGCCGAGCGCCCCGTCGAGCGCCCCGACGAGCGCGCCCGCGAAGCTCCCGCCGCTGTAGGAGTCCAGGAACGTGCCCGTAAGCGGCGAGCGGGTGATCGCCGCGAACTGCGGCTCGCCCGGCAGCAGCCCGCTGAGCGGGCCGTGCATAAACAGGAGGTAGTTCTCCGGCCCCAGCGGGTCGGTGCCGGGTGCGAGATGCTCGTAGAGATACCGGGCGCCGAGTCCCTTGCCGCCCACGTACTCAGACAGCCACCGCTCCGGGAGCGCCTCACGCCGCACCGTACCGGCGCTCAGGTCGACCCGGAGGAGTTCGGCGGGGGCCGCGTCAGTCATACGTGAGAGAGTAGCAGGGTGACGTTGATTAAGCGTTCGCCGTGAGGCACCGAGCGGCTCACGAGCGGGGACGCCGTCGAGCCGGCTCCGGTGAAGGCCACAGGCGAGGTCGTCGCGGAACCGGCCACGGCAAAGCCCGCGGGCATCGTCGACGCGGACGTCACTCCGTCGTCGCGATCGCTTCGATCTCGACGGCCGCGCCCTTCGGTACGGCACCGGCACCGACGGCGCTCCGGGCGGGCGGCTCCGCGTCGAAGAACTCGCTGTAGGCCTCGTTGAACTCGTCGAAGTCGTCGATGTCGTCGAGGAAGACGGTCGTCTTCAACACGTCCGACAGCGAGAGGCCCTCGGATTCGAGGATGGCCTCGACGTTCCGGAGACACTGCCGCGTCTGGTCTGCGACCGACTCGTCGTCGAGGAGTTCGCCGTCGGTCGTCAACGGCAGCTGTCCGGCGGTGATCAGGAGGCTCCCGTTCGTCGTCGCCTGGCTGTACGCGCCGACCGCGGCGGGTGCGTCGTCCGTACTGATGGTTCGCTTCATACGAGACTTCATACCCCGGCGTCGTTCTTAAAAGCCGGCGGCGGAGCCGCGGCGACACACAACGTGACAAGGCGAGAGAACTTTGTGTGAGTCGGCTTCCGCACGCTGCAGTACGGTCCGTGCCGGTTCGGGGAGGGCAGCTACGTCTCGGCTGCGAGCCGTTCGAGGCCGACCAGCGCGCTCCCGAGCAACACGAGGGCGACAACGGCGACGACCAAGATTGTGGAGACGACGCTCACTAGCGGATCGAGGCTCTGCCGGAGTGAGTTCCACGCCTGCACCGGGACGGTTCGCGTGTCCGGTCCGGACAGAAACAGCGCCATCACGAACTCCTGGAGGCTCACGATGAAGGCGACGAGCGCCGCGACCGCGAGGCTCGCCCGGACTTCGGGAACCACGACGCTCACGAACGCCCGAACGCGGGACGCGCCGAGATCCAGAGCCGCCTCGTGGAGTTGCCAATCGAAGCGGGCGAACGCGGCCTGCATCACCGAGAACGTCAGCGGCGTCGCCCAAAGCGAGTGCGCGACGACGAGCGCCGGGTAGCTCTGCTGGAGGCCGAACCGACTGAGAAAGGTCAGGAGCGTCACGCCGATGACGATCCCCGGCACCAACAGCGGAACGACCGCGAGGCCGACGGCGGCCGTCCGGTAGCGGCCGTCCATCGAGCGCGTCCCGAGCGCCGCCGTCACGCCGACCAGCGTGGAGAGGACGCTCGTCCCGGCCGCGACGACGACGCTGTTGCCGAGCGAGCGGAGCCACGTCGGCGACTCGAGCAGTTCGAGGAACCACCGCAGCGAGAGCTCCGTCGGCGGAAAGACGACCGCGCGCGAGGCGTCGAAGGCGGTCGCGACGACGATGCCGAGCGGCAGGACGAGCAGACCGAAGAGCAAGGCGACGCCGCCGCGGAACAGCCAGCCGCGAACGGGCTCACGCATCGAACAGTGCACCTCCGATATCGAGTCGCCAGAGCGCAGCGGCGAGCACCGTCGCCACGATCGCGACAGTGAACACGGCGAGCGCCGCGGCCGGCGGCCAGTCGAACTGCGTCAGCAGGAGCTGCGAGACGAGGATCGCCGTCGTCTGTTCGCTCCCCGAACCGAGCAGCAGGGGCGCGGGGTACGCCCCGACCGACCACGTGAAACTGATCACCGTCGCGACGGCGAGCCCCGGGCGGACGTGCGGGAGCACGACCTCGGTGAACACGCGGCGCTGCGTCGCTCCGAGGTCGAGCGCCGCCTCGACGAGCCGGTCGTCGAGCGTCGAGAGGACCGCGTACACCGCGAGGATAGCGTACGGGACCACGATGTACAGCTGGGCGATCGCGGCCCCCGCGAGGTTGTCGACGAGCAAGAGCGGGTCGGCGACGACCCCGAACCACAGCAGGAGATCGTTGACCACGCCACGCGGCGAGAACAGCAGAACCACCGCGAACAGTTTGACCACGAGCGTCGTGAAAAGCGAGAGCACGGCCCCAGCGAGGAGGACGGTCCGGGCCCAGCCCCGCGCGCGCCACGCCGCGTACGCGTACACGGTGGCGATGCCGACGGCCAGCACCGTGACCACGACGCCGAAGCCGAGGGTGAACCCGACGATCTCGTGGACGAGCGGCGTCTCCGCGAGATACCGGTAGCCGTCGAGCGACCACGAGCCCTCGGCGAACGCGCCGCTGTCGGTTCGCGCTGCGAAACTGAGGCGGAGCAGATAGCCCATCGGGATCACGAAGAGCCCGACGTCGAGCGCCAAAAGCGGAAGCAGCAGCGCCGCCGTCCGCGAGCCACGGCCGAGTTGCGGGAGGAGGCGGCCGACGGCCGTGCTCATCGGAGGCGGTCACCCGCCGCGTCGAAGTACCGGGCGTCCGCGGGATCCCACACGAGCGTCACGTCCTCGTCGGCGTCGAACGGTGGCGTTGCCGAGGAGGTCGACTCCACGAACAGATCGGCGTCGCCGACGTCGACGTGGGTCCGCACGTTCGGTCCGCGGTGGACGGTCTCGTCGACGGTGCCGTGGACGCGAACGTCGGGAGTCGCGATGGTCTCGCCTCCGTCCTGGAGCGCGTTGGGCGGCTCCCGCGTCTCGGAGTCGGCGTCGGCGTCGCTCGCGGGCGTAGCCTCGGTCGGTTCGGCGAGCGCCAACCGCTCCGGCCGGAGCGAGACCGTCACCTCGTCGCCGACTGCAAGTCCGTTGGGGTCGACGGGTGCGCGGCACTGGACGCCGAGCGGCGTGTCCAGACGCGGGCGGTCGTCCACGGCCGCGACTGTACACGAGAGGAAGTTCGTCGAACCGAGGAAGGACTCGACGAACTGGTTCGCCGGGTCGTCGTACACCTGCGCCGGCGGGCCGACCTGGACGAGTTCGCCGTCGCGCATCACGCCGAGGCGGTCGGCGAGGGTAAACGCCTCGTCCTGATCGTGCGTGACGTAGACCATCGTCGTTCCCAGCCGTTCGTGGATCTCCTTGAGTTCGAGCTGCATCGCCTCCCGGAGCCGGCGGTCGAGACTCGACAGCGGCTCGTCGAGCAAGAGGAGATCCGGATCGACCGTCAGCGACCGCGCCAGCGCGACACGCTGGCGCTGGCCGCCGCTCAGCTCTCGCGGATACGCGTCCTCGTAGTCGGCCATCTCGACGAGTGCGAGCGACTCGCGGGCCCGCTCGTGTCGTTCCGGCGTCCCGAGACCGGCCATCTTCAGCCCGAACGCGACGTTCGCGAGCACCGTCTTACTCGGGAAGAGCGCCCACTCCTGAAACACCATCGAGCAGTCGCGGTCGTACGGCTCGGCGTCGGTCACGTCGTCGCCGGCGAGGACGACACGCCCGGAGGTGGGCTTCTCGAAGCCGGCGATCGTGCGGAGCGCCGTCGACTTGCCCGACCCGCTCGGGCCGAGGAGGCAGAACAGCTCCCCGTCGTCGACGGTGAGCGAGACGCCGTCGACGGCGGCCACGTCGCCGTACGTCGTCGTGACGTCGTTGAGTGCGAGCATCGCGGTGTCAGTTGTCTTGCACGAGGGCGCGGAAGCGGTCGCTCAGATCCGAGGAGTAGTCCGCGACGCCCGCGAAGTTCTGGAACGCGACGTCCTGTAGGTCCTCGTTCGTCGTCGGCAGGTTCTCCGCGGTCAGGTCGGGGTAGTCGGCGTCTCGGTGGGACATCCCGAGGTTGAACTCGGCGGCGTACGCCGACTGGATCTCCGGATCGAGCAGAAAGTCGATGAACTCCTCGGCGAGCGCCTTCTTCTGGGTGCCGCGCACGATCTGGTAGTAGTCGATGTAGCCGGAGGTCTCCGGAGGGACCGTCACGCCGATGTTGTACTCGTCGGTCGTCTGAGCCTTCTTCAGCCCGTACGCGAAGAAGTAGTGTCCGACGTCCGCGAGCCCCTGGCTCAGCGCGGTCCAGAGCTGTTGGGTTCCCTGATAGAAGGTGGAGACGGGGAGCGACTCGATGACGTCGAGTAACGCATCCGTGTACGCGCGGTCGTACACCTCGTCGGCGAGCGGTTCGTCGTCCATCGTGAACGCCGCCATCATAAACAGTTTCAGCCAGAAGTCGCTCGGGAGCGCGACGTTCTGGGCCTCGGATGACCGCAGATCGGCCCACTCGGTCGGGTTCCACGAGATCGTGTCTTCGTTGTACACGTAAGCGTGGACACCGTAGGCGACCGGCACGCCCGTCTCGGCCATCGGAAACTGCCGGAGCTGCGGTTTGATCCCGCCCGCGTTCGAGAGGTTATCGTAGTTCACCGGCTCCCAGAGGTCGTCCTGTGCGCCGCGGTGGACGGTGCGACCGACCCCGACGGTCACGTCGAACGGAGGGTCGTCCGGCGGCGACTGCCGGATCTTCGAGAGGATCCCCTGCCAGTTACCCGTGATCTCGAGTGTGTTTCCGGTTCGTTCCTCGTAGCGTGGGACGACGACCTCGCGGAACACAGTCTCGTTGGTCCCGCTCCAGACCGAAACCCGGAGCGTCTCACCGCTCGAACCGCTCGAACCGCCGAGACAGCCCGACAGTCCGATCGCCGCTGTTCCGGTCGCAGCCAGAAACGAGCGCCGACCGAGCGAACTCCGTTTCGATCCCGTATACTCCGCCATTAGCGACGCTTGGGAGCAAGCGGTGAAAAAGGCTCTTGCCGCCTGAAGAACCGTGAACGACGGCGTATCCGGAACGCGGGGCGGCGAGCCCGGCGGCCGATTCGTCGCTGCGGTGCGGCGCTTCGGACGGTGGACGAGCGGGGGGAGCGTCGACCGCGCGGGCGGACTTGTCTCGAGAGGTTCGTGAGAAGAAACACATACGAGAGAAGCCGCGAGGCCAAGTACGTGACGCTCTCGAAGCGGATACGAAGTAGTCGGTAGACCAACAGTACAGTTTTTACCTCCGATGAGCGAATGGATGGTAGTGGTTGACTCACACGAAGAGACGGGCGAGCGGCCGTTCGAGGAGGTGTTCTATCCGACGGATCGGGTTCCCTTCGTCGAGTGGAGCGAGTTCTCGGGCGCAAAGCCCACGGTCGCGCTGACGGCGGCAGTCGCCGTGCTCGCGTTCGTGACCGGCCTCTCGAACCTGAGCCAGCCGCAGCCGGTCGTCGCCGGGCCGCTTGCGGGAGTCCTCCCGCTGGCCGAGACGTTCGTGCGGTTCGCGGGCGTGCTGTTCGCGTTCCCGCTCGGCGTCGTCGTGTTCGGGCTCCGACGACGGAAGCGGGTCGCCTGGCTGGCGGCGGTCGCGCTGCTGCCGGGACTGGTGCTGCTGCCGCTCACCACGGGGCGAACGACGGAGATTCCGCTGCTGCTCGCCGTCTCGATCGCGCTCCCGCTTCTCGTCTGGAACCGGGACGGGTTCGAGCAGACGCTCGACCTGTCGTCGCTGCAGATCGCGTCGCTGGCGTCGATCCTGGGCGTCGGCCTCTACGGCACTGTGGGGTCGTACGGTCTCCGCGGGCAGTTCCTCGGGCTCGACGGTTGGAGCGACGCGTTCTACTACGTCATCGTCACGATCGCGACGGTGGGCTACGGGGATATCACGCCGACGACGACCGAGGCGAGGCTGTTCTCGTTGTCGGTGATCCTCCTCGGCACGGGCGCGTTCACCGTCGCGGTCGGCGCGCTCGTCGGCCCCGCAATCGAATCTCGAATGGCAGCCGCGTTCGGAACTATGACCGCATCAGAGCTCTCACTCCTCGAGGATCACGTCGTGGTCCTCGGATACGGCGACGTGACCGAATCGCTCCTCGACCGCGTCGGCGACGAGACTGATCTCGTCGTCGTCACGCCCGATTCCGACGCCGCGTCGCGGCTGACGGACGACGGGGTCGAAGTCCTGACCGACGATCCGACTGCCGAGGCGGCGCTCGAAGACGCACGGGTGGACGTCGCGAGCGGTGTCGCGGTCGCCGGCGACGAGGACGCCGAGAACGTCCTCGCCGTCCTGGCGGCCCGAAACGTCAATCCCGACGTCCGGATCGTCGCCGTCGCCAACGAGGAGACCCACGTCGGGAAACTGAGCGCCGTCGGTGCCGACGAGGTGATCGACCTGCGGGCGATCGGCGGCCGTCTCCTGGGCGCGTCAGTGCTCGGCGACACTGGAGGCGATCGGTCGGATGAAAGCGCACGAAGTGACAGGTCGGATGAAAGCGCACGAAGTGACAGGTCGGATGAAAGCGCACGAAGTGACGAGTCGGATGGAAACGCACGAAGTGACGGTGGGACGCGAGAGGGGAACGCGCGAGGGGAGCAGGCAACAGAGTAATACTGCTGGTCGCTAACAAGTGACATATGAGTGCGACTGACACCACAGGCGGACAACGGCTGCTCGCGAGCGTGCTGCTGTTCGCGTTCGTGGGGTCTGGTGCAGTCGTTCTCGTGGGATTCTTCTTCCCCTCGGTCGTCGGACGAGCACTCGGCAGCCAGACGTGGCTCGTGCTCGCGCTCACGTTCTTCGGATCGGGGCTCGGATACCTCGCCGCGCTCCCGTACGAGCGGATCGGAACTGACGAGCCCGCGACGGCCTCGCTACTCCGGATTCGGCGAGGATCGCTGCGTTCGGTTCTCTCGGACCTCCTCGCCGTCCACGACCCGGTCACGCTGGGCGTGCCGATGCTCGTTTTCACGCTCTACTTCGGACTGCAGTTCGTATTTCCCGCAGCCACAGCCGCGAGCGTCGACGGCCTGACGAACGCCGTCCTTCGGGGGTGGGGGCCGGTGTTGCTCGGGACGGTCCTGCTGTCGGTCGGCTACTGCGGCGTGCTCCTGTTTAGCTCCTGGGGCGAGATCAAACTCGGCGGCGAGGACGTCGAGCCGACGTACACGTATCCGACCTACTTCGCGCTCGTGTTCACCGCCGGAATCGCCGCGGGCATCGTGTTCTGGGGCCCCGCGGAGTCACTGTTTCACTACCAGCAGCCGCCGCCGTACTTCGACGCCGCGCCCCGTTCCGACGCCGCGATCGGAGCCGCGCTCGTGTACGCGCTCTTCCACTGGGGCGTCTCGGCGTGGAGCGCCTACGCGGTCGTCGGGATCCCGATCGCGTACTTCGTCTTCGAGCGTGGCGCGCCGCTGCGTGTGTCGTCGATCCTGACGCCGTTTCTCGGCGTCGACGGCCTAGACTCGTCGTGGAGTCGCCTCGTCGACACGCTCGCGGTCTTCGCGACCATCGGCGGCGTCGCGACTTCGATCGCGCTCGTCTCCCAGCAGTTTCTGGCCGGCGTCGAGTATCAATGGGGCGTCCCGCCCGGCGGTCTCGGCCCGGTGCTGTTCGTCGGTGGCCTCGCTGCCGTCTACGTGCTCTCTGCGGTTTCGGGGCTGCATCGCGGCATTCGTCGGATCGCGGGGCTCACCGTCGTGCTCTTCGGCCTCTTCGCGCTCGTGCTCCTCGTCGTCGGCCCCAGCGGATTCGTCGCGGATCGGGGGCCAGCAGCGCTCGGTGCGTACGCCGTCAACTTCGTGCCGATGAGCCTCTACGGGGGCGGCTCGTGGGTCACCGCGTGGACCGTCTGGAACTGGGCGTGGTGGTTCTCGTGGGCGCCCTTCGCCGGGACGTTCCTGGCCGCGCTCTCACGTGGGCGACGTCTGCGCACCGTCGCGTTCACGAGCGTCGTCGCCACGTCGGCCGCGACGAGCGTGTGGTTCCTCGTCGTCGGCGGCACGTCGCTGTCGCTGCAGCACTCCGGTCGAGCGGACGTCCTGGCGGCCATCACCGAGCGCGGCGGCTCCGAGGCGGTCGCCGGTTTTCCACTGCTGTCGGCGCTGCCGCTCGGGGACCTCCTCCTCTTTCTGTTCTTGGCGCTGATCGTCGTGTTCATCGTGACCTCCGCCGACACGTCGACGCTGATCGCCGCGATCCTCGCCTCTCGGCGCGGCGTCGCGCCGTCGCGCGGGAGCATTGCGCTCTGGGGACTCTTTCAGGCCGCCGTCGCGCTCGCGGTTCTCCTCGTTGGCGGCGCCGAAACGCTGCAGGCGCTCGCCGTGCTCACAGGTGCGCCGTTCGCCGCGCTCGCCGTCCTGGCGCTGGGCGGCCTGACGCTGGCGCTCTACCGAGAGGGGCGCGGTCGTGGACACACGTCGATCGTGTGGCAGGTGTACGATCGACTGCCGCAGATCCAGACGCACCACGACGTGGAGCCGCCGGATCGAGAGCAGTAAGGGGTCCGAATCGAGAGCGTGTCGCCTCAGTCGCCAGCAAGCGACGTACAGAAGTTCTCGACGATCTGTTTGCCGGCGTCGGTGAGGATGCTCTCGGGGTGGAACTGCACGCCGTAGTGTGGCTTCGACTCGTGTTCGACGCCCATCACGACGCCCTGTTCGTCGTCGGTGACGGCGGTTTCGGTCAGGACGTCCGGCACGTCGTCGGGGGCGATCGCCAGCGAGTGGTAACGCCCGACCTCGAACGAGTCGGCGACGCCGTCGTAGAGGGGGCTGCCGTTGTGGCGGACGGCCGAGGGCTTGCCGTGGACGACGTCCGGCGCGTGCACGACGGATGCGCCGTGTGCGGCACAGAGAGCCTGGTGGCCGAGACAGACGCCGAGTGCGGGGTAGTCGGTCTCGGCGAAGACGTCGATCGAGACGCCGGCCTGTTGGGGGGTGCCCGGCCCCGGCGAGACGACGATCCCGTCGGGGTCGAGGTCGCGGATGCCGGTCGCGTCGATAGCGTCGTTGCGGCGGACGACGACGTCGTCGAACTCCCCGACGTACTGTACGAGGTTGTACGCGAACGAGTCGTAGTTGTCGACGATGAGGATCATCGGGACTCCGCCTCCCGTTCGTCGCCCGCGACCGCGAGCGAGGCGCGGTCTCCGAGCGCCTCGTCGACGGCCGTCACGAGCGCCCGCGCCTTGTCCAGCGTCTCCTGATACTCGGCGTCGGCGACGGAGTCGTGGACGATGCCGGCACCGACGCGGAGTCGGTACTCGGGGCCGCGACGCACGAGCGTCCGGATGACGATGTTCAACGTCGCCCGGTCGTCGAAGCCGAAGACGCCGATGCTACCCGTGTAGGGGCCGCGACGCGTGCGCTCGACCTCGTCGATGATCTCCATCGTCCGCGGTTTCGGCGCGCCGGTGATCGTGCCGCCGGGGAAGACGGCCGCGACCGCGTCCGCGACGCTCGTGTCCTCCCGCCGCCGGCCTTCGACGAGCGAGACGAGGTGCATCACCTCGGAGTAGCGGTCGATTCGGCGGTACTCCGAGACGTCGACGCTGCCGTACTCGCTGACCTTCCCGAGGTCGTTGCGTTCGAGGTCGACGAGCATCGCGTGCTCGGCGCGCTCTTTCTCGTCGGCGCGGAGATCCGCTTCCAGGGCGTCGTCTTCGGCAGGCGTGTCCCCGCGAGGTCGCGTGCCGGCGATCGGCTCCGTGGAGAGGTCGTCACCGTCAGCCTCCAGGAGTAGTTCCGGGCTGGCGCTGACCAGATCGACGCCCGGGAACTCGAGCAGCCCGGAGTACGGTGCGGGGTTCACGCGGCGGACGGCGTCGAACGCTGCGACCGGGTGGACGGCCGCCGGAGCGACGAGTCGGTGCGAGACGTTCGCCTGGAACGTGTCGCCGTCGCGGATGTACCGCTTGACCGTGCGGACGCGGTCCGCGAAGGCCGAAGCGCCGCACTCGCTCTCGAACGTCGCGCGGTCGCGCTCGACCGGGGGCGATTCGAGCGGCGCTGGGTCGCCGGAGCTGGCGGCCACCGCGAGCTGCTCGGCTTTCTGCAGGCCGCGCTCGTAGGCGGCGGCGGGGTCGTCACCGACGAGCGGGCACGTCGTCACGCGGAGTTCGGTGTCTGCCCTGTCGGGGACTTCTCCCTCGAAGTCGGCCCCGTCGGGGTCCGCGGGCGGCGATCTCGGCTCGCGCCAAGCGGCGACGGTGTCGAACACGCCGAGTTGGAGTCGTGGGAGACCGTCGCCCTCCGTCGTTTCGGGGAGCGTCTCCAGTTCGCGCGCGACGTCGTAGGAGAGCCACCCGAACGCGCCGCAGGGATACGGGACGTCGCAGTCGCCGCGAACGAGGTGCTCGCGGTCCAGCAGCGAGTCGACAGCGTCGAGCGTCGGACTGCGGTCGGTCGCCGGATCGAGTCCGTCGGAGTCTGCGGCGTCGGCCGCGTCGACCTGAACACGCTCGACGGGATCGACGGCGAAGTAGCCCCAGCCGGACTGTCCGCCGGTCGTCTCCAGGTAGACGCCGTCTGTGTCTGGGTCGCGGACGCGACGGTACGCCTCGAAGGGATCGGCGACGGCGGTCCGGACCTCGACGGGAACGCGGGCATCAGGTGGCGCAGCCGCAGCCGTCTCGACAAACTGTCCTCGTTCAGTAACGACCGTTATATCACTCATCTGGTATTGGTCCTCCAGGAGAGGGGCGGAATGCCCTTCGAAGTAGCCGTCCGTAATTCCGGGTGAGAGAGTCAAAAGGCTTGTGTGAGGCGTCGATTCGGCCTGCTCCGTCTTCGCCTCCGGAACGGACTCTGCGGGCGTCGGTCCGCCGTCGGCGGCCGTGTGAGTACTTCAAGAGGTTGACTATTCCCCGACATCACATATCACGAGACGCGAGAATGATCGAATGGAGGGTTCGGGGTCACCCGCTCAGCGCGGAGTCACCCCACTGACAGCGAACTATGACAACCACGATAGACGGCAACGAGGTCGGCGACAGCATTCGAGCAGCGGTAGCAGACTGCGTCGAGACGCTCGGTGGAGAGGGCGTCACGCCGGGGCTGGCGACAGTCCTGATGAGTGACGACGGCGCGAGCAAAACGTACGTGTCGATGAAGCAGCGGGCGTGCGACGAACTCGGCATCGAGAGCTTCCACCACGAGATCGATCCGGAGGCACCGGCGGAGGTGCTGTTCGATCGAATCGACGAGCTGAACGACGATCCGGCGGTCCACGGCATCCTCGTGCAGATGCCCGTGCCCGATCACGTCGACACGCGGGCCGTGTTGAACCGGATCGACCCCGAGAAGGACGTCGACGGCTTCCACCCCGAGAACGTCGGCCGCCTGGTCGCCGGAAACGCCCGATTCAAGCCCTGCACGCCGCACGGCGTCCAGAAGCTGCTGGAGGCCTACGACATCCAGACCGAGGGAAAAGACGCGGTCGTCGTCGGCCGATCCGACATCGTCGGCAAGCCGATGGCGAATCTGTTCATCCAGCGCGGTCCCGGCGGCAACGCCACGACGACGATCTGTCACTCGCGGACGGAGGATCTGACCGAGAAGACCCGGAGAGCGGACATCGTCGTCGCGGCCGCCGGCGTTCCGGAGATGATCGACGCCGAGATGCTGTCGGACGACACCGTCGTGATCGACGTCGGGATCAATCGCGTCGACGCCGACACCGACAAGGGCTACCAGCTCGTCGGCGACGTCGACTTCGAGAGCGCCGCGGAGAAGGCGAGCGCGATCACGCCCGTCCCGGGCGGCGTCGGCCCGCTGACGATCGCGATGCTGATGTACAACACTGTCAAGGCAGCCAGCCTGCAGTCCGGGATCGACGTCGACCTGCCGTAGCGGCCGTTCCCCGGCGAGCGTAGTTCTGCGCTGAACGTAGTTCGGTGACTCTTTGATCGCGCTCGTCAGAGAGCCGGTATGGAAGGACTCACCGCGCACCACGTCGGCATCACCGTGTCGGATCTCGACCGCGCCGTCGGCTTCTATCGGGACGTACTGGGCCTCGACGTCGACAGTCGGTTTTCGGTCGCCGGAGACGCGTTCGCGACTGGCGTCGACGTCGACGGTGCGAGCGCCGATTTCGCACATCTCGACGCCGGAGACATCCGTCTCGAACTTGTCGAGTACGATCCGGTCGACGACACCGCCGTTGCTTCCGAACTCGGTCTCAACGCACCAGGCGCGGCCCACGTCGGGCTTGCCGTCGACGACGTCGAATCGGTCTACGCAGCGTTACCAGAGCGGGTCGAGACGTTGAGTGAACCGCAGACGACCGAAAGCGGGACCACCATCTGCTTCCTCGAAGATCCGGAAGGGAATCTGGTCGAGATACTGTCCCGCTGAGCGCTTGGTACAGCGGCATTTCGGAATCGGACTGGGGAAGTCCATCGGGGGAATCGGAGTGGGAGCCGACCGCGGTCAGAGAAAGCGTTCTGACCACGAACGCGTTCAGAACGGTGGCCGCGACTGGAGGAGACGGACAGTAGCTGGATCGCGAACTGATCAGTGGCGTTCGGTCCGAACCATAACGATCGATGGGTACTAAGTCGAGTTGAAGGAGAAATATAAAATGATTCTTCAAGATGAAGAGCTGAGAGTGAACGAGAAATAAAAATACCCGAACGAGTACTGACGAACCCTCATAACGGTCCGACCGCTAGTAGGAAGTACAATGGCTACTGCAAAGAAAAAGAGCCCCAGTCGCAGTGAATCTACGGAGACCGACTTCTACCTCCCTGCGTCGTCGATCTCGACGGCGCTCGATAAAGTCGAGTCCGTCGTTAGTCGGTTCACCGGCCGTCACGGTCTCGTCTTGATCCCGGACACCTACAACAAGTAACTGCTGAGAGCGGCGCAGAGAGTTCTATTCTCGCTCTTGTCTAACATACTCAAGCCGAAGATTCGGCGTGAAGTCGCACTGCGTGGACACTCGTTGAAGTAGTGGTTGTGTAGTCGGAGTAGTGGTTGTGTAGTCGGAGTAGTGGTTGTGTGCGTCGGCGTGAGCACCAATCGAACACACCCCCTCCACGATGTCCGCTGTTCTCGGAATTGGCAGGGGGAGCCACAGCGGTATGCGGCGAGACGGGCGTCGACGCTCGACCCCCACACCACTGTGTCCGCTGTTCTGTTCGTGTGAGGTTGGTCATAGATGGAATGGCCGAACATTTTGGGGTAGCCGGCTCTGCCGTAGCTGGGGCAGAGTAACCCTCCCCCTCCACAATGTCCGCCGTTGTTCGTGCTCTCCGGGACGGTCCAGTTGGTCTCGGATAGTTCGAGCGAGTTAGAATAGTCTGAGTGGTATTGGATAGTCAGGATAGAACGGTATCGGCGCCTCCGATGAGGCTCTGTCACTACATCTGCATCTGGAGAGGAGGTCGCTGAATCGATTGGAGAAGACGTCGCTGGATCAATCGGGGAGGATACCGCAGGATGTGGCGTCCAGTTGGATCGCAGGTCGGCTGGTCACAGTCCTGTGTCCGACCGACGCGCGGTCACTGACCGAGAGTCCATCGCGTTCGTCACCGAGTGGGACACACCCCCTCCACTGTGTCCGCTGTTCTGGTGAGAGAGGCGGGGGTGTTCGAGAAAGGAAGAACGGACGATCGACGAGGAGGTCGAACCGACAAACGACACTAGAGGGAGTTAAAGAGGTGTAAAGGGAGTGTACGTCGCCAACAAACAGGAACTGTAGGACGGCGTTAGACAGTGGGAAGTTCAGGATATCGCTCGGAACCCACAGCACGTATCCCGAGTATCCACCCGTAGTTGTCGGAAGCTACCCCCACCACGATGTCCGCTGTTCCATCCCGAAGTCACGAGCCGAACAGACGAACCACTGTAACTACGCTCACAGTGCGTAGTTACTAGCTAAGTCTAAGCACTACGGACCACATCAACAACAAACAACATAAAACTTTTGCATATATTATGCAAATGGCATCAGTCGGCACCCCCCACCCCTCTTACAACCACAACAGCGGACACAGTGGAGGGGGTGTGTCCCACGACTTCTTTATATAATACGAGAACAGCGGACACTGCGGACACGGTGGTTTTATTATCCCACACGTGCCACGTCTACGATGTATGGTCCTCTTCGAGCGGGACAACGAGATCTATCGCGACCGGGACGCCTTGCGGGAGGACTACCAGCCCGACGAGCTCGTGGGCCGCGACGAGGAGTTACAGACGTATCAGGCAGCCCTCCAGCCTGTGATCAACGGCGAGCAGCCGAACAACATCTTTCTCTACGGGAAGACGGGCGTGGGGAAGACGGCGGCGACGAAGTACCTCCTCTCGCACCTCCGAGAGGACGCCGCGCAGTACGACGACATCGATCTCTCGGTCATCTTTCTGAACTGCGACGGGTTGACGAGTTCGTACCAGATCGCGACCCGACTCGTCAACAGTCTTCGGTCGGAGGCGAATCAGATCTCGACGACCGGCTACCCGCTCGCCTCGGTCTACGAGATGCTCTGGGAGGACCTCGACGCCCGCGGCGGTACCGTACTCGTGGTGCTCGACGAGATCGACCACGTCAACGACGACAGCATCCTCTATCAGCTCCCGCGCGCTCGAGCCAACGGCGACCTCGAAACAGCGAAGATCGGGCTCATAGGCATCTCGAACGACTTCTCCTTCCGGGACGACCTCTCTCCGAAAGTCAAGAGCTCCCTCTGTGAACAGGAGATCCACTTTCCCGCGTACAACGCAGAGAACCTCCGCGCGATCCTCGAGCAGCGCGGCGACGTCGCGTTTCACGACGACGTCCTGAGCGACGAGGTGATCCCGCTGTGTGCGGCCTACGGCGCGAAGGACGCGGGTGACGCGCGGCAGTCGATCGACCTCCTGATGAAGGCGGGCGACCTCGCTCGCGACGAGGACACGTCGGTCGTGACCGAAGAGCACGTCCGACGCGGCCGCCGCGCACTCGAACGCGGCCGGATCAAGGAGGGGATCAACGGCCTGACCGAGCACGGGCATCTCGTGCTGTACGCGCTGCTGACGCTCGATCTCGACGGTGAGGCACCGGTCCGCTCCCGCGACGTTCGCCCGCGCTACACTCGGTTCGCGGAACTCGCGAACCGAGACCCGCTCGTTCCACGGCGGATGCGCGATCACCTGAGCGAACTCGCGATGCTCGGGATCGTCTCCGTCTCCGAGCGGAACGAGGGCCGCCGCGGCGGCACGTACCGCGAGTACGCCCTGGATATGGACGTCGAACTCATCCTCTCGGCGATGATGGAGACCGTCGAACTCGTCGGCGTCCACGACTCGATCGCGTCGTACGTCGAGGATGACGACGCCGAGGGAAGCCCCACTCTGGAAGATTTCACCGAAGTCTGAAGGTCGGACGGACCAGCCCCACGTGTCGCACTCACACCACTGTGTCCGCTGTTCGGACCCGGAGACGCGACGTCACCATCGTTCCTGTCGCACTCACACCACCGTGTCCGCTGTTCCACGCCGATTACGTGCTCACTGCGGGTACGTGAGCCGATTCGGGTTCCCGACCGGTCGTATTTCTCGAATCTTTGTCCAACGAATCTCCCGGCCGAATATCTTCAACAAGTGAGTTCATTGTGTGTATTCATCGTATGTATTCATCGTATGTGTTCACTAAATACATTCATCAACACGCCCCATTGTGCATACTCCGCGTACATACTCGATAGATCTTCACTAGGTATCGCCGCTAGATCCGTTTTCTAGCCGTCCTTACTATCTCTCTCGACTTCTTCAAATGTAATCTCACTACACGTCGAGTAAGCTACCACGCGCTGAAGGGCGTGGCATTCAGCGTGGACTCCCGTTCTAACCCGTCAAGAGGGTAGGTGAATACTCGCCATTCACATTCAACATCCTGAACACAATACCCTGACCCGACTGCTTATCACCAGTTACATACAACAATCGTCACTGTATGTTCGGCACGAGTGGAATCCGCGGACCGGTCGGCGACGTCGTGACTGCCGACCTCGCGCTCCGCGTCGGGCGAGCAGTGGCACCGGACGCCGAGACCGTTGTCCTCGGTCGCGACGCGCGGGAGACGGGAGCCGTTCTCGCGGATGCCGCATCGGCCGGCTTGCGAGAGTGTGGGACGGACGTGATTCGCCTCGGTGTCGTCTCGACGCCGACGCTCGCGCGTAGCGTCGAGTGGTTCGACGCCGACGCGGGGATGGGGATCACCGCCTCGCACAATCCCGCGCCGGACAACGGCATCAAACTCTGGAACCGGTCCGGGCAGGCCTTTACCCCGGACCAGACGGAGGCGATCGAGAACCGACTGTCCTCCGAAGAGTTCGCCCACGCCACCTGGGACGCGTTCGGCGCGGAGACGGTCACCGACCCCGACGACCCCTCACAGCGCCACGTCGATACTCTCACCGACGCCGTCGATTTCGCGGACGAGCAGCCGTTCAGCGACCTTTCCGTGGTCGTCGACCTGGGCAACGGCACCGGTCGCGTCACCGTCGACGCGCTCTACGAACTTGGCGCGACGGTGCACACGCTCGACGGACAGCGAGACGGCCGATTCCCCGCGCGAAAGAGCGAGCCGAACGCGGAGACGCTCACCGCCCTCCAGGCCGCGGTCCCGGCACTCGAGGCCGACTTCGGAATCGCACACGACGGCGACTCCGATCGAGCGATGGCAGTCACGGAGACCGGCGAGTTCGTCGCCGGAGACCGTTTGCTCGCGCTTTTCGCCCGCAACGCCGTCGAGAGCGCCGGCTCCGATGGCACTGACGACAGCACCGGTCCCCACGTCGCAGTCCCGGTGGACACGAGCCTCGCCGTCGCAGACGCAGTCAGCGCTGCCGGAGGAGCGGTCGCGTACACCCCAGTCGGCGACGTCCACGTCGCCGAGGCAGCCAGCGAGTCCCACTTCGTCTTCGGCGGCGAACCCTCCGGGGCGTGGATCTGGCCGGACGAGACGCTCGCTCCCGACGGCCACTACGCGGCACTCACTCTCGCTGCGCTCGTCGACCGCCGAGGACCGCTCAGCGATCTGCTCGGCTCGCTTTCGGGGGCGCAGTTCACCACCCGTCGGGCGAACGTCTCAGTCGAGGACCGACCGGGGTCGATGGCTGCGATCGAAGCAGTCCTCCGGGAGCGCTTCGACGACATCGACACCATCGACGGGCTGCGCGTAGACACCGACCACGGGTGGTTCCTCGTCAGGCCCAGCGGGACCGAGCCCCTCGTTCGGGTGACTGCTGAAGCGCGCGAGGTGACGCACGCAGACGACCTCCTCGACCTCGCGCTGGACGTCGTCCGCGCAGAGTCGATCGGCGTCGACGACGGATAGCCAGTCCGCCCTGCCCTCTGCACCCACCGGCCTGAAGGGCGTTCGAACAGCGGACATCGTGGTGTCTCTATCCTTCCAAGGGTCAAAATACACCAGTAGTACGAGAAAAGTGCTGATATATCGAAATAAATTACTTGTCAAAATAACCTAACTCTCAAAGTATTCCGCAAATCGCTTCTTCGCGACGCTGAATGCAAATTTCGTAATGAGCTTGAGCTGAAGGTCAAAAACATCAGAAATTGAGGTATTACTGGATTATAATATTTATTTCACTACGCAACTGTCGCCGAGCGGCTTTCGCTCACGCGCTCACGCCGGCTCAACCCTGCCGGGAAGGCTTTATATTGACCGGCATCCGGAGTTGTTGATATGAACACGGTGGCTGGCTACGGTGGGGATGTCGCGTGAGCGACCAGTACATCACCTCGGAAGACCACCTGCCCGCCGACACCGACGGCGAGATCACCCTGCAGGTGATGGATCAGGAGACGAAACACATCTTCACCACGCGTGCTCGCATCGCCCGCGACCCCGACGAACTCGCTGATCCGGACCCGCTCACGATCCTGCGAGGCCCACACGAGAACCGCGAAGAGCAGTGGTACGTCCAGATCATCGAGACGGACGTCGGCGAACCCAGCGTCGACGAGGCCGTCTTAGAGGCGTGCTTCGAGGAGAGTCGAGAGGACTCGAACGTTCTCACTGCCCGTGGGGAAGACGTCAAAACGCTGATTACGTATCTCGTTGAGACCGGCGAGTACGAGTCGGTTTCGACGGCGGTGCGTTCGCTGCTGCGCGACCACCTCTCCGAGACGCGCCCCGAACTCGTCGAGCGATACGTCGACCTCCGGACCGAGCGCGAGCGCGAGGAGATGGAGCTGAGACTCGGCGGCGGCGAGACGGAATGACGCGGCCGAGCGCGGACGTCGATGGATCCTCTCGTCCGGACGTGAGCGGATCACAACGCGCTGGTGTCGACGGACACCTGTGCCCGGATGGCGGTACGATCGCAGCGCCCGCTCCAGACGAGCCGGCCGACAGCCTCCGCGCCTACCTCGCCGGTCTGGAGGCCGCAGACGAGCTCAACCGCATCGAGACGCGGGTCTCCTGGAATCTGGAGGCGAGTGCGATCACGATGCTCGCCAACGACCGCGACGACCGCATCCCGCTCTTCGAGTCGGTCGCCGAGAGCGACATCCCGGCCCGACTCGTCGGCGACCCGTACCGGGGACCGCGTGACCGGCCGTGGGACCGCCCCGCGCGGGCGCTCGGGCTTCCTGCCGGTCTCGACAGCGACGCGTACTACGAAGCGATCATCGACCGTCTTCGGCATCCGGTCGCGCCGGAGACCGTCGATCCGGAGACGGCTCCGTGCAAGGACGTGATCCGCCGGGGAAGCGATGCGGATCTGTTCGCACTTCCGTGGCCGTACATCCACGCTGCCGATGGGGGCCGCTACTCCAATCTCCACACGATGGTGGCTCCCGACCCGGACTCCTCGTGGACGGACTGGTCGTCGCACCGCGCGATGATTCAGGACGGCGACCGCGCGAGCGTGCTTCTGCTGGCGGGCGAGCAGACGCCGAATCTGTTCTACTACCGCTACGAACGACGCGACGAACCGATGCCCGTCGCGATCGCGGTGGGCGTAGAGCCCGCGGCGCAGTTCACCGCGTCGATGTGGATCCCGACCGGCAGCGACGAAGCGGCCTTCGCCGGCGGGTTGAAAGGCGACACCGTCGAACTCGTCGAATGTACGACGAACGACCTCAAAGTCCCCGCCAGCGCCGAACTCGTCATCGAGGGGCGGATCCTCCCCGGTGAGCGCCTGGACGAGGGTCCGTTCGGGGATTACTTCGGCTATATGCACGGCCCTCGGCGCTCGATGCCGGTGCTGGAAGTCGACGCCGTCACGCACCGCGAGCGGCCGCTGATCCCGTTCTGCGTCGAGGGGTCCGGCGTCGGCTACTCGCAGAACACCAGTTCGACGACCGAAGTGGCGTGCGTCGGCCCGGACGCGACCCTCGGGCTGCGGGCTGCGGGCTACGACGTCGAGCGGTGCGTCCCGTGGCGATTCACGCCGCGGACGGTCTACGTCGTCTCGACGGACGTGCCGCGGCCGGGCTACCTCCACGAACTGGCGAACTTCATCTTCACCACGTGGGGGATGCTCCACGTCGACTTCTTCATCTTCGTCGACCCCGGCGTCGACCCGCTGTCGACACGAGACGTGCTCGAGGCGCTGGCGCTCTACGCCGACCCCGAGGAGGACTTCCACCAGTTCGGGGCCGAGGCGATGCCGAAAGTTCCGCTGAACATCTACCAGACGCCCGAAGAGAAAGGCGACGCCGAGACCGGCACGTCCAGATCGAAGACCGCGAAGGCGTACATCGACGCGACCGCGGGCGACGAGGATGCCGGGATCGCGGCCACGTCGCCGTCCGACGAACACCGCCGCGAGCGCGCCCGTGAGATCCTCTCGAACGCCGGTCTGGAGCTCTCGCTCGCCGACCCCAGCGTCGACCCCGGCGGTGACGAGCGATGACCGACGTCCGAGCACAACTCGACGCCCTCCGGGAGGCCGACGACCTGATCGAGATCGACGACCGCGTCCACTGGGTCGACACCGCTGCGGCCGTCGCCAGCGAGGCGGCTCGTGAGAACGGACCGGCGGTCCTACTGACCGACACGGGTGGCGACGCCCGGCTCGTCGGCGGAGCGCTCGGCGGACCGGACCGGCTCGCCGTCCGCTCGCGCCAGCCGTGGTCTCGGGTCGCCGCGGCGCTGGGGCTCGGACACGGCGCGGACTACCTGACGGTTCTCGATGCTCTGGTCGCCGCTCGCCGCGGCGGGCCGAGGCCCGCGCTCACCGACGCGGCAGCGACCGAAGCGGGCGTCGACGTCCGCTCACTCGGACTTCCCGCGATCGGCGGTTCAGACGCTCCGGTGATCACGCTGGGTTTCGCGGCGGTCCCCGCTGAACAGAGCCGCGGCGGTGAGTCGGACGGACCGCCCGCACAGTCGACCGAGGCCCCCAACCCGGCGGATCGAGACCAGGGCCGACCCGGCGTCGACGACGTGAACTGGCTCCCCGTCCGCGGCTCGGTTCACGGCAGCGACGAACTGCGGCTGTCGGTGCCGTCGGCTCCCGTTCGGCACGCCGCGGACGGCACCCCCGTCTCGATCGTTTTGGGGCCGCCGCCGGCGGCACTCGTCGGCGCGACGATGCGGTGGGTCGGCGATTCGCAGGTCGCGAGCGCCCCTCGCGTCGCGAGCGCACTCGGCGACGTGCCGATTGCGCCCACCGCGGCCGGGCCGGTCCCGGCGGCGAGTGAGGTCGTCGTCGGAGCCACCGTCACCGCGGTGACCGACGCACACCCGGACGCGATCGACACTCCCGCCGTCACCGAGCCCACGGCGCCTGCGGGCCCACGAGCACCCTGGGAAGACGCCGTCGAGACGACGTCGATCCGCGCTCGGGTCACGAGCGTGCGATCCCGCGAGGACCCGGTGATCCCCGTCTCGCCGACGGGTGCGCCGATGTCCGACGGACGCTGCTTGCTCTCGGTCATCGAGTCGGCGCGGCTGTACGGCCGCGTGAACAACTACTGGGGGGTGGCGCCCGTCGAGTGGCTCGCGCTCCCGGCCGAGACGGGGCTCGGGATCTGTCTGGTCGCAAGCGAGATCCTCTACGCTGGCTTCGAGTGGCAACTGGCGAACACGCTCTTCTCGTTCTCGCGGCTGTTCGACAAAGTCGTCGTCCTCGACACCGAGACGGCCCCGATGGACCTCGGCCGCGCCTTCGACGACGTCTGGGTGAAAGCCCACCCCGCGAACGACTGGGAGTTCTCCGACTCGGAGGCTCCGGCCGCCACCGCCCCGCAGTACCGCCGCGACGGGTCGACAGGAGCGAACGTCTACGTCAACGCCGCGTGGGATCCCCGATGGGACGAGGAGTACATCGCACCGCGCGTGACGTTCGAGGCGACGTTCCCCGACGAACTCCGCGAGGCCGTCCGTACCGACTGGGCCGCACTGGGCTTCGATCACGGCCCCGAGCACGAGCCGGGTCGAAGGCGACGGAAGACGTCCGAGAACAGCGAAGGAACGCCCGAGAACAGCGAAAGAACGCCCGAGAACGGCGAGGGAACGCCCGAGAACGGCGAGCACACATCCGAGAGCGGCAGGGAAACGTAACAGATGTCCGACCAGCCCGCGACCACCGTCGAACGCATCGCTCACGCCGCATCGAGCCCCGAGGGCGCCAACAGCACGTACGTCCTCCCGGACCGTGGACTCGTGATCGATCCGGGACCACCCGGCGAGGACGCCTGGCAGACGCTGACCGCGGGCCTGTCGGCTTCGGGCCTCGCCGTCGACGCCGTCGAGACCGTCGTCGTCACGCACTGGCACGCCGACCACTCCGGTTTGGCCCCGCGCCTCGCCGAGACGGCGGACGCAGAGCTCGTTCTCCACGAGGCGGATGCCCCGTTAGTCGCTGCCTACTCGGTCGAGCGCGAGCGTCGGGTCGATCGCGACGCGCGGCGACTCCGCGAGTGGGGCGTCCCCGACCCCACCGTCGACGAGGTGAGCGCGAACGACGATCCATCGCCGATGCCGGATCGGTTCCCGGTTCGGAGCGTCACCGGCGGCGACGCGATCGCCGGCGTCGAAGTCGTCCACACGCCCGGTCACACGCGCGGGCACCTCGCGCTCGCGACGTCCGACGCGCTCTTCCTCGGCGACGCCGTCTTACCGACGTACACGCCGAACGTCGGCGGCTCGGACACGCGAATGGATCGGGCGCTGTCGACGTATCTCGACACGCTCGATCGTCTGGAGGCTCGCTTCCAGGCCGCCGGTACGGACCGACGCTCGCCCGTTCGCACGTACCCCGGCCACGGCGCGACGGTCGACCTCTGTGACCGCATCGCGGTGACCAGATCGCACCACGCCGACCGCGTTCGGGCCGTAGTACGTGCACTCCCCGACTCCGAGCCCGGCCGCACCCCCTGGGACGTTGCGGAGCGCCTCTTCGGGCAAATGACCGGGATCCACGCGAAGATGGGCGCCGGCGAGGCCGCGGCGCACCTCGCCTTCGCCGCCGCCGGTGGACTCACAGCGCGTGTCGACGACGCTCCGGATCGGTACGTCGCTACCGGCGCCGATCTGTCGACGCCACTGGCCGACCGCCGCTGAACGTCGAGTCACGGAACGCGTTACAGATAAGAGCCTGCCAGTTCAGAAACGAGTATGACGCTACTGGAGCGCGCGCTCACAGCAGAGCACCACGACGTACTGGAACGTGCAGAGACCTTCGCGACCGAGACGCTCGGGCCCCGTGCCGAAGAGATCGAACGAACGCGAGAGTTCCCGCGCGACGTCGTCGAAGCCGCGGGCGAGGCCGGCCTGCTCGGCATCCTGATCCCGGAGGAGTACGGCGGCCTGGGCGGCGACTTCGTCTCGTACTGCCTGGCGATCGAACGACTCGCCGAGGAGAGCGGCGCGGTCGCGGAGATCGTTCAGGGCCACACCTTCGCGATGCTACCGGTCCTGAACTTCGGCACCGACGACCAGCGCGAGCGCCTGCTGCCCGAGATGGTCGCCGGCGACGCCGTCGGCGCGATGCTCCTGACTGAACCCGGCGCGGGCTCGTCTCCGACCGAACTCGAAACGGTCGCCGAGGCGACCGACGACGGCTACCACCTCTCCGGACGGAAGTCCTTCGGCACGAACGCGGGCGTCGCCGACGTCCACCTCGTCGTCGCGCGGAAGCAGCCCCAGCCGGACGACTCCCACGGCGTCAGCGTCTTCCTCGTGCCGAGCCCCGAGGACACCGAGGGATTCACTTTCGAGCGCGGCGAGTATCTCGGGATGCACGGTCACGTCACCGGCGACGCGACGTTCGAGGATGTCGCGGTTGACGCCGACGCCCTGCTCGGACAGATCGGCGGCGGCTTCCGCATCGCGATGGGTACGATCGATATGGCCCGCACCGGACTCGGAGCCATCGGTCTCGGCATCGGCCGAGCCGCGTTCGACGAGGCCGTCGCCTACGCGGGCGACCGAGAACAGGGCGGCAAGGCCGTCGGCGAGTACCAGGCCGTGCAGGTGCTCGTCGCCGAGATGGACTCGCGACTGGAGTCGGCTCGGAACCTCGTCTACGACTCCGCGGTCAGACTCGCCGACGGCGACGGCGACACGCGGGTCTCCTCGCGCGCGAAGTTCACCGCGAGCGACGCCGCGGAGTTCTGCGCCCGCAACGCGATGCAGATCTTCGGCGGGAAGGGCTACCGCACGGACTATCCGCTGGAGCGCTACTACCGCGACGCGCGCATCCTCTCGATCATCGGCGGGACTTCCGAGATTCAGAAGACGACGGTCGCGCGCGAGGCTCTGGGGCTCTGAACGGCGATGCCACGAAACTACGACAAGATCGCGCTCACCGACACAGAGCAGACCGAACTGTTCGAGTCCGCCGACGTCGCGCGCTTCGCCAGCGTCGGGCCCGACGGCCTCCCGCACGTCGTCCCGGTGGCGTTCACGATCGCCGACGGACAGCTCTGCTTCGAGACCGACGCCGACTCGGTGAAGGTCTCGAACGTCGAGGCGACGGGCAAAGCCGCCGCCGTCGTCGATGCCGGCGAGGCTGAGTTCAACGAGCACCGCGGCATCCAGTGGCGCGGCTCCGCCCGAATCGTCTCCGAGCGGGAGTTCGAGAAGGAGATCGAACGCGGACTGTTCGGGACGGTCAAGTCGGTCCCCGACGCGGGGCGTCACCAGCGCGTGAAGGTCGCGCTCACGCCCGAGCGGACCGTCTCGTGGGACTTCCGCAAGATCGGCTGATCGCGAGGCACTTCCGCGAGATCGGCTGATCGCGAGGTACTTCCGCGAGATCGGCTGACCCGCGCAGTTTCCGCAAGACCAACTGACCCGCACGGTACTTCTGCAAGCCCGGCCGACTCGTGTCGCTTTCCGTCGATACTCGGTTCGTCACTGCGGGCGCTACCGGACAGACTGGCGTCGGCGCAAAATGGAAAACCCGCCTCGCAACTGCGTCAGCGCGTGCCGTCGCGGTCGCGCCCGGTGTCGGGCAGTGCGCCGTCGTACTTGATCCGCTCGAAGACCGTGTGGCAGCCGTTGCAGTAGAACTGGCTCTTCGAGACTTCCGACCCGAACGTGGATTCGAGTTCGGTATCCGCGGAGCCACAGAACGGGCACACGGCCTCGACGTTCGCGCTCTCTTTCATCTGTTCGTCGCCGTCGCTCTCGTCGGTCGGTTCCGAGTCGGTGCGGCCGGCGTTTGGGGTGGCGTTCGACGAGCTCATTCGATGATGTACTCCTTGTTCGTGATTCCCTGCAGCTGGTCGACGACGCTCGGCTCGACGTGCCCCTCGCCGCTTCGTCGTCGCGTCTCGTCCCACGTCTCCGGATCGGGGACGTCCTCTCGCAGGGGCGGGACCGACACGTCCGTGCCCGCGAACAGTTCCTCGTAGTGTTCGTGGAACGCGCCGCGGATCTCCGCGACCGATCGGTCGGTGAACCCGGTCGACACGAGCGGATCTTCCGAAGAGCCGTACGTCGACGGGCCGATGAACGCGAGGATGCCGGAGAAGTACCGCTCTAAGGCGGCTTCGACGGCCTCGGGCTGGTCGTCCGCGAGCGTCTCCAGTCGGGCGTCGTGGTGCTCGAGGTGGAAGTACTCGTCTTCTCCCATCTTCTGCACCATCCCGGTGAAGTCGTCGTGGACGATTGCGTCCAGTAGCAGCCAGGCGGCACGGTCCGCGAGGGCGACCTGCACGATGAAGGTCGGCCAGTTCTCGGCCTCTTCGTCGAGGATCGAGGCGTTCGCGTACTCTTCCGGCGAGCGATCCTTCTCGAGCCAGTCGTCCTCGACGCCCTGCTGTTTGAGCAGGCGGAACAGCTGTCGGACCTGCCCGATCTCGTCTTGGGCGTTGCTCGCCCCGGAGATGTCGTCTTCGAGGTTCGGGCCTTTCAGCATCCACTCGCCGTAGCGCTGGCCGAGGAGGAGTTTCGTGTCGGCGATGGCCGTTACGTAGTCGACCGCCGCCTCGGGCCAGCCGTTCTCCACTTCCGCGCTCATCGCGCTCTCCCACCCACGATGGGTTGTTCGTCGACCTCGAGCAGGTGCTCTTCGCGCACGACGCCCATGTACTCCCAGTCCTCCTCGTCGTAGGTGCGGTAGGCGTAGATCCGCGCCAGGCGGTCGGAGTCGGCCTGGACCGTCCCGGCGTGGATCATATCGTCGCCAGCCTTGAGTCGCGTGAACACGTGGTATCTCATAATCCGATTCCTGCCTCTCGCAGCTCTTCGCGTGCGGTTTCGGTGAGCATATCTTTCGACCAGACGGGGTCCCAGGTGATCTCGATATCGACGTCTGTGACGCCGCGAACCGTTCGCAGCGACGCGCGGACGTCGTCTTGGATCATGTCGTACGCGGGACAGCCCATACACGGGTACGTCATCGTTACCGTGACGTCTCCGTCGTCGACCGTTACGTCGTAGATCATCGCCATATCGACCAGACTAACCGGAATGTGGGGGTCCGGAACGGTGTCGAGAGTGTGCCAGAGTTCCTGCTCGAACTCGTCGGCGTCCTCTCCGGGACCGATATCGAACCCGGCGCTTCCGACGTCTGCGGCGTTCGTACTCATCTCAGACACCCACTTTGATCTCGCCGGACTGCAGCAGGTTGACGTGCTTTTCGTTCGCGGGTCCGCGGCCACGCCAGCGGTCGATGACGCCGTCCCAGCTGATCGGCTCGTCGAACCGCCAATCCTTGTTCTCGGCGTCGAACGCGACCGGCGCGTCGTACTCGACGACGTACTCGTCGGCCCGCTCGTCGTAGTGCGCCGGCACGTCGAGTCCGAGGCTGTCCGCGAGCGGGACGACGTGGCTCATCCACTCCTGACGGAGCTCGTCGTTCGTCTTGCCCTTGATGCGGTACTCGAGCTGGTCGTTGTTGTGCTTCTGGTCGTCCGGGAGGCCGAACCACTCGATGCCCATCGGGAACATCCAGTCGACGGCGTCCTGGACGAGGCCCTTCGTCTTGTCGGACTTGTTGGAGAGGCGACGCATCCACGTCTCGCCGTGACGGAGGTGGAACTGCTCTTCCTTGCCGACCTTCCGCAGCGCGCGCTTCCACGGCGCGTAGGAGGTGTGCTCTTCGATGTCGCTCAGGAGCACCATCCCGGCTCGGTCGAACATCCCGTGAGCGCTCACGAGCTCGGCGAACGTCTCGAGGTGCTGATCGAAGCCGTAGGTGTTGCGGAACTCGCGGGGGTCGCGCCCGTAGATGAGCTCTTCGCGGTCCTCGCCGAGATCCTCGAGGAGGCGGTAGGCGATGTGACCGTGACCGAGTTCGTCCTGAATGACGCTGACACAGGAGGCGCGGGCGTCGAGCGTCGGCGCGTTCATCGACATCTCGTAGTACGCCGGCGCACTCATCAGCTCGGTGTCGGCCGAGACCTTGAGCGTGGCCTTCAGGGCCTTCTTGTAACCGTCGGTCATTTCGGACTCGTCTTCGATCATCCGGCCGTTCTGGAGCTGCTCTTTGAAGCGTTTTTCTGTTGGCATGGCTTGTGAACCGTCTACATATCTCCGTTGGAGGGAACCGTTATTAAGCTTTCTCCCGAAGTCGGCGGAATCGGTTGATGTTACGCTCGCTGCGCGCGCGGGACCGACCGGACACGCAGCTATCACGTTCCGCCGTCACCGACGCGAATCTTTTAGGATACGCGGTTCGGTACGCAGTGTATGGGAATCCAAACACGGCATGCCACTGAAGCTGATGGCGAGGAGATCCTAGACCTCTGGCACGGTTTCACCGCCCATCTGTCTCAGTACGACGAACGGTACACCCACACCGAGGAGGCCAACGACCGCTGGCTGCAGTACTTCGAGAACCAACTCGTCGACTCGAAATACGGAACCGTTCTCCTGGCAGAGAGCGACGAGGCCGACGAACCCATCGGCGTCCTCGAAGCCCGCGTGATGGGCGATCACCCCATCTTCCAGCTGGCCAACCACGGGTACGTCAACGGCCTGTTCGTCCGCGAAGGACACCGCGAGCAGGGTGCAGCATCCAAGATGCTCGAGGCCGCCGCGGAGTGGTTCACCGAGGAGCCACGCGGGGTGGACTACTACCGCATCGACGTGCTGGCGGGCGACGAGGGCGCTGCGGCGATGCTCGAAGCCTACGGTCTCGAACCGGTCGAACACGTCTACGAACAGCGTCTCTAACATGGTCGAATACTACGACGTCGAGTTCGTCGACGAGGGGCGGACCATCCAGGTCGCGGAGAACCAGCCGATCCTGGAGGCCGCCGAGCAAGCCGGACTCGACCTCCCGTACCAGTGCCGGATGGGGGTTTGCGGGGTCTGCTCGGCGATGCGCGTCGAGGAGGGCGAAGTCGAACAGGTCGAGGGAATGTTCCTCTCGGGCTCCGAGAAAGACGAGGGATACGTCCTCACCTGCGTGGCGACCCCCCGATCGGATCTCAAACTACGCTCGAACGACGGGCCCTGAAACGGGTCCGTTCGACGCCGGTCCGTTTTCGCTGTCACTCACCCGACCGACTTCTCCGACCGCGGTCGGTCGCGCACCGATTCTGTATACGATTCTGTATACGCAATCGTCTTCTCGTTCTTCACAATCGTTCGCCACAACCCAGCAGACTCCATTACAGTGGTACTACTGTAATGTCTTGCACGCCGGGAAGTCGTGATCGCCGGGCGACTGACCGGATTCTCGGTGGTGTATACGCTAGTGTATACGCTACGTACGCGGCAATCGACGGCCTCGTCGTTAAGTATTAATGCTCCGACGCTGAATCGGCGGACGATGCCAGACACCGACTTCGACACTATCGAGTGGTCGTACGACGAGGAGACCGGTCTCGGACGCATTACGCTGGACCGCCCCGAGGCGATGAACGCCATCGACATCCAGATGCAGCACGAACTCATCGACGCCTTCGACGCGTTCCAAGCGCTCGACGACGAGGGGGAGGGCATCGCCGTCCGAGCCGTCATCCTCGACTCCGCCGGTGAGAAGGCCTTCTGTTCCGGCCTCGACGTCGGCGAGATGAGCGACTTCTCGACGTACCACGAGAAAAAGCGCGTCCCCGACCTCTTCTGTGAGATGTGTGCCGCCTTCGAGGAGTATCACGCCCCCGTCATCGCCGCCGTCGACGGACTCTGCCTGGGTGGCGGCTTCGAGATCGTAATGTCCTCGGACTTCCGCTTCGCCGTCGAGGACGCCACGTTCGGCCAGCCCGAGGTCAACTTCGGCGTCCTCCCCGGCGGTGCCGCCGCTCAGCGACTGACCACGATCGTCGGCGCGATGCGCGCGAAGGAGATCACGATGACGGGCGAGCGCATCGGCGCCGTCGAAGCGGCCGAAGAAGACATTCTCACCGACGCCGTCGCCGACGAGGCGGAACTCGACGAGCGCGTCCACGAGCTCGCGTCCGAACTCGCGAGCAAGCCCCCGCTCGCGGTCCGCTCGATCAAGCAGGCCTCGAACATCACCCGCAACGTCGGCTACGACGCCGGCATCGAGTTCGCCAGCCACGCCTGGCCCGCCCTGGCGCAGTCCGACGACTACGCGAAAGCGATCGACGCCTTCGGCACCGACGAGGAACCCGAGTTCGAGGGGAAGTGAGCCGTCGTGGCAGCCTCCCCCGACATCCGCGAGTGGTTCGACTTCACCGACCAGACGGTCTGTGTGACCGGCGCCGCCCAGGGAATCGGCGAGGCCGTCGCCGAGGGCTTCGCGGCGCTCGGTGCCAACGTCGTCATCGCTGACCTCGACGGCGACGGGGCGGAAGCGGTCGCCGACCGCCTGAGCGAGACGTACGACGGGCGCGCGATCGGCCTCGACACCGACGTCTCGGAGTACGATGCCGCGGTCGCGATGGTCGAGGCGACCGTCGAGGAGTTCGGCGCGCTCGACGTCCTCGTCAACAACGCCGGGCTGATGGGCACCCAGCGGTTCCTCGACTCCGACCCCGAGGACTGGCAGGCCAAACTCGGTGTGTCGCTCTTCGGCACACTCAACTGCACCCACGCGGCGCTTCCGGGGATGGTCGACCGCGGCGAGGGTGTCGTCATCAACTACTCCAGCGCCTCCTACCGCGGCAACGACCCTGGACTGGCCGTCTACGGGGCCGCCAAAGCCGCCAACCGCTCGTTCACGAAGACGATGGCAGCCGAAGTCGGCGAGGCGGGCGTCCGCGTCAACTGCGTCTCGCCGGGGACTGTCGAGACGCCCGCGACGACGGACTTCGTCGAGAAGTACCGCGAGAAGCTCGGCGACGCCTACGCGCTCGGCCGGGTCGGCCAGCCGGAGGAGGTCGCACGGGGCGTCGTCTTCCTCGCGAGCGACGCCGCCAGCTGGATCACCGGCGAGACGCTCCACGTCGACGGCGGCTACCTCCGCCGCTGACGACCACTGGGGCTTCGGTTTTCGCCTATCTGTCCACCGTGGCCCGGCCGTGCGTCGGTACAAATATGTGTATCCGTCGAAATCGCCTATCCAACACCCGTTGGTATGAGACTTGGACGTCGCCTCTGGCCCCAGTGAGCCTCCTACTTCCGGCGTCCGTCCGATCGATTATAAATATGCGGTCGACGCGGGCGGTGCCGCGGCGCCCGCTGACCATCTTCCGTCCGGCGGTCCGGTCGGCCCCGGAGGACTAGCCCCGTCTCCGCGGCCCGCTCGGCTTCCCCACTCAGTTCTCGTGTTGCTCGCGTGCGCGCTCGCGGAGCTTGACCCGCTGGATCTTCCCCGTCTCGGTCCGCGGAAGCTCGTCGACGTACTCGACGCGGCGCGGGTATTTGTACGGTGCCAGCGTGTTCTTGACGTGGTTCTGGAGCGTGTCGGTCAACTCCTCACCGCCCGTCGCGTCCTCGGCGACGACGACGTAGGCCTTCACGACCTGGCCGCGCTCCTCGTCGGGCGCACCGATGACGGCGACTTCGGCGACCTCCTCGCGCTCTTCGAGCACGGCCTCCACCTCGGGACCGGGGATGTTGTACCCGCTGGAGATGATGAGGTCGTCCTCGCGCGATTTGTACTCCAGCCGACCGTCCTCGCGGTGGACGTAGATGTCGCCCGGGAGGCTCCAGCCGTCGACGAGCGCCTCGTCCTGCTTCTCGGGTCGGTTCCAGTAGGAGATGCCGGTCGGGCCGCGCACGGCGAGCATCCCCGCCTCGCCGCGCGGGAGCTCCTCGCCGCTGTCGGGGTCGATGACCTTGCACTCGTAGCCCGGGACGGGGTAACCCGTCGCGCCGGGGTCGATCTCTTGACCCTCGCGGTGGCTGACGAAGATGTGGAGCATCTCCGTCGTCCCGATGCCGTCGTAGATCTCGACGCCGTAGCCGTCTTTGAAGTTGTTGAACGTGCTGTGAGTCAGCGGTTCGCCCGCGCTCATCGCCATCCGCAGCGAGGAGGTGTCGTACTGCTCTGGGCCGTCCGGGTGCTTCGAGAGGATCTGGTTGTACGCCGTCGGGATCGAACAGAGGATCGTGATGCCGTGGTTCTCGATCGCTTCGAGCAGATCGCCCGGCGAGGCGTTCTCGACGAGACTCGACGTGGCTCCGAACCGGAGCGGGAACGTCACCAGATCGCCGTAGCCGTACGCGAACGGTAGGGGTGGGTTACCTCCGAAGACGTCGTCTTCGGTCGCGTTGAGACAGTAGTTGGCGTAGGCGTCGGCGGTCGAGAGGACCTGTCGGTGGGTGTGCGTCGCGCCCTTGGGCTGGCCGGTTGTTCCGGAGGTGTACAGCATCAGCGCGAGGTCGTCGCGCTCGCTCGCGTACGCGTCGAGGTCGTCGTCGGCCGCCTCGGTCAGTTCGTCGTAGTCGCTGTGGTCGTGTTCGACGCCGTTTCGCTCGACGACGATGACGTTCTCGACGGTGTCGAGGTCCGGCAGCGCGTTGTCGATCTCTTCCAGCAGAGCGTCGTAGACGATCACCGTGGACGCTTCGGCGTTGTTGATGATGTGAACGAGCTCCTTCGCGCGCAGGAGCTTCATCGACGGGAGCGCCACCGCGCCGACTTTCTGGGCCGCGAGACAGGAGACGACGGCCTCCGGTCGGTTGGTGAAGCGAACGATGACGCGGTCGCCGGGCTCGACGCCTTCGTCCACGAGGGCGTTCCCCAGGCGGTTGACGCGCTCTTGGAGGTCTGCGTAGGTGATCTCGTCGTCCTCGAAGCGGATGGCGACGTTGTCGCCGCGTCCCTCCTCGACGTTGCGGTCGACCAACTCTTCGGCGACGTTGATCTGTTCGGGGTAATGCAGTTCCGGTAGCGCGTGGACGAGTTGCGGCCCGTTGTCGGGAAGATACGACTCCGGTATATTCTCTTGCATCGCTTACTTCGAGTATCAGAATTTATCAGCAAATAGTTTGCGGTCGGATGTCACAGACGAACAGTCCACACATTCGGGTACCG
Organism: Halobellus sp. Atlit-31R; assembly: GCA_003665935.1. GTDB lineage: Archaea > Halobacteriota > Halobacteria > Halobacteriales > Haloferacaceae > Haloquadratum. Next base: position 25,745 of record QPLR01000004.1, on the reverse strand, counting down.
TCACGGCGTCGCACAGTTTGACCGTTCGGCACCCTGCTGGTTCTCTCACCCCTGCTGGTTCTCTCACCGTGTGACGCGCGCGAGCCCCGACACCCCCCGTCGGGACTCGATACGTGTCTCGTGGTTGTCTGGTTATCCAATTCTTGCCGCGACTTCGGCGATTTCGAGACAGAATCCGTCTGTTGCGTCTTCTCACACTGCAGTATCACGTATGATGTATGATACAAACCGTCACATTAAAATCCCATTACACAGTGAATGATGATGACAATGTCAAGGAAGACCTTCGACAGACGGTCGATTCTGAAAGCGACTGGCGGAGCCGCGACGATCGGACTCCTCGCGGGCTGTTCGGGCAACGGTGGGGACGGCGGCGACACCGCGACCGAGACCAGCGGGGACGGCGGCGACACCGCGACCGAGACCGGCGGGGGCGGTGGCAGCGGGGACGCCATCAACATCGGCTCGGTCCAGCCGCTCTCGGGCGGGTTCACCCCCTGGGGGCAGGCTCACTCCGCCGGGCTCGCGTTCGCGGTGCAGGAAATCAACGCCGATGGGGGCGTCCTCGGCGGCCGACAGCTGAACATCGTGGAGGCGAACTCCGAGAGCGACCCCGCGGAGGCGTCCGCGATCTTCGAGCGGTTCGCCGAGCAGAACGACATCGTGGCCGCGACCGGCCCGGTGAGCTCCGACGTCGGGATCCGCACGTCCCGCACTGCCCAGGAGCTCGGAATCCCGATGCTGATGCACATGGCCGGGTCCGACGAGACGATCACCGAGGAGACGCTGCACTCCTTCCGCGTGGGACTCCTGCCGGCGGCGACGACGATGCAGGCGCAGGCACAGCTCGTCAACGACGCCGGCTACCAGTCCGTCGGCGCGATCGTCGGCGACTACGCCTGGGGGCAGTCGGTCAAGACCGGCATCGAGGAGAACTTCGATGTCGACATCGACGTGCAGGTCGCGCCCGTCGGTGCCAGCGACTTCTCCTCGTACATCCGCCGGATGTCGCAGGACGTCGAGATGGTCGTCGCGACCGGACACCCCCCTGGTTCGCTGACGATCACCCAACAGCTCTACGAACTGGGCTACGAGCCGGAAGTGATTACGGGTCCCGGACTCCCCCCGGCCGTCATCCGCTCGGCGCTGGGTGAGAACGCGAGCCGCGGCTTCACGCACATTCATATGAGCGACGTCTACACGGACGAGTACGCCGAAGTGGCCCAGCGGTTCGGCGAGCAGGAGGGCAGCCAGTTCGACACTCACACCTCCTACGGCTACGTCACCGGCAAACTGATCGCGCAGGCGATCGAGAACGCCGGCGAAGCCGACCCCGAAGCGATCACCGAAGCGATCCGGAGCATCGAGTTCGATACGCTGTTCCCCGAGCCGATCCAGTACTCCGAGTACGGCGAACTCAAGAACCAGCGTCAGCTCTACAGCACGTTCTCGCTGGATGCGCCGTCGTACTACCCCGACGGCAACTACAGCCTCGAAGAGGTCTTCCGGACCGATACGCTTCCGGCGCTCCCGCCAGAGGTCTGAACAGAGCCGGGGTCGGTGCCGCGTCGGCCCGTCTCCCCGACACGGTGTACGGCCTCCGTCCGCTGTCGTACCGTTTTTTGCTCCACTACTATGACATCAATTCCACACGAACGCACGCTGGAAGTCGAAAAGTATACACTGGTCTCCGTAATCGGTGGCATTAGATGGTAACAGTTAGCACATTGGCGGCCCTGGCCGTCGACGGGCTCGCGTTCGGCGCGTCCCTGGCGCTTCTCGGGGTCGGGATCACGCTGGTGTACGGGTTAGGTGAGGTGCTGAACCTCGCGATCGGCGCGTTCGCAGTCATCGCGGCGATCACGGCCGCGCTGTTGATCGACAGTGGGATGTCGCTACCGATCGCGATTCTGGCGGGGCTCGCCTTCGTCGGGGTCTTCGGGCTCTTTATCGACCGGACGCTCCTCTCGCTCGTCTACCGCTCGGAGGGCGAAGAGCGGATCCTGCTCGGTATCTTCACGACGCTCGGGCTCACGGTGCTGCTCGAGGGGATCATGGTCAACTACGTCGCCTCGCGGTACTCGCTGCCGCTCAACATCTCGCCGATCGACGTCGGCGCGACCGTCGTCACAGGCTCTTCGGTCGTGAGCATCGCCGTCGCCGGAGCGGTCATCGCGGTCCTGTTCCTCTTCCTGAACCGCACCTTCCTGGGGAAGGCGACGCGGACGATCTTCCAGGACGAGCGCGGCGCGCGTTTGGTCGGGATCGACCCGCGGAAGGTCCGCACGCTGGTGTTCGTCCTCTCGGCACTCGTCGCCGGCCTCGCGGGCATCCTCACGGCCGCCCGGTCGAACGTCAGCGTCGCGAATAGCTTCCAGTTCACCACGTTCGCACTCATCGTCTCGATCGTGGGCGGCGTCCGGAGCTTGGTCGGCGCTGTCGTCGCCGGCCTCTTTCTGGGACTGGTCAACACGCTCGCGAACTTCTTCATCGGCTCGTACTTCGCGACGATCATCCTCTTCGGGACGGCGATCGTCGTCCTGCTCATCCGTCCGGAGGTGATGTCGTCGTGAACACCGACCTCCTCCCGGGAGCGCGGAAACTCGCGTTCGTGGGCATCCTCTTCGTGCTCGCACCGCTTCCGGTGCTGGGCAGCGGATACTACGTCGGCGTGCTCTCGCGGATCCTGCTCTTCGCGCTCTTCGCGCTCGCGCTGAACATCGTGTTCGGCCACAACGACCAGCTGTTCCTCTTCATGGGCGGTCTCGGCGGCGTCGGTGCGTACACGACCGCACTGATCGCCGATATGGTCGGGATCTCGGCCTGGATCGCGCTCCCGGCCGCAGCGCTCCTCTGCGGTATCATCGGGCTCTCCGTGAGCTGGGTGTCGGCCCGCCGGCGCTTCACGGTCATCCTCATCTCGATCCTGACGCTGAACCTTCAGCTGGTGTTCGCGGAGGCGTTCATCGGCGCTCGCGATCTCACGGGCGGTTCGACGGGCTTCCCGTACGAACTGTTCTCGATTTCGGGTGCCGCCGACGCCGTCGGCGTCTCCACGACGGTGGTCCTCTACTACGTCATCCTCGCGTTCCTGCTCGCCGGGATGGTGCTGTACCTCTGGCTGATCAACTCCTCCCGCTACGGCATCGCCTTCGAGGCGATCCGCGAGGACGAACTGGCCGCCGAGTCGATCGGGATCAACGTGGTCCGGTACAAGGCGATCGCCGGCTTCATCGCGGGCGTGCTCATCGCCATCGCGGGCACGCTCTTGGCCCGCGAGGCGTCCTACATCACGCCCTCGATCTTCACGTTCCTCGCGGTCGACGTCATCGCGCTGATCGTGCTCATCGTCGGCGGGATCCGGCAGACGTACGGTCCGATCGTCGGTGCGGTGATCGTCGAGGTCATCGAGGCCGCGCTCGGGACGTACGCGGCGAACTGGCGGACTGCCATCTTCGGCGCGCTGCTTATCATCCTGTTCCTCTACTTCCGCAGCGGCGTCATCGTCGCCGTCGAGGAACTGCTCGAGGAGCGGGACATCTCGCTCGGCGGCGGCAACGGCGGGACGCCTGCCGAAGCCGACGCCGAGAGCTGACCGTCTCCCCGATTTTCGTTTCACTGCACTGAGTAGACCGCCGCAGCACGGCTCTCCGAGCAAAACCGTTATTACACAATGGTGGTCTGTATATAGGTACCAATGCTTAAGGCCGCGAACATCCGCAAGAAGTTCGGCGGTCTCGTCGCCATCGACGGGGTCGACCTGGAGATCGGACGTGGCGAGATCGTCGCTCTCATCGGCCCGAACGGCGCTGGGAAGACGACGCTGTTCAACACGATCACGGGCGTTCTCGACCCCGAAGAGGACACCGAGATCACGTTCAACGGCGACGACATCGTCGCGCTCGAGACCCACGAGATCGCTCGCTCGGGGCTGCTTCGCACCTTCCAGATCGTCCGCGTCTTCGGCGAGATGACCGTCTTCGAGAACGCCGTCGCGGGCGCGCTCTTCGGCACCGACGAGTCGATCTCCCAAGAGGAGGCAGAAGACCGCGCACGCGAGGCGCTGGCGTTCGTGGGCCTCGAAGAGAAGGCCGAGATGGAGGCGGCGAACCTGCCGATCGCCCAGCAGAAGCAGCTCGAACTCGCTCGGACCGTCGCATCCGACCCCGATCTCGTCCTCCTCGACGAGATCGCCAGCGGCCTCACGCCCGGCGAGATCAGCGAACTCTCGAACACGATCCGCCGACTCCGCGACGAACGCGGCATCTCGGTCTTCTGGATCGAACACATTATGGACGCCATCATGGGAACCGCAGACCGCATCATCGTCCTCAAGAGCGGCCGCAAGATCGCCGAGGGGACGCCCGAAGAGATCCAAAACGACGCGACTGTCGCCGACGCCTACCTCGGGGAGGACCACTCGTGATCCAACTCGACGGCATCGACGTCTCCTACGGCAACATCCAGGTGATCTGGGATCTCGACTTCGAGGTCACAGAGGACGACGGCGTCGTCTCGATCGTCGGCCCCAACGGCGCGGGGAAGTCGACGCTGCTGCGAGTGATGTCCGGACTCCACCCCGTCGACGCCGGTTCGGTCCGCGTCTGGGACGAGGACGCGTCCACGCTCGAACCCTCCGACATCGTGCGCCGCGGCTTCGTCCACGTCTCCGAGGAACGGAACCTCTTCGGTGATATGACCGTCCGCGAGAATCTGGAGATGGGCGCGTACACGAAGCGCGACGACCTCGAAGCGACGATGCAGGAGGTCTTCGAGCTGTTCCCGATCCTCGAGGAACGCGAGGACCAGCGCGCCGAGTCGATGAGCGGCGGGCAACAGCAGATGCTCGCGATCGGTCGGGGACTGATGGCCCAACCGAAGATCCTCGCGCTCGACGAACCGTCCGAGGGCCTCGCGCCGCAGATCACCGACCGCGTCTTCGAGAAGATCCAGGAGATCAGCGAGGAGATCACCGTCCTCCTGGTCGAACAGCACGTCAACCGCGCGCTCGCGATGGCCGAGCGCGCGTATCTCCTCGAAAACGGACGCGTCGTCCGCGAGGACAACGGACAGGACCTCCTCGAGAGCGACCACGTCAAGGAAGCGTACCTGTAAGCCCGTGGTCCGGTACTTCGAGGACATCGCCGCCGGCGAGACCCACGATCTCGGTTCGTACACGGCCGAGCGCGAGGAGCTGCTGTCGTTCGCCCGCCGCTACGACCCACAGCGCATCCATACCGATCCGGACGTGGCCGCGGAGACGATGTACGGCGGGCTGATCGCCAGCGGTTGGCACACCGCCGGCGCCTGTATGGCGCTTCTCGTCGAGGGCTTCCTGCGGGAGACGGCGACGCTGGGCTCGTTCGGGCTGGAGGAACTCCGCTGGCAGACGCCGGTCCGGCCGGGCGACACTGTCGGCGTCGAACTCGACGTCGCGGACAAGATGCCGTCGAGCAGCCGCGAAGACCGCGGCTACGTCGATCTCGAAGTCACCGCCGAGAACGACGACGGCGACGAAGTGATCTACTGGCTGTCGACGAACATCTTTCTCACTCGGGCCGGCGGCGGCGCGTGGTCGGCCGGGACCGACTAGCTCCTTACACTTCCTCGAACGGGGCGCACATCGCGTCTGTGAACGTCGTGGGGTCGCCTGCGCGGTCGAAACAGCCGTACTCGGAGATGCCCTCGATACGCGTCTCGCCGTCGGTCCGGAACGTGTGCGCGATGCGGATTCGCTCCTCGTCGACCGCCTCGACGTCGCATTCGACTTCGAGCAGCGAGTCGAAGTGGACGGGCGATTTGAACTCCCAGTGCCAGTCCCGCAGGCGGAACGGCTGTCGCTCGCCGGCCAGGTCGCTCAGCCGAGGACCGGCGTTCGCGACGAACGATTCGAGCGCGACGTCGGCGAAGCGGGGGTACTCCTCGAAGTACGCCAGCTCCGACCCCTCGATGTGAGGACTGTGTACGCGGAAGTACTCCTCGAACGTGGGGTACGACTCGGGGCTGTGCGCGCCGCCTTCGGGCCCGACGTCGACCGAGCGGTCGGCCTGGAGCTCTCGGAGTCGCTCCCGCGTCGCCTCCGGGAGGCTCAGCGCGCCTCCCTCCGGGGCGATCGTCACGTGTGTCATCCGCGCCTCCGAGTAGGGCTCGCCCGCCTCGTCGACAGCCTCGTACAGCAGTTCGACGCTCGAGTTCCCGACGCGCAGCGGCGTGACCTCCACGGAGACGGCGTCGCCGAAGGTCGGATACCGATAGACGGTCGCGTCCAGCCCCACCGGCGCGTAGGGGATGGCGTCGGCGGCGACGAGATCCTCGAACGGATAGTCGATCTCGGCGGCCAGCTCCTGCGTCGAGACCAACTGCCAGTCGAAGAACATCGCGTGATGGACGAGTGGTCCGGCGAGCTCACCGAAGCGGATCGGATGACTGTCGATAGTTCGCATACCCCGTGCGTCGACAGCCGACGACAACATAGTTTAGATGGCGGCAAGATATCGGCGTCGCTAGCGGTCGGCTGATCGATCACCGGCGCGTAAACACCCCGTGCTCGCTCGCGCGGTCGAAACAGCCGCTTACCGTCGGAAACGTCAGAATACACAGTCAACACGAAACTACGCTTTTGCCGCTCTCTCGTGATTGCTACCGCGCGAGTCACGCACCGTCGTGCCGCGCGTTCCGGCCCTGCACCCCTCGTGTGGCCGGTCACGGCGGCCGCGAGCACTACCGCGACCCCCGACGACGATGAAAGTAATCTGCGAAGACGGACTGACGATCGACTGTACAGACTTCAAAGCGATCGACACGGGCATCATCCTGCTCGGCGGCGAGGACGACAACGGCGCCGTGGGATACGTCCCGAACGAGCGGCTGGAGTACGTCCTCTCGGACGACGTCGTCGAGTTAGAACACGACCGGCTCGGCGTGCCGGCCCCCGAGATCGGCTCGACGGAGGAACTGGAGTCGCGACTCGACGCCTTCATCGAGGACATCGGGACGCTTCGTGAGAGCCTCGACCGGCAGGTGGAAGATCTGATCGACGAGGGAGCGCCGTTCGACCAGGAGAACCTCGAGCGCCGGGACCGCCTCTACGAACGCCGGCGCACGATCGACCGAGCCCTCGAACAGGTCCGAAAGCGATCCCAGCAGTTCCAGCAGCTCTCGCTCACCGAGTTCGAGACCAGACCGGAAGCGCGGGCGGGGACGGCTGACCGGGAGGCAGCAGAAACTGCCGGCGAATCTGCGAGCGCGGGCGCTCACCCAGGATCCGAACTCGACGAGCGCCTTTCCGAAATCGAACAGCAGCTAGAACAGCTATCGCTGACGACAGGTCAGGCCGGCGGGGAACCGGAGGCCGAAGGCAGTCGGGAGGCCGTGGAAGAAACGCCCGAAGAGTCGGCGGAGGAGACCCCCGAAGAACGGGACATCGAGGGGATCAGCGGTCTCGGCCCGACCTACCACGAACGCCTCGAATCGGCCGGGATCGACACGCTCGGCGGTCTCGCCGACAGCGACTCGGCGACCGTCGCGGAGGCCGCGAACGTCACGGAGAACAAGGCCCAAGAGTGGATCGACCGCGCAAACGAACTGGTGCGCCAACGGCGATCGATGGCGTGAACGCCGACTAAAAAGTAAACATTCGAGTATAGTTCACTGCCTTATCTATTCTCTCGCCGTCTTTCCCGCTCGACTCGCCGCTCTCGTCTCGGACCCCGGAATAATACATTTTTGCTGCAAACTGTCATAAATTACTGATAACATTTACCACAGATACCGCCGTAGTACGATTTACGATGCAGATACAGGCTGCCGTCGTAACTGAGGAGGAAGGACCGTTCACCATCGAAGACGTCGAACTGGAAGATCCGCAGGACAACGAGGTGCTGGTCCGGGTCGTCGGCGTCGGCGTCTGTCACACGGATATGATCGTCCGCGATCAGCTGTATCCGACACCGCTGCCGGCCGTGTTGGGCCACGAAGGCTCCGGCGTCGTCGAGGCGGTCGGCGACAGCGTCACCGACGTCGAACCGGGCGACCGCGTGGTAATGAGCTTCGACTACGACGACGAGTGTCACAGCTGCAACGACGGGCACCCGGCGTACTGTGGGGCGTTCTTCGCCCACAACTTCTCCGGGCAGCGACCCGAGGACGGCACCTCGCCGCTCTCTCGCGACGGGGAGACGCTGAGCGGCCGGTTCTTCGGACAGTCGTCGTTCGCAACGCACGCCATCGCGACCGAACGAAACGTCGTCGCCGTCGACGACGACGTCCCGCTCGAACTGCTCGGCCCGCTCGGCTGCGGGATCCAGACGGGCGCGGGCGCGGTCATCAACTCGCTTGACCCCCAGGCCGGCTCTTCGATCGCCGTCTTCGGCGCCGGCTCCGTCGGCCTCTCGGCGGTGCTCGCCGCGGACCTCAAGGGCTGCACGGACATCGTCTCGATCGACCTCAAGCAGAACCGACTGGAACTGGCCGAGGAACTCGGCGCGACGGCGACGGTCAACCCAGGTGACGTCGACGACGTCGCGGAAGCCGTTCGGGAGGCGACGGGCGGCGGTGCCGACTACGCCGTCGAATCGACGGGCGTACCGGACGTCGCCGAGCAGGCCGTCGACGTGCTGACCCAGCGCGGGACGCTCGGCGTCGTCGGCGCGCCGGCACTCGGCACCCGCGCGAGCTACGACGTCAACGACCTCATTCTGAACGGCCGGTCGATCACCGGCGTCGTCGAGGGCGACAGCAACCCCAAGGAGTTCATCCCGGACCTGATCGAACTGTACCGCCAGGGGAAGTTCCCGTTCGACGAACTCGTGACCTACTACGACTTCGAGGAGATCCAGCAGGCCGTCGAAGACTCAGAGCAGGGCGACACGATCAAACCCGTCCTGCGCGTGAGCGAGCCCTGATCGGCCCGACGAGCCTCCGTTTTTGTTAGCGGGCGGCGACCGCGCCGTGAGGGCTCCGACCGCGCACTGCACTCCCGACGCGCGTCGGCCCGGCTCTCTGTCGCCGACGCTCTGACAGCGAAAAACGTTTATATACGCTATCGAATACAGACAAACGAACGATTTCGTCCGTTCGGTCGCGCCCGCGCTTCGGACGCGACCCACTCACAGACGTCCGGTGGTACGGGCCACGGATTTTGGTGGCTCTTGCCCACGGCCTTCCAGATATGTATGAGCACTAACGACACCACGGACCCGCTCGAAGCAGTTCGAACGAAACTCGAAACGGAAATCCCCGACGACCTCGTCGTCTCCCGGGTCGCCTACGAGGGCCCGGAACTGGTCGTCTACACGGAGACGCCACGGAAGTTCGCCGAGCGCGACGGCCTGATCCGCCGTCTCGCCAGCAGGCTCCGGAAGCGGATCACGGTACGCCCCGCGGCGGGCACACAGCTCGACCCCGCGAAAGCGAAGCCGAAGATCCTCGAACTGATCCCCGAGGACGCCGGCATCACCAATCTCCAGTTTTACCCCGCGACCGGCGAAGTCCTGATCGAAGCCGAGAAGCCGGGGCTCGTCATCGGTCGCCGCGCGAGCACGCTGCGGGAGATCACCCAGGAGGTCGGCTGGACGCCCGACGTCCTGCGCACGCCGCCGATGGAGTCTTCGACGGTCGACAACGTCCGCAACTTCCTGATGCAGGAGCGCGACGACCGCCGCGACTTCCTCGAACGCGTCGGCAAGCGCATCCACCGCGAACCGACGAACGACACCGAGTGGGTGCGCGTGACGACGCTCGGCTGCTGCCGCGAGGTCGGGCGCGCGAGCTTCGTCCTCAGCACGCCCGAGACGCGCGTGCTCATCGACTGCGGCGACAAACCCGGCGCAGAGGGCGAGGTGCCGTACCTCCAGGTCCCCGAGGCGAATCCGATCGCCGACCTCGACGCGGTGGTACTGACGCACGCCCACCTCGATCACTCGGCGCTTCTCCCGCTGCTTTTCAAATACGGCTACGACGGGCCCGTCTACACCACCGAACCGACGCGGGACCTGATGGGATTGCTGCAGCTCGACTACCTCGACGTCGCCGCCAAGGAGGGCCGGACGCCGCCGTACGACTCCGAGATGGTCCGCGAGGAGCTCAAACACACGATCACGCTCGACTACGGCGACGTGACCGACATCGCGCCCGACATCAAGCTCACGTTTCACAACGCCGGGCACATCCTCGGTTCTGCGGTCTCGCACTTCCACATCGGCGACGGCTTCCACAACGTCGTCTTCTCCGGCGACATCCACTACACCGACACGCGGCTGTTCAACGGGGCCTCGAACGACTTCCCGCGCGTGGAGACGCTCGTGATGGAGTCGACGTACGGCCGCCGCGACGACTACCAGACCGACCAGGAGGACTCCGAACGCCGCCTGCTCGAGGTCGTTCGCGAGACCCACGACCGGGGCGGGAAAGTCGTCATCCCCGCGTTCGCCGTCGGCCGCTCACAGGAGTTGATGCTCGTCCTCGAGGAGGCGATGCGAACGGGCAAGCTCCCGACGATGCCGATCTACCTCGACGGGATGATCCGTGAGGCGACGGCGATCCACACGGCGTACCCGGAGTTCCTCCGCGACGGGCTCCGCGACCGCATCCTCCACGAGGACGAGAACCCGTTCCTCGCCGAGCAGTTCCAGCAGGTCGACGGCGGCCAGGAGATGCGCGAGGAGATCGCCGGCGGCGACCCCTGTATCGTCCTCTCGACGTCGGGGATGGTCACCGGTGGGCCGATCATGTCCTGGCTCGAGCTGCTGGGTAGCGAGCCGGAGAACCAGCTCGTCTTCGTCGGCTATCAGGCGCAGGGCACGCTCGGGCGGCGCATCCAGAGCGGCCGCCGGGAGATCCCGTTCAGCGACCGCGGCGGTCGCAGCGAACAGCTGACGCTTCGGCTCGACGTCGAGTCGGTCAGCGGCTTCTCCGGCCACGCCGACCGGAACGGGCTGGAGAACTTCGTCGGGACGATGAACCCACGTCCCGAAGAGATCATCTGCGTCCACGGGGACGAGGCGTCGACCGACCAGCTGTCGTCAGGGCTCTATCAGAAGTACGACGCCCGCACGTACGCACCCCGGAACCTGGAGACGTTCCGGTTCGATTGACGCGTCCACGCGTGGGCGCGCGGTGATGAAACAGGGAAGCGAGAAAGGCGGCGATGCACGGGAGAGAAGACGGCGAAGAGGGAAGCGAGAAAGACGGCGACGTGGACCCGGGGCGGGAACCGGAACGGGACGGGATAGGACGGGAAATTCGAGCGGAGAGGTCCCGGATCAGCTCTCGATCGTCAGCTCGCCTTCCTGGTGGTCGTACTTGTCCTCGAACTCCTGGATGAGCTGGCCCATCTTCGCGTACCAGTCGTTGAGCATCCGCTGCATACTGTCTGAGATCTGGTCTGCGCTGGTCGGCGAGTAGACGTGGTAGTAGCCGCCCTGCTCGTAGTTCACCTGCTCTTTCTTGATGAACCCGGACTTGAGCAGCCGCTGGATCGACCGGTACGCGGTCGAGCGTTCGCGGTCGACGATCTCCGCGATCTCGTCGACGGTGAGCGGTTCTTCGGCCTGTACGAGGACCTGGAAGCACTGCTTGTCGAGTTGCTTGAGCCCGTGGAAGCACTCCAGCAGCCCCTCGCACTCCATATCCTGTTGAAGCTGTTCAGACATCGCGTCGGGCATTGTCACTAATCCGTGCTACGTGCTGCGTGCATAAAAGATTTGTTTAGGATTTCCACAATTCTGTGCGGGCTCCTGTCGCCGTTTCCGGGGGCTGACCTCCGAACTGAACCCTCCGAACCAAATCGGGAAACCGGCGATAGAACGCCTTTGGACGGAATTGTCTCCGTCTGGAACGAAGCTGCAGAGGCCGATCTGCCCGAAGAAACGTACGTTATCTTACCACTTCGACCCGAGCTGTTGAGATTAGCGCGTGCATTTCCGCGTGTACTCGGGCCGAGAATAATTCGTGAAGAAAACACGAACGACGCCGGACATCTGATAGAAAATAGACAGCAGACGCTACCGAAAGAACCCGCAATAATTGGGTGTAAATTCAACGGTAGTGCAATATGGGCGCAACATTTTGCCGAAACTCTCGCCTCTGATTCAGCGCTCTCGTTCGGTCCGGAGAGATATTCTCTCCGGTAAATACCTGAAATAATCCGACCTCCGGCGCGCGCGAGAGCCGCCGCTCGCGCGCGCCACACCGGCACGTCCAGCCGGCTGTGCTGGCGACTAGGCTGGTTGATTTCGGGCGGATAGCTACTCATAACTTATCACCAACCACACGTGGGATAGCTGGATATTGTATTGTACTCAGATCCCAATACCGTTAAGTGCGAGCATCGGTTAGCACCAGGTGCGCAGAAATCCATGAACCTCACAAGATTCAACCAGGTGGTCCTCGATGTTCGGGCTTGAGAACGCGGCCGGTCCGACGGGCGCGGCGTTGCTGATCGGCGTCGTGCTCGTCGAAGCCCTCCTGCTGTACGTTGGGTATGGTGCCCTCGAAAGTGTCCTCGGGCCGACGATCGCCCGTGCCCTGCGGGGTGACTAACAGATGGAAGTACTCGGTGTCGCCGCGAGCCTGCTGGTGATGTTCGCCGGCTTCGGCGTACTGATCGGCCTGCTGTTCGGCTTCTTCGGGATGGGCGGTTCCTTCCTCGTCACGCCGGCCCTGCTCGTTATGGGGTATAGAACCGACGTCGCCGTCGCGTCCGGGCTGGCGTTCGTCTTCGGGACGTCCGTCATCGCCACGCTGAAACACCGCGACCTGGGTCAGGTCGACTACAAGCTCGGCGTGCTGATGATCGCCGGGACGACAGCCGGCATCGAAGTCGGGAAGATCGGGTTGCACTGGCTTCAGGACATCGGACTGGCTAACACCGTCGTCAGCGTCGCGTACGTGGCGCTGCTCGGCGGGATCGGCGTCTTCATCACCTACAACGCGGTCAAGAGCGACGGTGGCGGCGGCGTCAGCCACGATGCGGAAGATATGGACGCCGAAGAAGCGGCCGAAGACATCCCCGACATCGCCAAGAAGATCCAGTCGTACAACATCCCCCCGATGATGGGGATCAAGGGCGGTCTCAAGGTCTCGCTGTGGATGATCCTGGGCGTCGCGTTCGCGACGGGGCTCCTCTCGGGCTTCCTGGGCGTCGGTGGCGGCTTCATCCGGATGCCCGCGCTGTTCTACCTGATCGGCGTGCCCGTCCCGGTCGCCGTCGGGACCGACCTGTTCGAGATCGTCTTCTCGGGCGGGATCGGGAGTTTCCTCTACGCGATGGACGGCGCAGTCAACCTCTCGATCGTCGTCCCGCTTCTGGCGGGTAGTGCGCTCGGTGCCCGACTCGGTGCCGCGGCCACGAGCCTCGTCGACGAGGACGACATCAAGGTCTACTTCGGCATTATGCTGCTGCTGGGCTCGATCGCCGTCGCGGTCCGTGAGGTCGGCGGTGCCATCGAGATGCCCGTTCTCGACGTCGTGTCGCTGGCGATCATCGTCGGCGCTGCGATGCTCGTGAGCGGCGCAGTCGTCGTCAGCTCGATCCGCGAGCTCCGCGCTCAGGGTCCCACGACGACGGCGCAGTCTGCGGATTAAGGTTCTCGTTTCCAGCCCTCTCTTCTGTTCCGCCGTACTCGATACGTCTACCGACGAGGGCGAACAGCGCCCGACCGCTCACTCGTCCTCGCCGCGACGACAGCGTGGGTCTGTCACCTTCGCCCGCGTCTCCTGAATCGGATTCCGCTCGTGAGCCGCCCGGAGCGCCGCGTCGTCGACGCTCGCGGTCGCGGTCCCCGGGCCGTCTCCCGTCTCCGACAGGACGCTCCCCTCGGGTCCCGCGATCAGGCTCGTTCCGGCGTGCTGGCGGCCGCGCTGCTCCCCGCGGTGATTCGCAGCCGCGACGTAACAGGGGCCGTCGAGCGCGCGACTCCGACAGAGCAGCCGCCAGTTCGAGCGGAACGACGCCCGCCACGCCGCGCCGACGGCCAACAGATCACACTCCTCGCGGGCGTACGTAAGCGCCAGTTCCGGGAAGTTGAGGTCGTAACAGAGAACGAAGCCGACGCGCCCGACGCTCGTCTCCGCGACGACCGGTCCCGCGCCAGCCTCGAACGCCGTCGCCTCGTCGCCCCAGCGGTAGTACTTTCGGTAGGTGGCCTGCACGCCGGAACCGTCGACCAGAGCGAACGTGTTGTACAGCGTCTCGCCGTCCCGTTCGGGAAGCCCGACCACGAGCTCGGTCCCCGTCGCAGCCGCGATCTCGACCAGCGGCGCGGTCAGCCGCCCCGGGATCTCCGCGGCGTACTCTCCTGCGGCGTCGAGATCGTAGCCCGTCACACAGAGCTCCGGGAACACCGCGAGGTCCGCGTCCGACTCGGCGGCCAGCGAACGGATCCGATCGAGATTCGCGGCGACGTCGCCGACGACCGGCTCGAACTGGCAGGTAGCGATGCGACCGTTCATCTGCGCGTCCACTCCCGGCTCAGCGACGCGCGGGGACGCTCGTCCGACTCGGCGACACCTCTCATACGCCCGTCGACGTCCCGGACTCACAAGGCGGTTCCCTCTGATATGTCCAGTGTTTAAGTCCTCCGCCGCAGCGGGCGATAAAGACCCGCATATGTTTGTCTGAAGACGTAACTCCGGCGCGGCCGCTGTCTCTCCTGATGAGCACCGACGACGTCTCTCCGTCAGGGCCCGACGGGCTCGCGGGACAACTCGACGGCGAGGCAGACTTTGGCGACACCACGCGCACCCTGTACGCGACGGATGCGAGCATCTACGCCGTGCGACCCAGCGGCGTCGTCTTCCCACGACACCGCGACGACGTTCGGCACGTCGTCGACTTCGCACGCGACCACGACGTCTCCATCACGGCGCGGGGGGCGGGATCCTCTCTCACGGGCAACGCCGTCGGCGAGGGCATCGTCCTCGACTGCGAGCGGTATCTCGACGAGATCGTCGCGATCGACGCCGACGCGGAGACGGTGACAGTCCAGCCCGGCGTCGTTCTCGACGACCTGAACGCCGCGCTCGAACCGCACGACCTCTACTTTCCCCCAGACCCCTCCACGTCGTCGACGTGCACCCTCGGCGGGATGGTCGCAAACGACGCCGCCGGCCCGCACTCGGTTCGGCACGGGACGACCAGAGACAACGTCCGCCGGGTCGAGTGCGTGCTCGCGGACGGCAGCGTCGCGGAGTTCCGCCGGCGTGACGGCGCAGACCTCCGCGCGACGCTCGACCGGGACGACCGCCTCGGCGAGGTCCACGAGGTCGTCACGGATCTGGCCGCCGCACACGCCGACGAGATCGACGCGAAGTATCCGACCGTCGACCGAAATTCGAGCGGCTACGACCTCGAAACGAGCGCGTCGCCCGACGGCGAGTGGGCCGACCTCTCGCGGCTCATCGTCGGCAGCGAGGGAACGCTCGGCGTCGTCACGGAGGTGACGCTCGACCTCACTCCCCGGCCGGAGACGCGAGCCGCGGCGCTTGTCTTCTACGACGACGTGTACGCGGCCGCCGGCGCGGTGTCGCCGGCCCTCGACGCCGACCCGAGCGCGGTCGAACTCGTCGACGACGCCGTCCTCGGATACGCCCGCGACGCGTGGGGCTTCGATATCGTGCCCGACGCCGCGGGCGCGGCGCTCCTGATCGAGGTCGAGACGACCAACGCCGACGCGGCGGCGGATCTCGATACGGCCGTCGCGGCCGCGAGGACAGAGGCGACCGTCTCGGTCGAACGCGCCGTCGACGACGCGGCACAGGAGCGACTCTGGACGGTCAGGAAGGCGTCGAACCCGCTTCTCAACCGCCGCTCCGGCGACGAACAGGCTCTCTCGTTCGTCGAAGACGCCGCGCTACCGCCGGCACGCCTGCCGGAGTATCTCCGACGCGTCGGCGACGTCCTCCGCGCGCACGACCTCGACGCGAGCGTCTTCGGCCACGCCGGACAGGGCGTTCTCCACGTCAAGCCCTTCCTGAATCTCCAGACCGAGGCGGACCGCGAACGGTTGCGGTCCGTCTCCGAGCGCGTCCACGAGATCGTTCTCGAAATGGGTGGGTGTCTCTCCGGGGAACACGGCGACGGTCGGCTCCGCTCGGCGTACATCCGCGAGATGTACGGCGCGGAGCTGTACGACGCGTTCGTGACGGTCAAGCGGGCGTTCGACCCCGACGACGTGTTCAATCCGGCGAAGGTCGTCCCGACGAGCGACGGAGAGCTCGTCGCCGTCGACGAGCAACTGCGCTACGAGGAGTACGATCCGACGGCGATCGAGACGGCGCTCGACTTCTCCGCGGAGGAGGGCTTCGACTCGCTCGTCGAGCAGTGTAACGGCTGCTCGAAGTGCCGCACGGAGACCGGCGGGGTGATGTGTCCGTCCTACCGAGCGACCGGCGAGGAGATCACCAGCACGCGGGGGCGAGCCAATATGCTCCGCGCGGCCATCGATGGCGAACTCGGCCCGGACGCGCTCACGAGCGACGAGTTCGAGTCGGCCGTTCTCGACGAGTGCCTCGCGTGTAAGGCCTGCGAGACGGAGTGTCCGACGGGGGTCGATATGGCGAAGCTCAAGACGGAGGTCAAACAGCAGAAACATCTCGAAGACGGTCCGTCGCTTCGCGCACGACTGTTCGGAAACGTGCGCACGCTCAACCGGGTTGGCACCGCCCTCGCACCGCTCGCGAACCGCCTGACGGAGTTCGGCCCCGGCCGCGTCGTCGCCGAGAAAGTGCTCGGTATCGACCGTCGGCGCGACCTCCCGTCGTTCGCGACTGAGTCGTTCCTGGAGTGGTTCGCGGCCCGATCACCGGAGCCAGCCGCCGGCGAGCGCGGGACCGTCGCGCTCTTTCCGGACTGTTACACCACGTACAACCACCCGGACGTCGGGCGGGCGACCGTGCGCCTGCTGGAATCGCTCGGCTACGCCGTCGACGTGCCGACGGTCGACTGCTGTGGCCGGGCCGCCCTCTCGCAGGGGCTGGTGGAGACGGCCCGAACGCACGCCGAGACCAACGTCGCGACGCTGGCGACGTACGCCGACCGCGACGTCCCGATCGTCGGCGTCGAGCCCTCCTGCGTCAGTGCGCTCGCCGAGTACGACGACCTCCTCGAATACGTCGGAGGGGTTCCCGAGGCGAGCCGGACGGTCGCGGGGTTCCTCCGTGACGCCGTCGCCGACGGCGAGCTGTCGCTTCCGACCGGCGGCGACGCCACCGTCGCGTTCCACGGTCACTGTCACGCGAGCGCGAAAGGCTGGGACGCCGCACCGGTCGAGTTGCTGGACGCAGTCGGCTACGACGTCCGCCCCGTCGACGCCACCTGCTGCGGGATGGCCGGGGCGTTCGGCTACGAGACCGAACATTACGACCTCTCGACGACGCTCGGAGCCGAGTTGGAGACGAAGATCGACGCCGCCGATGCCGACCTCGTGGCCGCGAGCGGGGCCTCCTGTAGCCAGCAGCTCTCGGACTGCGACGTGGTCACGCACCACCCGATGGAGCTGCTCGCGGAGGTGGTCGCGTGACCGCAATCGACGACGCAGAGCCCGACCTCGGCCTCGTCGAGGGGGCTCTCGACGTCCACGTCCACACCGCTCCGGACCTCGTCGACCGGTTCCAAAGCGACGTCGAACTGGCCCGCAGCGTTCGCGACGCCGGACTGTCGGGAGCCGTCGTCAAGAGTCACGTCGTGCCGACGGCCGGCCGCGTCGAACTGGCGAACGAAGCGGTCGGCGACCGGGTGCTGTACGGCGGCATCGCGCTCAACGGGAGCGTCGGCGGCGTCAACCCCGACGCCGCGGAGGTCGCGCTCGAACTCGGAGCGAAGGTGGTCTGGCTGCCGACGGCGTGGAGCCACAACCACGCTCGCCAGGCGCGCGCCGCCGGCGTCGAGCGCTTCGTCGGCCAGCGAGTCCCGACGGCCGAGGAGGATCTCTCGGTCACTCGCGACGGCGAGCTGACCGACGAGGCCCGCACGGTCGTCGCGGCCGTCGCCGAACACGACGCCGTCCTCGGCACCGGCCACGTCGCGCCCGAGGCGATAGAGACGGTCGTCGACGCGTGCGCCGACGCGGGCGCGCGCTGTCTGGTCAACCATCCGTTCTTCCGCGTCCTCGACCTCTCGATCGAACAGCAGGCGTCGCTCGCTGACCGCGGCGCGGTGATGGAGTTCTGCGGGTACGCCGTCCAGAGCACGGACGACCACACCGTCGACCGGGTCGCCGAGGCGGTCGCCCGCCTCGGCCCGGAGCGCTGTCTCCTGGCGACTGACTTCGGACAGGCGTCGAATCCGCCGGTCGAGGGGCTCGCGAAGTTCGCGTCGGCGCTCGTCGACGCCGGCGTCGACCGGGAGACGGTCCGGCAGCTCGTCTCCGAGACGCCCGCGGACACGCTCGGCGTCTGAGAGCCCGTCCCGTTTCGAGCGTCGCGCGCGGCCGCTGCCCGGGGAGCTGACCGACGCCGACCTGCGGTGGGAACCCACCCGTATATGAAGGCTCACACATGTTGCTGCGAATTCTGATGGGGATTTTGGTGAAACACGGGAGTTGCAATGGCAGACTACCCCATCGTCAACGGGCACCACCACATCGGCAACGAGTCCGCCGACCAGGACCGCACTTTCGAGTGGTCCGAGAGCATCGCACAGATCATCGACGCGATGGACGAAAGCGAGGTCGACGCCACCATCCTCCAGCCGCTCGGCGGCGAAAACGACCGGAGCGTCACCGAAGTTCACGATCAGATCTACGACGCCTCACAGGCCTACGAGGGGCGGATCTTCGGAACGGCAGCGGTGAACCCCCACCTCGGGACCGAGTTCGTCCACGAGGAGATCACCCGGGCCGTGCAGGAACTCGACTTCAAGTTCGTCAAACTCCACACGCTGGCGTGGGGCGTCGACCCCACCTCCGACATCGCGTACGACGTCTACGACGCCTGTGTCGAAAACGACGTCCCGGTGATGGTCCACACCGGACCCCACGGGATGCCGTTCTCGGTCCCGGGGATGTTTATGCCGGTCGCCGAGGACTACCCCGATCTGCCGATCGTCTTCGCCCACATGGGCGGTGCCTACACGCTCACGCAGGAGGCCATCTTCATGGCCGAGCGGTACGACAACATCTACCTCGACACGACGCTCGCGCTGAATATGTACATCCGTCGGGCGATGGAAGCCGTCGGTGCAGACCGGCTCCTGATGGCGGCCGAGCACTCGACGAACATCCCCGTCGCCCTCGAGAAGATCAACTGCATCGGGGCCTCCGAAGAGCAGAAACGGCAGATCCTCGGCCAGAACGCCATCGAGCTGTACGGCCTCGACGTCGAGAAGCAGGACTTCGGCACCGAACAGACCGCCGCCGCCGACGACTGACGCGACGCACCCGCGATGACGACCCACTCCGCCGCCGCGTTCGCCCGGTCGGCGAGCGTCGACGACGCGCCCGCCGACGTTCAGCAGGCGGTGCGCGAACGCGTCCTCGACACGCTGGCTGCGACGACCGCCGGCCACCGGCTCCCGACGGCCGACGTGGTCCGCGAGTACGCCACCGCTCGCTTCGCTGACGCGAACGACGCGACGCTTCTCGACGGCAGCGGAGCCACCTCGTCGCTCGAAGCGACGACGCTGACTAACGCGACCGCGGCGAACGCCCTCGACGTCGACGACGGCCACCGCGAGGTGAAAGGCCACCCCGCGGCCGTCGTCGTCCCGCCCGCGCTGGCGGCCGCGGAGGCCGGCGGCGCGACCGTCGGCGAACTTCTGGACGCGGTGTTCGTCGGCTACGAACTGGCCGTCAGAGCCGGTCTCGCGATCCACGCGGTCGACGACCTCTACACGGGGACCGGCTCCTGGGGAGCGCTCGGCGCGGCGGCCGCGGTCGGCCGACTCCGCGCCCACGACGTCGACACCCTCGAAACCGCACTCGGTGTCGCCGAATACCACGCGCCGCGAACGCCGATACTGCGCGGGGTCGAACGGCCGGGAATGACCAAAGACGGCATCGGCTGGGGCGCGTACGCCGGCGTCGCCGCCGCCCTCCTGGCTGAACGGGGATTCACCGACTCCGGGACCGTCTTCGACGACTCGCAGGTGACCGTCACCGACTCCCTCGGCGAGCGGTTCCACGTCACCGAGAGCTACCTGAAACCGTATCCGTGCTGCCGGTGGGCGCAACCCGGCGTCGCCGCCGTGCTAACGCTCTCGGACCGGCACGATCTCGCTCCCGAGGACGTCGAACGCGTCCGCGTCGAGACGTTCGCGGAGGCGACCCACCTCGGGACGCGGCACCCGACCTCGGCCGAGGCTGCCGAATACTCCTACGCGTACCCCGTCGCCGCCGCGCTCACCCGCGGTCAGTTCACACCGGCGGAAGTCCGGGAGCAGGCGCGCACCGACCCGCAGATCGCGGCCGTGGCCGACCGCGTCGAGCTCGTCGTCGGCGAGGACATCGACGACCGATTCCCCGCAGAGTGTCTCGCCCGCGTCACCGTCGAGACGGCGACGGCGACGCACCGGTCGGCAGTGACACGACCGCCCGGCGCGCGCGAACGGCCGCTGTCCCGCGGCGAGCGCTTGGCGAAGGCACGACGCCTGCTCGCCCCGACTCTGGGCGAGGGGACGGCGACCTCGTTGCAGGAGGCGCTGCAGACGCCAGAGACGAAAACCACGCGGCTCGTCGAACAGTTGAACGATCATTCGTGAGCCTTATTCGTGCCGCGGGTCGTTCTGTGTCAGAGCTATGTTGACTGCGAAGGTGTGCGTCCAGTACGAGGGGGACTGGACGGCCGAACTGATGGCACACGACGTGTTCGGCGAGTTCATCGCCTCCTCGTTCCGGGACCGCCGGTACATCGGCATTATGGCGGTCGAGTGCGACGGCGACGACGTCGACGAGGTCCTCGACATCGTCGAAGGTCACCGGATGATCGAATCCGTCGACGTCCTCGAACAGTTCGACGTCGACACCCGCGGACGGACGTCTCTCACACTGTTTCTCGAGGGCCAACTGACCGAGTTCACGCCGCTTCAGACCCTGCTGTACGAGGGGTTTCTGCCGATCGGCCCCACGAAACTGGACCAGGGGCGGGAGTGCTTCGACCTGCTGCTTCACGACCGTGAGGAACTGACGAAGGCCGTCGAGTTGCTCGAGGTGTTCGGCCACGTCTCCGTCGACCGGATCAGCAACGAATTCAGCCGCGAGGTCGTCCCCTCGCGCGCCGGGTGGCAGTCGCTTCTCGCGTCGATCCCGCCGCGCCGGCGGGAGCTTCTGAACCTCGCGCTCGATCAGGGCTACTTCGAGATCCCCCGGCAGGTCACTCTCGAAGAACTGGCCGAGCAGATGGACATCACGAAAACGACGGCGTCGAGCCACCTCCGGAAGGCCGAGCGCCAACTCGTCGAGTTCTTGTTGCCGTACATCAACCTCGCGGCCGGCTCGGCGTGACCGGTTCTTAAATGCTCACGTATGTTCGGCTGGTGACTGAATATCGAGGTGCTCGTACGCTCTGCTATGAGCACTGTCCTGTTGCCTGCCAACCACCACTCACAGTGGATCTCCGCCGTCGCCGACGCCGTCTTGGAGACGGAAGCGGACGCACAGACCGGTCTCACGACGGTGGTCGCACACGTCTTCGACACCGCCGAAGTCGAATCGACGAACGACAATCTGGACATCAGCGGCCGCGCGAAACTCGACGAACTGGCCAGCCGGAAGACGGGCGTCTCGACGGCGGTGGACAGGCTCGACGACGCGGGTGTCACCACCGAGGCCCGCGGCTTCCAGTACGACGGCGAACCGGCGGACGCGATCATCGACGCGGCCGACGAGATCGACGCCGACCGCGTGTATATGTACAGCCGCAAGCGGAGCCCCGCCGGGAAAGCCGTCTTCGGGAGCACGCTCCAGCAGGTCGTGCTCAACGCCGCCATTCCCGTCGTCGTCGTTCCACCGCAGTACTGAACTCTCGTGAACGACCGTGACTGTTATAAAAGATCATACTAGTTCGTGTGAAGGCTTAGCAGTATCCGCACGACACAGTTGATACGTTATGACGAACCAACTTACGCGACGAACGGTGTTGAAGCGTGGTGGCTTGGCGGCTGGGCTCACGGGGCTCACGTCGCTTTCCGGCTGTACCGGCGTCCTCGGTGGGGGCGACAGCGGAACCGTGAAAGTGAGCTCGAAGTCCTTCACCGAACAGGAGGTCCTCGGCTACCTCGCCTACGAGGCGCTCGAGGCGAACACCGACGTCGCTGTCAAAGACGAGGTCGGCCTCGGCGGAACGACGACGAACTTCGAGGCGGTCAAGAGCGACCAAGTCGACGTCTACTGGGAGTACACCGGGACGGCGTGGGCGACGCTCCCGCCGAAACACAGCGAGGTCATCACCGACCCCGAGGAGATCTACCGGAAGGTCGACTCGGAGTTCAACGACGAACACGGCCTCGACTTCCTCCAGCGCGCGCCCTTCAACAACACGTACGTCCTCGTCGCGAACAAAGACTGGGTGGAAGAGACGGGCGTCGAGACGATCTCCGACTTCGCCTCGCACGTCACCAGCGGGAACCTCGACTTCAAGATGGTGATGAACGCCGAGTTCCAGCAGCGCGACGACGGCTGGCCGGGACTCGCCGAACACTACGGCTTCGCGGACGCGCGAAGCGACATCACGGTCCAGAACGTCGGCTCGGGACTGACGTACCAGGCCGTCGGCCAGGGCGACGCTCAGGTCGGAATGGGGTTCAACACGAATCCGAAGATACTCAAGTTCGATCTGACTGTCCTCGAAGACGACGAGCAGTTCTTCCCGGTGTACAACCCCGCGCCGCTCGTCAACAAGGACGCCCTCGAATCGAATCCGTCGATCGAAGAGCCGCTGAACGCGATCGGGCCGGCGCTCTCGACGGAGATCATCCGCGATCTGAACAATCAGGTCTCCATCGGCGACGCCGACGCCCAGACCGTCGCCCGGGACTTCCTGAAAGAGAACGGACTCATCTAATATGGCTGCCCTGTCGATGGCCGCAGTCGGGCCGCTGCCGCTCGCGAGCTACGTCGAGTTTCTCGTCGACAACAGCGGCGAACTCGCCGGGCTCACGCTCGCACACCTCTCTCTCGTCCTCCAGGCCATCGCAGTCGCGGTCCCCCTCGGCGTCGTCGTCGGCACGCTCATCACGTATCACGATACGGCGGCGACGATCGTGCTGTGGCTCGCCGGCGTGATGATGACGGTCCCGAGCATCGCGCTGTTCGGGCTGCTCATTCCGGTGTTCGGCATCGGACAACCGCCCGTCGTCGTCGCGCTCATCCTCTACTCGCAGCTCCCGGTGGTGCGGAACACCTACGTCGGTCTCGACCGCGTCGACGAGGCGGCCGTCGAGGCCGGCACCGGACTCGGGATGACGCGGTGGGAGCGGCTCCGGCGCGTGAAACTGCCGATGGCGCTGCCCGTGATTATGGCCGGCGTCCGGAACGCCGTGGTCGTGCTGATCGGAATCGCCGCCATCGGCGCGTTCATCGGCGCCGGCGGGCTTGGCGACCTCATCTTCAACGGCGTCGACGAACCCGACATCCGCCAGCTCGTCGTCGGCACCGTGTTGCTGTCGCTTCTGACGCTCACAATCGACTACGGCTTCGGCCTCGCCGAACGCGTGCTCCGCGCCCGCAACGGCGAGGACGTCTCGCTCCCGCGTCTGTTCACACGGGACGAAGGTGGAATATGATCGAATTCGACGACGTAACCAAGGTTTACGACGACGGCACCGTCGCGATCGAGGACATCAGTTTCACGGTCGAAGCGGGCACGACGACCGTGCTCGTGGGTCCCTCGGGCTGCGGAAAGACGACGACGATGAAGCTCGTGAACCGGCTCGAAGACCCGACAGAGGGGACCGTCAGATTCGACGGCACCGACATCGAAAAACTCGACGAGATCGAGCTCCGCCGCGACGTCGGCTACGTCATTCAGGAGATCGGACTGTTCGACCATATGACGGTCGGCGAGAACGTTTCGACCGTCCCCGAACTGAAGGGCTGGGAGCAAGCGCGGATCGACGACAGAGTCGACGAACTGCTGTCGCTCATGGATCTCCCCGCGGAGCAGTACCGTGACCAGTATCCCGGCGAACTGTCCGGCGGCCAGCGCCAGCGTGTCGGCGTCGCGCGTGCGCTCGCCGCCGACCCCGACGTGATGCTGATGGACGAGCCGTTCGGCGCGCTCGATCCGATCACCCGCGAGAATCTGCAAAACGAGTTCCTCGACATCCAGGCGGAGATCAACACCACGATCCTGTTCGTCACCCACTCCATCGACGAGGCGCTCAAGATGGGCGATCGCATCGCCATCTTCGACGTCGGCGAACTCGTCCAGTACGACACTCCCGACGAGATCCTGTCGAATCCGAAAAACGAGTTCGTGGAAGACTTCATCGGCGACGACCGGACGCTCAAGCAGTTGCAGGTGACTCCCGTCCGCGAGGTGATGGCGGAGTCTGCCGCCGAGCACGAACGCGTCGCCGGCGCGGGTGCCGGAGCCGTCGAGACGGCCGTCGACGGCGACGCCATCCCGGTCGCACCGACCGACAGCACGCAGGTGGCGCTCTCGCGACTCATCCAGACCGGGTCCGACGCGCTCCCGGTCGTCGACGACGGCGACGTCGTCGGCGTCGTGACCGAATCGGCGATCAGAGAGGGAGGCACGTAGATGGGCGTTCTCGAACAGTTCCCGGCGGCCTGGCGGTTCCTCCTCGAAAATCAGGACAAGTTCTTCGAACTCCTGAGCCAGCATCTTCAGCTTGTCCTCATCTCGGAACTGCTCGCGATTCTCGTCGCGGTTCCGGCCGGGATTCTCGCGACGCGGAACCCGCGGCTGAAGGGCTACATCCTCGGCGTCGGGAACGTCGCCCAGAGCATCCCCACGCTGGCGATCATCTTCCTCGTCTTCCCCATCCTCGGACTCGGGTTCAACACCGCGCTCGTCGGCCTGTTCACCTACGCGGTGCTACCGATACTGACCAACACCATCGCGGGCATCGAGGACGTCGACGAGAGCGCCGTGGAGGCGGCCCGCGGGATGGGGATGACCGACGCCGAGATCCTCCGGAAGATCCAGCTTCCGATGGCGCTCTCGGTCATCTTCGCCGGCATCCGAACCTCGTCGGTGATCAACGTCGGCACGGCCTACCTCGCCTTCTTCATCGGCGGCGGCGGACTCGGCCTGTGGGTCATCACCGGTATCAACCTCTACAATATGCCGCAGGTCGTCGCCGGGGCCATCCCCGGCGCACTGCTCGCGATCACGATGGACTCGGCCTTCGCCCTCGTCGAGAAGCGACTCGGCGGCGAGGGGCTACAGCACGCCGACGCGGCCGGTGCCTGACTCCCCTTCTGCTGCCGTCGCGACGGCGACGTTAAAGCCGCCACTGACGGCCGACAGCGGCGGTACGACTGCCGTAGCGTTTGCACGCCTTCACGCACTCGATCGCACGCCGGCGTGCGTCTGGCTGCGCACCCAGCTGCAAACGCTACCGTAGGTTCTCGTCGGTCTCTGCGGACGCAGAAAATGAACGCAGCGGTCGCCGGCGAACGACCGAGCAGGACCGATTCAGTCGTCGGCGAGCGATTCTTGACTGGCGGCGCAGTTGTTCGGGCCGAGCTCCAGCGAGAACGCCTCGTCGTCTTCGACCACGTTCTGCCCGAGGTTCGTCGCGATGATGTCCTCGTAGTTCGCCGGCCGCGGCGGCATATCCGAGA
>QPLR01000003.1 GCA_003665935.1 Halobellus sp. Atlit-31R | reverse complement strand
GGGAGATCACCATACTTCATTGCGTGGTCCGTTCGTGGTTCAGTGGACACCAGACAGGTGTCACCGAACCACCAAGGCTAACATCAGATCCCATCTGTACGGCGGACCGCAGGGGTGGAATCCTCATCTCTTGCGGACGTAAGCGTACGTTGGTCGGAGACATAAGTGCTCCGATCCGTCGCGCTTCCGGCCGAAGCCGGATCGTCCGAGTGGGCGCGGGGTTGAACCGCACCCGGTCGCGGTGTGTCGTTCGCATTCATCCGAAACGGACTTGCACACTTAAGCCCGTCGTATCGTCCTCGGCTCGAACGAGCCGAAGAGGATGGGGCGTGTGCAAATCCGAGCCGTCGTAGACCCCGACCGGAGTGAACCGGGCGGGCTTCCGCGTATTTCTACGAATGCCGGGTAAATATAAAAGGCCGTCGAACCGTCCCCGCTTCGTTATGCGATTTCACACCGAGGCCGGTGACAGACGTGTCGCCGAGAGAGTGTGGCAGTATGCGTAGACGACGGTACGAACGTATAGCGCGGTCGGAGGCCGACGCCTCATTCCACGCGTCTCGCGTGCGGTCGGGCCGGATGATAACCGCGCGTGAGGGTCTCGCGACGGCACCAACAAAGTGGTATCGACTGCGGGGAGGTCCCGGAGAGCAGCGCGAGAGCGGAGGTACGCGATCGGGAGGACAGACCGAGACGTGATCGAGTGCCGGCAGTTCGGTGCCGACGGCCAGATGCGAGGCTTCCCGCGTGGGCGCGACACGCGGAAACTACTTCTCGATGTGTTCGATGCCTTGCTTCGAGACGTTGCCTCGCGTAACCGTCGACACTTCGTTCTGTTTCATCCATCCGGGCTTGTCGTTCGGAGCAGTGTCGTGCCACGCCCACGCGTGATAGACGTGGACTCGATCAGTCCCCCGTTCGAGTAGCCTGATCTCGGTAGGATGGTCTTTCGCTTCCTCCTCGGTCTCGTACGACTCGTACCCCTCGAGGCGACGAGCGGCCTTGAGTGCGGCCTGGCGCGGCATCCGACCGGTGAACTGTTTGGTCTTCTCGCCGTCCTCGAGCAGTACGAAATTCCGTTTGCCGTCCTCGCGTACCATCGCTGTGTACCTCTATGTCAAGGAAACACATGGTCTGGCATAAATATATCGGCAAAAATAGACTGCAGCGACGGGGTCACGCGAGAATCGCCGGTACCGACGGCGCCGACGAGCGTACAATCAGGGTCGTTCGTGCCGGAGCTGTCGCACCGAGAGCAGAAAGCCCGACGAGCGATCGACAGAACGTCGAGGCGCAGCTCGGTGTCGGAGCCGAACGGTCACCATCGGGGGTGTGAAGCGAGGCGTAAACAACACTTATGTATATCCTGCAGCGAACCAACGCCTA
Organism: Halobellus sp. Atlit-31R; assembly: GCA_003665935.1. GTDB lineage: Archaea > Halobacteriota > Halobacteria > Halobacteriales > Haloferacaceae > Haloquadratum. Next base: position 518,280 of record QPLR01000003.1, on the reverse strand, counting down.
GACAGCTCCGATGGTTCGGAAAAAGAAGCTCAGCCCGAGTGGCGCGAAAGACGAGCACGGCGAATATCACAACGTCCACGTCAATCTTCACGAAGACGAACTCGCCGTGGCCGGGATGGAGATCGGCGACGAGGTGTTCGTTCGGGTCCGAGACGGCAAGATCATCATTCAGAAGGCCGATCCCGACGCGGTCGAACACGACTTCTGAGCACGCGATGAGTCGAGGCACCGACCGGTCGGCACGACGACGCCGATCAGATAGCGACGCGGGACGCACGGAACGACCGTGATACGATCTGCGTACCGCGTCCTGAGACCAGCGCTCTTCTCGCTACCCGCAGAGACCGCACACAGGGGAGTGCACCACGGGCTCGAGACGGTGCAGTACACGCCGATCGAACGGTTCCTCCGGAACCGACTCGTCTGCGACGACGACAGGCTCGCGGTCGACGCCTTCGGGCAGTCGTTCTCGAACCCGATCGGCGTCGCCGCGGGGTTCGACAAGAACGCAGAACTCCCGTCGGTCCTGGGTGCGCTCGGGTTCGGGCACGTCGAAGTGGGCGGCGTCACCGCACGCGCGCAACCGGGCAATCCCCGCCCGCGGATGTTCCGCCTCGTCGAGGACCGCGCCATCGTGAACCGAATGGGGCTCAACAACGAGGGTGCAGCCGCCGTCGGCCAGCGACTGCGGACGAGCCCGGACCCCGGAATCCCAGTCGGCGTCAACGTCGCGCTCTCGGAGGCGACCGACGCCATCGACGCGCCCGAAGATTACCGCGAGACCTACGAGCAGGTCGCCGACGTGGCCGACTACCTCGCGGTCAACGTCTCGTGTCCCAACAGCGAGGGGATGCGGGAGCTCCAGAACCGCGACTCCCTGGAGGCGATCCTCGGCGCGCTCGTCGACGCCGGGGCGTCACCGCTGCTCGTGAAGCTCTCGCCCGACCTCCCCGAGCCAGCGGTCGAAGACGCTCTCGCGGTCGTCGACGACTTCGACCTCGACGGCGTCATCGCCACCAACACATCGACCGACCGGCCAAGCGGACTCCGCAGTCCGAAGCGCGCCGAGAAGGGTGGGCTCTCCGGCGCGCCCATCGAGAGTCGCGCGACCGAGATGGTCCGATTCGTCGCCGAGCGGACCGACGTCCCCGTGATCGGCGTCGGCGGGGTCTCCGACGCCGCAGGCGCGTACGCGAAGATCCGTGCGGGCGCGAGCCTCGTCCAGTTGTACACCGGACTCGTCTACGAGGGACCGACGCTCGCGCGCGACATCAACGAGGGGCTGCTCGCGTTACTCGACCGCGACGGCTTCGACAGCGTCGCGGACGCGGTCGGCGCAGATCTCTGAGAAGGGGTCGAAAAACGACAGCGGGCGCGGCGTTACGCCGCTTCGTGAACGATCACGATCGCGTCGCCCGCTTCGACCATCTCGCCGTCGCCGAGATACTGCCGTTCCTCTTCGATCTCGAACATCTCCGGGTCCAGTTCCACGCCCGCGACGTGGAGTGTGCCGTCGACAGTCTCGTAGTCGCCCGCTTCGAGTGCGTCGTCGATGTCCGGGACCTGACTGCCGAACTCCGGGCCGACCAACGAGTAGTCCAAGTCGACGCCAGTGACGACCGATTCGACGGCCGGCCGCTCGTCGAGCGTCTCCAACTCCTCGACGTGCATCACACTGGAGATGTCGGCCTCGAAGCCGGAGACGTCGCCCCAGACCTCGACGCGGTCGAGGTCGGCGTTCATCGACAGTTTGGCGTCGCTCTTGTACTTCCGGAGCGCGCCGACGACGTCCATCGCCGTCTCGCCGGCCGCGAAGTCGGCGTCGACGCCGAGCGGTTCCGGCCAGCCGCTGTGGTGCACGCTCTCGCCGTCATCGTGCATATCGTGCCAGAGTTCCTCGGTCGCGTGCGCGAGGATCGGCGAGAAGAGCTTCAGGAACCGCCGGTGAGCGACTTCGAGCGTGTACGCCGCGGAGGCGTCGCCGCCGTCGCGGACGCGCTGTTTCGCGATCTCGAGGTAGTCGTCACAGAACGTGTGCCAGAAGAAGCCGCGGAGGCCGTCGCGGGCCTTCGAGAACTCCCGGCTCTCGAACCGGTCGGTCAGCCGCTCGATCTCGCGGTCCAGCGAGGCGAGCAGCCAGCGGTCCAGCTGCGCGAGCTCCGCGTGATCGAACTCGGCGGGGGCCTCCTCGGTGAGGCTCTCGACGAGCTTCGAGGCGTTCCAGAGCTTCCGGAGGAGCTTCTCGCCCGCGCGGAGGCCCTTCTCGGAGTACGGCAGGTCGTCGCCGACGGCCGATCCGGCGGCCCAGTACCGCGCGGCGTCGACGGGGAACTTCGAGACGACCTCGTCGGGCGCGACGACGTTGCCCTTCGACTTCGACATTTTCTCGCGGTTCTCGTCGAGGACCATCCCGTTGATCATCACGCTGTCGAACGGCACCTCGCCGGTGTGTTCGTAGCACTTGACGACCGTGTGGAAGAGCCAAAACGAGATGATGTCGTGGCCCTGCGGGCGGAGGTCGAACTGGTAGAGCTCGGGGTGCTCGAAGGTGAACGCCTCCTGCTCGTCGTCCCAGTCCCAGCCGGCGTTGATCAGCGGCGTGAGCGACGACGTCGCCCACGTGTCGAAGACGTCGTCCTCGGGGACGAATTCGTCGTGACCGCACTCCGGACAGGCGTCGACCGGTGGCTCGTCGCCGAGCGGATCGACTGGTAGGTCCGACTTCTCCGCCAACACGACGTGCTCGCACTCCTCGCAGTACCAGACCGGGAACGGGATCCCCGAGGAGCGCTGTCGGGAGATCGACCAGTCCCACTGGAGCCCTTCGATCCAGTTTTTGTACCGCGTGAACATCTTCTCGGGGTACCAGTCCATCTCCCGGCCCGCCTGGAGATACTCGTCGGTCTTGTCGAGCAGCTCGACGTACCACTGGTCTTTGACCAGGAACTCGACGCTCGTCCCGCAGCGCTCGTGAACGTTCACCGTGTGCGTGATCGCACGCCGGTCGAGGAGCGCACCCGCCGCGTCGAGGTCGTCGACGATCTCCCCGCGGGCCTCCTCGGAGGAGAGCCCGGCGTATCCGTCGGCGACGTCGGTCAGCGTGCCCGACTCGTCGATGGCGATCCGGAGGTCCAGATCGTGCGCCTGGTACCACTCGATGTCGGTCTGGTCGCCGAACGTACAGCACATCACGATCCCGGAGCCGGTCTCTAGGTCGACCCGCTCGTCTTCGAGGATCGGCACTTCCTGATCGAACAGCGGCACGCGCGCCTCCTCGCCGACGAGATACTGATTCTCGTCGTCGTCGGGGTGGACGAACACCGCGACGCAGGCCGGCAGGAGTTCGGGCCGGGTCGTCGAGATGGTGAACGTCTCGTCGGCGTCGATCGCGTCGCTCTCGACGACCTCGAAGGCGATGTCGTGGAAGTGACTCGGCTGCTCGTCGTCTTCGGTCTCGACCTGCGAGATCGCCGTCTCGCAGTCGGGACACCAGATCGCCGGCGCGCGCTGGCGGTACTCCCGGCCCTGCTCGTAGAGGTCGATAAAGGAGAGCTGGGAGATCCGCTGGGTCGCCGGCGAGATCGTCTGGTAGGTCTGGTCCCAGTCGATGGAGATGCCGAGGTTCTGCATCTTCTCGGTGAACTCGGCCTCGTACTGGTCACAGACCTCCTGGGTCATCCGCTGGAACTCGCGGCGCTCGTACTCTTGGTGGCGGACGCCGAGTTCCTCTTCGGCGAGGCGCTCGGAGGCGATACCGTTGTCGTCGTAGCCGAACGGGAAGTAGACGTCCTTGCCGCGCATCCGGTTGAACCGAGCGACGAAGTCCTGCAGCGTGAAGCCGTAGACGTGGCCCCAGTGCAGACTCCCGGATACCGTCGGCGGCGGCGAGTCGATCGAGAAGGCGGTGTCGGGGTTCTCGGCGTCACCCTCGTACGCGTAGGTCTCGTCGTCGACCCACCTGTCTTGCCACTTCGCCTCGACGGTGTCCGGGTCGTATTCTCCGCTCGGCATTATCGGACGAAAATACCGGCGGGAGGGCTGTTAAGTCACTCGATTACTCGGACGCGAGCGCCGACAGGTCGAACTCGAAGGCGGCGACCGGGAGTTCGAGGTCGTGTTCGACCAGAACCGAGGGGTGAAGTTCGCCGACGACGCCCGCGGCCTCGCCGTCGATCACGACGGAGGCGACGCGGCCGTCGATGAACGACGGATGTTCGGTCGGGGGCGTCGCCAGATCGACGTCGAAGTCGCGGCAGATCGCTTGGAGCCGAGCCTTCGCGTCCTCGTAGGTCGCGTCGTGGCGCGCGAGCACGCCCGCGACGTGTCGCCGCTCGCGGACGCGCGTGTTGACGTCGTCGTCGCGCTCGGCCACGAGCCCGACCTCTGCGAGATCCTGCGGGTACGCGCGGTGCGTGTTGTTCTCAAGTACCATCACGAGCGAGGGCAGCGCCCACTGGCGGAGGATCGTGTAGTCCTCGCTGTACGGTTCGGTGATCTCGACGGGGTCACCGCCGCCGAGGTAGTCGGTTCCGGCCGCGACGTGCATCCGGTCGTAGGTCTCCGCCTCGCTCGACATATGGAAGTTCAGGAGGTCCTCGAAGCCGAGGCCGGTCAGGACGCTCCGGGTCGCGGCTTCGAGTCGCGAGCGCTCGTGGCGGCCGCCGACCGTGCCGATGTCGGGGTAGCGCGGTTCGAGCTCGTCGAAGCCGTACGCGCGGCCGACGTCGTCGACCAGATCGAGCGGGTGGAGCACGTCGACGCGGTACGGCGGAATCGAGACGTCGTAGGCCGGCTCCGACGCCGCGGCGTCGTCCGAGGGGCCGTCGTCGCCGCCACTGTCAGCCGCGTCTGCATCTGCATCTGCATCTGCATCTGCATCTGCATCTGCATCTGCATCTGCGTCTGCATCTGCATCTGCATCTGCATCTGCATCTGCGTCTGCACCTGCGTCAGCGCCCGCGACGACGGCGTCGAGCCCGGAACGCTCGAACAGATCGATCACCTCCGCCGTCTCGAATTCGACCCCGAGCATCGTCTCGATGCGGTCGTGCGTGACGGACTTCGTATCGACCTCGAAGTCCGGGCGGACGAGCGTCCCGTCTGCGTACTCGATCTCGACGTCTTCGATCGTCGCGCCGCGGGCCGACAGCGCATAGCAGATGATGTTGCACATCCGGTCGATCGTCCACTGGTCGGTGCCGGTGAGTTCGACGAGGAGATCCGTGGAGTCCGTCGACACCTCGGTCCGGCGGCCGTTGATCACCGGCGGGAACGAGAACAGCCCGAGTTCGTCGTAGATCGCGGGGTAACGATCGTAGTCGGCGATGAGGTCCGCGTACGTCTCGCCGGTCGGATGCGCTTCGAGGACCTCCGCGGGCGTCATCTCGCGGTCGCTGTCGAGCGGGACGAACGTATCGCCCTCGGGATCGATGCCGGTGTAAGTGATCGAGTTGCCGCCGCTGTCGTCGGTGAGCACCTCGCCTTTGATCGTGAGCAGGTCGTGGATCCCGATCGCGCCCTTCGCGCGCTTGCGGCCCATCGTGGCGTGGAGCTTCTCCTGCAACTGAATCAGCGAGTCGAGACCGGCTTCGTCGAGGTCGACGCCGCGGACGATCGCGCCCGTGACGTACGGCCGCTCGTCGGGGACGTCCTCGTCGACGACGAACGTGTAGTCGGCGTCGTTCGTGTCGGGCACGCGGACGCCGCGGTCGTCGCCGTACTGGTATCGCAGGGAGCGGGCGACGCCTTCGACGGAGAGCCGATCGAGGCGGTCGGGACCGAACTCGAACTGCAGGAGGCCGTCCTCGGTCTCGCCCTCGAACTCCAGGCCGAGGCCGAACAGATCCGATTTGAGCGTTTCGTCGTCTTTCTCCTCGTGACCGGTCAGCTGCCGGAGTTCGTCGGGATCGATGTCGACGACGGGCATCAGTAGGTCACCTCCGCGCCGCGGAGGAACTCGAGGTCTGCGAGCGTGCCGTGCAGGTCGCGGATGTCTTCGGCACCGGTGGTCAGCATCGCGAGGCGTTCGAGCGCGAGCCCCCACGCCATCACGTCGTGTTCGACGCCGAGCGGTTCGAGCACCTCGTCGCGGAACATCCCGGAGTTTCCGATTTCGATGAGTTCACCGGTCGTCGGGTGGCGGCCGAACAGCTCGAAGGAGGGCTCGGTGTAGGGGTTGTAGTGCGGTTTGAACTGGACGTCGGTGATGCCGAACTGCTCGTAGAACTCGACGAACGTCCCCATCAGGTCCCGGACCGAGAGGTCCTCGGCCATCACCCAGCCCTCGATCTGGAAGAACTCCAGGAGGTGGGTCGCGTCGAGAGTGTCGTTGCGGTACACTTTCTCGACGGAGAAGTACCGCTGTGGCGGGTCGAGTTCGCCCACTTCGGTCCCGGAGAGATAGCGCATCGACAGCGACGTCGTGTGTCCGCGGAGCGCGATCGCGCGCGCGAAGTCCTCGGACCACGGCGAGTGGTAGCCGTCGCCGTCGTCGCCGACGCCCTGCCGGTGGGCAGCCTCGACGCGGTCGACGAGGTCGTCGGGGAGGTCGGCGATGGGTGAGACGTCGAGCGCGAAGCGGTCCCAGTGGGTCCGCGCCGGGTGGTCCTGCGGCATGAACAGGCAGTCGTTGATCCAGAAGTCGGCGTCGGCGTGCGGGCCGTCCATCTCCTGAAAGCCCATCCCGACGAGAACGTCCTTGACGCGCTCTGCCGTCTGCCGGAGCACGTGCAGTTTGCCGCTGCGCACGTCGGGCGCGTCGGCCTCGACGTTGTACTCGGTGAACTCGACGTCTTCCCACTCCCCGGAGGTGAGGAGCTCGGGAGTGAGTCGGTCGACCGCCTCGGTGGCCTCGACGCCTTCCATCAGCACCGTGACGCCCGCCTGGGTGAGCGTGGCCGCCCGGACGGTCCGCTCGTGGCGGTCGAGGAGATTCCGCGAGACCAGTTGGTCGAGGACCGCGTCGTCGACGTCGTCGAGAGCCGTGTCGGCGTCAGCATCGTCGCCGCCGTCGGCACCTGCAAGTTCGGCGAGCGCGGCCGCCTCGGGGTCGGCCTCGGCGTCGGTGTCGCCGTCGGCGGAGAGTTCGCCGCTGTCGATCGAGCCGTAGCCCTTCCGCCCGAAGTTCGCGAGGGCGATGTCGACCTCCGGGCCGTCGAGGTCGGCCGCGCCGATGACGCGTCCCATCTGCACCGGCTCTTCGTCGGCACCGGCCGCGACCGCGGCGCGGTAGAGCCGGACCTCGGGGAGGCCCGCCTCGACGTACGTGCGGCCTTCCTCGGTCAGTTCGTACTCGACGGAGTCGCGCTCCGTGACGTCGAGGAGGTCGTCGTCGCGGAGCTCGAAGACGGCCTGCGTCGCCGTCTCCGGCTTCAGACCCGCCTCCGCGGCGAGCTGTTCGATCGGCGTCTCGTCTGTCGCGCTCGCGGCGTTCAGCACCGCGACCTGTGGTTCGGGGAGTTTCATTCTGTGTTCAGTGGGTGATCGTACGGTGATCGTCACCGTCGGTCGGTCGTTGTCGCGTCTACCGACCGGCCGCCAGTTAGCAGTTCCGAAGACCGCAGACGCTCGCGCGTCCGCGCCGGGCCGGTTCGAGCGGTTTCGCCGCCGCCGACCCGCCGGAGTCGACACCGACAGCGACATACTCGGCGGCGGGTCCGCCGCTCTCAACACCGCCCGAGAGAGAAGCCGGACTCGTCGCTGTCGGTCGATTCCGTGTCGACGCGATGTCCGGGACTGTCGGGACCGGTTCGCATATCGACGACGTCTCCACGGGCGAGCAAAACGGTTCCGGAACCCGTGTGAAAGTGCCCCACACCCGAGCGAGAGCCGGAGAGAAACGGCGCGAACCGGTTCGGTCGACAGCAGCCTTATGCTCTGAGACGTCGAATTGCGGGGTATGCCCGAAGAAGTACTCTTCAAATCCGAGGACCGACAGAGCCGCGCAGCGATCGCGACGTACCTCCGCGAGGTAGCCGACAAACTGGACGCCGGCGAGGCGATCACGCTGACGGCGGGCGGCCAGTCGGCGACGATCGAACCGCCCGCTCGCCCGACGTTCGAGGTGAAAGCCGAGCGCGAGGGCCCGACGGAGGGCCCCGGAGAGCTGAGCGTCGAGTTCGAGATCGAGTGGGCGGAAGGCGAGAGCGGCGAGGACGGCGAACTGACGATCGAGTAGCGCGAACGGAGTCGACTACTCGTCGCCGGGAGCGACGCCGCGGCGCGGTGACGTGAGCGAGACGTCGAGGTCGTCGAGGAGACCCTCGACCTCGTCGCGCTTCTCCTGGTGCTCTTCGAGGAACGCACGCATCAGTTCCGCGGCCTGTTCCTTGCAGCCGCCGCAGAGGCGCTCGCCGCCGACGCACTCGTCGTAGACCTCCTTTGCGAACTCGTCGTCGTCGCCGGCCAGTAGGTAGGCGTACAGTTCGTAGACGGGACACTCGTCGGCTTTACCGCCGAGTTCGCGCTGTTTCTCGGCGGTCTCGCGCCCGCCAGTCGTCGCCGACTTCACCTTGTCGTACCCCTCCTCTGGGTCGTCGAGTAAGGAGATGTGCGACGCCGGGATCGACGAGGACATCTTCCCGCCGGTGAGGCCGGTCATAAAGCGGTGGTAGATCGACGACGGCGGGACGAAGCCGTAGCCGCCGTGGTCGAGCTCGATCTGGCGCGCGAGCTCTTCGGCCTCGGCGGCGTCGAGGTCGAAGGCATCGACGTGTTCGTCGTAGCGTCGTTTCTCCCCGTCGATCGACTCGATCAGCGCCTCGAACGCCGCCTCGGTGGCGTTGGCGTCGAGGAAGCGGACGCGGGGGCGGAGCGGCTCCATCCCGCCGTTCTCCAGTTTCTCGACCGCGGAGTCGCGGACGTCGTCGCCGGCGACGACCCCGAGGTCGTCGAGTTCCTCGCGGGCGGCGAGCCACGCGCCCGCTTCCTCGCATCGGGGACGGCCGGGCTCGTCGGCGTATGCCTCGCGCTCGTCGTAGACGGCCGCGACGAGGGCGCGCTCGGCCTCGGTGAGCTCGAAGCTCGCGTACGCCGCGGTCACTTTGAAGAAACGCATCCGCGCCGCGAGGTCGCGCGCGAACCGCACGTGCGGGTCCTGGTCGGGGCCGACGGGGATGACGGTCGGCTTCGGCTCGTCTAGCTGCGGGTAGAGGATGTCGGCCATCTGCGTGACGACCGACTGCATATGCGAGACGTTCGTCTCGCCGTCGAAGCCGTAGATCCCCTGAAACTCCGAGAAGTTCGCCTTCGAACCCAGCTCGAAGGCGAGATCCTGAAGCTCGCGGTTGTCGGACTGCCGGTAGAGTTCGCCCTCCTCGGGGTCGAAGCCGAGCGCGAGCAGGCTCAGGAGGTAATCGCGCGCGTGTTCGTCGATCTCCCCCCAGGTCATCCCGCGAGCGGAGTGCGCTTCCAGGTCGGCGATCAGCGCGTAGGCGTCCGCGCCCTGCTCTTGGTGCCAGATGATCTCGTCGAAGACGAGTTTGTGGCCGATGTGGGGGTCGCCCGTCGGCATAAAGCCCGAGAGGACGGCCGCGTCTTCGCCCTCGCGGAGCGCCTCCGCGACCGGTTCGTAGTCGCGGTGGCCGAAGATGACGCCGCGGCGCATCAGATAGTGGGGGTTCGGAACTTCGGGCAGCACGTCGTCGAACTCCCCGATACCGAACTCCTCGAAGAGCTTCCGGTAGTCGGAGACGGTCGAAGCGCCCCACGGGTCGAGCGCGACGTCGTCGGCACCGGCCGCGACGTCGCCGCCGCCGTCCGTCAGTCGCTGCGCGTCCTCCCGCGCCGGCGCTGCGGCGGCGCGGTCGTCACTGTCGCGGGCGTCGTGGTCTCGTGTCATGGGGTGAGTCGGGCTACCGAGAGCCAGTCTATCTCGCCGTTGGCCGCGGTGAGCGCAAAAACCATTCGCTTCCGGACCCCGCCGGCGAGCCGGACGTCGAGCGAGAGGTCCCGCGGGTAGAAGGTGTGGTCCGGGGCGACGACGCGCACGAGGTCCGTCGAGTGGCTCAGCGAGTCGACGTCGGTGAACTCCTCGTAGACGCGGAAGTCCGCGCCGAACTTGAAGCCGCTCTTCGGAACGACGCCGCGGTCCCGCAGCGCGGCGTACGCGCGCAACCGACGATCGAACCGTCCCCCTTCGACGTCGCGACCGAGGTCGACGACCGCGTCGACGTCGACGTCGACGACGCCGCGCTGTGCGAGATACGCGCCCTCGACGAGCGACAGCTGGAGCGGTCCGGCGTCGGCGTTGCGGCCGAACAGCCGCTGCCCGTAGAAGTGGCGTTCGTAGAGGTCGTCGGCCGTCTCGTAGCAGACCACGCGGTCGGCCAGCAGGTCGGCGTCGACGTCCGCCATCGGTAAGTCCTCGGCCGGACCGAACGAGGCGTCGGCGTCTGCCGCTGAGCCACCGATCGCCGGCTCGGCGTCGGTCTCGAAGTACGTCAGTTCGCCGTCCTCGTCGACGACCGCGAGGACGACGTCACCGAGCGACCTGGCGACGATGGCCTCGCGCTCGCCCGCGATGCAGATCCGGTAGGCGACCGCGTCGTCCCAGGGGCCGTTACCGCGCGGGTAGACGACGAAGTCGACGTCGACGTCGCCGGCTGCAGCGTCGCCGGCGACGCCGGGCCAGTCCTCGCGGGCGGGCGAGAGGTAGAACCCGCGGTCCCGGAGATCCTTGTAGACGGCAAAGCGGAGCGTCGCCCCGGTGCGGACGAGGAACTCGCGGAATCCGAGCCGGGCACCGTCGCCCGATTCGGACTCGTCGACGACGGCGTCGAGGTCGTCCCGAGCGAGGAGATGCGCCGCTTCCACGGGGGCCAGTTCGATGCGGTTGTGTTCGAGCGGCCGGCCGTACCCGCGGGCGTCGTAGAACCGCTGTCTGGCGTCGCCGCCGACGCGAACGACGCCGTCCGCCAGTGTCCCGTCCATACTGACATCGGCGGTCGGCGACGACATATGGGCTGCGATCAGCGGATGCCGCGAACGGTGACAGCGCGGCCGCGCTGCCGACGCTGTGTGCGGAGACAGCGGCCGCTCACGCGGTTTTTACGCCGTAAACGACTCGCAGGTCGCGTCGAGACAGCGCCGGCCGCGAGCGGTCTCGAAGACCGGGAGGCCGCAGTCGCACGTGTCGACGACGACGCCCGCCGGGATCGCGAAAGCCGTGTCGCAGTCGGGGTAGGCGTCACAGCCCGCGAGCAGGCGACCGCCGCGGCGGACGATCCGCAGGTCCGAACCGCAGTCGGGACAGGTCCACTCCCGATCGAAGCGCTCGCGAACGGCGTCGTCGAGCGACTCACACGAGCGGTCGAGACAGATCTCGAAGGCCGCGCCGGCCTCCGCGCGGATCTTCGGGAGGCCGCAGGCGTCGCACGTCTCGTCGAGGACGGTCGCTCCCGAGGGGAGCCGGTAGCGGACGTCGGAGTCGAGCGCGACCACGTCGCCGCCGGCGCGGACGAGCGGTTCGCCCGTTTCCGGGTGCGAGCCGACGGGAAGGCCGGCCTCTGTGACGGGGTACTCGGCGTCGCCGGAGCGCTCGTTGGCGACGACGCGGAGGACCTGTTCGCCGGCGCGCGCGACGAGGCCGAAGCCGCCGGCGTCGGTCTCGACGGTCAGCGAGTCGGGACGCGTCAGCCACGCCACGGGCTGGTAGCCGTCGGCGTCGTGGACGAGTACGGTTCGGTCGGGTTTGACGACCACGGCGACGCGGCCCCGCTGCGTGCGGGTGCGAGCGCCCTCGAAAGTCGTCGTGCAGTCACCGGCGAAGACGCGGATCGTGTCGGACATACGCCGGGCGTGGTCCCGGTATCAGTCATAGACCTTCGCACGAAGGGCTTAGCAGGAAGCGCTGTGAGGGGGGCGTATGGACGTGCCCGACGGCGCGGTGTTGTTCGATATGGACGGCGTGCTGGTCGACTCCGAGCGATACTGGCATCGGTTCGAAGAGGAGTGGGTCTTCGAGGCGGCCGTCGCGGAGGGGTCGCCGACGTACGAGGAGGTCGCCGGGATGCCGTACTACGAGATCTACGACTATCTCGACGCGAAGTACGGGACCGTCGTGACGAAGGCCGAGTTCGTCGAGAAGTACGAGACGCGCGCGGAGTCGCTGTACGGCGAGGACGTCGCGCTCACCCCCGGAGTGCCGGAGCTGTTCGACGCGCTGCGGGCCGCCGGCCGGCCGATCGCGATCGTCTCTTCGGCCCCGCGATCGTGGATCGCTGTCGTCCGCGAGCGGTTCGACCTCGACCCGCTCGATCTGGTGTTGAGCGCCGAGGAGCTCGACGAGCCCGGCAAGCCGGAGCCGCACATCTACGAGCACGCCGCCGAACGGTTGGGAGTCGACCCCGAGTCGTGCGTTGTCGTCGAGGATTCGATCAACGGTATCGAGGCCGCCGTCCGAGCGGGCGCGTTCACCGTCGCGTTCCGGTCGGCGCACAACACCGACTTGGATCTCTCGCGGGCCGACGTCTCCGTCGACGGGACCGACGAGCTCCGGGCCGTGCTGCTGGGGTAGGTCGCGGCTCGCCCTGTAGCCACCCACCTACAGCGATTCGACGTCGACCGTTCGCGTCGCGCTGACGGGGTGTAGCGGTTCGTCGGGGAACGTGACCTCCACGGAGAATTCGAGCTCGTCGGCGTTCGCGCCGAAGACGCCCACGGGGACGGTCACCGAGTCGGAGAGATACGCCTCCTTCGTCGTCATCTCGACGCCGTTGACGGTCACGCGGATGCCGGCCGCCGCGCCGCCGCCCGCGTTGCGGACGGTGACCTCGCGCATCTCGTTCGCGCCGGGGGCGATGCTGTCGGGGAACGATCCCCACGACACGTCGATCGCGGGGAACGAACGGGCGTTCTCGACGATCCGGTCGGCGACGCCGGCCGAGAGCCCCGCACGCTGGAGTTCGTCGGCTCCGGCGTCGACGACGTCGGCCGGACTGTGGAGTCCGCCCGTCGCGAGCGTCCGCGCCCGGTTCGGCCCGATGCCGTCGACGGCGGTCAGCCCGACCGCGTCGCGCGGGACGCCGTGCTCGACACGCGCCTCGACGCGTCGCGCGAGGTTGGCCGCGCGGGGGCCGGCGAACTCCGAGAGGAACTCACGAAGCGCCGAGAGGAGCCGCAGTGCGTTCTGCCGGATGATCCACGCGTCCGAGCGGAGATCCGCGGGCGTGCTGTTCTGCATTCCGGCGTGGAGGATCGCGAGCACCTTTCGCGGGCCGTCTTCCAAGTCGGTCACGACGTCCGACAGGACGCCGTCGACCGCGTCGGCCTCCGACTGACGGGCGGAGACGGAGTGAAACTCCTCGGCACCGGCGACGGCTTCGAGGATCCCGTCCGCTGAGATCGTCTCACGCGCACACAGGCGGTGGAAGCGCTCTGCGGTCTCTAAGCGGAGGTAGTACTTCGAGGCGAGTCGGCCGAGCGCGGTCCCGTCGACCGCGAGGTCGTCGCCCATCCGGACGAAGCCGCGCGCGACGAGCGATTCGAGCGTCTCGCGCACCCGCCCGCGGAGGTTCTCGAAGCCGTACTGTTCGGGCTTCGACTGCGCCCGGCGGTAGTAGAACGTCGTCCCCAGCCACGACATAACGTCGTCGAGGTCGCGGATGGTGCCCATCGCGATCTCGGCGTTGAGATGGGAGTCGAGGTCGTCGGCCAGCCGCGACTCGATCTCTTTTCCCTCTCGGAGGAGGCGACGGTACTTGTCGGCGTCCGAGCGGTCGCAGACGACCCAGCCGTAGCCCACGTCGTCGTAGCCGGGACGCCCCGCGCGCCCGAGCATCTGGAGGATGTCGAGCGGCGAGATGTCGACTTCGCCCTCCAGCGGGTCGTGGTACTTCGTGTCGCGGATGACGACGCAGCGCGCCGGGAGGTTCACGCCCCACGCGAGCGTCGACGTCGAGAAGAGCAGCTGTATCTTGCCCTCTTTGAACCACTCTTCGACCCGGTCGCGGTCGTCCTTCGAGAGGCCGGCGTGGTGGAACCCGACGCCGTCCGGTGCGGCCTTCGCGAGCGCGTCGTCGTCGAGTTCCTTCGCGTCGGTGTGGAAGTCGTAGTCGCCGCGCGCGCCCATCGGGACGTCCCGCTTTGCGATCTCGTCGCGCGATTTGCCCGCCGCGCGCACGGCGTCCTGCCGCGAGGAGACGAACACGAGCGCCTGACCGCCGTCGCGGATGTGCTCTTCGGCGAGGTCGAGGGCGGCGTAGAGGCGGCGGTACTTGTCCGCGAAGGCGTTGTCGCCGTGGGTGTAGGTCCGGACGCCGGCGTGGAGGTCGACGGGACGGTACTCGTCGCCGAACTCGAACGTCGTCTCCGGCGGCGCGTCGAGCCACGCCGCGACGTCTTCGATGTTCGGCATCGTCGCCGAGAGCGCGACGACGCGGGGGTCACAGATCCGGCGCAGCCGCGAGACGGTCACTTCGAGAACGCCGCCGCGCGTGTCCGAGTCGAGGAGGTGGACCTCGTCGATGACACAGCAGTCGACGTCGGCGACGAACGAGTAGCGCGCGGAGTCGTGTTTCCGCGTCGCCGAGTCGGTCTTCTCCGGCGTCATCACCAAGATGTCGGCGCGCTCGGCGCGGCGGGGGTTCAGGTCCCGTTCGCCGGTGACGACGTACACAGAGTAGCCGAGATCCTCGAAGCGCTCCCACTCGGACTCCTTCTCGTTCGTGAGCGCGCGCAGCGGGGCGATGAAGAGCGCCGTGCCGCCGTCGTCGAGAGTCCGACAGATCGCGAGTTCGGCGAGCGCGGTCTTCCCGCTGGCGGTCGGCGCGGCGGCGACGACGTTCTCGTCGCGGTCGAGAATCGCGGGGGCGGCCTCCCGCTGCATTCGATTGAACTCGTCGAAGCCGAAGGCGTCCGCGAACTCCGGAACGACGTCGGCGACCTTCACGCCGCGCACCTCCGAACGGGCGGGGCGGCGACACCCGTCGGAACGCGGCGAGTCGGGGGGGAGATCGGAGCGAAACGAGTCATACGCGACACCGGGCACTCCGGCGGCAAAGTCGTTTCTCCATTCGGTCGGCGAACGCGTCGCGGCGTCGGCGGCGTAAAAAACGTCGGACGGTCAGCCTACGGTCCGAGGTCGTCTCTGACGCGACCGGCGATGTAGCCCGTCGCGCTGCCGAACCCGGCGCCGATGCCGGCGCCGAAGGGGCCGAGCGGGCTCCCGAGCGCCGCACCGATGGCCGCACCGGTCGTTGCGCCGCGCTTCGCGTGGGATTTCTTCTTCTTCAGTGGGCACACCATAGCCAAGTGACCGTGTGGTGTTCCAGCGACAAGTCGCTTCGGGCCGGCGCGTCGAACGGCGTCACTCCACCCGCGCACCACTGGCTCAGTCCCACGAGCGCGACGGGAGCAGTTGGCCCCAGACGTACTTATCGAGCAGTCTGACCGTGAGCGGTTCCGTCACCGTGAGACAGCAGGAGAGTCGTGGGTAGCCGAAGCGGACGGCCGCGGCATCGTGCCAGTGTGTCGGCTCCGGGGCGGGGTCGACCTCGACGGTACAGGTCGCACAGAGTCCGCGACCGCCGCAGTTTGCGTGTTTCGAGACTGTCCCGTACACCGGATAGCCGCGTTCGAGCAGGACGCCCCGGAGGTTCGCGCCGCGTTCGACCTCGATCGTCGCCTCGTCGTCGCCGTCGACGACGGTCAGTGGCACCGTATCGGCCATAGCTTTGCGTTCGACCGCGGTGCACCTCACTCTGCTGGCGGGCGCAGCGTACCGATCCAACCCGCAGGCTTTTCCTCGGCCACTCGAAGAAACAGCTATGAGCGGGAGGCGGAAGCCGGACTGGCTGAAGATGCGTCCGCCGTCGGGGCGTCAGTTCACGGACATCAAAGACACGCTCCGGGACCGAGAGCTGCATACGGTCTGTGAGGAGGCGAACTGCCCGAACCTCGGGGAGTGCTGGAGCGGCCGCAACGGCCCCGGAACGGCGACGTTTATGCTGATGGGCGATCGCTGCTCGCGCGGCTGCAACTTCTGCGACGTCGAGACCGGCGGGATGGAGGCACTCGACCCAACGGAGCCGGCGAACGTCGCCGACGCCGTCACCGAAATCGGGCTGGACTACGTCGTGCTCACCTCCGTCGATCGCGACGACCTGCCGGATCAGGGCGCGAGCCACTTCGCGCGGACGATCCGCGAGATCAAAGAGCGCGATCCGGGGATCCTCGTCGAGGTGCTCGTCCCCGACTTCCGGGGGGATCCCGAACTCGTCAGAGAGATCGTCGACGCGGGCCCGGACGTGATCGCGCACAACGTCGAGACCGTCGAGCGGCTCCAGTGGCCCGTTCGGGACCGTCGGGCCGGCTACGAGCAGTCCCTCGCCGTCCTCGAACAGGTGGCCGCGGAGTCCGACGTCTACACGAAGACGAGCATCATGCTCGGTCTCGGCGAGTACGACCACGAGATCTACCAGACGCTGTCGGACCTGCGCGAGGCCGACGTCGACGTCGTCACGCTGGGACAGTATCTGCAGCCCTCGCGGTCGCATCTGGACGTCTTCGAGTACGTCCACCCCGACGCGTTCGAGACGTGGCAGCGCGTCGCCGAGGAGGAGCTGGGCTTCCTCTACTGCGCGTCGGGACCGATGGTGCGCTCGTCGTACAAGGCGGGCGAACTGTTCGTCGACGCCGTGTTGCGGGACGGCAAGAGTGTCGAGGCCGCCCGGCAGGAAGCCCGCGCCGCGGGCGGCTGACGGGGAGACAGGAAAGCGGTAGGCGAAGCGACCAGCCGGCCGCCGACCGCCGGTGGCCGATTCCCGTACGGCTTTGACCCCGGGTGTCGACGTGCGCGTATGCCCGGAATGGACGACGCGACCGCAGAACTGATACTGTCGATCCGCGAGGACCCAGAGCGGAGCGCGGTGCTCTCGACGCTCGCCGGTGACGGCGACGCCGCGGAGGTGGGCGACGACGTGGACACCGAGACGCTGCTCACCGAGTTCGCCGCAGCGGGACTCGTCGAACGGACGGGTTCGGGGGACGAACTCACGGACCTCGGCGAGCGCGTCCACGAGTACGCCACGCGCGACTGGAACCCCTCGAACGAGGGGACGAAGCGCGCGGCGACGTTCGAGACGCTCTCGGACTGCGAGTGGCACTGTTCGGCGTGCGAACTCCCGAGTTCCCAGCCCGCGAAGGACATCCAGATGCTCCGCAAGGAGGGCTTCGAGTTCGTGCAGAACACCGGACAGGGACAGGGCGACTACCGGCACTGTGAGATCTGCGAGGACACGACGTTCCACCGGAAACTCCAGTACCCGTTTCCGACGCAGAAGTCGATCACACGGCAGGAGATGCCCGCCTCGTTCAAGCGTCGCGTCCGCGACCTCTACGACCACCGCGACGCGTTCGACGGCTCCTCGCCCAGTACGACGCTGGAGGTCGACCACCGCGTGCCCGAGGTCCGGTGGGAAGAGTCCGAGAGTTTCGACCACGAGTCGATGAGCGACGAGGAGGTCCGCGAGCACTTCCAGATCCTCTCGCGGAAGCACAACCTCCTCAAGAGCCGAAAGTGCGAGGCGTGCGTCGAGAGCGGCGAGCGCCCGTCGTTTCTGCAGATCGACTACTACTACCAGGGCGGCGCGGAGTACGACGAGGAGGTGGGCTGTGTGGGCTGTGGCTGGTACAACCCCCACGAGTGGCGGGCCGCGCTGCAGGCGGAGCTCGACCAGTAGCCCCAGGGTGGTACCACTCCGTAAGAAAGGGTTATATTCGATAGAGTGCCTACGCCCTCAACCGAGAAGAGGCCGTGTCTTCACAGATCACTGACGGAACGCTAGATCTGGTTCGGCGGGTCATCGAGCTGAACTGTGACGGCGAACAGATCGAATCGATGTCCGCGCGAGACATCGCGCGCACGCTGGCGGGCAGCGGACTCAGCAGGGACGACGCCGAACGCGCGCTCTCCGAGCTCAGCCGTCGCGGCGAGTTGGTCGAGGCCGACGACGGCTACCGGCTCGACGACGGCTGATCGCCGACTCCCGCCGGCCGGTCCCGGGAGAGCCGACGGGAACCCCGCGACTGTTAAATAGGATCGGAGACGAACTTCGGCAGACCTCGAATGTCGGACCCCGATCTCGATCGGTCGTCGATCACGGTGCTGGATCTGTTCTGCGGAGGCGGCGGTCTCTCGGAGGGCTTCCTGCAGGCGGGCTACGACGTCGTCGCCGGCGTCGACGTCAACGAGGACTTTCTCGCGACCTACGAAGCGAACCACGAGGAGGCGCTGGCGATCCAGGCGGATCTCTCGACGGTCGGGCCCGAGACGTTCTTCGAGACGCATCCGATCGATCCGGACGCGCTCGACGTGATCATCGGCGGGCCGCCGTGCAAGGGCTTCAGCATCGCCGGCCACCGTGACCCCGAGGACGAGCGCAACTACCTCGTCGGGAACTTCATCGACTTCGTCGAGTTCGTCCGGCCCGACGCCTTCGTGATGGAGAACGTCCCCGGGATCAAGTCGATGGAGGGCGGCGACACCCTCCGGGCGATTCTGGACGGTTTCGAGCGCGCGGGCTACGAGAAGCCGGCCTACGAGACCCTGAACGCGGCCGACTACGGCGTCCCGCAGAAACGCCGCCGCGTGGTCTTTCAGGGCCGGCGTGACGGGACGATCCCGACGTATCCGGAGCGGACGCACGGCCCCTCGAAGCAGGCGACCCTCACCGGAAAGCAACTGGAGCCGTACGTGACCGTCGAGGATGCCCTCTTGGAGAGAGACGTCGCGGATCTGCCGAACCACGAGAAGACGAACCACTCCGCGGAGATGGTCGAGCGGATCGCCGAGGTCGAACCCGGCGACAGCCTCTACGAGAGTTACGGCGACAGCTGGCGCAGACTCCGGCGCGACGAGCCCTCGATCACGATCAAGGAGAACCACAACGCGCCGTTCGTCCACCCCGAGGCGGACCGCGTCGGCACCGTCCGCGAGTGTGCGATCCTCCAGTCGTTCCCCGACGACTACGTGTTCCAGGGGCCGAAGAGCACGCAGCTGAAAGTCGTCGGCAACGCCGTCCCGCCGGGCCTCGCGAACGCCGTCGCGGAAGCGCTCGCCGACGATCTGGCGGCGATGCGGACCGCGGTCGCCGACGCCGAGTAACCGTTACGCTCGCTCGGACCGCAGCACGCTGTGCCCTTCGAGGACCTTGCCGAGTCGGTACATCGAGGCGACGACAGCGTCGCACGACGGACGGACGGCACTTTTCGGGATGTAGCCGACGGAGAGCCCGGCGACTTCGAGCATCGGGAGGTCGTTCGCGCCGTCGCCGACGGCGATCGTCCGCGAGAGCGGGACGTCGAGGTCGGCCGCGAGCGATTCGAGGGCGTCGTCTTTCGTCCCGGTGATGAGCGGTCCCTCGACTGCGCCCGTGAGTCGGCCGCCCTCGATCGGGAGGCGGTTGGCGACGATGGTGTCGACCTCGACGCCCTCGCGTTCGAGGGCACGCTCGACGCCGCGCTCGAAGCCGCCGGTCAGGATCGCGACGTGGTGGCCGGCCTCGCGGAGCCGCGCGATGAGTTCCGCCGCGCCCGGCCGGAGCCGCACGTCCCCGAAGGCGTCCTCGGCGTCTTCCTCGGCGAGTCCGTCTAGCAGCGACGCGCGCTCTCTGAGACTCTCCGCGTAGGAGATCTCGTCGTTCATCGCGCGCTCTGTGATGTCCGCCATCCGGTCGGCGACGTCCATCCGCTCGCCGAGCAGCACCGTCATCTCGGAGTCCGAGAGCGTTCCGTCGAAGTCGAAGGCAACGAGTCGCATACGCGTTGCTCGTCGGCGGAGGGTTTCAAATCACCTATCCCGCAAATCCTAGAGAGTCGGTAACAGGCCACAGGTGGCCGTTTGCGCCGATGAAGAAACGTTTAACCACGAACCCGAGGTGGGTTAGGATATGAAGGTGCTTATTACGGATCCGATCGACGACGCGGGCCTCGAGCGGCTTCGCGAATCGGGTCACGACGTAGAGACAGCCTACGACGTCGAAGGCGACGCGTTGCTGGAGGCGGTCGCAGACGCCAACGCGCTCGTCGTCCGGTCCGGGACCGACGTCTCGGAGGCGGTCTTCGAGGCCGCGGCCGACCTCGTCATCGTCGGTCGCGCCGGTATCGGCGTCGACAACATCGACATCGACGCGGCGACCGACCACGGCGTCATCGTCGCGAACGCACCCGAGGGGAACGTCCGCGCGGCCGCAGAGCACACCGTCGCGATGTCGTTCGCCGCCGCGCGCTCGATCCCGCAGGCGCACGCACGCCTGAAAGCCGGAGAGTGGGCCAAGAGCGACTACCTCGGTACGGAGCTCAACGGCAAGACCCTCGGTATCGTCGGCCT
This sequence comes from Halobellus sp. Atlit-31R, assembly GCA_003665935.1. Lineage (GTDB taxonomy): Archaea > Halobacteriota > Halobacteria > Halobacteriales > Haloferacaceae > Haloquadratum. The sequence goes on along the minus strand of QPLR01000003.1, from coordinate 497,954 downwards.
CGGTCGCGTCGGCCAGGAGGTCGCAAAGCGTCTCGACGGCCTCGGGATGAACCTCGTCGCCTACGACCCCTACATCAGCGAGGAGCGCGCAGATCGGCTCGGTGCCGAACTCGTCGAGTTCGAGGGGTGTCTGGAACGGGCCGACTTCCTCACCGTCCACACGCCGCTGACGCCCGAGACGGAAGGGATGATCTCGACGGAGGAACTCGAGCTGATGGGCGGCGGCTTCCTGATCAACTGCGCCCGCGGCGGCGTCGTCGACGAGGAGGCCCTCGCAGAGGCCGTCGAGAACGACGTCCTCGACGGGGCGGCGGTCGACGTCTTCGCCGACGAACCGATCTCGGAGGGGAACCCGCTGTTGGCCGTCGACGAAGTCGTCGTCACGCCGCACCTCGGCGCGTCCACCGAGGCCGCACAGGAGAACGTCGCGACGTCGATCGCCGACCAGATCGACGCGGCGTTCGCCGGCGAACCCGTGATGAACGCGCTGAACGCGCCCTCGGTCGACGAGAGCGTCTTCCCGCGCATCCAGCCGTACATCGGTCTCGCCGAGACCGCCGGGAAGATCGCCGCGCAGTTGCTCGACGGCCGGATCTCGGAGGTCGAAGTCTCCTACGAGGGCGACATCGCCGAGGAGGACGTCGAACTCGTCACCGCCTCGGGGCTGAAGGGCGTCTTCGAGCCGCTGGAGTGGCAGGTCAACGCCGTCAACGCGCCCCAGATCGCCGAGGAGCGCGGCATCGACGTCACAGAGTCAAAGCGCCTCCAGTCGGACGACTTCCAGAGCCTCGTGACCGTCAGCGTCGGCAACGAATCGGAGTCGCTCAGCGTCTCCGGCACGCAGTTCGCCGGCGACGACCCGCGCATCGTCCGGATCGACGGCTACCGCGTCGACGCGATCCCCCACGGGAAGATGCTCGTCGCGCGCAACGCCGACAAGCCGGGCGTCATCGGCTTCATCGGTTCCGTCCTCGGCGAACACGACATCAACATCGCGGGGATGTTCAACGCCCGTCGCGACGACCGCGGCGGCGAGGCGCTCACCGTCTACAACCTCGACGACGTCGTCCCCGACGACGTGATCGCGACGATCCTCGCCGACGACCGGATGATCGACGTGAAGTACCTCACGCTCAACGGTGAGGACGACGGCGAAAACGAGTTGTAGAGAGCTCCGTCACCGCCGTTCTCGGTAACGCACTCTCCGAAAGGGGGGACAGTTTCCAGTCCCGCGGTTCTGCTGCTGTACGGTTCTACAGTTCTTCGGTCGCGCCCCGCAGTGCTGCAGTTCCGCGCTCTGCGGTCGCGCTCCGCACCGCTTCGTCGAGTACCCGAGAAAGAGCCAGCGACCTCCGCTGACGCGCCTCAGTTCGCGCCGATGTGATCGAGAACGGCCTCGGTGTCGTTTGCGACCGGTTCGGGGTCGCCGCCGGCCTTGAACGCCTCGTCGGGGTCCTTCAGGAGATGCCCCGTCGTGAGACAGACGACGTCCTCGTCGGCGTCGACGACGCCGTGGTTTCGGAGTTTCTTGAGCCCGGCGATGGAGGCCGCCGAGGCGGGTTCGACGCCGATGCCTTCGCGCGCGAGGTCGCGCTGGGCCTCGGTGATCGCCTCGTCGGAGACGGAGGTCGCAGTGCCTCCCGTCCCGCGGATGCCGGGGAGCGCCTTCGGCGCGTTGACGGGGTTGCCGATCCGGATCGCGGTCGCGCGCGTCTCGACGTCCTCCCAGCGGCGGGTGTCCTCCCAGCCGTGTTCGATCGCCTCGGCCATCGGGGCGGCTCCCTCCGCCTGCACGCCGGTGAGCTTCGGGACCTCCGAGGGATCGAGCGCGCCGGACTGGACCAGCTCGCGGAACGCCTTGTACAGCGCCGAGGTGTTGCCGGCGTTGCCGACGGGGAGAATGATGCGGTCCGGGAAGCGACCGTAGTCGTCGCGGAACTCCTCTAAGATCTCGAGGCCGATCGTCTTCTGACCCTCCAGTCGGAAGGGGTTCAGCGAGTTGAGGAGGTAGACCTCACCGCGCTTTGCGAGATCCTGCACGATGTCGAGGCAGGCGTCGAAGTTGCCGTCGACTTCGAGGATCCGGGCGTCGTGGAGCGACGCCTGCGCGATCTTGCCGGCCGCGACCTTGCCGGCGGGCAGCAGCACGAGCGTCTCCATCCCGCCGCGTGCGCCGTAGGCGGCGAGCGCGGCCGAGGTGTTGCCCGTCGAAGCGCACGCGAGGCGGCCGACGCCGAGCTCCTTCGCGACGCGGACGCCGACGGTCATCCCGCGGTCCTTGAACGAGCCGGTCGGGTTCATCCCCTCGTGTTTGACGCGGAGGTTCCGGACGCCGATGTCCTCGCGGAGGCGCGGGGCCTCGTGCAGCGGCGTGTCGCCTTCGGGCAGGCTGACGCCCTCGTCGAACGGGAGCGCGGCGTGGTAGCGCCAGACGCCGCGGCCCTGTCCCTTGAAGTCCTCGAAGGTCGGCGGGTCGGCGTAGCGCACTTCGAGGAGATTTCCGTCCTCGCCGGTGTAACGGATCTCGTCGAACGGCGCGTACGTCTCGCCCGTCTCGATGTCGGCGAGCCAGACGCCGTCCTCGGCGACCGCGGGCGCGTCGGGGGTGGGTGCGGTGAGTTCGAGGCTCATTGTGGTATCGGTCGGGTTCGGCCGTGAAAAGGAGGGTGGTTCGAGCGCGGCGCCATCACGCCGCCTCCTCCCGTCCGTACTCGTCGATGCTCCGGTGGACCCTGTCGGCCCACTCGTCGAGCGCGTCGTGCAGCATCTCCTTCGCACGCGGCAGTTCGGTGCCCGTGTACTGGTAGATGTAGCCGCCCGAATCGAGCAGTCGCCGCTCACGCTCGGCGAGGCCTTTCTCCATCAGCGTCGTCAGCGAGCGGTTGACGTTGCTCCGGTCCCGATCCAGCAGGTCTGCGAGCTCGGCGACCGTACTCCCCGGGTTGTCGAGAAGTGTGAGATACGTCCGGCTCTCGTGACGCTGGATACCGAACACGCAGGCCAGCACCTGCTGGAACCCCGGTTTCTCGGTCTCCAGGAGGTCGCTCATCTCTGGTACGTCGCTCATACTCCTCAGTTCGCCGCCCCCACGACTAAAGTCCCGCGTCGTCGGCAGTTCCGTTCGAGTGAGCGGGGATTCACTCGGCTCGCCCGTAGCCCATGTTCTCGATACACGCGAGCATCGACTCCTCGTCGGGGTGTTTGTGGAGGGTCGTCGGCGTGTCGCAGTAGTAGATCTCGCCGTCGTGCCGGAGCGAGAGTTCGTGCGTGCCGCCGAGCAGCTCCGCCTCGACGACGACGCGGCGGCCGTCCTGAAGCACTTGCAGGATCTCCCGCCCCGTCAACTCGCCCGTTTCGATGCGGAGTGGTTCCGGCATACGAACGCATTCGTCGCCAGGATTATCACTATTGCCAGTCGTGACAGGGGTAGGATACGACGGAAGAAGCGTCCGGCGCAGTCGGTGCGGTACGACGCGGCCCGCTCAGTTCGTCGTCGAGCGGGAGCGGTCCTCGGACGCCGGCGGCTCGACTCCCTCGGCGGCTTCGACCACCTCGGTCTGCTTCTCGGTGTCGACGTGCCAGCGCGTCACCTCGTCGTCGAACTCGCCGAGCCGGTCGCTGACCTCCGATTTCAGGTCGTCGTCGTTGATGTTCACCTCGAAGATGAACGAGACCTCGCCCTCGCCGCGCGTGGACTTCTGGATGTTGGCGCTGACGAGTTCGTTGTCGAAGTAGTACGGCGCGAGCTGCGTCATCACCCGCTGGTAGACGGTGTTTTCGACGCGCCGAAGTGCGCGCCGGCCGGCGGAGTCGGCAGCGCGCGCGACGTAGCCGAGCGACTCGGACCAGCGCTCGACTGCGCCGTCGCTGTCGCCCTCCTCGACGTGTTCGTACGACTCCGACAGCCGCTCGCCCGCGGTCTGGAGGTCCTCGTCGGGCGCTTTGCCCGCTTTCTCCCCCTCGCCCTCGGCGACGCTCGCCTGGGCGGCGGTCTTCTTGCTGACGTCCTCACCGAGTCGCTCGTGAGACTTCGGCCGCCACTCGTCCCACTCCTCGAAGGCTTCGCCGTCGACCCCGGCGTCGCGGAGCGCACGCGTGATCCGCTCGCCGTGTTCGACGACATCGCCCCAGGTCCCCCGAACTTTGAATCCGGAGACACTCTCTTCCATCGTCTCGGGCGTGGTAGGAACGGCTACGTATAAAACTCTACTCCGGTACGTGCACTCGTCCGTCAGGGAGGTACGTCTGACCGAGCGAGAAAAGCGCGCTGCAGCGAGCCGCGTCGGCGTCAGCCGGCGACGCGATCGGCGCGGGAATCAGCGGTCGCCGTGGACGAACCGGGTGGCCGCCTCGTCCAGCCGGCCCACGAGGCCGCCGAGCCAGGCCGCCGGAGAGACCCGTCGGAGCGTGTCGTCGTCGACTTCGATGTGCTCGCCGTCGAACGGGCCGTCGCGGTCGGCCTCGGTCGCGTCGACGACGGTCGACATCGAACAGCGCCCACAGGATTCGGAGTTGCCGTTCGTGCGCATCTGTGTCGTCGACGAGGAGCGGGACCCACATAAAAATTCAGGGACGAAGTCGGAGACGGAACGCTCAGAGAGTCCCGAGCGGCTTTTGTGTCTGTGTGTGAAGCGTACCCGTATGGGATACCACGTGGTCGACTCCGAGACGGTCGCGCCCGCCGACGGGCGACCGTGTGAACAGCGTCGACTGGGCGAGGCGGCGGGCCTCTCGAACGTCGCGATCAACCGCTTCCGCGCGGAGCCGGGCGAGCAGCTCCCGCTGAAGTACCACTCCCACGAGGACCAAGAGGAGGCGTTCTACGTCCTCTCGGGGACGATGCACGTCGAGACGCCCGAAGAGACGTTCGCGGTGGACGCCGGCGACCTGTTCACGGTCGACCCGAAGAGTCCCCATCGCGCACACAATCCGGCGGACGCCGCCGCCGACCTCGTCGTTCTGGCGATTGGTGCGCCAGCCGTCGCTGGCGACGCCGTCCCGTACGAAGAGACGGCGGACGCGGAGTGATGTCCGAGAACACCTCGGAGTCGTTCGATCCGGTCGCGGCCGCGGAGGCGGCGGGGATCGAGCGCGACGAGATCCCGGTGTGGGACGACGAGTATCTCGATCGGGTGTCGGACCGCCTGATGTTCAACTACGACCTGGAGAGAGACGAGACCGTCCGCGGCGAGCGGTTTCCGCTGTTCGCCGAGATGCGGATGGAGAGTCAAAAGCACTTCTTCCACCCGTCGCTGGAGTACGCGAACCACGAGCACCGCGAGTTCCTGTTCGCGCGGCGCGTCGACCGGCCGACGGTGGCCGAGTTGGAACGGCTCGTCGCGCTGGGCCACGACCTCGCCGACGACGAGGCCTGGGTCCAGCCCGACGAAGAGCACTTCGGGACGGACTTCACGTTCGTCATCGTCGCCGACGAACTCCCGTCGGAGGTCGCCGAGTTCGTCGCCGAGTTCAAAGATCGGACGCTGCTGAAGTTCGGCTACTACGGCCACTACGAGATCGGCCTCGCGGTCGTCGCCCCCGAGCGCGAGGAGATTGTAAAGAGTGACAGCGCGGCGTCTGCCGAGGCGTTCGCGCTCTGGCGGGACGTCCCGCCGGCCGCGGAGCGGACGATCCTCGGCCGCCTTCGGGACGCAGTGGCGAAGCGCCTCGATCCGGGGCAGTAGGCGAGCGCATCGACCCCGTCGCACGGCGGAGTTCTGACGGCGGCAGCGAGAGAGCCAGCGGTAGCTGGACACGAAGAGCGACGACTAATGCGGGGAGAGCGCGTCGAGAGAGCGATAGAGTCGGAAGGGCGCGTCGAAAAGTGGAGGGCTCAGCGCGGAGCGGCAGTCGTCAGTCGTCAGTCGTCGCTCGGCGTGTAACCGCCGGATTCCTCGCCGCTTCGGATCGCGCTGATGTTCGCGTAGCCCATCCGGACCAGCGAGAGCCCGAGGATCACCAACACGAGCGCGAGGACGATCTGGACCCCCGCAGACACCATCTGCACGGTCGTCGCTTCCGCCATCCACGTCGGATCGAGGAACTTCGCGTAGAGGTTGCTGTAGAAGGCCAGCCACAGCAGACCGGAGGTCGTGATGACGACCATCACGGCCATCGGACCGCCGGTACTGATGAGCTGCTTCGAGTCGTCCCAGTTCGCGAGCCACACGGTGGCCGTCAGGAGCGCGAGCGCCGCCAGCAGCTGATTCGCGCCGCCGAAGAGCTGCCACAGCGTCGCCCACGAGCCGCTGGCGATGAGGACGTACGCCGGGATCGTCTGAAGCGCCGCGTTGCCGTAGCGGTTCGACGCGAACGACTGAGCCGATGACTCGGGCGTTCCGACGATCTCTTCCATCATGTATCGACCGAGACGGACGGCCGTGTCAGTGGACGTGAGCAGGAAGCTCACGAGCACGAGCGCCATGAACGGCGCGCCGAACGCGGTCGGGATGCCGAAGCTGGTGAGCAGGACGCCGCCGCCGGTCGCGAACGTCGGCAGGGCGAGGCCGATCCCGCCACCGACGTCGGGAGCGACGATTGCAACGGTGATGAGCGCGACCGTCGCGAGCAGTCCCTCACCGAGCATTCCGCCGTAGCCGATCGGCCGGGCATCCGTCTCCCGGTTCAGCTGTTTGGCGGTCGTCCCCGAGGAGACGAGCGAGTGGAAGCCGCTGATCGTCCCGCAGGCGATCGTGATGAAGAGCAGCGGGAACAGCGGCGCGCCGTTGCGGCCGATGAAGCCGTAGAACGGTTCGAGGTTGGTCACGAGCGGTTGGCTCGACGTGCCGAGGAGGGTGCCGACGATGACGGCGAGCAGCGCGCCGCCGACGCCGGTGTACAGGAGGAACGACGAGAGGTAGTCACGCGGCTGCAGCAGCACCCAAACGGGGAGTGCGCTCGCGACCGCGCCGTAGACCAGAATGATCGGGACCCACGCCGCCGTGTTCGCACCGAACGCCCCTGCGGCTGGGAGCCACGACAGCTGCGAGCTGAGCAGGACGATCGTCCCCGTCGGGTAGTCGCCGGGGACCAGCGCGAGCGGATACTGGATGCCGACCCAGACGCCGGCGAACATCAGCGCGACGAAGAGCCCTGTCCCCGCCAGGAACGGGAGGTCGAACTGGTAGAGCCACGCCCCGAGCAGGACTGCCAGGCCGATGTAGATCAGGCTGGCCGTCGCCGCCTGCGGGTATGCGTTGAACACGATGGCGACGACGAGCGCGAACACGGCCACGACGAGGATGATCGTCAGGAACGCGAACCACAGCAGCATGTTCTTGCCGCGTTCGCCGACGTACTCCCCGATGATGTAGCCGATCGACTTCCCGTCGTGTCGGAGACTCGCCGACAGCGACGAGAAGTCGTGGACGCTGCCCATCAGCGGGTTCCCGATCGCGATCCACGCGAGCGCCGGAACCCAGCCCCAGAGGACGCCGGCCGTGATCGGGCCGACGATGGGCGCACCCCCAGCGATGCTCGAATAGTGATGCCCCAAGAGCACGGGCTTCTTCGCTGGCACGTACTCCTGTCCGTCTTCGTACTTGTGCGCGGGTGTCTCGCGGCTATCGTCGAGGTCGACGAACTGCGCGAGGTATTTCGAGTACCCCAGGTAGCCGACGGTAAACAGCGCGAGAATCGCCGCGACGAGCCAAATTACCTGAACCATATTGTGGTAACTCCACACGGCAACATGGAAAGACGCCGTATAATCTTAACGATCGATAAGATGGTAAACGGAGAAAATATTGCAGTAAAAGCGGCTCACCGGGGCGCCGTTCGAGACAGGTCTGTTCGGTAATCTATCTGAGTATTGCTGTGGCGAGCCGCGGGACTGCGACGCGGCGGGCGACCGCCAGACCGCTTACCTGGGAGTCAGTCCGACGACGCCGACGCGGCGGTTCGACCGACCTCGATATCCAACTCTGCGGCCACCGTATCCAGTAGCTCACCCTTCACCTCGGAGACTCGCGTCTCGATCTCGGCGACGACGGGTGGATCGAACGTGTCGCGGAGCTCCGCGAGCCGCTCGCGCTCGGTCGCGACGCGGTCGCGGAGGAACCGCGCCCCGCGGCCCTCCTCGTCCGGCTCGGGTTCGGGCGTGAGTCGATTCACCGCCAGCCCGCGGACGGTGAGCCCGTAGGAGTCGAGTTCGGAGACCGCCCGGCGCGTCTCGCGGATCGACAGCTGATCGGGGTTGACGACGAGGACGAACGCCGACTCCTCGCGGAGTTTCGCGCCGGCGAACTCGAATCGCTCCTTGCGGGTCCGGAGTCGATCGAGGATCGGATCGCCGTCCATCATCCGCCGGGGCTCGGTGTTGCCGATGGCCGCCCGCTCGTAGAGGTCGATCGCCTGCTCGCGTTTGTGAGCGAGGCGGTCGATCCAGCCTTCGAGCATCTCGGGCAGCGAGAGCAGGCGCAGCGTCCCACCGGTCGGCGAGGTGTCGAACACGACGCGGTCGTACTCGTCGGCTCCCCGCATCACGTCGATGAACCGGTCCATCAGCGCGGCCTCGTAGGCACCGGGGGTCTGGTGGGCCATCTCGATCTGACGGTCGATCTCGTTGACCATCCCGGCGCTGACCTGATCGCTCATCGCGCGCTTGGTCTCCATCAGGTGGCGCTCGGTCTCGGTCTCGGGGTCGATCTCCATCGCGTCGAGTCCGTCGACGCCCTCGACCGGCGTCGGGTCGTCGTCGAACTGCTGGTCGAAGACGTCGGAGGTACTGTGGGCCGGGTCGGTCGACACGAGCAGCGTGCGGAGGTCCGACCGCGCGGACGCCAGCGCGTAGGCGGAGGAGACGGTGGTCTTGCCGACGCCGCCCTTGCCGCCGAAGAAGACGTGCTTGCGCATCGTCAGAAGTGGTACTGCTGGCCCTTGCGTTCGAGGAGCGATCCGCGGTCCCACATCCGCCGTTCCCAGGACTCGAACTCGTCTTCGAGATACGGGAGCAGCTCCGCGGTGTAGTACGATACCGGCGAGGGGATCCCGAAGGCCTCCGGGAAGCACGCGAGCATAAACGTGTCTTCGAGGTCTTCGGCCTCCTGCTCGATCTTCTCGTAGGCGGGGTGCGTGATCATCCCGTGATAGAGCCCGCGGATCCACTCCGAGAGGTGTGCTCGGAATCGTTCGATCCGGTCGACCAGCGACATGGCGCGAGGTACGGTCTCCGAACTAAAAGCGTATCGCACACGGTGTCGGGGACTGGGAAAGACGGTTACTCCGGTCCCGGCCCGACGGCCGCCGAGTCACGATCGGACTGTCACTCGGACCCCGGCGCGACGGCCACCAGTGCCCGGCCTGACGGGCCCCGTCGCTCCGTGACCGGACGTTGAAATAGCGGGAGCGTCCAGGAGTGGTATGTTACAGTCGGCGGACGAAACGCCCGTGACGGTTCTGAGCGGCAGCCTCGGCGCTGGGAAGACGACGCTTCTCAATCGGATCTTGGCCGGTGCGAGCGACCGCGACGTCGCCGTTCTCGTGAACGATATGGGTGCGTTGAACGTCGACGCCGACCTCGTGAGCGAGGAGTCGGAACTCACCGTCGGCGACGGGCAGGTGACGGAGCTCTCGAACGGCTGTATCTGCTGTGAACTCCGCGACGACCTCGAAACGTCGGTCGTGCGGTTGGCACAGGAGCGATCCTTCGACCACCTCGTCGTCGAGCCGTCGGGAATCAGCGAGCCGGCTCCCGTCGCGCGCCTGTTCACTGGGGGGTCGCCCGCGGCAGCGAAGTACCGCGTCGACGCGGTCGTCGCCGTCGTCGACAGTCGGCTCTTCGCGGACACGTTCGGTGCCGATGGCCATCCGACCGAGACGGTCGCCGAGAGCAGCGACGGCGAGCGGCGACCGCTGTCGGAGCTTCTCGTCGAGCAGGTCGAGTTCGCGGACGTCGTGGTCCTCAACAAGACGGACCTCGTCGACGACGCCGAGCGCGAGCGCGTCGAGGAGGTCGTTCGAACGCTGCGACCGGACGCGCGGGTGCTCGCGACCACCTACGGCGACGTCGACATCGACGACGTCCTCGGCGTCGACCTGTTCGACGCCGGCGCAGCAGCGGAGAAAGCCGGCTGGAAGCGGACGCTGGACGCCGCCGAGACAGAGCACGATCACGACCACAAGCGCAGCGATCACCGCCATAGCGGCCACAAGCACGGCGAACACGAGCACACGCATCCGGAGGACGACTACGGAATCGCCTCGTTCACTTACAGGCGACGCCGACCGTTCCATCCCGATCGCGTCGCTGCGGTCCTCGGTGACCTCCCCGCCTCAGTGCTGCGATCGAAGGGACATCTCTGGGTCGCCGGACGGGAGGAGACGCACCTGACGTTCAGCCAGGCGGGCGCGTCGGCCGCTGTCGAGGCCACGGGCCGGTGGATCGCGAGTCTGCCCGAGTTCGAGCAACGGAGCTACCGGAACAACCGATCCGACCTCGGCTTCGAGTGGGACGAGACCTGGGGCGACCGCCGAACTGGGCTGGTGTTCATTGGACAGGAGATCGACGAAGCGGCGCTGGTCGAGCGCCTCGACGACGCGCTGCTCACCGACGCGGAGTTCGAGGACGACTGGGCGGCGCTCCCGGGACTCGATCGCTACCCGACGGAGGCCGGTGCGCGGGTCGTTCTCGCGAGCCCGGACGGGTAAATCGCCTCGGGGTCGAGTGCCGGGGCATTCGCCTCGGTCACCTGTGAGACGGGATCACCCGCCGCTGGCGAACGCGAGCAGACTCAGGAACGTGAGGACGGCACCGAAGGCGACCGCGCCGTAGCAGATACGGCGGAACCGCAGGTCCGGCGGGAGCTCCGAGCGGACGGTCGGGTCGACGAGCCAGACGAACCGCCGATAGGCCCACAGCGTCGTCGCGGTCGCGACGGCGACGGAGGCAGCGAGGCCGCGGGGCCAGGAGACGGCGAAGGCGTCGAGATACAGCGGGCCGAACGAGAGACACAGCAGCCACGCCGAGCTCGCGACGACGGCGAACGGGACCGGATCGACTGGCTCTCCCTCACGGTTTCTGGCGAGCACGGAGGGGTATGGAGCGCCAGCATAAAATATGTGAAGGCCGGAACTGAGAGCCGAGTATGGAAACGAATTCGCAAGGGGATCCGCGGGTGCTGTTCGTGATGAATCTCGTACTGTCGTCGCTCTTTGCGAGCGTCGTCGTCTGGGGCTTGGACTTCGTCGGGATCGCCGCGTTCACGCCGGTCAACGTCGCGTCGCTGGCGATCGTCCTGATCGCGGTGACGTACGCTATCACCCGCTGAGGCGGCCGCAGGAGGCCGTTCGGGCGCGTCGCAGACCCCCGGAGTTATGTGGTCTCGAAGCACCGACTGTATCTATGGCCATCGAAGACCGCGACGACGCGTATCTGATCACGCACGCACTCGCGAGAGACACGCTCTCGCGCCTCCGCGACGTCGGGACCGAGCAGGTCGCGTTCCGCAAGGGACTCGTCAAGCTCGGTCGGATCTGCGGCTACGAGATCATCGACGGCGCGATGGAGACCGAGTACGTCACCGTCCAGACGCCGCTGACGGAGACGACCGGCGAGCGCGTCCGCGGCCTCGACGACGTCGTCATCGTGAACGTCCTGCGGGCCGCGACGCCGTTCGTCGAGGGCCTCCTGAAGGCGTTCCCCCGCGCGAAGCAAGGCGTCATCAGCGCCGGCCGCGACGAGACCGCGGGAATGAGCGACGACGGCGAGTTCCCGATCAGCATCGACTACGTGAAGCTTCCGGAGATCACCGAGGCGGACACCGTCATCGTCGCCGATCCGATGCTGGCGACCGGATCGACGATGTGCGCCGTGCTCGATCACGTGCTCGACGCCGCCGGAGCCGATCCCGCCGATCTGTTCGTGCTCGCAGCCGTCTCCGCGCCGGACGGCCTGCTCCGCGTCGGCGGCGAGTTCCCCGAAGCGGATCTCCTGACCGTCGCGATCGACGACCACCTCGACGACGACGGGTACATCGTGCCCGGACTGGGCGACGCCGGGGACCGGGCGTTCCGGACGACGTAGGACGGCGCAGCGTGAGAACGAGATCAGAAGAGAGCGCCGGAGCGAGGTCCGAGGAGAACGGCGTCGACGGCGGGGTCAACATCTTTACCCACGGATTGCACAGGGGCACGTATGACCGGAAGCGAGCCCTGTGACGCCTGCGGCGATCCGATCGAAGAACCGCTCGCGCGGACGGTTCAACTGAACGTCGACCGCTCGGAAGTCGACAGCCAACGCCTCTGTCCCGGTTGTTTCGCCGACTGGATCGAGCGCTACCGAACTCAGATGCAGCCGCAGTCGCGGGAGTCGACGCACGACACCGACGCGGACATCATCGTCGATTGAGCAGAACGGGGCGAGCAATCGGTCGCGTGAACTGCCTCGGGGTCAAGCCCCGAGGCACTCGCCTTGCTTATCTGTAGACCGGAGACAGACGCCGCTCGTCGCTCGCGTATTCCGGTCGGTTAAGCAGGATACGCACGTCGCTCGTCGCTCGCGCGCTCGTAGATCGCGACGAAGGGCGTCCCCGACTCGTCGTCCGGACACGACGACGTCCGTTCGATCCGGAACGTCTCCCCCGTCGCGTTCGCCGCATCGAGGTACAGCCGCACCGGATACGTCCGCGAGCCGAAACTCGCCACGTGGTCGTTGTAGCCGTGCTCGACGTGCAGGTCCACGCGCGGTGAGCGCTGCCGTTCGCGACCCGGGTCGGACGGGAGTCGATAGTCGCTCCAGTCGCCCGCCGCACAGGCCGCGTAGGCCGGCGTCTCGACGCGTTCGGGAAGCGGTGTCGGGTTCGTGACGGCGAGCGAGCCGACACGGAGTTCCCCGTGAGTCGACTCGGCGACCTCGATCTGGGGTTCGACTCGGAGTTCGTAGGCGAGTCCGCCGGTCGCGACGTCGACGCCGAGGACGACGACGGTCAGGACCGTGACGATGCCGAGGAGCCGCGTCGCTTGCGAACCGGTCAGCAGGTGGTTCCGCTCGTCGAAACGCGTACGGAGGGCGAACAGGACGCCGGCGAAGGCTAGCAGTCCGAAGACCGTGAGTTCGTCCCCGATCTCGAACGTGTTCACGACCTCGAAGAAGAGTCCGACGACGGAGACGACGACGACGCCGTATCCGAACAGCGTCAACTGGGCGTCGTCGGTCCGCTGGGAGACGGCGACGACGAGAGCGAGAAACGACAGCACGATGGCGACTTTCGAGGCCGGCGAGTAGCCGAACTCGACGTTGAAGAGGAAAAACAGTACCGCGAGCGTCGTGAGTGCGGCCGCTGCGCCGTTGAACAGCGTTTCGGAGTCGACGTCGACCATACCGCGGCTTCAGGAGCCAATGACAAATATTCAAGGGGAAACACAAAGCAACATTTGAGTGACGCGACCGGGGACGGTTGCTGCATCGACGTGGGCGACGTTGGGCAAGCGAAGTCGTCGGTCTACTGCCGTCGGTCGAACCCCCCTATTTCGTCTCGAGTGTCGGCGCTGTCTGTCGGTTTGTGGCCCAACTCGACCGTCGTGAAACCGGCCCCCGAACTGCTCCGGAGCGCACATATGAGACAAATACCCACGACGAGCGGTTACGTGCCGTGTACGGCGGTGGCCGGGACCGAACGACCGCGAGGCTCCGGCCGCAACCCGGATGCGACGGTGTGCGACGCGAGCGCCTACTCGATCTCGGCCCGACCGCTGGTCGCGCTGCGGATACGATCCCGAATGTCCGCGGCCTCGTCGATGGACGCCCGAACCTCGAACGACACGTCGGCGTCGTAGGCTGCGTCGAACTCCGCGCCCGCACTTTCGAGAAGACCACGGACTGTCCCCGAGTCGTCGTACGCGACGGTGACGGCGAAGCGCTCGTGCGGCACCGTCTCGACGACGCCTGCGTCGTCGACCGCGTCTTTCACCGCCCGCGAGTACGCGCGTGCGAGTCCGCCGACGCCGAGGTTCGTCCCGCCGTAGTAGCGGGTGACGACCGCGGCGACGTTCCGGATCTCGCGCTGGATCAAGACGTTGAGCGCGGGCTTGCCGGAGGAGCCGCTGGGCTCACCGTCGTCGGACTGGTACTCGCGGAGCATCGTCGCAGTGCCGCGCGGGGGATCGTCGCTTCCGCCTCCTCTCTCGCCGGCCGCCGGGACGCGGTACGCGGGGACGTTGTGCGTCGCGTCCGGGTGTCGCTCGCGGATCTGCGCGACGAACGACTCCGCTTCCGCGACGGTATTTGCGGGAGCGACGTAGCCGATGAACTCGGAGCCCTTCACCTCGAACCGGCTCTCACCTGGTTCGGCGACGGTGCGGAAGGCGTCGGTGGAGTCGGAGGCGTCGGCGTCGCCGCCGGTAGCATCGGTCACAGCACCGGCTAGGGTCGGCAGCGTTCAAAAGAATTCGCGTCGGTGGCGGTGTCGGCCGAGGGAGACGGGAGAACGAGACGAACCGCCGGCCGAAATCAAGCGATGCTGATGCGGCGGACGAATTCGAGACCAGAGAGTTCGTTCAGCAGGTCGCCGGGGATCGGTTCGTCGGTGACGATGTAGAGTTTCGGTTCGTCGGTGAACTCGGGGTCTTCGCTGATCGTCTGTCGGATCGAGATGTCGCAGGCCGCGAGCCGAGACGTGACCTCCGCGACGATCCCGGACTGCTCGGCGTCGTTGGGCTCGATCGTCAGCACCGAGAGGTCGAGGACGGGGGCGAGATCCATCAGGCTCGGGATCGACGAGATGTTCTGGAAGATCCGCCTGAGCTCTTCGTCGTCGAGGATCGCCGTCGTCGTGGAGTCGACGACCCGGCGGTCGACGTCGATCTCGCGTGCGATCCCCGTGTTCGGGATCTCGATGCCGCCGGAGACGACGCGCCCGTCGTCGTTGACCGAGAAGCCCCGTTCGAGGAGGAGGCGGATGACCGCCTGCTGGCTCGGGCTCCCCTCGAACTTCTCCATAATCTCGTCGAACATCCGTCCCAAAGATGCGTCGCCAGCGGTATTACTGTAGCGTTCGACGGACGGAATCGAGTGCGGCGTGTGGCGAGTTCGGTCGAGCGACGAGCGTGGTGGATGGTGGTTCGGTCGAGCGACGAGCGCCTCAGCCACCGACCGTCGAGCGCCTCAGTTGTCGAAGCGAGCCTGCACGAACGGCTGGGCGTTCTCGATGTCACCGAGCCGGGAGTCTGACAGCAGAACTGCTTCGGTCTCGTCGATCGGCACCGACAGCGAGATCTCCTTTGTGCGGCCGTAGCGGCCCTTCGAGACCACGACGGCGTTGACGATCCCGAGCATATCGAGCTCCGAGATGAGGTCGGTGACGCGGCGCTGGGTGAGGACGTCGGCGTCGATCTCCTCACAGAGGCGCTTGTAGATGTTGAACACCTCGCCCGTGTTGACGTTGTGGACGCCGTTCTTCTCCAGGAGGATCGTCGCGAAGAGGACGATCTTCGACTGGGTGGGGAGGGTTCGGACGACCTCGACGACGCGGTCCAGTTCGATCTTGTCCTGCGCCTGCCGGACGTGCGCCTCCTCGACGGTGTCGGCTTGGCCACGTTCCGCGAGCTCGCCGGCCGTCCGGAGCAGATCCAGCGCGCGCCGGGCGTCACCGTGCTCTTGCGCGGCGAACGCGGCACACAGCGGAATGACGTCGTCGGTGAGCGCGTCGTCTTTGAACGCGACGTTCGCGCGGTGCTGGAGGATGTCGCGGAGCTGATTCGCGTCGTACGGCGGGAAGACGATCTCCTCCTCGCCGAGGCTGGATTTGACGCGCGGATCGAGGAAGTCGGTGAACTTCAGGTCGTTCGAGATCCCCATAATGGAGATCCGGGAGTTGTCGAGTTCGGAGTTCATCCGGGAGAGATTGTAGAGCGTGTCGTCGCCGGACTTCTCGACGAGCTTGTCGATCTCGTCGAGCATTATCACGACGACGCGCTCCTCGTAGTCGACGGCGTCGAAGAACGTCGAGTACACGCGGTCGGTTGGCCAGCCGGTCATCGGAACGGGCTCCATCTCGTCGTGATCGGATTCGAGCCGGTCGATGCGTTCTGTGACCGCCTCGACGGTGTCGAACCGCGTGTCCGCAAGCGCGATCGTGTCGTCGATCGCACGCGAGCGCAGTTGCTTTAGGTCCTCGAGCTCCGTTTCGATGATCTCCCGGTTCTTCTCGATGAACTTGTTGGCGAGCTGGGCGAGGACGCGATACTGCGTGTCGGTCACCTCGCAGTTGATGTACTCGACCTCACAGGGCACGTCGTACTTCTTCGACGTCGACTCGAGTTCCTGGCTGACGAACTTCGCGCTGGCGGTCTTGCCGGTGCCGGTCTTCCCGTAGATGAGGATGTTCGACGGCGTCTCGCCCCGGAGCGCCGACACGAGGATGGTCGCCATCTGGTTGATCTGCTCGGTCCGGTGGGGGAGTTCGTGAGGCGTGTAGGACGGGCGGAGGACTTCCTTGTTCTCGAAGATCGGCTCTCCCGAGAGCAGGTCGTCGAAGAGTCCCTGACTGTCGCCGTCGTCGTCGAGAACGACCTCGTCGAGGCTCACGTCAGTCGAGCTACCCGAGGAATCGCCGGTGCCGATAGAGCTCCCGTCGCTCGGCCCGATGCTCTCTTCGATGTCGATGTCGTCTGCGGTGACTGGCTCGCGGGGCTCAGAGCTGGTGTCGTCGTCCTGTCCCGTGTCGGAGGCCGCGGACGATTCTCGCTGAGACCAGCCGGTGCTGTCGGCCGCGTCGGTCTCCGCACTGGAAGCATCGGTGTGACCCCGCTCTGAGGGGTTCGATTCCGCCCCGTCTGGACGGGAGTCCTCGGTAGTCGTGCGACTCCCTGTGCTATCGGTACGGTCTTCCGAGTCGTCCTCGTCGCCGGATTGCGTGTCCTCGTCCATCGTTGAAACCCCCCTATTTCGACTGGAAACAACGCACCCACCGTCGGTAGACCGGAGGTTGCGCCGAGAGTAAACGGGATTACGAAGATCCGCTCTCAGCGATGTGTCCAGTTGATGCAGACGAACCAGAGGAACACGTGCTACAAAAAGCTTGCCTCTTTCGACCCGCCTGAGTCTTCGTGACGCCGTGGTGCGTCGCAGTGAGATACGCGTATTCCAGTTGTCGATGCCTCGAAAGCCGGGATTTCGCCTTTTTGTTTCTTACTTCGACCCATCGTTGGATCACTGTCTTCGGTGATGGCTGTCCGCCCTAGCGTTACTCGTGGGTAGGTATGAAATGTGCTAGAAATGATATAACGGGCGTGTGCGGTACACTGTGTGCCGACAGAGATCCCCTGTGCCGACAGAGATCCTCCGCATCAAGTAAGCCGACCGGACGGTCGGCAGTCCCGTCAGCTCTCGATGACGCCCGTCCTCTATCGTGCTCGACCTCTCGTATGCCCCCCACCCCTTCGTTTCAGGTGGAACCCGTGAAACGGTGGGGGTGGGTATCAGAGGGGGCTCTAGATAAGCGGTAGTTTTTAGTAACCAGTTCTTCAACCACACCCGTACTGCAGACAAGTAATTAATTTAGAGTAAATTTATACTTAATTTTATTACTTGTTGTGCGTTCTAACTGTAGCACGCGTTCCACCGGATCCTCCTGCGACCGTCTCCAGTTGAAACGAAGGGGTGGGGGAGGGGTTCGACCCCAGTCTCGACTCCCCTACGAATTTCAGATCACCCCGACCCACCATCATCGACACCGCCGGAGGAGAAGCAGACTGCTGTCCTGCTCGGACCGTCGTGCGCATCAAGACCCGGCCGTTCGCCTCGACCACCTGTAAAGTGGTGTGTCAGACCGCTAGAACCCGTTCTCATCCCAGTCGAACGATGCGTCTGACGCAGTGTTTAAGTGAGCCCGCGAATGTGGTACCTGCATACGCCCCTCCACGAAACCGATCGGGAGGCGCGGGAGGCCAGGATGGGACTGTTCACAGACCTCAGAGACAGCATCTCACGGGTCGTCGACCGGATGTTCTCGGACGCCGAGCCGAAACGGATCGGTATCTACGGACCGCCGAACGCCGGAAAAACGACCCTCGCAAACCGCATCGCACGTGATTGGACCGGTGACGCCGTCGGCCCCGAGAGTCATATCCCGCACGAGACGCGACGCGCACGGAGAAAGGAAAACGTCGAGATCGAACGCGACGGCAAGACCGTCAGCATCGACATCGTCGACACGCCGGGCGTCACGACGAAGGTCGACTACAAGGAGTTCCTCGAACACGATATGGAGAAAGACGACGCCGTCCGGCGGTCGCGCGAGGCGACCGAGGGCGTCGCCGAGGCGATGCACTGGCTCCGCGAGGATGTCGACGGCGTCATCTACGTGCTCGACAGCACCGAGGACCCGTTCACGCAGGTCAACACGATGCTCATCGGGATCATCGAAAGTCAGGATCTCCCCGTCCTCATCTTCGCGAACAAGACCGACCTCGACGACTCGAACGTCCAGCGCATCTCGAATGCGTTCCCCCAGCACGAGACGGTGCCGCTCTCGGCGCTCGAAGGTAACAATATGGACGAAGTCTACGGGAAGATCGCGGAATACTTCGGGTGACCACGATGCCAGAAGTCACACCAGGCGAGTCCACGGACGGCGTTCAGATCGACCTCATCAGCGGTGCCCGTATGGAGGGTCTCACGAGTATGGAGAAGATCAGACTCATCCTCGACGGCGTCCGCGACGGCAACATCGTCGTCCTCGAAGAGGGACTCTCTCCGGACGAGGAGTCGAAGCTCATCGAGGTTACGATGACCGAAATCAGCCCTGACGAGTTCAACGGAATCGAGATCGAGACGTACCCGCACTCGGGCAGTAGCAGTCAGGGGCTGCTGGACCGCCTGATGGGCAAGGAGTCGACGAAGAAACTCACGGTCATCGGCCCCGCGAACCAGATCGAGACGCTCCACAAAGACGAGAACCTCATCAGCGCGCTCGTCTCCCGGAAGTGATGACGCCGCACCGCGCTTCCGTTCGGCGGGCGGACGTCGGCGCCACACGGCGTCAGCGGCGCTCTCGTCGGCGACGCGGCCACGCCCATCGTCGCGGACCGAAGTCCGACGAACCCGCACTACGCCACGTCCCCGCGCCGCTCCACACGAAACGGACCCCTCCACAGTAACCACAGATGCCTCACGAATGCACAAACTGCGGACGCGTGTTCGCTGACGGGTCGAAGGAGATGCTGTCGGGCTGTCCGAACTGCGGCGGCAACAAGTTCCAGTTCCGTCCCTCGTCCGCGACAGAGACAGACGAGCACAGTCGCACAGTCGAGGATCGAAACTCCGAGGCACGAGAGCCCGACGCAGCGAGTGGAACGACAGCCGAACCGTCGGACACCCACCCGCGCGCTGACACTCCGTCCACCAGAAACGATGCCCCTGACCCCTCACCGTCCACCGGGAGCGATGCCCCTGACCCGTCTCCGACCGACAGCTCCGGCGGGTCGAACGCCTGGCGTGAGGCCGCGGACCGAGTTCTGGGCAACGCTTCGGACGCAGACACCGCAACACCAGGCCGGAAGCAGCACGCACAGGATTCGACGCGGGACCGGCCGGACCCGTCCCGACAGTGGGTGAACCAACGTGGTGACGGCGACTCGTCGGATCGATCGGGGCGGACCGAGTCGTCATCTCGGGATCGGGCCGAGTCGTCATCTCGGGATCGGCCGACTCGTCGCGACCAGCAGCGGTCCCGCCCGGACCCCGACGCCGACTCCACCGACCCGACGTCACCTGCTCCGGACGCGGCGAGCGGCGAACCCGACGCGACGAGAGCGAGCAGCGACTCCACTAGTACGGACTCCCGCGCGACCATCTCCCCGAAGGAGAACACCGCGCAGGCGAACGCCCGTAGCGACGTGGTCTCACCCGATGAGATCGCGGCTGCAGGTCCAGACGACTCTGACTCCGGGACCGTCGCCTCCGCCGGGGAAACAGACGACCCTGCCCCGGATCCGGACGAACCGCCGACCACGTCCGAGGGGCGCGTCATCGAGCCGTCGAGCGACGAGCGTCCTGACCTCGACGAGCTGCGCGAAGAGCTGAATCAGCAGTTCGAGAGCATCCGCATCGTCGCGCCCGGCGAGTACGAACTCAACCTGATGGAACTGTACGACCGGACCGAGTACATCATCTCGCTGCAGGAAGACGGCCGCTACGTCATCGAGGTCCCGGACACCTGGGACACGACGCCCGACAGTTCCGAGAACTCATAGCACCCGGCAGTTCCGAGAACTCATAGCACCCGGCAGTTCCGAGAACTCACAGCACCCGGCAGTTCCGAGAACTCACAGCACCCGACAGTTCAGAGAACCCGCAGCTGTCGATCGTACTCTTTGACGCCCCACCTCGTTCTCCGGGCAGACTCCCGCAACAACGGATTGAAGGCTTTAAGCGCCCCCGCTGAAAGAGTGACAGTATGAGCCAAGCGACGAAGATCGTCCTCGGAACTGTCGGTGTGTCGGCCGTCCTCGCGATTGCGATCATTTTCGCGCTCGCGTTCGGGTAACGCTCCCTCCAGCAGTTCGATCGAACAGCCCCGAGCAGCTCTTCCGACCGAGTCGAAATCGCCGATGTTTCGCTTCTAGCCCTCGCCTCGAGGCGCGGACCTGAAGTCATCGCGTCTCCAACCGGAGATATGTTCGATCGACGTGACCTCGCCGACGACGTCGCCGCCGTCCGCGCAGACCACGCTCCTGACGCGCTCGTTCTCGACGTCGCGGCCGACTTCGAGACGATCCCACCGGCCGCAGCCGAGGATCTCGGCCTCCTCGCGGACGGACTCGACCCGGCGACGTACCCGTCCGATTGGCTCCCTGGGGACGCACCGAGCGCCCTCGTCACCTACGCGAGTTCGGATTTCACCGTCGGAATGCCCGGCGACGGCACCGTCACCTGGGCACGGCAGACGACGCCGCCGACCGTGCTCGTGAAGAAACGCGCCGAGGGTACTCCGAGCGAGTTCCTCGATTTCCTCCTCGCGGAGGCCTTCGTCCAGCTCGGAACCGACGCGCCCGAGCACTTCCTCCCGCTCTTCGGCGCACAGTATCGTGAACTCGACCACGTCGTCCCGCTCGGTCCCGCGGAGGTCTATCAGATCGCCGCTGCGCTCTACGACGCCTGGCTGGGGCTGCAGACCCGACAGACGTTCACCGCGTGGGAGGAGTCCCACCCCCGCCTCTTCGACGCTTGGGCCGACGCCGGCCAGCGGCTCGAGGGTCGGCTCTCGACGCTCCCGCGGGCCGTCGCTCGCGGGCAGACGTCGTTCGCCGAAGCCACCGAGTACGCCTGCTCGGCGGTCAAACACGGCCTCGACCTCCCCGCACCGTTCGCCGCTCTCGACACCCAGGCGTTCCTCGAATACGGCGCGGATTACGGCGTCCAATGGGCGGAGAAGACCTTCGAGAAGCTCGAAGAGGGGTCGGACCGGCACGAATGACCGCCCGACGAACGGCCTCGCAGCGAAAGCCGTCGGGAGCGTGGCGGTCTCGCAGCGAAAGCCGTCGGGAGCGTGGCGGTCTCGCATCGAAAGCCGTCGGGAGCGTAGCGGCCTCGCAGCGAAAGCCGTCGGGAGCGTAGCGGCCTCGCAGCGAAAGCCGTCGGGAGCGTAGCGGCGACCTCGGCGCCGGCAGGAGTGCTCCGGCCAGCTCAAAACTCGGCGTTGACGTCGCCGCTCACGTCGAGTTCGACGACCGCGTCGAAGAGGCCGCGGAATCGCTCGATCGTCTCTTCGTCGTGTACCTCGTTCGAGAGGTGGAACAGCCCGACGGCGTCGTGTTCGTCGAGCAGTTCGAGCAGTTGCTCGCTCGCCTCGTATGCGCCGTCGACGTCCGCGTAATACGCCATCTCGGTCACCGAATCGACGCTGACGCGGACCTTTCCGTCGTGTGATTCGAGGAACTCCCGCGTCTGCGCGACGATCCCGTCCAGATCGTCCGGTGCGGAGACGTAGTGGACGTGGTCCGTCCCGCGACGTGAGTACCCTCGCTCGACCGAGAGCGTGTCCAGAATGACCGCTTTCTCCTCGTCGACGTCGTAGTGCTCCAGTTTCTGCTCGACTTCACGGGCCGTGGTCCGCGTGGAGATCACCAGGAAGTGATCCGTGTCCGTCTTGAGAAAGTCCGTATCGATGCGGTCCGTCTCACCGATGCTCGGATGGAGCAGGAGAATACCTGTACCGCCGGGGATCGTATCCGGTGCGTCTTCGATAGCGAGATCGTAATCCATACCCGTAGGTCTGACCCCGCTGACTTAATCGTGCGGGAGAGTCGGTCGCCGCTGCGACCACGCTCGAAGACCGTTCAGTACAGCGAGTCCGCGGTCGCCGCGCCGATGACGCTGAATATCGCGCCGATGCTGGTGGCTTTGAGCGTCGCGTCGACCATTCCGATCGCCACTGTGACGCCGAATACGGTCATCGATCGCGGTGCTACGGAACCCAGAAAGGTCGATGGAGCGTCGAACGCAACCGCGAGGATGAGCACCGAGAGATACGAGACGGCGATGAGCGAGATGAATCGGAGCGGAATCCCGCCCACCTCCGTCTCCCGGTCCGGGTCTCTGTCGTCGGCTTTGTAGAGTGCGCCGTAGCCCACGGCGAAGACGATGAACACGGTGAGGAGCGCCTGCAGCGACGACATATTCTGCGCCAGTACCCACACCTCCTCGGTGACGACGAACGGCCCAGCGAGCAGGAACCCGCCGACGATCTGCTGCACGGTGTCGGCGAGCGCGAATCGACGGCGACGTCCGACCATACTTCATTTCGCTCCCCGCCGGGTATATACCCGGCCCTCACAATGCGCGACCGAAACCCGACACTCCGTTTTCCACCCGAAAGTCGGCACTTCGACGCCCACCCGAAACCCGACGCTCCGTTTTCCACCCGAAACCCGACGCTTCTTGTCCCGCGCGGTCGAGGCGTGCGTATGAGCGTTCGAGCCGAATTCGACGCCTGGGCGGCAGAGGGCCGCGACCGGGGAATGGAACAACGACACTGGCACACCGCAAAGCACGCGCTCGCCCGGATGCCGATCGAAACGGGCGACACAGTCCTCGACCTCGGGTGCGGGAGCGGCTACGCCGGCCGCGCGCTCCGCGATACACAGGACGCCGGCCGCGTGTACGGCCTCGATGGTTCTCCCGCGATGGCGCAGAACGCACGGTCCTACACCAACGACTCAGACGTCGCCTATCTCGTCGGCGACTTCGACGAACTGCCCTTCGCGGACGACAGCGTCGACCACGTCTGGAGTATGGAGGCCTTCTACTACGCTTCGGATCCCGAGCACACCCTGGCAGAGATCCGACGGATCCTCCGCCCCGGCGGGACCTTCTACTGCGCCGTGAACTACTACGAGGAGAACGTTCACTCCCACGCGTGGCAGGACGGGATCGACGTCGATATGACGCGCTGGTCCGCGGAGCAGTATCGGCAGAAGTTCCGCGAGGCTGGCCTCTACGTCGCCGAACAGGATTCGATCCCGGACCGCGAGATCGACATCCCATCCGCCGAGTCGTTCCCGACGGACGACTGGGACTCTCGGGAGGCGATGGTCGAGCGCTACCGGACGTACGGCACGCTGCTCACGGTCGGCGTCGCGCCCTGACCCCACACGACCTCCACTACACGTCGCGCCCTGACCCCACACGACCTCCACTACGCGTCGCGGTCGATGGTAACGACGTGGGCTGCTGCGGCGTCGAACCTGACCCGAACGTCGCCGTCGAGCGGATCCACAGATCGAACGGTCAGTTTCTGACCGTTCCACTGGAGAGACGTCCGCGTCGACTCGCCGAGGAACTCCGTCCCCGACACCGTTCCTTCGAGGACGTTCACGTCCCCGTCGACTCCAGAACGCGCGTCCGAGCCCGATAGCACCCGCAACTGCTCGGGCCGCACACAGAACACGACCCGGTCGCCCACACCCACCGACTCGCTCGTCGCGATCGAGAGGTCGCGCCCATCGACGTCGACCGCTGCGAGCCCGAACTGCTGCCGAGAGCGGTCGTCCCGTCTTCGTCTCTCGGCTCCCGGCTCTCGCGCCTTCGACCCCGCTAACCCCTTCGTTTCAACTGGAGATTCGCCGTCGTCAGCGACTGAATCCCGAAATTCCTCCGAGCCCGCCGTCGCTGGACTCGAAACGACCCGCCCCTCGAAGACGTTGTTGTCACCGACGAATTCGGCGACGAAACGGCTCGCCGGCCGACGGTAGACCGCTCGCGGCGTTCCCACCTGCTCGACCACGCCGTCGTTCATCACGGCGACGCGATCGGAGACCGCGAGCGCCTCCTCCTGGTCGTGCGTCACGTAGAGCGTGGTGATCCCGAGCGTCGACTGGATCTCTTTGATCTGCACCCGAAGCCGCTCCCGGAGTCGGGCGTCGAGCGCGCTCATCGGCTCGTCGAGCAGCAGCAGGTCCGGTCCGGGGGCCAGCGCTCGCGCGAGCGCGACGCGCTGCTGCTGTCCCCCCGACAGCTCGGTCGGATCTCGGTCGCCGGCGTCGGGGAGATCGACGAGTTCGAGCAGCGATGCGACCCGTTCGTCGCGGCTCTCCCCGCCCGGCGGATCGGCGAACCGGAGGCCGTAGGCGACGTTCTCGGCGACCGAGAGGTGCGGGAAGAGCGCGTAGTTCTGGAAGACGACCCCGACGTCCCGGTCTTCCGGCGGCACGCCGCGCATCTCCCGTCCGTCGAACTGTATCGATCCCAAGCTCGGAGTCTCGAACCCAGCGACGAGACGGAGCGTCGTCGTCTTGCCACAGCCTGACGGGCCGACGAGGGTAAAGAACTCACCGTCGTCGACGTCGAGATCGACGCCCTCCTCCGAACGCGGTCCTGCTCTGTCGCGGTCGACGCCCTCCTCCGAACGCGGTCCTGCTCTGTCGCGGTCGACGCCCCCCTCGGAATCTTTCCCGGCTTCGCCGAGCGCGACCGTGTCACCGTACGCCTTCCGTACGTTCGTCAGTGTCAGTTGCATCGTCAGAATCCACCCCGGCCGCCGTAGCGACCGCCGAATCGCTCGATGATCACGAAACTCAGGCTCGTGACGGCGAGCAGAATGCAGCCCATCGCGGTCGCCGGGCCGAGCCGCCGACCCAGATACCGCTCGACGGCGACGGGCATCGTGTAGCTCGTCGATCCCTCCGCGAGGACGACCGTCGAGTCGAACTCGCCGATGCTGATCGCGAACGCGAACGCCGCGCCCGCGACGACGCCCGCGGCGACGAGTGGCAGTTCGACGTCGACGAGCGCCCGCGCGCGACTCGCACCGAGACTCCGGGCGGACTCGACTAACCGCGGGTCGAGATTCCCGAGCAGCGGCGCGACGTTGCGTGTCACGAACGGGTACGCGCCGACCGCGTGCGCGGCGACGACGGCGAGCGCACCGGTCACCTGGATGCGCGTGCCGAACGCCTCGAATCCGAAGACGAGCCCGCGGAGCAGCCCGAGACCGACGACGATTCCCGAGACGGCCAGCGGAGCCATCGAGAGCGCGTCGACGACGGCGCGACCGCGGAACTGCCGCGTGGTCAGCACCGCCATCACGACGCCCATCGGAAGCGCGACGAGGAGCGTTCCGGCTCCGAACAGCAGCGAGTTCCGGATCGCCGGCAGCGGCCGCACCTGATACGACGCCCCCGTCCGCTGGCGCTCCAGGAGGAACCGGTAGTGATCGAGCGTCAGGTCACCCTGCGGCCCAGTCACGCTCGTCAGGACCATCGACGCGATCGGGCCGACGAACACCGCGAGGACGACGACGCCGTACGCGAGCACGCCAAGTCGTGTGGCAGCGGAGCTGACCGACGCCGACACCGGCCACAGGGACCGCCGCGGCTGCGGGCGCGCCCCCTGTCCCGACGCGCGCTGTCGCCCCTCGTACCGGAGGTACAGGTAGGTCAGCCCCAGCGAGATCGTCGTCTCGACGACAGCGAGTGCGGCCGCCTCGGCGTACGCGAGGTTCTGAATCCGCGAGTAGATGAACACCTCGACGGTCGCGAGTTGGAACCCCCCGAGCGCGAGAACGATCGGAAACGACGCGAAGGTGAAGACGAACGTCAGCGTCGCACCGATCGCGATCGCCGGCAGCAGTTGCGGGAGCACGACGTCGCGGAACGCCCGCAGCGGCGACGCGCCGAGGCTTCGCGCGGTCTCGACGGCCGAGGCGTCGACGCTCTCCCACGCTGCGGTCGTCACTCGGGCGACGAGCGGCGCGTTGTAGAACGCGTGAGCGATCACGATCGCCTCGATGGTGAACAACAGCTCGACGGTCGGGAGGCCGAGCGCGCCCAACACGGCGTTGAGCGTCCCGTTTTGGCCGAACGTCGCCACGAAGCCGATCGCGACCATAATCGACGGCATCACGAAGGGGAGGATCGTCAGCGAGCGCAGCGTCTCCCGCCCGCGAAACTCGAATCGCGCCAGCAGCCACGCGCCCGGCAGTCCCAGGACCACCGACGCGATCGTCGACAGCACGGCCTGATACGCGGTGAACCCGAAGATGTCGACGAGATAAAACCGGGACGTGAGCACCGAGACGAGCGGGGCGATCGTCGGTCGTCCGTCCGCGAGCACCGCGTCGACGAACACCGTCGCGACCGGGTAGTAGAAGACGACGAGGAGGAGAAGCCCCGTCGCTGCGGCTCCGAGCGTCAGCGCGTGCGCTTCCAGTCGAGCGGTAGCCTTCCGAAGCACTGGTCTCACCGGATCCGCGCCGGCGGGGTCGCCGGCGCGTTCATCGCTTGCGAGCCACCACGGTCACGCCTGTGCTCTGCGCTCGCCTACGGCTACGCCGTTACTTGCTGGCGAACTGCCGTTCCCACGCCTGTGTCCACTCACTCACGTTGTCTCGAAGGGCGTCGTACGTGAAAGTGACTGCTTCCGGCGGGGCCTGCGCGTACTCGGCGAACGACGCCGGCAGCTCTGCGGTCGTCGTGGCCGGGAACGCGACGTTCCGCTGGGCAATTTCACCTTGCACGTCTGGCCGTAACATAAAGTCGAGGAACGAGCGCGCAAGCTCGGGGTTGTCGGTGCCCTCGAACAGCGCCATCCCCTCCGGGTAGGCGTACCCCTGGTCGTTCAGGAACCGGATCTGATGTTTCGCCAGGTCTTCGCCGGAGCGGCTGGCGTACACCTGGTCCGTCGAGTACGAGACGACCATCGGGGCCTCCTCGTTCGAGTACGCCGTGTACGACGCCGACCAGTCCGAGAGGATGCGGATCCCGTTCGCCTGGAGCCGTTTCCAATAGTCGAGGTAGCCGTCCTCGCCCTTGGCGTCGATCGTGTGCAGGAGGAACGACTTCCCGGTCGCGCTCGCAGTCGGGTTCTGTGCGAGAAGGTCGCCCTCGTAGGCCGGATCGAGGAGCTCGTCGAACGTCTCCGGCGCGCTGTAGGGGCCGTCCCCGCCCAGCGTCTCGTTGTAGACGACGCTGACGTAGCTCGTGTCGTACGGGACCGTCCGCCCCTTCGGGTCGAACGACAGCGACTCCTTCACCTCGCTCCCCCGCGAGAGCCCGTCGACGGGGGTGAAGAGCCCGTCGTCCAGGCGCTCGTCGATCCGGATGAGCATATCGACGTTGAGACCGACGTAGACGTCGGCCTCGATGTCGACGCCGCGGAGCGCCCGCTCGATGAAGTAGTTGATCTCGCTGTCGGGCGTCACGTACCGGAGTGTCGCGTCGAATTCGGACTCGAAGGTGTCTTTGATCCACGCGCCGGGGCTCGACGACGGCGCGTCGACGAACGGCCCGTACGTCGCGACGACGAGCTCCGGTGCGTCGCCGCCGGCGGTCCCGGTCGCTGTCGCCGTCGCCGTCGCCGACTCGGTCGCTTCGCCGCTGGCTCCGTCTGTCGTCGTCTCTGTCGCGCCGTCGTCTCCGCCGGTGCACCCGGCCAAGCCGGCAACTCCACCCGCACCAGCAACGCGCAGGAACGCTCTCCGCTTCATTACTGGGTAATTACACTCAGTGATATTAACGGTGGTGAAGTCGTCCGGTATCGCGTCCGACGAGGCAGTCCACTGGTGCGCCTGACGACGCGGGCCACCGGGACGCCTGACAGCGCAGGCCACCGGTGTGCCCATACGACCGGAGCAACGCTCTTGCCGCTCCGGCGCGACGTGTCAGCGTGTCACGAAACCGACGGTACGCGCTCGGTGCGCTCTTCGTCGTCGCCGGCGCGATCACGGCCGCACTGCTGGCGTCGGTCCTGAGCACGGTCTTCTTCGCGGTCACCGTCGCGTACCTACTCTGGCCGGTCCGGCGCGAACTCGTCGCCCGCGGGCAGTCCCGACGCGTCGCGAGCGGTGGCGCGACTGCCGGTGCGTTCGTGATGGCGCTTCTCGTCTTCGTACCGCTCGCGGTCGTCGCCTACCTTCGCTTCGACTCGTTCGTGGCCCTCATCGGGCTGCTGCCTGCACAAGTCGACCTCTCGGCGTTCGGTTTCGAGTACACTGTCACTCTGGAGTCGATCGCGACGCTCGTCGTCTCGCTCGTCGAGCGCGCGGCGCGACGCGCTGCCACGGCTGCGCCGGTCCTGCTGGTGAAGCTCACGCTCTTCGTATTTTTGATCTACTCGCTCCTGTTCTACGGCGAGGACGCCCAACGCGCCGCGCTCGCGCTCGTACCGTCGGACTACCGCGACGCCGCCCGCTCGCTGAACCGGCGGGCGCGCGAGACGCTCTTCGCGATCTACGTGCTTCAAGCGGCGACGGCGCTCGGCACGTTCGTCCTCGCGCTGCCGGTGTTCTTCGCGCTCGGTTACGAGTCGGTCGTGACGCTGTCGACTGTCGCGGCAGTCCTCCAGTTCGTGCCGATCATCGGCCCGAGCGTTCTCGTCGCCGGCCTCGCGGCCTACCACGTCGCGATCGGCGAACTACTCCGGGCGGCGCTGGTCTTCCTCGTCGGCGGCTTCGTCGTCGCGTGGCTCCCGGACGTGCTCATCCGCCCGCGACTCGCCCGACAGACGGCCGACATCCCCGGAAGCCTCTACTTCGTCGGCTTCTTCGGCGGCGTGCTCACTATCGGTCCGATCGGGGTCGTCGCCGGCCCGCTCGCCGTCGGTCTGTTCGTCGAGTCCGCGGCGCTCCTCTCGACGGAGCTGAACTCCGTGGGAGACGAGGGTGGGGGTACCGACCTCGGCGACACCGTCAGAGACACCGACGTTGACCACCACGATGACGCTGGCCACGGCTGAACCCGTCTGCTCGTGACCTCTGGATCCGACTACTCGTAGTCGCTGCCGACGACTTCCCGAATGCGCTCGGCGGTCACGTCGCCGACGCCGCTGACCTCGGTGAGATCGTCCTTCCGCGCGGTCATCACGGCCTCGACGGTACCGAACTCCTGCAGGAGCGACTGCGCGGTCACGGGGCCGATGTCGGCGATCGCGGAGACGACGTACTCCTGCTGTTCGGCCAGCGTCTTCGCGCTCTTGCCGCCGTGGACGCTCACCGTCCGCTCGCGTTCACCCTGTTCGCGCTCGGCGATCGTTAAGAGCAGTTCGGCGGTGTCGTCTTCGTCGCGTGTCTGGAGGACACTCACGTCGAAGTCGACCGCGAGCGAGGCGAGTGCGCCCCGGATCGCGCCGGGGTGGACGTTCCGTTCCTCGTAGAGCCCCTCGCCTTCGACAACCAACACCGGGCGCGCATACGCGCGAGCGAGGTCGCCGATCTGCTCGAACAGGGACCGGTCACCGCCGAGAAGCGTGTCCAGAAAGTCCGCGATCGACTTCCGCTCGACGGCAACGCGGTCGGAGAGCACGTAGTCGCCGACGGCGAGCGTCTCCAGCCGCGTGCGGACGTTCTCGCGCTTCGAGAGGTCCTTCGCGATCGCGGCGTCGAGTTCCCGCTGGTCGACGACGATCTCGGTCTCCTCGTCGTTTCCCTCCGCGGTGGCGACGACGCCCGCCTCGGCTGCCTGCTCTTTGTCGGTTGCTTGCTCTTCGTCGGCTGCCTGCTCCTCGTCGGCTGCCTGCTCCTCGTCGGCTGCCTGCTCCTCGTCGGCTGCCTGCTCTTCGTCTTTAGCTGGCTCCCCGCTACTCGTCGCTGCGATCCCGTCGCCCCGCGCGCGCTCTATCTCCTCGTCCGTCGGTCCGAAGTCGGTGAGGCCGGCCTGTCCCTTCGACTGGGGAGCCGACTGCGCGCCGCCCTTCGCGTCCGCCCCAGTAGTCGCGTCGCCACTCGCGTCCGCTCCGTCGGTTGCGCCACCGCCGCGCTCTGCGTCGGCCACGCTCTCCCCGCTCGCCTCACCCCGGCCGGCCTCTGTGCCGTCGTACGCTTCGAGCCCCTGCTGCGGCGCGGTGAGTTCTGACTCGATGTCGCCGGCGAACCCCTTCAGCTCCCGCAGCTCCGACTCCATCTCCTTCTCGCGGCGACGGGAGATCCAGAAGTACGCCTCGTCGCGGGTGTCCTCGGCGAGCAGAACGACGACGCGCCCCTCGGCCTGCCGGCCGGTCCGCCCCTTCCGCTGGATCGAGCGGATGGCCGTCGGCACGGGCTCGAAGAAGAGCACCAGATCGACCTCGGGCACGTCGAGCCCCTCCTCGGCGACTGACGTCGAGACGAGCACCTCGAACTCGCCCGCGCGAAAGTCGTCGAGCGTCTCCTGCTGTTGCCTCTGCGTCATTCCGTCCGAACTCTCCTTGTCGCCCTGCCCGACGAACCGACGGACGTCGAACGACGCGCCGAGGAACTCCGTCAGCGCCTCGGCGGTGTCGCGCGACTCGGTGAAGACGATGACGCGCTCGCCCTCTTCGATGCCGAGCGTCTGCGCGAGGAGAATCCGCGCCCGCGAGAACTTCGGGTGCGTGCCGTCGAACGACTCCGCGAGGCGCATCGCCTCCCGCACTTTTGGCTCGGCGACGAGCCGCTGGCTCGCCTTCGACGCCCCCGACGAGCGCGCGGCGTTCCGCTGGCGCTCGAAGTACCGCCGGACGGACTCGACCGACTGTGTCTCGACGAGTTCGACCGCGCGCCGGAGCTTCATCACCTCCGCGTGCGTCGACATCCCCTTGTAGCCCTCCGACTTGTCGGCGTTCATCAACTCCTGAAGCTTGCCGCGCATCCGGTTCAACTGCTTCTGGGAGACGTCGGGCTGGGTGGTGTTTGTCACACCGAGGGACTTCAGCTTCTGAAGGCGATCCTTGATCACCTCGTTCAGCGCGTCCCGGATCTGCAGGATGTCGTCGGGCAACTGGATCCGCTCCCACTCGACGGAGGTGTCGTGAGTGTACTCGTCGACGTCGGCGTCGTCTTCGGTCATCACCTCCACCTCGCTGATCCCGAGGTTCTGACACACGTTCAGGATCGCCTCCTTGTCGCCGCCGGGCGAGGCGCTCATTCCGGTCACGAGCGGCCGCTCGGCGTCGTCGTGGTATCGCTCCGCGATGTAGACGTACGCGTAGTCGCCGCTCGCGCGGTGGCACTCGTCGAACGTGAGGTGAGTGACGTCCGCGAGCGAGATGCGACTGCCGACGAGGTCGTTCTCGACGACCTGCGGCGTCGCGACGACGATCCGCGCGCCGTCCCACCGCTCGGCTCTGTCCTCCGGCCGGATCTCGCCGGTGAAGACGACGACCTCCTCGTCGGGGATCGAAAGCGCCTCGCGGTAGAACTCCGCGTGCTGCTGGACCAGCGGCTTCGTCGGCGCGAGAAACAGCGCCTTCCCGCCGACGGCGTCGAGTCGCTCGGCCGTCACCAGAAGGCTCACCGTGGTCTTCCCCAGCCCGGTCGGGAGACAGACGAGCGTGTGTGACTCGCGCGCGGCGACCGCGAGCTGCATCTGATACCGTCGCCGCTCGATGAACTCGGGACTCAGGAGCGAGTGGTCAACGTACGCGGGGTCGTCGGTGGCCGCCATCACGCCCGATTGGGCGGCTTCGCTGTTAAGCGTTCGGCGGTCGCGGTGAAGGTGAAACCGAAAGACAGCGCGTACAGCCGTCGGGCAGCGACGTCGCTGACGCGAGAGTCGCGACCGCCAGGAATCGATTCATCGGTTCCGCTCGAGGTCTGCGCCGAACTCCGACCCGAGCGCGTCGAAGGCCTCCACTCCCGAATAGGCCTCTGAGGCGCCCGCGTCTTCGAGGTCCTCGACGGAGTCCGGCAGCGAGGCTCCGATCAACTCTGCCCACTCCGAGAGGTTCTGACCGCGGCGTTGGTGGCTCATACTTTTCCCTCGGCCGATAAACTCTTCACGGACCTATATAATCATTATGCTGACTCTCTATCACTGATAGAGTATGCGACCGGTTACCGCGTTCTCGGACCGGCGCCCGACGACGCGCTAGACGACCTGTTCGCCGTCGTCGTCGTACAGTTCGATCGCGTCCACGGGACACACTCGCGCAGCGAACTCCGCATCGAGTTCTGCGTCTTCGGGGACCTCGACCTCGAAGATCTGCTCTTCGACCTCGGTCGCGCCGTCGAGGTCGGCTTTCCCGTCGTCGAGGTTCTTCTCGAAGGCGTCCCACTCGTCGACACACTGGAACATCCCGATACACGTCTCGCGATCGTAGCGGATCTTCATACATCGCGTTCGACGACAGGGATCATATCGTTGGCGGCGTCGGTGCGGTCGCGACAGCGCCGGACTCGCAACGGGCCCCGTCACGCACGCCACATCTCCGACGGTTTAAACCGGAGGCCGGCGTAACTTGGCCTAATGCAACCGGAGGAGGTGCCCGAACTCCCCGACGGGGTCGCGTCCCACCTGCGCGAGGAGGGAATCGAGGAACTCTACCCTCCGCAGGTCGCGGCCGTCGAGGCGGGCGTCACTCGCGGCGACAGCCTCGTCGCGTCCGTACCGACCGCGTCGGGCAAGACGCTCGTCGCCGAGTTGGCGATGCTGTCGAGCGTCGCGCGCGGCGCTTTCGAGCCGCGCCCGAATCGCCCCGAAGAACCGCCGAGTGGCTCTTCCGGCGGCAAAGCGCTCTACATAGTCCCGCTCCGCGCGCTCGCCACAGAGAAGAAGGCGGAGTTCGAGCGCTGGGAGGAGTACGGCTTCGACGTCGGCGTCTCGACTGGCAACTACGACTCCGACGGCGAGTGGCTCGCCTCCCGCGACATCGTCGTCGCGACCTCCGAGAAAGTCGACTCGCTCGTCCGAAACGGCGCGGCGTGGATCGACGACCTGACCTGCGTCGTCGCCGACGAGGTCCACCTCGTCGACGACGCGCACCGCGGCCCGACACTGGAAGTGACACTCGGCAAACTACGGACGCTCAACCCCGGCCTGCAGGTCGTCGCCCTCTCGGCGACAGTCGGCAACGCCGACGTCGTCGCCGACTGGCTCGACGCCGAACTCGTCGAGTCGACGTGGCGTCCGATCGATCTGCGGATGGGGGTCCACTACGGCAACGCGGTCACGTTCGACGACGGGAGCCAGCGGGAGGTCCCGGTGGCGTCCGGCGGTCGCCCGACCGCGGCGCTCGTCGACGACGCGCTCGCGGGCGACGACGACGGCGACCAGGGCTCCTCGCTCGTGTTCGTGAACTCCCGCCGGAACGCCGAGGCGTCCGCGAAGCGGCTCCGCGACGTCACTGCCGACCACCTCGACAGTGACGAACGCGGTCGGCTCGCGGAACTGGCCGCCGAGATCCGAGACGTCTCCGACGCCGAAACGAGCGACACGCTGGCCGACTGCGTCGCGAAGGGTGCGGCGTTTCACCACGCCGGCCTCGCGTCCGACCACCGCTCGCTCGTCGAGGAGGCCTTCCGCGACCGACTCGTCAAGTCCGTCTCGGCGACGCCGACGCTCGCTGCGGGGGTCAACACGCCGAGCCGCCGGGTGATCGTCCGCGACTGGCGGCGCTACGACGGCGACTACGGCGGGATGAAGCCGCTCGACGTGCTCGAAGTGCATCAGATGATGGGCCGCGCCGGGCGACCGGGACTCGACCCGTACGGAGAGGCCGTCCTCCTCGCGAAGAACTCCGACACGCGCGACGAACTGTTCGAGCGGTACATCTGGGCCGACCCCGAGCCGGTCCACTCCAAACTGGCTGCGGAGCCGGCGCTCCGCACGCACGTCCTCGCCACTGTCGCCTCCGGGTTCGCACACACCCGCGACGAACTCCTCGAATTCCTGGATCAGACGCTGTACGCGACGCAGGCCGACGACTCCGGGCGGCTGGAGACGGTCACCGACGGCGTGCTCGCGTATCTCGAACGCAACGACTTCATCGAGCGCGACGACGGGACGCTCACGGCGACGAGCGTCGGTCACACCGTCTCTAGACTGTATCTCGACCCGATGACCGCCGCCGAGATCGTCGACGGTCTGGAGTGGGCCGAGGCGCACCGCGAGGAGATGGTTCGCACGCTCCGGGACGCCGCGGGCGCGAACGCTGCGGACGCGACTCCCGCCCGCGACCCCGCCGCAGACGGGACACAGACGAGAACGGACCCGGAGTCCGCCGGCTTCCAGCGCGCCAGCGAGATGGCGTCGACGTCGGCGACCGGCGACGACGCCGACGGCTCTGACGGGGCCGGCGCGGGCGAGACCGGCGACGACGCGACCGACACCGAAGCCGACGACGCGACAGACGACCCCACCTACCCGACCGCGCTCGGGCTCTTCCACCTCGCCTCGCGGACGCCGGATATGTACCAGCTCTACCTCAAGTCCGGGGACCGCGAGACGTTCACCGAGGTCTGCTACGAGCGCGAGGCCGAACTGCTCGGACGCACGCCCTCCGAGTACGAGGACGTCCGCTTCGAGGAGTGGCTCTCGGCGCTGAAGACGGCCTCGCTGCTCGAAGACTGGGCCACCGAGGTCGACGAGGACCGGATCACAGAGCGCTACGGCGTCGGCCCCGGCGACATCCGTGGGAAGGTCGAGACCGCCGAGTGGCTCCTCGGGGCGGCCGAGCAGCTCGCGGGCGAACTCGGGCTCTCGGCCGTCCCCGTCCGCGAGGCGAAGAAGCGCGTCGAGTACGGCGTCCGCGACGAACTGCTGACCCTCGCCGGGATCCGCAACGTCGGTCGCAAGCGCGCCCGGCGGCTCTACGAGGCGGGCATCGAGACGCGGGCGGACCTCCGTGAGGCGAAGAAGTCGACGGTCCTCCGCGCACTCCGCGGGCGCAAGAAGACCGCCGAACGGATTCTGGAGAACGTCGGCCGCGAGGACCCCTCGATGGACGACGTCGCGAGCCGGGGCGACGACAGCGCTGCGGAGGGCGCAGCGGGCGCGAAGAGAGCTCACTCCGCCGATCGGAACCGCCCCGCCGGCGACGAGGCCGACCCGGAGGAGCAGGCCAGCCTGGGTGATTTCGGGTGAAACTCCTCGAGGGGACGGTCGACGTGGCCGACGTCGACGCGTTCGTCGCCGAGATCGGTGAGATTTCGGCGGCGACGGGCGCGACGGTTCAGGCTTTCGACGCCCGGTACGTCGCGAGCGAGCGTCACCTCGAACGCGCCGTCGAACTGGCTGATCGGGCCATCGACCGCGGTGAGAACGTCGCTCGCGACCGCGCAGTCGAGATCCTCCTCTACGCGGCCGGCCGCCGGCAGATCACCGAGGCCCTCGAACTCGGCGTCTCGCCGGGTGAAAACCGCGTCGTCGTCCTCGTCGACGGCGGTGACGAGGCCGACGCGGCAGCGACGATCCGTTCGCGCGTGCTCGACGCGGTAGCGCCGACGCTCGGCGAATACGACTCAGAGCGCGTGCGGGAGTTCTACGACGTGAGCGACGCCGAACTGGACGTCGTCGACGGCGACGTCGAACGGCTCGTACTCGAGCGCGTGGCACTGCTCGTGGTCGAAAAGTGACGGCGTGAACCGTCCTCGACCCCTCCGTTTCGACTGGAAAAGTTTTCCGTAGCCTCCGGGGCTGTTCTGCGTTCCTTCCCGTGGGCCTCGAAGCGGTCGGACGGCTCCGGGCTCCGGCCGTCGATCCGAAAGAAGGTGAGTAGTCCCACCAGGATTCGAACCTGGGTCGAAGCCCCCAGAAGGCTTCAGGATTGGCCACTACCCTATGGGACTGCAATCCGTCGACGCCGTTCGCCGACTGTGTGCCCGTTCGTAGCCCGCGGCTCCATATGAGTGTTGCGAAGTCAGTCCTCGACAGCGCCGAGACTGCGGCGCGTCAGCGCCGGCACTCCCCGCGCGGCGACGAGCGCAGTCGCCAGCCCGAACGCGACGATTCCGGCGAGACCGACGGGACTGGCCACCAACTCCGCGCGCACCGGATCCGACGACTCCGTGTAGACGAGCAGACTGCCGGCGGCCGCGTTGAACACGCCGTGGAAGACCGCGGCGGCGAGGACAGAGCGAGCACGGACGACGACGTACGTGTACAGCGGCGCGAAAGCGACCGTCGCAGCCGTCATCGCGACGACGCCGACGAGCGGAAACGACGGGTAGTTGTAGCCGTCGAGAACGATCGGCGCGTGCCAGAGACCCCAGCAGACGCCGACGACGGCACTCGCGCGCCAAAAGCCGAGGGGTGCGAGCTCCCACAGGAGGTAGCCGCGCCACCCGAACTCCTCGCCGAACGCGAAGACGGCGTTGACCGTCGCGCCGAGTCCGAGCGTCAGTGCTACGAGTGCGACGACCCCGAGCGGCCCGGCCGGGAGCGGAATCCCCGGCGTCGGGTTCGCGTCGGGGTCGAGTGCGATTCCGGGTGCGGCGATCGAGAGCGCCAGAGCCGCGCCCACGAGCACGAGGACCGAGACCGCGGCGAGTCCGTGCCAACGGAGCCGACCCACGCGGACGCCGACCTCCCGAGCCGAGACGTCCGTCGTGAACACTGTCGCCGCGGCGGCGACAGCGGGGGTGAACATATACAACGGCGCGATCGCGACCAGTCGAACGTCCGCTACGTACGCCACGGCGACGACGCCGAGTACGAGCGCGACCAGAGCGCCGAAGAACCGGGCTAGACGGCCAGTGTCGACTCGGCCTTCCCTCTGCTCGCGCTGCGTCGTCGAACTTTCGAGGGCGTTCCGGACGATCTCTGGCGCGGAAGTCATCACCTGATAATACAGTCTCCACTACATTTTTAATACGAGGTTTTAATTAACCAACCGGTAATCTCAGATGAGACACCAGGAGACGACGAGCAGTACTGCCGAGAGTGTGGTGCCATTATCCTGACGAAGGCCGAGATCTGTCCCGAGTGCGGCGTTCGACAGGACCAAAGCCACGGTCAGCGGCGACGACAGCAGCCCTCACGCGGTCAACCGACTCAGGCCGCAGGGAATCCGGGCACTGCGACGAATCCGGGCAACGCGACTGCCAAACAGAGCTACGGAATCATCTTCTCGATCATCGACTCCTGGAAGTATCAGAAGCCGCTCCGGCACCTGTTGAACGCCGTGCTGGCGCTCAGTACCGTCGGCGTCTATCTGATCATCCTCGTATTCGAGGGGCTGATCCACTACCGCAATCTCAACAGCGGGACCAGCGAGCCGTACGACGAGAGCAAGAGTAAGGTCTGGACCACCTTCACCGACGTCCAGTAGTCATCTAGGAGTCCGTATCCAATGTCCACCCGAGAGCTATCCGACGAAGAAGACCTCGTCCACTGTTACGAATGCGGAGCGGAGATCCGCCGCAGCGCGGAGATCTGCAACGAATGCGGCGTCCGCCAGCAGAGTGCCCCACAGCCAACTGTCGGCGGCGGCGTCGACGACACCCCCGTCGAGGAAGTAGAGACCGACCAGGGAACGGAGTATCTGGAGGAGTACAGCGTTCTCCAGTGGATCGTCGGCATTCTTACCGGCATCGGTACCTTCCCGATCGGACTGATCGTCCCCGCGTATCTGTTCTACAAGGCATCGAACGGCACCGGAAGAGAGCAGAGCGGACTCGAGTCGTGGACCGCTATTCTCTTCGGGATCATCGGCATCGTCGCCGTCGAAATCGGTGGTCGAACCGCAGCGAAAGTCCTCTGGGGACTGTTCGTGGTCATCGTCGCTGCCGGCGTGTTCGTCTTCGTCGGCGCGTAGCGCCCGGCGCTCTGCGGACCTCTTTCACGCCGCCGCCGAACCTCTGCCCGTCGATCGCGCCATCGTGCACAATCCACCACCTATTTATTCCGCAGTTGGCCACGTTCGTGTATGTACCTCGGACGATTCGTCGTCGTCGCGCCCGACTTCGGCGCGTACCGCGTCTCCTCGCGCTCGTTCCCCAACCGCCAGATCGTCGCCCGCGACGGGACGCTGACGGTCGCGCCGACGCCGGACGCGCCCGAGAACGACAACCCGTACGTCTCCTACAACTGCGTCCGGGAGGGCGGCGACGGCGTCGTCGTCGGCAACGGGTCGCACGTCGATCCGATCGCGGAGAAGCTCGACCTCGGTTACCCGGCGCGGGACGCCCTCGCGACCTCGCTTCTCGCGCTCGACTACGAGAAAGACGACTACGACACCCCGCGCGTCGCGGGCGTCGTCGGCGACGAGGCCTACGTCGGTATCGTCCGGCGCGACGCGCTGCTCGTCGAGTCCGTCACCGAACCCACGCTGGTCGCCACCTACGAGCGAGACGAGCCGGCATCGATCGACTTCGAGCGCGACGCCGACCCCGAGACGATCGCCCGTGACGCCTACGAACTCGACTACGAACACGCCGTCTGTGCGGCGGGCGTCACCTACGACGACGGCGACGTCGATCTCGGCGTCTACAACGGCGCGTAGCCACCGACGGTCGAGTCACGGTACGGACATTTTTGTCTCCACCGGCACGTAGCTCCGCGTATGCAGGTCGCCGTCATCTCTGACGTGCACGCGAACAAAGTCGCACTCGACGCCGTCTTCGCGGACCTCCCCGCGGTCGAGGCGCTCGTCTGTGCGGGCGACGTCGTCGGCTACAATCCGCGGCCGGCCGACTGCGTCGCGGCGCTCCGGGAGCGCGACGTACCGACCGTGATGGGGAACCACGACCGCGCGGTCGCCTCGGGGACGTCCTTCCGCTTCAACTCGATGGCCGCGGCGGGCGTCGAGCACGCGCGCGAGGAACTCGACGACGACGCGCTCGCGTGGCTCGCGGACCTCCCCGACGAGCGGACCGTCCTCGACGGCCGGCTCAAACTCGTCCACGGACATCCGGAGGACCCGGACCGCTACACCTACCCCGAGGAGTTCGCTCCGAAGATGCTCGACTCCGAGGACGTCCTCGTGACCGGTCACACGCACGTGCAGGGACACGAAGAGTTCGAGGAGGGGATCGTGATGAACCCCGGCAGCGTCGGCCAGCCGCGGGACGGCGATCCGCGGGCGGCGTACGCACTGGTCGATCTCGATGCGCTCACGGTCGAGGAGCGGCGCGTCGCCTACGACGTCGACGCGGTGGCCGACGAGGTGACGGCGGCGGGGCTCCCCGATCGGATCGGCGAGCGGTTGTACGAGGGGCGGTGAGACTGTGGCCGTGAGGTCGCGGCCGAGGCGGTCTCAGAACTCGTCTTGGACGATCTCGAGGGTCTCCTCGCGGTCGCCCCACGCGACGAAGATCGCGACCGACGTCGCCGACGTGATGACGTCGTGGATGTTGATCCCCGCCTCCGAGATCGG
Source organism: Halobellus sp. Atlit-31R (assembly GCA_003665935.1). Classification (GTDB taxonomy): domain Archaea; phylum Halobacteriota; class Halobacteria; order Halobacteriales; family Haloferacaceae; genus Haloquadratum. The sequence continues at coordinate 458,476 of QPLR01000003.1, read as the reverse complement.
CTGGACGATGTCGAGGATGACGCCCGGCCGGTTCGGGAGCTCCCCGCCGGTGACCCGGATGACCGCGACGTCGTCGTCGACGGTGACCGACGACAGCGTCTGGTCGTCGACGACTTTCGAGTGCAGCAGATTCTCCGCCTCCTCGGCGCGGTCCTCGCCGACGTAGAACGTCACCGAGTCCATCCCGGACGCGACGGCGTCGATGTTGATCTCGGCCTCGCGGAGCGCCTGCGAGAGATCCGCCAGGATACCGGGACTGTTTCGGATCGAGCGTCCGGCGACGGTGAGACAGGCCAGCGGTCCCTCCTGCATATCGATGAGGTTCTGGAACTCGCCCTCGATGAGGGTCCCGCCGGTGAGCAGATCACCGTGCTGATAGTGGACGACGCGCACCCCGAGGTCGTCGTTCTTGTACGACAGCGCCGAGGGAGCGACGACCTCCGCGCCGCGGAACGAGAGGTTCCGGAGCTCGTCGACGGTGATCCGCCCGACGTTGCGCGCGCCTTCGACGACGTGTGGGTCGCCGGTCATCACGCCTTCGACGTCGGTGACGATGACGACCTCGTCGGCGTCCATATAGCGGCCGAGCATCACGGCGGTCGTGTCCGACCCACCGCGACCGAGCGTCGTGATCTCCCCTTCGAGGTTCTGCGCGAGGAAGCCCGTGATCACCGGGACGACGCCGTCGAGTTCGGCCGCGAGCGTAGCGGCCCGGCGCTGCGTCTCCTCGACGTCGACCTCGCCGAGGTCGTTCGTGATGACCGGCCAGTCGTTCGAGCCGGGCTCGATGAAGACCGCGTCGACGCCGCGGGCCGAGAGCGCCGCCTTCAGCATCCGGACGCTCGTCCGCTCGCCCATCGAGACGATTTCGGCGCGGTCGCGGTCCTCGGCCTCGAACTCGATCTCCTCGAGCAGCTCGTCCGTCGTGTTCCCCATCGCGGAGGCGACGACGGCGATCTCGTGGCCCTCTTCGACCGCAGCGGCGATCGAGTCGGCGGCGCGGTTGATCCGGTCGCCGCTGCCGAGGGATGTTCCCCCGAACTTCGCGACTACACGCACGGTCGGTCCTCCTGTCGGTGTACGAGACAGAACTGCGAGTGGTGCTCTGACATAGCCGAAGATTGCGAGGGGGTAGTGTAAAACCTTGTCTCCCGTCCCAACGGTTGCCAGTTTCCCCGTGATATGCGTGAGCGACTCTCTCACGCCTGCTCGGGGACATACTCGGACGCGACGACCACCCGCCGCCTGCCCGGCGGCGTCCGTTTAAGTTTCTTCGCACCAATGCGAACGTATGACAGTCTCCGTCCGAGACGCCGTCGAGGCGGACGCCGAGACGCTCGGCTCCATCGTCGACCTACCGGCGGACGCGCTCCGCAACGTCGTCCACGACCGTACGGTGCGCCTCGCGGTCGAACGCACCGAGACGGGTCCCAACACTGACACCGACACCGACGCCGACGCCGATGCCGAGTCGGTACTCGGGTTCGTCGCTTTCGACGTCAGATCGGGCACTGTCCACGTGACACAGCTCGCCGGCGACGCCGAGGTCGCGGAGCGACTGCTCGCGGAACCGGTCCGGTTCGCGGTCAACGAGGGCTTCGACGTCGCGTTCGTGGTCCCGGACTCCGACGACGACGCCGAGGCGGCTGCCGAGGCCGCGGGGTTCGAGGCGACCGGTCCCGGCCCGCACTTCGACGGCCAGTCGACGACGCGGTACCGCTTCGATCCGAGCGGGTGACTCCGGCGGCGGTCCCGGTACCGACGCTCAGATGAACTTCCGGACGGTCATATCGAGCGTGTCGAGGTCGAGAATCGGTGCGTAGCCCACGTCCGGATCGATGTTGACGGACTTCTGGAAGTCGGTCTGGGCCTGCCAGCACCCGGAGTTGACCGCGAGCACGTCGTGGTACTTCCCCCAGCCGAGCTTGTGGACGTGGCCGGTGTGGAAGACGTCCGGTACCTCCTCCATCACCAGGTAGTCCTCCTCCTCGGGCGCGAGCCGCGTCTTCCCGCCGAACTGCGGGGCGACGTGGCGCTTCTTCAGGAGCTGGTACATCGCCTTGTGCGGCTCGTCGTAGCTCGCTTTCTCCTCGGGCAGTTCGGCGATGACCTCGTCCAGCGAGACGCCGTGGTACATCTGGATCTTCACGCCCTCGACGGTCACGAGCGACGGATTCCCCGTGATCCGGGCGTCGTGGGCCGACATAATCTCCCGGAGTCGGTCGTCGAACCCGGGCTGCGGTTCCGCGAGCCGGACGGCGTCGTGGTTGCCCGGGATCATCAGAATCTCCAGATCCCCGGGCACGTCCTTGAGATGCTCGGAGAACTGCTCGTACTGCTCGTAGATGTCGACGATGTCGAGCTCCTCGTCCTGATTGGGGTAGACGCCGACTCCCTCGACCATATCGCCCGCGACGAGCAGATACTCGACGCGCTCGGCGGCCTCGGTGTGGAGCCAGTCGGCGAACCGGCCCCAGGCGTCGGCGACGAACTCCTGGCTGCCGACGTGGACGTCGGAGACGAGCGCCGCCTGGACGTGTCTGTCTGCGGTGTTCGGCGAGTACGTCCGCGGGACGTCCGGGAAGTAGATCGCGTCGACGAACATAATCCCCGCGTCGTCGGAGAGCGTCCCCTCGACGGCGATACACTCGTCGAGCAGCAGCTCGTCGACGAGCCCGGCGAACTCCCGGTCCTTCATCACGAGACAGGGGAACGTCCCGGTGGTGTCCTCCAGTTCGACGAGCCAGTGGCCGCTCTTGGTCGATCGGACGTCGTTCACGAGCCCGATCATCGCCGCGTCGGTCCCGCCGCTCATCGACTGGATCGCGTTCGCCGGCCGGTGATTGACGCGCCCGCGGAGCTGTTTCGAGAGCTTCTCGTAGCGGTCGCGGAACACCTTCACGAAATCGCCGTACTCGCCCGTTCCGGTGCTCTGTCCGGTGATGTCGCCGCTGACTTCGAGCGACCGGAGCGCGGAGTCTCGCCGCGACGCGTCGCCGCTCTGCGGTGCGTCGTCGTCGCTCCGCGATGCGCCGTTGCCGGCCTCGCGCATCGAGCTATCACGTTCCGGCACCTCGTACTTCGACTCCTCGCGCTTCGACTCCTCACGTTCCGATTCGCCTGTATTTCCTCCCGAAACACCCTCCGTTTCTTGTGGAACTCCTACGGGCGAAATACTTCCCGCTGTATCCCGGTTCTGTCCCGGATTTCCATTAGAAACGGAGGGGTCTGGAGACGCGCCGGACGCGCTGGAGGCACCTGAAGCGCTGGAGTCATCTGACGCGCTGGACACACTGGACGCATCGGCTGTCGACGCTGCGTCGTCGACTCGACTTTCGTCCGATCGTGCGTCGCCGAGCGCGTCGCGGACGTCGGCGACAGTGATCCGGAGCGCGTCGTCGGCGACGTGGTCGACGACCCGTTCGAGCGCCCGCGCGGGGTGGTCGGTGCCCGCGATGAGCGTCACCGCCTCCTGTTCGGCGTTGTAGCCGCGACCGGCGAGTTCGCGAACGATCAGCACCGGCGTCTCCAGAGGCACACCGGGCGAAGGGGGTAGCGGAAGAAAAACGTACTGACCGCGGTCGCCCACCCGGCACAGCCCAGAAGGTTGAAACGCGACGACGGAGAACTTCCGGTAGATGACGGACGAAGCGGGCAGCGCAGACGACCCCGATCGTCTGGACGAGGCTCCGGCCGACGCCTCGGACCCGTCGCCGGGGACGAACGCTGCCGACGGCGGTGACCGACGCGACGAGCAGCGACCCCGGCCCGAACCCGGTTCGACCGCTTCAAGCTCCCAGAGCGCTCTCACACGCTTCCGGACGGCCCAGAGCGGCCCCCTGCTGTTCATCCGCGAGACGCTCTACAGCGCTGCCGCGGTCGTCGCCGTCGGTCTCCTGCTGTTCGCGATCAGCGGCGTCTGGCCGCCGATGGTCGCCGTCGAAAGCGGCAGTATGGAACCGGAGATGCACCGCGGTGACCTCGTCTTCGTGACCGAACCGCAGCGGTTCACGCCGGACTACGCCGCGGACACCTCCGGAATCGTCACGGTCGACGTCGGCACTGAGCGGGGGTACCGAAGCTTCGGCGGGAACGGCTCGGTCGTGATCTACGATCCGCCGACCCGCGTCGGCTCCCCGATCATCCATCGAGCGCACTTCTACGTCGAGGAGGGCGAAAACTGGTACGACGAGGCGAACCCGGCGTACGTGACCGCGAACGACTGCGAGCAACTTCAGAACTGCCCCGCGCCGCACGCCGGATTCATCACGAAGGGCGACGCGAACGCCCGATACGATCAGGCGAGCGACATCGCCGGGCCGGTGCGGCCCTCCTGGATCCGCGGGACGGCCCGCCTCCGGATCCCGTATCTCGGGTACGTTCGACTGCAGTTAGTGGGCATCTTCGCCGCCTGAACCGCGGCGAGCGCCCCTTCTGTCGTCGGTCCTCACTCCCCGTCGAGCACGTCGAGCGCCGCAGCCGCCTCCCGCGCAGCGGAGAGATGCTCGCCCGCGCGGCGCGGGTCGTCGGTCTGCTCGGCCAGCCGGGCGTGCCGCGTCAGCGCTCCCAGCAGCGACTCGCGGGCAGTCCGCCGATCCGCGCTCGGACGTTCTGCCGGCGCTGCGGTCTGTGACTCGCTTTCGGGGCTGCGCTCCGTCTCCACGGCCGGCGTCGCTGTCGGCGCACTCCGCACGGTCCGTCCGTTCGCGGCCTGCGTCTCCGACGGCGGTCGCGCGGCGGCAGGCTCGGATCCGGCGTCGCTCGTTCGGGTCGGTTCCGGTCCCGGCGACACCACGTCGGCCTCGGCGGCTCCGGACTCCGCCTGCGCTGTTGCGTCCGCCGCCCCGCGCTCTGCGGCGACATCTCTCGCGGGCGGCGATGCCTCCGACGCCGCGGGCGCTGCGCCGGTCACAGTTTCGGCGTCCGACTCCGCCTCTGCCCGGGGGTCGGTTTCCGCGTCGGCTGCGGTTTCCGCGTCACCCGCCTGCGCCTGCTCGGAGCCGGCGACGCGCTGGCAGCTCGGACAGAACTCCTGGCCCTGATACCGGAAGATGGGCGCGCCGCACTCGTCGCAGTGCCGATTCGTCATCGTCGCGCCCTTCAGCAGGAGCTCGCTCATCTGCTGGGTCTCCTTGCGTCGCTCTTCGTCCTGCTCGTACTTCTCGCGCAGCCGCTTCCGCTCCGCTTCCTCGTCGAAGTCGCTCACGCCTGTGCGAACGCGTCGTACGTCGAAAAATCCTCCGGGACCGGGCATACACCGCGGCGGCGGTCCCGCGGGCGGCGAAAGCGGTACCCACGGCGGCAGCGAAAGCGAAAGCGAAAGTGAAAGCGACAGCGCCGGAGTCGGGCTCGGCTCGGACGCGGACCGAAGCCGGAACCGGAACCGGAGCCGGAGCCGGAGCCGACTACAGCAGCGTGTCGGCGTAGAGGTAGAGCCCGGCCAGAGCGACCTCGAACACGAGGGTCCCGGCCGCCGAGAGGCCGACGAACGTCCGGTCGTCCATCTCTGCGAAGCCGGCGGGCACGGTGAGCATCCCGCGGGTGAAGAGCAACGCGTTGCTCACGGGCACGACGACCGGCCCCCAGCGCTCGAACCACCCGTCGAAGCGCTCCAGTTTCGACTCCTCGATCCGGAACCACGACTTCGCGAGGAGATACTCGCGGCCGCCGCGCTGGGCGACTTTGAACAGCGCGTACTGACCGACCGTCGCCCCGAGGACCGCGACTCCGAGGACCGGCACGAGCGCGTCGCCGCCGAGCAACAGCAGCGACCCGGGAACGATGAGCTCGCTCGGCATGAAGTACATCAGCATCGCGCCTTCGAGGACGAAGACGCCGAAGAGTGCGACGTAAGCCCACTCGGACTCCAGCAGCGCTAACAGGCGGGGAGGCATCGCGTCGAGTTGGAGGGCGAGCGCCGGCGACAACATCGTTCGTGCATTCCACGGAGCCTCACAAACATATTTCGCTCCGGCGGTCCCGACGACGCGAGCGATGCGATTTTTTCCGCCCGCCGCGAACGCCGCGTATGAACCTCACCGACCGCCCGCGGCGGCTCCGCCGGGACGGGATCAGATCGCTCGTCAGCGAGACGCGCCTCGACGCACACGACCTCGTCGCGCCGGTCTTCGTCGACGCGACCACCGACGAGCGCGTGCCGATCGACTCGATGCCGGGCCACGAGCGCGTGCCGGTCGACGAGGCGGTCGCGCGCGTCCGGGAGGTCCGCGAGACGGGCGTCGAGGCGGTGATGGTGTTCGGCATCCCCGAATCGAAGGACGAGCGCGGCACGCGCGCGTGGGCGGACGACGGCGTCGTCCAGGAGGCGGTCCGGCGCATCACCGCCGAGACCGACGCGTACGTGATCACCGACGTCTGCCTCTGCGAGTACACGAGCCACGGTCACTGCGGTGTCGTCGAAGCCGACGCCGCAGCGCACCCGACGCTGACGGTCGAGAACGACCCGACGCTCGAACTGCTGGCGAAGACGGCCGTCTCCCACGCCGAGGCGGGCGCGGAGATGGTCGCGCCGAGTTCGATGACCGACGGGATGGTCGGTGCGATCCGCGAAGGGCTCGACGCTGCGGGCCGCGAAGACGTCCCGATTATGTCGTACGCGGCGAAGTACGAGAGCGCCTTCTACGGCCCGTTCCGCGACGCCGCCGACGGCGCGCCGGCGTTCGGCGACCGACGGCACTACCAGATGGACCCCGCCAACGGGCGGGAGGCGCTGCGAGAGGTCCGGCTCGACGTCGAACAGGGTGCCGACGTGCTGATGGTCAAACCCGCGCTGGCGTATCTCGACATCGTCCGCGACGTCCGGACGGAGTTCGACCGCCCGGTCGCGGCGTACAACGTCTCCGGCGAGTACGCGATGCTGCACGCGGCCGCCGAGAGGGGCTGGCTCGACCTCGACGCGGTGGCCCACGAATCGCTCCTCGCGATGAAGCGTGCCGGCGCGGATCTGATCGTCACCTACTTCGCCGAGGACGTCGCCGACGCGCTCTGAACCGGTCACCGGCAACATTCGGTGGCTGCCAGCGAACTTCTGATACCGAATCGGGTGCCGCGCGCGGTCGCTGAATCGGGCAGGCTGGCAGGAATTGCCTGAACGTTCGTCCACGGAAACGGCGATTCAGTCTGCGATACTGGACGCCTTACGACCTTATACTGATAATATTATTCACCAAATCATACGAACGTCTGGATACGCACCACTATTCTAAAAATATTCAACTCCAAATTTTATATACTATCTTGTCTTGAGGATTTAGCGTGAGATACACTACGAATCACAGCGAATACGCGGCACAGCTGACCGAACGTCCGCCTCTGGAGGGAACCGAATGGTAACGTCGTTACAGCTCGACCCAGCGACGGTCGCCACCGGCGTCAACAACGTCTGGGTACTGGTGGTCACGTTCCTGATCTTCTTCATGCAGCCGGGCTTTGCGCTCCTCGAAGCGGGGCAGGTCCGCGCGAAGAACGTCGGGAACGTGCTGATGAAGAACATGAGCGACTGGTTCCTCGGGACGCTCATCTACTTCGTCGCCGGCGCGGGCGTGGTGAGTATCGTCGGGGCGCTGACCTCCGGCGGCAGCGTCGCCGGCGCGTTCGCGTACGTCAGTGATCCGAGCGCGTGGATCGGCTGGCTGTTCGGGGCCGTCTTCGCGATGACGGCTGCCACGATCGTCTCCGGCGCGGTCGCCGAGCGGATGAACTTCGAGGCGTACGTCATCTTCACGATCCTGATGACGGCGGCGATCTACCCGGTCGTCGTCGGCTTCACGTGGGGCGGCGGGCTCCTCGCGAGCGGCGGATTCATCGGCGCCGCTCTCGGCGCTGGCTACCTCGACTTCGCCGGTGCGACCGTCGTCCATATGTGCGGCGGCGTCGCCGGACTGGTCGCGGCGAAGTTCGTCGGGGCGCGTAAGGGCCGCTACGACGAGAACGGCAACAGCCAGCCCATCCCGGGCCACTCGATGCTGCTCGCCGTCCTCGGGACGTTCATCCTCGCGTTCGGCTGGTACGGCTTCAACGTCGGTACGCAGGCGACCATCCTCGCGGTCGAGGACGGTAGCCTGACCTTCATGGGCGCTGCGCTCGGCCGCGTCGCGCTCGTGACGACTCTCGGAATGGGTGCCGGCGGTGCGATGGCGATGCTGACCTCCGCGCGCTACCAGGGCAAGCCCGATCCGCTCTGGACCGCCAACGGCCTGCTGGCCGGTCTGGTGGCTGTCACGGGCGCGGTCCCCCACGTCACGTGGTGGGGCGGCGCGCTGCTCGGCGGACTCGGCGGTTTCCTGGTCCTGCCGGCGTTCCGCTTCACCGTGGACACGCTGAAAGTCGACGACGTCTGCGGCGTCTTCGCCGTCCACGGCGTCGCCGGCGCGGCCGGCACCGCGCTCATCCCGATCTTCGCGGTCGGCGGCTTCGCGCTCAATCAGTTCGTGCTCCAGGTCGTCGGCGTCGCCGTCATCGCGGGCTGGACGATCGCCGCCTCGGCGGTCGCGCTCGTGGCACTCGACTCGCTCGTCGGCCTGCGTGTGAGCGAGAGTGAAGAGACTGCAGGCCTCGACGAGGGCGAACACGGCGTCTCGGTCTACCCCGAATTCGTCCCCAACGAGCGCCGCGAGAGCACCGTCGCCACCGACGGCGGCGACGTCCGCACCGACGGCGGTGTCGACACCACGGAGACGGAGGTGACCGACGATGAGTGACGAGATCAAACTGGTGATGGCGTACATCCGGCCGGATATGCTCTCGGCGGTCAAACAGGCGCTCGCGGAAGTCGGCGCGCCGTCGCTGACGGTCACGAACGTCTCGGGACGCGGCTCCCAACCCGCGAAGAAAGGTCAGTGGCGCGGCGAGGAGTACACCGTCGACCTCCACCAGAAGGTGAAAGTCGAGTGTATCGTCGCCGACATCCCCGCCGACGACGTCGCCGAGGCGATCGTCGACGCGGCGCAGACCGACGAGAAAGGCGACGGCAAGGTGTTCGTCCTGCCTGTCGAGTCCGCGTACCAGATCCGGACGGGCAAGACCGGCCCCGACGCCGTCTGACCGGCCTCCCGCTGACGGGCGTCGTTGCGGTCCTCTCCTCCGTTCTGCGGCACCGTGCTTTCGACCTCACCTCTCAGCTCTCTCGGCACTGACACGCCGGTCACTTTCTCTGGCTATCGACCAACTCGCTGCTGCTCTCTGTCGCGCGCGCCGGCCGCTCGCGGCCCCCTGCGCCGTCCAGCCGCGGTCCGTGAATCCACGAAGACGAACGTCACAAAGCCAGGCAACAATTGTCGCGTCTCTATCGAAAGAACAACCTTATATTGTTTCTATGTCTCATTACTTTGGACGTATGTGGTTTACAGTAGATATTATTTGAATAAATAAACGAAAATAATTATATCTACGTTGGTGAGTAGTATTCGTCGGGATTCGCGAACGTAGGTTTGCGAATCGGATCAACAAATGTACGACCGTCCAAGTCACGCGGCTGCACCAACCGTGCGTGGTATCGAATGTTGAACAGCGTCCTCCAGTCCGATCTCTCGGCCGTCGTGCAGGGCGTCAATCTGCTCTGGGTCCTCACGGTCACGTTCCTGATCTTCTTTATGCACGCCGGCTTCGCGATGCTGGAAGCGGGACAGGTCCGCTCGAAGAACGTCGCCAATCAGTTGACGAAGAACCTTCTGACCTGGAGCGTCGGCGTCATCGTGTTCTTCCTCGCCGGCGCAGCGATCTCGACGATCGTCGGCGGGCTGACCGGTGGTGGCGTCTACTCGGTCGTCGGTGCGTTCACCGACATCTACTCGCCAGCGGCCGGCAACGCCGCCGCCTGGGTCGACTGGCTGTTCGGGGCCGTCTTCGCGATGACGGCCGCCACGATCGTCTCCGGCGCGGTCGCGGGGCGCGCAAAGCTCCGCGCGTACGTCAGCTACACCATCCTGCTCGCGGCCGTCATCTACCCGGTCGTCGTCGGCTTCACCTGGGCGGGCGGATTCCTCTCGTCGCTCGGCTTCTACGACTTCGCCGGCGGCGTGATCGTCCACGCGATGGGCGGTATCGCCGGCCTGACGGCCGCGTGGATCATCGGCCCGCGGGTGAACCGCTTCAACGCCGACGGCTCCGTGAACGTCATCCCCGGACACTCGATGACGTTCGCCGTCCTCGGGACGCTCGTGCTCGCCTTCGGCTGGTACGGCTTCAACGTCGGGACCTCCGCCTCGCCGCTGGCGCTGAGTGACTCCGGTGAGGTCGTCCTCGGCTCCTTCCAGACGGTCGGTCGCGTCGCGCTCGTGACGACGCTGGGAATGGCCGCCGGCGCGATCGGCGCTGCGGCCGTCGCGACGTATCGAACGGGCAAGGTCGATACGCTCTACGTCGCCAACGGCGTCCTCGCCGGTCTCGTCGGCATCACCTCGATCGCCGACGCCATCGTCTGGCCGGGCGCGCTCCTCGTCGGACTCCTCGCCGGCGCACAGCTGCCGATCGTCTTCGAGTTCGTCGAGAAGCGCCTCCAGATCGACGACGTCTGTGCGGTTTTCCCGGTCCACGGCTCCGCCGGCGTGCTCGGCGCGCTGGCGTACCCGCTCTTCGCTACGGGCGTCTGGAACGGCACCGCTTCGGTCGTCGAACTGGCGATCCCGCAGATCGTCGGCGTCGTCGTCATCGGAGGCTGGACGTTCGCGGCGACGGCGCTCGTCTTCGGCGCGTTCCGCGCAGTCGGCCAAGCGCGCGTCTCCCGCCAGCACGAGCTCGAAGGGCTCGACACCTCCGAACACGGTGTCGACACCTACCCGGAGTTCGGCGGCCCCGACGAGTCGGGCGCACGCGTCGACGGCGGCGTGATCCGCCCGGACGGCGGCCTGACCCAAACAGATTCGGTCGACGAGGGAGATGATTCGGTATGAGCGATACAGCAACCGACGACAGCGAGATCAAACTGGTGATGGCGTACATCCGCCCCGACATGCTCTCGGAAGTCAAGCAGGCGCTCGCGGAAGCCGGCGCGCCGTCGCTGACGGTCACGAACGTCTCGGGCCGCGGCTCCCAACCCGCGAAGAAAGGCCAGTGGCGCGGCGAGGAGTACACAGTCGACCTCCACCAGAAGGTGAAAGTCGAGTGTATCGTCGCCGACGTCCCGGCCGACGACGTCGTCGACGCGATCGCCGACGCGGCACACACCGGTGCGAAAGGCGACGGGAAGATCTTCGTCCTCCCCGTCGAGTCCGCGCGGCAGATCCGCACGGGCAAGAGCGGCCCCGACGCGGTGTAGCGGCGTCGGGCCCGTTCGTCCCGGAGAGAAAAAGCAAAGACCGGCGCTCACTGCACTCCGGACGTGGAACTGACGCCGGCCACTGCCATCGGACTCGCCGTCGCCCTCGTCGGGTTCGAGGCCCTCGATCGAGTCCGCTACACCTTCGCGGCCCGTCGCGGGCGACACGCCGAGCCCGATGACGCCGCCCCCGACGGGAGCCGCTCCGAGCCTCGCGGACCCGTGCCGCCGCTCGCCACCGACTTGCGCGAACACGTCTGGAAGTGGTCGGTTCCGGCGCTCCTCGTCGTCGTGGTCGCGGTCGAAGGCAACTCCCTCGCCTCGATCGGCTGGCGGATCGACTCCGTCGAGCGCCTCGTCTTTCAGGTCGGCGTCGGGCTCGCGGCGATGATCGGATCGAACATCCTCTTCGCGCCGCTGTGGGCGCGGGTCGGCGACGGCGGCGAGAGCCTCGCGGCCGGTCTCGGCTCGTTCGCGTCGCTCTCGGTCCCCGAGCGACTGTTCGTCGCTTTCACCGCCGGCGCGACCGAAGAGACGGCGTTTCACGGCTACGCGCTCGAACGCCTGCTCGCGCTCACCGGCAACCTTCCGCTCTCCGGCGGTGTCGCGTTCGTCGCGTTCACGCTCGGCCACACCGGCGAGACGTGGGACCGGGACGCAGTCGCCCGGATCGCACAGCCGGCGCTGATGACGACGCTTCTGTACCTCTGGTTTCGGTCGCTGCCGGCGCTGATCGCCATCCACGCGCTGAACGACGCTGTGGGCCTGCTTCTCGCCGATCGGTTCGCCGCCCCGACGGACGACGCGCCCCCGAGCGAGTCTGCGACGGTCGAGACGACGGCCGACGGCCCGGCGGCGGTCGAGCCGACGGCGGACGGTTCCGAGCCCGCCCCCTCCGGCTCCGAGGACACCGACCCGGACGCGCTGGGATGGCTCCGTGGCGAATAAGTCCCATCGTCTACCCCGAATGAGCCCCGTCGTCTGCGCCGAATGAGTCCCATCGTCTGCGCCGGGTGCGTCTCGAACCGACACCGCGCGGTCGCGACCCGGCCGGGTGCGCGCTGGCGGTCCAGCGGCGCCGCGGGGGACCGCGCGAAGCGACAAGGATTTTGAGCGCGCCAGCCGAAGCGGGAGGTATGAACCACGACGAGTCGCGGGCGCTGTACGACCGCGCGCTGTCGGTGCTGCCCGGCGGCGTCAACTCCTCTGTGCGGGCAACCCGGCCGTACCCGTTCTTCATCGAGCGCGGCGACGGCGCGCACGTCGTCGACGCCGACGGCAACCGCTATCTCGACTACGTGATGGGCTACGGGCCGCTGCTGTACGGTCACGATATGCCCGACCCCGTGCGCGCGGCCGTCCAGTCGCACGCCGCTGACGGCCCGATGTACGGCGCGCCCACGGAGATCGAAGTCGACCTCGCGGAGTTCGTCGCCCGGCACGTCCCCTCCGTCGAGATGATCCGTTTCGTCAACTCCGGTACCGAGGCGACCGTCTCGGCGGTCCGTCTCGCCCGCGGTTACACCGGCCGCGACAAGATCGTCGTGATGCAGGGCGGCTACCACGGCGCACAGGAGTCGACGCTCGTCGAGGGCGAGCCCGGGCACACGGAGCCGAGCACGCCCGGCATCCCCTCGTCGTTCGCGGAACACACGATCCCGGTCCCGTTCAACGACGCGGCGGCGATCGAACGGGTCTTCGAGGCCCACGGCGACGAGATCGCGGCGGTGATGACCGAACCGATCCTCGCAAACACCGGGATCGTTCTTCCGGTCGACGGCTACCTCGAACGGCTCCGCGAACTCACTGCGGCCCACGATTCGCTGCTCATCTTCGACGAGGTCATCACGGGCTTCCGCGTCGGCGGCCTCCAGTGCGCGCAGGGCAAGTTCGGCGTCACGCCCGACGTGACGACGTTCGGCAAGATCGTCGGCGGGGGGTTCCCCGTCGGCGCGATCGGCGGCCGCTCGGAGATCATCGAGCACTTCACGCCCGCGGGCGACGTCTTCCAGTCCGGCACCTTCTCGGGCCATCCGGTGACGATGGCCGCCGGCTACGAGTCGCTCAAGTACGCCGCCGAGAACGACGTCTACGAGCACGTGAACCGCCTCGGCGAGCGGCTCCGACGGGGGATCGCCGAGATCGCCGCCGACCAGGCTCCCGACTACACCGTCGTCGGCACCGACTCGATGTTCAAGACGACCTTCACGCGCGAGGGAGCTGTCGCCGACGACGCGGACGTCTGCGACGCCGGCTGCCGACAGCGCGAGTCGTGTGCGCGCTACGAGCACTGCCCGAAGACGGGCGCGGACGTCGCCGACGCCGAGACCGAGCGCTGGGAGCGGATCTTCTGGCAGGAGATGAAAGCGCAGGGCATCTTCCTCACGGCCAATCAGTTCGAATCGCAGTTCGTCTCCTACGCCCACACCGACGAGGACGTCGAGGAGACGCTCGAAGCGTACAAAGCGGCGCTGTAGTCGCCCGAAGCGAGGTGCCGGCCCGACGTTTTTCTGCGAAACCGCCCAACCGTTGCGTATGACCAGCCCTCCTCCCGACGACGCGGAGTCTCCGGCGAACGAGTCGACGCCGGCCGACGAATCGCCGCGGGCGAACGAAGCGCCACAGTCCGAGAACGCGCAACCCGTTTCCGACCGCCGACGCGTCGCCACCGACGCCGACGCTGGGAACGTCGATGCCGCCACCGACGCCGACGCTCGGAACGTCGACGTCGACGCCCACAGCACCGCCACCGGCCCAGCGTCCTCCTCGGAGGTGAACGACCCGGTCGGCGATCTGCCCCCCCGCGCCAGCGTCGACTCGCGGTGGTGGTACTGGATCGCCGCGATCCCGCTGTCGGTCGTGCTCGGTGTGGTTCTCGCCGTCCTGTTCGTCGGCGCGTTCTTCTTCGATCTGTTTCTCACCGGCGGGATCGCCACCGCGTTCGGCGCGATCGTCGTGTTCCCGCTCTTGGGGCTCGTCGGCCTCGTACTCACCGTCCTGTTCCCGGTCGCGACCTACGTCGACGCGCGGGCGATCGCCGAGTCCGAGGCGTCGTGGACGCCCGATCCGCTGGTCTGGGGGCTCGCCGCCCTCGCGACGGTCGTACTGACGGCGTTCACCCTGAGCGTCGTGTTGGCGCTGTACTACCTCTACAAGCGGCACGTCGCCGTCGGGACGCCCTGAGACCACTCCTCGACCTCCAGCGACCCGCCGTTCACCTCGACTCGACCCCGACGTACGCCCGGAACCACCGCCACGTCCGCGGGTGTCCGAGCGCCACCCCGACAGCGAGCGCGACGAGCCAGCACGCGAGCGTGAGTCCGAACGCGCCCCACGATCCGCCCGTAGCGACGACGCGCCCGAGCCCCGAGAAGACGTGCAGCACGAGGAACGTCACCATCGTCGCGACGCCCACGACGAAGCCGCGGAGCAGTTCCCAGGAGGGGTTGTAGTATCGGACGACGGCGACGCCAGCGACCGAGAGAATCGGTGCGTACAGCTCCTGAGCAGGCGGCGACAGCGGCAGCGCCGACGTGACGACGCTCACCGGCGTGAACGCCGAGTTGAGCAGGAACCACAGCACTGCGACGTGGAGGAACTCTCCGAACTCGTCGGCGAGCCGGGTAGCGAGGGACACAGAGCGGTATCAATCACCCCGCAGTGAGTCGGTTTCGGTTACCCGCTCGCGGCGGTCCCGACAGCTCACCCTGCCAGTGACTCCCCCGAGGTGGAAGTGGTGGCCTTTTCACCCGTGGCCGCCGAGGATCCGCCAATGACCACTCGCGGAACACTCCGGCTCGCGACGCGGGGCTCGGATCTGGCCCTCCGGCAGGCCACGAGCGTCCGGGACGCGCTCGCGGACCGCCGCTTCGACGTCGAACTCGTGGAGGTCGAGACGCGCGGCGACCAGATCAGAGACGAACTCATCCACCGACTCGGGAAGACCGGCGCGTTCGTCCGCGCGCTCGACGAGAAAGTCCTCGACGGCGAGGTCGACGCCGCGGTCCACTCGATGAAGGATATGCCGACCGAGCGGCCCACCGAACTCGTCGTCGCCGGCGTCCCCGAGCGCGCGGCGGCCGAGGATCTGCTTCTCACGGTCGACGGCACCGCGCTGGGGGACCTGCCCGAGGGAGCCGTCGTCGGGACCTCCTCGCTCCGCCGGAAGGCGCAACTCCTCGCGACGCGGCCCGATCTGACGGTCGAACCGCTGCGCGGCAACGTCGACACGCGGATCGAGAAGCTCCTCGCGCCGGCGCTCCAGGCCGAACACGAGCGCCGCGTCGAGGCCGACCGCGACGAGAAGGGCAACGCTGCGGAGGCGTCCGCCGAGGGCGAAGCGTACGACGCCGAGTTCGACGAGTCGATCGAGGAGTGGTTCGACGGTCTCGCGGAGATCGAACGCCGCGCGCTCGAACGCGAACTCGACACCGAGTACGACGCGATCGTCCTCGCGGAGGCCGGCCTGCGCCGCGCGGGCCTGCTGCACCACGTCGAGTACGCGCGGCTCGACCCCGCTTCGTTCGTTCCCGCGCCCGGCCAGGGGGCGATCGCCGTCACCGCTCGGAGCGACGGCGACGCCTGCGACCAGCTCCGCTCGACGCTCGATCACCCGCGAACGCGCGTCGAGACGACGGTCGAGCGGACGGTGCTCGCCGAACTCGGCGGCGGCTGCATCGCGCCGATCGGCGTCCACGCGAAACTGCAGGGCAGACACGTCCACACCACCGCTCGCGTCCTCTCCGGCGACGGCGGGGAGGAGGTGACGGCGAGCCGCGATCTGCCCGTCGACGACCACGCCAACGCGGCGGCCGAGTTCGCGGCCGCGCTCGCCGAGCGCGGTGCCGACGACCTGATAGCCGAGGCGCGCGAAACCGCCGAGGAGTGACGATGGGAGACGAAACGACAGCCGACGCTGACGACGGTGCGGCGACGCCCGATGCCGCGAGAGCTGAATCGGACGCTCACTCCGACGCCACGAGAGCTGAATCGGACGCCGACTCCGACCGCGACGTGGGAACGGTCTACCTCGTCGGCAGCGGCCCCGGCGACCCGGAGTTGCTGACGGTGAAAGCGACGCGGCTCCTCGAAGAGGCAGACGTCGTGCTCCACGACAAACTTCCCGGCCCGGAGATCCTCGAGGCGATCCCCGAGGCCAAACGCGAGGACGTCGGCAAGCGCGCCGGCGGCGAGTGGACGCCGCAGGAGTACACCAACAGCCGACTCGTCGAACTCGCCCGCGAGGGCAAGACCGTCGTGCGACTGAAGGGCGGCGACCCGTTCGTCTTCGGCCGCGGCGGCGAGGAGATGGAGCATCTCGCAGCGGCGGGCGTCCCGTTCGAGATCGTGCCGGGTGTCACCTCCGCGATCGCCGGCCCCGGAACGGCCGGCATCCCGGTCACGCACCGCGATCACACCTCGTCGGTCTCCTTCGTCACCGGCCACGAGGACCCGACGAAAGACGAGTCGGCAGTCGACTGGGCGGCGCTGGCGGACACTGGCGGTACCATCGTCGTGCTGATGGGCGTGGGGAAACTGCCGCAGTACACCGCTGCACTGCGAGACGCCGGGCTGGATCCCGACACGCCGGTCGCGCTCGTCGAGCGCGCGACGCGCCCGGAGATGCGTATCGCTACCGGGACGCTCGCGACCATCGTCGAGGTCCGCGACGCGGAAGCGATCGAACCGCCCGCGATCACCGTCATCGGCGGGGTCGCCGCCACCAGAGACCGCGTCGTCGAGTTCCTGCGGAACCGCACGGGCGAGGCCGGCGGGGTGACCGACGAATGAGCCGAGACGTTCGCGTCGCCGTCTTCCGGCCCGACGACGAGCGGATGGCCGACGCCGTCGAACTGCTCGACTCTCTCGGTGCGACGCCGGTTCCCGACCCGATGCTCGCAGTCGATCCGACGGGTGCGGTCCCCGGCGCGGACGGCGACGCGACGGACCCGGACGTCGTCGTCCTGACGAGCAAGACGGGCGTCGAACTCCTCGCGGAGGCGGACTGGACGCCCGGCGACGCGACGCTCGCCTGCATCGGGCCGCACACGGCCGCCGCGGCCCGCGACGCCGGCTGGACGGTCGACGTCGTCCCCGAGGAGTACACCTCTGCGGGACTGGTCGCGGCGCTCGCCGCCGACGTCGACGGACACCGCGTGGAGGTCGCGCGCAGCGACCACGGCAGCGACGTCCTGCTCGACGGGCTCCGTGACGCGGGCGCGGACGTGACGGAGACGGTTCTGTACCGCCTCGCGCGGCCGGCGGGCGCCGGCCAGTCGACCGTGATGGCCGCCGGTGACGAACTCGACGCGGTCTGCTTCACCTCCTCGCTCACGGTGCGGAACTTCGTCGCCGCCGCCGAGGAGCGCGGCGTCCGCGGAGAAGCCATCTCGGGGCTGAACCGCGCCGTCGTCGGCGTCATCGGCGCGCCGACCCGAGAGACCGCCGAGGGCTACGGCATCCGCGTCGACGTCGTCCCCGAGAACGCCACGTTCGAGGCGCTCGCGACCGAGGTCGTCGAGACCGCTGCACCGACGTACCACGAGTGAGTTGTGGCGGCGCTCCCGGTCGCCGTCGGCGACTCGACAGGGTGAAGTCTGCCGCCTCCCGAGGACGCGAGCGTGTCTCGTGAGTGGCGATCCGTCGGGCTCGTCGCAGGCTGGCAGACGGCGGCGAGTCTCTGCTACTACAGCATCTTCGCGGCGACCGGATTCGTCCGCGAAGCGTTCACGCTCTCTGAGTCGCTGGTCGGCCTCTTTCTGACGGCCGCGCTCGTCGGTTACACGGTGACGCTCTTCCCGAGCGGCGCCGCCGTCGACGGCTACGGCGAACGGCCCGTGATGATCGCCGGCCTGCTCGCGCTCGCGGCCGCCGCGGTCGGGGTGTCGTTCGCGCCGACGTACGCGGCCGCACTCGCAGCCGGCGGCGCCCTCGGCGCGGCCTACTCGACGGCGATGCCCGCCTCGAACCGCGGCATCGTCGCTCACGCGCCCGCGGGGCAGACGAACCTCGCGATGGGGTTCAAACAGGTCGGCGTGACGGCCGGCAGCGCCGCGGCCTCGCTCTTGGTCACGGGCGTCGCGGCCGTCCTCGCCTGGCAGGTCGGCTTCTGGGTGATCGCGGTCGTGGCTGTGGGCTACGCCGCCCTGTTTGCCGCCCGCTATCGCGGCAGAGCCGGCACGGGAGACCTCTCGGTCCCGAACGTGACGGGGCTGTTCGAGCAGCGCACTTACGCGCTGCTCGTCGTCGCTGGACTGTTCATCGGCGCGTCCATCTTCACGATGCTCGGCTACATCGTCCTCTACGTGCAGGACGCCGTCGGTGCCAGCGCCACCGTCGGCGGCATTGCGCTCGCGCTCACGCAGGTCACCGGGAGCGTCGCCCGCGTCGGTGCGGGCGGACTCGCCGACAGACTCGGCGGCGCGCGAGGGGCCGCACTCGTCGCCGTCGGCCAACTCGGGCTCGGCACCGCGCTGTTCGGCGCGCTCGCGCTCGACCCCGGGTCGCTCGCGGTCGCGCTGGTGCTCTTCGCCGGTCTCGGACTCTCTATTCACGGGTCGACTGGCGTCTTCTACTCCTGTCTCACCGACCTTGTCGGCGGCGACGAGGTCGGCGCGGCGACGGCCGGCGGACAGACCGCGATCAACGTCGGCGGCGTGGTGACGCCGCCGCTGTTCGGGCTCTTCGTCGAAACCGGCGGCTACGACGCCGCCTGGGCGCTCCTGGCGCTCACGACCGGCGCGGGGACGGCGCTTCTGTTCGTCGTCTCCCGGCGGACCTGAGACGGCGTGCGGGTGCCGTCCCGGCCGGGGGCGCTTCCCGGAGCGTAGCTTTTTATCCGAGAACGACTCACGCCCGGATATGAGCGCGGACACGACGAGCGTCGACGGGCCGGTCCCCGAACTGCGGGACCGCGCCGTCGCCTGCGCGGATCGCCTGCGGCGCGCCGATCGCGTGCTGCTGGCCTCGCACATCGACGCCGACGGGCTGACGAGCGCGGCGATCGCGGCGACGGCGCTCGAACGCGCCGAGATACCGTTCGAGACCGTGTTCGCGAAGCAACTCGACGAGCGGGAGATCGAACGCATCGCCGCGACCGACTACGACACGGTGCTTTTCACCGACTTCGGGAGCGGCCAGCTCGACGTCGTCGCCCCGTACGCGGCCGACGGCGCGTTCACGCCGGTCGTCGCCGACCACCACCGGCCGGCGGACGTGCCGGACGGCGTCGACGAGCCCGCGTGCCACCTCAATCCGCTGCTTTTCGGGCTCGACGGCGCGTCGGAGCTCTCCGGAGCCGGCGCGAGTTACACGCTCGCGCGCGCTCTCGAACCGCCGAACGTCGACAACCGCGATCTGGCCGGGCTCGCGGTCGTCGGCGCGGTCGGAGATATGCAGGGCACCGACGGTGGGCTCTCCGGGGCGAATCAGGGAATCGTCGAGGAGGGCGTCGCCGCCGGCGTCCTCGAAGAGGCGACCGACCTCTTGGTCTACGGTCGACAGACGCGCCCGCTCCCGAAGTTCCTCGAGTACGCCACCGACGTCCGGATCCCGGGCATCACGAACGACGAGCACGGCGCGATCGAGTTCCTCTCGGAGCTCGATCTCGACCTTCGGGACGGCGACGAGTGGCGCCGCTGGGTCGATCTGACGATGGCAGAGCGACAGACCGTCGTGAGCGGGCTACTGCAGCGCGCCATCGCGTCGGGTGTCCCCGCCGATCGCATCGACGAACTCGTCGGGACCACATACACGCTCACCGGCGAGGACCGCGGCACCGAACTCCGGGACGTAAGCGAGTTCTCGACGCTTCTGAACGCGACCGCGCGGTACGAGCGCGCCGACGTCGGCCTCGCCGTCTGCTTGGGTGACCGCGACGAGGCGCTCGACCGCGCGCGGAGGCTCCTCCGGAACCACCGGCGCAATCTCTCGGAGGGCCTCCAGTGGGTGCAGAACGAGGGCACGACCGTCGAGGAGAACGTCCAGTGGTTCGACGCCGGAACGCGCATCCGCGAGACCATCGTCGGGATCGTCGCGGGGATGGCCGTCGGTACGAGCGGTGTCCGCGGCGACGTCCCGATCCTCGCGTTCGCCGAAAAGTCAGACGAGGAGGTGAAAGTCAGCGCTCGCGGCTCTCACGCGCTCGTTCGACAGGGACTGGATCTCTCGCGCGTGATGCGCGAGGCCGCCCGTGAAGTCGGCGGCGACGGCGGCGGTCACGACGTCGCCGCGGGCGCGACCGTTCCGGCCGGCACGCGCGCGACGTTCGTCGCCGAAGCCGATCGGATCGTCGGCGAGCAACTCTCCTGAGCGGAGTCCCGCGGCGCTGACGCCGGCCCGTCAGTCGTCGGCGACGGAGGCTTCCGGCGCAGCAGTCGGCGCTGCTTCGGCGGCCGTCGCCGTCTCGGTCGCCCCGGTCCACTCCAGTTCGCCCGCGTAGTTGAACGCACGGTGGCCCTGCGTCGGGTCGACGACCGTAAGCGAGAGCCAGCCGTTGTCGAGCAGTTCTACCAGTTTCTCGTGATCGGTCAGGACGTCGGTCACGCGGTCGACCGGCGCGTGGAGGACGGTCGAGAGGCGGAGCGGCTGGTGATACGGCTCGTCGGCCCCGCTCATCAGCGACTGCAGGGGGAGACCGCCCAGGATATCGCCGCCGTTACCCTGGTAGACGCCGACGTTTCCGACCGGGTTCTGCGTCACCTTCGACCCGCTCCCGTAGACCGCGTTGTCGACCGTCGCGAAGTAGTACTGGCTGTTGATCCACTGGGTGACGACCATCGGCCCCGTCAGGATCGCCTCCAGGGCGTCGCCGTCGGCGTCGGTCCGCCAGTCGTAGGAGTGCAGGAACGCGCGCCCGTCGAGATCGAGGCCCTCGGTCAGCGCCCGCGGGCCGATGACGAACCCCGCGTTGCCGGCCAACCCCCACTCCGGACGCGTCTCCGCCCAGTCGGCGGCGCGACGCTCGACCTCGCGCAGGGCCGCCCGATCGCCGTCGGCACCGACCCGTTCGGCGGCCGCCCCGGCCCGCGCGGCAGCCAGATCCGCGCGGAGCCGTTCGACGTCGGGCGCGTGGCTCGCGGGCACGTCGCCGGGGCCGGCGTAGAGCTCGACGTCGTCGGTGGTCGTGTTGTGCTCTGCGGCGAGGAAGACCGTGTCCGTCGGGATGTCGAACCCGCGGTCGCGGAGCACCGACTTCACCGCTTCGTCGTTGCAGATCTGTGCCAGCACGCGGGCGTTCGGACCGCCGGCGTTCCCGGCGCAGGCCCCGCAGTCCAGACTCGACTCGAACGGATTGTTCGTCGTCTGGCTCCCGTGGCCAGCGAAGACGACGACGCGGGCGAACTGCTCCCACCCGAGCAGCTCGAACGCGGTCGCCGCGTACTCGACCCGCTCTTCGAGCGTGAGTCCCGCCGGCAACTCGTGCGACGAGCCCGTCTCGGGATCGAACGACGCTTCGCAGAACTCGTGATCGTCGACGACGCGCTCGTCGACCGCCTCGAAGAGGTCGTAGACGCGGGAGGGAAGCAGCGTCCGCGCGGCGAGCGACGCACCGTACCCCAGGCCGGCGCTCTCGACGAAACTGAACACGGTCGCGGCGTTCGACCGGAGGTCCTTGACGACGGTTCTGGCCGCACTCGCGACGCCGTGCCAGCGCTCGTGCTCGTCGCGCTCCGCAGTCCTTCCCTCCGCGGGCCGCTCCGTGATTCGGTGCTGTGCGTCGACGATCGGCGGACACGCGTCGACGGTGACCTTCGAGCCGTAGCCCGTGTACCGCATCGGGATCCCGAAGAACCCCGCGTAACCGTGGGTTTCGTAGTTCCCGGCGGCTTCGATGTGGCGGCGGAGGACCTCCGAACGGGTGTCGATACAGAACACCAGCTGCGCGTCCGGCCGATCGTCCTGCACGCCCGACTGGTCGTCCTGCACGCCCGACTCGCGAGCGTGGGCGGCGCTGGCGTCGGTGAGCCGGTCGACGAGCTCCCGGCGGTACGTCGCCTCCCACGCGCGCAGCCAGAGTTCGGGGAGCGGAATCGCGTTCTCGTCGGCGTCTGCGTCGTCGGCGTCGGCGTCGGACGTCGCCGTCGGTTCGAGCGGCGCATCGAACAGGTCGACGAGCGTCAACCGAACGGCCAGATAGCCGACGAGCGTGATCGGGTAGCGCGACTGCCAGGCGCCCTCGTCGGCCGCCCGCTGCTTGATGAACCCGGTCCACCCCGGCAGCGCCGCCAACTGGAACTCGAACACCTCGGTCCACCGTCCGACGGGACACTCAGAGAGACGCTCCCGGATGGCGTCGATCGGTTCGTCCGGGAGGTCGGCGATCGCAGTCCTGTCCGGGATCCGGCTGTCGTACGGTGCCGCAGCGCGGAACGCCGCGTAGAACCCCTCCTCGCGGTTGGGCATCGACCACGCGGCCTGTCCCTGGTCGAGGAACGCCGCCAGCCACTTCGTGAGGACGGCATCGACCCGATCTGTCGCTGTGTCAGCCGTCGGTTCCGATCCGACGCTTGCGCGGGTCTCGCCGCTCTGGGCCGCCGCCATCCGGCCGAGGAGCGTCTCGGGATCCGCGTCGTAGCCGTGATCGGCCAGATGCGTCCTCAAGACGTCGGCGTCGATCTGTCCGGTCTCCCACGCCCGCCGGAACACGTCGACGCTCGGGTAGCCGTCACCTCCGAGCAGCGCTTCGGCCCGCGCCGTCGCTTCGTGAAACGGCCGGTCCTCGAACCCTGCGAGGGGGTTGGCCGTCACGAACGAGTGGAGCGGCCAGACCGACCCGACTGTCGACGCCGCCTGCGATACGCTCTCACGAACTGCGGATTCAGTACTCATTGTAGTCCTCCGTCGATGTCAGCAGCGTTTCCGAGGGTGGCTGCGCTGCGTTCAGAAGCGCCACGTACACGCGCTCGCTCTGCTGGTAGACGCCGCTCTCGACGACGAGATACGTCAGGACGAACGCGACGGCGACCAGCCCGTGGACGGGGGTCAGCTCTACCGGGGTGCCGACAGCCGGCAGCCCGACGACCAGCCCTTCGATCACGCGGTAGACCGCCGCGTAGATCGCGATCGCCGGCAGAAAGACGAGTGGAACAGCTCCGTAGCGCACAGCTACCGGCAGCGAAGTGTGTTTGAGCGTCTCCCGGGACGCGTGGAGCGTCGTCAGGACGACGAGCAGCGCGAGCAGGAGTCCGGTGTCGAACCCTGTCCCCTTCCCGGTGAGAACGGCGAACACGCCGCCTCCCGCGAGTCCGGTGAGAACGATCACGGCGAGTCCGACGACGCCCGTCGATCCGCTCTCTTTCTCGGCCGCCGGCGACTTCTGCTCGACGCCGTCGCCAGCCGCGAGGAACTGATACGCCTTGTAGAATCCGTGCAGGATGAGGTGCGTGATGGCGGCTCCGAAGAACCCCAGCCCCGCTTGCATCAGCATGAAACCCATCTGTCCGACGGTCGAGCAGCCCAGCTGCCGTTTTACGTCCGTCTGCACGGTCTTCAGGAGCTTCCCGGCCAGCGCGCTCGTCGCGCCGACGATCACGATCGCCACCATCACGCCCGGTTCTGCAGTGACGACCGGTGCGAAGCGCACCAGCAGAATCCCGCCCGCGTTGACGAACCCGGCGTGCATCAGCGCCGACGCCGGCGTCGGGGCGGTCATCGAGGAGAGCAACCAGGTGTGAAACGGCACCAGTGCCGACTGGGCCATCGCGGCCACGAGGAGCGCGCCGGCCGCGACCGCGATACCGGCCGCGGGGAGCGTCTCGACGGCCGTTGCGACCCCCGAAACCGTCGTCGCGCCCGTGAGCCACCACAGAGCGACGAGTGCGACGCCGAGCGCGGCACTGCTCCCGAGGAAGTACCGACGCGCGAGCCCGCCTGCGGCCTGTGCCTGGGGCCAGCCCTCGATGTGGCCGATCAACTGCGACATCACGAGTCCCATCGCCAGCCACGCGGCCCAGAACAGCGCGAGGTGGTCCACTGCCACCAGCGCCATCACGACGAGGGTGAAGGCGAACACCCGACCGAAGAAGCGGTCGATGTGGCCGCTCCCGGCCAGATACCGCCGCGAGTAACTGTGGACGATCCCACTGAAGAAGGTGACCGTCACCCACATCACGGTGGTCAGTCCGTCGACGGCGAACGGGCCCAGCTCCCACGCCGTCTCGCTTCGGAATCGAACGGCGAGCACCCCGAGGCTTGCGACCCACAGCAGCCACACCAGTCGCGTCAGTGCGGCTGGCACACGTGAGTCATTCGTCGTCGGCGTCGGAAGCTGTCCTACCGTCTTCCAGTGGTCTCGCTCGTTCATTGGTTGGTCTGTCTCGACCGGCGACTGCCGCGTGTGGCTCGCTGTAGCCATCGTGCGACGGTCCTCAGTCGTTCTACTCAGGTATACGAACAGATCGTCTATTAAATCTGTCTAAATTCACAAAACGTTCTGAGAAACAGAATTATAGAACGTTATGGTTTTAGCGGAGACCGGCCGCCCGCCCGGTATCGGGGTTCAGGCTCCGGACCGGAGTTCCGACAGGAGCCACTTAACTGTCTCGTGCACGCGGACTGGGGACGGACAGCGTCCTACTCGGAGTGCTTCTCGGGGTCGAAGTCGCTGAACGGGGTCGTCTCGTGACTTCGGACGAGTACCTCGTCGGCGACCGTGAGCCCCATCTCCAGCAGCCTCTGTGCGACCGGCGTGATGTCGTCGTCGGACTCCCCGACAGCCGTCACGAGCAGATTCCGCTCGCCGGTGACCAGCTCTTGCACCGAGATGACCCCATCGATGTCCAGGATGTCCGAGATGAGTTCGCCGCGCTCGGGGATCGAAGCGGTGCAGAACAGCAACATCCGCAGCGGGTAGCCGGACTGTCGGTAGTCCACCTCGGCGCTGTACCCCTTGATCAGCCCCTCGGATTCGAGTCGCTGGATCCGCTTGCGGACGGTGCTGTCCGAGGTCCCGGTTCGCTCGGCGATGTCGCCTGACGACATATTCCGGGCGTCTTCCTGCAGCGCGTACAGAATCGCCTTGTCCACGTCGTCGACGTCCTCGTTTCCCATACCGGCCGTTCGACGTCACGAACCAAGGCACTTTTCTTGCTGATGCTTCCTCCGGCCCGGAACTCGCTACTGCCTGCTCACCCGAAATTCGTATAGCGCTCTGCAATTTATGTATGGGGCCGTATAACCACAGCAATACGCTTACCGCCACTCGATCAGCACAAACTATGACAGAAGATAGCGCACCTGAGACGACTACCGCAGCAGCGGTAACGCTCTCGACGGGACATCGCGTCGAACTGCCGCTCGTCACGCAGGCGACGATGACCGGCGTGGTCCTGTCGGCCGACTACGACGCCGCGCGTGCGTTGCTTCCGGACAGTCTGGCCCCGATCCGGATGACGCCGAACCGGGCCGGCGTGACGCTGCTGTGCGTCGAGTACGATCGCATCGGCCGTCGGGGCGAGATCGAACCGTACGACGAATTCGGCGTCCTCATCCCGGCTTCGGTCGGCTCGACTCCACCCCCTTACGCATCTATTCTCACCCACGGCGTGAGCGGCTACGTCTGGTATCTCCCGGTGACCACAGAGCCCGCACGAGCACTGGGTGTCGAAATCTGGGGGTATCCGAAGGAAGTCGCCGAGATCACACACCTCGACGAAGGCCTCCACCGACGAACGATCGTCGAGGTCGGCGATACACCCGTTATCGATATCACGATTCCGCGGCCGCCGACATTCGACCAGACGCGCACCTCCGAGAGCTACACGATCAGAGACGGGCGTGTGCTGCGCGAACACCTGACGATCGAGGGCGACGTCGGCTTCTGGCCGTACAGCCGCGTGTCGTACACGTTGGGTGACCACCCGCGCGGTCGACGACTGAGGTCGCTCGACACCGGCGACCGCGCCTTACTCAGTCTCGCGGCGAACGTCGAGTTCACCATCTCGGCCGGAGAACCGATCGCGGCCCGTTGAGTGTCGGAGTCGCGGCTTCCCGCCTCTGAGTGCGGTACGGAGCCTGCTCGGATGGATTGGTCAGGGGGCACTTATCGCAGTGCAAACCAGATAATGCTATACAGAATCACACGGCCGCCGTCACGACCGAAACGGTGCCTCGCAGGTCGACGAATTCGGACTTCGTTGCGTCCACGGCGGAGGCAGTCCCGATCTCGTGGGGCATCTCTCCGGGCGACAGCCGTCGAAGGCTCCGTCGGACCGGCCGCTACTCGGTCTCTCGCTCTCGAACCGTCAGCACTGGGACGGAGACGGTCCGGAGGATCTTCTCGGTAACGCTCCCGAGCAGGTAGCGATCGAGCCCGGTCCGGCCGTGTGTTCCCATCACCACGAGGTCGACGTCGTGGTCGTCGACGAACGATCGGATGGTCCGGTAGATCGACGTGCCGGTCTCGACGTGTCCCGCGACGTCGCCCTCGTCGACGCCGGCGTTCGTCGCGAGCACGACGCCGTCGTCGACGAACCGCTCCGCGTTCGATTCTAACTGTTCGATCTGGAGATCCACCCGCACGTCGAGACCGAGGTGGGCGATGTCGACGACGGCGAGGAGGTCCAGTCTCGACCCGTCCGTGGCGGCGAGGTCGGCTCCGAACGACAGCGCCGTCGTCGCACACTCGCTGCCGTCGGTCGGCACGAGAATCCGCTCGTAGGGGTACGCGAGGTCGGACTCCGCGTCCGGCTGGACGGTGAGAACGGGTGCCGTCGACCGTCTGACCACGCGCTCGGTGGTACTTCCGATGACGAGCCGTTCGAGGCCGGTCCGCCCGTGCGTCGGCATCACGACGAGGCCGACGCCCGTCTCGTCGGCGTAGTCGACGATCGCCTCGGAGGGATCGCCGCGGCGGACCGCCGTGACGGTCTCGATGCCGCGCTCGGCAGCCCGGTCGGCGGCGGCCGTGACGATCGACTCGGCCTCGGCCTCGATCGCCGCGCCGACGTCGTTGGGGTCGTCCGCTAGCCGATCACCGCCGGGCCCGGCGGCCGTGAGCACGTGCAGCGTCGCCTCGTGCGCGACGGCCAGATCGAGCACGTGATCGAGTACCTGTGCCGCGCCCTCGCTGCCGTCAGTCGGAAAGAGGACCTCCTCGAACATAGATCGATCATTCGTGCGAATCCACAAATAGCGTCGGGTGCCCGCTCGCGGTCGAACTCTCAGCCGGTCTCCTCGGGGGAGACGGGGTGGTCGCGGTCGGTGGCGTCGACGTCGAGCGGGTCTTCGAGATCGCCCATCACGGCCTCGAAGGCGTCCGTCGCCGTCAGCAGGCCGACGACCTCGCCGCCGTCGAGCACGAGCGCCAGCTCCTGTCGCTCCACCTGAAACTGATCGATCGCCTCGCTGATGTCCGTCTCCGCAGACAACGTCATCGGCGGCGCGGCGACCTCCTCGAACGTCGTCGTGCCGTCGCGGAGGTCGTCGACGTTCGCGACGACGGGCGGGACGTAGACGACCCCGCGGAAGTCGTCGAGGTCGTCGCCGACGAGCGGAAACCGCGTGTGTGGGCTGGCCCCGATCCGGTCGAGATTCTCCGCGACGGAGTCGGTGGTCCTGAGGAAGACGACGTCCTCCGCGGGAGTCATCACGTCGCGGATCGAACGGTCGCCGACCGCGAGCGCATTGAGGATCTCTTCGCGGCGCTCCTCGGGCAGGTCGCCGCGGTCGAGCACCGATCCGAGTTGGTGGCGGAGATCCGCCCGCGACTCGATCGCGTCCGTCTCGGCTTCGAGCCAGGCCCCGGTCATCTCGACGCCGAACAGTTTGAGCGTCCACTTCGCGACGCCGTCGCCGACCGCGATGATCGGCGCGATCAGCTTCGCGAACCAGTACAGCGGCGTCGCGCCGTAGCGGGTGACGAACTTCGAGCGCTCCACGCCCAGATACGTCGGCGTCTGCTCGCCGTGCGTGAGATGCAGGAGGTTGATGAGGAGAAAGGCCAGCACCCCGCCCGCACCGATCGATGCCAACACCGTCGTCTCGAAGTACGGCTCGAAAAGGGCCGCCAGTGCCGGTTCGGCGACGATCCCGACGGCGATACTGGAGGCGGTTATCCCCACCTGACAGCTCGTCAGGTAGATCTCTAGGTCGTCGGTCATCTCCCAGGCACGGCGCAGCCCCGGCTTATCGAACTCTGATTCGGGGTACTGACGCACCCGCGTGAGCGCGAACTCGATGGCGACGAAGAAGCCGTTCACCAGAATCAGCGCGAGGCCGGCGACCAGTCTGAGGGTCACTTCGAGCCCGTTCACACCCGCACCTCGTCGCTCCCCCGACAAATACGTGGGGGGACCGAGACGCGTTGCGGTCGGCGCACCCGTCGCCGCCGTCGCAGTCGGACAAAACCGGTTTGTACCGACCCGGTCAAGGAGAGATATGACCGAGTTCGACCCCGAGAAGTTCGAAGACAAGTACGCGAACTACTTCCCGGAGCTCCAGCGTGCGTACAAGAGCGCGTTCGAGACGATGAACGACCAGTACGACTCGGAGCTCGTGCACGCGATCGACCAGCAGATCCTCAACGAATCCGAACCGTTCTACGAGGACGGTGACTTCCGCATCGAGTTGCCCGAGAACCCCACCGAACGACTGACTGCGATCGTCGTCGACGACGAGAAACTCTCCGCGGTGCTCGACACCTACGTCGAGGAGCTCCGCGAGCAACACCGACGCGTCTTCGAATTGGACGACTGAAGCGGGACCGTTCCCGGTCGCGTTGGGGGGAACCAAAGGCCTAAGCCCGTCCACCCCGAGGGCATAGGTATGAGCACGGACGCCGCGAACGGCGACGACGACCTGAAAGAGCGCGTCACGAACTTCCTGCGCCGGAACTTCCCGCAGATCCAGATGCACGGCGGCTCGGCCGCCATCCAGCACCTCGACCGCGAGAGCGGTGAGGTCACGATTATGCTCGGCGGGGCCTGCTCGGGCTGCGGCATCTCCCCGATGACGATCCAGGCGATCAAGAGCCGGATGGTCAAGGAGATCCCCGAGATCGAGATGGTCCACGCCGAAACCGGAATGGGCGGCGGCGGACACGACAGCGGAATGTCCCCCTCGTTCCCCGGCGAGAGTTCGAGCGACGACACCGACAGCGACGAAGGCCCACAGGCTCCGTTCTGAACGGACTCGGCACCCCGGTTTCGACCGGGGACCGGTGACTCTTTGATGCCCTCGCTGTGAGAGAGCGTATGAGCATCGAATCGCCCGAGAACGTCCTCTTCGTCGTGATGGATACGGTCCGGAAGGACCGTCTCACGCCGTACGGGTACGACCGCCCGACGACGCCGAACCTCGCCGCCTTTGCCGAGGAGGCGACGGTCTTCGAGCAGGCGGTCGCGCCCGCGCCGTGGACGCTGCCCGTCCACGCGTCGCTTTTCACCGGGATGTACCCCTCACAGCACGGTGCCGACCAGGAGAACCCGTATCTGGAGGGCGCGACGACGCTCGCACAGACGCTCTCGGCCGCGGGCTACGACACCGCCTGTTACTCCTCGAACGCCTGGATCACGCCGTACACGCATCTCACCGACGGCTTCGACGACCAGGACAACTTCTTCGAGGTGATGCCCGGCGAGTTCCTCTCCGGACCGCTCGCCCGCGCGTGGAAGACGATGAACGACAACGAGGCGCTCCGCTCGCTCGCCGACAAACTCGTCAGCCTCGGGAACACGGCCCACGAGTACTTCGCCGGCAGCGAGGGGGCCGACTCGAAGACGCCCGCGGTGATCGACCGCACGAAGTCGTTCGTCGACGACGCCGACCGATCGTTCGCGTTCATCAATCTGATGGACGCACACCTCCCGTATCACCCGCCGGAGGAGTTCGCCGAGGAGTTCGCTCCGGGCGTCGACTCTGCGGAGGTCTGTCAGAACTCGAAGGAGTACAACTCGGGTGCACGGGAGATCAGCGACGACGAGTGGGCGGACATCCGCGGCCTCTACGACGCCGAGATCGCACACATCGACGACCAGCTCGGCCGCCTCTTCGACTGGCTGAAGGCCGAGGGTGCGTGGGACGACACGATGGTCGTCGTCTGCGCCGACCACGGCGAACTACACGGCGAACACGACCTCTACGGCCACGAGTTCTGTCTGTACGACCCGCTCGTGAACGTTCCGCTGATGATCAAGCACCCCGCGCTGGACGTCGACCGACGCGGGGACCAGGTCGAACTCGTCGACCTGTATCACACCGTCCTCGACGTCCTCGACGTCGACGGCGGCACGCCCGCCGCGCCCGGCGACGACGCCGTCGCGCTCGATCGCACTCGCTCGCTCGTCTCCGACTCCTATCGCGCCTTCGACGACCTCGACGCCGCCGACCGCGACCCCGGACAGCGCGGCGACGGCGACTACGCGTTCGTCGAGTACTCCCGTCCGGTCGTGGAACTGAACCAACTCGAGGAGAAGGCGGCCGACGCCGGCATCACGCTCCCGAGCGACTCGCGGTTCTACTCCCGAATGCGCGCGGCCCGCCGGACCGACGCGAAGTACGTCCGCGTCGACCGCATCCCCGACGAGGCATACCGCCTCGACACAGACCCCGACGAGACCGCGAACGTCGCCGACGCCGACGACGCCGCGATCGAGGCGACCGACGAGACGCTCGCGGCTTTCGAGTCGGCGGTCGGCGGCGCGTGGACCGACGCGCTCGACGACGACGTCTCCGGCGACAGCGTCGACGAGATGGACGATGAAGCTCAAGAGCGACTCCGCGACCTCGGCTACCTGGAGTGAGCTGCGGACGAGCGGGCCCGAGCGGAGGCGTTCGCCCCCGCCGGGCTACATAAAGTCGCCGAGGCTCGTCGGACGGTTCTTGTCGTTCTCGAAGACGGATTCGAGGCTCTTCTCCAGCACTTCGAGCCGCTGTTTGGTGTACTCCCGGCAGCCGAACTCCTCGGCGACGTGAATCGCGGTGTCCATGTACTTGTTCACCGATCCCTGATGCACCGTGAGGTTCACGCGACCGCCGCACTCGCGGCAGTCGCCGGTCAGCGGCATCCGGCGGTACTTCTCGCCACAGTCGAGACACCGGGTCTCCTGTCTGGAGAACGCCCGGAGGTTCCCGATCAGATCCGGCAGGAAGTGGTACTCGATGACCCGCTCTGCGACGTCCGTCTCGTCGACCGCGCGGAGCTTCCGCGAGAGCTCCAGTTGGGCGTCCATCTTGTCCATCATCGAGCCGAGCGTCTTGTACGCCGACAGATCCGGTCCGAGCGCGATGTCAGAAGTATCGTGGGTGTGGTCGAAGCCGCGGTACTCGTCGTCGGTCCCGAGCGTGTCCTCGCCCAGCCGGATCAGCTCCTCGACCTCGCCGGGATCCGCGAGTTCGCGCGTCGCCTCGTAGAACTCTCGTGGGTACTGTCGGACGATGTCCATATTGTGCGCCTCGTCGTCGATCTCGCTTGGATCGATCCGCGAGGACATCACGAGCGGCGCGTCCATCTGGCCGCCGCGCTTGTCGGGCAGGTAGTCCTTCGAGAAGTTGAGGAGGCCGTCCATCAGAAGCATCACGCAGTCTTCGTCGCCGTCGCACTGACCGGTGTACACCGAGTTCGACACGAGCGTGTGTGTGCCCTCGACCGTCAGGCAGTAGGTGTACTCGACGTCGCTTTCGACGTACTCGACGGCTTCGACAGCGTCAGTGGCTACTCCCCCGTCGGCACGTGTCGGACTCGGCTTCGCCGCTCGCTGTCCGCCTCGGAACGCGGGATCTGACGGGAGGGGGAGGTCATCGCCCGGCGTCACGCTCGATGCCTCGATCCTCTCGACGCCGTCGCTCCACCGACACAACCGGTGGTCCGGCGTGACTGTTATCTCACGGCCGCGCTGCGTCTCGACCCGAACGAGATGATCGGGGGAGACGTGCTTCGAGACGGCGTCGACGGGCTGTATCGTTTCGGTGCCGTCCTCGTCGATCGACGGGACGTAGACGTCGCCGTCGAGCTCCTGCACGAGCGTCCCGAAATCGTCTTCTGTCGGGTCGTCGAGACGCGGTTCTACGAGGTCACAGATCTGTTCGTGATGCCAGTTCTCAGCCTCGTCGCGGTACCAGACTTTGGTCTCCGGATGGAAGCAGTTCCGGCGTTTTGCGGCGTGAAAGTACGGATGCGCGTAGCCGACGGCCGCGGACGTGAAGCCGACGACGCGGCCGACGACCGCGGCGGAGGTGTGCGGGGCCATCCCGAAGACGAGTTCGCCGACGAGCTCCTCGCGCTCGTCGACCTCGTAGAACGGCGGCAGGTCGTAGAACTGTGCCAAGAGGTCGTCGACGAAGTCCGCCGTCTTGAGCATATGTTCGGCCGCGCCGTCCGAGAGGACGATGTCCTGCACTTTCAGCTCGACGAGCTGATCGTCGAACTCCAGCGGCTCGCCGTCGATGTCGGTCTCGTAGCCCAGTTCGCGGAAGTCGGCTGCGGTCACGTCGAGTTCGGCCGGCCGGACGGCGGTGACCGGCAGGTCCGTCATATCGTAGCGGACCGTGCCGTCCTTGAACGACGTGACTCCGTTCTTCGCCCGGAGAACGCCCTTCGCCATCGGCTCGGGCGTTTTGTCGGCGGAGGTGAGCCCCTTGACGCCTTTCATAATGTCGTACGCCGACTCGCGCTCGCCCACTGCTTCGAGGGCCTGCCGGTACTCCTCGCCGACGTCGACGGAGAACCAGTCGGGACTCGTGACCTCGCGTTCGCAGCGTTCGCAGTAGACGCGGCCCGACTCGTCCGGTTCGACGACGCGGCCGCAGTCGTCGCACTCGTAGTACGGCTCGGTGTGCGTGCCGCACTCCGGACACGTCGTCCGGTAGGTGTGGGTGTCGCAGTCGGGACAGTGACGGTCGCCCACGCGGACGTCGACGACCCCGCGCCGACCCTGATCGTCGAGCAGGCGAGCGGCGTCGCCGACGTCGCGCTGGCTCCCGCCGGCCTCGCCGATCGGGAACAGCGTGTGGACTGCGGGCGAGAGGTCGCGCGACTCGGACTTCTCGGGACGGCCCATCCGGTTTCCGACGCGCGTCGGCGCGCGCTCGCGGAGCTCGAAGGGGGCGACCTCGTTCGCGGCCACGAGCGCGCTCTCGCCGTCGTCCCACCCTCGGGCGCGGGCCGAGAGGCCGTCGGCGCGCCACGTCCGATCGAGCGAGCGCGCCTCGTCGCCGACTGCGAAGCCGAGCGAGCGAACGAGGAGCCGCCACTCGGGAACCCGGATCGTCCCCTCGCGCCGCTGGTGCTCGACGAGCAGGTGTTCCAGCGTCTCTGCGATGGCGTCCGTCTCGGGGAGTTCGAGGACACCCCCGACGTCGGCCGGTGATTCGTCGCGTCCCATCCCGGCATCGCGGGCGGCGCGTCCGTCCGCGCCGGAGAGGCCGCCGTCGGTCTCCGCGGCTCTGACCTCGCCGGCCTCGACGGCGTCGGCGAGCGCCTCGAACTGCGCGACGGAGATGTCGTGCCAGAGATACGTGTAGTCGGGGTGCAGCGGGCAGTCGTACGCCGTCGCCCACTCGTGGGCTTCCGACGGCGTCGGATGTTCGAGGTCGACGCCGGGGTCGTCGTCGAGCGCTTGCACGGGTGCGCCGGCGGCCTCGAACTCCTGGATCCACCACTCGTAGACGTAGGAGGCGGGCGCGAGCGGGTGGTTGTTCTCGACGAACTCGCCGAAGTTGACGAGATACTCGCCGAGGTCGATGATCTTCTCGACGCCGTTGCGGACCTCCAGCGCCTCCTCGGGGTCGTCGATCCGGCGCACGTCGCCGTTGGCGAGTCTGACTGTCGGCCCCTCGATGGAGTCCACCGGGATGACGCCGGCGGCCTTCCCGGGCCGCTCGGTCTTGATCTGCGTCCCCGTCGCGAGGAAGTCGTCGACGAGGTGCATCGTCGCCGGGTGGACGCCCGCCGTCGCGAAGCCGTGGTTGCGCGAGCGGCCGTAGCGGAGCCGGAAGCTCCCCTCGGCGCTCGGGTGACCGAAGACCGGACGCCCGGCGATCAGATCCCGGAGATACTTCGTCGACGGGTCGAGCCGCGGCGGTCCGGCGGGGGCGTCGTCCTCGTCTTCGGCGGAGTCGTCGCTCTCGGTTGCAGCGCCATCTCCACTGTCGCCGTCGGGGCTGGACTCCTCGCTACCGTCCTCGCCGCTACTACCGTCCGCTCCCTCTCCGTCGGATCCCGCGCTCTCGGTATCCTCGCCGACCGTCCCGTCGATGAGGTCCTGCAGCCACGGCCAATCGACCTCGTCGAGCCCGCGGGTGTAGCGCTGGATCTTCGGCGCTTTGAGCGCGATCCCCTCCGCGAGGACCAGACACATCCCGCCGCGGGCGGAGTTCGTGTCGACGCGTTCGAGGTCGCGGAACCCCGAGACCTCCTCGTCGCCGGTGGCCTCGCCGTC
Organism: Halobellus sp. Atlit-31R; assembly: GCA_003665935.1. Taxonomy (GTDB): domain Archaea; phylum Halobacteriota; class Halobacteria; order Halobacteriales; family Haloferacaceae; genus Haloquadratum. The sequence goes on along the minus strand of QPLR01000003.1, from coordinate 423,826 downwards.
GAGCATGATCGGCATATGCTCGGCGATGAACTTCGTCTCCTTGTCCTTCGGCGAGTACTGCAGCCCGGTCTCTTTGTCGTAGAGCGCGACCTCCTCGGCGTAGCGCTCGACCTCGATGGAGCGGGCCGCGTACTCCTCGATCCCGAGCAGCGAGCGGGCGTAGTCGGCGACGAGCACCGAGAGCGCTTGGGCGGTCCCGCCGGCGGATCGGATCGGCCCGGCGTAGTAGACGTTCACGAACTCGGTGCCGTCGTCGTTCTCGAGGATCTCCACCCGGTCGATGCCCTCGATGGGCGCGGCGACGACGCCCTCGGTGAGGAGCGCGACCGCCGTCCGGACCGCGCCCTCGACCTTCCCCTCGCGGCTGTCGTAGTCGCCGACGCTGCCCTCGACGAAGTCCGTGACCAGTTCCAGGGCGGCCTCCTCCCGAGACATCTGACCCTCCAGTTCGCGGACGCGCGCTGCGACGCCCGCGATGCCGAGGATGTTCTCGACGCGGTCGGCCATATCCTTCGCGACCGGGATCTCGACCTCCGGTTCGGGGTCGTGACCGCGCGCTTTGGCGCGCTCTGCGCGGTCGAACGCCTCGTCGAGGCGGGACTCGATCCGCTCGAAGTACCGCTCGTCGTCCGGCCGCACGATTACAGCCAGAGGTCCAGATCGGTCGGCTCGTGGTGTTCCCGTTCGAGTCCGTCCTCGAACGCGCGGAGATACACCTCACCGGCGAAGACGGTCGCGGCGTTCAGATGCCCCGCCAGCGCCTGTCCGGAGGGTCGCGAGAGGACGGCGTGGGTGTGCGCGAAGCGCTCGCCGTCGAGGTAGGAGACGTTGCCGACGCAGGCGGCGACCTCCAGCGGCTCGTCGAACGTCACCGAGCGGTACTCTTTGTCCTCCTGGTCGTAGAACCACACCTCGGCGTCCCGGACGGCGCCCATCGCCTGAAACCACGCGGCGTCGATCTCTTCGAGGGCGGCGAACTCCTCGATCTCAGTGCGCCAGTCGGCCCCCGTTTCGAGTCGGAGCAGAAACTCCCGGCTCGCGTCGACCTCGCGGTAGTGCATACCCAGTGGCTCGAGAGACGCGGACAAAAATCCTGCTGGTCGCGCGGCCGGTAGGATCCACCTCGATCCGCGAGGGAGACGGTATGGTCACCGTTACCGGTCGCAGTGCCGCGACTATCGCTCGACGGCGATCAGAAAAGAACCCGTCTGGGCGTCCGCGTCAGGCCCAGTCTCGAAGCGACGGCGCCTCCGATACTGGCATCGAAAGCCACGCATCGTCGCGGGTAATGTCCGCGATAATGAACTCCGACTGTGCGGGGGTGGAGTCCACCGAGGCCATCACCTCGGCGCGCGACGCGTCGGACGCTGCTGCCGTCGCATTCGGCGTCATGTTTGGTAGTGCGTCTCACCCGTACATAAACCCGTCGGATCGATGTCGTGACGGAATACACGGATATGAATATTTGCTCCGAAAGAATAGCAAGATAATGCACAATTACCGTCGACCACACAACGGATGGGAGCTCGCTGCCGCGCTGGTACGGTACCATTTCTCATCCGCGACGCCCTCACGCCGGGCTCCCTACCGTCCGATTCTCCGGCGGTTGTCAGTCGTTCTCTTCAGTTCCGTCCCGCTGCTACTCCGCCGTCCCGCTGCTACTCCGCCACGGCGTCACGCTGGTGCCCCGCCGTTCCGTCGCTCTGCTACTCCGTCGCTCCGCCGTTCCGTCGCTCGCACTCGGAGCCGCCGACTGCGACGGCGGAAGGCGCGGGACATCGACGTCGACCGACTGCAGTCGGGGGCCTCGTTCTCCCGTCGATCACGCGCTGAGCGCGGTGATACCGGCGCAGGGCTTCAAAGAGTACAAGAGGTGTGGCGCAGTAAAGCGCCGTATGAACGTTGCCGACGCGATGACTCCCCGCGAGGACGTCGTCACTGTCGAACTCCCGGGGACCCGCGACGACGTGCTGGAGTACCTCCAGGAACGCGGCTTCTCCTCGGTGCCGGTGGTCAAACAGACCGACGACGGCGAGGCGTACCGCGGACTCGTCTCCCGCGAGGAACTGATCGAACGCCCCGACGAAGATCAGCTCGCGGTCCTGATGCGGGACGTCCCGACCGTCACGGCCGACACGGGCGTCGAGGAGGCGGCGCACCTGATGATCGACGCCGGCACGCGGCGCGTCCCCGTCGTCGACGGTGAACTCGAGGGCATCGTCACCGTCACTGACGTCGTCCACGCGATCGCTCGCGGCGAGGTCGAACTGGAAGCGACCGCCGGCGACGTCGCGACCGAAGACGTGAACACGACGTACGACGGGACGCCGCTCCCGGTCGCGGAACGCGAAATCTTCTACGCGAACGTTCCCTACGCGGTCTGTCTCGACGACGACGGCCGTATGAACGGGATCCTCACCGAGGTCGACATCATCGACGTCGCCCGCGTCGTCGAGGGCGAGGACGACACCGGCGACTCCGTGGCCGGGCAGGACGACGAGTGGATGTGGGAAGGCATCAAGGCCATCGGCAAGCGCTACATCCCGACGCGGAACGTCGAACTCCCGACCGAACCGGTCTCGAAGTTCATGTCCGACGACCTGGTGACCGTCCCGAAGCGCAAGCCCGCAGTCGAGATCGCGCAGGCGATGATCACCGAGGACATCGAGCAGATCCCGCTCGTCGCGGGCGACGAGCTGATCGGCATCGTCCGCGACGTCGATCTGCTGGAGGCGCTGTGATGAGCGGGGCGCAAACGGAGGGTGAGCGACTCGCCGAACTGGCCAAGCGCCGCGGCTACTTCTTCGGCGCGAGCGGCGCGTACGGCGGCGCGGCCGGCTTCTACACGTTCGGTCCGCAGGGCGCGGCCCTCAAATCGAACGTCGAAGACGCCTGGCGCGACCGCTTCACCGTCCAGGAGGGCAACTTCGAGGTCGAAGCGCCGACGATTATGCCGGAACCCGTCTTCGAGGCCTCCGGTCACCTCGACGGCTTCGACGATATGCTCGTCGAGTGTCCGGAGTGCGGCGAGTCTCACCGCGCCGACCACCTGATCGAAGACGAGACCGATCTCGAAGACGCCGAGTCGCTGCCGATCGAGGAGGTCGAGGCGCTCATCGCCGACCACGACCTGCAGTGTCCGAACTGCGGCGCACACCTCGCCGGCGAGTCCGTCGAGAGCTTCAATCTGATGTTCGAGACGAACATCGGCCCCGGGTCGTCGACGCCGGGCTACCTCCGACCGGAGACGGCCCAGGGCATCTTCGTCGAGTTCCCGCGCATCAAGGAGTACGCGCGCAACAGCCTGCCGTTCGGCGCGACGCAGATCGGCCGCGCCTACCGCAACGAGATCTCGCCGCGGAAGAGCATCGTCCGCACGCGGGAGTTCACGCAGGCCGAACTGGAGCAGTTCGTCGACCCCGAGCGCGACGAACCGGAGCTCGACGAGGTCGCGGACGTCGAGGTGACGCTCTATCCGGCGACCGAACAGCAGGCCGACGACGGTGACTACGTCGAGACGACGGTCGGCGAGGCCGTCGACGAGGAGATCATCGGCGACCCGTGGATCGGTTACTTCGTCGGCATCGCTCAGGAGTGGTACGAGCGGATCGGCGTCGATATGGACCGCTTCCGCTTCCGTCAACATCTCGCGGGCGAGCGCGCGCACTACGCGGCGGACTGCTGGGACGCAGAGAGCGAGGTCGACGGCGACTGGATCGAGATCGCGGGCTTCGCCTACCGGGGCGACTACGACCTCTCGAAGCACGGCGAGTACAGCGACGACGACTTCACGATCTTCCGGCAGTACGACGAGCCGAAGACCGTCGAACGAGCCGGCGTCGACCCGGACATGAGCGTGCTCGGCCCCGAGTTCGGCGGTGCCGCCGGCGACGTGAAAGCGGCGCTCGAAGCGCTCGCCGAGCGCGACCCGGCGGCGTTCGAAGGCGAGACCGTCGACGTCGACGTCGACGGCGAGACCCACACCGTCGACACCGACGTGGCGAACTTCAGCGTGGACGAAGAGCGCGTCTCCGGCGAGCACATCACCCCGCACGTGATCGAACCGTCGTTCGGCGTCGATCGGACGGTCTACACCCTCTTGGCGCACGCCTACGGCGAGGACGAGGTCGACGGCGAGACCCGATCGTACCTCTCGCTGTCGCCGACGGTGGCACCGACGGACGTCGGCGTCTTCCCGCTCGTCTCGAACGTCGACGAACTCGTCGACCGCGCGCAGGCGGTCGTCGACGACCTCCGCGCGGCCGGGTTCAGCGTCGTCTACGACGACTCGGGCAGCATCGGCCGCCGCTACCGTCGCCAGGACGAGGTCGGGACGCCGTTCTGCGTCACCGTCGACCGCGACGGGCTCGAAGGCGACGGTCCCGACAGCGTCACCATCCGCGAGCGCGACACCGCCCGGCAGATCCGCGTTCCGATCGACGACCTCGTCGCGGAGCTGCGGACCGTCGAGAGCGGCGCGCGGACCTTCGACGACCTCGTCGAGGCGTACGAACTCGTCGCGCCGGGCGCGAACGCGTAGCCGGTGCCCCCTTCGCCCGTCGCACCGATCCCTCGCCCGTCGGCGAGCGAACTGAAACGTCGGCTCGTCCACGCGAGCGGGACCGGCCTGCCGCTGCTCTACGTGCTGGGCTTCGTGACCTGGTCGCAGTTCGGTCTCGTGATGATCCTCTGTTCTGCGACCGCGGCCGTCCTGGAGTTCGTCCGGCTCGTGGTGGGCCTCGAGTGGTCGATCTACGACGAACTCACCCGCGCGTACGAGCAGACGAACGTCGCCGGCTACGCGCTGTACATGTTCAGCGTCACGGCCGTCACGCTCGTGTTTGCTCCCTCCGTCGCCGTGCCGGCGACGCTGATGCTGACGCTCGGCGATCCCGTGTCGGGGCTGCTCGGGACGACGCGGGAGGCGGACGAGCACAAGCGGCCCCGGACGCTCGCCGCGATGTTCACCGTCTGTCTCCTGGTGTCGGTCCCGTTCCTCGTCCCGGCCGCGGGCGTCGTCGTCGGCGGGGCGGCCGCGATCGCAGCCGCGTTGGGGGCGACCGTCGCCGACGGCTTCAAACCGGTTCTCGCCGGCTACGTCGTCGACGACAACCTCTCGATCCCGCCGGTCGCGGCCGTCGCCGCCGGGACGGTCCTCGCCGTCACCGGGGCCGCCCCCGTCGTTGCCGAGGTCGCCCCTGTCGTCGCCTGAGCGACGTGCTCGGGTCGCCCCTCGCGCGACGCTTTTGTACCGAGCCGTCGAAGCTCGTGGTGTGACCGTCTACGAGAGCGACCTTCCCGGCGTCGGCAAGAAGCACGAAATAGACCTCCCGGACGGCTCACAGCTCGTGGTCGTGACCCACAACGAGGGCCGACGCGAGGTGTTCCTGCGGTCGACGCCGGAGAGCGACTCGGAGAAGCTCTTCGAGCTCCCGGATCCGTTAGCTCGCCAGGTCGGGACGATCCTGGAGGGCGCGTACTTCCAGCCCGTTCGCTCACAGCGCATCCAGACGCTGCTCGGTGGCGACACGCTCTTGGAGTGGATCGAGGTCGGGAGCGACTCGCCGATCGCCGACCGAACGCTCAGCGACCTCGATCTCCGCCAGGAGACCGGGGCATCGGTCGTCGCGATCGAACGCGGCGACGACGTCATCCCCTCGCCGGGCGGTGAGACGCCGGTCCGGGCGGGCGATACACTCGTCGTCATCGGGACCAGAGAGGACTGCGCCGCCTTCGAGGCTCGCGTGACCGGGGAATAATGGCCGCAGCGCTGCTCGAACTCGGGCAGACGTTCGTCGTGCTCGCACTCGCGGGTGCGGTGGCGCTCCGCGTCGGCCTCTCGGTGATCCCGCTGTACGTCGGCGGCGGGGTGCTCGCCGGCCCGTTCGTCGCCGGTCGCATCGGCCTCCCGTACGTGTCGAGCGGGGAGGTCCTGACCGTCTTCGCCGAGGTCGGGATCGTGCTGTTGCTGTTCTTTCTCGGCTTGGAGTTCAGCCTCGATCGGCTGCTCGCGGCGCGCTCGCGGATCACCCGCGCGGGGGTGATCGACGTCTTCGTGAACCTCCCGCTCGGCGTCGCGCTCGGACTCGTGCTCGGCTGGTCGCTCGTCGAGGCGCTGCTCCTCGGGGGGATCGTCTACATCTCCTCGTCGGCCATCGTCACGAAGTCGCTCATCGACCTCGGCTGGATCGCCAACGAGGAAGCCGAGCCGATCCTCGGCACGCTCGTCTTCGAGGACCTCTTCATCGCCATCTACCTCGCCGTCGTGACTTCGCTCGTTCTCGGCGGATCGGGCGGCGCGGTCGCGACCGGCGCCGGCTCCGACGCCGTCGGCGGACTCGGCGGCGTCGTCCGCTCGCTGGCCGTCGCGTTCGGCTTCCTCGGACTCCTCCTGCTCGTCGTCCAGTACGGGACCGGGCTCTTCGCGCGCGTCCTCGACGTCTCCGGCAGCGAAGCGTTCGTGCTCCGGACGCTCGCCGTCGTCGTCCCGATCGCCGGGGTCGCGCTGGCACTGGGCGTGAGCGAGGCCGTCGCGGCCTTCTTCGTCGGGATGGGGTTCTCGACGACAGAACACCGCGAGCGGATCGAGCGGCAGCTCGCGCCCGTCCGCGACCTCTTCGCGGCGGTGTTTTTCTTCTGGATCGGCGTCGGAACCGACCCGCGCCTGCTCGCCGGCGTCGCTGTCCCGATCGCCGCCGCCGTCCTGTTGACGACGCCCTCGAAAGTCGTCTCGGGCTATCTGGGCGGTCGCGCCTACGACCTCTCGACGCGTCGCTCGCTGCGGGCCGGCCTGGGGCTGGTGCCGCGCGGCGAGTTCTCGCTCGTCATCGCCGCGCTCGCCGCCGGCGGCTCGACACCGGTGATGCAGGAGACGATTCCGGCGGTCGCCGTCGGCTACGTCCTCGTGATGAGCGCCCTAGGCACGCTGCTGATGGAACGCTCGGACGCCGTCGCGGGGCTGTTCGGGCGCACTCGACCGCAGTCGGACGTGTGATGTGCGCGTCCGACGCCGAAGAGTCGCCGACGCGCTGCCAGCAGGCTTTCGTTGCTGCCGGCGGAGCAGAGGGTAATGACCGCGTTTTCACCAGTCGTCGGCGTCGACGCCTGCCCCGCGGGCTGGGTCGCGACGGCGCTCGACGGCACCGGGGCACGCATCGAGACGTACGACGACTTCGAGACGCTCGCGGCCGCGCACGCGGGCGCTGAGCGGATCCTCGTCGACATCCCGATCGGGCTGCCGACGACCAGCCGCCGCCGCTGTGATGAGGAGGCGAGCGACCGGCTGGGCTGTCGCGGCATCTCCGTGTTCTACCCGCCGAGCGCGGCCGCCGTCGAGTGCGACGACTACGAGACCGCAAGCGAAACCCACCGCGACGACGTCGGCCACGGGCTCTCGCGACAGGCCTTCCACATCGGCGCGAAGATCCGCGACGTCGCCCGCGTCGTCGACGACGACTACGCCGGCCGAATCCGCGAGGCCCACCCCGAACTCTGTTTCGCCGCGCTGAACGGTCAGCCGATCGCGTACGCCAAGTCCTCCGAGCGCGGGCGTCGCCTCCGTCGCTCGCTTCTCAGGGCAGCGTTCGACGACGCCAGTTTCGACGTCGACGGCGACGGCGATACCGACGCCGACGGCGACACCGACGGCGACGCCGACGCCGACACCATCTACGAGGACGCGCGCGACCGATTCCCCCTGAGCGCGGTCGGCCGCGACGACCTCCTCGACTCGATGGTGCTTGCCGTCGCCGCGGCGGGACCGCCGCTTTCGAGCGCGTCGCTTGCGACCGTTCCCGAGGACCCCGCCGCCGGCGAACCGCGGATCTACTACCCGGCGTTCGAGTTGCCGTGAGCCGGTAGCCGAACGCCGAACCACGCGGCTCCCGAAAAGGTTTAGTGCGGTGCGATTGGTGAGAATGAACAATGACGCGGCTCTCGCCGTCACCGGTACGCGTTTTCCCGAGAGCCGCGACTCCGGAGGTCTCGACGCCTGCCTCTGCCGTTCCCGCCGAGACCGCCGACGCCGCGCGGCGACCGCGACGACGGGCCTGCTAGGCCCACTACTACCTCTCCCCTTCGTTGTAGCGAACTCGAACTCGAAAGCGACCAGCGTCTCTATAGGCTTCTCTACGATTTAATTTCTAACACCCAAACCGTGTAATTTATACGGTAGAGGGCCGGATTCGGAGGTATAATGACGAGCGTGGCACTCGCGTTCTCCGGCGGACTCGACACCACAGTATGTGTCTCACTCCTGCAGGAGGAGTACGGCTACGACGAAGTCGTCGGCGTCACCGTCGACGTCGGACAGCCGGACTCGGAGTTCGAGGAAGCACAGGAAACGGCCGACGCGCACGGACTCGACCTGCACGTCGTCGACGCCAAAGACGAGTTCGCAGACCTCTGTTTCGACTCGGTTCGCGCGAACGCGACGTACCAGGGCTACCCGCTCGGGACGGCGCTGGCGCGTCCGGTCATCGCGAGCGAGATCCTCGACGTCGCCGAGGCCGAGGGTTGTGACGCACTCGCACACGGCTGCACCGGCAAAGGTAACGACCAGCTCCGCTTCGAGGCCGTCTGGCGCGCCTCCGGGCTCGACGTCGTCGCGCCGATCCGCGACCTCGAACTCACCCGCGAGTGGGAGCAGCAGTACGCCGAGGAGCACGACCTGCCCGTCCAGTCCGGCAACTCCGGCGTCTGGTCGATCGACACGAACCTCTGGAGCCGCTCGGTCGAGGGCGGACAGCTGGAAGACCCCGGCTACGTCCCGCCGGAGGAGATCTACGAGTGGACCGACGACCCCGCAAACGAGACCGAGACTGAACTCGTCGAGATCGCGTTCGAGGACGGCTACCCCGTAGCGCTCGACGGCGAGGAGCTCCCGCCCGTCGAACTCATCCGCACGCTCAACGAACAGGCCGGCAAACACGGCGTCGGCCGCACGGATATGATGGAAGACCGGATGCTCGGCCTGAAGGTCCGCGAGAACTACGAGCACCCGGCCGCGACGACGCTGCTCACCGCTCACGAGGCGCTCGAACAGCTCGTGCTCACGAAAGACGAGCGCGACTTCAAGCGCGGCATCGACGACGAGTGGGCCCAGAAGGGCTACGAAGGCCTCGTCGACCACCCGCTCGTCGGCGCGCTCGAAGGCTTCATCGACGAGACCCAAGAGCGCGTCACCGGCACGGTGACGATCAAGTTCCAAGGCGGCCAGGCCCGCCCGGTCGGCCGCGAGTCCGCGTTCGCCGCCTACTCCGAGGACGCCGCCTCGTTCAACACCTCGGGCGTCGGCGACATCACCCAGCAGGACGCCACCGGCGTCGCCAAGTACCACGGCTTCCAGTCCCGCCTCGCAAACGCCGCGACGGCGGCTGCGAAGGCCGACGAGGACGACTCCGAGTAGACGATGACGGGCGCGGAGGAGACTGACGGTGACGCGGACCCCTCGGGCGTCGTGCGGCGCGACCGCTTCAGCGGCGGCCCCGCTCGGGGCTTTCTGTCCAGCCTCGCGGCCGACGCGCGCATCTTCGAGGCGGATCTCGCCGTCGACCGCGCACACGCGGTGATGCTCGTCGAGCAGGGGATCATCGGCGACGACGTCGCCGGCGAGATTCTCGCCGCACTCGACGCGGTCGAGTCGGCGGGCCACGGTGCGCTCCCCGACGGCGAGGACGTCCACGAGGCGATCGAGACGGCGGTCGTCGACCGTGTCGGCCCCGACGGGGGGAAGATGCACACCGCCCGCAGTCGGAACGACGAGGTCGCGACCTGCATCCGCCACCGCCTGCGCGAGGACCTCCTCGACGCGATCGAGGCGACGATCGCGCTCCGCGAGGCGCTCGTCGAGACCGCCGCAGCGGAGGTCGACACCGTGATGCCCGGCTACACGCACCTCCAGCCCGCACAGCCGACGACGGTCGCGCACTTCCTGCTCTCCTACGAGTCGGTCGTCGCCCGCGACACCGCGCGCCTGTTCGACGCCTACGACCGGACGAACCGCTCGCCGCTCGGCGCGGCCGCGTTCGCCGGCACGCCGTTCGACGTCGACCGCGAGCGCACCGCCGACCTGCTCGGCTTCGACGGCGTCGTCGAGAACTCGATGGACGCGTCGGCGGGGAGAGATTTCCTCGCGGAAGCGACGGCGGCGCTCGCGACCCACGCGACGACCGTCTCGGGACTCGCCGAGGACCTCGTGATCTTCGCGAACAAGGGGTTCGTCGACCTCGCCGACGACTACTCCTCGACGTCCTCGATCATGCCGCAGAAGGTCAACCCCGACTCTCTGGAACTGGTCCGGGCCGTCGCGGGCGACGCAGTCGGCGGCCTCACGGGTCTGTTGACGACGCTGAAGGGCCTCCCACGCGCGTACAATCGCGACCTCCAGCGCGCGACGCCGCACGCCTGGGAGACGGTCGACGCCGTCTCGGAGGCGACGGCCGTGGCGGCCGGCGCAGTCGCCACCGCCGAGTGGCCCGCCGAGACGCTGGCGGCCGAGGCCGGTGCCGGATTCTCGACGGCCACGGGCGTCGCGGACGCGCTCGCGATGGCCGGCGTTCCGTTCCGCACCGCTCACGAGGTGCTCGCCGCGGCCGCAGAGCGCGCCGACGGTGGGACGCCCGACCTCGCAACACTTGACGCGGTCGCAGCGGACGTGCTCGGCGAGTCCCTCTTCGAGTACGTGAGCCGCGACCACGTCGAAGCGGCGCTCGATCCCGTCCAGAGCGTCGCGAGCCGCGACTCCGCCGGCGGCCCTGCACCCGAAGCGGTGGCGTCGCAGCTCGACGGGGCGGAGGCGGGCCTCGCCGCCGACCGGGCGGCGCTCGACGAACGCGGCGACGCGCTCGACGCCGCCGCGGAGACGCTGCAGGCGGAGGTGAACGACCGTGGCTGAGCGCCGCGACTGGTGGATCCCCGGCCCCCACCTCCGACGCCCGCCGCGACGGTCCCCTCGCGGGGACGATAACATATGAAATCAGACATCGATTTCACACGCGCGGATTGATCGCCTGTTTCACGCCGTTAGTGGATTCGCCGCTTAGTTAATTTATCCGATATATTCGATGGGTTTAAGTCTCTTCCTTGCCCAACGACGAGTATGGCAGAGACCATCACCGCAGAAGATCCGCTCACCGGAGAAGAGATCGACATCCCCGCCGACGTCGAAGTCGGTGAGATCGTCGACAGCCCCGCCACCGGCGCGGAGCTCGAGGTCGTTTCCGTCGACCCCGTAACACTCGAAGAAGCCCCCGAGCTCGAAGAGGACTGGGGCGAGTGAGATGAAGGTTGGGCTGCTCTACTCCCGGATCCGGCGGGACGAGAAGCTCCTCCTCTCGGAGCTTCGCGACCGCGGACACGAGATAGAGAAGATCGACGTCCGGAAAGAGCAGTTCAACATCGCTGAACCGCCGGCGTCGCTCGACGGCGTCGACGTCGTCGTCGACCGTTGTCTGGCGACCAGCCGAAGCATCTACACCACGCAGTTCCTCGACGCCTACGACGTCCCCGTGATCAACTCCGCACACACCGCGGAGGTCTGCGCCGACAAGGTGAAAAACAGCCTCGCGCTGGAGCAGGCGGGCGTCCCGACGCCGAACACCGAGGTCGCGTTCACCACCGACAGCGCTCTGGAGACGATCGAGGAGTTCGGCTACCCCTGCGTGCTGAAGCCCGTCATCGGCTCGTGGGGACGGCTGATGGCGAAGGTCGACTCCCGGTCGGCCGCCGAGGCCATCCTCGAACACAAGGCGACGCTCGGCCACTACGAGCACAAGGTGTTCTACGTCCAGGAGTTCGTCGAGAAACCCGGCCGTGACATCCGCGTGCTGGCTGTCGACGGCGAGCCGGTCGCCGCGATGACCCGCTCGTCGGACCACTGGCTGACCAACGCGGCGAAGGGCGGCGAGGTCGAACCGTTCGAGCTCGACGACCGCGCACGCGAACTCGTCGCGGCCGCCTCCGACGCCGTCGGCGGCGGCCTGCTGGGCATCGACCTGATGGAGACGGGAGACGACTACACCGTTCACGAAGTCAACCACACCGTCGAGTTCAAAGCGCTCGACGACGCCGTCGACGTCGACGTGCCCGCTCGGGTCGTCGACTGGATCGAGGGGACGGTCGCCACGGAGACGGAGGCGACCGTATGAGCGGCGACGCCGGCTCCGAGTCAGACGACGCCGCCTACACCGCCGCCGTCGTCGGCGGCTCGGGGTTCACGGGCGGCGAACTGCTTCGCCTGCTGTATCAGCACCCCGAGTTCGACGTCGTTCAGGCGACCAGCCGCTCGAAGGAGCGCAAGACCGTCGGCCACGTCCACCCGAACCTCCGCGAGATGGACCTCCGGTTCACCTCGCCGACGGAACTGGACTCCGTCGACGTGCTCTTCGCGGCGACGCCCCACGGCGTCTCGATGGAGCAGATCGACGCGTTCCGCGACGCCGCAGACACCGTCGTCGACCTCTCGGCGGACTTCCGCCTCGACACCGAAGCGCAGTACGACGAGTGGTACGACGGCCACGTCTGCCCGGAGTATCTCGACGACGCGGAGTACGCGCTCCCCGAGATCAACCGCGAGAACCTCCCCGGCGCGGACCTGATCGCGTCCGGCGGCTGCAACGCCACAGCGACGATCCTCGGGCTGAAGCCGCTCTTCGACGCCGGCATCCTCGCGGGCGACGAACGGGCCGTCGTCGACGTGAAGGTCGGCTCCTCGGAGGGCGGCGCGGGCGGCGGCGACGCCTCCAGTCACCCCGAGCGGTCCGGCATCGTCCGCCCGTACGCGCCGACCGGCCACCGCCACGAGGCCGAGATCGAGCAGTTCCTCGGTCTCTCCGTCTCGTTCACTGTCCACGCCGTCGATATGACGCGCGGCGCGAGCGCGACCTGTCACCTGTTCCCGAACGAGCCCGTCTCGAAGGGCGACCTCTGGACGGCCTACCGCGACGCCTACGCCGAGGAACCGTTTATGCGGACCGTCGCCGGCGGTGGCGGCGTCTACCGCTACCCCGAGCCGAAGGCGGTGGCCGGCACCAACTACGGCGAGGTCGGCTTCGAGATCGACCCCGGGAACCGCCGGCTCGTCGTCTTCTCGGCGATCGACAATATGATGAAAGGCTCGGCCGGCCAGGCCGTTCACGCGGCCAACATCGCCCTCGGAATCGAGGAGACGGCCGGACTGGAGTTCACCGGCCTCCACCCCGTCGGAGCACCCTGACGATGACGCACGAAGACCACGCCCACGACGCGACACGCGACGCGCGCCAGACGCTGGACACCCGCGACACGCGCGGGTCAGCTCGTGGCCGAGAGACCCGCGAGCCGGCGGCCAAGCGACCGCTCCGAACCGACGGCGGCCGCGACGCTCGCCCGCCGGTCGTGGTCAAGGTCGGTGGCGCGCGCGCCGTCGATCCGGCCGGCGCGGTCGAAGACGTCGCCGCACTCGTCGCCGACGGGCGCGACGTCGTCGTCGTCCACGGCGGCTCGACCGCCGTCGACGACACGCTGGAAGAACTGGGCGAAGCGCCCACCTACGTCGAGACGCCGGGCGGCGTCGTCGGCCGCTTCACCGACGAGCGCACGATGGAGGTGTTCTCGATGGTGATGCCGGGCAAGCTCAACACCGACCTCACGGTCACGCTCCGCTCGGCCGGCGTCGACGCGCTCGGGCTCTCGGGCGTCGACGGCGGGCTCTTGACCGGCCCGCGCAAGTCGGCCGTCCGCGTGGTCGAGGACGGGAAAAAGAAGATCAAACGCGGCGACCACTCCGGGAAGATCACCGACGTGAACGCCGGCCTGCTGACCACGCTGCTCGACGACGGCTACACGCCGGTCGTCACGGTGCCGATGCTGGCCGACGACGGCGTCGCAGTCAACGCCGACGCCGACCGCGCGGCCGCGGCCGTCGCCGGCGCGCTGGAGGCCGAGCTGGTCGTCCTCACGGACGTCGCCGGCGTCTACGCGGATCCCGACGACGAGTCGACGCTCGTGGAGTCGGTGACGACGCCGGAGGAATTCGACGCGCTGAAGGACGCCGCGGAAGGATTTATGATTAAGAAAGTGATGGCGGCGAACGAAGCTCTCGACGGCGGCGCGGTGACAGTCATCGTCGCGGACGCGAACGCGGCGGAGCCGATCCGCTCGGCACTCGACGGCGACGGCACGCGCATCGACGCCAGCGCCGTCGCGAGTGAGGACGCCGACGGCGCAGGGGGTGCGCAATGACCGGCGGCTTCGTCTTCTCCGAGAAGCCGATCGAGATCGAATCCGGCGAGGGCGCGTCCCTCTACACCCCCGACGGCACGGAGTATCTCGACTTCGGCGCATCCTACGCCGTCGCAGCGCTCGGCCACTCGCACCCGGCCGTCACGACGGCCGTTCAGGAGCAGGTCGCCCGGCTGACGTACGTGCAGGCGTCGTATCCGGTCGAGGTCCGGACGGAGCTCTACCAGAAGCTCGCGACGCTCGCGCCGGGCGACGTCGACAACGTCTGGCTCTGTAACTCCGGGACGGAGGCCAACGAGGCGGCGATGAAGTTCGCCCGCTCGGCGACCGGCCGCTCGAAGATCGTCGCGACGAAGCGCGGCTTCCACGGCCGGACGATGGGCGCGCTCGCGATGACTTGGAAGGACAAGTACAAGAAGCCGTTCGAGCCGCTGGCGGGCGACATCGAGTTCGTCCCGTACGGCGACGCCGAGGCGCTCGCGGAGGCGGTCGACGAGGAGACCGCCGCGGTCTTCCTCGAACCGGTGCAGGGCGAGGGCGGGATCCACCCGGCCGCGACCGAGTACCTCGAACGCGCCCGCGAGGCGACCGACGAGACCGGCGCGGCGCTCGTCTTCGACGAGATCCAGACCGGCGTCGGCCGCACCGGCGACCTCTGGGCCTGCGAGGGCAGCGGCGTCGAGCCGGACATCCTCACCTCGGCGAAGGGGATCGCCAACGGGCTGCCGCTGGGCGCGACGCTCGTGAAAGACTGGATCGCGGAGAACCCCGGCAACCACGGTTCGACGTTCTCCGGCGGTCCGGTCGTCTGCGCGGCCGCGAACGCCACACTCGATGCGATCGTCGAGGAGGACGTCCCCGGCAACGCCGCACGGGTCGGCGAGTATCTGCAGCACGAACTGGCGACGGCGACCGAAGAGCACGACCTGCCCGTCCGCGAGATCCGCGGCCTCGGGCTGATGATCGGCGTCGAGGTCAAACGCGGAGCCAACCGCGTGCTGAAGAACCTCGCGCTACAGGAGCAGGTGCTCGCACTGCCCGCCGGACGGACGGTCGTCCGACTGCTGCCGCCGCTCACCATCGACGAGTCCCACGCCGACCAGTTCGTCGACTCGTTCGTGGAGGTCCTGGGATGAGCGCCGAACTCGACGCCGACGCCGACGAGAGCGACGAGGCGGCGACCGACGGCGACGTCGCGGTCGACGCAGCGGGCAGCGACGTCGACGCCGACGCGATAGACGATGTCGACGTCGACGCTAACACAGCGAACGCCGAAGCCGACTCGGGGAACGCCGACCGCGCGGTCGACGCCGCGGCGGCTGCAGAGGCCGCTGCCGACCTCGACGCCGAACTCTCGGCGACGGCGTCGTTCGTCCCGGACCACGACGTCTTCGACGTCCAGGAGGACCTCACCGACGGGCTGACCGAGGCGCAGACGCTCCTGGCGGAGCTGGTCTCGATCCCCTCGCCCTCCGGCGAGGAGGAAGCGGCCGCGCGGCGGCTGAAAGCCTTCTTCGAGGCGCACGACCGCGAGGTGTGGATCGACGAGGTGGGAAACGTCCGCGCGCCCGCGGACGACTCGGTACTCCTGACCTCCCACATCGACACGGTCCCGGGCGACCTCCCGGTCGAGATCGAAAACGGCGTGCTCTGGGGTCGCGGGAGCGTCGACGCGACGGGCCCGCTCGCCTCGATGGCCGTCGCGGCCGTCGAGACCGGCGTCTCCTTCGCCGGCGTCGTCAGCGAGGAGACCAGTTCCCGCGGCGCGTGGCACCTCGCCGACACCCGCGACGCCCCCGGCGCGGTCATCAACGGCGAACCGTCCGGCTGGGACGGGATCACGCTCGGTTACCGCGGCATTCTCTCGGGCACGTACGTCTCGACGAGCGAACTCGGTCACTCCTCCCGGCCGGAGGACAACGCCATCCAGTCGGCGGTGAACTGGTGGTCGAGCGTCGCGGACTTCTTCGACGAGGACGAGTCCGACGGCGTCTTCGACACCGTGACCACGAAACCGGTCACCTTCGACGGTGGCCCCACCGACGATGGGCTCGCCGTCGAGGCGACCGTCGACGTGCAGTTCCGCGTTCCGCCGAAGTACTCGATCGACGACATCCGGGAGGTCGCGGAGGGCGAACTCGACCGCGGCAGCGTCCACTGGGAGAAGCCGATCCCGCCGGCGATGACGAGCCCGCGGACCGAAGTCGCCCGCGCCTTCCGCGTGGCGATCAGACAGGCCGGCGGCGAGCCGCGGCTGCTGCGGAAGACCGGCACCAGCGATATGAACGTCTTCACCGGCGCGTGGGACTGCCCGATGGCGACCTACGGCCCCGGCGACTCGGATCTGGATCACGCGCCGAACGAACACCTCGACCTCGCGGAGTACGACAGCGCGATCGACGTCCTCGTCGACGTCTGCGAGCGCCTCACGGAGTGACGACTGGATGCTCGAAACCGACCACTTCCTCGACATCGACGACCTCTCGACCGACGAACTGCACACCGTCCTCGACCGCGCGGCGGCGATCAAAGCCGGCGCGGACGACACCCGACTGCCCGACCAGACGCTGGGGATGCTCTTCGAGAAGCCGAGCACCCGGACGCGGATCTCCTTCGAGACCGGGATGACCCAACTCGGCGGCCACGCCATCTTCCTCGGCCCCGACGACATCCAACTCGGGCACGGCGAACCGCTCTCTGACACCTCCCGCGTCCTCTCGCGGTACGTCGACGCCGTGATGGCGCGGCTCTTCGACCACGAGGACCTGCTCGAAATCGCAGAGTACTCCGACGTCCCGATCGTCAACGGCCTCACCGACGACGCACACCCCTGCCAGACGCTCGCGGACCTGCTGACGATCGAGGAGGCCTTCGACGGCTTCGACGACGTCCAGGCGGCGTGGGTCGGCGACGGCAACAACGTCGGCCAGTCGTTCGTGATCGGGGCTGCGATGGTCGGACTGGATCTGACCGTCGCGACGCCGGTCTCTTACGGGATGGACGACGCGGTGCTCGAACAGGCGGCGGCGCTCGGTCACCCGCCGACGATCGTCGACGACCCGAAAGACGCCGTCGACGACGCCGACGTCGTCTACACCGACGTCTGGATCTCGATGGGACAGGAGGACCAGCGCCACGAGAAACTGGCCGCCTTCGACGGCTACCAGGTGAACGAGCGGCTGCTCGCCGACTCCGACGCGCAGGTGATGCACTGTCTGCCGGCCCACCGCGGCGAGGAGATCACCGGCGACGTCTTGGAGTCGGACCGCTCGCTCGTCTGGGATCAAGCGGAGAACCGCTTGCACGCACAGAAGGGCCTGCTCGTCGAACTGCTCGACGCGTAGGCGAGGTCGTCCTCCTACAGTTTGTTCTCGTCGGTGTAGACCTCGTCGAGGTCGATGTTCGGCTCTCGACGCGGCTCGGGCTCGGGCGTCGGCGTCCGCGACTCCCCGGGATCGCGTACACGGGCTCTGTCCATCAGGATCTCCTGTGTGTCGCGGACGGGTTCGTCACCAGGGCGCTGCTGCACGTAACTGCCGTCCGAGCGCATCACCCACCGACGGCGGTTGTCCGAGCGCAGCACGCTCAGAATCTCGTCCAGTTCGGCCTGGAGATCCGGATCCTCGACGGGCGCGACCGCCTCGATCCGACGATCGAGGTTCCGCGTCATCCAGTCGGCCGAGCCGACGAAGTACTCCGGCTCGCCGCCGTTCCCGAACTTGAAGATCCGCGAGTGCTCGAGGAAGCGTCCCACGATACTGTGGACTCGGATCGACTCGCTGGCCCCCTCGACGCCCGGACGGAGCCGGCAGATGTCGCGGACGAACAGATCGATATCGACGCCCGCCGCACCGGCCTCGTACAGCTGTTCGACCACGCTGGGATCCTCCAGGGCGTTCATCTTCGCGACGATCCGGCCGCCCTCGCCCGCCTCGGCGTGTTCGATCTCGCGGTCGATGAGCTCGTAGATGCGCTCGCGGAGCGTCTCCGGAGCGACCAGGAGCTTCCGGTACTCCTGCTGTCTGGAGTGGCCGGTGAAGGAGTTGAACAGGCGAACGATGTCCTGGCCGATGTCCGGATCGGCCGTGAACAGTCCGAGGTCGACGTACCCCTTCGCCGTTCCCGAGTGGTAGTTGCCCGTGGAGACGTGCGAGTAGATGCGGACGTCCTCGGCCTCCTGTCTGACCGCCAGCGCGACCTTGCTGTGGGTCTTCAGGTCGATCGAGCCGTAAGCGACGTGGATGCCCTCCTCTTCGAGGCGCTTGACCCAGCGGAGGTTGTTCTCCTCGTCGAAGCGGGCTTTCAGCTCGACCATCACGGCGACCTGCTTTCCGTTCTTCGCGGCGTCGATGAGGCTCCGGACGACGCGGGAGTCGGGCGCGGTGCGGTAGATCGCGGCCTTGATCGCCAGCGTCTTCGAGTCGTGCGCGGCCGCGTCGAGGAACGACTGGACGGTGTCGTCGAAGGTGTGATACGGGTGGTGGACGAGCGCGGGCTTCTCGCGGATCGCCTCGAAGAGATCGTCGGCCCGGTCGGCGTCGAGCTTGGCGAACCGCGGGTGCTGCCTCGGCGTCCACAGCTCCTGTTTGAGCGACGGGGCCTCCAGCTCGTAGAGGTCGTCGAAGTCACGCAGCGCCAGCGGGGAGGCGACCTCGAAGACCTCGGCGTCGGTGATGTTCAGGTGTTTGATCAGTAGCTCCCGGATGCGATCGGCCGTCCCGTCGGCGATCTCCAGCCGGACGATCGTCGCGAACCGCCGCTGCCGAAGGACGTCTTCGATCTGTTCGATCAGCCCCTCGGCGACGTCCTCGTTGCGCCTGACTTCGGCGTTTCGGGTCACGCGGAACGTCGTGTAGTGCGTCACCTCGACGTTCGGGAACAGCAGATCCAGATTCGCCGCGATCACCTCCTCGATCGGCACGTAGCGGCCGCGCGGGTCGCCGTCGACCTCGTCGACGGGCGTTCCGACGTCGAAAAGCGGGATCAGGCGCGGCAGATTCGCCGGGACTTTGATCCGAGAGAAGCGTTCCTCGCCCTCGTCGTCGCGCGTGAGCACTGCGAGCGACAGCGACAGATTGGAGATGAACGGGAACGGATGCGCCGGATCGAACGTCAGCGGCGTCAGCGTCGGCAGGACCGACGACTCGAAGTACGAGCGGAGCCGTTCTGCCTCCTCGTCGGTCAGGCCGACCGCACCGACGATCTCGATGCCCGCGTCCGCGAGTCCGGGCTGCACCGCGTCCCGGTAGCACTGCGCCTGCGCCGCGAACAGCTCCGACGCCATCTCCAGGGACTCCCGCCACTGGGTCTTCGGCGAGCGTCCGTCGACCGTCGGCGTCGTGACGCCGGCGTCGATCTGCTGTTTCAGCCCGCCGATCCGCTTCATAAAGAACTCGTCGAGGTTACGCGTGAGGATCGACAGGAAGCGGAGCCGATCGAGCGGCGGCTGGCGTTCGTCCAGCGCCTCGTAGAGCACGCGCCACTGGAAACTCAGCTCCGAGAGCTCCCGATTGAGATACCAGCTCCCGTCGTCGAACGGGCCGTCCGGCTCCTCGTCGGCGAGCGGCGGCGTCCGGGCCGGCGCGTCGGTCGCCCACTCGTCTGCGCCGAGTGTGACCGGGTCAGGGGCTCCGGAGTCGTCTCCGAGCGCGTCCTCGGCGCCGGTCGCCGAGTCGGTCGCTGCCGCGCTGTCTTCGGTCGATCCGCCGTCGCTGTCGTCGGTAGTGTGGTGGCTGTCAGACATCTTGATAGTGCGCTGTCGAGACGATCCGCGAGTCGTCGCGTTCGAGCCCCGGCTGCCGGCCCGGAACCTGGTGGACGGTGCCGTCGCCGACGCAGTACGCCGTCAGCGATCCGCCGCAGACGCAACCGGTGTCGAGCCCGACCGCCCACTCCGTCACGAGCGGCTCGTCGAGCACTGTGTGGCCGAAGAACACCCGCGGCGGTCCCTCGTAGGACTCGAACCAGAGGGGTCCGTCGTAGCCGCCGCCCGGCACGGTCGCGCGCATCGTCTGGAGGTCAGCGGCCGAGTGCGCCGCCAGCGGCGTGTCGGGATCGACTCCGCCGTGGACGACGAGCGCGCCGTCCCAGCTGATCGCGATCGGCAACGACTCGATCCACGCGAGTGCGTCCCGATCGAGTTCCGGCAGCGCCGCGTCCCCGCCGAGGAGTTGCTCCTCGCTGTTTCCGCGGACCGAGCACATATTCTCGGCGCTCCGGACACGCTCGACGACGCCGGCGCTGTCGGGGCCCTTCTGCACGAGGTCACCCACGAACACGAGCAGGTCGTCGGGCGAGAGCGCCACCGCGTCGACGAGGCGATCGAGCGCCTCCAGACAGCCGTGGACGTCGCCGACGACGTAGACGCCGTCCCACTCGGACGGATCGATCCGCCGGTGGTGCTCGGCGAGTGTGGGCGGGAACGAGCGCGGCATTCCCTCGAACGAACGCGCTCGAACGACTTTAAGCCGTTCTAAGATCGGTAGGTACTGCTATTGAGTGGTCGGTAGCCGAGACCCGTCCCCGCGACGAGTCGCGGCACGGCGGTGCGGCCGTCGCGACTTATTCGAGCGCCGCGTACGCGACGCCCAGCACTGCGCCGTAGACCACGTGTCCGACGAGGCTCGTCGCGCTCACGTTCGGCAGCGGTGGACTCGCGGGCGACCCGACCGCAGAGAGCCAGATCGGCATCACGACGACGGCGAGCACGAGCCACACGACCACGCCGTACCCCACGCCGAGCGCGGCGCTCCGCGCCATCGGTAGTTCGGTCTGCGTCGCGGCGACCGCGGCGAAGCCGACGCCGAGAACCGCGCCGTGGGCGACGTGGATCGTGAACCCGGCGAGCCCGCCCGTCAGGAAGTACATCGAGGGGATCGCGACTTCGAGGACGGCGCGCATCTGCATCGCCATCAGCGCGCCCATCGCGATCGCAGCGACGATTCCCGCAGCGACCCCGTACTGCCACGTGTCAGTCTCTGTCTGTGCTGTCGTCTGAGTGGCGGTGTCCGTCGCCATATGTCGTACGACTGTAACTTCAACAATAATCCCACCTCGGCGGCCCGATCCGGACGCACTGCGGCGGTACTGCTATGACACTCGAGCACGATTACCTCTGTTTGGTGTGCGACCCGACGACGTCCTCCCGTGCTCACTCTTGTGCATATGACTCAATATATTCAGCGAGTGTCCGTGGCGAAACCGAATACGAACGGCCTCGTTCCGGGCATTCGATTTATTTATAAATCTCGATCGGTGTAGTAGTGCACAGATCGAGAATGACTGGGGTCAACGGATTAGACACGGACGAGCTCGAAGCACTGATCGGAACGGCCGCCGAGAACCCGGACGCGGCGTCGTTCACCTTCCGCGCGGAGACGGAGTGGACCGGCGGCTTCGCCAGCGAGACGCACATCGGGGACTTCGAGCAGAACGGGGAGACGATCGAGTCGCCGGAGTTCACGATCACCGGCGACGAGCCCGCGGCGCTTCTGGGCGAGCGCGCCGGCCCGAACGCCGTCGAGCATCTGCTCGCTGCGATCGGATCCTGTCTCTCGGTGACGTACGCTGGACACGCGGCGGCCCACGGGATCGAGATCGAATCGCTGTCCTTCGACTTCGAGGGTGACATCGACCTCCGCGGGTTCCTCGGGCTGAGCGACGACGTCCGACCGGGATACGACCAGATCAGCGTCACGACACAGCTCGACGCCGACGCGTCCGAGGCGGAGCTGCAGGAGCTCCACGAGGAGGTCGTCGCGACCTCGCCGGTGTACGACAACGTGACGAACGAAGTCTCGCTCGACTTCGACCTCCAGTTCGAGTAACCGCCGCACGCGTCGCGTCCGTCGTCAGCGACCGCACGCCGGCGAGGACGCCTGCAGCGGTCGCCGTCTCTCGCCCGAGCCTTTTAATCTCAGGAGGGCGGAGAGACCCCTGTGTCGACGACCGGCGAGTACGAGCGGTTCTTCCCCTACGAGGAGCCGTATCCGAATCAGCGCTCGGCGATGGCCGAGATCGCGGCGGCGCTGGACGACGAACGCGACGTACTGTTGGAGGGCGCTCCGGGGACTGGCAAGACCCTCTCGGCGCTCGTGCCGGCGCTCGAGTACGCCCGCCGGACGGACAAGACGGTCGTCATCACGACCAACGTCCACCAGCAGATGCGACAGTTCGTCGAGGATGCCCGCGCCATCACGCGCGAGGAGCCGCTCCGTGCGGTCGTGTTCAAGGGCAAATCGTCGATGTGCCACATCGACGTCGAGTACCAGGAGTGTCAGACGCTGCGGGACACCACTCGGACCCTCGTCGAGAAGGAGACAGAGCGGGCCGAACTGAATCAGCAGGCCGAGGCGCTTCTCGATCGGATCCGCGAGGGCGAGGAGGGCGCCGGCGAGGCGCGAACGACGGTGACAGACGAGCTCGACGCCGTCGAGTCGGAACTGGAAGACCTCCGGGACGGCAACGTCTGCGAGCACTACTACAACAACCTCGTCGGGAACACCGACGAGTTCTTCGAGTGGCTCTTCGACGACGTCCGCACTCCCGAAGAGATCTACGAGTACGCCGAGCAGCGACGGCTCTGCGGATACGAACTCCTCAAGGAGGGGATGGAGGCCGTCGATCTGGTCGTCTGCAACTACCACCACCTGCTCGATCCGGCGATCCGCGAACAGTTCTTCCGGTGGCTGGGACAGGAGCCCGAAGACGTCGTCACCGTCTTCGACGAGGCCCACAACATCGAGTCGACCGCGCGCGACCACGCGAGTCGGGCGCTGACCGAGAACACGCTCGAAGAGGCGCTCTCGGAACTGGAGGACGCCGACGACTCACGAGCACAGCCGGCGACGAACGTCCTGTCGGCCTTCCTGGGCGCGCTCCGAGAGACGTACGACGCCGCCCTCGAGTTCGGCGAGCGCGAGCAGGTCGGCGACGACTGGTACGACCTCTCGATCGCCAACAGCGACCGGCGCGACGACCTGACGCTCGCCTTTCTCGACCGCTACGAGGGCCGCGGCATCGACACGGAGGTCGATCTGGCGCTCCAGCTCGGACGGTCGCTCGACCGGGAGTACGAGGACGCCTACAAGAACGGGCAGGCGACGACGCGCTCGGAGTGTCAGACCCTCCAGGCCGCGGAGTTCGTCGCGACGTGGATGGCCGACGGCGGGAAGCTCGGCCAGCACCCGATGTGTTCGGTTCGGCGCGACGCCGGCACGGAGGCGGTGTACGGCCGCGCGGAGCTGTACACCTGCATCCCGCGGGAGGTGACCGAGACGCTGTTCGAGGAGGTCAGCGCGAGCATCCTGATGTCGGCGACGCTGCGCCCCTTCGACGTGGTCGAGGACGTCCTCGGGCTCTCCGACCCGGCGACGATGGCCTACGGGCTCGAATATCCCGAGGACCGACGACGGACGCTCGCGGTCGAAGCGCCGGCGCTTTTCAGCTCCGAGCGTAGCAACCCCGCGACCCAGTCGACCGTAGCCGACGTTCTGGCCGACGCGACGCGGTTCACGCCGGGGAACGCGCTCCTGTTTTTCCCCTCCTACGCCGAGGCCGAACGGTACCACGACCGCCTGCAGAGCCGCTCGGACGTGACCGGCCACCTCTTTCTCGACGGTCCCGGCGTCGAGACCGAGTCGCTGCGGCAGTCGTTCGTCGCCGGCGACGACGCCGTCCTCTGTACGTCGCTGTGGGGGACGCTCGCGGAGGGCGTGAGTTTCGACGGCGACGACGCCCGGACGGTCGCGGTCGTCGGCGTGCCGTATCCGCACCTCTCAGAGCGGATGGAGGCGATCCAGGACGCCTACGACCGCGCCTACGCCGACCGGCGGGAGGCGGGTTGGCGCTACGCGGTCGAGATCCCGACGATCAGAAAGACCCGGCAGGCGCTCGGTCGCGTCATCCGCGCGCCCGACGACTACGGCGTCAGACTGCTCGTCGACAAGCGCTACACCCGCGCGAGCGCCGAGATGGGCAAGTACGGCGTCCGCGGGAGTTTCCCCTCCGAAGAGCGCGCCGAACTCGTCGACGTCGCCCCCGAGAAACTGAAGTTCGCGATGTTGAACTTCTACGCCGACCTCGACGCCTACCCCGGAGCCCCACCGCAGCCGTAGCGCCGTGACCCCGCTCGGCCGAACGGCTGATATCGCTGCAGACCAACTAACTCTCGATGCGCACCCAGCCGCCGGGGCCCGCAGGCGTACCGGTGTTCGGAAACAGCCGCCAGTACGCACGGGACCCCTTCACGTTCCTCACGAGCGTTGCGGAGGCCTACGGCGACGTGGCCCGGTTCGATCTCGGCCCGATCGAGACGTATATGCTCACCAACCCCGCCGACATCGAGCGGGTGCTGGTGACCGACGACGCGAAGTACCACAAGCCGGATTTCCAGGACGACGCCATCGGAACCCTCCTCGGCGACGGACTGTTGCTCAGTGAGGGAGAGACGTGGCAGAAACAGCGACAGCTCGCCCAGCCGGCGTTCGGCCCGAAGCGGATCTCCGCGCTCGGCGACTCGATCTCCGGGCACGCACAGACGATGGTCGACGACTGGGAGGCGGGCGAGGTCCGCGACGTCCACCTCGAGATGGCGCGCGTGACCGTCCGGATCATCGTCGAGGCGATGTTCGGCTCGCAGCTGACCGACGAGCAGACCCAGCTGGTCCAGGAGAACCTCGAGCCGCTCGGCCAGCGCTTCGAGCCCGACCCGCTCCGATTCCTCGTTCCCGACTGGGTTCCGACTCAGGAGAACCGCGAGTACCACGAGTCCGTGCAGATCTTAGAGGAGATCATCGACGACGTCGTCGCCGAGCGCCGCGGCACCGAACACGACCCGACGATCGACCCGGCGGGCGACGCCGTCGGCGACGCCGGCGAGCCGATGGACCTGCTGTCGATCCTGCTGCGCGCGAAGCAGCGGGGGGAACAGACCGACAAGCAGCTCCGCGACGAGCTGATGACGATGCTTCTCGCCGGTCACGACACGACGGCGCTGACGCTGACGTACACCTGGTATCTCCTCTCGGAGCACCCCGAGGTCGAGGCGCGCGTCCACCAGGAACTGCAAGAGGTCTGCGGCGACGCGCCGCCGACGGCCGCGGACGTGCGGCAGTTGGACTACATCGAGCGCGTGCTGCAGGAGGCGATGCGGCTCTACCCGCCGGTGTACGTCATCTTCCGGGAGCCCCAGGTCGACGTCGAACTGGGCGGCTACCGCATCCCCGGCGGGTCGGCGGTGATGCTCTCGCAGTGGGCCGTCCACCGCTCGGAACGCTGGTACGACGACCCGGAGACGTTCGACCCCGACCGGTGGCTGCCGGAGCGCCGCCGCGAGCGCCCGCGCTTCTCGTACTTCCCGTTCGGCGGCGGCCCGCGCCACTGCATCGGCAAGCACCTCTCGATGCTGGAGGCGAAGCTCATCCTCGGCACCGTGGCCCAGGAGTACGAACTCGACTACGTCCGCGACCGCCCGTTCGAGCTCCGCGGCTCGCTGACGATGCACCCCGAAGAGCCGATGGGGATGCGCCTGACGCCTCGCTGAGCAGACGCGGAGAGACCCCTGTCGCTATCTCTCCCCCCGGACTGCCTCCGGTCCCCGAACTCGCTTCGGTCTTTCCGTCACCGCAACGGGATCCGCGCGGCCGCCTCGCGGTACCGCGAGTCCCAGATCCGAAGCTCGCCCGCGGTCCACGCGATCGGGTTGATCTCCGTCCGCGCGACGAGGTCGTCGGCGTCGTCGTTCCGCCCACCGCGGGCGAGCGTCACGTGTGGCACGTACGCGTCCCCTTCCATCCCCGCGACGGCGCCGAACGACTCACAGAGCTCCCCGTGCAGGCCGTGCAGGCTCGGACTCTCGACGGCGAGATAGACGACCGGCCCGGGTCCCCGCGCCGGCGTCTCGAAGTAGTCGAGCCCGGTCACCCGGAGTTCGATCCCGCCGCACCCCCGAAGCAGCGGCCGGAGTCGCTCGCGGAGCCGCGGCAGCGAGCCGGCGTCCGGATCGAGCGCGGTGTCGAAGCGCTTCGCGACGAGCGTGTGGCGATCCCGGAGCCGCTCGAAGCGCGTCAGTTCCGGATGGAGTTCCGCAGCCAGGCGACCGACCTCGCCCGGTACGGGGACGTTCAGACTGAACACGGCCGGATCTGCGGCGGCAGCGGGCAAGAAGCCGTCGGGAGCCCGTCTCCGCGAGAGAGTTTTGTGCCGTGCCACCGAAGCACGTGTATGAACCGGCGTTCGCTCCTCTCGAAGCGCCGTCTCCTCGCCGGAGTGGCGAGCGTGTTCGTCGGCGGGTCGCTCGCGGGTTGTAGCGAGCAGTCGAACGGATCCGAAGCGACCGAGGGGACGGAGACTGAACCGGCAGAGGGGACGGAGACTGAACCGGCAGAGGGGACGGAGACTGAACCGGCCGAGGGGACGGAGACCGGAGCGACTGAGGGGACGGAGACTGAACCGGCCGAGAGGACGGAGACCGGAGCGACGGAAGAGGAGCCGTCGACGTCTCCGGACTCGACCCTCGACCTCCGAGAGGCCAACGTCGTCGGCGTCGCGGTCGAGGGCGAGGCGGGACAGTACACGTTCGACGTGACGCTGCACCACGACGACGCCGGCGAGGACGGCTACGCGAACTGGTGGCAGGTAGAGCGCCTCGAAGGCACGCGACTGGGTCGCCGAGAGCTCCGCCACGCGCACACACAGCAGCCGTTCACCCGCTCGGCGACGATCGAGATCCCGCCGGACGTGCGCTGTGTGGTCGTCCGCGGTCACGACCAGACGCACGGCTACGGCGGACAGTCGATGATCGTGAATCTCGAGACGGCGGAGACGCGAGCCATCGCGCAGGGCGCTGACCCCCTCGGTGCCACCGAGCGTGACTGCCCCTGAACGGGCAGCGACTGCACGTTCAGATCCGATCGAGCAGCCAAAGCACGATCAGCGCGACGACGACGAGACCCACGAACGGCCGTAGCGGTCCCAGGAGTTCGGCGAGGATTCCGAGGACGCCGCCGACGACCTCGAGCGCGAGCCAGATCACTGCGAGGACCAAGACAACTTTCAGCAGGTCCTCGACCTCCAGTTCCGCGCGGTCGGTGCCGGAACGCGGTAGGCGCATACCTGCTTCTGTCTGTCCACTCTGAAGTGCCTTCGGGTGCCCGGGACATCCTTAATGTGACTGCGTCACAACGTCTGCTATGGCGAACCTCTTCCGCGAACTCGGTCGGCTCTCTGCACGCGGACTCCCCGGCTGGGCGGTCCCGACCGCGGGCGTCGCCGCCGCAGTCCTCGTCGCGTTCGCTCTCTTCGGCGGGGACCCGGTGACGGTCGCGGGACTCGTGGTCCTCGCGCTCGCGATCGCGACGGTGTACAGCGCGGTCGAGATCGTTCAGGCGTACGAGCGCCGCGCGCTGACGGTGTTCGGGGAGTACCGGGAGTTGCTCGACCCGGGACTCAACGTCGTTCCGCCGTTCGTCTCGAAGACCTACCCGTTCGACCTCCGGACGCAGACGCTCGACGTGCCGAAGCAGGAGGCGATCACGCGCGACAACTCCCCGGTGACCGCCGACGCCGTCGTCTACATCCGCGTGATGGACGCGAAGCGCGCCTTCCTCGAAGTCGACGACTACGAGCGCGCGACCTCGAATCTCGCACAGACGACGCTGCGAGCGGTTCTGGGCGATATGGAACTCGACGAGACGCTCTCGGAACGGGAGACGATCAACCGCCGGATCAACGAGGAACTCGACGAACCGACCGACGAGTGGGGGATCCGCGTCGAGAGCGTCGAGGTGCGAACGGTCAAACCGAGCGCCGACGTCGAGAACGCGATGGAAGAGCAGACGTCCGCCGAGCGTCGCCGCCGCGCGATGATCCTCGAAGCGCAGGGCGAACGCCGATCCGCGGTCGAGGCCGCGGAGGGAGAAAAGCAGGCCAACGTCATCAGCGCTCAGGGGACGAAGCAGGCGTCGGTCCTCCGCGCGCAGGGCGACGCCGTCGCGACGGTGTTGCGGGCGCGGGCCGCCGAGTCGATGGGCGAGCGCGCGATCGTCGACCGCGGTCTGGAGGCCCTGACGACCATCGGGACGTCGCCGTCGACGACGTACGTCCTCCCACAGGAACTCACCAGCCTCCTCGGACGGTACGGCCGCGGCCTCACCGGCTCCGACGTCCAGGAGTCGACCGGGCTAGAGAGCCTCGATTTCGACGCCGACACGCGGGAGCTCCTCGGGATCGACGACGTCGAGGAGATCGTCGAAGGCGTCTCCGAGCTCGAAGACGTCACCGACCTCGAAAGCGCCGCGGCACTCGAAGACGGGTCCGAGCGCGGCGACGGGGCGGCCGACACCGACGTCGATCTGAACCTCGACGGCGCGTACGAGACGTGACCGCCCCGCGCGATCGAGGGAGTCGCGGTCGCACCGTCCAGACCTGACGACACGAACGATCGTTACAATTATCTCCGGACCGAAAGTACGTGTGGGTATGAGTCACGAACGCGGACCGGCAGCTCCCCGCGGCGAGGCAACGCCCCCGACACCAGAGAGCCACCCTCTGCGTCGGCTGAAGCGGCATCTCCTCGAGTGGCCACGGCGGTACGTCGAGATGCGGGTCGACGCGGTCGAACGGTAGCCTCACGCCACGGCGCTCCGAATAGAAGCAGTTAGGTGGGCGCTTGCCGCAGTCACAGCCGATGGTAGCCCCGCTTCACGCCGGACTCGAACACCCCAGCACGCTGTGGCTGCTCGGTGTCGGTCTTCTCACTTTCGTCGCCGGACTGCTCGTCAATCTGTACCGTTCCAGCCGTGCCGACGCGTCCACGGACGGCGTCGGCGAAGAACAGTAACGTCTCACGCCCACCGCTTCTCGGCGACTGTCGAACTGCGAGGTCGGCCGTCGCTATCGGCTCACGTCGCCATCACGCACGGTCAGCACAGGCACCGACGCGTGACGCATCACCCGCTCGGTGACGCTCCCGATCAGGTATCGATCGATCCCGGATCGGCTGTGCGTCCCCATCACGACGACGTCGGCGTCCGCCTCCGCTATCTGGTCGAGGATCTCGTCCTGCGGGATCCCCACCACGACCGACCGTTCGACGGGAACGTCGTCTGGGAGCCGCTCTACGGTCTCGTCGATGGCCGCCGCGGCGCGGTCCCGCTCGGCCTGCTCCCAAGCTTCGGGTGCGAGCCCGCTGCTCGGGCTCTCGAACCGGTTTCGGCTGTCGGCGACCGAGACGATCCGAACCGTCGCCCCGTTGGTCCGGGCGAGCGATCCGGCGTGCTCGGCGGCCGCGAGCGACGCCTCGCTGCCGTCGGTCGGGAGCAGCACCGTCTCGTACATCTCAGGCCACCCCCACCGCCATCAGGAACAGCGCGAGCGAGATGACCGCGAACAGCGCGCCGACGAAGACCTTGATCGTCGACGTGCTGAGCGCGTTCGAGACGTACGGGGCGATCTGCCCGCCCGTCACCGTCGCCGGGACGGTGAAGACGACCATATTCCACGGCGTCGAGGCCAGACTGAGGCTGTGGCCGCCGACGAGCCCCCCGCCGAAGACGTGGACCAGCGACGCCAGCACGGCCGTCAACGCCACCACGATGTGGTTGGTGCCGATCGCGACGCGGACCGGGACCTTCGTCCCGAGCATCGAGATGATCCCGAGTTCGCCGACGCCGAAGCCGGCCAGCCCCTGGAACATCCCACCGATGCTGTAGTTCGCGAATCGGCGGAGGTAGCCGCCGCGGGTGTAGCGGTAGTCGTCGCCCTCGCGGTCGACGCGGGTGACCGTCCCCTCACTGTCAGTGTGGACGCCGGCGGGGCCGAGCTTGCCGGCGTCGTTCGGCAACTCGGCCTGTCCGCCGTCGGTCGCGGCCGCCTCGTCGTGCTCGGCGTCGGCGCTCTCTCCCTCGTGATCGAGGTCGGCCTTGAACAGGAGATACGACGCGGCGAGCAGCGCCAGCCCGAGGAGTCCGTGGAACAGCGGTTCTGGGATCACGAACGACAGGAGCGCGCCGCCGACGACGAACGGGATCGCGCCCCCGACGAGCGTGAGCGCGAGCCGGCGGTCGACGAGCCCGTACTGGATGAACGCGATCGCCGAACTCGACAGGCCGAACGCCTCGCTGATCAGCCCGACTTTCACGATCGTCTCCGGTTCCAGCGGGTTCGCGGCCAGCGGGAAGATGAAGATGAGGAACGGAACGAACAGCGCCGACCCGCTGATGCCGACGGTGTTGACGATGGTGGCCCCGAGCAGGAACGCCGGGAACAGCCACCAGTATTCGAGCCAGTAGTTCAGCCACGACCCCTCGAACGCGTAGCCGAGGCCGGTCTCGGCCGGCGTGGGCGCGCTGAAAAGCACGCCGACGACGAACGCCAGTGGCGCGAGGAAGACGAAGATGTGCTGATACCGCAGGAACGACCGCTGGACACGACTGTAAGGCACTGAGGTCATTGGTCTCGATGGATCGTTAGTTGTCCGCTGTGGCCGCGGTCGGATCGACGGGAGAACGGGCGTCTACCGGCCGGCGCGGGCGTTCGGTCGGGGCGGTGCGATGCTGGCGGTGGGCGGCGGACGACTCGGCCGACGAGCGGGCGAGCGTGCGGACCATCTACGTGATGCCCCCTCGCGTGGCGCGGCGGAAGTCCTGAACGACTCGGTCGATCGCGTCGTCGTGGCTCATCGTAGCCGCCGGATAGCGACGACCGAGTGAAAAATCTTGAGGTTCGAAGTCGGCGTGGGGACGCGTGCCGTACCGCAGTTCCCGTGGCGGTCGGCTACTCCTCGGGCGGCACGCCGTCGAGTGGGTCGTCCGCGGACACGCCGTCGAGCGGGTCGTCGCCGGGATCGACGCCCTCTTCGCGCTCGTCGTCGGCGATCCCGAACTCCTGTCGCAGCTGGCGGATCCGGTCCCGAATGTCGGCCGCGAGCTCGAATTCGAGGTTGTCGGCGGCCTCTTCCATACGGTCTTCCAGATAGGCGATCTGCTGGCGCGCCTCCGACTCGTCTGCGGGCTCTTCGCTCGCGGATTCGCCGCCGCGGTCGCCGCTGCCGGGGAGGTTCGTCTCGCCGATCGCCTTCTCGATCGTCCGCGGTTCGAGACCGTTCGCCTCGTTGTACTCCGTTTGGATCTCCCGGCGGCGACGCGTCTCCTCGATCGCCGCCTGCATCGAGTCGGTCGTCTCGTCGGCGTAGAGGACGACCTGCCCGTCGACGTTCCGCGCGGCGCGTCCCATCGTCTGGACGAGCGTCGTCTCCGAGCGGAGGAACCCCTCCTGATCGGCGTCGAGGATGGCCACGAGCGAGACCTCCGGGATGTCGAGACCCTCCCGGAGGAGATTGATCCCGACCAGCACGTCGATGTTGCCGAGCCGGAGGTCCCGGATCAGCTCGTGTCGCTCCAGCGTGTCGGTCTCGTCGTGCATGTACGCGACGTCGACGCCGGACTCCTCGAGGAACTCCGTGAGGTCCTCGGCCATCCGCTTCGTGAGCGTCGTGACGAGCACGCGCTCGTCGTTCTCGATGCGGGCGTCGACCCGGTCCAGCAAATCGTCGACCTGCCCGGTCGCGTCCGTCACTTCGATCTCGGGGTCGACTAAGTGCGTCGGCCGGACGATCTGTTCGACGATCTGCTCGGACTCCTCGCGCTCGTAGTCGCCGGGCGTCGCCGACACGTAGAGCGTCCGGTCGGTCGCCTCCTCGAACTCCTCGAACGTCAGCGGGCGGTTGTCGTACGCCGTCGGGAGCCGGAAGCCGTTCTCGACGAGCGAGTCCTTCCGCGATTTGTCGCCCGCGAACTGCCCGCGGATCTGCGGCAGCGTCTGGTGGGACTCGTCGACGACGGTGAGGAAGTTCTCCGGGAAGTAGTCCAAGAGCGTGTACGGCGCCTCGCCGGACTCGCGGTCGGACATGTGCACCGAGTAGTTCTCGATCCCCGAGCAGTAGCCCGTCTCCCGCAGCATCTCGACGTCGAACGTGGTGCGCTCCTCGATGCGCTGGGCGGCGACGAGATCGCCCTGCCGCTCGAAGTACCCGACGCGGTCCTCCATCAGCGTCTCGATCTCGTCGATCGCGGTCTCCAGTTGCTCTTCGGGAATCGAATAGTGCTCTGCGGGGTGGACGAGCGCGGCGGGCTCTTCGGAGACGACCTCGCCGGTGAGCGGGTCCAGTTTCGTCAGGCGGTCGACCTCGTCGCCCCAGAACTCGACGCGGACGGCGTAGCGGCCGTACATCGGGTAGACCTCGACGGTGTCGCCGCGGACGCGAAACGTTCCCTGCTGGAAGTCGACGTCGTTGCGCTCGTAGTTCAGATCGACCAGCCGCGCCAGCAGGTCGTCGCGGTCGATCCGGTCTCCGAGCTCGATCCGGAGCGCCATCTCCGTGTAGTTCGACGGGTCGCCGAGGCCGTAGATGGCCGAGACCGAGGCGACGACGATGACGTCGTCGCGGGTGAGAAGCGACCGCGTCGCGGAGTGTCGGAGCCGGTCGATCTCCTCGTTTATCGACATGTCCTTGTCGATGTAGGTGTCGGTCTGCTCGACGTAAGCCTCCGGCTGGTAGTAGTCGTAGTAGGAGACGAAGTACTCGACCGCGTTGTCGGGGAACAGATTGCGAAACTCGTCGTACAGTTGCGCGGCGAGCGTCTTGTTGTGCGCGAGGACGAGCGTCGGCTGCTGCAGTTCCTCGATGGTCCACGAGACCGTGTTCGTCTTACCCGACCCGGTGACGCCGAGCAGCGTCTGTTTGTCCATTCCGGACTCGAAGCCCGCCGCCAGTTGCTCGATGGCGTCGGGCTGATCCCCCGCGGGATCGAACGGGGCGTCGACGCGGAACTCCCGATCCGCTGCCGGTCTGTCGGGCGAGAGCGGACTCGACCCGGAGGTGTCGCTCATCGGTGGTTCGTTGGGGGTACACGCACTTGAGCGGGTCGGTCACCGGAGTGCGAGCGGGCGCGCGCATCTCCCTCTCGACTCTCGCAGGACCTGTGGGCGTGCCGACGAGCCGGAGACAGCAGACCTTTCGTCCCGCTCGTCGACGTCCGCGTATGCGACTCGCACGGATACAGACCCCGGAGGGAATCGTCCGCGGACGGTACGACGACGGCGTCGTTGTCGCCGACGACGGCGAGTACGTCGTCGGACGCGACGGCTCGCTCGTCGCGCCCTGTTCGCCGTCGGCGCTGTACTGCGTCGGGCGGAACTACGCGGAGACTCTCGAACAGATGGACTACGAACGGCCCGACGAGCCGGACTTCTTCGTCAAGCCGCCGGCGTCGCTGCTCGGCCACGAGACGCCGATCCGCTACCCCGCGTGGACGGACGAACTCACCTACGCGGGCGAACTCGCCGCGGTCGTCGGTCGGCGGTGCCGCGACGTCGCACCCGCGGACGTCTCCGACGTCGTCCGCGGCTACACGATCCTGAACGACGTCGACGCCCTCGATCAGGCGGGTCGCACCGCCCGGAAGGCGTTCGACGGGTCGGGGCCGCTGGGACCGTGGATCGAGACGGACCTCGACCCGTCCGCGATCGAGATGGAGACGCAGATCAACGGCGAGGTCCGCCAGGACGCGAACACGGAGCTGATGCTTTTCGGTCCCGACGAGGTCGTCTCGTTTCTCTCCGAGCGGTTCACCCTCCGGCCGGGCGACGTCGTCGCGTTCGGCAGCCCGGCCAACCCCGGGCTCGTCGAGCCGGGCGATCGGATCGAGATCACCTACGAGGGCGTCGGCACGCTTCGAAACGACGTGATCGCACCGGAACACGAGTAGCGAGCGCGCAGCCAGCCGTCCTCACCGTGGGACTCAACAGTGATGTATCTGCAGCCGGAACTGTCGGATATGCCCCGAGAACTGCTGCAAGAAGCGAGCGAACGGCTCCGCGCGGCCGCCGAAGCCGCCGGCGGCGACGGCGACCTCCAGCGACGAATCTACGACCAGTCCGACGCGATCGCGACGCTTGCCGCGCGCGAGGAAGCGCCGGATCACGGCCGACTCGCCCGCCATATGAGCGTCCTCGCCGAACTGGCCGACAAGACCGACGGCGACGCCCACGACGCCGTCGTCGACGCCCGCTCGAAGGTGTCGACGTACCGCGAGGGCGTCGCCGGCGTCTGACGCGCGGCGGACGAACGCGCTATTTTCCCCATTTCGAGGCTCGAACCCCTCCGTTTCGGGTGGAGATTGGCACCGAGTCACAGGAAGGGGACGTGAGTCGGAACGGCCCGCGAGCACCGGTGCGGAGCGCCGTGGCCGATCGTCGACCCGCAGAGGCTGCCCTCCGGCGACGTCAGCAGACGTTCTTCGGCTTGATCCCCATCGATTCGAGCGTCTCGACGTAGTCGTCGTAGGCGGCGTCGATCACGGCGTCGCCGGCCTCGCGGGCCGCAGTCCACTCGTCGTCGCTCTCGCAGACGTCCACGAGCGTCTCGGCGACGCGGTCGCGCTCGCTTTCGAGGTCCGAACGGAGGCCGCGGAAGTCGTCGGCGGCCATCGGGTCCGCGTCGCCGACGAAGAAGCCCACCATCTGGCCGACGTGTTCGAGCGTGACGAGGTAGCGGCCGAGGACGCCACCGAGGCGGGCGGGCGTCGCGTCCAGTCCGGCGAGCGTCTCGTAGAGGGCCGGCTCCGCGTCGAGCGACGGTTCGTCGGCGACCGCGGCCGCGTGCTCGCGCGACGCGCTCGCGAGGTCCGAGTAGAGCGCGCCGATGTCGCCGTTCTCGGCCGTGCTCGCCGTCCACTCGTCGAGAATCGACGCGAGTGCGAGCGCGTCGTCTGCCGCGGCCGCTCGGACGCGGTCGCCCTCCATCTCCCCGCCGGTGAGGGCGTACATCGCCTTCGAGGAGCCCAGTCGGGAGAAGGCGGTCTCGTGGTCGTCGCGCAGTTCCGCCGCGAGGTCGTGTCCGTCCATACACGGCTATTGGCCCGCAGATCGCTTGTAGCCATCGACGGCTCTGTCTCGATGACAGATTCGGGTGGCACAGTGCCCCGAACATCTATGTCTCGCGGCTGAGACGTCAGACCCGTGAATCCCTCCACTGCGCTCCGTACCGGCGGTCGACTGCTCTGGGAGCGGTCGGCGTCGGTCCTCCCGATGTATCTGCTGGTGAGTGGGCTCTACGCGGTCGCCCGCGCTCCGCTCCTGCTGGCTGGACTGCTCGCGCTGTGGCTCGCGGCGGCCACCGGACGGCTCGAACCGGTCGTCGACGCGCTCCGCGGCGCCGGCGCTTCCCCGTCGACAGACAGCGGAGACGCCGCGTCAGCGGACCCCGGCCCCGTCGGCGCAGAGCAGGTCAGTCCGGAACTGGCTGACGCCGTCGCGGCGCTCGCGACACCCGAAATCGTGGGGCTCGTCGCCCTCGGCGTGCTCCTCTCTGCGCTCTTTGCCGTGCTCGCCTCGGCGGTCGGTAGCGCCGCGGCGATCGGCACCGTCTACGGCCTGTTGCAGGACCGCGACGGCATCGTGGTGGGTATCGAGGGCACCGGACGCTACTGGCGCTCGGTCCTCGGCGTCCGCTTGCTGTTGCTGCTCGCGATCACGGTCGTTCTCGTGCCGATCGGCGCAGTCGTCGCCTCAGTCGCCGGGCCGGCTGTCGGTTCACCTAGTGACGTCGCGGCGACCGTCGATCCGGGAGCCGGCCCCTCGCCCGGTGCGTCACTGCTCGCGATCGGGACTGTCTTTGTCGGTTCGCTCGTCGCGTTCGTCCTCGTCGCCGTCGTCTTCCTCCTCTTCGCGTTCGCCGAGCAGGCCGTCGTCGTCGACGACCTCGGCGCGGTGGCGGCCGTCCGACGGAGCGCCGCGGTCCCGTTCCGCCGCCCGGTCGCGTTCCTCGCGTACGTCGCCGTCGCGATCGGATCGCTGGCCGTCACGGGCGCGATCGCAGGGGCCGCCTCCGTCGCCGGGGCCGGTCGGCTCACGGGACTCGCCGGTGCGATCGTGATCCCGCCGGTGCTGGACGGCTTCAAGACGTCGCTGTACGCCGAGCGGCCGCTCCCGCCGACGATCGAGGTTGCACCCGTAGGCACCCGACTGCGGGCGGCGTTCGGGGGCGGACTGCGAGCCGCCGGGCGCTTCGTCGCCGACGCCCCGCTTGCGAACCTCGCCTCGCTCGCCATCGTCACCGCCGGCGGCGTGATCGGCTGGCGGGCGACGGCCTCGCTGGGCGTCTCGCTCCCGGTCGACAGCGACGTCGGCAACGTGTTCGGGGCGTTCCCCGGCGGGGCGTTCGTCAACATCGCCGTGAACAACTGGCTCGTCGCCGCCGACCTGGCTTACAGCGGCCTCGCGGCGGGCGTGCCGGCGGCGGTCGGCCTCGGGTTCAACGGTCTCATCGTCGGCGCGGTCGGCGGCGTCTTCGATCCGATCGCGTTCCTCGCTCTGATCGCCCCCCACGGCGTCGTCGAGATCCCCGCGCTCGTCGTCAGCGGCGGGCTCGGGCTCTGGCTCGGGGGCGTCGCCGTGGGCGGACTCCGGGGGCGGGTCGGAATCGGCGGGGTCGCCGCCGCAATCCGACGGGCGTACCGCGTCTTACTGGGGCTCGCCTCGGTCTTCGTCTTCGCGGCGTTCGTCGAGGCGTTTCTCACGCCCGCGATCGCCAGCCTCGTGCTGGCCGGCTGAGCGCGGCCGCGACTCCCTCACTCGGCGTCGCCGGTCTCGATGGGCGCACCGACGAGGTTGCCCCACTCGGTCCAGGAGCCGTCGTAGTTGACGACCTCGTCGTAGCCGAGCAGCTCGTGGAGCGCGAACCACGCGATCGAGGAGCGCTCGCCGATCCGGCAGTAGGCGACGGTCGTCTCCGTCCCGTCGATGCCCTCGTCGGCGTAGAGTTCGCGGAGTTCCTCGGCGGACTTGAACGTCCCGTCGGAGTTGACGGTCGCCGCCCAGGAGATGTTGCGCGCGCCGGGGATGTGGCCGCCGCGCTGGGCCGTCTCCTGCAGTCCCGGCGGGGCGAGGATGTCGCCGCGGAACTCCTCGGGCGAGCGGACGTCGACCAGCGGGAGGCCTTCGCCGACGGCGTGTTGGACGTCGTCGCGATAGGCGCGGATCGACTCGAACGGCCCCTTCGCGGTGTAGTCGACGGCGGGGAACGCGGGGACCTCGTCGGTGACGGGGTAGTCGTTGTCGATCCAGTAGTCGCGCCCGCCGTTCAGGAGCCGGACGTCGTCGTGGCCGTAGTACTTGAACTGCCAGTACGTGTAGGCGGCGAACCAGTTCGAGTTGTCGCCGTACAGCACGACTGTCGAGTCCTCCGAGATGCCGTGATCGCCGAGCAACGCCTCGAAGTCCGCCTTCTCGAGGATGTCGCGGGTGGTCTGGTCCTGCAGTTGGCTCTCCCAGTTGAACCCGATCGCGCCGGGCGCGTGACCGTCGTCGTACGCCTCCGTGTCGACGTCGACCTCCACCAGCCGATGCTCGGGATCGTCGCTCTGGAACTCCTCGAGTCGCTCCTCGACCCACTCGGGTGAGACGAGGACGTCTTTCGTGTAGCCGCTTTCTGTCATTGCATATTCCAATACGTGCTCATCCCGTATAATCTTCCTAGCTACGGCGCGTACTGCCCATCCTCCCGAAAAGCGGCAAATTGTGCCTCGTAATTCCTGGACGGCAGCTAGACGGGGGCGTGAGGGCGTCTGTGCGCGAACCCACGGCGTCCGCGAGGCGACTCGACGCGCGCTGCGTCCAGGATCTCCAGGCAACATACTCTGGTTTCTCCGACACCGGGCGAGCGGTGCCGCACCGGCTACGTTGAAGGTTCGGCCGACGGTACTAGTTCGTATGTACGAACACGTCGTCGTCTCGGCGGAGTGGCTGGCGGAGCGTCTCGACGCGGTCCGGGTGATCGACGTCCGCGACGCCTGGGAGTACGACGGGATCGGTCACGTACCGGGCGCGGTGAATATCCCGTTCGCGGAGTTTCGGAGCGAGTCCGGCGACGAGGGGATGCTCCCCGGCGCGGAGACGTGGGAGTCGCTGCTGTCAGCCGCGGGCGTCAGCTCGGGCGACGACGTCGTCGCCTACGACGACACCCACGGCGTCTTCGCGGCGCGGTTTCTCGTGACCGCGGAACTGTACGGCCACCCGCCCGAGCGCCTCCACCTCCTCGACGGCGACTTCAGCGCGTGGAACCGGAGCCGCGAGACGACCACCGAACCGCCCTCGCCGACGGCGACCGCCTACTCCGTGCGAGAGCCCGAACGCTCGCCGCTGGTCGACTACGGAACGGTACACGCGGCGCTGGACGACGCCGATGCCGTCGTGGTCGACACCCGCGATCCGGAGGAGTACGCCGACGGCCACCTCCCCGGCGCGGTCAACCTCGACTGGCGGGACCTCGTCGACGACGAGACGCGGGGGCTAAAGCCCGCGTCCGAACTCGCGGAGATCCTCGCAGACGCCGGCGTGACGCCCGACGGGCGGGTGATCCTCTACTGCAACACGGCCCGGCGGATCAGCCACACCTACGTCGTCCTGCGCTCGCTCGGGTACGCCGACGTCGGCTTCTACGAGGGGAGCCTGACGGAGTGGCGAGACCGCGGCGGCCCGCTCGAAACCGCGTAGGTCGAGTGGTTTTATGCACGCGCCCCGGGAGCATCAGGTATGCCGATGCGTCAGCTTCGCACGTGTGACTTCTGCGGCGCGGACGCCGCGGGCGTCTACGAGGTGCTTCCACCCGAACTGTCGCCGACCGAGGCCGAGCAGCGACGCGTGGTTCTCTGTCCGGACTGCTTGGAGACGCTGGAGGGCGTTCTCGACCCGCTCCTCGCGCGTCTCGGCGTCGGCGACGACCCCAATCAGCCGACGACAGCACGTCCTGCGGCCGACGCAGCACCGTCTGCGGCCGAGAACGCGGCTGACACCGACGAGCCCCCGGCCGACAGAGAGACGGTCAGCGCGGACGGCTCCGATCGCGGAGAGACCGTCAGCGCGGACGGCTCCGACGGTGGAGAGACCGTCAGCGCGGACGGCTCCGACGGCGATGTCGAAGAGGCGGCGGACGTCGATACCGACCCGGTAGACGGCGACACAGGCGACACGGACGCCGAAACCGATACAACTGCCCCCACGGACGAGGCCGTCTCCTGGGACGAGGTCGACTCGCCAACGCCACTCGGAGCGGACGAGGCCGAGCCGTCGCTGCCCGACGCGGCCAGCAACGGGACGGCGGACGCGACGACGTCTGACTCGGCCGAGTTGGACTCTTCCACTACGCCGTCCGAGCCGGACTCCGCCACAGTGCCGTCCGAGTCGGACCCTTCCACTACGCCGTCCGAGTCGGAACCCGCTTCGACGTCACCACCGGCCGAGGAGCCAGCCGAGTTCAGAACCGTGATGCGACTGCTCGGCAATCGCGAGTTTCCGGTCGAACGATCGGAGATCGTCGAGCTCGCGGCCGGCGCGTACGATCTCGAGGAGCCCCACGTCGAGCGGATTCTGGCGTACGCGGTCGACCGGGGCGTTCTCGTAGAGGACGGCGGCACGCTCCGCAAATCCTGAGCGAGGGTTACAGCTCTCCCTTGGTGCTCGGCGTGTCGCTCCGGCGGGGATCGACGCGCGTGGCGTCGTCGAGCGATCGCGCGAGTGCCTTGAACAGCGCCTCGACCTCGTGGTGAGCGTTGACGCCGTCGACTTCCGCGTGCAGCGTCAGACCGGCGTTCATCGCGAGCGAGTACGCGAAGTGTCTGGCCATGTCGCTCGTGAAATCGCCGATCTGCGCCTGTGAGAAGTCGCCGTCGAAGTCGAAGTGCGGCCGTCCGCTCACGTCGACGACGACGCCTGCGACCGCCTCGTCGAGGGGGACCTTCCGGTCGGCGTAGCGGACGATGCCGCGTTTCTCTCCGAGCGCCGTCTCGAACGCCTCACCGAGGACGATCGCGACGTCCTCGACGGTGTGGTGGTCGTCGATGTCGAGGTCGCCGTCGCAGTGGACGGTCAGATCGAACAGCCCGTGCTTCGCGAACGATTCGAGCATATGGTCGAAGAAGCCGACGCCCGTGTCGACTGCGGCGTCGCCGTCGCCGTCGATCGTGAGCGTGAGATCGATCGTCGTCTCCGCGGTCTCCCGGGAGACGGCCGCGGTGCGTTCCGTTCCGTCATCGGTCATACCCACGCATCGACGCGCGCGCCTATCACCGTTGTGCCTCGCACGTCGACGTTGTGCCTGCGAGTCGACGCTGTGTCTCGCACGTCGACGCTGTAGCTCGCGAGTCGACGACGCGGACTCACTCCACGCCGCGAGCGAAACTGGTACGTTCCGGGGGCGTGAGGCACCGATATGCGAATCGCCGTGCCCAACAAGGGCCGCCTCCACGATCCGAGCGTCGACCTCCTCGAACGCGCCGGGCTCCACATCGAGAGCGCCGCCGACCGGAAGCTCTACGCCGACACCGTCGACCCCGACGTGAGCGTCCTGTTCGCTCGCGCGGCCGACATCCCCGAGTACGTCTGGGACGGCGCGGCCGCCGTCGGTATCACCGGTCGCGATCAGGTCGTCGAGTCGGGCCGCGATCTGGTCGAGCTCCTCGATCTGGAGTTCGGTCGCTGTCGACTCGTCCTCGCCGCGCCCGAGGAGGGCGACATCACCGACCCGAGCGACGTCGCTGGCAAGAGCGTCGCGACCGAGTTCCCGCGGATCACGCGCCAGTATCTCGACGACGAGGGGATCGACGCCGACGTCGTCGAAGTGACGGGCGCGACGGAGCTGACGCCGCACGTCGAGATGGCCGACGCCATCGTCGACATCACGTCGACCGGCACCACGCTCCGGATGAACCGCCTCGCGGTCGTCGACGAGGTGCTCTCCTCGTCGGTGCGGCTGTACGCCCAGCCCGACTACGTCGACGACCCGAAGGTCGAACAGCTGGTGACGGCGTTCGAGTCGGTTCTCGCCGCAGAGAACAAACGCTACGTGATGATGAACGCGCCGCGCGATCGCCTCGACGACGTCCGCGAGGTCATCCCCGGCCTCGGTGGGCCGACGGTGATGGACGTCGCGGGCGACGACACCGTCGCCGTCCACGTCGTCGTCGACGAACACGACGTCTTCGAGGTCGTCAACGATCTGAAGGCCGTCGGCGCTTCCGGGATCCTCGTCACCGAGATCGAGCGACTCGTCGAGTAGGCGTGGGAACTCGGTCGCGGGGAGCCCGCCCGCGACGCTTGCGGCGTCGGCGCGCGCACCAGCGGCGACTAGCCCGGAGCGGCCGTCAGCAACGCGAAGATTCCGAACAGAATCGTCCCGAGGATGACGCTCACGACGAAGTGAATGACCGTGATGTACGCCGCCAGTCGCCGCGACTGCTCGTACAGCAGCGCGATGGCGACGCCGTCGAGGACGACCGCGAGCGCGAGGCCGCCGAAGAGCACTGGCGGGTTCTCCGAGGCGAACGTCGCGACGAGCACGCTCACGACGGCCGGCACGGGACCGACGACGAAGGCGTTGCGGACGGGCACGTCCCCGAGGACGTTGCGGGCGGCGAGGTGCGCCGTGATCGAGAGGAAGATCGCGAACGAAGCGAACGTGCCGGCGATCGCGAGCGGATCCCCGGCGGCGGTGGATTGGATAGGTAGAAACATACGGGACGGAAGCACGCTCGTCGAGCGGCCTCAGCCGTCGAGCAAGCCGAGTTCACTCAGACGGGTGACGATGACGTCGACGGCCTCGCGGGCGTCGTCGGGCTCCTTGCCGCCGGTGATGACGAGTTTCCCCGAGCCGAACAGGAGCGCGACAACGGACGGTTCGTCGAGGCGGTAGACCAGGCCGGGGAACTGCTCGGGCTCGTACTCGATGTTCTCCAAACCGAGGCCGATGGCGATGGCGTTGAGGTTCAGATTGCGGCCGAGATCCGCCGAGGTGACGATGTTCTGTACGGTGATCTCCGGCTCGTCGTCGACGGGAATGCGGAGGTCACGGAGCTTATCGAAGACGATGTGGAGGCTCTCGTGAACGTCGTCGGTCGACTTCGCGCCGGTGCAGACGATCTTGCCGGAGCGGAAGATGAGCGCCGCGGACTTCGGGTTCTGTGTTCGGTAGACGAGACCGGGGAACTGCTCGGGATCGTAATCAGCGCCTTCGAGGTCCATCGCCACACTCTGGAGGTCGAGCTCCTGACCGATCCCGGTGGAGGCGACGACGTTCTCGATGTTGATGGTGTCCTTGGGGTCGCTCATTGACGACTTAAACGACGTATTTAACCTTTAAAAAGATTGGTGGGTGACTGTCACACGGGCCGCCAGTGGCAGCCGCACCGGGGGCACGCTCGCCCCTCGACCGCCACCGGAATCCGGGCGATCCGACACCCTGATTGGCAGGGACAGCGAGTGACGAGCGTGTACTGCCTGGAACTCGCTGGCGAGGCCGACGACGAAGCGTTCGCTGCGCTGGAGGCCGAACGCGCCGCATCCGCCTCCGCCCTCTCGCGCGTCGCGCCGGGGCTCGCCACCGCCCGCGGCGTCCGTCTCGGCCGGGTGCCGACGCTCGCGTACACCCACCGGGTCTCGGAACTCGTCGGCCGGACGGACGCGTCGATCGCGAGCGCCGTCGCGGTCCTGCAGGCGGCCTCGATCGAGCGGACCGGGAGCGTCGCCGTCCGGGCGCGGAACGTCCGCTCGACGGCCGAGGTCAGCACGGCGTCGGCGGAGCGCGAACTCGGCGGTGTCCTCGTCGAACGCGACTTCACGGTCGACCTCGACGACCCCGATCACGAGCTCCGGGTCTGCTTCGCCGACGACGTCTGCCTCGTCGGCTGGCTCGTCGCCGAACGGAACGCGGCGTTCGGCTCGCGCGCCCCGACGGATCGGCCGTTCTTCCAGCCCGGCAGTATGGCTCCGATGGACGCCCGAGCGTACGTCAATCTCGCCGCTGGCCCGGCGCTCCCGGACGCGACCGTGCTGGATCCGATGTGCGGTACCGGCGGCCTGCTCATCGAGGCTGGTCTCGCCGGTGCCCGCGCTATCGGCTCCGACGCCCAGTGGAAGATGGCCCGCGGCGCGGCGGAGAATCTCGACCACTATCTCCCCGACGCCGACTGGGACGTCGTCCGCGGTGACGCGACCGAACTCCCAGTCGCCGACGACGCGGCCGACGCTGTCGTCTTCGACGCCCCGTACGGTCGGCAGTCGAAGATCGCCGGTCACGAGCTCGCTGACCTCGTCGGCGGCGCGCTCGCGGAGGCCGCTCGGGTGGCTCCCGCCTGCGTCCTCGTCGCGGACCGGTCCTGGGTGGACGTCGCACGCGACGCCGGGTGGGAAGTAGAGGCACGCTTCGAACGGCGGGTCCACCGATCGCTGGTTCGCCACGTTCACGTGCTCCGGCGCGCGTAGGCTGTCGGATCCCCCGCGTCCCACTCGAACCCGACGAAGTCTCCCATCGCCGGCGTAGCGCCGCATCGAGCGGCCCGCTCACCGCGCTTTCGCTGCCAGAATCGACTCGCCGGCGCGGACGCTGTCGCCCTCGTCGACGAGCAGGTCGTCGCGGTCGTAGGCGGGCGGCAGGAGGACGTCCGCGCGCGAGCCGAAGTCGATGTGCCCGGTCCGCTGTGCGCGTCCGAGATCGTCGCCGGCGGCGACGTAGGGGTGGATGCGTCGGGCGAACGCGCCGGCGATGAACGAGAGTTCGGCGGGCCCCTCTTCGGTCGCGACGTCGACGTCGACGCGCTCGTTCCGCTCGGACTCCTTCGAGAACGCCGGTCGGTGTGCGCCCGGCCGATGGGTCACTCGCTCGACGCGGCCGTCGAAAGGCGCGCGGTTGACGTGCACGTCGGTGACGTTCATAAACACGCCTACGCGTAGCTGGTCGCCCTCGCTGCGCACGACCGAGACGTGGCCGTCGGCGGGAGAGACGACGCCGGGCCCCGACGGCTGCCGCTCGGGGTCGCGGAAGAACCACGCGACGAAGCCGCCGATCCCGAATGCGACGACTGCCAGCGGAACCGCCAGCGGTGCGAGCACGGCGGCAGCCGCGAACGCCGGGATCGCGAACCGACGCGCGCCTGGTGCAAAGCGCATCGGTCAGGCGAGCGCCTCCGCGTCGAGTTCCGACTGGCCGCCGGCCCACGCCGCGAGGAGGTGCGTGATGTGCAACCGGGCGTCGTTGCCCTCCGCGAGGTCGAGGTCGACGCGCCCGGCCAGTCTGTGAAGCCGTACGAGGTTCGACTCGCCGAACTCCTCGGGGTAGGTGCCGGCCACCCGCAGCAGCTCGGTGAGTAGCTCTTGACCGCCGAACCCCTCGTCGTCCAAGAGCGTCGTCACCTGCTTGCGGGCGTCGCG
Source organism: Halobellus sp. Atlit-31R (assembly GCA_003665935.1). Taxonomy (GTDB): domain Archaea; phylum Halobacteriota; class Halobacteria; order Halobacteriales; family Haloferacaceae; genus Haloquadratum. Next base: position 379,348 of record QPLR01000003.1, on the reverse strand, counting down.
GATCTCGCCGGTCGCTGCGGCGTCGAGCACCTGCTTCAGCGCTTCGTCGTGGCCGGCCTCCGAGAGTGCCGTCTGTGCGGCGTCGACCGTGATCTCGTCGTCGCCTTCGACTGCGGCGTGCTGGGCGGCCAGGACGGCGTATCGAAGGTCGCCGCCGGCCTTCGAGGCGACGAGAGTCAGCGCCATCGGTTCGGCGTCGACGCCCTCGGCGGCGGCGATGTCGGCGAGCACGGCTTCGATTTCGTCGGTCGTCGGCGCGCGGACGGGAACCGGGAAACACCGCGATCGGATCGGCGGGATGAGCTTCGAGGGCTGCCGCGTCGTGATCACGAACTGCGTGCTCTCGTGGTACTGCTCCATCACCCGTCGCAGCGCCTGCTGGAAGTCCTCGCGGATCGTCTCGGCGTTGTCCAGCAGCACCGTCTTGTACGTCCCCGACGCGGGCTTGTAAGACGCGAGCTCCTGCATCACGTGCGAGATCATATCGCGCTTGGACCACCCGCGTTTGTACTTGTTCCCCTTGCCGCCGCGACGGTACTGCTTCGAGAACGCCGTCTGGCCCTGGAGGAAGCGCTCGAAGCGCGGATCCTCGCGGATCTCCTTTTTTGTCCGATCGAAGAAGTCGGCGACGTTGATCTCGACGAGGTCGGCGTCGGGATCGGCGTGTGCCTCGCGGGCGAGTGCGCGGACGGCGGCCGTCTTCCCGACACCCGGTGGACCCTGAACGACGAGGTTCATCGGTTCGTCGACGGTGCGGGCGAGTCGCTCCCGAACTTCAGGCTGCGGCAGGTCAGAGAGCGAGGGCGCGTGCGTCTCCGTCCACAGGGGCGCGTCCATCGACGCCGAGTAGTCGGCGAGAGGGTAAGAAACTCTCCCTCCGCGGCCGCCTTCCGCGCGTCTTCAGGGGCCGCGTTCGCCCTCGGGCTCGTTTCGCCGGACCTCGGTGCCGCGCTCGCGTCGGCTCCGCTCGACGCGCTCGCGGGCGTTCTCCGGCGTGTCCGTCTCCAGAAGCGCCTCGAGCTTCCGCTCGAACTGCTCGTCGGAGAGCTCACCGCGCGCGTAGCGATCGCGGAGTCGATCGAGCGCGTCGTCGACGGGGGTTTCGGACTCACCTCGGCCTGTTGCGTGTGACTCTTCGTCCGAGCGCTCGGCTCCGCGGGTGCGCTCCACCGGTCGGTCGTCGCCGTCGCGCTGTCGCCCGCGCACCAGCGAGACGAGCGGGACGACGACCGCGTATCCGACGACGAAGAAGAGCCAGAAGTCGACCGCCGCGAGGATCGGCACGCCGAAGAGCGACCCGAGGCCGGCTCCGAGGACGACGAGCGCGGTGGCGGCGACGACCGGATCGTCGGAGTCTGCGGCGTCGACGCGGCGGTTCGGCTGTCCGCTTCGGCGATCGTCCATACCGAACGGTCTGCCGACTGGCTGAAAAATGTACACCGTCCGGAGACGATCCGACACGGGTTTACCGTGCCGCCGTACATACTGGTGTAGACCGATGCGCGTGACATTTCTCGGGACGGGTGGGGCCGTTCCGACGACCGAGCGGGGGCCGAGCGCGTACCTCGTAGAGCGCGAGGGCGAGCGGCTGCTGTTCGACTGCGGGGAGGGCACCCAGCGACAGATGATGCGGTTCGGCACCGGGTTCGCTCTCTCGCATCTCTTCGTCACGCACCTCCACGGTGACCACGTTCTCGGTATCCCCGGCCTGATCCAGACGCTCGATTTCAACGACCGGACGGAGCCGCTGGCCATCCACGGCCCGCCGGGGTCGAAGGGACACCTCGAACGGCTCGTCGAAGCCGGCGGCTACCGGCCGAGCTTCCCGGTCGCGGTCCACGAGTCCCGCCCCGGTGGTGTCGCGCTCGACACCGACGACTACGAGATCCGGACGTTCGCGACCGAACATCGGGGGGCGAGTTCGATCGGCTACGCGCTCGTCGAGTCGGACCGACGCGGCCGCTTCGATCGCGCAAAAGCCGAGGAACTGGGCGTCCCGGTCGGACCGAAGTTCGGCCGTCTCCACGACGGCGAGGCCGTCGAACTCGAAGACGGCACGGTCGTCTCTCCCGAGCAGGTCGTCGGCGATCCTCGTCCCGGACGGCGAATCGTCTATACGGGCGACACTCGCCCGGTCGACGCCACTGTCGACGTCGTCGACGAGCCCGATCTCCTCGTCCACGACGCCACGTTCGCCGCGGAGTGGGCCGACCGCGCCCGCCAGACCGGCCACTCGACCGGCCGCGAGGCTGCGGAGATCGCAAACCGCGCCGGCGCGAGACGGCTCGCGCTCACGCACATTTCCTCGCGGTACGCCGGCGACGCCTCGCCGATCGAACGCGAAGCCAAACGGACGTTCACTGGCGAGTCGGCGTTCGTCCCCGACGACGGACAGAAACTCGAAGTCCCGTATCCGGACGACGAGTGAGCGTCCCGTCGCGGTCGGTTCGCGTTGGCTGACAGCCGGCACAGCGCGTCCCTGCGCGGGTGTGCCGGGCTCTCGCTGACCAGCGCGGGGTGAACATCACGTCACGGCGGCGCTGGCCCCGCTACGGTATATAAACCATCGCACCGAGCCCGGGGTAGTGTTTAGTTAATACTGATAGTAATTATTAGGTGTTGGATCTAATCCGTGGAGTTTCGGGGAGTCTCATACGTCAGTTTCTCGTTCGTGGTTTCACGTTGAGCAAGTTACCAACTGTAATCAAAAACCCATTCTGCCAGTAAATAATCGCTCGTACAGACGCACTATGCAGAATATTACTCTGACGCTTAACTAAACACGACCGAGCCCGGCGTGGCATATATATCTGCAGACGCCCAAATAGCGGTGTGAACGACCGGACGAGCGCACTCGACACCCTCGTCTTCGGCGTCGACATCCAGAGCGGCGACGTCCGCGGTGACTCGCCCTCCTACGCCCTCGTGGCCTTCAACGGCGAGGACGTCGATCGCGACGTGGTCTCCCACCGAAAGCTCCGCCGCCTGCTCGACCGCGAGGAGCCGGCGATGCTCGCGACCGACAATATGTACGAGTTGGCGGCCGACAAGGACGCGCTCGTCCACTTCCTGCGGGCGCTCCCGTCGGAGACGAAGCTCGTGCAGGTGACCGGTGCCGAGCGGCCGGAGCCCCTCTCGCGTGTCGCCTCCCGACACGGCGTCCCGTACGGAAAGAAGCCGATGAAGGAAGCCGAGGCCGCGGCCCGGCTCGCGGCGGTGAACGTCGGCTACGAGGTGGCCGCGTTCGGCGACACCACCACGGTCAAGGTGTCCCGCGGGCGCTCGACCGGCAAGGGCGGGTGGAGCCAGGACCGCTACACCCGCCGGATCCACGGTTCGGTGAAGCGTCGGGCCCGCGACGTCAAAGAGCGCCTCCGACAGGCCGGCATCGAGTTCGAGACCGACGTCACCGAGAAGTACGGCGGCTACGCGAACGCGATCTTCACCGTCGAAGCGCCGCCCTCAGACATCCCGGTTTCGCGGGGGCGCTCGGGCGACACCAGAATCGAGATCGAGCGCGAACGCCGCGACGGCATCGAGTTCGAGCCGCTCGTCAAGCGCCGTGACCACGTTGTCGTCGGCATCGACCCCGGCACGACCACGGCGGCGGCGGTCGTCGGCCTCGACGGCTCCGTCCTCGACGTCTACTCCACGCGGACCGCCGACACGGCCGACGTGATCGAGTGGCTCATCGAGCGCGGTCGACCGATCGTCGTCGCCGCCGACGTCACGCCGATGCCCGAAACCGTCGAGAAGTTCCGCCGGAGCTTCGATGCCGCCGCGTGGACACCGACCTCCGATCTCCCGGTCGACGAGAAACTCCACCGCACGCGCGAGGCGTCCTACGAGAACGACCACCAGCGGGACGCGCTCGCGGCGGCGCTGTTCGCGCTCGACGATCACGAAGATCAGTTCGCGCGCATCTCGCGGAAAGTGCCGCCGGACATCGAGCGCGGCGAGGTCATCTCCCGGGTCGTCGCCGGCGAGGAGTCCGTCGAGGCCGTTCTCCGCGACCTCCGCGACGAGGACGACGACGAGCAGACCGAACCGGAGCACCAGGAGCGCGAACTCACGGAAGACGAAAAGGAGATCCGCCGACTCCGCAAGCGCGTCGACCGCCTCGAATCGCACGTCGAGGACCTGAACGAGACGATCGACGAGCGCGAGGCGACGATCGACGAGTACGAGTCGAAGCTCTCGGAGGCCAAACGCGAGGAGCGACGGAAGGCCCGCGAGCGCCGCGAAGTGAAGCGCTTAGAGCGCGAGAACGACCGGCTCGAACGCCGCGTCGACACGCTGGAGACGGAAAACGAGGAACTCGACGAGAAGTTAGAGCGGCTCAAACGACTCTGGAAGCTGGACCACTCGAACTTCGCCGACGTCGACACCGACGGCGACCTCGTCTCGGTGAAGGTGATCGAACAGTTCACGCGGGACGCCATCGAGACGACCGACGAGCAGTACGGGCTCGCGGCGGGCGACGTCGTCTACCTCCGGGACGCCTCCGGTGCGGGGCGGTCGACCGCCGAACGGCTGGCGGACGTCGATCCCCGCGTCGTCCTCCGATCGGGCGGAAATCTCTCCGAGGTGGCCGATCAGATCCTCTTCGATCACGAGATCCCCGTCGCGCCCGCCGACGACGTCGCGATCCAGGAAGTCGACGAACTCGCGGTCGCCAGCGAGGCCGACGTCGCGGCCGCCATCGACGACTGGGAGCGTCGCGCGGAGGAGCGTCGGAAGGAGCGGAAGGCGTCGATGGTGGATCAGATCATCTCCGAGCACCGCGCGGAGACGCGCAGCGAGAGCCGCTGACGTCGGAGTGCGTGCTCACCGCGCTCGCGCGGGCGCATCGACTTCGTACGGCGCGTCGGGTTGGCCGATGACGTAGTAGGCGAGAAACCCCACGAACGGGACGAAAAAACACAGCGCCGTCCAGGAGATCACCGCCCCGCTGCCGCGCCCTGTCGCGTCGAGGTAGACCCACCCCGGAAGCACGACGTGGGCGACGAGGAAGTACAGCGCGAACCCCACGAAGTACGCGAGCGTTCCAACGTCGGTGACGAGGATCCACATCACCAGCAGCGGGAGGAACGCCACGGCGACCAACCCCCCGAGAACGACGATTGGTGAACGGGTCGTAGCCATTAGGAGATTGTTGGATCCGCGGGGGTATGACGCTTTCCAGTGGTCGTGTCGGGACGGCGTCGGTCGCTGCCGGAGTCACCGGGGCGCGGCTCGCGCAGTCGCCGTCGCCGACGCCGACGCCATCCCAGAAGTCATATGCCGGAGTCGCGACTCTGCGCACGTATGGACGCCTACGACCTGATCACCCGGAACGTCTCCGAGGTGGTCACAGAGGACGAAGTGCGCGCGCTAGCCGAGTCTCCCGACGGAAAGCGGGCGTACGTCGGCTACGAGCCCTCCGGCGTCCTCCACATCGGCCATATGCTGACGGCGAACAAGCTCATCGAACTCCAGGAGGCGGGCTTCGAGGTAGTCGTGCTCTTGGCCGACGTCCACGCCTACCTCAACGACAAGGGGACGTTCGACGAGATCCGCGAGACCGCCACCCGGATGCAGGAGCAGTTCGTCGCCTACGGGCTCGAGGAGTCCCAGACGGAGTTCGTCCTCGGCTCAGAGTTCCAACTCGACGAGGAGTACGTCCTCGATCTGCACGCGCTCGAACTGGAGACGTCGCTCTCGCGGGCCGAGCGCGCGATGGCCGAGATCCAGAGCGGCGACACCGCGACCGTCGCGCAGGCGGTCTACCCGCTGATGCAGGCGCTCGACATCGTCTACCTCGACGTCGACCTCGCGATCGGCGGGATGGAGCAGCGCAAGGTGCACATGCTCGCCCGCGACACGCTGCCGAGCATCGACGCCGACTCGCCGACCTGTCTCCACACGCCGCTGATCGCCGATCTCACCACCGGCATCGGCAAGATGTCGACGTCCTCCGGCGTCTCCATCTCGATGGAGGATTCCGAATCGGACGTCGAAGCGAAGATCAACAAGGCCTACTGCCCGCCGACGGCCGACCCCGAGCCGACCGACGAGGGCGAAGAGCGGGAGAACCCCGTGCTCCAGATCTTCGAGTACCACGTCTTCCCGCGGTTCGGCGACGTCGTCGTCGAACGCCCAGAGCAGTACGGCGGCGACCTGCGCTACGACACCTACCAGGCTCTCGAAGACGACCTCGAATCCGGCGAACTCCACCCCGCGGACGCGAAAGGCGCGCTGACGACGTATCTGAACGATCTGATCGCGCCCGGCCGCGAGAAGATCCGCCAGCAGCGGGACTGAGACGTCGGCGGTCTCGTTTTTCGACAGTCGGCCGTTTCCCGCCGTTCGGGGCTGCTCGGGTCCGATCGGGCCGTTCGCGCCCGGCTCAGCTCACACGCCCATCGCGTCGGCGAGCGTGAACGTCCCCTCGTAGAGCGCGGTCCCGACGACGACCGCCGCCGCCCCGGCGTCTCTCAGCGTTCGCACGTCGTCGAGCGACGCGACCCCACCCGAGGCGACCACCGGAACGTCGACCGCGTCGACGACCCGGCGGGTCACGCCCGCCTGCACGCCCTCGTGTTGACCCTCGACGTCGACGTCGGTGAAGAGGATCGCCCCCGCGCCGAGCGCTTCGTAGCGCGCCGCGGCCTCGGCGGGGTCGAGGCCGGTCCCCTCGGTCCAGCCCGAGACGACGACCTCGCCGTCTCTCGCGTCGAGACTGACCATCACGCGCCCCGGATACGACGCGGCGATCTCCTCGACGAGGTCGGGCTCTTCGACGGCCGCCGTGCCGAGGATGACGCGCTCGACGCCGCGGTCGAGCAGATCCGTCGCGTCCGCCGCGGTCCGGATCCCGCCGCCGAGTTGGACCGGCACGTCGACGGCGTCGACGACGGCCCCGACCGCGTCGGCGTTCTGCCGTTCGCCCTCGAACGCGCCGTCGAGATCGACGAGGTGAAGCGTCTCCGCGCCCGCCTCGACCCAGCGGTTCGCGGCCGCCACCGGATCGCCGTAACGCTTCTCGGTACCGCGTTCGCCCTGTACGAGCTGGACGACCTCGCCGTCCTGCATATCGACCGCGGGGACGACCTCGAAAGTGGGGAATGGATCGCTCACGGCCCACCGTGAGCGGGGAGACGGCCTAAAGTCACCGGAGCGTGGCGGGGTGCTCTCGCGACGGCGACTCGGACGGGCGGTCCCGACCCGGCGCTCCGATCGCTCGGGCGCTCCTTCGCAACCGCTTTTACGGCGCGCTGAGGATGGAAACGTAATGAAACTGTTCGGTTCGAGCGGCACTCGGGGAGTCGTCGGCGACGGGCTGACACCCGAGTTCGTCCTCCGCGTCGCGAAGGCCGCGGGGACAGTGTGGGGCACGGACCGGGCCGTCGTCGCACGCGACACCCGAACCACGGGCGAGATGCTCGCGAACGCAGCAGTCAGCGGCCTCGAGAGCGTCGGCGTCGACGTCGATCGACTCGGACCGACGCCGACGCCGAGCGCCGTCCGCTACGCCGGCGAGAACGGGCGACCCGGTATCGTGATCACGGCGTCGCACAATCCGCCGGAGTACAACGGTATCAAACTCGTCGGTGCCGACGGCGTCGAACTGAGCGTCGACGACCTCGAACGGATCGAGAGCCACGTCCTCGGTGAGGAGTTCGCGACGGCGGCCTGGGACGCCGTCGGCGACTCTCGGCAGGTCACCGCGGCCAACCGCGAGTACGTCGCCGACCTGCTCGACTCCGTCGACCGCGAGACGATCGCCGACGCCGACCTCACCGTCGCGCTCGATCCCGGCCACGGCGCGGGCGCGCTGACCAGCCCCGAGTTCTTCCGCGAACTCGGCTGCGAGGTCGTCACGGTCAACGGCAACCCCGACGGCCACTTCCCCGGCCGCGAGTCGGAGCCGGTGGAAGCGAACTTGAACGACCTCACATCGCTCGTGCGGGCGGCCGACGCCGACGTCGGGATCGCTCACGACGGCGACGCCGACCGAGCGGTCTTCGTCGACGAGACGGGCGCGTTCGTCGCCGGCGAAGCCTCCCTCGCGGCGCTCGCGGCGGCCGCACTGGAACCGGGCGACGCCACGGTTGCGGCCGTCAACGTCTCTCAGCGGCTCGTAGACGTCTGTGATCGGGCCGGCGCGGAGCTCGAACTGACGCCGATCGGCTCGACCAACATCATCACCCGCATTCGGGAACTCCACGCCGCCGGCGAACACGTCCCCATCGCCGGCGAGGGCAACGGCGGGATCTTCTACCCCGAGTACCGCCTGGTCCGCGACGGCGCGTACGTCGGCGCGAAGTTCCTCGAACTCGTCGCCGAGCGCCCGGTCTCGGAGATCATCGCGCCGTACACCGACTACGAGAACGTCCGGATCAACCTCGAATACGAGACGGAGGCGGAACTCGACGCGATGTTGGATGCTGCCGAGGCGTTCGCCGAGCGCGCGGACGCCGACCCGAACACGATCGACGGCTACCGGCTCGACTACGGCGACGCCTGGGTGCTCGTCCGTCCCTCGGGCACCGAACCGAAGGTGCGCGTCTACGCGGAGGCGCGCTCTGACTCCCGCGCCCGCACCCTCGCCGAGGGCGCGGCCGGCGCGCTCCGGGCTGCGCTCGCGAGCCTGGACTGACGGCCGGAGACGGCGACGAGAGGGGGCGGTCCGTCCGCCGGCGGCTCACAGCGCGAAGACGCCGAACAGGATACAGACGACCCCCAGAACGAGGAGGACGAACCCGCGCTCGAAGGCGACGTCGTCCCGTCGGGCCGTCGTCCCCTCCGTCGGCTCCGCTGCCGACTCAGTAGCTGTCTCCTCGCCAGCCCCTCGCTCGTCCGGCGGATCGAGCCAATCTGTCGGGTGCCCGAGTCGCCGCCCCGGCTCGGTATCGAACTGTTCGCCGCCGCCGGCGTCGAGTCGGCGGATCGCGCGTCGCGTTCGGAGCGCCTGCGCGCCGTAGTACAGGCTGACCGCCCCGACCGCGAATGCGACCGCCGACACGACGACCATCAGTCCCCGCGCCTGCCGCTCTCGGCGTCGCTCAGCGCGGTTGCCAGTCGGTCGCGAGCGTCGCGGAGACGCTCCAGTTCGGCCGCTGCGGCCCCGGACTGGAGGCGCTCGCGCTCGGCTTCGTCGAGTTCTTCGTGGGCGCGCGCGACGAGCCGAAGTGTCTCGTAGTCGTCGCGGCGGGTCAGATCCCGCACCGCCCGCAACTGTGCGATCGTCTCCTCGGCCGCGAACCGACCGAGAAGCGAGATCGCCTCGCCGGCGAATCGCCGGAGTGTCCCCGCGGAGGGCGGGGGCAGCGGCACCGTTAGCGGATCGGCGGAGAGCCGTTCGAGGTAGGTCCGGTGGACGGCGACGCTCGTCTGGAGCGCCGCGGGGTCCGCGGCGTAGTGGTCCAGTTTCGACCCCGAGTACTCGGCGTAGTCTAAGAGCGTCGGGATCGGCTCTGCGGCGTCGGGGCTGTCGGCGACGAACTCCCGGAGGTCGCGCGGCGGCGACCGGTACTCGACGAGCGGGAACGACTCCGCGCGTTCGAGAAACGCAACGACGGCGCTCATCGGTGCCGACTCGTAGAACGACTCGAAGTCGGCCGTGGCGGCGTCGTTGTACGCCTCGATCGGGTCGCGCAGCGTCTCTACCGGTGCGTCGAGGTCGACGTCGGCGAAGGCGAGTGTCTCCGCCCGCGACTCGATCTCCTCGTCGAGGTCGCGGCGACGGAGCTTCGCGTCCCGACGCGCCTTCGAGAGCGCCTCTTTGGCGTCCTCGCGCCGGTCGAGGAGATCGACGTACTCCGCGGCGGGTTCGAGATCCTCGCGTGCGCTCTCGAAGTGGTCCTCGCTGAGCCGGCGTCGGTCCATCCGTTCGGCGGCGGCCTCGAAGGCGTCGTGCGCCGGCACCGACGCCGGGAGCTCCTCGACGAGTCCGAGGAAGCGGTCCTGGAACTCGACGTACGCTTGGAAGTCGCCCGTCCCGCTTGCGGACTCCTCGTAGTTGTCGAGCAGGCGGAGCGCCTTCCGGTAGGCGTCCGCGGCGTCGACGACGGCCTCCTCGCCGGTGTCGTCGATGCGGGACTCGACCGTGTCCTGTCGCTCTCGGGCCGCTCGGAGTGCTTCGATCCGTGCTTCCGCCTCGGCGACCAGCGCGTCCGCCTCGGCGTTCGTCTCAGCGTCGTTCGCCGTCGGTTCCGGTTCGGACATCTCTCCTCACTCGTACACTGCGTCGGGATCGAAGACTCGTTCGCCGACGTTCTCGCCGTCGATCGTCCGATAGAAACACGACCGGTGACCCGTGTGACACGCGCCGCCGGTCTGGTCGACCAGATACAGCAGGGTGTCGGCGTCGCAGTCGACGCGGATCTCCCGGATCGCCTGCGTGTGACCGCTCGTCGCGCCCTTCTCCCAGAGTTCGTCGCGACTGCGGGAGTAGTAGTGGGCACGTCCCGTCTCGCGAGTCCGTTCCAGCGCCGCCGGTGAGACGTACGCCAGCATCAACACCTCACCCGAGTCGGCGTCTTGGGCGACCGCGGGGACGAGTCCGTCGTCGCCGAAGTCCACGTCGACGTCGTCAGTCATTACCTCGACCGAGGAGTGTCCGGCCGATAGGTCTTTTGCCCCGGCTCCGTGCCGATCCACGGCGCTGCTGTCGCCGATCTACAGACGAGCAAGGCGAGCGCCTCGGGGCTCGACCCCGAGGCAATTTACGGAAAATTCGAGGCGAAAGCCTCGCCCTTCAGGATGGGGATGAAGCCGACCAACAGTATTCAACCGCCGACGACGGCACAGACGGGGTTCCAACGCGATCTTTAAGCCGTCCGACCGTAATAGTATGCAGAGATGGTGAAGAGTACCCGTCACGCGAAATACGAACTCTACTACCACATAGTGTTCGTGCCGAAATCGGGCGGAATCGAAGATTCCGCTGACCTCGCGGAACAGGGTTCCGCTCAGTATCGGCGTTCGCACCTGACGGGGAAGACGAAGGAACGTCTCGAAACCATCTTCGCGGAAATCTGTGAGGATAAGGGCCTCGAACTGGCCGAGTCCGAGGTCATGCCCGACCACGTACACCTGTTCATCGGGAGTCCACCCAAGAACGCCCCGTCCCTCATCGTCAACTGGGTCAAGGGCATCTCCGCGCGGAAGTATAACCAGCGGTACGACGACCGCGTGAAGTGGACTCGTTCGTACTACGTCGGAACAGCGGGAAGCGCCTCTAAGGGCGCTGTCGAGCGCTACATCGCTGAACAGGAGGGTGGCGACGAATGAAGCGTGTCAACACCTTCGAGGTCGTGCCACAGATCGCGAACGACAAAGAGTGCCTTCTACGGCTACTCGACGCCTCCGCCTCACTGTGGAACGAACTGACCTACGAACGTCGTCAGAACTACTTCGGTGACGGCGACGTGTGGGATACGTCCGAGTACCGTGGACGGTACAACGGTGTCGTCGGAAGCGCGACCGTCCAACAGGTCACACGCAAGAACAGCGAAGCGTGGCGGTCGTTCTTTGCCCTCAAGGAGAAAGGCGAGTACGCCAACCCACCGTCGTACTGGGGCAACGAGGAGGACGGACGCGAACTCCGCACCTACATCCGCAACAACCAGTACACGATTCAGTGGGGCAAGCGTAGCCGTCTCGATATTCCTATCGGAGAAGAACTGAAAGACGAATACGGACTCGGCTACCACGAACGACTCCGCCTCGAAGTCCGAGGCAACCCGAAGTGGGACGGCAAACAGGGTCGTCTGGAACTTGAGTACGACGAGGGCGTGGCGACGGTGTACGTGGGCGATTTGACCGACGTGCTGAAAACGCACTGGTCGGTCAGGGTGAACGAGAAGACGCACAACTTCTGGGCGTTCAAGAAGTTCATCCACCGTCTCGCGTGCGTCTGTGAGGAATACGGCATCTCTCTCGAAGCCGAGTCGGAAGCGTGGACGAGTCAGACGTGTCCCGAGTGTGGCGACCACGAAGAGACGGTTCGCCACGGAGATACGCTGACGTGTCCGTGCGGTTTCGAGGGACACGCCGACCTCACGGCGTCAGAGACGTTCCTTCGGAAAACCAGCGATTGCGAAATCAGGCCGATGGCACGGCCCGTGCGATTCGAGTGGGACGACCACGACTGGTCGGGGAAACCACACCCTCACGAAAGTCCCAAAGAAGTGCGCACAAACCCGCAAGTTGCCTCCGTGGGTCGGTAGCCGAACCCCCAACGGAGGAATCCTCGCGCTTTAGCGCGGGGAGGATGTCAAACGATGCCCAGCGCCCCGAGTACGCCGAACACGATGTCGCCGTACGTGAACGCGGCGAGCGTTCCGACGAACATCGGGACGATGAACGGGATGCCGGGCGAGATCCACACCGCGTCCCTGTCGGCGACGATCTCTAGACCGCCGCGCAGTTTCTCCGGCGTCGTGCCGTAGGCCGTCCCGTCGATGCTGTCGAGGAACGCCTCCGCGCCCCAGTCGTCGTCGGCGTCGGCGTCGACGGCGATTTCGCCGTGAACAGGCGCGCCGCCGTCGGCATCGACATCGGAGCCGACATCGGAGCCGACATCCACGTCGACATCGCCATCGACGCCCGTGCCGCTGGCAGCGCCTTCGGCGTCGTCCGCCGGGGTCTCGCCTCCGACGGTGTCTCCCGGCGACGCGCTCTCGACGCCGACCGCCCCGTCTGTCGGGTCGTACGTCGCGCCGATGCTCGCGGGGTCGCGGAGCCGATCCGGCTCCTCGCGGAGCTCCCCGAGACTCGCTCCGCGCCACCGGAGGTACATCCGTAGGGCGTCGATGTCGAGACCGCTCCGCGAGAAGCCGTCCGGCGTCTCGAACAGCCGCCCGTGCGCCGTCGCGAGCGCCGAGACGTCGATCCGGCGGCCGAGGAAGGCGACCGGGAACCGGACGTCGCCGTCGAGCAGATTCCGCCCGGCGAGCCCGAGGGGGTACACGGCCGCGAGGACGACCGTGTTCGTCAGCACAGTCATCGAGAAGACCCCGAGCGTCGTCACGACGTCGGGGAGTGCGAAGCCCGCGAAGTAGTACGTCGGAAACGTCGGGAGGAGGATCGCGATGGTGATGAGCGCCTTCGCGTCCGCGCCGCCGAAGCCGCCGAGTCGCCAGAAGAGGTAGGCGATCGGTGCGACCAGAAAGAGGCTGAAGGCGACGCGAACGAAGAACAGAAGATCTCCGGACGTCGCGAGCGAGAGATGTCCGAGGGCATCCCACGCGAGCAGCAGGACGCCCAGCCCGACCAGCGGGTACCAGGTTCGACTCGGCACCCGCCGCGTCTCGACGTCCCGCCACGCCGCCCACCCGAGGACCGGGAGGACGGCCAACCGAAGCAGATCCGGCACGCTGGCGAACATACAGGGGAAGTGCGGCCGGGGGAGTTGTAGTTTGCGTCTGCGATAGCAGCCTCTCCGCCGCGAAAGCAACACCGAAGTACACCACGGTCGAAGACCGTGCCGTGATAGTCGACGCGCGTCGTTCGAGATGTGGGAGGGGCCGCGATGGCTGAGTCTGGCTCGATTTCCGTCGGAACGCTCTCGCCGGTGTGGACTGCCGGCATTCAGTGGCCGTGGGTGGTGGTGATGGCGCTTTTCATCGGGGGGAACTTCCTGCTCGTGAGCGATCAGCCCTATCTCGGCACGGGGCTGCTGCTCGGCGGACTGGCGCTGGCCGGCTTCGGCCTGCGCGCCGTCGTCTCCGGGGCCCCGGACGCCCTCGCCGACGGCACCCGCCAGCTCCGCCGGGCCGTCGCGGACGCCGGCGACACGGCCGAGACGTCGGTGTACGCCGTGACCGCCCGCGACGGATCCATCCTCGGCACCGACGTCGCGAAGCGGTACGACGTCACCGCAGTGAGCGTCGGCGAGACGGGAGTGACGATCCACGACGACGCCAGAGTGAACCTCCTCAACACCAACTGGTCGCTCGGAACGAGTCCGGAGACGCTCTCGTACGCGGAGCTCGACGGAGTCGAGTACGTCGAGGGGACCCTCCGGCTCCGGCTCGCTGACGACACTGACCGGTCGTTTCCGGCCGACGAACGTCCGGACGATCTGTTGGCGGCGATCGAGCGGCGTCTCTCGCCGGACGAGCCCTGACGCCTCTCTCACTGTCGCGACCGCTCTCACGGACTCGACGCCGACGAGACAGCGACGTCCCGTGGAGCGAAACGGGAACGCCTACAGTCGGCGCGATGCCGGTCAGCGCCACGAGACACATATAGCCCTGCTGCCCTCGTACTCGTATGGAGGAAATCGAGGGAACCATCCTCGCCGGGCGGTCGTTCGAGCCGATCCGCGGCCGAGTCGTCGTGGACGAGGGCCGTATCACGGCCGTCGAGGAGACGACCGAGCGCGAGAGCGACTCGAACCGTATCGTCCTGCCGGCGTTCGTGAACGCGCACACCCACGTCGGTGACTCGGTGGCGAAAGAGGCAGCTGTCGGACTCGGCCTCGAAACGGCGGTGGTGCCGCCCGACAGCCTGAAGCACCGGCGGCTGGCGGCGGCCGACCGGGAGACGCAGATCGAGGAGATGCACCGCACGCTCCGATTTATGCAGCGGACCGGAACGGCGGCGTTCCTCGACTTCCGCGAGTTCGGCGTCGACGGTGCCCGGACGCTGCGCGAGGCCGTCGACGGCCTCGGGATCGAGGCCTTCATCTTCGGGAGCGACGACCCGGCGGTTCTAGACGTGGCCGACGGGTTCGGTGCCAGTGGCGCGACCGACGAGGACTTCGCCGCCCGGCGCGCGGCCACCCGAGAGCGCGGGGTCCCGTTCGCCATCCACGCCGGCGAGCCGGACGCGACCGACATCCATCCGGCGCTGGATCTCGATCCGGACCTGCTGGTGCATATGGTCCACGCCGAGGCCGACCACCTCGAGCGGGTCGCCGACCAGGAGGTCCCGATCGCGGTCTGTCCCCGCGCGAACCGCGTCCTCGGAGTCGGTCGGCCGTCGATCGAGACCCTGCTCGAGTACACCGACGTGGCGCTCGGTACGGACAACGTGATGTTGAACGCGCCGTCGATGTTCCGCGAGATGGAGTACACCGCGAAGACGTTCGATCTGTCCTCGCAGGCAGTGCTTCGGATGGCGACGACCGCGGGAGCCGAGGCCGTCGGCCTCGACTGCGGCGTCGTCGAACCGGGTCGGCGGGCCGCGCTGCTGGTGCTCGACGGCGACTCGGACAACCTCTCGGCCGTCGCGGATCCGGTCGACGCGGTGGTTCGGCGGGCGACGGCGCTGGACGTCGAGCGGGTCGTCTGCTGACCCGGTATTCACGATCGCGCCGCGGCCGTGACGCTCGTATCGGGGTCCCTCGCTCGACGGTTGAGCCGTTCTGGCTGGGAGTTGCTGCAGTATCGGGTCCGTGGGTCGGTGCCGTTGCTGGGAGGTCTTTCGGCGAGATTGTGAAAAACCGCTATTCGAAGCGTGTACCGCAGCGGTACACGTTCCGCGATTAAATGACGCGGTTCTGGAGGTAGTCCAGGTGCTTCGCGTTGTAGACGATCTGGACCTCGTCGGACGCCGGCGACCCGATGCAGGTCAGGCGGACGTTCTTGTCGGAGACTTCCTCGTCGGAGAGGATCTGCTGCATATCCATATCGATCTCGCCCTGCTTGAGGATGGACGCGCAGTTCGCACAGGCACCCGCGCGGCACGAGAAGGGCCAGTCGTAGCCCTGCGCCTCGGCGGCTTCGAGGATGTATTCGCCCTGGTTGACTTCGAGGGAACCGTAGTCTTCGGAGTCCAGCCCGGCGTCGGCGGCCTTATCGAAGAGGTCGTCGTCGTCCATGTCCCACTCCTGGTCGTCCAGCACTTCGTAGTTCAGGTATTCTACGGTAGGCATCAGCTCTTGGTTTGTATGCCACCCCATTAGACTTTGCTGTTCAGTTCGTCGATCTCGGTCGATATTCGAGGTAGATCACCGCTGGCGCGCGCAATTCGGTGCGAGTCGACAGCTCGCGCCCGGCTTACAGCGGCACGGTCGAGAACAGGGTATACGACGCTGCCGCCGACAGACTCGGCGTCAGAAGCCAAAAGAAGATCACGCGTCCGGTCGTTCCGGGATCGAACAGATCTGTGCCGCCGAGGTCGCGCGCGGACTCCTCACCGACGGGCGGGACCTCGTCGGTGGTTTCGGTCGTCAGTGCGTCGACGGACATCTCCGGTGCGGTGCCGCCGAGGGCCTCTCCGATGGTCACCGTCCGCGTGGCGCGGCCCCAGCCGAGGCCGACGATACACATCGTCGCCGAGACGGCGAGACTCGCCGGAATGCCGAGATACGACAGCATCGCGATCAGCGACGCCGACACCGTCTCGACGACCAGCGCGGCGAGGATCGGCAGTTCGGTGAGGTCGTTGCCGACGGTATCGAGCGTCCGTCGTGCGATCGTGAACGCGCCGAGACCGATCGCGCCGGCGGCGACGAAGATCCCCTGATTGATCGACACCGCCCCGTTGCCGACGAGCGGCGCGACGGCGTTTGCGGCGTTCGACGCGCCCGCCGAGTACGCCATATAACACGCGATCAGGATGACCAGCCCGACGCTCCCGAGCTCTCTGGGCGTCGTGTTCGGGCCGAGTCGCGGCCGCGGAATCGCGTTCTCGCGGTCGACGACGACGATCGGGCCGGGCGACCGGTCGAGCTTCAGTTTCGCGTCGAGATACGGGTAGACGTACCGACCGATGACGGCGCAGATCCAGAACGCGATCACCGGGGCGACGATCCACCACGAGATGATCTCGAGCATCACGGCCTCGTTCAGCGTTCCGGAGGCGACGCCCAGGCCGGCGATCGCGCCGACGGCCGTCATCGACGTCGACGCGGGCACGCCGAAGGTGTTCGAGATGAGCAGCGCCAGGCCCACGAAGAAGAGCACGGCCACGCTCGCAGCGAGGGTGAACTCGCTTTGGGGAACGATTCGACCGCCCATCGTCTCGATGACTTCGCGGCCCGCCGTCCACGCGCCGAGGAGCGCGAACGCGGTCATCAGGATCGCCGCGCTCAGTTTCGAGACGAGGTCGCTCCCGACGGCGGGGCCCCACGCGACACCTGTCGAGGACCCGCCGATGTTGAACCCGACGAAGACGGCGACGAAGAGACCGACAGCGAGCAGTGCTTCGACCACGACAGGTGGTTTGCGGCACCACCGGAAAAGCGTCACCATCGGCGTCTGACGCGTCGAAACGGAGTGCCGACTCGGCCGCGGGGTTCGATATCACGGCCCTGCCGTCCGGTTCCAGATCGCGGTCCGACCACGCGGGCCCGGATCCGATCAGTTCGTGGCGGCGTCGATCGCGGCGTCGAGGTCGGCGATGATGTCGTCGACGTTCTCGATCCCGACCGACAGACGGATCATATCGGGCGTGACGCCCGCGGCCGCCTGCTCCTCTTCGGTCAGCTGTTGGTGGGTCGTCGACGCGGGGTGGATCACGAGCGTCTTCGCGTCGCCGACGTTCGCGAGCAACGACGCGAGTTCGACGTTGTCGACGGTGTCGCGCGCGGCCTCGTAGCCGGCTTCCAGCCCGAAGGTGATCATCCCCCCGTAGCCGCCGTCCAGATACTCTGTGGCCTCCGCGTGCGTCTCGTGGCTCTCCAGGCCGGGGTAGTTGACCCACGAGACGGCGTCGTTGGCCTCGAGGAACTCCGCGACGGCCATCGCGTTCTCGCAGTGTCGCTCCATCCGCATCGGCAGCGACTCCAGTTTCTCTAGGGTGTTCCACGCGTCGAACGGCGACTGGGCGCTCCCGAGGTCACGCAGGCCGCGCGCGATGGCCGCGTAGGTGAGCGCCGCGTCGCCGAAGCGCTCGGCGAAGTTGACGCCGTGGTAGGCGGGGTTCGACGCGCCGATCTCGGGGAACTTCTCGGCGTGCTCGCCCCAGGGGAACGATCCGCCGTCGACGAGGACGCCGCCGACGGTCGTGCCCGACCCGCTGAGCCACTTGGTCGTGGAGTCCCACACGAGGTCTGCGCCGTGTTCGAGCGGGCGGCAGAGATACGGCGTCGCGAAGGTGTTGTCGACGAAAAGCGGCACGTCGTGGTCGTGGGCGATCTCGGCGATCCGCTCGATGTCGGGCGTGACGAGCGCTGGGTTTCCGATCGTCTCTAGGTGAACGTAGGCGGTGTTCTCGTCGATCGCGTCGGCGTAGGCGTCGTAGTCGAGCGTGTCGACGAAGCGGGTCGTGATGCCGCGGCGCTCGACGGTGTGCGAGAAGTACGTGTAGGTGCCGCCGTACAGCGACGCCGACGTGACGATGTTGTCGCCGGCGCTGGCGAGCAGGAACGTCGCGAGGTCGAGCGCGGCCATCCCGGAGGCCGTCGCTGCGGCCCCGACGCCGCCTTCCAGCGACGCGAGTCGCTCCTGCAGCATCGCGACCGTCGGGTTCATCAGTCGACTGTAGATGAAGCCCTCTTTCTCCAGGGCGAACTGGCTCGCGGCGTCCTCGGCGTCCTCGAAGACGTAAGACGTCGTCTGATAGATCGGCGGTGCGCGTGCGCCGGTGGCCGGGTCGGGTTCCTGTCCCGCGTGGAGGCTCCGCGTCCCGAATCCGAGTGGTGTGTCGTCGTCGTCAGCCATATCCTTCCCTTCTCGGAGCGGGGGCCTAACCCCCGTGGCGCGTGCAATTTCCGCCGGTATCTACGACGACAGCTCCCAAGGTCTTCGTCCAGCAGCGGGCGGTTGCTGGTGAGGTGTGTCTGAAACACACTACACTCCTCCCCTGACGGCGCCCCTCCTCACATCGGACCTCCGGGCGACAGTACGTGTCTCTCCTACGATTGACCGCACAGCGACCCATCGAAACTGTATTGTGGTGGCTTCGGAAAGTGGTTTACAGATGACTGCTGAGACGGACGACTCCCCGAGCCGGTTCACGAAGAAGCGATACACGCCACGAACGTTCGCCGCCGGTACTGTACAGTTCGTGCACAACCTCCCGCGATTGGTCCGCGCGAAGCGAGCGGACAGAGTCAGCGACCAGTTCGCGGAGAAGATTATGCTCGCCGTGACTGCTGTCAACGAGTGTCAGTACTGCACGCGGTATCACACGGACCTCGCGGAATCGACGGGGGTCGACGAGGAGACCATCGATCGGATCTTAGAGAGCGACATCGACGGGGCCGTCGCCGACGCGGAGCGAACTGCGCTCCTGTTCGCTCAGGCGTACGCCGAGGCCGACGAAGATCCGGATCCTGAGGCCGTCGCCGAGCTCCGGACGGAGTACGGACCGGAGACCGCCGCCGACGTCACGGCGTTCGTCCGCGCCATCTACTTCGGCAATCTGCTCGGAAACTCCTACGACGCGCTCAAGTTCGGCGCTCGACAGTACGCACGCCGCGGTCGTCGCTGTCTGCGCCGGACAGCAGAGAGCACCCGGCGGGCGATCGAACGTCTGCGCGAGCGCTGCCCGGTCTGAAGAGACGGTCGCGCCGCTCCGACTCCGACTCCGACTTCGACTTCGACTTCGCTCACGCGGTCCCGCGCGCACCGATCGACGACCCAGCGAGGACGAGCGCGAGCGCGACGCCGCCGACTCCGAGTACGCTCCCCGTCGAGTTCGTTCCGACGGCGAGAGCGACGACGGCGGCGACGGCGACGAGCCCGCCGACGGAGACCGCGAGCGCGCGACCGCGGTCGACGAGGACGGCGAGCCCCGCGACGAGAAGTCCGAGGCCGGCGACGCCGCCAGCGACGACGATGTGCACGACCGTGCCGCGGGCGAGCAGCGCGGCTCCGGGCGCACCTGCGGTCGGGACGAGGAAGCCGCCCAACGCGAGCGCGGCACCGACGACGGCGACGAGGAGGCCGGCGAGCCGCACGAGGAACTCTGCGGGAGACATACGACCGAGCACAGCGCGCAGCGAGAAGGGCGTTCGGGTTCGGACGGCGGACGTCGCTCTCCGGCGGTGACTCGGCTACCGGCTGAAAAGCGAGGCGTGGACCGGCGCGAAGTCGCCGCCGGTGTTGGCCTCGGTCTCGACGGTGTCGTGGACGGATCGACCGCCGACGCCCGCCGCGAGGAAGTCACGCAGCGGCGGCCCGACCTTCTCGGGTTCGACGAGGAAGGCGTCGTGGCCGTGATCGGAGTCGACGACGTGGTGTGCGACCGGAATCCCGGTCTCGCGGAACGCCTCGGCGACGGTCTCGGACTGTTCTGTGGTGAAGTGCCAATCGCCCGTGAACGAGAGCAGAAGCGTCTCGCCCTCGAAGGCGGCGAGTGCGCGGGCGTCGCTCTCGTACCCCTCCGCGAGGTCGTAGTCGTCCATCGCGCGAGTGAGGTACAGATAGGAGTTGGGATCGAAGCGGTCGACGAACTTCTCGGCCTGGTAGTCGAGATACGACTCCACGTCGCGGTAGGGGAAGAACGCCGCCGCGGGATCGGCCGGGAACGAGTCGCGGCGCGCGTCGCGACCGGCGGCGCGGCGACCGAACTTCTGCTCCATCGACGACTTCGAGAGATACATCACGTGACCGATCTGGCGGGCCAGCGCGAGCCCGTCGGTCGGCGTCTCCTCCCGCTCGTAGTAGTCGCCGCCGTTCCAGTGCGGATCGGTCGTGATCGATCGCCGGGCGATGGCGTCGAGCGCGAGACACTGCGCGTCGAGTCGCGCCGCCGCGGCGACGGAGACGACGTAGCGAACGTCGTCGGGGTAGCGCTTCGCCCAGTCCAGGGCGTTCATCCCGCCGACGCTCCCGCCGACGACCGCGTGTAACCGCCCGACGCCGAGTTCGTCGAGCAGCAAGCGTTGTGAGCGCGTCCAGTCGCCGATCGTGACCGGCGGGAAGTCGGTGCCGTACACCTCGCCCTCGGGGTCGGTCGACGCCGGACCCGAGGTGCCGTAGCACGAACCGGGGAGGTTCGCGGAGACGACGTAGTACTCGTTCGTGTCGATCGCCTTGCCGGGGCCGACGATGTCGTTCCACCACGCGCGCGCCTGACCGGTGGTCTCGGAGCCGTAGCCGGCGACGTTCTGGCTGCCGGTGAGCGCGTGACAGACCAAAACGGCGTTGTCGCCGTCGAACTCGCCGTAGGACTCGTAGGCGACCTCCAGGTTCTCGATCTCGTCGCCGGAGGCGAAGTCGAAGCGCCCCAGGTCGACGGTGCCGCTGTCCGTCTTCATCGTGTCTCCTCCCCGTCGGTGGGGGCGGTGGAAACACTTTGCGTTGCGGCGCGGAGCGCCCGATCCAAGTCGGCGACGACGTCTTCGGGGTCCTCGATGCCGACTGACAGGCGGACCATCTCGGGGCTGAGCCCCGCGGCGCGCTGTTCGGCCTCGCTCAGTTGCGCGTGCGTCGTCGACGCGGGGTGGATCACGAGCGTCTTCGCGTCGCCGATGTTCGCGAGGAACGACGCGAGCTCGACCTCCTCGCAGGTCCGCTTTGCCGCCTCGAAGCCGCCGTCGAGGCCGAAGGTGACCATCCCGCCGTACTCGGCTCTGCTGTCGTCACTGTCTCCAGCACCGCTCCCGCTGGCACCGTCGCGCTCGCTGGCACCGGTCTCGCTCCCGCCCTCGCGCTCGCCGCTGCTCTCGCTACCCAGATATCGGGTCGCGTTCCCGTGAGTCGGGTGCTCATCGAAGCCCGGATACGACACCCACGCGACGGCGTCGTGCTCGCGGAGGAACGTCGCGACCTCGCGGGCGTTCTCGCAGTGGCGGGCCATCCGCAGCGGGAGGGTCTCCAGCCCCTGGATCGTCTGCCAGGCGTCGAACGGGGACTGCTGATTGCCGAGCGTCCGGAGCGCGCGCTGCCGCACGGCGTTGGCGAACGCGGCGTCGCCGTAGCGCTCGACGAAGTCCACACCGAACGCCGGGTTCGGCCCGGAGAGCTCCTCGTAGTCGGCGTGTTCCCACGGGAAGGTGCCGCCGTCGACGAGGACGCCGCCGACGGTCGTCCCGGAGCCGTGGAGCCACTTGGTCGTCGACTCCCAGACGATGTCGGCGCCGTGTTCGAGCGGGCGGCAGAGATACGGCGTCGCGAAGGTGTTGTCGACGACGAGCGGCGCGGCCGCAGCGTGGGCGACGTCCGCGAGGCGCTCGAAGTCGGGCGTCTTCAGCGACGGGTTCGCGATCGTCTCCACGTGGACGTAGGCGGTGTTCCCGTCGATCGCGTCGGCGTAGGCGTCGTAGTCGAGGGTGTCGACGACGCGGACGTCGACGCCGCGTCGGGTCGCCATCTTGGTGAGGTAGGTGGCCGTCCCGCCGTACATATCGGCGCTTGCGACGACGTTGTCGCCGGCGCTGGCGAGCAGGCTGGTGATCGAATCGAGCGCGGCCATTCCCGAGGCGGTCGCGACGGCCGCGACGCCACCCTCCAGGGCCGCGAGTCGCTCTTCGAGGATCCGCGTGGTCGGATTCGAGATCCGCGAGTAGACGTCGCCGTCGGCCGAGAGCGCGTAGAGGTCGGCGGCGCGGTCGGCGTCCTCGAAGGCGTAGGAGGTCGTCTGATACAGCGGCGGCGCGCGAGCGCCCGTCGCCTCGTCCGGCTCTTGGCCGGCGTGCAGACTCCGGGTGTGGAACCCATCGACCATACTATGTGTAATACGCATAATACCGCGCAGACTTATAACCAGCGGTTACGGAGCGTGACTCTCGATCACGACAGCGCGCCTCGACGAAGCACCTAACTCCGCGCCGCCCGACCGCCGATACGATGAGCGAGGAGGCGTCGGAGGCGGAAGTCAGCGAGGACCGTGACGAAGACGCACTCGACCCGGTGTACGCCGACCCTGACAACCCGTACCTCCGCGATCCGGACACCGACTTCGCGCCGCCCGCCAGACTGACCCGCGAGGAAGCCCGGGCGCAGGCCGAGACGCTGCGGGCGGCGATCCGCGAGCACGATCACCGCTACTACGTCGAGGCCGCCCCCCTGATCTCGGATCGCGCCTACGACGATCTGTTCGCGCGGTTGCAGACGCTCGAGGCGGCGTTCGATCTCGACACCGAGACCAGTCCGACCCGACGCGTCGGGGGCGAACCGGTCGACGAACTCGCCACCGTCGAGCACACCGCGCCGATGCTCTCGATCGAGCAGTCGACGGCGGTCGACGACGTCCGCGAGTTCGACCGCCGGGTCCGCGAGGCCGTCGGCGACGTCGACTACGTCTGCGAGCCGAAGTTCGACGGGCTCTCCGTGGAAGTCGTCTACGAGGAGGGCGAGTACGTCCGGGCGACGACGCGCGGCGACGGCCGACGCGGCGACGACGTCACGCGGCAGGTGCGGACGATCCGGTCGATCCCGCTCGCGCTCAGCGGGGACGTCCCGGACTTTCTGGCGGTCCGCGGCGAGGTGTTCATGCCGCGCGACGCGTTCCGCGAGCACAACCGCGAGCGCGTCGAACACGGCGAGGACCCGTTCGCGAACCCCCGAAACGCCGCCGCCGGGACGCTCCGGCAGCTCGACCCCTCGGTCGTCGCCGAGCGCCCGCTCGACTGCTTCTTCTACGACGTGCTGGACGCGAGTGCGGTCCCGGCGAGCCAGCGAGAGACGCTCGACCGACTCCGGGAGTGGGGACTCCGCGTGAACGATCGCGTCGAGTTCGTCGACGGTATCGACGACGCGATCGACTACCGCGACGCGCTCTCGGAGGAGCGCGAGGACCTGAACTACGAGATCGACGGCACCGTGCTCAAAGTCGACGCCCGCGAGGCGCGGGAGGAACTTGGAGCGACGAGCCGGGCCGTGCGGTGGGCCTTCGCCTACAAGTTCCCGCCGCGTTCGGAAGTGACCCACGTCACCGACGTCGTCGTCCAGGTCGGACGCACCGGCCGACTGACGCCCGTCGCTCTGCTCGATCCGGTCGACGTCGGCGGCGTCACTGTCTCGCGCGCCTCGCTGCACAACCCCGAGGAGATCGAGCGCCTCGGCGTCGACGTCGGCGACGAGGTCCGCGTCCGTCGGGCTGGCGACGTCATCCCGGAAGTCGCGGAAGTGACCGAGAAGCGCGCCGAGGGAACCTTCGACTTCCCCGAGAGCTGCCCGGTCTGCGGCAGTCCCGTCGAACGCGACGGGCCGCTGGCGTTCTGCACCGGCGGTCTCGGCTGCGACGCGCAGCTCGTCCGGGCGATCGTCCACTACGGCAGCCGAGCGGCGCTCGACATCGACGGCTTGGGCGAAGAGCGCGTCGAACAGCTCGTGGACGCCGGCGTCGTCTCGACGCTCCCCGACCTCTACCGGCTCTCCGTCGCGGATCTAGCCGATCTGGACGGCTGGGGCCAGACGAGCGCGTCGAACCTCGTCGACGCCGTCGACGCGACGACGTCGCCGCCGCTCTCGGACTTTCTGGTCGCGCTCGGGATCCCGGAGGTCGGCGAGAGCACGGCGCGGAACCTCGCCGTGGAGTTCGGCGATCTCGACGCCGTGATGGACGCCACCGAGGACGACCTCCGCGCCGTCGACGACGTCGGCGCGACGGTCGCAGAGCGCATTCACGACTTCTTCGCGAACGAGCAGAACCGCGCGGTCGTCGCGGAGCTCCGCGGACTGGGCGTCGAGCCCGAGTCCGTCGGGTCGACCGGCGGCGACGAACTCGACGGGCTCACCTTCGTCTTCACCGGGTCGCTCTCGGTGTCGCGCGCGGACGCCCAGGATCTGGTCGAGCGTCACGGTGGCACCGCGACCGGAAGCGTCTCCGGCAACACGGACTACCTCGTCGTCGGCGAGCGTCCGGGACAGACGAAGCGCGACGACGCGGCGGCGAACGACGTGCCGATGCTCGAGGAAGACGAGTTCGCCGACCTGCTCGAAGAGCGCGGACTCGACTACCCGCCGCAGGAGTAGGTGGCGCCGACGGCGTCGCAAACGTCAGCCTACCGCCGCCGCGGCGAGACAGGACTGCCCGAAGCACCCGAACAGTCGCTCTGTCGGTGTCCGGCTCCGCAACAACGCCCTGCGGACGACGCCGGGCTCGAGGTATGTTCTCAGTAACAAACCGCCGGGCGAGCCACGTGTTCGGTGATGCGAATCACAGACTCCACACTCACGCGCAGAACCGTTCTCACTACTCTCGGAGCCGGGACCGGCGTGAGCCTCGTCGGATCGAGCGTTGCCTGGGCGGGCGCGAACGACTCACCTACGTACGTGCTCGCGCAGGGCGATCAGTGCGCCTCGGTCCAGCCGATACGGGGCGAGGTGCCGGTCCGCGAGTTCTACGAGTACCAGCTCCCGAGCCGGTATCTCTCCGACGAGAACGGGGCCGTCGACGGTGACGAGGCGCTGTACGCATCAGCCGGCACGGTCGACCTCCAGCGTGAGCAGACGAGCATCGCGTTCCTCTATCAGGGCCCCGACCGCCTGAGCCTGGTCGTCGTCCACGGGCGCGTCGACGCCGGCGACGGCGGATCGGTGACGTTCGACGTCTTCGGCCTTCCCGAAGACGGTCGGTGGCTCGTCAAAGACGACCTCTACCGCGACCCGGAGACCGGAGCACTGGCGGCGACGAACTACGACCGGTGGTACGTCGGCGGGGCCGAGAGCGACGGCACTGAGGGGGCCGACCCCCCGGATCTGGACGACACCGAATCGGATAGCTCCGACGGTGCGTCCCACCGAATCGACTGGACGTGGGGGAGCGCCGGCACCGACGGTGGTGCCTTCGGTGACCTCGGCGACGAGTTCGATATCGTCGTCGAACCGGCGTTCAACGACGCGGCGACTCTCTCTGGACAGCACTACGAGGGAACGGTCACCGCCTGGCAGTTTCTCTCCGGCCCCGATGGCACAGAACGGATCTCACTCGGCCGGGAAGCGCCGATCCGAATTGCGACCGGCGGCTGTGACGAGGTCGACGGGACGACGCCGGGGACGCAGGGTAGCGATGAGGAGGAGAGGAAGGACGAAAACGAGGAGGAGGAGGACGAGGGGGAGAAAGAAGACGAGAACGAGGAAGAAGAAGACGAGAAAGAGGAGGACGAGGGGGAAAGAGAAGACGAGAACGAGGAAGAAGAAGACGAGAAAGAGGAGGAAGAGGGGGAGAGGGAGGACGAAAACGAGGAAGAAAGGGAGAGAGAGGACGAAAACGAGGAAGAAGACGAGAAAGAGGAGAGGGAGGGCGAAAACGAGCCTCCCGGAAAGCCACCGGATCGAGGGAACGCCCCCGAAAACGGACGTGGACGTGGACGTGGACGCGGACGCGGTAACGGCCCTGAAAACGGACGCAGACGCGGTAACGGCCCCGCCCCCGGTCGCGGGCGAGGTCACTGAGAGTGGCCGGAAGGAGAACCGAGGTAGCGTGATCGCCACGGACCGCGACCGTCCGAGACCCTCTCACGCCTCGCCCGAAACGCGACCACCGCCTGGGCCGAGCACGTCGCCGACATCAACACCGCCGGAGTCGTCTCACGCCTCGCCCGAAACGCGACCACCGCCTGGGCTCGCAGCTACAGGTCCTCGCGCTCGAACGCCCAGTAGCCGACCGCGGCCGGGACGACGATCCACGCGAGCAACAGCAGGAAGAGGAACCAATCGGCGAAGTAGAACGGCAGCGACTCCTGAAGCGTCGACCCCAGCACCGCCCGCTCACCGAACGTGGTGCTGAGCAGTCGCGCTCGCGATGGTTCGTAGTAGAGCCCGGCAGCGAGCGTCTCGTAGGTCTTCAGCGGGTTCACGTACTTCAGGAACACGCCCAACTGGACGCGTGTGAGCTCCGCGACGCTCATTCCGACCTGCTCTGCGGCGTAGTTTACGAGCTTCGGGATCCCCTCCGCGATCGACCCCCAGAGGACCGCGAAGACGAAGTACAGCCCCATCGTCGCGAGCGTCGCCTCACGGTTCGAGTCAGCGAGCGCGGAGAGACTCAGTCCGATCGAGACGAAGGCGACGCCGAGGATCGCCGTCAGCGCGACCTGTGGGACGAATGCGCCGAGTTGCAGCCGCGTGCCGGTCGCGACGAGCGCGGCGAACGTCGCCAGGAACCCGACGAGCAGCGCCGCCACGACGACGGTCGACCGGCCGAGCAGCTTTCCGACGACGACGTCGAGCCGGGAGTTCGGCAGCGACAGCAGGAGCTTGACCGAGCCGGTCTCACGCTCCTCGGTGATCGAGCCGTACGAGGTCGACAGCGCGATGAAGCCGAGCACGAGCGCCAAAAGCGACGGGAACGAGAAACTGAACACGCCGAGGTTCGCGAAGAACCCGAAGAGGTTCGAGACCTGTCGGTTCGCCGGCGGGAGCAGGAACCCGAAGAACAGCGCGCTCGCCCCGCCCAGGAAGAGCGCGAAGAACAGCGTCGATCCGTGGAGCCACCGCGAGCGGATCGCGTCGCGGAACTCCTTGCGAGCGACGGCCTGCCAGCTCATCGCGTCACCTCCGCGTCCTCGGCAGCGGAGTCGGCCGTCTCGCCGGCGGTGGCGGCCTCGCCGACCGGCTCGTCGCCCTCCGTGTACGCGAGGAACAGGTCTTCCAGCGACGCCTCGTCGGTCGTGAAGTCGGTGACGGCCACGCCGCGGTCTTCGAGTGCCGTGACGACGCGGGTCTTCGCGTCGCTGTCGCAGGCCACGCGGATCGCATCGTCGCCGTCGCGGTCGACGCTCTCGACGCCGTCTCGGTCGCGGACCGCCGCGAGGACGTCGTCGTCGACCGGACTGCCGACGGTGACTCGGAGCGTCGCGTCCGCGTCGGTCGCCTCGCGAAGCCCCTCGATGGAGTCGACGGCGACGAGTTCGCCGGCGCGGAGGATGCCGACCCGGTCGCAGACCGCCTCGACCTGTTCGAGGATGTGACTGGAGAAGAAGACGGTCGTGCCGCGTTCGGCCTCGTCGAGGACGATCTCGCGCATCTCTTTCGCACCGGCCGGATCGAGCCCCGACGACGGCTCGTCGAGGATCAGCAGATCCGGGTCACCGACGAGCGCCATCGCGAGCGCGAGGCGCTGGCGCATTCCCTTCGAGTAGCCGCCGGCCTGTCTGCCGGCGGCGTCCGTGAGGCCGACGCGCTCCAGTACCTCGTCCGGATCGGCGTCGACTCCCTTGGAGTCGATCGCGAATTCGACGTGGGCGCGGCCGGTCAAGCGGTCGTAAACGTCGAATCCTTCCGGGAGGACGCCGGTCCGTTCGCGGACGGCGACGCTCTCTTCACGAGCGTCGTGCCCGAGGACAGTCACGGTGCCTGCGGTCGGCCGGACGAAGTCGAGGAGGACGTTGATGGTCGTCGACTTCCCCGCGCCGTTCGGGCCGAGGAAACCGAACACCTCCCCCTCTTCGACGGTCAACGAGAGGCCCGAGACGGCGGTGACGTCCTCGAAACGCTTCGTCACCCCGTCGAGTTCGATGGCGGCCATACGCGACGGTTGTCTGGTCCGTGTATAAAGCGTTTGGTGGAAGACTGAGCTTCTGTCGCTTGTGGACGCGCGGGTCCACAAGCTTCAGTTCGAGCGCTTCCGTGAGTTCGGTCACGGCTTGGCCTCCTTGTGTCGGTTGATATGGTTGTTAACAGTTTAGATACATATGTGCCCGGCTGTCAGGTCTGAAATTGGGCTGACTGCGGTTCGGTACAGTCGAACCTCCGAACAGTGTTCTGGGTTACACTTCCTCGTCCGGCTCGTGCTGTTCGCGCACCCGCTCGGCTTCGGTCGCGTAGCGCTCGCGCGTCTCCGCGTCGTCGACCGGTTCGAGATCGTCGCAGTCGACATCGACGGCCGCGGTCGTTCCGACGCCGCGCTGCCGCATAATCGTCGTCGCCACCTGCTTGCGGCGGACCCCGGTCCCGTCGGGTGTCGCATACACCATATCGACGAGACCGCGGTCGGTGTAGGTCCGTTCGACGAGCCAGCAACGAACCGTGTCGTCGTCGGCGGAGGCGTCGCTGCCGTTCATACTTCAGCGTCGACGGGGAGCGGTTTGTAGCTACTGTCTCGTGTGCTCGGCCCCTCCGCGAGGGTGCCGGTACGTCACCCTCAAGCCCGCACACATACAACGCAGAAGCGATGGAGCACAGCGAACTTCGCGACCGCGCTGCGGAGTTACCCACCGACCCCGGCGTCTACCAGTTCTTCGACGGGGAGGACGTCCTCTACGTCGGGAAGGCAGTCGACATCCGTGATCGCGTCCGCTCCTACGCCGATCCACGCGGTGAGCGTATCCGCCAGATGGTCGAGCGCGCGGGCTCGATCGACGTCGCCGTCACCGATACCGAGACGCAGGCGCTGCTACTCGAAGCGAACCTGATCAAGCGCCACCAGCCGCGGTACAACGTCCGGCTGAAGGACGACAAGTCCTATCCGCTGGTGCAGCTCACCGACCATTCGATCCCGCGGATCGAGGTGACGCGCGACCCCGACCCCGGCTCGACCGTCTTCGGTCCTTACACCGACAAAGGCCGCGTCGAGACCGTAGTGAAGGCACTCCGGGAAACCTACGGGCTCCGCGGTTGCTCGGACCACAAGTACGCGACGCGCGACCGCCCCTGTCTCGACTACGAGATGGGGCTGTGCAGCGCGCCCTGTACCGGCGAGATCGACGCCGAGGCTTACGAGGAGGACGTCGCGGCGGCCGTGCGATTCTTCGAGGGCGAGACGGGTGTGCTGGCCGACCCCCTCCGCCGGGCGATGGAACGCGCGGCCGGAGCAGAGCAGTTCGAACGCGCGGCGAACCTGCGCGATCGGCTCGACTCCGTCGAGTCGTTCCACGGAACCGGCGGGGAGGCGGTCGCCGCCCAGTCCGACGAGCGCGCGGTCGACGTGCTCGGCGTCTCCGTCGAGGGCGACGCCGCCACGGTCGCTCGGCTCCACAGCGAACGCGGCCAGCTGGTCGATCGCTCGCGACACCGCCTCGACGCGCCCGCTGGCGGCGAACGATCCGCGGCTGTCCTCACGGCGTTTCTCACGCAGTACTACGCCGAACGCGAGTTCCCGGACGCGATTCTCTGCTCTGAACGCCCTGACGACAGCGACGTGACGGCGTGGCTCTCCGCCGAGGGCGTCGACGTCCGCGTGCCGGGGGCGGGACGCGAAGCGAAGCTCGTCGATCTGGCGCTCAAGAACGCGCGAAGCGGTCCGGATCGCGGCGACGAACTCGGGGCACTCGCGGACGCGCTCGGCCTGTCGAGCGTCGACCGGATCGAGGGCTTCGACGTGAGCCACGCTAGTGGGAAGGCCGTCGTCGGCAGCGACGTCTGCTTCGTCGACGGCGCGGCCGAGAAGTCCGACTACCGCCGCAAGCGACTCCCCGACGGCAACGACGACTACGCGGGGATGCGCGCCCTCGTCCGCTGGCGTGCCGAGCGCGCGATCGAGGATCGAGACGACCGGCCCGACCCCGATCTACTGCTGATCGACGGCGGCGAGGGACAGCTCGGGGCCGCGCAGGCGGCGCTCTCGGAGACGGGCTGGAACGTGCCCGTGGTCGCGCTCGCGAAAGCGGACGAACTGGTCGTCACCCCCGACCGCGTCCACGACTGGGACGACGACGATCCGGCGCTGCACGTCCTCCAGCGCGTCCGCGACGAGGCGCACCGCTTCGCGGTCCAGTATCACCAGACCCTCCGCGACGACGTCCGCACAGTGCTCGAAGAGGTACCGGGCGTCGGCGAGGAAACGCGTCGCGCGCTGCTCAGGCGGTTCGGGAGCGTCGAGAACGTGCGTGCGGCGTCGACTGGTGACCTGATCGACGTACCGGGCGTGGGCGAGAAGACGGCGCAGACGATCCGCGAACGGTTGTGACCCGATCGGACGGCTACCTATGGACGATCTGCGACGCACAGCGTTCGGGCGAACAGTCGGCACTCGCGCCGGCGACGCTCTCGGAACGCCCCCGGTCGGTCCCGCGCCGACGTGCCGAACAACCGCTGCCCGACGCGGGACAGCCACTACGTCACGGGGGCGGTGGCCGCGTCATTACGTATAAATGTCCGGCAGCGAATCGCGATCGGGACTCGATACAGATCGTTCCGAACGACTGTCACGGCAGAATTCTTAATAGTATATAATGCACCACGTCGTGGTATGGACGACATCTTCGTCGCACGAGTAATGTCCTCGCCGGTGCACACGGTCTCGCCGGACACGCTCGTCGAGGACGCCGCACAGCAGATGCTGGACGCCGAAATCGGATCGGTCGTCGTCGTCGACGACGGTCGACTGGTCGGAATCCTGACCAACACCGACTTCGTGCAGATCGTCGCCGAGCGAAAGCCGAAGGACCAGACGCCCGTCTCGGCGTATATGTCCGACGCCGACGTCACGACGACCGCGCAGGTCCCCATCGCCGACGTCGCCGACTCGATGATCGAACACGGCATCCACCACGTCCCCGTCGTCGACGAACACGACGCCGTCATCGGAATGGTCACGACGACCGATCTGGCGTCGTACGTGTCGCATCTCCAGACGACGAGCGCGTAGGCGGGCGTCGACCTCCGACCGACGAAAAGACGTATTATCGTCACTTCCGAACCGCGGGACGTGACTGGTCTCCCTCTCTCACGCCGTTCCCTCCTCCGCGCCGGGGCCGCCGCGGGCCTCGCTGCGCTCGCTGGCTGTGGGGCTGTAGCTGCCGCCGGACCGTCGGTCGTCCCCGTGCCCGACGGCGTCTCACACCAAGACGTCGCGACGGTGCGATCGGCGCACTGCGACAGGGCGATCGACCACCTCCGCGATCTCGTCGAGCGGGCCGCGCCGATCGTCGCTCGCGCTCGCTCGGCCGGCGTCTTCGAGGAGGAGCGCTTTCTCGGCGACGAGGGCAGCGTCGCGTCGGCGCGGGAGTTCCTCGACGGCTCGCACCCGGCGTCGTTCGGCACGCTCGGCGAGGCTCGCCACCACGTCCGGTACGTCGCCGAGACGTTCGGCGTCGCTGCCGCCGGTCTCGGCGACGTGACGATCGGATCGCCCGGTCCAGCGCAGATCGGCCCGGCGGCGGGCATCGCAGGCTTCCGTGAGACGCTCAGTTACGAGAGCGACGCCCCCGCCGAGACGATGGTCTGGATCGACCTGATCGAGTCGTGGCTCCACGCGGCGACGGTCGCCGGCAAGAACGCCGAGATCGACCGGGAGGAACTCACCGAGGAGTCCGATCGCGTCCGCGAGAAGGAACTGGCGCGGGCCGTCCGAAACCGCGAGCGTTCCGTCCGGTTTCTGAGCGACGCCCGGCAGTTCTTCCGGACGTTTCACGTCCGACAGTCCGTCTCCTCGCCCCCGCCCATCGAGCTCGCGGCGGCCCGCGAAACGTACCGCGAACGCGTACGGGGCTCGTCGCACGGCGACGAATGGTACCGCGATCGTCGCTCCGACGAGACGACCCCCCGCGACGCCGCGTGGAACCGTCTCCTGACGCTCCGCCCGGGCGAGAGATGCCTCGACGACGCCGAGTGGGCGCGCCGCGACGGCCTTCGCGGACTCGAAACGGTACAGCTCGCGGAAGCGCTCGTCGAATTCCGGGGCTTTTCGACCGGCCGCGACGCGGTCGAACGCCTGCGAGGCCGCTCGTCGGTCCCGAAACGACTGCTGTTCGACGCGAAACGCCGGGCTGCCGGCGGGGCGTACCAGATCGCGGCTACGGGTGATCCCTTCGAGCGCTGGCTCCTCCGTCGCGCGGCGACGTACCTCTCGAAGGGAGACGAGTTCCTCGTCGACGGCGACATTCTCGACAACTATCCGCGAGCGCACGCGCTGGCGTGCTATGGGGTCGCCGTCGGCGTCGTCGACGCGATTCTGTCGGTAGCGAGCGTCGTGACCGGGTGAGACGAGTGCGGCCGAAAACGGGGGCGGGGGCGAGGGCGGCGAGCCGCGAGCCTACGCGATCTTCTCGTACTGCTCGGAGAGTTTCTCCGCGGCGTCGTCCATCAGTTCCTCCTCGTAGTCGTCGAGCCCCCACTCGACGACCTCCTCGACGCCGTCGGAGCCGAGTTTGACGGGGACGCCGAAGGCGGTGTCCTCGTGGCCGAACTCGCCGTCGAGCGCGATCGAGCCGGGGAGCACCTCGCCGGTGTCGTGGAG
Organism: Halobellus sp. Atlit-31R; assembly: GCA_003665935.1. Lineage (GTDB taxonomy): Archaea > Halobacteriota > Halobacteria > Halobacteriales > Haloferacaceae > Haloquadratum. The sequence goes on along the minus strand of QPLR01000003.1, from coordinate 346,399 downwards.
AATCGCTTCGACCATATGTGCGACGCCGGTCGCGGGACCCCACTGGGTCGCGCCCTTGCGCTCGATGACGTCCATCGCGGACTCCTGGAGGTCTCCTAGGATCTCCTCACGCTCGTCGGCCGAGAACTCGGGGTCCGTGCCGTCGACGCGGACTTTCGAGAAGACCGGGACCTGCGCGTCGCCGTGCTCACCGAGGATCGTCGCTTCGACGTTCTTGACGGGCACGTCGAAGCGCTGGCTCAGAACGTAGCGGAAGCGTGCGGAGTCGAGACGGCCGCCGAACCCGATGACGGAGTGACGGTCGCGGTCGCCGGACTCGTAGAGGTGGCGATTCAGCAGGTCGACCGGGTTCGAGGTCGTCACGGAGACGAAGTCGTCGTTGTACTCCGCGAGCGAGGAGCCGATATCGGCCATAATCGGCGCGTTGTCGCCCGCGAGGTCGATTCGCGTCTGGCCGGGCTGGCGGGGGATCCCAGCCGTGACGACGACGACGTCGGAGCCCGCGGTGTCCTCGTAGGAGCCCTGCACGACCTCGGTGTTGGAGTCGTAGGCGATCCCGTGGTTCGTGTCCGCGGCCTGTCCGACCGTCTCGTCTTCCTTGTCGGGGATGTCGACGAAGACGAGCTCGTCTACGATGTCACGGAGCGCGAGGTTGTACCCGGCGGCGGCACCGACCGTTCCAGCGGCACCGACCACACTGACTTTCGTCATATCAGCCGAAAGAGCGTCCGGCGTTCGATTAAACGCTTCGGCTTCAGGACCGCGAGGGACGCGCCGACACGCCTCGCTTCACTCGGCGGTCGCAACGAGCGCGACAGAGGCCGAGCTACGGTCGTTCATCCGACGCCGAGACCGCGGCGCGACGGGACTCCCACGAGCGAAGCGAGCGCGACAGAGGCCGAGCTACAGTCGTTCATCCGACACCGAAGCCGCGGCGCGACGGGACTCCCACGAGCGAAGCGAGTGGGAGTACGTCGCGCGAGTGAAATCTCCGATTTCACGAGCGCGACGGGATTCGAACCCGCGACCATCGGATTAGAAGTCCGACGCTCTGTCCAACTGAGCTACGCGCCCTCGTGAGAAGCCACTCGGCGGTCGGTAAAAAGGAATGTGGGTTCGGCGCGTCGCCTCCCGCGAGCGGAACGCGTAAGGTCGGGTGTCGTGAATCGACGCGTAATGAAGGTCATCGGTACCGTCGGACTCCCCGGAAGCGGCAAGGGCGAAGCCGCGGCCGTCGCCCACGAGGCGGGCGTTCCGGTCGTCACGATGGGCGACGTCATCCGCAAGGCCTGTCGCGAACGCGGCTTCGACCCCGCAGAGCACCACGGCGAGATGGCGCGGACGCTCCGCGAGGAGGACGGCCCCGCAGCGATCGCCGAGCGGTCGCTGCCGCTGATCGAGGCCGAACTCGAAACGCACGAGACCGTCCTCGTCGACGGGCTCAGATCCGACGTCGAACTCGATCGGTTCCGCGAGGCGTTCGGCGAGGCGTTCCGCCTCGTGAGCATCGAGGCCCCGTTCGAGGTCCGCGCCGAGCGCCTGCTCGACCGCGCTCGCGACGACTCCGATATCGACAGGGAGGCGCTTCGCGACCGCGAGGAACGCGAACTCGGCTTCGGGATGGGCGAGGTGATGGACCGCGCGGACGTCGTCGTCGACAACACCGACTCGCTCGCGGCGTTCCGCGATCGGATCCGCGCGATCCTCGACGGCGACCTCGCGAGCGTGGCCGACGACGACCACGTGACAGTCGCTGTCGGTTCCGACGCCGGCGCCGCTGGGGCCGCCGACGTCGACTCGACGCCCGAGGCCAACGCGGGTGAGCGCCAGTGATCTACCGCGTCGAGGCCCGCATCGTCGCGCCGGTGCGCGACACGGAAGTGACAGACCGCGTCGAAGACGCCGTCCGCAACCTCTTCCCGAACGTCGAGTTCGAGCACCAGCCGGGCGAACTCGTCGGCGAGACCCACTCGCTGGAGCGGTTCTCCGAGCGCCTCCACGAGCAGGAGATCCTCGACTCGGCCCGTCGGGAGTTCTTCAAGCGTGCCGACGAGGACGGCTTCTCGTTCGCACTGAAGAAGCAGGCGGCGTTCAAAGGCGTCATCAACTTCGCCGTCGGCAACCCCGACGAACTGGGCGACATACAGGTCCACGTCACCGTGCGCGAACCCGACGTCGAGGCGTACATCGACCACGTCGCCCCGCCGACCGAGGAGGGCCGACCGGTCGACGTCGGCGTCGACGACCGCGACTGACGCCGCAGTCGAACGGGGGGTCGCGACTCGCCGTGACGTCAGATCGGAACGAGGAGCACGGCCAAGGCGGCGGCGATGAACACGATCTTCAGTCCCGTGTTGACCACGATGACTTTGGAGCCGAAGCGCGGGCCCCAGATCCCGTACTGAAACGGGATCGAGCGCTTGAACGTCGAGACCGCGAAGGAGATGATCCCGCCGAGAAGCATCGTCGCGACCGCGGTCCGGGGCGTGAACGTCGAGCCGACCATCGGCGCGATCGTCGCCGCGCCGGTCGTCGTGTCGAACGCGAACACGCCGATCACGAGCAGCGCCGCCGCCGGCAGTCCGAGCAGGGCCGTCAGCGGCTCCGCGACGCTCGTGATCGACTCGACGTCCTGCGTTCGCACGAGCAGCGTCACGAGGACGTACACCACCGCGAGCCGCGGGACGATCCGCTTTACTTTCGGCCAGGTCTTCTCCGCGGCGGTGCGGATCACGTCGAGCGTCGACTCCGACTCCGATCCCGACTCCGACTCCGACTCCGACTCTGACTCGCCGTCGTCGCTGACCTCGCCTTCCGGCTCTCCGCCGTCGCCGACTGCGGTTTCGGTATCGCTGTCGGCCGTCTCCGAACCGTCGCCGCCTCGCGCTTCCGCCGTCCCTAACGGGAGCAGCACCGCGCCGGCGAGGACGCCGGCGACCGTGATGCCGAGCGCGATCGCGGCCCGCGAGCCGACGTAGAGCAGGCCGACCTCGAGGCCGAGAATCGGGATCAGCACGGGCGCGTAGAAGGTGAAGATGTGCTGGACGAACCCGAAGAACGTGTTTATCGTGACCGCGATGAGCGTCTCTGCATCGTCGAGCCGCCCGGACTCGCGGAAGTCTGCGAGCATTCCGTAGCCCGCGGTCGTCGACGCCGCGGTCGTGACGATCGCGGTCCCGACCTCGTCCGGGAGGTTCGCCGGCCGAGTGAGATACTTCGAGAACGTGGCGATCTTCTCGACGAGTCCGAACCCGACGGCGATGTTCGCGAGGAAGACGCCGACGCCGATGAAGACCGCGATGCGGGCGACTCGCGGCGCTACTTCGACGAGCACGGGCCAGACGGTGTCGGCGGCCGCTGCCAGTTGCACAGATGCGTTTCGGATCCCGGCGGACTAATCGGCGTCGATTCCTCGGACGACCGAGACGATACCCGTCACAGAAGCAGTTGTACAGTCGCGAACAGCACGACGACCCCGAGAACGTCGCAGGTGTTCGTGACGATCGGGATCACGACGTCGTCGGGATCCAGGCGGAAGCGGTAGGCGACGTACGTCACCGCGACGGTCACGGCGACCGCGAGCACGGCCAGCGCGATCCCGGACGCGAGCGAGATCGCGACTACGGTTCCGGGTCCGAGCTGCACGCCGCCGACCAGCGCCGTGAGCCCCCACGCGCCGATGCCGACGACCGGAAAGACCGACACCGCGAGCGCGAGCGTCGCGACCGCGTTGCCGGCGAGCTTCTCGTCGCGGGGATCGAACGAGAGCGTCCCGAGGTGAAACGCCGTCGAGAGCCGCGCGGCGAGGATGCTCCCCAGATTGCCGGCCGTCCCGATCGTCACGGGAACGAGTGCGAGGAGCGTCGGGTACTGAAGCAACTGCGCTTGGAATCGGCCGAGTACGAGCCCGCTGCCGACCTCGACGAGCGTCAGGACGAGCAGGACGGGCAGCATCGCCCGCGTGATCGCGCCGACGCTCCACTCGGTCGACATCTACAGCACCTCTCCGAGCCCGAGGACGACCCTGACTGCCGCGAGCAGGAACAACACGCCGAACACGTCGCCCGTCGTTGTCACCAGCGGCCCGACGAGTGTGTCGGGATCGCGACCGCGACGATAGCCGGCGAAGACGGCCGTGACGACGACTGCGGAGAGCGCGACGCCGGAGAGCAGCCCCGCGAGCAGCGCGATCGAGACGAGCACCGAGAGCGGCGCGACCGGCGTCCCGAGCGCCGTGAGAACGGAGAAGACGGCGACTGCGGCGAACGTCGACGCCAACAGCCCGTTGGCGAGCGCGGCCGCCACCGCCGCCCGGAGCCGTTCGTCGCCGCCGCGGACGCGCGGTTCGACGAGGCCTTGGTGGAGCGCAGTCGAGATGCGTGCCCCGAGCGAGCCGTAGACGTTGCCACGCGTCGCGAGCAGCGCGGGCACGAGCACCAACAGCCCCGAGACGTCGCGAAGCTCCGCGCGCATCCCGCTGAGGACGACGCCGGCGATCAGCCCGCCGACGAGACTCGCGGCGAGCGCCGGGAGCGCCTCGCGATACGCCTCGCGCGCGGCGTCCCGGACGGTCATACGGGAGTCGAGAACGCGGGGGGTAAAAAATCGGACGTGTCGCGAACGGGAGCGGGAGCGCGACCGCAGCCGCTACCGACGGCGGTGTTCAGCCGAACGGCCCGAGACCGCCACCACCGCCGCCGAGACCGCCCATACCGCCGCCTCCGCCCTGGTTCTGGAGCTTCTTCATCATCCGCTGCATATCGCCGTCGCCCATCCCCTGGAACTGCTGGATGGTCTGCTCCATCATCTTGTGCTGTTCGAGCAGTTCCTGGACGGTCTCCTCGTCTCTGCCGGAGCCGCGGGCGATCCGTCGAACGCGCGAGGCCCCGATCGAGCGCGGATTCTCCAGTTCGTCGTCAGTCATCGAGTCCATAATGACGTCGAACGAGCGCATCCGATCTTGGGTGACGTCCATCGCGTCGTCCGGGAGCTGATCCTTGAAGCCGCCGCCGAGCCCCGGAATCATATCGAGGACCTGATCGAGCGGCCCCATCCGGTTCATCGCCTCCATCTGTTTCTGCATATCCTTGAGGGTGAACGAGCCCTCCATGATGTCCTCGGGGTCCCAGTCGTCGTCTTCCTCCTGGGTCTCGGCCATCGCGCGCTCGACGCGCTCGGAGAGCTGTTTGAGATCGCCCATCCCCAGCAGCCTGGAGATGAAGCCGTTGGGCTCGAAGCGTTCGATGTCCTGGACGGTCTCGCCCGTCCCGAGGAACGCGATCGACGAGCCGGTCTCGTTGACGGCCGTCAGCGCGCCGCCGCCCTTCGCCGTCCCGTCGAGTTTGGTGACGACGACGCCGCCGATGCCGATCGCCTCGTCGAACTCGCGGGCCTGTTCCTTCGCGCCCTGCCCGATCGCGGCGTCTAAGACCAGCAGCGAGCGGTCGGGCTCGACGACGCCCTCGATCTCTTCGATCTCGGCGATCAGGTCGTCTTCGAGCGCGTGCCGGCCGGCGGTGTCGACGATGTGGACGTCGGCGTCCGCGGTGGCTTCGAGCCCCTCGCGGGCGATCGTGACGGGATCGGACTCGTCGGGGTCGCCGTAGAACGACACCTCGGCGCGTTCGCACATCTGCTTCGCCTGGTCGTACGCGCCCGGCCGGAACGTGTCCGTCTGGATGACGGCGGGACGGAGCCCCTTCTTCGAGAACCACCACGCCATCTTCGCCGCGCTCGTGGTCTTCCCGGAGCCCTGGAGGCCGGCCAGCAGAATCGTCTGCGATTCCAGCGGCAGCTCCGTGGACTCGCCGACGAGGTCGACGAGCTCCTCGTAGACGATCTTGAGCACGTGGTCCCGCGCGGACGTGCCGGCGGGCGGTTCCTCTTCGGTCGCGCGCTCTTCGATGGACGAAGAGAGGTCCATCACGAGACTGACGTCGACGTCCGCGGAGAGCAGGGAGCGTTGAATCTCCTTGACGATCTCCTCGACGTCCTCCTCGTCGAGGCGGGACTTCCCCTGCAGTTTATCCAGACTGCTGCGGAGAGAACTCCCGAGATTGTCGAGTACCATTACCGCTCTCTACGCCACCACGCGGGTAAAGGCTTTTTCTGCGGGGCCGACGACGGTGTGTCGATGTCGGTGCTTCCGGACCTCTCCACGTATCTCGCCTTCTGTGCGGCCGCGGTCGCGCTGATCCTCACGCCGGGACCGGACACGGTCTACGTACTAACGCGAGGGTTTCAAAGCCGCGCGGCCGGTGTCTGCTCCGCCCTCGGCATCGCGACGGGCGTGCTCTTTCACACCGCCGCGGCCTCGTTCGGGCTGGCCGCACTGCTCCGGGGCGCGCCCGCGACCTACCGGGTGGTGAAGTACGCGGGGGCCGCGTACCTCGTCTTTCTCGGCGTCCGGGCGATCCGCAACGACGAGTTCGGGTCGGCGACGGAGTCAGAGCCGGGTGCGAACGTCGCTGGCGACGCAGCAGCGACGGCGACTGGGAGCTTCCGGCGGGGCGTCCTGGTCAACGCGCTCAACCCGAAAGTGGCGCTGTTCTTCCTCGCGTTTCTCCCCAGGTTCGTCGGAGCCGGCTCGGACGCTGCACCGCAGATGCTACTTCTGGGCGCGACGTACGCCGCGCTGACGGCTCTGTATCTGGTCGGTGTGGGAGTCGCTTCCGGACGTGTCGGACGAGCGCTCTCGTCGTCGTCGGTGACGTCGCGGCTCAGTTGGCTCGGCGGCGGTGCGATGATCGCGCTCGGAGCGGCGCTGGCGGTCGAGTAGCCCGATGGCCCGTCCGGTGCCGAACGGGACTACTCCTCGTCGCCTACCAGGCGCTCGATCATCCGCTCGGGATCGAACCGCTCGATGTCGTCGTAGCCCTGCCCGACGCCCAAGAAGAGGATCGGTTTGCCCGTGACGTACGCGATCGAGATGGCCGCGCCGCCGTTGGAGTCGGCGTCGGCCTTCGTGAGGATCGCGCCGTCGATCTCGGCGGCGTCGTTGAACGTCTTCGCACGTTCGACGGCGTCCTGCCCCGCGACGGCCTCGTCGACGAACAGCGTCATATCGGGATCGACGACGCGGTCGATCTTCTCCAACTGGGCCATCAGGTCGTTCGAGGTGTGGAGCCGTCCCGCGGTGTCCCCGAGGACGACGTCGACGTCGTGGGCCTCGGCGTACTCGACGGCGTCGTAGAGCACTGCCGCGGGGTCGCCGCCCTGCTCGTGGGTGATGAGCTTCGTGTCGAGGTTGTCGGCGTGCTTGCGTATCTGCTCGTTCGCGCCGGCGCGGTAGGTGTCGCCGTTCGCCATCACGACCGAGAGCCCGCGCGTCTCGAAGTAGCGAGCCAACTTCGCGATGCTCGTGGTCTTTCCGACCCCGTTGACGCCGGTGAAGACGATCGTGACCGGTTTGTCGGCGGCCTCGACCCGCGCGTCGAAGTCGAACTGCCCCACGCTGATGACCTCGTAGAGCGCGTCGTGGAGCGCGTTCTCGACGAGCTCGCCCGTGGTTTCGACCTGTGCGCGCGTCTCGCCGATCATCTTCTCGCGGACGGTGTCGAGGATCTCCTCGGCGACGTTCATCTCGACGTCGCTCTCTAAGAGTGCCATCTCCAGTTGCCACAGCGGATCCTCGAGGTCCTCCTCCTCGATGATCACTTTCCCCGTGGCGAACGCCGCCGCGCGCTTGAGTCGTCCGGGCCCGTCGTCCTCGGCTTCGTTCTCGTCCTCCTGGAGCGCTGCGGCGGCCTCCTCGGCAGCCAGCGATGCGGTCTCGCTCTCCTCGGACGTTTCGACGTCAGATGACTCCGCTTCGTCGCCGTCGAGTGCGTCCGGTTCGTCGCCGGCGCTCTGCTCGGCGCTCTCGTCGTCTCCCGGCGCCGTCGCTGCGTCGTCCGCTTCGGCGACGGCGGCAGCCTCGGTATCTGCGGCCGACTCGGCGTCTGCGTCCGTTTCGCCCGCGTCGGCTGTCGCTTCGACCGCCTCGTCGTCGAGTTCGGCCGCCTCGTCGGCCGCTTTCTCTTCGGCCGTCTCCTCGACGTCTTCGCGGAAACTGTTGAGCTTCTTTTTCAGTCCGTCGAACATACTTTCTGCCGCTGTTGCGTTATCGAAGTGCGTCTCCGCCGCTGCCGGCCACCGTCGACGGGTCCGTTACTCGTCGTCGGCGTCCTGCATCTGCTGCATCTGCTGCATCTGCTGCTGCTGCATCTGCTGTTGCATCTGCTGGGCCTGCTGTTCGATCTCGGAGCTCTCGTCTTCGAGCTCGTCGATGTCCTCGCGGACCTCGTCGATGCGGTCGTCGAGCGCGTCCTGCTTCGTTCGCAGCGCGTCCACGGCGTCGCCCGCGGGCTGTTCGGCCGCGAAGTCGCCGCCGAGGTCGACGATGACCTCGTCGATGTTCTGAATCTCCGCGCGGAGATACGCGCCGCCGCCGAGCGGCACCTGCACGGTGGAGCCGGTGTCGAGCGTCTCGATCGCCTCGACCGCCTCGTCGATCTCGGCCTGCTCGGACTGCAGATCGTCGACCTCGGACTGCAGCGTCTCGATCTCCTCGTCGATCGCCTGCAGCTCTTGGGAGAGCTGCTGGAGTTGCTGCTGACCGCCGCCCATCATGCTGCGGCCTCCGTTGTGACCTCGCCGATCTCGATCTGCGTTCGCTTCAGGCCGTGCTGGCTCCCGATGTTCGCGTACACGCGCTCGCGAGCGACGTTCTCGTTCGGGGCCTCGACGACTGTGTTGAACTCGCTGAATCCGTCGCGGCTCTGGAACCGGCCGCTCACTGCGAACTGACTCATAGCCAGTGGTTCCCGAGCGAACGGGAAGTATCTTCCTACTCGCACTCCCGCCGAACGGCGCGAATCGCGCCGCGAGAGCGTCGCTCGGGATTCGTCGACGGTTCCCATCCTCGGGTCGATCGAGATCGAGACGCGCACCGAGGCGCTACGGAACCTCGAGAGAAGGGTAGCAGCTACTCGAGGTACCCGAGCGCGTCCTCGATCCGGCTCAGTTCCGGGCCGGTGGTCTCCTCGCCGGCGACGTAGCCAGTCTCGTTGGCGACGAGTCCGGAGCCGACGAGCGGCGCGCCGTAGTTGACCGTGCCGATGTCGGCGCGTACGTCGAGGTGCGCCTCGAGCGCTTCGAGCTCGGGCTCGCGGGACTTCGGGTGGCACAGCGCGCCCTCGTTAGTCACGACGGCGGCCGTCCCGACGGTCTGGACGTCCGCGAGATCGCCACGTTCGGCCGGGACGCCGAGCGCCGACTCGACGGCGTCGACGGCCTCCGCGGAGAGATCCGGATGGACGTACGCGCCGTAGTCGTTCGCCAGGACGACGTTCCCGGCGGCGTTGATGTTGCCGGGCAGTTCCGCGACGGGGACGCCGGCCGCGGACTCGATGGCCTCCTTCTCGCGCTCGGTCGCCTGGCTCGTCACGAGGATCCCGTTCTCGTTGCCGGTCGCGAGCGCGCCGACGGTACCCGAACCGCCGACAGTCGTCGCCACTGCGGGGACGTCGAGTTCGTCGGCCATCGCGTCGACGACGTCGTCTTCCGCGTCCGAGCGAACGACGAGCACGCTGTCCGTCGCGCGGGCGAAGACGCCGACGTACGGCGACCCGGCGAAGGAGGCGCGGAGCACGCTACTCTGCCGGCTCCGCTTCGACGATGGACTCGCCGTCCTCGTCGAACCGGGCGGCGCGCACGCGGAGCTTGCTCGGCGGCTGCTGCTGGCCGCGCGCCCACACCGTCTCGTTGAGCGAGGGGTCCAGACGGACCTCCTCTTCCTCGACCTTGAAGTGCTTCGCGAGGTGCTCGCGGATCAGCGACATCGCCCGGCCCGCGCGTTCGTGGGCGGGGACGACGCTGACGTCTCGAAGCGGTACCGTGACGACACGCTCTTCGAAATCGCTGGCACTCATCCTTACTCGTCCGTGTCACTCCGCCGCCAGTTGCGACGCTTGGGGTTTCGCGTGACTTCCATATCGGTCTTCATCATCACCCACGCCGGAACGCGCGTGTTCTGTCGCTCCAGTTTGGCCAGCCGCTTCTTCTTGGCCTTCGACTTTTTGCTCATAGTGCTCCTCTCTTTCGCCGGATCGCATAAAATCTTGTTCCTTCGCCGCCGTTCCCCGTTCGAGCGCCTCACACTCCGGTGTGTAGCTGTCCTGGCCGACCAGCCTTCAGCGTAATTCAAGCTGGAGCCTCCGGCCTACTCGCTCCCCTCGCTACGCTTCGGTCGCTCCTTGAGGCCGGAGAGGAAACCGACACGGTACGACGCAACCGGCGTACTGCGACCGGCAGACTCCCAGAACTGCAACTACCGTCGCCACCTCTCTGAGGTATAGACGTGCGTCGAACCGCCGTCGTGAAACTCGCTGTTTCCGATGAGCAACGCGACGCACTCCACCGAACCGCCGAACAATACCTGTACTGCGCGAACCGAACCGCCGACTACTGTTGGTCCGACGCCTCCTACACCGAGTGCAAGACCAACAAACGGCAGGTCCGAGACGCGCTCTACTCCGACCTCCGCGAGGAGACGGACCTACAGGCACAACTCGTCCAAGCCGCCATCAAACGCGCCGTCGAAGCCATCAAAGGCGTTGTCGAACGGTGGAAGAAGGGACAGCGCGGGACACAAGCCGCACACAACGCCCTGCTTCGCCTCGGAAAGCGCGAAGAAGTATGGCGGAAACAGTACATCCATACCGTCGCCAACGAGATCGTCACGGAGGCCGTCGAACACGACTGCGACGTTATCGTGTTCGAGGACTTGAGCGACATTCGTGAGCGGCTCCCGCACGCGAAGTGGCACCACGTCTGGACGTTCCGACGCCTCTACGAGTACGTCTCCTACAAGACCCCTGAACAGGGTGTCTCCGTGGAGGAAGTCGCGCCGAGCTACACGTCCCAACGCTGTTCTCGGACGGACTGTGGGTTCACGCACGAGGACAACCGCCACGGCGAACGCTTCAACTGCCAAGAGCGCGGGTACGAGGTGGACGCGGACTACAACGGCGCGAAGAACATCGGGCTACGGTACGCCCGAAAGCCGACATAGACTCCGTTCCCCGCCCACGTCGGGGGGCGGAGACGCAGAAGTAGACCTGCGTGTGAATGGTGGGACGTTGCACGGCGGGAGTCACCGGCAGATTGCTGGCGACTGACTGCCGGGAGTCCACATCGAAGCCCCATCACCAGAAATCGAAGATTTCTGGGTAGCAGTCAGAACGCGTGCGTTCTGACGACACCCTCGAGGACCGAGGCGCGTATGCGCCGAGGGAGTTGGGTGGGGTAGTTTACTTGTGTTCCGTCGTTCCGTTCCGGGATATTCAACACCGACGGCTTCGTCTCTCGATTCGATGCGCAACCTGACTGCCGCCGTCTTCCTCTTCGTGGCCGCCATCTGGGGCACCGCGTTCATGGTGACCAAGGCCGGCCTCTCGTGGCTCCCGCCCGCGCTCTTCGCTGCGATCCGGTTCGATCTCGCGGCGCTCGTGCTCTTCGTGCTCGCGGTGGCTCGCGGAAACCGACTCCGTCCGACCGGCGCGGAGTGGCGGCCGATCCTCACCGGGGGCGTCCTTCTGATCGGCGTCCACAACGCGTTCCTGTTCTCCGGGCAGGTCTACGTGTCCAGCGCCGTCGCGGCCGTCCTCCTCGGGCTCATCCCCGTCATCACGCCGGTCCTGACGCGTATCTCGTCGACGGGAGAACGGCTCTCGCCGCTCAGCGTCTTCGGCGTGCTCCTCGGTTTCGTCGGCGTCGTCACGATCGCCGATCCCGACCCGGCGGCGCTTGCCGGAGCGGACCTCCTCGGTACCGGCCTCGTCCTCGGCTCCGCCGTCATCTTCGCCGTCGGCGCGGTACTCACGCACGACGCCGACGACACGATGCCGATACTGGCCGAGCAGGCGTGGATGATGCTCGTCGGGGCGATCGTCCTCCACGCGACGAGCATCGCGCTCCCGTGGGAGTCGGCGGCCGACGCCGTCTGGACGCTCGAAGCACTCGCCTCGCTCGGATACCTCGCCACCGTGGCTGGCGCGGGCGGGTTCGGCCTCTACTTCTGGCTGCTCCGCCGGGTCGGACCGATCGAGGTGAGCCTGCTGGAGTACGTCATCCCGATCTTCGCCGCCATCTCCGGGTGGTTCGCACTGGACGAGCGACTCGCGCCGACGACCGTGCTGGGCTTTGCGATCATCTTCGTCGGCTTCGTGCTCGTCAAGCGAGCGACGATCAGAAACGGACTCCGGCGGTGGCGCGACGGGACGGCGCGCCCGCACCAGACGGACTGAGCGCTGTTGGCGCTTCAGACTGGACGCGGACTCGCGCCCCGATCACCGCTCTATCGACGCGAACTCGCGTCCCGATCACAGCCCTATCGACGCGAACTCGCGTCCCGATCACAGCCCTATCGACGCGAACTCGCGTCCCGATCACAGCCCGATCGACGCGATCGTCTCGTACTCGGGGCCGTCGGACCGCAGCGTGCTCTTCTTCAGCCTGATCTCCTCGACGCGGAACGACCCGACGTCCGGGTCCGTCTCGCGGACGACACGCTGCACGAGATCCTTCCCTCGGGCGTCGTCCATCCGCGCGATCGTGACGTGCGGCGTGAACTCGTGGTCGTCGCTCTCGAAGCCGAGATCGGCTAGCTCGCGCTCGACCGCGGCCTGCAGCCGCCGCGTCTCCGCGTCGCCCGCCCCCTCGCGGACGCCCAGCCACACCACGCTGATGTAGTCGAGCGCGGGGAAGACGCCGAAGCCGCCCACGCGGAACTCGAAGGGAGCGACGTCGGCGTCGGCGACGGCGCGCCGGAGCGCCGCCTCGATCTCCGCGACGCGGTCCGGCTCCGTCTCGCCGAGGAACTGGAGCGTCAGGTGCGCCTGCCCGGGATCGACGGGGCGGATGCCGCCGGCGTCTGCGAGCCGGGCCTGGGCGTCGGCGACGGCGTCTGCGAGCCGTTCCGGGAGATCGATGCTGACGAAGAGTCGCATACGCGTGTGTACGTGCGACGCGAGGAAAAGTGATCCCTCTCCGAGGATCTCGGTCGGTTCCACAGCAGCCGCTGCGAGCGGGAAGCTTATCCGCGTACCACTACGCAGAGTGACGTATGACTGGCGAGGGGTCGGGTCGGGCTCGGCCCGACCAGGACGCGATCAGCCCACCGGCGTGGTTCCGACAGCAGGCGGCGGTCTCCGATCCGGACGTCTACGAGAGGTTCGCCGCGGAGTGGCCGGACTGCTGGCGTCGTGCGGGCGACCTGCTCCAGTGGGACGACCCCCCCGAAGACGTCTTCCGCGGCGGCGACACCCCGCCGTTCGAGTGGTTCCCCGGCGGGACGCTCAACGCCTCGGTCAACTGCGTCGACCGCCACCTCCCCGAGCGCAAGAACCAGCGCGCGCTCGTCTGGGAGGGCCACCTCGGCGACTCCCGGAGCTACACCTACCTCGAACTCCACCGCGAAGTCAACGCCGCCGCGGCGGCGCTGCGCGAACTGGGCGTCGGGACCGGCGACGTCGTCACGCTGTATCTGCCGATGGTCCCCGAACTCCCCGTGACGATGCTGGCGTGCGCGCGCTTGGGCGCGGTCCACAACGTCGTTTTTGCGGGCTTCTCCGCGGACGCGCTCGCCGAGCGGATGGCTCGCTCCGACTCGGCGTATCTCGTCACCTGCGACGGCTACTACCGCCGCGGCGACGCCATCGCCCAGAAGAACAAGGCCGACAACGCCCGCCTCGCGCTCGATCACGACGTCGACGTCGTCGTGCTCGACCACCTCGGACAGGACGTCCACCTCGGGCCGGGCTATCACGACTACGGCGACCTGATCGACGCCCACCGCGGGGACGAGGTCGAGCCGGTCTCCCGGGCGGCGTCGGATCCGCTCTTTCAGATCTACACCTCCGGAACGACCGGCGAACCGCGCGGCGTCACCCACACCACCGGCGGCTACCTCGCGCACGTCGCGTGGACGGCCCGCTCGGTGCTCGACATCCGCCCGGAGGACACCCACTGGTGTTCGGCCGACATCGGCTGGATCACGGGCCACTCCTACATCGTCTACGGACCGCTCGCGCTCGGCACCACGACAGTGCTGTACGGCGGCACCGCCGATCACCCGGAGAAAGACCGTCTGTGGGAGCTCGTCGACCGACACGCCGTCGACGTGTTCTACACCGCTCCCACCGCGATTCGCGCGTTTATGAAGTGGGGCGCGGAGTACCCCGGTCGACACGACCTCTCCAGCCTCCGTCTGCTGGGCACGGTCGGGGAACCGATCGACGAACCGACCTGGCAGTGGTACCGCGAACACATCGGCGGCGGCGAGTGCCCCGTGGTCGACACCTGGTGGCAGACCGAGACCGGTGCGATCCTCGTCTCGACGCTGCCCGGCGTCGACGCGATGAAACCCGGCGCGGCCGGCAGACCCCTCCCCGGAATCGGCACGGCGATCGTCGACGGCCGCGGCGACCCGGTCGAACCCGGCGAGTCGGGCGAACTCGCGATCACCCACCCCTGGCCGGGGATGCCGCGCGCGCTCGCCACCGGCACCGACTGGGGGAGACACGACGGCGGCCCCTGGCGATACTACCCCGAGGACGGGGCCCGCGCCGACGAGGACGGCTACGTGACCTTCCTCGGCCGCATCGACGAGGCCGTCAACGTCGCCGGGCGGCGCTTCAGCACGATGGAACTGGAGTCGACGATCGTGGGGGTCGCGGGCGTCGCCGAGGCCGCGGTCGTCGGAGCCGACGACGACACCACCGGGACGGCCATCTACGCCTACGTCGCCCCCGAGCGCGACGCCGTCGAATCAGATCTGCGCGACCGAATCCGCGGTGCCATCGAGGGGGCGATCGGCAGCGTCGCCGCCCCCGAAGCGATCGTCTTCACGCCGGACCTCCCGAAGACCCGCTCGGGAAAGGTGATGCGGCGATTGCTCGAGGCTGTCGCCAACGACGACGACCTCGGCGACACCTCCGCGCTCCGCAACCCCGATATCCTCGGCGAGATCCGCTCGCGGACGCGGGAGCGGTAGCGCTTCGGATCTCTAGAAATTCCCGAAATAGAAGAAACGGCGTATACACGGATCTAGCTGGCACCGAATTCAGTTGCCCGTCTTACCGCCTATTTTCAGCTAAATCAGTGCTATTTATTTCGGGCTAGTCGAAAAGGCCGAAACAGAATGACGGCGCCCGATGCGCAGGCGTACGAGCGCCTTCGACGAGCCACCAGGACGCACCGCGAGGACCTCGTGCTCCGACTCGGCGGCGAGGTCGGACTCCGGCCGGCGGAGATGACTCGCGTCCGCCTGGCCGACGTCGAGACGCAGAGAGACCACCGTTTCCTGTCCGTGCGCGACGCCGACGGCGTCGTCCGCGAGGCGTATCTCCCGGCCGAGGTCGCACACGACCTGCGCAAGTACGCCGGCAGCGTCGGCGTCGCCGACGACGAACCCCTGCTGACGGTCTCACCGCGGCGACTCCAGATGCTCGTCGGCGAGGTGAGCGACCGCGTCGCGGGCGTCGACGTCTCCTCACGGGACCTCCGCTGGTACTTCGCCGCCGACCGTCTCGACGC
Source organism: Halobellus sp. Atlit-31R (assembly GCA_003665935.1). GTDB lineage: Archaea > Halobacteriota > Halobacteria > Halobacteriales > Haloferacaceae > Haloquadratum. Next base: position 330,823 of record QPLR01000003.1, on the reverse strand, counting down.
CGGCGTCCCGCCGCGCGTCGTCTGCGCACTCGGGGGGTGGAAGCGCGTCGCACACCTCGAACCGCTGCTCTCCGACCCGGACCGAGACGACGTCGTGGCGGCGCTGACCGACGACCTCGGCGACGGCAACACGGCGACGGACCTCCGGCGGGACGTCGCACTCGCGGCCGACCTCGGCAGTGCGCTCGTCGGTGCTGCGACGGGTGCAGCGGTCGCCCAGACGGCGTGCGAGCGGCTCGCGGCGGCCGACGGGGTCCGGTTCGCCTGGCTCGCCGAGCGAACGGGGTCCGGCTTCTCCTCGCGGGGGGCCGACGGCGTCGACGAGACAGCCGTAGAGCGGGCGCTCGCAGCACACGAGGCGGCCGCGCTCGCCGCCGTTTCAGACGGCGACGTGACTGTCGAACGGACGGGCGACGGCCCGCTCGTCCTCGTGCCGGTCGCGCGGGAAGGCGGTGCGGCCGGCGTGCTCGGGATCGGCACCACAGAGGCCGTGAGCGACGGTCGTCGGGAGGCGTTCGCCGTTCTCGGCACGCAGATCGGCCACGCGCTCGCGGCCGTCGAGCGAAAACGCCTCCTGCTCGCGGACACCGTCGTCGAACTCGACTTCCGGTGTCCGGCCGGATCGTCGTTCGTCGCCGGTCTCTCGGCGGCGCTCGACTGCGGGGTCGAACTCTCCGGCGTCGTGCCCGTCGCCGGCGGCTCGCTGCTGTACTATCTCGTGATCGACGGCGCGGGCGCGGATCCGGTACTCGATCGGGCTGCAGCGAGCGACGCCGTCGCCGACGCGCGGCTCATCGAAGACTACGGCGACGGGGCTTCCGTCGAAGTCGTCGTCGACGCCTCGCCCGCTCTCGCAGCCGTCGAGAGCGGCGCTCGCGTTCGTTCGCTGAGCGCGGAGGACGGCGGCGCGACCGTGACGGTCGAACTGCCGGGTGAGGCGGACGTCCGCGCAGTCGTCGACGCCGTCACCGACGCGCATCCGGCGGTGTCGCTGGCTGCCAAGCGCCAGGCCGACCGTCCGGTCGAGACCGACGAGGGGTTCCGCAAGCGACTGACCGATCGGCTCTCAGACCGGCAGGCGACCGTACTTCGGGCGGCGTATCACAGCGGCTACTTCGCGTGGCCGCGCGGGTCGACCGCCGAGGAACTGGCTGACTCGCTCGACGTCTCCTCACCGACGCTCCACAACCACCTCAGAAAGGCCCAGCAGAAGCTTCTGACGGCGTTCTTCGACGATGCACCGGACTCTCCGTCGGCTGCCGGACGGCTGGACTGAGCGGCTCTCTGTCGTATCAAAATACATAATAATAATTCACACTAGTAGTATTCCTACTGTATTAATTCGTATAATTAGAGCCCCCGTTTATGTAGGGGTATGAGATTGTGAGTGATAGACTATGGGAGACGATGACGTAGAACTCGAAGCGCGGCTGGCCGAGCAAGACGTATTCGAGCCGCCCTCGGCGTTCGCCGAACAGGCCAACGTCGCGGACGAGGCCATCTACGAGGAGTTCGAGGAGAACTGGCCCGACTGCTGGACCGGCGCGGCGGACCTGCTCCAGTGGGACCGCGAGTACGACACCGTTCTCGACGACTCGAACCCGCCGTTCTACGAGTGGTTCACCGGCGGCGAACTCAACGCCTCGGCAAACTGCCTGGACCGGCACCTCGACGACCGAGGCGACGAGGCCGCAATCGAGTGGATCGGCGAACCGGTCGACGAGGACGATCGGACCTACACCTACGCGGAACTGCACCGCGAGGTCAACGAGTTCGCGGCCGCGCTGCGCGATCTCGGCGTCGGCGCGGACGACGTCGTCACCCTCTATATGCCGATGGTGCCGGAGTTGCCGATCGCGATGCTGGCCTGTGCCCGGATCGGCGCGCCGCACTCGGTCGTCTTCGCGGGCTTCTCCGCCGAGGCGCTCGCCACGCGGATGAACGCCGCCGACTCGGAGTATCTCGTCACCTGCGACGGCTACTACCGCCGTGGGGATCCACTCGACCACCTCCGGAAGGCCAACGAGGGACTCGATGCCGTCGAACATCCGGTGTCGGACGTCGTGGTCGTCGACCGCCTCGGGCCGAACGGCGACGATTTCGGTCACGACCTCGGCGAGGGGCAGCACGACTACGACGACCTCGTCGCCGCCCACGCCGGAGCCGACGTCGAACCCGTCGCCCGCGACGCCGAGGATATGCTGTTCCTGATGTACACCTCGGGGACCACGGGCCAGCCGAAGGGGGTGAAACACACGACCGGCGGCTACCTCGCGTGGGCCGCTTGGACGTCGCAGGCGGTCCTCGACATCGAGCCCGAGGACACCTACTTCTGCTCGGCCGACATCGGCTGGATCACGGGCCACTCCTACATCGTCTACGGGCCGCTCGCGCTCGGCACCACGACGATGATGTACGAGGGGACGCCGGATCACCCCGACCGCGACCGCCTCTGGCAGATTGTCGAAGAGTACGAGGCGACGCAGCTGTACACCGCACCGACGGCGATTCGCGCGTTCATGAAGTGGGGCACGGAGTATCCCGACCGACACGACCTCTCTAGCCTTCGGCTCCTCGGCACCGTCGGAGAACCGATCAATCCGCGCGCCTGGAAGTGGTACTATCGCCACATCGGGAACGAGGAGTGTCCCATCGTCGACACGTGGTGGCAGACCGAGACCGGCGGGATGATGGTCACGACCCTACCCGGAATCAAGAGTATGAAGCCCGGCTCTGCGGGGCCGCCGCTCCCGGGCGTCGACGTGCAGATCGTCGACACGAACGGCGACGAGGTCGAGGCCGGCCGCGCTGGTTACCTGACGGTGCAGAAGCCGTGGCCCGGAATGCTGCGGACCCTCTACGACAACGACGAGCGCTACGTCGAGGAGTACTGGGCGGAGTACTCAGACACCGACAGCGACGACCCCGACGACTGGGTGTACTTCCCCGAGGACGGCGCGAAGATCGACGAGGACGGCTACATCACCGTTCTAGGCCGCGTCGACGACGTGATCAACGTCTCGGGGCACCGCCTGGGGACGATGGAGATCGAATCCGCGATCGTCGGCGTCGAGGGCGTCGCCGAGGCCGCGGTCGTCGGCGGGGACCACCCGGTGAAGGGCGAAGCCGTCTACGCCTACGTCATCACCGAGGACGGCTACGACGGCGACGACGAGATGCGCGACCGCATCGTCGCGGGCGTCGAGGACGCGATCGGGCCGATCGCGCGCCCGCAGCAGGTGATCTTCACGCCCGAACTCCCGAAGACCCGCTCGGGCAAAATTATGCGGCGGCTGCTGGAGGACATCGCCAACGGCGACGCGCTCGGCGACACCTCTACGCTCCGGAACCCCGAGATCGTCGAGGAGATCCGCGCGAGCGTACAGGACTGAGCACAGCCAGATGAACGACCACATCTTTCGGAGAACGTTATGAGTGATCATCTCTCGCAGGGATCGGCCGAACGCCGATCCGACGGCGCGGACGGACGAATCGTAACCGACGGCGGGGTAGACGACGGCGACGTCGACTACCTGGAGGCGGAGGTCAACCTCCTGAAGCCGAGCACCCCGTTTATGCGCGACCACCTCAAGCAGGTCTGGACCGGCTTCGTCGCTTGGGTCATCCTCACCTGGGGCCCGGTGACGGCGACGTTCTTGGCCCCCGAGGTGATGACGCAGCCGATTCCGGTGTTGGACTTCCCGGCGCACTACTTCTCGGTGGCGTTTCTCGCCCCGACCAGTTCGCTCGTGCTCGCGTATCTGTACTCCCGCAGTCGGGACAAACTCGACGAGAAGTACGGCGTCGACCACGGCGCTGCGGCGGTCGAACCACAGGACGACGTCGACGCCGACGCCGATGCGGCGGCGACCGACGGGGGTGAGGCCCGATGAGTTCGCTTCTCGGCGTCGCTCTGCAGTCCGGTGATCTCCTGCCGGAGGCGCTCGACATCTCGTTCAAACCGATCCCGGCCGTGATGGTCATCGCGATGCTGGCGCTGTTCCTGGTGGTCGGTTACTTGTTCAAAGTCGCCGACACCGAGGGGATGTGGGTCGCCGGCCGCTCGATCGGGAACATCGAGAACGGGATGGCGATCGGCGCGAACTGGATGTCCGCGGCGTCGTTCCTCGGCTTAGCTGGGCTGGTGGCGCTGTCGGGCTTCTACGGCCTCGCGTTCATCATCGGCTGGACCGCGGGCTACTTCGTCCTCCTCATCTTCCTCGCGGCGCAGATGCGTCGCTTCGGGAAGTACACCGCCCCCGACTTCGTCGGGGACCGCTTCAACTCCGACACCGCGCGCGCTCTCGGCGCGGCGACGACGATCCTCATCGGCTTCGTCTACTCCGTCGGGCAGGCGCGCGGGATGGGTCTGGTCGGCCTCTACGTCTTCGGGACCGACTACGTCACGATGGTCGTCGTGATGATGGCGATCACGGTCGCGTATCTCACCCTCTCGGGGATGATGGGCGCGACGAAGAATATGGCCGTCCAGTACGTCATCCTGATCGTCGCGTTCCTGGTTGCGGTCTACGTCGTCGGCATCGTCAACGGCTACTCGACGTTCCTGCCGCAGATCGAGTACGGAGCGCTCATCGCCGACCTCAACACCGAGTTCTCCGAACCCTTCGTGAACGCCTCGTTCTTCCTCTGGATCGCGACCGCGTTCTCGCTTGTCTTCGGGACCTGCGGCTTGCCGCACGTCCTCGTACGCTTCTACACGGTCGAGAACGAGCGGACCGCCCGCCACTCCACCGTCTGGGGACTGTTCTTCATCATGCTGCTGTACTGGGGCGCGCCGGCGCTCGCGGCCTTCGGCGTCGATCTCTACGACGCTTCCCAGTACGGCCCGACGTTCGCGGCCGCCGGCGGTATGTCCGGCGGCGAGGGCGACCTCATCGTCGTGCTCGCGGCGCAGCTGTCGAACCTGCCGACCTGGTTCGTCGGCCTCGTCGCCGCCGGCGGTATCGCAGCCGCCATCGCGACGACCGCGGGCCTGTTCATCACCGCGTCGTCGGCGGTCTCTCACGACATCTACACCAACATCGTCAACCCCGACGCGACCCAGCGACAGCAGGTGCTCGTCGGTCGGGGCACCATCGTGCTCCTCGGAATCATCGTGACGATCACCGCGCTGGACCCGCCGGCGCTCATCGGACAGCTCGTCGCGCTAGCGTTCTCGCTGGCGGCGATCGTGCTCTTCCCGATGTTCTTCCTCGGCCTGTGGTGGGAGAACACCAACCGTGCCGGTGCGCTCGCGGGGATGAGCGTCGGCCTGCTGCTGTGGATTGCCGCCGTCGTCAACGACCTCATCCTCCCGTTCAGTGGTGCCTTCGGGGACGTCGTCCCGGCGATCGGCGCGGCGCTGGTCGGCACGCCGCTGGTCTTCGCGATCACCATCGTCGTCTCGCTGCTCACCGAGGAGCCGCCGGAGTCGACGAAGCGGCTCGTCCGCCAGTGTCACAGCCCGAAACCGATGTCTCGCACCGAGAGCGCAGAAGACGTTGCGGCCACTGACGGGGGCCAGACCCCCGCCGACGACTGATGTACGATCACATCCTCGTTCCGACCGACGGAAGCGACACCGCCGAGGTCGCCGTCGCGCACGCGATCGACCTCGCCGAGAAGTACGACGCGACGCTGCACGCGCTCTACGTCATCGACGTCGACGCCACCAGCTACTCGCTGGGTACCGAGCAGGTCGATCGCCTCCGGCAGGGCCACCTCGACGAGATGCCGGAGGTCCGCGCGGACGCCGATACGGCGACGGGCCACGTCGCCGACGCGGCCGCCGAACGCGGGCTGACAGTCGAAGAACACGTCCGCGCCGGCCAGCCCGCGCGGGCGATCCGGAAGTTCGTCGACGAGAACGAGATCGGCCTCGTCGTGATGGGGAGCCACGGCCGCTCGGGTCTCACACGGGCGTTGCTCGGGAGCGTCGCCGAGAAGGTGCTGCGCGAGACGCAGGTGCCCGTTCTCGTCGTGGACGAACACGGCGAGGACTGAGCGGGCGACGCGACTGGCGGATCGGGTGACGCGACCGTCCGATCGAGCGACGCGACTGGCCGACCGGCGCGGTCCGTCGACGACGGCAGCTCCGCCCGGAAACACCCCTGTGACGCAGTGCTTAACCGTCCGCACATCCAATCGCGCGGTATGACAGACGGCGAGCGAGACCACGAGTTCTCTTCGGGCCAGGGGTTCGACGAGGACTACGAGGAGTTCACCCTCGATCCGCCGGAGCTGAAGGTCGATCCCACGAAGGTCGACCCGGTGGACAGCCGGGTCGTCACGGACGAACTCGACCGGCGGAACATCGCCTCCGACCAGGTCGACGTCGAACAGCTCGTCGACGTCGGGCTCTCGTACATGCAGATCAACCGCTTCGAGGAGGCGACCGAGACGTTCGAGCGCGCGGCGCGCTTCGCCGACGAGGAGTCGCTCACCGCCCAGGAGGCGTGGGTGAACAAAGGCGCGGCGCACGCCGAGCTGGAGGAGTGGGACGAGGCGATCGGCTCCTACCGCGAGGCGCTCCGCATCGACGACGACTCAGAGCACGCGGCCTCCGCGGAGACGAACCTCGCGTACGCGCTCTGGAACGCCGGAGAGGTCGAAGCGGCGCTGCACCACGCCGAGCGCGCAGTCGAGATCGATCCCCGTTTCCCCCAGGCGTGGTACAACCGCGGCTTCTTCCTCCACGAGCGCGGCCTGAACGAGGAGGCAGTCAACGCCTTCGACAACGCCATCCGACTCGGAATGCGCACGGCCGACGTCCTCGAGGAGAAGGCGGCCGCCTTAGACGAACTCGGGCAGGACGAGGAAGCCGAGCAGGTCCAACAGCAGGCCGACGAACTGCGGCAGGAACGCGAACAGGAGATGCTGCAACGACAGCAGCAGAACCGGTGATGCTACTCCGCGAACGACAGACGCCGGAGGGACTGCTTGTCTCCGTCTGCGATCCGGAGTGTCTGGGCGAGACCTACACCGAGGGCGATATCTCGCTGGACGTCACGGAGGCGTTCTACGGCGGCGACGAAGCCACCGAAGCCGACGAGACGGCCGTCGTCGACAGCCTCACCCGGGCGAGCGTCGCCAACATCGTCGGCGAGCGGGCCGTCTCCGTCGCGGTCGACGCCGGGATCGTCGACGAGAACCGCGTGCTCGCCGTCGACGGGACGCTCCACGCGCAACTGCTCTGGCTCTGACGCGCCGACGGGACGCTCCACGCGCAACTGCTCTGGCTCTGACGCACCGACGGGACGCTCCACGCGCAACTGCTCTGGCTCTGACGCACCGACGGGAGAGTCCGTCACGGCGGTCACTCCGTCTCCACTTCCGTCTCCGTCTCCGTCTCCGTCTCAGCGGCCCGCGGGAACCGGACAGTGACGACGCTTCCTCGCGGCTCGTTGTCGTCGAACTGTAAGACGGCGTCGGCGCGCCCGGCGATGAGTTTCACGAGCCACAACCCGAGTCCGCTTCCGTGGTGGAGCGGTTCGATCTCCGCTTCGCCCGTCAGGATCGCGCGCTCCTGCTCGGGGATGCCGGGACCGTCGTCGCGAATACGCAACTCCACCGTCTCGTCACGGAGACGGACGCGCACCCCGATCGCCGGCCGGCTTCGATCCGAGTGCACGACCGCGTTCATCAGGAGCTCTTCGAGCGCCCGCCCGAGGGCACCGGCCACGACCTCCGCGGACCGAGCGGGGAGGTCGGTCTCGATCGTCGCCTCCGGGTGGTCACCCTGCACCGACGACGCGATCCGCTCGACGACCGCAACGAGGTCGTGGACGTCCTTCGGTGGCGGATCCGACAGCAGTTTGGTGATGTCGCGTTCCTTCGACGCCATCCGTGTCAACTGCTCGCTGTTCGCGCGGATCTTCTCGACCGACTCGCAGACGAACGGGTCCGTCGACCGCTGCCGGATCACGTCGGCGTAGCCGCTGACGACGTTCATCTTGTTGTTCAGATTGTGTCTGAGCACGCGGTCAAGCACCCGCAGCTGTCGTTCGCGCGTCTTCAGCTCGCTGGTGTCTCGGATCGAAGCGACGATCCCGAGGATCTCGTCGTCGTCGTCTCTGAGCGGGAACACGGTGGTGCGGACCGGTTTCCGCACCCCGTTCGCGACCGTCCGGTGCTCGAACTCCACGCGCTCGCCGGCGAACGCGCGCTCCATCTCCGGGACGATGTCGTCGAGCACAACGTCGTCGAGCACCGCAGACAGCGGAGTCCCGCGAACGTCGCCGTCGAATCCGTAGAACGCGCGGAACCCGTCGTTCGCGAAGAGGAGCCGGTGCTCGGTGTCGACGGCGACGATCCAGTCCGTCGTACTCTCGACTGCGTACTCGTACTGTTTGAGCCGCCGTCGCTGTTCGTTCCGCTCGGTGACGTCCCGCATCGTCGCGACGATCCCGACGACGTCGCCGTAGGCGGATCTGAGCGGCGAATACCGGATGTCGAAAGCGTGTTGCTCGCCGACCCGATCCGTCCGGAACATCTCGTACTCGTGTGTCTCCCCCCGGAGGACCGCGTCGAGTCGCGGCGCTATCTCGGCGTACTCCTCTGGGCCGAGGACCTCTTGTAACGTCACCTCGCCGACGTCGGCCGCAGCCACGTCGTGAAAGTCCCGGTAGCGCTCGTTGGCGAACAGCAGTCGGTGCCGGGTGTCGACTGCCGCCAGAAGGTCCATCGCCTGTTCGACGGCACGCCCGTACTGTGTGAGCGTTCGCTCCCGCTCCTTGCGCTCGGTGACGTCACGCAGATTGAGGACGACGCCTTCGACGTGGGGGTCGTCGAGCCGGTTCGTCCCGTAGCTTTCGATCCAGACCCACTCACCGGCCACGTCTCGCACGCGGTACTCCGCCCGCGGACTCACTCCCTCGGTCGACAAAAGCGTGTGCAGTTGGTCGGACACGCGTTCGCGGTCGTCCGGGTGGATGTACTCGACCGGGTCCTGACCGTTCAGCTCGTCCTGTTCGTAGCCGAGAATCGTCTCGATCGCCGGGCTGTTGTACTTGACCCGCCCGTCCGCGCCCAGCACAGTGACGATGTCGGACGACAGCTCCACGAAGGTCTTGAAGCGCTCGAGATCCCGCTCGTACCCTTTCTGCTCGGAGATGTCCTGCACGTACGCGACGAACCGGTCCTCACCGAGTGATGTCGTGTCCAGTAGAACGTCGACCTGCCGACCGTCCGCGTGCAGGAGCGCGTGCTCGCCGCGGGCGCGTCCCGTCTGCCCCATCTCGGTGAACGACGACGGCAGCTCCGGGCCGTCGAGCTGACTGCTCACGTCCGCGATAGACAGCGAGAGGAGTTCCTCGCGGTCGTACCCCACCAGCTCGCAGGCCGTCGGATTCGCGTCGACGAACGCGCCGGTCGCGTCGGCCACGAACACTCCGACTGGCGACTCGTCGACGTAGGCTCGGTACGGCTGCCCCGGCCCGGTGGAGTGCATACCGAACGCTACTGGCTATATGTATATATCTGATTTTGTGAGCGCTGTGACGAGTCTCGGCCAGCGATCGATCTCCGAGCCGCTTCGACGCGATCACTCGAGGTAGCCGAGGTCGTCGAGCCGTTCCTGCAGACCCTCGTCGCTCTCGGCCGCCTCCTGGAGTCGGTCGATGTCGTTCTCGTGTACGTCGAGGAGCTGTAGCGCCGTGCGCAGTTTGAAGTGGACTTCGGTGTCGTCGGTGCTCTCGAGCGCCCCTCGGAGCAGGGTCCGCACGGTCTCGATAGTCTCGTCGGTCATACTGGCGAATCGGCGAACACACGATAATAAATATTCTCGTTCGGATATTCCGGTGACGGCTAGACGCACACGGAACTCGTCGTTCCGTGAGGCCACAGACCGAAGGGCAAGCAGATAGATGCGCCGTGAGCGGTCACCCGGTGGCCCGGTGGCGTCCGCCGATCTCCGGAGAGGCGGTACCCGTCCGACGCGACGCTCGGTCGGCGCTGGACACGACGTTCGGTCGGTGCTCGATACGACCCTCGAGGCGGCCGCGACCCGGGTGGACCGAAGCCGTGTTAGTGCTGGGGTCCCTACCTGATATCGATGGGAACGCAGGAACAGTATCCAGTCGACGTCGCGTCGATCCGCGAGGATTTCCCTATCCTCGAACGGAAGGTCGGCGGCGACATCGAAACGCCGGGTGAGGGCCCAGACGACACGCGACCGCTCGTCTATCTCGACAACGCAGCGACGAGCCACACGCCGACGGCCGTCGTCGATCGCATCGCCGACTACTACTACAGCTACAACTCGAACGTCCACCGCGGCATCCACCACCTCAGCCAGGAGGCGTCGGTGGCGTACGAGAACGCCCACGACCGCGTCGCGGAGTTCATCGGCGCGGCGGGCAGAGAGGAGGTCGTCTTCACCAAGAACACCACCGAGTCGATGAACCTCGTCGCGTACGCGTGGGGGCTCTCGGAGCTCGGTCCGGGCGACACGGTCGTCCTCTCCGAGATGGAGCACCACGCGTCGCTCGTCACCTGGCAGCAGATCGCCAAGAAGACGGGTGCCACCGTCGAGTACATCCGCGTCGACGACGCGGGGCGGCTCGATATGGACCACGCCGCCGAGCTGATCGACGACTCGACGGCGATGGTCTCGGTCGTCCACGTCTCGAACACGCTCGGGACGGTCACGCCCGTCGCCGAACTCGCGGATCTGGCCCACGACCACGACGCGTACATCTTCGTCGACGGCGCACAGTCCGTCCCGACGCGCCCGGTCGACGTCGAGGCGATCGACGCCGACTTCTTCGCGTTCTCCGGGCACAAGATGCTCGGACCTACGGGGATCGGCGTGCTCTACGGGAAAGAACACATCCTCGAGGAGATGCAGCCGTATCTCTACGGCGGCGAGATGATCCGGAGCGTCACCTACGAGGACTCGACGTGGGAAGAGCTCCCCTGGAAGTTCGAGGCGGGGACGCCCGTCATCGCACAGGGGATCGGGCTCCACGCCGCGATCGACTATCTCGAGGACGTCGGTATGGAGCGCGTGCAGGCCCACGAGGAACTGCTCGCCGAGTACGCCTACGACGAGCTCTCGGCGTTCGACGACGTCGAGATCTACGGCCCGCCGGGCGACGAGCGCGGCGGTCTGGTCGCCTTCAATCTCGACGGCGTCCACGCGCACGACCTCTCAAGCATCCTCAACGACCACGGCGTCGCGATCCGCGCGGGCGACCACTGCACGCAGCCGCTGCACGACAAGCTCGGCGTGCCGGCGTCGACGCGGGCGTCGTTCTACATCTACAACACCACAGACGAGGTCGATGCCCTCGTCGACGCCGTCGACGACGCGCGACAGCTCTTCGCCTGAGCCCGTCAGTCTCTGTCTACGGGGTCGACGCCCCGCTGCGCTCTCCTCTCCTGTACCTGCGTATGTATGATAGCACACCTCGTGGCTGCTTTATCATACAACTCACCGTACAACGGCTATGACTACTGGACGATTCGGCCGTCGTACCCGGTGGACCGCGGTTCTCGTGGCAGCCCTCGTCGCGACGAGCGGCCTCGCGGGCGCGCAGACCGACCAGCCCGAGTGGGCCGAGACCTCGTTCGAGGAGTTCTCGGGGATGGTCGCCATCTACAACGAGTCGATCACGAGCGTCGATCTGGGCATCGCCGGCGACCAGTTGCAGAACGAGCGGGTGAATCTCGTCGTGACCGACGCGGACGGGGCGACCGCGACGTTCTCGTTCCGGCTCGACGGTCAACTCCGGATGACCGAACTCACACAGGGCGAGCGCGCCGACGCGACGCTGCGGATGTCCACCGACCGCCAGACGTTCAACGGGACGCTCACCGCGGAGAATCCCGCGGTCGTCTTCGGGAACGCGGTCGCCGACGGCGACATCAGACTCTCCGGCATCGGCACGACCAACGCCGTGAAGTGGGCCGTGATCAACACCGTCGCCGACTTCGGTCGGGGCCTCGGGCTGTTCTGATCGCGGGGAGTGCCTCCGGCTCTACGCAGGGGGTGCCTCCGCCTGTAGGCGAGACCGATACGGCCCCCGCGACGGTGACAGAGGCGCGCGGCGGCACTCGGCGGAACTCTTTTGCGCTGCACTGCCGTATCACCTCCAACGATGGGACTGGGCTCGGATATGTATCGGCAGCAGATTCTGGATCACTACAAGAACCCCCGGAACAAAGGCGAGATGTCCGATCCGGACTTCTCCCACACCGGGGAGAACCCCTCCTGTGGCGATACGATCACGATGAACGTCAGACTCGAAGACGACGACGAGACCATCGAGTACGTGACGTTCACCGGTGACGGCTGTGCGATCAGTCAGGCCTCGGCGAGTATGCTCTCGGAGAAACTCCGCGGGATGACGCTCGACGACCTCGAGGCGCTGGACACCGACGACGTCACCGAAATGCTCGGCGTCGACATCTCGCCGATGCGGATCAAGTGCGCCGTCCTCGCCCGACAGGTGGCTCAGGACGGCGCTGCGATCCACGAGGGCGACGTCGAGGTCGCGGAGACGACGACCGAAGAGGGCTGACGCCGCACGTTTCTCGGGCGACGCGCGCTCTACCGGCGGCGCGCGCTCGGTCTACGACACCGAACGGCGAGCGTCGCCGCCGTCCGCCACGTCGGGAACGACCGCTATCGACCTTCGAGTAAGCCGCTTTACTCGGGCTTCAGGCCGGCGTCCTGAACGCGCATCACGGCCTCGCCGTCGGCGAGGTTCGGCGCGTCGACGAGGCGGACGATCCGCTTGTCGCCCTTCGACTTCCGGAGGTACATCCGGAACGTCGAGGTGTGTCCGAGGATGTTGCCGCCGATCGGCTGCGTCGGGTCGCCGAAGTAGGAGTCGGGGTTGGAGGCGACCTGATTCGTCACCAGCACGGCGGTGTTGTAGAGGTCGCCGATGCGCATCAGGTCGTGGAGATGCTTGTTGAGCTTCTGCTGGCGCTCGGCGAGTTCGCCGCGGCCCACGTACTCCGCACGGAAGTGCGCGGTGAGCGAGTCGACGCAGAGCAGGCGCACGGGGAACTCCGCCTCCTCGTTGTCGCGGGCGAGCTCTTTGGCCTTCTCGGCCAGCAGGATCTGGTGGTTCGAGTTGAACGCCTTCGCGACGTGGATGTGATCGAGGAAACTGTCGAGCAGCGCCTCCATCGTCTCGTCGTCGCCGGGCGAGCCCTCGATCTCGCGTCGCTCCAGCAGCTCGGCGATGATCTCGTCGTCGAGGCCGCGGACCATATCGTCGATCCGCTCCGGGCGGAACGTGTCCTCGGAGTCGACGAAGATACACGAGCCGCCGAGACCGCCGTGTTCGGGCGGGAGCTGTACGTTGACGGCCATCTGGTGCGTCACCTGCGACTTCCCGGCCCCGAACTCGCCGTACACCTCGGTGATCGACTGCGTCTCGATCCCGCCGCCGAGCAGTTCGTCGACCTCGGGGATCAGCCACGAGAGCTTCCCGATCTGTTCGCGGCGTTCGAGCACGGCCGACCCGGTCTCGAAGCCGCCGATGTCCGCGGCGTCGCGGGCCGCGTTGATGATGTCGGCGGCGGTCGACTCGCCGACGTCTGCGGTGTTGGACATCTCGCCCGGACTCGCGACGGCGATCGCCTGGTAGCTCTCGAATCCTGCGTCTGTCAGCTTGTCGGCGGTCGCCGGTCCAACTCCCGGAAGGCTCTCGAGATCGTCTTCTGGCATCGTATCCGGTTCTGGGTCCCACTTGCACATAAACCCTCGTTAACACCAAAGTGAAAGTGAAACCGCAGCACGGCGGCGACCCCAGCCGGTCGTAGCGGCGAGAGGTTATCCCGAAAGGAGGCGCTGGCGTCGCGTTCGGACGCGGCGGCGTCAGCCTCGGAGCGCGGCCGCCACCTCGGCGCTCGCGTCCGGCAGCGCGCGGCAGACCTCGGCGACGGCGACGTACTCGGCGACGTCGTGTCTCACTGACCCGGGTTGAATCCGCCCCGAGCGCCGGGAGAAGGCGTCGTCGACGCGACGGATGCGGTCGGCGTACCGCGGCAGCGCGGACTGCACGAGCAACCGTCCCCGCTCTGTCTCCTGTGCCGCCTCGACGGCCGCCACGGCGTCCGCCCGGATCGTGGCCACGTCTTCGGCGCTCTCTACGGCGACGTCGTCGCCGCCCTCGATCCGCTCGCGGAGCGACTCGTAGGCCCGGACGTACGCGATCGCGCGCGGTACGACCAGTAGTCCCGTGGCGAGCACCGGCCCGTCGTTCTCGTTGTCGTCGTCTTCGACGCGCCACCGCGCGTCCCTGCCGAGGTCTGCGAGCGCCTCGATCCCCGCCGTCCTGTCTATGTCGCGGTCGACGAGCGACGTCGGGTCGTCGACCCGCTCCCGCGGGACAGACTCGGCCGCCGTCCGGGCCCGAGAGCGCAACTCCTCGCGCACGCGCTCGAAGCGCGACCGCAGGTCGCTGCTGCCGTCGAGAGACTCACGGAAGCGCTCGAACAGGGCCGACGCCACGGCGACGTCGACCCGCGCGCTTTCGAGCGCCGACGCGATCGCTCCGAGTTTGAGAGCCCGGCTCTCGGCGGCCGAGAACTCACCCGGCCGGATCGACGTTCTGTTCTGCGCGTCGCGGATCGCGTCTTCCAACTGGTCGTGAACGACGACGGCGCGAACCGGGTCGTCGCCGACGTAGGCCCACTCGGCGACGAACGCCTCGACGGCGTCCCGGATCGGCGGCACTTCCGCCTCGAGATCCGACCGCGTCAGATCGGAGTCGATGGCCCGCCAGGCGGCCTGCACCTCGTGTGCCTCGATCCGCGCCCGCTTTGCGCCCCCGAGCCGGGTGTACGGCGTCGGCCCGTCGTCGGCGCGCCGAAGCGACTCCCGCACGGACTCGTACCGATCGTTCAGCCGCTCTCTGATCACCCCGTTCGGAATCGCTTCCTCGTCGAACGGTGCGGGGACGGCAGCGAGCTTCGCTCGCGCGGCCGCTCGGTGCTCGTCGACGACCGACGCCCCGACGTCGACGGGGAGCGTCCGCGGAACCGACGGGGCGTCGCCCGCGAGCGAACCCAGCGCGTCGCCGTCGATCGTCTCCCGCTGCTCGCCGACGACCGGGAGGCGATCCGCGCAGCCGGCCACGAGCGCGAGCCCCGCCGTCCCCGAGAGCGCGAGAAACCGCCGCCGACCGGGGCCCGCTCCGCTCGGTGGTCGCGTCATCGCCGCACCTCCCCGTTCGTGGGCGTCCGGCACGGCCCACCCCCAGTGCCGGAACTGTGTCTGGTGATCTGGTCGGGGTCGAGTGCGACCGGGAGGCGGATGAGGCTCGTGACGACGTCCTCGGCGTCCGCTTCGCAGGCCACGTCGGCGTCGCGAAGCAGCCGTGCGTAGTCGGTCTCGATCTCACTCTCGCCCCAGCGCACCCAGCAGAGCTGCCGCTCGTAACACTCGCCGATCGTGTGCCGCTCGACGTACACCGACTCGGCGTCGAAGTCGGTCTCCTCGAGTAGCGCCCGCGCCGCGTCGACGCCGTCGACGTCGGCGAACGAGAGCGACGCGGCCGTCTCGCTGTCGGTGACGAGCACGTGTTCCCAGTCGTCGATCGGCGTCGCGCTCCCGGCGTCCGCATCCGCGTCAGCGTCGGAGCCGGCGTCTGCCTGGGTCTGTGCGTCCGCGTCGGTGAACACGATCGGTCGCCGGTCCGGATTCCGGAGCGTCACCACCGTCGGGTCGCGGAGGGCGTCCGCGGGCGGGTCGGCTCCGGGGCCGCTTTCGCGTCTCGAGCCGGACGCGCCGGACTCGGCCCCGCAGCCGGCGAGGGCGGCCACACCGAGGAGGGCGGCGGTCGACCGAACGAGGCGTCGCCTGGTCGGCGAGCGACTACTACTGGAGGGCATCGCCGTAGTGCTACAGGCGACGGCGTGAAATAGACTGGGGGACGCTCCTGCCCTCGGTGGCTACGTGTCTACTCCCACGGGTGGCCGCCGTCGCGGTCGGGCCACATCGGGTACCAGTAGGACTCGTCGTCTTCGATCGACAGCTCGCCGTCGAGGACCGAGTCCAGTTTGAACTCCAGGCGCTGGGCGCGCTCGTTCCCGCGCTTCGGCGCGAACGGGTAGTACGCCCCGCGGCGGAACGAGTAGATCCAGTAGGCGCGCTCGCCGGAATCGCGCTCGAACCCGAAGACGGCGGCGAGGAGCCGCGAGCCGTACCCGCGCTCGACGAACTCGTCGGCCGCGAAGTGAATGCTCGTCACCAGGTCCTCGGGGTCGTCGTCGCGGAGGACGACCCACTCCCAGCCGTGGCTGTCCTCGCGGACCTCGAACGTCGTCCCGGTCTCTTCCTCGCCGGCTCGGAGGATTGCCTCGACGTCGTCGACCGCCGCCTCGAAGTCCGTGCTGTCGACGCCGGAGAAGCAGAGCGCGGCGGCGTCGACCGAGCTGAAGCCGAGGTCGGCCTCCATCGTGACGTAGGCGGTACTCATCCCGAAGAGGTCCTCGGGGTCGGCCTCGCGCGTCGCGTCCGCCTCGGCGCTCGTCCCGAGGACGGTGCGGATCGTATCGAACAGCCCCATCAGCGGACTGCCCCCCGCACAGGTGGTGTCATCCCGTCACGCCTCCAGTTCGCGTTCGAGGTCGCGCAGGCGGTCGACGCGCTTCTCGGTCGAGGGGTGCGTGCTAAACAGCCGGCCGATGACGTCGCTCTTCAGCGGGACGATGAAGAACGCGTTCATCTCCGACTGCTCGCGGAGGTCCTCCTTCGGGACCTTGTCCATCCGGCCGTCGATCTTCAGCAGCGCCGACGCGAGTGCCGAGGGCTGTCCCGTGATGAGCGCGCCGCCGCGATCGGCGGCGAACTCGCGGTAGCGCGACAGCGCCCGGATCAGGAGGAACGACACGATCCAGACGACCAGCGAGGCGACGATCGCCACGAGGAAGCCGCCACCGCCCTGTCGGTCCCGCCCGCCGCCGAACCAAAAGCCCACCCGGACGATCATGAAGGCGACCGTCGAGAGGAACGACGCGATCGTCATCACCATCACGTCGCGGTTCTTCACGTGCGCGAGTTCGTGCGCGATCACGCCCTCCAGCTCGTCGCGGTCGAGCGTCCGGAGGAGTCCGGTCGTCACACACACCGTCGCCTTCTTCTGCGAGCGTCCGGCGGCGAAGGCGTTCGGCACGCGCGAGTCCGCGACGGCGACGGTCGGTTTCGGGAGGTCCGCCTGCTGGCTGAGCCGCGAGATCGTCGCGTGCAGCTCGGGATACTCCTGTTCTGTGACCTTCTTCGCGCCCATACTGTACAGTGCGAGCCTGTCGCTGAAGAAGAACTGCGCGAGGACGAACGCGCCCATCAGCGGGAGGTAGATGAACGCGTCGGACCACCACAGCGCCCCAACGAAGACGAGATAGAGGGCGAAGAGCAGGAACATCGTCAGGACCATTCGGCCCCGGAGTCCCCAGTCGGGTTTCCAGTCCATACCCGACGTAGGAGTTCAGGGTAATAAACGGTGTTGGGCGCACTCGCGATCTGCTGTGGGATCGCCTGTAGTCGTGTCTGCAACTGATCACACAGCCGATCGAACGCAGTCGTGCGATCAGGTGGGTGGTGACTTGCAAGCGCTACGATATTCGTCGCGCTTAACCGCCTCCGTCGTCTACGTCGCCTGATGAGTTCGGGAGACTTCTGCCCGCGGTGTGGGGGCCCGGTTCCGGAGCGATCAGCGCCCCTGCCCGGCGAGCCCCGAGAGCGCGACGCCGTCCTCTGTGACGACTGCTACTTCGAGGACTTCGACCTCGTCGACGCCCCCGAGCGGATCGAGGTCCGCGTCTGCTCGCAGTGCGGCGCGGTCTACGAGGGGAACCGCTGGGTCGACGTCGGCGCGCGCGACTACACGGACGTCGCCGTCGAACAGGTGAGCGAGGCGCTCGGCGTCCACGTGAAGGCAGAGGACGTCCGCTGGGGCGTCGAGCCCGAACAGGTCGACGAGAACACGATCCGGATGCACTGCACCTTCGGCGGCGTCGTCCGCGGCAGCTACCGCGAGGAGAGCGTGACTGTTCCGGTGCTCATCTCCCGACAGACCTGCGACCGCTGCGGACGGATCGCCGGCGGCTACTACGCCAGCATCGTCCAGGTCAGAGCCGACGAGCGAACGCCGACCCCAGACGAGGAAGCGCGAGCCGTCGAGATCGCCGAGGCCTACATCCAAGAGCGCGAGGATACGGGCGACCGCAACGCGTTCATCACCGAGGTCACGGAGACGGACGACGGCACCGACATCAAGATCTCGACGAACCAGATGGGCGGCGGCGTCGCAAAGCGGATCGTGCGCGAACTCGGCGGCCACGTCAACGAGTACCCGACGCTCGTGACCGAAGACAGCGACGGCAACGAGGTCTACCGCGTGACATACGCCGTCCGCCTGCCGAAGTTCACTGCCGGCGACGTCGTCGACCCGGACGACGACGACGGACCGGTGCTGGTCAGAAGCGTCCGCGGAAACCTGAAGGGCGTGCGACTCACGACCGGCGAGCAGTACGAGGCCGACTTCGAGGAGGGTGAAACGCCCGACGCACGCCAGCTCGGAACGACCGCCGACGCGACCGAGACGACGGTCGTGACCGTCGAAGACGAGTACGCAATTCAGGTGCTCGACCCCGAGACGTACGAGTCGAAGACGATCGCTCGTCCGTCTTACGTCGACGCCGACGCGGAGACGGTGCCGGTCCTCAAGAGTCGCGCCGGGCTCCACGTGCTCCCAGACGACGTCGGATCGGACGTCGACGACTGAGAAGCACCGTTCTACCCCCGCACCGCCGTCGACCGCCTCAGTCCGCGGCTGTTCCGGGCTGGATCTGATTCTCTCGGACCGTGATGCCGTGCCGCACGAGCGCCGTCGCGAACGCGTCCGTCGAGCGACCCGCTCGCGACGCCGCCTGCGACAGTGTCAGTGTGCCGTTCCGGTACAGGGTCATCGCCGTGTTCAGCCCGTGGGTGTACATTGCCGGATATTCGTTTACACACTGCTAGGGGTGTTAAGTATTCTGTGAGAAAGCATCTCAAACGAACACAGAAATCGAGTATGGAATTACGAACGTATAGTCTGAATCCAAAAAACACCACGTAACGTAACACAAATTAACGTTCATTATGGATTCGTTTCGGGATCGCCACGGATTCTCCGCGAAGCCACACAGCGAAAGAACTGAATCAGACGAGGTTGTATCGCGGGTATGGATCGACAGCAGATACTCGCGATTATCCTCGTCATCCTGATGATCGGCTCGTCGTTCGCGTACGGGGCCGCGCTACTGCTGTAGCACTCGTCGGCGACCTCTCACCCGTCGCCCCAGACGTCCGACAGCGGATGGTTCGACTGCTCGTCGTCGGCTCCGGACGTCTGCCCGGTCTCCGACGAGCCCGACGTACTACCACCGGTCGTCGACCCACTTCGCCCCGACCGCTTTCGCCCCCGAGCCGACGACCTCCCGCGCGAGGACCGACGGCCGCCCGGGGAACCACCCGAGCCGGACCGCCCGCCGGCCGCGACTTGGTCGAACGGCGGGAGCTCCGGCGTCGACAGCCGATCCACCTGTTCGCGGAACCACGCGGGCATATCGCCGCGCGTCCGCTCGAACAGGTCGAGCAGCGAGGAGTCCGCGAGATACGTCGCGCCGTAGTCGTCGGGCGCGCGCACGACCCGCCCGCAGGCCTGGATGACCGTCCGGAGCGCGGCCCGACGGTACCACGCCCACTGACCGTCGTCGAGGCGGCGCGCGACGCGGGAGTCGCTCGTGTTGAGATAGGGGGCTTTGCAGACGACCTGCCAGCGACAGAGATCACCCGAGAGATCGAGCGCCTCCTCCATCTTCACCGAGAGGAACACGTCCGGCTCGTCGGTCGCCTTCCAGGACTCCAGCGCCGCGTCGCGGTCCTCGCGGTCGTGCGCACGGACGCGACCCCCGAGTCCCAGTTCCGCGAGCCGTCGCCGGAGCTCCGACTGGATCGCGTACGAGTGACAGTGGACGAGCCCCTTCTCGTCGTCGTGCTCCGCCATCACCCGGACGAGCGTCCGGGCCACCTTCGGGAGAGTCTCGTCCCGCCGGTCGTAGGTCATCTTCCCCCGCGTGACGTCGTACAGCGGTCGGTTCTCGACCGGGAAGGTGTGTTCGACGTCGACGAGCGCGACGTTCGCGGGATCGAGGCCGACCCCGCGACAGAACGCCGCCTTGCTCAGGATCGTCGCCGAGAGGAGCGCGAACCTGTTCCCGCGGTCCCACACGGTGTGGTGGAGGTATCGCGCGGGATCGAGCGGTTTGATCGTGATCGCGCTGCCCTCGCCGTCGGGCTGGTCGACCACCCACGTCGTCGGGCTCTCGGGGTTGCGGTAGTCGTCGACGAACCACTGCAGCTCCGAGCGGAGCTCCTGGAGTCGGTCGCGTCGGGCCGCCTCCTCGGGCGTCAGCTCCGGCTTCCGTAGCAACTCGTCTTTGGCGCGCTCGCAGACGCCCGCGAGGGTCTCGGCGAACCGCACGGTTCGTTCGAGGGTGTCGCCGCCGGCCGCGACGTCCGGCACGCCGATCTCGTCCCAGACGGGCACCGTCCGGGGGTTCAGATCGACGGTCGCGTACATCTCGGCCCACTCGGCCAGCCCGTGGGCCTCGTCGATCACGACCACGTCGCGTTTCCGGAACACCTCGGAGCCCGCAGTCTGCATAAAGTACGCGAGTGTCATCGCGGCGACGCGGCGATTCGAGGCGATCGCCCGATCGGAGAAGTACGGACAGCGGTGCCGGACCGTGCAGTCGAAACCCGCCTGGCGGGCGCAGGGCGCTCGATCGACCGGCGTGTCGGTCTCGCCGTTCAGGATGCAGGTGTAGTTCGACTTCCCCCGGATGACGCTCAGATCGTCCAACAGCGGATCCGCGGCGACGTCGTCGAGCTGGGAGACCTGCGGCGTCGTGTAGTACGCGTCGGTCGCGTCCGCGGGCGCGACTTCCTCGATCGTCGCCGCCGCGCCGGCGATCGACCGCGCGAGGAGGGACTTTCCGCTGCCGGTCGGCGCGCGCACGAGGACGACGTCGTTGCCGGCCGCGAACGCGTCGCGGATGTCCGAGAGCGCCTGCTCCTGCGCGCCGCGGAAGCTCGGGGCCGGAAACGACCGCGGGATCCGATCGGGGTCCACACTCGACCGTGCGCCGCTCTCCGATAAAAACCTTCAGACGGCGTAGCGAGGTGACGGGCTGCGTTCGCACACGCCGGTATTGCACAACACGAACAATAGTTTTCATTCACTGGGAACGACAGGTCCGTCTTTTCTGCGTCCGGCGCGGTGTTCGTACTGGTGCTCGTACAATGACTGTCTCTGACATAATGCGCCACGAGGTGGTAACGGCGACCCCGGAGACGCCCGTCCACGAAGTAGCGACCACGATGCGCGACGAGAACGTCGGTAGCGTCGTCGTCGTCGAAGAGGACCTCCCGGTCGGGCTCATCACCGACCGCGACGTCGCGATCCGGATCGCGGCCGATCAACTCGACGCCGACGAAATGACCGCCGAGCGAATGATGAGCACGGACCCCGCGACGGTCGAGACGGACACCGGGATCTTCGAGTTGTGTACACGACTCCGCGAGGAGGGCGTGCGCCGGATGCCGGTCGTCGACGACGACGGCGACCTCGCGGGGCTCGTCTCGCTCGACGACCTCACGGTTCTGTTGACCGGCGAACTCGGGAATCTCGCGGGCGTCATCGAGGCGGAATCGCCGCCGTACTGACCTGACCCGCGTTCCGGCCGCCACCGGCGGTAGAGCCGGCAGCCACCAGATTCGTTCAGAGCGACTCGACGTCCTCGCTGGTCACGACCCGGTCGTCGGGGAGGCGCGCGATACAGTCGTGACACAGGAAGTACTCGCCGCCGTCGTCGAGTTCCAGCGTCATCCCGCCGGTGGACTCGGCCTCGAACGACCAGAAATCGCCGATTCCGCCGGCGATCCGCACCGACCGACCACACGCGTCGCAGGGCTCGCTCGTCATACCGAGAGGAGACGCGCCGCGAATATACGTGCTGCGGCGTGACGTGGCCTACGGTGTCGGTCGGTCTCGGCGGCGGGGGTGACCGCCCACCGGCGACGGCCACGCCGCGTACTGCTACACAAATTGACACATCCGTAGCTTCTACTGTTCGTCAGATCAACAGGTAGACGGAGATGAGCGACTACGAGCGCGTCTCGTCCGCCGATGTGGACACGCACACCGGTGAGCCACCGCCGGTCGCGGCACTGCCGGAGGACGAAGCCACCGTCACCGAGGCGGGGACCGAACTGGAGCGCACCATCGGACTCAGCGGGGGCATCGCGATCGGCGTGGGGACGATGATCGGCGCAGGGATCTTCATCTTCCCCGGTCTCGCCGCCGGTGGTGCGGGTCCCGCGGCGGCTGCTTCGTTCGCGCTCGGCGCGCTCATCGCGCTCTTCGTCGCGCTTCCGGCCTCGGAACTGGCGACGGCGATGCCGAAGTCCGGCGGCGGCTACTACTTCATCTCACGGGCGCTCGGCGCGCTTCCCGGAGCCGTCGTCGGGATCAGCATCTGGCTCGGTCTCGTGTTCGCGACGGCGTTCTATCTCGTCGGCTTCGGCAGCTACGCCGCGGCGGTCCTCGCGGAGGCGGGGATCTCGACCGGCGCGGTTCCGGTCGTCGTCCCGCTGGGGCTCCTGTTCGGCGCGTTCCTGACCGGGCTGAACCTCTTCGGGACGGAGAACGCTGCCACGCTGCAGAACTACGTCGTCGGCCTGTTGCTGACGATCCTCGTGTTCTTTCTCGGCTACGGCGGCCTGGACGCACTCGGCGTCTTCGGACGGGCCAGCACGCCCGAGACGTTCGCGCCGTTCGGTCCACTGCCGGTGTTCACGACGGCGGCGCTCGTGTTCACCTCCTACCTCGGCTTCGCGCAAGTCGCCACCGTCGCCGGCGACATCAAGCGACCGGGGCGGAACCTTCCGCTGGCGATGGTCGCCTCCGTGCTGATCGTCGGCGTCCTCTACGTCGCGACGATCTTCGTCGCCACCAGCGCGTTCGGGAGCGCCACGCTGGCCTCGTTCGGTGAGACGGCTATCGTCGAGGTCGCGCGGAGCTTCGTCGGCACCGGTGGCGCGATCGCAATCCTCCTGGCGGGCCTGCTCGCGACGATTTCGAGCGCGAACGCCTCGATCCTCTCGACGTCGCGGGCGGTCTTCGCGGTGAGCAAAGACGGCCTCATCCCGCGGTTCGCGAGTCGAATGAACCTCCGCTACGGGACGCCGCACGTCGCCTTGGCGATGGCCGGCGGCCCGGTGCTCGTGTTGGTCGCGCTCGGCGAGGTGGAGGTGCTCGCGGAGGTCGCGTCGTTCCTCCATCTCGTGATGTACAGTCTGATGTGCGTCGCGCTCCTCGCGATCCGCCGCGACGAACCCGAGTGGTACGACCCGGCGTTCCGCGTGCCGGCCCACCGCCTCGTGGCTGGACTCGGAGCCGTCGCGAGTGCGGGGTTGATCCTGTTTATGCAACCGCTCTCGCAGATCGTCGGCCTCGCGATTATGCTCGCGTCCGCCGGCTGGTATCGGTACTACGCGAACGACGTCCAGCTCAAGGGGGCACTCTAGATGTGGGGCGACCTGCCGGGATCGGAGACGACCGCAGTCGAGCTCGCGATCCGCGAACCGCCGGTGGTGCTGGTCCCGATCGAGGTCCTCGAAGGACAGACGATTCCGGACACGCTCGTCGAGTTTCTGGCCCCGGCGGACGTGATCGTCCTCGGCTACCACGTCTTCCCGGAGCAGACGCCGACAGAGCAGGCGAGCCTCCAGTTCGAGGACCGGGCGCGGGAGGCCGTCGACGACATCGCCCAGACGTTCGTCGACGCCGGGGGCGACCCCGAGACGCGCGTCGTGTTCACGCACGACCGCGAGCAGACGATCGACCGCGTCGCCGCGGACGTCGGCGCGACCGCGATCCTCCTCCCTAACCCGGTGGGTGAGATCTCGGAGGTGCTCGTGCCGATCCGCGGGGCGATCGACGGCGGCCGCCTCGCGGACCTCGTCGCGACGCTGCTCGGCGACGGTGACGGCCACGTCACTCTCTGGGGGATCGCCGCCGCCGAGCCGATCGCGGAGTTCGACGCCGAGAGCGCTGTCGACCGGGCGGCCGAGCGACTCCGGGGCCGCGGGCTCCCGGCCGACCAGATCAGTACGGAGACGACGACGGCGACCCTACAGGTCCACGAGATCGTCGACCGGTCCGAGGACGCCGACATCGTCGTGATGGGCGAGGGCCGCGAGTCGCTGCTGTCAGTGCTCCTCGGTGAGGACGCAGAGCGGGTCGCCGAGGGAGCGCTCGCGCCCGTGCTCGTCGTCCGGCCGCGCGAGACGGGCGAGGACGCGGCCGAGAACCCGGAGGCGGTCGAGAACGGGGAGACGGGTCCGGCTGACAACGAGGGAGTGAACGAGGCCGCTGGCGCGGCCGAAAGCGAGAACGGGAGCACGACCGAGGACGCGGCGCCGTCCCCGCCGGTAGAGAGCGCGACCGACGACGGTGACCCACAACGATGAAACTGAACTGTGAGAACTGCGCCGGCTGCTGTCTCGACTGGCGACCGATCGCCGACTCGCCGTCCGACCACGAGCGTCGCGGCCCCGGCGAACCGCTCGACGACGCCTACAACCTCGTGCCGCTGACGCGCGACGAGGTCGCCCGCTTCGTCGAGCGTGGTCTCGGCGACGTGCTGACGCCGCGGCTCTGGCGGGTCGACGAGGAGACACCCGGCGTCGTCGTCGACGGCGTCCGCATCGCCGCGATCGACGGCCGACCGGCGTTCTTCGTCGGCCTGCGCAAACCGCCGAAGCCCGTCGCGCCGTTCGGCACGGAGCGTCGGTGGCTCGACGCCTGCGTGTTTCTGGATCCCGAGACGCTCCAGTGTCGGATCCACGACAGCGACCTCTTCCCAGACGAGTGCTCGGCGTACCCCAGCCACAACCTCGATCTCGGCGTCGAGACCGAGTGCGAGCGCGTCGAAGCCGAGTTCGGCGGCGACCGACTCCTCGACGACCGCCCCGAGGCGGACGAGCGCCTCCTGCTCGGGCCGCAGGCGATCGGCGCGAAGGTGTTCGGCTACCCCGACCCCGACGACCTCCGCGGCGTCGTCGACCGGCTACAGCGCGGCGCGCTTACCGACACAGACCGCGCGGCGTTCGTCGGTGTTGCGGCGGGGTCACGCCCCGGATCCCTTTCGGTCGACGACGACCGCGCGGCAGTCGCAGTCGCGGACGTCCTCGACGCCGACTCCTGGGCCGGCCGGGCGATCCGCGACTGGGAGGACGCCGCGGGCGGCGTCGGCGAACGGGCGCGGGATCCGCCCGACGGCGACGACGTCGAGGTGGCTCGCGGTGCGCCGGAGACGCCTGGATGGGACGCGATCGACGACGCTTAACCCCGTTCGTCGGCGGCTCCTCCCGGCGCGAACTGTTAACACCTCCCCGCACTATCTGTCAGTATGAGAGTCCTCGTAACGGGTGCGACCGGCTTCGTCGGCGGTCGCCTCGTGCCTGCCCTTCTCGACGCCGGCCACGACGTGACGGTGCTCGTCCGGGACGCATCGCGATACGACGCGCCACCCGAAGTCCGGGTCGTCGAGGGCGACCTCCTCGACCCCGGAAGCTTCGAGTCGGCGCTCGACGTCGACGCCGCCTACTACCTCGTCCACTCCATGCGCTCGGGAGCCGATTTCGAGGAGCGCGACAGGCGGGCGGCGCGGAACTTCGCCGACGCCGCCGCCGACAGCGACGTCGAACGCGTCGTCTACCTCGGCGGCCTCGGCGAGGACCGGGACCGGCTCTCGGAACACCTGCGTTCGCGCCGGGAGGTCGAACACATCCTCGGCGCAGGCACGTACGAACTCACGACGCTGCGGGCCGCGATCCTGATCGGCGCGGGCTCGGCGAGTTTCGAGATGATCACGCAGTTGGCCTCGCGGCTCCCGGTGATGGTGACGCCCCGCTGGGTCGAGACGGCGTGTCAGCCCATCTTCGTCGACGACGCGATCGCGTATCTGGTCGGCGTCCTCGACGTCCCCGAGACGGCCGGGGAGACCTACGAGATCGGCGGTCCGGACGTCCTGACGTACCGAGAGATCATTCAGCGGGTCGGCCGTCACCTCGGCCGCGAACCCCGAATCGTCCCCGTGCCGATCCTCTCGCCGAAGCTCTCCTCGCTGTGGATCGGGCTGGTCACGGACGTCCCGGCACCGGTCGCCCGGCCGCTGATCGAGGGGCTGAAGAACCCCGTGGTCGTTCGCGATCACCGTATCGAGTCTCTCGTCGACGTCGATCTGACGCCGTTCGAGGAGGCGGTCGCGAGAGCGCTTCGCGCCGACGCCGCCGCGGGAGGCGGTGACGGGGGCGTCACGATCGTCAGCGAGGAGGGCGAGACGCTGTCGGAGTCCACGCCGACCGTTCGGCCGCTGGACCGCTGATGGCGCGGCCGAATCCGCGATACGAGAGCGGCGTCGAGCGGTACGGCGACACCTGGGTCTACGAGAGCATCGTCGGCGCAGTGCCCGGAATCGACCTCTCGGACCTCCAGGCAATCGCGATCCAGTTAGCCCTCTTCGAGACCGGGGTGCTGGCGTTGGCGTGGTACTACGACCTCTGGACGGCCGTACTCCCCGGAACCGTCGCCGTCGGTGTCGCGGCGGTCGGAAGCGGGGTGATGCGCCAGTTCGGACGGCGGACGCGCCGACTCGATCTGCCGGAACCGTACCGCCGCCTGCTGTTCGGTTCGAGTATCGAGGTCGTACTCGGAATCCTCGCGTTCGTCGCGCTCGTGACGCATCTGTTCGTCGTCGACCCGCGTACGGCCGACCCGACGCTGCTCGAGTGGCTGTTCGGTCCCGATCCGCCGATCCCGGTGGTGTATCTCACCCTGTTGATCCTCTGGGATCTCTGTTACCGCATCGGCACCTCGTGGTGGGCCGCCGTCGTCGCGCTGTGGCGCTCTTGGCGCTACTCGTTCGACGCGGCGACCGTCCAGCGACTCCGTCGTCTCGACCTCGTCAACGTCGGCTTCGGGCTGACGCAACTGGCGATGGTCCCGTTCGTACTCGATCGGCCGGTGTTGCTCATCGCCGTCGGCGGTCACACCGTCGCCGTCATCGTCGTCTCCGTCGCGGCGATGCTCTCGCTCCGGACGAACGCCGGACCGTTCGACGGATAAAAAAACAGCGAGCGACGGTACGTCTCCGACCTCTCGGCCGTCGTGCGCCGCTACTCGCCCTGCAGCTGCTTGAACTGGTCGAGGAGCGCTTCCGTCGAGTCGCCGGTGTCGTACTCTACGGATCCTCGATACACTGTCCGATCGTCGGAGAAGTCGGTATCGACAGTTCCGTTCTTCCGTTCACGACGCTCGTGTTCGTCGTCGTCGTATGCGCCCATCGACATGGTACACGATACCGTGTGAGTGTGAACCACATATATGTATCGCCGCTCGGCGGCCCGCGTCGGCAGCATCGGAGATAGATCGTCTCCCGACCAGAGGCGACAGTATAAACCGATCGAACTGCTACAGACGGACGTGGCACGCCCACTACGCTTTCGATACGCCCCCGGTCGCTGGACGGAAGACCGGGTGGTCGGCCAGGTCTACCGCGATCTCGACCGGAATCTCGGTGCGACCCGTCGCCGGCCTTGGTTCAAACAGCCCGCCCGGTATTCGGGCGAACGGTTCGAGATGGACAACGGCGACGTCGCGCTGTTTCTGTGGAACGACGACGAGGCTTACTGGCTCGGCAACACGGAGACGCCCGAGGCGCTCTGGCGCACGGACAAGTACAGCTTCGCGTCGATCCCCGACGACGTCTCGCGGTGGGCCACCCGCGAACTCACTGCCCAGTTGCACGAGGAGAGCCCGTGGCTCGAACCGTATCCGCATCTCTCGTGGTTCTTTCTGCCCGTGTTCCTCTCGAAAGACGGCCGCGAAACGACGCGGGAGTTCTTCGACGACCACGCCGCCGGATTCCCCGACGTCGACCGCGACGACGCCTTGGAGTTCTACGAGTCGTTCCTCCGCACCCGCGTGCTCGACGACTGGCGGGAGGTGATGGCGGGCAAGCTCGGCACCTCCGAGTATCTCGATCTCACGCGGATGACCGCCGCGATGGGAGAGTTCAACGTCGGCCATCTCCTCGTCGAGGACGGCTACGACATCGAACCCGAGATCGAAGTCTCGACCGGCCACGCGATCGACTACCGGGCCGAAAGCGACGGCGAGGCGGTGCTCGTCGAGGTGACTCGGCCGACGCCGACGGGACAGCGCCGAGCCAGGACGCCGATCGCGGCCGTCCGCGACACCGCGGCGACGAAGTCCGACGGCCAGTTGGAAGAACACGGCGGCGGCGTCGTCCTCTTCGTCGACTGCTCGTCGTTCCCCGACGACGAGTGGCAGTCGATCATCGCCGAGCAGCCGGACGTCCACCACCGGCCGGCCGTCGTCTTCCGGCTCAGACCGTCCGGTCGCGTCGAAGGCTACACGAAGGGCAGCGTTCCCCTCGACGTGCGAGTCGGCAGGGACGTTAGCGACTGAGTTCGCTGCCGATCGCACTACTTCTACTACTCTACTACCACTATTTGATGCGACCGAACGCGGGCGGGCAGGAGCCTGGCTCCCGCAGACTATGGATCAAAAGAGCCGCGTCTCGGAACTGCGATCCGCGTCAGAAGGACACCTGCTGTGGGCCGTCTTCGCCCATCGCGTACGCGTCTCGGTCGCTGTAGTAGCGCCGACCGATAGCTTCGTGACCGAGGCCACAGAGCAGCGCCGAGTGCGCGTCGTCGGCACACGCGTACGTTTCGGAACCCGCACGAGCGAGTACGTCGCCGAAGCGTTCGCTCCCGTTCGGGAGTTCGATGGTCTGGTCGCCGTACGCCTCGATGAGGTCTTCGGTCGTCGCCGGGAACTCGTGCGCGTCGATGAGGTCGCCGGTGCCGTTCAAGCGCATTACACTCACATCTGATCGCCGAAGGTTCTTAATGGTTTTCTATGATGGAGTAAGAGGAGACTAAATTCCTTAATTATCATTAATTGTGGACGGCTCTCACGAGAACGACTCTCATTGAGCGGAAGGGCTTTGCGACAGCGCGGCCGAGTCACCGACGTGACACGGGAACACGACGGATCGGCGGCGAGCGGCGACGCGGCGGCTGCATCCGGCCGATCTCCGGCGGCGGATCTCCACGTCCACACCACCGCATCCGACGGGACGCTGACGGTCCCAGAACTCCCCGCGGCCGCCCGCGACGGCGACGTGGACGTCGTCGCGGTGACGGATCACGACCGGATCCATCCGGATCTCGACGCCCCGGTGACGGAGCGTGACGGCCTGACGATCGTCCGCGGCATCGAACTCCGCGTCGACGCCGGCGACCAGCGGCTCGACCTCCTGGGGTACGGTGTGACGGCGACGCCCTCCATCCTGTCGGTTACAGAGCGCATCCAGGAGAACCGCAAGCAGCGCGGGGCGGAGATCGTCGCGCGCGCGGAGGAGCGTCTCGACGTCGACCTCGACGTCGAACTCCGCGAGGGTCTCGGTCGGCCGACGATCGCCCGCGCGATCGAGGCGAGCGACGCGCCGTACGACTACGACGCTGCCTTCGAGCATCTGATCGGAAACGACGGCCCCTGCTACGTCGAGCGGTACGTGCCCTCTTTCTCCGCCGGCGTCGAGGCGCTCCGCGACGCCTGCGCCGTCGTCGGACTGGCGCATCCGTTCCGCTACCCCGACCCCGAGAGCGCACTGGCGCGCGCTCGCGAACTCGACGCCGTCGAGCGCTACTACGCCTACAGCGGAGTCAGCGCCGCGCGGGAGGACCGCTCGCTCGTCGACAGGGTCGCTCGCGAGGCGGATCTCCTCCGACTCGGCGGGTCGGACGCCCACGACCGAACGCTGGGGGTGACCGGTCCGCCGTCCGCGGCGTTCGAGCCCCTTTCGGAACGTCTGTCGCGCGTCTGACGCCGTTCTCGGTGTAGATAGCCGGGAGCATAGAGTTAAACCACGAGCGGCACCAAAGAGTGGTATGAAGTGCCACTACTGCGACCGGGACGCCGCGTACGCCGCGGAGAAAGACGGAATCAAGGTCGGGCTCTGTGAGCGGCACTTCCGGACGCAGGTCGAAGCGCTCGCCGACTCAGAAGAGTTGGCCGCGATCCGCGAGCAGATCGACATCGACCGCACGGAGTAAGCCCTCCACCCGACCACGCGAATTCGTCGCGCCTCCACTGTGGTGTCGTTTTCACGATTCCCACTCACCAGCGACGCTGACGTCTCAAAAGACGTCGCCCTCTCAGCGACGCCGACCGCTCCAAACGCGTCGCCCTCTCAGCGACGCCGTTACTGACGCGTTTGCGAGTCACCACGCAGTCGATCGCACGCAGTCGTACCGACCCGTGTGATCTGTCGCAGACGCTCCTGTAGTCGGGTTCGTCGCCGCAAAAGAACACTGAATGAACGGACGTTCGACGCGCGGTTCGGGCTGCGTAACGGACGGGGGGTGGGTGTAAGCGTTCGTGCGGGGGGCTTACATCGCGCCGCCCATACCGCCCATGCCGCCCATACCGCCCATGCCGCCGCCCATACCGCCGGCACCGGGCGCACCGCCGTCGTCGCCGCCGTCGTCGCTGCTGCCGCCCTTGAGGTCGCCAGCGGCGATGACGTCGTCGATGCGGAGGATCATCACGGCCGCCTCGGTGGCGGACTCGATGGCCTGCGTCTTGACGCGGAGGGGTTCGACGACGCCGTCGTCCTCCATGTTGACGATCTTGCCAGTGTAGGCGTCGAGGCCCGCAGCGAACTCGCCGTCGGAGTGCTCCTTGCGGAGGTTGACGAGCGACTCGATGGGGTCGAGGCCGGCGTTCTCGGCGAGCGTGCGCGGGATGACGTCGAGCGCCTCGGTGAAGGCTTCGATCGCGAGCTGCTCGCGGCCGCCGACGGAGCTGGCGAACTCGCCGAGCTCCATCGAGAGTTCGGTCTCGGACGCGCCGCCGCCGGGCAGGACCTGCCCGTCTTCGAGCGTCGTCTTCACGACGCCGAGGGAGTCCTCGATGGCGCGTTCGAGCTCGTCGACGACGTGCTCGGTGCCGCCGCGGAGGATGAGCGTGACGGACTTCGCGTCCTCGACGTCCTCGACGAAGATGCGCTCGTCGCCGCCGATGTCCTTCTGGGCGACGGAGCCGGCGAAGCCGAGGTCGTCGGCCTCGATGTCGTCGAGCGAGCCGACGACGTTGCCGCCGGTGGCGCGGGCGAGCCGCTTCAGGTCGGAGGACTTCGCGCGGCGGACCGCGAGGATGCCCTCCTTCGCGAGGTAGTGCTGGGCCATGTCGTCGATACCGTCGCCGACGAAGACCACGTCAGCGCCGACGTCGGTGAGCTGATCGACCATCTCCTGCAGCTGTTTCTCCTCTTGGTCGAGGAACTGCTGGAGCTGGTCGGGGTCGGTGACGTTGACCTCGGCGTCGATCTCCGTCTCGCGGACTTCGAGCGCGCCGTCGAACAGCGCGACGTTGGCGTCGGAGACGCCGTAGGGCATGTTCTCGTGGACGCGCTCTTTGTCGACGATGACGCCCTCGACGAGCTCGGAGTTGTCGATCGAGCCGCCGACGACCTTCTCGACGGAGACGTTGTCGGTGTCGATGCTATCCTCGTCGGCGACCGCGACCACGGCGTCGACGACGAGCTCGGCGAGCAGGTCCTTCGAGGACTCTGCGCCCTTGCCCGTCATCGCCGTCTCGGCGATCTTGACGAGGGTGTCGTGATCCTCCTCGGAGACCTCGATCGCGTTCTCTTCGAGGATCTCTTTGGCCTTCTCTGCAGCCTGGCGGTACCCCTGCGCGATGGTGGTCGCGTGGACGTCCTGCTCGATGAGCTCCTCGGCCTGATCGAGGAGTTCACCGGCGACGACGACAGCCGTCGTGGTCCCGTCGCCGACCTCGTCCTCCTGGGTCTCGGAGACCTCGACGATCATATTCGCCGCGGGGTGGTCGATGTCCATCTCCTTGAGGATCGTTACGCCGTCGTTCGTTACGACGACGGATCCGCCGGAGTCGACGAGCATCTTGTCCATCCCTTTCGGACCCAGCGTGGTCCGGACGGACTCGGCGACCGCCTTCCCCGCCGAGATGTTCATCGACTGTGCGTCCTTCCCTTGTGTGCGCTGGGAGTCCTCGCCCAGGATGATCATGGGCTGACCCTGCTGCATTCGCTGAGACATACTCGCCCGATGATTGTTTGTGATTCTATAAAAATCTAACGCTCCGGTAGACAGAAACGGGGACGCGGTCGCCGGAGTCCGTGGTAAAATTTGACATAGCGAGCATTTTATATACAGCCGCAATCGGCCCAGTCCAAAGCCCTATTATCCGTACTCACCTTATCCCCGTGCGATGACGTTCCGGGAGTTCATCGACGACTTTGCGGACGACGAGCGTGAGGTCTCTCTCTCTGTGGTCAACAGCGATCAACCGCCGATGGTCGCCCGAATGCTCGAGACGCTGTTTGAAGACCAGGCGGTCTCGGTCTCGGAGGTCACACGCGTCCTCTCGGACTCCGACGTCGTGCAGTTGCGTCGCGACGGCAGCGTCGTCGCGGAGTCGGAGTTCGGCGACCTCCGCGATGCGATCCTCGCGGTCAACTCCGACATCTACATCACCGGAACGCGTCCGCTCTCGAAGGTCGATACCCCCGCCGTCGTCCGCAAGATGGAAGGTACGCGCTTCCGCGTGCGTGGCTACCCCGGCGGAACCAAAGGCAAGCTACTCCTCATCGAGATCTCTAGATACATCGAGTCGCTGGCGCTGCAGCACGGCGCCGGCGAGCTCCACACCGGCTTTCAGCGCCTCTCCCGGATCGTCGACGAGCGCGGCACGAAGCGAGCCTACGATCAGCTCGCGGACACCGACCTCGACGTTCACGTCTACGGCATCGGCGACCCCCGTCCGTTCGACTCTTGGCCCGTGAGCGTCCACAACGACGACGTCCCGGAGATCCGGAACGGCTGGTTCGTCGTCTTCACGCCGCCCGCCGACAGCGACGCCGAGGGAGCAGCGCTCGTCGCGCTCACCGACGACGACACAGTGTGGGAGGGCGTCTGGACGACCGGCACGGACGCCGCTCGTCGCGTCTCGAGGTATCTCTGCGCGGAACACTGCGGCTAACAGTCGGAACGCCGCTGACCGGAAACTTCGGCGGACGGGTTCAGCCCGACTGGCGGACGTCGAATCCCTGCGTGAGTTCGTTGTGCTTCCGCTCGAGGAACGAGTAGACTGCTCCGTGCGGTGCGCCATCGAGGATCATCCCGACGGCCCGGCGGACGGCCTCGACCTCTTCGGGCTGCCCGATGACGCCCAGCGTCGTTCCCTTGATCACGACTTCGGCACCTGTGAGCTCCTCCATCAGCTCCCGGGTCCGGCCGTTCTCGCCGATCAGCCGACCTTTCTGCCGCTGGAGGTCGTTCTTGTTCCGCGTGTGCGATTCGAGGTCGACGAGCTCGAACGTCCGGAGCTCGTCGTCGAGGATCGACAGCGCCGACTCGGGCGTGAATCCGCGCCCGATCGCCCGCACGACGTCGGGCGCGAGCATTCCGCGAACGGGGTCGCCGACGTCGTCGATCGCGACCGAGCCGCTCTCGGAGTCGATGTCCAGTCGGACCTCGGCTCGACGCTCGATCTCCCGCATCGTTTCGCCGCCCTCGCCGATGAGGACGCCGATGCGATCCTGCGGGACCTTCACGTGTTTCATACACCCCGCTACCCGGTGGAGCCGTTTAAGCGTTTGTTCGAGCGCGCACCGCGTTCACACTGGTCAGCCAGGCGAATCGGCCGGTCACGCGGCCGGCCGCCTCAGGTGCCGTCGTCGGTATCAGTGCCGGCGTCGGGGCCGATGCCGGTGTCACCGTCAGTGGCAGCATCGGTGTCGCCGTCAGTGCCAGTGCCGGCGTCGCTGTCGACGCCGTCCAGATCCTCGGGCGATCCGGAGGGGTTCGGTTCGACGGCGGTGACGTACTCGTACAGCTCCGAGCCGTCCACCTCCATCCCCTGCCGACTGAAAAAGGCGGCCACGTTGCGGCAGTCACGCCGGAGGAACTCGCCAGCGTTCGGGTGGTGGACGGTCACCGCTTGCCCGAGGTCGATCACGACGAGCTCGCCGTCGTGGATGATCATATTGTACTCCGAGAGGTCGCCGTGGACGAGCCCCGCGGCGTAGAGCCGTCGCATATACTCGCTGACGACCTCGTAGGCGGTTTCGGGGTTCTCGACGTCGACCTCGGCGAGCCGCCGGGCCCGATCCTCGACGAGCCCGACGAGTTCCATCACGAGCACGTTGCGCTCGACGGCGATCGGTTCGGGGACGCGGACGCCCGCCTCCTGGGCGCGTTTGAGGTTCGCGAACTCCTTGCGGGTCCACGCGAGGACGATCTGCTTCTTGTCGTTTCCGAGCCCCTCGAAGCGGGGGTCGCCCTCCAGATACTCCCGCATCTGACGGAAGTTCGAGGCGTTGATCCGGTAGATCTTGACGGCGACGTCGCGCTCCTCGCCGTCGGTGCTGCCGAGCGCCTCGTAGACGTTCGCCTCCTTGCCGGTCGAGATCGGGCCGCCGAAGGCGTCGACGTAGCCGTCCTGGACGAGCTTGTAGATCGCCGCGAACGTGGCGTCGTCGAAGACCGACTGTTCGACCTTGAACTGGTCGGCGTCCTTCAGGCGCTTCCGGAACTCGTCGAACTCGCGGTCCCGGCGGCGGGCGATCCGGTCGGCGTCGGTGTCGGAGACGTCGATCTCCTCCCACTCGTCGCCGGGGCCGTCGGCTTCCTCTGGAGCGAGGAACCCGTACTCGTCGGAGTCACTCATCGGAGGGCCTCGGTGTCCAGTCGCTCGTCAGCTGTCGCGGTCGTCGCACGTAGGCGTCGGCGTCGCGCCCGGCCGTGAGCCGTCTACGCTCTGAACTGTCTCCCGCTTGGGTCGACGCCGACGCTCGGATCACTGGATGTGTCCTTCCTCGCGGAGCTGGTCGGCCTCGGACTTCTCGTAGCGCCAGGTGATGTCGGCCTTCTCGTCCTGCCAGTCCCACGGCTCGACGAGGACGACGTCGTCCTCGCGGATCCAGATGCGCTTTTGCATCCGTCCCGGGATCCGTGCGGTGCGTTCGACGCCGTCGGCGCACCGGACGTTCACACGGTTCGCTCCGAGCATATTGGTGACGACGGCGAACACCTCGTCGTCGTCGGGCATCCGGAGGTCGCGTCGCCCCCCGTTCTCGTCGTCGCTCATACGCGGGCGTTCGTCACGCCCCGGTTTAAGCTCTGCGAGAGGTGACGTTACCGGCGCTCCGGCCCGGGGTCGGCCGATTCGCGCGACGCCCGTGGCGGCGAACGCGAGGGGCAGACGACAGTGTCATACGCACCCCGTCGGTACCGGGCTGTATGGCTTCCGACACGCTCCTCGTCGCCGGCGGCCGGGTGCTCCGCCCCGACGCCACCGTCGTGGACGCAGACGTGCTGATCGACCGCGAGACCGGCCGGATCGAGGCCGTCGGCCCGGATCTCGCGGCCGAACGAGACGTCACCGAAACGCTCGACGCCGCCGGCGGGCTCGTGATGCCCGGACTGGTCAACGCACACACCCACGTCGCGATGACGCTCCTCCGGGGGTACGCCGACGACAAACCGCTCGACGCGTGGCTCCGCGAGGATATCTGGCCCGCGGAGGCGGCCCTCACCGCCGAGGACGTCCGCGCCGGCACCGAACTCGGCCTCGTTGAGATGATCCGCTCGGGCACGACGACGTTCGCGGATATGTACTTCCACGTCCCCGAGATCGTCGCGGCCGTCGACGAGGCCGGGATGCGCGCCCGCGTCGGCCACGGCGTCGTCACCGTCGGCAAGGACGAGGCGGCGGCCCGCGCCGACGTCCGGGAGAGTCTGGACGTCGCCCGCGAGTACGACGGCGCGGCCGACGGCCGCATTCGGACGGCCGTGATGCCGCACTCGCTGACGACGGTCGACGAGACGCTCCTCCGCGAAGCCGTCGCCGACGCCCACGACGACGGGATCCCGGTCCACACGCACGCGAACGAGACCCGCGACGAGGTCGAGCCGATCGTCGCCGAGCGCGGCGAACGACCGCTCGCGTACGCCGACGACGTCGGCCTGCTCTCCGCTTCGGACTTTCTCGCACACGGCGTCCACGTCGACGCGAGCGAGATCGAGCTCCTCGCCGAGCGCGGCACGGCCGTCGTCCACTGTCCGGCGTCGAATATGAAGCTCGCCTCGGGAATCGCTCCGGTACAGGCGCTCCTCGACGCGGGCGTGACGGTCGCACTCGGCACCGACGGGGCCGCCTCGAACAACGATCTCGACCTGTTCGACGAGCTTCGGGACGCCGCGATGCTCGGGAAACTCGGTGCGGACGACGCCTCGGCCGTCCCCGCGGAAGCGGCCGTCCAGATGGCGACGCAGGGCGGCGCGGCGGCGCTCTCGCTCCCCGGCGGTCGCGTCGAAGCCGGCGCGGCCGCGGACCTCGCGGTCGTCGACCTCGACGCGCCGCATCTCGCGCCCGCCCACGACCTCGTGAGTCACCTCGCGTACGCCGTTCGGGGTTCCGACGTCCGTCACACCGTCTGCGACGGCCAGGTTCTGATGCGAGACCGCGAGCTCACGACGCTCGACGAAGAAGAGGTGGTCGAGACGGCGCGGCGGCGGGCGGTCGACCTGGTCGCGCGCGCCAACTGATCAGTCCGGCGTCACGTCCACGCCGTCGTCCGTGACCGATACCGTCAGTGAGTCCACCGCTCGTTCGTACACACTCGCGTGCCGGCCGTTCTCGACGTCGACGCGGACCGTCTCTTCGAGCAGTCCCGCATCGACGAGCTTACTCGCCTCCCGGTAGACGGTCGATAACGGGACCCCGGACCGTTTGCTGAGTTCACAGGCCGTTCCCGGACGCCCGGCGGCTCGGAGGAGTGCGACGCCACTGTCGCTCGCCAGCAGCGTCAGCGCCTCCGACCGCGGGAGCGCCGTCTCAGCACCGTCGTCCCCACGACGCTGCTGCCCATCAGGTGCAGACATCTCCACCGGCCATTACGAGTCACGAGACTTGAATGATTCTGACGCGCAGCGAGCGCAAGCCCACCTCTTCAGGGGCGGAGGATGTCACGCGCGGTGCTGCTCCCTCGGCGTCGCTGTCGGCGGCTCGCCTCGTGCCGCGCCCGTCGACTCCGATCCGTTTTCGCCGGTGCCTGTCGCCGCGGGCGCGGTCCACGACAGAACAGTTGGGTTCGGTAGCGTTTTGGCTCGCCTGACCGAACGCCGCTGTATGAGCACGTACCCGCCGATCGGGGAGCAACTCGACGACGTCGAGTCCGCTCGCGAAGAGGGTCGCCGGAAGATGGACTGGGCGCTGCAGCACATGCCCATCCTGCAGGAACTCCGCGAGCAGTTCCGCGAGTCGAAGCCGCTCGCCGGCCAGACCATCGGGATGGCGATGCACGTCGAGGCGAAGACCGCAAACCTCGTCGAGCTCCTCGCGCTCGGCGGCGCGGAGGTAGCCATCACGGGCTGTAATCCGCTCTCGACGCACGACGACGTGAGCGCGGCGCTCGACGCCAACGACGACATCACCTCCTACGCCAAGCGCGGCGTCGGCGACGACGACTACTACGCCGCCATCGAGGCAGTCGTCGCCCACGACCCGACGATCACCGTCGACGACGGGATGGATATGGTCTATGCGATCCACGAGGACTACCCCGAACTCATCGACACGATCGTCGGCGGGGCCGAGGAGACGACGACCGGCGTCCACCGGCTGCGCGCGATGGACGACGACGGGGAGCTCCAGTACCCGGTCTTCGCGGTCAACGACACGCCGATGAAGCGCCTCTTCGACAACGTCCACGGCACGGGCGAGTCCTCGCTGGCGACGATCGCGATGACCACGAACCTCTCGTACGCGGGCAAGAACGTCGTCGTCGCGGGCTACGGTTACTGTGGGAAGGGCGTCGCGAAGAAGGCGGCCGGCCAGAACGCGAACGTCATCGTCACCGAGGTCGAACCGCACCGCGCGCTGGAAGCGCACATGGAGGGCTACGAGGTGATGCCGATGCGGGAGGCGGCCGCGATCGGTGACGTCTTCGTCACGACGACCGGCAACCGCGACGTCGTCACCCGCGAGGACTTCGAGGTGATGAACGACGGCGTCCTGCTCGCGAACGCGGGCCACTTCGACGTCGAGATCGACCTCGACGCGCTCTCGGATCTGGCGGTCGACGAGTACGACGCCCGCGACGGCGTCCACGCCTACGAGATGGCCGACGGCCGCCGGCTCAACGTCATCGCCGAGGGTCGACTCGTCAACCTCGCGTCACCGATCGCGCTCGGACATCCGGTCGAAGTGATGGATCAGTCCTTCGGCATCCAGGCCGTCTGCGTCCGCGAACTCGTCGAACGCGGCGACGAGTACGACGCCGGCGTCCACGACGTCCCCGACGAACTTGACCGCGAGGTCGCAGAGATCAAACTCGACGCCGAGGGCGTCGACATCGACTCGCTGACGGAGACGCAGGCGGAGTACATGGACAGCTGGAGTCACGGAACCTAAGCGACGGCGCCGCCGGAGGATCCCGCTGCTGCCTACTGTCCCCAGGTCCACTTCGCGTCGAGAACGTAGCGGTAGATGCCGCTCGTGACGATCGCGACTCCGTTCGCGAAGAGATACGGGACGGCGCGCCACTCCACGAGCAGGAACAGCACCGCCAACTGGAGGGGGATCGCCGTCCCGCGGACGACGTTCGTCCTGAGAAGTCCGGTGACGTACTCCACGGGGCCGGTGTTCTGGGTCGCCTGGAACGTCCACGCGTTGTTGAGGACGTACGAGAGCACGATCGTGATCTCGATCGCGATCACCGCGCCGAGCAGATAGTACAGTCCGACGGTGTCGACGAGCAGCCACAGGAGCAGCATCTGAATCCCGGCGGTGACGGCACCGACGATCACGAACCGGCGGAGCTGGATGGCGAGCGGACCGCTATGGAGGTTCCGCAGAAAGCTTCGGAGCATCGCTATCGGTAGCCGAGCGCCTCCAACCGCGCTTCGAGATCCTCGTCGACGGCGTCGTCTCCTGCCGCCGCGGCGTTCGCCTCGCTTTCGCGGAGCAACTCGACGTGGGCGTCGACGAGCGGGCGGAACCGCTCGATAACGCGGGGCTCCTCGGTCTCCGCGTCGACGCCGCCGTCTGCTGCCGCGTCCGCGCCGTTGTCAGCCGCGGCCACTTCGCCGCCAGCTACCGCCTCGCCGGCCGTCCGGTCGAGCTGTTGCTCCGGATCCTCCGGGCGGTAGTACAGCTCGTGCGTCTCGGCGTCGACGTTGCGGACGTAGGTCCACGCCTCGTCGCGGACGCTCACCAGCAGGTCGCCGTCGGACAGCGAGCGGGGGATCGGCTGGGCGGTCACCTCCTCGTCGCGGACGGTGACCGAGACGACCGGCTCGTCGGGTGGCCGTTCGCCGCGAAGCGCGGTCGGCGCGAGGGAGGTCCCGCTCCAGACGTCCGGCGCGTCGACGTCCAACAGGTCGGCGACCGTCGGCGGGATCGCGTCGAGCCCCACCTGCCGACTGATCCGGTGTCCCTCGGCGCCCGGCACGTCGACGATCAGCGGGACGCGGATGAGCTCGTCGTACAGCTTCGGGTAGTGCGCGAGGTGGCCGTGCTCTTGGAACTCCTCGCCGTGGTCGCCGGCCAGGACGACCGCCGTCTCGTCGTCGAGGTCGTTGGCGGCGAGCGCGTCCAAGACCCGGCCGACGCTCGCGTCGACCTGCCGGGCGGCCGCCTGATACAGCGTCCGTAACTCCGCGAGCGTGCGCTCGCCGACCTCCCAGCCGAGGCCGGTTCGCGTGTGCGCGTGGAGCATCCGGTGGGTTCCGAGCAGCCCCGAGGACACCTCGCGGATGTAGCGGGGGGCCGGCACGTAGGGCGTGTGGGTGTCCATATAGTGGATCCAGAGGAAGAACGGCTCCTCGGCGTCGTCGAGGAAGTCGGTCGCGGCGTGCTCGACGTCGAACATCCGGGAGGTGTCGAGAAACGGTCGATCGTCGACGTTGCCGGCGAGTCGTGATCGGATCCGTCTGAGCGGGGAGGCGACGAACTGGAGCCACGCCTCGACCGTCGGATGCGTGGCGAGGTATCGGCTGTAGAGACTGGAGCCGACGCTGGCGACGAACGGCTCGAACTCGTCGAAGCCGTCGTCGTAGCCCCAAAACGAGGTGAGAAAGCCGTTTGCGGCGTTGAAACCGCCGGTCGAGACGCCGGCGTCCGACAGCGTCTGCGCGAGAGTCGGCACCTCGTCGACGCCGATCTCGCCGGAGTCGGCGAAGACCGGCCGGGACGCGAGGATCGACGGGAAGGAGAAGGGCGTCCAGTTGCCGGTCGCGAAAGCCCGATCGAACACCGTTCCACGCTCGGCGAGGCCGTCGATGACGGGCGTGTGGCGGCTCGAATCGTACGTTCCGAGGGCGTCCGCTCGGAGCGAATCGACGGTGACCAGCACGACGTTCGAGACCGATCTGTCTGCGTCCATATCTGATCCGGTGTGTTCGCACTCCGACGACGTGCCCCTGTCGTTGGGGAGTGCGTATACTACGCGAATAATGGAATTTTGCACATATATACCCGCGGATTCGCGATCGCAAACCGCGCGGAGGGAAATCGCGTCTGACCGTCGAGTGCGGTGATGCGCCCGGCCGGAGACGCTTTGCGCTCCCGGCCCGACGCCGTGTCGTCCGGTTTAAGACGGCCTCGGACCGAATCACGTCTATGTCTTCGAATCGCAAGGGCGACCGCCGCGAGCGCGAACTCGTCAACCGACTCGACGAGGCCGGCTTCGCGGTGATGCGCGCCCCGGCCTCCGGCTCGGCGACCGAGCGCGAACTCCCGGACGTGCTCGCCGGCGACGGCGACGTCTTCTACGCTATCGAGGCCAAATCGAGCGCCGGGCGGCCGATCTATCTCACCGGCGAGGAGGTCGAAGCGCTCATCTACTTCGCACAGAACTTCGGCGCGAAGGCGCGGATCGGTGTCCGGTTCGACCGCGAGTCCTGGTACTTCTTCCACCCGGGCGATCTGCACGTGACCGACGGCGGCAACTACCGGGTAAAAAAGGAGACGGCGCTCGCGGAGGGCGAGCCGTTCGAGTCGTTCGTCGGCGGCCCGGCGCAAGCACGACTGACCGACCTGCCGGAGTCGGAGCCCGACGACGTCACGGACGGCGATGGCGATGGCGACGGCGACGAGGACGCCTGACGCGCTGCTGGCCACTGCCCCCAATGGTCGGGCTCGCTGGCCGCCACTTCGGATGCGGCTCCGGATCCGACCCGGCGGGGCTCACGCCTCGGCGCGCTCTGACGGGCCGATCGTCGGCTCGTCGTCTGCGCCGGCCGACTCGTCCTCGCTGCGTCGCCCTGTTCCAGCAGCTTCGCTCGCCCCTTCGGACCCGTCCCTGCCGAACTCGACGCCCACGAGCCGCGAGGCCGGAAACAGATACCGACGGCTCTCTCTGAGCGCGTCGAGCCACCCCGCGGCGTCGTCGGTCGCCTCGGCCGGCAGTGATTCGACGTACACGACCGCGAACACGGGCTCGTGGTCGCCGTACGCTGCGTTCGTCTCGTAGTCCGCGACGAGACGCCCCTCGTCGGTCCGGATCCCGTCGGCGCGCTCGTCCATCGAGTCGACGACGACGAGGAGTGCCCCCGTCTCACGATCGCGGACGAGCGTCCCCGGCTCGTGGTCGTGGCGCTCACACAGCGCCGGGCCGCTCTCGCTGACCGGGGCGAACGTCGGCCGTCCGCAGACGGCGCAGACGCGTTCGCGTTCACCCGGTGCCGGAACGAGGCCGGCGTCGATCTCGATGGCGACGCGCTGGACGTGCTTACACCGCGCCCCGCGGATGGCGGCGTCCGGACAGGTGCACGTCGCCCGCTCGGCGTCGACGACGTACGTCCCGCCCTCGCTCTCGACGACGTAGCGGCCGTCCCGGAGCGGGCGGACGGTCATCGGCTCGACGCGGGCCCGATAGGCGCGGCCCTCGTACCCGTCTGCGGGGAACGTCCGCTCGCGGTGGCGGGGTCGCTGGCGGTGCGACGCTCCGGACTCCTCTTCGGCCGGGGGCGCGTCCGGCGCGGCTCTGTTTCGTCGGTGCGTCATCTCTGTTGCTCCCGAGAGAACCGCTCTCCCGATAGTTCGAGGTACGTTCCGGGCGAACCTAAACCCTCGTTTCAACTGGAAC
Organism: Halobellus sp. Atlit-31R; assembly: GCA_003665935.1. Taxonomy (GTDB): domain Archaea; phylum Halobacteriota; class Halobacteria; order Halobacteriales; family Haloferacaceae; genus Haloquadratum. The sequence continues at coordinate 288,526 of QPLR01000003.1, read as the reverse complement.
CGACGGCGAGATTCGCATCGAAGCCCTTTTAGAATGGCCACCGGAAGGCGCAGGTATGGATATCGATGCGGAGATGCGTCGAAAGATTGTCGTCTCCATCGTCTCTGTCGGCGCTTTCTTCGCCCTCTTCGTCGGGATCGGTGCCACGTACGGGCCCGACCTCGGCGACACGGGCGGACTCGTTCTCGTCGGTGCGATCGCGCTGTTCGTGCTCGTGATGGCCGGTGTCGGCGTCTTTCTTCAGGACTGAGTCCACGGTCGACGGTCGACCCGCCCGCCGTCAGCTCTCGCCGGCGGTCTCCCGCCAGTCGCGGACGTCGCCGGCCTCCCGAACCGCGTCCGTGTAGTACGCCAGCGGGTGCGATATCGTCTCACAGCGTTCGTCGGGGTCGACGCAGTCGCCGTACGCCTTCATCGTCGCGCACGACGGCGGCGGGTACTGCGTGCCGCCCGAGTCCGCGAGATACTCGACGCGGGTCTCGACTCGCTCTTTCGCGTCGCCGCCGACGTCCAAGAGCGTCGTCACGTCCGCGGCGTCCATCCCGAACGCGACGAGGAACGAGATCAGCGAGAACTCCGCGTCCGCCGAGAGCGCCTCGTCGCCGCGGGCGCGACGCACCAGCGTCTTCATACACGGCGGGAACAGCGCCGGCACGACGGCGTCGACCGTCTGCCGGCCGGGGTCGGTGTCGTTCAGCAGCGCACGCAGGTCGGCGACGGCACCCGAGAGGGCCTCCGCGATCGCGTCGCCGCCGTCGGTTCCGCGCACCTCGAACGGGAGTCCGTTCGCGACGCGGCGCTCGACGGCCGCCTCGAGGATCCGAGACAGGTCCTCGGTCGTGATCCGGACCGCTCCGGCGGCGACCTCGCGGTTGACGAGCCGCCACCGACTGCTCCACTGGGCGTCCGCGAGGTCGAGGTACGGCCCCAGATCGATCCAGTAGTGCGACGGCTCCCGGCCGCCGCTCCCTGCACGGGTGCCTCGACCCCCGGACCGTCCCCGCTGTCCGCCTCCGGTCCGCTCCTGTCGATCCGGCCGCACCGCGTCGGCGAGGTCGAACTCCCGGAGCACCGCCTCGCGCGACGCCCTGGTTCGGCCGCCGCTCTGGAGGCCGTCGTCGGTCGCGAAGTCCGCCTCGAACCGCTCGCGTGCGGTCGCCGCCTCGGCCGTCGCGTACTTTTCGACGGCGGCGGGCGTCTCGATCAGCGACACGAGGATCCGCGCGATCGGGTACGAGAGCAGCTCTTCGCGGGTGTCCCACCGGCGCGGCTCCTCGGCGACGACGCTGCCCTCCATCAGGGCGCGTTCGACCCGCTCTGTGCCCCGCTCGACGGCTGGAGCGTCCTCGGCGATGAGCGCCGCCGGCGAGATGTCGGCCTCGCGGACGGCGTCGCGGGCGCCCTCGAAAAACGGGTAGCGCGCGTAGAGCGGGTCGATCGGCATCGCAGGACCGTTGCGCCCGCCGCCGAATAAACACGACGATCGGTGGAAGCGACGACGGTCGGGGACTGCCCGCCGCGACCCACACCGTGTCACCTAAGACCGCAGGTGCCGTCTCTCTGCCCGTGCCGCAGTTCGACTACCCGTGTCCCGACTGCCGGGCCACGAACAGCCTTCACGACGCCGACTGCGAGTTCGAGGGGACTCCCTGGCCGGACGTCGAGAAGGCGTACACCGACATCGTCGCGCGACTCACGGCCGGGCCGACAGAGGAGCCGGCGCTGTACGACGCGGTCGACGGCGAGTGGGACGCGCTCCACCGCGCCGCCCTCGACCGTCTGCAGCGCGACGAGCGCGTCACCGAACGCAACGACGTCCTCCGGCTCCGCACGGCGTCGGAGTTCCGCGAACAAGTGTCGGAGCCGACGCGGGAGCCGATGCGGACGCTCTACCGGACGGGGAGCGTCCCCGGCTGCCACGACAACGCCGTCTTCGCGATGATCGCGTGGTACGAGATGGTCGGGCTCTCGTGGTCCGAGACCCGCGAGAACGTCGCCGAGTGGCTCCGCGACAGCGGTGCGTGGGCCCGCGGCGGCTTCGAGGAGTCCTCGCCCGAGGCGCTCGTCGACGCGAAGCGCCACGTCTACGAGGCGGGGTACGGCTGGAAAGAGAAGGCCCAGGCGGCAAAGCGCGTCATCGACCGCCATCGCGGCTGACTCGCGACTCGGCTCCGATTCAGATTCGACCTCGAACTCGAACGCGAACTCCCGTCAGTCGCTCTGGATGCGCGGCGCGAGCATGTACGTGACGTTGCCCTGTCCCTCCGCGACCGCGTAGTGGATCTTGACCGGGAACTCCTCGCCGAGTTCGACGGTGACCTCGGCGTCTTTCGGGATCGCCTTGTTCATATCCTTCAGGTAGTCCAGCGAGAACAGCGAGTCGGCCGAGCCGGCCGTGAGCGCGATGAGATCGTCGGCGTCGAGCTCGAAGTCGACGTCGTCGGTGTCGCCTTCGGCCTCGATGTGGAACGCCTCCTCGGCGTCGTCGACGCGGAGCTCGACGTGATCTGAGACCATATCGGCGGCCTTGATCCCGCGGTCGAGCTGGGCCCCTTCGAGGACGATCTCCGCCGAGAGGTCGAGATCCGGGATGTCGGGCTCCTGGCGGATCGAGTCGGGGTCGATGAGCGCGAGCGTCGAGGAGAGACCGTCGATCCGGATGTTGAGCTTGCGGGTCTCCTCGTCGAGTTCGAGCTCGACGAGCTGGTCGCCGCTGGCCATTCCGACGAAGTCCTCGAGCTTCGCGAGGTTGACGCCGATGACGCCCCCGTCGGCCTCGTAGGACTCGAACGCGGCGGCGTCGAGCGAGAGATCCACCATCCCGACGTTCGCGGGGTCGACGGCGCGAATCGACAACTCGTCTTCGTTCAGCCGGATCTTGCACTCGTCCACCAGCACGCTCACCGAGTCGAGCGCGTCCTGGAGCGTAGACGCGCTCACGATGGCCTTGAACATATGGGCGCAGCTACGACAGCGGGCTTAAAAATACTCCTGATTTTTGTCCGCGCGCGCGACAGTCGAACCGACGCACTGCCGGCCGGCGCGGCGCGCGCCGCTCACTCCCCGCCGCCGTTCGAGCGGCCCGCGTCTGCGATGCGGTACGCTCCGAACCCGACGAGCACCGTTCCGAAGACGCCGCCGAGGATCGACACGCCGGGGAACGACGGGATCGATCCGCTGTCGGAGGCGGACGTCTCGATCGACCCGTCCGACCCGCCCGCCTCGGGCCCGGACATCGATGCCGAGCCCGACGTCGACGCCGACGCGTTCGCCTGTGCGCCCGCGACGTCGACGCTGACTGTCGCCCCCGAATCGAGCGGCTCGGTCGTCGTGAGCAGCGAGATCGGTGACGAGCCGACGCGAAGGTTCTCGGAGTGCTCCACCTGCGAGGTGTTGTAGCCCTGCAGAACGACCGCGAGCGACGACGTGTCGCGACCGACCCGTTTCTCGAACTGCCTTCCGGTGAGATCGTAGGCCGCGCCGATCTGCGTGGAACCGTTCGCGGGCACGCTCACGTTCAGTCGCACCCCGGTCTCGGTCCGGCGGTACGGAGCCTGCTCGCCGCCGACCATCGCGGCGTACGGCGACGCGTCGGCCGGGAGCCCGATCGTCACCGGGCCGACGAACGGCCGCTCGGTCGGGTTCTCGAAGGCGACCGTCTCGACGACGCTCGGATTCGTCGAAGCGTTCTGCGCCGGGAGCACTTGCACGACGTGGCCCGTCGGCGACCGGTTCGCCACTCGCAGCACGCCGGTGTCGTCCGTCGGCGGCCGTGCGGTGATCGTCACGCGCTCGGTCGTCGAGGGGTCGACCGTCCGCCGGTACTCGGCATCGCCGACGGTCGCCCGGATCTCGTAAGCCTCGTCGCCTTCGAGCGGGCCGAACGCGAACGCGCCGGTCGCGTTTGTCCGGAACGTGTCGACGACGAACTCGTCCTCGTCGACGACTTCGAGTACCGCGCCCTCCGTCCCGTTGCCGTCGGGACCGACGACGCGCCCCGAGACGCGCTCGGTGAGCCGCATCGAGACCTGCGTCCGGTCTTCGACGATCTCGTAGTGCGTCGCACCACCGTAATCGACGCGGACCGCGTAGTTCGGCGCGTCGGGTGCCTCGACGGAGAAAGACGAGCCCTCGATGGTCGTTCTGACGGCGTCGTTGGCGCGCTGCTCCTGCTCGGTGAGCGGCACGACCTGCACGCGTGCGCCGTCGGTGCTCCCGTCCGCAGCGGAGACCGTCCCGGTCACCGCCGTCGCCGCGGAGGCGACCGGGACGGCCGCGAGACAACTGACGACGACGAGGAGCGCGAGGAGCCGCCGCATCAGTCGCTCACCTCCGCGACGCCGCCGGCGTCACCGCTCGCACCCGCCGACTCGCGGTCGGTCGACCGGGCGGACATACTCGTTCGGACGCCGTGCTGCGGATCGAAGATGAAAACGAGCAGCATCCCGACGAGCAGCGCGACGATGCTCACGCGCATCAGGGTGGCGAACGGCACGCGCTTGACCGTGATCGACGCCGTGCCGTCGCTGACGCCGGCGATGACGTATGTGTCGACGAGCGGCCCGCGGTCGATCAGCACGTCTCTGACCTGCAGGCCGCCCTGCTGGGGGTACTCGCGCTGCCCGGCGACGCCCGAGACGACGAGGCCCTCGTCGTCGTAGACGGCGAGGGAGACGCCGTTGGCGATCACCCGGGTCGGAACGACCGACTCGGGCGGGCTGTCGGCGGGTCCGATCGTCTGCGGGCCGGCGAGGACGATCGCGTCCGCGGTCGGGACGAACTCCCACCGCACCTGCCCGCGGGCGACGATCTCGTCGCCGGTGTCGACGTCGACGCGCTCGTCACCGGGCACGCCGACCCACACCTGGGAGCCGTCGAGCTGCAACACTGTCGCCTGCGATCCCTCGCGTATCGCGGTCACCGTCCCGTGGACGGCCTGCACCGACGTGTCGAGTGACTGCCCCCGCGTGAGGACCTGCGAGGGCGACAGCGCGTACGAGCCCGGTCGGGGATCCTTCGGGAACTCGTTCTGCTCGTAGCCGAGCACCCGGACGTCGTACCCGGAGCCTCCGACGTCCCGCTGGGAGGTGTCGACGGCTCCGCTGGCGACGCCCGTCGCCATCACCGACGCCTGACCGGCGAACAGATACATAAACGGCAGCGAGAGAACGAGCAGTGCGGCCCCGACGTGGATGAGCGTGATCCCGGACTCCTTCAGTTTCGTGTCGCGGTCCGCCGCGGCGGCGATCCGGCCGCCGGTGCGCTTTATGATGCCGAAGATGGCGTACGCCACCGGCGGCAGCACCGACAGCGCGCTCGCGTTGCCGACGACCTGATAGACGAGGGCGTCGCCCGGTCGCACCGACGCCAGTCGCCAGGTCTCGCTGGGGGCGTACGCGGCTCCGAGGAGCGTCGCCAGCGCGAACACACCGAGGGTGGCGAGGCTTCGCCGCCGCCCGTCGCGCTCGAAGTCCATATAGAAGCCCAAGAGCAGCAGCACGCCGAGCACGAGCGGGAAGCTCCAGAGGTTGTAGTAGCGCGACTCGACCGACACTTCGAGGCCAGTCATCGAACTCCGTAACACCGGGAAGGAGAGCCCCCACAGCGAGACGAACGTGAGGAGCCCGAACAGCAGGACGGCGAGGTGCAGCAGATTCGAGCGCGTGATCCACGCGGCGAGGCCGCGCTCGCCGGCCGCCGCTGACTCGTCGGCCTCGTCGTCGTTCTGCAACAGCCAGTAGGTGAAGGGCACGAGCACGCCGAGGACGGTCGTGATGGCCATCAGCGCGAGGAACGCCGCGCCGATGCCGCCGTCGGCGAAGGAGTGGATGCTCCGGAACACGCCGCTGCGAACGACCGAGGTCGTGTAGACGGCGAGTGCGAAGACGCTCGCGGTCATCGCCGGGGCGAGGATCCGGTAGCGGCCGCCGGGCCGGTAGTTCGAGACCGCGTGTAGCGTCGCGGTCAGGAACAGCCACGGGATCAGGATCGCGGTCTCGACGGGGTCCCACGCCCAGATGCCGCCCCAGCCGAGCACCGTGTACGACCAGAGGCCGCCGAGCGCGACCGCGGCCGTGAGGAACAGCCAGCCGAGCCGGAGCCAGCGCGTGACGCTCCCGATCCACGCCGAGAAGAGACCGTCGTCGCCGCGGAACAGCGCGATGAAGTGCGCCGCGCCGATGGCGAACGGCATCGTCAACAGCGCGTAGGAGACGAACATCACCGGCGGGTGGATGGCCATATACGGGTCGACGAGGAGCGGGTTCAGTCCCTGCCCGCTCGTCGGCACGAACCCCGGCGGCGCGTTGGGGAACTCCGTCCGGACCGAGGCGAACGGGCTCTGCAGCAACAACATCCCCGTGAAGTACGTCACGAGCCCGACCGTGAGCGCGTGGATGAGCTTTCCGCGCCGGGTCGGGAACCCGCGCGAGAGCCCCGCGATCAGCGCGACGACGGCGACGATGGCCGCCCACAGCAGCACCGACCCCTCGTTGGCCGCGTAGACGCCGGTCACGCGGTAGAGCAGCGAGAGGTACGACGCCGTGTTCTCCCACACGTACGCGTTGGAGTAATCGAGGCGTACGAACTGGTAGGTGAGCTGTGCGAGCGCGGCGACGAGCAGCACCGCCGTCCCCGCGGTCAGTTTCGGGACGAGCGAGAGATACGCGTCGTCGTCGCGGAGATACGACCGTGCCAGGATCGCCGTCCCCGACAGCCCCGCGACGAACGCGAGCGCGAGCAGGACCGTTCCGGGGTTCATACTCCGGCCTCCGTCAGCCGTTCACCCGCATCTCCGTCCGCTCGCACCGACTCGGTCGTCGCAGGCGACCCACCAGCCGTCTGCGACTCGCCCGCCGTACCCGCAGACCGGTAGCGCTGCTTGGCCGACTCGAGATACGAGATGAAGTCGTCTGTCGACGCGTAGCCGGGGATGCGCGTGAGGACCTCCCCGTCCGGCGTGACGATGACGTGCTGCGGCGGGTAGTTGACGTTGTACTGCTGTTGTAACCGAGTGGCGCTGTCGGAGTCGCTATCGAGGTTCACCGCCACCTTGGTGAACTCGTCGAGCTCCGACTGCACCGCCGGGTCGCTGTACACCTTCTGGTTGTAATCTTCACAGTACGTACACCACGTCGTCCAGAAGTAGATCACGACCGGCTCGTCCTCCGCGGCCGCCGTCTGCGACGCGCTCGCGTAATCGGTCTGCCATCTGATCTCTCCGTGGTACGAGTAGCCTTCGTCGGACAGGACCGGAGCCGCGTTCATAGAGAAGTAGCCGATCCCGATCAGGAGGGCGAAGAAGGCGATCGTCATCGCCTTTCGTGGGTTCATCAGTGTAGCCGCTTGTGTATTCCAGCAGTAAAATGTACCGTCGTCGACTTCTCTAGTGTAGCTGAGAAGTGGCAATACTACCCATTTCTGACTCGACTCAGTGATTCGATCAGCCCTCGAAACGGGGTGCCTGTCGTGTAGAGGGGAATATTTATTAGTCGGCTTTATTCATACGGAGATACCGTCGAACTGAGGAATATATGAAATGATTGTAGACAGAGGGTCACGGTGACCGACCGATGAGCCAGGGAGACTCTACTCTCCTGCTCAAGCCCGTCCTCCTCGTCTTCGGGACGGTTCTCGCGGCGATTCTCGTCGTGTTCGCCGTCAACGGCGCTATCGCCTTCGTCGGAGGGCCGTCTGACGCCCCGGCGGCGGCCGGTGGCGGCGGCGGCGAGGTGCGAGAACTCCCCGGGACGTGGAACGGGAGTAAGTGGTACAGCGAGGAACTCCGCGAACAGGAGTTCCAGTATCGAAACGAGACTGCGGGCAAAGAGGTCAAGTTCGTGCCGAAGGAGATGAACAACTCGACGCTCCCGGAGAACCCGAACCGTCGGGAACTCATCCGTGAGGGCCGGTCCATCTTCGCGAACACCTCCAACGAGATGCCCAACCACGTCGGGAACAACCTCTCCTGTGCGAACTGTCACGGCGGCGGCGATCTGCCGACGACGACCGGAATGGTCGGACAGGACATCAACCTGATCCCGCTCGTGGGGACCGCAGCCGGCTACCCCGAGTGGACCGGCCGGACCCAGCGGATGCGCGATATGCGACAGCGCATTATGGGCTGTTTCCTCCGCAGTATGAACTCGCCGGGCGCGCCCGACGGCGTCCCCGCCTACGACAGCCGCGAGATCCAGGCGATGGAGTCGTATATGGTCTGGCTCAACAAGGGCACGCCCAGCGAGACCGTCCCGTACTGGCGGCACCTCGAGAAGCCGGAGGGCGACGAGAAGGTGCCCGTTTCCGAGATCAACCCGGTTCGAGGCGCGGAGCTCTACCTGGAGAACTGCGCCTCCTGTCACGGCGCTGACGGCCAGGGCATCGAGGGCCAGTACCCCGCCGTCTGGGGTGAGGGATCCTTCAACGACGGGGCCGGAATGGGCCGCGTCTACACCTCGGCCGCGTTCATCCGCGAGGCGATGCCGTACGGTGCGGCACACACCTTCGCGGACTGGGAGGATTCCCAGGACGTCGCCGGATACATGAACGCCCACATGCGGCCGCACCTCCCGCGACAGCCCAAAGACTGGGCTGTGGCCGGTGCGCCCGACGAGGCGATCTACTACAACCGCACCCAACAGCGGCTCGGCTACGATATGAATCCGATGACCAAGAAGCTTATGCTCGCGGGGATCCCGATCGACGATACCCCGCTCGAAGAGAGTATGATCCCGGACAACGTCGAGCGGTACGAACAGCCGCTGAAGGACGAGGAGGTCGACGGCTCCTGGGAGACGACCTGGATCCGCACCTACGAGGACGTCGGTAACTCCACGGCCGAGGGGTCCGGAAACCAAACCCAGTCGTCGATGTCGACGCAAGACGCAGTCACGACCGCCTTCGAGGGCGAACAGTCCGAAGCGTCGAGTGAGACGGCGAGCTAACCGACTCGTCACGACCTGTATCGAATGATCAACGATCCGACGGCCGCCGCGGTGTTCTTCGCGGGGGTTTTGACCATCCTGACGCCGTGTTGCCTGCCGATGATCCCCGTGTTAGTCGTCGGAGCGAACGGGCACACGCTGCGGCCGGTCGTCATCGTGATCGGGAGCACGTTGACGTTCACTGCCTTGGGCGTCGCGACCGGGATGGTCGGCGCGGTGACGCCCGACTCCGTCCGCGCGCCGTTCGCTATCCTGATGCTCGGCTTCGGGGTCGTGATGGCCGACGACGACGTGAACGAACTCTACTCGCGGTACGCATCGCGGCTCGCGGGTCGGGCGTCGCGTCTCACCGGTCGGGTCGACGAGCGCGAGCGCCCGCTCGCGAACGCGTTCGCGGTCGGACTGCTGCTCGGCGTCATCTGGCTCCCGTGCGTCGGTCCAGTCCTCGGCGGCGTGCTGGCGTACGTCGGCACGACGTCGGACGTGGTCGGCAGCGCCCGGCTGCTGGCGACCTACGGGGCGGGCTTTTCGCTCCCGCTGCTCGGCGTCGCGTATCTCGGGCAGGCCGGGAGCCGACGACTCCTCGACTCCGTCGCGGACGGCGAATCGACCGAGCTGTTTCGGACGGCGACCGGCTACGCGCTCGTCGCACTCGGAATCGCCGTCCTCTTTGGGCTCGACAAACTTGCACTGGCGTCGGTAACGAACTGGCTATAACGTATGATCGGTAGTTCATCCACGGACGACGACGGCACGCGCACCCGCAACAGCATCCGGTTCGCCCGACTTCTGGGCACCGTCACGGCGTTTCTCCACCGTCTGACGCGGAGCCGACTCGTCTCGTGGGGAGCGTTCGGCTTCGGCGTGCTGTCGATGGTGCTCGTCTTCGGTTACGCCTCGGACACGATGTACGGCATCGAGCACGGGGCGAACCTGCTCGCGTACTGGCACATCTCGCTGGCGTGGGTCGCCGCGAGCGCGCTCGGATCGACGTTTATCGGCAGTCTGCTCTATCTCCGTTACCGCGGGCCGTTCTGGAGTCGACTGGCCCACAGCTCCGGCGAGCTCGGCTTCCTGTTCGCGACGCTGACGCTGTTGCTCGGCAGCGCGTGGGGACGCGTCATCTGGAACTCCTGGTGGGAGTGGACCGACGTCAGACTCGTGACCTTCCTGATCGTCTGGTTCATCTACGCCGGCTATCTCGTCGTCCACTCGGCGACCGAAGCCCAGACCGGCGACCGCTACGCGGCCGTCTACGGCGTCGTCGGGTTCGTGACGGTTCCGCTGTCGTACGCGTCGACGCGGCTGTGGACGCCCACGTTCCACGAGACGACCATCGGCAACAGCAACGTCAGCGCGAACATCGACCCGCTCACGCTCGTCGTGACGCTCGTCGCGGCGACGTTCCTGTATCTGTACCTCCTCGGGATCCGGATCCACATTCACGAACTCCAACAGCGAGTACGCAGACAGCAATCAGCACGGAGGCGATAACGATGGAACCACTACTCCTGGCCGGGTACACCGCGCTCTTCGTCGCGTTCTTCGGCTACGTGACGTACCTGCAGCGCCGGATGTCGCGGCTGGAACGGCAACTCGAAGACGCACAGCCCTAACAGTCGGCAGTATCGGACAACAAACCAGCACGCAGACGAAACATAATATAACACACATCAACGATGGACGATACGACTGACACACCGACGGATCGACGAGCGTTCCTCCGCCGCACTGCGACCGGTGTCGGCGCAGCAGCGACGCTTGCACTCTCTGCGGACAGCGCCGCCGCGCAGTCGGAACCGGACTACGGCGGTTGGTTCGACGGCGTCGACAACTTCGACGGCACGTACGACTACACCGGCCAATCGGAAGTGACGGTCTCCGTCGGTTCCGAGGCCAACGGCGGCTACTACGGCTTCAACGCCGCGGCGATCCGTGTCGACCCCGGCACGACCGTCGTCTGGAAGTGGACCGGGAAAGGCAACAGCCACAACGTCATCGCGGAGGACGGCACCTTCGAGAGCGACCTCTACGCCGCCGCGGGCGAGACGTTCGAGCACACCTTCGAGAGCGAGGGCACGTACAAGTACTACTGCCAGCCGCACCGCGCGCTCGGGATGCTCGGGGCGGTCGTCGTCGGCGGCAGCGGCGGGATGGACTCCGGACAGGTCTCCCAGCCGCTGCTCGAATCCGGCGGCGGCGGCGACGGCGGCGGTGGCGGCGGTGACGGTGGCAGCAGCGGCGGCGGCGAAAGCGGCGGCGACGGCGGTTCGGGACTCTCCGGTGCGTCCGGCCCGATCTCCTTCGAGGGCGCGACGTTCGTCACGACTCTCGTGCTCGGGCTGCTCTCGCCGGTCTTCTTCGCTATCTTCCTCCTCCTCCGGCAGAGTGACGAGGCCGAGGGTCCGCCGGCGAACACGAACTGATCCGATCGGTCTCCGTTCGGTCCGCCCCCGGAAGCGCGCCGACGATCACTCCTCGACGACGTACTCGAAGGTGGCGATGCCCGCCAGCAACACGATCCCCGTGTAGAGTACGAGCAGTCGGAGCCACCCGCCGAGCGGCGCGCCGCTCTCGAGGGCGCGCGTGAGTTCGACGCCGGCGAGCAGCAGCGGGACGACGAGCGGGACGAGGAGAACCGGTAAGGCGAGTTCGTCCAGCCCCGATCGGAACGTCAGGATCGACACGACGACGCCGATGGCGGCGAACCCGACGGCCGACACGAAGAGGACGCCGACGACGGCGGCGGCGGTCGGCAGCGACGGGCTGTACCCCAGAAAGACCGCGGTCGCCCCGAGCGTCAGCAGACTGACCGCGAAGATGAAGAGCGTCGTGCTGAGAACCTTCCCCAGGTAGATCGCCGAGCGGTCGATCGGTGCGATCAACAGGCCGTCGAGCGCGCCGCTCCGGTGTTCGAGTTCGATCGTCTTCGTGACGCCGAACGTCCCGGCGAAGACGAACGCGACCCACAGCGCACCGCGGCCGAGGAGCGCGGCGCTCTGGAGGGTCTGGACGAAACTGAACGCGAACGTGAGCACGACCAAGAGTGCGAAGACCGCTACCGTGGTCGTCACCTGTTTCGTCCGCTGCTCGATCCGGAGGTCCTTCATCAGCACCCGATACACCGCACCCAGAAACGAACTCATCGTGCCGTTTCGGTCGAGGGAGTGTCGTCCACGCCGATCGCGCGGCGGTACGTCGATTCGAAGGCTGCAGCGCCCGACGCGTCGACGTCGACGTCGGCTTCCAGCCGTCCCCGGTCGACGACCAGCGCGCGCGAGCACCGCTCGCCTCCGCGTTCGAGGTCGTGCGTCGTCAGCACCACCGTCCGGTCGTCGAACCCGTCGAGGATGGCTTCGAGGTCCGCGACCGAGCGCTGATCGAGGCCGGTGTAGGGCTCGTCCAGCAACAGGACTTCGGGATCGTGCAACAGCGCCCGAGCGAGCGAGAGTCGCTTCCGGAGCCCGTGTGAGAACTCGGTCGGTCGGTCGCTGCCGCGGTGGCGCAGGCCGACCGTTTCGAGTACCGACGCACACCGCGCGTCGGGGTCGTCGACGCCGTGTAACCCGGCGTGAAACCGGAGGTTCTCCCGCGCGGTGAGCTCGTCGTACACCATCGTCTCGTGGGTGACGACGCCGACCGTCCGGTACGTGGTGTGGTCGTCCGGCGCCAGCTCGACGCCGTCGATCGACACCGTCCCGTCGGTCGGTCGCGTGAGCCCCGCGAGCATCCGCAGCAGCGTCGTCTTTCCGGCACCGTTCGGGCCGAACAGGCCGACGGTCGCGCCGCTCTCGACGGTGAACGACACGCCGTCGACGGCCGTGAAGTGGCCGTACGACTTCGTCACGTCCGCGACCTCGACCGCGGCCGGGGCAGCGTCAGCTGTGACCGCGTCGCCGCCCGCCCTCATTTAGCGCTCTCGGGCCGTTCCTCGCCCTCGTGGGCGCGGACGGAGAGCTTGCTGGCGACGAGTTCGTCGCCCTCGTACTGTCCTTTCGCGACGACGACGCGCCCGTCTTGTAGCGTGTCTGGAACGGTGCCTTCGTAGACGACCGGAACGGTGTAGTTGCCGTCCGTCACCGCGAAGGTGATCGTCTGGCCCTCGGCGTCGAGATCGGTCGCGACGCCCTCGAGATTCACCCAGTCGTTCTGATACGTGTCCTCGCTCTCGGAGATCTGCGTCGGCGAGACGAACGCGGCCGAGGCGTTCATACTCGTCACGCCGAGCGTGGCGAGCAACACCAGAATGCCGACCGTCGTGACGAGGAGCTTGTTCTTCCGGCGCACTGATGACGGCTCGTGTCTGGTCGTTCTTGATTGTACCGGATCTGCAGCCGTCGAGCCCCCGCTCCGACGAACCTTTCCCCGCTGACCGTCTGTGCGAACGTATGGAACCGACGCGTGCGCCCCGAGCGGGGGAGACGAACGGCGGGTGGTACTGATGGCGAGGAAGGACCACTACTACAACAATCCTTGCCGACTTGTTACCTATACTACGCCGTCGATGCGGTGAGAACGGCCTTCAGAACGCCGAGGAGATGGACGCCACGTATGGGAGAGACGTGGTGGTCCGCAGGCGAGAGACGGAAGTTGGTGTGCCAGCAAGCTACCCTGCCTACTGCTCCTCGGCAACGGTAGTTCGGGGGGATGGCGTATTGGTGCTCCGAGGGAAGGACGCGTTTACTGAACTCGTGGCGGTGGTCTCGTAAGCGCCGTTCATGGGTCGGGCCTATGGAGAGGGGTCGGGAGTTCTCATAAACGGGGAAATCACCGTGTTCACACGTTCGGTGTCGTCCACGGAGGCTAAACGGTTATTCCGGGGTGGAGGTGCTCCTTTGCATCGAGCGAACAGACTACCGCTATGACCGACGCGAACCTCGCCCGTCACATCGACCGGCAGGCCGCCCGCTTCATTCGCGCCGTCGAGTACTACGGTGGCGAAGCGACGACGACCGAAATCCGCCAACGGACTGGCCTCTCACGCGACGTGACCAATCATCGGTTCAAACGACTGGAGGACCTCGGACTCATCGAGATTTCGTACGCCGACGAGGGATACGGGAACCGGCGGCCCCCGAAGGTGGCGCATCTCACCGGCCTTGCGCGGCGGGAAATCGAGCGCGGACTGCTCCGAATGCTCCGTGACGACAGCGATTCGACGGAGGGTGTCCTTGACGTGGAATCGGAGATGCGAGAGGTTCGGGACCGACTGGACCGCCATCAGCGGCGACTCGACGCGCTCTCAGCGTCCGACCCCGGGGGGAAAGACATCCACGAGCGACTCGATTCCGTGCAGGAGCGGCTGAACGACATCGAAGCGTACAGCGACGACTGGTACGACGCCGCCGAACTCTACCTCCGGGCGCTCCGCGCGGCGCTGGAGGACAACGGAATCGACGTGGGCGAGTACCTTCGGGAAGCCCAGAACGAGCCAGACTCGTCTGTCTGAACGCCTCAAGCGGGCCGCAGGTCGCGCCAGCGGAAGTCCATCTGTTCCCCGTCGTCCAGCCGCACCCGGTATAGTACCTCGTCGCGCTCGTCGCCGGTCTCGTTGCCCGCGTCATCCTCGAAGACACCGACCACCTCGCCGCGACGACCGTGGTACAACTCGAAGTCGAGGTCTCGCTCGTCGGGGATGTCCACGCGAACGCGGTCGCCCGGGGCGAACCGTTGCATCAGTCCTCGGCTTCGACCTCGGCCTCGCTCTCCCCGTACCCACGAACGTCCTCGTTCTGGGGACCGATACGTCCCATACCGGGGCCACAATCCGTCAGGTAGTCCTGCACGAACTCCACCTCCTCGTCGGTCAAGTCGTACACGTCCTGTAGGAGGTCGTCCACGCGGTCGATAACAGGCTTCACAGGGCTCATCTCGAACTCACCAGTCAGACCGCGCGAGGGATGGAAGTGGTCCTCCATCTCTTCAGCGAGTTCCTCTGCGAGGGACTCAATTTCGTCTGCGTTGGCCTCCAGCTTCCCCGCCTCGGGGAAGGGGAATGGGCGAACGTGCGACCAGTTCAGATGGTGGAAATCACCGTAGGAAAGCCAGTAGACGTAGAACAGCGACGAGTTCAGCGTCAGGAAGGCCGCATCGCGTTCCAACTCACTCTCGAAGTACATCGGTTCCACCTCGGAAGCCGAGTATAACTCCTCCATCATCACGTTGGTCCAGTAGCGGACGCCGCGTCGCCGGAATATAGTGTAGTGTTCTCCGTCCGGTTCGTCCCGAGTGAACACGTCGTCGAACAGTCTCGGTTCCTCCGCGTCCTCGTCATCCTCGTCGTCTGCGACCGAATGTGCTTTCAGCTTGTTCAGTATCCCGCGCTTCGTGTCTCCGCCAACTTTTGGGAGGATGGCCGTCGAGCCTTCGTCCCCGCCGATACGGTCACGCAAGACAAGCCCTTCCGTACTACCGTACTCGATACTGTTGAACTTCTCCTCGCGGTTCTCGTCGGTGAAGATGATGGCGTCGCTCGTCCGAATGGGGTCGTCGCTCTCTGTTCGCTTGCCAGTTATAATGGCGACCTTGATGTCCGCATTTTCGAAGACTCGCGAGGGGCGCGTCCCGAAGCACGCGATGCGCGTCCCGGAAAGCTTCTCGCCCATCAGGTCGTGGAGTGGCTCCAGCGACCCCTGATACACCAGCCGGAGTGTCGTGATGTTCCCGAAGTACCCGTCCTCAGCGAGCAACTGGAGTTGCCGCTCAACGAAGTTGGCCGAGATGTCGTTGATGCTCCCGGTGTCGTACCCATCCACGAGGCTCTTCTCGGTGTCGGAGAGGAGGTCACCGTAGGGCGGGTTCCCGAGGAGGATGTCGAAATCGATGGTTCGCCTGCCGTTGTCGTCTCGGACGAGTTCGGGGAACTCGACCGTCCAGTGGAAGGGGCGACCGAGGATGTCGTCGAGGTCGCAGGAGAGCGGCTTGCGAACGAACTCGTCGAACACGTAGTCTCCTTCGAGCAGGCCGCGCAGTTCCGATTCGAGGTCTTCCCGGGCACTCCCGTTCCCGCCCTTCTTCAGTTCCGACTCGCGCGATTGAACGTCCAGCCGGGCACTCTTCGAGTACACCGTGTACCCCAGTTCTTCGAGGTCGTCCTCGGCCTCGATGCTGTCTCCATCCGCACGCTGGAGCTTCACCGACTCGACGGTGGGGAACAGGGTGTTCTCGTCGATGCTCTCGACAACGCGGTCGAACTCCTCGACGGTCTCGATACGGGTGTCCACCGTGAAGTTGAGGTGCTGAATGAACTCCCGGTCCTTCTCGGGACGAATCTCCTCTCTGAGCAGGCGGCGGATTTCGCGGCGGTCGCGCTCGTCGGCGTCCTCTTCGAACTTGTAGTTCTGCCGGAGTTCATCGAGCGCGTCGATACGTTCGTCCCAAATGTCGATGCTCTCGACAGGGCCGCGAACTGGGAAGCCGACGAGGGAGTTCCCGGCCTCGATGTTCACGTCGATGTTGGGTAGCCGACCGAACGAGGGCGACCATCCGTTCCCTTCGACCATCTTGAGCCAGACACGGAGCTTGGCGATTTCGACGCCAACTGGTTCGATGTCCACCCCGTATATCGAGTTCAGAGCGAGCGTCTTCTTGGCCTCGTATCGGTCGTCAGCAGGGGGTTCGTCGCCAAGCTTCCCGCGAAGCAACGACACCTGTGCGCGGTGAATCTCGTCCATCGCCGTCGTCAGGAAGTGGCCGGACCCACACGCAGGGTCAACGACCGTCAAGCTCCCTATCCGGTCGAGAGCCGCGTCTATGGCGTCGGGGTCAGCATACCACCCTTCACCCTCCTCAACGCGCTGGAGGATGTCTTCGAGGGACTTCGACTCCAGTTGCCCCCGGATGATGCTTGCATCATCATCATCGTCACCCCCCATCGTTTCGACGTACCCCTCGATGATTTCCTCGCGGAGCTTGGGGTCAACCGACTGCTCGGTGATGAGGTTCGTCACGTCGTTGGGCGTGTAGTACGCGCCCGTGTCGGATTGGTCCGATTCCTCGTTCAGGTGGTTGATGGTCATCTCGAACACACTCCCGATGAGCGCCGGGTCGAAGGCCTGACCCGACGACAGTTCGAGGCGCGACCCCTCGATGAGGTCACGGATGATGTTCGGGAGCGTCCTGTCGAGGACGCGGTACTCCTTCTCGCGGTCTACGTTGGGGCGGAACAGTCCCCCGTTGAGGTACTCGACATCCGAGAACCATCCTCGCGTGAACTTCGGGTCACGGTCGCCCTTTTCGGTGTTCAGGAGTTCGTAAAACAGCGGCTTCAGCTGTGACTCGTAGAAGTTCGCCGCCAGTTCGTCCTGCATCGACTCGTACTCCTGCAACCGCTGGAGCAGGAAGGGGACATCTTCGTCGTCCCGTTCGAGAACCTCGCGCTGTTCGAGGAACTTGATGAACAGGAGTCGGTTCATCAGCGTGACCGCGAAGAGGCGTTTCTCGTCCTCATCTACGTCCGCATCTCGGGGAGGTTTGATGTCGTCGAGGAGGCAGGTATCGTAGTCGTCTGCGTAGTCGTTGCTCTCCCCGAAGAGCAACTCGATGTATAGCTCGTAAAACTCCTCCACGTCCCGCTGTCGGCGGTCGCGGAGTTCGCGGGGGGCCTCGGTCAACCGAGTGTCGAACGCGTCCCGGGCAAACGTCGTCGCGAACTCGGCCAGTTCCTCGTCGATGTCCGGCGGGTCCACTGCGGATTGTCCGATGAACCCTCGGTCCCTTGCGATTTGCTGGAAGACGGGTCGGAGGTTGATGCGATTCAGTTCTGGGAAGTTCGTCGAGTCGCCAGACTGCTCGATTTTGAGAAGCGACCACTCGAAACCGTCCGTCGCGAGCGCGAAGTCGGGGCCGAGCGACTTTCGGTCGAGGTACTCACGCGCATCGCGTACACCTGCATCAATCCCGTTCAACGATTTCGCCTCCCCGAGTACAGGTTCACTCAGGTTGGTGATTTCGAAGTCCGGCCACTCCCCTCGCCCGCCGCCTTCACCGTAGGGTCGGATGTCCCGTTCGAGGCCGAGGTCGGCCAGCAGGTCCCAGAGAAGCTCGTCCTCAACGAAGGCCTCCGGGCGCTGTCGAACCTTGCTACTGGTGATGGTCTCGTCTCCCGAGAGAACCCGCTCCAGTTGCCGCGCGTCGAGACGGTCGTGTAGTATCGACAGGAAGTCCTCAATCGTGGAGCGAACGGCTGTAACGGTCTCCGATTCAGACATCGTACGGCCCTCCGAGAGACGAGAGTTCGAACATAGAAGTTGCCTTGATGCCTTACCAAATATAAATTACCGCATCGAGTCTGTCCCGATTGGCGACTAATTCTCAGCGCACATCTGTCAGTGTGAAGATAGTGCTCACAAGCCACCTATCAGCGTACCAAACACTGATGTTAGAACTCGTGTACTTGCTCGTCGTCGGGGTCGTCGGAGTCGCGTTTGTGGGCTACTTCACGCCCAAAATCGCCATCTGGGGGAGCCTCGGAACCGCGATGATGTGGGCGATGGCACACCTCATCCCTTCATTCTCGCCGGATGAGGTACTCAGAACAATCTGGCCTCACATTCTCGACCTGCTGATGGTCTACCCGACAGCCATCGGGTTGGCGTGGGACTCGCAGATGGCTGATGCTGGACTTCTCGGCGGGCTGGCCGTCCTTCTGTGGGCAGTCGTCCTGCTTCCGCCGTATCTGGCGGGCATCTTCTTCGGACTGATGACGTGGCCCGAACTTTTCCTGTTCAGGGTGTTCCTGTAACTATGAGCGACGACATCACTACTACTCACTGGGAACACGCCGCGTGGATTTGCCCGCGCTGTGGCGACGAGGACCCGCCGTCACGCTTGCAGTTGGTAGATTCTCGCGACCTCTCAATAGCACCGCAAGAGGTCTGGGAAGAGGAGTATAACCCAGAACTGTACCGGCGGCGCAACGCCACCGAAACAGCGGTCTACTGCCCCGACTGCGAGACCGTATTCGACGTGTCGCTCACTCCCCGAGGGGACGCTGAAGGATGAGCGAAGACGACGACCACTGCCGGCGAGTCGCCATCCACGCGGACATCACCGATGAGGACGTACCCGGTGACATCGAGACGGCCGACGAGGAGTTGGAGGCTGTCGTCGAAATCACGTACCTCCGCCCCAACGACCAGTACGCGGTCTACGAACGACACCTCGGGCAGGGAGTGCTACACCTCCAGCACGACTGGCCGATGGACGAGTATCAGGATGCGCTGGACCACGCCATCGCTCTCGCCCGGGAGACCGGCCACCCGCTTCTGTCGCGCGTCTACTCGTACGCGTTCACGAGCGACCCCACCGAACTGGGCGAGGACCGTATCCCTGTCCCGTGGGATGACGAATCGCCCGAGCGAGGCGGATAGGCCGATACACAGCCCCGTCTTTTCGGCTATGACGCAGAATACCCGGGGGTTCGCGTATCCTGAGCCGTGCGATGTCCACAGATTTGGGGGAAACCGAGTGAAGGCCATATGCGAACTGCTACTGACCCTGTAGATGCTACCGAAACTGTAGCAACACTAATAGTCGTGTTTCCTAAGTGTAAGACATGGGACAAACCGATACGATGCTGTCCGACCGCGAAACGGAGGTCCTCGAACATCTGCAACGAACGCTGAACACCCGTGACATCGCTAAGGCGATGGACATCCGCATCAGCACCGTCCATACCTATCTCCAGCGGATTGATGCGAAGCAGACGAAGGCATCCGCGACGCTGGCCGTACTGAACGACATCGAGTACGACGCCCGGCGCGCTCAAATGACTCGCGACGACCGCGAGGGTGATGACGATGAGTGACGATGGCGGTGACAGACATAACGTCTACCTCCCGACAGAACTGGAGCAGTACTACCAAGAACACAAAAACGAGATGTCGCTCTCCAAGCTACTACAAGGGGCGGTCGAAGACCACCAGCTTCGGCATACTGGGAACAAGGAGCGGCTCCAACGCCAGATTCGGGCCAACGAATCGGCCATCGCGGAGAAGGAGGGCGAAATCGATGAACTCCACTCTGAGAACGAGGTGCTTCGGGAACGGCTGGAGCGGATTGACGAGGCCGCCGAGAACCATTACGAGTCCGTCCGCAGTCTGCTTAACGACCTCGTAGAGGTCGCCCCTGAAGACCGGGAAGCGGCTGTAAAACGGTCCGATGTGCAGATACCGACGGTCAAAGTGATGAAGCTCGTAGATGCCGTCAATCTCCACTACTTCAACGGCATGAAGCGAGAGTGGGAGGACGGCGAGGAAGGAATGCGTCTGACTCAGGCCGCAGACGACGCGGGGCTGGACTACGGGATGTCGCCTTTAATGGACGAGTCCTGCCACGACTGGCTGAGTCAGATGCTCCCAGAAGAGGAGGAAGCGTTTGAGGAGGAATGGGAGGCGCGGTTCGCCTCCCAAGACGACGAGGAGTAGACCGACTCGCCGTTGCTACGGTTTCTGTAGCACCCTTCTCTATCTATCTATAGAACACTTCTATACACATACACACATACACCTACACATACACACCCTACTTGTAGACGTACGGATTACCTCTGGATAGACGTATGTTGTAGCAGTTCTGGTTAGTCGCTGTTAATCGGTTCCACTTTGCGCGAGTAGTGGTGGTACATCTCGGCCTCTCTGATATGCTTACAACGCTTGTCAGAAGACGGGATAAACGGGCTCTCGGACAGTTTGGCCTGTCTCTCACACTCACAGTCTCCGTCAACCGGCACTCCGTTCTCCACGGTCAACGTCACGGTCATCGCGCCGACAGTGTAGCGTTCCTCGGCCATCGTCCGACTTGACGCGGCGACTCATTATCAAGCGCACATCTCCTTCCACCCACAACGCCTTTGCATAGAATTGGGACGGTTGCACGGTGTCGGCGTCTCTTCGATATGGACACTACGCTCGACCTCGCGGCCCTCCGCTACGATGAGTGCGCGGACGACCCGGGATGGGTTCGATGTGAGTACTGTCAGTCGAAGGTCTACGTCGGTCGCGGCCAGAAACTCGTTGACCTCGCTCGGCACGAGGAACGGTGTGAGTGGCGTTAGTCGCCTTCAGCGTGTTCCTCGGCAAGCTCCTCCAGTTCTTCGAGCGTGTACTCCTCGATGTTCTCCGTCAGCCGGTACTCGCTTTCGTTTTCGAGGTAGTTCTCGGCTGTCGCCTCGTCCCCGACTAAGAAGGTCGAGAAGATGTCCTCTACCTCCGAGTCACTCAGGTCGGTATCGAGCCCCTGCTCGCTGTCCATCAGAAGGGTTGCCCGCATGAACGCCTTCTTGACGTGTTCGAACTCGGACTTAGGGAGGCGCTCGTACGGCGGTGCGCTCCCCTTCCGACGGTTGTACTGCTGTATCACGGGGTCGTTCTCCTCGGCAATCCGCGAGAAGTACTCCCACCACTCCGGCGGCTCCTCTGTAACCCTGAGGGTACAGCTTGCGCAGTACCGGCCCCCCGGCGGAAGGATGGCCCCACACCGGGGGCACTCCTCCATAGTCTCCTCCTCGGCGTCGTCAACCTGAACACCCATCCGCTTGGCCGTCACCTCGGCGTCCTCGGTCGCCGTCGTATGGGTGTAGCGCCCGTGCATCGGCGTGTCATCGGTCCAACCCATCACGGTCTCGATGTCCCGCTTGTCAAGCCAGTCCATCTTCCGCATCTCGGTCGCACGAGCGTGTCTGAGCGCGTGGGGGTGAATACGGTCAGAGTCGATGTCGCTCCGGCTTGCTGTCCGCTTAATCATCGTGTATATCGCGTGAGAGGACAGACGTTCACCCTCATCGCGTCCCGCTCGAATCGAGCAGAAGAGCGGGGCCTCTGGTTCGTCTGGTGTGGGGTGGTTGTTCAACCAGCGGTCGAGATACCCTTTGCTCCAACTCAGCGGCCTCTCCCGTCCCTCGCCCGTCTTTACGCCCGTCTTGTGAGGGAGGCGAATCCGGGCGAAACGCTCGGTACGGTAGTCGCGGATGTCCAACTGAACGGCGGCGGTACGCCTGAGCGCCGCTTCATACATCACTGCGATGAGGGCGGCGTCACGTTCGGTGTGGGTAGCCTCGATGAGTTCGGTGACTTCCTCGGGCTTCAGCACCCACTCCTCGTCGATTTTCGAGTGTTCGATTTTCGGTGCGCTAATCTCCGACTTGTCGGCAGGGGACTTGTTCGACCAGTCCGCAAAGGCACGGGCGGCATAGCAGGTGTTCCGCTTGGTCCCGTCGCTGAGGTCTCGTTCTCTCGCAACGCGCCTGATAGCGTCCTCCCAGTCCTCGGAGTGCCACTCCTCCGGGTCGTCGGCCAGCAACTCGTTCTCGTACCCGTGGGCGACGAGATACCGCAGTTCTCGTGCGTAGTTCCGTGCGGTACTCGGGGCCAAATCCTCTCGTCGGTCGTAGAGGAAGTCGAGAACCCGTCCTGAGTGTTCGGGCCGGAGTTCTTCCTTCACCTTAACCTTCTGGCGCTCTAAATACTCCTCAGAATGCGTCCTATACTCGTCTGTGTCCGACATACTGAAATTCCTGTGAACGGAGATAGTATTCATGACAGATAAGGATATGTACTACAACAAAGCCAAACAGGAGGGCTACCGCGCCCGTTCGGCGTACAAACTCAAACAACTCGATCGGGCAGCGGGGCTGTTCGGTCCCGGCAACACGGTCGTCGACCTCGGCGCGGCTCCCGGCGGGTGGCTCCAGGTCGCCGCCGAGGCCGTCGGCGACCGCGGCACCGTGATCGGCGTCGACCTTCAGCGCATCCGCGACCTCGACCACGACACCGTCGAGACGATTCGCGGCGATATGACCGACGCCGAGACCAAGGACGGACTCCGCGAGCGGATCGGCCCGGACGGTGCCGACGTCGTCATCTCCGATATGGCGCCGAACATGACCGGCGAGTACTCCGTCGACCACGCCCGATCGGTCCACCTAGCGCGACAGGCGTTCGAGGTGGCGCTCGAGCTGTTGCCGGCCGGCGGCGACTTCGCCGCCAAGGTGTTCGACGGGCAGGACCTCGCCGACCTGCGCGCGGAGATCGACGCGGAGTTCGAGTACGTCCGGTCGATCCGACCGGAGGCCTCTCGGGACGCCTCCTCGGAGCTGTATCTCGTCGGCAAGCACCGCGTCACCGCGCCCGTCGAGGAGGGCGAAGAACGCGACGTCGTCGTCGACGACGTCGGCAGCGAGGGCGACGGCGTCGTCAAGATCGACGGCTACACGCTCTTCGTCGCCGGCACGGAGACGGGCGATTCGGTCCGGATCCGCGTCACCGACGTCAAGTCGAACTTCGGCTTCGCCGAGATCGTCGAACAGTAGCGTCGTCGAGCGTTTCTGCGAGACCGTGCGGCGCTCGGGAGTCGCGGGCCGATTACTTGGCTGCCCAGGCCTCGTCCCGCGCGTCGATGTTCGACCCGCCGAAGAAGCCGACGACCGCGTAGACGAACGGCGTGTCGACGAGCGCGATGAGCAGTTTCAGCAGGTACTGACCGACGATCAGCGAGAGGATCACCGGAATCGGCAGCGCGTTGCCGAAGCCGAGGATCTGCGGCGCGACGTAGAACGCGACTGCGACGAAGAGCACCGTGTCGATCGCCTGGCTCGTCGCCGTCGAAGCGACGTTCCGGAGCCACAGCATCGACGGGCCGGTGGCGTCGCGGATCCGGTGGAAGACGAGGACGTCCCAGTTCTGGCTGACGACGTACGCGAGTAGGCTCCCGATGACGATGTTCGTCCCCGGAGCGAGCACCGCGCGGTACTGTGCGGCCGACTCGGGGTTGGCCGCCGGTGCGAGGATCGTACTCCAGACGAGCGCCAGGAGCACGAAGTTCATCACGAAGCCGACGTTGACCATCACCTGCGCCGCGCGGCGGCCGTACAGCTCGGAGTAGCAGTCAGACGCGAAGAAGGTCAGCGCGTACGCCAGGGCCGCGCCGGGCAGGATGACGTTCGCACCCGTCACCGGGAGTTCGGTCGGAAGTCCGAAGGCGAGCAGTTTCGAGGCGGTCAGCTGCGCCGTCGTCAGCGCCGTCACGAACAGCGCGACGAGCGCGATGCGACCCGACTGAGCGCGGGTGTCACTCATCGTCCAGCCGTCCGTGTCGGGCGTCGATCTCGTCTAACCTGTCCAGCGTCTTCCGGATCGACGCGCGGATGGCGTCGCTGCGGTTGACGAACTTCCCGTCGTCGCCGACGTGGTCGTCGAGGTCCGCGAGGAGCTCGTCGGGGATCTCCACGCTTATCTTGGACATATCACGGGATTCTCTCGCGAACACTTAGACTCCTCGCTCTCCCCCCGGAGTGGGGCGTTCGAGGCGTCGCGTGGTGGCCGAGCGGACGCGGCTCAGACCTCAGTCCCGCGGGACGGGGCGAGATCGCGTCGTCCGCCGAGCGTGATCACGAAGAGCACGCCGAGTCCGATCCCGTAGGCGGCCATCAGCGGGATGGTCACGAGGAACATCGTGAGCACGTCTGCGGGGGTAAACAGCGCCGCGACGGCGAGGATCCCGACGGTCACCTCGCGCCAGCGGCCGCGCATCGTGTCGTAAGTGACGCCGGCGCTGTTGAGGAGGATCATCGCGATCGGAACGTCCGCGAGGAAACCGATGCCGGCGGTCGTAAAGACGATGAGCCAGAAGAAGTTGGTGATGCGGTAGGCGATCACCATATTCGCCCGGACGGCGTCGCTGACCAGCCAGGAGATGACCGAGGGCGCGATCGTGGTGTAGCCGAGCACGAACCCGCCGATCAGCCCCGCTGTGAGTGCGCCGGTCCACACGAAGACCGCCCGGCGGCGCTGCCTGACGATGTCGCGCTCGCGGAGCGCCGGCCACGCGTAGTACGCCAGCAGCGGCGCCGTCGCCAGCGCGGCGATGATCGTCGAGAACTTCACTTGGAACACCAGCGCCTCCATCGGGTGGAGGGCGACGACGTCGAGCACTTCCTCGGGCCGGACCTGCGCCGGCAGACGGCTCAGGAAGTCCTCGTAGACGCGCTTGATTCCGCCCGTGTAGAGCCAGCCGAAGGTGACCGCCAGCACGGTCATAAACACCGCGACGATGCGGAACGCGTTCGAGGTGACGGAGTCGAGGATGAACGCGACGTCGGTGTAGTAGCCCTCGAAGTCGCCGTCGTCGTCCTCCTCTGATTCGGCTTCCTCGCCGTCGCCGCCCCTGAACTCGTCGAAGAACGTGCTGCCGGCGCGGGCGGCCCGGTCGCCGATCGACCCGCCACCCTGCTCGCCGTCCGCGTTCGCACCGGCCCCGGACGCAGTCTCGCTGTCCTCCCCGTCCGCGTCGCCGTCCTGATCGAACCGGTCGACGATCGCGCGGGCCTTCTCCTTGTCGCCCGCGTCGAGCGCGTCACCGGCGGCCGCCATCGCCTCGTCTTCGTCCATCGCACCGAAGATCTCCGGCGGGGCCGAGCGGACGCCGCCGGCGTCGAGGTCGCCGAGATCGATGGCGGTCGGGTCGCCGATCCCCGCCTCGACGACGGCGAGGTCGTCGAGATCCCGATAGACGAAGTAGCTGACGGCGACTGTGGCAGCGAGCACGGCGGCGACGGCGACGTACGCGCCGAGCACCGCGGTCGAGCCGGGCGCGTAGACGACGTAGTCGCTGCCGATCGCGGCGAGCCCCTGATTGAAGTAGGCGACGCCGCCGCGCTCGAAGAAGACGTAGACGAGCAGTCCACCGACGACACCGACGCCGGCGATCGAGTTCCAGTGAGCGCCGACCGTTCCGGCGACGTTCATCTGTTCGCTGCCGCGACGGGCGGTCGTGACGATCTTCGCGAGATAGAGGCTGATCCCGTACAGCGTCAGCACGGGGACCGCCCACATAATCTGGGTGAACGGATCCGGCGGCGTGAACATCGCACCGGCGGCGAAGACGCCCACGAAGGCGTGCCGCCACTTGTCGCGGAAGGTCTCGTAGGGCACGATCTCGGCGTACGAGAGCCCGGTCATCGCGAGCGGCAACTGGCTCGCGAGACCGAACGAGGCGGTGAGCAGGAAGATGAACTGCGCCCACTTGACGATCGAGTACGTCGGCGTGAACCCGGCGGCGATGGCGT
Organism: Halobellus sp. Atlit-31R; assembly: GCA_003665935.1. Taxonomy (GTDB): domain Archaea; phylum Halobacteriota; class Halobacteria; order Halobacteriales; family Haloferacaceae; genus Haloquadratum. The sequence continues at coordinate 262,522 of QPLR01000003.1, read as the reverse complement.
TCTGCGCCAGGAACGAGAACGTGAACGGGAAGAAGACGTAGTAGCCGTAGGCGACGCCGAGCACGAACAGCCCCACCATTCCGACGAGGATCAACGCGAGCTTCCAGACCGGAATCGGCGACGACGGCCACAGCCCGCGTACTTTGAGCGCGTCTCTGGAGAAGTAGACGAACACGGGCGCGGCGAGCACGACCCCGACCACGAGCCCGATCTTCGCCTGCAGGAGGATGACGTCGAACGGCGTCTGTGCGATGATCGAAACCTCACCGCTCACCTGCGCCGACATCTGAGCGCGGGTGACCCCTTTGAAGAAATCCCACACGAAGAGTCGAAGCGCGTAGAACGAGCCGAGAAAGCCGACCAGAAAGACGATGAAGACTTTCTGCAGGTCCTTCTGCGCAGCTCGAAGCATCGCGCCGGCGGTCTCGCGGCCGGCGTCGAGCGTCTGTCTCGTGTCCTCGTCGAGCGCGCTAGACATAGGTGAACTGAGCCCGCTCGCGGTTATCAATCTTTTCGACCGCTCCGCCGGCGTCGGAGCGCTGGAACAGCCGCCCCCCGCGCTACATCGACCGACTGAGACAGTGGGAGACCGACCGATGCGGAAAGGCCTATAAGATCCGGGGGGCGAAACTCTGATGAATGGCCGACGATCCGGAGCACGCGGACCAGACGCCCGACGCCGACGCATCGACGACCGATGCGGACCCGTCGGAGCCTGCCGCGGACTCGCCTCCTTCGGACGCTGACACGAGCGACGGAGAGCCGTCCGACGCCGACGAGGCGTCGACGTCGCCCGCAGACGGCAGTCCGGGCTCCGACTCGTCACCCACCGAATCGTCACTCACCGGTTCCGACGACGCTCGCGACGCCGATCCCGAGAGCGACGCCGACCCCTCGACCTCGGCGATCAAAAGCGACGGTCCAGACGCCGAAGGCAGGTCGGCGACCGAAGACGACGCAGCGCCGGCGTCCGAGGGCGCCGAACGGGCGGACGCCGTGGAGGAGATCGCGGAGTCGGACGCTGACGGAGGCGCACCCGAGTCCGACGACGATTCCGCACCCGAATCCGACGACGATTCCGCACCCGAATCCGACGACGACTCCGCACCCGAATCCGACGACGATTCCGCACCCGACCCCGAACTCGACCTTCCCGGACCCGACGAGGCCGACTTCAGCGTCGCCGACGCCGGTGCCCCGGCAGCATCCGACGATACGGCCGTCGCCGGCACCGACGGCGGCGAGCCGGCGACCGCGAATCCCGCACCCGGCTCCGAGACTGCCGGCGCCTCTGACCCTCTCGTCGACGAGGGACTCGTCTCCGACGGCCCCGAGAGCGACGAGGAGATGCCGCTGGCTGAGCACATCGAGGAGATGATCCGTCGGCTGGCGGTCGTCCTCGGCGTCGGCGGCCTCGTCACGCTCCTGCTGTATCCGGGTGCCGACCTCGTCAACTCCGCGTTCGGGCTCGACCTCGTCAGCTCCACGCAGGTCATCGACTTCCTCTGGAACAAGCACATTCCGGGCGCGCCCGAAGTGGTCGACCGCCGACCCCGCGTCTACGGCCCGCTGGAGTTGCTCTTGACCGAACTGAAGGTCGCCGCGCTCGGCGGCCTCGTCATCGGCCTGCCCGTCTTCGTCTACGAGACGTACCTGTTTATGCGGCCGGGGCTGTACCCCAAAGAACGGCGCTACTACCTCGCAGCGGTGCCGACGAGCCTCATCCTCGCGTTCGTCGGGATCTCGTTCGCGCACTTTCTGGTGCTCCCGACCATCTTCGCGTACTTCACCTCCTACACCACCGGGACGGCGCTCGTCGCGTTCGGCCTCAAGGAGACGTTCAACCTCATCCTCATCCTGATGGGCTACAACGCGATCATCTTCCAGATCCCGCTGTTCGTGATGCTGGCGATTATGATGAACCTCGTCACGCGGCGGTGGCTCGAAGACCGCCGGCTGCTCTTCTGGGGGACGTTCCTCGGACTCGCCTTCCTCGTCAGCCCCGACCCGACCGGGATGGCCCCGATCATCATCGGCGCGACGATGATCGCGCTGTTCGAGGGGACGCTGTTCGCGCTGCGGTGGACCGCGAGAGGGTCGCTGATCCCCACCGCCGACGGACTGGCGGCCCGCCGTCCCCAGGCTGTCGTGCTCGCGGCGCTCGTCGGCTACCTCCTCAGCCCGCTGTCAGTCCCGACGGGCTATTACGACCTGCTTCCCGCGGTGGTCGTCGAGACGCTCGCGGCCAACGGCCTCGCGGTGTACACGCCCCTGCTCATCGCGGGTGCCCTCGTTGGGGCGTTCGAGCTCGCCTCGCTGCTCCTGCGCCGCTACGGCCGCTCGCGACGGATGCTGCGGGTCCGACTCGCAGTCGACACGGCCCGCCGTCCGGTGTGGCTGTTCGCCATCGTCGTGGGGTATCTCGGCAGCCCGGATCCGGCCGTCCTCCGGTGGATCACCGAGCTGAACCTCGCTCCGGCGCTGGCCGGTGGGGTTGTGGTCGGACTACTGCTCGGCTACGAGGCGGTTCGCCTCCTGCTCGCGTCCCGCGAAGGTCGCGCGGCCTGACCCGTCGGCCGTCTCACTCGTCTGCGGTCGGATACTCGGCCGCGAACACGTCCTCGACGAGCGGTTCGTCTCCCGACTCGTCGCTGTCGGCGCCCGCGTCGTCCTGTTCGTCCTCGCCCGCCGGGCTGACGCTCCCCGTCTGATAGCCGTGGAGATCGAGCGTCACGTGATCGAACCCGAGGTCCGAGAGATGCTCGCGGGCCGCGACGACGAAGTCGTGATCCAGCGCCGCCTCGAGTTCGTCGGCGGCGATCTCGATCCGCGCGAGGCCGTCGTGGTCGCGGACGCGGAACTGCGAGAAGCCCCACTCCCGGAGCACGCGCTCTGCCTTCTCGACGCGCGTGAGGCGTTCGGGCGTCACTTCCAGTCCCGTGGGGATCCGCGAGGAGAGGCACGCCATCGACGGCTTGTCGGCGACGGAGAGACCGTACTCGTCGGCGATCGCACGCACCTCGTCCTTCTCGATGCCGGCCTCGAGCAGCGGCGAGCGGACGTCGAGTTCGTCCACTGCGCGGAGGCCTGGCCGGTGGCCCTCCCCAGGGTCTGAGGCGTTGGTTCCGTCGCAGACGGTCCCGATGCCGAGGTCGTGGGCCGCCTCGTACATCCGGCTCAACCGCATCGTCCGGCAGTGATAGCACCGCTCGCCGTCGTTGACGACGAAGTCGGGGTTGTCGAGTTCGGAGAACGAGACGATCTCGTGGCGGATGCCGACCTCGTCGGCGACCCGTCGGGCGTCCTCCAGTTCCGCGGCGGGGAGCGTCTCCGACTTGGCCGTGCACGCGACCGCATCGTCACCAAGTTCGTCGTGCGCCAGTGCGGCAACCACTGCGGAGTCGACGCCGCCGGAGAAGGCGATCAGGACGCCGTCGCAGTCGCTGAGCGACTGGCGGACCGCCTCGGCCTTCCGTGCCACCGACGGTTCGGCGGCGTCGCCCGTAGTGGTGTCGGCGTCGGTGGCAGCCCCATCGGCGTCGCTCGCAGTGGTGCCAGCGTCGCTCGCGGCTCCGTCGACGTCTGCGCCCGTCTCGGTTCGCATATCCGCAGTACCGGGTGCAGTCTCAAAAGTACGTTGTCGTGCCCCCAATGGGTGGGCCTTCTCGCCGCCACGCGGAACACCCGTAACGTTTTGTCCGATCGCGAGCGAAGGCTCCCTCGAATGGAGTTCGAGGCCATCCCGGGCGTCGGCGAGAAGACGGCGGCGGCGCTCGCGGAACTCGACGACGCGGAACGGGCACTCAACGAGGGCGATATCGCGACTCTGGCCCGCGCGCCGGGGCTCTCGGAGGGGCGCGCGGCGGCCGTCGCCCGCGGCGCGATCCGCCGGCGACACGACGACGACGGCGGCTTTCTCGCGACCGACCGGGCCCGCGAGGTGTACGACGACGCACTCGCGCTCCTCCGCGACCGGACGGTCACCGACTACGCCGCAAAGCGCGTCGAGACCTTCTACCCGACGCAGTCAGCCTCGCGGATCGCCGAGGTCCGCGAGTTCGTCGAGCGGGCGACCGAGCGCGACCCCGACCCCGAGGTGCTGGACGCGCTCGACGGCGTGGCCCCGCTCGCGCCGCCGTCTACCCGCCGCGTCCGTGACCGCTGCCTCGCCACCGCCGACGCCGAGCGCTTCGCGGCCGCGGAGGAGGCGTTCCCGGAACTCTCCGTCGAAGTCGTCGAGGACACCCGCGGGCTGGCGGAACTCGCACGCTCGTACTCGACGGTCGTGGCTCTCGACGAGCAGTTCGCCGGCGTCGACGTCGACGGCGACGTCCGCGTGCGGCCGGACGCGCTCGATCACCCCGACGAGATCGTCCCCGAACGCGTCCTCGCGTTCTTCGCGGAGAACCGCTCGCGGATCCAGGCGGCCGCGGCGGTCCACGAGGCAGCGGCGCTGGACCCGCCGTGCGACCTCGACGCCCTCCGCGACGCGCTCGACCGACTCGCCGCGGACGGGACCATCGTCGGCGACGCGGAACTGGACCGGCTCTCGATCGCGGTCGACGACCTCGACGCGACGGTCGCGACCGCCGAATCCGTCGCCAACGACCGTCTCCGCGATGCGATCCGCGAGCGCAACGTCACGATCGAGGGCACGGACTTCCTCTCGCTCGTCGAACAGGGCGCGCGCGTCGACTCCCTGCTCGATCGCGAACTCGACGACGAGTACGACGCCGCCGTCGCGGCCGCTCGCGAGCACCTCGTGGACGCGCTCGATCTCCGCCCCGAGGAGGCGGACTTCGCCGAGCGCGCCTTCCCGGACGACCCGTCGTTCCCGGTCGAACACGAGTCGGCGGTGATCTCGCGGCTCCGCACGGAGCTCAAAGCCGGCCGCGACCGCCGGGCCGCGCGGCTCAAGCGCGAACTCGCGGCGGACCTCTCGGCGCTTCGGGAGCCCGTGGAGTCGCTCGTCCGCGACGCACTCGAACTCGACGTCGAACTCGCCGTCGCTCGCTTCACCGAGGACTTCGACTGTACGCTCCCCGAGGTTGCGGGAGGCGTGGACGCCGACGCGAGTGGCCGTGAGGGAACGGGCGCAACCGCGGGCGACAGCCACGGGTTCACGATCGTGGCCGGGCGCTCGCCGCTCTTGGACGTCGGCTTCGAGGGGGTCGACCCCGTCGACTACGGCGTTTCGGGGGCGACGCTGCTGTCGGGCGTCAACTCCGGCGGGAAGACGTCGACGCTCGATCTGGTCGCGCTCGTCGTCGTCCTCGCGCAGATGGGACTGCCTGTCCCGGCCGACCACGTCGAACTCGAACGCTTCTCGGAGTTGCACTACTACGCGAAGACGCAGGGCACGCTCGACGCCGGCGCGTTCGAGAGCACGCTCCGGGACTTCCGGCACCTCGCCGACGGCGCGACGAACCGACTCGTCCTCGTCGACGAACTCGAGAGCATCACCGAACCTGGCGCGTCCGCGAAGATCATCGCCGGGATCCTCGAAGCGCTCGACGAGCAGGCCGCCACGGCCGTCTTCGTCTCGCACCTGGCCGGCGAGATCCGCGACGCGGCCACTTTCGACGTCGCCGTCGACGGGATTCAGGCGCTCGGGCTCGAAGACGGCGAACTCGTGGTGGATCGCTCGCCGGTGAAAGACCACCTCGCGCGGTCGACGCCCGAACTGATCGTCGAGAAACTGGCCGACGGCGACGAATCGGGCTTCTACGACCGTCTACTACGGAAGTTCTGACACCTCGTGCGGCTCCGGCGCGGCGATTTGGTCTCCTGGGGAACGGTTAAGTAGACTCCTCGACGTGGTTGAATCGATGAGGGACGACCCCGACGAGGGGATGCTGTCGTGGGACGAGTCCGTCTTCCGCGACGAACACGTCTTCGAGATCGATTACGTCCCCGAGACGTTCGAGCACCGCGAGAGCCAACTGGAGAGTCTGAAGTACGCGCTCCGGCCGGCCGTCCGCGGCTCGCGCCCGCTGAACACGGTGGTCCGCGGCCCGCCGGGGACGGGCAAGACGACGGCGGTCCAGAAGCTCTTCGGCGAACTCGGCGCACAGAGCGGCGCCGAGACCGTCCGCGTCAACTGCCAGGTCGACTCGACGCGGTACGCCGTCTTCTCGCGCATCTTCGAGCACATCTTCGAGTACGAGCCGCCCTCGTCGGGCATCTCGTTCAAGAAGCTGTTCGGGCAGATCACCGACCGGCTGGTGGAAGAAGACGCCGTGCTGGCGGTCGCGCTCGACGACGTGAACTACCTGTTCTACGAGAACGAGGCCTCCGACACGCTCTACTCGCTCCTCCGGGCGCACGAGGCGCACTCGGGCGCGCGGATCGGCGTCGTGGTGATCTCCTCGGATCTCGCGCTCGACGTCGTCGACGAACTGGACGGTCGCGTTCAGAGCGTCTTCCGCCCCGAAGAGGTGTACTTCCCCGTCTACGACGTCGACGAGATCGTCGACATCCTCCGCGAGCGGGCTCGCCGCGGCTTCCACGACGGCGTCGTGGGCGGCCCCGAACTCGACCGCGTCGCCGAGCTCACCGCCGACAGCGGTGACCTCCGGGTCGGGATCGACCTGCTGCGTCGCGCTGGCCTCCACGCGGAGATGCGCGCCAGCCGGACTGTCGACGTCGAAGACGTCGAGGCCGCCTACGAGAAATCGAAGTACGTTCACCTCTCACGGAGCCTCCGCGGCCTCTCCGACCGCGAGCGCGACCTCGTCCGCGTCGTCGCCGAGCACGACGGCAGCCAGGCGGGCGAGGTGTACGAGGCGTTTCACGACGAGACCGGTCTCGGATACACGCGGTACTCCGAGTGCGTCAACAAACTCGACCGCCTGGGCGTTCTCGACGCCGACTACGCCGACATCGACGGCCGCGGACGGTCGCGGTCGCTCACGCTGGCGTACGACGCCGACGCCGTGTTGGAGCGGTTGTAGCGGGTTCGTCGACTGCCGTCGGTCGTCGCCGAATGCGGTCGCCCGTAGTCACCGCGTGTCGTCGGTCGTCGCCGACTGCCGTCGGCCGCTCCCGACCGTCTCCTCGGTCGAAACCGACCCCGGAGCGGAAGCTTTGTCATCCACGTCGCCGAGACGACGCGTATGAAGACGACCGGTGGGACGGACGACCAGAAGCGACGCGCGGGCGAGCGCGCCGCCGAACTCGTCGCCGACGGTGACGTGGTCGGCCTCGGGACCGGCAGCACCGCCGCGCACGCGATCCGGGCGATCGGCCGGCGGGTCGCCGACGGCCTCGACGTCCGCGGCGTCCCGACGTCGTTCGACGCTCGCGCGCTCGCTCGCGAGGCCGGAGTCCCGGTCTGCTCGCTCGACGAGGTCGACCGGATCGACGTCGCGATCGACGGCGCGGACCAGCTCGACGGCGATCTGGCGGCGATCAAAGGCGGCGGCGCGGCCCACGCCCGCGAGAAAGTCGTCGACGCGGCGGCGGAGCGCTTCGCCGTCGTCGCCGATCCGACGAAGGTGGTCGAGACGCTCTCGCGGTCGATCCCCGTCGAGGTGCTGCCGGACGCTCGCGCGGCGGTCGAGCGCGACGTGGCGGCTCTCGACGGCGAGCCGACGCTCCGCCGCGCCGAGCGCAAGGACGGCCCGGTCGTCACCGACAACGGGAACGTGGTCCTGGACTGTGACTTCGGTGCGGTGACCGATCCGGCCGCGCTGTCGACGGCGCTCTCCGGAGTCCCGGGCGTCGTCGAACACGGACTGTTCGTCGGCCTCGTCGACGAGGTCTACGTCGGCACAGAGGACGGCGTCGACGTTCGGAGTCGGGACTGACGGGCGCTGCGGCGCAAAAAATCGGGATCGAATCGCCGAGTTACAGGTCGCGGGGCTGGACCGTCTTGCGGTCGTTCTCTTCGGCGCGACGGGCGGCGTCTTCGAGCAGTTCGTTCACTTCTTCGTCGAGCGCATCGTAGAAGTCAGAAGCGACGTTCTTGTCCTGGAGCGCTTCCTTGACGGCTGCCTTGACAATGAGGTCTGCCATACACGTCTCCCTATACTGGCACTATATAAAAATATTTTCCAAAACGCCGGCGTCTCCGTCCCTGCGGGTCGTCTGTGGGGTTTCCTATGGGAATGATTTATATACCGGGGAAGCACATTAAATCTCCATTTCGTCATCGGGGACTTCGGGCCGTCTGCGGTCACTGATCGGCGGTTTCGGTGCAAGTTCGACCCGTATCTCGAACCGCACGCGGGCTACGCACCGAAGCGACAGGTACGTGACGTCCACCCGCGGACTACTCCGTATGCGCGAAGTACTCGAAGCCGTCGCGGCGGGCGAGCTCTCCCCGACGGAGGCCGAGGGGCGACTGATGGGGTACGTCACCACCGACGCGGGGCGATTCGACGCCGCACGGGAACAGCGCCGCGGCGCGCCGGAGGGCATCCTCGCGGAGGGGAAGACGCCCGCGGAGGTCGCCGTGCTCGCGGTGGCGGCGCTGGATTCGACGGGCCGAGCACTCGTCACACGGGTCACGGACGCCGACGTCGCTGCCGTCTCCGAGGAGATCGACGCTTCTGTCGAACTGTCGCACGACGAGCGAGCGCGGACGCTGGTCGCACAGCGGGCCGACTTCGAGCCGCCGACGCTCGACGCCACCGTCGGAGTCGTCACCGGTGGGACGGCGGACGCGGCGGCCGCGGGTGAGGCGGCGACCGTCCTCGACGCGATGGGCGCGACCGTCGAGCGCGTCGACGACGTAGGCGTCGCCCACCTCGGTCGGATCCTCGACCACCTCGACGTGCTCCGTGCGGCCGACGTCCTCGTCGTCGCCGCCGGACGCGAGGGCGCACTCCCGACGGTCGTGGCCGGCCTCGTCGACACCCCCGTCGTCGGACTCCCGGTTTCGAGCGGCTACGGCCACGGCGGCGACGGGTCCGCGGCCCTCTCCGGAATGTTGCAGTCCTGTACGGTGCTCTCGGTGGTCAACGTCGACGCCGGCTTCGTCGCCGGCACGCAGGCGGGACTCGTCGCTCGCGCGGTCAGTGCCGCTCGTACGGACGACGAGTGAGGCCGCACGCGGCGCTCCGGAGGCGACGCCCCACCCGTGTGCCAGAAGTTCCCAGACAAACGGTCGGTAATTGTTCGCATTTCTGTACGATCACGGCTCTCGCGCGCGTGCGCGGGAAGCCATATATGGGACGCGCTCGTAGGCCGGGTACCGGCAAATGGTGGCTGCCGGAACACACGTATGCCAAGTTGTGACCATTGCGGGTCACACGTCTCCGATCGCTTCGCACGCGTGTTCGCCGACGAGTACGGGCGCCTCCTCGCCTGTCCAAACTGCTCGGCGAACGCGGGTATCGCGGAGGTCGCGCGACGTCGAACCCGCACAGCGTGACCACTGAAGCGGACACAGACCACCACGCGAAGCCGTACTTCGTCTCTCCGTCGGACGGCTGAACCACCGTCCGATCTCACAATTCCACCGCTCGCAGAGCGGCAGCGACGGTCGCGGGCCCTCTCACCAGTCCGACCGCGGTCGTGTGACCGGCCGAGTCGCCCGCGAGGCGCGGCGCTCGATGAGACACCGGACCGGAAGGGCTACTTTCCTCTCGATAGACGGTTCGTGTGATGAGTGAGGGTCCCACGATACTACTGACGAACGACGACGGCATCGACGCGCCGGGCATCGCCACGCTCCGAACTGAACTCACCGCCCTCGGCGACGTCACCGTCGTCGCACCGGACGGGAATCAGAGCGGCGTCGGACGGACGCGGAACCACTCCGCGGTCATCCGCGAGCACCCGTGGGGGTACGCGCTCTCGGGGACGCCCGCGGACTGCGTCGCCTACGGCCTCCGCGGACTCGAGACTCCGTTCGACGTCGTCGTCTCCGGCGTCAACAACGGCCCCAACGCCGGCAACTACGTGGTGGGGCGCTCCGGAACGGTCGGCGCGGGCATCGAGGCCGCGTTCCTCGGCACGCCGGCGCTCGCCATCTCGGCGTACCACTCGACGGACTTCTTCCTCTCGCCGCCCGAGGAGTACGACTTCGAGCGCCCCGCGCGGATCGCGCGCCGACTCGTCGCCCGGGCGCTCGACTCCGGCGTCTACGAGGACGTCGACCTACTGAACGTCAACGCCCCGGTTGACGCGTCGTCGCCGCCGGTGATGCTCACCGAACCGTTCCACGACTACGAGCAGGAGATCGAAGCGATCGATCCGGCACGCGCCGGCGAACACGACCACGACGGCGACCTAGCGGACGACGAACAGCTCGTGCGCCTGCAGGATCAGACCTGGCCCGGCGTGGTCGGCTGGGAGAGCCCGTTCCCGCCCACCGACGAGCACCGGCAGCGCTACCCCGTCGGCACCGACCGACGCGCGATGGTCGACGCCGAAGTCAGCGTCTCCCCGCTCGCCGTGACGCACGCGTCGCCAGACAGCGCCGCACTCGCGGACGTCGTCGAGACGATCGAAGTCGAGTGACCGCTCGCTCCCGATGACCGGCCATCACCGCGTATGACCGACGACCACCACGTCTACGTGCTCTCGTGCGCCGACGGCTCGCTGTACACGGGCTACACGACCGACGTCGAGCGCCGCGTCGCCGAACACGACGCCGGCGAGGGCGCGAAGTACACGCGGGGGCGGACGCCGGTCGAGCTCGTCCACGTCGAGTCGTTCGAGTCGAAGTCGGCGGCGATGTCCCGCGAGTACGAGATCAAACAGCTCTCCCGCGCCCGGAAGGAGCGCCTCGTCGGCCTGGAGTGACCGCTTCCCTCACTCGACGGCTTCCGGATGGAGCCGTCGCGCCTCCGCGACGACGGCCGCCGCCAGTTCGTCCAGCCGCCGCTCGATGTCGACGTCGGTGAGCGTGTCGCCGTCGTACTTCTCCGAGGCGCGGCGGATCCCGACCTGCTCGGGAACGGTGTGGCCGTACACGCCGCGGACCGTGCTCCGCAGATGTTCGAGCGCCGGGCCGTACGATCCGCCCCCGGCGGTCGCGACGAGGCCGACGGCCGTATCGCGGTACTCCTCCTTCGAGCAGTAGTCGTGGAAGTTGCGGAACGTCGAGGAGTACGACCCGTGATAGACGGGTGAGCCGATCACGACGGCCTCGGCGTCGCGGACGAGCTGTTTCAGACGCGCGGAGTCGCCCTGCTCGTCGACGTCGGGGTGATACAGCGGCAGGTCGACCGCACCGAGGTCGAGCAGCTCTGTCTCGACGCCTTCCCGCCGGGCAGTCGTCAGCACGCGTTCGAGAGACTTTCGAGTGTGGCTCCGTCCGCGTCGACTGCCGCAGACCGCGACGAGCGTGATCATTACCCTCTCTCGGGGACGAGCGGCGAAAAACGCGGCGGATGGTGGCGTCTCCCAACGTCGGCGTCCGCCGGACGACGGCCCGCTTCGCCGCACTTTTTTGGTCGCTGCCGCGGACGCAGGGGTATGGACGCGATCTCCTTCGGCACGGACGGGTGGCGCGCGACCCTCGATACGTTCACCGACGACCGCGTACGGATCGTCGGACAGGCGGTCGCAGACTACCTCGCGGACGAGGGCTACGACGATCCCGTCGCCGTCGGCTACGACGCCAGAGCAACTTCCGAGGGGTTCGCCGAGTCGCTCGCCGAGGTGCTCGCCGGCAACGGCTTCGACGTCCTCCTGCCGGAGCGCGACTGCCCGACGCCGCTCGTCGCCTATGCCATCGTCGACCGCGGTCTCTCGGGCGCGCTGATGGTGACGGCCTCGCACAACCCGCCCGAGTACAACGGCGTGAAGTTCATCCCCGCGGACGGCGCGCCGGCGCTCCCAGAGGTGACCGACGCGGTCGCCGCTCGCCTCACAGAGCCGGAGCTCCTGCCCGAATCGGAGCGCGGAACGATCGAGACCGTCGACGTCGTGACGCCGCACGCCGACCACGCCCACGAGCTGATCGACGCCGACCTCTCGGGGGTCACGGTCGTCCACGACGCGATGCACGGCTCGGGCCGCGGCGTCACCGACGCGCTCCTGCGGGCGGCGGGCGCAACGGTCGTCAGCATCCGCGACGAGCGCGACCCCGAGTTCGGCGGCTCCCCGCCGGAACCCAGCGCCGAGCATCTCGGTCCGCTCGTCGACGCCGTCGACGCCCACGACGCCGACTTGGGTATCGCTAACGACGGCGACGCCGACCGCGTCGCGTTCGTAACACCGGAGCGCGGCCACCTCGACGAGAACCTCTTTTACGCCGCCGCGTACGACTACCTCTTAGAGTCCGACGCCGGCCCGGCGATCCGGACGGTGTCGACGACGTTTCTGGTCGATCGGATCGCCGACGCACACGGACAGGAGGTCTTCGAGACCGCGGTCGGCTTCAAGTGGGTCGCCCAGGCGATGGCCGAGCACGACGCGCTCATCGGGGGCGAGGAGTCCGGCGGCTTCTCGATCCGCGGGCACATCCGCGAGAAGGACGGCGTCCTGATGAGTCTGCTCGGAGCGGCGGCCGCGAGCGAGGAGCCGATGGACGCCCGCGTCGACCGCCTCGTGGCGGCGCACGGCGACATCGTCGCCGACAAGATCAGCCTCGATTGCCCCGACACCGAGAAAGAACGGGTCATCGGCGAACTCGAAGACGTCCTCCCCGAGCAGGTCGCCGGGCGCGACATCGCCGACGTCGTGACGCTCGACGGGTTCAAACTGCTTCTGGAAGACGGCTCGTGGCTCCTCGTCCGGCCGTCGGGCACCGAACCGAAGATGCGCGTCTACGCCGAGGCCGAGAGCCAGGCCCGCACCGACGCGCTGCTGTCGGCGGGCCGCGACCTCGTCGAGCCGCTCATCTGAGGATCCCACACAGCCGCCGTCGCCCACTTCTGTCCGCCTCGCCTGCCTCGTCCGCCTCGTCCGCCTCGTCCGCCTCGTCCGCCTCGCCTGCCTCGTCCGCCTCGTCCGCTTCGCCCGGCTCTCCTGCCACGTCCGACGCGTCGACAATCTCGAACCCCAGCGCGTCGTAGAACGGGCGCACCTGGTGGCGGAAGCGGGCGACGAGCGGACCGGCGCTCCGCGCCGCGGCGGCGTCGACCAGGCCGGTCCCGACTCCCCGTCCGCGTCGCGACCGGTGGACGGTGATCTGCTCGATCTCGGTCGGCGACGCGTCGCCCGCGGATGCGCCTCCGCACCACTCTGTGCTCACGTCTCCGCCGGGCGCGAGCACGCAGGCACCGACGATGCGGTCGGCTGTCCGATCCGCTGTCGCCGACTCGGCTCCTTGGCGGTCGGCTCCCTCGGCACCGGCGACGACGGCGACGAGAACGTCGCTCGCGGCGACTCGACGGCGCACCCGCTCGGGGTCGGACCGGAGCATCGCGGCGTCGAGCAGGCGGACCACGTCGGCGGCGTCAGCCGGGGTCGCCTCGCGGACGTCGTGTGTCACAGTCTGTGATACGTGGCCGTGGGGGTTAAGCCCCCGATTCGAGCCGTCAGACTGGGGTTCCGGCTCCCGCTCGCGACTGTCGCGTGTCCAGTTCGGGTCGACCGAGTCCGACCACTCGACTCCGACCACTCGACTCTGACCACTCGACTCCGACTCCGACTTCGACTCGGATCACCCGCCTTTGATCAGCCGCAGGACGCGCACGCGGCTCACTTCGACCGGCTGGTCCTCCGGGACGGGCGCGCCGTCGACGATGACGGAGACCTCGTGCGGCGAGTAGCCGACCGCCCGGACGACGTCGGCGTACGTGTCGTCGGCGGCGACGTCGACCTCGCTGGTCGCCTCGCCGACGACTTCGACTGTCACGCGCATACCGGTGGTTCGGCGGCCCCGGGCTTGCCGGTTTCGCTCCGCGCGCTGACCGCCCTGCACGTCGCCGGCGCGGGGCGGGGTGGGAAGCCGCCGGGCGAACGCGGGTAGTTTATGCGTCGGCGGATCCCTCTCACGCGTATGAGCGAGGCCGACTCGTCCGAGGACGTTCCGGCGGGGCGCGAGATCTGGATCGAGAAGTACCGGCCCCAGCAGCTGGAAGAGATCTACGGCCAAGCGGAGATCGTCGACCGGCTGCGGTCCTACGTCGCCACAGACGACCTGCCGCATCTCCTGTTTGCGGGTCCCGCCGGAGTGGGAAAGACCACCTCGGCCACCGCGATCGCCCGCGCGATCTACGGCGACGACTGGCAGACCAACTTCCTCGAACTGAACGCCTCCGACGAGCGCGGCATCGACGTCGTCAGAGACCGCATCAAGAACTTCGCGCGCTCCTCGTTCGGCGGCTACGACTACCGGATCATCTTCCTCGACGAGGCCGACTCGCTGACCTCCGATGCACAGTCGGCGCTCCGCCGGACGATGGAGCAGTTCTCCGACAACACGCGCTTTATCCTCTCGTGTAACTACTCCTCGAAGATCATCGACCCGATCCAGTCGCGGTGCGCCGTCTTCCGGTTCTCTCCCCTCGGCGACGACGCCATCCGACGGCAGGTCGTCGACATCGCCGACGCGGAGGGCATCGAGGTGACCGAGGACGGGCTCGACGCGCTCGTGTACGCGGCCAGCGGCGATATGCGCCGCGCGATCAACTCTCTGCAGGCGGCGGCGACGACCGGCGACGTCGTCGACGAGGAGGCGGTCTACCTCATCACCTCGACCGCCCGTCCCGAAGACATCGAGGAGATGGTGCAGGCCGCCATCGACGGCGACTTCGCCACGGCGCGGGCGCGCCTGGAGACGCTGCTCGTCGACACCGGGATGGCCGGCGGCGACATCATCGACCAGCTACATCGGTCGGCGTGGGACTTCGACCTCGACGAGCGGACGACGATCCGCCTGATGGAGCGGATCGGCGACGCCGACTACCGCATCACGGCGGGGGCCAACGAGCGAGTCCAGCTGGAAGCGCTCCTGGCGTCGCTGGCGGCCGAAAAGTAACCGGATACGCACCGTCTCACGCGGTGTACGGCCCGAAACCCCACAGCAGACGTCCGCTCTGTCTCCCGTACCCGGAACTGTTTTACCCGGTCGTGGGTCAACTGACGGGTAATGAGTGAACTCGAAGCGGAGTACCGTCTCGACTACTTCGCGGAGGAGGGCTTCCACCGGAAGCAGTGCCCGGTGACGGACGTCCACTTCTGGACGCGCGACCCCGACCGCGAGACGTGCGGCGAGCCGCCCGCGGACGACTACTCTTTCATCGACAATCCCGGATTCGACGAGGCGTACTCCCTCGAGGAGATGCGCGAGAAGTTCCTCTCGTTCTTCGAAGAGCACGGCCACGAGCGGATCGAACCGTATCCGGTCGCGGCCAACCGCTGGCGCGACGACGTGCTGCTCACGCAGGCGTCGATCTACGACTTCCAGCCGCTCGTGACGAGCGGCCAGACGCCGCCGCCGGCGAACCCGCTGTGCATCTCTCAGCCCTGCATCCGGATGCAGGACATCGACAACGTCGGGAAGACGGGCCGCCACACGATGGCGTTCGAGATGATGGCTCACCACGCGTTCAACGCCCGTGAGGAGGCCGACGACGAGTACGCCTACTCGGGCGAGGTCTACTGGAAGGACGAGACGGTCGAACTCTGCGATCAGTTCTTCGAGCATATGGGCGCTGACCTCGACGAGATCACCTACATCGAGGATCCCTGGGTCGGCGGCGGCAACGCCGGTCCCGCGTTCGAGGTGCTGTACCGCGGCGCGGAGCTAGCCACGCTCGTCTTTATGTCGATGGAACAGGATCCGGACGGCGAGTACGAGATGAAGGACGGCAACCGGTACTCGCCGATGGACACCTACATCGTCGACACCGGCTACGGCCTCGAACGCTGGACGTGGGTGTCGCAGGGGACGCCGACGGTCTACGAGGCCGTCTACCCCGACACGATCGAGTTCCTGAAGGAGAACGCCGGGGTCTCGTTGACCGACGAGGAAGAGCGGCTCGTCCACCGCGCGGCGAAGCTCTCGGGCTATCTCGACATCGACGAGGTCGACGACCTGACCGCGGCACGCGCGGAGGTCGCAGACGAACTCGACGTCGACGCCGACGAACTGACCGAGCTGCTCGAACCGCTCGAGACGATCTACGCCATCGCCGACCACTGTCGGACGCTGGCGTACATGTTCGGTGACGAGATCGTCCCCTCGAACGTCGGGACGGGCTATCTCGCCCGGATGGTCCTGCGCCGGACGAAGCGCCTCGTCGACGACGTCGGCGTCGACGCGCCGCTCGACGAACTCGTCGATATGCAGGCCGAGCGCCTCGGTTACGAGAACCGCGACACGATCCGCGACATCGTCCGCACGGAGGAACGGAAGTACCGCGAGACGCTCGAGCGCGGTCGTCGCAAGGTCGAGACGCTGGCGGCGGAGTACGCCGAGAGAGACGAGTCGATCCCGGTCGAGGAGCTCATCGAGCTGTACGACTCCCACGGGATCCAGCCCGAGATGGTCGAGGAGATCGCCGCCGACCGCGGCGCGTCCGTCGACGTCCCCGACGACTTCTACTCGCTGGTCGCCGACCGACACGAGGGCGAGGGCGCGTCCCGCGACGCAGTCGAACGCAGCGAGCGCATCGCGGACCTCCCCGAGACGGAGAAGCTCTACTACGACGACCAAGAGCGCACGGAGTTCGAGGCGGTCGTGCTCGACGTCATCGAGCGCGAGGAGGGCTACGACGTCGTCCTCGACCAGACGATGTTCTACCCCGAGGGCGGCGGCCAGCCCGCCGATCACGGCACGCTCGCGACCGACGACACCACCGTGCAGGTGACCGACGTCCAGATCCGCGACGGCGTCGTCCTCCACCGGGCCGACGGCAACCCCGGCAAAGGCGAATTCGTCCGCGGCCAGCTCGACGTCGAACGTCGCCGCCGGCTGATGCGACACCACACCGCGACCCACGTCGTCGGCTACGCCGCGCGGCAGGTCCTCGGCGAGCACGTCAGGCAGGCGGGCGCACAGAAAGGCACTGACCGCGCGCGCCTCGACGTCGCGCACTACGAGCGGATCTCCCGCGAGGCCGTAAAGCAGATCGAGGCCGTCGCAAACGACGTCGTGATGCGGAACCTCTCGGTCAAACAGGACTGGCCCGACCGTCACGCCGCCGAGGAGGAGTACGGTTTCGACCTCTACCAGGGCGGTATCCCGCCGGGACAGAACATCCGCACGATCACCGTCGGCGACGACGTGCAGGCCTGCGGTGGCACGCACGTCAGCCGCACCGGCGACATCGGCGCGATCAAGATCCTCACGACCGAACCGGTGCAGGACGGCGTCGAGCGAATCGTCTTCGCCGCCGGCGACGCCGCGATCGAGGCGACCCAGCGCACCGAAGACGCGCTCTACGAGGCGGCCGAGATCCTCGACGTGACGCCGGAAGACGTCCCCGAGACGGCCGAGCGCTTCTTCACCGAGTGGAAGGAGCGCGGCAAGACGATCGACCGCCTGAAGACCGAAGTCGCGGAGGCGCGCGCCGCCGCCGACGAGGGGACGACCGAGATCGACGGCACCCCCGCCGTCGTGCGCCGACTCGACGGCGACGCCGACGAACTTCGCGCGACGGCGAACGCCCTCGTCGAGGACGGGACGATCGCGGTTCTCGGCTCCGGAGCCGGCGGAAGTGCTCAGTTCGTCGTCGGCGTTCCGGACGACGTCGGCATCAACGCCGGCGAGGTCGTCGGCCGACTCGCGGCCGAGGTAGGCGGCGGCGGCGGCGGTCCTCCGGACTTCGCGCAGGGCGGCGGCCCGGACGTCGACGCGCTCGACGACGTGCTGGAGGAGGCCCCCGAGATCCTCCGGGCGGTCCGGAGCGCGTAACCGAACCCGGTGCGTCGCCGGAGCCCGGACTGCGCCCGTCCGCCAGAAGAGCTATTGACAGATGTCTGCACTCTAACACCGTGTCCACGCTAGAGGGAGCCGTCGTTCGACTCCGGGCAGCCCCGGCCGTGCTCGTGTTGCGACCGTGGACCGAGGCCGACGACGATCTCGACTGCAAGCGTGTGCTGGTCGACGATCCTAGCGACGTCGAACTGCTCGGCGTCTCCTTCTCCCAGACGCCTGCTGCGTGGTACGACGACTGGCGGACGGCGCTCGGCCGCGACCCCGCGGCGGCCGCGGTGATCACTACGCCCGCACTCGGGGACACCGAGTTCGGCGACCGGAACGTCGACGTCGACGTCGAGACAGTCGCGACGCCGACGAATCTCACCGGCGTCGGCGTCAAGGCGACCCCATACTTGAGAGAGTGGGACGACGCAGTCGTCGCCGTCGAGTCGCTGTCGGTCCTGCTTCAGTACGCGAGCACGCGTGCCGTCTACCGCTTTCTGCACGCCCTCACGACTCGGATTCGGATAACCGGTCTGAGCGGGCAGTTCTACCTCGATCCGACGACGCTGGACGCCCAGACCGTCGACCTCCTCACGACGCTCTTCGACGCGGTCGTGGAGTGCGACGGCAGCGCGGACGGCTGGACCGTCCGCCAGAGCGACTGACCGTCCGCGCGGCTCCGAGACGCATAAGCCGTTCCTCGCCGACCTTCGGGTATGCCTACGGTCTCGAACGGCGGCGTCGACCTGTACTACGAGACGGCCGGCGCGGGCGACACCGTCGCGTTCGTCGGCGACGTCGGCTACGGCGCGTGGCAGTGGGGCTGGCAACACGCGGCCCTCACGGGCCCCTACGAGAGTCTCGTGACCGACCTCCGCGGCGTCGGCCGCTCGGACGCCCCGCCGGGTCCGTACTCCGTCGCGGAACTCAGTGACGACCTCACGGCCGTGCTCTCGGACGCCGGCGTCCGCTCCGCCCACGTCGTCGGCGCGGGCCTCGGCGGGCAGGTCGCGCTCCACACGGCGCTGGAGACGGCGCGGGTCGACAGCCTCGCTCTCGTCGGGACTGCCGCCTCCGGCGACGGCCTCGACCTCGATCCGCTGTGGGGTGCACCCGACGACGACGACGCGCTCGTCGACTCGCTCGCCGCCGGCCTCTCAGCGCAGTTCGTCACGAATCACCCGGAGGCCGTCGACCAGATGATCGCGTGGCGTGCCGACGAGGACGCCACGCGGGACGCCTGGGAGGCACAGGCGGCCGCCGTCGAGGAGTTCGACGTGTCCGATCGGCTCTACGAGGTCACCGTCCCCTCGCTAGTCGTTCACGGGAGCGCGGACGCGGTCTGGCCGCCGGCGCGGGGCGCGGCGCTGGCCGAGGGTCTCCCGCGGGGCGAACACTGTGCGGTCGAAGACGCCGGGCATCTCGTCCACGTGGAGGCGTCCCGACGCGTCAACGACGACCTGCTGGGCTTTCTCGCGACTGTCTGAGCGAGCTTCAGTGGCGGGCTGGCGTCCCCGAGACCGGCAGCAGTCACCACGGGCGCAAGGCACTTTCGGGCCCGCCGCCTTCGAACCCACGATGAGCGAGGGGAACGACCGACTGCGATTCGCCCTGCTGGACGCGTCTCACGGCGACGAGCACACGCCGCGGAACTTCCGTCGGGAACTCGACGCCGACCTCGTCGAGTTCGACGTGACGCGACACGACCGCCCGACGCACTTCGAGTTCGACGCCGTCGTCGTCACCGGGTCGCGCTCGTCGGTCTACTGGGACCGCGACTGGATCCGACCGCTGGTCGCGTACGTCGCCGACGCCCACGAGCGCGACGTGCCGATTCTCGGCGTCTGCTACGGTCACCAGGTCCTCGCGTCGGCGCTCGGGGGTCGCGTCGAGGATATGGGCGCGTACGAGATCGGCTACCGGGAGATCCGTCGGACCGGCGCCGACCCCCTCTTCTCGGGACTGCCCGAGTCGTTCGTCGCGTTCACGACGCACTCGGACGCGGTCACGGAACTCCCGCCGGACGCGGAGCTGCTCGCCGAGAACGACTACGGCGTCCACGCCTTCCGGCGCGGCGACGCCTGGGGCGTCCAGTTCCACCCCGAGTACGACCGCGAGACTGCGACGGCCCTCGCAAAGGAGAAGGATCTCTCCGCGGAGCGACTGCGGGCGGTCCTCGACGGCATCACCGACGAGAACTACGCCGCCGCCTGCCGAACGAAGCGCCTGTTCGAGAACTTCACTTCGTACGTCCGCCGCACGCGTCGGGAGCGCGAGCCGGCCGCGCAGTGAGCCCCCTCACACAGATGCAAGGAGGAAGCCCACGGCTTCAGCCGTGGGAGGAATCCGACTCCTCGCCGTCCCAGTAGTCGACGTCGTCGCCGCGACGGAAGTAGCCGGAGACGACGCGCTCTGCGCCGTCGCCGCCGGGCGGTGCGCCGCCGTACACGCCGATCTTCTCCGAGTCCGGGTAGACGGTCACGTCCGGGTCCTGCATCGTCGACACCGCCAGAAAGCGGAGCGGCTCGTCGCCGTCGTTGTAGAAGCGGTGTGCGCCGCCCGGATCTGCCGGGAAGGCGCAGTAGTCGCCGGGCTCGACTCGCGTCTCGCCGTCGGGCGTCCTGAGCAGCCCCCGGCCGGCGAGGACGTACACCGCCTCTGCGTTGGCCAGGTGGAAGTGATACGGCCACGAGGCGGCCTCCGGCGGGAGCTCGTAGAGGCTCGCGCCGATCTCGTCGACGTCGGTCTCACCGCCGAGTCGCTTCCGCCGGAACCGGGTCTCGCCGCGTTCGACGTCGTTCCACGCGATGTCTCTCTCGTTGACGTGTTCCATATCCGGAGTCGTGCGCCGCGGCTCATAGTTTTCGGGGTGGCTCCGGCTCCCTGTCGCCGGGATCGGAGGCGTCTCTCCGCGGCCTCTCCTGTCTCGGCAGGTCGATCGCGCCGCGGCTTCGAGCTACCGACGGTGTTTTTGCTCCCAGCCGAGTACTGCGGGCCAATGGGAATCGATCCGAACTTCGACAGCAACCGCGAGAAAGTCGGCGAGGAGAACGGCGTCGACGTCTGGGGACCGGTCGACCCGCCCGAGAAGCTCGGAATCCACGGGATGCACGTCGCCGTCGACTACGATCTCTGCGTCGCCGACGGCGCGTGTCTGGAGAACTGCCCGGTCGACGTGTTCACCTGGGTCGACACGCCCGGTCACCCCGAGTCCGAGCGCAAGGTCGAGCCGACCCGCGAGGACCAGTGTATCGACTGTATGCTCTGCGTCGACATCTGCCCGGTCGACGCCATCGACGTCGACGGCTCCCGGGTCTGACTCCGCCGACGTACGCCCGGCACCGTCGCCCCGTGAAGCGGCTCTTTTCCACTCGTCGACAGTATCTTGTCGCCAGGCGCCGAAGACCGGAGTGTAATGTCTGACGAGGTCACCCGGCTGTTGAGGAAAGCCTACCAGGACGAGATCGAGACGATAATGAACTACCTCTCGAACTCGATCGTCCTCGACGGCGTCCGCGCCGAGGAGATCAAAGAGTCCCTCCAGCAGGACATCCAAGAGGAACTGAACCACGCCGAGCAGCTCGGGAACCGGCTCAAACAGCTCGACAAACAGCCGCCGGGCTCCGGCGAGTTCGAGGCGAACCAGATGAGTCTCCAGCCGCCACAGGACAGCACGGACGTCCTCGCCGTGATCGAGGGCGTTCTCGACGCCGAGGAGGACGCGATCGAGACCTACCGCGCGCTCATCGAGGCCGCCGACGAGGCCGGCGACCCCGTGACCGAGGACCTCGCGGTGACGATCCTCGCCGACGAGGAGGCCCACCGCACGGAGTTCCGCGGTTTCGAGAAGGAGTACCTGCAGGCGTAGACGGCTGAGCGCGGCGACGCGGACCCGCTCACAGCAGTGCCCCGCCGACGAGCGCCCCGCCGACGAGCGCGGCGACGACGACGAACCCGAGCGCGTCCGCCCGCCCGAACCGGAGCTCCGGAAGCGTCGGGTTCCACGCGAAGCAGCGGGCGCGGAGGGCGAGCGCCAGCCGGTCCGCGCGCCCGAACGCACGGCGGATGCCCGCCGAGCCGACGATCCGCATCCGCTCCCGGAGCGGCCGTTCGTCACCCAGTCTGACTTTCGAGGCCTCGCGAACGCGCCGGAGATCCGCGCGCAAGAGCGGGACGAACCGGAACACGAGCGCGACGCCGATCCCGAGGAGGCGGCCGACGCGCCCCGGCACGAGCCGCTGGATCGCGGCCCGGGAGTCGCGGACGGGCGTCGTATGGAGGTAGACGGCCGAGACGAGCAGTATGAGGAGGACGCGGTAGCTCGCCAGCAGCGGGTCGACCGCCGCGGCGGAATCGACGCCGACCGCGAGCGGGCGCAGTTCGACGTCGACGACCGCGAGCAGCGGCCCCGCGGCGAGAAACGGTAGCGCGGGCAGGTAGCCGCGGATCGCCCGCACGGGCGAGAGCCAGCCCGCGGCGAGAAAGACGCCCGCGGTGGCGGTGAGGACGGCGAGCCCGCGTGGCGTCGTATGTGCGAACGCGGCGGCGGCGAACGCCGCCTGTGCGAGGAGTTTCGTCCGCGGATCGAGCCGGTGCGCGAACGAGTCGCCGGGATGGTACGTCAGCATCGGCGTTCGACCGCGGACCGCGACGGCGAGCGCCGCTCGCCGGGCACGCGGACGTCGTGCTCCGACAGCGACGCCACGGCGTCCGCGGGCGCCGCGTCGAGTACGACCCGGCCGTCGGCCATCGCGACCACCCGGTCCGCCAGATCGAGCACGTCTCGGAGGTCGTGCGTGACGACGACGACGCTCGTGCCGGACTCCGAGAGCGCTCGCAGGCGGTCGAGAACGGACCCGCGGGCGGACGCGTCGAGCCCGGTGAACGGTTCGTCCAAGACGAGGTGGTCGGGCTCCATCGCCAGCGCGCCGGCGATAGCGACGCGTTCGCGCTCGCCGCCGGAGAGCTCCGCCACGCGCTCGGTCTCCCGCCCCGACAGATTCACGCCCGCCAGCGCGTCGGCGACGCGCCGCTCGATCTCCTCCGACGGCAGCCCGAGGTTCTCGGGACCGAAAGCGACGTCCGCGCCGATCGTCGCCGCGACGAGTTGGTCTCTGGGCTCTTGGAAGACCATTCCGACCGCCGTTCGGGCAGCGACGAGGTCGTCGGCGACCGAGCGGCCGTTCACCGCCACCGTGCCGGCGTCGGGCTGCAGGAGGCCGTTGAAGTGGCGCACGAGCGTCGTCTTCCCGGAGCCGTTCGCGCCCGCGAGAACGACGCACTCGCCGTCCGAGATCGTGAGCGAGACGCCGTCGAGGGCGACGACGTCGCCGTAGCGGTGGACGAGATCCTCGGTCCGGATCACTGCGGATCGCTCCCGGCAGGACTCATCGTCACTCAGGCCGCCGTAGCGACGTCGCTCCGGACGACGCCGACGGCTGCGGCGATCTTGACGGCCTCGAACGGTACGAACGACAGCGCGCTCACGGTGAATGCCTCGACCAGGCCGACGTTCTGGACGACGGCGAACCCGACTGTGCCGAGCGCGTAGATGAGGACCGTCCCGGCCAACATTCCGGCGACGAGCCTGCCAGTGGCGATCGCCTTGGGCTCTTCGAGGCCGCTGAAGCCGTGAACGACGGCGCCGATGAGCGCCGCAGCGATCGGGTACGACCAGAGGTAGCCTGCCGTGTAGCCGAGCAGCGGGCCGATGCCGGCCGACCCGCCGGCGAAGACCGGCGCGCCGGCGGCCCCGGCGGCGAGGTAGAACACTAGCGATACGCCGCCCCACACCGGCCCCAGGAAGATCCCCGCGAGGAAGACGCCGAGCACCTGGAGACTCACCGGGACCGGGCTGATCGGGTTCGGGAACGAGACGTACGCGAACGCCCCGGTGAGCGCCGCGAAAAGCGCCGCCCGTGCGACGTTACCGACGACGTCGTCGCCGACGAGTTCGACCGATTCCGTTTCTGCTGACATACACTCCCCTGTCTCGTAAACCAGTATGAAACCACCGGTTTACGAAGTCATATTTTTGTACGTTGCCCGCTCTTATCCACGTCTGATGGACGACAAGACGGCCGAACTCCGGGACATCTTCGTGAAGACGACGGGCGAAGAGAGCGTGACCGAAGCGCAGTCGGAGTCGCGCGGATCGCTCTCGTCGACGGCCGACGACGAGGCCGTCGACGATCGGGTGCGGGAGCTCGTCACGACGATGCGCGAGCGGTACGACTTCGCGTCGTCGCTGTCGGACGAGGGCCTCGTACGCGTCGCTCGCGCCTTCTTCGATCCCGACGCGGCCGACGCGACCGCCGGCTCGTGGTCCCCGGCGGCCGACGCCGCGCTCGCGTCGTCGCTGCCGGCGGACGTCGACGCCGCCGAGGTCTTTCGCGCACGAATGGACCTCCAACTCGTCGCGGAGGCGGATCGCGACGCCCCGGTCCCGTTCGCGCGGCTCCGTGGACTGCTCCAGCAGCGAGCCCCCGAGGACCTCGACGACGAGGCGCTGGCTGCGGAACTCACAGCCGAGGCGGCTGCAGACCCGGACGCCGGTGTCGACCCCGACACCGAGACGATCCGCCGCCTCCGGCGGGTCGCCGAGGCCGATCTCGCCTCGCGCCGAGTGAATCACCGCTTCCGCGACGCGTTCGCCGAGCTGCTCACCGACGCCGACCTCTCGACGCGGCTCGCCGAAGACGCCCGCCGAGACGGCCTCGAAGAGGCGACCGAGGACATCGAAACCGACGTCTCGCTCTGACGGCGGCGTTCGCCGACGATCGGTCGTCGATCCGGTCACTTCCACCCCGGGTGGCGAAGACTCTTACCCGATGAGGTCCCTACTCCGGTGCGATGGCGCAGGCCCCCCAGGACTCACGCGACCTCACCGACCGGTTCATCCAGTTCTACCGCAAGTACTACCGCGACGAGATCGGTACGCTCGCCCAGCAGTACCCGAACGAGCAGCGCTCGCTGTACATCGACTACGAGGATCTCTACAAGTTCGATACGGAGCTCGCGGAGGACTACCGACAGAAGCCGGATCAGATCCGCGAGTACGCCGAGGAGGCGCTCCGGCTCTACGACCTGCCGGCGGACGTCAAACTCGGTCGCGCGCACGTCCGTCTCGCGAACCTCCCGGAGACGGTCGACATCCGCAGCATCCGGGTACACGACGACCACATCGGGCGGATGATCGCGGTTCAGGGGATCGTCCGCAAGGCGACCGACGTCCGACCGAAGATCACCGAAGCCGCCTTCGAGTGCCAGCGCTGCGGGACGATGACGTACATCCCGCAGTCCGACAGCGGTTTTCAGGAACCGCACGAGTGTCAGGGGTGTGAGCGTCAGGGGCCGTTCCACGTCGACTTCGACCAGTCGGAGTTCATCGACGCACAGAAAGTACGCGTCCAGGAGAGTCCAGAGGGCCTGCGCGGCGGCGAGACGCCGCAGAGCATCGACATCGACCTCGAAGACGACGTCACCGGCAAAGTCACCGCCGGCGACCACGTCACGGTCACGGGCGTCCTCCACATCGAACAGCAGACCTCCGGCAACGAGAAGACGCCCATCTTCGACCTCTATATGGACGGCGTCGCGGTCGAGATCGAGGACGAGGAGTTCGAGGACATGGACATCACCGACGAGGACGTCGCCGAGATCGTCGAACTCTCGAACGACCCCGACATCTACGAGAAGATGGTCGGCTCCGTCGCGCCCTCGATCTACGGCTACGAGCAGGAGAAACTCGCGATGATCCTCCAGCTCTTTTCGGGCGTGACCAAACACCTCCCGGACGGGTCACGCATCCGCGGTGACCTCCATATGCTCTTGATCGGGGACCCGGGGACCGGCAAATGCGTCGACGGCGACACGGCCGTCACGCTCGCTGATGGATCGGAAATGCCGATTCGGGCGCTAGTCGAGGACAATCTCGACGATCCGAAGCCGGTCGACGACGGCGTGTGGGACGCCGTCGACATCGAGGTTCCATCGATGGCCCCCGACGGCTCGCTCACGAACCAACGAGCGACGAAAGTCTGGAAGCGGGAGGCGCCCGAGGAGATGTATCAGATCCGAACCGCGAGCGGAAAGGAACTCACTGCGACACCGTCGCATCCGCTGTTCGTTCAGTCCGGTGGGCAGCCCACGGCAACGAAAGCCGAGGATCTGACTGAGGGCCAGTTCGTCGCGACCCCGCGTACGATGCCGACTGCCGGTGACGACTCACTCGACGTCGCGTATCGACGCTCGAAATCACCGAATGCAGTCTCGCTCGAGTTGCCCGACAAGTGGACGAACTCGCTGTCTCGACTTATCGGATACGTCGTTGCCGAGGGGCACGTCGAGTCGCGTGCCGACCACACGGGTAGCGTCCGAATCACTAACAACGACGAAGAGATCCTTTCGGACGCCGCTTCCGGATTCGAGTCGCTCGGCGTGAACTACTCGGTCGCGGATTCGCGAGAGAACAAGCAAGCGCGAGTCGTTCGCTGCAACGCAGGCGAGTTTGTCAGCTTCCTCGAACATCTCGACCCCGCGCTTCTGGCTCGGTCTGCCGAGCAGCGCGTTCCGGACTCCATCAAGAGTGCCACCGCCGAGACCAAGCGAGAATTCCTTCGTGGCTACGTGGACGCGGAGGGTCACGTTGCGAAGGCGCAGCGTGAACTGACCGTCGCCTCGACGAGTCGCGACTTGTTGGAAGACGTCCGATCGCTCCTCTTGTCGCTAGACATCTCGCCGTCGATTCAGCCCCGACAAAACGGGAGTTACCGACTTCGACTGAGCGGGGACGCGTTCCAGCGGTACGTCGATGTTGTCGGATTCGTCACCGAGAGAAAACGGGCCGCAGCCCGGACCCATTCGGATCAGGATCGGAATACGAACGTCGACGTCGTCCCCGCTATCGGGGACGAACTCAGGGAGATTCGGGAGTCTCTCGCCCTCGCGCAATCGGACTGTGGGGTCCCTCGGACGACGTACCAGCACTACGAGCGGGGAGACCGAAACCCCGGGCGCGACTCGCTTACATCGGTTCTCGATGCCTTCGAACGACGTATCGAGCGACTCGAAGAGATCAAACGAGACTTCGCGACGCGTTCTTGGGCGCAGATAGCGTCCGTTCGACGCAGTCTGAACGTCTCTCAAGAGGAACTCGCGGCTGGGATGGGAGTCGAGCAGACCACCGTGAGCTATTACGAACGGACTGATGCGGTCCCCGATGGCGGCCGAGTCGCTCTCGGAACGGACGTGCTCGTGGACCGAATCGATGAGGCCCTTTCGGTCTCCGCGGACGTTCAGCGCCTTCGAGCGCTGGCGGAGAACGACATCCGTTGGGACCGCATCGAATCGATCGAGACGTGTCTCCCGGAGGACGAGTGGGTGTACGACCTCGAAGTCGCGGGGACGCACTCGTATCTCTCCAACAGTATCGTTTCTCACAACTCAGCGATGCTCCAGTACATCCGGAACATCGCGCCCCGATCGGTGTACACCTCCGGGAAAGGCAGCTCCTCGGCCGGCCTCACGGCGGCCGCTGTTCGCGACGACTTCGGCGACGGCCAGCAGTGGACGCTCGAAGCCGGGGCGCTCGTGCTGGCGGACAAGGGGATCGCGGCTGTCGACGAACTCGACAAGATGCGATGCGTGACCGGGGAGACGCTCGTCCACACGACCGACGGTCTCAGACCGATCCGCGAACTCGCCCACGAAGCGGCAGCCTCGGGCGCTGTCGAGTCGCTGCCGAACGGGCGGACGATCCGCGAGGACGTCACCGAGGTCTGGACGCTCGCTCCCGACGGCACGCTCGTGACGCGACCCGTCACCGCAGTCCACGAGTACGAGGCTCCGGACGCGCTCTACGATGTGACGCTCGAATCCGGCGAATCCGTGTCCGCCACGGCCGACCACCCGTTCTTCGTCTTCGAGGACGGCGAACGCGTCGAGCGAGCCACGGCGGGTCTCGAACCTGGCGACTGGGTGTACGTCCCCGAGTCGATCCCGGAAGCGGCGGCGGATGGCGGTTCGGCGGCAACTGACAGCGGCTCGACGGCTGCGATGCGTGGATCGACGGCGACACAGTCCGGTAGCCCGGCCGAGTACCCCGCCCCACGCGAAACCCTCCAGCCGGCGAAAGGCGCGATTCTGGGCTATCTCGTCGGAGACGGCAACGTCTACGACGAGGAGTCCGAGGGAAGCTACGGAATCCGCTTTACAAATAAAGAAGAACAGCTACTGTCCCACTTCGAGTCGGTCTGTCGGGCAGCATACGAGAAAGCGCCCGTTCGACACCCCAGCGAACAACGGGACGACGGCGTCGGAACTGTTCGCCTCCACGGGAAGGCGTACGTCGACGATGTCCTCGACGCCGGGATGAATCTCGAAACCCACGAGCACAAGCGCGTTCCGGTCGAGGTCACCCGGAGCAGTCGGGCAACGAAGGCGGCGTTCGTCCGTGCCCTCGCGGACTCGGAGGCGACTGTGGACGATCGGGCGGTCGAGCTCTACTCCAGCAGCTACGAACTGCTGCTGGGAACGAAGATGCTGCTCTCGGAGTTCGGCGTCCGCTCGCAGATACAGACCCGTTCGCGAGCCGACAAACGCGATCTCTACGTGTTGGCGATTACCGCTGCGGACTCACTAGCGGCCTACGAGCGAGAGATCGGATTCACGCTCGACAGAAAGCAGTCGGCACTCGAGACGGCGACTGAACGCACGACCGGCGATCGGGCGATCCTCGACGTCCTCCCGGAGAGCGACGATCGGCTCCGGCAACTCCGAAACTCACTCCGGCTCCATCAGTCCGAGTGTGGTCTCGACGACGCCACGTACTGTAACTTCGAGTGCGGAGACGCGAATCCGTCGCTCCGCCGACTCCATCGGATCCTCGAGCACTTTGCGAAGCGCCGACGGCAGGCAACTGCCGACCTCTCTCCCCTCGACGGCGCTCCGTCGTGGTCCGTCCTGAAATTCCTCTGTGAGGAGTATCACGTCTCGCAGCGAGAACTCGCGACGGGGACCGAGTACACGCAGCAGCGGATCTCTCGTCGTTGGGGCCGGGACGACGAACTCAGAGAGACGATCACGGAGCGCCTCACGGACATCTTACAAGACGTCGCCGCAACCGACCTCTCCGAGATGACCGACCTGGTCGACGCCGACGTTCGATGGCGGCGCGTCGACTCCGTCGAACCGACGACGCCGACTGCCGACGACGACCGGATCCCGGTCCTGAAACGACGGCTGGCCGACGAACTCGGCTGCGATCGCGACCAGGCTCGAGCGCGCGCGGCAGCAGTACTCGACGCGGAACCAGCAGCCGAATCGTGGACCGAGCTCCAATTGGAACTCGAACGGCACGGTGTTTCGTTTCGACAGCTCGCTACGAAGTTAGACGTTGCAGGCTCGACCGTTTCCCGGTGGTTCTCGGGCGCGGTCGACGTCGACAACTTCGACCACGTGCGAGCGGAAGCGTTCGACCTGCTCGATCGCGTTCGAGATCGGATCGCGTCGATCCACGGCGAAATCGAACGCCGGGACCGACCGCCCAAGGTGTACGACCTCACGGTCCAGGGAACGCACAACTTCGTCGCCAACGGGATGATCGTCCACAATTCCGAGGACCGGAGTGCAATGCACGAAGCGCTGGAACAGCAATCCATTTCCGTCTCCAAAGCCGGCATCAACGCGACGCTGAAATCCCGGTGTTCGCTGCTCGGCGCGGCGAATCCGAAGTACGGTCGCTTCGACCAGTACGAGCCGATCGGCGAGCAGATCGACCTCGAACCTGCGCTCATCTCGCGGTTCGACCTGATCTTCACCGTCACCGACAACCCCGATCCCGAGAGCGACGCCGAACTCGCAGAACACATCATCAACACGAACTACGCGGGCGAGCTCCACACCCAGAAGTCGAAGGTCCCGAACTCCGAGTTTACCGACGGTGAAGTCGAGAACGCGACCGAGGAAGTCACACCCGTCATCGACGCCGAGCTCCTGCGGAAGTACATCGCCTACGCCAAGCGAAACTGCTACCCGACGATGACCGACGAGGCGAAAGCGGTCATCCGGGACTTCTACGTCGACTTCCGCGCGAAGGGGGCCGACGACGACGCGCCGGTACCGGTGACCGCTCGGAAGCTCGAGGCGCTCGTCAGGCTCTCGGAGGCGTCGGCGCGGCTGCGGCTCTCCGACACCGTCGAGCGGGCGGACGCCGTCCGGGTCACCGAGATCGTCGAGTCCTGTCTCCGCGACATCGGGATGGATCCCGAGACCGGCGAGTTCGACGCCGACATCGTCGAGACCGGCACCTCGAAGAACCAGCGCGATCGGATCAAAGACATCAAGCATCTCATCGAAGAACTCGAAGACGAGTACGAAGACGGGGCCCCGGTCGAGGAGGTCATCCAGCGGGCGGGCAGCGATCTCGGCTTGGAGGAGTCGAAGGCCGAAGACGAGATCGAGAATCTCAAGCGCAAAGGCGAACTCTACGAACCGCGGCAGAACTACCTGCGGACGACGTAACCACGATGGACCGAATCTCCGCGCTCCGGAACGTCGAAGAGGCGCTCAGCGACTTCGAGTCCGGTGACTCGGATCTCGCTGCGACCGAACAGCGCGTCGTGACCGTGTTGCGAACGTACGCGACCGACTTCGAGGGCGAGGAAGGGCTCCGCGCCTACCAGGCGACCGGCACGGGCCGCGCACACGGCCTCGTCGTCGTCGCTGCGAGCGAGTCGGAGGCGCGCGAGCGGATCGCCGACCTCCTCGACGAGGACCCGGCCGACCTCGACGTCGACATCGCGCCGGTGTGAGTGGGTTTTTACGTCCGCCGGAGAACTGACCGGTAGCTGTGCTGTTGGTAGTGACGTATTCACGCCGGGCACGTGAGACGCTTCGAAACGCCTGCCGAGCGCACGAGGACACCGTCGTTCGGCGATTCGGCCGCGCGGCGCTCCTGCGGGAGACCGAGTACGGCGCGTTCCTGGCCTGTCGGCTCCGCGAGCGCCACGCCGCCGACGTGCAGGTAGAGCGCACGGAACCGTTCAACGAGTTCGCGGACGCGCCCGACGCGGTCCGAGAAGCCGCCGCCGCGTACGAGGATCGCGAGTCGCCGAACACGCCGTACGACAGATTCGCCGCCGGGACGGAGCATCCGACCTCGGAGGCGATGCGCGAGCGGGACCTGTGACCGACGACGCGACCGCCGCCGGGATTCGGATCCTGCTCCCCGACGGGGCGACGCACGAGGGACCGATCGTCGACTTCCGCGACGACTCGTCTGCGCCCACACGCGACGCGCTCCGTCGCGCGATCCGCAGCGGGTGTCCGACCGTCGCCGACGCCCCGGCGGTGTATGGCCCGCCACCGCAGTCGGTCCACACGCACGTCGGCTGCCTCACCGCCGCGACCTCGGTCACACGCCGACCCGCGCTCGCGGCGGCGGCCGCGGCTCGCGGCATCGAAACGCCGCACGACGACGCTCTTCGGGAAGCGCGGCGGACGCTTCGCGGCTCGACCCCCGGGGACGTCGACGCCGCGAAGTTGCGCACGGCCCGCCGTCAGGCCGCGGAGGCGGGTGCCGAGCGGGAGCGGCTCAGAGAGCGCGTCGCGACGATTCGCGGTCGGGTGAACGCTCTCCGCGACACCGACGCGGACGTGCGCGACGCAGACGCGCTCGACGACGCCGAAGCGTCGCTCTCGGAGGCGACCCGCCGGCTCTCGGAGGTCTCGACCGAACGCGTCGCCGCGACCCAGCGGTTGCGCCTGCTCGAGGACCGCGCACGGAGCGCCCGAGACGCACGAAGTGCGCGACTCCGCGCCGAAGACCGCGTCGGCAACCTCGAACGAGCCGTGCGCGACGCTCGCGTCGCCACCGTCGAAGAGGAGTTCGCCGCGGCCCGCCGAGCGGTCTCGTCGCGCGCCGACTGGGAACACTCGGGACTCACCGACGCCGAGTCCACGAGAGAGCTGAGCGACGCCCTCGCCGTGGCTCGAATCGCGCCGCTTCGCGCGCCGGTGCTCGTCGCCCCGGCCGTCGTCGATGCGCTCGGCGGGTCGGAGCCGACGCGTGAGCTCCTCGAAGCGCCGATCGTGGTCCGCTAGCGCGTCTGCAACGACGCGGGCGACGGTTTATGTACGATCCCGCGGCCAGACCACGCGTGCACACGGACGCCACAGCGACGGATGCTTGCTCGACGGACGCCACAGCGACGGACGCCGACGAGCCGCCAGTTCGGACGACGACCACCACCACCTGCGTCGCGGGCGTGACGCTCGTGCGGGTCGAACTGCACAGCGACGTCACCGTCGCGCTCCGCGTCCGCGTGTCGAACGAACTCGACGGGCCGGTCCTCCCGCCGCGACGCGCCGGTGCCCCGGCAGCCGGCTGGGACGCCGAGGGGTTCTCAGGGGTCGTTCCACCGGAGGGACGACTCGGAGTCGGCTACGCCTGTCCGGTCACCGGTGAGCCGGAGCGCCCGCCGGATGTGCCAGCGGAGTCCGACGACCCAGTCGTCGACGTCGACGTGCTCGGACCCGCCGACTCCGACGTCGACGACGGCACGAGCGACCCCATCGCGGCCGCCGTTCGCGACCTCGGCCGTGCGACGCCGCCCGCGGACGCCGTTCCGACCGATCCAGTCACGAACGTTGGACCGGACCTCGGCTCGTCGAGGGGCGGAAGCCAGCGGTCCGACGACGACGGCAGTCACTGTTCGATGGCCGCCGACGCTCTCCCGGACGCACTTTCGGAGTGGCTAGACGCGGTCGAAACGCGCGTTCAGCACGCCGAGCGGCTGACCGACGCGTCCGTCTCCGACGCGACCGAGACGCTCGAGACCTGTGGCGGCGCCGACGGAGTCGCCGACCTCCCGGCGTCGCTCGCCGCGGATCTCACTACCCTTCGGGCCGCTGCGGCACGAATCGACGACCTCGCGACCCGCGCGGAAGCGACGGAGCCGGACGCGGTCGTCTCCGCGCTGGCCGACGCGGCCGAGTCGCGACAGCCCGGGCCGCACGACCGAGGCTCGGGGGACAGATGATCCTCGCCGTCACCGGCGGGAAAGGCGGCGTCGGGAAGTCGACGATCGCCGTCGAACTCGGGGCAGCGCTCGACGCGACGGTGGTCGACGCCGACCTCGGGATGGCGGACCTCCCGACCGGTCCCGGCCCGGATCTCCACGACGTGTTGGCCGACCGCGCGACGGCGACGGAGGCGGTCCGGGAGGGCTGTGGCCCGGTCAGGCTGCTGCCCTGCGGCCGGTCGCTCGCAGGCGCTCGCGCGGCGGACGTCACGGCGCTGGACGAGACGCTGCGGGCCGTCCAACGGGCCTACGGCGACGTCGTCGTCGACTGTCCGGCCGGGCTGAAAGCCGACGCGGGCGTTCCTCTCGCGGTCGCCGACGCCAGCGTCGTCGTAGCGTCGCCGCAGTCGTACGCCCTCGCCGACGCCGTGCGATCTCGGGAGCTCGCCCGCGAACTCGACGCCGGCCTCGTCGCCGTCGTCATCAACCGCGCCGTCGACGACCCGCCGGAGGCGGCCTTCGAGGAGGTCCTCGGAGCGCCTGCGGTCACCGTCCCCGCCGATCCGCGAGTCGAACAGACAGTCGCGTCGTTTCGCCCGGTCGTCCGCGCCGCGCCGTCGACGCGTGCTGCCCGGGCCGTGACGACGGTCGCCGACGCCGTCGAACGGGCAAAGCGCGTCTGAGGCGTCGCTCGCGCTATCGCTGTTTTCTTCGTTCGAGCTTCGGGAAGAATCAGCTCCGGCCGCAGCCACCCGCACAATCGCCGCCGCGTCTCACTCTGCGTCGCGAAGATCCTGATACGTCGATCGCAGCGTGACCGGCGTGACGTCGGCCGCGTCGGCAGCGTCTCGCTGGGTCAGATCCGCACCGACGTCGCACGCGGCGGTGTACAGACACGCTGCGGCGACGCCGCTGGGGTTACGACCCACTGCGAACCCGCGTTCGACCGCTTCGCCGGCGTACTCTCGCGCCCGTCGCTCGACGTCGCCGGAGAGATCCAGCCGGGAGGCGAACCGCGGCACGTACTCCGCGGGATCGATCGGTCCGACGGGCAGCCCGAGTTCGCGGTTGATCGCGTCGTAGGCGGCCGTCTGTTCGGCTTTCGTCGCCTTCGCCGCGTCCGTTACTTCCTCGACCGTTCGAGACACGCCGGCGATACGCGAGGCGGCGTAGACGCAGGCGGCCGCGAACCCTTCCAGCGACCGCCCGCGCAGCAGGTCCTCTGACTGTGCGGAGTCGAACAGCGAGCAGGCGTGGTCGCGGATCCGATCGGGGAGCGATAGCGCACCCGTGAGTCGGCGGATCTCGGTGAACGCGTACACCTGATTCCGGTCGCGCTTCGTCGAGATCCGCGCGCGGTTGTGTTGCCGACGCATCCGCGCGAGTTGCCGTCGCTTCCGACCTTTCACGCGCGTCGAGCGTCCGATCTCCGTCGAGAGGCCGCGGTCGTGTCGCGACCGCGTCAGCGGTGCGCCCGTCCGCTTCGGGTTCGTATCGTCGTCGTCGAACGACCGCCACTCGGGGCCGTGGTCGATCCGATACTCCGAGAGCACGAGGCCGCAGTCGCCGCAGACCGTCTCGCCGCGGTCTGCCTCGGGACGACCACCGCATTCGGGGCAGCTGTTCGTCGTCGTGCTGGCGTCGGCAGCGGGTGCTTCACTCATCACAATTGAAACTCGGTCGCGAAGACGTATTTAAAGACGGGAGAATCAGGGGGTGAAGCCCTCCAGACCGCGCGTCGTACCGACCGGTGACCGGTCGGTAGTAGTATCGAATCTGATACGTGGAGCGAAACCTCTTATCCGGAGTGTCGAATACGGTGCGACGATGGGTTTGTCGGAGATCGCAGCGGGGTTGGAGCTGACGACGACACAGGTCGAGCGCGGCGTCGCGACCGTCGACGACACCGACGTCGACCTCGGCGCACGCCTGAGAAAATTCGAAGAGGAGCTCCCGTGTACCGCGGTAGCGGCTGAGACCGTCCTCGACGCCTACGAGTCGGGAACGAGCGTCGGCGACGCCGGTGCGGCCGCGGCGCTCGCGCCGATGACGGCCGCGAAGCTCCTCCACCGCTGCGGCGTCGAGGGCGTCACACCGATCTCGCCGACGGCGCGGCGCGTGCTCCGCGACTGGCTCGACGGGCGACTCGCGCGCGCCGACGCACTCGAACTCGCGGACGCTGACGACGCGGAGTTCGCGCTCGCGGCGTACGTCGAGACGCACGAGCCGATTCCCGAACCGGCCGAGGCGGTCCGCCGCGACAGGTCGGAGCCGATCACCGGCGACGCGCTCGTCTCGAAGCGGGACGCGCTGGCGGAGACGATGAGTACCGGCTCCGAGCTCCGATAGCCGCCGCTCTCGGTTGCGATCCTGCCGTTTCCGACGCCGTTCTCGCTAACGAGTCGACTCGCTGTGCGGTTTCTATAGATAAGCAAGGCGAGTGCCTCGGGGCCAGCACCGAGGCAGTTTACCGGCCGACGTACTCGCCGACGGCGTCGAGGAGTCCGTCCGACGCCGTCTCGGCGGTGACGGTCTCGCGCCCGGTCACTGCGGCCGCGACGCGCTCGATCGCGGTGGCGAATCGGCCGTCCTCCTCCAGCACAGTCGGCGTCTGGACGTCGGGCGACGCCGCGGCGGGCACACCGACGTCGGCCGTTTCGAGCCCCCCGCGCGTCGAGATCACGAGCGACGCCTCCGCCCCCACGTCGGCGAGGCGCTCGTGGGTCCGCTGGATCGCGGTCGCGCCTCGCTCTGTCGCCGGCGCGACGACGGCGACGCGGTCCGCGGTGGTCACGGCGGCGACGGCCTGATTCGCGGCGATCGGCGGGACGTCGAGGAGAACGTGGTCGAAGCGCGATGCCGCGGTTTCGACCCTCGCCTCGAGCGACTTCGCGGCTTCGACGCGCTTGGCCCGCGCCAGCCGCTCGAACGGTGCGTACGCGGG
The DNA here is from genome assembly GCA_003665935.1 of Halobellus sp. Atlit-31R. Classification (GTDB taxonomy): domain Archaea; phylum Halobacteriota; class Halobacteria; order Halobacteriales; family Haloferacaceae; genus Haloquadratum. Next base: position 226,785 of record QPLR01000003.1, on the reverse strand, counting down.
ACAGACGGCGACCCGGCCGCTCGCCCCGCCTTTGGAATCGGAGTCGAAACTGGAATCGGAACCGGAATCCGAATCGGAATCCAGACCGAGGTCGAAGAGCCCCGCCGACAGATCCGCGTCGGCGGCGTCGGTGACGAGCGCCGTCACGTCCGTCTCGATCCGCCCTTCGACGTAGTCGCCGAGTCCCTGCGTCGCGAACGCGGCGTCGACGACGGCGACGTCGAGACCGTCGGCCGCGAGCGCGGCAGCGACTTCGACGACCGTCCGAGTCGTTCCTGCACCGCCCGTCGCGCCGACGAACGCCGCGACGTCCGGCGTTTCTGGTGTGGACATACGCCACCTGCCCGCCCGATCGATTGTAAATGGCACGAACCGTCGGGCGGCGACGACGCGGGACCGAGCCCGTCGGGCGGTTCCGAGTTTCGCCGGCCCCGCTTACGCCTCTGCCGTGATCGAGTCGGCGATGTCGTCGAGTTCCGCCTCCGAGAGATCCGGGCGGTCGCCGGCGACCGCGTGAATCGGGCCGCCGCCGTCGCCTTCGAACCGGGGCACGACGTGCACGTGGACGTGCGGGACCTCCTGCCCGGCGGCCTCGCCGTCGTTCACGCCGACAGTCGTCGCGTCCGCGTCGACGGCCGCCTCGATCCGCGGCGTCAGCTCCTGCACCGCGGCCCACACGTCTGCGGCGACGTCGTCAGGGAGGTCGCCGAGTCGCTCGTAGGGCGTTTTCGGAACGACGAGCGTGTGGCCGGGGGCGAGCGGATTCGCGTCGAGGAACGCCGCGACGGTGTCCGTCTCGTAGACGATGCGCGCCGGGATGTCGCCGGCGATGATCTGCTCGAAGATCGTCGGGTCGTCGCTCATACGCGACACGTCGGGCGGATCGCCGAAGTAGGTTCGGGTCGCGGCGGCGTCACGCGTCGCCGACGGCGCGACGGACGGCGGCACAGACGGCCTCGCGGTACGCGCCGTCGTCGTAGCCGAGGCGGGCGCGCCAGACGTCCTGATACGACGGGTGCAGAATCGGCAGCAGTCGCGTCCCGACGCGCTCCAGTTCGATCGGCTCTAGGACGTGCTCGACGAAGCCGCCGAGCTCGCGCCCCTCCAGCGCGAGCACGCTCGTCGTCGCGTGCTTGCCCGTGGCGACGATCACCTCGGGGTCGACGGTCTCGATCTCCGCGCGCAGGTGCGTGCGGCAGTTCGCCCGCTCCGTCGCCGTGGGTGCACGGTTCGACCCGTCGCCGTCGCAGGGGAAACACTTCACGGCGTTCGTGACGTACGCGTCGGGGTGTCCGGCGTCCGCGAGGAGCGCGCGGACGCGACGCCCGGAGTGTCGCGTCGTGTACGCCCGCCCCGTCCAGTTGCCACCGCGCCACGTGTCGGCGTCGGGCGCACCCGAACCGGGGGCTTCGCCGACGACCAGGACGGCCGCGTCGCGGTCGCCGGTCCCCCACGAGATCCGCTCGCGACACTCGACGAGCGCGGGACAGCGCGTGCAGTCGGCTTCGAGTACGTGTCGCTCGTCGGGGAAGAGCCGGTCGGCGTCGTCCGCAGCCTCTGGTGAGGGAGTCTCGCGCATCTCGCGTCTCGCACTGCTCAGACGGCGTCGACGGCGTCGACGGCGGCGGCGACGATGGGCGCGACCGAGACGACGCTGACGTCGCGCTCGATCGTGTCGGTCCCGACGATTCGCTCGATCCCGGCGCGTTCGAGTTTCGTGCGGGCGTTCTGTGCGAGCAGCGGATGGACGCACGCGGCGAAGACCCGCGACGCGCCGTCGTCGTCGAGATGCGCGACGGCCTCGCTCATCGTGGTCCCCGTCGCGACGATGTCGTCGACGATGACGACGTCTCGGCCGTCGGTCTCGGCGTCGCTCGGCGCGATCTCGACCTCGGTGCCCGAGTGACGCGTCTTCTCGAAGTAGTCGGTATCGCCCGTCCCGTAGGCCGCACGCGCAGTTTCCGCTAACTCGACTGCGCCGGCGTCCGGCGACAGGAAGAGCGGATCGACCAGGTCGTCCGGGAGCGGCTCGGCGAGGCGGCCGGCGGCGTCACAGATCGTCACGTGCGCGTCGAAGAAGTCCGCGACCGACTCCTCGTGCGGATTCACGAGCACCACGCGGTCGGTCCCGGTCGCGACGGCGCGGGCCATCGCGCGAGCGGAGACGGGGTCGCCCGCCCCGAAGGCCCGGTCCTGCCGCGCGTAGCCCATATACGGGATCACGGTGACGACCTCTGACGCCCCCGCCTCTCGGACCGCGTCCTGCAGCTGCAGCAGTTCGACCCACGCGTCGTTCGAGTCCGTCGCCGCCACCACGATCGCGCGGTCGGCGGCGAACTCGGGGACGGCGGCGAGCGTCTCGCCGTCGGGGAAGCGGTCGTACTCGACGGCCGCCAGCGGTTCGCCCAGTTCCGCCGCGAGCGCGGCCGCGAGAGCCTGTGAGGATGCGCCGGGTACGATCATACTGGGAACCTCTCGATCCGCGGTAAAACCCCTTTCCGTCTTCGGTCTCTGTGCGAGTGCGGCGCACCGACTCGCCGAACGGCGACTCCTGGGGCGTGAGAGCTCACCGAGCAGCGCACCGCCCTCAGACGGCGGCCGCTGTGACGTCGGTGACGCCCAGCCCTCGATACCGCCACTCGTCGCTCGTCCGGACGGCGAGCGTCCCGTCGGCCGTGACCGCGTACGACGAGGCCGCGCCGTGTGTCACGGCGACGACGTCGGTGTCGACCGGCAGTGCCTCGGCGTGCCAGGCGTCGTCGGCTCCGGCCGCTGGGTCGCGCGCGTACAGCGTCCCCTCGCTTACGGCGTGTGCGCGCCCCCCAGCGGCGTCGACGGCGTCGACCGGTCCGGGGAGGACGTCCATCCAGCCGTTCCCGAGCTTGTACAGTCCCGTGCCCGTCGCCACGAGCGGTTCGGCGTCGACGTCGCGGGCGTCGTCGAGCCCCGCGTGCGTCACGCTGCGCTCGCTGACGCGATAGACGCCGTCTGCGGCGGCGACGAGGCCGCCGTCGATCGCACGCACGCCCCCGGTCGTGCCGACGTCGGTCCACGTCGCTTCGGGCTCGTCCGCGCTCTCGCCCGCACTCCCGTCTGTGGACTCGCCTGCACTCCCGTCTGTGGGTTCGCCCCCTGTTTCGCCTGCGGAGGCGACGGCGGCCGGCTCCGCACACCGGCCGAGTCGCCCGCCGTCGTCGCCGGCGAGGAGCGCGCCCTCGTCGAATCCGACGGCCGAAGCCGGGCCGAAGTCCGTCGATTTGAACGCCGGCGCGTCGACTCGCCCTGCCGCTGCGGAGTCGCCGCCGCTGGGCGCGCGTCGATCGGCGACCAGCACGTCCTCGTCGGTCGCGACTGCGACGAGCGCTCCCGACGTGGCGACGTCGCGCGCGCGACACCGCTGGGCGATGCCGAATTCGCCGATCAGATCGTCGGAGACGGAGACGGCGACGACGCCCAGCCCCGACGCGAGGTAGACGGTCTCGGTGCCGGCGGTGTCGGTGTACACCCGCTTCTCGTCGATCGTTGGCATAGCTCGCCGTTCGCCGAGACGGGGTAAAAGCGGTCCGGAGACGTATCGAGCCCCGGCTAGATGAACTCCCGAACCTCGGAGTACCACATCTCGTGGTGGTCGACCTCGCCGATCCGCTCGGCGATGGCGACCGCGAGGACGTGCCAGCAGCGCTCGTGGGGGTCATCGGGATCGAGGTTGTAGGAGCTGTCCTTGCAGGTGCAGCCGCCGTCCTCGACGACGTACTCGTCGGCGTGCCCGACGACGACGGTGAAGTCGCGGTAGCGCTTGACCCGCCCCTCCGAGACGGCTTCGATGGCGCGAGCGCCGCGGCCGTCGTGGAGTCTGATCAGCGTGTCGACCGCGCTCGGGGTCAGTTCCCCCGCCACCGCGAGCTCCCGTCGCCAAGCGGTCTCGGCGTCGCTTTCGGTCTCGGTCGGGACGACGTAGCTGTCGGAGGCGACGTTCGCGGATCCCGCCGTGTGGTCGTCAGCGGTGGGGTCGGCGCGGTCGCTCGCGGGGTCCTCGCCGTCGCTACTGGCTTTTTTGACGTCGGCGCTGCCGGCTTCTCCGTCGTCGTCGCTGGCGCCTTTTTTCACGCCATCGCCGTCGACTTCTCCGGCGTCGTCACTGCCGCCTGCCGACCCGCGCTCGCTGGCCGAGTCGCCGTCGCCCTCACTCACGCCCGTCGCTTGCTCGGGGGCGGACAAAACGCCACCGGTGCCGGACTCGGGCATCGCTCGCCGTCGCGGGTGGACCGCGCATCGCATCGCTTTTCGCCGCGGGGCGTCCGAGCCGAGATATGGACGTTCGTGAGGGCGACGTCGAGGTGTCGGTCCCCGACGCCCGCGACGGCGCATCCGAGGGCGCAGGCGAGGGCGTGTTTTACAACCCGACGCAGGAACTCAACCGCGACGTGACGGTTGCGACGCTGCGGGCGTACCGGGAGCGCGAACCCCGGCTCAGTTCCTATCTCGACGCGATGGCCGCAAGCGGGATCCGCGGCGTCCGCGCCGCCGCCACGGGCCTCGACGTCACCTGCGCCGACGTCGACGCCGACGCGGTCGCGCTCGCCCGCGAGAACCTCGCACGCAACGACCTCGACGGCACGGTCGTCGAGCGCAACGTCAACGCGCTGCTCCACGAGTCCGTCTTCGACGTCGTCGATCTCGATCCGTTCGGGACGCCGATCCCCTTCGTCGACGCCGCGTTCGCGAACACGCGGAACCTCGTCTGTGTCACCGCCACCGACACCGCGCCCCTCTGCGGTGCACACCAGCGCTCCGGCATCCGCAAGTACGCGACGCTCCCGCAGAACACCGACTACCACCCCGAGATGGGCCTCCGCGTCCTCCTCTCGGCGCTCGTCCGCACCGCCGCGCGCTACGACAAGGCCGCCGTCCCGATCCTCTCGCACGTCACGCGACACTACGCCCGCGCGTACCTCGAACTCGACGCGCGGGCGACTCGGGCCGACGAACTCCTCGACCGACTGGGCTACGTCCACCACTGCGAGGACTGCCTCCACCGGACTCACGAGTTCGGCCTGATCGCACACCCGCCGGAGACTTGCGGCGTCTGTGGCGGCGACCGTCTGCTCGCGGCCGGCCCGCTCTATCTCGGAGCGATCTGCGACGCCGACTTCGCTCGCGAGGTCCGCGAGCACGTGACCGACGAGATGGGCGAGGCGGCGCGGGCCGGCCGACTGCTCGACGCCGTCGCCGGCGAACTCGACACGCCGACGCACTACGACCAGCACCGGCTCTGCAAGCAGTGGAGCCGCTCCGCGCCGGCGATGGACGATTTCCTCGCGGATCTCCGGGACGCCGGCTTCGCGGCGACGCCCGCCCACTACTCCGGCACGGCGTTCAAAACTGACGCGACGATCCCCGAGATTCGCGACGCGACCGCCGAGTAGTCGGCGACTGCGGACGCGGCCGCGACCGGGCCACCACGTACACTCTTGTGTCAGTCCGTCGAAACACACGACCGTGAGCGTTCGGACTCAGGACCCGGCCGTCGTAGCGCGTGCGATCGTCGACACCGTTCGCGAGCGGGAGGTGACGTTCCTGGCGGCGGGGATCTCTTACTACGTGCTCGTCTCGCTCGTCCCGTTGCTCACGCTCGCAGTCGTCGTCGCGACCGTCGTCGGCGGGGCGGATCTCGCCGCGCAGGTCCGGGCGATCGCCCAGCAGTATCTGCTCCCTTCCGGGGCGGATCTCGTAGAGAGCGCGCTCGCAGACCGGGCCGGGCAGGGGACGCTGTCGATCGTCAGCCTCCTGGTCACGACGTGGGGCGCGCTGAAACTGTTCCGCGGGATCGACGTCGCCTTCGCCCGGATCTACGGCTACCCGACCAGTTCGATCCTCGACCAGATCAGAGACGGGCTCGTGACGCTCGTCTCGCTCGGCGGCGCGACCATCGGCGTCGCCGTCGCCGCGGCCGTCATCGCCGTCGTCGACGTGCCGTTCGTCGGGCTCGTCAGTCCGCTGCTCCTCCTCGCGTTCCTCGTGGTGGCGTTCGTCCCGCTGTACGCGGTCATCCCCGACGTGCCGGTCACACCGCGACAGGCGCTTCCGGGCGCGCTGTTCGCAGGCCTCGGCTGGGCGGTGTTGGGCGTCGTGTTCGGCTTCTACGCGCAGCTGTCGAGCGGCGTCGCGGGCGCGCTCGGCGCGCTCTTGTTGCTCGTCACCTGGTTCTACTTCTCGGGGATCCTCGTGCTCTCCGGCGCGGTGATCAACGCCGTCCTCGCGGGGGCGGTCGACGGCGCGGACCGAGAGACCGCGCCGCCGCCCGGCGACGACGAGGAGCGGGATCGGCAGGTACAACACCCGCGGGGCCGACGTGACGAGCGGACGATGAGTGCGGACGACGCGACGACACCCGACGACGACGCCGCGGAGGATGCGACCACGCCCGACGAGGACGCGGCGGGCACAGAGAACGCGGCGAGCGCCGGCTCCGAACCGGGCGACGACCCCGACTCCGAACCGGGCGACGACCCCGACTCCGAACCGGGCGACGACACCGACGTCGAGCCCCGTGGCGCGCCCGACCTCGAACAGCTCGACCGCCGCGTCGAGGAGCTGCGCGCCGATCTCGATGCCTTCGAGGACGACGTGCAGTCGCGCACGGTCGAGCGCCCGGACGTCGAATCCGAGATGCGCCGTTACGTCCGGGGGCGACTCCGCCGCGGCAAGGCCCGCGGCTGGGGTCCGTACCTCGTGCTCCTGTACGGCACGGTTGCGACTGTCGCCGCCTTCTACCTGCTCGACGACGACCTGCTGGCGGTCGTCGCGATGCTCGTCATCTACCTCTCGACGCTCGGACTCTACGCGCTCTTCGTGGTCTTCGGCGTCGGGCTGAACGCCCTCGGCGTGCCCGGCCGCCTCGTCGACTGGGTCCGCGATCGGCGCTCCTGATCGGGCGCTCGCAGGGCGGCTCCGGGAACGACCGCCGTCGAACCCGACGATATTTGTCGGTCGCGCGGCGAGTCCGGATCGATGACTCCGATCGCAACGCCGCTCGTCACTCGCGGCATCGGCGAGGTCGCCCTCGCCGAGTCGCTGCCCGAGGCGGTCACGGCGGTGTTCTGGGCGCTCACGCACCTCGGAAACCCGTATCTCCTCCTGGCGAGCGTCGCGCTCGCGTATCTCCTCGGCGACCGCATCGGCCTGTCGCGCCGCGCCGCGGTGTTCGCGCTGGCGCTCGGGCTCTGTGCGATCGGCCTCACGACCGGGCTGAAACACTTCTTCGGGCTCCCGCGCCCGCCGATCTCCTACCGCGACGGACTCGGGTTCCCGAGCGGGCACGCCCTCGGCGCGACGATGTTCTGGGGCGGCGTCGCCGTCCTCGCAACGCGCGGTCGCTGGCGGCAGCGACTCGCGGTCGCGGGCGTCGTCGTCGCCACCGTAGCGCTCTCGCGAGTCGTCATCGGCGTCCACTATCTCGCCGACGTCGTCGCGGGCGTCGGGATCGGCGTCGGCTTCCTCGCGGTCGCGGTCGGTCTCGGGCCGGGGTTCGACCGGGACGACCCCCACGGCGCGCTTACGACGCCCGATCACCGACACGTCACCGCGCTGTTCGCGGTCGCGGCCGGGCTCGGCCTCGCGGGCCTGCTGGTCGCGCCGGGCGAGAGCGAACTGTTCCTCGGCGTCGGTACGGCCGCCGGCGGCGCGGCGGCCTGGCATCGGTTCGGTCGCCGCGCGGCGACGGTGACGGTCGCGCTCTCTCGACGGACGTTCGCTGTCGGCGGCAGTGGGTTGGCCCTGGCGCTCGGCGTGATGAGCGGATCGGCGAAACTGCTCGCGAGCGGGCCAGTGATCGCCGCCGCCGGCGCGGTCGGAGCCGTCGGACTGCTCGCGCTGCCGCTCGTGGTCGACGCCAGAGAGCCGTAGCAGCCGCAAAAAACGTATATTGGTGCCGAAGCGCGTGTCGGCGGCGCTCAGTACTTCTCGAGGTAGCGGTCGAGTTCCCACTGGGAGACGTCGATGCGGAACTCGTCGTACTCCTGGGTCTTCGCCTCGATGAACTTCTCGTAGACGTGCTCGCCGAGCGCCTCCTCGACGACTTCGTCTTCTTCGAGCGCGGCGACGGCCGCACCGAGGTTCGGCGGCAGCGTGTCGATGCCGTACTCTTCGCGCTCTTCCTCGCCGAACTCGTAGATGTTCTCGCGAACCGGGTCGGGCGCTTCGAGGCCCTGCTCGATGCCCTCCAGACCGGCGTGGATGATCGCGGCGAACGCGAGGTAGGGGTTACACGAGGGGTCGGGCGACCGGAGCTCGATGCGGGAGGCGGCCGGGACGCGCGCGGCCGGCTTGCGGATGAGCGCAGAGCGGTTGCGGTCGGACCACGCCACGTAGACCGGCGCTTCGTAGCCGGGCACGAGGCGCTTGTAGCTGTTCACCGTCGGGTCGGCGACGGCCGTGATCGCGGGGGCGTGTTCGAGGACGCCCGCGAGGAACGACTGCGCCGTCTCAGAGAGGTTGAACGCGGCGTCGTCGTCGTCGGAGTGGAAGGCGTTGTTGCCGTCCTCGTCGAACAGCGAGACGTGAGTGTGCATCCCCGAGCCGTTGATCTTCGGGATCGGCTTGGGCATAAACGTCGCGTGAAGATCGTGCTGGGCCGCGATGGCGCGGACGACCGTCCGGAACGTCCCGACGTTGTCGGCGGTGGTGAGAGCGTCGTCGTACTCGAAGTTGATCTCGTGCTGGCCTTCGGCGACCTCGTGGTGGCTGGCTTCGATCTCGAAGCCCATCTGTTCGAGGCCGTAAATGATGTCGCGGCGGACGTCGGAGGCGAGGTCCTTCGGCGCGAGGTCGAAGTAGCCGCCGGCGTCGTTCGTCTTCGTCGTCGCGCGGCCCTCTTCGTCCTCCTCGAAGAGGAAGAACTCGGGCTCGGGGGCGACGTTGACCGTGTAGCCCATCGCCTCGGCGCGTTCGAGGACGCGCTTCAGGACGCTTCGCGGGTCGCCCTCGAACGGTTCGCCGGTCGACGTGTTGATCACGTCGCAGATGAGCCGCGCCGAGCGGCCGTCGCGCCACGGCAGGATGGCGAACGTCTCGGGGTCGGGCTTGAGTCGCATGTCGGACTCCTGAATACGGACGAAGCCCTCGATGCTCGATCCGTCGAAGTAGATTCCGTCGGTGAATGCCTTCTCGGCCTGCGTCGCGGGGACGGCGACGTTCTTTACGGTGCCGAGAATGTCGGTGAACTGCAGGCGGAGGAAGTCGACGTCTTTCTCCTCGATCTCGTCGATGACGCGCTGTGCTTCGGCGGAGAGACCGCCGTCTGCGACGGCGGTCGGGGATTCATTTTCGTCCGTCATATCTTGGACAATCGAATCCGAACACTCCCAGTATAAAGACGTTATCGCTTAGTGCAAATGCCCGCACTCGCTTTGCTAATTGGATATTCGTAAAATTCTAATGGGGTCGGACGTATCGTGATTGTAATGACGTACGAAAACCTCGACGCAAAACTGATCAACGCCTTACTCGGCGACGGTCGGGCCAGTCTCCGCAGCCTCGCTGAGGAACTCGACGTCTCGGTCACGACGGTCTCCAACCACCTCCGTGATCTCGAAGACCAAGGCGTCATCGAAGGCTACACACCGAGGGTCAACTACGACGCACTCGGCTACGACGTCACGGCCATCATCCAGCTGAAGGTCGAGGGGAGCGCGCTCCCGGAGATCACGAAACGACTCCGCGGCCACAAACAGATGACGACCGTCTACGAGGTGACGGGCGACTACGACGTCATCGCGGTCGGGAAGTTCGAGGACACCGACGGGATGAACGCGCAGATCAAAGAGCTGCTCACGGACGCCGACATCCGCGAGTCGAACACCAGCGTCGTCCTCAACGCCGTCGTCGAGAACGAGCAGTTCGACCTCGACGTCGAGTAGAGGCGCTTTCTCACCGCGTGCTCAGTCGCCGGCGAGAACGTCGTCTTCGGCGTGAGCACGCACCCAGAGCTGACCGATGCGCGAGAGCCGCGTCCGGTAGGACTTCCCGTGTTCTTCCTGTTCGATGTAGCCCTTCCCGCCCGGTCCCAGCCGGTCGACGTTGTAGATGACTTTCGAGCGGAAGGAGTCGGTGTACTCCTCGTTCATGTCGCGCGCCAGCGTCTCCGCGAGCTCCGACACCGAGGCGAACTCCCCGTACTCGCCGAGCTCGAAGAGGATGACCTCCTCGAACGGTTTGACGTTCCGGAACGACGCCACCGGGAGTTCGACGATGTGGCTGTCGCCGATGCGCTTCGCGCCGATCGTCGTCCCGCGTTCGTCGAACTCCTCCAGTAGGTCCGCGGCGGACTCGTAGCGCTCGCGCACCCGCTCGTCGTCGACGGCCACGCCACGCTCGATCTCCCCGAGCAGATCCTTCGCGGCGCGCACCTCCTCGGCCAGCTCGGTCTCTAAGTACTTCTCGGGAGCGGTGTAGTAGGTGTGGATCCGCTCGCGGTCCTCCTGTCGCTCGACCATAATCGAGTGGGCGGCTGTGGCGAACGCGAACGAGACCGGCCGGGGCATCGCCGAGACGTTCACCCACACCTCCGAGTCGTCGGCGGCGTCGAGTTCGGCGTTGATCAGGTCGTAGGCCTGTTCGAAGGCGGCGTCGTAGTCGTAGACGTCGGCGACGACGACGCGCTCGGTGTCGGCTCCGAGCAGGTTCTGGAAGTCCTTCTCCAGTTTCCCCGAGAGGTTCCGGGAGTACTCGACGTTCGACTCGCTGCCGACTGCGCCCTCCAGCAGAATCACCCTGTCGACGTCCTGCTGGTCCCGGATGAGCGGTGCGATCAGGCGGTCGTAGTCGAACCCGACCGGGACGATGTGCGTCTGCATACGTCGTCGTAGGCACGACCCGATGTTAAAGCGCCCGTCACCTGCCCGGGCCGATCTCGCGGTGACCCGCTCCGTGGACGCAGCCGAGTCCGACGCACGCCAGCGCGAGCACACCGAGGAGGCCGCCAAGCGGGTCGGATACGACGCTCACCGCGGGGCGCGCGCTCGCGAGGAGATCCGGTACTGCGACAGACAGCGCCGCGCCGGCGAGCGCGACGTCGCCGACGCCGGCGAAGACGTACCACCGGACCGACCGCGGTCCGACCTGCACCCGTTCGCGGCGACCGGCGACGACGAACGCGGCACCGGCACAGGCCGTCCAGAGGACGAAGAGCCCCATCGGGATCTCGGTGGGGAGGCCAGCGACTGCAAGGACGCCGCCGCCGACGAGAAACAGGCCGATACCGAGAGACGTCAACAGGGCACGCGGCATACCCGCACGTCTCACGCGATCGACAAATACGTACCGGCGGTACGACGGCCGTCCCGGCACCGCGCCGACGGCCGTACCCCTCGGCACCGCGCGCCGGCCGACGGCTAGCTGCGCCTCACGGCTCCGGGCGTCCAACGGCTGCGAGCACGTCCGCAGTCGTCGCCACGTCGGCGAACTCGCCGTACAGGTGCGTCAGCGCCGTCCGGTGGACCTCCGCGGCCGAGTAGTGCGTCCCGTCCGGCGCGTCGCGCTCGAACGTCGCGGTCGCGTCCGAGACGACTACGGGGTCGAAGCCGAGGTTCTCCGCCAGCCGCGTCGTCGTCGAAACGCAGTGATCAGTGGTGAGGCCGACGACGACGACCGTCTCGCAGTCGCGGTCGCGGAGCCACGCCTCTAGGTCGGTCCCGACGAACGCGGCGTTGACGCGTTTCGTCATCACTCGTTCGTCGTCCGCGGGCGCGGTCTCGGGTTTCCAGGCGAATCCCGGACCGTCCCCGCGCAGCGGCGAGTCCGACTCCGTCGAGTCGTGGCGGACGTGGACCAGCGGCAACTCCGCAGCGCGCCAGGCGTCGAGGAGGCGCGCGGCGTTCCGCTCGGCGTCGGGGTTGTTTCGCTCTCCCCACACTGGATCGTCGAAGCCGGTCTGGAGGTCGACGAGGAGCAGCGCTGGCCGGTCGCCGAGCGCTGGCAGTTCCGCGGCGGAGTTCGCTAGCGTCGCCGTCATCGTCGGTCTCAGTCGTCCGCCGGCGTCGGGTGCGAGCGCGGGTCGGCGGCCTTCGGATGCTCGCGCGTCACCTCGATGGGGCACTCGTCGGGCGACTGCTCGGGGTCCTCACGGAACAGATACTGCACCCACTCGCGGTCGCCGTCGACCCCCCAGTCGCCGAGGTCGGCGTGGGGACAGACGCCGTCGTACTCCTCGATGCGCTCTTGGATCTGCTCGCGGGCGCGCTGGCCGGCTTCGGTGTCGTGGGTGATGCCCTCGAAGAGCGACCGCGGCTGGAAGGTGATCTCCAGTCCGATCGGACAGTAACGGCTCTTTCTGTCGTCGTAGAAAGGTGCGCGACAGGTCGGGAACATCGGCTCGCCGCCGAAGGAGAACTCCCAGCGGGGGTCGTCCGGATCTGTCGGGATGTCCGCCGGCCACGGCTCGGGGTCGTGAACGTGAAGGAACTGGAGCAGATGCCACAGCGACTCGTGGTAGTCCGCTTCGGTGAACTCCCGCTCGGGCGGCTTGAAGAACGTCACGAACGACGTCTGCCCGGGGGCGTCCGGGTAGGTCTCGATATATTCGAGCAGCGTGTCCCGGAACGACAGCAGCGCGTCGGGGTCCGTCAGCGACGGCACCGCGGTGTAGAGCGGCTCGCCGTCGCGTACCGACTGCGCGCCGAAGTGACAGGGGAACGGCGTCCCGTTTCGTTCGCCCAGCAGTGCGTCGGTAAACGTCTCGAAGTGGCGTCGAACCCAGTCGGGGGCCTCCCCGGAGTCGACGCGAGCCGCCAGCGTCTCCTGATCCATCAGCGACTGGATTCCCGGCTCGTTCATATCCGAAACTTGGACCGATCGAACAAGAGCGCTTCGCTCCGCGTCGTTTCCCGAGAACGGGCGGCCATCGGGGCGGCGACGCAGCGGCCGTTAGTCCGCGCGCGAGCCGACCGCGAACGTCTCGCTCCGCTCGTCGGCGTCGGGCGTCGTCAGCAGCGAGCCGCCGACCGTGAGGACGAGCGAGAGCACCATCCCGTAGAGCGCGAAGTCCCAGGTGAAGTAGCTCCCGCCGAAGACGGTGACGCCGCCGAGAGTGATCGCCGGCAGGAAGACGTGTGCGACGTAAAAGAGCTGCGCGCCCACGATGCCGGCGAACATCCCCTGCCGCGTCGTCTTCGACCAGTAGAGTGCGACCATCACCGGGAGCGTGAGCTGTGCGAAGCCGCCGAAGGCCGTATCGCCGACGGTGATGAGCGTCCCGGGGCGGAACAGGCTGACGACGAACGTCCCGATTGCGAAGGCGGCGACGCCCAGCCGGGCGATCCACGCCTCGCGCTCCTCGCTGGCGTCGGGGTTCACGAACGGCCGGTAGAGGTCCCGCGTCAGATACGACGACCCCGACAGCAGCATCGAGTCCGACGACGACATCATCGCCGCCAGCGCGCCGGCGACGACGAGCGCCGCGAACCAGCCAGGAGTGTACGCGTTCAGCAACACCGGCACGACGTTCGCCCCCTCCGGCACCGACACGCCGAGCCCCGCCGCCCACGAGCCGAGCAGGAACGCGGGCACGAACAGCAGCACGACCAGCACCGGCCACAGCGCGAACGAGCGCTTCAGGACGCGGACGTCCTTCGCGACGAAGAAGCGCTGATTGATCTGCGGGAACATCGTGACGCCGAACGCGATCGTCACTGCCTGCGCGATCATCCACTGCGGCGAGTAGAGCCCGCCGCCGAGCGCGAGGAACTCGGGCTGGGTGTCCGAAAGCGACGCCGAGACGGCGTCGAGTCCTCCCGCGCTCGTGAGTACCCAGACGACCGCCAGCCAGACGATCGAGAGCATAAAGAGCCCCTGGATCGTGTCGGTCCACGCGACGCCGCGGAGCCCCGCCAGAACCACGTAGACGATCATAAACAGCGTGATGAGCGCCGCGCCGACCCAGTAAGGAACCGTCCCGTTCGTGAGGCCGACGATCGCCTCACCCGCGCCCATCTGCTGGAGCATCACGTACGGGAACAGCCAGAACAGCGAGACACCGGCGACGAGCGCGCGGAGGCGCGTCGAACCGAAGCGGTCGCCGAGCATCTCGCCGAGCGTGACGTAGCCCTGCACCTTTCCGATAAGCCACTGCCGATAGCCGATCACGTACCACAGGATCGCGAACAGGATCCCGTCCATCAGCCCCATCACGAGGATCCACTCCGGCCCTGCACCGTACGCGAGGTCCGGGCCGCCGAAGAAGGTGAACGCCGACAGCAGCGTCGCGAACGTGGTAAAGAGGAGCACGACTGTCCCGAGCGAGCGGCTGGCGAGGTAGTAGTCCTCGGCGTCGCGTCCGGTCAGCCGGTACGCGAGCACGCCGACGGCGAGCGCGACGACGAGATACGCGCCGACGACTCCCAGCTGAATCAGCAGGTCGGACTCAGCCATCGAACCCCACCTCCTCGGGATCGACGTTCATTCCGCGGTCCCACGCGCCGCGCGCGAAGAGCGCGAACGCGACCGACGCGAGGCCCATCCAGCCGATGTGCCACCACAGCCACACCGGCAGCCCGAGCCACGTCGCCGCGTCGCGCCAGAGGAACCACGGGATGGCGAACGTTACGAGCACTGCGAACACGCCAACCCACAGATAATCTCTCTTCTGTCGCGTCATCGAATCTAACTCACCACTCAGTGTATGTAAATATTGTTCTTCGAGATTCGATACGATACTATGAAGAAAAAATTTCTTCGTAGCTTCCGGTCGGTGGGAAAATAACTGTGACCCGTCGCACCCGGGACCCTCGCCGTCGATCCCCGACCTCGCGGCGTGCGTCCCTGCCGGGCAACGCCGGCGGCTGGTGTGAGCCAGTGGGTCGCGTCCCTTGCTCGCGACTGCTGGGAGGCGGCGTTTTTCTCGGGTACGATAGATATTTGCCGAGAGCCGCCCATATTTAAGGACGTCATCGGGTTTCCCATGGCACTCACAACACCATCACACCGCCCCAACGGGGGGATTCACCAATGGAAGACACCGAAAAATACCTCATCCACGCAGCGATCACCGCCGACGGCGTCGTGGAGCGCTCCGACGTCGTCGGAGCCATCTTCGGTCAGACCGAAGGGCTCCTCGGCGACGATCTGGATCTCCGCGACCTCCAACAGTCGTCTAAAGTCGGCCGCATCGACGTCGAAATCGACTCCGAGAACGGGCAGTCTTTCGGGACCGTCACTATCGCGAGCAGTCTCGACCGGGTCAAGACGGCAATCCTCGCCGCCTCCCTCGAGACGATCACTCGCGTCGGTCCCTGCCGGGCCACCGTCGAAGTAACGGACATCGAAGACGTTCGGGAGGCGAAGCGCCGCGAAGTCGTCGAACGGGCGAAGGAACTCCTCTCCGACTCCTTCGACGAGAGCGTGATGTCCTCGACGGAGATCCTCGACGAAGTCAAAGAGAGCGTTCGAATCGAGGACATAAGCGAGTACGAGGGCCTCCCGGCGGGACCGCACGTCGCCGACTCCGATGCCGTCATCGTCGTCGAGGGCCGCGCGGACGTGCTGACCCTCCTCGGCTACGGCATCAAGAACGCCATCGCGGTCGAAGGAACCAACGTCCCCGACGCCGTCGCCGAACTCACGCGCCGGCGGACCACCACCGCCTTCTTCGACGGGGACCGCGGCGGCAGGCTCATTCTCCGCGAACTGCTGCAGGTGGGCGACGTCGACCACGTCGCGTTCGCGCCGGAGGGCCGCTCGGTCGAGGACCTCAAGCGCGGCGAGGTGTTCGCGGCGCTTCGCGACAAGGCCCCGATCGAGTCCTTCGAGCTAGAGGGGGCGCTGGAGGAGTCAGCCGCAGGCGACGCCGGTGCCGACACCGACGCCGCGGCGAGTTCCGACGGTGAGCGACCGGACCCTCGCCAGGGGTCGCCGACGACTGAGTCGGCGGCCCCAGCCTCCGGGTCTGCTGATGCCGAACGGACGACCGACGTCGCCGCGGACGGCGCAGCGAGCGCCGACGCCGACCGCTCCGGCGCGTCGCTCGAAAACGACCGACCGAGGCGGTGTACGCCGACCGGACCGATCGGCGAGCCGGACGACGACGCTACTACAACCGCGCCGGAGGCGACCGCTGACGCCTCGGCGTCGGCGACGACCGAGAGCGACGCGATCGAGGAGCTGGAGCCGGAGCCGGAAGCCGAGGGCGACGAACCCGCCGAAGGACCGACCGACTCGGCGGAGCCGCGGGTAGCCGAATCCGAGAGTAAGGATGCGACCGGCGCCGAGACCGGGGACGCGACCGAACCCGAGACCGGAGACGCGGCCGAATCCGAGACCGGAGACGCGGCAGAATCCGAGACCGGAGACGCGGCAGAATCCGAGACCGGAGACGCGGCCGAATCCGAGAGCGAGGAGTCGGCACGGCCGAAGTCGCTCAGAGATCACGTCCGCGAGGTCATCGACGAGCAGCGCGGGACGATCCGCCTGCTCGACGCGGACCTCGTCACGGTCTCCGAACACTCCGCAGACGAGGCGTTCGACGCGATCGCCGACGCCGACCCCGTCCCGTACGCGGCGATCGTCGACGGGGAGTTCACGCAGCGGCTCTTAGACGTCGCCGCCCAGCGCGGCGTCGACCACGCGGTCGCCGCCTCGACCGGGGAGTTCGTCAAGAAACCGGTCGGCGTGCGGCTGCTGGAAGCCGATCAGCTGGCGAACTCGGTCGCGAGCTGACCCGCTGAAGGCTCTTCGCTTCGCTCAGTCGCTCTCGATCTCGTACGCGTAGACGACGGCGTCGTCCGACGCGCCAGGATCGTCCGCGTAGAAGCCGGGCCGGCGCTCGACTGTGTTGAACCCGACCGACTCGTACAGCGAGCGCGCCGGGCTGTTGTCGACGGCGACGACGAGCGTCACCCGCGTTCCGGGCTCCGCGCGGTCGATCACCGCTCGCAAAAGCGCTCGTGCGCGCCCCTCCCGGCGGTAGTCGGGGTGGACAACCAGTTCCGCGAGATGGGTGTCGCTGCCGCCGACCGCGAGTACGTAGCCGACGGGCCGATCCGCGTCGTCGACGCTGACGAGGCAGCTGCCGACGGTCCCGACGGACGCGAGGAGTTCGGGTACGGGCGCATCGAGGTACGATTGCAGCGTCGCGAGCGCCGACCGCTCGTCGGCCCGTACGGGTCGGATCACGTCAGAACAGCACGAACGCGGCGAGCGTACTGACGACCGCGCCCACGAGCGTCGCCGCGAAGTTGACCGCCTCGTTGCCGAACTTCGGCCCCTCGACGGTCGCACCGAGCACGCTGTCGGCCGTCATCCCGAGGAAGCCGCCGATCGTGACGACGGCCGCCCCGAGCGGCGACACTCCCGGGAGGAGCGCGAGCGCGACACTGCCGACGACGGCTGCCCCCAGGAGGCCGAACAGGCCGCCCTGCCAGGTCACACCGCCGTCAGTGCCGGGCGAGACGGGCTCGAACGTCGTGATCAGCCGCGGGTCGTCGTAGAGACCGCCGATCTCGGAGGAGAGCGTGTCGCTCAGCGCCGCCGCCATCGACCCGGCGAAGGCGAACTGAAAGAGCGCGCCGTCGACGGGCAGCGACCGGCTGGCGGCGAACCCGATCACGCAGACGAGCGCGACGGTCGCGTTGCCGAGGACGTTGCTGGTGCCGCGCGCGCCCTCGTTCTCCTCTGCGACGCCGCGGCGCTGTTTCTCGTCGTACTTGAACTTCGTCGACAGCGCGCCGATCCCGAAGAAACTGATGAGGACGGCGAACCAGCCGAAGCCGCCGAAGACGATGACCAGAAGCCCCAGGAGGACGCCGGAGAGCATCCCGGCGACGGAGGCCGCGCCGAGCGCGTAGGAGGCGTAGCCGAGGAGCACCGTGACGGCGAGCGCGGCCGCGACGTCGACGGTCCCGACCGAGACCGCGAGCGCGTCGAACAGCCACAGCAGCATCCCGGTCGAGAGCATCACCAGCGGGTCGTCGCGCTCGAAGAGCATCTCGCGGAAGAGCGCCGCGACGAGCGACGCGGCGACCGCGAGGAAGGTGAACCGCGGCGGGACCACGGGCGCGGCCGTCAGCGACGCGACCGCGGCCTGTCCGGCGACGCCGGCGAGACTTCCGCCGACCGCGAACCCCGCGACGCCGAGGAACGGTTCGTCGGAGGTTTCGGCGACGAGTCGCTTGCCGAGGTTCCCGTACGCGAGCACGAACACGGCCGTGACGAACAGCGACATCGGCAGCCCGATCTCCGTCGCGAGAATCGCGAGGCCGGCCGCCGCCAGCGCGAACCCGGTGAGTCCGTTCAGGCGGCCCTCACGCCGGTCGCTGGGGCGCGCGAACAGATCGAACAGCGGCCCGTCCGTGACTACGAACGCCGCGAAGAGCGCGACGGCGGCGAACGGGACGAACGCCGCCCGGCCCAGTACCGGCGCGGCCACCGCCATCGTCCCCACCAGGGCGAACCCGCTCGCCCGCCGGAGCGTCGATTGCACACCCCCGGATACCCCCGACGCGCACTTAACCCTCCCGACATCGGGTGTCGTACCGCGTCGACGTCGCCGTCTGCCGGTGTCACAGCGGTCTCTACAGCGTCTCTGTCACCTGCTCTGCGCTCGCGATCTCCGGGATGATGACCTCGTCGGCCCCGGCCCGGCGCGCGAGCGGTTCGTACATCTCGTCGCCGACCCGGACGACGAGCCGCACGGTCGGCGCGATCTGGCTCGCGGCCATCGCGATCTGGATGTTCGCGTTCGAGTCGTCGATCGCGCCGACGACCGTCGACGCCTGTTT
The DNA here is from genome assembly GCA_003665935.1 of Halobellus sp. Atlit-31R. Lineage (GTDB taxonomy): Archaea > Halobacteriota > Halobacteria > Halobacteriales > Haloferacaceae > Haloquadratum. The sequence goes on along the minus strand of QPLR01000003.1, from coordinate 208,018 downwards.
GACGCCGGCGTCGGTCAGCGTCTCCTCGCGCCGCGCGTCGCCCTGAATCACGAGCATCTCGTCGTCGAGCGCCCGCTGGAACGGCGCGTCCTCCTGCTCGATCACGACGACGTCCGTCTCGGCGTCCTGCAGCGTCTGTGCGACCGTCATCCCGAACGTTCCGTACCCGCAGATGATGGTGTGTCCCTGCAACTCGTCGACCGTCCGTTCGATCTGCATCTCTTTCAACTCCGTCTGGATCTGTCCGCCGAACGCGGCCGAAAAGACCGTCTCGCCGATCCAGAGGCCGGCGATGACGAGGCCTGACAGCACGACGACCGCGTACCCTTTCACGAGGGTCTCCGGCCCCTCGTGTGCACGAAAGTGCAGTTCGATACTCGTCGGATCGAGAAGCCAGAAGAGCGCGTCGACGATGCCGACGCCGCCGAGGGAACTGAAACCGGCGACCCCGACGGCGACGACTCCGCCGAACGCCGCGACCGGTCGCAGTAGATACCGAAGCAGCGGTCGCTCCAGCACCTCCCGAAGCGGGTGGTTCATCGCGCAGACGCACCCCGCATCTCACTCCGCACAGAGTCACATAGATTCACTTTCTGTCGCATTCGTATTTGCTTCCGCGAGCAATCCGCAATCCACTGTCTACACTTAAACATCATAGCGGTTTCTCAAACATCATTAATTGCCAACGTTACGTCGCCCGGCGAGCGCGCGAACCCGGAGGCATATACCGGTCGAGAGCCCACGCTCTCGCGTGGGACTGTACGACCGCTATCTCGCCCTCCGTCACCGCCTCCACGAGGCCGATCCCCCCGCACACGTCGCCGTCGTGATCACCGAGCGCGACCTGCTCGAACAGGGCGCCTACGAGACGCTCTCGGAGTTTCTGGGCTGGGCCTTCGAGTACGGCGCAGCGCGCGTCACGATCTCGGTGAGCGTCCTCGACGAGGCGGTCGTCCCGACGCTGGAACGCGAACTGCGCACCGTCGACTCGCCGCGTCCCGTCGCGGTCCGCAGGCCGGGCGACACCGAGCGCGCCGACGCGCCCGTCCGGATCAACATCGGGCTCGGCGGCAAACGCGAGTTCGCCGCCGCCGTTCAGGGCATCGCGGAATCGGTCGACGCGGGCCACCTCGACCCCGACGACGTCGACGCCGAACAGATCGAGGACCGACTCGTCTTCGACGACGACCCCGACCTCCTGATCAAGACGGGAGCCGAACGGCTCTCGGACTTTCTGATCTGGCAGTCGGTCTACTCGGAGCTGTACTTCACCGACGTGAACTGGCGGGACTTCCGCCGTCGGGACCATCTCAGGGCCGTCCTCGACTACCAGAACAGACAGCGGCGGTTCGGTCGCTGATCCCGCAGCGGCTGCGCGAAACGCAGCGCACCTCAGTCGGCGCGCTCGGCCGCCTCGGAGCCGTGCTGGCGCTCGAGTTCGGCTGACACCTCGCGCGCGCCGGCAGAGGGCAACTGCGTCCGGAGTCGCGTGGCGACGGCCCGCGCGTCCGCGAGTTCGGTTTCAGTGACCGCACGGAGGAGCGCGACCGCCCGTTCCGTCCGCGACTGTCGCCAGGACTGCTCGCGCGACTCGTAAGTGCGGAGGCCGCGGAGGAAGTCGACTCTCGAGAACTCCGGCCAGTAGGGCGCACAGAAGTAGACGGCCGCCTCGTTGCCGTTTGCGTGCCACGGCAGGAAGTTCGAGGTCCGCTCGTCGCCGCCGGTCCGGATGATCAGATCGACGTCGCGGGTGGTGTGCCTCGCGAGCCGCCGTTCGACGGCGTCGACGTCGACGTCGGCCGGGTCGAGGTCGCCGGCGGCGACTTCGCGGGCGACCTCTCTGGCCGCGCCGAGCAGTTCCGAGCGCCCGCCGTACGCGAGCGCGACGTTGAGACGTAGCTGGTCGTAGTCGGCCGTCCGCGACTCGGCGTACGCGACGGCCTCGCGGACGCGGTCGGGGAGCTCCTCGACGTCTCCGATCGCGCCGATCCGGACGCCGTTCTCGTGGACGCGGTCGGCGTCGGCGAACTCGTAGAGCTTCGACTCGAGCAGATCGAAGAGCGGTTCCAGCTCGTCGTCGGGGCGCTCGAAGTTCTCCGTCGAGAAGGCGTACAGCGTCAGTTCGTCGATCCCGAGGTCGTCACACCACCCGAGGACGCGCTCCGTCGTCTGCGCGCCCTCCCGGTGACCGTCGGGGGCGTCCTCGCCGTGCTCGCGGGCGTAGCGGCGGTTTCCGTCCTGGATGATCGCGACGTGGCTCGGCGCGACGTCGAGCTGTCGGCGGAGCATCCGCTCGTACGCGTCGGTGAACCGTCGACGGAGCCAGTTCGACATATCTGGCTTCACTCCGTCCTCGGGTATGTGTCTTTTCGTTGTACACCAGCCCGCGTTTCGCCGTACACTGGGTCGAACGGCCGCGAGGCCGCCGGCGGATGCGACACGGTTTTGCCGGATCCGGCAGAAGCGACTGGTATGATCGGGAGACAGTTCCTCCGCGAGAACCCGGAGACGGTTCGCGCGGCACTGGAACAGAAAGGCGTCGAGGACGTCGATCTCGACTCCGTCCTCGCCGTCGACGAGGAGTGGCGGGAGCTCAAACAGCGCGGCGACGACCTGCGACACGAGCGCAACCAGATCTCCTCGAAGATCGGCGAGCTGAAGGCCGCAGGCGACGAGGAGGAGGCCCAGGCGGCCATCGAGCGCTCACAGGAACTGAAGACGGAACTGGAGACGGTCGAGGAACGCGCCGACGAACTCGAGGCCCGACTGGAGGCGGCGCTCCTGGAGATCCCGCAGATCCCCGACGACGACGTCCCGGTCGGCGAAGACGAAGCCGAGAACGTCGAGCGCCGGCGCGAGGGGTTCGACGACCTGCGCGGCCTCCCCGAGGAGGTCGTGCCGCACTACGATCTCGGCGAGGAACTGGAGATCCTAGACTTCCAGCGCGGCGCGAAGGTGACCGGCGGCGGCTTCTACTTCACGAAGGGCGACGGCGCACGATTGGAGCACGCCCTCGTGCAGTTCATGCTCGATGTCCACCGCGAACAGGGCTACACCGACGTGTTCCCGCCGATCCCGGTCAACTCCCGCTCGATGGTCGGCACCGGCCAGTTCCCGAAGTTCACCGAGGACGCCTACCGCATCGGCGCAGGCAACGAGGAGCCGTGGGACGACGACGACCTGTGGCTCTGCCCGACCGCCGAGGTCCCGGTGACGAATATGTACCGCGACGAGATCCTTCTCGACGACGACCTCCCGCTGAAACTGCAGGCGTACACGCCGAACTTCCGGCGCGAGGCGGGCGAACACGGAACCGAGACGCGCGGCATCGTTCGCGTCCACCAGTTCAACAAAGTCGAGATGGTGAACTTCGTCCGGCCCGCAGAGAGCGACGAGCGCTTCGCTGGTCTCGTCGACGAGGCCGAGGAGGTCCTCCGCCGCCTCGAGCTCCCGTACCGCATCCTGGAGATGTGCACGGGCGATCTGGGGTTCACCCAGCGGAAGAAGTACGACCTGGAGGTTTGGGCCCCCGGCGACGACATGGCGGACGGCCCCGAGGAGGGCGGCCGCTGGCTCGAAGTCTCCTCGGTCTCGAACTTCGGCGCGTTCCAGGCGCGCCGCGCCGGCCTGCGCTACCGCCCCGAGCGCCACGAGGCCGCCGACTACCTGCACACGCTGAACGGCTCGGGCCTGGCGATCCCGCGCGTGATGGTCGCCATCCTCGAGTACTACCAGAACGACGACGGCACCGTGACCGTGCCGGAGGCGCTCCGGCCGTACATCGGCGGCCTCGAGGTCATCGAGGGCCACGAGCCGATCGGCGAGTCGGCCGTCGGTGCCGGCAAGCGCGAGTAGTACGGTCGTTCCGACGACGAACGCCTTTTCTCCGCTGCACTCGTCGTCTGTGCTGTGACCGCCGACGCTGCCGACGCCGCCGACGCCGCCGACGCGCTGCACGTGCGCTACGAGGGCGACGACGACCCCGACAAGTGCACGGCCAGAAAGCTGGCGCGCTTCGATCTGGTGGCGCTTCACCGCACCGACCGCGCGACGCCGTACGGCGTCGTCCTGAACCCGCACGCCGAGCGCGCACTCTCGCCCGCCGACGCCGACGCGGGGCCGCTCGTCGCGCTCGACTGCTCGTGGGAGTCCGCCGGCGAGGCCCGCTTCTCACTCCCCGGCGAACACCGCGCGCTCCCCTATCTCGTCGCCGCGAACCCGGTCAACTTCGGACGCCCGATGCAGCTGACCACCGTCGAAGCACTCGCCGCCGGGCTCGTGATCTTCGGTCGTCGCGAGCAGGCAGAGCAGTTGCTCTCGAAGTTCACGTGGGGGCACACGTTTCTGGAACTGAACGCGGAGCCGCTTCGCCGGTACGCCGACTGCGCTGACTCCGCGGAGGTCGTCGCCGTCCAGCAGGAGTACCTCGACCGCGGGACGGACTGAGGCGGTCGCTGAGGGCACCGGCGCCCGGACTCACCTGTTGAACAGCCCGCCGATCGCCCCGCCGATGGCGCTGTCGATCGCGAACAGGAGCGTGAAGACGACGCCGACGACGAAGACGCCGGCGCCGCCGACGAGACCGCCCAGCGGGCCACCGACGAGGCCGACGAGGCCGCCGAGCAGCGCCAGGCCGGCCGAGAGCAGGATTCCGGAGATCGACCCCGCGAGCAGCCCGTGCCACGCTCCCTTTCCGATCCCGCCAGCCAGATAGCCCGCCGCGATGCCGCCGAGGAACCCCGCACCGAGCTGTCCGACCACCGGGAGCGCGAGGCTCGATACCGACCCGATGAGAATCACGATGAAGCCGATGCCGACGGCCCGCCAGTCAGTGTTCATACTCGGCCTGACGCTCCCCGACGACAAAACGTCGTGGGCCGCGGCGCTGCGGGCTTCTGACGGCCGAGGCGGCGCGTCACCGAACGGACGCGCTTTTACGGTTCGGCCGTCTACGACGCGTCAATGATTTTCGAGTCCCTTCCGACGACGCCCCGGTCGGAGGAACTTCTCGACAAGGCGTTCTCGCGGGCGGCTCGCGCGGGGCGCGCGAAGTCCGGGCTCGAGGCCCAGCAGTCGATGCTGCAGACGGCCTCGTCGATCCTCTCGGACAACCTCGAGAACGTCGTCACGCAGTGGCCCGACTTCGGCACGGTCGATCCGTTCTACTACGAGCTCGCGGACGCTATCGTCGACGTCGACGAGCTCCGACAGAGCCTCTCGGAGGTGACGTGGGCGAGCCGACAGGTCGCCGAACTCCGCCGCGAGTACCAGCCGAAGCTCCGGAAGACGGAGCCCCAGACGGCCCGCAAACACCGCAAACAGGCGTTCGCGCGGATGGCCGACGTGGTCGAGGAGGTCGCCGCGGATCTCGAACGGATCGGGGCCGCCCGCGACGCCCTGAAGAACCTCCCCGACATCCGGCCGGACGAGCCGGCGATCGTCGTCGCCGGCTACCCCAACGTCGGCAAGTCGTCGTTCGTCAACGACGTCACGCGCGCTCACAACGAGATCGCCCGCTACCCGTTCACGACGAAGGGCGTCCACGTCGGGCACTTCGAGCGCGACCGCGTCCGCTACCAGATCATCGACACGCCCGGCCTGCTCGACCGACCGGAGGACGAGCGCAACGACATCGAGCGGCAGGCGGTGAGCGCGATCGAACATCTCGCCGACGCGGTCCTGTTCGTCGTCGACGCCAGCGCGGCCTGCGGCTACCCCCTCGACGCGCAGTTGGAGCTTCGGGACGCCGTCGCCGAGCGGTTCCGCGAGCGCGACGTCCCCGTCCTGACGATCAACAACAAGTGCGACCGCTCCCGCGACGTCGACGCCGACCTGCAGATGAGCGTCGAGACCGGTGAGGGCGTCGACGCGGTGCTCGACGCGGCGGTCGAGGCGGTCGGCTGGGAGCCCGACATCCCGTCGTCGCGGCAGGAGTGAGCGACGACGCGGCACACTACCTCAGGTTCAGGCGCTCGCGACGCGGTACGTCACTTCGACGCGCGCCGTGACGGTCACCGAGCCGGCGTCGAACTGCGTGGGCGCGCCGCCGACGTCGGCTGCGGTCTCGCGCACCGCGTAGATCGGTCCGTGGCTGTCACTGCTCGTCGCCGACTGCACGTACGCCACCGAGAGATCGGCCGCGGACGCCATCGCGTCGGCGTCGGCGCGCGCGGCGTTCATCGCCCGCTCGAGCGCCCGCTCGCGGAGCTCAGCGCGCGTCTCCGAGCTGAGCGTGAAGCGGACGTTCGAGACTTCGCTGGCTCCGTTACCGATCGCCGTGTCGACGACGGTGCCCGCGGCGTCCGGCGTCGTCTCGATCTGGTAGGCGTGCACGGCCTCGTAGCCGGCGATCTCGCGCGTGCCGGTCTCACGATCGACGTCGCTGTAGTAGGGGTGGAGCCGGTAGGACGCGGTCGTCACTGCGTCGTCGTCGACGCCGGCGTCGCGGAGCGCATCGCGCATCTGCGTGGCCCTCTCGGCTACGGCGCTGCGGGCCGCTTCGGCGGTCTCGGCGCGGGCCGTGACGGCGACTGACACGACCGCACGGTCGGCGTCGGCGGAGACCTCTCCGGTGCCGGTCGTCGAGATCGTTCGCGGCGTTCCGTCGCTCGCGCTGCTCGCTGTTCCGTCGGCCGGCGCGGCGTCGGTCGCCGTAGACTGGAGGGGGCCGCTGCAGCCGGCAAGGAGGACGAGCGCAGCGACGAGTACCGTGATGCTGATTCGACGGTTCATACCTGTTCGTTCGCTCGCTCGGCTATTGAACGCGCGCTTGACGCAAGGGACCCTTTGAGTCTCTCCCGTTTCGGACGGGCGGCTACGCCATCGCGCGGTCGACGCCGACGTACCGGATCTCGACGTAGAGCCCGTCGCGCCCGAACGGCCCGATCGGCTCCGGCGCGAGCTCCGAGAGGCGGTCGCGGATCGGCGCGGCGACCGGCGGTGGCGGCGACGACGGCGGGTGGCCGACGGTCACGACGACCGTCTGCGGCGTCTGCAGAGGGACGCCCTCGTAGGTCACTTCCAGATCCAGCAGCGTCGCCTCCGGCGGCAACTCGGCTTCGATCGCTGCGGTCGCCTCGCGCTCGAAGTCGGCCGTCCGGGAGGTGCTGTAGGTGAACGCGCCGAGCAGCCCCGTGAGCACGAGGAGGATCGCCGCCAGTACCGCGACCCGCTTGACCGTCGTCGACCGGGCCTCCTCCTCGCGGAACCAGTGGGTCGGACGGTAGCCGAGCCGCCAGAGCACGACGAGCGCGGCGAGGTTGATCGCGAGGACGTTCACGAGCACCAGCACCGCCGAGCCGACGACCGACTGCGGCTCGCCCCACGCGATCCCGATGCCGACGACCGCCGTCGGCGGGACGAGCGCGGCCGCGATCATCACGCCGACGAGCGCCGACGAGACGCCCGACGAGAGCGATATCGCCCCGGCAGTGCCCGCGCCGAGCGCGATCACGAGCGAGAGCACGTCCGGCGCGAGCCGCTCTCTGATCTCGTCGATCGCGAACACCTCCTCCGATGTGAGCGGGACCACGCTGGTGAGGCGCACGAGGAGCGCAAAGACCGCGGCCGCGGCGATCGCGAGTACGCCGCCGAGCGCCTGGAGCTTGACACCGCGGAGGGCGAGATCGGCGTCGTCGACGACGGTGCCGACGCTCGCGGCCATCGCGGGGCCGATGAGCGGTGCGATGACCATCGATCCGACGACGACGGCCGGCGAGTCGAGCAACAGCCCGGCGGTCGCGACGACGGCGCTGACGGCAGTCATCAGCACGTACGGGCGGAGCGTCGGTGCCATCTCGTCCGCGCGCGTGACGAGTTCCTCGCGGGCGATCCGCCCGCCGTTGCCGTTCTCCTCCTGTTCCGTCTCGTACCGCTCTTCGAGCGCCTCGAACCGGTCGGAGACGACGGTCTCTGCCTCCACGACGACGGTGTAGGCGTCCCGCTCGATGCCGACGCCCCGCAGCTTGTCCAACACCGGCTCCACGGCGCCCGTAGGGAGCGGGAAGGTCACGACGGCGGTGTAGTCGCGACCACTGGTCTCGTCGGAGACGGCGTAGTCGACGTCCTCCTCGTCGAGGACGTCGAGGACGGCCGTTCGCTTCCCCGTCGGGACCATCACCTGGACGAGTCGCACGTCCGCGACTCACGCTCGTACGACAAGAATCCGACGGGTCGATCGGGCGTGCCGTCGGCTGCTCTCTCGACAGGCCGTCGCTCGCTCCGTTCCGGAGCGGCTCCGCGCCCAAGCACTGATGCCGATTCGGGTGTGACGTTCGAACGATGCGGCGCGTCTCGGTGACGAATCTACTCACTCCCTTCGCCAACGGAGTCCGACCAGTGCTCGCTCAGCACCGATCGCTGTCGGCTCCGGTCACGGACCTGCTCACGCTGGCGGTGTGTGCCGTGTACGCGCTCCAGGCGTTCCAGACGGCGCTGTGGGACGCCCCGTCGGTGTTCGTGGCGACGAACTACGTCTACCTCCGTGCGCCGCGGCTCGCGTGGCTGCTGTCGCCGCTCCTGCACGGCGGGCTGACGCACGTGGTCCCCAACGCACTCACGCTGTTCGTGTTCGGGCGGATCGCCGAGGTCCACCTCTCGCGGGTCGGCTTCGCCGCGATGACGCTCCTCGCAGCGGCCGGCTCGATCGCGGCGCTGGCCGGTTGGGGGATCGCCTTCGGCTCCGACCCGCACGTCGCCGTCTACGGTATCAGCGGCGTCGTCTTCGCCGCCGCGGGATTCGCCGTCGTGCACGTCCCCCGACACGGTACCGTCACCGACCTCGAACTGCTCGCGATGCTGTTCGGCGTCTGCGCCGTCGGGCTCGTCAGCGTCGAGGTTCTCGCCGCCGCGGTGTTCCTCTCGCCCGCGAGCATCAACGTCGGCCACGCCACGGGACTCGCGGTCGGCGTCGGCGCTGGCGTCGTCAGCAGCGCCTGCGAGGCCGGTCGATCGGAGCCGCAGACGGCCGGCCGGAACCGATACTGAATCAGTGGTTTCAATTCTCCCGACCTGATGTGTCTGCACAGTGAAGACGAAGCGCGCGTTCCTGCTCGCGATCTTGATCGCCGCGCTCATTCTCTCGGGAGCCGTCCTCGTCGGGTTCCAACAGTACAAGGACACACTGTACGCACACGAGCGGGCGGAGGTCGAGCAGTCGGCCGAGCACGTCGGATCGGAGCTCGAAAAGCAGATCACGGCGCTGCGACGGACCGTCGCCGTCGCGGCCGCCAACCCTTCGATGGCCCGTCACGGGAGCAGCGCGCAGACGCGCGCGCTGGTAACGTTCGTGAACCGCTCGAGCTTTTCGGGCGTCTCCGTCATCGCAGCCAACGGGACGATGACGAACCTCGCCTCCGACGTCTCGCCGGCGACCCGCCGCGACCTGCTCGGCTCCGACTTCAGCGACCGGACCTACTTCCAGCGCGCGCGGAACGGCACGACGTACGTCAGCGACCCGGTCGAAGCCGACTCCGGCAACCGGATCGTCACCGTCAGCGCACCGATCTACCGCGACGGGCGGGTCGTCGGAACGCTGAACGCCGCTTTCCACCTCTCGGAAGACGAGTTCTTCTCCCGGTTCGCGTCGACGCTCGAAGACCAGGAGTGTCTGCGGCTCTACGCGCGAGACGGCACGCGGGTCTTCGCCAGCGGCTCGCCGACGGAGAGCGACTTCGTCCACAACGTGACCGTCGCGGAGACCGGCTGGACGGTCAGCGTGCGCGAGAGCCGCGCGGACGTCCGACAGACGATCCAGACGGTGACGTTCGTGCAGGTCGGTTCGCTCCTCGCGGTGCTCGGCGTGCTCTTCAGTTTCGGCTGGTGGATCTACCGACAGAGTATCCGACAGCTCACGCGGCTGCTGATCGGCTTTCGGGCGCTCGAGGACGAGCAGTACGGCTCCGAGATCACGCTGCACGACACCGACGAGTGGCAGCAGATCCAGCGCGGCTTCAACCGACTCAGCGAGACGCTCGCACAGTCCCGCGCCGAGCGTCTGGAGCGCGAGCGCGAACTCACACGCGAGCGCGACCGCTTCGAGGCGCTCTTCGAGGGCGTCCCCGAACCCGTCGTCACGGTCGAACTCGGTGACGACGGGGCCGTCGTCTGTGACGTGAACGAGGCGTTCGAGACGACGTTCGGCTACGACGCCGCGGCGGCGATCGGCGAACCGGTCAACGACCTCATCGTGCCTTCCGGGGAGTCGGCCGCGGCGGAGGCGGAACTACTCGACGAGCGAGCGGCGACGGGAGCACGGCTCACCCGTGAAGTTCAGCGCGTCGCCCACGACGGCGTCCGGGACTTTCTTTTCCGGTCGGCACCGATCGAACACGACGGCGACGTGACCCACCAGTTCGGCGTCTACGTCGACATCACCGACCGCAACGCCTACGAGCAGCGACTGCGCGAGCAGCGCGACAACCTCGAGACGCTGAACGAGGTCGTCCGCCACGACATCCGCAACGACCTCCAGTTGGTGACCGCCTACGCGGACCTACTGGCCGAGCGCTACGAGGAGCAGCGCGGCGTCGACGTCGACGACGAGGCGCGCGAGTACGTCCAGAAGATACAGGACAGCTCGGCTCACGCGGTCGAGCTCACGCAGACAGCGCGCGATATGGCCGAGGTGATGCTCACCGACGAGAGCGAGCGCACGCCGATGCGGCTCCGCCCCGTTCTGGAGACCGAACTGGAAACCGTCACCGCCGAGACCGACGCGGTCGTCACCGTCGACGGGACGATTCCGGAGGCGACGGTGCTGGCAAACGGGATCTTGGGCTCGGTCTTCCGGAACCTCCTGACGAACGCCGTCCAGCACAACGACGAGGACGTGCCCGAGGTGACGGTCTCGGCGACCCTCGACCAGCGGGAGTCGGTGCGGGTCCGCGTCGCCGACAACGGCCCCGGCGTGCCCGACCCACAGAAAGACGACATCTTCGGGAAAGGCGAGAAGGGACTCGACAGCAGCGGTACGGGGCTCGGCCTCTATCTGGTGCGGACGCTCGTCGAGACGTACGGCGGCGACGTCTGGGTCGAGGACAACGACCCCGAGGGCGCGGTGTTCGTCGTCGAACTCCCGCTGGCGGAGTGAGCGCTGGGCGGGGTGGCCGCCACGATCGAGTTGGTCCGGTCGCGGCCGTCACGGGGTTTTCGCCCGTCGCGAGGAGTAGAATTATGATGGATCCCCCCGTTCGTGGGGACGATGGAGGACAGCGAGTACGACGAACTCACCGCGTCGCTGACGCCGCACGAGTCGGCGGGCGGGGTGACGACGTATCGGAACACTGTGAGTATCGCCTGTCCCGCGTGCGGTGACCCGTTCGACGATCTGGTCATCTGCGAGGACGAGTACAACAGCCTCGAGCTCAGTATGCTACTCGATCTCTGCGTAACGACACACGAGGACGAGGTACTCCTCTTTACGCACAAAAAGCAGTAGGCGGCCCGACCGCGCGGTCGCGAGCTGCCTACTCGTCCCGCAGATCGATCCGCTCGGGCGGAAGCCCCTCTTCGTTGACCACGTCGCCGTCGTCGTCGACGGTGACGATCCCGCGGTTGTTGACCGCGTGGGGGTCCAGGTGGACCTCTTCGAGGAACTTCTTGTAGAGCCGCTCGGCCGTCTCGCCGTCTTTCTGCCGATCAGAGGCCCGATCACACAGTTCGACCAGATCCTCGGGGACGTCGTTCTCGTGGACGATCCAGTGGTTGATCAGGTCGGAGAGCCGCCGGATCGGGGAGGTGAAGTGCCCGTAGATGTCGAAGTTGAGGGCGTAGTGGCCGCCGAACGGGTCGTTCATGTACTTCGCACGCGGCATCACCTTCAGCACGGCCCGCTGGATCTTGTTGAGCGCCCGCGAGTCGGAGTTCTCCAGGGCGTCGTTGACCGCCTTCCGCGGGTCGTCCCAGGAAGCCCCGGAGATGTTGACGCCGTCGAGTTCGGTGATCTCCCGCAGCGCCTCGTCCCATTGATTCGGCGTCGGCTGGGGGTGGACGCGGTACATCGCCTCGACGCCGCGGTTCCACATCAGTTCGTGGGTGACGGCCTTGTTGGCCTTCAGCATACACTCCTCGATGATCGTGTGGGCACGGTCGCGACTCGGGTTCAAGACGAGCGAGCCGTCCTCCTTCCGCTGTTCGTGGAGCTGGTCGGCCAGCTCGTAGACGAGCGCGTTCTCCTCGTGGAGCGGGGCGTCGGGGTCGTCGAGGCGGTTCTCACACTGCGTGTAGGTCAGTCGCTCGTCGGAGTGGATGACCGACTTGTAGATGTCGACCGTCTCGAACGAGAGCGTCTCCTTGCTGATCTCCATCTCTACCGTGTGCGCGAGGCGGTCCTCCTCGGGCACGAGCGAACAGACCGTCTCCGCGAGCATCGGCGGCAGCATATGGATCGTGTAGCCGGGGAGATAGACGGTGTTGCCGCGCTCGACGGCCTCGGCCCACATCTCCGACTCCGGGTGGACGTAGTGGGTCACGTCGGCGATGTGAACCCACAGCGTGTACGTCTCCTCGTCCTCGCGGATGCTGAGGGCGTCGTCGAAGTCCTGTGCGTCGATCGGGTCGGTCGTCCACGTCGTGAGGTCGCGGAGGTCGCGCCGCTCGTCGAGCTCGTCTTCGATCTCGTCTTGGATCCCCTCGGTGCGCGAGCGCGCCTCAGAGAGGACTGCCGACGGGAACTGATCGCGGATCTCGAACTCCTCGAAGAGCTCGGTGCGCTTTTCCTCGAGTTGCCGGGCGACGTCGATAGAGATCTCGACGGGGCCTTGCCCCTCGGCCGTCCCGGCCTGCGACTGCGCGTCGTTCGACATACCGCCACCTACTGGGGAGAGGTAGTTAGGGGTGTCGCACGCTGTGGTCCGGCTCGCCCGCCTCGCGGATGTGGGACCGTGCTCGTGCTGTCGAGACGAAACGGTACCGGTTTAACAGCCCCACGCCGAGCAGTACGTCGTGTCCCGCGTCCCGCTCCCCACCGAGATGCGCCGCGGTGTCCGCGACGTCGCGCCGATTCTGGTCGGGATCGTCCCCTTCGGTCTCGTCGCCGGCGCGGCAGCCATCGACGCCGGACTGACCCCGCTGCAGGCCGTCGGGCTGTCGGTCGTCGTCTTCGCCGGGGCCTCGCAACTGGCCGCGATCGACCTGCTCGGCAGCAACGCCGAACTGCTCGTCGTCGTCGTCACGGGACTCGTGATCAACCTCCGGATGCTGATGTACTCGGCGTCGATCGCACCGCACTTCCGCCCGCTCCGGATCTGGTGGAAGTCGCTCTGTTCGTACGTACTCACCGATCAGGCGTACGCGCTCTCGATCGCACGCTACACCGACGTCGACCTCGATCCCGCAGAGCGGCGGCAGTACTACTTCGGCGCCGCTGCGTCGCTGTGGATCGTCTGGCAGTGTTGTACGATCATCGGGATCGTCGTCGGCGCACGGATCCCCGACTCGTGGGGGCTCGACTTCGCGGTCCCGCTGGTGTTCCTGAGCCTGCTCGTCCCGGCGGTCTCCACGCAGCCGAAGCTCGTCGCGGCCGCCGTCGGCGGGGGCGTCGCCGTCGCCGGCGAAGTGCTCGCGGTGCCGTTCAATCTCGGCCTCGTCGCCGGCGGTCTCGCGGGCGTCGTCGCCGGGGTAATCGCTGACGAGCGACTCGTGACGGCCGCTTTTGACGACGCCGACGAGGGAGGTTCGCACTGATGCCGACCGACTACGGGCCAGTCTCGATCTGGGGTGTCGTCGTCGCGCTCGGGCTCGCCACGTTCGGAATCCGCGCGTCGTTCATCTACCTGTTCGGCCGCGTCGACGACGTCCCCGACCGGGTGACGAGCGCGCTCCGGTTCGTCCCGCCGGCCGTGTTCGCCGCCCTCGCCGTGCCGGCGTTCGTCGCCCCGGCCGGTTCGGTCGCCGTGATCGGCAACGAGCGGCTCGTCGCCGGGATCGTCGCCGGCGGGGTCGCGTGGTACGTCGACGACGTGTTCGCGACGATCCTGGCCGGGATGGCGGCGCTGTGGCTGTTTCGGTTCGGGCTCTGAGGGAGCGCCGACGGACCGGCGGCCGCGACCGACGGGAACTCCGCGGCGGGAACTCCGCGGCGGGGAGAGATAAACGCGCGACTGCCCTACGGGAGTTCAACGCTCGACAACGGAGGGGCTCCGGAACGGCTGTAGTTTTAATTCGGGTCGGCGCGTCGTACGGCTATGAAGTGGCGGGAGGCCGAAGCGGCGTTCGAGGACGCAGTCCTCGGCGAGACGACGCTGGGGCGACTGTTCGACGAACGCGCGACGGAACACGCCGACAGCGTCGCCCAGCGGTACAAGGGCGGAATCTACGATCGGTCGCTCGTCGCGGCCGACGTCGTCCCCGCCGCGCCCGACGGCGACTTCGCGGACCTGACGTACGCCGAGATGCACGGGATCGTCCGGACGCTGGCTGCCGGCTTCCGGTCGCTGGGCGTCGCCGCCGGTGACCGCGTCGCCATTTACTCCCACACGCGGATGGAGTGGGCGCAGACCGACTTCGCGCTGCTGGCTGCCGGCGGCGTCGTCACGACCGTCTACGCCTCCTCGTCGACGTCTCAGGCGAAGTATCTCCTCTCCGATCCCGGTGCCAGCGGCGTCGTCGTCGAGAACGCGGAGCTGCTCTCGAACGTCCTCGCCGTCGAGGACGAACTCGACCTCGAATTCGTCGTCATTCTCGACGAGATTCCGGACGGCAGCGGGATGGCTGGGGCGGTCCGCGACCGCGACGACATCTACACGCTCGGCGAGATCCACGAGCGCGGGGCCGACGCGTTCGACACGGTGGCGTACGAGTCGTGGCTCGACGAACGCCGCCCCGAGGACCTGGCCTCGCTCATCTACACCTCGGGGACGACCGGCAAACCGAAGGGCGTCGAACTCACCCACCGGAACTTCCGGTCGAACGTCAATCAGTGCTACCGGCGGTTCGGCCCCCGACCGGACAAGACCGACGGCGTGATCGCCGCGGGATCGACGACGCTGTCGTTCCTGCCGCTCGCGCACGTCTTCGAGCGCCTCGCTGGGCACTTCCTGATGTTCGCGGCGGGCGCGACCGTCGCGTACGCCGAGAGTCCTGACACGCTCCGCGAGGACTTCCGGCTGGTCCGCCCGACCGTCGGCACGAGCGTCCCGCGGGTCTACGAGAAACTGTACGACGCGATCCGCTCGCAGGCGGCCGAATCGCCGGTCAGACGCCGGATCTTCGAGTGGGCCGTCGACGTGGGACAGACGTACCACGCGACCGACGACCCCGGCTCGGTGCTGTCGCTGAAACACCGGCTCGCGGACCGACTCGTCTTCGAGCAGGTGCGCGAGGCGCTCGGCGGCCGCGTCGACTTCTTCATCAGCGGCGGCGGCAGCCTCTCGCCGGAGCTCTGTCGGCTGTACCACGCGATGGGCCTGCCGATCTTCGAGGGCTACGGTCTCACCGAGACGGCGCCGGTCGTCGCGGTCAATCCGCCGGAAGCGCCGAAGGTCGGCACGATCGGTCCGCCGCTGTACGACGTCGAGGTGGACGTCGACGAGACCGTCGTCGGGGACCGACCCGGTGCCGCCGGCGGCGACGTCGGCGAGCTGCTCGTCCGCGGGCCGAACGTGAGCGACGGCTACTGGAACCGCCCTTCGGACACCGACGCGGCGTTCGCCGACGGCTGGTTCCGCACGGGCGACATCGTCGAACTGCGCCCGGACGGCTACATCACGTTCCGCGAGCGGGCCAAACAGCTGCTCGTGCTCTCGACGGGCAAGAACGTCGCGCCCGGTCCGATCGAGGACGCCTTCGCGGCGAGCCCCATCGTCGAACAGTGCATCGTCGTCGGGGACGGCCGGAAGTTCGTCTCCGCGCTCGTCGTCCCCAACTTCGAGGGGCTCCACGAGTGGGCCGACGGCGAGGGCATCGACCTGCCGGCGGACCGGACCGCGATCACCCGCGAGGACCGCGTGCGCGAGCGGATCCAACGCGAGGTCGACGCCGTCAACGAGTCGTTCGAGCCCTACGAACGGATCAAACGGTTCCGGATCCTCCCCGAGGAGTTCTCCGAGGACAACGACCTGCTGACGCCGACGATGAAGAAGAAGCGGCGAAACATCCTCGATCGGTACGGCGATCAGATCCAGATGATTTACGATCCCGACGCGAACGAGTCCCCGCCGCAGTGAACCGCCTCGGGATCGTTCGGGTCGCTCGCCCCCGCTGTGGTAAAACCGGACGTTCGTCCAGCAAATATAGGTAGCTGATTCGCATCCCCTCGCGAAAACCGGTCGAAAACCGGTGGGAATGTGTGGGTTTATACCTGCCGGGCGTTCAAAACGAGAGCGTGGAGGTGTCATAGTGGCGTCCGCAGGCGGAGCGAACCTCATCCCCATCGTAGCCGCGATCATCGGGATCGGCGTGATCTCACAGATCCTCTCGGATCGCTTCCGCATCCCGAGCGTCGTCTTCCTCATCGCGTCGGGGATCCTTCTCGGTCCGGAGGTGCTCGGCGTCGTCGGCCCGGATTCCTTCGGCAACGCGTTGAGCGCGATCGTCGGCCTCTCTGTCGCGATCATCGTCTTCGAGGGCGCGTTTCATCTCCGGCTCCAGAAGCTCCGGGAAGCGCCGGCAGCGACGCTGAAGCTCATCACGCTCGGCGCTGCCATCGCCCTCGTCGGGACCGCCGCCGCGGTTCATTACCTGCTCGCGACGTCGTGGTCGCTCTCGTTCCTGATCGGGGCGCTGCTCGTCGCCACGGGGCCGACGGTCATCACGCCGATCCTCGAAGTCGTGCCCGCTCGCGACCGCGTGGAGGCCGCCCTCGAGACCGAGGGGATCGTCAACGACGTGACCGCGGCCATTCTCGCCGTCGTCATCTTCGAGGCGATCGTCAGCGGCGTCACCGAACCGATGGCGCTCCTGACGCTTTTCGCCGAGCGGCTCGGCGTCGGCGTCGTCATCGGCGGCATCGTCGCCGCCGTGCTGCTCTACGGGCTCCGGTACGTCGACCTCTCACCCGGTAACGCGCCGCAGAACGCCCGTTTGCTCGTCCTCGCGGGGGCGCTCGTCGCTTACGGAGCCGCCGACACGATCGCGACAGAAGCGGGGATCGCCGCCGTCGCGACCGCCGGCGTCCTGATGGGCAACGCCGACATCCCGTACGAAGACGAGATCTCGGCGTTCAAAGGCGACGTCACGCTCTTGGTCCTCTCGTTCGTCTTCATCGCGCTGGCGGCGCTGCTGCGGTTCGACATCCTCCGAACGATCGGGCTCCGGGGGCTCCTCGTCGCGGCCGCCGTCGCGCTCGTGTTACGGCCCGGCCTCGTCTTCCTCTCGGCGTACGGCGACCGCTTCAGCACCGGCGAGAAGTGGTTCATGAGTCTCGTCGGGCCGCGCGGGATCATCCCCGCCTCCGTCGCGACGCTTTTCGCCATCGAACTCCGGAACGCCGGCCTCGACGCCGCCGCCGACACGCTCGTCGGCACGGTGTTTCTCGTCATCCTCGTCACCGTCGTTCTCGAGGGCGGATTCGCCCGACAGATAGCCGAATACCTCGACATCATACCAATGCGCGTACTCGTCATCGGAGGCGGGACGGTGGGCCGGACGCTCGCCGAACGCCTCGAAGGCCGCGGAGAGAACGTAGTGCTCATCGAACAGGACCAGGCGACGGTCGAAACCGCACGGAACGCCGGCTTCACCGTCCACCACGGCGACGGTACCGACACGGACGTCCTCAGGTCGGCGGGCGCGGAGAACGCCCGCATCGTCGTCGGCGCGACCGGCAACGACGACGTGAACCTCCTGGTCTCTCAACTCGCCAGCTCGAAGTTCGCCCCCGAGACGATCCTCGCGCGGGTGAACAACCCGGACAACGCCGAGGCGTTCGAAGAGCTCGGCGTCCGCACGATCTCGGCCACGCTGGCGACGGCGCAGGCGATGGACAACTACATCGAGCGCCCGTCGATGATGGACTGGATGAGCGAGATCGGCCGCTCCGGCGACGTCCAGGAGATCGAAGTCACCTCCGAGGAGATCGTCGGTCGCACGATCCACGAGGTCGGGCCCGAACTCCCGAACGACTCGCTGATCGCCCTCGTTCAGCGCGACGGAGAGACCCGCGTTCCGGACGCCGACCTCACGCTCCAGTCGGGCGACCGGATCACGGTCATCGGCGGCCGCGACGAGGTTCGCGAGGCCATCGAGTACGTCCACCCAGACAAGTAGCGCGCTCTCGACGTCGCTACCGCAGGAATTCGACCGCCTCGCCCTGGCCGAATCCGACACAGAGCGTCGCGAGCCCGCGGTCGACGTCGCGTTCCCGCATCTCGTGGAGGAGCGTCACGGGGAGCCGCGCGCCGGACGCGCCGAGCGGATGCCCGATCGCGATCGCGCCGCCGTTGACGTTGTACCGCTCGGGATCGACGCCCAGCTCTCTGCGGGCGTAGACGCACTGGCTGGCGAACGCCTCGTTGAGCTCGACGAGCCCGTAGTCGTCGATGTCGGTGCCCGCGCGGTCCAGTAGCGCGCGCGTCGCCGGCACGGGCCCGATTCCCATCACCGTCGGATCGACCCCGGCGACGGCGTTCGTGCCGACCGTCGCGAGGACGTCGAGTCCGTGGTCGGCGGCGAACGACTCGGAGGTGACGAGCACCGCGGCCGCGCCGTCTGTCACCTGCGAGGAGTTGCCCGCGGTGACCGTTCCGTCACCGGTGAACGCTGGCGGGAGCTCCCCCAGCGCCTCCAGAGAGGTGTCGGGGCGGATCCCTTCGTCTTCGGTGACTGCCCCGTCGTCAGTCTCGACGGCGACGATCTCGTCGTCGAAGCGGCCGGAGTCGGTCGCCTCGGCGGCCCGCTGGTGCGAGCGCAGGGCGTACTCGTCTTGGGCCTCACGCGAGACGTCGTACTCCTCTGCGACCTTCTCGGCGGTCATCCCCATCTGGAGCTGGAAGACGTTGTACTCCTCCGAGAGTTCGGGGTGGAGGTGCTGGTAGGAGTCGCCGTCCATCGGAACGCGGCTCATACTCTCGACGCCGCCCGCGACGATGCAGTCGCGGTTCCCGGCGGCGACGGCGTCGGCGGCGGAGACGAGCGCCTGCATCGACGAGGCACACCAGCGGTTGATCGACGTCGCCGGGACGTTCTCGCCCAGCTCCGAGAGGAGCGCGATCACGCGGGCGACGTTGTTGTCCTGTTCGCCGCGCTGCTGAGCGACGCCCCACATCAGATCGTCGACTTCGTCGCTCTCGACGCCGGTTTCGGCGAGGATGTGGTCGACGAGCGTGACCGAGAGGTCTTCGCTGCGGACGGACTCGAAGACGCCACCGGCTTTTCCGAACGGCGTGCGGTACGCGGCGGCGATGACTGGCGTCGGCATAGGCTACGATGCGACGTCCCTCAGTATAAATGGGGGGAGAACGCGAGAGAGCGCAGTCGGAGTTGTTTCGGCCGGTGGGCCGGTGGGCCGGCGGGCCGACGGGCCGACGAGCCGACGAGCCGACGTGTCGTCCGATCGGCAACTACTGTCGATCGAAGCCCTCGCGAGAGAACACGTTTCGACGCGCTTATGCGCGTGAGTCGGCAACCCATTTGGGATGAGTAACCGGGCTCTCGAAGTGGTCGAGTTCCTCCTCACGGCACACCTCTACACGGAGGACCGTGATCTCGACGAGAACGATCTCCCCCCGCGGTACCGCCGGGTTTTCTGGACGGAACCGTCGGACGACGACGGCGACGACGACGAAGCGAACGTCGTCGGCATCGAGCGGCCGCTCGTCGTCACCAACAGCGTCGCGCGCAAGGCGACCGGCGTCGAACATCCCTGGGAGGCGGTCTCCGATCTGCTCTTCACCCAGCGCGAGGAGTTCTCCGGCCGTATCTCTCTGACGCAACCCGATATGGCGACCGAGTGGTTCCTCGACCGCGCCGACCGCGGTCGACTGGAGACGAATCCGACGATCGCGGCCGCCGTCGAGGAGCACGACGACGTCGACGTCACCCACGCAGAGGCGCGCGAACAGACGCGGCCGATCCAGGCCGACCGCGTCTGGATCGACAGCCTCCTCGACGAGTACTTCGACGAGGAGGAGGACGCGGAGATGCTCGATCTCGTGCACGTCCGCGCGCCCGAGGAGATCGAGATGACGCTCGACGACCTCGTGTTGACCACCGACCAGGAGGGCGAGATCCAGAAGCTGATGCAGGCGATCGAACACCGCGAGTATCTCGCGGAGATCGGACTCCGCGAGATCGGAAAGATCCTCTTCGTCGGTCCGCCCGGAACGGGGAAGACGACCGTCTCACGCGCGCTCGCGCACGAACTCGGCCTGCCGTTCGTCGAGGTGAAGCTCTCGATGATCACCAGCCAGTATCTCGGCGAGACGGCCAAGAACGTCGAGAAGACCTTCGAGGTCGCAAAGCGGCTCTCGCCGTGTATCCTCTTCATCGACGAGTTCGACTCCGTCGCGAAGACGCGCCGCTCCGACGAGCACGCGGCGCTGAAGCGCGCGGTCAACACCCTGCTCAAGAGCATCGACGACATCTCTTTGATCCGCGACGAGGTGATCCTCATCGGGGCGACGAACCACCCCGACCAGCTCGACGCGGCGGCGTGGCGGCGCTTCGACGAGATCGTCAACTTCCCGAAGCCCGACCGACAGATGCGTGCGGACATCCTCCGCATCATCACGAAGCGGATGGACATCGCCGAATTCGACCCGGACGCGGTGGCCGAGCGGACCGAGGGGCTCACCGGATCCGACCTCCGGATGGTGCTTCGGGAAGCCGTCTTGGAGGCGCTGACCGAAGAGCGGACGACGCTCACCCAAGAGGACATCGTCGAGGCCGTCGAGGACTTCGAAGAGCGGGACAACCTCAAGAATATGGATATGATGTCCGACGGCGAGCAGCTCGTCGCCGGCGGCGGCGACGGACACTCACACGACCACGCGCACGAGCACTGAACGGCGGGCGACCGCGCGGCCCGCGGAGGCCGACAGTATTTCACCCGCCCGCACCCATCTCCGCAGTATGCGGGTCACGCTTCTCGGAACGGGCGACACGACCGGAACGCCGACGGTCGACTGCGACTGCGACACCTGCGCGGCGGCGCGTCGCCGCGGCGTCGAGCGCACGCGCTTCTCGGTCCACGTCGAGAACGAGCGCACCGGCGAGTCGCTGCTGGTCGACTTCAGCCCGGACTTCAGACACCAGTTTCTGACCCAGTCGGTCCCGCTGCCGGACGCGGGTCTCGTCACCCACATCCACTTCGATCACCTCGACGGCCTCGGTAACGCCTACCGCCTGTTCGACGACCTGCCGGTGTACGCGGCCGACGAGACCGACCCCGCCACGGGCGAGAGCGTCGCCGAGACCGTGAGCAGCAAGTACGACTATCTGGATCGCGTGACCGTCCACTCGCAGACGCCGCTGGAACCGTTCGAGGTCTGCGGGCTGGAGGTGACGCTCGTCCCCGTCGAACACCCGCCGCTTCTGTGCTACGGACTGGCGATCGAGGATCCGGAGACCGGCGCGAAACTGTCGCTGTCGGGCGACACGAGCTACGGAGTCCCGGAGGCGTCCCGCGACGTCCTCGCGGATCCTGATCTCTTCTTGGCCGACGCGATCGTGCCGGCGTCGCTGTGCAAACACCACCCGCTCGGTGGGAAGCACCACGACGACGCCGGCGTGCCCCGGACGTTCGGCACGAAACACATGACGAGAGAAGGCGCGCTCGACCTGGCGGCCAGCCTGTCGGCGACCGAGACGCGGCTCGTCCACACCGCGCACTTTTACCCCGTCGAGGAGGCGTTCGAGGACCCGCTGGCGGTCGACGGCGAGTCCTACGAGCTGTAGTCGACTGCGATCGAAAACGGGCTGGTGGCTGCCGCGGTGCGCTCCTCAGCCGAGGAGGAACTTCGCCGCTCGCCCGTCGCCGACCTCGGCACGCTCGATGATCGCGTCGAGGCCGAGGACCCGCCCCGCGCCGAGGACGCCCAGCGTGACGAAGAGCAGCAGGCCCATCAGGTCGCCGTTGACCAGACCGTGGCTCCAGGCGGCGTTCCCGAGGTAGAAGAACACCATCAGGAAGGCGCCGAAGAACGCCGCCAGCCTGACGAGTGCGCCCACGAGGAGCCCGAGCCCGATGAGCGTCTCCCCGAGCGGGATCATCACGTTCGTGAACTCGAGCAGCCACGGCGTCTGCCCGACCCAGGCGAGGAACCCGTGAACCGGACTCCCGCCCGTGGCGCCGACGAGCCAGCCCTGGGCGTCGAACGGTTCGGCGGCGAGGTACTTGCTCACCCCCGCGTGGAGGAACCAGTACCCGGTCACCACGCGAAGCACGGCGACCCAGTAGCCAGCGACCGTCCCCTGCAGGTCGAACTCGACGAGATTCCCGACCGTCGTTTGAGTGGATGTGGCCATCGTTCGTCACCTCACATCTGGACGTTTTGCCGGCGATATTGTATACGTGGTCACCGATTCTCAGTTTCTAAAAAACAAAGTACCCGGAACCGAGTAAGCTATCTGAACCGATCGAGCCCCGATTGACGACGCCGGACGCCGGGGGGGTCTCGCTCCCACGGCGTCCGCCCGTCGCGGAGCGCGTCGACGTCGACGTCGGGCGCGCTCGCGGGAACGCGGGCGTCGCAGTCGCCGCCGCAGACGCGGCTCGGGTCCACGACGCGATCGAACTGCGTGCAGTACGGCCGGCCGTCGACCGTCGGCTCGGCGTGTGCACACGCGGGAAAGTCGTAAGTGCGCCAGCCCTTCCCGTACGCCCGCTCGGCGATCCGGCGGCGCGCTCGCGCTTTGGCTTCGGCGTCGACGACGGCGACCGCCGTTTCGAGTGGTTCCTCTGCGACGAGTTCGACGCCGCCCGCGTCGGTCGCGAGCGGCGTCGGCTCGCGGACGACGGTCTTGGAGTCGGTCGCGGGATCGAACCGCCAGACGCCCACCTCCTGGGGGATGCGGTTCAGGTGCGCGCGAGTGACGTGGCTCTCCGTCGCCAACACGACCGTATCGAACAGCCCGAGCGAGATGTCGATCCGGAGCTGTCGGCCGAGGTCCCCCGGCGCACCGAGGTCGGGCTTGTTCTCGATGCCGACGAGCCGGTCGAACCACCCGTCGGGGTAGCGTGCAGTCTGTCGGACGTACTCGCGGCCCTTGCGTCGGTCTGTCTCGAAGAAGCCCACGTCGACGGCGGCGTCGACAGCCACGTCGTGCAGCCGGTCGGACTCGCGGACGGCCCGCACACGTGGGACCGCCTCACCGACGCCGACGTCGCTCTCGACGGCGCGGGCCGGAATCGCGTCCGCCGTGATCCGCGTCCGCTCGTCGAACTCCGGCCCCGGAACGACGCCGACGACGTCGACGATCCGGCGTCCGGGTCGCTCGACGGCCGCCCCGAGCTGTCGGCTCAGCACCCACTCGGTCGTCGCTTCGAGGTGGGCACAGAGCGCGAGTTCGAAGGCGAACTCCCGTGGCGCGTCGAGGTCAGACACGGTCGTACGTCGGACGCCGTGGAGAAAAGCGCCTCGGCGAGGCCGCGGCAGCAGGAGCGGTCAATTTTGCTTCGGTAGCGGGAGCGGTCAATTCTGCCGCGGTAGCAGGAGCTGTCAGTCCGGCTACCGCCGCGCCCACGACCCGGACCGACTCAGAAGTGGCCGGGGTCTTCGGTGCCGTACTGGAGCTCGCCGCCGCGACCGCCCTCGACGGTGCTGCTGCCGTGGTCGCCGGCGCTCGGCACCTTCACGCGGACGTCGGTGACCTCCTCGAAGTCCATAATCAGGTCCGCTTTGATGTTGTCGGCGGTGATGTTCGAGATCCCGCAGCCGGCGCACGCGCCACCCAGTTCGACGACGACCTCGCCGGTGTCGGGGTCTGCCTTTCGGACCACGCTCTCGCCGCCGTGCATCTGGATGATCGGCATCTGACCGGTCATCCAGGTCTCGATGCGTCGTCGGAGAGAGTCCGCTGCGTCGCTCATTACCACTCGTTCGCGCTCGATGCTTTGGTACCTTGCGGTTGCGCTCGCGCCGCCACAGCGTCGAGAAAAGTGTGTCACGGTCTTCCACGAGCAACTCTCGCACGCTGCGCCACCGACACGGCGACGTCGACGTCGGCGTCGGGGCCCCCGGCCGCGGGCTACAGCCGCGCTCGGTCGCCCGTCCCGTCGGTCATCGCGCTCGCCACCGCGCCCATCACGACGACCTCGTCGCCGAGCGTCGTCAGTTCGATCTCCGGCACGTTCGACATCACCATCTCGTCCATCCGCTCGCGGATCGGATCGAGGGTCAACTCGGGGTTGTTGAGCGCGACGGCTCCGCCGACGTAGATGATGAGCGGCGCGTACGCGTGGACGATGTTCGCGACGCCCATCGCGTTCCAGTGGGCGACCTGTTCGACGACGTGCGTCGCGAACTCGTCGTTGCCGGCGTGCTCGAAGACGTCTACCGCCGAGAAGTCGGGATCTTCGACCGGGAGCGCGGTGTCGACCGGTTCGTCCTCGTAGAGGAACTGCGCGTACCGCGGGATGTTGTTGCCGGAGCAGTACGCCTCCCAGTGGCCGTCGTGCCCACAGCCGCAGGTGAGGTGTCCCTGCGGGTCGAGCGTCATGTGGCCGACCTCGCCGGCGTTGCCGTCCCACCCCGAGAGGACGTTGCCGTCGACGCAGACTCCCGCTCCGATGCCCGAGGAGATGGTGAGATACACCATATCGTCGGGGTTGCGCTCGGAGTGGAAGCGCTCGCCGATGACGCCGGCGTTCGTATCGTTGTGCAGATACACCCGATCGGTGTCGAGCAGCACGGAGAGAGGGCCGGTGAGCGGGATGCGATCGATCGTGTCCGGGAGGTTCGCCGGATTCTCGACTGCACCCTCGGCGAGGTCGAGCGGGCCGATCGCGCCGATGCCTGCGGCGGTCACCGCCTCCGGATCGACGCCGGCGGCGTCGCACGCCTCTCGAACGACCCGGAGGACGGCTTCGGTGACCGTGATCCCGGTCGGCGCGTGGGGCGTGTTGTCGGCGCTGTTTCCGATGACCGTGCCGTCGTCGTCGGCGAGGACCGCCCGGACGTTCGTCGCCCCGAGGTCGACGCCCACGTAGTAGGCCATTGATGTCATACGGGTGAGCCCCGCACTTAACTCAGCGGGTTCAACGCCGCGACGGCGGAGGCCAGTGGCTCGCGGAGCGGGTCTCGGTGACAGGAGCGGTGGACCGACGGCTCAGTAGTCCGGGGCGTCGTCCTCGACGGCTCGCTTCATCGAGTCGCGACGCGACTTCGCGTCCCGGCCGGTCGCTTCGAGCAGGAAGTCGTTTTTCGCGTCGACGGCGTCGCCGGCGGCTTCGAGGTCGTCCGGGGACAGTTCGGTGGGGTCGCGCTCCTCGAACTCGACGCCGAGGCGATCTTTCTTACCGCTGTAGGCCACCGCACCGGCGACGATACGCTTGAAGACCGGATTCGAGGGTTCCCCGACGACGTGGAGGTCGCTGCCCTTGTACTCCATCGTCTCGGTGATTGGGCCGAAGTACTCCTCGACTGTCGCCTCCATATCCGGGATGCGCTCCTCCAGGGTCTCCCCGCGACGCATCTTGTACTCCTTCATAGACCGTGCTTCGGCAGGTGGTGGTTTACCTGTTTCGTCCCCGGTCGACGACCCGGTCCGAGGGCCGCTACCGTTCGCGCGCGGTGACGTAGCCCTTCTTGCACTCCGGGCAGATGTCGCCGGCGCGGACCGACGACGTCCCGGCCGCCTGGAACCACTCGCAGTTGGGACAGTAGCGCATCTCGATCGGCAGCGTCTCGACGCCGATGTAGCCCTCTTTGCACTCCGGACAGATGTCGCCCGCGCGCATCGCCGATTCCGTTTCGGCCGCGCAGTGCGCACAGTTCGGGCAGTAGAATACGTTCACGTCTCTCCGTTGGAAGGGGCCGTCTTACCTGTTTTGCCGGTGACGAGAATCCACCGGCGAGCCGGCTCACCGCTCGCGCTCGGCGATGTAGCCCTTCTTGCACTCCGGGCAGATGTCGCCGGCGCGCATCGACGACGCGCCCGCCACTCGCGCGTAGCCGCAGTTCGGGCAGTAGAACTCGACGCGTTCGTCGGGCACGTCGGCCTTCAGCGTCTTCGAGTCGCGTGCGCGGGCGAACCCGTCGTCCGACTCGGTGTTCGCGTCCCCGTCGCGTTGGCGGTGCCCGGCGGAGCCGCGCGGTTCTCCGACGGCGACGCCGTCGACCGTCTGGACGTGTTCCCCGTCGGTCTCCACCGTGCGGCCGTTCACCTCGGGCGTCAGACCGCTCCCGCCGAGCTCTACGTCGCCGTCGGCATCGTCGGCCGTCGCCGCGAACCCCTCGTCGCTGGCCTCGTGTTCCGGCCAGGCGTCGTCGCTCGGGTCGTCGTCCCGCTTCGGCCACTCCCCGTGGGCCCGGCCCTCGTCTGCCGCGTCCGCCTCGTCGTCGGCGTCGATGATCTCGGCGTCGTTGGTCACCGCGCCGTCGTCCTCGTCGACGGAGTCTCCCCCTTCGGCGGCCGCGGACTGCTGTGCCGCCTGATTCGGGTCCGTGTCCGTCTCCTCGGGCCACTGCGTCTCGTCGCGTTCGGTGTCGGTACCGTCGAGGATCACGGCGTCGTCGGCGTCGGGATCGGCGTCGACGTCCCCCCAGTCGTCGCTGCCGGTCTCCCAGCCGTCGGAGGCGCCGCTCGTTTCCGTGCCCGCCTCGCGCCCGGCGACGTCGGCGCCATCGGCCCGCCCGCCGGCGTTCGGCTCCGCCTCGTCGATCTGTTCCATCGGACGTTCGCCGTCCGATGCGGCCGTACCGGCGGCCCCGCCTCCGGCCTGCTCCGGATGACGCTGCCCGACCGACGGTGTCGCGTCCGGTCCGGCTCCCGGCTCGCTCTCCGCCGGCGCGTCCGCCGTCGACGCCGTCGGCGGACCCGCACTGTCGGCCGCCGACCTCTCGGCGTCCCGCCCGTCCGGTGCCGTCTCGTCGAGGCCGACCTCCTCGGGCGAGCGGATCGCGGTCACTTCCTTGTTCTGGCTGACGACCTGCTCGTCGCCGCAGCGCTCGCAGACCTGCACTTCGCGGATCGTGACGACCACCTCGTCCCCCTGTTCCTCCCGACTGCGTTCGACCTCGGGCTCCCCGTACGCGTGCCCGAGAAGACGGCACTTGAGTCCCATTACCCGCCTGTCCGGCATTGAGCGTCAAAAGTGTACCTCCTGCGTCAGACGGGTGGCAGACAGAACTGCGCGACCCGGTGGGCGCCGCGCGGCCGCGACGGCGGTAAAGTGTATACCCGCCCGGGGCGAAGCAACGGATATGAGAGCGCGGCGCGAGTTCCGAGATCGGCGTGACACCGAAGTAGCGGTTCTCGACGCGCTCGTCGATCGCGCGGAAGAGGGAATGACAGTCTTCGAGGTCCGAGCCGCCGTCGACGCCGACATCGACGAGATCGAAGCGGCGCTCGCGGCGCTGAAAGCGGACGACCTCATCTCCGTCGAGAACGACGACGACCGTGTCCTCATCTACGCGGCCGACCGAGCCATCCCCGATCCCGAGGAGGAACTCTCCGAGGAACGCGGGTTCGTCGAGGCGCTTCGAGACCGCTTCGGTCTGTGAGCGACTGCTGGATCGACCTGCGGGCGACGCTGCTCCGGGTGACGTCGTCCCGCTCGTTCCGGGGCGCTGCGGTTTTCACCCCCGAGCGCGGACTGACTGACGATGACGGTCGTCACTGAACTGCACGAGGCACACGGGGCGACGTTCGAGGAGTGCGGCGGCCGCCGGATCGTCCGCGAGTACGGGCGACCGGAGCGCACCCACAGAGCGGTCCGCAACGGCGCGGGCGTGATCGAGATGGGCTACGGCGTCGTCGTCGTCGAGGGCGACGACCGCATCGACTTCGTCGACGACACCGTCTCGAACCACGTTCCACGGGCGGAAGGTTCGGGCGTCTACGCGCTCTTGCTGGACCCGCAGGGCCGGATCGAGACGGATCTGTACGTCTACAACGCCGGCGAGCGACTCCTCTGCTTCACCCCGCCGGCGCGCGCGGAACCGCTCGCCGCGGAGTGGTCGGGGAAGGTGTTCATTCAGGACGTCACGGTGACGGAAGCCTCGTCGGAGTTCGCCGTCTTCGGCGTCCACGGTCCCAAATCGACCGAGAAAGTCGCGAGCGTGCTCAACGGGGCAGGCGCGCCCGAGCCCGGACTGACCTTCGTCCGCGGCTCGATGGGCGGCGAGGGCGTGACCGTGATCGCCGGCGACGGACTCACCGGCGAGGAGGGGTACGAGGTCGTCTGCGCCGTCGACGCCGCCGAGCGCGTCTTCGAGACCCTTCTGACGTTCGGGATGAACGCCGTCCCGTTCGGCTACGCGACCTGGGAGACGCTCACGCTGGAGGCCGGAACCCCGCTCTTCGACACCGAACTCGACGGACAGATCCCGAACGTCCTGGGACTCCGGAACGCGCTCGACTTCGAGAAGGGCTGCTACGTCGGCCAGGAGGTCGTCTCGAAGGTCGAGAACCGCGGGCGGCCGAGCCAGCGGCTCGTCGGCCTACGCGTCGTCGAAGGGGACGCGGACGCGGGCACGGACGCGAACACGAGCGCAGACGCCGACACAGCGCCAGATACGGGTACGGTCCCTTCGCCAGGGGCTGCTGTCGTCGACGGCGACGCGACGGTCGGGACGGTGACGCGTGCCGCGGTAAGTCCGTCGCTCGCGGCCCCGATCGCGCTCGCACTCGTCGACTACGACGTCGAGGCGACGTCGCTGTCGGTCCGCGAGGACGCGGGCGAGGCGGCGCTTCCGGTCGAGCGCACGCCGCTGCCGTTCGTCGAGGGTAGCGCCGCCTCCGCGCGGATCCCGAGGTACGCGCCGGAGTGACTGTCGCGCCCGCTCCGCTCGCTACCGGCCGAGCAGTTTCCCGAGGTGCTCCCGCGAGAAGAAGGACGTCGGACGGTCCATGTGGACGGCGATCTCGCCCGACAGCGCCCGGAGGCCGAGCCGCTGGACCGGCTCCGGCAGCGAGTACGCCCGCCGGAGCCAGTGACCGAGCGCGATCTCCCGCGACAGCTCCGAGCGCCACGCGGACTCGTAATCCCGGAGCGTCGCCGGGTCGTCGGGATCGATGGTCTCGACGGCGCAGTCGGCCGCGGTCATCCCGTAGAGGATCCCGCCGCCGGTGAACGGCTTCGTCTGCGCGGCGGCGTCGCCGACGAGGAACACGCGGCGACCGTGGACCCGCTCCGGCGGGCCGACCGGGATCGCGCCCGAGCAGAAGTGCTCGGTGTCGACGTCGTAGGCGTCGGTCAGCCGGTCGAACAGGTCGTTGACGGACTCGCCCGGCGGCGCGGCGAGTCCGTACTCGACGCCCGCGTCGCCGCGTGGGATCCGCCAGGCGAAGAATCTGGGTGCGGTGAGGTGGACGTCGACGAAGTCGCCGTCGTCGGGATCGGAATCGAACGCGAGGACGCCGTGGAGCAGCTCCCCGGGCTCCGGCAGACCGGTCTGCCGCCGGACGCGGGAGGTCGGGCCATCACAGCCGGCGACCATCTTCGCCTCGACGGCCTCTGTGTCGCCCGCGTTCGAGACGGTGAGCTCCACGGCGTCGTGTCGTTCCGTGACGTCGACGACGGTGTGGTGCTCGCGGACGTCCGCCCCCGCGTCGCGGGCGCAGTCGGCGAGCGTGCGGTCGAGTTCGACGCGGTCGATCACGTTCGAGATCTCCTCGCGCTTGTAGAACGGGTAGGACTCCGAGTCGGGGCCGCCGACGTGGAAACGCGCGCCGTAGACGCGATTCTGGAGGAGCTCCGCTTTCGCGTCGTCGGGGACGAACTCCCAGACGTCGGTGCTGACGTGGCCCGAACAGGCCAGCGGGGTGCCGACGGTTCCCTGCTCGAAGGCGACGACGTCGTAGCCCGCTTCGGCCGCGCGCCGAGCGAAGCGTGCGCCGGCGGGACCGACGCCGACAACCGCGAAGTCGTACATCACACGGCCCTATCGGATGCGTCGATATATACCTTCCCGGTCGACGACACAGCGGCGCGAACGGATCACGTCGCGCTCGCGACGACCGCGAGCCCTCGCGTCGTGGTCGCCCGGAACGCGTCGGGCCACGCGACGTGGACGCGCCCGAACGTGTCGCCGCCGTCCGCGGTCCGGAACAGCCCCCGGTCGGTGAGCGCGAACAGCTCGCCGTCCGCGACGCCAGACGCGAGCGTCGCGCGGAGCGCCCCCTCGCCGGTCGGCACTCCGACGTCGTCGAGGCGCTCCCATCGTACAGTCGGTCCGTTCGCGGTGTCCGTCGCGTCCGTTGCGTCCGTCGTACCCACCGCGCTCCTCTCGTCCGTCGCGTTCGCTGCGTCCGCTGCGCGCTCCCGCCGGTACAGATACGACGCCGCCGACGCGGGCCTGTGGGCGCGCCGCGCTCCGGAGGCCGCAGAGAGGAGGACACGGTCCGGATCACCGGGGTCGACCGCGACGCTCCAGCAGTAGCGGTGCTCCAGCCCGTCCTGCGGATACTGCCACGTCTGCCCGCCGTCGTCGCTCTCGGCGTAGCCGTCGCCCGCAGCGACGCGCACGCGGTCGGGCGCGTCGGGGTGAATCGCTATGGTGTGCGTGTCGCGGCGGGGCTGCGGCGTCTGCTGAGTCCACGTCTCGCCGCCGTCGTGCGTCTGGATCAGGGCGCCGGCCTCGACGGCGACGTAGAGGTGGTCCGGATCCGCCGGGTCGACCGCGATCCAGCGGACGTGGTGGGTGTCGGGACGCGGCGGGAACGACCACCGCGACGCCGAGGGGAGGTCGGTCAGGCCGGGCAGCTCCGTCCACGTGTCCCCGCCGTCGGTCGTGCGATAGACGCCGCTCGGCTCGGTGCCGGCGTAGACGACCGTCGGGTCGTGCGGCGAGACGGTCACGCTCGTCACCGACGCCGGGAGCGTCGCCTCGCCGATCCGCCTCCACCCCCGACCGCCGTCGACGGAGCGGTAGAGCCCGGCGTCGAGCGTGCCACAGAAGACTCGGCTCGGTGCAGCGCTCGCCGCGTCGAGGCACTCGACGGTCCGTCCGGTCAGCGCCGGTCCGGAGACCGACCGCACGCTGTCGGCGTCGGTGCCGCGGCTCGCGTCCCGTGCGACGAGGACGCCGGCGCGGGAGGCGACGTAACAGGTGCTGGTGCTCATACGAGTCAGTACGCGCTCGACCCACTTGGCCGCTGCTGCGCAAGTCGCGTGCGAGAGCGGTCGCAGAACGGGCGTGTCGTTCACGATCCGGGAAGCGAGAGGCGCGGGGACGAGATGCCGTCTGCGACGGCCGGACGGCCCCCCAGCAACGGGTGACCCCGCCGCTTGATGCCGCGTTCGACGGCTTCAGTCGTCGTCAGCGGGCTTTGCGGGTTCGCGCCGGTCGGCGCGGGGGCCCTCCCTGTCGACGTCGGGCAGGAGGTCGCGGAGGTACCGGCCCGTGTGCGACGCCTCCGTGCGCGCCACGGCCTCGGGCGTCCCCGTCGCGACGATCTGTCCGCCGTGTTCGCCGCCCTCGGGGCCGAGATCGACGATGTTGTCTGCATTCTTCACGAGATCCAGTTCGTGCTCGACGACGACGACGGTGTTGCCGTTGTCGGTGAGCCGCTGTAACACCTCGATGAGCTTCCGCTCGTCTTCCTTGTGGAGCCCGGTCGTCGGCTCGTCGAGCAGATACAGCGTCTCCCCGGTCTGCTTCTTGCCGAGTTCCTCGGCGAGTTTGACGCGCTGGGCCTCCCCGCCGGAGAGCGTCGTCGACGGCTGGCCGAGCGTCATGTAGCCGAGGCCGACGTCCTCGAGCAACTGGAGGCGACGCCGGAGCTGCGAGTTGGCCTCGAAGAACGCGAGCGCCTCCGAGACTTCCATATCGAGTACGTCCGCGATCGTCTCTCCTTTGTACGTCACGTCGAGCGTCTCGTCGTTGTAGCGTGCGCCGTCGCACTCCTCGCAGGGCACGTAGACGTCCGAGAGGAAGTTCATCTCGATCTTGACGGTCCCCTGTCCGCCGCAGGCCTCACACCGGCCGCCCTTGACGTTGAACGAGAAGCGGCCCTTCTCGTAGCCGCGCTGCTTCGAGAGCTTCGTCTCGGCGAACAGCTTCCGGATGTGGTCGAACACGCCGGTGTAGGTCGCGGGGTTCGACCGCGGCGTCCGCCCGATCGGCGACTGGTCGATCAGCCGCACCGTCTCGATCTCGTCGATTCCCTCGATGGCGTCGTGGTCGCCGGGGTCGACGGAGGTGTTGTCGTTCATCTCGCGGGCCAGTCCCTTGTAGAGGATCTCGTGCATCAGCGTCGACTTCCCCGAACCGGAGACGCCCGTGATCGCGGTGAACTGCCCGATCGGGATCGACACGTCGAGGTCCTTCAGGTTGTGCTGGCGCGCGCCGCGGATCCGCAGGGCGGCCTCGGAGTCACGCCGCTCGTCCGGCACCGGTATCCCCTCCCGACCGGCCAGGTAGTCGCCGGTGAGCGAGCCGTCGGCCGCGACGATCTCGTCGAAATCGCCGTGGGCGACGACCTCGCCGCCGCGCTTGCCCGGACCGGGACCCATATCGATCACGTTGTCGGCGCGCCGCATCGTCTCCTCGTCGTGTTCGACCACGAGGAGGGTGTTCCCGAGGTCGCGCAGCCCTTCGAGGGTGTCTAGCAGGCGGTCGTTGTCGCGCTGGTGGAGCCCGATCGAGGGCTCGTCGAGGACGTAGAGGACGCCGACGAGCCCGGAGCCGACCTGCGTGGCGAGCCGGATGCGCTGACTCTCCCCGCCCGACAGTGTCGACGCCTCGCGGTCGAGCGTGAGATACTCGAGCCCGACCTCCTCCATAAATCCGAGGCGCGCGCGGATCTCCTTGAGGATCTCCTCGGCGATCGTGCGCTGGCGCTCGGTGAGTTCCGATTCGAGCCCCTCGAAGTGTTCGAGCGCGTCGCCGATGCTCATCCGGTTGACCGCGGTGATCGAGGTGCCGGCGACGTAGACGTGCCGGGACTGCTCTTTCAGCCGCGTCCCCTCGCAGGCGGGGCAGGTGGTGACGGCCATGTAGTCCTCGATGTGTTCGCGCGTCGACTCCGAGTCCGTCTCGACGTGGCGGCGTTCGAGGTTCGGAATGACGCCCTCGAAGCGCTTCGTCTTCCGGCGCGTGCCGTTCCGCGTCTGGCGCTCGAAGACGACCTCTCTGTCAGTGCCGTAGAGGAACTGCCGTCTGATCTCCGGGTCGAGATCCTCGAACGGCGTGTCGACACTCACGCCGAAGTGGGCGGCGACCGAGTCCAGCCGCGTCTGGTAGTACGAACGGTTGTACGACCACGCCTCGAAGACGTGCTTGATCGGCCTGGTCGGGTCGCGGACGACGAGCTCCTCGTCGACCTCTTTCGTCTGACCGAGCCCCTCACACTCCGGACAGGCCCCGTGCGGGCTGTTGAACGAGAACGACCGCGTCTCGATCTCGGAGAACTGGAAGTCGGAGTTGGGGTTGCCGAGCTCCTCGGAGAACTCGACGACGAGCCGGTCGTCGCCCTCGCCGGCGAGTGCCCCCGTCGACCGCGTGTTCGAGGCGAAGGGAACGTCCTCGGGCGGGTCCGGAACGATCACCTTCAGGACGCCGTCGGCCGCTTCGAGCGCGGTCTCGACGGAGTCGGCGATCCGCGAGCGGTCCTCGGGCCGGATCTTCACGCGGTCGACGATCACGTCGATCGTGTGGTCGTAGTTTTTGTCCAGCTCCGGTTCGTCGATCGTCAGATCGTACGACTCGCCGTCGACCTCGACGCGGGCGTAGCCGTCGGCGACGAGTTCCGCGAAGAGATCCTCGAACGCGCCCTTTTGATCGCGGACGACGGGCGCGGCGATCTTCGCCCGCGTCCCGGCCGGCAGTTCGAGTAACTGGCTCACCATCTCCTGGGCCGACTGCTCGCCGACCTCCTCGCCCGTGACGGGGTCGTACTGCGTCCCGACGCGGGCGTACAGCAGTCGGAGGTAGTCGTGGAGTTCGGTCACCGTCCCGACCGTCGACCGGGGGTTGTTGGCGGCGTTCTTCTGGTCGATGGAGATCGCCGGTGAGAGCCCCTCGACGGCCTCGACCTGCGGTTTGTCCATCTGCCCGAGGAAGTTGCGCGCGTACGCCGACAGCGACTCGATGTACCGGCGCTGACCCTCTGCGTACACCGTCTCGAACGCGAGCGACGATTTGCCCGACCCCGAGAGCCCGGTCACGACGGTGAACGTCTCGCGGGGGATCCGGACGTCGAGGTCCTTGAGGTTGTGCTCTTCGGCGCCTCGAACCTCGATGAAGTCCTTGCTCATCTACGCGTCGGTATGGAGAGCGGGGAGGAAAGTTCGTCGGTTCCCTGGGTCACGCGCGGGTCGAATACGACTCCGACGGCTCCGTGCCGTCGTCAGTTGAGCTTCTGGCGCGCGACGGCGACGCCCGTGGGTGCGATGATGATCTGTTCGTCGCCGTTGTACGCCATATCGCCGTCGACCTCTTCGGCGACCTGCCGGAGGTCGTCGACGATGCGTTCCATCGTGCTGTCTTTGGTCGTGTGGCGCGTGATGTCGGCGATTACGAGGTCGCCGTCGTAGACCGCGTCCTTGATCGCGACGACGTCCTGCTGGCCGCTGAGCGTCGCGATCCGGACGTTCATCTCCGTGGCCCCGCGGGAGGATTCGACGCCCTCGATGTCGAGATCGAGATACTCGTCGGTCGTGTTCTGTCCGCCCCCGCTGATGATCTTGCTCATAATACCCATACGATCTACAAACGAAAGCGCGAGGTTAGTTCTTACGTCAGACGATCGTCTGACAGAGAGCGGTAGGCCAGCCGTTCGTCCCAAGAGAGCGGTAGACCAGCCGTTCGTCCCAGTGTTAGACGGTAAACTCGAAGAGATCGTCGCCGACGTGGTGGATCGACTCGACGACCTTCCCCGAGTCGCCGGTCATCTCCGGACCGTCGACCAGGGCGCGGCCGATCGCGAGCACCTTCCCGTGGGTCTCCTCGGCGATCGTGACGAGATCGCCCGCCGCGACGTCCGGGTCGGCCTCGACGATCCCCGGCCGCATCACGTCCGCGCCGTCGCTGACGAACGAGATCGCGCCCGCGTCGACGGTGACGACGCCCGTCGTCGGCTCGTGGCGATTTGCGCCCTGCACGGTCAGGAACGCCTCCGCGTCGAACTGGACGACGTCGGGCTCGCCGTCGACGAGGACGACGTCGAACGGCGCGTCCGCGAGTTCGACCATCTCGTAGGCGTCGCCGTTGAGGGCGACGCCCGTCTTCGCCTCGATGTCGGCCTCCAGGTCGTCGATCTCGTCGGCCCGGAGGTGGTGTCGGGATTTGACTTGCATATCCGAGTGCACGGCACGCCGGCCGATAAATCACGCGACACGGTCTCCATCGCCCGCCTGTGGCGGCGATGATCGTGCGACCCCGCTTCGGTGCCGCTCCGATCCATCGGACAAATGCTAAGTGCCGGTGGTGCGTGATCGTTCATATGTGGCGCTCCCGGACCAACCGGGATGGATCGACTGTCGTCTGCATCGCCTGCGGGACGTCGCTCCCGCGCTCGGAGGCGCGCGAGTACGACAAACAAGGAAACCGATGGGAGAGACACGGCAAGGAGTTCGAACATCTCTGCAAGGAGTGCTATCGCGGTCTCTGTCACCAACCGCGCGGCGAGCTCGAGGCGCTTCTGGTCGAACTCGAAGAGATCGCCTCGGAGTCTGGCGTGGACGCCCAACCCGAGCCCGACCCCGACCACGCGACGTTCCTCTCGCGGTACGTCCGCGCCGTCGAGGAGCGGTACGGGACGGCCGAAGAACCCGGCCGCGAGTCCTGACACGCCGCGGGCTGACACCCCGCTTCAGGAGTGCGTCGAGGTCCGTTCCGTCCTACGGCTCCTCTCCGGCTGCTCTCCCTAACACGACTGCCTCTCTGATCTCGAGCGCCGTCTCGAACTCCTCGCGCCGGTCGGTCTTGGTTCCGATCCGGCGGAGTTGCTGACAGTGGGCGCGGCGGAGCGCGTCGACCTCGCGCTCCGACAGTCCGTGGTCGCTTCCGAACTCGGCCCAGTGGCCGCTCGGGACGAGCAGGACGACGACGTCGGCGTCGGCGTCGGCGTAGGCGCACTCGTAGGCGCGCTGGTACGTCTCCCGCTCCGCTTCGAGGTGCGTCTGCACCCGGCGGAGCAACGGGCCGAGCCGTTCCGGCGCGACGCTCGCGGTCGCCCCCGTGTACAGCAGTACGTCGCCGTCCAGCGGGATCGGCACCGCGTCGTCGCTGTCGTCCTCGCGAGACTGCGCGTCGGGGTCGTGCTCGTCGTCGGCGGCCATCTCAGCCACCGGCGCGCATCGCCTTCTGTGAGAACTGCTCGACGAGCGCATCGAGCGCTTCGGGGTCGCCGTCGAAGACCACGGTCACCTCGGTCAGCTCGAGCGTCGGGCCCACGCCGACCGTCTCCGCGGAGAGCGACGCCGTCCACGCGTCGGCTTCGACGCGCCCGTCGTCGACGGCGGTGCCCCCGAGCTTCTCGAGGTAGTGACGGGCTAACCGGACGGAGATGCCTCGAAAGGCCTTCTCGCGGGTCTCGCGGTCGACACTCACCGCGCGTCTCCCCGTGTCCCACCCGCGACCGGCGGGAAGATGCTCAACGTGTCGTCCGGCTCGATCGGCGTGTCCGTGCCCGACTCGTGTTCGACGTCGCGGCCGTTCAGCAGGACGTTCACCTGCGGACGGACGTCGCCGCCGTCGAGGATCTCGCCGGCCAGGCCCTCGAACTCGGCTTCGAGCGCGACGAGCACCTCGCCGACGGTCTCGACGTCGTACTCGCGGCTGATCGTCTTCGTGCCGACCGCCTCGCGGAAGTTGGCGAAGAACCGCAACTGGAGTGGCATACTCGACTCTGGGGCGCAGCAAGCAAAAAAGGTGCGCGCCTGTGCGACCGCGTGGCGCACCGTCTCCGCACCCGCTGTTCGCGCTATCGGCCGCCGAACCGGATCCCGTCCTCGACGAGCCGGTAGTTGCGCTCGCGGTCGATGTGAGCGGCGAGCCACTCGTGTTCGTACAGCTGCGCGATCAGTTCCGCGTAGAGGTTCCGCCACGCGAGCGCGTAGATCGGCGACTGCCCCCACGCCCGCAGCTCCGGCACGAACTCGTCGTACGTCTCCATCCGGTCTTCGAGATGCTCGATGGCGTCGACGGCGTAGCCCGCAGCTTCCGAATCGGAGTCGGCGGTCGCGACGGCCTCGTCGAGACTCCGCTGCAGTCCGTTGACGGCCTCTTTCATATCGGCGGCGGCGTTCGCGCCGTCTTCGGGCAGCGAGTCGATGATCGGTTGCGGGACGCCGAGCGAGAGTTCGCGGTCGGTCTCCGACGCGTCGTCTGTCATACCTGGGGGGAGGGCTGCCGGGGTGAAAAAGTCGCTGGGGTCGGAGCGGACTGGTCGACGCTGCAGGTGTTGTACCGGGGAGCGCGCCGTGACACCCGTCGCCGATCACTTGGTCGAACTGGCGTGTTCGACTCGCTATACGGACCTTACCGCAGATACCGCAGCCTAACGAAGTGCGTCGACTGCGACGTCGACGTGAGGCCACTCGACAATGCTCTCCCGAACGCTCGACGGTGTGTCACACGACCGCTTCCGGCGGTTCATCGCGTGGTATACGGCGATCCTCGGCGGCTTCTCTACGCTTCTCTTGGGGATGATCGTCCTCATCGCGTACGCGTTCGGCGGCGATCTCACGATCTACATCGACAGGTTCGGGGAGTCGGGGCTCGAAATCGCGCTGTTCGCGTTCGTCTGCGGCACCGTTCCGTTCGGACTCTACGTGCTCGACGAGACGCTGCGCTCCGGCGGCGCGTAACCGACGCGTCGGAGACAGCCGCGACTCGTCGGGTGGCGACGACCGCAAAAAATGGTGGTATCGTGGTTATTCGCGGTAGAGCGCGGCGACGAGCGCGAGGACGACGA
Source organism: Halobellus sp. Atlit-31R (assembly GCA_003665935.1). Classification (GTDB taxonomy): domain Archaea; phylum Halobacteriota; class Halobacteria; order Halobacteriales; family Haloferacaceae; genus Haloquadratum. The sequence goes on along the minus strand of QPLR01000003.1, from coordinate 170,059 downwards.
TGACGACGCCGGCGATGAGCAGCGGGCCGGGCCCGCCGCCACCGTCACCCGGCGGCGACGTCGTCGTCGCCTGGGTCGCCGTTGGTGCTGTGGTCGTGTCCGATTGGGTCGCGAGCGTCTTCGTTGCCGTGACTGTCGCCGTCGTCTGTTCCTGTGTGGTGACCGCGAACGGCGAGAAGCCGGTCGTCTCGGCTGTCACGACTACTTCGTCGTTCTGTGTCTCGGCACTCGTCTCGAGCGTCTCCCACGCGCCGTCGCGGTAGTGCTTGACGACCAACTTGTCGGCGCTCACGCCCAGTTCGTCCAGGCGCGATTGGGAGACGCTGACCGAGACCGTCGCGGACTCTCCTTTCGGTGGGTCCGGCGCGGAGATGTCGACCCCTGCGACGTAGTCACCACTGGGTGCGGGTGCATCGGCCGGTGGGTTGGGGAGCTCTTCGACAGTCGCCGGCTCAGTCGCGTTCGGTACAGAAACAGAGAGATTGGTCACCGCGGTCTCTCCGTTGAGTGACACCTGGGTCGTGGTGTTTCGCTGCTGGCTCGGAGTTGGTGTCGGTGACGGTGAAACCGGAGTCTCCGTACCGACTGATGGGGCCGGAGCGGGTGCGGGAGCGCCCCCGCCACCTCCGCCCCCGCCTCCGCCTCCGCCACCAGTTGCCCCGGATGCTTCGATAGTAAAGGACCACGAGCGAGTCCGCGTGTTCCCGGCGTTGTCGACGATGTTCGCCGTCACGGAGTGTGAACCGGCAGCGAGTGTCGGGGCGTACGACATCGAAGCCGCCGAACGGGAGACGTCGGCTGCGGCGAGTTCCCCGTCGACCGCCAGAGTGGACGCTGTCTCGTTGATCCCTGCGAGGGAGTCGTCGTATCGAACTCGAATCGTGGGGGTCGTGTCAGTAATCGTCGCTCCCTCTGCCGGACTCACTTCGCTGACGGTCGGCGGAGTCTCCTCGAGGTCTCCCGTAATCGCGAACGTCCCGAACTGTGTGGCTCGGAGTGTGTAGACGTACGCTTCGTTTGATTCAGAGCGGAGGTGAGTTTCGGTACGGACCCAGTCGGTTCCGTCGAACAGCCAGAAGCCGAGTGCATCCGGGCGGACGTAGCGCGCTGTCAACCGTTGCTTTTCCACCCGGACTTCGAGCGTCAGATTCCGGATCTCGTCGTTCGGAAGGGGGGTCTCGATCTGCGGAAAATAAAGCGCGGTCTCGTTCGGTGGCGACCGGTCACGTGGATTTGTCAACGCAGTGCCGACCGTTACGTTCTCTTCCGAGACGGCCCCGCTCGTATTGATCGTGACATTCCGAATGTGAGGAGTATCAGGTGCCGCACGGTATCTCGATTCGGACAGACGCGTCAGTGACGCGTTTCGTCCGACCGCGTACGAGAATGTCGCCGTCGTTGGGTTTTCTGCTGCGTCGGCCGCGATAACGCTCCCGGAGTGCGTCCCGAGTGCGGGAGCAGTCCTCATCGTTCCGTTCCACTGGCCCGAGTGGTTCGTGAGCGCACGTCCGTCTGCGCGAACCGTTGTGACAGACGTCTGTTGGTCGCTTGCCCGCACGGATACCGGGAGAGACTCTCCGGGCAGGAGCCCGGTTGTGCGGCTCGGGACCACGCGATCGATCGACGGCGCAGTTCGGTCGACTGTGACGGTTCGATTGCGGGTGGGGCCAACGTTGCCGGCTACGTCTGTGGGGCGAATCTCGATCACGTGTGTGCCGACGTCGAGGCTATCGGTGGAGAAGGTCCACGTGTCGTCGGAACGTTCGCTCACCATCCACGGGCCGCCGTCGAGCCGATGTTCTACCGTATCGACTGCTGTCGTCTCGTCTGCTGCGGTCCCGTTCACCGTGAGAGACGTCGTGTTCTGGATCTGATCGTTACGTGGATATGTAACGTTTAGACTCGCATTCGTCAGATCGATTTTCAGTGTCCGAGTTGCTATTTGTGTTCTCTGCCCGTTCGAATCAGCGGCTGTAATCCGGAGTTTGTGACTCCCCTCCGTCGCGTTCGCTTCGTCGACCGATCTCGATCCGTTATACCACTCGCCGGTTCCGGGCGTGAGGTTCGTAGTGGTACCTCCCAGCGGTGTTGCGTCGACGCTGACGTTCGCGACGCCGCTCTCGTCGCGCGCTTCGACCGCGAGCGTGACGGCACCAGTCCGACCGACGGCCGTCCTATTGTCACCGCTGGCTTCGACGTGCATCTGTGAGACTGTCGGTGGGTTCTCGTCGACACTGTCAGCCTGCAGAACGCGCTCGACGGTTTGTCTGTCGGAGACGTTGTGTGTGACCGCGAGAACTGCGCGTTTCGGGCCGGTGCTGTCGACCGCGGCAGTCACGTTGTAGGTGGCTGTGTCCCCTGGTGCAAGGACGGGACGCGGCGGGGCCGACCGCACGAAGTCGAAGGTACTCGCGTTCGTCCCACCGATCGAGAGGTCTGTCACATTGAGCGGTGCCGTCCCGTTGTTTTCGACGACGAGTGACCGATTCTTTGTCCCGCTTCGAAGGCTGATCGTGTTGTACTCGATCACGTCCGTCGACGTGGTGATGCCCGGCGCGACCGTCTCACCCGTGAGCGGGATCTCGGTCGGCGTCTGCGTTCCGTTGTGTTCGATCCGGAGTGTGGCTTCCTGAGTCCCCCGGTTCTCGCCGTCGAAGACGAGCCCGAGCTCGTGGGAGGAGCCGACCGCGACCGTCTGTGCCCTACTCCCGGAGTTCACGGCGAACGCTGTCGCGTTCGGTCCCTCGACGGCGAGGTCCGAGACGTTCAGCGTGGACCCGCCGGTGTTCGTGATCGTGAGGTCCGTCGCTGCCGAGTCGGTTCGGTGTACGGACCCGAAATCGAGCACCGAGCGGTCGGCGGTGGCGACTGGCGGCTGGGTCCGGATCGCAGCAGTCGCATCGACACGACCGTTGCCGTAGCTCGTGTCCGGTTCAGTTCCGTTGATCTCGGCGGCACTGTCGACCATCGCCGACTCGAGTTGGTCGGGAGTCAGGCTCTGGTTCGTGTCTTTGAGCAGTGCAGCGACGCCCGCAGTGTACGGGGCTGCCGCCGAGGTCCCGTAGAACGGATGGCTGTACGCGGTCGTCGTAACACCGTCCGGAGCAACCAGATCTGGCTTGAGTCGGCCGTCGATCGTCGGACCACGGGACGAAAAGACCTCGACGGTCTCGTTCTCGTAGTAGACCGCACCGGCAGTGAGAGCGTCGGGGCCGACGCCCGGATTCGTCAGGGACCGCTGAGCGGTCGCGTACTCAGGCTCGAGGTCTCCACGGAACCAGAGATCGAACCTCGAGCTATTGTTCGCGTCGGCACTTCTGATCGTGAGGTGGATCGGTTCATTCACGGAGTAGTTGACGTACTGCTCGAGTGGTTCTCCCGATCCGTCCTGAACGTCGTCGGAACTGCCGATCACGCCACCGCTGTCGTTCAGCACGTAGAGGTCGTAATCCTCGTTCCGGTCGGTCCAGTCGTTCCAGTTCACCACGACGTGTGCCTGCGTTCCACCCGTGAGCGTCAGCGTTTCGTCACTTCCGGCGAAGTTCATCCACCCGTCTCCGTCCGGATCCGACCAGGTGCCGTTCCAGTGTCGACCATTCGCCTGATTGCCGGCCGAGTTGACCCACAACACGCCTGCATCACGAAGGCGTGAGATCTCCTGATTCATCTGGCTCGTCCCGTCGAGTGGCCCGACACCGAAGTAGCTCATCGACATCACGACGACGTCGGCGCTGGTGTTCTCTCGTACGTACTCGACGGCGCTGTACCACTCGACCAGCGACGACGCGCGCAGGGTGACGAGGGACGCGTTCGGCGCGGTATCGGCCACGAGTTCTGTGACCGCCGTTCCGTGGCCTCCGCTCGTTCCGTTGCCGATGCCCTGCCCGGTGAAATCTCTGTGATCGACGACCTGGTCGGCGATCTCGGGGTTCTCGAGGTTGAACGGGTCGAGATCGACGACTGCGACAGTCACGTTCTCACCGGTGACGTTTCGCGCGTGAGCCCAGTCTGCGCTCACCGTCCGTACACCTTCGCTCGAAAGTTCGGTCAGATCCGGCCGTCGCGGGAGTCGGACGAATTTCACGCCCTCGGTGTCGGCGATCGGTTCGACAGCTCGAGCCGGAAGGATCGCCTGGACGAGCGTCCCGTGGCGGGCTGTCACTGTCCCTCCAGCGTCAGCGACGCGGCTCGCCGCTCGGTCGTGATCGGGGGACGTGCTCTCGATAACGACTTCGACGGTCTCTGTGCGGGTAGATCTCCGCCTGTCGGTGTCTGCTCCCGCGTTCTCGCGCGCCTCGCTCAGTCGCCGCTGCAGTCGACTCGAAACGTTCGTCGACGACTTGGGAGAGGGCCCGGTGGTGGCTATCACCTCGGAGGTGCGGCTCGCTGCGGTCTCCGGTTGCGTCGCTGCAGTTGTCGGTCGCTCGACACTGCTGGCCGCGCTGGAGCCGCTGCCGGCCACGGAACCGGCAGTCGCGACGAGAGTGAGCACCACGACGGCGAGGGCCTGCCACTGTCGCCGGTCAGGCATCTGTCGAGGCCTCCTTGTTGGTCGTGATCGGCGTTCGGGGTGGTCGCTCGACTCGCACGTGCCCTCCGACTGCGGCGGGAGTTACGTCGACTGGCCCTCGCACTTCCATAGGGGCTGCGCTGCGGGGCTGTGTCCCTCTGCGGAGTGTGGTCTCGCGGCATTCCCCGCGCGAGACGAGCGCCATCACGGATCGCGGCAGTGTCTCACGACGCGCTCGTTGCAGACTCATCTCTATCGGAGTTCGCATCCGCTCGTGGTGGTCATCGAACTCGGGAACATCTGAATACTGATGGTATATACTGAACTTGTAATAACGTCTTGGGTCGGATCGTCGACGCGGGCTCTCGACATCCGGTGTGGACAGTACGGAGGACGACTGAGAGTCGTCGTATCGGACGTGTACCGGCGCGTGTTCTGAGCCGCCCGAAGCGCTCGTGGAGACGCCACAGGTCCCCAGTACGGATCGCTGCGCGGCGCTCTATCAGATCGTCTCGCCAGTCGGCAGTCGACCTCGAAAAAAGCGGGATGTCGCGTCGGTTATTCGCGGCTGTTCGTCAGGTAGAGCGCGGCGACGAGCGCGAGGACGACGATGACGACGCCGGCGATGAGCAGCGGGCCGGGCCCGCCGCCACCGTCACCCGGCGGCGACGTCGTCGTCGCCTGGGTCGCTGGCGCGTCCGTCGTGTCGTCCGGCTGGGCCGTCGTGTCGACCGCCGTCGTCGTCACCTGCGCTTGATCGTCCTGCGTAGTGATCGCAAACGGCGAGAAACCCGTCGTCTCTGCGCTCAGGACGACTTCGCCGTCCTGGCTCTCGGCGCTCGTTTCGAGCGTCTCCCAGGCACCGTCGCGGTAGTGCTGGATGACCAGCTGCTCGGCGCTCACGCCCAGTTCGTCCAGGCGCGATTGCGAGATGCTGACCGAGACCGTCGCGGTCTCGCCTTCAGCCGGGTCCGGCGCGGAGATGTCGACCCCGCTGACGTAGTCGCCTTCGGGGGCGGGCACGTCAGCCGGCGGCTCCGGCAGCTCTTCGACGGTCGCCTGGCCGGTCGCGCCCGGCACGGTCACGGAGACGCTCGTCGCGCCCGTGCCGCCCGAGAGCTGGACCTGCGCGGCGCCGTCCTGGTCGAGATCGGCCGTCTCCGAAACCGGTTCGGGCGTTCCGTCACCCGGCTCTGCGGTGTCTTCCGGTGGGGCAACGGCACCGCCGCCGCCACCACCGCCGCCGCCACCGCCGCCGCCACCGCCGCCGCCACTAGGTGGGGCTTCGGTGGGCGTTTCGGTGGGTTCAGTGGGTGTTTCGGTCGGAGCATCGGAGCCACCGAGGTTGATCTCGGTCGCACCGGCGGGCGTCCATTCTGCCTGCTGGCTGACGCCCGGGGCTGAGATCGTCACGGTATCACCATCGCTGACGCCCCCCGCTTGGGACGCATCGATGTCGTATTCCCCGTTGGAATCGGTCGTATCCGACCCGAGGACAGTCCCGTCATAGGTGACTTCGACGGTTACCCCCGAGACAGGATCGCCATTCGAGTCGGAGACCTGCCCGTAGTAGTTGTGCGGCGGCGTCGGCGGCGACTCCTGGGCGACGGCAACCGGCGCGAAGCCAGCGCTCAGGACCGTCAACAGCGCGACGACTACAACCGACAGCCGCAGCGCCGAACGTTGCCTAATTCGTGTCATCGTGTAGTGTATCTCTCGTGTTCAGGTTGTGTGTGATAAATTTGTGGAAAGTGAAAGAGAGCTGGTTAGTTAGTTATCCTCTTCGTCGACAATGTCGACAGTCTGAGAGCTAATCTCCGAGTCCTCAGCACCATTACTGTAGAGAGTGACGACAATATCGATCGCGTCACCATCACTCACGTCAGTACTGTCAACGGTGCCAGTACTTGGTGAGATCGTGATGGTAGCATCATTGTCACTGACGTCACCCGATGCGAGACTTTCCGCAGTGTCTCCCGTAGCGGAGTCGTTGTAGTTGAGACTATTGTAATCGATAGTCCCAGAGCCATCAGAGTTCGTCCCGACATTCTCAGAGAATCTCAGCTCAACCGTATTCGATCCGGTGTACTCGGCGCTGAGAACCTGAACATCAGCGCCGTCAGACTCTACAACGTCAGCACTACCGACATCACCAAGCGCGTTGCCTGCGAGGTCTGCCGTCGTGCCAGCCGTATAAGCGACGTCCTTGGCGTCCGTGCCAGCGATCTCATTCTCGTCGTTCAGACGGAGCTGGACCGTGTCGTCATCCGCGGTCCCCAGCGTAGCGACGCTGTCGACAGTTGTACCAGCGATCGTGTAGTTGTCCGCGGAGACGGTGCTGTCGTCGATCGGTTCGTCGAACTGAACCGTAGCTGCGTCGACGTTACCGTCCGTGTCGCGGTCGAGCGTCGTGATACTCGAGACAGTCGGTGCCGTGCTTTCAACAGCGAGCGACTCGCCGTAGCCGACACCGATGCTGCCGTCGGCGTCCGTCGCCGTGACAGTCATCGCTTCCGTCTCACCGGGCGTTGCGGCCTCGGTGAGGCTCACAGAGACACCAGTTGCGGTGTATTCACCGTTGTTGTCGTCATCGGTGAGCGTTGCATCAATACCGAGGTTCTGCGAGGTGAGCTGGACGTTTTCGATGAGGTCGTCATCAGAGACGTCAACTGAGAGGTCGACCGTATCGCCGGTCGACAGATCAGTGTCACCGTTGTCCGTGTTCATCGACATCTGAACGTTAGCGACCTGCGGGTGGTCACTGTTGAGTCCAGTGTAGTCGACAGGGACGAGCACCGCGTCGGTGTCGTCAGCGAACGTCCAGTAACCCTGGCCGGGCTGGAGCGTGCTGACCTGGTCGCCCGTGTAGCCCTTCTCGACGCTGTAGCTCATATCGCTCGGGAGCGTCGCGTAGGCTTGGTCGACAGGCTGGGCACCCTCCTGGAAGTGACCCACGAGGTTCCAGCCGCGTTCAAGGTTCTCTTGGTTACGGTTGAAGGATTCACCGTCCGGCACGTTCTCGACTTCGACGTCGAGCGTCGTCTGCTGGCCAGCAACGACGAGGTAGCCGTTACCGCCAGACATGTTCGTCAGATCGTTCGAGGACTCTCCGGGGACGTAGTTCATCCACGGGTTGTTCTCGCGCTGTTCGTACGCCAGGATGTTCTGGATACCAGCATCCTGTAGCTTCTGGTCGATGTCGCTGAGGTTCACTGCTCCCGTTTCGCCCGGGATCGAGACCACGTTGATGCCCTGCGAGAGCTGCATCTCGAAGGTCACGTCCGCGGACGTGGACGTAGTGTCCGTGTCCGTGGCACCGTTGTCGTGAACCTCACTGACGCCATTTGCGACCAGTTCGACGTCGTTGCCAGTCTGGACTTCCTTGGCAACAGTCACGTTGATGACACCGTCGTTCGGTGAGGCTTCAGCCGACGTGACCGCTGCTCCGTGGAAGTTCTCGAAGCCAGTCGGATTCTGGACGGCTTCGTCGAACTTCAGACGGATCGACATTCCGTTCTCGTCTGCACCAGTCAGATCGGCGTCGATCATCGAGGGTGCGCCGGTATCGACGATTGCGCTCGTAGTCTTCGCATCAGCGAAGTCGGCAGTCACGCCGTTGCCGTCGGCGTCCTCAGCGTCGGTCACTGTGACGTCGTAGGCCCCATCGTCGAGACCGTCGACGGTCGCCGTGTAGATGCCGCTTTCTTTGTATTCCGTGAAGTCATCGCGCGTGAGTTTCTGCTTAGTCTGCGCGAAGTGACTGTCTGTGTCTTCGACCGTGACGTTGAGTTCGTCGAGATCTTCAACACCGGTCGTTTCGACGCCGATGTTGATCTCGTCTTCGCTGACGCTTTCAGCGCCGACGAGCGGGGCGAACGAGACGTCAACGGTAATGTTGCTGCCGCCAACCTCGGCGGAGATCGGTTCAGTCAGACCGCGGTGGACTTCAGCCGTGATCGTGTGGTCGCCTGAGACCTCTTCTCCGTCGACGTAGTAGGCGTCGGCGCCGTCATCCGGGTTGAAGACGTCGTTCGGAGTGATGTCAGTTTCCCCGTCGCCACCCGCCGAAACAGGTGTGACGAGACCAGGCAAGTAGGACTGTTCGATCGTCACCGGCTGACCGTTGTTAAGATCGAACTGAATGTCGCTCTGAGCCGAATTGCCAGCATCATCCTCCACGGAAACAACGAGCCGGTGCTCGCCGTCAGGAAGGTTCTGTGTCGTGACGTTGTCAGCCGAGTCAGTGATATCAACGAGCGCCTCGGAATTGATGTCGCTATCCTGACCACCGACTTCAATTGCGATGGTCTGCTGGTTGACGTCGCTCTGCGCACTGATGAACGTTGTCACGTTCACATAGCCCTGGATCTGACCATCGATGTCCGTCGGTTCGCTGAGCGTGACTGACGGGCCATCAGTGTCGATGTCGAACGTCTCGTTACTCGCGTCGGCATTCGCGTTCGCCAGCCCGTTGCCAGCGACATCCGACGCAGCCGTGACATTCACGACTGCCGAGGTGTTTTCGACCGCACCGTAGTTCCCGTCAAGGTTGAGCGGAATCCGGACCTGGTCGTCTGTATCACCGACAAGCACTCCCTGACCAGTGATCTGGTGGGAAGTTCCGTCGATACTGGTCGTGAGGTCGACAGAGCCCGCATTGACCGTATCGTTGAACGTGACGATTGCGTCGACACTACCCGTGTCGCTGCTGTTAATCTCGTTGTCCGTCAGCTCGAGATTGGTGACTTCGATCGGCGTGGTGTCGACGTTAAACAGGAAGCTCGTCTCGTTGGTGTTCCCTGCTTCGTCTGCCGCACTCACATCGACAATCACATCACCGGAGGCCGGGAGCGACGGAACGTCGCTCTCGCCGGGATTGACTGTGAAGGACGGCCCACCATTGCTCACATTCGTGTACTCGTCGTCCGTGTAGTCGAAGGTTTCCGAGTAATCGGTTCCTTCAACGGTGACGGTGAGCGAAGACTGCGAGTCATTGATATTCACTGCCGATGGCGAACTGAGATCGACCTGGATGGTCTGATTCTCGTAGTTCGTCGCGAGGTCGTACTCGGTCTGAGTGTTGCCGCTAAGGTCAGTGACATTCTCATTAGCCGAGTCCGGGGCCACCAACGTGAACGTCGGGTCTGCAGAGTCGATGGTGAAGTCGAAGACCGTGTTGTTGCTGTTACCGACTTCGTCCTTGGCGGTCACGTCGACGGTGTAGGTCCCGTCATCAAGTGTTGGGACGCTGCCCGTACCGGGCGAGATCGTGAGTTCATTGTTACTGAAGTCGACACCGTCCATCGAAGCCGAGTCCGGATCGATGTTGAGTGTGACTTCCTCATCGGCACTGTTGGTGACGGTTGCCGTAATCGAGGAAACGCTCGTGTTGGCGTCCTCGATCGGGATGACGATGTCCTGCTGAGTGCTGATAGTCGTGCCGGCTTCGGGTGTTACGCTTCCGAAGACTGGCTCGTCAGCGTCAACTTGGATTTCAGCCGAGCGCTCACCCGTGTCACCATTGCTGATGGTGTAGGAGTCACCATCATTCTCCTCTTGGAAGACGTACACATCGTACGTCCCGCTCTCTAACGTACTGACGTCAAGAGCAATGGAGAACTCACCATCTTGGGTGTAGTCGCTGACGTACTCTGTTCCGCTGATACCAGAGTCACCGCCGTCAGCTGCGTCGGCGCTCGTGTTGAATTCGCCGTCGCCGTTGTCATCGACGAATGCAACAACAGTACCATTCGCATCAACTGATCCATTTACTTGAATCTCTCCCCCCGAAACGAGTGTGTCGCTCAAGGAGACAGAATTCGTCGCTGCGGCAGCACTCCCTGCGAACGCCATCGTCCCGCCGAAGACGGAGACGACCATCAGCGTCGCTAGGAACACCGCGCGCGCTTTGTTGCGTAAGTCGCGTGTCATTAATTGGTGTTGTAAGTTTCGTCGTAGTTACTCGTCGAGCGATACGACTGCTGAATCATCGCGTGCTCCGGCGGGCTCGCGCCCGGCGCGTCAATCGAGGTCGTAATAATCCTCGAGCACCTCCTCAAGTTTCTCTGAGACGTTCTTCCCGTCTGCAACGGCGTCGCTGCGGACCTGTCGCCACACGTCGCGGCTGATCTCGATGGACGTGTGCGTGGTGTCCGAGCGGCCGCCGTTATCCGAGGTTGTCATCGTTCCCATGTTCCCTTCTACTACGGTCGGTTCCGATCGAGTGGCCTCCACACAGTTATGCACCACTCGAGTCGTGTATTCAAGACGACAACACTTGAAACTACTGTTAGTATATACTGATGGTAAACACCGAAAAATTGATTATCGAGAGACAGAATGGGGCGCGAATGTCGTTATCACGAAACGGGCGTAAGCGGGCTCGAAATCTCTCTTTCCGGCCGATACGCGAGTCCGATAACGACGACCGGCGGGCGTCGACGATCCGCCGGATCGCGAGTCGCCGCGCCGACGCAGTAGGGCATCGTTCGCCACCGAACGTAGATTGCACTGATGGATACTAACAGTATGTAGCTTTGGGTGATCGAACCAATGACTGCCGACGAGCGAGCCGACGCAGAACGTTCCAGTACCAACGCGCCCACGCACGCGACGCGCTGTGCCCCGGAGGCGTTACACGCGACACCGCACGCGCGGAGTCACGACTGACGGCGGTGAGCGCCAGGACCGCGAGGCCGCCTCAGCGGTCGTCGACTGCGGGGTCGATGTCGCCATCGCGCACCGCCGCCTCGACGAGCGCCTCGAAGTCGACGTCGGGGTCGTGCCGCGCTTCGCGGTGTGTCAGCGCCGCTCGGCCCCGCTCTGTGACCTCGTAGAGCCCGCTGTTTGCGGCGGGCCCGACGCGCTCGACGCAGCCGTACTCCGCGAGCGTCCCCAGGCGGGTGTTCATGTAGCCGCGGTCGCGATCTAGCGCCGCCGCGAGATTGACAGCGTTGTTTCGGCCTTCCCTGGCGAGATACGCGAGCACCTCGAAGTCGGTCGGTTCGACGAGTTCTAGTCCCATCTGAGCAACGTCCGCCGGTCTCGACCGACGGGTTCGACACTGCCCGTATGTACTGTCAGTATATTAGTGCTTCTCTCCGGCCCGGAGTCGACTACGGCGCTGGACGACGCTGTCGCGGATATGACGACAAAAAGCGAGTGGAGGGCGGCGGTGGATGGGCGCTGTCGGTGGTCGACTGACGGTGCGAGTGGAGGGCGGCGGTTCAGGACCCTTCCTGTCGGGCTTCGAGCTCCGCGGCGACGAGCTCGTCGAAGTCGACTCCTTCCTCGCGGTACTGATCGCGGTTCGCGGCGACGACGCGTCCCTTCTCGGTGATCTCGTAGAGCCCGCTGTTCGGGGCCGGACCGACGCGATCGACGAGGCTGTAGTCCGCCAAGACGGGGAGTCGGGTGTTGATGTACGAACGGTTCTTGTTCAGGATGTGAGAGAGATTTACCGCCGTATTTCGACGCCCATCCGAGAGCGCATCCAAGATGTCGAAGTCGGTGGGGACTGCGAGCTTCATATCCCCGACTTCACGTCCAAGAACAAATAATCATCTATGTAGCGTCGGTACAAGCGTGACACCCTTACGCAGGGGGCCGCCTCGCGCGAAACGTCTTCCGTTGGGCGGCTACCGCTCGTCGAGCAGGTCGCGAGCGAACTCCAGATCTTCGAGGATGCGTTCGTGTCTGGCGATCGCTCGTTCGAGATACGCTTCGGTTGATTCGGTCTCGATCTCACCTGATTCCCTGTAGTACGCCCGCAAGAGATGTGATTCGAGCGCCTGAGACGTCGCTTCGTTCGCGGTGAGAAGCGACCGGACGATCGTCCAATCGACGGCCCGTTCGTCCCGGAGTTCTTCGAGGGGATGACCAACTCCCTCTTGTTGCTTTGACATCATATATCGTTGGTGATAGCTGTAACTTAAAAGTGTATATTGGTTACAAATTGTACGTGACGTGGACCGGCCAGGCGTCCCGACAGCGCGCAGCCATCCCCCGGCAGCTACACTTCCTCGACGTGCCGCACCTGCACCGCCTCCCCGCGCGTCGAGTCGACCATCTCCGCGCCGAACATCTGCGCGCGCCCGACCGCGAACGCCTTCGGTCCCTCGACGACGACCTCGTCGCCGACGCGGATCTCCTCGTCGGCGTCGACGACACCCGGTGCGAGCACGCTCCCGTGCGGGACGAACCCGTCGATCTCGACGCGCTTGGTCGGCGCGTCGGACTCGTCCCAGACTCGCGCGCCGGCGAGCGTAAAGGAGAGCACGCCGTACTGCGGCACCATCGTCGCGAGCTGGTCGCCGTCGCCGTCGCGGACCTGCAGTTTCGGGTAGCGGCTCGTCGTCCGCAGCTCCACGTCCGCGAACAGCGCCTCGCCCGCGTCGGGGCCGAACTGGTAGTCCGCGAGCGCTTTGACCGTGTTGTGCTGGCGCTCGCGCTTGCTGTACTTCAGCTCGCCGTCGAGCGCCGACATCAGGTTCCCGATCGACTCGGTCGTCGTCGGGTGCTCGTCGACGGTGAACTCGAAGTCGACGTCGACGTCGGCTGCGACGCGCTCACAGATCTCGCGGTAGCCCTCGTCGGGGACGTGTGCGATCACCCGCGGGTACTCGTTCCGGTCGAGATACCGGCGGAGGACGTTCGCGACGAACGAGAGCTCGTCTTCGGACCACCGACCCGTCACGACGGAGTCGTAGTGCTGTGCGGGGTAGGTCAGTTCCAGTTCCATCGGGACGACGCCGATCGGCGAGGTCATCGAGACCAGATGTCCGCGGTACTGGACGGCGTCGTGGAACTGCGCGTGGCTCTGGGACTCGCTGTAGGGCTTCGTCGCCGAGCACGGCACCAAGACGAGGGGGTTCGCGAACCGATTCCGGTAGCGACTCGTCACGCGGTCGGCGAAGCGCTGGATCTCGACGCGCCGGAGCGTGTCCTCGGTCGCGGCCGCGAGCTCGCTGTCGCGGACGACCGGCGTCCGGGCCTCGAGGTAGCCGTACTGCTGGTCGAACTCCCGGAACGCGGCGGTGAGCCACTGGTCGTGACGGGCCTGTCCCTCGACGTAGTCGCGGAGCCGTCCGTCGCGGATCCGGCGGCGGACCGTCGCGAGTTCGGATTCGAGCGCGTACTCGTTGTGGTCGGCGCAGTCTTCGTGATCGAACGCCGCGGGGTTGTCCGGATCCGCCTCGGGATCGACGTCGACGCGCTTGCCGCGACAGGCCGGGCAGGCACACGGCAGTTCGTCGAGGTCCTCGAGGAAGTACTCGCCCTCCGAGGTGAGATAGAAGCCCTGGAGTCCGCGGATCCGCGCCCGTTTCGCGTCCAGCAGGTCGACGCCGGCGTAGACGAGCGTCGCCGCGTTCCGGGGCGTCGCGACGCCGGAGAGATACAGCGCCGTGTCGGCCGGCAGCGCCTCGCGCGCGGCGATGATCTCCTCCCGGAACGCCGCGGCGTGGCCGACGAACCCTCGGGCGTTCGAGAGGATGTACGCGTCCGCGCCGTGGTCGGCGGCCGTCTCCGCGGTCACGACCGCCGCGCTCGGGTAGTCGACGTCTGGGTAGTCGACCGCGAACGACTCCTGGACGCGCTCGTCGGTGCCGGCCGGGAACGCCCGATGCGGTAACACCGTCAGGATCTCGCGGTACCCCGTAGGCACGTCGCGCTCGCTCGTCCAGAGACTCCCGGCGTCGTCGACGCTGCCGTCGACGAGCGCGGGCGTCCGCAGCGGGTCCGAGAGGCGGAGTTCCCCCAGGCGAGCGGCCCCGTCTCGCCCGTGGATCTCGAAGTAGTCGGTCATACACGTGCCTGGACCGCCAGGGCTGAATTATCTGTCTGTTCACGAGCGCGGCACCGGCTCGGCATTCGGCCCGCGCACTTTTCCACGAGGCCGCCGTACTGTCCGTATGCACGTCACCGGCGCGTGGTCGACGGACGAGGCGGGGGAGTTCCTCCGGACGGCGCAGGTTCCCGTCCGGCTCGCGTGCCACACGCCCAAGGGGCACCTCTGGATGCTTTCGCTGTGGTATCTGTGGACCGGCAGCGGCACCCCCGACACTGCGGACGCTGATGCGACTCCGCCGGGCTGTCGCTCCGATCCGCCCGAACTCTGCTGTGCGACGAGCGCGAGCGCCGCCGTCGTCGACTATCTTCGGAACGACGACGCGGTCGCCTTCGAGGTGTCGACGAACGACCCGCCGTATTGCGGCGTCCGCGGCCGTGGGACGGCGCAGATCGAACCGGACGACGATATGACGCTCCTCCGGGCCCTGTTCGACCGCTACCTGGGCGGCACCGACAACGAACTCGCCGACCACCTCCTCGGCCCCGAGCGTAAGGAGGTCCGGATTCGGATCGCTCCGGACCGCCTCCACTCGTGGGACTTCTCGAACCGGATGCAGGACGTGTCGACGCCGACGCGCGAAGAGTAGCCGACCGTCGTCGTGCCGCCGGTCACAGACGCTACTCGCCGGTGAGCGACTCCAGCGTGACCCGCTCGGGAACCCGTTCGAGCGCCGACGCCGGCCAGCCGTCGTGTGCGAGCACGAACGCCGTCTCGGGGTTCGCCGCGACGAGGCGCGCGACGCCGTCGGCGGCGGCCTCGTAGGCGCTTCGGTCCGTCCGCTCCGGCACCTCGGCGGTGAGCGGATACGTCTCCGAGAGCGCCCGCGGGAACGGGCCGAACGGCGGCACCACGCGCCAGGCGGCGTCGTAGGTGTCGTCGGAGGGCTTGCCCCCCTGTGTGAGAAGCACTGTCTCGCCGACGTCGAGCCGCTCGACGCGCCGGTGGTGGCGGCGGACCTCCGGTCGCCGCGCCGACTCCTGGGAGAGATAGAAGAACGACCCCTTCGAGACGGGATCCTCGCGTTCGAGCTGGTCGGCGTGATCTAAGAGTCCGCGGTAGCCGTCGAGCATCGCCGGGTGCCCGCGTGCGCGCGTTTCTACCAGCTCCAAGAGATCGCCCGAGCGGATCGCCTGCTTGACGCGTCGGATCTCCGCGAACGAGACGTGGAGGTTGTGCTCGGCGAGCAGTCGCTCGCGCTCTGTGTCGTCGCACGCGCGGAGTTCGTCGGGGTCGTGAGCCGAACAGACCGCACAGGAACAGGGGAAGTACTCCAGGTCGTCGAGCTGTTCAGTCCCCCGGACGGTCAGATAGCGATCGTCGCGGGCGTAGATGGCGTAGGCGGCGGAGTCGAAGAGATCACAGCCCGCGGCGACGGCCAGCGCGAACATCATCGGGTGGCCCGCGCCGAAGAGATGGACCGGCGCGTCGGGACCGAGCCCCCGCTTTGCGGCGGCGACGGCGTCGATCATCTCCGCGTAGCGGTAGTTGTTCATCAGCGGCACCACCGCGCCCACGGGGAAGACGTCGAGATCGGTCGCCTCGGCGTGGCGACCGGCCGCCTCGCGCAGATCGGGGTACGTCGAGCCCTGCACGGGCGCGTTCACCAGCATCTCGCCGGTGTCGACGCTCTCGGCGTCCGCCAGCGCCGTTTCGGTGCGGCCGAGCTCCTCCTCGGCCTGCTCTCTGGGAACGTCGGGAGGCGTGGGGATGTCGACCGGCGTGCCGACGTCGGAGCCGATCGCCCGCTGGAACTGGAGGATCTCGCGGGTCGTCACCTCGATGTCGCCGTACTCCGCGAGCTGGAACGACCCCGAGTCGGTGACGATCGCGCCGTCGAAGCCGAGCAGCTCGTGAAGCCCCACGTCGAGGGCCCGCTCGTGGAGGTCCTCGTTCTTGTGGATGATGTAGGAGTTCGTGATCAGGATCTCCGCGCCGAAGTCGGATTCGAGCCGAGCGGGCGGGATCGTCCGGATGTTGGGGTTGACGACCGGCATCAGCGCCGGCGTCTCGACTGTCACCCCCGCCCGGGGGATCGAGAGCTCGCCGATGCGACCGGCGGCGTCCCCGTCGCGGAGCTCGAAGTGATCGCGCATACCCGGGAGTCGGCGGCCGGCTGGTAAGTATCGTCGGATTCGACCCGGTCGGCGAACCGGCGGTCGTCGCTCGGAGCCGCGCACTGTCTCCTCCCACCCGAGCCGCGGCCGCAGCCTGCCTCACTCACCCGAGCCGCGCCCGCGATCTGCCCCTCCCACCCGAGCCGCGCCCGCGACTCGACCGATCACCGAATACTTGTGTCCGTGTGGTCAACATCGCCCTCGTATGCGTCACCTCGGACTGAACGTGCGGATGGCGATCGTCGGTTCGATCCTGTTCGCCTTCTACGCCGTCGCGGCGGTGGTCGTGATGGGCGTGTTCGGCTTCCCGCTCTGGCTCGTCTTGATCGGCAGCGTCGCCTTCGTCGGCGTCCAGTACAAGATCGGCAAGTGGATGGCGCTGCGGAGCGTCGGCGCGGAGGACCTCCCCGAAGATCGCTACCCGGAGATCCACCGGCGCGTCGAGTCGCTCTCGCGTTCGATGGGCATCGAGAAACCCCGGTTGATGATCGCGCGGATGGGCGTCCCCAACGCCTTCGCCGTCGGCCGCAAGGGCGCGGGCACGGTCGTCGTCTCCCGGGAACTCCTCTCGCAACTCCGCCCCGACGAGGTCGAGGGCGTGCTCGCGCACGAACTCGCGCACATCAGCAACCGCGACGTGGTGATGATGGTGCTCGGGCAGGGCGTCGCCTCGATCGTCGCCATCGTCGCCCAGTGGGTCGTGCTCCTCACCGGCGACAACGACCTCGCGGACTTCTTTCTCGCGATCGTCGTCGGCCAGATCACGCAGGTGCTCGTGATGCTCTTCGTCTTCGCCATCTCGCGGTATCG
Organism: Halobellus sp. Atlit-31R; assembly: GCA_003665935.1. Classification (GTDB taxonomy): domain Archaea; phylum Halobacteriota; class Halobacteria; order Halobacteriales; family Haloferacaceae; genus Haloquadratum. Next base: position 152,775 of record QPLR01000003.1, on the reverse strand, counting down.
CGAGTACGTCGCCGACGGTGACGCCGCAGACGCCATCGGCGGCGGCGAACCGCTCGCGCGGGCGCTCGAGAAGATCAGCCGCGGCAACGAGCGGCGCGACGACTCCGCGATCGACGAACAGGTGAACGCGCTCTGCATCTTCGGCGAGGAGCGCGGCCTCGCCCGGCTGTTCGCGACCCACCCGCCGATCGAGAAGCGCATCCAGCGCCTCCGCCGCTGATGGTCGACGTCCGGACCCTCGCGGCCGCCGTGCTCGGCGTCGCGCTCGGGCTCGTGTTCCTCCTCGCGCCCGAGGTGATCGTCCGCGTCCAGACCGCGGGGCGACTCCCACAGGACCGACACGGCCGGTACGGCGAGGACGGCGTCGGCGGCGACGGGGCTGCCGACAGTGACATCTCGGCTGGCGGCGACCGACCCGCCGACGGTGACCCCCCAACCGGCGACGACGGAACCGCCGGCAGCGACGGGGGCGACCGGGCCAGCGACGCCGGGACTGCGACCACCGGGACCGACGCGGGCGTCCCGACGCGCTGGCGGCGGCTCGTCCGCGCTGCCGGCGCTGGGCTGGTGGCCGGCGGGCTCTACTTCGGCTGGACGCTCGTCTGAGAACGGCCCGGACTACAGCACGGCGAGCAGCGTCTGGGGCAGCTGCCCCGGCTCGGCGTACTGCAGCGTGAGATAGAGCAGGGAGAAAAGCGTCGCGTTGTACGCGCCGTGGATCAGCGCCGGCACGACGAGGTTCTTCGTCAGTTCGTACATCGTCCCGAACACGAGCGTCGGCAGGACCAGCACCGAAATGCTGACGAGCCGCGCCTCCGGTGCGCCCGAAAGCGAGAAGAAGTGAATCGACGCGAAGAGCAGGCTCGCGAGCACGATGGCGACGGGCGCGGGTAGCGCCTCGCTCAAGCGGTTCTGGACGACGCCGCGGTAGAGCAGCTCCTCGCCCGGGCCGATGAGGAGGAACGACGCGGGGACGAGCAACAGGAGGATCTCGGGGTTCTCCATCCCGACTTCGGCGGCGGTGTTCGGTGCCGCCTCGGCACCGACCGTCGAGATGATCACCGACGCGAAGATCAGAAGCGCCAGCGCGCCGACGTAGCCGGCGACGGTGAACGCCACCTCACGCAGCGACGGGATGGTAACGCCGACGTACTCCAGTCCCTGGCCGCGGTAGCGGAGATACCCTATTGCGACGCCACCGAATCCGAGACCGGTCGCGAGCGCCAGCGAGAGGACGATGCTCAAGAGCGGCGTGACGGCGACGCCAGCGAGCCCGAGCACGACCGCCGCGGCGACGACGAGCACCGCTCCGGCGGCGATGCCGATGACTGCCAAGAGGACGGCGACCACGAGCGCGCGGCCGATCGCATAGGCGGGGTCTGCCTGCTGCGGGCCGCTTGCGTCGTCTATCGAGTTTCGTTCCGAGGACACACTGCTACTACGGGGCCACGCGTCAAAATCCTTCGTCTCGCGGACGCTCCCGACACCCCCGGTCGCCGTCTATCGCCAGCGGTCGGTGAGTTCGAAGCGCGTGACTCCGGTGACCGTGCGCCCGTCGCGAACCGTCCCATCGAGGACGTCCGCCAGGAGGTCGTCGTAGTCCGCGAGCGCGACGCGGATGCTCTCGTTGAAATCGAGGTCCTGCTCGGCCGTCGGCTCGCACCCCCGCGCGAGGTAAAAGTGGTGAACGCTGTTCAACAGGCCGTTCGCCGGCTCGATCGTGAACAGCCGTTCGAGCGACGCCGCCTCGTAGCCCGTCTCCTCGGCGAGCTCGCGCGCTGCCACGGCGTCGAGGTCGCCGTCGTCGGCCTCGGCGCTGCCGGCCGGGAGCCCGCGGTTGACCCGTCCGACGGCCTGCCGCCACTCCTCGATCAGGACGACGTCGCCGTCGGGCGTGAACGGGAGCACGACGACCGCCGGCGACTCCTCGACGTAGTGGAAGTCGGTCTCGGTCCCGTCGGGGAGGACGACGTCGTCGCGGCGGACCTCGAAGCCGGGACAGGTGTAGTCGATCCCGCTCCCGGTCGTCTCCCAGCGTAACTCGGCGTCGGCGTCGGCGTCCGCGTCCGATTCGGCGGTCGCACCGGATTCGGCAGTCGCACTGGCGTGGGCGTCCGTATCGGATTCGGCAGTCGCACTGGACTCGGCAGTCGAATCGGCCCGGGAGTCCCGTTCGCTCTCGGGGGTCTCGCGCTCGCTCATAGCGGTCTCTCGCCGCTGCGACGGTAAGAATTAGTGGGGTCGTCCGGCCGCGGCCTCACCCGCGGAACCGAGCCCGGAGGACGAGCCCGCCGCCGCCGAGGACGCAGCCGAGCGAGACGAGCGCGACGGCGACGTGTACCTCGGTGAACCAAAACGGCGTCTGCAGCCCCGTCTGAAAGAGGACGAGCAGGAACGACAGCACCGGCACGTTGCGGCCGTCGCCGATCGTCGTCTGCCCGCCGTCGGCGCTGGCGTAGCTCGTCCCGCCGACCGTCTCACCCGCCGGCAGGCGCTCGGCCTCGTACGGCACCTGCGGCGTCTCGTAGCTCCAGACCGTCGCGCCCGTGCGGTTCACCTCGACGACGCGTTTGTTCAGCGAGTCCGTGATCAGCGTGTTGCCGTTGGGCAGCCGGTCGGCGTCCCGCGGCCAGTTGAAGTCGACGCCCTCCGCCGAGTAGATCGCCCACGCGATCGTCCACTCGCCGTCTGCCCCGCGCCGGAGCTCGACGATCCGATCGTTGTGGCTGTCGGCGACGAGGACGCTCCCGTTGCCGAGCCACTGCGGATTGTGCTGCTGACGGAGGAGCGTCGGATCGCCCCGCGTGTCCTCGCCGTCGCCCTCGTTGATCACTTCGACGACGCCCTCGCCCCGCTCGACGACCACGAGCTGGTGGGCGTTGCGGACGGAGACGAGGTAGCGGTCCTCGGAGATGGCGTCGACGTCGTTGATGTGCAGCCAGTCGGTCCTCGTCGGATCCGGGGGCGCGTCGTAGCGGGAACTGGCGTTCCACTGCCAGGTGATCTCGCCGTCTTTCACCGTGAAGATCCGCTCGTACTCCATGTCGCTCACGAGATACTCCCCGGAGTCGAGCCGCTCGACGTCGTGGATCTCGCTGTTCACCCGCGTCCGCACCGGGAAGGAGTACTCGTACTCGATCTCGGGGTCGGCGTCGGTGTCGGCGTTCGGCTCGATGATCCGGAAGCCGGTGTGGGTACACGGCGACTCGTAAGGGCCGCAGTCGTCGTAGCCGTCGTCCATGAACCCGGCCATCACGCTCCCGTTTTCCATCATCGTGACGTCGAAGTAGCTGTCCGTCTCGCCCGCTCGCCAGGCGATCTCGCGGCCGTCGAGCAGGTAGACTGAGCCCTTCTCGTGGAGGCCCGGACCGCCGCCCTGCGATCCGACGAGTGTCTGGCGCTCTGCACCGTCGCCGGCCGCCCCGACGTTCGGTGCGAGCGCCGCGCCGACGAAAAGCGACGCGACGAAGAGGACCACGCCGGCCAGCGCGAGCGCGGCACCGGCGCGCTGTCCCGCGCGGGAGTCATCAGGTGAGGAGGGGGTGCGCATCGACTGCGTGTGGCAAGCACGAGCGGCGAGAAAAACTGTTCGGTGTCGGGTCCGACCGCCGCGTCCGACCGCCGTGTCTGACTACGCTCTGTCGGCCTTCAGTTCGATCCGATATCCGAACGGGTCGGTGACGTACACCGCGGGGGCGACGCCGGTCGCACCGAGCGGCGTCAGGTGCCGATCGATCTCGACGCCCGCGTCGTCGAGTTCCGCCTCGATGCCCTCGATGGTGTCGTCGATACGGACGGCGACGTGGTCGTACGCCGCTCGCGTCGGCTCGGCGAACTCCGCGCTCGGCTGGAGGTGGATCACCGCGCCGGGTGCGAGGCGCGCCGAGAAGAACGGCTTCTCGCCCGATTCGTACAGGTCCATCCCGTCGATGCCGAAGCCGAGCGCGTCGCGGTAGAAGTCGAGCGCGGTCCCGACGCCGTCCTCGGGGATGTGGAGTTTGACGTGATCGATCGCAGTCGCGTTCACACGCAGTCGTTCGGCCCTCGAGGACAAAAGTCCGTGTGCCGGCCGGCGTCCCTCCCGCTCGGGATTTAGCCGCATATCCGACAGCCGCATATCCGACAGCCGCACATCTGACAGCCGCATATCCGACAGCCGCACATCCGAACACCTATTCCGGCACGCGCGGAGCCCCGACGTGTACGATGTTCGTCGGTCACGAACTCCTTGCGTTCGCACTCGTCGGGTGGGGTGCCTCACGGCTCGGTTCCGACGGGGCCACGGCGCTTCGACTCGGCAGCGTCGCCGCACTCGCGGCGTTGCTTCCGGACCTCGACGTCGTCTACGCGGTCGCGACGTACGCTGCGGCGGTCGCGGACGGCACGCCGCTCGGTTGGGAGGCGTTCTGGGGCGTCGCCAACGGGGTCCACCGCGTCGTCACCCACCCGCTCCCGACCGGCGCCGTCGCGACCCTCGTCTTCGGCGCGGTCGCCGTGGGGGCTGGCCGACGGACCGTCTCCCGGTCCGTCTCCGTCGCACTCGCCGCGCTCGCGCTGGCCGGTTTCGTCGGTCTGCTCGCGACGTTCCGAGCCGCGCTCGGGGTGTCTGCGGCGCTCGTTGCGGCCGCGTTCCTCCTCGTCGTCGGCCTCGTCGGTGCCACCGCTGGGCGGCGTGTCTCCGTCGCTGGCGACGCACGAGTCGCCCCGGCGGCGCTGTCGGCCGCTGCCGGCGTCGGTTTCCTCACCCACCCGTTCGGCGACGTCTTCCTGGCCGCGCCGCCGCCGCTGCTCTCGCCGGTCGGCCCGCCGCTTTTGACGAGTCGGGTCGTCATCGCCGCCGATCCGACGCTGAACCTCCTGGGCATCCTGTTCGTCGAAGTTGCGACCGTCTGGGCCGGCGTCGCCGTGTTCGCCCGCCTCGACGCCGCCCGCCCGCGACTTCGGGACGCGGTCGACGTCCGCGCCGCGGTGGGCGTCGGATACGCGCCGGCCGCTCTCCTCCTCCCGCGGCCCACGATCGCGGACGCCCACGTGCTCGGTTTCACTGCCGTTCCGCTGGCCGTCGCCGTCGCGCTCTGGGTCGGCTGGTCGTCTCGCGAACGCGGGGGTCGACCCGAATCCGCGGCGGCAGACCGAGCGGGGACCGACCGCCTCGACACGGCGTACGTCGCCGTGGTTTCCGGCCTGACGACGCTCACGCTGGCGGGCGTCGCCTACGGGATCGTTCACGTGTTCGTCTAAGGGGCGCGGGTCGGCGTGCGACCCGCCGCCTCCCCGACACCCGCGGGCCGAGGCGGTCAACTATCCGGTCCAAAGTATTAGTACGTATTAATTTGATAACCAACACGTATCCCTCGGCTCCGCGATCACGTTTTGCCTCGACTGCTGACGACCCGGCCGACTGCGCGGCGTCGACGCGCGGACGCGAGATGCCGGGTGCGCACACGGCGGACGCGACGCACCGAGGCGAGTTCCGGGGCGCTCGACGGCGAGAGGACCGACGATGGACACGAACACCGAACGTTCGATCGAACTGCTCGACGGGCTGTCACCGCTGTGGTGGCAGGGAGCGATCGCGTTCTTCCTCGTCGGCGACACGCTGACGACGCTCGTCGGCTACCGACTGCACACGGTCGTCGAGGCGGGACCGGTCGTCGCGTGGTTCGTCCGGGCACACGGCATCTGGCTGATCGTACCGGCGAAGGTCGCGGTGGTCCTCGGGTTCTACGCGCTCTACCGGATCGTGCCGCGGCCCCACCGGCTCGGCGTTCCGCTCGGTCTGTGCGCGCTCGGTCTCGTCGTCACCATCTGGAACGGGATCGTGATCGCGGCGGCGCTTCTGTGATCGCTGAACGGATGGGTTCGCTCCGTGACGACTTCGACCCGCGCTGACAGCCGGGTGTCGCGCGCGCGACCCTGAGAACTATGAGGGGCTACCGTCCACTCACGGACGTGACGGGAACTCGCAGTGCGATCGACGGGGGCCGACGGCGATGAACGGCGACGAGCACGCTGCGGACTCGGGGGCGGCCGACGAGGACAGGCGGCTCTCGACGGAGCGCTACTCCACTCTCCTCAACCGCTTCGTCCACGGCGTCGAGATGGTGGCCGCGACGGTGTTCGCGGTGCTCTTTGCGATCGGTGTGCTCGATCTGATGCTCCAGATCTTCCAGGCCGTCCAGAACGGCAACATCACCGATCCGCTCGTCGTGATCAGCTTCATCGACACCGGACTGCTTCTGCTGATCATCGTCGAGGTGTATCAGACGGTGCTGGCGTACGTCGAGGAGAACGAGACGCGTCAGATCGTGCAACTGGTCATCTACACCGGCGTCATCGCGATGGTCCGGAAGGCGATCATCTTCCGGACCGGCGAGTACGCGACCGTGCAGGACGCTCTGCTGGCCGCTGGCGCGTATACGCTCATCATCCTCGCGCTCGTCAGCCTGCTGTTCGCCGAGCGAGTGTACGGCGACAACTCTCCACTGTAGTCCGGGCCGAGGTCGCGGTCGGTCGACGCCGAGCGAGCGTCACTGTATTGGTGCCACGGCGCACTGTTCGAGTATGCGCGTCGTCTCGCTGCTCCCCTCCGCCACCGAGATACTGACCGCCCTCGGCGTCGATCCCGTCGGTATCTCCCACAGCTGTGACTACCCGCCGTCGGTCACGGACCGGCCGACGGTCACGAGCACCGTCATCGACTACGAGGGTCGGTCGAGCCGCGCGATCGACGACCAGATGCAGTCGATCGACGGCGCGGTCTACGACGTCCGCGCCGAACTGCTCGAATCGCTCGATCCGGACCTCGTCGTCACGCAGGCGACCTGTGACGTCTGCGCTGTCGACTCTGCAGCAGTTCACGACGCCGTCGAGCGCCGGGACGTCGACGCCGAGATCCTCACCCTCGACCCCCACTCCTTCTCGGACGTCCTCGACGACCTCCGGCGGGTCGGTGCGGCCGTCGGAAGGGAAGCCGAAGCCGAACGCGTTCGCTCGCAGGCCGACGAGCGCGTCGACGCGGTTCGAAGGGCAGTCGAGGGGCGCGAGCGCCCGCGAACGGCGGTGCTCGACTGGACCGATCCGCCGATCCGCGGCGGCCACTGGGTCCGCGATCTGATCCGGCTGGCCGGCGGCGACCCGTCGTTCCAGCCGGACGGCCCCTCGACGCCACTTCGGTGGGCGAGACTCCGCGACTACGACCCGCAGCGACTGCTCGTCGCGCCGTGCGGATTCTCGACGTCGCGTGCGGCCGAGGCGGCCGCAGAACTCGCGACGAAACCGGGGTGGGCGGAGCTTTCGGCCGTGCGATCCGGGGACGTCTTCGCCGTCGACGGCAACGCCTTGGTCAACCGTCCCGGTCCCCGCCTCGTCGACTCGCTGGAAGCGTTCGCGCGATGCCTCCACCCGGAGGCCGTCCCGGCAGATGGCGACGACTGGGTGCGACCCGTTCGGCTCGGGCGCGCCCCGCCCTGACTCCCGCCGCGGCGGTCAGAGGTTGCGTTCCACGAGCGCCGCCTGGATCTGCCGTACCGTCTCCGGATCGTTCGTCCAGCAGCCCTCGTAGCCCTCGGCCTGCTCCCGAGCGAGAAGCGCGCAGGCCTGTGTGTCGTCGCCGCAGCCGTCGAACGTGAGCGTCCAGAACTGATCGATCTCGGCGGCGTCGCTGTGGTACGTCACGCCGTCGATCGCAGGCGGCGTCCAGTCGTCGGTCCCGTAGACGTGGATGTCGAGTTCGGAGGCGTCCGCGAGCCGTCGATACGTCTCTACCTGCGGTTCGAACACGGACAGCTGCTGGAAGCTTGCGTGGAGTGTCCCGCAGCCGACGCGGAACGCTCGCTCCTCGATCTCACGGCTGACTGTCAAAAGTGCGCGCCGCTCCATCGTCGTGAACACCGTCTCGTCGAGCACCTCGAACAACACGCGGTAGCCGTCCGACACGTCCTCTCGCGCTCCCGGTCTGACGACCGGCGGTTCGAGAAGCCCGATCAGGTCCTCGAGGGGGAGCGCACCGGCGAACTTGCCTCCTTCGCTGACGATCAAAAACGGCTCGGGGCCGCCGGGCGGGAGGTCGCGGTGGACGACGTCGACCCGATGGCTGGCGAACTGCGCTTCGAGGTCGGTCTCGCCTCCGGATCGGTAGACGACGAGCTGCTTTTCGGAGCGGTGCACCGCGTCGAGAATCGCGCCGAGCCTCGTCACGACCGCGACAGCCGCTCCGCCTCGATGCTCCGCGAGATCAGACCGCTGACGACATCGTCGACGTCGTCGAGACGCACCGCCCCCGTCTGGGTGTCGTAGGTGACGAGTCCGACGTCGTCCAGCACCGGGAGGTGGACGTGGCGCAGTTCGACGGCGATCCGGTCGCGGTCGTCCAGCGTCGCCATCGTCCCCGCCTCCGTCGTCTCCCACCCCGTGAGCACGTTCGCGAGCTCGTCGACGGTGCTCTCGGAGTCGTCGAACAGGATAGCCAGCAGTCGCCGCCGGCGACCGGAGGCGAGCGCACGGTAGAAGTCGTCGTCGGCCAAGCGGGACGACGTGGCCGATTTCGCGCTCTCACTGGATCGTTGATCTTCTTCTTTTTCATTGATCATTATATTTCTAGTAAAACCGCTAGCACCGATAAACGTTCGGACTAGCGGGTCACGCGTGACTTCCGCGCTTTTGAAAGTCTTGAGCGACGGCTGCTGACGCTTCTGACGTTGGCAAAACTTGCGCGCCGTCGTAGCACCATACCCGTTCGCCGACCGCGCCGAACTGCTTGCGGACTTTGAGCACTATCAACTTCATTCGACCCGGCGAAAAAAACGCTAGAGCGGCTGGAAACCGGCTCGAGATCGTATTTCGTACAAAAGGCCGCCCCTTCGTATTGTAACGGCCACACAATATAAGTTCGGCGCGCATCAACTACTGGTGTGAGCACGACGCTACTCGGAATCGGCGTGGCCGCTGCGGGAGCACAGCTCGGACTGACCGGTCTAGCGGCGGTGGATCCCGATCACCGACCGTGGCCGCCCGACGAGGTCTCTGGTCGGTTCGGCCTGTACTGGCTCCTCGTGATGGGGATGGCGATGCCGTTCTTCGCGCTGCTCGCGACGACGGCGGGGAGCCTCTACCCGGTCGGCGTCGCGTCGGCCGCCGGCGGGGCGGCCTTCCTCGCCGGCGCAGCGGTGAACGTGCTGGCCGCCGACGAGTTCGAGGGACCCGAGGAGATTCTGGGCCTGGAGTGGCGCGTCCACACCGAGGGACTGTTCTCGTTCTCGCGTAACCCGGCGGTGTTGGGCCACGTCGGGGCGCTTCTGGGCCTCGCCGTCGCCGCGGGCTCTTGGCAGGCGCTGCTCCTCGGGACGCTCGTCGTCGGCTGGTTCGCGTTGAAACCCCACGCCGAGGAGCCGGTCCTCGCAGAGCGGCACGCCGAGGAGTACGCGCGGTACCGTTCGCGAGTCGCCCGCTACCTCGACGTCGACCGCGTCCTCGGGCGGTGCCCGCCCGCGGCGGCCGACTGTCAGAACTGAGCCGTCCGGCCACCCGAGAGACGCGACTCCACAAATGAAGTGCGGGAGAAGTGGGCCGGCGCAGATTCGAACCTCGGCGAGACTCGCTGCGCTCGTCTCGCTGGCCCCCGCTCGCTGCGCTCGCGGGGATGCGGTTACGGCCACCCGAGAGACGTTGCTCACCAGACGAAATGCGGGAGAAGTGGGCCGGCGCAGATTCGAACCTCGGCGAGACTCGCTGCGCTCGTCTCGCTGGCCCCCGCTCGCTGCGCTCGCGGGGATGCGGTTACGGCCACCCGAGAGACGTTGCTCACCAGACGAAATGCGGGAGAAGTGGGCCGGCGCAGATTCGAACCTCGGCGAGACTCGCTGCGCTCGTCTCGCTGGCCCCCGCTCGCTGCGCTCGCGGGGATGCGGTTACGGCCACCCGAGAGACGTTGCTCACCAGACGAAATGCGGGAGAAGTGGGCCGGCGCAGATTCGAACTGCGGTTACGGCCACCCGAAGGCCGAAGGATACCAAGCTACCCCACCGGCCCGCAGTCGAACAATCGCCGTTCGATCTTTTAACGCTTCCGAACCGGCTACGATCCGGGGCCGAGCCGTCCACGCGACTCGGCGCTCCGGCGACGCCAGCCGTCCCGCGTCAGTGGCGTGGCTACCGCTCGAAGTACCGGTCCCGGTGGCGACGACAGCCGGGATTGAACGCCGCGCCGCACTCCGGACACGCGTCGTCGCCGTCGAGGTACGCCCGCGCCGACAGCGTCGTTCCGCAGACGCCGCACAGGACGGCCGGCTCGTCGAGCCGCGCGCGGGGCCACGGCTCCGGCTCGTGATCCGCGGTCTCGGCGTGACACGCGTGGCACGGCGAGAACGTCTCACAGCAGCCGAACCGGAGCGCGACGACGTCGACGGCGCTGTCCCAGTGCGTACACCGGGTCTCGGAGTCGACGGCGACGCCCCGGAGTGAGACCGCGAATCGCTCGTCGGCTGCGGGCGAGACGGTCGTGCGACGCGCCCTACCGCCTGATTCGGCGTCTGCCCGGCCGTCGCCCGTGTCGCGTTCGGGCCGGCTCTCTCCCGCGCCGCTCTCCGATCGGTCCTCGCTCATCGGCTCAGTACGAGGTGTACCCGTCCGTGTCTAAATAGTTGTGCGCGACGGTGATCGCGTGATCGGCGTGGAGCACCGCCGGACCGAGGCGGACACGCTCGTCGGCGGCTTCGGCCAGAAGCGACGCCTCGCGGTCGGTGAAGTCGCGGTGATCCGAGAGCACGAACAGCGGGTCGGCTGGTGGCTCGACGTCGGCGACCGGGTCGCCGTCCTCGTGGAGTTCGACGACGGCGGCGTCGCCGGCGGCCTCTTCGAGAGTCGCTGCGAAGCCCATCCGGCGGATCGAGACGCCCGGCGTGCTCTCGGCGGGGATGTGGCCGATCGCGTCCTCGCGGTGCTCCAGCGCCGTCCGGATCAGCGCCGCGGTGCTGCGCTCGTCGGGGTTGAGCCGACGCAGTTCGTCCCCCTCGAACCGGACAGTGAACTCGTCGCCGAGCACGAGGTGGACGCGCACGTCCTCGCGGATCGCGTGCGAGAGGAAGAACGCGCTGTTGACGCAGCGACAGAGGACGTCGAGCCGTCCCGCGCCGCCGGCGAGGTCGTCGAGCGAGAACTCGGGGGCCGTCGGCGCGTCGTGGCCGACGATCAGAAACTGTCGCATAGCCGTGGTCCTCGCCCGACTGTGAAGAGTCGTCCGTTTGTCGCCGGGGAGACGGGGGCGTCGATCGTGCGCCCTACGGCGTCGACTGCGGCGGGGTCGGTCTCGGCGGGGCCGGTCCCGCACCGCCCGGCGCTCCGCTCGACGGCGGCTTCGGCGCGTTCTCGGTCTTCTGCCCGCTCACGAGGAAGTCGGCGAGGTTACCGATGAACGCCTCGTTACTGGCGTCGTAGGCGTCCGCCGGTGCGAGGAAGTCGGTGTCGCCGACCATCGCCGCGTCACCGGACTGCACCGCGACGGCGTAGGTGTCGGCGCGTCGTGTCGTCGACAGTTTCGTCCGCTCGACGGTCGTCAGGGCCTGCTGCCCGTCGTCCGTCGAGACGGCGACCGCGTCACGGAAGACGACGCGGTCGACGCCCTCGGAGAGCGAGCCGCTCCCGCCGGTGGCGTAGACGCTCTTGAAGTTCTGCTGGTACTCGTGCATGTTGAACAGGTAGCCGGCGTGCGCCGAGACGCCGAAGGTCGAACTGAGTCCGGGCCCGCCGCTGGAGGGCTGTTGGCTCGCCACCCCGAGCAGGCCGAAGATCGACCCCATCGACGGCGACGCGGGGTCCGACAGCAGCAGGACGCGACCGCCGGCGTCGTGGAACGCGCGGACGCCGGCGAGCTGGTCGGGCGTGTACGGCCGCTTCGGGTTCGCGACCAGCAGGGCGTCTGCGCTCCGGAGCGACTCGTTCCACGCGGAGCCGCGGGCCTGCTCTTGGGTCGCGAAGCGAACCTCGTGACCGTTCTCGACGAGCGTGTTCACGAGCGTCGAGAGCTTCTCGTCGGAGAGCTCGTTTCCGTGCGCCTTGTCGACGAGAATCGTTTTGCCGTCGGCGTCGCTGTCCATCGTGATCTCGCCGCTCTCGTCGGCAGCGGCAACGCGTGCGGCGTCGAGATCGCTCTGCTGTTTCGCGAGGTTCGATACCTCGGGGGTGTCGCCACCCGAGAGGAAGGGGAGAGCCGCTGCGCCGCCGACGACGAGGGCGACGACGACGAAGAACGCGACCGTCGGTGCGACGAAGTCACGCGCTTCCATTGGCGGTCACCTCCGGGTTGTGGGCGGGGACTTCGTCCACCATCAGCGGTCGCGTGACGGGAGTGAGTCCGTTCGTCTGCGCGCTCCGTTTGTAGATCATCGTTCCGTTGTCCGTCTGTGTGGAGAGGAAGATGAGCCCGAACGACCGCGGGGGCTCTTGTCTCGCCACGTCGTAGTTCTCCAGTCCGGCCATCTCGGCTGCGCTGTCGATTGCGGTCGGGAGTGCGCCGACGTCGTCGGCGTAGCCGTTCTCGACCGCTCGCGGCCCGAGGTAGGTCTTCGCGTAGGCGACCTCCTCGCGGGAGAGGCTGATGTTGTCGCCGCGGTGCTCCATGACGCGCCCGACGAACTGCCGTTTGAGCGACTCGACGGTCTGTCGGCGCTCGTCGGCTGTCGGTTGGGCCTTGTCGGGACCGGTTCGGATCACCGAGTCCGGGATGGGAACGCTCCCGCCGGAGCTGATGACGCCGACGCTGCCGATCTCCGTGGAGGAGAGGACGAAGATCTCGTCGGCCGGCAGCATTCCGTAGTACGCACCGGAGGCACCGACGCCCTGTACCGACGCGACGACGGGCATCTGTTCGGCCGTTCGCAATACTTCCAGGTACAGTCGCTCGCTCGGAGCGACGTAGCCGCCACCGCTATCGACTTTGAGGACGACCGCTTTGACGGACTCGTTGGTCCGCGCGTTGCGGAGGTCCTCGGAGACGCCGTCCACCGTCGACGACGAGATAGTGCCGGAGATCGTGATGACCGACACCGTCCCGTCGGACTGCGTGGAGGTCGCATAGTCGTAGGCAACGGGGGCGAGTACCGCACTCACCAGGACGGCCGCGGCGATGGCGACGACGAATACCGCCCTCGCCGACGCCGCGGATGAATCTCTTTGCATACTGCGTTTCGACCGTGTCCGACGACCGGTAAAGTGGTTCGTGTAACGAAAACGCGGATTTCACCTACGACCGGTGCGCTCGCGGCAGTCTGTGGGGTCGAGAGTCAGTCCGTCAGCCCGTAGCCGCGGCGGAAGAGCGCGATGTCTGCCGCGACGATGCCGAGCGTGAGCGTGCCGAGGACCAGAAGCGACGCGTTGGGGTCGACCTCGCTGACGCCGAGGAAGCCGTACCGGACGCCGTTGACCATGTAGATCATCGGGTTCAGCAGCGACACCTGTTGGACCGTCGCCGGCAGTTCGTTCAGCGAGTAGAAGACGCCGCCGAAGAAGACGAGGGGCCGGAGGATGAACTGATTCAGCATCGTCAGGTCGTCGAAGTCGTCGGCCCAGAGGCCGCCGGCGACGCCGAAGCCGGCGAAGAGCAGCGTGATCACGACCGCGAAGGCGACGAGATACAGCGGGCGCTCGACGCCGACGGGCGTGAAGAACGCGCCGATGAGGGCGATGAGCACGCCGACGACCGCGCCCCGGATCGCCGCCGCGAGCACGTACGCGCCGACCATCGTCCGGTACGAGAGCGGCGAGGTGAGCACCTCCTCGATGTAGCGGTTCCAGCGGCCGTGGAAGATGGTGAACGAGGCGTTCTCGAACGCGTTCGAGATTGCGCCGAGGACGACCAGTCCGGGCAGGATAAAGAGGATGTACGGCACGCCGGCGATCTGGTCGATCCGCTCGCCGAGGATGACGCCGAACACCGAAAAGTAGAGGACGTTGGTGATGAAGGGCGGGACGAAGGTGTTCCGCGGCCGCCGGACGAACCGGAGAATCTCCCGGCGCAGCAGCGAGACGAACCCGGTCGTGTCGATGCTCATTGGGTGGCCTCCGCGGTCGCCCGCTCGGTCTCCTGCCGTGTCATCTCGACGAAGACCTCCTCGAGCGACGTCCGCTGGATCTCCAGATCGACGATCTCGTGGCCCTGTTCGTCGAGACAGCGGACGACCTCCGGCGCGACCAGTCCGCCCTGGTGGGCGGTGACGACGAGTCCGGCGCCGTCGATCTCGACGGACTCGACGCGGTCGTCGACCGCCGCGAAGTCCGGGACGGCCGTCGGTTCGTGCCGCAACTGGACGACGACGTCGTCGGTCCCGCGGTCCATCAGTTCCTCGGGGCTGGCGACGTCGACGACGCGCCCGGAGTCGAGGATAGCGACCTCGTCGCAGAGGCGCTCGGCCTCCTCGATGTAGTGGGTCGTGAGCAGGATCGTCGTCCCGCGCTGGTTCAGATCGACGATCGTCTCCCAGAGCTCGTGACGGAGCTGGACGTCGACGCCGGCGGTCGGCTCGTCGAGGATGAGCAGGTCCGGGTCGGTGATGAGCGCTCGCGCGAGCATAAACCGCCGTTTCATCCCGCCAGAGAGCCAATCGAAGCGCGTGTCGCGCTTGTCGTAGATGCCGACGCGCTTCAGCACCTCGTCGGCGCGCTCACCCGCCTTCTCCGCCGGCACGCCGTGGTAGCCGGCCTTGTGTTCGAGCACCTCCCGGATCGGGAAGAAGCGATCGACGTTGAACTCCTGTGGCGCGAGCCCGATGTGGTCGCGCGCCTCCCGGTAGTCGTCTTCGACGCCGTGGCCGAACACGCGCGCCTCGCCGCCGGTCTTGCGGACGAGGCCGACGAGGATGTTGATGAACGTGGTCTTGCCCGCACCGTTCGGGCCCAACAGTCCGAAGAACGAGCCCTCGGGTACCGTGAGATCGACCCCGTCCAGCGCCTGTACGTCGCCGTAGGATTTCCGCAGATCGCGTATCTCGATCGCAGCTTCCATTCGTCGACACCTTCTCTCCGAGCGGCCCTAAGGACAGCGACTTCGGTCCGAATCCTGCTGGCGTGCACGGGGAAACACCGATGCCCACCGGGCTCGAGTTTGAACCCGTGCCCCCGCCGAGTCGCTCGTCCGACTCCGGATCTGCGGCCCCGCCGAGTCGCTGGTCGGACCCCGACGTCGACGCCGGTTCCGACGCCGCCGGTCGCGACAGCGACGTCGACATCTGCGACCGCGACACCGCCGGTCGTCCCGCTGTCGCTCCCGATGCTTCGACCGCTGATCGAGTGGCGCGACTCCGGCGCATCAGCCGTCTGCTCGACAGCGCCGTCGCGATCCCCGGGACGAACCGCCGGGTCGGGCTCGACCCGCTCGTCGGGCTGGTTCCCGTCGTCGGCGACGCGCCCACCACGGCCGCCGCGGTCTACATCGTCGCCGAGGCAGCGGCGATCGGCGCGCCGCGGGCGACGATCGCACGGATGTGTCTGAACCTCCTCGTCGACGCCGTCGTCGGCTCGATCCCGCTCGTCGGTGACGCGTTCGACGCGCTCTGGCACGCGAACGACCGGAACGTGCGGCTGCTCGAAGCGCGACTGCAGGAGCCGACCGGCGAGCGCCGGGACCGACGGGCCGTTACCGCGTTCGGGGCCGTCGTCTTCGTGACCGTGCTGTTCGTCGGCGCGGGCGCGGCGGCCGCCGTCTGGTGGCTGCTGGGCGTTTCGGGCGTCGTCTGACTCGGGTCGGCTCCGCGAACTCTTCGGACGTCGAAAGGACAAGACAGAAGCGACCGCCGCCGTTTCTACGGGTATGAGCATTCTCGCCGACGCCCGCGCGCTGGCCGCGCAGGAACCGGTCTGTGACGCGTGCTTGGGCCGGGTCTTCGCCGACCGGAGCCACGGGCTGACGAACGCCGAGCGGGGGTCGAGTCTCCGCATCGCCGCCGCGCTCGACGACGACGAGCCGTACGAACCGGTCGACACGGCCGACTGCTGGGTCTGTGAAGGGCGCTGCGACCAGTTCGACGCGTGGGCCGAGCGCTGCGCGGCCGCCGTCGAGGACGTGGAGTTCGACACCTACCAGGTCGGCACGCGGACGCCGCCGCTCGTCGAGGAGAACGAACTGCTCTTCCGCGAGGGCGCGGGGCTCGAGGCGGACGCCGGCGAACTGTTCAAATCGGAGTTCAACCGCGAGGTGGGCAAGCGCGTCGGCCGACTCACCGACACCGACGTGGAGTTCGGCCGCCCGGACGTCCAGTTCACGCTGGATCTGGAAGCCGACCGCGTCGAGGTCGACGTCCACTCGGCGTTCGTCTACGGCCGCTACCGGAAGCTCGAACGCGACATCCCCCAGACCGAGTGGCCGTGCAACGCCTGCGACGGCTCCGGCTACGTCGGCAAACAGCCCTGCGAGAAGTGCGACGGGACGGGCTACCTGTACCAAGACAGCGTCGAGGGCCTGACCGCGCCGGTCGTCCGCGACGTGATGGACGGAACGGACGCGACGTTCCACGGCGCCGGCCGCGAGGACGTCGACGCGCGGATGCTCGGCACCGGTCGCCCGTTCGTCATCGAGGTGATGGAGCCCCGTCGCCGACGGGTCGACACCGAGCGGCTGGAGGGCGACATCAACGCCTTCGCGGAGGGCCGCGTCGAGGTCGAAGGGCTCCGCCTCGCCGACTACGAGATGGTCGAGCGCGTCAAGCGCCTGGACGCCTCCAAGCGGTACCGCGCCGCAGTCGAGTTCGGCGGCCCCGTGACCGCTTCGGAACTTGAGGCTGCTCTCGACGACCTCGACGGGGCGACGATCGAGCAGTACACGCCGCACCGCGTGGACCACCGCCGGGCGAGTCTGACCCGGACGCGGGAGGTCTACGAGACGAGCGGCGAACTCGACGACGAGACGCACGCCACCGTCGAGATCCACGGCGCTGGCGGCCTCTACATCAAGGAACTGATCTCCGGCGACGAGGGGCGGACGAACCCGAGTCTGGCCGGACTGCTCGGGGTCGACGCCGAGGTGACCGCCCTCGACGTCGTCGGCGTCTACGGCGAAGCCGAGTCCTTCGAGGACGAGGCGTACTTCCGCGCGGAACGCGAGGACGCCGATGCGGCGGACAGTGCTGACGCGGCGGACGATGCCGACGCAGCGGACAGTGCTGACGCGGCGGACGACGCCACTGACGACTGAGCGATGACGACGACAGACAGCAGTTCCGACGGCAGTCGCCCCAGCCCCGATAGCGACGGCCGCCCGACGATCGGCAGCGACGAGGCCGGCAAAGGCCCCGTGCTCGGGCCGATGGTCGCCGCGGCGGTGCGCGCGCCGCCCGCGGTGCTGCCGGACGCGATCGACGACTCGAAACGGCTCTCGGCGACGAAGCGGGAGTCGATCGCGACGACGCTCCGCGACCACGAGGACGTCGCCGTCGGCGTCGCGGTCGTCTCGACCGATCGGATCGACGACCCCGAGACGGATATGAACTCGCTGACGGTCGCGGCGCACGCCGAAGCGATCGCCGCGATCGCCCGCGACGGCGACGCCGTCACCACAGACGCGGGCGACGTCAGCGAGTCCCGGTTCGCGCGTCGCGTCCGCGACGGCGTCGCGGCCGCCTCGTCCGACACTGCTGTCGACGTCCACGCGGAACACGGCGCGGACGCCACGTACCCCCTCGTCGCGGCCGCCTCGATCGTCGCGAAAGTCCGACGCGACGCCGCGATCGAGGCGCTCGACGCGACGTATACCGAACACGGTCCGATCGGGAGCGGCTACCCGAGCGATCCGACGACGCGGGCTTTTCTGCGGTCCTACGTCGGGGAGACAGGCGAACTCCCCGACTGCGCTCGGGCGTCGTGGTCGACGTCGGCTGACGTCCTCGCGGCCGCGGAGCAGTCGGCGCTCTCGGAGTTCTGAGCGTCGCTGGCCAGCCGTCGGCGAAGGACAAGGCGCGACTGCACCGTGAGTTCGATCAGCGCATCTCGTCGAGCGCGACGAAAGAGCCCGCTTCGGCCGAGAGCCACGTGGTCGGAAGTTCGTCGGCGCCCGCGTCTCGCGGGAAGATCGTACACTGGTCGGGGGAGTCTTCGTACGTCTCCACCCGGGCGACGTACGTTCGGGTGACCCCGGTGATTTCGGAACCGTCGGCGGGGTCGTCGTGCTCAGCGTCCGCGGCGTCGACGTCAGGGAGGTGTGAGTCAGAGACCATCGTGAGAGTATCGTCGATCCGTCAGTTTCGACGGCGGCGACGTCGGCCACCGTCCGTTGCAGTACGCTGTTGTTTCGGGTTCGGGGTTAAACAGTTGCCTAATTTGTAGGGGCGTCGACCACCCCGACACCTCAGCGATCGGTGGTCGTGAGCGAGCGGAGGATGTCGCCGTACGCCGGCCGCGTGATGAGCACGCCGACGAGGACGCCGAGGATGGTGAAGATGGCGAAGCCCTGGAGGTCGCCGAGCGAGAGGATCGCCAGCGGCGACATCGCGATGATCGTCGTCGCCGCCGCCGCGCCGATCACCCAGAACGCCTTCCGGAAGCGCGACTGGAAGACCCGTCGGGAGTCGATCTGCCCTTCGGCCATCACCTCGTCGGCGATGATGATCAGGTCGTCGACCCCGGTCCCGATGACGGCGATGAAGCCGGCGATGACCGACAGATCCAGCGGATAGCCGATCCCGGCGGCGAAGCCGAGGAGGATGACGACCTCAGAGAGCGCCGTCACGACCATCGGCGCGGCGACGCGGACGTCGCTGTACCGGAGGAAGACCACGCCGCTGACCGCCAGGACGGCGATGATACCGGTGATGAGCGAGTTGATGCGGAAGTCGGCCCCCTGACTCGGCGAGATGTAGGAGACCGTTCCGCCGCTGTCCTGCGAGAAGTCGAGCTGCGCCGGGAGCGCACCCGCGCGGAGGTTGATCGCGACGTCCTGAGCTTCCGAGACGTTCGTCGTCTGCAGCTGGAAGACGGGGCTCTGCGCCCACTCGCCGGACCGAAGCGTGTCGGCGAGTCCTGGGCTCATCCCGAAGGCGTTCGTCACGTCGCCGTTGACGACGAGGAGGAGACACGCCTCCGTGCTGTTGGGGTTCTGCTGGTAGGTACACCGCGTTCCGCCCGGCTGGGCGAGGCCGGTGTCGACCATCGACTGCTGGAACTCGGGGGCGACCGACTCCGAGACCGTGACGGGGACGAACGACCCGCCGCCGCTTTGACTCTCCTGAGCGGTCCCGATGCTCTGGAAGTCCTCCTGCTGGAGAACGACCCGGCGGTCGTAGCTTCCGTTGGTCGGGTAGTACGCCTCGATCACGACGGTCCCGCGCTCGCTGACGAGGTCACGGACCGACGAGGCGTCCTGGTTCGGGACCTCGACGAGCACGTAGTTCGCGCCTTGCGCTGTCGTCACCTGCTGGACGGTCCCGCCGGAGAGCCCGGCCTCGTTGATCTTGTTCTGGAGGATCCGAACGACCTCCTCCCGGGTCGGCTCGGTGACGCCGCTCCGAAGCGTTTCGTACCCGTATCCGGCGGCGTCGAGCGCCGCGCCGAGATCCTCGGTGGTGACGCCCTCGGCGGTCACTTCGACGGTCGCGGTCGTTTGCGACTGCTGTTGGCCGCTCTGTGGCTGTCCGGCCGGGACTCCGGTACGGGCAATGACGTCTGCGGGTCCAGCCCCGTCGAGTTCGCCGGCGACGGCGCGTTCGACCACGCGCGTGTCATCTGTCCCGAACGAGACGTCTTCGGCCGTGACGCCGACGAGCGGCGCTCGGACGCGCGTCCCGCCGGAGAGTTCGAGCCCGTACTGGAGGTTCGTCACGCTGCTCGCGGCCGCGACGTCGCCGCCTGCGGCGTCGTCGTCTGCGGCGAGCGTCGGCGAGAGGAGCGCGAACCCGGCGATCAGGATGAAGATGGTGAGTAGGATGACGCGCCAGTTCTCGCGCACGTCGACCATCAGCGGTTCACCCCCTTGAACTTGTACCAGCGAAGCAGACTCAGATTCAGCAGGTACGTGTTCATCAGGTCGGCGGCGAGCCCGAAGACGAGCACCGTCCCGATGGCGGCCAGCAGCTGGATGCCGAACAGCGTCGCCGTGATCGTCATCACGATCATCGCCGTGATCGACGTCAGGGTCATCGTCACACCGGTCCGCATCGCTCGGTACGTCGACTCGTAGAAGTCACCGGAGCGGCGGAGGATGTGGTTGTTCAGCAGAATGTCGGAGTCGACGGAGTACCCGATGAGCATCAGCAGTGCGGCGACGGTTCCCAGCGAGAGTTCGATGCCGAGCACGTTCATCAGCGCGAGCGGGATGACGATGTCCGAGAACGCTGAGATGACGACCGCGACAGACGGCACGAACACGCGGAACATCGCGAAGACGAGCACGCTCATCCCGAGGAAGGCGACGCCGAGTCCGCCGAGTGCGAGCCCTTGGGTGTTCGAGCCGAAACTCGCCGACACCGACGAGATCGACCGGACGTCGAGACCCGCAGCTTCCGCCTGCCGTTCTAGTTCGGTCGCTCCGACCGCTCCGGAACCGGACTCTGACTGAAACGTCACGACGTAGACGCTCTGGGCGGGAACCGCGCGAATCGACTCGGGCTCGGCCGAGAACGCCTGTCTGATCTGTTCTTCGGCCGCCGACTGCGGCCCGTCGATGGCGACTTGGACTTCCGTTCCCCCTGTGAACGCGATGCCCTGATTCACCGGTGAACCGGTCATCACGTACCAGCCCGCGATGACGAGGAGCGCGACCGCCAGGACGACGAGCGGGATCGCCGCCAACTGGCGGTTCGTGTACCGGGTGTAGTCGACCTCCGGTACCGTAAACTCGACCATAGGTGCCGGTGGAGAGTCCCGCCGAATAAGCCTTCTTATGATCGCTCGCGTGGGGTGTCGGGAAAAACGGCGTGAGCCTGCCCTCGACGCCTCACCTTCGCTACGCCTGCTACGGCATATATCGAACCGACAGCACACCGGGCGAAGAGCGGATTTCGACGCGGTCGACGCCGAGCCGCGCCGCCCGCGAGAGGAGTTGTTCGTCGTCTTCGAGCACATCTCCGACGGCGGATTCGGTGTCGTCTTCCGGCACGGTGATGACGTGGATCTCGCCCGTTCCGGCTCGGGGCTCTCGCGTGAGTTCCCCGACTTCCTGCGCCGCCGCGAGCTCCTTCGAGTGCGCCGTCGGTGGCTCCTCACTCGCCTCGACCGACAGCGACCGTCGGGAGACCGTCTCGACGAGCTGGTAGGAGACGTTCAGCGGCGGGTCGGGCGAGACGACACCTTCGACGACGTCGTCGCACTCGACGCCCGGATTCGACGAGAGCGTGTGGACTTGCCCCGTCTCGACGTTCTTGAGTACGGCCGATGCCTCTTCGGCGGCAGTCACGAGGAACGTTCCCTCGACCTGCTCGCGGCTGTCGGCGTGGTCGGCGTCTGTCATCGGTCGCTGGTAGGCGAGTGGCGCACTTGCGAGTTTCGTCACCCGAAGAGCCGGTGCGCGGCGGCGACGAGCCCCGCACCGACGAGGGGTACGACCCACGAGAGGACGGCCGGAATCGCGTACAGTCCGGCGACTACCGGCGCGAAGAGGCCGCTCGGGGCCGGTCGGGTGACCGTCTCGCCGTCCAGGACAAACGTCTCCGGCATCGACGCGACGAGCCCGAGATACAGCGAGAACAGGAACAGGAAGCCGGTGACTGCGAGCGCGGCCTCGTGTCGGGCCGACGACTCGATCTCCTTGCGGCGTCGCCGGGCGACGAGTAACACCGGCGCGATCGCCGGAAGCACGACCAGCAGCCCGATGACGACGTAGAACGACCGCGAGAGCGTGAGCGATCCGCCCTGCACCGCGGCCGTCTCGCTGATCAGGACGATCAGGGCGATCCCGATGAGGAGGCCGATGAGCCCGACGGCGAGCGTGCTCGCGACGACGTAGAGCTTGAACAGCCGCGACTCACTGGACCGGAACGCGTAGGGGAACGCGCCGAAGATGCCGTCGTAACCGGATGCCATCGGTTGTGGTTGGACTCGCGCCGGTTTCAACGAACCGGTCCTGACGAACTGTCTCCAGCGAGTGGGCGCCTGCCCCGCTGGTCGGTGCGCTGCCCTGCGGATCGACCAGTTTTTCGTCGGGGCCGGTCGTTGATGAGGTATGCACGTCGACCTCGGCAGTGCCCTCGACGCGACGCCCGGTGTCTCCCAGGAATCACTCGAGCGACTCGACGAACAGGTGGCGACCGCTCACCAGCGGATCGAAGCCGGCCGCGACGACCACGAGCACGGCTACGCGGCGCTGAATCTCCCGTCGACGGTCGACCTCGACGCGATCAGAACCGCGGTCGAACCGTTCGGCGACGCCGAGGCGGTACTCACCGTCGGCATCGGCGGCAGCGCCCTCGGCGCGGCGACGTTCGCCGACGCGCTCTCCGATCCGGCAGCCCCGGACGCGTACTTCCTCGACAACGTCGATCCCGAGCACGTCTCGCGGCTCTTGGCGTCGCTGCCGCTCGAAGAGACGGTGCTGAACGTCGTCTCCCGGTCCGGCACCACGGCGGAGACGCTCGCGAACTTCCTCGTGGTTCGCGAGGCGATGGCCGACGCCGGCGTCGACTGGACCGAGCGCACGTTCGTCACGACCGGCGACTCCGGGAACCTGCGGTCGCTCGCCGACCAGCACGACCTGCCGTCGCTGTCGGTTCCGGACGGCGTTCCCGGCCGTTTCTCGGCGCTCTCGACGGTCGGACTCGCTGTGGCAGCGATTCAGGGACACGACCTCGACGCGATCCGCGCCGGCGCGGCCGAGGCTGCGGACGGCCTCAGCGGTTCGCTCTTCGAGACCCCGGCCTACGCCTACGGCGCGACGACGTACGCGCTTGCCCAGCGCGGCGCAGTGACGAACGCGGTGATGCCGTACGCCGAGCGGCTGGAGACGTTCGCCGAGTGGTTCGCACAGCTGTGGGCCGAGAGCCTCGGGAAAGACGGACTGGGCCAGACGCCGGCCCGCGCGCTCGGCGCGACGGATCAGCACTCGCAGCTCCAACTGTACCGCGCCGGTCCGCGGGACAAACTGGTGACGCTCGTGCGACCGCGCGAGCGCCCGAACCGCGCCGTCCCGGCGACTGACCTCGACGGGCTCGCGTATCTCGGCGGTTCCTCGCTCGGAGCGCTCCTCGACGCCGAGTTCGAGGCCACGGAGGCGAGCCTCGCCGCGTCGGGCGTTCCTGCGGTTCGCGTCGAGATCGACGCCGTCGACGAGCGGAGCCTCGGCGCGCTGCTCTACGAGATGGAGGCGGCGTGTGTGCTCTACGGCGAACTCGCGGCGGTGTCGACGTTCACCCAACCGGCCGTCGAGTGGGGGAAGCGCGCCGCTCGCGGGCTCCTCGGTGGCGGCGACTTCGCGGAGGCCGACGCCGTCGACGACCGGACGAGCCTCGTCGTCGAGTAGTGTTTCGGTGCTGGACAGCGCGTCGGACATCGAGCGCAGTGGTGGCTGACAGTCGGCACTCGCTTCGCCCCCGCGCCGACGTGCCGAGCGACCGCTGCCCGACGCGGGGCGGACGTCAAGTCACGCGGGCCGTGGCCGCGTTCTCGGTGATAAACCTCGGGCTGGATCCGAGCCCCGAGGCGGATCGCCGGAACACATTTATCTGATATGCTCGTATGTCAACGTAACACGAGTGCTGGGGGTACTCGTGGCGGTGAGCCGTGCTTCTCTGATACGGAGTTGGCAAGGGTTATATGGTTCCCTGCCGAACCGGGCTGTAGTATCCCGTGAGAACTTCTTCCCCAACCACCCATCACATCCAGATATGGTAGACGTAAGCCAACACGAACTCGTCCCGGAGCACACGCTCATCGGTGAGGAGGAGATCGAGTCGATGTTGACGCAGTACGACGTCGAGCGCGCCGAACTGCCGAAGATCAAGCGGAAAGATCCGGCGCTCCCCGACGACGCCGAGCCCGGCGACGTCGTCAAGATCGTTCGCGACTCCCGAACCACAGACAAAGCAGTCTCCTACCGACTGGTGATCGAATGAACCGACAGGACCGACGCGTCGTCTCGCGCGAATACTTCTCGGAGGAACGGCTCGCAGAACACCACTTCCGCTCGTTCAACAACTTCCTCGAGCGGGGGATGCAGGACGTCGTCACGGAGAAGGAACGCATCGAGACCGACATCGGCGACAAGGAGGGCGAAGAGCCCGTCTTCGTCGAACTCGGTGACGTCCGCGTCGAGACGCCCCGCGTCCGCGAGGCCGACGGCTCCGAGGAACTGCTCTTCCCGCAGGAAGCCCGCCTCCGGAACATCACCTACGCCGCGCCGGTGTTTATGGAGATGTCCATCGTCCGCGGCGGCGAAGAAGAGGAGGAAATCGTCGTCGATACGACCGAGACCAAGGTGGGCCGGATGCCCATCATGGTCGGCTCGACGAAGTGCAACATCGCCGGCCTCTCCGAAGAGGAGCTCATCGAGATCGGCGAAGACCCCGTCGACCCCGGCGGCTACTTCATCGTCAACGGCTCCGAGCGCGTGCTGATGACCTCGGAGGACCTCGCGCCGAACAAGATCCTCGCGGAGTACGACAGCAAGTACGGCGACGAGATCCAGGTCGCGAAGACGTTCTCGCAGCGCCGTGGCTACCGTGCGCTCGTCCTCTGTGAGCGCAACCGCGAAGGGCTGCTCGAAGTCTCGTTCCCGTCCGTCTCCGGCAGCGTGAACTTCGTGACGCTCGTTCGCGCGCTCGGGCTCGAATCCGACGAGGAGATCGTTCACCGCGTCTCCGACGACCCCGAGATCGTGAAGTTCATGCTCGAAAATCTGGAGGAGGCCGACGTCCAGACCGAGCAGGAAGCGATCGAGACGCTCGGCAAACGCGTCGCCGGCGGCCAGGGCAAGAACTACCAGCTGAAACGAGCGAACTACGTCATCGACCGCTACCTCCTGCCGCACCTCCACGAGGACGGCGTCGAGGAGGAAGACGTCCGCATCAACAAGGCGTACTACCTCTGCCGGATGGCCGAGGCGTGCTTCGAGCTCGCGCTCAACCGCCGCGAGTCCGACGACAAGGACCACTACGCCAACAAGCGCCTGAAAGTCTCCGGCGACCTGATGAAGGATCTCTTCCGGACGGCGCTGAACAAGCTCGCACGCGACGTGAAGTACCAGCTCGAACGGGCGAACATGCGGAACCGCGAACTCACGGTCAACACCGTCGTTCGCTCCGACGTGCTCACCGAGCGGCTCGAACACCCGATCGCGACGGGCAACTGGGTCGGCGGCCGTTCCGGCGTCTCCCAGCTCGTCGACCGGACGGACTATATGGGCGTTCTGTCGCACCTGCGCCGTCTCCGCAGCCCGCTCTCGCGGAGTCAGCCGCACTTCGAGGCGCGTGACCTGCACGCGACCCAGTGGGGTCGCATCTGTCCCTCCGAGACCCCCGAGGGACCGAACTGCGGTCTGGTGAAGAACTTCGCACAGGCGATGGAGCTCTCACAGAACATCGAGGACGAACAGTCGCTCAAGCGCGAACTGGCGTCGATGGGCGTCGAAGGAATCCCCGGCATCGAAGGTCCGGGCGCCGGAACACCTGCGGACGATTAACACGATGGCTCAGTCACAACGAGAGGCGAAAGTCTACGTCAACGGTAGTCTGGTCGGGACGCATCCCGATCCGGAGCAGCTCGCAGAACAGATCCGAGAGGCGCGCCGCCGCGGCGACGTCAGCGAGATGGTCAACGTCTCGGTGAAAGACCGGACCCGCGAGGTCATCGTCAACGCCGACGCCGGCCGCGCGCGCCGCCCGCTCATCGTCGTCGAAGACGGCGAGCCGCTCCTCGGCGACGAGGAGATCGAGGCGGTCGAGTCCGGCTCGCTGGAGTTCGAGGATCTCGTCGAGCGCGGCTACGTCGAGTTCATCGACGCCGAGGAGGAAGAAGACATCTACGTCGCCGTCGACGAGGACGAGATCAACGACGACCACACGCACCTCGAGATCGACCCACAGCTCATCTTCGGGATCGGTGCGGGGATGATCCCTTACCCCGAGCACAACGCTTCCCCGCGGATTACGATGGGTGCCGGGATGATGAAGCAGTCGCTGGGGCTGCCGGCGGCGAACTACCGAATCCGCCCCGACACGCGCCAGCACTTGCTACATTACCCACAGCTCTCGATGGTCAAGACCCAGACCACAGAGCAGATCGGGTTCGACGAGCGGCCGGCGGCGCAGAACTTCGTCGTCGCCGTGATGAGCTACGAGGGGTTCAACATCGAGGACGCGCTCGTGATGAACCAAGGCTCCGTCGACCGCGCGATGGCTCGCTCGCACTTCTTCCGGACCTACGAGGGCGAGGAGCGGCGTTACCCCGGCGGTCAGGAGGACCGCTTCGAGGTCCCGAGCCAGGACGTACGCGGCGCACGCGGTGAAGATGCCTACACCCACCTCGACGAGGACGGCCTCGTCAACCCCGAGACGCGGGTCGACGAGAACTCCGTGCTCCTCGGGAAGACGTCGCCGCCGCGATTCCTCGAAGAGCCCGACGATATGGGCGGACTCTCGCCGCAGAAGCGACGCGAGACCTCGGTGACGATGCGCTCGGGTGAGTCCGGCGTCGTCGACACCGTCACGCTGATGGAGGGCGAGGACGGCTCCAAGCTGGCGAAGGTCTCCGTCCGCGACCAGCGGATCCCGGAACTCGGCGACAAGTTCGCCTCCCGACACGGCCAGAAGGGCGTCGTGGGCCACCTCGCGCCGCAGGAGGATATGCCGTTCACGGAACAGGGCGTCGTGCCCGACCTCGTGCTCAACCCCCACGCGCTGCCGTCGCGGATGACGGTCGGCCACGTGCTGGAGATGCTCGGCGGTAAGGTCGGCGCGCTCGAAGGCCGCCGCGTCGACGGCACCGCCTTCCAGGGCGAATCCGAGGACGAACTCCGTGGCGCGCTCGAAGACCACGGCTTCAAGTCCTCCGGGAAGGAGGTGATGTACTCCGGCGTCACCGGCGAAAAGATCGAGGCCGAGATCTTCGTCGGGACCATTTTCTACCACAAGCTCTACCATATGGTGAGCAACAAACTGCACGCCCGTTCGCGCGGACCGGTGCAGGTGCTCACCCGCCAGCCCACCGAGGGGCGTGCCCGCGAGGGCGGCCTCCGGCTGGGCGAGATGGAGCGTGACACCGTCATCGGCCACGGGGCCGCGATGGTGCTCCAGGAGCGCCTGCTCGACTCCTCCGACAAGGAGACGGTGTACATCTCCGCCGACACCGGGATGGTGGCCGTCGAGGACCGCGGCCAGCGCCGCATCTACGACCCCGTCACCGGCGACGAGGACGACATCCACGAGATCGAGATCAGTTACGCGTTCAAACTCCTGCTCGACGAGATGATCGCACTCGGCATTCGACCGCGCCTCGACCTCGAAGACGCAGTTTAACCACACAATGTCAATGCAGACACCCAAAGAGATCGGTGCCATCCAGTTCGGGCTGATGGACCCGGAGACGTACCGAGACATGTCCGCGACGAAGATCATCACCGCGGACACGTACGACGACGACGGCTACCCAATCGATATGGGGCTGATGGACCCCCGCCTCGGGGTCATCGACCCCGGCCTCGAGTGCCGCACCTGCGGGTCGCACTCGGGATCGTGTAACGGGCACTTCGGCCACATCGAACTGGCCGCCCCCGTCATCCACGTCGGCTTCACCAAGCTCATCCGCCGGCTGCTTCGGTCGACCTGCCGCGAGTGCGGACGGCTCTCGCTCACGGCCGACGAACAGGAGGAGTTCAGCGACGCGCTCGAGCGCAACGAGGAACTCGGCGAGGACTGGACGGACGTCCTGAAATCGGGCGTCCGGCAGGCCCGCAAGGCCAGCCGCTGTCCGCACTGCGGCGCGCCGCAGCACGATATCAAGCACGAGAAGCCGACCACCTACTACGAGGTGCAGGACGTGCTCGCGGGCGACTACTCCGAGCGCATCGCCTCGGCGATGCAGCCCGCTCCCGACGAGGACGACAGCGGGATGTCGCCCGCCGAACTGGCCGAGAAGGCCGAGATCGACGTCAGCCGCGTCAACGACATCCTCTCGGGTGAGTTCCGTCCGGTCGGCGACGACCGCAAGAAGATCGAGAAGGCCCTCGACATCGACCTCACAGAGGAGGATATGAACAAGCTGATGCCCTCGGACATCCGCGACTGGTTCGAGGATATCCCGGACGAGGACATCGAGACGCTCGGGATCGACCCCAGCCGGTCGCGCCCCGAGTGGATGATTCTGACCGTGCTCCCGGTACCGCCGGTCACCGCGCGTCCGTCGATCACCCTGGACAACGGACAGCGCTCCGAGGACGACCTGACCCACAAGCTCGTCGACATCATCCGCATCAATCAGCGGTTCATGGAGAACCGCGAGGCGGGGGCCCCGCAGCTGATCATCGAGGACCTCTGGGAACTGCTGCAGTACCACGTCACGACCTTCATCGACAACGAGATCAGCGGGACGCCGCCGGCGCGACACCGCTCCGGCCGCCCGCTGAAGACGCTGAGTCAGCGCCTGAAGGGCAAGGAGGGTCGCTTCCGCGGCTCGCTGTCCGGCAAGCGCGTCAACTTCTCCGCGCGGACCGTGATCTCGCCGGATCCGACGCTGTCGCTGAACGAGGTCGGCGTCCCCGAGCGCGTCGCCCGCGAGATGACCCAGACGATGAACGTCTCCGAGCGGAACCTCGATCGGGCCAGACAGTACGTCCGCAACGGCCCCGAGGGTCACCCTGGCGCGAACTACGTCAAGCGCCCGGACGGTCGCCGTCTGAAGGTCACCGAGAAGAACTGCGAGGAGCTCGCAGAGAAGATCGACGCCGGTTGGGAGGTCAACCGCCACCTCATCGACGGCGACATCGTGATCTTCAACCGCCAGCCGTCGCTGCACCGGATGTCGATTATGGCGCACGAGGTCGTCGTGATGCCGTACAAGACGTTCCGGCTCAACACCGTCGTCTGTCCGCCGTACAACGCCGACTTCGACGGCGACGAGATGAACATGCACGCGCTCCAGACGGAGGAGTCGCGTGCGGAGGCCCGCGTCCTGATGCGCGTCCAAGAGCAGCTCCTCAGCCCGCGCTTCGGCGAGAACATCATCGGCGCGATCCAGGACCACATCTCCGGGACCTACCTGCTGACGAACGGGAATCCGGAGTTCACCGAGACGCAGGCGCTCGACCTGCTCCGGGCGACGAGCATCGACACGCTCCCCGAACCGGCCGGCGAGGACGACAGCGGTCGACCGTACTGGACCGGCCGCCAGCTCTTCAGCGAGCTCCTCCCCGACGATCTGAACCTCGAGTTCACGTCGTCTGCGGGCGACGACGTCCTGATCGAGGACGGACAGCTCGTCGCCGGGACGATCGACGAGGACGCCGTCGGCGCGTTCGGCGGCGAGGTCGTCGACACGCTGGCGAAGCTCCACTCGAAGACGCGAGCGCGCGTCTTCGTCAACGAGGTCGCGTCGCTGGCGATGCGAGCGATTATGCACTTCGGCTTCTCGATCGGGATCGACGACGAGTCGATCCCCGGCGAGGCCAACGCGCAGGTCGACGAGGCGATCCAGAACGCCTACGACCGCGTCCAAGAACTCATCGAGATCTACGAGGCCGGCGAGCTCGAGTCGCTACCCGGCCGAACGGTCGACGAGACGCTGGAGATGAAAATTATGCAGCAGCTCGGGAAGGCCCGTGACTCCGCCGGCGAGATCGCGGAGGACCACTTCCGCGACGACAACCCGGCGGTCGTGATGGCCCGTTCCGGGGCGCGTGGTTCGATGCTGAACCTCACGCAGATGGCCGGCTGCGTCGGACAGCAGGCCGTTCGGGGCGAGCGCATCAACCGCGGGTACGAGGGTCGGACCCTCAGCCACTACCAGAAGGACGACCTCTCGGCGGAGGCCCACGGCTTCGTCGAGAACAGCTACCGTGGCGGGCTGACACCGCGGGAGTTCTTCTTCCACGCGATGGGTGGCCGCGAGGGGCTGGTCGACACGGCCGTCCGGACGTCGAAGTCCGGCTACCTCCAGCGCCGCCTGATCAACGCGCTCTCCGAACTGGAGGCGCAGTACGACGGCACCGTCCGGGACACCTCCGGCACGGTCGTGCAGTTCGAGTTCGGCGAGGACGGCACCTCGCCCGTGAAAGTCTCTTCCTCCGAGGAGAACCCGATCGACGTCGAGAACGTCGCCGACCGGATCCTCGACGCGGAGTTCAGTTCGGAGGCGGAGAAAGAGCAGTTCCTCGGCCGCCAAGAGCGGCCGACGAACATCTCCGAGTACGCCGGGCCCGGACTCGACAAGGCCGGGGGTATGGGGGTCGAATCCGATGACTGAGGAGTACGAACACGTCACCGACGACATCGAGGCCATCGTGCAGGACTACAACCTGCCCGAGAGCCTCCGGCACCGCATCTACGAGACCATCGAGGACCGTGAGGGCGTCACGCTCGAGCAGGCCGACGACATCGCACAGGCCATCTCCTCGCGCTACGAGGACTCCCGCGTCGACGCACACGACCCCGTCGGGACCGTCTCCGCGCAGTCGATCGGTGAGCCCGGAACGCAGATGACGATGAACACGTTCCACTACGCGGGCGTCGCCGAGATCGACGTCACGCAGGGGCTGCCGCGCCTCATCGAACTGGTGGACGCGCGGAAGACGCCCGACACGCCGATGATGACGGTCCACCTCGAAGACGAGTACGCCGAGAACCGCGAGCGCGCCCACGAGGTCGTCTGGCAGATGGAGGCGACGAAGATCCTCGCGCTCGGCGACATCTCGACGAACGTGGCGGACATGATCGTCCAGGTGAATCTCAACGAGGACACCCTCGCCGAGCGCTGGCCGACCGTCGACAGCGTCGACACCGTCGCTCAGGAGATCGCCGAGACGATCGAGGACGCCCTCGGCGTCAACACGCGGCGCTCGGAGATGCTCATCGAGTTCGGTCCCGACGAACCGAGCTACCGACGGCTCCTCCAGCTCGTCGAGGAACTCCGCGACATCGTGTTCAAAGGCCTCGAAGACATCTCCCGCGTCGTCATCCGCAAGGAGGACAACGAGCGCACGGAGGGCGAGGAGTTCGTCCTCTACACCGAGGGGTCGGCCTTCGGCGACGTGCTCTCGATCGAGGGCGTCGACGCCTCCCGGACGACGAGTAACAACATCCACGAGGTCTACCGCAACCTCGGCGTCGAGGCCGCGCGCGAGGCCATCATCAACGAGACGATGGAGACGCTCCGCGAGCAGGGGCTCGACGACGTGAACGTCCGCCACCTGATGCTCGTCGCGGACATTATGACCAACCGCGGTGAGATCGAGTCGATCGGCCGCCACGGCATCTCCGGCTCGAAGGACTCCGTGCTCGCACGGGCCGCGTTCGAGGTGACGGTCAACCACCTGCTCGACGCCGCGGTCCACGGCGAGGAAGACGACCTCGACGGCGTCATCGAGAACGTCATCGTCGGCAAACCGGTCGCGATCGGCACCGGCGACGTCGACCTCCGGATGGGATCGATCGAGGCCGACGGCGGCACCGAAGCCGAACTCTCGGACGACTAGCCCAGATGCGAGTCACGCTGTCGGACGACGCGCGCCAGTTCATCGCCCGGTTCGAAGAGGAGACGGGCGCGACGGCCCGCGACTGCCTGCCCTTCGACGATCGGGTGGTCATCCTCGTCGCGGCCGGCGATATGGGAGTCGCGATCGGCCCCGGCGGCGCACACGTCCAGGCGGTCGAAGACGCCATCGGGCGCGACGTCGAACTCGTCGAAGACGCCGACACGCCGGCCGCGTTCGTCGAGAATGCGCTCGCGCCCGCCGCGGTCCGACACGTGACGCTGTCGGAGCAGGGCGGCGAACGGGTCGCGTACGTCGAAGTCCCCGACGGCGACCGCGGGGTCGCGATCGGGAGCGAGGGAAAGCACATCGAGACCGCCCGCACCCTCGCGCGCCGCCACTACGAGATCGACGACATCCAACTGACGTAGCGTCGGACGCTCGGCCACGGTCGTCGCTCGAACGCCGGCGCAGTCGATCTCGATCTCTCGGCGACCGGTCGGCCGCGGGCCGGCCCTGACGTGTGACCCGCCCGTCATTTTTTGTGTCGCTGCCTCGCTCGTACTGACGTGTACGACGGACTCCTGACGGTCGGTGCGTCTGCGACTGGGCAGTTCGTCCCGCCCGGTGCGTTCGACGCCGTCGCGAGCGAGACGTACAGTGCCGTCGCTCGCGTCGCAGCGGGGTTCACCCTCGGAGCGGTGGTGACGTACCTGGTGGGCCGACTGGCGGTCCTCCCGGCCGTCGTCCGCGTCGTCGCCGCGCGGAACCGCAACAATCCGACGATCGAGACGGCCGCACAGACGTATCTGCACGCGCTCGTCGTGTTGGTCGCACTCGTCGTCGGCGTCGCCGGCGCGGGGTTCGGCCGGCTGCTGACCGACCTCTCGATCGTCGCTGCCGCGCTGACGCTCGTCGTCGGCGCGTCGAGCCAGAAAGTCGTCGGGTCGCTCGTCAGCGGCCTGTTTCTGGTCGCAGACCCGGACTTCAACGTCGGCGACTGGATCGGCTGGCCGGGCGGCGAGGGCGTCGTCGAGGCGGTCGACTTCCGCGTGACCCGGATTCGGACGCCGAACGACGAGACGATCGTCGTCCCCAACACGGAGCTGACCGCGAACGCGCTCACGCGACCGTACGGACGCGAGCAGTATCGCGTGACCGAACTGATCGACGTGGCCTACGGCGACGACGTCGAACTGGCGCTCAGAGAGCTGGTGGAAGTCGCCCGCGAGGACGACAGAGTCCTCGGAGAGCCGTCTCCGACGTCGAAACTCGTCTCCTTCGAGGGGAGTTCGGTGCGGCTCCGCGCGGAGTTCTGGGTCGGGGACCCGATGGACGCCGACCTCGTGACGCTCACCTCGGACTTCCGGCGGCGCGTGAAAGCGCGGTTCGACGAGGTCGGTCTGACGCTCGGGCCGCCCTCGGGTCAGGAGCTCAGCGGGGCCGTCTCCGTCGACGTTCGGGACGACACCCCGACTGCGGACGGCGACGGCGCCGCAACCGAGGGTCGGTGACAGCCGCCGGGGGCGTCGCTGCGGCCGACGTCCGACGCTGGAACCGAAACGACACGTTCTCTACGCCGCTCAGTCGCTCTCCCCCTTCGAGCGACCGTATCCCGAGACGAAACGACGGCCTCAGAACCGTTCTTAGGGGTCGCTAACCCGACCTGCGCCCGTTTCGCTGGGGGCGAAAAGGGAGGCTTAAGTAGCTCCGAGGGGAATCGCAGGTCACTATGGCGAACGGCAAATACGCCGCGCGGAAACTCAAACAGGACCGGCAGAAGCGACGCTGGTCCGACTCCGAGTACGCGCGCCGCGAGCGCGGTCTTGGCGCGAAGTCCGATCCCCTCGAAGGAGCCCCGCAGGGTCGCGGGATCGTCCTGGAGAAGGTCGGGATCGAAGCGAAGCAGCCCAACTCGGCGATCCGAAAGTGCGTCCGAGTGCAGCTCATCAAGAACGGCAAGCAGGTCACCGCGTTCTGCCCCGGTGACGGCGCGATCTCGTTCATCGACGAGCACGACGAGGTCACGATTGCCGGGATCGGCGGCGCGAAGGGTCGTGCGATGGGCGACCTCTCCGGCGTGAACTACAAAGTCGAGAAGGTCAACGGCGTCTCGATGATCGAACTGGTCCGCGGCAACGCAGAGAAACCGGTGCGCTAAGATGTCCGAGAGCGAAGCCCCCGAACCCGACGCCCCCGCAGACAGCGAGGAAGCCGAGACGAACGCGCAGCTGTTCGGCGTCTGGGACGTCACCGAGATCGAGTACGCCGACCCCTCGACGGAGCGCTACATCAATGTCACCCCGATCGCGCACACGATGGGGCGACACGCCTCCAAGCAGTTCAAGAAGTCCGAGATCAGCATCGTCGAGCGGCTCGTCAACCGCCTGATGCAGACCGAGGAGAACACGGGCCACAAGCAGAAGACGATGAAGATCGTCAAGGAGGCCTTCGAGATCGTCCACGACCGGACCGAGGAGAACCCCGTGCAGGTCCTCGTCCGCGCGGTCGAGCACGCCGCGCCCCGCGAGGAGACCGTTCGCCTGAAGTACGGCGGGATCTCCGTCCCGCAGGCGGTCGACGTCGCGCCCCAGCGCCGCGTCGACCAGGCGCTGAAGTTCATCGCCGAGGGGACCCAGCGCGGCTCCTACAAGACGCCGCAGAGCGCGGCCGACGCGCTCGCACAGGTGCTCATCGGTGCGGCCGACTACGACGTCCAGTCGTACGCCATCGGCCAGAAAGAGGAGTCCGAGCGCGTCGCCGAGGCAGCCCGGTAGACCGTTCGCAGCTCGTCGAACGCGGTCTGCGACCTGCTGTTTGCAGTGCGGTTTTCGGCTCTCTCTCTTCGACTCGTCTCGATTCAGTCGGCAGCGACGTCGCCGCCTGCCTCGCCCGGTTCGCCGACGACGTACGCGCGGGTGGCGTCGACCAGCGTCTTCCGATAGTCGCTGGCGGAAGGGTCCTCGCCGAGCGAGCGGAAGCGCCGTTTGAACGCGTCGAGGTCGATCGTCGGGGCGTCGTCGGCAGCGGCGTGCGCCAGATCGTAGAGGCGGTGTTCGGCGTCGATCACGTCGTGGCGCTCGACGAGGCCGAGCGCGAAGGCGGCGTTGACGGCGGTGATCTCCGGATCCGAGCCGGCGGTGACGCGGCGCGAGTCCGGCCACGGTGCGGGGTCCGAGCGCGTCGCGACCGCGCGAGCCAGCTCGGATTCGAGGAAGGAGACCAGTTTCTCCGGGGGCATCACCGAGAGGGTGATGTCGTCGGCGTAGATGTCCTTCATGTGGTTCGCGATCTGATAGCAGTGAGCGACCTTGCGCCGTTCCACTGACTCGCCCGACAGCGCCAGAAAGAGCGCCTCCTCCGTCGGCAGATGGTGTGAGGCGTGGCCCTCCTCGTTGCGAGCCATGTGCGCGAGTTCGTGAACGATCAGCTCGCGGGCCATCGCACTCGTCGCCGCCTGTCGGGAGATGTTCAGCACGTGATGGTCGTCGTAGTGTGCCGCCCAGGTCCGTTCGTCGGGGTCCGTCCGGACGTCGACGTACACCGGCAGCTCGAGGTCGTACTCGGTCTCGAACAGGTCGCCAGCACCGAGAAACGGATCGGCCGGGACGTCCCCGCGTACTCGCAAGTCCATGCGTATCTCTCTCACGGGGTGGCAGGACAAGACTCTTACTCCGTCGTGGGCCGACGTGGTGTTGCACTCCGACTGTCGGGGCCTCACGGAGCGACTCCGGATACTGTGTCAAAACGAGGCATACTCTGGGTAGCGACGGTCGTACCCGGCGATTTCGCCATCGGCAAAACACTACCCTTTTGACCCTCCTACCGGTACTGGCTCGTATAATGGGCCGACGAAAGAAGATCGTACAAGAGTGTGAGCAACTGATGGACAAACCGGAGCAGATCCGGAACATCGCCATCGCGGCTCACGTCGACCACGGGAAGACCACGCTGACGGACAACCTCCTCGCCGGGGCGGGAATGATCGCCGACGAGGGCGAGGCGACCCGTCTGATGATGGACACCGAAGAGGACGAACAGGAACGTGGGATCACTATCGACGCGGCGAACGTTTCGATGACCCACGAGTACGGTGAGTACAACCACCTCATCAACCTGATCGACACGCCCGGCCACGTCGACTTCGGTGGCGACGTGACGCGTGCGATGCGCGCCGTCGACGGTGCGCTCGTCGTCGTCGACGCCGTCGAGGGCGCGATGCCGCAGACCGAGACGGTCGTTCGACAGGCGCTCCGCGAGGGCGTCAAGCCCGCGCTGTTCATCAACAAGGTCGACCGCCTCATCTCCGAGCTCCAGGAGGGGCCCCAGGAGATGCAGGAGCGGCTGATGGACGTCATCGGCGACGTCAACGAGCTCATCCGCGGGATGACCGAGGATATGGACGACGTCGAGGACTGGACGGTCTCCGTCGAGGACGGCACCGTCGCGTTCGGATCGGCCCTCTACAAGTGGGGCGTCTCCGCGCCGTCGATGGCCGAGACCGGTATCGGCTTCCCCGAGATCATCGAGATGGAGCGCAACGACCAGCGGCAGGAGCTCCACGAGGAGACCCCGCTGTCCGACGTCGTGCTCGATATGGTCGCCGAGCACTTCCCGAACCCGCTCGACGCCCAACCCCGTCGTATCCCGCGCGTCTGGCGTGGCGACGACACCTCCGAGATCTCCCAGCAGATGCAGGAAGTCGACGACGACGGTGAGGTCGTCTTTATGGTGACCGACATCTCGATGGACCCCCACGCCGGCGAGATCGCCACCGGACGGCTGTTCAGCGGTACGATCAAGAAGGGACAGGAGCTCTACGTCTCCGGCACCGCGGGCAAGAACCGCGTGCAGTCCGTCGGGATCTTCATGGGCGGCGAGCGCGAGGAACTCGACCGCGGCGTCCCGGCCGGGAACATCGCGGCCGTGACCGGCCTCCGCGACGCCATCGCCGGCTCGACCGTCTCGTCCATCGAGATGACGCCGTTCGAGTCGATCGAGCACATCTCCGAGCCGGTCATCACGAAGAGCGTCGAGGCGAAGAACATGGACGACCTGCCGAAGCTCATCGAGACGCTCCAGCAGGTCGCGAAGGAAGACCCGACGATCCGCGTAGAGATCAACGAGGACACCGGCGAGCACCTCATCAGCGGACAGGGCGAGCTCCACCTCGAGGTCATCACCCAGCGCATCCAGAAGAACCAGGGCATCCCGGTCCAGACCGGTGAGCCGATCGTCGTCTACCGCGAGGCTCCCCAGAAGCAGTCCCGCGAGGTCGAGGGCGTCTCCCCGAACCGTCACAACAAGTTCTACATCACCGTCGAACCCCTCTCGGAGGACGTCGTCGACGCGATCAAGCTCGGCGAGGTGTCGATGGATATGCCGGAGCTGGAGCGCCGCGAAGCGCTGCAGGACGCCGGAATGGACAAAGACACCTCCCAGGAAGTCGAGCACATCCACGGGACGAACATCCTCATCGACGACACGAAGGGTATCCAGCACCTCAACGAGACGATGGAGCTCGTCATCGAGGGCCTCGAAGAGGCGCTCAACGACGGTCCGCTGGCCGGCGAGCCCGTCCAGGGCGGGCTGCTCCGTCTGCACGACGCGAAGCTCCACGAGGACACTATCCACCGCGGTCCGGCGCAGGTCATCCCCGCCGTCCGCGACGCGGTCCACCGCTCGTTGATCGACGCCGACATCAAACTTCTGGAGCCGATCCAGAACGTCCGCATCGACGTCCCGTCCGAACATATGGGCTCGGCCTCCGGCGAGATTCAGGGTCGTCGCGGCCGCGTCGACGATATGTTCCAGGAAGGAGACCTGATGGTCATCGAGGGCATCGCGCCCGTCGAAGAGATGATCGGTTTCTCCTCGGACATCCGCTCGGCGACTGAAGGCCGCGCGTCGTGGAACACCGAGAACGCCGGTTTCCGCGTGCTCTCGGACAACCTCCAGCGCGAGAAGATTATGGAGATCCGCGAGCGCAAGGGGATGAAGCTCGAACTCCCCGGCTCGGTCGACCAGTTCTGAGGACGACCGAGCCACTCAGGCTCGTTCTTCCGTCGGCCCGCCGAGACGCGGTCGACCGCCGACCGCTCGCTTCTCCGTTCGATCCGATCGGTTGCTCCTGTGATCGCTCTCTTCGGCGGGAGTCGTCGGTCGGTGCGGGCGACCGCCTGTTTCCGTTCTGTTCCGCGCGTCGGCGTGCAGGTGCCGCCGTCCCCCGACAGATCGGCTCTGCCCCGCCTTCTCGCCGGCAGCGGACGCGCCGGACGACCCCGGCGACGCGACTACGGTGACTGCTCCTGTGGTGGGCGTCCCGATCGCCGTCGCCCGGCTTGCGACGGCGGCAATGCGTGCCATCGACGAAGGCTTATATCGGTCCGGCAGTTGACC
Organism: Halobellus sp. Atlit-31R; assembly: GCA_003665935.1. GTDB lineage: Archaea > Halobacteriota > Halobacteria > Halobacteriales > Haloferacaceae > Haloquadratum. Next base: position 114,792 of record QPLR01000003.1, on the reverse strand, counting down.
TTGGGGTATGCGTACGGGTACGACCTCACGACTCCGCGCCGTCGATGCGAGTACGGACCGCAGCGCCGCCGTCTCTCACCGCACAGCGGCCCGTGAGGCACTGGCGCTCTTGGGAGTGATCTATCGATGACGTCTGCGCTCGACTCCGAAGCCGACGCCGAATCGGAATCCGACTCCGACTCCGGCTCCGATTCCGACTCCGACGACCGGACGTCGCGGTCGCGCGGCTCGATCGAGGACACCGACGTCGACGTCGACACTGACACCGACGGACGGCCACAGCCCCACACGATTCGGCTCGAACTCGCCGATCAGCCGGGGCAGTTGCTCGCAGCCTTACAGCCGATCTCCGACAACGGCGGGAACCTCCTGTCGATCTTCCACGAACGGGGGAACGTCACCCCGCGCGGCCGCATCCCCGTGGAAGTCGACGTCGAAGCCACGCCGGACCGCTTCGAGGCCATCGTCGCGGCGCTGCGCGACGAGGGCGTCAACGTGGTGCAGGCGGGCGCGGAGCACTACGCCGAGGAGGTCGTCGTCCTGCTCGTCGGCCACCTCGTCGACACGGACCTCTCGGACACGCTGCGCCGGATCGAGGAGTGCCCGGCGACTTCGATCGCCGACTTCTCGCTGAACGCGCCGGAGGGACGGAGCGACACCTCGAGCGCTCGCCTCCGGATCGCGACGCGCGCCGGTGCCACCGCGGAGGCGCTGGAGATGGTCGACGAGATCGCCGCCGAGAAGGAGTTACACGTCGTCGAACCGCTCGCGGGGGGTGCGGTATGACCGACGGCAAGCGGCTCGCCGTCGTGGGCGCCGGCGCGGTCGGCGGCTCGGTCGTCGACCTCGCCGCGGAGTACGGTCACACGGTCGTCGCCTTCGCTGACTCCTCGTCGGCGGCCGTCGCCGGCGACGGCGCCGGAATCGACGCGGCCGCGGCCCTGGACCGCAAAGCCGAGGAGGGCTCCGTCGGCGACGACGACCCGGACGCGGTGCTCGAAGCCGACTACGACGTCCTCGTCGAGGCGACGCCGACGACGCTCGACGACGCCGAACCGGGGTTCTCGCACGTGCAGGCGGCTCTCGAACGCGACCGTCACGTCGTGCTCGCGAACAAGGGGCCGGTCGCGGAGCGCTACGCGGACGTCCGCGAACTGGAACGACAGAGCGCCGGCGAAGTCCGCTTCGAGGCGACGGTCGGCGGGGCGATCCCGATCGTTTCGACGGTCGAGGATCTCTCACCGTCGCACGTCACCGCCGCCCGCGGCGTGCTCAACGGGACGGCGAACTTCATCCTCTCGCGGATGGCCGCCGAGGGAATCGACTACGAACACGTCCTCGCGGAGGCCCAAGACCTCGGCGTCGCCGAGGCCGACCCGACGTTCGACGTCGAGGGGACCGACGCCGCGCTGAAGTGCGTCATCCTCGCGAACGTGCTCTCGGAGGGCGAACGCGAGTTCACGCTCGCGGACGCGGACGTCGAAGGCATCACCAACGTCCCCGGCAGCGCGCTGGAACTCGCCGCCGAGGACGGTCGGACGATCCGCCTCGTCGGCGAGGCGACCCGCGACGGGATCCGCGTCGGGCCGCGCTTGGTGCCGCAGAACGCCGCACTCGCCGTCACCGGGACCCGAAACATCGTCCAGTTGGAGACCGAGCACGCGGGGCAACTCAACCTCAGCGGCCGCGGAGCGGGCGGTCCGGAGACCGCATCGGCCGTTCTGGGTGACGTCGGACGGCTCGGATAGCGCCGTCGCACCACCCCGCAGTCGCTCGAAAATCCCCGTGGTACTCGGTCCCACAAACCGCGATACTGCGGCGTTTCGGCCGTCTACGTATCGAAATGGTTTTAGGGCTTTCTGGCCAAACTGGTCGGTACAGAGCGCCTTAGCGCGTGACCCACCTATGAGTGACAAACCGCACCAGAACCTGGCCATCATTGGCCACGTCGACCACGGTAAGAGTACGCTGGTCGGGCGACTCCTGTTCGAGACAGGATCTGTCCCCGAGCACGTAATCGAGCAGCACCGAGAAGAAGCCGAAGAGAAGGGCAAGGGCGGCTTCGAGTTCGCCTACGTGATGGACAACCTCGCCGAGGAGCGCGAGCGTGGTGTCACCATCGACATCGCCCACCAGGAGTTCGACACCGACGAGTACTACTTCACCATCGTCGACTGTCCGGGCCACCGCGACTTCGTGAAGAACATGATCACGGGCGCGTCACAGGCAGACAACGCGGTCCTCGTCGTCGCCGCCGACGACGGTGTCGCGCCGCAGACCCGTGAGCACGTCTTCCTCGCCCGCACGCTGGGCATCAACGAGCTCATCATCGGCGTGAACAAGATGGACATCGTCGACTACAGCGAAGACTCCTACGACGACGTCCGCGAAGAGGTCAACCAGCTCCTCAAGCAGGTCCAGTTCAACTCCGACGACGCCCTCTACATCCCGATCTCCGCGTTCGAGGGCGACAACGTCGCCGACGAGTCGGACAACACGTCGTGGTACGACGGCCCCACCCTGCTGGAAGCGCTCAACAACCTGCCGGAGCCGCAGCCGCCGACGGACGCGCCGCTGCGTCTCCCGATCCAGGACGTCTACACGATCTCGGGCATCGGTACGGTCCCGGTCGGGCGTGTCGAGACGGGTACCATCAGCCCCGGCGACAACGTCTCCTTCCAGCCGTCCGACGTCGGCGGCGAGGTCAAGACCGTCGAGATGCACCACGAAGAAGTGCCGCAGGCCGGCCCCGGTGACAACGTCGGGTTCAACGTTCGCGGCATCGGCAAGGACGACATCCGCCGCGGTGACGTCTGTGGGCCCGCCGAGGACCCGCCGACGGTCGCCGAGACCTTCAAGGCACAGGTCGTCGTGATGCAGCACCCGTCGGTCATCACCGCGGGCTACACGCCGGTCTTCCACGCCCACACGGCGCAGGTCGCGTGTACGATCGAGGCGATCGACCAGAAGCTCGACCCCGCCTCGGGTGAGGTCGCCGAGGAGAACCCCGACTTCATCCAGTCCGGCGACGCTGCCGTCGTCACCGTGCGACCGCAGAAGCCGCTCAGCATCGAGCCGTCCGGCGACATCCCGGAACTCGGGTCCTTCGCAGTCCGCGACATGGGTCAGACCATCGCGGCCGGCAAGGTCCTCGAGGTCAACGAGCGATAGATGCAGCAGGCACGCGTCCGCCTCGCCGGGACCAGCCCGGACGACCTCGACGACATCTGCGACGACGTTCGCGAGATCGCGAACAAGACGGGGGTCAACCTCAGCGGACCGATCCCGCTGCCGACGAAGACACTCGAAGTGCCAGCGCGGAAGTCCCCAGACGGCGAGGGGACCGCCACGTGGGAGCACTGGGAGATGCGCGTCCACAAGCGTCTCATCGACATCGACGCCGACGAACGCGCGCTCCGGCAGCTGATGCGGATTCAGGTGCCCAACGACGTCAGCATCGAGATCGTCCTCGAAGACTGAGCCGGTCGGACCGCGTCCGCCTCCACGACGCCGCTTTCCGTTTCCGGCCTGTGCGGTCCCGCGACCGTATCGGGGCACGGCGCTAAGGCGTCGGCGTCACATCTGTGACGTCTCTTCGCGACGGTATGACAGCGTACCCCGTGCGGGGACCGAAACAGAAGGTACAAATGATGCGCTGTCTTCGAACGTAATGCGGGCTCGTAGATCAGGGGTAGATCGCTTCCTTCGCAAGGAAGAGGCCCGGGGTTCAAATCCCCGCGAGTCCATACGCGCTACGCGCGTTCAGTAATCGCAACACGGCGTTGCTTCTTTAAATACTTACCTCCCCCAGAAACCGGTGTGTTCGTACCGTCGTCCGGCACCGCTTGCCGGTAGTGTGTTGATGATTTAATCTCACTACCCCGACGCTGTACCGCGGTTTTCTATAATGACGGCTCCGACCAACCTTGTCAGTTGAGCCGCGCGCAAGCCTCGGCGGCTACTGCTACGAACAGTCGCCTACCGGCTCACCAACTCGCGTCTTATACCGCGCGCCAGAACCCCACTCAGCACCGCGTGTTGACGATTTCTCCTCACTCACCCCGCACCGTCTGGCGATTTTGAATAATGACGGAGCAACTCGACGCACGCGAACCCGATGAGCGCCGCGCGCGCACCCTCACGAAGAATTGACCCCCGGCACTTCTGTCTTTAAACTTACATTTCTGCGGCTCGTATGGGGTTACACAGGCATGCCAGAACCAGACCCGCCCTTCGACGTGGACCACGTTGCGAAACTCATCGAGATACACGGGTACGCCACTACCCGAGACAAGCAACGAGAAATCGAACGGGAAATCATCGACGCGACCGTCGGAGAGTCTCAGGCGGAGTGGATTGCCGAACAACGGGAGAAGGCTCGTTCTGGCGACGATTCGGCGTCCATCGAAGCGCGCAGAGAAGCCCTGCGGAAAATGGGGTGAACCTTCGCCCGACTATTCTTCGCCCGTTTCAGCCAGCCACCAGACCGTGTTCCGCCCGCCAATCTGCTTCGAGTTGAGTTCTCCCTGCTCGTTGAGTGCTACCAGTCTGTCGTAGGTCGCGCGCCGCTTCAGCGGGACCTCCTCGGTCACCTCTCCAGTCGAAAGCACGGGGTCGGTGCTCTCGCGGAACAGGCGAAGTATTTCCTCGTCGCTCACCTTCGGCTTCGGTCCCGGTTTCGAGCCGTCACTCATACCTCCACGTTCGGGGCTTCTCACATTAACAGTTCCGTCAAAGGCGGTAACTATATGTTTACTGCCGTCTTAGGTAGTATTGAGAAGGACACCGTCCCCTCGGGGCGTTGGAAAACGCCCGGCGGTGGGACGCCGGACGGTGGCCTTCCGTGGAACCAGAAAGCCATGCGAAGCAACAACTCAGCCGCTCAAAAGCGCACCGCTATCCAGAACGCCGTCGTCTGCGAGGTGGTCGCGTGAGCGACAAACCGAGCCGGAACGCCGAGCGAGTCGTCAAGTGTCCCGTAGAAGGGTGTGACGCCGAGAAATTGGCCCGCGGGATGCACCTCCATGTCCTCCGGAGCGTCGGCGACGGGCACGGCGACTCGGGAGAGATTCCAGACGATGTCTCCTTTGACGACCTCGAAGAAGTCGGAACGCAGGAGGTCGAGGTGGACTACCCGGCAGAGCGCGAGGTCGAGAGCGTCGCTCGGCTCTGCCCGTACTGTGGCGTGCCGTTCAAGGGAAAACAGGGGGTGCTGATTCATCTCGGGCAGGTCGCCGGGCGGAAGAACCACCCGCCGAACGCCTCGAAGGTCCACGAGCCGGATGATTTCCCGGTCGTTGAACTCGACGACGACGAGAACATCATCGGCGTCGTGAATAGTCGTGCTGCGGCCTCCCCGGATAGCGACGCCGACGAGCAAGAAGCCGATGAGCCGGAGGCGTTCGCGACGTTCTCGAAGGACGAGGTGGAACGCCTCTATGAGGCCGTCTCGAAGGCCGGGGACAAACAAGCGAAGCGTATCCTCCTGCAAGCGTACGTGGATGTCGGCTGTAGTCGCTGAAGTCCGCTACGTCGTTGTTGCTCTCTCCCTCGTTTTCGGGTTGTGAATCCGTCCGTGTTCTTCCGGTGTAACCACGTCCAGATTTCCGGGTCTATTGTCCCACTTGACTCCGTTCTTGTGGTGGATGTGATACTGACTCCAATCCTCCACGTAATTGATTCCATGTTCGGTAATAGCGACGAGACGGTGGATGCGAACCTCGAACTGGTCCGCGCACACGACTTCATAGCCGTCCTTCCAGTAGTGGTTGGTCGGAGGACTATCTGACAGACCAGCAGGTGGCTCGCGTCCGTCTATCTCGAATTTCCTGAGCCAGTATTCGACCGTCCAGTCGTCACAGCCGAATCGCTCGGCGAGGTTACCAACAGAAAGTCCCTGCTCAACGTGTAACTTCCTGAGCCGTTCCTTGCTGTGCCACGGTCGTTTTCCGTTTCCTGCTTGGTTTCGCGTCTGGACACCGTGCCAGTCGAGCCACCGTTTGATGGTCGGAGTCGAACATCCGAACTTGCGGGCAATTTCGCCCATCGTCATTTGCTCGTTCACGTACAGTTCTTCGAGTATCTGCTTGTCTCTATATTTAGTCATAGCGGGGAGACCTCCGAGAAAAGTCTATGTAGGGCCGCCGCCACTACACGAGTAGCGACGGTGTTACAGTTCGTCAATACGGTTCGCGCCTTGTAGCAAGAGACCGCGCCACGTCAGCCCGTGCTGTTGTTTGATGCGCTGAAGTTCCTCGTATTGTTCACCATCCGGTACGTCGATGAAGATTTGATGTTCGGTAGTCATAGCGGGTTAAAATCCGATGACGCCGCTGGTGTGAAGTCGCTGTCAACGAAGCCTTTCACACCGCTGGTACAGCGCGCGCTGTGAATACGAACACACAGACGAACGAGAAGTCAACCAGCCGGGCCTCATCGGTTCGGAACGCGATGGGGCTTAGTTTGCTCACGATACTGGATTTCACAGCGTGCTTTCACAGAGGGAGGTGACACTTCGGGTCAATACACAACTGCAATCTCCCCCCAGTAACGGGTATTGTCCTCGGTTGCGGCGCTTGCGTCGGGCTACTTCCTAAGGGCTGTCTGTCCCGCGTTGGAAACCAGCGCAAAGCACGCTGGCGTCGCACGCACGTCGTCGAGCGCCCCAAGTTGCGACTCGGATTGCTCTCCGTGCGAGGCCGCCCACCACCCCTACTAAACAGAGGCGCTTGGGTCACACCCTGTAGATGGACCCACCTGTAAACGGACAATCGGTCTTAGTCCCCGTTTCGCTGGTCGAATCCAGCGCGGTCGGGAACGCACCACGTTTCAGCCCGGGCTTCAACCCGAGCACCGTCCTACGGTTACGACTCTCGTCAAAGCAAGACGATACCGCCTCACCTGTCGGGGAGTCGCCCCTTCTTCGTCGCCTGTGCTTCTTCACTACTATGAAAGGTAAATGGTTTATATAGGGAGGGGTCAGTTTTCGCTCTCTATTCCTATGAAAGGTAAAGGGTTTGTATAGGGAGGGTAGGTCTACGACCGCAGACGCCACCTTCCCACTCTGTCGGAATTAGTATTTGCTGAATCTGTTGTTCTCGTGGGATTTTCAACAACTATCACATAGGTTGAACCGTCTGAAATATGTCTGGAGACAACACTAAATTTGAATACACCAGAAATATAGAATAAATTCCTGAAATCCTCTGCCACGTTGTTCGACTGCCAAATTGGACACGAGGCTCTGTGGCGCTCTGAGACGCATTTTACTTCAATCGAGACCAATCCCCTTACCCCCACCAACAAAATGGCTCACGGGCGAATCTGGTGCGTCTGATTGGAACATAGCGGGACGACTCAATCCATGCTTCATCCGGCTCGCTCTCCGAGCCGTTTCGAGCAGGTCTCACAGAGAGTATCTACACGAGTTCAGAACGCGAGTTTACATCCGATGAGGCCCCGAGAAGCACAGTACGCTTTGTCTGTGCTCTGCTTGATGCGCTTCTGTCCAAAGCGCTCTAAGTCTCGTACACCATCGTATCTCTCAATGGTTGGTTGTTCGTAGAGTTAGAATCCCTCCGTGTTGGAAACCCCCCTGTAGTCCCCCCTTACAGGCAGTTGTTCACCGCGGTCCACTGAGCAAGTGGTCTGCTCGACTTTCACGAACTCGGAAGTATAAAATAGTCAGAAGTATAGGTATAATATAATTCTGATAGTATTTGGCCGTTTCGATGGTAGAGCGACTGATGCTACTTCCGTGCCACCGCGTGTCCCGCCTTAACGACGCGCGGCTCCTCCACAAACAGATTACCCACCGGGAGGTAGACGGCGTCGCCACCACGTTCGACGCGAACGCTGAACACGTCGTCGTCCACGAGGTCGCCGTCGAAGACGAACTGGACGGCCTTCGGACCGCGGAACGACCCGCTCTCACGAAGCACGTCACGGAGTTTGCGGGCGGCCTCATCGAGTTCATCCGCGTCGGTCTCGTACAGCAGGTTTTCGAGTCGCGTCACCGAGACCAGTCGTGAGGCTGTCTTCGCTGGAACACAACCACGTCGTTAACGTTTATGAGTTGGCGGTAAGGAGACTGTTACATGCCTGAGGTATCTTCGTTCTTCGATTCCCTCGACGCCATCGGCTCGCGTACCGATGACGACATGAGTGAGCGCGATGTCGAGAACCTGTTCCTCGAAACTGGCTTTTACGATGCGCTCGGCTACGAAGGAACGGGAACCGACATCCGTAGTGAGTTCACCCTTCCCGACAACCGCCGTCCGGATTACATCACTCTCGATACGAACGAAGCCGTCACCGCAGTCTACGAGTTCAAGACCACCGGACGAAACCTCGGTGGTCACGAAGACCAACTGTTCCACTACATCGACAATCTTCGGGCGGAGTACGGCGTACTGACGAACGGAAACGAACTTCGTCTCTACCGTCGGGGTGAAGACCGTCCGATTGTGACCGTCTCGGTTGAGTCGGCCACCGAAAGCGATGCTCGGGACTTGTTCAGCGCGCTTCAGAAGCGAGAGTTTGACCTGACCAACCCTGACGACGTGAATCAGTTCCTTGCCGACCTCGACCCTGTTCCGCTGGACCAGCAGGCCGAACTCGGACAGGAGCACTTCTTTGACACCTTCCGGCTCGAAGAAGACAGTCCGTTCGCCGACCTCGTCACCGGGATGATGGACCTGCTTCACGAACTCCGTGACGACAGGGAAGCCAAGTTCGTGAAAGGGGCCTACGACTTTTGGGAGGCCACCTACGCAGACGAGCCGGACGAGGTCCCAGACTCGTGGGAGCCGTTCACCAACGGGAAGCAGTCGCTTCGGGACTTCATGTTCTGTCTGGAGAGCGGCCACGCACTTCTTGCCCGGCTTCTGCTGGCGAAGGCTACCGAGGACCACGAGTTCTTCGCCGGGACCGGTTACGACGGGATGGACGACTACTTCCGCGGGCTTCAAGGCTTCAGCGACAGCATCAACCTCGACGCCTTCCCTGTCGCCGCCGACAACCTCATCGACGACATGCAGGAGCAGTTAGTTGAGGGGCTATTCCAAGATGACATCTTCGTGTGGTGGACCGACGGCTACACCGAAGAGATGTCCCGTGGCCACGAGACTGGCGCGAACCAGTTCGAGGCCGTGGCGACTGGGCGCGGCGACGACGGGGGCGTTACTCGGATTAGTGAAGCCACCCGGAACCGGTTCAGCCGCGCCGTCGCCGAGGTCTTCTTCAACGTCCTCCGGTTCAATTTCGAGGATGTGGAGGGAGACCTCCTCGGCGACCTTTACCAGCGGTACTTCGACCCAGAGACCCGCAAGGCGCTCGGCGAGTTCTACACGCCACAGCCGGTCATCGACTACATCATGGACGGTGTCGGCTACGAGCGCGGCGTCTCAAACCAGCGACTCATCGACCCTGCGTGTGGTTCAGGGACGTTTCTCGTTGAGGCGGTACGTCGTTACGTTGAGGACGTTGAGCGCTATGAAGACGAGCCAGACTGGGAGGAGCATCTCAAAGACCTCTGTACACGTCCGCGAATCGTTGGTCTCGACATCCACCCGTTCGCGGTGTTGATGGCGCAAATCCGATTCGTAGTCGCAATCCTCCCTGCGTATCGGCAGGCGAAGTCACAGAACTCCGACTTCACACTCCGGCGGCTCCCCATCTACCGCACGGACACGCTCCGAAACGAGCGCGAACTCACCGGAGCAGACATTGGGGAGGACGGTAGTCGGCAGATGACGTGGGACGCGATGACTGAGGACGACCACGATGTTCGTATCCCGGTCCCGCTTCCGGTTGAAGTGGACGAAGACGAGGTCCCCGAGACGGAGGACGGGTTCCTCGTTCGTCGGGTTCGGATGCCTCTGTTCGACACCATCCAGTTGGAGACTGGCATTAACAACTTCGGGGAATATTTTGCGGCGCTTCAGGGCGTGCTGGACACGGTGAAGGACCATATGGCTCTCGCCGAGGAGTTCGGCGGTGACTTCGACTGGTCGTACCACAGCGGGCTGGAGGAGCGCGTAAATCACTACACGTCTCAGGACTACACGGAGGTCGAGGAGTTCTTCGAGCCGTACGTTGACGACATGCTGGAGAACGTCCGCTACCTCAAGGAGGAACACAACGACGGGCGGCTGTTCAAGATGTTCGAGGACACCGTTCTCGCACTCGTCGTCAAGAACTATATGGAGTACGACTACGTCGTCGGGAACCCGCCTTACGTCCGAATCCAGAATCTCCCCGACCAGCAGAAAGAGATGATGGACAAACTGTACGATTCGACGACGGGCAACTACGACATCTACTGTCCGTTCTACGAGCGCGGTCTCGACTGGCTCCGCAAAGGTTCGGGCAAACTCGGATTTATCACCCCAAACCAGTTCATGGTTACAGACTACGGCGAGGGTCTTCGTCGGGTGATACTTCAAGAGAGCCGCATTGAGGAGGTCTACGACTTCCGTGACTCCGGCGTCTTCGAGGACGCGACGAACTACCCGGCAATCGTCATCCTCGAAGACGAATCCGATGAGGCCGCCCGAAAAGACAACGACATCCGGAGCGTTCGCGTCAAAGCCGAGACAGACGGAGACGATGACCGAGAATTGGACGAGGCTATCATCGAGTCGGTGCGCGACCACCGCGGCGAGTCGGGCTACTCCGACGAGTTCATAGACGTCTTCGACTATCCGCAGGGGAAACTCTCGGGAGAAGACTACTGGACGCTGATGCCGCCCGAGGAGTTACAGGTCTTCGAGAAACTGGAGGAACAGGAAGACGCCAACATCGGCGATGTCACCGATGCGGTCTTCCAAGGTATCAGAACCAGCGCAAACAAAATCTACGTCGTAGATGTACTGGACGCAGACCGCGTGGAGTCTGATGACGCCGGAAATGTGGTCACAGTAGTACCTACCGGTGAATCTCGGGAGTATGAAATTGAAACAGACCTACTTCGTCCGTTCCTCCAAGGAAACGACGTTGAGAGATGGAGAGGCAATTGGTCGGGTAATCACGTCATCTACCCATACCACGTTGTGGAAAATGAACCAGGAGAGAAAGAAGCGACTCTGTATTCAGAAGACGAACTGAGAGACGAACTCCCCCGTTCGTGGGACTATTTTAAAGAGCATGAGGAGGCTCTACGTGCAAGAGAGCGGGGGAGTTGGGAAGATAGCGATACGTGGTGGGAATTTGGACGCACACAAAATCTTGAGAAGTTCGAGCAGCCCAAAATCATTCAAGCCCACATCTGCCAAGACGCCACCTTCATGATTGACGAGGTGGGGACATGGTACTTCACGACGGCCTACTCGGTCCTCCTATCTGACGACTATCGAGACCTCACCGAGGAGATGGCTTGCCAACTCAACTCGAAGGCTCTCGACTTCTACTTCAAGCACATCACGACGGTCAAGATGGGCGGATACTACGAATACCGCTCACAGTACGTCGAGAAACTGCCCTGTAAAACGGAGGACAGCGCGGGCGTCTTCGGGTCGATGCGCGAGACGGCAGGCGAGATAGTGGACACCATCGACCTCGACAGCAAGACCGACCGCTTCCCCGAGGCGTACCTCGGCGACTACAACGGGGAACTCGACTACATCTCCTACGAGTGGCAAACCCGTCGCTATCCAGTGAGTGCTGAGGTACAGGGAGACGTTGAGGGTGATTTCACCGTACAGGCGGGACGCTCCGACACCATTAGCGACCCCGCGATGTACTCCGATGACCGCGAGGCCCGAAAGAAGCGCGCTGAATACGTCTGGGCCGCCGTGGACGGTCGAAACGTCAAGAGCGGTGAGGAGATGACGATTCCGATTCCGCGAAATGACGGCGGCGTTGAGGAATTACTCGACCGGCTGGACGACGACCGAACTGAGGTCGAGCAGACGGACATCGAAGCACTCGAAACCGAGATTGACGAAGCGGTTTACAACCTGTTCGACCTCACCGAAGAGGAACGCGAGGTCGTTGAGGACTACCTCGAAGTGTTCTAAAATGGACTGGAGCGATTTGACTGTCGTCGTGCTATTAGCGTTAATTGCGGCTACTCTGGTTTCCCTTTTCGCAGGGCTGATTATTTTTAGCGGAGTTGCCAGCGTCCCCTCCACATTGATTGTAATGTTGGGTGTGTTTCTCGTGTCAGGGGCAGTGTTTGTGCTCATGGGACTCATCGGCTACGCACTCGGCTGGTGGGGAAACAGTAAGAGTCAGACCCGGAGACGATAGTTCAGAAATTAAATCTCGAAAATCGCAGTCAAATCTGACCACAATAGAGATGCGAACCTACCAAATTTCGCGCGTGCCTTGCCGACTGGTGTTCCAACCCCCGACCCCTCTCTCCAGTAGACCTCCGAGAACAGGGGAATCCGCTCACAGTCCTCCCCGTTTGACTGCGCTTTCTGGCGGTATGGCTCCTCTTGGCGTGAAGTCGGGGCCAAGGCGCGCGCGTATTGGCCGTCGCCGACCGGTCCTCTGAACTTCATCTTTCGAGGGGGTCGCTCTCTCTAAGGTTACTACTCTTAGGGTATCTACTCTCTGTGGCAACTCGCTCTTAGAACTCGTGTTTAAACTCGATGACCCCCCGGAGTACAGTACGCTCTCTTAGAACACGTTGGTTGAGAGGATGGGTTTACACTCTCTATTAGAACACGAGAGTCCCGAGAACGAGCCTTTTAGAAGTTGTATTGAAAGAATTGAAATTCACGGTTAAGCCCTCTCGAAACGTAGAGAGGGTATGGAACTCACGCCGAGAGAGGCGGCCTTTCTGCTCGACGAGATGAGCGAGATAGAAGACGACGAAACGAGGTACCCGTCGGCTCGAACCGAAGCGAGGCGGCTCCGCAAGAGGGCAGAGGCCGCGCTCACGGAGTAATCAAAAACGCGCGCGTTCGGATTCTCCCGAGCAGTTACTATCGTCGGCTTGGTTCAATGAGTATGTACAGAGGCAAAGAAAGGTTCGTCTCGGGAACTGCCCCGAGACCGGAGCAACCGCGGCGGCGCTCATCGGGTCGGTACGACTGGAGACACTCGGTAAGGATTGGGAACGAGAGTTCAACGCAACCCAAGCCACGGAGGTTTCGGCAGGGGTTTGCTTCGAGGTCTCGAACTCGGGAAGCGACCGGAACAGAGCAGAAAGTGAGTAACTCCGTTTGGGTTACCGCATTGAACCGAGGGGACGGTCGGCTCGATGTCTGACCGAAGCATCCGGGTCCGATTGACAAAGACGCTCGGGCCGAACCAACATCCAGAGCGCGGACTGTTCACCGTACCTCCCGACGAGGCGGAGCAGATGATTCGAGGATTGGTAATACAGTTGGCTCACGAACGATTGGATGATGCTGACGGGACCGTACCGAGAGCGGAGGTTCTCGATGAAGCGGTTCGGGTACTCGAAGATGTCAAGGCAGAGTTAGAGCGTCAGTACGGCGAGGAGTAGGCTGTCCGCGGCCTCATCGAGTTACTGCACGTCTATTTCAGGTTTCTCCGTTGGCTGGTATCCCGCGTCTCGGCACTTCTCCTCAAACCGCTCCACAGCATACGAGGTGCTGTCGGTGTGTACTGTGAGTTGGACGCTGGACTTCTCTCCGGTTTCCACATCAACGACTTCGCTACTCACGAGGAGTGTCCGGTCACTGTCTGTGGCTGGCGTGCGAGTGTTGTTGTGGGCGATTGAGTACCACATCAGTCCGAAGATGCCAGTGATGCCGACGAGGACGAACCATTTGAGAAAACTCCCTCCATGCTTCCGGGCGTCCCAGCCGACGCCGAGGGCGGTACTCAGCCAAAAAAGGCCAATCACGAAGATGATGGCTTCTATCATGGCACACACTCTGCGGCATTAGTATTATATTTTATACATGTGGGTTTGGGGGAGTTCAGAAAACCTCACCAATTCATCGTGAATTGGGGAGATGTCTATCTTTCTCTCCGACTTCTTGGACTTGCGTGAAGGTCCATACCTTGACCACACTCTGGACACTCCCGATTTTCCACCTGTAGGGGACTCATTTCACTCTCAGCGAAATGCTTCTTACAAGAATGACAGTAGAAGATAGTTTCATCATCACTCTCCGGGTTGGCTGTCGGAGATGGCTTCATATAATCAGGGACAATCTGTCTCAATTCTGGTTCGGGGACCCCATTATGTTTCAGACGTTTGACTGCCTCATACTTGTCTGTGAGTTTGATTTTTCCATCTTCTCTCTGGACCAGAGAGCCCTCATCTGACACCATCTCATTTAAGACATTACGAATCTGCTTCTCTGATTCATTTGTCGCTGTCCAATTGACGAGTTTGTCTTCATCCATTCCAGTACCCCACGCTTCCTCAATAAACAAATTCCAAAGAAGTCGGAACTTGACCTCGTCTGCTTTTGCGTCCCGCAACCGCTCATACGCAGCCCTTCTCTTTCTACTGTATGCCCCTGCCATTATGAGGGACGGAATTACCACGAGTGGAAGGACTATCAAATTACTGAGGGAGAGGAAAGTGTTCTGTATCAATACTATCACAGCCACAAGAAACCCGAAAACCGAGGTCGAAAAAACATAGATGAACGGTTCGACCCACTCGTGTAATGCTACTAAACCTCGATTTTTGCTGCTTGGGTAGAAGGCCGAAGTCACGAGTTTAGCGGCCAAAAATACGATTGTCGCATAGACTAAGAAACGGAACCCCCACCGAACCAACTCAGACTCGGAAGCCCCCTCTAATAGAGGAAAGGAAATCAGATTCTGTGCAACTAAGGTCCCCGTAAGTCCAAGAACACCTAAGGCTATTAGAATCTGAACGTTTTCGGACCTTCTGAGGCTCCCTTCGTTCTTTTCGACAAACTCCTCGGTAAAGGAATCCGGTATTTTGAGCCGTGTAGGGAGGTTGTCTTCTCCGTCAGACTCGGACATACATTGTTTTCGCCGAAGAAATGGTAAAGAGATGGCGCTCTACTCATTTTCACGAGGTGTAGGTGACTATTGGCTCAGATGTCCACGAGGTAGTCCTCCCGGCGCTCCATCTGCTCGTTCTTCGTCGCTTTGTCGTAGTGTTTGTCCATTACCTCGCGGGACATGTCCACGCGGTCGGCAGTCACATCTTTCGGCTGGCCAGCGTTCAACGCCTCGGTGACGTACCCGCGCCGGAGAGCGTGCGGACTCACCGACGCAGGGCACTTGCTCGCGGTGTTGTAGGAGGTCGCCTCGCACTCCTGTAGGTCGCGCCCCATCGGGCACTCTCCGGTGTAGTGGCAGGGCCGAGTCGCGGTGTAGATGTTCCGCTGAATCGTCGTCGGCTCGCACCGCTTCCCGTGGCTCGACATCAACAGCGGCGTCCGTCCGTGTTCGTCCTCGCCGCCGGGATGGTTGAACCGGAGGTAGTCACGGAGGACAGAGGCGACCTCGCCGCTGATGCGAATGTCGCGCTCGCCTTTGCCCTTGTTCTTGAGCGGCGTCTCGGTCTCCGGACGGTGACGAACGCGGAGGTAGGGTCTACTCCCGTCCTCAAAGTCGTCCGTGTCGAGCGCGTACAGAGAACTCCGGCGCATCCCGGTTTTCCAGAGGAGCAGGACGATGACGTGCCGGAGGGTCGCGTACTCGTGCTTGTCGAGGTAGTCGATGATTTGGGTCGCTTCCTCCTTCGTCAGGACGGCGTCGGCAACCTCCTCGGCGTCATCGGGTTTGGGGATGCGGACCATCATCCGCAGGTCTTTCGGAACGGCGTTGATGTGTTCGCAGAAGCGGACGAAGTCCTTCACGCAGGTCATGTCGGTCTTGAGCGTGATTGTCTTCACCTGCTCCTGTCTCCACTCCTTGAACTGCTGGATGTCGTCGCTGGTGAGGTTGTTGAGGTTCGTGACGCCAGCGTCTTCGAGCCAGCCGACGAATTTCCGCAGAGTCGTTTCGTAGTTCGAGAGGGTGGAGTCGGTTACGTCGTTGGCCTTGTCATTCAGGTAGCGGTTCATCGCGTCGCGCGGCGGTGTGGAGTTCACGGGTTGTCGTACCTCGGGTGCTGAACGCCGTCGTGCGCGTTCGTACTCGGGAATTGGCACCCCGTGAGTTTCTTCGCGCGCACACGGCGAAGCAAGCCGAGGCGGCCTGAGAGCCGCCGAGGGTTGCTCTGAGCCGTGTAGAGGCCCGGGGTTCAAATCCCCGCGAGTCCACTCACGCGGTTCGTTCTCTCGTTCAGTCTCGTTCGTACTACTCGCAGGACTCCCGTGCGTCCGCCCCTCTCTCGTCGTCTCGCGAAAGCACTGTTTCCCTCCGGCGCGCCTCGGTCGACTGTCGCCAGCGTCGGAGACGCTCTCGCCGTCGTTCGTCGCCGAGGAGTATCGTAACTGTTCGGAGATTCTCGCCGTCCCGTCCGGCGAGAAATCTATGCGGACCTACGATAATCTCGGTAGTTTTCTGTGAACCTGTAAAATTCCGGCCGCTCAGATCAGGCGAGTGCCGAATACGTGGCCGCCGTTCAGTACTCGGGTAACCGACCCCCGTCGACGGAGACGTTCTCGCCGCTGATGTACGACGCACTGTCGCTCAGGAAGAAGAGAAGCGGTGCCGCGAGGTCGTCGAACGTGGCCGGCCGGTCTCTCGGATACGCGGAGACGTCGGAGACGGTGTTCTCGACCGCGAACGGGGAGACGGCGTTGACCGTGATACCGTCGTCCTGCGTGTCGGCTGCCAGCATCCGAGTGAACATCAACACCCCCGTCTTGGCTACGAAGTAGGGGAAGTTCACCGGGTGTGCGTGCATCCGGTCGCTGTCGGCGAATCCGATGTTGACGATCCGGCCCCACTCGCTCTCACGCATCCCGTCGAGCGCGCGCCGGGAACACAACACCGTTCCGTAGAAGGTGCTCTCGACGACGTTTCGCCAGGCCGGCCACTCGATGTCCTCCCAGTGGCGAGCGTCGAAGTCGCCGACGTTGTTCACGAGGATATCGACCGTACCCAACTCCGCCTCGGCGGCGTCGAACAGCGCGTCCACCGCTTCGGGGTCGGTGATGTCGCCTTGCACGGTGGTCGCCGCAACGCCCCGTTCGCGTGCCTCTGAAGCCGTTGCAGCGGCTTCCTCGGCGCTCTCGTTGTAGTGGACGGCGACGTCGGCACCGCAGTCGGCGATCCGCAACAACAGTTCTCGGCCGACCCGCTGCGCGCTGCCGGTCACCAGTGCCGTCCGCCCCTCCAGATCCGGTGTTGGGTGCATACTCACGCTTCTCTCCGACGAGACTTGAAGCCACCTGGCTCCCGACAGCCAGTCGGAGACCGTCGCTTCAAACGGTACTGCGCAGTGGAGCGGTGGCCACGGGCACGTCGGTCGAAATCGCGGCTTCGAGGGGCACTGCCAGTCTGCAACACCGTCTGCGGCTCTCGCTCGACAGTCGGCCACCGGCTGGTGATCGGGATTGTAGTAACCGTTCGGAGATTCTCGCCGTCCCGTCCGGCGAGAGATCTATGCGGACTTACGATACTCCCTAGAGTTCACCGACGCACGGCGACCCGCACCACACGCCCGTCGTGTCTGACGTAGAATTTGTCGATCGGCACGTCCGCCGACTGCAGCCGTTCGGTCGTCGTCTGCACTGAAGCCGAGCGGGCTTGCAGTGCCGCCTCGACGACCTGCCGGACGGGGCTCTCACCGTCGAAGCTCGAAAGCGGGTAGACCTCCGCGTCGGACGTAGGGGCGTCGACGACGATCGCGTCGAGGGCGGCTGTCGGTGAATTGGCGAATCCGATGAGGACGACGAGCACGACCGCGATCGGAACGCCAGCGAGGAGGGCGACGGCCACGTATCGGACCGGGCGCGGGAACGCCGACAGGTCCGGAATCAACGGTAGACCGTTCGAGACCATATGCGAGGCTCTCGACGCGTGCGAAAGATCCGTTGTGGCGACAGGGACGCCCCCGGATCAGCCTCGGTCGGTCCCCACCGCGACGGTCGCTGATTCGGCGGGGGCGTCGGCGTTCGCCGTAACGTCGCCGTCGCCGTCGACAGTAACCGTGCAGCCCGCGTAACTGAACGAGATCGCACCCTCGAACGTCGACTCGACGAGGTCGTTGAGTGCGTCCGGATCGACCGCCTCGTACAGCGGTGGTAACGCCGACGCGTCGGTGTGAGCCGCCTCGGCTACGTTCACCACCACGCGCTCGGCGGCGTTCCGATTCTTTTCGACCATACGGGATCAAATTCAACTAACAGTATAAAAGTTCGTCAGACAGACATAATTGTGTGAAGCAGACTCCAGAGGGGCGACCGTTCACTCCCGACGGCGTCACAGTTCGACCTTTGCGCTGCGGAGGTACTTTCGGACGGTCCGCTTCGCTTCGCGACCCTCGGGGACGAGGGTGGGCTTCGATACCGGCTCGGAGAACCGGTCCGGATCCGGCGTGACGCTCGCGAGCATCTCGGTGAACTCCGAGTCGTGACGGCCGCCGGCGGAGACGACGCCGCCGTACTTGCGCTCCTCGAACGACGCGTCGTCCGGACTCGGGAACTCCTCGCGGATGATCTGGGCCGTCTCGCGGAGATACTCCGCGGCTCGCTCCTGTTCGTACTGACTCTCCTCGAAGTACTGCTGGGAGTACTGCGCCTCGGAGTCGACGGCGGCGTGCTGCGGTGACTCGAACGGGATCGACTCCGTCGTCGTGTGTTCGCCGGTAAAGCGGAGATTGACGGTGAAACTGTCGGGATATCTGAGAATGAGTGGGAAAAACAGCATCTCCGAGATCGTCGAACGCTGCTGGATCCGCCACAGGCCTTCGATGTAGTAGGCGGTGAGCGCACCGACCCGATCGTCGCGCTCGCCTTCGAGGTACGCTCGGGCGACGGCCTCGTACCCCTCGCCCGCGAGGTGTCGGAGCCGGGTCTCGAACGTCTCGGCGACCCGCCGCACCTCCGCCTCGTAGGCGTCCGCCACCGAAACGGACGGGTCGGTGAGAAGCTCCGCTTTCCGCTCGCGGCCCGCCGCGATGGCCATCATATTTCTGTGGAACAGTCGCTCGGCGTCCTCGTCCGGAAGCGGCGTCCTGACTGCGTGTCCACGCAACACCCCCGCCCCTTCGTCGGCCCAGGTGTGTCTGTTCCCCATACTGCTATATACGAGTCATATTTGTAATAACTGCAAGGTTTCAGGGGGTGTCGGGGTGCTCCGGTCGCTCCCGTAGACGGCGACTGCGCCCCCCGACGGCTCCCGGTGTCTCCGTACATTCTTACGTCGCACGCGCCTACGACTCCCGACGAGATGGTTTCGGAGGCCGAAATCGATCGGCTACGGCTCGAGGCCGACACGATCCTCACGCGACTCCAGGCGGTCGAAGAGGCGCTCGCCCGAGCGCACGAGGAGGCCGGCGACCACTGGGACGCCGGCGAACTCGAGGTTACGCTGGAGACGCCGCACGGGGAGCCGATCGACGTCTGCTTGGACTTCGACGTCGACGCGGCGACGAACGCCCAGCGCCGCTACGACCGCGCCGCAGAACTGGACGCGGAGCTCGAACGCCAGCGTGCGGTCGTCGGCCAGCTCGCCCCGCTCCCGGCCGACCCGGTCGCCTACCTGCTCTGTTACCACCTCGACACCGTCGAGGGCAACTATCCGCGGTCGATCGCGGGCCACCTCGACGCAGACCGGAGCCACGTCGAGGCGCTCTGCGCGGAGATGGAAACCGCCGGGCTGCTCGAACGCGTCGAGTCGGGGACGGTCAAGCAGCGGCGCGTGAAGGCAAAGCGCGCCGACGAGGTCCGACAGCACCACACCTACTACCGGCTCTCGCGGACGGGCGATCACCTCCTCCGGTTTCTCTCCGACCGGGACGGCCAGCTGAACGTCCTTCGGCACCTCCAGGACGGCCAGCGGATCGCTCGACGCCTCGCGCGGGGCGGCCCGGACTACCCGCGGATGACCGCCGAGGAACTGGAACTCGAGTTCGAGTACGTCCGTCACCTCTACCGCGCGCTCCGGCGGGTCGGCCTCGTGACGACCTACGAGGGAAGCACGATCAAAGGCAGCGAACGAAAACTGAAACCGAAGGCCGAGACGCACCGGAAACACACATACTACGTGACGACCGACGTCGCAGAGCAGTTACTCAGAGAGCTCGAAGGTTGACGACGGGTTCGCGGCGGCTGTCGCCGCCTATTCGGTCGCCGGGCCGACCACGGTGACCGGGACCTCGGCGTCCAAGATCACCTGCTGGGCGACGCTGCCGAAGATGGCCTTGCCGGCGGGCGAGCGCTGTCGCGACCCCATCGCGACGTGGTCGACGTCGAAATCCACGGCGATGTCGAGGATGCCCTCCGCGGGCGGATGGCGGGCCTCTGCGAGCTCGACGGCAACGCCGCGCTCTTCGAGGGCGTCGCGGACGAGCCGCACTGTGCTGACCCGCTCGACGTTCCGGAGCTCGTCCGGTGCGTCGGCCTCTTCGGCCGTCAGCGTGTGCGTCACCACGACCTCGATGTCCGCGGTCTCAGCCGGGAGATCGGTAACGAACGCAGCCTGTGCTCGCGCGCGAGTCTCGTCGTCGTCGACGGGAAGGAGTATTCGGTACATCTTAGCCTCCGAGGTAGAGCCGGCCGACCTCCTCGTCGTTGAGGAGCTCCGTGCCGGTGCCGGTGAACTTGATTTCGCCGCTCGCCAAGACGAACCCGCGGTCGGCGACCGACAGGCCCTTCTCGGCGTTCTGTTCGACGAGCAGGATCGTCGTCCCCAGGTCGTTGAGCTGTTCGATTCGCTCGAACACGTCGTCGATGAAGCGCGGTTCGAGCCCGATCGAGGGCTCGTCGAGCATCATCACGTCCGGGTCGACCATCAGCGCGCGCGCCAACTCGAGCAGGCGGCGCTGCCCGCCCGAGAGCGTGCCGGCCTTCTGGCCGCGGATGCCGCCTAGGACGGGGAACTCGTCGTACAGTTCCTCTGCACGCGATTCGGCTCGCGCGTCGTCGTCGAAGATGTACCCGCCCATCAGCATATTCTCGTGGACGGACATCCCGGGGAAGACGCTCGCCGACTGGAGCACGTAGCTCATCCCGTTGGCGAGGTTCTCCTGCGGCGACCGCCCGGTGATCTCCTCACCGCGGAGCGTCACGGTCCCGCTTTTCACGTCGGCGAAGCCGTAGATGCTCTTCATCAGCGTCGACTTGCCGGAGCCGTTCGGGCCGATGAGGCAGGCGATCTGCCCGTCGTCGACCGCGATGTTCACGTCGTGCAGGACGGTCGTGTTGCCGTAGCCCGCAACGACGCTGTCCATCTCCAAGAGCGGGTCGGACGCGGACCGGGAGTCGGTGTCGGACGCAGTCGCCACGCTCACTCCCTCCCCAGATACGCGTCCAGGACGCGCTGGTCGTTCTGAATCTCTTCGGGCGTCCCCTCGGCGATCCGCTCGCCGTGTGCGAGGACGTAGATTCGGTCGGCGATTTCCATAACGAAGTCCATATTGTGTTCGATGAGGAAGATCGTCGCCTCCTCGTCTTCGTTGGCCCTGCGGATGTACTGGATGAGGTTCTCGAGCATCGAGGGGTTGATCCCCCCGGCCGGTTCGTCCATCAACAGCAGGTCCGGTTCGGCCATCAACTCCATTGCGAACTCGATGAGCTTCTGCTGCCCGAAGCTCAGCCGGCCCGCACGGGTCTCGGCGAGGCCGCCGAGGTCGACGTAGTCGAGGAGTTCCTCCGTCCGCGCGACGAGCGCGTCGTCGGGGCGGCGCAGGAGGCTCCCAACGTTGGCACCGCCCTCTTGTGCGGCCAGCAGTAGGTTCTTGCGGACCGTCATATCGCCGAAGATCCGGGTCTCCTGGAACATCCGTCCCAGCCCGGCTCTGGCGATCTTGTACTCCGGCCAGTCGGTGACGTCTTCTCCCTGGAGATAGACGCTGCCCTCGTCGGCGCTGAGCGTCCCCGTGATGCAGTTGAACAGGGTCGACTTCCCAGCGCCGTTCGGGCCGATCAGACCGACGATCTCGCCTTTCTGTACTTCGACGTCGACGTCGTCGACGGCGGTGAGGCCGCCGAACCGCTTGGTGACGCCGTCGGTTTGGAGCACGGCGCGGTCACTGTCCGTCGCAGCCGCGACCGTGCTCGCGCCGGGATTCGTCGCGTCACTCATCAGCAGTCACCTCCGCGTCGTCGCCGTCGACGGCGGCCATCCCGCCGCGCTCGTAGTACGCCATCTCGCTGGCGTACTCTCTGATCGTGCCGACCACGCCTTCGGGGAACCCGATGACTGTCACGATGACTGCGCCGCCGAGCAGCACGAGCTGCCAGCCGACGAACGCCGTCTCGACGACCTCGATCAGCGTGTGCAGGCCGAACGCGCCGATGACCGGCCCGGCGACGGTGCCGGAGCCGCCCAGCAGCGCCATCGCGATCAGTTCGACGTTCCACGCCCCGTTGTACGCGGTCTGCGGGTCGATGAACGTGTTGAACAGACTGTACGTCCCGCCGGCGACGCCGGTGAAAAGCGCCGCCAGCATCCACGCGGCGGTCTTGTAGTAAGTCGTGTTGAACCCCATCGCGGTCGCCTTCTCCTCGTCGTCGCGAATTGCGTTCAGGACGAAGCCGAACCGCGTGTTCGAGAGGTAGTAGACGACGCCCATCTCGGCGATGAGCACGCCGAAGAACAGGTAGTAGAACGTCGTTCCCGACGGCACCGACAGCAGGATCTTCCCGCTGGCCCCGCCCGTGATGTCGAGGTTCCGGGAGATCTGCTGGGCCGCCAGCAGCACGCCCAGCGTCGCGATGGCGAAGTAGTGCCCGCGCAGTCTGAGGACCGCAGCGCCGATCACCGCCGCGAACGCCACCGCGAGCAGGCCTGCCGCGACGAGCGCGACCGGGAACGTGACCGCGAAGTCCTTGACGAGGATCGCTGTCACGTACGCGCCGATGCCGAAGAAGGCCATATTTCCGAAGCTCGGGTAGCCGGTCTGGCCGCCGACGACGTCCCACGAGAGCGCGAGGATCGCGAACAGATACATCTCGGAGACGACCGTCATATAGTAGCCCTGTTCGAGGCCGACGAGCGGCGGCAGCGCGCCGAGTACGCCCCCGACAGCCAGCAGTTTCCAGCCGTGAGCGCCGCAGAAGTCGAAGAGTCGGTCGACCTGATCCGGCGGGAGTACCGACCGCAGCAGCCCGCCGCGATCGTCGGACTCGTTGGCGCTCATTGTTCAGCCCCCTCGCCGAACAGGCCCTTCGGTTTGACGACCAAGAGGACGATTAGCAGCGTGAAACTCACCGCGAGCGTCCACTGTGAGGAGACGAACCCGGCCGTCAGCTCTTCGACCGAGCCGAGCAGCAGTCCGCCGACGAGTGCGCCGGGGATGGAGCCGACGCCGCCGAACACGACGATGACGAAGCTCTTGAGCGTGTAGATGAGGCCCATCTGTGGCTGGATGTTGAGGATGGTCGCGATGAACGCGCCGACGCCGCCCGCGATGGCCGAGGAGACGCCGAAGGTGACCGCGCGGGTGTGCTCGACGTCGATGCCCACCAGGGCGGCCGCCTCCGGATTCTGCGAGACGGCCCGGATCGCGCGACCGGTCCGCGTCTTCTGGAGGAACAGATAGAGCGCGGCAGTCAGCACGATCGCGCCGACGAACGCGATCAGTTTCATCTTCGGGACCACGACGCCGCCGAGCACGAGCGAGGGGTCGGCGAACGACACCTGGATCGACCGCGGGTTCGCAGACCAGGCCTGAATCGCCAGTTGCTGGATCGCGATGCTGATTCCGAACGTGACCAGAAGGGTCAGGAAGATGTCCGTCCCGATGACGCGGGAGACGAGCGTCCGCTGGAGCGCGTAGCCCAGGACGTACAGGACGACGATCGCGGCGGGAATCGTCACTAAGAACAGCGCCGGCGAGCCCTCCGCGTTCCCGGTGACGAGGCTCAGCACCCAGTAGGACGTGTATCCGCCCAGCATCACCATCTCGCCGTGGGCGAGGTTGATGATGTCGACGACCCCCCAGATGAGCGCGAAGCCCACGGCTACCGCCGCGAACAGCGCGCCGACCAGCAGGCCGTTGACGACGAACTGCGTGACTGCCATCGCTCAGCGCTCACTCCAGTCGGGCATCGGGTAGATGG
Source organism: Halobellus sp. Atlit-31R (assembly GCA_003665935.1). Taxonomy (GTDB): domain Archaea; phylum Halobacteriota; class Halobacteria; order Halobacteriales; family Haloferacaceae; genus Haloquadratum. Next base: position 90,703 of record QPLR01000003.1, on the reverse strand, counting down.
GGCTCGACTGGGCGACGTTCTCGGGGTAGGTGATCTGCAGTCCCGGATCCGGCTGCCACTGGTAGACGAGCATATTCTTGTTGATGACGCCGGTGTCGTCGAAGGAGACGGTGCCGTACACCGTAGAGAACTCCGCCTGGCGGATGTGGTCGCGGACCGCCGTCGGTGTGACCTCGCTGACGTTCTGGAAAGCGTCGACGAAAGTCATGATGACCGCCTCGCCGGCCGCGCTGTGGTAGTCCGGCGTGTAGTCGTAGTTCTCCTCGATGGCGGAGACGAAGTCGCCGGTCGCCCCGTACACCGGGTCCTCGAAGTCGGCGTTGACCGCCCACGAGGAGGGACCGTACATGTAGTCGCCGTTCGCACCGACCTCGTCTTTGAACGACTCGTTGAGGCTACCGACCGTCCCCATCGCCGCGTCGACGTTGACGCCCTGGCTCTCCATCTGGTTGGCCAGGATGATGTTGTGCTTCTGGTGGGCGCACAGGAGCAGGATGTCGGCACCGGCGTCGCGCACCCGACCGAGGTTCGTCGAGAGGTCAGACGTCCCCGAGGGGAACGTCTGGTCGACGACCAGTTCGAGATCGGTGTTCTCGATCTTGTTCCGCGCGCCCTCGGCGGTGGACTGACTGAACGTGCCGTCCTCGGCGAGGATCGCGATCGACTCGGGCGTCGTGTCCTGCGCGAGGCACATATCGATGTAGCTCTTTGCGTACTTGTTGGCCGTCGGCAGGAGGCCGAAGATCCACTCGTTGCCCTGCGCGAAGATCTCGGGGCTCGCGCCGCCGCCCTCGACCATCGGCTTCTGGTTCTGCGCGGCGACCGCACTCGCCGGCAGCGTCACGGTGCTGGAGTAGGGCCCGAGCAGGTAGTCGATGTTCTCGCGGTCGATCAGTTCCTGATAGATGCTCTTCGAGGTCGACGCGTCGGTCCCGTCGTCCCGCAGGACCATCTCCAGTTCGTAGGTGTTGCCGTCGCCCGCCTCGACGCCGCCGTTGTCGTTGATGCGCTGGATCGTCAGCTCGTAGGCGTCCTTGTAGAGTTTCCCCAGGTCGGCGTTGTCGCCGGTGAGGCTCATCGAGCCGCCCAGCGTGATGGTGTCCATCCCGCTGTCGGCGCTGCCGGTCGTGCCGCCACCGGCGGTCGATTCGTCGCCGCCCTCGGTGGCCGTGTCGCCGCTACCTTCGGAGCCGCCGCCGCCCGAACAGCCCGCGAGGCCGGCGAGGCCGACTGCACCTGTACTTCCCGCAACTCGTAGGAACGTCCGTCGGTTCTGATCCTCTGTCATAGATTCTCCGGAAGACGCGTATCAACGATACACGCCCTGTACTGGCCATAGTTTATCATCGTAATAAATGTTAATGGTTGATATTGATGTCTACATACAACAGGCGATGGCGGTCGCTCTACGGTCCTGAGTCGGCGAATTCGAGGACTCGGCCCCGCAGTCGGGCGGACTCACCAGAGCACGCTGGGCCAGACGAACGTGAAGAGCACGACGACCAGCACAGTCAGCACGAGCGTCATCAGCGTGTTCAGGATCACACCGGCCCGGATCATATCCTGCTGATCGAGATGCCCGCTCCCGAAGACGATCGCGTTCGGCGGCGTGGCGACGGGCAGCGCGAACGCGAAACTCGCCGCGATCGCGCCAGTGATGGTGAGGAAGATCGCGGCCGGCACGCTCGCGACGCCCAGACTCCCCGCGAGGACGCTCCCGAGACCGATGAGGATCGGGGCCAGTATCGTCGTCGTCGCGGTGTTCGACGTGAGTTCGGTCGCCAGCACCGCGAAGACGATCACGGCGACGACGACGAGCACCAGCGGTGCGCCGACGACCGTCTCGAACAGCGACTGCGCGAGCCAGGCGGTGGCCTCGGTGTCGCCCAGCGCGTCCGCGAGCGAGATCCCGCCGCCGAACAACACGATCGTTCCCCAGTCGATGTCGACGAGGTTCTCCCAGTCGTCGGCGTCTGCGACCACGAGCGCGGGGATCGCCAAGAGCCCGACCACGACGAAGTAGAGGATCCCGCGGTGGCCCTCCAGCCCGAAGAGGTTCGTCCCCTCGCCGCCGAACAGCGTCACCTGCCAGGCCGCCGGGAGCACCCCCTCGAAGAGGAAGCCCAGCCCACCGAGAATCCACAGCCCCGCCGTCGCCGCGAAGATGTACGTCGCGCGGCGGGCCCGCGGCGAGAGCGGCCCCTCCTCGGAGAGGAAATCACCCGCTTGCGCCTGTGCCTCGGTCACGTCCTCGATCTCCGGCGGGTAGAGCCAAAACGTCAGCACGTACCAGGTCAGCGGTAGCGTCACGACCACGATGGGCAGTCCCACGGCGAGCCACTGGACGAACGAGATCTCGACGCCGACGAGCCGATCGAGAAAGGCGACGGCGACGACGTTCGGCGGCGTGCCGATGAGCGTGCCGACACCGCCGACGCTCGCGGCGTACGCCGTGCCGAGCAGCGTCGCGACGCGCATATTCGATACACCGCCGTCGTCCTCGCGGCCGACGACCCGCGCGAGCACACCCAGCGCGACCGGCGTCATCATCGCCGTCGTCGCGGTGTTCGAGACCCACATCGAGAGAAACGCCGTCGAGATCATAATCGTCAGAATGAGCAGCCGCGGCGACCGCCCCATCCAGTTGATCAGATAGAGGGCGAGCCGGCGGTCGATGCTGTGCGTCTGCAACGCCTTCGCCAGCATAAATCCGGCGACGAAGAGGAAGATGAGCGGGTCGGCGAACCCCGAAAGCGCCGTCTCCATCTGGTCGTAGATGCCGAAGATGGTCAGCACGACGGGGATCAACAGCGCGGTCAGCGCCAGCGGAAGCGCCTTCGTCACCCACAGAATCGACGCCAGCGCCATCGTCGCGAGCGCCAACTGCGCGGCTCTGTCGAGTCCCGCGGGAGTCGGGGCGCCGGCGACTGCCCCCGTCACCACGAGCGCGAGGATCAGCGAGACGGCTCGTCGCTCCGTCGAACTCTGTGCGCCCCACGTCATCAGAAGTTCACCACCAGCGCGTCGATCTGCTCGTCGGTCAGGTTCGGCCGGTAGATGTCGAACAGCTGCTGGAGGCGGTCGTCCGAGAGGCTGCGCGTGTCGCTTTCGAGCATCGAGATGTGTGCCTGCATAATGTCGTCGAGCTGTTTTTCGACGTCCCGCTGGCTGTAGCCAGCTGCGACCCGAAGGAGCCGCCACGCCATCGGCGAAATATCGTGAACGTCTACCTCGTCTCCACCGGCTCCCATCTGTCGATACTGGGTGCACCGATCGGAATCACATAATAGTTCGTCTGTTCCCGCGACCGGAGCGGCGCACACTCGCCACTCGGGAACGGAGCGCGCTCCCGTGAGCCGCGAAGTCGCCGCTGAATGAGCGATCGCAGCGTTTGCAACTGATCGCGCAGCCGATCGCACGCTGTCGTGCGATCGCGTGAGCCAACACTCGCAGACGCGACTATCCCGTGGGACGGCGCTATCGCTGTGTGAACGGAGTAGTTCGAAAAATCGCCCGACGTGGGACGGTTAGGTGACGGTCACGCGACGTTGAAGCCCTTGTCGCGGAGGAAATCCTCGACGCGACCGGTGTGGTTCCCCTGGAGTTCGATCGAGCCGTCCTCGACTGTGCCGCCGCAGGCGAACTTCGACTTCAGATCAGAGGACAGGCTGTCCATATCGACGTCCTTGGGGTCGAACCCTTCTATGACCGTTACCTCTTTTCCGTAGCGGCGCTCGTCGATGCGGATGGTGATCTCCTGGGACTCTTTGGCGACGTCCTCGCAGACGCAGAGTTCCTCAGGGAGTCCGCACGTCGAGCAGACTTCCGACATTACAAACCGAATCTACAGGATGGGGATATTAAACAGTATCGGGAACCCGTCCCGAACGCACAGCCGCGAATCGGCGACCGTGCCTCGAACGCACAGTCGTAGGCCGCCGAAACCGCCCCGCGCCGGACGGTCCTGACCGAAAGCCCCCCACGCCGGACGGTCCTGACCGAAAGCCCCCCACGCCGGACGAACCTCACCGCAGCCGTCGCACGAGCGGGGTCGACGACCGGACGAGCCGATCGACGGTCGCGACTGTCTCGTCGGCCGTCGCCCGGTCGACGCCGTCGCCGTAGCGCGCCCGCTCGTACTGCTCACAGACCTCTCGTGCCTCCGCGAAGCGCTCCTCGAGTGGCAACGACGCCAGATACGAACGGGGCGTCTCGCCGGGGCGCCGCGGTCGGTACTCTCGTTCGAGCAGCGTTTCGAGCCGACGGTACGCCCGAATCGCGTCTGCGTCGGGCTCCCGCCGGCGCTGGTACTGGACGCGGAATAGCCGCACACTGCGATCCACCGCCCCGCTCCGGTGCGCTCCCGCGGTGAGCCCGACGAGCGCGACGGCGCCGACGAGGAGCGTCCGCTGTGACGGCAGCGCCGGCAGCGGGATGCCGCCACTCGGCACCGGAGACGCGTCGTCGGGGGGCGTCCCCGGTACCGTCGTCCCGTTTCCGGACGTCGTCGGTCCTCCCGGCGTCGACACGCCGGGCCCCCCGGCCAGAGAGGGCGTGTCGTTCTCGACGATCGAGCCCGGCGGGGGCGTCACCGACTCGTTTACGCCCGGCAGATTGAGTTCCTCTTCGCTCTGTTGGGCCTCGGCGAGTCGGGTGTTCTCCGCAGTCTGACGCGGCCCCGCGGGTGTCGGATCGAACTGGACCCAGCCGACGTCCGGGAAGTAGACCTCGACCCAGGCGTGGGAGTTGAGTCCGCGGACGACGTACCGATCGTCCCCGACGTTCTCGCCCGGCGTGTAGCCGGTGACGAACCGCGCCGGCACGCCCTGCGAGCGCAGCATCACGACCATCGTCGTCGCGTAGTAGGTGCAGTAGCCGGCGTCCATCTCGAAGAGGAACGCGTCGGCGGCATCACCCGACGGCGCGGGCACGCTGAGGGAGTACTGCTTGTCGGCTTCGAGATACGACTCGATGGCGACGGCCTTCCCGTACGGAGTCGTCGCGTTTCCGGCAACGACCTCGGCCCGCTCGCGGACGCGCTCGGTCGTGCTCTGCGGGAGCTGAAGGTACGACGCCGACACGCGCTGCGGATAGTCGGTGCCGGCTCGCCGGAGTTGCCGGGGCGTCGCGTTCGGCACCCGACTGGTGACGGTGACCGTCTCGCCGGCCTGAAGCGGACTCCCCGGACGAACGGTTCCCTGCGGCGTCACGACCGCGGTCGACGCCCCCGATCCTTCGAGGGCGACCGGTCGCCACGCCGCCGGCAGGATCGACATCGGATCCTCCGCGGTGACGGTCTGTTCGAGCGTCCGCGCGGGACCGGGTGGACCCCGAAGCCGGCCGTCGTACGGCCGCGTGTCGCCGGTCCGGACCCAGCCGTCGCCGGTGTAGCGGTCGTAGGCGGCGGTCTGCCAGTACGACGCGCGCGGGCTCTCGACGGTGAACCGGGTCGCCGGCGAGAGCCTGATGCTTCCGACGATCTCGACGCTGTCGCCCGCGTCGACGAGGTTCGCCTCGGTAGTCGGGGTGCCGCGGTCCGGCAGGATCGGCGACCCGGCCGCGCCCGGAACGACAGTCAGCGTCGCGGCGGCGACGATCATCGCCGCCAAAAGCACCGTCAGAACGTCTGCCTGTTCGACCCCGGTCCCGTGCCGCTCGAACGTCGACGCCGCGAGCAACCCCGTCGCGCCGATGACGCCGACGAGCGTCGCCAGACCGGCCGCGTCGCCGGTGAGCACGACCATTCCGAGGGCGACCCCGCCGGCTGCGGCGGCGACGGCGTAGCGCCGCCGAACCGCCAGATACCACGAGAGGAACACGGGGCCCGGGACGACGGCCATCGCCCACACGCCCGCGCCGACGAGCCGCAGGATCGACAGCCCGGTCAGGAGCGCGACGGTATCGCTGAGCATCCGCTCGGGCGTCAACAACTGGAGCTGGCTCTGCGGGAGCGCGGTCAGATACACTGCCAGCCCGAGCACGAGCAACAGTGACGTGACGGCGGCCGCGACGCGCACGCCGACCACTCGCCCGACGAGCACGGCGACCGCGACCGATCCGGCCACGACGCCGGCGAACTCGGTGGTGCCGCCGACGACGTCGGTCACGCGCCAGAGGACGCCCACGTACGACCACGTCAGTGCCAGCAGCCCCGCACCGGCGAGCGCGCGGGTGACGTCGAGGCCGCTCACCGGCGTCGCGCGTCCGCTCTCGTTCACTTCGGTGCTCATCCGAGCACCTCCCCGTCGGCGCGGGTACCCGCCGCGCTGCCGTCGTCTGCCCTCGCGCGTCCGCTGTCGGCACGGGCGGCGGCGACAGATTCGACCGTCGCTCCCGCCTCGTCTGCTGTGCCTCGCAGCGCCTCGAACCGGTGCTCGCGGCCGTCGAAGCGAACGGACGCGCCCGTCTCCGTCGCCGCGACGACGACGTCGGCGTCGCGTGTCGGTACCCTCCCGGTGTCGACGACTGCGAGGTGGTCGAGAAGCGGCCTCGTCCGTCCGGGCGTCGCCTCGACCTCGCCGGAGGGCGTCGAAAGCGTGACAGACGCCCCGTCGCGGAGCAAGGAGAGGCAGACCGTCGCCGCCGCCTCGGCCATCGTGTCCGCCGCCGCGTCGCCGGTCGCGGCGTCGCCGGCCGCTGCAGCACCGCCCGGTTCGTCACCGCTCCGCGCGTCCGCTCCGACGGTCGACGAGTCGACGCCGGCCGCGATGCGCACGCGGTCGGGATCGTCTTCGGCCGCGAACTCCCGGACCATCAGCTCGCCGCGCTTCGCGGAGGACTTCCAGTGCACGTCGCGGAGCGCGTCGCCGCGCACGTACTCGCGCAGGTCGTCGAACTCGTCGCGGCGGTCCGCGCGAGCGGACTGCGTCAGCGCCCGGAGTTCCGCGCGCACAGACGCCGACAGCACGCCGACGGGCGGAAACACCACGAAGCGATCCCGCTTCTCGACCGTCGTCGTGCGTCTGACGAGACCGAGCACGTCGGTGACGGCAACGCGCGCCGGCCCGACCTCGTGCTCGCCGCGCCGCCGCCGCGCGATCTCGTAGGCGACGGTCGCGCCGGTCGCGCCGGCGACGACGGCCTCCTGCGTCGCCGCCCCGTCTGCGGCGCGTCTGCCGGCCTCCGCGTCCGCCCCGCTGTCTACGCCTGCGGGTAGTCGATCGCGGACCGTCGCGGGGTACGACGACGGCGCGTCCAGCGTCAGTTCGATCTGTCCCGTCGTTCCCGGCACGTCGGCCGGCGGGAGCGTCCGTTCGACGCGCGGCGTCGGCGCGCGCCAGACCTGTACGACGGCGGCGACGAGCGCGAGCGCGCCGGGGACGACGACCGCGTCGAGTGCGCGCGCGCCGAAGACCGTCCCGAGGGCGAACGCACCGACGACCACCGCGCCGACCGCGTATCCGCGTCGTGTCGGCCGCATTCTCACTCGACCGCGACGTCCTCGAGCGCGCGCTCGACGACCGTCGCGCCACCGACCTCCGTGTCGGTCCGGACGCGGTGGCTCAGAACGGTCGGCGCTTCCGTCTGGACGTCGTCGGGGGTGACGTAGCCCCGTCCCTGAAAGGCGGCACGAGCCTGTGCGGCGCGCACGAGTGCGAGCGCTCCCCGCGGGCTCGCACCGAGACGAGCGTGTTCCCGCGTGTAGCTTGCTAGTCGTGAGACGTACGCGCGAACGGGCTCGCGGACCGTGACGCCGGCGACGGTCTCGCGTGCGCGACGGACGTCCGCGACGTCCGCGACCGGCTCCAGCGACTCGATCGGGTGCTCGCCGGTCAGTCTACCGAGGAGTTCCGTCTCCTCGGCTTCCGTGGGGTAGCCGAGCCGGATCTTCTTGGTGAACCGGTCGATCTCCGCGACCGGGAGCTCGTACGTCCGACCGGGCTCGACGTCGTTCTGCGTCGCGATGACGGTAAAGGGGTCCGGCACGGGATGGGTCGCGCCGTCGACGGTCACCTGCTGTTCCGCCATCACCTCGAGTAGCGCCGCCTGCGTCTTCGGCGGCGCGCGGTTGATCTCGTCGCCGAGAACGACGTTCGCGAACACCGGGCCGGGCTGGAACTCGAACTCCCGGGTCTTCTCGTTGAAGACGCTCACGCCGGTCACGTCGGAGGGCAGGAGGTCGGGCGTGAACTGCACGCGCTTGAACGAGCAGTCGAGCGAGGTCGCGACGGCGCGCGCGAGCATCGTCTTACCCACGCCCGGGACGTCTTCCAACAGGAGATTTCCCCGCGCGAACAGGGCCACGAGGATGTGTTCGATCGCGTCGCGGTGGCCGACGATGACGCGTTCGACGTTGTCGACGATGCGTGTAGTCAGTTCGGCCGCCTCGTCGACGGCGAGCGGGGAGACCGCGTTCGCGTTCGCGTCCGGCGTGGACTCAGGTAGGGCGTCTGCGTCGGTCATTGTGGGGAAAAGCGTGGGGAGCGCGTCGGCTGCGGGCTCCGTTACACGCAATCGTTGAAGTGTAGCAACCGATCCCACGTAACTTTGCTGGGGAAGCTAGACACTATTTAGCACACTATATATCTCCTGTCTCGGATATGCACTCGTGCACCTGCGTCCCGGCGTCGCCCGCGAGCGCCGCGGGCAACTGCTCGGGCGTGGTGACGATGGCGCGCTCGCCGCCGTTCTCGACGAACTGGAGGCAGGCTTCGACTTTGGGCCGCATACTGCCCGCGCCGAACTCGCCGGCGTCGAGGTGTGCGCGAAGCTCGGCGGCTCCGACGTCGCCGAGCGGGCGCTGATCGGGCTCCTGGTAGTTCACGTACGCGTGCGCGACGTCCGTCAGGACGACGAGCGTCTCGGCCCCGAGTTCCGACGCGAGCAGCCGCGAGGTGTGGTCTTTGTCCACCACGGCCTCGACGCCCCGCAGCCCGCGCTCGTCGCGGACGACGGGCACGCCGCCGCCGCCCGCACAGACCACCGAGTTCCCGCGCTCGACGAGCTGACCGATCTCGTCGGCCTCGACGATCTCGACGGGCTCGGGCGACGGCACGACGCGGCGGTGCGGGCGCTCGCCACTCGACACCGCCCGCGTCTCGAACGGCTTCCCCTCGGCTTCGGCCGCCGTGTAGAACGGTCCGACCGGCTTCGTCGGCTCCGCGAACGCCGGGTCGTCGCCGTCGACGACGACCTGTGTCACGATGGTGATCGAGTCGGTTTCGGCGTCGCGTTCGTTGTCCAGCGCCTGTTGCAGGAGGTAGCCGATCTGCGCTTGCGTCTCGGCGACGAGCACGTCGAGCGGGAGCTGCGGCGTCTCGCTCGCGCCCTCCTGCTGCAGGAGCCGATTTCCGACCTGCGGGCCGTTGCCGTGCGTGAGCACGACGTCGTAGCCGGCGTCGGCGACTGTCGCGATCCGGGCGGCCGTCCGTTCGACGACCGCCAACTGCTCGGCGAGGGTCCACGGACCGTGCTCGCCGAGGAGGGTGTTCCCGCCCAGCGCGACGACGACGGGGCTCGCGTCGGCTTCGGGGCCTTCGGAGTCTTCGGCTGCCATACACAGTTCTCGACCGCCCGCGACCGAAAGCGTTCGGCCGGGACTCCACAGTAGCGTCTGCCCCTGACTGCACGGTCGATCACCCGATAGCGAGCGATCGAGTGCGCGAAGACTTGCAGACGATACTATATGTGTGATGGCAGAGAACTATCACGTATGGCCCCCACGCGAGTCCTCATTATGGGTGCGGCCGGTCGCGACTTCCACGACTTCAACACCGTGTTCAGAGACGACTCGGACCACGAGGTGGTCGCGTTCACCCAGACGGCGTCCCAGAACCTCGGCGAACTCGACGACCGACCGGAGCGCCGCTACCCGCCCGAGCTGGCCGGCGACCGCTACCCGGACGGGGTTCCGATCCACCCCGAGTCGGAGCTGGAGCGCCTGATCGAGGAGGCGGACGTCGACACGGTCGTCTTCTCGTACTCGGACGTCTCCCACGAGCACGTGATGCACCAGGCGTCGCGGGCGCTCGCCGCCGGCGCGGACTTCCGACTGATCGGCCCGGACCGGATGATGCTCGCGGCGTCGGTGCCGGTCGTGGCGGTCGACGCGGTCCGGACGGGCTGCGGGAAGTCCCAGACGGCCCGGAAGTTCGCGGACCTGCTCTCGGCTCGCGGTCGCGACGTCGTGGTCGTCAGAGAGCCGATGCCGTACGGCGACCTGCTGGCTCAGCGCGTGCAGCGCTTCGAGACGCTCGCGGATCTCGACGAGAGCGGCGTGACGATCGAAGAGCGCGAGGAGTACGAGAGCCACCTCGAACGCGGCCACGTCGTCTACGCCGGCGTCGACTACGCGGCGATCCTCGAACGAGCCGAAGCCGAGGCCGACGTGATCGTCTGGGACGGCGGCAACAACGAACTGCCCTTCTTCGCCCCGGACGTCCACGTCGTCGTCGCCGACCCGCTCCGCCCGGGCGCGGAACTGCGCTACCACCCCGGCGAGACCAACCTCCGGCTCGCCGACTACGTCCTCATCAACAAGGAGAACACCGCCACCGTCGCCGGGATCCGCGAGGTCGAGAGAAACGCCCGCGAGACGAACCCCGACGCCGACATCGTCCACGCGAACTCGACGATCACCGCCGATGGCGACGCCATCGCCGGCAGGCGAGCGCTCGTCGTCGAAGACGGCCCGACGCTCACGCACGGCGACGCCTCGCACGGGGCCGGCCTGATCGCCGCTCGGCAGCACGGCGCAGCCGAGATCGTCGACCCCAAGCCGGCGGCCGTCGGCTCGCTCGCCCGGGTCTTCGACAGGTACGACCACCTCGACGCAGTGCTTCCGGCGATGGGCTACAGCGACGCCCAGCTCCGGGATCTGGAGGCGACGATCGAGAACGCCGATCCCGACGTGGTCGTCTCGGGGACGCCGCACGATCTCGGCCGGCTGCTCGACGTCGACGTGCCGATCGTTCGGGTCCGCTACGAGCTCGAAGAGAAGAATCTCACGCTGGAGTCGATCCTCGACCGACACGCCGAGACGCTGGGGCTCTGACGCTCCCCGAGCCGTCTGCGACTGCGAAACGTCTCCCCGACCCGTCCGCGCCCGACGACCGCGCCCCGCCTGGACAGTCTGCCGTCGACGACCCGCTGTCCGTCAGACCACATCTCTCTAAGTGTCACGGCGACGTCTGGACGCACAACGCGTGCTGGACTCTCTTCTCGAACGGGCGCGAGTGCGGCTCGGGACGGCGCGACTCTTCGCCTCGCGGCGGAGTCGGCGGCGCTTCCTGCTGCATCTCGCCGTGGCGGTCGCGGCCCTCGCCGTCGCCACGATCCTGGCGCGCCCGCACCTCGCGCTCCTGACCGACGCGCCCGCGCTCCGGGCGTTCATCGCCCAGTACGGCATCTGGGCTCCGGTCGTACTCATCGCGCTGCAGGCGCTGCAGGTCGTCGCCGCGCCGGTTCCGGGCCAGATTCTCGCGGTCGTCGCCGGCTACCTCTTCGGCGCGTGGTGGGGGACGCTCTACAATATGATCGGGATCACCATCGGGAGCACCGCCGCCTTCTGGCTCTCGCGCCGGTTCGGCCGAGCGTACGTCGAAAAGATCGTCCACGAGGACGCGCTCGCCTCCTTCGACGCGATCAGCGACGACTACGCCCGCATCGGGCTGTTCGTCTTCTTCTTCGTGCCGGGGCTCCCGGACGACCTGATCTGCTTCGCCGGCGGGCTCACCCGGCTCCCGCTGTGGCAGCTCGTCGCGCTCGCAGTCGTCGGCCGCACGCCGGCGTTCTTCCTCGCGAACGTCGTCGGCGGCTACCTCGGTGCGGACCGGTTCGTCGCCGCCGCCGCTCTCACGCTCGCGATTCTGGTCGCCTCCGCGATCGGCTATCTGAACCGCGATCGGCTCGTTCGATTCTTCGAGGACTCGTCTTGAGCGACGCGTTCGCCTCCCGCTCGACCTCGCGGCAGCGCCGGCTTCCCGTCCGCTTTTGGTCTTCGGCCGCCGTCCGGTAGGTATGGACGGCGCAGAGTCCGACGTGAGCGACGAGAGCGACCCTGTCGCCGAGACGCCTTCGAGTGACGCGTCGGGGGCGACAGAGGCCACCCCGACGAACGCCGACGCGAACGCGGAGGCGCAGGCGGACGCTGACGCGAACGCGGAGGCGCGGGCGGACGCCGACGCGAACGCAGCGGCGCGGACGGACGCGGAGCGGCGTCCGGAGGGGCCGCCCGCGAAACTGCTCGCGCGTCGGGCGGAGCTCACACCGATGCTGTCGCAGTATCTCGACCTCTGCGAGTCACACCCCGACGCGATCGTGCTGTTTCAGGTCGGGGACTTCTACGAGGCGTTCTGCGAGGCCGCCGAGACCGTCGCACGCGTCTGTGAGGTGACGCTGACGAAGCGCGAGGACTCGACCGGCACGTATCCGATGGCCGGCATCCCGATCGACAACGCCGCGTCGTACCTCGAGGCCCTCCTCGACGCCGACTACCGCGTCGCCGTCGCCGATCAGGTCGAGGACGCCGAGGCGGCGTCCGGCCTGGTCGACCGCGCCGTCACGAACGTCGTCAGCCCAGGCACTGTCGTCGACGACGACCTGCTCGACCGCGCGAGCGCGACCTATCTCGGCGCGGTCGTCGGGCTCGAACGGGCGGACGCGATCGGTGGCGACTCGCCGGCCGACGACGGCTCGCCGGCCGCGCTCGCGACGCTCGACGTCTCGACGGGCGCGTGTCAGGTGACGAGCGCGGCCGCCCCGCGTATCGAGGACGAGCTCGAACGGCTCGCGCCCGCGGAGCTGGTCGTCGCTCCCGACGCCGCCGTCGACGTCTCGGCGCTCGGCTTCGAGACGATGCTCACCGAGCGGAATTCGGCGGCGTTCGCGCTCGACCGCGCCGACGAGACGCTCGCGGCGTACGTCGCCGAGCCGACGGCTGTCCTCGACGCGCCCGCCGAACGCCGCGCCGTCGGGGCGCTCCTCGACTACGCCGAGTACACCCAAGGCGACGACGGCGCGCTCTCGTACGTCTCCCGGATCCGCCGGTACGACCTCGATCGGTCGCTCGGGCTGGACGCGACGGCGATGCGGAGCCTGGAACTGTTCGACTCGCGGCACCCTGGCGAGGGCCGGACGCTGGTCGACGCCGTGGACCGGACGGCGTCGGCGCTCGGCCGACGGCTGCTCGAGTCGTGGCTCCGCCGCCCGCTGCTCGACGGCGCGGCGATCGAGCGCCGACACGACGCCGTCGGCGAGCTGGTCGATCGACCGATGACGAGGGAGACGGTCCGAGAGCACCTCTCGCGGGTGTACGACCTCGAACGGTTGGCCGCGCGGGTCTCCCGAGAGCGCGCGACCGCCCGCGATCTGCGCTCGCTGCAGGCGACGCTGGCGGTCGTCCCGGACGTCGACGCCGCACTCGGCGAGGCGGAGTCGGAGGCGCTTCGGGACCTCCGCGCCTCGCTCGACGAACTGGCCGACGTCCGCGATCTGATCGGCCGCGCGATCGAGCCCGACCCGCCGCAGGAGATCACCGAAGGCGGCGTGATCTGCGAGGGCTTCGACGACGAACTCGACGAGATCCGCGAGACGGAGCGGGCGGGCCGCGAGTGGGTCGCCTCCCTGGAGGCCCGCGAGCGCGAGCGGACGGGTATCGACTCTCTGGAGGTCGGCTACAATCAGGTCCACGGCTACTACATCGAGGTGACGAACCCGAACCTCGACTGCGTCCCCGACGACTACACCCGGCGGCAGACGCTGAAGAACGCCGAGCGGTTCTACACGCCGGAACTGAAGCGCCGCGAGGACGAGATCCTCTCGGCGACCGAGCGCGCGGACGCCTTAGAGTACGAGCTGTTCCGCGAGGTGCGCGCCCGCGTCGCCGAGGAGATCGAGCGGATCCAGTCGCTTGCGGACGCCCTCGCACGGCTGGACGTGCTGACGTCGTTCGCGACGGTCGCCGCGGGCGAGGACTACGTCCGGCCCGAGATGGGCGCGGAGACGCTCCAGATCGAGGCCGGACGGCATCCGGTCGTCGAGCGCACGCGGGCGGAGTTCGTCCCCAACGGCGTCGACTTCGCCGACGGCCACGTCGCCGTCGTCACCGGGCCGAATATGAGCGGCAAGTCGACGTATATGCGGCAGATCGCGCTCGTCGCACTCTTAGCGCAGGCCGGGAGCTTCGTCCCGGCGGACGCGGCGCGCCTCCCGGTTCTCGATCGCATCTTCACCCGCGTCGGGGCGTCCGACGATATCGCGGGCGGGCAGTCGACGTTTATGCGCGAGATGGCCGAACTCACGGCGATCCTGCACGACGCCACGGCGGACTCGCTCGTGCTCCTCGACGAGGTCGGCCGCGGGACCTCGACGGCTGACGGCCTCGCGATCGCCCGCGCGACCACGGAGTTCCTCCACGACGAGGTCGGCGCGACCACGCTCTTTGCTACACACTACCACGACCTGACCGCGCTCGCTGACGACCTCCCGAACGCGTTCAACCTCCACTTCACGGTGAGCAAGGGCGACCGTGAGACCCCAGACCAGAGCGAGGAGACGGCGCCGGCGTCCGGCGACGACGTGACCTTCCTCCACCGCGTCGCGCGCGGCGCGTCCTCCTCGTCGTACGGCGTCGAGGTGGCGAAGCTCGCCGGCGTGCCGGATCAGGTCGTCGCTCGCGCGCGCGAACACCTGCACTCGTCTGCCGACGACGCGGGGCGTGGCGCACAGCGAGCCGCGAACGGCACGCCGGACACGAAGCAGCCAGCCGCCCGCAACGACACGCTCGCGGCGTACGTCGACGGTCTCGACGACGTGGGTGCGGACGCGGACGAGCGACCCGACGGCCGCGCCCCCGTGCCGACGTACGGAGAACGCGCCGTGCTCGACGAGCTCCGAGACCTCGACGTCGCTTCGACGACGCCGCTCGAAGCCCTCAACACGCTGGAAGACCTACGGCAACGACTAGATGAGTGAGGAGCGTCCGGAGCCCGCGACCGACCGCCCCCGAGTCCGCCGTCTCGACGACGCGACGATCGCGAGCGTCGCCGCCGGTGAGGTGATCACGCGACCGGCCGACGTCGTCGTCGAACTCCTCGAAAACGCCCTGGACGCGGGCGCGACCCGCATCGAGGTCGTTGTCGGCGGCGACGGCACCGACCGGATCCGCGTGCGCGACGACGGTCTCGGGATGGATCGCCGGGACGCCGAGCTCGCAGTCGAGCGCCACACCACGAGCAAACTCGCGGCCGACGAGCCGGTCGCCGGCGGCGGGACCCTCGGCTTCCGCGGAGAGGCGCTCGCGAGCATCGCGACCGTCGCGACGCTGGAACTGGTGACGAACGACGGCGGCCCGCGCGGCACGCGCGTCGTCGCCGCCGGGGGGCCGGGCGCGGACCGCGTCGAGGCCGCCGGCCGCGGGCCGGGGACGACGGTGACCGTTCGAGAGCTGTTCGCGGGGACGCCGGCGCGCCGCGAATCGCTCGGAACCAGCCAGACCGAGTTCGCGCGCGTCAGTGACAGCGTCTCGCGGTACGCGCTCGTCCGCCCCGACGTGGCGATCACGCTGACACACGACGGGACGACCGTCTTCTCGACGCCCGGAACCGGCGACGTCGCCGACGCGCTTCTCGGCGTCTACGACCGACAGGTCGCCTCGCGGACGACGAGCCTCGATGCGGCCAAGCGAATCGAGTCGGATGCGGGAGAGGCGGGCGGCGAACTGACAATCGAGGGCGCGCTCGTCCAGCCGTCGATAACGCGTGCGCGGCGCGACCACGTCTACGTCGCCGTCGACGGGCGCCCCGTCCGCAGCGCCCCGCTGCAACGCGCGGTCGTCGACGGCTACGGGGACCTCATCGCGGACGACCGCGCGCCGATCGCGGTGCTCTCCCTGTCGCTGCCGCCCTCGTGGGCCGATCACAACGTTCACCCGCGGAAGCGGACCGTCAGGCTCCGATCGACGGCGGACGTCGCGGACGCCGTCTCCGGGGCCGTCCGCGACGCGCTCTCGACCGCCGACCGACGGCGCGCAGCCGACCTCTCGATGGATCTGGACGACGCCTTGGAGCCGGCCGGCGAGGCCGACTCGGCGTTCGACGACGTGCGGGTGCTCGGGCAGTTCCGGGAGCTCTATGTCCTCTGTGAGTTCGACGACGAACTCCTCGTCGTCGACCAGCACGCGGCCCACGAGCGCGTGAACTACGAGCGCCTCCGCGGGGCCGTCTCGGGCACCACGCCGACGGCTCGGATCGATCCGCCGGAGAGCGTCTCGCTGACGCCGGCTCAGTACGCCGCGGTCGAATCATACGGCGAGGACCTCGCCGCCTTGGGCTACGATCTCGACCCGTTCGGCGAGACGACGGTCCGCGTCCGCACAGTGCCCGCGCCGATGGGTCGGGCGGCCGCCCCCGAGAGCGTCCGCGACGCGGTCGACGCGCTCCGACACGGAGACTCGCCGACGGACCGCCGCGACGCTCTCCTGAAGGACCTCGCCTGCCACCCATCGCTGAAGGCCGGCGACGAACTGAGCGACGCGGCTGCAACGACGCTCGTAGAGCGGCTCGGCGCGTGCGAGAACCCCTACGCCTGCCCCCACGGCCGCCCGACCGTGCTCACGATCGACGAGGAGACGCTGGTCCGCGGCTTCGGCCGACGGAGCACGCGGCTGGACTGATAGACTGATCCGGCAGCGCGGGGCCGTTCCGGCACTCGCGCCGCGGCACTGGGCGTCGCCGCCCCGGATGTCACACCTCTTTAGCCTCGGCCGCCGGAGCGTCAGGCAGTGAACGTCCAGTCGGTCGAAGCGCGCACACGCCCACCTCGGGGGTCGACGCCTCGATGACGCTGCTCGGGTCGGTCGGTCGCGAGGCGCGGGCGCTGTGGGATGACGGAAAGGGGCGCTCGCTGGTCGTCATCGCGGGGGGCTGGGGCCTTCTGCTCGGGACGCGGATGATCTACCCGGTCCTGCTGCCGTATCTCCGCGAGGCCTTCGGACTCAGCCTCTCGGTCGCGGGGCTGCTCGTGACGATCCTGTGGCTCGGCTCGGCGATCGGGCAGCTGCCGGGCGGCATCCTCGCGGACCGCTACAGCGAACGCCTGATGATGACTGCGGGAGCGACCGTCGTCGCGGTCGCGGTCGCGGCGGTCGCCGCCGCGCCGACGCCGCTGGCGCTGTTCGCCGCTACGGGCTTCGTCGGCCTCGGACAGTCGCTGTACCCGATCGCGCGGATCACGATCCTCGCGACCATCTACCCCGACCGGATCGGGAGCGCGCTCGGCGTGACGATGGCCACGGGCGACCTGGGGCAGACTGTCCTGCCGCCGATCGCCGGAGCGCTGGCTGCTGCCGTTCTCTGGCAGGCCGGCTTCGCGTTTATAATCCCGCTTTTGATCGGTTCGGCAGTCGCGCTCTGGGTACTGCTTCCCGCCCAGACCGGCGACGGCAGCGGGATCGACGAGCTTTCCGCCGACACCGCACGGGACGTCCTCTCCGAGCTCCGCGGGCGCGACGTCACTCTCGTCGCCGCTGTTCTCTTCCTCTATATCCTCGTCTGGCAGGCGTTCACCGGGCTCTACCCGACGTATCTCGTCGAGGAGAAGGCGCTCTCCTCCTCGTCGGCGGCGCTGCTCTTCAGCCTCTTCTTCGCGATGGGCGTCCTCGTCAAGCCCGTCGCCGGCGCGGCGTACGACCGCGTCGGACTGCGGCGCTCGCTCGTATTGGTGCTCTCGGGGCCCGTGGTCGGGTTCGCGCTGCTCCCGACTGTCGGCGGCTTCGCGGGACTCGCGGGCGTGACAGCGCTTGCGAGCACGATGCTCGGCTCCGGCACGATCACGCAGTCGTACTTCTCTGACGCCTTCTCCGAGGAGATCCGCGGGACCGGCCTGGGCGTGGTCCGCACGACGACTGCGACACTGGGCGCCGCCGGACCGGTACTGTTCGGCGCAATCGCCGAGCGCGGCTACTTCGACGAGGGCTACTGGCTCATCGCCGGCGTCCTCGTGCTCGTGATCGTTCTCACGCTCCGACTCGCAGAGCCGTAGGCCGTGACCCGCCCTCGGCTTCTTTTCTCCCGCGGTCACCACTCCTTGCAGTCGTCACAGACGTGCTGTCCGCCGTCGAGCCAGAGCCGCTCCGCGTCGCGCCCGCACCGGGGACACTCGACGCCGTCGGGGCTCCAGCGGTAGGTGACCGTCGCCGACTCGGTGTCAGTCGGCTCGGCGTCGCCCCCGGTGTCGCCGCCGGCGTCCGTCCGGGCGACTTCGTCGGAGTCGCCCCTGTCCTCGGCGGCGGCTTCGGACTCGGCTCCGGAGTGGTCGCTGTCGCCGTACTCGTCGTCCTCGGAATCTCCGGCCGAGGCCGCTTCGTCGCCGCCGTCGGAATCTCCGGCCGAGGCTGCCGCGTCGCCGCCGACGAACTCGTCGAGCGACCGATCCCGCGCCATACGTCTATCGAGCGGCGGCGACGGCTTAGCGGTGGCGACTCCACGCCGAGTTCCGCACACACATATAGGATGCGTACCAACGGAGACGTATGGTTTCGGTCATCGGCTTCATCGTGCAGTTGGTCACGAGTATCGTCACTCTCGTCAGGACGTTCCTCTTCGAGGTGTTCCTCGGCGTCGATCCGCTCACCGCCGTGTTGTTCTTGGTCGGCGGCGGGCTGACGACCGCCGCGGTCGCGTACTTCGGCTACCTCGTGCTCGGCGCGCTGTTGAACCTCCTCACCGGGATGGGATCGAGCGCGCGCGACTCGTCGCCGAACCGGCCGGCACAGTAACGCCCGTCCGACGCTTTTCCGCCGTCGCTTAGTCGCCGCGCTACCGCCCGTCCGACGCTTTTCCGCCGTCGCTTAGTCGCCGCGCTACCGCCCGTCCGATTACTGCGCCCGTTCGAACGCCTCGGCGGCGAGTTCGATCGCCGTCTCGGGGTCGGGGCCGATCGGCGAGCCGACGACGATGCCGTCCGCGTGGTTGAGCAGTCCGCTCATCCGTTCGACGGCCCCCTCGGGCGTGCCGGCGATCGAGAACGCGTCGATCATCGCCGGCGTCACGAGCTCGAACGCATCGCCGAACGCCCCCGCGCTGATCCGGTCGCCGATCTCCTCGGCCACCGCGGCGTCGATGTCGTGTCTGTCGAGCACCGGCGGGGCCGCGCCCGCGACGATGAACGCGACGGGCGGTCGAGCCGCCTCGCGCGCCGCCTCGGCGTCCGCGTCGATGCTGACGCTCGCGTACGCCAGCAACTCGAAGTCGCCGCGGTGGTCCGGGCGGTCCGCGCGTCCCTCGTCGACCCGGTCGCGCGCCCACGCCAGGTCGTCGGGATGAGAGCCGTTGTACAGCAGCCCGTCGGCGTGCTTGCCCGCCATCCGGCACATATGCGGCCCCTCGCCGCCGACGTAAACGGGGATCTCGCCCGGTACCTCGAAGTTCAGGCCGGCGTCGTGGGCCTCGAACGTCCCCTTGTGGGTGACGCGCTCGCCCGCCCAGAGCTCCTGTGCGACTTTGAACGCCTCCAGAACCGAGCGCAGCCCGCGTTCGTCTTCGAGGCCGAGGTTCCGCAGCGTCGAGGGGTCGCCCGGGCCGATGCCGAACGCGGCCCGGCCGTCCGAGAGCTCCGCGACGGTCGCCGTCTTCGAGGCGAGCGTGACGGGGTGCAGCTCGTAGGGGTTCGCGATCCCCGGGCCGATCCGCAGCTCCGTCGTCTCGTCCGCGAGTCGCGTGAGCGCCGCGAACGGGTCGCGGTTGTTGTAGTGACACGTCACGAAGGCGACGTCGTAGCCGACGCGCTCGGCCGTGAGACCCTCCGAGACGATCTCCGAGAGCCGGTCGTCCGGTACCAGCTCGACGCCGAGCGTGGCACCCTCGTCGGCTCCGCTCCCGCCGTCGGCCGCAGCGGCGTCACGCATACGACCACCTCCGGACCGCCTGGCGGACGAAGTCCGTCTCGATCTCCCGGAAGTGCGCGTCACTGCCGCCGTGGTCGCCCCACTCGAAGTCCCGGACGACCACCACGGGGGTGCCGTCGTCGCCTTCGCCGGCGACGAGGTTCGCGGCGGCGGCGAGTTCGTCGACGACGTTCTCGACGGTGACGCCGAGTTCGCGCCCGTCGCGGTCGGTCTCACCGCGCCAGTCGCGCGAGGCGTCGAGGCCGGCCCAACCGATGGCGACGCCGCGCTGGCCGTGGCGGAACGGTCGGCCGCAGGTGTCGGTGACGACGACGCGGTCGGCCGGCAGGCCCTCGCGGATCCGCGCGGCGCTCTCGGAGGGGCGCTTCGGGAGCAACAGCAGGTCGCTGCCGGCGACGTTCGAGCGGTCGATGCCGGCGTTGACGCCGACGTGCCCGAAGCGCGTCTCCGTCAGGAGGAAGGGGGCGTCCATCAGTATCTCGACGCTCTCTTCGAGAACGGCCTGCGCGAACCGCGGGTCCTTCTCCTCGCCGGTGTGCGATTCGAGTGCCGCAGCGATCTCGCGGGCGCGCGGCCCGGCGGGAAAGTCACCGAGGTCGGCGCTTCGACCCTCGGCCTTCGAGACGATCGTCGAGGCGACGCAGATCACGTCGTCGTCGCGGAGATCGACGCGCTCGTCGATCAGCCCCGCGACGTCGTCGCCCGCCTGCACCTCGGGCAGACCGGGGACAGCGAACAGTTCCATACAGGGAAAGCGGGCGCGCCGGTAAAAAGCGGACAGGTGCTGGCCATCGTCTCCGGTACCGACGGCCGACTCCCACGGATCACCGAAAAGCCGTTTCCGCCGGCGGCCGAACCGCTGCCCGATGGCACACGTCGTCACGTGTTTCGTTCGCGAGCGGGGACGGATCCTGCTCACCCGCCGCAGCGACGCGGTCGGGACGTATCGCGGCCGCTGGGCCGGCGTCTCTGGCTACGTCGAGGGTGACCCCGCCAACGCCGAGACCGATGCCGCCCGCGAACTCCGCGAGGAAGTCGGACTGGCCGACGCCGACCTCGAACTCGTTCGCGCCGGCGACCCGCTCGCGGTCGACGACGAGGAGGGGTCGTTCACCGTCCACCCCTTCCTCTTCGAGGCGGCGACGCGCGCGGTGACGCCCAACGAGGAACTCGCCGCCGTCGAGTGGGCCGACCCGACACAGATCCGGACCCGCGAGACAGTGCCGCGTCTCTGGGCGACGTGGCGGCGAGTCGCGCCCACCGTCGCCGACGTCCGGGACGACCGGACGCACGGCTCGGCGTGGATCGCCGCCCGCGCGCTCGAAGTGCTCCGTGACGCGGCAGCGGAGGCCGAGACGTGGGACGCCGTCGCGGCGACCGCGCGCGACCTCCGGGCAGCACGGCCGGAGATGGCGGCCGTCGCGAACCGCCTGAACCGGGTCGTCGCCGAGACTGCGCAGGCGAACGACGGGCAGGCTCCCGATCCAACTGCGGTCGTCGAACGCGCGATCGACGCGCTCGGGGCTGCGTTCGAGGCGGACGCGGACGCGGCGGCGACTGCGGCGGCGCGTCTCCGCGACGCCGACGCGACGACCGTCGCGACGCTGTCGCGGTCGGGGACAGTCCGGACGGCGATCGCCGACTCTGCGCCCGAGACGGTCGTCGTCGCCGAGTCACGTCCCGAGTGCGAGGGCGTTGGCGTCGCCGAGTGGGCCGCGGCCGAGACCGACGCGTCGGTGACGCTTACGACCGAGGCGGCGCTGCCGACGGCGCTTGCGGCCCGCGACGTCGACGCCGTCCTCGTCGGCGCGGACGCGGTGTTCCCGGACGGAGCCGTCGTGAACAAGACGGGCACCCGCGTGCTCGCTCGGGCCGCCCGCGACGCCGGCGTCCCCGCCTACGTCGTCGCCGCCCGCGACAAGATTCACCCGACTCGGACGGTCGAATCTAGCGACGATCGCTCCCAGGCCGGCAGCGACGATTGTACCTCGCCTCGGGCGCCCGCGGTTTCGTCGCCCCCGGACGCCGTCTACGGCGGCGACGCCGACCTCGACGTCTTCGCCCCGACGTTCGAGGTCGTGCCCGGCGGATTTGTCGAGGGAATCGCGACCGAGGCGGGACTTCTCGACGCGGCCGACGTCGCTGCAGTGGCCGCGAGGCACGCCGAGCACGCGGCGACGGCGGCCCGTTACGTGTCGTAGCCGCCGGAGAGGCGCTCCGGAACCCGGACGCGACTTGCGAGAAACGAGGGGTTCTTCACCCGCGGTCGCCGATCTGCTGGTGGTGGCGATGACGAGGGTTACCCCCACTCAGCCCCTTGTGATGACGCCTTCTCACCGAGCCACCGTTTCCGAGCACCGACCCCGAGACCTGAGAAGCGGCGCTTAGCTGACGAACTTCAGCAGGTCGTCGCGCTTCTGCTCGTGGAACTGCGTCCGGAGCGCCTCGTTCAGCGCGTCGATGTCGCCGCGCTTCGCGCTGATCGGCGCGATCGTCTCGCGCCACTGCTTCCAGGGCGGATGCAGTCCGAGTCGGTCGCAGAGCGCGTCCAAGCGCTCGTCGCGGTCGCCGACCTTGTCCATCTTGTTGACGGCGACGACCGTCGGCACGTCGAGCTCCCACAGAAAGTGGAACAGTTCGACGTCGTGGGGGACCTCGTCGGGGCCGGAGTGGCGGTCGATGATGTCGACGACGCTCTTGCCGTCGACGACCAGGACGGCCGCGAGAATCTCGTCGGCGTTCGACTCCACGTACCGCACGACGTCGGTCTTGATCTGCTCGCGGCGCTCGGCTTCGACGCCGGACATAAACCCGAATCCGGGGAGGTCGGTGAACATAAAGTTCTCAGACACCCAATCGAAGTGATTCGGCGACCGCGTCACACCGGGCTTCTGACCGGTCGTGATCTTCGAGTGCCCCGTCAGCTCCCGCATCAGAGTCGACTTCCCGACGTTCGACCGGCCGACGAGCACGACCTCCTCGCGGTCCGGGCGATCTTCGAACATACGGGAGCGGAGGCCGCCGTCGGGGTTAACGCTGACGCTCACGGCCGCAGGCACTCGGTGGCCTACCGGTGGCTCTCCCCGCGGACCTACAGCAACCCTTCCTCGCGGGCCAACAGCACGCCCTCCACCGTCGCGTCGTTGGTCGGCTGACTTCGTGCCACGTCGATCGCATCTGCGACCGGCACCGTGTGGACGGAGAGAAACTCGTTTTCGTCCAGATTCTGCTCGACGGGCGTGAGATCCGTCGCGAAGACGAACCCGCGGCGGTGGCGGAGCACGCCTGTCGAACACCAGAAGTCCTCCAGGAGTGCGGTGCTCCCGGCCTCGAAGCCCGTCTCCTCCCGGAGTTCGCGCTCGCCGGCGGCGGTGAACGACTCGCCCGCCTCGACGACCCCCGCCGGGAGCTCGTACTGCGTCTCGCGGATCGTCGGCCGGTACTGCTCGACGAACAGAAGCGAGTCGTCCTCGACGGCGACGACGACGACCGCGGTGGCGAGTTCGGCCCAGTAGTACTGTTTGGTCGTCCCGTTCGGCTGCTCGACGAGGTCGTAACCTCCGGTGTACCAGCCCGTCTCGTACTCGTGGTTGGACTCGCGGACGGGCCACTCGGGGTCGGCTAACGGCTCGTGTCTGCGTCCGTCGTCGGTCATCGTTCGCTACTCTGCGGGCCGCGGCTTAACCGTGGTCACTCGGCGTCGTCCGCGCCGCGTTCGGTCTCGAACTCGGGCCGATATACGCGGCTGAACGCCTGCTTGCGCAGCGTGCCGACTGCGGCCTCGGGCTCGTTCTGGAACGTCGCCGCGACGACCGTCCCGGCGAACGGCGCGACGTGCCAGGCGACGCTGTCGACCTCCTCGCTGCCGAGCTCGATCACCTCGTACTCGGGGTAGTCGTCGACCCACGCGTCGAACGCCTCGCGCGACCCGACGGTGACCGCCAACCGGTCGGCGAAGATGACGTTTCGGGCCCGCTCGACCACCTCGCTCGTCACGCGCTCGCGGTACTCCTGACGGCCGAACTCCATCGCTCTGGCCGCTTCGCGAACGACCTGTTTGGCTGTCGGGCCGGTCGACTCGAACGCCTCGCGCGCCGCCGCCGCCGACTCCGGCGACAGCGTCCCCTCGGTCTCCATACGTCTCTGTCGACCACTCGGGAACAAACGTCTTCGGTCTCGTTAGCCCGCGTCGTCTCCGCTCTCGGTCCCGTCGTCGGCCTCGACACCGTCGGCCTCGCTCCCCCGGGCCGCTGTGTCCGTCTCTTCTTCGCCGTCCGAGTCGATCATCTCGGCGGTCAACTCCCGCGCCTCGGCGAGCACCGCGCGCGCTTCGTCGTCGAGCGCCCCCCGACCAGCGGCGGCAGCGGCCTCGGGATCGACTCCGCTGGCGTGGTCGGGCTGCTGACCGTGCTGGTGCCCGTGACCGCCGTGCCCGTGCGCGTGAGCGGTGTCCTCGAACACCTGCTCGTAGTCCGTCTCAGACGCCAGCTCGGCGACTTTCGGCGCGAGTTCCGCCTCGCCGTGCTCGGCCCACTCGGGGACGTGCTCGTCGAGCCACGCCTCGTGATCGTCGGCGTGGACCATCGCGGTGAACGCGAGATGGTTCGCGAGGTGAGTTGCGTCTTGCTGTGGGATCTCACAGACTGGACAGGCGAAGCCCATACCTGCGGATACGGCGTCGGCGTACAAGGACGTGTGGTTCTGTGGCGGCCGCCCGCCGGCGCTGCCACCCGAGCCGCTACCGGCTCTGGAGGTCGCAGACGAGCAAGAGCGCGTCTTCGCCGTCGGAGTAGTACCGCGGGATCCGACGGGTAGGCTCGAAGCCCTCCTCGCGGTACAGCGACCGCGCCACCTCGTTGCCCTCGCGCACTTCGAGCTTCACGACCGCCGCGCCCGCCAGCGAGAGGCCGAACAGCGCGTCGCGGAGGAGCTTCCGACCGACGCCCTCGCCGCGGGCGTCGGGCCGGACGGCGAGGTCCTTGACGTGGCCGATATCCCGCCCGTGGTTCGGCATCACGTCGCCGACGACGTAGCCGAGAATCTCCCCGGTGCCGTCGACGGAGCCGTCTGTCGGGACCGCTACCAGAAACGCCGGCGCGTCCAGTACTGACTCGAACGCGGCGTAGGGCCACGGGTCCGAGAACGACGTGCGCTCGATGCTGAGCACGTCGAGGAGATCCGCGCGGTCGGCTGGACGGGTCCGCACGTGCGGCGCACTGTGCGCCCGCTCGGCGCTCGCCTCACTCGCGTCCGTCCGATCGCTCTCGGTGTCGCTCACACGAGTCGCTTCGGCGCTGACGGGCAAAAACCCGCTGGCTCGGCGCGCGAGAAAAGTAGAATTCGGCCGCAGTGGCCGGCTGCTCAGTCGTCGGCGGGGGCTGCGCCGCTGCCGCCCTCTTCGTACTGCTCCTTCGTGAGTCGGAGCTTGCCGCCGGCTTCGAGGATGCGGCGTTCGCGCTCGGAGGCGTCCAGTTCCGCGGTGGCCTCCCAGTCGTCGTTCACACGCACGGTGAACTCGCTTTCGCCGGCTGCGACGGCCTCGGCGACGTCAGTGACGATCTCGACGTCGTCGCCCTGCTCGATGTTCTCGTAGGTCTCTTCGTCGATCGCGAGCGGGAGGATCCCGAAGTTGAACAGGTTCGCCTTGTGGATGCGGGCGAACGACTCCGCGAGCACGGCCTCGATCCCGAGATACTGCGGGCACATTGCCGCGTGTTCGCGCGAGGAGCCCTGACCGTAGTTCTCGCCCGCGACGAGGACGCCGCCGTCCGCGTCGAGCGAGCGCTCGGCGAACGTGTCGTCGACGCGCGAGAGCGTGAACTCCGAGAGCTTCTCGATGTTCGAGCGGTACTTGAGGATGTCCGACGTGGCCGGGATGATGTGGTCCGTCGTGATGTTGTCCGCCATCTTCAGGAGCACCTCACCCTCGATGTCGGCCTCGAGCGGCTCGCCGATCGGGGCCGTGCCGATGTTCGGACCCTTGACGAGACCGTCGTCGACGGCCTCCTCGGGCTCGATTATGTCCGTCTTCGAGCCGTCGTACGCCTCCGGGAGCTCGAAGTCGGGCGCTTCGAGATCGCCGAGTTCCTCGGCGAGATCTCGGGGGTCGACGAGTTCGCCCTTGATCGCGGCGGCGGCGGCGACCTCCGGCGAGGAGAGGAAGACGGAGTCGTCTTCGATGCCGGAGCGACCCTCGAAGTTGCGGTTGAACGTCCGCACGGAGACGGAGTCCGAAGCGGGGACGTGGCCGATACCGATGCAGGCACCACACGTCGCCTCCGAGAAGTTGACGCCGGCCGCCATCATCTCGGCGGTCCAGCCCTCGCGGGCGAGGATCTCCGAAGCCTGCTTGGAACCGGGCGCGACGATCATCTCGGTCTTCATATCGACCTCGCGGCCTTCGAGCATCTTCGCGGCCGGGAGGATGTCCTCGTAGCCACCGTTCGTGCAGGAGCCGACCATCACCTGTTCGACGGACTCGCCGGCGACCTCGCGGACGGGCACGACGTTGTCCGGCATCGACGGCTTCGCGACGAGCGGCTCGATCTCCGAGAGGTCGATGACGACCTCGTCGGCGTACTCGGCGTCCTCGTCGGGCGAGAGCTCGACGTACTCGCCTTCGCGACCCTGCCGCGCGAGATACTCGCGCGTCTCCTCGTCGGTCGGGAAGATCGAAGAGGTCGCGCCGAGTTCCGTCCCCATATTCGTGATCGTGGTCCGCTCCGGTACCGAGAGCGTCTCGACGCCGGGGCCGGTGTACTCGAACACTTTGCCGACGCCGCCCTTCACGGAGAGGCGACGGAGCATCTCGAGGATGACGTCCTTCGCGCTCGACCACTCGGGGAGTTCGCCTTCGAGGCGGACGTTGACGACTTCCGGCATCTCGACGAAGTACGCGCCGCCGCCCATCGCGACGGAGATGTCGAGGCCGCCAGCACCGATCGCGAGCTGGCCCAGGCCGCCGGGCGTCGGGGTGTGCGAGTCCGAGCCGAGCAGCGTCTTGCCGGGTGCGGCGAAGTTCTCCTTGTGGACGTTGTGGCAGATGCCGTTGCCCGGACGGGAGAAGTACGCGCCGTAGGTGCCGGCCGCAGAGCGGAGGAAGCGGTGGTCGTCGGTGTTCTTGAAGTCGAACTGGTACGTCTGGTGGTCACAGTACTGCGCGGCGAGCTCGGTCTGTACCTCGTCGAGCTCCAGCGCCTCGAACTGCAGCCACACCATCGTCCCAGTCGTGTCCTGTGCGAGAACCTGATCGATCTCGATCCCGATCTCCTCTCCGGGTTCGAGCTCTCCCTCGACGAGGTGATCGTCGAGAATCTTTTCCGTGAGCGTCTGTCCCATAACATCCCAGGATCGACTGTCTACAACTATAAATCCCGCGTGTTTGAGGTCGGAGATATGGACCTTATACACATAGGAGGTCCTAATTCGATACGAACAGCCGCTCTCGTGGCCGATTTCTTTACCCCCGCGTAGGTAAATTTCTCGTCAGATCGCGCACTCTCGGCGACACTGCGGCTACGGAGAGCGACACGGTTTTGCCACCGGACCGCGGGCCCCCGGTATGTTCCGTTCCGGATCGTTCGTCGCTTCGCAGATCGCTCCGCTCGCTGACGAGCAGGTGCAGCCGAACGGCGTCGACCTGACGCTCGGAGAGATCCTCGAACAAAATGCGCCCGGGTTCGTCGGCAGAGACGGCAAGCGGGTCGGTGACCGGGAGGCGGTCGCCGCCGACGAGGACGACGTCTTCCACCTCGAGGCGGGCGGATACGTCCTGCAGTACGCCGAGACGATCGCGATCCCCGACGGCCACGTCGGCTTTCTGTACCCCCGTTCGACGCTGCTGCGCAACTCCTGTATGCTCAACACGGCCGTCTGGGACGCCGGCTACGAGGGCAAAGGCGAGGGGCTGCTTCAGGTCCACCATCCGATCCGGATCGAACGCGGGGCGCGCGTTGCCCAGCTCGTTCTCGCGGAGGCAGCGCACGACGACGTCTACGACGGATCGTATCAGGGCGAACGCGTCGAGGAGTGACCAAAGCGTGTGACGGCGGTCGGGGCACCTCTCACGGGACGGGCGATACCCGTACGGGATCGTGAGTACCCAAAAGCACATTTACGCCCACCCCCAAGTGCGGCCAACTGATGTCCCGGAGTCCGTCTCTTCCAGACCGACCGCGTCTGGATCTCGACCCAGAGATGTCGGATGCGGAACGCCTAGCGGCGATCCGCCAGCACTACCGACGACTCGTCTCCGTCAACGAGGAACTCGACGACCGCCTCTCCGACGCGACCGATCGTCACCAGGAGTTGCAGGAGGAGGTCCAGCAGCTCAAGCGCCGAAACGAGACGCTGAAGACCTCGTCGCTGTATCTCGCGACGGTCGAAGAGCTCACCGACGACGGCGTCGTGATCAAACAGCACGGGAACAACCAGGAGGTGCTCACCGAGGCTTCCCCGCACCTCGACAGCGAACTCGAAGCGGGTGACCGTGTCGCGATCAACGACTCCTTCGCGATCCAGCAACTGCTGGACGACGAGACCGACTCGCGGGCGCAGGCGATGGAGATCGACGCGTCGCCGGAAGTCGCCTACGGGGACATCGGCGGCATCGACGAGCAGGTCCGCGAGGTCCGCGAGGCCGTCGAGGATCCGCTCACGAGCCCCGAGATGTTCGAGAAGGTCGGCGTCGATCCGCCGTCGGGCGTCCTGCTCTACGGGCCGCCGGGGACGGGTAAGACGATGCTCGCGAAGGCCGTCGCCAACGAGACCGACGCGACGTTCATCAAGATGGCCGGCTCCGAGCTCGTCCGGAAGTTCATCGGCGAGGGGTCGCGGCTCGTCCGCGACCTCTTCGATCTCGCCGCCGAGCGCGAACCGGCGGTGATCTTCATCGACGAGATCGACGCCGTCGCCTCCAAGCGGACGGACTCGAAGACCTCCGGCGACGCCGAAGTCCAGCGGACGATGATGCAACTGCTCTCGGAGATGGACGGCTTCGACGACCGCGGCGACGTCCGGATTATGGCGGCGACGAACCGCTTCGATATGCTCGACGAAGCGATCCTCCGTCCCGGCCGCTTCGACCGCCTCATCGAGGTCCCCAAACCGAGTCAGGAGGGTCGCGAGCACATTCTGGAGATCCACACGCGCGAGATGAACATCGCCGCCGACGTCGACTTCGGCGACCTCGCCACCTTCCTCGACGACTACTCCGGGGCCGACATCGCCGCGCTGGCGACCGAGGCCGGAATGTTCGCCATCCGCGACGGCCGCACCGAGGTCCGCCGCGGCGACTTCGACGACGCCTACGCGAAGATCGAAGACGCCGACGAGCAGACGACGATTCCGGGGCCGACCACCTACCAGTACTGATAGAGAGTATCGTACGTCCTCGTAGATTTCTCGCCGGACGGTACGGCGAGAATCTCCGAACAGTTACCATACCCCCTATGAGCCGGTCGCCCCCGAGAGCGGATTCGTAACGGCTTATTCTCCGCGCCGTCGTGCTCCAGTATGCACACGATTCGGATCGTTCACGGCGTGGGCGATGCGCCCACCAAGATGGCTTCCTACGACGCCGCCCTCGCCGACGCGAACGTCCACAACTACAATCTCGTCGCGGTCTCCTCCGTGATCCCGGCCGACGCCGCGGTCGAGGAAGTCGGAACCGCGCCCGACCTGGGACCGGCGGGCGACCGGCTGACCGTCGTCGAAGCGCGGGCGACGACCGGCGGCGTCGGCACCGTCTCGGCGGGCCTCGGCTGGGCGACCGGTTCGGGACCGGGACTGTTCTACGAGGCCTCCGGCGAGGACCCGACCGCCGTGCGCCGGAGCGTCACTGTCGGCCTCGAGGCGGGCCGCGAGCTCCGGGACGACTGGACCTTCACCGACGAATCCGTGACGGTCACGACCGCCGAAGCCGACGGCGAGGGGTACACGACGGCAGTCACGCTCGCGGTGTACGGCGACAGCGACTCGATCTTCTGATACTGCGCTCGGACGGCGTGTTCGGCGGTCTTTCGGACGACGAACGGTTCGCTGCTGCCGACGAATTTATACGGCGTGTCGTCCTAATTACGACGACTCACTGTATGAACGGAAATAATCCGTACGCAGGCGCTCCTGGTGTCGTCGACGCCGGCCGTCCCGAGGACGTCGACCTCTCCGCGGCGCAGGTACGACAGCTCCGGACGGCCGTCGCCGGCATCGTCTCCCGGACGCAGGCGTACCTCCCCGAGGGCTACGCCGTCGGCTCGGAACTTTCCTACGGTGCGAACGGGCCGCAGGCGACCGTGGCGGTCCGTCCGCCCGCCGGTCGACCGGTCAGCGCGGGCTTTACGCCCGACGAGGAAGACCTCGAATCGGGACTCACCGACGAGGACCGCGACGAGGTCGCCCGCGGGCTCGCCGCCTCCGCGGCGCTTCAGGTGATGAACACCGTCGGCGACGGGCTCACGCCGACGGCGCGATAGCCGCGGCTCGCTTCTGTCGAACTGCGTCTGTGAGAAACGGTCGGAGTCGCCGGCACCGCGAAGTGTCGCTACTTCCCCCAGAAGGGGTCGCGCTTGCGGTGCTTGTCGAGATAGCTCGTCAGCGCCTCCAGCTCGTCGGCCGGGATGTCGTCGGAGAGTTCCTGTTCGAGGATCTTCGCGTGCTTCTCGGGGAGTTGAATCCACAACTCGTCGCCCTCGTCGATCTGGCGGCCGACCGTCGGCCCGTCGATCGCGACGGAGACGCGGGTGCCAGACCGGGCCTCCGAGACGTCTTCGCCCTGCTCTTGAATGCCCGAGAGCTGACCGACGCGGGTGGCCTCGTTGCCCTCCCACTTCACGACGTTCTGGTTGTTCTTCAGCGTTCCCGAGAGCACTTCGACACCGACGACCGCCGGGTCGGACTGCCGGAAGACGTGGTCTTCGAGGATGCGGAAGCGACACGGCCGGACGATCTTGTCGAGGACGGTCTCCTGCTGGGCGCGCTCGATCTCCTCGACGTAGCCTTCGTACTCCTCGATGAGCTGGTAGATGACGTCGTCGTCGAACAGTTTGACCTCGCTGTCTTCGAGTTCGGTCTCGGCATTCGAGAGGACGTCGACGTTGAAGCCGAGGATGACGCGGTGTTTCTCCTCGTTTGCAGTCGAGGCGACGGCGACGTCCCGCGGCGCGATGTCGCCGACCTCCGCGCGGAGGATCGGCACCTCCGCCTCCTTGAGCGCGTTCGCCATCGCTTCGAGACTACCGAGCGTGTCGGCTTTGACGACGACGCCTTCCTCCTCGGTCGACACCTGGATCTCGGCGAGTTCGGCCTCGACTTCCTCGACGACCTCGTCGATGTCGCGGTCGCGGACCACGCGGATCGGCGCGCCCGCCATCGCGTCGTCGAGTTCGGGGGCGGCGATCTTGATCCCCGCCGCGGCGCGGACCTCCTCGACCTTGTCGAACCGCTTTTCCACGCGGATCTCCGCGTTCGGTCGGGGCTGCAACAGCGCGCGGACGTCGGTGACGATCGGCCCGTCGATCCCGCCGACGACGATCTGGTCGTCCGCGCGGACGCTGCCGTCGTAGAGGACGACGTCGACGGTGGCCCCGAAGCCGCGCTCGTCTTTCACTTCGAGCACCGTACCCGCGCCGGGGCCGGTCACGTCGACGGCCATCTGCTCTTTCATATAGCGCTGGGAGAGTCCCATCAGGACCGCGAGCAGGTCCGGGATGCCCTCGCTGGTGATCGCCGAGATCGGGACGACGCCGACGTTCTTCGTGAAGTTCTGGACGCGCCAGTAGAGATCGGCCGAGAAGCCCTCGTCGGAGAGGTCGCCGATGATCTCGTAGAGGTTCTCGTCGAGCCGGCTCCGGGCGTTGCTCGACTGGCTCTCGTACGTCACCTGGATCGGCTCTCCGTCGTTGGGGTTCCAGCCGGGCGTCGTGTCGATCTTGTTGGCGGCGACGATGAACGGCGTGCCGGTCCGCTGGAGGATCTCCAGCGCCTCGATCGTCTGCGGCTGGAAGCCGTCGTTGACGTCGACGACGACGACGGCGATGTCCGCCAGCGCGCCGCCGCGCGAGCGCAGCGTGGTGAACGAGTGGTGGCCCGGCGTGTCGATGAACAGCAGACCGGGCAGATCGAAGTCCGAGGGGTCGACGAGCTCGCCCGCCATCTCCGAGACGGTGTCGAGCGGGACGGCCGTCGCGCCGATGTGCTGGGTGATCGCGCCCGCCTCGCCTTCGCTCACGGCGGACCCGCGGATCGTATCCAGCAGCGTCGTCTTGCCGTGGTCGACGTGGCCGAGAACGGCGACGATCGGTGTACGCAGCGCGTTCGATTCGGCTGTCGAGGCGGCGTCGGCGTCGGTGTCAGACATAGAGAATCACCCCGGAGAAGTTCCTTATGTGTAGAACACTGCTGGACTGTAGTTAAGTCCATCGTCATCCGTAGCTGCCGTCGCTCGCACCGATACTCGCGTCGAGTTCGCCCGCAGAATCGGGCGTATTGGTCGGCCTGCACCGCCCGTGGCGTTTATGTAACAGTACACAGTAATGCGGGGTATGCCGAACGAACTCGCCGAAGACCTCTCCGGGAAGGGTGTGATGGGGTCTGACGGCGCGCAGCTCGGAGTGCTGTACAACGTCGAGATGAACGTCAAGACGGGAGCGATCGACGACCTCCTCGTCTCGCCGTACGAGGACGTCGACCCGAACCAGCTCCGCTTCGAGACGGACGTCGACGAGGACAACGAACAGGTCATCCGCGTTCCGGTCGCGAGCGTCCGAGACGTGAAAGACTACATCGTCGTGCAACCATAACCAAAGGCGACGTCCGATGCAGGTTCTCGATTCTTCGGCGTTCATTCACGAGTATCACACGACAGACGACATTGCGTCCGTTCCGATGGTCCGCGAGGAACTGGAGGGCGAGGCGTCGTACCGCTACGACGCCGACGAGGGCTCCGGGATGCACGTTCACATTCCCGCCTCCGGCACGGTCGAGAAGATCGAGCGCGCCGCCCGCGAGACGGGCGACTCGGAGACGCTTTCGGAGACCGACGTTCGGCTCCTGGCTGCGGCGTTCGAGCTCGACGCCACGCTCGTCACCGACGACTACGCGATGCAGAACGTCGCCGAGCACGTCGAGGTCGCGGTGAAGATCATCGCCCGCGACGGCATCTCCGAGAAGCGCGAGTGGACGTTCCAGTGTCAGGGCTGCGGCCGCGAGTTCGACGAGCACCGCGATCGCTGTCCGATCTGCGGAATGGATCTGGCACGGAAGAACCCCGCCTGAGCGGCGTCGCGCTGTCGTAGCCTTCGCGAGTCTTCACTCGCTCGACCGCACGACGGCGCCCGGTCGACTGTGCAACCAGTCACGAACGCTACTATACCGGGTCAGATGCTGACGAGCCCGGTCGTCGAAGCGTAGACGGCGACGAACTGCACGGTGTTGAACAGGCCGTGGACCACGGCCGGCACCACGAGGTTCCTGCTCTTCTCGTAGACGACGCCGAGAACGCCTCCGAGCACGAGGACGGTCGCGAGCGTCGCCAGCAGCCCCTCGCCGCTGTAGGAGGTGACGTGGACGGCGGCGAACACCGCGCTCGCGGCCGCGATCCCGAACCGCGTCCCGTACGCGCCGCGGAACAGCCCCTGCACGATGCCCCGGAAGATCAGTTCCTCGGTCGGTCCCACGAGCAGGATCGTCACCGGGACTAAGTAGAGGAAGTAGATCGGTTTGTCGCTGCCCTGTGCGACGATCGCGCTGTCGGCTCCCTGGATCCCGAGCGCGCTCAGCGCGCCCGACAGTGCGACGAACAGGCTGAGCAGCCCGACGAAGCCGCCGACGAGCCACTTCAGATCCCGGCGCGTCGGCTTGCGGACCGGCACGAGATCCGTCTGATCGGTCACGAGGAGGAACCCGGCTCCCGCGATGCCGAAGCCGACGAACTGGAACGCACTCCGTAACGCGAGTCCGAGCGCGCTGTCGCGACTGATTCCGGCGGCGTCCAAGAGCGGATAGCCGATCGAGACGGTCACCGTCGCGAGCAGCACCACGAGCGCGACGACGACGAACGTGCCGCCGAACGCGCGGATGTGCGTCCGCGGATCGTCGAGCGAGGACGAGTGGGCGTCCGAAGCCATTGATCGCTTTCGCGTAGGGAGTCGGCGCGAATATGGATACCGGTCCGGTAAGGTGACGGACACCGCCCGCGAGAGCTCCCCAACGACAGGCGAGCGACTTTCAGTGTCGCCGGCGTAGCGTCGACGATGCCAACGCACTGCCCGCACTGCGAGCGCCCGTTCGTACGGATCGCTGTTCCCCCCGATCTCCGCGAGTACGCCCCCGAAACCGACGCCCTCGTCGACTGCTGTCCGCACTGCCTCCGGACGTATCCGGTCGGAGCCGCGGTCGAGGCCGATCCCGATCCCGAGGGGTCGGATGCGGCTGCGCTCCCCGCTGCGATCCCGGACGGCGACGGCGGCGTGGCACTGGTGCTCGCGCTCGGTCTTCTGGACTCGTTGGCGACGAACCGCGCGGCGATTCAGGCGCTCGTCGAACACGCCGAACAGGCAGGTACAGACGTCTTCTTAGCGCTGCGCCGACTCGCGGACGACGAGTCGGTCGACGCGCACGTGGATATAGAGCGGCGACGTCGGCAGCTCGAATCGCTGCTGGAGTGACAGCCGTTAGACCCCGGTCGAGTACCGCAAGATGCCGGCGATGCCACCGAAGGCGTCGTAGAGCTGCTCGCCCTTCTCGAAGTCTGTCGAGATGAACTTCGTCTCGGTGCCGCGCTGCTCGGCGATGGCCATCAGATGCTCGATGACGTCCTCGCGGTCGACCTTCTCGGCCTCCGCGCCGCACTCGGTGCAGACGTGGCCGGGGTCGCTGTGACGGCGGTCGACGACCTCGTACTCCTCGTGGCCCTCCGGGCACTCGTAGATCACGACGTCGGAGCGCAGATCCTCCGAGAGCAGGAGCCGGTCCACCGACCCCATCATCAGGTTCTTGCGGGTCGGGCCGAACCCGTAGGTCGCCTCCTCGCCGGTGTGAAGCTTCTCGAAGAACTCCTCCATCTGGGATTTGTCCTTCATCACCTCTTGGTCGGCGAGAACGTCCTGTGCGGCGTCGACGAGGTCGTAGAGCCCCGACTCGTCGGTGTAGGAGACGTCGAACTTCCCCTGCACGATGTCGCCGACCTCGTGGTGGAGGTAGTCGCCGTCGAGGAACTCGTCTTTGGTCGGCGAGGGGCCGCCGACGAGGACGCCGTCCATCTCGTGGCGCTTCGGGACGAACAGGTCGTTGGCCATCTCGGCGACCTCCTGATAGAAGTTGTCGATCGCTTCCAAGCGGAGCCGAGCGAACCGCTGGGCGGACTGGCCACCCTTTCGCTGTTTGCCGGGCACCAGCGAGGACGCCGACTTGACCGGTTCGACGCGCTTGCCCTTCAGCCAGCCGACGTTCGCCTCCCGCCGGTCGAGGACGATCAGGCCGAAGAGCCCCTTGTCGGTCAGCATCTCCTCGAGCGGCTCGGTGAGGAAGTCCGAGTCGCAGTGGTAGCGGAACGACTGGATCGGCTCCGGCGGGCTCTCGAGCGCCCGCGTCACCATATCCGTCTGACCGCCGCCGGAGTTGACGGCCCCCGAGAACAGCACGATGCCGTTGTCCGGGGGGTAGGTGTCGTAGTAGCGGAGTCGGTCCTTGATCGACGTGAGCGCGTCCTGGACGTTCGTCCGCGTCTGCTTGGACTTGATGTTGGACGCCTCGGAGTGTTCCTGAGTAACGTGAGCGACGACGTCGGAGATCTGCTTGTCCGGGGGGATGTAGATCGTGACGAGCTGCGTGCCGGAACCCTCGTAGTCTTTGAGTTCCTCGATGACCTTCCGGAACTCGTACTTCCGGCGGTCCTCGTTCACCTCGTCTGCCTCGGTGCTCATTACCGGTACTAGCCCGTCCGGTGGGTAAGTAACCTGCGACTGTCGAGCCGGTTTCGCGCACGCCTCCGCGCACACCCCCGCCCACGCGTTTCGGCTCGACGTCCCGGACAGATTTATATCCTCCACGCGGGACTCACGGAACGAAACTATGGGTCGTGTGTACGCAGTCGTCAGCGCGAAAGGGGGGGTCGGCAAGACGACGACGGCGGCGAATCTCGCTGCGACGCTGGCCGCGGCGGGATCGCGCGTCGCTGTCGTCGACGGCGACCTCGGAATGGCGAATCTCGCGGGCGCGCTCGGGATCACTGCCGGAGACGCGACGCTCCACGACGTGCTCGCCGGCGACGCCGAGGTCGACGATGCGATCCACGAGGGGCCGCACGGACTGGCCGTGCTCCCCGGATCGCAGGACCTCGACGCGTTCTCCCGTGCAGATCCGGAGGCGCTACAGCCCGTCCTCGAAACGCTCGCTGACCGATACGACTACGTGGTCCTCGACACGGGTGCCGGTCTCAGCAACGACACCGTGGTCCCGCTCACGCACGTCGACGAGGCGCTGCTCGTCTCGACGCCGACGCGGGACGCGCTGCAGGACACCGACAAGACCAGACAGGTGGCTGACCGCCTCGGGATCACCGTCGCCGGTGCGGTACTCACCCGCACGGACCCCGTGGAGGTCGACGCCGAACTGGTCGCCGACCTGCTCGACGCCGACGTGATCGAGACGATTCCGGACGTGCCCGTGATACAGCAGGCCTCCGACGCGGGCGAGTCACTGACGACGTTCGCACCCGGAAGTGTGGCGGCCGGGGCGTACAGATCGCTCGCGAGCAGCCTCACCGGCGAACGCGTCGCCGTCGAGAACGCCGAC
This sequence comes from Halobellus sp. Atlit-31R, assembly GCA_003665935.1. Taxonomy (GTDB): domain Archaea; phylum Halobacteriota; class Halobacteria; order Halobacteriales; family Haloferacaceae; genus Haloquadratum. The sequence continues at coordinate 54,069 of QPLR01000003.1, read as the reverse complement.
TCGCCGGCGGAATCCGCCGACGACGTGGACGGTGACGAGGACCGGAACGTGGTCTCCGACGTGGACGCCCCAGAGTCCGACCCAGATGCTCCGGACTCTGCTATGGACGCCCCAGAGTCCGACGCAGACGCCCCGGACTCCACCGTGGTCGACGACGCGGGCGGCGAGGACGCAGAGACGGGGTCCAACGAGGCCGCCAACGCGAGCGGCGAAGACGACCGCGCGGACTCCGACGAGAGCGTCGATACAGACGACGAGGACCGAGATCTCGCCGCAGACGTAGCGCCCGGCACGGACCCGGCCCCCCACGCCGACGCCGACGCGCCGCGGCGAGAAACCACAGACGCACCCGATTCCGACGCTGGCGCCGATACCGCCGCCGATGCCGACGACGGTCTCAGCCCCGACGACCCTCTCAGCGGCGCGCTCTCCGGCGATGACCCACTCGCCGGAGATCGCGGAGTCGGCGCTCGAAGCGGAGCGTCGGACGACGCAGCGGCGACGGCCTCCGACGGGGACGACGACGAGACGCCCACTCGCTACGACGCCGAGATCCTCGACTCCCCGTCGGAGTCGGACGCAGCCGCACCGGGAGACGACGAGTCAGAGGCGGACTCCGCGACCGCGTCATCGAGCGACGGTGAGAGACGCGCGGACGACGACGCCGAGAGCGGCCTCCCCTCCGAGGAGGACATCGTCGTCGCCGGCTCTCACGAGGCCGACCTCGACCCCGAGGCGATCGACGTGATCGACGACCGCGGCGGGACGTCTCCGTCACCCGAGTCCGCCGACTCCGACGACCGCGACGCCAACTCCGACGGCCGCGACGCCAACTCCGACGACCGCGACGCTGATGCCGCGAACGCCGAGTCGGAGTCGCGGCCGCTCGTCGAACCCGCGAGCCCCGAGGAGGTCTCGGCCGGATCCGGCGCGGCCGGGGACGCAGAAGACGGCGTCTACACTACGTCGCTGGCCGAAGAAGTCGACCGTCGAGACGAGAGCGACGCCAGCGAATCGAACGGTACCGATCCCGATGGCGAGGAAGCCCACGCCGAGCACGGCGACGACGAGACGGACAACGACGGTCGAAAGGGGTTCTTCGGGCGACTCTTCCGCTGACTCGGCGCCCGCATTACTGTCAGCGCACCGAAGCGGGAGCTTCTTTTGTGCGGGTCCGGTGAATCGAGGATATGGCAGAAAAAGATTCGCAGGTTCCGTTCTGGTGGCTCGTCCTGTTCCTACTGCTGGCGCTCGGAGCCGGCGCTGCGACGGTGTTCGTCGTCGGCGGGTCGCTCGTGGCCGGCGTGCTGCTCCCGGCTGTCCCACTCGGGATCTAGAGGCTCTCTGACCTCGGGGCGGAGGTCGCGTCTCGTGCCGACGGGAGTTACATCGACTCGGGCGCTTCGATCCCGAGGACGTCGAGCGCGTTCGCGACCGTGTGCCGCGAGGCCTCCACGAGTCCGAGCCGCGCCGCCGCGACGGCCTCGTCGTCGGCGTTGAGCACCGAACACTCCCGGTAGAACGTGTTGAACGTCTCCGCGAACGCCCGAGCGAACGTAGCGACGACGTGCGGTTCGAGGTCGTCGGCCGCCTGCTCGATCACGGCCGGGAAGCGGGCGACGTCCCGCAGGAGCGCCTGCTCGGCGTCGGTATCGAGCACCGACGCGTCCGCCGAGGGCTCGATACCCGCGTCAGCGGCCTCGCCCTCGATGCCGCGGCAGCGTGCGTGCACGTACTGGACGTATGGGGCCGACTGCGCCTCGAAGTCGAGGGCGCGCTCCCACTCGAAGGTGATCCCTTTCGTCGGCTGCTTCGAGACGATGTCGTAGCGGACGGCACCGATCCCGACTTGGCGGGCGATCCGATCGATGTCGTCGTCGTCGAGTTCGTCGTTCCGGATGCGCGAATCGAGGCGGTCTTCGACCTCCTCGCGGGCGCGTCGCACCGACTCGTCCAGCAGGTCGTCGAGGTCGACGCCGGTCCCCTCGCGGGTCGACATCCCGCCCTCCGGGAGGTTCACCCACGAGTAGAACGTCTGCCTGAGCTGGTCGGTGTCGTTGCCCAGGATCTCCAGCGCCGCTTCGAGCTGTTCGGCCTGGAGCTTGTGATCTTCTCCGAGGATCGTGACCGCCCGATCGTAGTTGTTGAACTTCCACTCGTGGTACGCGAGGTCGCGGGTAGTGTACAGCGTGGTGTCGTCCGAGCGCAGGAAGACGAGGTTCTTGTCGATGCCGAACGCCGAGAGATCCAGCTGCCAGGCGTCCTCCTCGTAGACGGCGTGGTCGGAGTCTTTCAGCCGCTGAACGACCTCGTCGGCGTCACCGTTGCGGATGAACGTCGTCTCCTTGACGAAGCGGTCGAACTCCGCCGGGAGCCGGCCCAGCGACTCCTGCATCCCGCCGAGCACCTGATCGACGACGACTGCGACGCGCTCGTAGGTGTCTTCGTCGCCCGCTTCGAGGCCCTGCATTATGTCGGCGATCTCCTCTTCGGCGGCCGCGAGTTCGTCGTCGTCGGCGGATTCGAGGTACTCGTTGCCCTTCCGGTAGTAGCGGACGAGATCGTAGTCCGCACGGTCGCGCTCGGGCTCGGGCAGGTCGTCCCCGTCGAACGTCTCGTACGCCCAGGTGAACACGGCGACCTGCCGGCCGGCGTCGTTGACGTAGTAGTGGGTCTCGACGTCGTTGCCGGCGTAGTCGAGCAGCCGGGCGACGGCGTCGCCGAAGATCGGATTCCGGGCGCGGCCGACGTGGACAGGCCCCGTCGGGTTCGCGCTGGTGTGCTCGACGACGACCGACTGATCGGTGTCGGGGAGGGCGCCGTACGTCGCCTCGCGGCCGGCCGCGAGCGTGTCGGCGTAGTACGCGTCGGAGACGTAGAAGTTCACGTACGGCCCCTGAGTGTCGACGCGTGCGACGTACACCGACTCCTCGAGGTCGATCGCCGCGGCGACCTCCTCGGCGACGGCCGGCGGCGGTGCGCCCACCTCACCGGCGAGCCGGAAGGCGACGCTCGAAGCGAGCGTCGCCGGCACGTCCTCCGGCGGTTCCTCGACCCCGAGGTCGTCGGTCGGGAGGTCGAGCGCGGCGAGTGCCGCCTCGACTGCGTCCTCGACCTCCGAGCGGAAGGTTCTGAACATACTCGCCGTTCTCGAACCGCGGCTAAATGCCTTTCCGAACGGTCTCGCGTCCCGCCAGTAGCCGCCACAGGCCGAACCGTAGGTACGATCTGAGTGCTCGCGGTGCCGGGATCGACGCCTTTAGAAACCGCACGACTCAACATTGAGATAGGTCCCGAGCGCGTTATTTTGCGGCGCGGCGTGCCATCTCATTTCTGAGAAGCTACTCATAGCCGTTATACTTAACAGGAACGCCTCCCAACTCCGGACAATGTCAGAATCGGCAGTCTCCGCCGTGGGAAACGACGAGTTGGCGGCGCTGAAGTTCGTCGCACTCGAGGGGGCGCTCTCCGGCCCGGTCAAAATCTCCTGTTCGGGCCTCGCCGAGCGCCTCGACGCGTCGAGTCAGACCGCCTCGCGCCGCCTCCAGCGGCTCGAAACCGCCGGCCACGTCGAGCGTGACGTCGTCGCCGACGGCCAGTGGGTGTCTCTGACCGAGTCCGGCGAGGCGGCGCTCCACCGCGAGTACGCCCACTACCGCCGCATCTTCGAGGGCACTGACCCCTCGGCCGTCGAACTCGACGGGACGGTCACGAGCGGGATGGGCGAGGGACGGCACTACATCTCGCTGCCGGGCTATATGGAACAGTTCGAGGACCGACTCGGCTACGAACCGTTCCCCGGCACGCTCAACGTCGATCTCGACGAGGAGAGCATCCGCGCCCGGTCGGCGATGACGTCGCTCTCCGGCGTCCCGATCGACGGCTGGGAGGACGACGAGCGAACGTTCGGCCCGGCGACGTGTTACAACGCGACCGTCGAGTACGGCGACGACGTCGCGGAGACGGCCCACATCATCGTCCCCGAGCGCACCCACCACGACGAGACGCAACTGGAGATCATCGCGCCGTCGAAGCTCCGGGACACGCTCGGACTAGCTGACGACGACGCCGTGTCCGTTCGCGTGGAGGCGGCTCGATGACGCGGACGACGACCGACGTCGCGGCCGAGACGGCCGGCGAGAACGCCGTCGATCGTGCTATTTCTGCCCTCGATGCAGGCCAGCCAGTGCTCGTCCACGACGCCGCCGACCGCGAGGGCGAGACCGACATCGTCTATCCCGCTGGCGCGGTCGACGCCGACGCCGTGGTCCGTCTCCGGAGCGACGCCGGAGGGCTGATCTGCACTGCCGTCTCACACGACGTCGCCGAGACTGTCGACCTCCCATTCCTCGAAGACGCCTTCGACCATCCGGCGGCTGCGGACCACGACCTCGGCTACGACGACCGCTCGTCGTTCTCGCTTCCGGTGAACCACCGCGAGACGTTCACGGGCATCACCGACGACGATCGCGCGCTCACGATCCGCCAGCTCGCATCGGCCGCAGAGCGGGCGACACGCCCGAACGGTGAGTACGACGCGGTGGACTTCGCCGCCGAGTTCCGCACACCCGGCCACGTGCACGTCCTTCGCGGCGCACCGGGGCTCCTCGACGATCGCCGCGGGCACACCGAACTCGGCCTGGCGCTCGCGGCGGCGGCGGATCTCCCGCCCGCAGTCGTCGTCTGTGAGATGCTCGACGCCGACTCCGGCGGCGCGCGGACGCCGACGGCCGCCCTCGAATACGCTCGGCAGCACGACCTCGTCTACGTCGAGGGCGCAGACATCGTCGACCGGCTGGCGGACGACGCCGAACAGGTCTAACCCCTCGATTCGGCGCTCCGACAGGGACCGGGCGCCCGGCTATCGGCTGTCGTCCTGGCCTCCCTCACTGACCCTGCTTTCGACAGACCGCGTGCGTTCTCGCCGCAGGCACTCCTGTATGGTTTTATACCCCGGGCCGTAATTCACGGCATATGGGATTCGACGATATGGACGTCGAGACGATCTGGCAGGACGGTTCGTTCGTCGACTGGGACGACGCGACGGTCCACGTTCTGACGCACGGCCTTCACTACGGCTCCGGCGTCTTCGAGGGCGTCCGCTGCTACGACACCGCGAACGGCCCGGCGATCTTCCGCTGGGAGGAACACCTCGACCGCTTCTACGAGTCGACGAAACCGTACGAGATGGACATCCCCTTCTCGCGGGCGGAGCTCACGGAAGCGACGCTGGAACTGATTCGCCGCGAGGAACTCCGCTCCTGTTACATTCGCCCGGTCGCGTTTTACGGCTACGGCTCGCTCGGCGTCAGCCCGGAGGACAACCCGGTGAACGTCGCGATCGCGGCGTGGCCGTGGGGCGCGTATCTCGGCGAGGAAGCGCTCGAACAGGGCGTCGATGCGATGATCTCCTCGTGGCGCAAACACGCCTCCAGCCAGATCCCCACGAACGCCAAGACGACCGGTCTGTACGTCAACTCGCTTCTGGCCGGTGAGGAAGCCCGCCGCAACGGCTACACCGAGGCGATCGTCCTGAACAAGGAGGGCAACGTCGCGGAGGGTCCCGGCGAGAACATCTTCCTCGTCCGCGACGGCGAGATCTACACGCCCGGCCTCTCCGAGAGCATCCTCGACGGCATCACGCGCAACACGGTGATCGAACTCGCCCGCGAGCGCGGCTACACCGTCCACGATCAGGCGACCATCTCCCGCGGCGAACTCAACACCGCCGACGAGCTGTTCTTCAGCGGCACCGCCGCGGAGGTGACGCCGATCCGGAAGGTCGACAACGTCGTCATCGGCGACGGCTCGCGCGGCCCCGTGACCGAGGAGCTCCAGCAGGCGTTCTTCGACCTCGTCGAGCGGCGCGACGACGCCCACGACGAGTGGTTCACCTACGTCTAAACACCCACCTTTTCGGCCTCAGGTGCGCTTCGCGCACCGTCCGGCGCAAACGGCTGTCTCACCGAGCGGAGCGACGTGAGGCTTGTGAGACGCCTCACGTCTCACGGTGGAGCAAAACTTCGCTCGGCTCGCGTGCGCCCGCCTCGCAGCGTGACTCTTTGACTCCCGCCCCTGCACTGCCCGCCTCCACCTCTACGCCGAACCGGCATGCCACCGACGACCGACGTCTAGTCCTCCCGGGCGTCGATCTCGATCGGCGCGTCCCGCTCTTGCTCGCCGAACCCCGCGGACAACACCCGAGTCAGTGCCTCCTCGACGCGCTCGTCGGTCTCGGTGACGTCCTCGGGGTCGACCTCCATCACGAATCCGGTCGTGATGTTCGGCGCGGTCGGCATAAACAGCACCACGCGGCCGTCCTCTGTCGTTTTCCCCGTCTTGAACGCGGTCATCCGCATCCCCTCCCACGGCTCGACTTTCACGGGCTTTTGGAGGTCCTCGGTGCCGCTCACTGCGGTTTCGACGGCCAGCTTCGAGGCGTTGTACAGCACCCGGATGAGCGGCACGCGGTTCATCGCCGCGTCCAGATACGTCTCGAACAGTCGACCCACTGTGGTACGCATCAGATAGCCGACCGAGAGCACGAGCATCACGAACACCACGACGGCGACGAGGAACCCGATCGGATCCTCGAGCCGCTGGATGACCGGCAGGTCGACGATCCTCGAGTAGAGGTAGTTGAGCACCAACAGAATGACGAGGACCGGGGTCAGGACGATCAGCCCGCTTGCGAAGTCGCGCCTCCAGGAGGACATCTATCTGGTCGTACGTCTCGCGGAGGGTTTAAATGAACTGTTGCCACGGCCGGGGAACCGCCAGTCTGCGCCGACGTCGCCCGCGGTCGAATCGGGGACACTTTTGTCGTCGCCGCCGGACGCGACAGGTATGCTCTTCGATCTCGTCGCCGTTGCGTTCTGGGCGATGCTTCCCGCCTACGTCCCTAACAACGCCGCCGTCCTCGCCGGCGGCGGCGCGCCGATCGACGGCGGTCGAACGATGGGCGGCCGCCGCCTGCTCGGCGACGGCAAGACCTGGCGCGGCACGGCCGTCGGCACGCTCGCCGGCGTCGCCCTCGCGCTCGGGCTGAACGCTCTCGCACCCGTCGTCGTCCGCGCGACGACCGTCTCGGTGCCGACGTTCCCGCTCCCGGCCGCGTTCGGTCTCGCCCTCGGCGCGATGCTCGGTGACATCGGGGCGTCGTTCCTCAAGCGGCGGACCGGACGCGAGCGCGGCGCGCCGTTCCCCGGCATCGACCAACTCGACTTCGTCGCCGGCGCGCTCGCGTGCACCGCCTTGCTCGACTTCGCGTGGTTTCAGGCGACCTTCACACTCCCCGTACTGGGCGTCGTGGTCGTTCTCACGCCGGTGTTGCACGTCCTCACGAACGGCATCGCGTACGTGCTGGGGCTGAAGGACGAACCGTACTAATCCACCTTTTTCCGCGGTGGGTTTCCTCGCGGCGCGGTGCGCCGCTGCGGGAACCCACCGCGCAAAAACCTGGAGGGAAAAAGCCGCGAGGCTCGCGGTCGCTCGCCTCGCGGTGCGAGAACTGGACTGCCACCGCACCGCTCGGCCTCCGCCCCGCTCCGCCCTGTCCCGCGCAGGTGATAATCTTCGCGCGCTCAGTCATCGCACCGCACCGCTCGGCCTCCGCCCCGCTCCGCCCTCTCTCTGCTCTGCCCGTGTCGCTCCCGCTCTTCTCTCGCCTCTGAATCGCCCCGCTTAAGCGCCTCGCCCGCGCTCTCACTGCCAATGGCGAACGACGAACTCATCGCGGCGCTCCGCGATGCCGACGCCGTCCAGTTCGGGGAGTTCGAACTCTCCCACGGCGGTACCTCCGAGTACTACGTCGACAAGTACCTCTTCGAGACCGATCCGCGCTGCCTCCGGCTCGTCGCCGAGGCGTTCGCGGAGGAACTGTCCGGCGAGAAACTCGCCGGGGTCGCGCTCGGTGCCGTTCCGCTCGTCTCTGTCACGAGCGTCGAGACGAACACGCCGTACGTCATCGTCCGCAAGAAGACCAAGGAGTACGGGACGGCTAACCGCATCGAGGGTCGCTTTTCGGAGGGCGAGGAGGTCGTCGTCCTCGAAGACATCGCGACCACCGGGACGAGCGCACTCGACGCCGTCGAGGCGCTCCGCGACGCCGGCGCGATTGTCGATCGCGTCCTCGTCGTCGTCGACCGACAGGAAGGCGCGCGCGAACGACTCGCCGAGGCCGACGTCGAACTCGACGCGCTCGTGACGGCCGCGGACCTCCTCGACGACGAGGATCGGTCGTAGCACGCTACCCGCTGTGACTTCCGGTGCGGTCGGCCCCCTTCTTGCTTGGTCGGTCCGCTCGCTGCCGATACAATCCATATTCGTGGTTGTTTCACACAATATCGGTATCGACGTATTCATACTTACGCAACATTGCTACTCGAAGTATGAACAGAGCGGAGAAAGCGGCCCTCCAACTGCAGGCGGTCGCCGTCCTTCGGATGCTCAAGGAGACGCGCACGTACGACGAACTCGCCGAGCTCACTGAGCTCCCCGCCGGCGACCTCAATCGATACGTCAACGGCCACGTGCTCCCGGGCGTCGAGCGCGCCCGCGAAGTCGTCGACGGTGTCGGTCGCGACGCACTCGCGACGGAACTGCGCGCCCGCGTGGAGTTCGACGACGAGGGGTACGTCGACAACTCCGGCATCGTCTTCGACCAGTCGTTTCTCGACCTCGTGGCCCCCGTCGCTGCCAACACCCTCGACTTCGACCGTCCCGACGTCGTCCTGACGGCGGCGACCGACGGGATCACCTTGGGTGCGGCGATGGCGGGCTACTTCGACGCCCGCGTCGCGTACGCGAAGAAATCCAAAGAAACGGCGGTCGAGGAGTTCATCGAGTCCCGACAGCGTCTCGCCTCCGGGATAGAACTGACGTACTATCTCCCCGGACGCGCGATCTCGCGCGGCGAGAGCGTCCTCGTCGTCGACGACCTCATCCGCTCGGGTGAGACGCAGGAACTGCTCCTCGACATCGCAACGCAGGCGAATGCGAACGTCGCGGGCGTCTTCACCCTCATCGCCGTCGGCGACGAGGGAATCGACCGCGCCCGCGAACTTACTGACGCCCCAGTCGGTGCGCTCTCGACGTTCGACGCCGAGTGACCGGCCGTCGAAGCTGACGGCGGCCGCGACGTCGATGAAAACGCTTATCCACCGCATCGGAGTTGTGCTCACACGTGCATTATGGGGCTCTCTGAAACCCTGGAAAACTACTTCGATGTGCAAGAACACGGATCATCGGTGCGGACTGAACTCCTCGCCGGGCTGACGACGTTCCTGACGATGTCGTACATCGTCGTCGTCAACCCCTCGATCCTGACCGACCAACCGAACATCCCCGGTGCCGACGGCATCTCGATCGCCGGCATTCCGCCGGGCGAAATCCAGTCGATGCTCGCCGTCGTCACGATCATCGCGGCGGCGACGGCGACGTTCGTGATGGCCGTCTACGCCAACCGACCGTTCGCGCAGGCTCCCGGCCTCGGTCTGAACGCCTTCTTCGCCTTCACGGTCGTCAGCGCGCTCGGGGTCCCCTGGCAGACCGCGCTCGCGGCCGTCGTCGTCGAAGGGATCATCTTCATCATCCTGACGGCGATCGGCGCGCGCGAGTACGTGATCAAGCTCTTCCCCCAGCCGGTGAAGTTCGCCGTCGGGACGGGCATCGGGCTCTTTCTGGCGATCATCGGGTTGCAGGCGATGGGCGTCGTCGTCGACGACGCGGCGACGCTCGTCTCGATGGGGTCGATCGCGTCGAACCCCGTCGCAATCGTCTCGGTCGTCGGGCTCTTCGTCACTTTCGCGCTCTACGCGCGGCAGGTCCCCGGCTCGATCATCATCGGCATCGTGTTCACATCGGTCCTCGGCTGGCTCGTGACCGCGTTCGGGCCCGTGGCCGCCGACGCGGGTCTCGTTGCAAGCTCGACGCCCGTCACCTACGACATCACGCCGCTTGCGGGCGCGTTCGTCTCGGGACTGAGCGACGTCGAGGCGTTCACCTTCGCGCTCGTCGTCTTCACCTTCTTCTTCGTCGACTTCTTCGACACGGCCGGCACGCTCGTCGGCGTCGGCCAGGCCGGCAACTTCCTCGACGACGACGGTGACCTCCCTGAGATCGACAAGCCGCTGATGGCCGACGCGGTCGGGACCACTGTCGGCGGGATGCTCGGCACGTCGACGGTGACGACGTACATCGAGTCGGCCTCGGGCGTCGACGAGGGCGGTCGGACCGGGCTCACCGCCCTGACGGTCGCGGCGCTGTTCCTCGCGTCGCTGGCGCTCGTTCCCCTCGCGGCCGCGATCCCGCTGTACGCCTCCCACATCGCACTCGTCGTGATCGGCGTCGTGATGCTGCGCAACGTCGTCGACATCGACTGGCAGGACCTCACGCAGGCGATCCCCGCCGGGATGACGATCCTCGTGATGCCGTTCGCGTACTCGATCGCGTACGGCATCGCCGCCGGTATCGTCTCGTACCCCCTGATCAAAGCCGCGGCCGGCCAAACGGACGACGTCCGGCTGGGCCACTGGGCCCTCGCGGGAGCGTTCGTCGTCTACTTCGTCGTGCGGACCGGCGGCGTCCTCGCTGCTCAGGTGTAGCGGGGACGGCGGTCGTCCGCGGTCGGACCGCAAGAGATTCATTATTCACAACCGATTTTGTGGCCGTGACGCTCTCCCCGCGCTCCCGAGCGAACGCGGCGCGCCTCCTCGCGCTGCTGCTCGTCGTCTCCCTCCTCGCACCGGCCGGTGTGTCGGCGCTGACGTACGACCCATCGACCGACACGAGCCTCGAACCCGGTTCGATCTCCCGCGCCGCGAACGACTCGACGGTCATCAGCGTCCAGGGGTACACCTTCCGCGGTAACACGAACCCGAAGAAGCCCGCTCGACTCCTCTCTGTCGGTCCGCGCGGCGACCTCCAGTGGACGCACAACGACACCGTCGGCGGGCGCGCCTGGTTCTTCGACGTCGACCCGCTTCCGAACGGGAACCTGCTCGTCTCCTCGCCGCGCGCCGGCGACACTGTCGTCTTCGAGTTCAACCCCGAGACGCGGGAACGCGTCTGGCAGCAGCGGTTCGAGATGACCGACACACACGACGTCGCGGCGCTCGGCGACGGCCGCATCGCCATCGCGAATATGCGCGAGTGGAACGAGTCTACGGGCGTCAGCGACGACCGCATCGTCATCTACAATCGCACTACCGACGAGATCGTCTGGGAGTGGTACTTCAGGAACCACTACCCGGCGAGCACTGACGGCGGCTACGCCGAAGACTGGACCCACGTCAACGACGTCGACCCCGTCGGCGACGACCGACTCCTGCTCTCGCCGCGCAACTTCGATCAGGCCATCGTCGTCGACATCGAGTCCAAAGAGATCGTCCACCGACTCGGCTCCGACGGCGACTACGACGTGATGCGCGAGCAGCACAACCCCGACTGGCTGCTGAGCGAGAACGGCACGCCGACGATCCTGGTGGCCGACAGCGAGAACAACCGCGTCGTCGAGTACGCCAAAGAGGACGGCGAGTGGGTCCGTACCTGGACGGTGGGCTCACAGTCGCTCAACTGGCCGCGCGACGCGGACCGCCTCCCCAACGGCAACACGCTCGTGACGGACACGCTCAACCACCGCGTGATGGAGCTCACGCCGACGGGCGAGGTCGTCTGGGAGTACTACGCCACGTGGGGACCGTACGATGCCGAACGCATCGGCACCGGCCCGGAATCCTCGGGGCCGACGATCCGCGACCTGAACGCCAGCGGCACGTACGCCATCACGGGTAGCGCAAATCTCACGGCCGGGACGAACGGCAGTGTCGGATTCGCCGGTCGCGTCCGCGCCACGTTCGCCGACACGGCGATCGAGGGGCCGATGCACGAGTTCGCGACGCGCTGGGCGCACGTGACGCCGTGGCTCCGCCCGGTGTGGATGTCGGGTTGGGACTTCGTCTGGGCGATCGGTGCCGTGCTCGTCGGTCTGGTCTGGGTCGGCGGCGAACTGGTCGCGGGCCGCCGCCGAGTCGTGGCCGGGATCAGGCGGCTTTCGGGGAGGTAGCCCGACGGCGGGATTGTGCGCACGCCGCGCAGTCGACCCGGCTACTCATTAGGTGGGCTCGCCTACCCTCCGTCGATGTCCGATCTCGTCCTGTACGAAGTTGGCGGCTGTCCGTTCTGTATCCGCGTCCGGAACAAACTGGACGACCTCGGTCTGGAGTACGAGTCGGTGATGGTCCCGCGGATGCACGCGGAACGAACAGAGGTGAAAGCCATCAGCGGACAGACCGGCGTCCCCGTGCTGGTCGACGAGGAACACGGAATCGACGGAATGGCCGAGAGCGCCGACATCGTCGACTATCTCGAAGAGACGTACGGCGACGACTGAGCGAGGCGAGCCACGTTCTCCGCACCGCTGGCACCTGTCGCCAGTCGGTCACGTCTACACGTATCCGCTACGCCTCGGTCGGCTCCTGAGACCGATCGCGGATGAGATCGCGGATCTCGTCGGGGTCGTCGATGGCGGCCAACTCCTCACAGCTGACGAGCGCCGTCCCCTCGACGGCGTCGCGCTTCGAGCGGTCTTCGGTGAAGTACACCGAGCGCGTCTGCGTGACCTCGCCGAGCGAGGACATAATCCGTGCCCGCTTCTCGGCGCTGCGCGTGAACGCGGAGTGGCCGGTGAGCATCGGCATAAAGTCCCGCCGCCGTTCGTCGTCCTCGCTGACTGCTTTGAACGGTGCGCGAGCGGTCGGATGGACGGTGAATCCGGCGCGCGTGAGCACGTGCACCACGTGCTCGTCGTCTGATTCGGGATCGGGATCGTCCGGCATCGGCTCGGCGTCGCGGACGTCCTCGGCCCCCTCCATCACCTCGACCGGGCTCGAGAACGGCTGGTCGAACATCTCTTCGAGCCGGATCGCAACCTCGATGCTCGCGTTCATCCCGTCCTCGTACTTCGAGACGGTACGACGCGAGACGCCGAGTTCGGTCGCCAACTGGCCGAGGCTCCATCCGCGGTCGCGGCGTTCGTCCGCGAGCAGGTCCCCGTCGATGTTGACGTAGAGTCCGCCGGGAGCGGCGTAGATGAGCGGCGGGACGCCTTCGACGAACAGTTCCAGTGCGGTATCGGGATTCAGCACCGGCACGCCGTGCCGAAAGTAGACGACGCCGGGCTTCAGATCCTCGTCGCGTGTACGCAGTCCGACGACCATCGGCGTCGCGTTGAGGTAGGTGCCCAGCCGTCGCATCTCTTCGCCCGTCCGGCCGTCGAACGCGTCGATATTCCCCAGGATCTTCAGAAGCACCAGGTCCTCGCCTCGCCTCGCGGCGACGTCGAAGCTCTTCGGCCGGATCGCACAGCGCTCGCTGACGAGGAACCCGGCGTCCTCGAGCATCGCTGTGACGTTTCCGACGAGCGCGGACCGAGACATAACCGGATGTAAGCGATTCAGACCATATATGTGTTGTGCCGTCGACTCAGGCGGCGTCTGCCGGTTCCAGCGGTTTCGACGGTGGCGTCTCGGCCGTCCCGAAAGCAGTTAGAGGTCGCGTCGACTACGTCCCCCCGATGACGATCGTCGGCCTCGACGACACCGACTCCCGCGAGCGCGGGATGTGTACCACGTACCTCGCGACGCGGCTCGCCGAGGCCATCGCGGACGCCGGTGGGCGCGTCCACCGCAAGCTGTTGATCCGGCTCAACCCCGCGGTCGAACACAAGACGCGAGGCAACGCGGCGCTCGCGCTCCACGTCGATCTCGACCCCGAGCGCGTGCTCGACCTCGCCGCTGCCGAACTGGAACCGCTCGCGGAGACGGGCGATCCGCGGACGAGTCCGGGCGTCGTCGTCGCCGACGTCGCCCCCGATGCGATCCCGGACCCGGTCGCGAACTTCACGCGCCGGGCGATCCGCGACCTGTTGGAGCCGAGGGACGCGCTCGCGCTCGTCGGCGACGTCGGCTACCTCCACCGCGGGTGGGCCGGCGGCCGCGGACGGATCGGTGCACTCGCTGCGGTCGGCGCGTGGGCTGCACTCGACGAGTGGACGTACGAGCAGATCGCGTACCGGCGCTTCGACCGGTGCGGAACGCCCCGGAAGATCGACGAGGCGTCGGTCTTCGACGCTGCCGAGGCGTTTTATCCGCAGGCGTGGGACACGGTCGACCGCGCGGAGGCAGAGCCGGTCTGTGTGCCCAACGCGCCCGGACCGATCCTCTACGGGATCCGCGGCGACGATCCCGACGCTGTCTCCGAACTCGCCGACCGAATCGAGAGCGAACCGATCGAGCGGTCGGCGACGTTCCTGACCAACCAGGGTACCGACGTCCACCTCCGTGCGGGGGCGATCGACGACCTGCGCGAGGGACGTGCCTACTGCGTCGACGGCACCGTCGTGACGGACCCCGAAACGCGCCGGGGCGGCCACGTCTTCTTCGAGCTCGGCGCTCCTGACGGAGCGGATGCGTCGGTCGACTGCGTCGCGTTCGAGCCGACGAAACGGTTCCGCGACCGCGTGCGGGGGCTCTCCCCCGGCGACGACGTGACCGTCTGCGGCGAGGTGACCGACGGCACGCTCAAACTGGAGAAGTTCGCCGTCCGCTCGCTTCGGCGACAGACGGAGACGACGCCGACGTGCGACGGCTGCGGGCGGTCGATGAAGAGCGCCGGCCGCGATCAGGGCTATCGGTGCCGCGACTGCGGGACGTCGGCGTCCGGCCCCGAAACCGTCGAACTCGACCGCGACCTGGCGATCGGGTGGTACGAGGTCCCACCGTGTGCCCGGCGGCACATCGCGAAACCGCTCGTCCGGGGTGGGTTCGACGCCCCGACGCATCCCGAGCGGTGAACGCGACGCCGGTGGTCGAGCGGGGAGCGTTCTACTCCTCGACGACGAGAATCTCCGTGTTCGATCGGCGATCGACGAACTGGCTCCCGGACGGCGGCTTCACGTCGACCACGAGGGTCCCCGTCTCCTGATTCGCCCGCGTCTCGGGTTCGACGGTGACGGTCGCGACGCCGTCGCCGTCGGATCTGGCCGTCGCCACGTCACCGATCTCGGCGCTGCCGTCTTTCACGATCACCGTCGCTCCCTCGACGCCGTCGCCGTCGTCGTCGACGACGGTGAGCTTGAGTTCCTGTTCTCCGGGCTGGACGACGTCGGGCGAGGGTTGCACGTCGAGTTCGGAGACGGCGAGTCCCTGCATCCCGGAGAGCATATTCAGCATCACGCTCATCGTCGCTACGCCGACCACGAGGGCGATGACGAGCCTGATCGGGAGGCCTTCGATCGCGCGGTCGTCTGTGGCAAACTGGCGGAGTTCGTCGAGCATACGAGCCGTGGTCCCGTCTCGGTATATAAACGCTCGGCCGAGGGTTCATCCGTGATCCCGCGACCACTCCCGTCGATGCACACGGAGATCTTCGGTCGCCGTGACGACGCCGACGAGGAGCACGGCTCTACGGATCCAGTCGGCGACCTCGGCCACCACCGCGCACGCGACGGGAGCCTCGGCACGCCCGTCGGAATCGACTTCGACCGACCGCACGCCGCACTCGCCGTCGGTAAGCGCGGCTACGGCAAGTCGTACACGCTCGGTGTCCTCGTCGAGGAGACCGCCAGAACGCACGGCGTCGCGCCCGTCGTCGTCGATCCGATGGGCGTCTTCCGCGGGCTCGCCGCCGATGCGGACGGCGACGCGGTTCCCGCCCGGGTCGTCGACGAACCGGCGGTCAGCGCCGGCGCGATTCCGCCGTCGCGCTGGCCACCTCTCGTCGGCAGCGATCCAGACCAGCCCGTGGGCGCGCTCGTCTGGCACGCTGCCGCGGACGCCGGCACGCTCTCGGAGATGCGGGCTTTCGTGGACGACGCCGACGCCGCGGCGGACGTGCGGCGAGCGGCCGCGAACCGGCTTCGCCGAGCCGACGAATGGGACGTGTTCGACCCCGCCGGCCTCGACGCGGGAGCGCTCGCCGGGGGCGAAGCGACGATTCTGGACTGCTCCGGCCTCGACGACGCCCCCGCGAACGCGGTGGTCGCCGGCGTCGCTGCGGCGCTGTACGACGCTCGCGTCGAGCACGCGACTGCGGCGGGGTCGACGACGACCGGGGCACGGCGGATCGAACGGCTCCCCTGGCTCTTCGTCGACGAAGCGCACGTCTTCTTCGAGGGCGTCGCCGGCGCGTCGCTTCGGACGATCCTCACGCGCGGTCGTGCGCCCGGCGTCTCGCTCGTTACCGCGACGCAGCGCCCCAGCGCGCTCCCGTCGGTGGCGATCTCACAGTCGGATCTCAGAATCGTCCACCGACTGACGGCCGGCTCAGACGTGCGGGCGCTCACCGCTGCGGACCCGACGTACGTCGATGCGGACGTCGCAGGCCGAATGCCGACAGCGCCCGGCGACGCACTCGTCGTCGACGACACTGCGGAAGCGGTGCGGACGGTCGCAGTGCGCGAGCGCGACACGCCACACGGCGGATCGAGTCCCCGTGCGTCGGCGGTCGCTCCCCCGCCGCTCGCCGCCAGCGCCGGAGACGCGACCGAAACCGACGAGTACACCGGCGCGTGACTCACGTCCGATGACCGACCGGCTCGTCCCCGTGCTGATCGCGCTCGGTGGATTTTTCGGGGCGACGGCCCGGTATCTGGTCGGGACTGTTGTCGCGGGTCCGAGCGGGACGCTCGTCGCGAACGTCTGCGGCAGTTTCGTCCTCGCAGTCGCCGCGAGCGCCGTCCGATCGAGCCGGGCCCGCTTCTTCCTCGCGACCGGGCTTCTCTCGTCGTTCACGACCTACAGCACGTTCGCCGTCGAGACGACCTCGCTCGGCCCGACGTGGGGGCTCGCGAACGTCGGCGCCACGTACGCGTTCGGATTCGCCGCCGCGTTTCTCGGACTCGCAGTCGGGAGGCGGTACTCGTGAGCCTCGCTCTCGACGTCGGCCTCTCGCTTCTCGCCGGACTCGATTACCTCCCACTCCCGCTTCTCGCCGGACTCGGCGGCTCGACCGGGGCGCTCGCCCGATACGCCGTCGACGTCGCACTCGGCGGCGGCCGGCGGAGCACGCTGGCGGTCAACGTACTCGGGAGCGTCGCCCTCGGAGCCGTGGTCGCCTCGTCACCGACAGCGACGACGCTCGCCGTCCTCGGCACCGGATTCTGCGGCGCGTTCACGACGTTCTCGTCGTTCGCCGTCAACGTCGCCGAGGCCGCCTCGGGCGGACACCCGCGGCTGGCTGCCGTGGACGCTCTCGGAACGCTCGCTGCGGCGCTCGTCGGCGTCGCCGTCGGGACCGCGCTCGCAGGGCTCTGAAACGGTCGTTCGGGAAGGGTCGGATTCGGAGACTCTCCGACCGAGTGGACGTCGCTAGAAGATCGAGAATCGGAAAAGCGCCCGAGGCGGGATTTGAACCCGCGTCACGACCGTGACAGGGTCGTATGATGGGCCACTACACCACCCGGGCACACGTCGGAGCAAAGCACAAGCGCCCGAGGCGGGATTTGAACCCGCGTCACGACCGTGACAGGGTCGTATGATGGGCCACTACACCACCCGGGCTTGCTCCACTTCCTCGTAACCCGGTAGTCTAATTAAGACTTATCATCTGACGGCGGCGTGGGAGCGACCACCGTAGTTCTGACGCGCGACTGCCGACCGCGACGCCGACGCGGTGCGGCTGGCGACAGCGAAGCCACCGCTGTCTGTTCGACCCGACGATCCGCGAGACAGAAACCGGAAGATGAGACGTCGTCCGAAGACGCGCTGCTCGTCGCTCGCGTCGCTGTTGCCGTCCTCAGTCGTCGGCCGGAGCCGCGGCGGCCTTTTCGGCCTCTTTCTCGGCCTTCTCTTCTTCCTCTTTCTTGTTCTTGATCTTCTTGAGCCGGAAGATCTCCTCGCGCTCCTGCTCCTCGAGCTTCTGCTCGATGTACTCTTTGTTCTCGTTGAGCTCGGGGAGCAGTTTGAACTCCAAGGCGTTGACGCGACGCTTCGTCGTCTCGATCTCTTTGAGCATCTTCTTCATCGCCGTCTCCACTTCCGCGGCGAGGATGATCGTCTCCAGAAGCTCCTCGTAGGCGTCCGCGGCCTCGTCGATCCGCGCCGACGACCCGAGCAGCCCGTAGCCGCGCTGGTCGAGGCTCTTCTTGACCCGCGAGGACTCGATCTGCGGGACGACGACGCCCATAATGTTCTTCGACTGCGTGGTGATCTCCGGGTGCTCTTTGAGCGCCGCGGCGGCCCCACGAACGGCGACGTCGCCCTCCATCGCCCGCGCCATATTGATCTTCTCTTGGGCGGTCTCGTAGTTCCCGTTCAGCTCGGACCGGACGTCCTGTGCCTGATCGAGGATGTCCATAAACTCCATAATGAGGCCGTCTCGCTTCTGTTCGAGCGTGTCGTGGCCACGCTCGGACAGCTGAATGCGGTCCTCGATCGCCATCAAGTTCTTGCGTGTCGGTTTGACGTCTTCGGCCATTGCCTGTCAGTTGTGAACCGAGCCTGTTAACCTTTTACTGTTCACGAACGAGGCGGGCGAGACTGGCGTTCTCGGCCCAGTCCATCCACGTCACGATCGCCACGTGGGGCAGCGTCAGCACGGCGATGAAGACGAGATACAGCGCGGCCAGCGTCCGCACGTCGGTCTGCACGCTTCCGACGACGGCGGCACCGACGAGCAGCCCAACGGAGACGACCGTCAGGGGAAGCGCGTCCCGGCCCGTCCGCAGGAGTGCGGCGATCGATCCGCGCTCGGTGAACGCCTGACGAGCCGCCGGGTCGACCCCCGCGAGGCGAGCGATGTGTCGGAGCGCGTGCCACACACAGAAGTACACGCCGACGGCGACGATGGGCGGCACGAGGAGGAAGTACGCCCACAGCAGCGCCGTCTCGACCGCGTCGCGTCGCCAGCCCGAACCGCTGGCAGTCCGATAGCCCGCGACGAGTGTCCCGATAGTCAACGCCGCGAACGCGGCGCCGATCCCGAGGCGGACCTCCGCGGTGAAAAGCCACGAGGCGTCGAGGCTCCCACCGAACAGCACCACCCACGCGTCGACGACATCGCGATACAGTTCGGGGAACCGAAGCAGCGGGACGAGCATCGGCAGGCCGCCGCGCACCAGCACCGTGCCGGCGCGGGCCGTTCGGCTGTCGAGATGTGATCCGCCCATCGCCTCGAGCGCGTAGAGGTCGCCTTGTCCCCAGTGGAACCACGTCATCCCGATGAAGAACGCGGCCGAGGCTGCGGGCGCGACGAACCACGCCGCCGTGTACGCTCCGCCGAGGAGGAGGTAGACGAGTCCCACGGCCGCGAGCCAGCGCACCGACGGTCGCTTGCCGGCCGCTCGGGCCGGTGCCAGATGGTCTACCGCGCCGTGAGGCAGGCCGAACACCAGCAGACTCACCGCCAGTGGCACGTACCGAGCCCACGCCGGCAGCGTCGCTGTCGTGCCGACGACCGTCGCGGCCGCTCCGAGAACCGCGACGCCGGCAATGACGAGCCACGCCGGACGTCCCCCGATGGCGTGCATCAGCGACTGCGTAACGTCGCCTCCGCCGCCGGCGGTGTTTTCGCCGACGCGTCGCGTCTCGCTGTCCTGCGACACCGAGCCGGCCATCGGGACTACTTTGCCCCGTTCGCCTTCGCCTTGAGACGGCTGTACCACTGCCGCGGTGCGACCGACGGATCGTCGTCCCACCGCCGCATCACGAGTCGGTAGAGGACGAGCCCCTGCACGACGAAGAGGTTCGTCACGAGGAAGAACATCGCCTCCTCGACCGGCAGGCCGGCGATGTAGAGCTCAGTCGTGTACTGCTCCGAGAGGATCCAGATCCCGTATTCGATGGCGATCCGGTCGGCGACGCACAGATACAGCGTCGGGACCAGCGTCCCGAGCACCACGGCGCGTCGACGCGCCCACAGCTGCGGTGCGCCGACGACCCACTGCAGCGCCAGCACCGGAGCCGCCCACGTCAGGATCGAACCGAGGTAGAACGTCGCGTCGGTTCCGAGCAGGAACCAGCCCGCGATGCCGAGGGCGACCGCGAGGCCGAGCGCCGCGACGCGGCTCCGGACCGGCCGCGACGCCGACGGCCACTTCGGCGAGAACGACAGGTGCGAGAGCCACAGGGCGGTCAGCCACGGCTGGACGACGATGAAGAGATACTCCTCCAACGGCGCGTGCCAGATCGTCGCGACCGTGGTCTCTGCCCCGTACCACCAGACGCCGTGCGCGATGAGGAGGTTGTCCCACGGGGTCGTATACACCAGTGCGACGACCGTGATGATCGATACCCCCGCCCAGTAGTGCCGCCAACTACTCCGTCCCCACGATGCGACGCCACTGATCCGCGACCGACTCACGAAACCCGTCGCGGAAAGCAGCATCACTGCCGGTATCAAAAACGCGAAGTGGAACTGTAGGTACGTAAACTGAAATGTCATCGTTGGGTTCGTTTGGGGTTGTATGGGCGGCTGCGTCCCGGCGTCCGGGGTGCCAGGACGCGTGCCGAGTCCGCGGTACTCGTCGCGACGTCGTCGCGGAGGGTGGTTCGGGGGGTGTCTGTCGTGTCTGTCGCGGTTGCCCGTCCGGAAGGGCGCGCGCCGGTCGATCCGGCAGTCGACGAGTCACCCCGTCGTCTGTAGTCCGTACCGCGTCCGCATCATCGTTTGGGTCGAGTGCCGATCAGTCGGCCGCCTCGGCACCCGTCTGCGTACCGGCTGCGTCGAGAACCTTCCGGCTCGACAGCAGGATGAACCCGAAGCCGACCTTCGCGACCAGGTCCAGCACCATGAAGCCGGCCGTCTCGATGTTGAGCGACACGAGCTGGAGGCCTTCCGTGCCGACGATCCACCAGACGGGATAGACCAGCCAGACTACGACGATCAACGTCCGGAGTGTGTTGAACGTCGATGCCGCGTCACTACTGAGCTTACTCGCCTTCTCGTCGAGGGAGCCGTACAGCATGTACAGCAGCACCAGCAGGAAGCCGGTGGAGACGCCCCACCACACCAGGCGACGTGCACCTTCGGTGAGGAAGCCGGGGCCGGCAGACAGCGTCGCGACGGCGCCCGTACCGATCATCAGCATGTCCAGTCCGACCAGCGAGGTGAGCTCGTTCCGGCTCGCACCGGCGAGCAGCCCGAGGTCGAGGAGGAGCAGCGGCGTCGTGAAGAACCAGTCAGTGTACCGGGCCCAGTAGATCGGTAGCTCCTCGCCACCGACCTCGATGATGGTCAACCCGAAGCCTAACGCCATCGCGAGATAGTTCACGAACGCGATCGCGGTGATAAATATCGTTACGATGTAGAACTCCTGACGCCGTCTGTCTGTTTCGCCCCAGCCCCTGGCGATGAAGTACAGCATCCCCAGGAACATTCCGAGCGTTCCAAGCCAAAGCCAAATTGATTCACTACCTGGTTGCGGCATAGTGCAACTGCTTTTTTTGCAGGTATGTGACGTAAGCAGCGTGCCCAACTAGTTAGGCTCCCGCCGGACGACGCCGGCCCTATACGTATTTATCGGCCGACCGGAGCGACAGGATCACGCGGCAACAGGATACTACCGTGATTCTGGGATTACTCGATTAAAATGTGTCGGACGCGAGTGGATCGCGTGCGTCAGCCGAAGAGCGTCGCCGCGAGCTTTCGCTGTGCTGCGCGCAGGTGCTGGTGAAACGTCGATCGGCAGATCCCCATCGACTCGGCGATCTCGTCGCCGCTGGTTTCGTGCGGCCACTCGAAGTAGCCGGCGGTGTAGGCCCGAAGGAGCGCGTCGTGCTGTCGGTTCGTCAGCTCCGCTTCGAGATCAGCAACGATTCCCCGACACGTCTCCGTGCGCGCCTCGCGACGGCGGTAGCCGATCACCTGAACGTCCTCGAACTGCTCCATCACGGCCGTCGTCAGCGAGCGAGCGAGTGTCTCCCGGCCGATCTCGACGGTGACACGGGCGATTCCGGGCTCGACCGCCGCCGCGCGGAAGTCGCCGCTGTAATCGGTGAGCAGGCGCTGGAACGTCTGGTCGAGGATAGCGAGTTCGATTACGGGCTGATCGGTCGAGGCGGCGAGAACCGCCTCGACGTCTACGTCGTCGCGCTCGGCGGCCGCGCCGTAGATCGCGTCCGCGTCTAACTCTTCGGCCGGTTCGGCGACCTCGAACAGCATCGTCGGTCGTTCTCCGTCGCCGACGCGCCCGGCGTAGGTCAGGTGACAGTCGAGCGCCGTCGCGAACCCGGCCACGGGGTGATCGCCGAGGGCGAGTCGCAGTTCGACGATCTCCTGTGTCTGCAGCGTCCGCTGGCTCTCGAGGGCGTTGATGCCGGTGGCCACGGTCCGCCCGAGCACCGTGAGGATCGCCTGCTCGTGTTCGTCGAAGCCGCCGTTCCGCGCGTACACGCAGAGCGCCCCGTACGTCGCCTCCCCGTAGTACAGTGGCACGGCGGCGACCGAGAGCACCTCGCTCCCCGTCTCGGCGACGAGCGACTCGACGTGCACGCCACGGTCGGCCAGTGCACCGGCCACGGCGCGTTCGACCGGGTCGCGTGGTTCCGGTCCGGCCGTGACGTCACCGCGGCCGTCCGTGGACGTAGCATCCCCGGCGGCGAACTGCCGACCGCCCGCGTCGCCGACGCTACCGACGACCACCTCGGGTTCGACCGCGGCCGTGGAGGGGTCGTACGCCCCGAACCACGCACCGGCGTAGGTCTCCCCGATCGTCTCGACGATGTCGCGGTGCAGCACACTCCGGGAGTCGGCCTGCGTCACTGCGCTCGTGACGTCGGCGACGACTCCGTCGAGCCGCTCGAGGAGATGCTTCTGCGCCGTCTGCTCTCGCTTGATCCGCTCGGCACGCTCGGCGGCCGCCTGCTCGGCCTCCTTGCGCCGCGTGACGTCCTGCTGGAAGCCGACGTAGTAGGCGACGTCTCCCGCATCGTCGTACAGAGGCGCGATCGTCACCTCGTTCCAGAACAGCTCACCGTCACGCCGGTAGTTTCGGAGCTCGACGGTGACTGAGCGGCCCTCTCTGATCGCCGCCCGCATCTGTTCGATGGGTTCGTCGCGCGTGTCGGCCCCCTGCAGAAACCGACAGTTTCGCCCGACGGCGTACTCCGGGGGATAGCCGGTGATCCGCTCGAACGCGGCGTTCGCGTACACGAGCGGCATATCTGGCTCTGTCGCGTCCGCGACGGTGATCCCGACGGGGGCCTCGTCCATCGTGCGCGTCTTCAGCGACTCGCCGACGTCGTCGCGCATCGCCGCGACCGTCCGCGCGTCAGCGTCAGATCGCTCCTGCACGACGTCCGACTGTATCTGCTCGTCCGCCTGCGCCCGCTGTGCCATACACTACCCACCGCGCGAAAGGGTAAAACCTGTATGGCCACTTGGCTGGCGTTTCACCGCGCCCACCTCGACGGTCGGTTCCGGGTTCGCCGGCTGCTACGCTCCCGGCTCTCGAATGCGGGCGAAGCGCCGATGCCCGACGCACTGTAGAAAGGGGTGTCGTCCGACGGCAGCGATCAGTCGGCGGTCGCTTCCGCTTCGGTCTCGCCGCCGGCGTCTTCGCGGTAGTACTCCTCGATGAAGTCCTCGTCGACCCGGTTGAGTTCCTCTTTCGGCAGCATCGAGAGGAGGTCCCAGCCGATCTCGAGCGTCTCTTCGAGTTCGCGGTTCGTCTCGAAGCCTTGGTCGATGAACTCCTCTTCGAAGCGGTCGGCGAAGTCGAGGTACTTGTTGTCACGCTCCGATAGCGCCTCGCGACCGACGATGTTCACGAGGTCGCGGAGATCCTCGCCCTCGGCGTACGCGGCGTACATCTGGTCGGAGACGTCGCCGTGGTCCGCGCGGGTGAGCCCCTCGCCGATCCCGTCGTCCATCAGCCGCGAGAGGCTGGGCAGGACGTTCACCGGGGGCTGGAGCCCCTGACTGTTGAGGTCGGGGTCGACGTAGATTTGGCCCTCGGTGATGTACCCGGTCAGGTCCGGGATCGGGTGGGTGTCGTCGTCGCCGGGCATCGTGAGGATCGGAATCTGCGTGACCGATCCTTCGCGGCCCTCGATCCGACCGGCGCGCTCGTAGAGCTGCGCCAGGTCGGTGTACATGTATCCGGGGTAGCCACGCCGGCCCGGAACTTCCTCGCGAGCCGCGCCGATCTCACGGAGCGCCTCGCAGTAGTTGGTCATGTCGGTGAGGATGACGAGGACGTGGTAGTCCTTCTCGAAGGCGAGATACTCGGCGGTGGTCAGCACCATCCGCGGGGTGACCGTCCGCTCGACGGCGGGGTCGTCCGCGAGGTTCATGAAGACGACGGAGCGTTCGAGTGCGCCCGTCCGCTCGAAGTCCTCCATAAACTCGTTTGCTTCCTCCTGGGTGATCCCCATCGCGCCGAAGATGACGGCGAACTCGGAGCTCTCGCCCTCGCCCTCTTCTTCTTCGGGCACGCTCGCCTGACGAGCGATCTGCATCGCGAGCTCGCTGTGCGGCTGCCCCGAACTGGAGAAGATCGGGAGCTTCTGGCCGCGAACGAGCGTGTTCATCCCGTCGATGGCGGAGACGCCCGTCTCGATGAACTCCTCGGGATACTCTCGCGAGTAGGGGTTGATCGCCGCGCCGACGATGTCCTGTCGCTCGTCGGGGACGATCTCGGGGCCGCCGTCGATCGGGCGGCCGGAGCCGTCGAGGACCCGTCCGAGCAGGTCCTCGGTGACGGGCATCTTCATCGTCTCCCCGAGGAAGCGAACCGATGCGTGCTGGTCGATACCGCTGGTGCCCTCGAAGACCTGGATGGCGACGACGCCGTCCGTGGACTCGAGGACCTGTCCGCGAAGCGTCTCGCCCTGCGCGGTCTCGATCTCGACGATCTCGTCGTAGCCGATGGCCTCGTCGACCTCGGCGTACACCAGCGGACCGCTGATCTCTGTGATGGTTTGGTACTCTTTCATATCAGTAGAGGTTCCGGAGCTGTTCGGTGATCTCCGACTTGAGCTCGTCGACGTACGCTTCGTACTCGTCTTGGACGCCGATCCGGTTGATCTTCGGGGCGGCGTCGATGTCGATGATCTCGTCGACGGGGACGCCGGCTTCGAGCGCGTCGAACGCCTCGTCGTTGAACGTCTGGATCGTCGTCAGCATCAGGTACGTCTTCTCCGGCGGACAGTAGGTGTCGACCGGGTGGAAGGCGTTCTGCTGGAGGTACGCCTCACGCAGGTAGCGAGCGACCTCGAGGGTCAGCTGCTGGTCCTCCGGGAGCGCGTCCTTCCCGACGAGCTGGACGATCTCCTGCAGTTCGGTCTCCTCGTCGAGCACGTCGACCGCCCACTGACGCTTCTCCGGCCAGTCGTCGGCGACCTCGTCTTGGAACCAGGGGTCGAGCTGATCTTTGTACAGCGAGTACGACTCGTTCCAGTTGATCGAGGGGAAGTGACGACGCTCGGCGAGGTCCGCGTCCAGCGCCCAGAACGTCTTCACGATCCGCAGGGTGTTCTGCGTGACCGGCTCCGAGAAGTCGCCGCCGGGCGGCGACACCGCGCCGATCGCGGAGACCGACCCCTCGGTGCCGTTGATGTTCTCGAAGTAGCCGGCGCGCTCGTAGAACTGCGAGAGCCGCGCGGCCAGATACGCCGGGTAGCCCTCCTCGCCGGGCATCTCCTCGAGACGCGAGGAGATCTCGCGCATCGCTTCCGCCCACCGCGAGGTGGAGTCCGCCATCAGCGCGACGTCGTAGCCCATATCGCGGTAGAACTCCGCGATGGTGATCCCCGTGTACACACAGGATTCACGGGCTGCGACGGGCATATTCGAGGTGTTGGCGATGAGCGACGTCCGCGCCATCAGCGGGTTCCCGGTCGAGGGGTCCTCGAGCTCCGGGAAGTCGTCGATGACCTCGGTCATCTCGTTGCCGCGCTCGCCGCAGCCGACGTAGATGATGATGTCGGCGTCGGCGTACTTCGCGAGCTGGTGCTGGGTGACCGTCTTCCCGGAGCCGAACGGCCCCGGAATCGCGGCCGTCCCGCCCTTCGCGATCGGGAACAGGCCGTCCAGAATCCGCTGGCCCGAGACGAGCGGTGTCCGGGGCGTCTTTTTCTCGACGGCGGGGCGCGGTTCACGGACCGGCCACTCCTGTCGCATCTGCACCTCGACGCCGTTGTCGAGTTCGACGACCGTCTCCTCGACGGTGAACGATCCCGACTCGACGGACTCGACCGTCGCCGTCTCGCCCTCGTCGAGAGCGTCCGGCGGGACCATCACCTTGTGGTCGATGGTGATCGTCTCCTCGACGACACCGACCACGTCGCCGCGGGTGACCTCCTCGCCCGCCTCGACGGTGGGCTCGAACTCCCACTGCTTGTCGAGCTCGATCCCCGGCGCGTCGACGCCGCGGTCGAGGTAGGGGCTCCCCATCTTGTCTTCGAGGACGTCGAGCGGACGCTGGACGCCGTCGTAGATGGTGTCGAGAAGCCCCGGACCGAGGTCGACGCTCAGGGGCTCGCCCGTGTTCTCGACGGGCTCGCCGGGACTGATGCCCGAGGTCTCTTCGTACACTTGAATCGTCGTCGTGTCGCCCTCGATCTCGATAACCTCGCCCATCAGACCTTCGTCGCCTACGTAGACGACGTCGTTCATCCGGGCGTCGAGATCGCGAGCGGTCACGACGGGACCACTCACGCTCGCGATGATACCGTCTTCGCCGACGGTTTGTGCTGTCTGGCTCATAGTTAGTCTTCTTCCATCAGATCGATACCGATGGCTCGTTTGATCTGGTCGCGGAGGCCGCCCGCGCCCGCGCCGCCGCCGAGCGTGACCAGCGTCGGTTCGATGCTGGTCTCGACGGCAGTGCGGACCGACCGGGACAGATGCTCGAGGTCGTCGTCGTGCATCACTACGATACCGACGTCGTCGTCTTCGAGCACCTCGGTTACGGCCTCGTCGAGCTGTTCGTCCTTCGCTTCGTCGGCCACCGTCTCGAACTTCCGGACGCCCGCGAGGCGGAAGCCGGTCGTGAAGTCGGGGCTGCCGACGACGGCGATCTCCTGGCTCATAGGATCACCAGTTCCTGTTCGATCTGCTCTTCGGCGAGGCCCGCCTCGCGGCCGCGCGCGATCGCCCGGATGTTGTCGACCTCGCGTTCCTTCGCGAGGACGTAGGAGACGATCGGCGTGATCGACACCGGGAACACGTATCCGAGGGTGTCGGTGTACTCGAGTAGCGCCGATTCGAGCGCGCGCTCGAACTGGATCAGACTCCCGGCCTCGTCGAGTCCGCTGAGCGCCTCCGAGAGGTCGTCGCCGTACTTCGAATCGCGGATCTTCGCGACGAGTTCGTCGCGATCCTGCGACAGCGTCGCGAGCTCGCTCGCGGTGAACAGCGACCCGCCGTCGATGTAGTACTCTGCGGGGTCGATGTCGGCACCGCTCTGTGCGAGCCGGAGCGCGTTCCGTGCGTTCCGGAAGTCGATCTCGGCTTCGAGGAACTCTCGATACTGCTGGGTAGGCTCGTCGACGGAGAGCTCGTCTAGCAGGTGTTCGTAGTACGTCCTGTCGATAGCGTTCTCCAGCGGGACGAGAATGCCGACCTCCTCGTAGTCTTCGTACGCCTCCTCGAGCCCGGGAGCGAAGATCGTCCCAGACAGTCGCTCGACGACGTCTTCGATGCTCGGCGCATCGAGCAGCTGGTCCAACAGCTGGTCGTCGAACTCACCGGCGCGGATCAGGTCGTCGGCGATGTCCTCGCGGTCTGAACCGGAGTAGATGCCGCGAATGACCGTCTTGACGTTCCACGCGTCGAACTTGCGCAGATACCGTGCGATGAGGTCGTAGAGCCGCCCGTCCGCCCAGCGGAGCAGATCGTCGAACTGCTTCGCGAGGTTGCGGTTGAGAGCGTACTCGATGAGGTCGACGCCCGAGTGTCGGGATCCGAGCGCGTTGATCTCGGATTCGTAGTCGGACTCTTCCATGAACCGAGCGATCTCGGCTGGCCCCATCCGAATCAGTTTGCGGTACTCCTCGGTCCCGTACAGGGCGCTTCGGCGCGCCCTGACGCGGGCCGTCACGTACTCCGGGTTGGAACCGCCGGCGGTACTCATTGTTCGAACAGTTTCTCGCTCACGTTCTTGAGGTTATCCTCCCAGACGCCCGCAAGAACCGAGTCGAACGTGTTGTTCACCCGAACGCGGGAGTCGGCTCCCTCGACGACGACGCCGCCGAGACAGTCGTACTCGCCGGCGTGCTCGAACCCGTCGTAGTCGCCGACGAGCTCTTCGAGCAGTTCCGCGTCGTCGGCGTGGCCGTAGACCGACACCGACTCGCCCTCCTCGAACTCCGCGGTCGCGTCCTCGAGCAGCGTCCGGGTCAGCTGTTCGCGCTTCTCACCGGAGAGTTCGACGAGTTCGTCCTCGACCCGCTGGCGCACGTCTTCGAGGACGTCGCGGCGGGCTTCGAGGCGTTCCTGTTTCGATTCGAGCTTCGCGCTCGAGAGCGCCTGTTCGCGCTCCTGTTCGATCTGGCGCTCGACGTCGGCCTTGCGCGACTCGAGGAGCTCCTCGGCGTCCGTCTCGGCCGTCTCGACGATCTCCTCGGCGCGGCGCTCACCCTGCTCGCGTATTTCCTCCGCACGCGCGCGGGCTTCGTCTCGGATGTCTTCGACGACGTTGTCCAAACTCATTGATGGAAAGAGGCGGGGGGCGATTAGACCAGGAAGATGACGACGAGCGCGAGGATGACGAGGGTCTCCGGCAGAACGGTCAGGATGAGACCGTTGACGAAGAGACTGTCGTCCTCTGCGATGGCGCCCATCGCAGCTGCACCGATTCCACGTTCTGCGTACCCTGCGGCGAGGGCGGCGAGGCCGACCGCGATCGCGGCGGCGGCGGATGGTTCGAGAGCCGGGGCGGCTGCCTGTGTCTGCTGTAGGAGTACTTCGTACATTGTTTTGGTGTGTTGACCGGATAGTCGCTTCCGAACGTGCGTACTTCGACAGACGGATCTCATAAAGCTTCCCAAACTGACTCGCAATTCGGGACTGATGCGCCGGGAATCGGCGGGATTCGTCCGTTTTGGGAATCAGTGACGTAGCGCTCTGCGCCGGTCCAGAGTCCGACGAAGGTGAGAAAGAGCCGCGAGTCGGCGGCTAGTCTTCGGTCGTGAACTGCCGGTCGTAACCGAAGGGTTCGTAGTCGCGCCCGCCGCCCTCGAAGAACTTGTTGAAGAACTCGACGTACTCGAGACGCACCGTCTGTAGCCCGGCGCTCGTCACGCCGAGGATGAGCACGAGGAGGTGCCCGACCACGAGGACGAGCAGCCCGACCAGGATCGTCGCGGCGTCGCCGTGGGCGAGTCCGCCGAACATAATCTCGGTCACCTCGTAGCCGTGGTAACTCAGCGTCTCCCCCGGTCCGAGCGCCGCGACGGCTCCGGCGTCCGGCATCCCGCCGAGGCCGAAGTGCCAGCCACCGTGGCTGTCGACGTACACGCCGAAGAACAGGAGATTGACCGTGAAGGCCATCCCCGCCTTCGCGAGCAGCACCGCGGCGATCCGGGTGTACGAGAGGACGTTCACGAGCACGTTCAGGAACTCGACTGCCTCGATCGGCTCACCGATCGCGAGGATGACGAGCCCGGCGAGGAACACCACGAGCGGCACGGTGATCGGTCCGACGCCGGGGATGGTGAACAGTTCCATCGCGGGGAAGCCGCTGAATCCGAGCGGCAGCACGCCTTCACTGGAGAACGTCGTGTAGAGGAAGTCGGGAGCGACGCTGCGGAGCGCGTCGCTGAACACCCACACCCACAGCCCGTTCATCATCAGGAGCCAGGAGCCGTTCTCGTAGATCGCGTGTTCGAGGTCGTGGAGTTCGAGGTCGTCGAAGAAGCCGAAGATCCACGCGATGTTGAGGTGGAAGATCCCGACGAGCAGACTCACGACGAGCCACCCGCGGGCCCAGTCGATACCTTCCGGCGAGAGACCCTTCTCGATCGGCGGGTGTGCCATCCCGAGTGCGCCCTCCCAGAAGTACGTCGAGATCACGTGGAGGCCGAAGAGCTCTCCGTAGAGGATGCCGAACAGTGCGGTGAAGAGACCGGCGGCGATCGTGATACCACCCATACTCCGAAACGCCGGTCGGTCCGCGAAGTTGGTGTAGAGGTAGTAACCGATTCCGGCGTAGATGATCCCGTACCCGAGATCGCCGATCATGAAGCCGAAGAACGCCGGGAAGGTGAGAAAGAGGATGATCGTCGGATCGAACTCGTAGTAGCTCGGGCGGTTGACCGCCTGCACGAGGACCTCGAAGGGCTTGACCGCCCCGGGGTTGTCCTGCACCGTCGGCGGCTCGTCGTCGGCCATCACGACCGCGCTGCCGCCGTCGGCGCGTGCATCGGTCGATCCGCCGTCGGCTGCCGCCGTCGACTCGGCCGTCCCACCGCTGCCGCCGGCGGTTACCTCCTCGCGCACGTGGTCTGTGCCGTCCTTCGAGAACGTCGCGCGCTCGACCTCCTCGATCTCGGCGCGCTCGCCGACGACCTCCTTGATCGCTCCTTTGAACTCGGTGTAGCGTTCGCTGGGGATCCACCCCTCGGCGATGAACGCGTTTTCGGTCGTCGCAAACGACAGCGGCGCTTCGGTCTTCTGGACGTCGATCGAGAGTTTCTCCTCGGCGGCCAACAGGAAGCCGGCGGCGTCCATCTTCTCGGCCTCGAGCTCGTTCTCGACCGTCGAGAGCTTCGACTCGAGCTGCTGTTTCTCGTGTTCGAGCTCCTTTGCGTACTCGTCGGGCGTCCCCTCCGAGTGCGGGATCTCGTAGGACGTGAAGTCCGCGCTGACGAGCGCGTCGACGAGTGCGGAGTCGTCGGCTTCGGACGTCGGGCGCGCGAAGATGCCGAGCACGCTCTCGCCGGTGAAGACCTCGTGGGAGCGGAGCCCCTCCGCGTCGATGACCGCTCGTTCGATCGCGTCGCGGTCTCCCTCGCCGACGGCGACCTGCAACGTGTCGTACCCCGACAGCAGGTCGAGATCGATGCCGAGGTCGACGAACGGGTCGATCGCGTCGAGGCGCTCCTCGACCTCGCGGATCTCCTGACGGATCTCCTGGCGACGGTCGTCGAGGTCGTTGACGCGCGTCCGGATCGCTTCGAGCTCCTCGTCGAGTGCCTCGTCGGTGACGATGCGCGTCGGTCCCGCATCCTCTTCGTCGACGTCGAGGATGGTCTCGAGCGAGCGAACGGTGACGAGACGGTCGGAAGACTCCTCGGCCCCTTCGACCGGATCGCCCGGCCGGAAGCCGTCCCAGGAGCCGTCGTACTCGGTGACGTGCAGGAGGTTCAGCCCGTGAGCGGTCTCGATGACCTCGTCCATCACGGCCTTCGATCCCGTCACCGAGACCTTGCTCATCTGCTCAGGTCTGAGCATTTACCGCCTCCTCGAACTGACTGATCGCGTATTCGACCGCCTCGTCGGCGTTCTCCTCGGCCGACGCGACCAGATCCTTGCGCGCGTCCCGGCCCTCTTCGAGGAGCGTCTGCCGCTCCGTTTCGATCTCCTCGCGGGCCTCGGCGAGTCGTTGCTCCTCGTACTCGTCGGCCTCCCGTTCTGCCTCGTTGCGGATCTCTTCGGCTTCGCGCCGAGCTTCCTCGATTCGCTCGTCGCGATCCTCCTCGGCCTCCGCGACGATGTCGTCAGCCTCGGACTCAGCCGTTTTGATCCGTTCGAGAACCTCTGGTCTCGGCATACTCGTATCACCGAAACGTTGCGCAAGCGCTGTATAAGGTGTTTGCGGAACACTCCCGCAACGACGTCGCCGGTACACCCGCACGGCGGTCGGCGAATCCGGATCCGCACCGTTATGATTCTCCCGTCCTAACCGCCGTTCAATGGGAGTCCTGGAAGACAAGGCCAACGCGCGCCTGTTCTACAAGTACCTCTCGAAGGTGTACGACCGCATCAACCCGTTCATCTGGAACGACGAGATGCGCGACGAAGCCCTGGAGTGGCTCGACATCCAGCGAAGCGACCAGGTCCTCGACGTCGGCTGTGGGACCGGCTTCGCCACCGAGGGACTGCTCCGATACACCGACAACGTCCACGGCCTCGATCAGAGTCGCCACCAGATGGAGAAGGCGTTCGACAAGTTCGGCACGCGGGATCGCGTCCGGTTCTACCGGGGCGACGCCGAGCGGCTCCCGTTCGCCGACGACTCCTTCGACGTGGTCTGGTCGTCGGGCTCGATCGAGTACTGGCCGAACCCCGTCGCGGCGCTCAAAGAGTTCCGCCGAGTGGTCAAACCGGGGAACCGCGTCCTCGTGGTCGGGCCGGACTACCCGAACAACCCCCTCTTCCAACAGCTCGCCGACGCCATAATGCTGTTTTACGACGAGGAAGAGGCCCAGCGGATGTTCGAGGAGGCCGGCTTCGTCGACATCGAACACCACATCCAGCAGGCGTATCCGGGGAGTCCGCGAGCCATCACGACGATCGCGCGCGCACCGACGGAAGACGCGGACTGATCGGACTGCCGACGGCGTTCATCCGACCGTCCCGCGAACACGACTCACCTGACTCTCCCCGACGTAGACCGCGACCGATACGGTTCGGCCGGCGGCCGGCCGTGGCGCGTTCGTCCCCGCGATCCGAAACGAGCCGGTCTCGCCGACCGACCAGACGCCGTCGCTCGCGACGTTGAACGGCCCGGTCGGCCCGCCGCGAAATCCGGCGGCGGCGAAGAACGGGACGGGCGGCTGGTGCGCGAGTGCTCTCCCGTCGACTGTCACCACGAGGCGTACCTCCGAGAGCCGAAGGGCCGGGCCCGCCTCGTGCTCCAGCGCGACCTCGTTCTCAGACAGATGCAGCGACAGCGCGACCGTGCCAGGGCTCGCGGCTGCTCCCCCCTCGCCGATCGCGTCCGCCGCCACGGCTTCCGCGCCGGCGGCGACGACGCCGCCCAGAACGATACCGATCAGCAGCAGGAGAACCACGCCGATCACCGGAGCCGCGGCACGATTCGTCACGGGGCCTCTGCCCGCCCGACCCGTGATGAAGGTTCGGGCGGCGACTCGGTCCGCCGACTCCCCACCTCGAGTCCGTCCGCGGTTTCTGCTTTCAGGCTACGACTCCGACGTTGCCGCCGTCTGTGTCGGTGTCGTGGTCGGGGTTTCGTCACTCTCGGAGCTGTCGTTGACTGGGCCGTAGACGTACGGCGTCGACGTCGGAGCGACGGAGAGCAGGACGACCGAACTCCCGTCGATCGCCGTCACTTGGTAGGTGCCGCTCGGGGCCAGCGTCCACAGCGACCCGTCAGCACCCGTCCGTCCGATCACGGAACTCCGCCCGCCGGCCGGTCCGACCGTGATCTGGGCGTCGACGGGGTCGCCGGTCGTCGTGCTGTTGAGCTGCAGGCGCACGGGCCCGCCGGGGTACGTCCGGTAGGCGGTCAGCTCCAGCGCGTCTTTGACCGCCGACGTCGAGGACCGCGGCTGGACCTGGTCGATCGGCCGGTACTGGTACTCCTTGAACACGCGCTGGCTCCCGCTGTCCACGAAGGCGACGAGCCGACCGCGTTCGTGCTCGACCGTCACCCGCGTGCTGTCGCTGTCTGGATTCCCGAGCGTGTCGTCGCGGAGCCGCAGGTCCGTGATCGTCGGATACGCCTGCTCGGTCGCGTTCACCGCCTCCGCGAGCGAGAAGGGGTCACCGCCGCCCTGCCGGAGCACGCCCCGGTAGGTCTCCCGGACGTACGTTCCGTCGCGAACGACACCGAGGACGATGCTGTCGGTGCCGGTCTGGACGAAGAACCGCGCCGACTCGGCCTCGCCGCGCAGGACCGAGCCCGCGTAGCCGCGCACCGGGCCGCTCAGCGTGTTCAGCTCCAGTTCGACGTTCCCGAACCGCGACGAGGAGATGCTGAACCCCGGCGTCGACTCGGCGAGCGATTCGAGCCGCTCGCGGCGCTGTTCGAGTTCACGCGCCTCGGCGTCGATCAGCGCGAGTTCGTAGAGGAATCGCCGCGGGGTGAGTTCGCCGTCCCCGTACGCGTCGACGACCTGCCGTTGGTGCGCGCGGATCGCGACGATCCGCTGCTCGATCTCGCTGACCTCCTGCAGTAGGTACTGCTGGCGCAACTCGGGCGACGGCGCGGACTCGATCCGCTCGACCGTCGCCGCCGTCGCCAGCTGTACGTCAGTCGTCGACGACGAGAACGCGAGGCCGCTCCCGAGCTCGACGTGCTCGGTCTCGAGCGTGCTCCGGGTCGACTCCGAGGACGGGATCCCGAGAACATCGATCGCGGTTCCCGTGCCGTTGACGTCGGCCAGTTGCGCCGGCGTGTCTGGGGTCGTCCCCAACTGCTCACTGGAGCCGGCGGTCTCAGTCCCCGGTTGCGGGGCTGACACCGCCGGTTCGGCTCCCGGTGCCGATCCGGCGACGAGCGCGTCGCGGCTTCCGTTCGCGTCAGCGTCGGGAAGTGCTGGCACCGCTCCGGCGAGCGCCGAGAGGACCAAGAGGAGGGCGAGTGAAAGGGCGACGGCACGCATACCGTGGGGTACACCGTGACGTCACTAAAAACGACGCGGTTGTTCGGCGCGGGTGGCTCCGGGCCGCAGCCGCTCGTCTGGGGCCCCGTCACGGCAGGCGTCGAGGGATCGAACGCCCCGATCGAGCGCTCAGAGCGCGTCTCAGCGAGTAAAAAGCTCCCGATGGAAAGCGTTTTGAGCGTTCCACGTGCACTTCCGGCAAATGCGGACGCCCGCGCTGTGGTTGACCCTCCTCCTCGTCGTCGCCGCGATCGCCCCAGCGTCGGCACTCGCCGCCGCTGATGCCGGCGACGCCTCGTCGCCGAGCGCGCTGGGTGACTCCGCGGCGATACTGCAACTGAGCGACGAACCGGACGTGGTGGCACCGCGGACCACGGTCGAGATCTCGCTCGAATCCGATCGGAGCGCGCACTGGCGCGTCGAGACGCACTACCGGCTCGAAACTGAGAACGAGACGCGCGCCTTCGAGACGGTCGCGGCCCAGTACGAGGCGGGCGAGACGGACGTGGGGCCGGGCGTCGTGCTCTTCGAGTCGCTGAAAGACCGTGCCAGCGACTCGACCGGCCGGCCGATGGCGATCGAGAACGTGACCTACCACAGTTCGCTCGACGAGGCGGCGGACCGCGGCACGCTCGCGCTCACGTTCCGATGGACGAACTTCCTCCGCCGCGGCGACAACGAGACGCTCGTGCTCGACGACGTATTCACGCTTCCGACCGCCGAGAGCGACGAGCAGCGGACGTGGCTCTCGATCTTCGACTCGGGCCAGGAGATCGTCGTCCGACCGCCGGACGGATACACGGTGACGGGGACGAGCATCCCCGTCCAGCAGCGCGAGAGCGCGATCGTCCTCACGGAGCCATCCGACTTCGAGGGCGAATCGGGCGCGCTGCGCGTCACCTACACGGCTATCGGCGCGGCCGGCGGGTTCCCGATCGGCCTCCTCGCGGGCGGCGGCTTCGCCGCGATCGCGCTCCTGGTAGCGGGCGCGTGGGCGCTTCGGACGCGCGAAGAGGCGGGGACTGGACTCCCGTGGGGTGCGGCGACCGCATCGGAAGACGGGACGACATCGGGCGGCCGCGACGCCGCGCCCACACCGAGCGGCGCTGACGGCGACGTTCCGCCGGAGGGCCGGAACGACGGTGCGACAGCCGCGTCGGGGCCAGAAGCCGCGGCGGCGGTGGGCGGAAGCGGACCGAGCGCGGCCGTGAGTGCCGACGGTCCGGACGGAGACGGGGAGTCCGAACCCGACGTCGATCTGTCGTTGCTCTCCGACGAGGAACGGGTCGAACATCTGCTGGCGCAGAACGGCGGTCGGATGAAACAGGCCACCATCGTCGACGAGACCGGGTGGTCGGACGCCAAAGTCTCGCAGTTGCTGTCGGCGATGGCCGACGCGGACCGAGTCGACAAGCTCCGGCTCGGCCGCGAGAACCTCATCTCGCTCCCCGACGGCGACGACGACGACCTCGGCCACGCGCCGGGCGGCAACGGCGTCGCGAGCGACGAGGACTGACGACCTCCGTCGTGCGAGTCCCGCCCGGATCGGGCCTCTTTCGTCTTGGATTCGGACGCGCTTCCGGAACCTCTTTTGCTGCGCCATCCTCAGCGACGGGTAATGGAGTATCTGGAGCGTCGGGTTTCGATGGTCGAAGAACGCCTCGAGGCGGTCATCGAGGCGGTCGACCCTCCGGAACTGTCCGCCGAGGTCGCACACGTCGCACTGGCCGGCGGCAAACGGGTCCGGCCCGCGGTCACGATTCTCGCCTGCGAAGCGTGCGGCGGCGACCCGTCGGACGCGGTCGACTTCGCCGTCGCCGTCGAGCTCGTTCACAACGCCTCACTCGTCATCGACGACATCATCGACCGCTCCGACGTGCGGCGCGGCACGGCGAGCGCCTGGGCCGAGTACGGCTACGGCCCCGCGATCATCGCCTCCGACGGCCTCCTGGGTGAGGCGTTTGCCCTCCTCTCGCGGAACGACCACGCGACGCAGATCGTCGCCGAGTCGATGGTCGAACTCGGCGAGGGCGAGGCGACGGAGCTGGTGGCGCGCCCCACGAACGAGCGTGAGTACATGGAACTCGCCCGGCGGAAGACCGGCGCGCTGTTCCGCGCGGCGGCCGAACTCGGCGCCGTCGCGGCCGACGCGGACCCCTTCACCGTCGAGGCGTTCGGCGAGTACGCCGAGCGCGTGGGCGTCGCCTTCCAGATTCGCGACGACGTCCTCGACGCGACCGCGGACGCGGCGGACCTCGGCAAGCCGACCGGACAGGACGCGGAGATGGATCGCCCGTCGCTGGTGCAGGTCACCGAACTGACCGCCGCCGAGGCGAACCAGCGCGCACAGGACCAATCCGAGCAGGCGCTCGACGCGCTCGCGGCGTCGAACGTCGACGACAGCGAACCGCTCGGCTATCTACAGGATCTCGCGGAGTTCGTCGTCGTCCGCGAGCGCTGACTCCTCTCTCACCCGTTCGTCGTCTCCACGGCGGTCGGGAACCGCGACTCCGCGATCGCGAACGCGAGCGTGCTGAACACGCCGAGGAGCGTTCCGGCGGTGAGACCGATCGCCAGCTGCGGCATCGAGAACGATCGGACGCCGGCGACCCCGGCCGGGAGGAAGAACCCGGAGACGACGTAGAGGACGACTGCGATGGCGACGACGTAGAACGGCGCGTTGAGGTAGCGCCACTTGAACCGCTCGGCGAGGTACTCGTCGGTCACCTGACCGAGGCTGGAGGTCACACCCGCGGCCGCGAACCACTGGACGGCACCGTGAACGAGCGCGGCGAGGACGATCGGCGGCGTCGGGCTGCTCACGCTCGCGCGGACGGTCTCGAAGAGCGCGTAGCCGCGGAAGCCACCGACGACGAGCAGGGCGGCGGCGGCGACGTAGGTGATGAGCGTGACACGGCCCTCGTAGAGGACGTCGCGGATACGATCTGCGGTGTCGTCGACGGCGTCTTCGAGCCCTAGCCCCCGGAAGAGCGTGTACAGCCCCAGCAGCGCCGAGATGATGCCGAGGACGACCGCACCGGGGACGTCGAAGAGGCTGGCGATCGTTACGAACGGATAGATGAGGAGCAAGATCCCGAGCGGAACCAGGATCGTCCCGCGGGTCTCCGGGTCCGCGAGGACCTGTTTCATCGTGTAGTAGATCGATTCGAGGTCCTGCGCCTGCCGGACGACCACCCGGCGAACGCTGTCGATCGGAACGCGCGAGCGGACGATCGGCAGCACCGACTCGTCCTGTGCGCCGTCCGTAATCACGATCGCGCTGACGTTCTCGCCGGTCGAGAGCCCCGCCAGCACGCGGTCGATCTCCTTCCCGATCGCACGATTCGCCTTCACGTCGCCGCCCTGTGTCCCTGTGACGGCCGCGACGGCGACTTCCTCGGTGACGTCGGGTGCGGTCGCCAACTCGTCGTACTCGTGGATCCCCTGGAACAGGACGTTGACGTCTGAGTCCTCCGGATCGGCGGTCGCGAGTTCGACCGCCGCCGACTCGACCCGGTCCCGGCCGACGACGGGTGTGTCCAGCCCCGTCTTCCGGCCGAGGTCGTCGTCGAGGTCGACACAGAGGACAAGCAGCATCTGGCCGGGGCTACGCCATCGGAGTATATCTGCTTTCGGGAGCGGTAGCGCACCGCGCGTCGCACTTCGCTGATTTTCACTCCTGATACCCTGAGCCGATAGTTTATTATGTGCCCTGAGAACCAACGCGAAGAGAGCGCAGGTCGGTCGTCGTCGTCGAGGTTGGTGGTCGGTGGGGTACACGGTAGCCAGAGGAGAAGACAATGACACTCGGACCACTTGCAGGGCTGTTGAACCGCGCGCTGGCCACGAATCCGGACGGACAAGCCGGGAGCGACCCGCCCGACGGCGCGGAACCGCCGGTGCGGACGCCCGACGGCGCGACCGGAAGCGACGACGAGGGCCGTGTCGGTGACGACGCTGTCGCTGTCGCTGACGACTCCGACGACGTAGCGGAGGCGGACGAGCGGCGACGGGCGCTTTATGAGTATCAGCAAGGGGCGATAGACGACCTCCGCGACCGGATCGAACGCCTCGGCGACGGTGATCTCACGGTCGGCTCGGACGTGCCGGAACCGGACGTCGACCACCCGGAAGTCCTCGCGGCGCACACGGAGTTCCAGAAGATGGCGACCGATCTCGGTCGGACTGCGGACAACCTCCGGAACGTCGTCCGGGAGACGACAGACGTCTCCGAGGACCTGCTGACCACCGGCGAGTCACTGAACGCGAACAGCGAGGATATGGCGTCGTCGATGGAGGAGATCGACGCCTCGACGGCGGAGATCGCCGACGGATCGGAGCGGTTAGCAGAAAACGCCACCCACGCCAGCGGGACGATCGACGACCTCTCGGCGTCGATCCAACAGATCACCGCGTCCGCACAGCAGATCCAGGCGAACAGCGAGGAGGCGCACACTCTCGCCGAACAGGGAACCGGCGAGGTGGACGAGGCCCTCTCGCGCATCCGCGACGCCACCGACGCCTCGATGCAGGTCGCGGCGTCGATGGACGACCTCGAGAGCCAGATGACGGAGGTCAACAGCATCGTCGATCTCATCGCCGACATCGCAGACCAGACGAACCTGCTCGCGCTCAACGCGAACATCGAAGCCGCGCGTGCGGGCAGCGCGGGCGAGGGCTTCGCCGTCGTCGCCAACGAGGTGAAGTCGCTCGCGACGGAGGCGCAGGGCTCGACGGACGACGTCGTCGACATCATCACGCAACTCCAGAACCGGACGGAGGACGTCGTCGGTAACATCCGCGACGCGACCCGGGAGGTAGACGAGGGTGCAGACGCCGTCGACGACACCGTGGACACGCTCCACGAGGTGCGCAAGACCATCCAGCGGACCAGCCGCGGCGTCGGCGAGATCACGGACGCCGTCGAGACACAGGCGCACAACACCGAGAACGTCAGCACCTCCTTCGACGAGACGTCCGCGCTGGCCGAGGAGCTGAGTGCGTCCGTCCAGCAGATCTCCGCTGGCGTCGACAGACAGACGGGCTCGATCGACGAGATCGCCGACCAGTCGGCGTCGCTGTCGGCACGGAGCGAACGGCTCCACGACACGATCCAGCTGTTCAAGCTCGACGCCGACGACTCGGCGGATCTCGACGACGCGCTGTGAGCGCCGGGGGGAGGAGGATACGGCCGATCCCCCGCACCGTCGCGTCCGATCGGCCCAAGTAGTACGACTTTTCAGCCTCGGGACGGTACCAGTACGGAAGCAATGATCTCGAAGGGCTGTGAGCAGTGCGCGAAGGGCGGCAAGATGGTTCTCTTCGTCTACGGGTACTGCGACCAGCGCGACTGCTTTTACTGCCCCCTCGGCGAGAACCGCAAGAACGTCACCGACGTCTACGCGAACGAGCGCCGCGTCGAGTCGGACGCCGACGTCCTCGAGGAGGCGGCGCGGATGCAAGCGCTCGGGACCTCGATCACCGGCGGCGAGCCCCAAGAGGCGCTCGACCGGACCTGTCACTACCTCTCGCTGCTGAAAGACGAGTTCGGCGAGGACCACCACACACACCTCTACACCGGTATCACGGGCGGACGCGAGAATATGCGCCGCCTCGCCGAGGCCGGTCTCGACGAGATCCGGTTCCACCCGCCGTACGAGCAGTGGGGCGAACTCCACGGCACCGAGTGGGAGGAGATCCTCTACGTCGCCCGCGAGGAGGGGCTCACGCCCGCGTTCGAGATCCCCGGCATCCGCGCGGAGACGGAGTTCCTCGACTTCCTCGACGAGGGCGCCGCGGACTTCTGCAACGTCAACGAGTTCGAGATGAGCGACGGGAACTACCGCCGGATGCAAGAGCAGGGCTACGAACTCCAGGAGGGCCACATGTCCGCCGTCGAGGGCTCGAAAGCCGAGATCCTCGACGCGATGGGCGACCACGAGCGCGTCTACTTCTGCACCTCGGTGTTCAAAGACGCCGCCCAGCACCGCAACCGCCTCAAGCGGATGGCGCGCACTATCCGCCGTCCCTTCGACGAGGTGACCGACGACGGCACCCTCGTCTACGGCAAGACGTGGGTCGCGGCCGACGAACTCGACGCACTCGGCGTTCCCGAGGAGTTCTACACGGCCAAATCGAACCACGTCGAGGTCGCGTGGTGGCTCCTCGAAGAGATGATCGAGGAAGGCGACGTCTCCGAGGGCGAGATCGTCGAGCAGTATCCGACCGCCGACGGGACCGTCGTCGAGCGGACGCCGCTGGCGTAGGCACTTCCGCTCTCCCGGCGGTGCAGGGCGGCGGTCGGCGACGGAACGTCCGCTACCACTGCGAGCGCCGCGACCGCCCGCCCGACTCCGCAGTCAGCGCCGTGTAGAGACTCGGCACCAGCGCCGTCGCCGTCCCGACGAGCAGCCACTCGCCGAGCGGGCCCCCGCGGACGACGCCGACGGCGACGATCGCGATCCCGAGGACGCCGCCGCCGGCCGCGGCCACCTGTTTCGTCCGCCGGTCGAACGTGACACCGCGTGCGGTTCCGTACAGTGCCGCACCGAGTCCGGCCGCGACGCCCGCGCCGGCCCCGACGAAGGGCGTCCCGACGGCGACGCCGGCGGCGAGGAGCGCCGCTCCGGCCACAGCACCGACGAAGACGGTCGTACGCGGCGGGAGCGGGTTGACTCCGGCGCCGTATCTGGTCGCGTACCCGGCGGCCGGCGCACCGAGCGCGGCGGCCACGAGGACAGAAACGAGTACCCCGCGGGGAGTCGGGTTGTCGAGGAGGAC
Organism: Halobellus sp. Atlit-31R; assembly: GCA_003665935.1. Lineage (GTDB taxonomy): Archaea > Halobacteriota > Halobacteria > Halobacteriales > Haloferacaceae > Haloquadratum. The sequence continues at coordinate 12,781 of QPLR01000003.1, read as the reverse complement.
GCCGAGCGCGCCGGCAGCGGCGACGACTCCGCCTCCCGCCAGGAGCCACTGTGGCTTGATCGTCGCCGCGGGGTCGTCGTCGCGGACGATGCCGAAGCCGACGAACGGGTAGGCGACGACGGCGCCGACGACGACCGTGGCGTAGAGCCCCCAGCCGAGGAGGATCCCGGATACGAGCGCCGATATTCCCAGGAATACGCCCGTGACAACGGCGAACTCGGGGACGCGTCGACTCATACCCGCAGTCGGTGCGAGACGGCCGAAAGCGTTCCGGTGTGAGCGTCGCGGCCACACCCCGCGCACTCTAGTTGTGAGACCCGCAAGCGTTTAGACAGGCCGTGGAGTAACATCCGCTATGTCAGACTGTCCGCTGGCCGACGACTGCCCCCGGTACTCGGAGCGAATCGACGGGATGGGCTGCCAGTACTACGGCGACCGCGGCGGCGCGGAGTGGTGTAACAACTACGACCAGCCGATCCGCGACCTGAAGGCCCAGCCGGTAAAGCCGGGCGAGGAAGTCGTCGTCGACGTCGACGACATCCACGAGAGCGGCGCGGGCGTCGGGCGGACGGACGACGGATTCATCGTCCTCGTCGACGGCCTCCTGCCGGAGGCGCGCGCGGTCGTCCGTATCGACCGCGTGAAGTCGAACCACGCGACCGCCAAGAAAGTCGTCGAACGGCTCCCGCTCGACGCGGACGAGGAAGCAGCCGAAGGAGACGCGAGCGCTGCCGACGAGGACGACGAGGGAGCCGACGACGACCGGACCAGCGGTCCCAACAGGCCGACCGCGCTCGGAAGCCGCGACAACTTCTGGGGCGGCTAACCCGCCGCTCGACGCAGGGCGAGACGGCACGGACAGTCACTCTTCTCGCTTTTCTCGCAGCTCTCGCTCTTCTGTATCTTTTTTGCCCGCGCCCGCCAACGTGATTGTATGAACGACGCCGAGAGCGAGGGCGACGGCGTGGGGTCCAACGGTGTCGACACCCGACGCGCCGGCGGCGACGACGCCGAGGACCTCGACGTCGACGCTGCACTCGCGGAAGCGGGCTTCGACGCCGACGAGAGCGTCCTGACGCGCCGTCAGGCCGAGGTGTTAGTGCTTCGCGAGCAGGGAATCAGACAGTCGCGGATCGCGTCGATGCTCGGGACCTCCCGCGCGAACGTTTCGAGCGTCGAGTCGAGCGCCCGGCAGAACGTCGAGAAAGCCCGCGAAACGGTCGCGTTCGCCGAGGCGCTCACTGCGCCGGTCCAGGTCTCCGTCGAGGCCGGCACCGACCTCTACGACGTGCCGAAGCAGGTGTACGACGCCTGCGACGAGGCCGGTGTGAAAGCCAACCGCACAGCCCCCGAGCTGATGAAATCGGTATCTGACGCCGCCGGCGACGCGATCCAGGGGCGCGAGGTCCGGGAGTCACTGCTCGTCGGCGTGACCAGCGGGGGCCGCGTCCAGGTGCGTCGCTCCGCCGAGTAGCCCTCCGGTCGCAGAACTCCACCGCAAGACCCGTGGACCCCAGAACTCCACCGCAAGACTCGTCGGCCTCAGAACTCGTCGCGGTCTTCCAACGATCGAACGAGCCGCTTGACGTCCTGCGCGCGCTCTTTCGGCACGACGAGGACGCGATCGTCCCACGTAACGACTGTGAGGCCCGAGACGCCGACGAGCGACACGTGCGCACCGTCGGCGGCAACGACGTTGTCGGTGGCGTCGAGCGTCCGTAGCGTGACGTCGTCGCTGGCGACGTTCCCGTCCCCGTCGGCGTCGAAGACGCGTTCGAGCGCGTCCCACGACCCGACGTCGTCCCACGGGAACGCCACTGGGACGACGGCCACCTCGTCTGCGGTCTCGAAGATCGCGTGATCGACGCTGACCGACTCGGTGGTCTCGAACGCGGCGGTCACGGCCGGAGGCGTGGAGTCGGGAGCGTCGGCAGTGTCGGGAGCGTCGGCGGCACGAAGTTCCTCGAGCAGGCCGGCCAGTTCCGAGGAGGCGGCCGCGTCGAGAAACACCGACGGCCGCCAGGCGAACAGGCCGGCGTTCCAGTAGTGGCCGGCGGCGACGTACGCCGCTGCGGTCTCGGCGTCCGGCTTCTCGTGGAACGAGCGGACCGGCTCCCAGTCGGGCATCTCGGACGTCCGGCTGTCGCCCGGTTCGGGTGTGGTCGCTCCCGTCGACGTGTTCGGTTCGGGTGTGTTCGCTCCCGTCGACGTGTCCGGTTCGATGTAGCCGTAGCCGGTCTCTGACCGCGTGGGCTCGACGCCGAACGTGACCAGTCGGTCCTCGGTAGCGGCGACGGCGGCACCGCGGCGGACTGCGGGCGCGAAGCCCGCACCGACGAGGTGGTCGCTCGGGAGCGCGAGAACGACGCAGCCGTCTCCGTCGCCGTCACTGCCGTGTTCCGCGATGTGGTGCGTCGCGTACAGCAGCGCGGGCGCGGTGTCGCGGCCGGCCGGCTCGACCAGCACTCGTGCGTCGGGGACGCGGGAGCGCACGCCGTCGGCGTAGGTGTCGCGGGTGACGACGACGACCTCGTCGGCGACCTCACGCGCCCGCGAGACCGTGCGTTCGAGGAGCGCCGTCTCGCCCGCCAGCGGGAGGAACTGTTTCGGCCGATCCGACCGACTGGCGGGGTAGAGCCGCGATCCAGTGCCGCCGGCGAGAACGACAGCGACGACTGGCACCGGGACCTCGGCCTCGGTATCCGCGTTCGCGTCGGCGTCGGCGTGTCGGTCGCCGCTCATCACCACGTCTCCACGATGCCGTCGTGGAGGTCCTCGACGCAGCCTTCACAGTCGGGGTGGCCCGCCTCGAAGCACTCGGGACGGCTGTCGGCGTCCACTACGACGGTCCGGCGGTCGGCTTCGCGGCGACAGACGATGCGGAGCCGACCGTCCTCGTCGCGCGGGACAGTCGCGGGTATCGGATCTTCCGGTTCCCCGCTCGTCTCTGCGTCGCGGCCCTCCCGGTAGGCGTCGCGGGCGCGGGCGTACTGGCGGCCGGCCTCGCGGAACTTCTGCCGGAGGAGTCGTTCGAGACGGTCGCTCATCGGAGGAAGGTGGGGTGGCGAGTCCTATAGGTCCGTTGGTGACTGCACCTGTGACCGTCCGGTCCGCAGAACCGCCGCCGACTTCACTTTCGCCCCGGTCACGATACTTTATTACTCATCGGGAACCAATCGCCCCGTGCCTCCCAACGGAAAACGAGGCGGAGGCGAACACAACTATGTCAGACCTGCGAACGCACGCAGCGGAGATAGCCGAACAGTTCTCGGACCACCTCGACGTGGACGAAGACGAAATCGAAGAGCGACTGCGGAACCTCGTCGACGAGTACCGCGTGCCCGTCGAAGAGGCGCGCCGCTCGGTCGTCAACAGCTACCTCGACGAGGCCGGCCTCGAACGCGACGAGATCGGCCGCGGCGGGAACGACGAGGTCCGCCTCGCCGACATCGACGAGGACGAGCAGTGGATCGACGTGACCGCGAAAGTCGTCGAACTGTGGGAGCCCCGCAGCGACTCGATCGCCCAAGTCGGCCTGCTCGGTGACGAGTCGGGGCGGACGAAGTTCGTCGCCTTCGAGACTTCAGACCTCCCCGAACTCGAGGAGGGCGCGGTGTACCGGCTCGGAAACGTCGTCACCGACGAGTACCAGGGCAACTTCTCGGTGAAACTGAACAAGACGACGTCGATCGAGCAGCTCGACGAGGAGATCGAAGTCGGCGACGACGCCGTCGCCGTCGAGGGCGCGCTCGTCGACATCCAGTCCGGGAGCGGCCTGATCAAGCGCTGCCCCGAAGAGGGCTGTACGCGCGTCCTGCAGAACGGACGCTGTTCGGAGCACGGCGACGTCGAGGGCGAGTTCGACCTGCGGATCAAGGGCGTCCTCGACGACGGCGAAACGGTTCACGAGGTGATCTTCGGCCGCGACGTCACCGAGGAACTCACCGGCGTCACGCTCGAAGAGGCCCAGCAGATGGCGATGGACGCCCTCGACACCACCGTCGTCGTCGACGAGATGCGCACGGACCTCGTCGGGACCTACTACCGCGTCTCGGGCCCCGAACTCGGACGGTACGTGCTGGCAGACGAGGTCGAACGGCTCACCGAACCGGCGGATCCGGAAGCGGTGCTGATCAAAGCGAGGTCGATCTGAGATGAGTTCGAACGAGATCCCGTCCCGCGAGGTCGCTCGGCGTGTGTTCGCAGACGAGTTCAACGACGCCGCCTTCACGTTCAAAGAGTCCGACGACGACCGCGCGCCGGTCTATCTGCTGCTCCCGACCGGCGCGAAGGCGAATCGGGTGTTCTTCGTCGGCACGCTGACCGAGAAAGACGACGTCGGCGAGGACAACGAGTACTGGCGCGGTCGCATCGTCGACCCCACCGGGACGTTCTTCGTCTACGCCGGGCAGTACCAGCCCGAAGCGGCGAGTACGCTCCGCGAGCTCGAACCGCCCGCGTACGTCGCCGTCGTCGGCAAGCCCCGGACGTACGAGACCGACGACGGGTCGGTCAACGTCTCGGTGCGGCCGGAGTCGATCCAGGTCGTCGACGCCGCCACCCGGGACCGCTGGGTCGTCGAGACGGCCGAGCGGACGCTCGACCGAATCGAAGCGTTCGACCAGGAGGGCAACGAGTACGCTCGGATGGCCCGCGAGGAGTACGATCTCCCGATCGAGCGCTACACGGAGTCGACGGTCTCCGCCCTCGATAGCCTCGAGGAGTCCGACGGTGACGAGCTCGGACTCGACGGCGGAGAGGTCGCCGACGGCGGGACGCAGACCACGGGTGACCGCGAGACACGCGCCGACGTACAGAGCGAACCGTAGGCGGCCGTGGGGTTCGCCCCGCCGCGCCGCGTCGTGTCCGACGTTACCCACATATGTAACCTCAGACACATTGTCTGACGAAACATTAAGTGGGTCCGACGACGAACACCGAGGTAAGCGATGGGCAACAAAAACAAGACCATCTCGTTCCGTGTCAACGAGGACGCGTTCGAGACGCTGCGTGAGATCGCCGAAGAGCGCGACATCTCGCTGTCGGCGGTCTTCCGCGACTACGTCGACACGCTCGTTGCCCACGACGGACAAGTCCAGGTCGTCCCCGAGCACGAACTCGAGCAGCTGCGCAACGGCGACGACGAGAGCTTCCCGCCGAAAGTGAAAGTCCCGAAGAGCTTCGTCCGCGAGCACGAGCGCCTCGAACTCGAAGCCGAACACCTTCGCGAACAGCTCGAAGAACACAAGCGCTACGTGAACTACCTCCGCGAGCAGCTCGAAGACGAGGACGAGGAGGTCATTCAGCTCGAAGACCTCGACGCGAGCGAAGCCGACGAGCCCTCGTTCCGACTGGGGTGAGCTAGCGCGGCGTCGAGGCCGGTCGCCGTCTCCGCCGGCGCTATCGGGACTGGCGACCGACGTCTCGCCGCACCCTGCTACCCCGAGAGCGCCTTCCGAGCCCGCCGCATCTTCGCTTCCATCTCCTCGTTGCCTTCGACGCCGGCGAGCGTCTCTGCCGCCTCCAGCGTGCGGACGGCACTGTCGAGAAACGAGAGGACGTCGCCGGGGTAGGCGTACAGCATGTACTCGTCGCTCATCACGTCGACGATGGCGTCGGGGCCGAGCCCCTGCGCTCTGAGCTCCAGCAGATACGTCACGAACTGCCGCTCGGGGTAGCCCGTGTAGAGGTCGTCGGGGTTCTTCGGATCGAGGAAGTCCTCGGCGAAGTCCAGTAACCGATCCCGCGTCGCGTCGTCGAGCTTCGCGAGGCCCTCACCGGAGTAGAGCACGTCCATCGTCGCGCCCTTGAACGCCCCTTTCGGGACGTTCACGTCGATCTGCGAGACGATCTGGCGGTGGTTCTTCAGGTAGATCTTGTCCGTGATGGCCACGGTTGCCCGCAGATAGACCGCTCGGTGTCAAAAGCGTCCCGGTGCCGCCCGTCCGCACCTGTCGGCGAGTCGTCTACGACCCGCACGCGGCAGTTCGACCTGTGTGATTCCGGCGCACTCTGGTGGCGAGTCGTAACGTATTTGACTTCGACGGGGGTATCTGGAGGTGCGTGTCCGGGTTAGGGTAGTGGACTATCCTTCAGCCTTGTGGAGGCTGAGACGCGGGTTCGATTCTCGCACCCGGACCTTCTCCGACGATTCCGATCAGACGACCTGATTCGCGAGCGCGTCGCCGCCGCGGAGTCGCTTGTAGTTCTCGTCGACGAGCGCAGCGATGCGCTCGGCGTACGCCCGGGTCGCGCCGGCCGTGTGCGGAGTGACGATGACGTTCTCCAGTTCCCAGAGCGGCGACTCGTCCGGCAGCGGCTCCTCTTCGAACACGTCGAGTGCGGCCCCGGCCAGCCCTCCGGACTCCAGTTCCCGGAGCAGGCAGTCCTGGTCGACGACCGGGCCGCGCGCGACGTTGACGAGGTAGGCGTCGTCCCGCATCGCCGCGAGTTCCGCGGAGCCGACGAGACCGCGCGTCTGCTCGGTGAGCGGGACCGTCAGCACGACGAACCGGGCGTCGGCGATGGCCTCGGTGAGCGCATCCGGGGTGTAGATCTGCGACACCCACGGAATCGGGGTCGGCGTCCGTCGCACGCCCACGACGTCCATTCCGACGCCGTCGGCCCGCGCGGCGACGCCCTGCCCGAGCGTCCCGAGGCCGACGACGCACACCGTCTCGCCCGCGAGCGTGAACGCCTCGTCCCAGTCGGGATACTCCCACGTGCGCTTCGGTTCGTTGTCCCGATAGACGTGCAACCGCCGAGCGAACTGAAGCAGATAGCCCAGCACCGTCTCGCCGACCGCGTCGCCGTGGATTCCGGAGCTGTTCGTGAGCCGGATCCCGTGTCGCTCCAGCGCGTCCAGCGGGAACGCGTCGACGCCGGCGAGGACGCAGTGGATCCACTCGAGGTCGGCAGCGAGGAACGCGTCGGCGTACCGAAACGTCACGAGCCCGTCGAGCCCGTCGAGATCCGATCCGTCTGGCAGTATCTCGACGTCGCCCGCGGCGTCGTCGAGCTCGTCCCGAAGCCTCCTCGGAGGAAAGATGTCCGCGACCGAGGGGTGAATGCCGATCGTCGGCCCGTCGTCTGACATACCACACACGTCACTTTGCGGATACAAAAAAGACCGCGTGTCCCCGCCCCGCGGTGACGGATCGCCGGCTCTCGGACCCGCGGTGCTGCGCCTGTCGGCTCCGCCGGTTTCCATCCGCGGATATTTCTTCCTCCCCGTTGACCCTCGACTATGCCGATCGACCTGCGAAGCGATACGGTGACCCGGCCCTCCGACGCGATGCGCGACGCGGCAGCAGCCGCCGACGTCGGCGACGACGTCTATGGCGAGGATCCGGCGGTGAACGAACTCGAAGCCGCCGCCGCCGACCGCGTCGGTACCGAGGCGGCGATGTTCGTCCCGACGGGCACGATGGGCAACCAGATCGCCGCGCGCGTCCACGCCGACCGCGGCGAGGAGGTCATCCTCGACCGAATGGCGCACATCTACGACTGGGAACTCGGCGGCCTGGCGCAGCTCTCGGGGCTCCAGACCCGCTCTGTCGACGCCGTCGACGCCGTGCCGACGCCCGAGCAGATCCACGACGCGTACGTCGAAGAGAGCCTCCACCGAGCGGGGACCGGACTCGTCGCGCTCGAAAACACGCACAACGCCCGCGGTGGCGTCGCCGTCCCGCCGGCGGCGATTTCGGCGGCCGCAGACGCGGCACACAGCCACGACGTCCCGGTCCACCTCGACGGCGCGCGGCTGTTCAACGCCTGTGTCGCACTCGACGTCGACCCCGCACGGATGGTCCGCGACGTCGACTCGGTGCTGTTCTGCCTCTCGAAGGGACTCGGCGCGCCCGTGGGGTCGATCCTCGCGGGCGACGCGGCGTTCGTCGAGGAGGCGCGCCGCGTCCGCAAACTGTTCGGCGGGGGGATGCGCCAGGCGGGTCTGATCGCCGCGCCGGGGCTCCTCGCGCTGGAGAACGTCGACCGGCTCGCAGTCGATCACGAGAACGCAGCCCGGTTCGCGGCCGGACTCGACGGGATCGAGGGGCTGCGGGTGTCAGATCCGGACACGAACATCGTGCAGGTGTACACCGACGAACTGGGCGTCGACGCCGAGACGTTCGAGGCCGTCTGTGCGGAGCACGGCGTCCTCGGTGGGGAGCACGGGGAGTACCTCACGCGGTTCTGTACGAACCTCGACGTGACCCGCGAGGACGTCGACGTCGCGGTCGATCGGATCGCCGACGTCGTCGCCGAGCTGCGGGACTGACCGACGCGACGGTCTATCGTTCGGGATCGGCGCGGCAGTGACCGCTACACCTCGGGTTCGACGGAGACGTGCTCGACTCGGTCGTCGGCCGCTCTCAGTCGCGTCTCGACGTCGGCGATCAGCTCGTCCAGCTCAGCCGCCTCGGTCTCCGGGTCGAAGCTCACGTCCGCCGTCACGAGGACCGCTTGCGGCCCGACGAACACCGTCCGGAAGGCGTCGATGTGGACGACGTGGGGTGCGGCCGCGACGATCTCACGGAGCTCCGTCTCGGCGTCCGGCGACAGACTCTCCCCGAGGATGAGCCGTCTGTTCTCCCACGCGATCGTGATCGCAAGCGCGAAGCCCACCGAGAGGATGCCGATGAGCAGCGCGGCGATCGCATCGTACACCTCGTTGCCGGCCGCTTTCGAGAGGAGAATCCCGACGAGCGCGAGCCCCGCTCCGAGAAGCGCGATCGTGTCCTCGGTCAGCGCCGTCGGCGTCGTCACGTCGCTCGTCTTCCGGAACGCCTCGCCGATCCCCGACCAGTCGTACTGGTCCATCTGTCGCTGTATCTCCGAGCTCGCCTTCACGAACGCGTAGCTCTCGAATCCGATCGCACCGAGGAGGACGACGACGTTGATACACCACGAGGGGAACGACGCCCCGGCGATCGACGCCGTCCCGGCGACGGCGTGACCACCGTGGACGATCGCGTCGTAGCCGTGCTTGACGGACTCTCAGCCGGCGATCCCGAACAGGAGCACGGCTACGAGAAACGAGTAGAAGAACTGCGCCTTCCCGTAGCCGAACTGCCGGTGAGCAGGAATCCGACGAATTTCAGGACCGCGATAGCCCCGTTCGCGACGAGCGCTGCGAGGACGACCCCTCTGCTTCCGGCTATACGGTCTCACTCTGGGGACGGGGTAAAGTGATCTTCACCTGTCTGTGGGTCACTCGAACAGTGCCCTCTCTTCTCCATCCATCCACCGTTGTCTCCGTCGCGCGGTTCTTGTGTGCGGCCCGCATACGGCGAGGTAATGCTCACTGTGGTCTCCGACACGCACAGTACCGATACACACCGCCTCTCGGGGCGAACGCTCGACGCCGTCCGCGATGCCGACCTCGTCGCACACGCGGGCGACTTTATGCGCGAGTCGGTTCTCGACGACTTCGAGCGCGAATCGGCCCGACTGCTCGGCGTCACGGGTAACAACGACGACGCCGGGATCCGTGGCCGACTCCCCGAGGCCCGTTCTTTCACCTTCGGCGGCCTCACGTTCGCGATGACGCACCGACGGCGCGGGGGCGAGACGGCGCTGTCGCTGTTCGGTCGGCAACGCGGCGCGGACGTCGTCCTCTTCGGTCACAGCCATCGCCCGACCTACCAGCAGACGCCCGATCTCGTCCTCGTCAACCCGGGGAGTCACGCGCAACCGCGTGGCAACCGCGCGGCTCACGCCGAGTTCGAGCGGCGGGACGACGGCCGTCTCGACGGCCGCCTCGTCACCGTCGACGGAGAGGTCTTCGAGTCGTTCGTCGTCAGCAGGGACAGCGGGGTCTGAACGGAGCGAAAAAAACGGGTGTCGGGCCGCCCGCCGGCGGCGCCGCGCGACCGTCGCGGTCTCGGGTGGGGGCTCGAGGGGAAGGTGACCGCGCAGCCGACGTGACAGTTCGGGGGCTCGTGGGGGGACGAAAGCCGGGAGGGAGAGCCGAAGCCGGCGGCGACCCTACACACAACAGTTGGCGGCGTGGTGTGTTATACACGGCGTAGGCTCAAACCACCGTTTCAGCATCGTGGGAAATGTGCTACTCCCGCCGGCTCTCCGTCTCCTACCGCCACCAGACGAGTGCGACGAACGAGAGCGCGACGACTCCCCCGAGGAAGAACAGCGCACCGGGCGGCAGTCCGGCGACGGCCGACCCGACGGCGTCGAGCGGCCCGCGACCGCCCCCCGCAGCAGCCGACGTCTCGACGGCCGTCTGCGTCACCTCCGCAGCCGTCTGTGTCACGTCCGCGGCCGTTCGCGTCACTTCTGCGACCGTCTCGCCTTGGGCCGTCTCGGGGCGCTCCGTCGCTGCCGGCGTCGCGGTGGGTGCTTCAGTCGGTGCCGGCGTCTCCGTTACCTTCTGAATCCCGAATCCGCCCCCGTCGCCTCCACCGCTCGGGGCCTCTGTGGGCGTCGCTGTCGACGTCACACTCGGGGGTGACGTCGCTTCGCGTGCGTCCGTGGCAGTCCCGACGTCGGGCACGGCCGGATCCGACGTCCCGCTTCGGTTCGCTGCGCTGCCTGCTTCACCGCCTCCGCCGGCTTCGCCGGACCCTCGAGCACCCTCGGACCTGACCGAGAGCGATGGACCCGGGCCGCTCCGCACGAGGCGGTCGACGACGACGCTGCCGAGCGCCACGACGCCGAGCCCGCCGAGTAGTTGCGTCAGCACCGACTGCAACCCGCTCGTGTCGGATTCGTTCCCGGCCACGACGACGAGGGCACGGTCCGAGGGGGCGTAGACGGTCATCTCCCGTCCCTTCTCGGAGTACGCCGTGCCGGCGGACTCGATCAGCTCCGCCGATTCGAGCCGATCCAGGTGGTACTGAGCGTTCTGGATCGAGGTGTCGACCCTGTCGGCGAGGTCCGAGGGCGGTCCCGGCTCCTCGTGGAGTTCGCCGAGCACCTGGCGCGCGGTGTCGGAGGTGATCGCCCCGAGGAGTTCGTCGGCGTCGTCGCTGTCGAGGCCTACGACGCGCGGTTCCTTCTCGTCGCTGTCGGGGAGCTCTGGCCGGGAGGGGAGGATGTCGGCCATCGATCACGAACGTTTCGGCGCGTCTGTGATGAGTCTTCCTCTCGCTGCGACACGTGGTCACCGCGTCAGACCCGGCGGACGGCGAAACGCCTTTACTGACGCCGGGGATACCCCCGCCTATGCTCGCTCGTCAGCCGGAAGTCGTCGGCCGGTCGCAAGCCGTGCGTCCGGGTGGCGACCCCGCGCAGGTCGACGTCGTCGTCGATTTCGTCGCGTCGAACCCCGCGCTGGTCGTTCTCCTCGTCTTTCTACTCGGCTTCGTCTTCTTCGCGTACCTGTTCGTCAGGCGGACGATGACGGGGCTCCGCGATGGCTTCGACGAGGGCTATCGGGGGAAGTAATCGGGATGGCTGCGGTCGCTACTCTCGCCACTCTCGTGGTCGCTGCACTGGCGAGCCTGTTTATGTCGTGGTCGATCGGTGCCGGCTCCTCGGGGTCGACGCCGTTCGCCCCGGCCGTCGGCGCGAACGCCATCTCGGTGATGCGAGCCGGCTTCGTCGTCGGCGTTCTCGGGCTCGCGGGCGCGGTCCTCCAAGGTGCGAACGTAACGGAGGCGGTCGGCACACAGCTCGTCGTCGGCCCGGTGCTCACCGCGACGGCTTCGACTCTTGCGCTGCTCGTTGCCGCGGCGCTGGTGGCGCTCGGCGTGTTCGCGGGGTACCCGATCGCCACCGCGTTCACCGTGACGGGCGCAGTGGTCGGCGTCGGCCTCGCCAACGGCGGCGGGCCCGCTGTCGCGAAGTACCAGCAGATCGTCTCGCTGTGGGTGCTCACGCCGTTCGTCGGCGGCGGCATCGCCTACGGGACGGCGCGCCTCCTCCGCAACGAGTCCGTCCCCGAACGGACCGCCGTGCCCGCGCTCGCGGGCGTCGTCGGTCTGCTCGTCGCGAACATCCGATTCGCCGCGCTCGGCGGCGACGGCGGACGCTCGCTGGCCGAGGCCGGAGCGGCTGCGACCCCGCCGATTGTCCTCCCCGTCGTCGACGTCGACCTCGGCGTCGCGGCCGTCTCGGGACTGTTCGTCCTCGTCGCGGCCGCGCTCGTCCGCCGCGAGATGAACGTCGACCCGGGGCGCGGACAGCGCCGGTTCCTCCTCGTTTTGGGCGGCCTCGTCGCGTTCTCTGCCGGTGGGAGTCAGGTCGGCCTCGCGATCGGCCCGCTCGTTCCGCTGCTCGACGCGGTTGCGGTCCCGCTTCCCGCGCTCTTGGTCGGCGGCGGGCTCGGGCTCCTCGTCGGCTCCTGGACCGGTGCGCCGCGGATGATCAAGGCGCTCTCGCAGGACTACTCCTCGCTCGGTCCGCGGCGCTCGATCGCGGCGATGATCCCGTCGTTCGCCATCGCACAGACGGCCGTCGCACTCGGGATTCCGGTCTCGTTCAACGAGATCATCGTCAGTGCGATCATCGGCAGCGGATACGCCGCGGGCGGCGCGGGCGTCAGCCGAGAGAAGATGGCGAAAACGGCGCTCGCGTGGATCGGCTCGCTCGTGCTCGCCTTCGGCGTCGCCTACGCGGCGTTCGCCGGCATCGATCTGCTACTCTGATCGGGGAGTCCCCGCTCGAAACGTGATCGCTGGGTTGCCGTGAACGGCAGCGTTACTGCTCTTTGGTGACGAACCACCAGTCGTAGTAGTCGAGGTCGTCGTCGTCCTCGGCCTCGGCCGTCCGTGCGTCGGCGTCGGCGTCGGTGCCCGGCGGCGACAGCAGCACGCGGTCGCCG
>QPLR01000002.1 GCA_003665935.1 Halobellus sp. Atlit-31R | reverse complement strand
CACCACCGCCACTGCTGGAGCGGCTGATCGAAGATGCACAGAAGATCCACAAACAACGACCGATCTTACAAGAGACGCTCGCTACCGCTACGCAACCGAGGTGTGAGGCCTAACTAAAGACCAATGCCACCGACATAAATGGTGTTTCTGGGATAGTTACAGTTCATCACGCTATCGTTTCAGACGACTATTCACTCAGGAGTTCTGCAGGTGATGCAAAACTCGTATCTCCGAGTGAATTACCGGAGTGTGATACGCTTGCGATTGATGCAGACGGTGCGGAGATTCCGATATTGCAAGGACTCAGCAAACGACCTAACAAGTTGATAGTTGAGCATCACGCAGTTCCTGATGACAATGAACTAATCGTGGAATACCAGCCGGATAAGGTGCGCTCGTTGATACAGAACTTGGGGTATGAAATTGTCGAGGAACTATCTGACCCGACGAGGGCGTATGGCCGTTTCGAGGAGCGAATTTTTGTAGCCAAACGAAAATAGACGGTGTCCCGATTGTCATAGTGTAATATGTAGGGATTGGGCGAGAGATGACGTATATGGGAAACACCCCGTGTACCTCAGTTGAGGACCGACGAGATAACACGGGTGGGTGTGAAGTGACCATACTCTAGAACTCCTATCCTCTCTACACGTACCTCCCTCCGAAGGTGTCGCTGTTGGTTCGACACACCTTCCGTATGGCCATCTCCCCGTACGTGGCTCCGTCAGCGGAGTGTACCTCGTCCCACTTCGGACGTATCCGACCAGAGGCTCGGAAACACTCGTCCATCAACTGCTGGTCGCCCTTGCACCAGTAGTAGAGTTGCTTCACCAAGGCCATATCTGCCTCGGATGTGGTATTGCGACCTTCATCGCTCCCTCGCCATAAGCGGAGTACCTCTCGGTCGACGTCGTGGTTATCGCTATTGACGTAGGCACGCATAGTCCGATGTACCTGCTCAGGAGTTGCATCCGTCTGCCCTCCGTCGAACTCCTGTTCGCTCACAGGCTTCTGCTGGCCCGTGAAGGAGAACTTCTGGCACTCAGGGAGATACTCATCCTGTACCTCTTGGACAACTGTGGGCCTGCTCTTGACCGATGTGAAGCCCTCGTACACATCTCCGGTCAGGACGAAGTACCGGCCCTCGTCGTACACTTCGAGGTGACCACTCTCGGAGAAGTCATCTCGATGCTTACGGTCGTCCAACCGCTCGCCTTCTCCGATGATGTGTAGACCTGTGCCCGAACTCGATACCTCGGTGTAAGAGTTGAGCCGTCGAACGATACCGAGTGCCTCGTCGGTGAACTTTCCATCCTCCTTCACGTCGTCCAAGTCGAACCCGACGAAAGGGCCGCTCTTGGTGAAGCAGAAGCCGACCTCTCCACCGGGTTGCTCGGCCTTGTTCTGTGCCTCGGTGAAGGGGAGTAGGTTCACCGACTTCTGCCACCCCTTCGACGGAGCGACTGGTTTCTTCTCCTGTGTCACAAGCCACTGGTCGTGTTCCTTCAGGCGACTTGGGAAACAGCCACCACCCGTGTTATCCTCGCTGCCCTGCTGGAATGTGAAGTCGAAGCGACTCACTGTACGTCACCTCCGTACTTCCGCCAGACGTAATCGACTAACTTCTTACCGTCTATATCGAGCATCTCCTCGGCTTCATCCACCAGATAGGAGTCCTTCGCCATCTCGACGTCTTCGTACCAGAGGGTAGCAAAGCCGAGTGCGGCTCCGTCGATACCCTCGTAGTACCGGCTGAACCCTTGGAGGTCTTCCTGCATCACCTTCTGGACTGCCCACTTCTTGACCGGACCGTTGACGCCCGCTTGCGAGAGGATGATGTGCGCTCGGCAGAACTTCCAGACGTTCTCCTGTCGGACCTTCTGCCTGTCCCACCCCTCGCTGTAACCGTTCGACCGCCGCTCGTATGGATGCTGACGACCGTGTTGCAGAAGGAAGAACACCTCGTATCGCTCCTCCATATCTCCGTCTGCCTCTCGTGCGTAAAGTGTGGTGCGAGCCGTCGAGCAAGGCGGGAAACTCGGCTGATGGTCGTACTGATGCTTGTCCTTCTGCACATCACCCCACGACTTCGAGCCAGTGTCGAGTCGCTCCTCCAAGGCGAGTGGTTGCCCGCCATCGGTTACGGCTTCCGCTATGTCTGTATCCACGTCTTCATCGGACGCTTCCCTGTCCTCCTGATTGCCAGAGTCGTTGCTGTTCGTTAGCATATTTGGTCACTCCTCACAAGCCAGACCCATCGCTCAAGAGCCGTCCTGAACAGTCACACGACTGTCAGACCCACTGCTCAAACCACCGTCTACACGGACACTCTCAGCAGGAGAAGTGGCTACTCAGCGAGCGATACGTTTCTGACTTCCTTACACTACTGTACGGGAGATTGGTACTTAAAGGTGGCGACGAGTCCCCTCCCGTATTTCTGGACATAGAGGCTCCATTAGCCTGTCTTTCTAGACGAATGTGGACAGCACATCACTCTTAAATCCCACTGTGTTATCCCTGTTGTCTATCATAAAATCGAAAGGTGTTCAGCACTTCCTCAACCCTCTCATACAATCCTATGACAATCGGGCGGTCACATCGAGTCGAGGTACTCCCTCCGTTGCTCCATCTTCTCCTCCTCGGTCATCTTGTTGTAGTGCTTGTCCAGCACGTCGGGCGAGACGTCTGCCCTGTCAGAGACGACCTGCTTCGGCACGTCGTTCTTCAGGAGGTGAGTGAGGCTCCCCTTCCGCAAGCAGTGGGGACTCCGTGAGAGGTCGCACTTGCTGGCGTAGGAGTAGGGGTACTGCTCGTCACAACAGCAGGACTCCCCGTAGTAGCAGGGTCGGGTGATGTGGTACACGAGGGCACGGATGTTGCTCTGACTGACACGCCCCTGCTCCGTAGTGATGAGCGGCTCTCGCCCGTTGTCGTCCGTCACGTCGGGACGAGTGTGGGCAATCCAATCGCTCACGACTTCACAGGTGCGCTCCGGTAAGGCGATGATTCGCTCTGCCCTCTCGCCGTTCTTGAGGGACGTCCCTCCATCGGGACGATGACGGATTGCGAGTGCCTGCTCGTCCGAGCGGAAGTCTTCGAGGTCGAGCGAGTGCAGGGTTCCCATCCGTATCGAGGTCGCCCAGAAAATCTCGAACAGGACGTGCTTTCGAGAGGCGTACTCGAAGCGTTCGAGGTACTCCCGAATCTCCTCTGCTCGTTCTCCATCCAGCATCTCGTCCTTGACGTCGTCGTTGGCATCGAGGGTCGGGAGCAGGATTTCTTCGTGGGTCCCTGACTCGACGGCGTCGATGCTCTCACAGAACCGCACGAAGGCACGGAGAGTCGAGAGTTGGGTTCGGAGCGAGACAGGGTTGAGGTCGCCGTCGTCCTTCCGCCAGAGCCGATACTCGTAGAGCCTGCGGCCAGTGAGGTCGTTGAGGTTTGTGAGGTCTTCCTGCTCACACCAGCGCACGAAGTGCTTGAGACGGTATCTGTGAGCCTGTACGGTTCTCTCAGAAGCGTCGTCTTCCCGTTGTGCGAGGTAGAGGTCTACCGCTTTCTGTGGTGCGATGGGTTCGAGGTTTTGGGTCATCGGTTGTCATCTCCGCGAACCCACGACGTCGGTCGGGGAAGCCGAGCAGATTGCCCGATACCGCCCTGTTATTCCGCCGCAGTCCCCCGTTCAATTCGGGGAGGGCGGACTTTTTCGGGAACCAGACTCGAAGAGTGATCGGCTTGTCCCCCGCTCCCGCGAGCGACGCGAGCGGGAGGCAGCGAGACGAGCATCGCGAGTCTCGCCCGCTTCAATTCGGGGAGGGCGGACTTTTTCGGGAACCAGACTCGAAGAGTGATCGGCTTGTCCCCCGCTCCCCGCGTACTCACTCCCTCCGAGAGGAGCATCACGCCTCGTCCCCGGTCTCAGACGACTTCGCTTTCGATCATCACCGTGCTGCCACACCTCGGGCAGTCTTTGGTATTGTCGGCTCCGATCGTGTCGATCGCATTGCCGAGTCCGCTGAGCGCTCCCGACTGCGAATCGGTCTTCACGTTCGTCACCTCACCCTCGACAGTCATATACACGAGTTTTCCACAGTCTGGACACTGAACGAAATCCTTGCTGCGTTGTTCTTTCCGCTTCTCCTGTTCTCTCCGCTTGCGCTCTCGCTCTCGCCGCAGTTGCTCTCTGTACTCTTCTGACTGGTGTGCTTTCTCTGCCCGTTCGATATCTGCGGCCGTTGCGCGCTCTGCCTGTGACGCCCGGTGACTACCCCAACTATCGGAGATCACGGAGAAGGATCCACCGATCAGCAGCCACGCGCCAACTCCGAGCAGGCCGAAGAACCAGGTCATCAACCGGAATCCCGTCTGGAATATCCCCGGAGGAAAAAATCCGGAGCCGATCGACACCAGCATCTGCGTCACGGCGAGGAGAAGTAGCGTGCCGCCGCCGATAACGGCGAGTTTCGAGTGAGACCAGCTGTTTGCTTTTTCCTCGTACGCGCCCCCGGCGTCGTATCCACAGTGGGGGCACTCACGGACGTCCCCAGTGACCCGCGTGCCGCAGTTCTCACAGGGTGCTTCGGGCGCAGCCGAACAGGACGGGCACTCGTGGAACCGTAAGCCAGTACCGCACTGGAGACAGTCCGGACGCTCACTTCCACAGAAGTCACAGAACCAACTGCGGTTGCTTATCTCTCGACGACAATTGTTACAGGCTGTCATCAAAATGCTGTCAAATTACAATCAATTATAGTGTTTACGATCGAAGATGTCGCGTGGTTCTTGCCGTACCACCATAGCGACAGTTTTCGAGAGATCGGCCTGCAACCGTCGACAACGTGACCAAGGCGGTCTCCGGAGGTGGCACCGTTCTGATCCCCCCGTGTTCGAGGGGCAGTCCGGACGGTCGTCGTGGGGGATGCCAGGAGAGGCCAACCGAGACTCACGCCGTAACGGCGCGCGGAGAGAGTTACTCCTCGCCGATGCGCTCCGCCGAGCCCTCGTCAGCCGGTGGCCGAAAGTCGACGCTGTGGCCTGTATGCCGGGCGTGCGTCTCCGCCCAACGGCGGGCAGGCCGCTCTTCGAGGTAGCGGTCGCCGTCCGGACACTGTCGACAGTCGGCGACCCAGGGTGTCACGTCGTCGGGAAAGTGGCCGGTGTGGCGCTCGTGGTCGATCGCAAACTGCTCGACGGCTCGGTTCCCGGCGTACAGTTCGTCGAGCTCGAAGTGGAGTGTCCACTCGCGATCGCACCGCGAACACGTGACCGTCGGTACTCCGTCTTCGGGTGCATCCGCGACTGTGTCGTCGACCATACTCACTGCAGCCCTCCCAGGCACTTCGGCTCTGTGCTCCGTGACTGAACGCGGAGCTACAGAAACTCGGTGTTCTGTGGGCCGTTCGTGATGTGGACCTCGAACGGCATCGTGTCGACGTTGTCCTGTTCGACGAGATGCCAGTACGTCGCCGCCATCTCGTCGGGGTCGAGGAACGTCTCGGCCGAGCGCTCGGGAGATCGCTCGCGGGCGTCCGGGCCGTCGATCTGCCCGTCGATCACGACGTGGGCGACGTGGACTCCCTCGGGGCCGAACTCCTGGGCGATATCCATCGCCATCCCGCGTGCCGCGAACTTCGCTGCGGTGAAGCCGATCGTCCCGCCGAGGCTCCGCACGGCGGAGGTCGCGCCGGTGAAGATGACCGTCCCGCCGTCGGATTCGATCATATCGCTCACGGCCTCTTTCGAGCAGACGAACGCTCCGCGACCGCCGACCTCCCACGCCTGCTCGAACCCCTCGACGCTCGAATCCAGAAGCCCTGACCACGACGCGGCGCTGGCGTGGTTGACGAGGACGTCGACGGGACCGAACTCCGCTCTGACGGTGTCGAACCCCTCGCGAATCGCGTCGACGCTGCGGAGATCGGTCGGTACGGCGAGTCCGGTGCCCGGTCCCGGGAGGTCGGCTGCCAGTTCCTCGATGAACTCGGCGGTGCGGGCGAAGAGCGCGACCTGACAGCCCTCGGCAGCGAACCGACGAGCGAGCGACTCACCGAGTCCGGGACCGACGCCGGCGACGACGACAGTGCGTGGCATACCGGTTGTTCTTGGGGTCAGTTCAAAGCCGTGGTGGCTGCGACGGCAGCCTGACGAACGGCTACTCGGGTCGCCGAATGACGAGTGCAGCGCACAACGTGAGTGCGACCAATCCGACCGTGTATCCGAAGCCGGGTGTGTCCACCGTGGTCGTCAGCGGCATCGCCGTGGTTTCGGGCGACTGGGACTGCGCTGTTGCTGTCGTCGTCGCGGTCGTCGATCCGGACGGCTGGCTCGTCGTGGCACTGACACTCGCAATGGCGAACGTGGAAAACCCTGGTGTCCGAGCCGCAAACCGTCCGTCCCCCAGATACGTCGTCTCAAGCGGCGCCCACGCACCGCCGTGGTACCTGTAGACGGTGACCGATGCAGGGGATCTGTCACCGAGGGTCCTCTCGTCGACACGAATCACTAACTCACCGCCCGAGATTTGGTCGTTCCCTGCTGTATGGCTCACGTTGAGATAGCCGATCACGGAACTCGCGTCCTCAGACCCGTTCGAAATCGACTCCTCTAGTGTTCGTTCGACCTCTGTTTCGGCGGGCTGTGCGAGTCCGAGTGTCGTGTTCGCCTCTGTGCTAAACGACATATTGACTCGTTCGATGCCCCAACCGGACCGTTGCGTCTGATTTCGCACGCCATCGGCCGTCACCGCAACTGAGATCGTCTCGTTTGCTGCGACGTCGGTTGCCTGCACGCGGACCATCTCGTTCGATCGAGTCTCTGACCGGTTCACCGTCGCGTTTCCGGTAGTACGTACCTGCGTCTCGTTGCCGAGGTCGGTAACCGGGGCAACCGTGTTCGCGGCCGGCGTCGCTGGCGTCGCTGGCGTCGCTGGTGTGCCGCGTGTACGGTCAGTCCGGGGTGAGCGATCGCGATCCGAGTCGTCGTCATCGTCCGAGTGGTCTCGATCGTTCGAGTCTGAACTGCTCGATCTGGAGTTCGACGCGTCTGGGTCGACACCCGTCGTATACTCTCGGTACGCATCCGGATGGACTTGCTCTACGATCGCCTCGACGGCCAGCACGGCGCGGGGAGCGGGCTGCTGCAGGTAGTTGCTGTTCACGCTGACGATCTGGCCCTCTTGCACTGCCGTCGTCGAGTCGTACGCGGCGGTGTCGGGCACAGATGCTCCGGACGGCTTCACGATCCAGGTCGGGTTCATCTTGACGACCGTCTCGTCGTTGATCGGTGCGAATCCGCTGATTCCTTCCTCCGCTGCGCCGTTCTCCAGCCCGCCCGCCTGCATTATACTCCCGATGAACGTGTTCGACCCCGAGGTGAAGCCGAAAAAGAAGTTGAGTCCGACGGGTGTCGGCTCGTCTTCGAGCGCTGCTTCGATGTCAGCGATCGACGTTCGCATCTCGTCGGCTCGCTCGCGGCCGGCGCTGCACTCACCCGAGAGACGTCCGATCCGTTCGGTCTTCTGCGCGACGAACTCCAGCGACGTGCCCGTGCCGAAGACGAACACGGGGATTCCCTGCTCGCGGATCTTCGCGACGCGATCAGCGTTGCGCCCGTGCGTGCTGTTCGGGACCAAGACGAGATCTGGCTTCAACTCGATCACTTTCTCGGTACTCACACCGCCAGCTCCTGATACGGTCACCCTCGAGTCGGCCCCGTCAAGATACGTCGCGTACTGTGAGACGCCGACGACGCGGTCCTCGGCTCCGATCTCCCACATCGTCTGCGCGGCACTCGGGCTGAGCGTGACGACCCGTGTCGGTGGCTCGGTGATCGTCACCGAGTGACCCGTAACGTCGGTTTCGGTGAGCGGGAGATCACAGGTACTCTCGCTCGGCGTGGGCGTCGGAGTCGGTGTCTGTGTCGGAGTTGTAGTCGGAACAGAGGTCGTAGTTGTCGAGGGAGTTTCGGCGGTTGTCGTAGTTGTCGAGGGCGTTTCAGTGGTTGTCGTAGTTGTCGAGGGAGTCGAAGTCGTAATTGAGGGCGTTTCAGTGGTTGTCGTAGTTGTCGAAGGCGTTTCAGTGGTTGTCGTAGTTGTCGAAGGCGTTTCAGTGGTTGTCGTAGTTGTCGAAGTCGTAGTCGTGGTGGTCGACGTGTCAGTGGCCGTCGAGGTTTGGTCGTAGACGATCGGATCGTCGATCGATGCTGTGTGTGCCGACGAAGTCGCCGCAGTGGCGAACGGACTGAGCAGAATCAGGCCGACCAACACGAGGAGGCTGTATCGCATTACTCTGCACTCGCGCCCAATAACAAATGAACTTTTCCTATTACAAACTTACTTGCAAAACGTTGGGGCACAATCCGCTACAGCAGCTGCTCCCCGTACGAAACGGCCATACGAACCGTCGCCTACCCAACTACACGGCGTCGAGCAGGAGGCCCACTGCTTCGAGGACAACGTCTGCGACGCGCTGGAACCGACTCTCCGACTCGCTGTCGTGGTCGGGGCCGTCCTCGCGTGTCTCGTCAGTTCGTGTCGTTCGCTGGTCGGACACAGAAAAATTGCTCGCAGCGTCACGGTTCGCCTGCGCGTTCAACGCTGCTTTCCGATCGCTGCCAGGATGTCGATCAGTTCGGCGGCACGCACACCAGGCGTGATACGGTCCTCGTCCTCGTCGAACTCGATCACGTCCGCGTCGACGAGCTTCGGAACGTGCGTGTGGTACAGCGAGACGTAGCGTTGCTCGCGGCAGTTCGACCTGACGTCGATGAGATCGATGCGCTCCTCCCAGGCGACGAGCTTCGCCGCCAGCTCTTCGAGTATCAGCTCGGACTCTCGGGCGAGTTGTGCGAGCAGATATCGGCGTCGGCGGTGGTTCAGAACGGCAAACGCGTCGTCTAGCGTCAGTACTGCCGGATCGATCGGAGTCCCCCTGTACTCGGGTGTTACTGGCTGCTCCGAGGAAATCCGACGATCCGACTCCCCTTGCTCCCGATGTCCGTTCTGGTTCACGACACGTACGATACTCTGTACTGATTCTTAATTCCTGTGATTGGTACGACATTTATCGCAAACGCGACGGATCCGGGTCCGCTCACCGGTCGACTGCCTGTGTCGAACGCCGGGGCGTGACCGCGGTGTCGCCGCCGATCTCCCGGACACCGGCCGGATCCCCCGAGTATCACCTCAACGGTGGATCGTATCCTCGGCCGAGGGCAACATCCACTGGACAGTCTCGGCGGGGCGCTTGTAGACGACCGTGACGGGTTTGTCGATCGTTCGGACCACCTTGTCTGCGGTGCTCCCGAGCAGCATCTCCTCGACCGTGCCGAGGCCGCGCGACCCGATCACCACGAGGTCGATGTCGTTCTCGTCGGCGTAGCGTCTGATCTCCTCGTGGGCCATTCCGGTCCGGACTTCGGTCACGCAGTCGAGCCCTGCCTCCGCGGCGACCCCGGCAACCTCGTCGGTGACCTCCTTTCCGTGTTCGAGGAACTCCTCGCGCTTTTCGTCCTCGGCGCCTGTGATCGGGACGATCTTCGCCTCGAACTCGTCGACGACGTGCAGCGCGTGGACCGTCGCGTCCAGTTCGTTCGCCAGTCGGATCGCCTCCTCTACCGCGTTGGCCGCTTGCTCGCTTCCGTCCGTCGGGATGAGGATGTTGTCGTACATCTCACTCTACTAATCAGATACCAAATGATTAAAAGTAAGGTTCGTCTCGGTGCCGATGGCCCGCCGGTCCGGGGAAGATACAAGATGGCTGCGAACGGTCACTCGACCAATGGGGTCTTCCATCCGCCCTGACAGACGTGCCGTCTCTCCAGTCGTCGGCGGAGTACTGATGCTGGCAATCCTCGCGGCGCTGGCAGTCATTCTGGGGACTCTCGCGCTGGGCATCGAGTTCCCGAACGACCCGGCGCCCCAGTACGGCTACGAGACGGAGCGTGTGGCCGACGGCTCCGGGAACACGAACTACCGACCGTACGTGACGGTCACGCTGACAGAGGGGCGGATCGAGCCCGGCGAGGACTTCTACATCGTCGACAGCGACGGCAACCAGGTTCGCTGGGATCAGGTCTGGACGACTTCGGGCCCGCTCACGGCGAGCGACTACGCGCACATCGATGGCTTCGGAAGCGACGCGGCCCTCAACCCCGCCTGCGAAGGTGAGGTGTATCGGATGGTCCACCGGCCCGACGACGCTCAGGGATCCGTACTGATCGAGGCCGAAGTCACCACGCCCGCGATCCAGAACGCGACGGTTCACTGCTGACTCTCGGTCGCACCCTACCGAAACTACGTAGCCGCTAGTAGCCGATCGTATTGAAAATATAACATTTTATGCGGACCGAGGGCGTCTACATAGATGATGCCCGCCCCCAACCCCACCCGCGTGGTCGTACGCCGCCCGATGAACGACCACGGCGCGATGACCGTCGAGGTGTGTGCGACGAACGAGACGCGTCACCTCTCCGAGTACGCATCCCCGGAACTCCGTCGGAGGCTCGAAGCGCTCCCGTCCGGCACGACTGTCCCGCTGACGATGGCGCGCGTCGGCGTTCGCGCGAACGTCTGGCGCGCGCTCGACCTCCCGAGACGCCGCGAGGCGGCGACGCCCACCGCCGACCCCGATCGCCCTCCCCGAACGATCCACTGACCGTCCGCGCGGCGCACCGATGACGCCTTCGCCGACCAAACACTAAACCCGAAAGCGGCCGTATCTGAATTCGATGACACGAACGGCCATCGTGGGCGGCGGTCCAGCCGGCCTCTCGGCAGCCCTCTTCGCAGCGAAGAACGGTCTCGACGTACTGGTTTTCGACACCGACGAGACGTGGATGCACAAAGCCCACCTGTTCAACTACCCCGGCATCGGATCGGTCGACGGCAGCGCATTTATCGAGACCGCGCGCCAGCAGGCCGACGATTTCGGCGCGGAGCGCCACCAGGACGTCGCCGTCGAGGACGTCGAGTCGACCGACGACGGCTTCGTCGTCACGGCCGACGGCGACGAGCACGCGGCCGACTACCTCGTCCTCGCGACCGGGGCCGACCGCGACCTCGCGGAGTCGCTCGGCTGTGACTTCGACGACGACGATACCGTCGCCGTCGACGTGACGATGGAGACGAGCGTCGAGAACGCCTACGCGACCGGCGGGATGGTGCGCGCCGAGGAGTGGCAGGCCGTGATCTCCGCGGGCGACGGGGCCGCCGCCGCGCTGAACATCCTCACGAAAGAGAAAGGCGACCACTACCACGACTTCGACACGCCGGCGACCGCCGAGGAGGTCTTCGGCGGCCTGCGCGAGGACGCCTGACCTGCGCGAGGACGCTTGACCTGCGCAAGGACGCTTGACCTGCGCAAGGACGCTTGACCTGCGCAAGGACGCTTGACCTGCGCAAGGACGCTTGACCTGCGCAAGGACGCTTGACCTGCGCAAGGACGCCTGACCCGCGCGAGGGCTCGCACCCACCGCCTGCGTCTCCCTCGGCACTCCGGTGCGGTCACTGGCGTCCGACGACCGCGTACACGCGTCCGGTCTGATCGGCGACGAACACCGCACCGTGACCGACCGCGGGCGGGGCGTCGACCCACCGACCGAGCGGCAGCCGCCACCGGAGGTCGCCCGTGTCGGTCTCGAAAGCCGAGAGCGTCCCGGCGTGGTCGCCGACGTAGACCGTCGCGCGCTCCGAGTCCCCAACGCCGCCGACCGCGGGAGTCACGTGGACTGCCCCCTCGGCAGACGCGCGCCAGACGGCCGAGCCGTCACTCCGGGCGAGTGCGAGCACCGCGCCGTCGCTCGTGCCGACGTACACCCGCTCGTCGGCGACAGCCACGCCGCCGAAGAACTCCCCGTCGAGGGCCCGCGTCCAGCGCTCCGCGCCCTCCAGGGAGTAGGAGGCGACGTCCCCCGTCTCGGTGGCGACGAACACCGACCCGTCGGCGACGGCTGGACCGGAGTGCACGGGACCGTCGAGTGCGACCTCCCACCTCACTGTGCCCGCGGACGGATCGCTGTCGGACGGATCGCCGTCGGTCCCGACCGAGACGCCGTCTCCGGCCGAATCGCTGCTCCCCCCGGTCGAGTCGCCGCTGCCGTCCGGAACCGACATCGCGACCAGCCGACCGTCGCGCGTCGCGGCGACCACGCGACCGTCACCGGCGGCCGGGGCACCGCTCACGGCGGCTCCCAGCGCTCGCCGGAGCCGAATCCGACCGTCGCGGGCGTCGACCGCGGCGATCCCCTCGCTCGTCCCGACGTACGCCAGCCCGTCGGCGTACGTCACCGGCGACCGTGGAACGACGTCCAGCGCCACGGCCCAGCGCTCGTCCGGTCGAGGAAAGTCGATGTGCGGCGTCGGCGTCGCCGTGGGCGCTCCGGCTTCCGGCGTCGCGGTCGGTGTGGGCGTCGGACGGAGGTCTGTCGCCGGCGCGTCGCCGTAGTCGGTCGTCCGGGTCCGAGCGGCCGTCCCGTCGCCGGCGACACTCAAAAGCGTCTCGCGCGACGACCTAGGCTCGTTCTCCAGAAAGACCGGGGTCCGCCCCGGACTGCCGACGGACCCGACGAGCGGGAACTCCGTCCCGTCTGTCGCGAGCAGGTCGTACGTCCCGCCGTCGCGGCTCCCGCCGGCGACCGTTCGCGGACCTACCACTGGGCCGAGCATACGCTTCGGCCGGAACGGCGAGCGCCACCGCAGTTCGCCCGTCGCAGCGTCGAACGCAACGACCGTGCCGTACCGATCGCCCGCGTACGCTACTCCCCCGGCGACGCGAACGTCGGCGGTGACTGCAGCGTCGGTGTCGCCGCGCCAGCGAATCCCCCCGTCCTCCCGATCCGCGGCCACGACGCCGTCTTTCGCGCCGAACAGCGCGACACCGTCGGCGAGGGCGGGCGCGGTTCCGACGTCGGCCTCGGATCGCCACCGGACCTGTCCGTCGGTGGATAGTTTGACGGGTCCCTCGCCGAGCACGACGACGTACACGCCGTCGGCAGCGGCCGTCGGCCCGTGGGTCACCCAGTCGCCGACCGTCTCGCGCCAGCGGGAGTCGCCGCTCTCGGCGTCGACTGCCGTCACCTGACCGCGGTGCGTCCCCGCGTAGACGACGCCGTCGTGGTAGCCCGGCGACGCGGTCGGTCGGCCGTCGAGCCCCACCGCCCACCGCCGTTCACCGGTCCCGACGTCGAGCGCGACGAGGACGCCGGCGCCCTCGGTAGGGTCGGTGTCGCCCGCTGCAGTCCCGCCGTCGCCCGCGTCGGTTGTACTGTCGCCCGCTGCAGTCTCGCCGTCGCCTGCTGTCTCCCACCGCCGCGCGGTCGCGTAGGCGACGCCGTCCACGACGACCGGCGGGTAGGTTTGGCTCGGCGCACCGGTCTGCCAGCGCGTCTCGCCCGACGCGAGGTCGACGGCGACGAGGCCCCCCGAGGACGTGCCGACGAGCGCGCGCGATCCGACGACCGTGGGGGCGTGGCGGATCCCACCCGAGACGCTGACCGCTCGCAGTCGCTCCCCGGTGGCGGCGTCGAACACGACGAGGCGCTCGCGTTCGGGGACGACGACGCGGCCGGAGCCGACGGCCGGGGCGAAAGGTGTGGTCCCGGCGGCGGCCGTCCAGCGCGTCTCCCCGGAGCCGAGGTCGACGGCGGCGACGCGCCCGTCTTCGGCGACTGCGTACGCGCCCCCGGCCTCGGACGCGTCGTCGCTGTCGCGGTCAGCACCGACTGACACGCTGTCACCGAGACTGACGCTGACGCCGACCGCCCCGGCGCTCGCTACGGCCCATCGCACGCTCGGCGCGCCGAGCGGCCCGGTACCGGGGACTGCCCCGGTGTTTCCGGCGTCCGCGCGCGCCTGCGGCCACGGACCGACGACCGACGGCGCTGGCCCGCGGTCTGCGGGAGCGTCCGTTCCGGAGGTCGGAGATCCGGTCGACGGACTTTCGGTCGCGTCGGTGCCGGAGTCGTCACTGGGTGGTCCTGTGCTCCCACAGCCCGCGAGCGGAAGCCCGACGCCGACGGCAGCGACGCTCCCGAGCAGCCGCCGACGCGTCGTCCGGGTGTCGGCGATGCTGTCGCTGCCGGCGGTGCTGTCACTGTCGCCAGCTGGGGAGACAGGTGGAGGGCCCGACATATCGGCTACTGCCGGAGCGACCCGTAAGTGCTTTCGGTGGCCCCCGGTCCGACCGCCTACTCGAGGAGCGCCTTCGTCGTCCGGTGCCGACCCCGGAACATCGGCTCGAAGCCGACGACTGCGAGCGGCGAGGCGGTCCGGCCGAGTCCGCCGCCCGGCAGTTGGTACTCGACCTCGTCGTCGACGATCGTCTCGTCGCCGTCCGCGACGAACCGGTGGGTGTGCACCCACTTCTGGAACGGGCCGCCGCGCATCTCGTCGCGGAACGTCGCGCGGTCCTCGGAGGCCTCGCGCTCGACGATCACCGACGTCCAGCGCTGGCGCGGCCCGACGCCGAAGGGCTGCATCGACATCTCGATCTCCGAACCCGCCTCCAGAATTTCGGGGTCCGCGTCGCCGTCGGGCCCGGTGACGGATTCGATTCGGAGGTTCATCCACTCCGGAGTCAGCGCTTCCAGCCCGGAGACCCGCGAGTGAAAGTCCCAGACTTCAGACAGCGGTGCGGAGACACGTGTACACCGCGAGTACGTCGCCATACTCGGGTGGAGGAACCGACGAGACAAAAGCGACGTGGGCGATTCGCGGCGGCGTCTGCGGGACGTTAGCGCACGGCTCTCACAGCGTGAACCGCGTGACGCTCGTGCCGGCCTGCCACAGATCGACGTCGGTCGCGGCGGCGACGATGATCTGGTTCTCGCCGTGTTCGATGTCGAGCGACTCCTCGAACGACCCCTCCTCGGGCACGACCAGCTCCGTCTCCGAGGGCGTCTTGATCGCGACGAGCGCCGCGTCGGTCCGCCCCGAGACGACGAGCTCGTCGCCGCGGAACCGCGTGCTGACCTGGAGCCGCGGCCCGGCCGGGCGCTCTTGCTCGACGTAGCGCTCGCGCAGCACCGACGGCATCTCGACGGGCTGCCCGGCGTCGATGCTGTGCGCCAGCCGAACGTACTGCGCCATCGACCACGCCAGCGGCGTCGCCGCGCCGGTGCCCTCGCCGAACGCCCAGTTGTACTGGGTGCTGTGTTCGCGGTCCCAGACCTGCTCGGCGAGCATCCGCCCGGAGTTGGCGAACCCCGCCATCGTCTCCAGTAGATTTCGGGGGTCGAGTGCGTCCTCCGCCGGTTCGTGGAGGAGCTCGTACTCGGCGCGCTCGCCGGTGAAGATCGGCCAGAGCCGACCCTTCCCCTTGGACTCGATCGACCACGGCGCGCCCTCCTCGTCGACCGCGCGCTCCCCGTAACCGTCGCCGTTGTACCGGTAGAACGCCGGGCCGTGCGGCGTGTCGACGCGGATCGTCTCGTCGACCTCCCGCACCGAGTTCCGGATCGCCTCGTCGTCCGCGGGCTTGATACCGAGACGGGTGAGTTCGAGGAATCCGGCGTCGATGATCTCCCGCTCGTCCAGCGTGGGACCGTTGTTCGCGAGCGTCCGCAGGTGGCCCGCGTCGGGGTCGCCGTCGCGAGTGACGCGGACGTAGTACGGCGTGTTCGTGTGGCGCTTCGTCCCCGTCTCGGTGGCGGCCCACGCTTCGACGCTGTCGGTCCAGTCGTCGGCGAGCGACAGCCAGATCAGCGCGTCGGCGTCGTACCCTTCGTCGAACGCGATGTCGGCCGCGCAACCGAGCCCCGCGATCTCGGCGGCGATCGACGACGGCGAGTAGCCGGCCTCCTCCTCCCAGCGCTCCTGGGCGGTCGGCGGGCCGTTCCGCGCCACGTAGTCGGCCGACCGCTTCACGTTCACGTAGTCGTACTCCGCGTCGGCGAAGTCGACCCCGTGCTGGCGGAGCATCCACGCCATCACCTGCGGGAAGGAGATGTTGTCCATCTGCTCGCCGCCCCAGCGCGTCCGTCCGTTCAGGTAGGTGTTCTGCGGGATGAAACCCCGTTCGTCCTGCTGGAAGCGGTAGATGTACTCCAGCGCCAACTGTGCCGTCTCGACGTCGCCGACCGCCTCGAAGACCGTGAACACCTGATAGAGGTCGCGCGACCAGACGAAGTTGTAGCCGTAGCCCTTCGCCTCGGTGGCGCTTACGGCCTCGCCCCACGGCACCGACGGGGAGGCGATCCCGGCCCCGAGGAACGTCTTGTCCTCGACGGCCCGCAGGCTCATCAGACACGTCTTGTACTGGTTCGTGAGCGTCTCGTCGTCCGCCACCGACGCGGGCGGCTCCTTGTCCGCGAGGAAGTCGTCCCAGGAGTCGACGTAGCCGCGCCGGGCCGTCTCGTAGCCGCGACTGAGTGCGCCCGCCGCCTCCCCGAGCGCGGCCGCGGTGTCTGCGTCCTCCGCGAACCCCAGCGCGACCTGATCGGCGACCGCCTCGCCGATGCCGAGCCGGCCGACGAGCACGACGTTCTCGTCGTCGACGCTGGTCTGCGGCGTCGGTGCTGCACCGTCCGAGAAGAGCTCACCGAGATACTTCGAGCCCGCGACGCCGACGGTCGCCCAGTCGAATCGCCCGGCGGCGGCCATCGCTGCCGCGACGCTGTATTCGGTCCCGTCCTCGTCGATCAGGAGCGGTTCGACGTCGCCGATCTGATCGTAGGCGCTCGCGTCCCGCGCGACCAGGTGGTAGCCGCTCGGTCCACCGAGCCGGAGGCCGCGGTCGGTCGTCCCGGTGTTCGCAAGCGCGGTGTCGGCGATGGCGTACAGCTCGTACTCGTTGTCGTCGTCGGCCTCGAACGCGACGTCGACGAGCAGCGCGTCGTGCTCGGGATCGGTCACGTACTCGGCGGTCAGCCTCCACTCGTGACCTCTCCCGTCGCCGGTCTCGGCGATCTCGTGCCGGAACAACAGCGCGTCGTCCTCGACGATCGCCACGCGCCGATCGATCGTGTCGGCCTCGTCGTCGCGGCGCGTCTCGTTGTGCGTCCGCGCCGTGTAGTCCGAGTCGGCGTCGGCGTCGACGACGAGCAGGTCGAACGTGCGGAGGTTCATCAGGTCCACGCGCGGGAACCGAACCTCCGTCAGCGCCCCCTCGGTCAGCGTGAACCACACGCGGGAGGGGTCCACCGCGGTGTGATCCGCGACAGTCCCGACGCCGTACTTCTCGCCGGTCGTCCAGCGCGGCCGCGCTTCCGGCCCCGACGGCGCGGACTTCGGCGCGGGCAGGGCGTCGTGGGCTTCGAGGAATCCGGTCGCGCGGAGCCGCATCGCGTGCGACCACGCCAGCGGCGCGGCGCTGTCCGGCGTGCCGTCGTCGAAGACCTGCTCGGCGAGGTAGCCGGCCCCCGTACAGAACGGCCCCTCCGGCCGAAGCAGTTCGTAGAGCTCCGTCGCGAAGTCGAAGAACTCCTTCGAGGCGGTCAGTCGGCCGTAGTCGTCGAGAAGCACGGCGAACTCCGCGGCGGCGTTCGCCCCCAGCGCAGTCGAGACGGACCACACTTTCTCGTCGTCCTGCTCTGCGCTGCGCCAGTAGTCGCCCTCGAATCGGACGAGTCCGGCGACCTCGCCGTCGTCGGACTCCCGGTAGAGATCTTCGAACGCCGTCCGGAGATGCTGTTCGAGCCGCGAGAGCGTCCGTCGCGGGAGCTCGTCGAGTTCGTCGACGTCGTCGTAGGCGGCGAACGCCTCGACCAGCGCGAACGATCCCGAGTCCAGCCGCGAGTCGAGGTTGCCGCCGCCGTCGCGGAGCCGGAGCGCGTACACGCCGTAGTCGTCGTCCCAGAGCAGATCCAGGCCCTCGAAGACGGCGTCGGCCTGCGCGCCAGCGTGGGCCGCGAGATCGGCACTGACGGGTGCCGCGGCGACGCTCGCGTACGCGTGTAGGAACGTCGCGGCCGTGTGCACGAAGCGGCCGATCATGTTCTCCCAGGCGTTCTGACACGCCCGCGGGAGCCCGTCGGCTTCGAGATCCTCGTCGAGAGCCGAAACGCCGGCTTCGATCGTCTTCCGAATCTGCGCTGTGAGTGCCGCCGAGAGGTCTGACTGCCGCTCTCGCAGCAGCGTCGCGAGGTAGGCGACGACGCTCGCGGTCTGGTCGGCCTGGTGTTCGGGCGCGTCGGAGCTCTCGATCCGCGCGTTCGCCCACCCCGGCGCGAGCGTGCCGTCGATCGCCCACACGCGGTGTGGCCACGAGCCGTCGTCGAGCTGCGTGTCGCAGAAGAACGACGCGATGGTCGACAGTCGCTCGGCCGCGTCCAGTCCGAGCAGTCCGTCGCTCCGGAGCACGTGCCTGGCGACCTCGGCTTCGTCGCGGAACCACGTGTAGCCGTATCCGCCGGAGTGCGTGTAGAAGGGGTCGAACTCCGGACCGGCGATGTGTGCGCCCGACGGAGCTGTCAGCAGCGACAGCGCGCGCAGGTCGGCACGAACGGTGCGCGGTCTGGGGACGCCCTCCGGAACGGACACCTCGGCTCGCTCGCGAGCGGCGACGCGGATGTCGTCCGCGGTTGCGTGTTCGAGCGCGCAGTTCCGGAGGTCCGCCAGCGCGGCTTCGCGGTCGACCTCGGTGTGATCCGAGAGCTGCGTGACGAGCGTCGTCTGCACGCCCCGGTCCTCCCGTTCGAGCGGTGCCGAGACGACGATGTCGCCGCTGAGGTGCGTGTCCTCGTACCGTTCGAGGACGGCGTCGCGGGGGAGCTCGAACGCGTCCGCCGACAGCATCTCCTCGAAGCGCTCGGGGATCTGCGCCCGGACGTCGTCGAGCCCCGTCGACGCCGTGACGTAGTCGTGTTCGTCGCGGTGGAACACCTCGACCGCCTGCGTGTCGTTCGGACCGCCGGCCTCGTGAACGAGGCGTGCGACCTGCGTCTCGCTGCTCTCCGGTGCGAACGTCAGAAAAGCCGTCAGATGCGCATCCGTCGGGATCGCCCCCCGAAGTTCGACGTGCGTGACGTGTGCCCGCCCCAGGGTCAGATCGTACTGGTGGACGGTGTAGGTGCCGGCGTTGTACTCCGTCTCCACGAGGCTCGTCTCACGGTAGTAATGCTGCCGCACTCGTTCGAGGTCGTCGAACCAGCGGATCTCCCCGTCAGCCTCGATCGCGAACCGCGAGCGGTCGATACCGTGGAGTCCCGAGAGCGCGGACGAATAATCGCGGAGGGCCCCGTCAGGACCGACGTAGACGAGTCGGTCGCCGTGCCCGGAAAACGCGCCGTCGACGGTGGGCAGCTCTCCCGGAAATCGCCCATCACGGTCGCGCTTGTACTCGTTCAGCACGGTCCGAAGTCTCATACACACGCACCAGTGTGCCCGTCACATAAGTATTAGCTGGAATCTTTCGGTTCTGTGACTACTCGGGGCGACCGGTGACCACGGCGCGATCGACTGCGACGCAGCGCAGGGCAAAGACAAAGTCCCGACGTGCCGTTGACACCAGTATGCAGCACCCAGGCCCCCCTCGATTCGTCGCAGTCGGGGAGTCCGTCCAGCTTGCCCCGCGGGACCCCGACCCGGAGGCGACGTACACCTGGCGCGTTCGGAGCGCACCGGCGGCGAGCACAGTCGAACTCCCCGGCGACGAGCCGGTCGTCGAATTCGTCCCCGACGCGGCTGGAACGTTCCAGCTCGAACTGGACGCACCGAACGGGACCCACAGACTCACGATCCGCGCGTTCCCGGGCGAGCTCGCCCCAGTCGGTCGCGCAAGCGGTGCCAGCGGTATGAGCGGTTGGAGCGGCTTCCAGAGCGGATCGGGGCGACGCCCCGGAGAGAGCGGCGGCGTCTCCGGATCGGGATCGGGGGCTCGATCCGGCGGCGGTGGCGGTGGTCGACCGCGGATCCAGCTCAGGGGTTCCGTCGAAGGGAACGAACTCGTGGTTCGCGCCGACCCGCAGCCACATCCCGACAGCGACGTCGATCGCGACGAGATGACCGTCGAGTTCCTCGTCGACGACCGCGACGACGTCGACGAGGGCCAGATCGAGACGGACGGCTGGGAGTTCCGGATCCCCACGGCGGCGGTCAGCGACCGCGTCCGGATCCACGGCGTCGCGGTCGCAGAGGCCTACAGCGTCCCCGACACGATCGAGTTCACTCGCGAGGCCGTTCCGGACGGCGGCGAGGGACGCGGCCTCACCGTCTCCGCCGGTGCCGACGCCGCCGGCCGGTCGTCGGACGATTCGGCAGCCGAACCGACGGGGACCGACGAGGCGGCCTTCGAGGTCGTCCGGACGAACGACCCACCGGAGTGGGCGAAAGACGTCACGCTCTATGAGGTCTACGTCAGGGGCTTCACCGACGGCGGGGGAGGCGACGACGAGACGGTCTTCGACGCGCTCACGGAGCGTCTCGACTACCTCGCGGACCTCGGCGTCGACTGCCTGTGGCTCACGCCGGTGCTCGAGAACGATCACGCGCCGCACGGCTACAACATCACGGACTTCTTCAGTATCGCCGCGGACCTCGGCGACCGCGAGGACTACGAGCGGTTCGTCGCCGCCGCCCACGACCGCGGGATGAAGGTGCTCTTCGACCTCGTGTTGAACCACTCCGCGCGGGCGCACCCGTTCTTTCAGGACGCCTACCGCAACCCCGACTCCGAGTACTACGACTGGTACGACTGGCGGGAGGACGGCGAGCCCGAGACCTACTTCGACTGGGAGTACATCGCCAACTGGAACTTCGCGAACCTGGCCGTCCGACGCCACCTCCTCGACGCAGTCGACACGTGGTTCGAGATCGCCGACGGCTTCCGGTGTGATATGGCGTGGGCCGTCCCCGACACGTTCTGGCAGGAACTCCGCGACCGGGTCAAGGCCCGCGATCCGGAGTTTCTGCTCCTCGACGAGACGATCCCGTACGTCCCGGACTTCCACGACGGGATGTTCGATATGCACTTCGACACCACGCTGTACTTCTCGCTGCGACAGGTGGGCCGCGGCGACGCCCCCGCGGAGGCGATTCTGGACGCCGTAGACCAGCGCGCCGGCGTCGGCTTCCCGCCGCACGCGGCCTTCATGCTCTACATCGAGAACCACGACGAGGCGCGGTACGTCGTCGAGTGCGGCGACGACGCCGCGATGGCGGCTGCCGGCGCGCTCGTCACGCTCCCCGGCGTCCCGATGCTCTACGGCGGCCAGGAGCTGGGACAGCGCGGCCGTCGCGACGCGCTCGCGTGGGAGCACGCCCGCGAGGAGCTCTTCGAACACTACGAACGCCTGCTGGATCTCCGCGCGGAGCTCCCCGCACTCGGCTACGACGGCACGCTCGACCGGATCGACTACGAGAGCGACACCGATCGTGCAGTCGCCTTCGCTCGCGAACGCGACGACACCTACGTCTGCGTCCTGAACTTCGGCGACGAGCCCGCGACGGTGACGCTCGACGACCACGCGGTCGACCCGACCGACCGCGTCTCCGGAGAGTCGCTGGCGACCGCGGAGGGGCTGCGAGTGGACGACGTGGCTGTCTTCCGGGCCCTGTGAGACGCCGACTGTGCGGCCGACGGGCCCCGGTCGAGAACCCACAGATACGAGTCACCTCGGCTCTTACCGACTCGTAGTGATCGACTCGTACATCTGCCCCCACTGCGGACGCGTGGAGGACCGTCCCTACCGGGTTCGACTCATCATCCTGACCTGTCCGGACTGCGGTCGCAACGGGCGCTTCCTCCACGAATCGCTCGTCGACCGGCTCGACGAGGTGCCCGAAGGGGAGCGCCCCGAGGACTGGACGGAGATGCCGCTCGACGAGCGCCTCCAGTACGCGGTCCGGAACGGACTCCTACAGATCAGTTTCAGCGGCCCGCTCTGAAGCCGGCCACCCACCCTCGGCTTCGTTCTCGCGCGTCTCCCCGTCTCAAGCCGCGAGTGTCGCGTCCGTCGCGACCGACACGCCGTCGACGTAGTCGCCGCCGGGGCCGACCCAGGTCCTCTCGCGTCCGCACTCGGTGGTCAGCCGACAGACGCGGGTCTCGGGCGGCCAGACGACGCGGACGCCCGCGTCGGTCGCCGCCACCGTCGCCTCCTGCCGGTAGGTGATGCTCGACCCGCCGACGCCGACGAGCGTCACCACCAAGTCGACCTCGCCGCTTCCCGCATCGAGCGGGACGTCCAGGAAGCGGGAGCCGCCCTCGAATCGGAGGTTGTCCGCGCGGGCCGTCTCGGGGCCGATGGTCCACTCGACGGTGACCGTCTCGTCGGTCCGCGCGGCGTCCGGGACCGCATATCGCGCGTATCCCTCGGGCGTCTCGATGCGGACGCTCGCACTCGTCGCTGACGCCGGGATCCCGACCGTCGTCCGGGCCGCAACCGACTCGCCGGTGAAGACGCGCAGTTGCCGGAGTTCGGAGTTCACGGGCCTCGCCGCCCCGGTCCAGTCACCGCGGTAAGTGAACCGGTACGGAGTCCGGTTCGTCGCCGCGAGCACGGCGAGGTCGCGGTCGGGGCTGCCGTCGGTCGCGTAGACGACGTCGCCGCCGTAGCCGGAGCCGTACCGGAGATACTGGAAGGGGTGCGCCTGCCAGTCGCCGTAGGGGTCGGGCGTGAACACGAGCGCGTCGTCGAAAGTGCGCCCCTCGAACGGCTCGTACGTCTGTTCGAGGCTCGCGGTGCGCTGGGCGTTCGCCGCGAACGGGTCCTCGACGACCGACCGCTCCGCCGAGGCGACGACCGGCGCGGCGACGACGAGCGCGAGCAGGATCGCGAGCCGGGCGCGGCGGCGCGTCGTCCGCGCTCGGAGCACCGACGCCGCCCCGCGAACGACGAACGCGACGCCCGCGGCGGCGAAGACCGCCACCGGAACGAGCGCGTCGAAGTGGTAGAACGGTCCCAAGAGGTCGATGAGGCCGTTCCGGAGTCCGTTGTGCGTCCCCCAGAAGTACGCCTCGCCGAGGAAGACGGCGGGCAGCACGCCGACGAGAACGACGGCGACCTCCCCGTCGCGCATCCCTGCCGCGGGGTCGAATCGCCGCGTCGGCGCGCCCCCGTCCGTCGACCGCGAACGCCCCGCCAACGCGCCGAGCAAGCCCCGCCGCGTCCACGCTGCGGCACCGACACCGACCGCCGCGAGCGCGGTTCCGATCCGGCCGGCGGTGACCCACTCGGTGAAGAAGTACTCGGTGACCGTCACGGTCGTCTCGGCCGCCAGCGCGGGCGTGTAGTTCCGCTCGTAGTTGAGGATCTCGCGGACGCCGAAGCCGACCCCGTCCTCGGGAGCGAAGGCCGCGTACGGGAAGACGAACGGGTCGCCGGTGACGACCGCGTTGTAAGCGAGCGTGAGCCCGACGAACGCCGTGCCAGGGAGCGCGACGGCGAGCGCGCGGGTGAGGACGCCGCGGAACTGCCTCTCCCAGCCGGACCGCCGCCACGAGACGCCGAGCGAGACGAGCGTGTGGCCGATGAACGGCAGCGCGAAGAGGACAGCCGTGTACGGCCGCGCGAAGAACGCCAGTCCGATCGCCGTGCCCGCCGCCGCACCCCACCGCCGACTCCCGGTCCGGGCCGCTCTGACGTACGCGACGGCGAACGCGACGTTCAGAAGTGTCGTCGGCGCGTACGAGAGAAACGTCGACGAGGTGAGCAGAAACAGCGGCGAGCCGGCCAGCACCGGGACCGCGAGCAGGCCGACGCGCCGGTCGAAGGCCGCCGCCCCGAGCACGTAGACGCCGGCCGCGGTCCCGGCCGCGACGAGGCCGAGCGCGAGGTTCCAGTCCCCGAGGAGTCGCCCGACGGCGAAGATCGCCGGCGCGACCGGCGAGTACTTGCTGTACATCCGGACGCCCTCGCCGGTGCCGTCGACGACGAAGAACCACGGCCGGACGGCGTCCCACGGGATCGCGCCGGGCCTGAGAAACAGCTGTCCGTCGAGCAGCATCGCCGCCTGATAGAGGTAGACGCCCTCGTCGTCGTTGACGGAGTGGTACGGAAAGAGATCGATCGCGAGCACGTAGACGAGCGCGCCGACGGCGACGGCGAGCACTGCGGCGACGACCCGCTCGGGGCGGTCACGTGCGCCGACGGCGAGCCGGTCGGCGACGTCGCGCCCGACAGCTCGGAGGTGGCGTCGCCGGGACACGACTCACTCGCCGTAGCGGGAGTCGTCTTCCGGGCGCTGCTCGCGCGGGAACCACGCCAGTTCGTGGTCCGCGTCGAGTTCGAGGCCGACCGGCCCCGAGTCGGGGACGTTCTCGTCGTGGTTGTGCATACACTGAACCGACTCACCGGTGTCGAGTTCGACCTCGTAGAGGAACGTCGGGCCGAGATACCGGCGGGCGACGACGCTGCCGCAGGTCTCGGCGCTCGCGTCC
The DNA here is from genome assembly GCA_003665935.1 of Halobellus sp. Atlit-31R. Classification (GTDB taxonomy): domain Archaea; phylum Halobacteriota; class Halobacteria; order Halobacteriales; family Haloferacaceae; genus Haloquadratum. The sequence continues at coordinate 738,731 of QPLR01000002.1, read as the reverse complement.
GTGGGAGGGCGAACGCTGACGTCGTCGGGGCGGACGAGCAGGTCCACGCGCGTGCGATTGTACTCGGGCGCGAGCCCGTGGATCTGTTCGCGCGCGACGGTCCCCAGATCGGTCTCGACGACGTCGCCGGAGACGTAGCCCGGAATGAAGCTCGCGTAGCCGAGGAAAGCGGCCACGAAGCGGGACTCGGGGTGCTGGAAGACGCCCTCGGGGTCGCCGACCTGTTCGATCTGTCCGTCGTTCATCACGGCGACGCGGTCGGAGATCGACAGCGCCTCTTCCTGATCGTGCGTGACCGAGATGGCCGTCACGCCGGCTTCCTTGATGATCTGCCGGACCTCCTCGCGCATCTCGACGCGGAGGTCGACGTCGAGGTTCGAGAAGGGCTCGTCGAGAAGCAGAATCTCCGGTTCGGGGGCCAGCGACCGCGCGAGGGCGACGCGCTGCTGTTGGCCGCCCGAGAGCTGATCGGGGTAGCTACCGCCTTGACCGGCCAGATCGACCAGTTCGAGCAGTTCGTCGACGCGTCGGTCGATCTCGTCCTGTGGGCGATCTTTCAGCCCGAACGCGACGTTCTCGCGGGCCGTGAGATGCGGGAAGAGCGCGAACTCTTGGAAGACGACGCCGACGCCGCGCTCCTCGGGCGGGACGAAGGTCGACCCCGACACGGACCGCCCGTTCAGCCGGACGACGCCGCCGTCCGGCCGTTCGAGGCCGGCGATCACGCGGAGCGTCGTCGTCTTGCCGCAGCCGGACGGCCCCAGAAGCGTCAGGATCTCGCCCTCCCGAACCGACAGCGACAACCCCTCGACGACGGGCTCGCTGCCGTAGGACTTCCGCAGGTCGTCCAGTTCGAGCACGACAGCGCCGGTTCCGCTGCTGGCGTCCGGCTCCGACCGACTGTCGCCGGCCGTTTCGGTGCGGTACTCGACGTTCGACTCAACCGCCGTATGTGTGCTATTTGACATCGTATCCCTCCTGTCTGAGAATCACGAGCATCGAGAGCCCCGAGACGACGAGCAGGACCAGTGCCGGAACCGCTGCCTCTCCGAAGTACCCCGATTCATACGCAGTCCAGATATGTGTGACGAGCGTGGTAAAACCCGACGGTCGCAGAAGCAGCGTCGCCGGAAGTTCCTTCATCGTCGTCAGGAAGACGAGCGCCGCGCCCCCGAACAGCCCCGGCGCCACGAGCGGGAGCGTGACGTACCGGAACGCGCTGGCCGGGGTCCGGCCGAGCGTCCGTGCGGCCTCCGGCAGCGCCGGATCGACGGAGAGAAACGACGCGCGGAGCGATCCGACGGACTGCGGGAGGAACCGGATCACGTACGCGAAGACGAGCAGATACAGCGTCTGGTAGATCGGCGTCGCGTACGCACTCCCGAAGTAGACGAGCGCCAAGCCGAGCACGACGCCCGGCACGGCGTAGCCGATGTAGCTGACTCGTTCGAACGCCGCGGGCAGGATCCCGTCGTAGCGCGCCGAGAGGAACGCCACCGGGAGCCCGGCGACGATAGCGACGGCCGCGGCCGCGGCCGCGACGACGACGGAGTTGGTGACGTACGACCACTGGAACGCCAGCGACTGATTCACCGACGCCGAGGCGGTTCCGAGCCACGACAGTAGAATGACGATCGGGACGACGAGCGCCAAGCCGGCGATCAGCGCCGCGAACCCGGTGGCCGGATACCGCCACTTCCCGAGCGAGACGCGGCCGCGCGAGCGACCGCCCGCAGTCGTCCGTTCCTCACCGCGGACCCGCGCCTCGAGCCAGAGAATGAAGAGCGTCACCGCCACCAGTTGCAGCGACAGCAGCGTCGCGGTGTCGCGACCGAACGTGCCGAACTCGACGAAGATGACGCGCGTGAACACGTCGTAACGCATGATCGAGGGCGTGCCGAAGTCGGCGAGGACGTACAGCCCCGAGAGCAGCGCCCCGGCGGCGACGGCCGGCCGGATCTGCGGCAGCGTCACGCGCTTGAACGTCTCCCAGCGATCGTGTTCGAGCGTCCGCGCGGCGTCGATGAGCGTCGTGTCCATCGACTTCAGCGACGCCCGAGCGGTGATGTAGACGTAGGGGTAGGTGTACAGCGTGAGGATCAGGATCGAGCCCTGGAGGCCGTAGATCTCCGGGATCTGCTCGACGCCGAGCGGTTCGAGCAGCCGTTGAAAACTGCCGCGGGGGCCGAACGCGGAGACGAACGCGAACGCGCCGACGTAACTCGGGATGACGAGCGGCAGCGAGACGACGATCGTCCAGAAGCGACTGAACGGGAGGTCCGTCCGGACGGTCAGATACGCCAGCGGGACGCCGATCAGGACGCAGGCCGCGGTCGTCAGCGTGACGAGGACAGCGGTGTTGACGAAGACTTCGAGCGTCGTCGGGCGGGTGAGGAGGGCGACGGCTTCCGCGTACCCGACTTCGAGTCCGGTCTTGACGAGCCACAGCACCGGGAGGATGACCGCCGCGGACACCGCGGCCGCCGCGACCGAGATGCCGAGCGGCAGTCGCGTCTCCTCGTCGGCGTCGTCTTCCGTGTCCGTCCGGTGCTCTGTGGCCATCGTGGGTCTCGCGGCTCCTTACAGGACGCCGGTGTCCCGAAGGAGGTCGATCGTGCCTTCGAGATCCGACAACTGAGAGAGATCTATATCCTCCGGCGGGTTCAACTCGTCGATCGACGGCAGCCGCCCGATCGGCTCGATCTCGGGGACGAGCGGGTACTCGAAGGTCGTTCGCGCGAAGTAGTCCTGTGCCTCCGCCGAGAGGAGGTGTCTGACGAAGTTCGAGGCGAGCGTGGCATCCTCCGCCGTGTCGAGGACGGCCGCGCCAGCGACGTTGAACACCGCGCCCGCGTCGTTCTGGGTGAAGGCGGTCCCCAGCGGCGTGCCGGTGCCGCGGCGGGCGATCACGCGCTGGATGTAGTAGTGGTTCGTCAGTCCGGCGGCGATCTCGCCGTCGGCGACCGCGCGCGCGATCTGGAACTCGTCGGCGTACTGGCTCACGCCGAGCTCCTGCATTCCGGTGAGCCACTCCCGCGTCGCCTCCTCGCCTTCGAGGATACGCATCGCCGTCACGAACGCCTGGAACGAGGAGTAGGTCGGCGCCCATCCGAGCTGGTCTTGGAACGCCGACGTCTCGGGGAAGGCCATGATACTCGTCGGGACGTCCGACGCCGAGAGCGTGTTCGTATTGTACGGGACCGAGCGCGCACGGCCGGAGGTGCCGATCCACGAGCCGTCGGGATCGTGGAAGCTCGACGGGACGAACTCCAAGACCTCCTGTGGGAGCGCCTGGGTCCGATCGCGGTCCGCGAGCGCGCCGAGCGCCCCGGCGTTGACCGAGTAGAAGACGTCGGCGGGGCTGTTCTGCCCCTCCGTGGCGATCTGGTTGACCAGTTCCGCCGCAGAGTTGTACAGCGGCCGCACCGTGAAGTCCGGGTACTGGTCTTCGATGAAACTGATCAGCTCGCCGACGAGCGCTTCGCCGCGACCGGAGTACAGCGTCAGTTCGCCTTCGAGGTCGGGCATTTCGGCCATCGAAACGCCGGCCGAGAGGTCGCGGTCGCCGAACGGCGAGCGCCCCGACCCGATCTGCTCGGGCGTCTCCTCACCGCCATCCCCGGATTCTGTCTCGGTCTCGGTCGTCTCGCTCCCCGGCGTGTTGCAGCCGGCGATCCCGACTACGCCCGCCGCGGCTGCCGCGCGGAGGAAGCGACGTCGCGTTCCGCTGCGCGCCGCATCGTTTGATCCGTCCATACCTGATTTAGGCCTGCCTAAAACATATATGCCTTCCGGTTCAGGTACGCGATCCGACCAATCGTGACGAGGAGCGGTCGACCGGAAACGGCGGTTTCAGGCCCGCTTTCGGACAGGAGAGCGCGAACGGCGATAGCGGTCCGCGGTGGATCTGCGGCAGAACAGTCGACGTCGCTCGGCCCTGCCTACCTGTTGGTACTCGCTCGGTGCGAGTCGGTCGGCGGTGGCTGCCCGCCCCGACTCAGTCGTCGGCGACGGCAGCGTCGCGCGACGGCTCGGTGTTCGACCCCGAGAGTTCGCCGAGACAGTCGAGCCAGTCGAGCCAGTACTCGCCGCAGTGGTTCAGGAACGCGCCGTTGTTCCACTCCGAGAAGTCGCCGTCCGCCAGCGCGCGTGCCATCGCGTTCGCGGCGGCGGTCCAGGAGTCGGCGTCGTCGGCGACGGCGTCGACGACCTCCCAGACGTGTTCGTTGAGTTCCAGACCGGGGACCTCGTTGTTCAGGTCGTCGAACGTCGGCCGTGGCGCTTTGTTGTGCTCACAGAGCGGATAGCCGTTGACGACGTCTTTCTCCAGGAGGTCGGCGGCGCGCTTGAGGAACACGCCCGACCAGATGTCGTCGAAGCGGCCGACGTCCCACTCGTTGTCGTCCATCGGGAGCTGGTAGAACGCCGGCACGACCTCGCGCTCGAACGCGAGATTCATCGAGCAGACGGTGAGGTACTGTCCCGGCTCGGCGACGAAGTCGCCGGCGAAGTCCTCGTGTTCCGTTCGGGTCTGCGCCTGTCCCCGGAGGTCGCCGTCCATCAGGATCCGAACGGCGTCGAGGTCGGGGACGTTCGTCCACAGCCCCTGCGAGGCGACGACGTCGGTCAGCTCCCGACGGTCGGTCTCGACGGTCTCGTCCATCGCGGAGTACGGGTAGCCGCGCGGGTAGAGCCCGTGCTCCTCGGCGTTCTGATAGAGGACGTTCACCCAGCGCTCCTCCGAGCGGACGGACTCGACCTCGTCTGTCCGGTCGAGGTTCGCCATGTGGCGGCCGAAGAAGTCCCACTCCGCGTGCGGGAGCGTGTCGTCGTCGATGAACACGCCGCGCTCGAACCGGGGGTGTGCCCACAGGTAGAGCAGTCCGAAACTGGTCTGGGCGTGCGAGGCCGCGGGGATCAGATGCGAGTACGCAGACAGCCCCTGCTCGTCGAACCACGCCTCGCGCCGCGAGCCGTCGTACACCGCGCCGTCGACGCCCTCGTCGTCGAGCATCTGCTCCATCGCGTCGACGTCGCAGAAGTCCTCCGTCACCAGAAGAACGAAGAGTCGGTCGAGGTCGAAGCCGTGTTCGCGTGCATTCTCGAAGTACGCTCGCATGCAGTCGTATTCGCGGATCGTCGGCACCACGACACAGATATCCTGCTTCATTGTCGCCATCTCTTTAGGCTGGCCTAAAAGTTCTGTCGTTCCACGGTCGGGACGGCCGAAAGACAGTGGTAGCCGTAGGCCCCTTTCGAATACGACTCCTATGTCGGCGTCTCATTCGGCGGCGTTGCCGACGCGGCCGCTCGCGTCGGCGGTACCGACGCTCGATGCGGACGAGGCCGGGACCGTGATCTGGCACCGCGATCACTTACGCGTCCGGGATCAGCCCGCCGTCGCCGCCGCGGCGACCGACGAGCACGTCCTCCCGCTTTTCGTGTTCGACCCGGCGTTCTACGGCTCCGAGGGGCTGGCGTGTGACGCTCGCGTCGGCTTTCTCCACGACTGCCTCGCCGACCTCGACGCCCAGTACCGGAGGCGAACGGGCCGCGGCCTGACGTACGCGCACGGCGACCCGATCGACGTGCTGGGCCGCTTCCGCGAGGCCGGCTGGGACGTGGTGGCCGCGGCCGGTCCGTCCGGGCGATACGGCCACGAGCGGGACCGGCGCGCGCGGGACGAGCACGACGTCGCGTTCGTCAGCGGCGACGGCCTCGTCCGCCACACGGACCGTCCCCGCCGCGACTGGCAGGCGCGCGTCGAGGCGTGGTTCGAGGCCGAGCCGCACGAGTGGGATCCCGCGACCGTCACCAACCGCGCCTTCGAGACCGAGGTTACGATCGACAGCGTCGCGGACGCCTACGACGTCGTCCCCCAGAAGTCACAGGTCCCGACCGGCGGAACCGAGCGGGCGCGGGCACGACTCGAAGCGTTCGCCGAACGGACGCGGGAGTATCCCGGCAACATCTCCTCGCCGGTCGACGCCCGGGACGGCACCAGCGGGCTCTCGCCGTATCTCAAGTTCGGCTGTCTCTCCGTCCGGGAGGTCTACCAGTACGTCGACGAGCACGCCCCCGACGGGCGCGGTGCGGAGATGTTCGTCTCGCGACTGTTCTGGAACAAACACTACGAACAGAAGCTCGAAGACTGGCCGGGATGGCTCGACGCCGCCGCAAACCCCGTTCTCACGGGGTTCAACGCGGACCGGCACGATCCGGAGCTGATCGACGCCTGGAAGCGCGGCCGCACGGGCTATCCGATGGTCGACGCGTCGATGCGCTGTCTGGCGGCGACAGGCTGGCTGAACTTCCGGATGCGCGCGCTCTGCGTCTCGTTTTACTACCACGTCCTCCAGCAGCCCTGGCAGATCGGCGCTGACTGGTACCACCACCACCTGCTGGACTCGGTGGCGTCGATAAACTACACGCAGTGGCAGTCCCAGTGCGGCCTCGTCGGACGGCCGACGCTCAGGCGGTACAACCCGCGGAAACAGGTCCGGGATCAGGATCCCGACGGCGAATTCATCACGCGCTGGGTTCCGGAGCTCGAACCGCTGCCGACCGAGTATCTGGACCGCCCGGAGCACACGCCGCTCGCCGTCCAGGAGGACTGCGGGGTCGTGATCGGCGAGACCTACCCGCGCCCGATCGTCGACTACGAGTCCGCGCGCGCGGAGTTCCGGGAGCGCTTCGGGGCCGTCCGCGCTGCCGCCGCCGACGCGCTCGCCGACCCCGACGTCGCCGACCGGGCGTCGCTGTCGGGCGGGCGATCGTCCGCGCGCGCGATCGCTCGCAAGCACGGGACCGCCGCCGGGGCGTCCCGCGACGACGCGACCCAGACGCATCTCGACGCCTTCGGCGAGTCCGAGTTCCGCCCGGAGTGATCGTCGGGAGTAAGTCTAGAGTGATCGTCGGGAGTAAATCTAGAGTGATCGTCGGGAGTAAATCTAGAGTGATCGTCGGCAGTGCGTTCCGCGGCGACCGCCGACCCCCCGCCGGTCGACGGCGACGCGGACTCAGACACTGAGCGCGTCGAGCAGGTGGACCGCCTCGGCCTTCGAGAGCGGATCGTTCGCGTTGCCGCAGTGCGGCGACTGGACGCAGGCCGGACAGCCGTCCTCGCAGTCGCAGTCGTCGATCATCTTCCGCGTGCGCGACAGCAGCGTCTCGACGTCGTCGTAGCCGCTCTCGGTCAGGCCGACGCCGCCCGGGTAGCCGTCGTAGACGAAGATCGTCGACTGCCCCGTGTGCGGGTGGTGTGGGGTCGAGAGGCCGCCGATGTCGCCGCGGTCGCACAGAAACGACAGCGGGAAAAGCGAGATCATCCCGTGTTCGGCGGCGTGGATGCCGCCGTTGAAGCCGTACTCGCCGCCCATCTCCCGCATCTCCATCTCGACGTCGCGGGGCACGGTGAAGTAGAGCGCCTTCGTCCGCAGCGTCGTCTCCGGGAGGTCAAGCGCCTCCCGACCGATCGCCTCGCCGCGCCGCGGATCGCGCCGCTCGAAGCCGGTGATCTGCTTGCGCATCGTCACCTCGGCGAACCGGACCTCCGTGTCCGGGCGGGCCGACAGCGACTTCCCGCGGTAGTCCTCCTCGACGGTGATCGTCTTGTCGTGCAGGACGCGGGTGTAGTAGTCCGCCCAGGTGGGCTGCAGCGTCGCCGTGTCGCGGTCCAGATCCAGGTCGGTGACCTCGTAGGTCGTCCCCTGGTGGTGGTAGATCGCCCCCTCGTGAGCGTCCCGCAGGGCGTCTGCGAACGACAGCGACGACAGCACCTCGTTCGAGCGCGAGTCGAGGAGGTCGATCTCGCGGGAGGCGATCGTCCGCAGGCTCATCTCGTGCTGCGGACTGCCGTCGGCGTCGTGCAGCCAGCGCACGCCGCGCTCCGTATCGCGTCGGTCGAGGCGGCCCTCCTCGACCAGTTCGGCGACGACGTCCGGGAACGACGCCCCGAAGTGCGCCTCGTCGCCCACTTTCAGCCAGTTCTCCGCGGCCGCGGAGGCGACGTGGTCGGGCAGGAGCTCCGGGTTTCCGGGGTCGCAGACGGCCCGCTCGGGGTCGCCGTCCCAGAAGTCCTCGGGGTGTCGAAGCAGGTACTGGTCCAGTTGGTCTTCGCCGCCGACCAACACGACGAGGGCGTCGTCGTCGCCGCGACCCGCCCGCCCGGCCTGCTGGAACGCCGACATCCGCGTGCCTGGGTAGCCGTCGATGAGCACGGCGTCGAGTTCGCCGACGTCGACGCCGAGTTCCAAGGCGTTGGTCGACCAGACGCCCCGGACGCTCCCGTCGTGGAGGCCCGCCTCGATCTCGCGTCGGCGGTCGTGCTTCAGCGCGGCCTGGTACGCCGTCACCGACGCAGCCTCGTCGTGCTTGCCGCGCTCTCTGAGGTCCGAGGCGCTCTCGGTCGCGTATCGCTCGGCCGCCTGCCGAGCGCGCGTGAACGCGAGCGTCTGGTAACCGCGGGCGACGAGATCGACGAAGAGGTTCTTCGTCTCGACGTGGCTCGATCGCCGCCGACCGCTGCCGCCGGCGTCTCCCCCGTCGTCGCGGTACTCCGGCGGGTTCCACAGGAGCCAGTGCTTCGCGCCCGTCGCGCTCGTGTCCGCGTCGACGAGACGGAACGTCGACGCCTCTCGGCCGGTCACCCGCGCGGCGTGCTCGATCGGATTGCCGATCGTCGCCGAGCAGCAGACGTACTGCGGATCGCTCCCGAACCGCTCGCAGATCCGGTGGAGTCGTCGGAGCGTCAGCGCGACGTGGCTACCGAAGACGCCGCGGTAGCCGTGGACCTCGTCGATCACGACGGTCTCCAGCGAGCCGAAGAACCACTCCCAGAGCCGGTGTGCGTGCGGCAACAGCGCGTAGTGCAACATATCCGGGTTCGAGAGGAGGACCGTCGGGCGGCGGTCGCGCACGTCGCGCTTCTCGGACTGCGACAGCCGCCCGGTGTACTGGTCGACGGAGACGCGGCTGCCGAAGCCGAGCCCGTGCGCCAGATCCGAGAGCGTCTCGCGCTGATCGGCGACGAGCGCGTTCTGCGGGCCGAGATACAGCGTCCGGCCGCCGTGATCCATCGCGCGCTCGAACGCCGGCACGGTGTAGGCGAGGCTCTTGCCGCTCGCCGTCGGCGTCGCGAGCACGACGTTCTCGCCGTCGCGAACGGCGTCGATAGCGGCCGCCTGGTGCCGATAGAGTCGGTCGATGCCGCGATCCGCCAGCGCGCTCGCAAGCCGCGATTCGAGATCGACGTCCGCGAACTCCGCGTCGCGCCCCGAGACGCGACGGTGATCCCGTATTTGACCGTCGTAGTACGGCCGCGTTTTCAACTGAGCGACGAGGTCCTCCACGACTACGTCACTCTCCGGCCGACAGCGACCTGACCGTTACGGTCGGTGCGGTGGTTCGCGACCGGACGAGCGGATCGCCCAGCACGGTTTTGCCCGTCCGGTTCCAACGCGGGGTATGCGCGATTACGACGCGGTCCTCATCTACGACGGGGAGTGTCCGTACTGCTCGATCGCCGCGCGGACCCTCCAGCGCCTCGACGACGTCGGCGCGATCTCGTGGTACGACGACGCCGCGCAGGCGTTTCTCGACGCCCAGTTCGGGGAGGAGCCGTTCGCGATGTTCCTGGTCGACCGCCGCCGCCACCGCGTCTACGCGGGTCGGTCCGCGGCCCAGGAACTGGCCGACCGCGCCGGGACGCCCGGCATCGTCGGCTCGCTCGTTCGCGACAACTACGACCGGATCGCGAAGGTCGTCGGTGCGGCGAGCGGGCGCGGTCGCGACCCGGACGACTACCACGAGATCTACCCGCTCGGCGACGACGCCGACGCGCTGTTCGACGGTCTCGTCGCGGCCGCCGAGGCGGAACCGGAAGCGCTGGCCTGACCGATGTGCGGCGAACGGGCCGAACAGACGAGCGGAGCGGACGCTCACGACACCCGAGACGACCCCGCTGTCGTCCTCGATCCGGACGCCATCGCTGCGGGTGCCGACGGCCTCGGCATCGGCGACGCCCCACCGGGAACGTACGCGCTCGTCTTCGAACTCGACGCCGACGCGACGTTCACCGTCGGCGCGCTCGGAGCGGCAACGTTTCCGGCGGGCGCGTACGCGTACGTCGGCAGCGCGTTCGGCTCGAACGGCCTCGGCCGCGTCGACCGCCACCGACGCGTCGCCGCCGGCGACCACGACGTCACGCACTGGCACGTCGACTATCTCGGCAGCCACCCGGAGACGTCGCTCGACGCCGTCGTCGCCGCCCCGCACGCGGACGTGGAGTGTCGACTCGCGGCGGCGCTGACGGCAGCGAGGACGGCGTCGGATGGGGCCAGCGACCACGGAGGTTCGGCGTCGGATGGGGCCAGCGGCCACGGAGCGACGGCACCGGCCGGGTCCAGCGACCGGGGAACTGCGACGCAGTCGGACCGAAACGGAGCCGCAGCCGCGCCACTCGAGGGCTTCGGCGCGTCGGACTGCGACTGTCGGACGCATCTGGCTCTCGCGCCGGACGCCCGAACGCTTCGCTCGGCCGTCGTCGGTGCGCTCCGCGAGCTCGTAGAGTAGCACAACAGTACGGATACGACGCGCCGGTCCGGGCAAGGCCGGCGCGGACCGCGACCGTCGGTTCGTCCGCCGGGAGAGTCGATCGTACAAACTGCGATCGCACGTATCGGGGACGGACAAACCACCGTTTGCCGGTTGTCAGAGGCACCCCGGCACTGTGTAGTTTTCGTTCCTGATACTTATATCCACCTACCGATGTAGAGTGGAGTGAGGCGACCGCCACAGATCTGTCGTCTGCTTTTATAAATAGGGTCGAATTCGTTCACCCAGTTCCGGGATCCGTTCGATGATACGTAGCCGATTGTCGCCGTCTCGGAGCCGCGCTGTGACTTCGAAGACCATTTATCAGAACTGATACTCACACGTAGTCGTTACCGAGCGACCCCGGAACCGTCCCGTCGGAGCGCGGGGATGTCGCCGCCGACTCGACGCGCCGAGTCAGTCGAACATCCCCGTCGACATATAGCGCTCGCCGCTGTCCCAGAACACCGTTATCACCAGCGGGCAGTCGTCGGTCGCGTCGGCATCCTCGGCGCCGGTGTGCGCCGTATCGGACTCTTCGGCGCTTTCGATGACGTAGTTCGGCTCCGGGTCCGCACAGTCCGCCTCGGAGTCGGCCAGCCGCTCGGCGACGCGCTTGGCGGCGAGGTTCGAGGCGCCGGACGACTGTCCGACGAGGATGCCCTCCTCGCGGGCGAGGCGGCGGCACTCGGCCTCCGCGTCGTCGATCGTGACCGTCTCGACGTCGTCGAGGAGATCCCGGTCGAGGTTCGGACTGACGAAGCCGGGACCCATCCCCTGGAAGTCGTCGATGCCGGGCTCGCCGCCCGAGAGGACGGCGTTGTCGGCGGGTTCGACGGCGACGACCTCCATCTCGGGGAACTCCTCGCGGAGCCGACGCCCGATGCCGGTGATGGTGCCGCCGGTCCCGACGCCCGCGACGAGTGCGTCGACCGTCCGGTCGCCGATCTGGTCGAGGATCTCCGGGCCGGTGGTGAGATAGTGCGCCCGCGGATTCGCGGGGTTCTCGAACTGTCTGAGCTGGAACATCCCCTCGGCTTCGAGTTCGTCGGCTCTGTCCTTCGCCGTCGAGATGTCGCCGTCGACGAGTTCGATGTCGGCCCCGTAGGCCTTCATAATCTGTCGCCGCTCGGGCGACTTCGACCCCGGCATCACGACCGTGAGATCGTAGCCTTTGGCCGCCGCGACGACCGCGAGTCCGATGCCCGTGTTCCCGCTCGTGGGCTCGACCAGCGCGTCGCCGGGCGTGATCTCGCCCTCTCGCTCGGCGCGCTCGATCATCGCCAGGGCCGGCCGGTCCTTCGCCGAGCCGCCGGGGTTCTTCGATTCGATCTTCGCTGCGATCGTCGCCCCGTCGGGCGAGTCGACACGGACCAGCGGCGATCCGATCGTCTCCAACACGTTCGCGTTCATCACGCCGACGTTCGGCGGTCGGGCACAAGACGATGACGACGTGGACAGGTCGCCGCCTGCCGGGGCCGTGGGCCGCGGCGGCGCGAGCGGGCGACCGCCACCGCGGGCTTTAGGCACCCACCTGTCGTATCGCGGCGTATGTCAGACACCGACTCCGACCCCGAGACGCGCTCGGGGACGCTCGAAACGATGCGACCGAACCCCGCCTGGAACGCCGACGCACACGAGGAGACCGTCGCAGCCCTCGCTGCGGACGGACTCGTCTTCCGCGTGTGGGGCGGCGACTGGTGTGGCGACTGCCGGGGGCAACTCCCGGACTTCGCGGCCGCGCTCGACGCCGCCGGCGTCTCTGAGGACCGCGTCCACCAGTACCCCGTCGAGAAGGAAGCCGACGGGAGCAAGACCGGCCCGCTCGTCGACGACTACGACGTCGATCGGATCCCGACGGTCGTCGTCGAACGCGACGGCGATGAGGTCGCGCGGTACGTCGAAACCGCTCCCGTCCCGATCGCGATCTACCTCGCCGAGCGACTCCGAGAGTGAACCGCGGCGGTCTGGCTGTCTGCTTCGCCGCGCTGCGGCTCAGGACCGCGGCAGTCGGATCGTCACGACGCTCCCGCGGGGATCGTTCTCCTCGAAGGTCAACACGCCGTCGGCCTGCCGGACGACGAGGTTGGCGAGCCAGAGCCCGACCCCGCTGCCGTGATACAGCGGACTGATCTCTTTCTCTCTGGTGAGTGTCCGACGCTCCATCTCCGGGATGCCCGGTCCGTCGTCGGCGACCCGTACTTCGACCACGTCCGAACCGCACTCGATCGAGACCTCGACGGTCGGCTCGGCCTGATCGCTGTGTACGATCGCGTTCTCGATCAGCTCCTCGATCGCACGTGAGACCGACGAGAGGGTCAGCACGGTACACTCCTCCGGTGCCTCCACCGAGATGTCGCTGTCGGAGTGCTGCGATCTGTTCTTCGAGACGACGGCGTCGGTGATCTCTCGCAGGTCGACGTGCTTTCGCGGCTGCGTCTCCGAGAGGAAGTTCGTCACTTCGCGCTGCTTGCTCACGTTCTTCATGATCCGGTCGCTGGCGTCGATGATCTCCTGGGCGTCCTCGGCAGTGCTCGGATGCCCGCGCTGGATGACGTCCGCGTACCCCTGAATGATGTTCATATCGTTCCGGAGGTTGTGTCTGAGCGTCCGGTCGAGGACCTGTAGCTGCTGGATGCGGTTCTCCCGATCGGAGACGTCTCGGATGAGCCCGATGATTCCCACGACCTCGCCGTCCGTGTCGCGGAGGTAGAAGAGCGTGGTCTCGCCCGGGAACACCTGCCCGGACCGCTTCTCGTACTCGATCGTCCGTGAGAACCGGCGTTCGTCAGCGTTCTCTTCGAGCTTCCGACCCATCTCCTCGAAGTCCGTCTCGTTCTCGTAGAGGCACCGCGTCGACGCGCCGGCGACCTCCGAGAGCTCGTAGCCGAACAGTTCGGTGAACTCCGAGTTCGCGTTCGTGATCCGGCGGTCGGTGTCGGTGACGACGATCGCATCGCGGATGCTGTCGAACAGTAACTCGTACCGCCTGAGTAACTCCTGCTCCTTCCGCTTCCGCTCGGAGATGTCTTTGTGTACACCGACGAAGTGCTCGATCGTGCCGTCGTCGTCGGTGATCGGCGCGATCGTCTGATCGACGACGAACTCGTCGCCGCACTTCTGCTCGTCGACGATCTCGCTCTCCCAGACGTCGCCGTCGAGTACGGTCGCCCACAGCTCCCGGTAAAACTCGGTGTCGTGCTCGCCCGACTGCAGCAGCCGCGGATTCCTGCCGCGCAGTTCCGCCTCGCTGTACCCGGTCATCGCCTCGTAGGCCGGATTGACGTACTGGATCGTCCCGTCGCGGTCGGTGATGACGACCGCGTGGCCGGAGTGCTCGACCGCCTTCTCGAACCGGCGTGCCTCCGCTTCACGCCGCGCTAGCTCCCGATAGAGCGTCTTCTGTGGGTTCGTGATCCTGGTTTTGACGACTGCGAGATAGACGAGATAGAAGGAACCGAACTTGAGGAAGTGGCCGATGGCGTTCGAGGGGCCGTAGACGCTGACGTACGTCGTGAACGCGAGCTCCGAGATCGCGCCGAGAACGATCCCGATCGACAGCAGCGCGAACACCGTGGTCTCGAAGCGGTCGCGCTGCCGCCGCAGCAGGATCAACGCGGCCGCCAGCAGGCCGACGATGACGTACTCACTGAGGATCTTGAACTCGGTGAGCCCCTGATCCGGGACGTACGCCCGCGGGAACACGTCGACGAAGATCGATCCGACACCCACGGCGACGATCACGGCGTAGCCGACGACGAGCGCCGAGAGTCCGGCATCGCCCGACCACCGCGACGATCCGCCGACCGACCGCGAGAGGACACCGATCGCGCCGGCAGCGACGAGCGTCCCGCTCTCGAGATAGCGCCCGAGGATCCACAGCTGTGTCGGGAGGTCCGCACCGGCTGCCGGAAAGACGCCCATCCCCTTGTACGCGAGCGTGTGCAGCAGATCGATGCCGCCGACGAACAGGTAGCCGACGCCGATGACGGCGAAGTAGGCCGTGTCGAGTTCGTCGCGCGCGTTCCAGACGATGACGAAGACGGCGAACGCGACGGTGATCGCGAAGAGTTCGACGAGGCTGTGAAAGAGCAGGTAGTTCCGCGTCTGAATCAGATACAGCGCAGCGGCCCCGGCGAGTGCGAGGAGCAGATGACGTTCGAGACGGTACAGGCGAGCGCCATCTCCCATTGGTTTCCGACGCTCTTGAGAGACTGAAGTTCTTACTACTTCGTTCCGAAGGCCGCCCGCTACCTGTCGTCGTCGAGATCGAGGCCGGCAGCCTCCGACGCGTCCGTCGGCGAGCCGGCACCGCCGCCCTCGAACCATCCGAGAGCGTCGGCGAGCGAGTGGCTGGGCGGCGAACACGTGCGGCCTTCACAGACGTACACCGTCGGTTCACCGTCGCGCTGTTCACGACGGCTCCAGATCGGCGGTGCGTCGGCGACGCCGATCGCGTCGAGCCACCCCTCGAGAGCGTCGTCCGTCGCCGGCCGCGGTGAGACGACCGCGTCCGGGAGATACGTCGACGCCAGCGACGTGCGGATCGCGTCGGGCAGACCGATCGGCCCACTACGCTTCTCTCCGTCCGCCGACGAGCCTGCAGGCGGCGTGGCGTCGCTCGCGATCACGACCTCCGTCCCGCCGCGGACTCGCTTGTCGGCGGCGAGCGCCAGCGAGACGTGTTCGAGCGGGCGACCGCGGATCCGGTTCGCGTGCGTGTCGAGCACGGCACCGGCCACCTCCGCGAACCCCTCGTCGGGCGCGAACGCGTCGAGATCCAGCAGGAGCGAGGCCGCGACCCCGGCGCTCGACGGCGTCGACTGGTCTTGCAGCTCCTGGGGCCGCGTGACGAGCGTCTCGCCCGCCGCCGGCGTCAGATACAGCGTTTCGGCGTCGGCGTCGTAGAACTCCTCGACGACGACCCGCGCCAGATCGAGCGCGAACGCGAGGTAGTCGACGTCGCCGGTCACCGCGTACGCGTCGACGGCGCCGCGAGCGAGGAACGCGTAGTCGTCGAGATAGCCCGTTCCCTTCACGTTGCCGTCCTTGAATCGACGGGCGAGCCGCGCCGCCGACGCGTCCCACAGGTGTTCGCGCACGAACGCGAGCGCGTCGGTCGCGAGTTCGGTGTACGTCTCCTCACCGAGCACGAGGCCGCCGCGGGCGAGACTGGAGATCGCGAGCCCGTTCCACGACGCGAGGATCTTCTCGTCGCGGGCGGGGCGCACCCGGTCGCCCCGCGCCTCGAACAGCGCCCCGCGGGCGTCGTCGAGGCGGTCGACGATCTCCGACTCCGAGCAGTCGTACGCCGCGGCTAGCTCCGGGATCGACGTGTCGACCGTGAGCACCGTCTCGCCCTCGAAGTTCCCGCCGTCGGTGATTCCGAATCGATCGCAGGCGATGTCGGCCGTGCGCTCGTCGTCGATCGCCTCGGCGACCGCCGCGGGCGTCCAGACGTAGAACGCCCCCTCCTCGCCCTCGCTGCGGGCGTCCAGCGTGCTGAAGAAACCGCCGTCGTCGTGGCGGAACTCCCGCTCGAGGAACGCGAACGTCTCGCGAGCGATCGTCGCGTACGCCTCCCGACCGGTGAGCTGGTAGGCGGCGAGATACACCCGCGGGAGTTCGGCGTTGTCGTAGAGCATCTTCTCGAAGTGCGGCACCGTCCACTCGCGGTCCGTCGCGTAGCGGTGGAAGCCGCCGCCGACGTGGTCGTACAGGCCGCCGGCCGCCATCGCGTCCAGCGTCCCGGTCGCGGCCGACAGCGCGTCGTCGGTCCCCGAGCGCACGTACGAGCGGAGCAGCGCCTCGATCCGTCCCGGCTGCGGGAACTTCGGCCCGCCGGAGCCGAACCCGCCGTACTCGCGGTCGGTCGCTCTCAGCGCCGCCTTCGCAACGTTTCCGAGCACGTCCGCATCGACCCCGTCGTCGCCGGCGTCGCTCGCGGCGGCCCCGGAACCCGCTGCGCCGTCTGCGACCTCCGCCGAGTCGTCTCCGGCCGCGCCGCTCGCGGGTGTCGTCTCCAGTTCGTCCTGCAGGGCGTCGGTCCACTGCCGAGCGCGGTTCTCGATCTCCTCGCGGTCGGTCTGCCACGACGCCGCGAACGACTCGCAGATGTCGAGGAACCCGGGGACGTTGCCGCGCTGTGGGTTCTCGTGCTTCGGGAAGTACGTCCCCACGTAGAAGGGTTTGCCCTCGGGCGTGAGCCAGACCGACAGCGGCCAGCCGCCGCCGCCCGCGACGAGCTGGCAGATCGTCTGATAGATCCGGTCGAGGTCGGGGCGTTCCTCGCGGTCGACCTTGATCGGGACGAACGACTCGTTGAGGACGGCGGCGACCTCTTCGTCCTCGAAGCTCTCCTCGGCCATCACGTGACACCAGTGACACGACGAGTAGCCGATCGAGAGGAAGATCGGGCGGTCGGTCGCCGTCGCGGCCGCGAGCGCGGCGTCGTCCCAGGGCTGCCAGTGAACCGGGTTGTCGGCGTGCTGACGGAGATACGGGCTCGCCTCCTCGTCGAGGCGGTTCCGAGACAGGGGATCGTCCATACGCGAGATACGGCGCTAGCCGGCAAAAAGCGTGTGCGGTGTCGGGCGCGTCTCCGGACCGCCGATCGGTCGCGCGACCGATTGACGACGCCGACGATGCGCTCTTCTCTTCCACGATCGTGCATATCGAACTGCGGAAAAAGAACAAGGTTTACACTCCCGTGTGTATGTCCTCCGGGTATGTCTGACTCGGAGACGGTCCTCCTCGTCGGTGGCGGCGGACGCGAACACGCGATCGCCCGCGCACTGACCGCGGACCCGGCGTGTGACCTCTACGCGTGTGCGAGTAACCGCAACCCCGGCATCGCGTCGCTCGCGGCGCGCTTCGAGACGATCGCCGAGACGGCCGCCGCGGACGTCGTCGACTACGCGACCGACGTCGACGCCGACCTCGCCGTCATCGGCCCCGAATCGGCGCTGGAAGCCGGCGTCGCCGACGCTCTCGACGAGGCGGGCGTCTACACCTTCGGCCCGAACGCCGACGCCGCGCGCATCGAGACCGACAAGGCGTTCCAGCGGGAGTTCATGGACTCGGCGTCGATTCCGGGCTGTCCCGACTTCGCCGTCTTCGAGGACACGGCGGCCGCCTGCGAGTACATCGACGCGTACGACGGCGACCTCGCGGTCAAGCCCGCGGGCCTCACCGGCGGCAAGGGCGTGAAAGTCATCGGCGATCAGGTGAGTCCCGAGGAGGCGAAGACGTACCTCCGCGAGCACGACTACGACCGCGTCGTCCTCGAAGAGCGCCTCGTCGGCGAGGAGTTCACGGTGCAGGCGTTCGTCGCGAACGGCGACGTCCGGCCGACGCCGGCGATTCAGGACCACAAGCGCGCCTACGAGGGCGACGAAGGGCCAAACACCGGCGGGATGGGAAGCTACAGCGACGCCGCCCCCGAACTCCCGTTTATGACCGCACAGGACTACGCCGACGCGGTCGAGATCCTCGAAGCCACCGTCGAGGCCCTACCGGAGTACAAGGGCGTCCTCTACGGTCAGTTTATGCTGACCGCCGACGGGCCGAAAGTCGTCGAGTTCAACGCGCGCTTCGGCGACCCGGAGGCGATGAACACGCTGCCCGTCCTCGACACCTCCTTGCTCGACGTCCTGACCGCCGCTCGCGACGGCGCGTCGCTGCCGCAGTTGGCGTTCGCCGGCCAGGCGACCGTCTGCAAGTACGCCGTCCCCGACGGCTATCCGACCGACCCCGACAGCGGCGCGAAGATCGCGGTCGACGAGGACAGCGTCGACGCCGCCGCCGCGGGCTCGGACGGCGACGCGCTGCTTTTCTACGCCAGCGTCGACGAGCGCTCCGACGGCCTCTACACCACGACGTCGCGCTCGTTCGCCGTCGTCGGGATCGCCGACTCGATCGCGGTTGCAGAGCAGCGGGCCGAAGACGCTCTCGCCGCCGCCGGTGATGGGCTCCGCGTCCGCCACGACGTCGGGAAGCCGGAGCTCCTCCAGCGCCGGATCGATCACATGGCCGACTTGCGCGGCGAGTAAGCTCCCGGCGTCGACGAGCGAACCTTTTGGTCGCTGCCCGAAAAAGAGAGCCTGTGAGCGACGACGACGCCGATTCCACAGCCACGGATCCGAGCGCGAGTCCGGACGACGCCGCCGACAGCGGGCGCCGACACGGCCGCGTCCAGCGACACCCGACTCCCGGTGTGTTGAACTCCCTACAGCATTGGACGGACGCGAAGCCCGTCTGGCGGGTCGTGCTGAACTACCTTCTCGTGTGGGTCGCCCGCATCGCGCCGTCCCTTCGCGCCCGCAACTGGGCGCTCCGCCGCCTCGGCGTGACCGTCGGCACGGGCGTCTCGTGGGGGCTGGAGGCGACGCCGGACGTCTTCTGGCCCGAGCTGATCACGCTCGGCGACCACGTCGTCGTCGGCTACGACTCGGTCATCCTCTGCCACGAGTTCCTGCAGGACGAGTACCGGACGGGCGAGGTCGTCGTCGGCGACCGCGCGATGATCGGCGCGAAGGCGGTGCTCCTTCCGGGCGTCCACGTCGGCGAGGGCGCGCAGGTGGCGGCGAACTCGCTCGTGACGCGGGACGTTCCACCGAACACGACCGTCGCGGGCGTGCCGGCGACGCCGATGGGAGGGTCCGAAGACGAGTGAGACCTGCCCGCCGACCGATCAGTGGCCGGACGCACGACCGTCGCCCGGCCTCCAGAGCCGCTACTCGCGGATCCGAACGACGCCCTCTTCGAACACCGCGCTGTTGGGGACGATGAACTCCTCACCCTCGTTTTCGACGTGCGTGACGAACAGATTCACCTCCTGGACGATGCCGCGCGTGCCGCCGATCCGGACCTCGTCGCCGATCGCGTACGGCTGATTCAACAGCAGATACGACCCCGCGGCCCCCGACTTCAGGAGATCCGAGAGCGCGACCGCCGTCAGGAGGACGAGCGCGAACAGATACGCGGCGAGGAGGACCACGAGCGCGAGCGTGGCGACGCCCAGTTGCGACAGTGCGACGAGGACGGCCACGTAGAACACCGAGAACTTCGCCAGGCGAGGGAAGACGCCGATCTGCGGGAGCTTGATCCCCGTGAGACGTTCGCCGACGACGAGTTGGACCTTGTCGCCGACGACGACGCCGACGATGAGAATGATGATCGCGAAGAACAGTTGCGGGAGGAACTGCGCCGACCGACTCCAGAAACTGGCCGCGACCGTCACGTTCGCGACCGAGAGCAGCGCCAAGAGCGTGACGCCGAGCACGAAGAAGCGGACGAGGGTGCCGAGCACCTCGACGGTCGAGGTGTCGAACTCCCGGGCGGTCCGCTCGAACGCCGTCCCCTCGATCGCCTCGGGCACGCCGAATCTGACGAGCGCGCGCGTCGTCAGCGCCCCCAGCACCGCGGCGGCGACGACGCCGACCACGATGACGAAGAGCGCCGCCCAGACCGCCCGCGGAACTGCATCGAACAGATCGAGAAACTGCCGGGGGTCGAACTGTAACACGGTGTGCGTCGACGGTCGACTCCCCGCCATCAGTACTCCTCCGGATCGATCTCCAGGATTATCTGTCCGCCTTTGAACGCCCGGACGAGGCCGTCGGACTCGGACAGCACGATCGCCGTCGCGTTCGTGTCGCGGGTGATCGCCGCGCCGGCCATGTGGCGCGCGCCGAGGCCTTTGGGGATGTCGACGCCCTCGGCCGCCGGTTCGAGGTAGCGGTACGCGCTGACGATCTTCCCCGAGTCGGAGATGACGAACGCGCCGTCCAGCCGGGAGAACTCCTTGAGCATCACGTTCACGATCGGGTCGCCGACGTGGACGTGTGACTTCTCGAAGGGGTTGTAGCTGAGCGGGCGGGACTTGTTCATCACCTTGCCCGCGTCGCCGACGACGAACAGCGCGCCGACCGGCTTGCCCTTCTGTCCCTTCTTCCCGAGTTCGATCGCGACCTCGAAGACGTCGCGGATGACGCTCGGATCCGCCCGCGAGTTCGCGAACAGGTCGTAGATCCCCGAGCGCATCGACTCGTCGATCCGGACGCGGACGAGACCGTCGGCGTCGCCTTCGAAGACCCGGACGCTGCAGGCGACGATGTCGCCTTCCTCGACGAGCCCCCTCTCTAAGGCGCCCTCGACGCCGAACTTGATCCGGTCGCTGACGTTGTCGAACTCCAGCGGCAACTCGACGTAGGTCTCGGCGTCGACGGCGTTCTCGGGGGCAACGACCACCAGGTCTTCGTCGAGATCGGCGTCCGCGAACCGCTCGTAGTGCGAACTGCTCGGCGAGAAGAGGAACACGCCTTCCACGCCCGACACGAGATCGCTTACGAGGTCCGGTAACGCCGACATTGGTACCGCTATTCTCCCGGCGCTGTAAAGCGTTGTGGGACGTTCTAGCGATCTGACCGACGGACGTCCGACGAGTGGCTGACGCGGATGGCCGGCGCGGATGAAAACCCGGCCTGCTCAGTACGACTTCGCGAAGTACGCCGTCTCCTCGGCCGACTCCTCACAGATCGCACAGTCCTCGTCGTGGTGGATCTCCGCCTCGGCGTCGTCGAGCGGCACCATCACGATCTCGGCGGCGATCTGCTCTTTGATCTCCGCTTCACACGCCTCGTCGCCGCACCACGGTGCCTTGACGTAGCCGCCGTGTTGACCGATCGTGCCCAGGATCTCCGCGCGGTCGCCGGCCTCGCGGACGTTCTCTTCGAGGTTCTCCTCGGCGACGGCGTACAGTTTCGCGTACACCTCGTCGAAGTGCGACTCGACGGTCTCGACGATCCCCTCGCGGTCCTCCTCGGTCGACTCCCCGTCGGGTCGGTGGACGAGGGTGACCGTCCCGTCGTCGGCCTCGTTGGGGCCGATCTCCATCCGTACGGGGACGCCCTTCAGCTCCCACTCGTTGAACTTGAAGCCGGGGTTGCGCTCGTCGCGGTCGTCGAGCTCGACGCGGACGCCGGCGGCTTCGAGCTCCGCGGCGATCTCTTCGGCGTACTCGAGGACGTTCTCCTTCGTGTCGGCCTGCCAGATCGGGACGATGACGAGCTGTTCGGGCGCGATCGCCGGCGGGAGGACGAGCCCCTGATCGTCCGAGTGGGTCATAATCAGCGCACCGAGCGCCCGCCAGGAGAGCCCCCACGAGGTCGTGTGTGCGATCTGGGACTCCTCGTCCTCGTCGGTGTAGGTGATGTCGAACGCCTCCGCGAAGGAGGTGCCCAGATAGTGGGAGGTCGCGCCCTGCACGGACTTACCGTCCGGCATCAGTGCCTCGACCGTCGTCGTCGTGTCCGCACCGGGGAACTTGTCGTGTTCGGGCTTCGCACCGCGGAGAACCGGCATCGCGAGCAGGTCCTCGTAGGTGGCCTCGTACTGGTCGAGGCGTCGCGTCGTCTCCGCCCAGGCGTCATCGCGGGTCGCGTGCGCGGTGTGGCCCTCCTGCCAGAGGAACTCCTTCGTCCGGAAGAACGGCTTCGTCTCCGTCGCCTCCCAGCGGACGACCGACGCCCACTGGTTCACACGCAGCGGGAGGTCCCGGTGACTCCGCACCCACTGGGAGATGTACGGCGTGATGATCGACTCGGAGGTCGGGCGGACGGCCAGCGGCTCTTCGAGCTCCTGATTGCCGGCGCGCTCGACCCACGCGACCTCGGGATCGAAGCCCTCGACGATGTCCTTCTCGCGTTCGAGGTAGCTTTCGGGGATGAAAAGCGGGAAGTAGGCGTTCTGGACGCCGGTGTCTTTGAACAGGCCGTCGAGGTGTCCCTGGATGCGCTCCCAGAGTTCGTACGCGCGGGGGCGGGTGACGATGAACCCGCTCATCCCTTCGGGCGCGTAGTTCGCGAGGCCGGCCTTCTGGACGACTTCGGCGTACCACTCGCCGGTGTTGTATTCCTTCGACTCGGTGATGCCGAGTTCCTGGTCGTCGCTCATTACGTAGTTCGAGCCTCAGGGCCGTCTTAAATCCCCTGATAGGGTGGCTAGCGCTGCGTCTCTCGGGATTCGGTCGGTCGCTGCAGTGCGCCGCGATCCTCCGGGCCGCTCACTCCAGCGCTCCGGGGTCGACCGCGAAGGGACTCTCGGTCTCCTGCCAGTCCCACCCCGGAAGTCGGGTCTGGAACCCCGCCGCCAGCGCCGCATCGAGGTCGTCGAGCCCGGCACCGCCGTCCGAGTGCGTCAGCACGTCGGCGTAGTGAAACGTCGCCTGCGCGAGGATCGACAGCGGCGCGCCGCCGGCAATCGTGGCCGCGAGCTCCCGGCCGAGCACCTCGTCGACGACGAAGCCGGGGTAGTCGTCGGCGACGTCCAGCCCGCGGAGGAGGCCGACGTACGCGGCGACGTTGACGGCGACGTCGCCGTCGGCGAAGACGCGCTTGACTTCCTCACGGTACGCCTCCGGCGCGACCGTCGAGACGGTCGTCTCGAACTCGCTGGCGAGGCGCTGCCGCGTCTCGTTGACGATCGGCACGACGTGGTCGCATCGTTCTGTGACCCACACGGCCTCGGCGGCGACACGCTCCGGAGTGACGTTCATACCGGACTCGACGACCCCGCGGGGTTTCGACTTTGCGAAGGCTTTTATACGCCGGCCGAAGTACTCTGGACCAAGCGGGTTCTCCCTGCCTCTTCGCAGCCAGAACCGCAGAGATAGCCGTTCACAACGTCGTCCTATGCTCTCTCACGCGACATCGTCGTACTGCCGTACCGACGAAGTGTTCGCACTGCCGGTTCCGCTTCAGGAGACGGGTACCCCGATCGATCGTCCGTCCGCGACGGTCACGACGGAACGCTCTCAGTTATGAGTTCAGTAGATACGCAACTCGAGGAGTTGAAAGCAGAGATCACGGCGGAGCTGCCGACCGACATCTCGGTGTCGGACGTCACCTACGAAGGTCCGGAACTGGTCATCTACACGCGCGACCCGAAGCGGTTCGCCCAGAACGGTGATCTCGTCCGGGACCTCGCGGGGAAGCTCCGCAAGCGAATCACCGTCCGTCCCGACCCGTCGGCGCTCTCGCCGCCGGATCGGGCCCGCGACCGCATCCGCGAGGTGATCCCCGAAGAGGCCGGCGTCACCGACCTCGACTTCCACGAGGACACCGGCGAGGTCGTCATCGAGGCCCAAAAGCCGGGGATGGTCATCGGCCGTCACGGCGCGACGCTGCGCGAGATCACCCAGGAAGTCGGCTGGACGCCCGAGGTCGTGCGAACCCCGCCGATCGAGTCGTCGACGGTGTCGAACGTCCGCAACTTCCTCAAGCAGGAACGCGACGACCGCCGCCAGATCCTCGAACGCGTCGGCCGACAGATCCACCGCGAGGAGCTCGCCGACGAGCAGTGGGTCCGCATCACCACGCTCGGCTGCTGCCGCGAGGTCGGCCGCGCCGCGTTCATCCTCTCGACGGCCGAGACGCGCATCCTCATCGACTGCGGCGACAAGCCCGGCTCCGACGACGTGCCGTATCTGCAGGTGCCGGAGGCGCTCGGCTCGGGCGCGAACTCCCTCGACGCGGTGGTACTGACGCACGCCCACCTCGACCACTCGGCGCTCGTCCCGCTGCTCTACAAGTACGGCTACGACGGCCCGATCTACACGACCGAGCCGACCCGGGATCTGATGGGCCTGCTGCAGCTTGACTACCTCGACGTCGCCGCCAAGGAGGGCCGGACGCCGCCGTACGACTCCGAGATGGTCCGCGAGGCGATCAAACACACGATCCCGCTCGAGTACGGCGACGTCACGGATGTCGCGCCCGACGTGAAGCTCACGTTCCACAACGCCGGCCACATCCTCGGCTCCGCGGTCTCGCACTTCCACATCGGCGACGGGCTCTACAACGTCGCGTTCTCCGGCGACATCCACTACGAGGACACCCGGCTGTTCAACGGCGCGGTCAACGACTTCCCGCGCGTGGAGACGCTCGTCTTGGAGTCGACGTACGGCGGCCGCGACGACTACCAGACCGACCAGGAGGACTCAGAGCGACAGCTGCTCGACATCATCAACGAGACGCACGACCGCGGCGGCAAGGTCGTCATTCCCGCCTTCGCCGTCGGCCGCTCCCAGGAGCTGATGCTCGTTCTCGAGGAGGCGATGCGGACCGGCAAGATCCCCAGTATGCCCGTCCACCTCGACGGGATGATCTGGGAGGCGACCGCGATCCACACGACCTACCCCGAGTACCTCCGCGACGACCTCAGAGACCGGATCTTCCACGAGGACGAGAACCCCTTCCTCGCCGACGAGTTCAACCACATCGACGGCGGCGACGACGAGCGCCAGGAGGTCGCCGACGGCGACCCCGCGATCGTCCTCTCGACGTCGGGGATGGTCACCGGCGGCCCGATCATGTCCTGGCTCCGCCACATCGGCCCCGACCCGGACTCCCAGCTCATCTTCGTCGGCTACCAAGCGCAGGGGACGTTCGGCCGACGCATCCAGAACGGCTGGGACGAGATCCCGATCGAGGGCGACCGCGTCGGGCGCTCGGACACGCTGAAACTGGAGATGGACGTCGCGACCGTCGACGGCTTCTCCGGACACGCCGACCGACAGGGACTCGAGAACTTCGTGAAGACGATGAACCCCCGCCCGGAGAAGATCCTCTGTGTCCACGGCGACGAGCGCTCCGTCCAGGATCTCTCGTCGGGGCTGTACCACGACTACCACCTGCGGACGTTCGCGCCGAAGAACCTCGAGACGTTCCGCTTCCTGTGAAGTACCTCGGAGACAAGCCCCGAGGCATTCGCCTTGCTCGTCTGTAGACCACGGGGTCGGAAGCCGACTCGCTGCTCGGGCTGCCGGCCAGCCAGTCACGGTCGGCGGCGCTGAGACCTACACGATCGCCGTAGGAAGCTTATTACTGCTCGGCCGTGGACCGGCCGTATGCGTCTCGCACTGATCGCCCACGACGAGAAGAAACCCGACATCGTCGCGTTCGCCCGGAACCGCCGCGACGATCTCGAACAGTTCGACCTGATGGCCACCGGCACCACCGGCAAGCGCCTGCGGGAGGCGACGGGGCTGGACGTCGAGCGCAAGCAGTCCGGGCCGATCGGCGGCGATATGCAGATCGGAGCCGAGATCGCCGACGAGAACTGCGACGGCGTGATCTTCCTTCGCGATCCCCTGACCGCTCAGCCGCACGAGCCCGACATCACCGCACTGCTTCGGATCTGCGACGTCCACGAGATCCCACTGGCGACGAACCTCGCGAGTGCGGACGCCGTGCTCGACGAACTCCTCCGCGGGCTCGACGCCAGGTCCGCGTAGCCGCAGTCTCGCACCGACGGCCGACGGCCGTGACGGTCTCAGCGCTGAGAACTGCGCCCCGAAACTTAATCCAAAACCGGCGCAACACTGCCGTATGGGTTTCCGCCGAGCGTCCGATTTGGTCCTGATTCGCTCGTTCGCTATCTTTGCCGCGCTTCTCGTTGTCGGCTCTGCCGTCGCCGCCGTACCGGTCGCCGCCCAATCGAGCGGCGACGCCGGGGCCGCTCCGGCGGCGGACGACCGGCGTTGCTTCCCCGACAGCGGCTACGATCTCACGATCGGGGACGGCAACCCCCACATCAACGTGACCGTCCACACGTCGCTCTTTACGAGCCCCGCACCACCGAGCGCGCTGGGACTGGCCGCGGAGGGCGTCGCAGTCGGCTCCGAGATCATCGAACTCCGGACCGGCGTCGTCTTCGAGGGTGACCCCGAGTCCGTCTCGCCCGACGGCGTCTGGGACCAGTTCGCGATCCTCTTCGACTACCGATTCTCGCTCCCGATGTTCTCGGACTCGATCGGCGACTCGACGTACGAGCCGACCGACGGGCCGGTCTCCGGCGTCGACACGCGGGACTGCTGACCCGGCGTCCGGGAACGCCGCGGCCGGGCTCGCGCCGTCAGTCGCCCGCGACGTCGCTCGGATCGACGACCGTCTCTTCGACTTCGTCGACGCCGACGCGGTCGCACAGGTCGTACAGGGGACACGCCTCGGGGCCATCGAGACACGCGGGCGACCGAGCCGTGCAGTACTCGCGGCCGAACTGGATCATCGCCGTATGTCCGAAGCCGCACTTCTCGGCGGGGACCTCGGCTTCCAGATGCTCCCTGACGGTCTCGTGATCGGCGTCGGCGGGAGCCAGCCCCATCCGGCGCGCGATGCGGTGAACGTGCGTGTCGACGGGGAAGACGCCGTCGCGGCCGCCCGCGAAGAGCAGCACGCAGTCTGCCGTCTTCGGTCCGACGCCGTGGATGTCGAGCAGGCGCTGCCGGACCTCCGAGGGCGCGTCCTCTCGAACGAACGCGTCGAACCCGTCTGCGCCGCCGTACTCCTCACAGATCCGCTCGGCCGCGCCGACGATCATCTCCGACTTCTGGTTGTAGAGGCCGGCCGAGGAGATGGTCTCGGCGAGCTCGGACTGCTCGGCGCCGGCGAGCGCGGCCGCGAGGTCGCCGTCGCCGCCGTACCGCTTCATCAACGCGTCGTGGGCGGGCTGGCTCGCGACGTCGCTGGTGTTCTGCGAGAGAATGGTCCGAACGAGTGACTCGAAGGCGTCTTTCCCGCCGTAGGTCTTCTGCCAGTAGAGCCCACCGAGTTCGTCGACGACCGCCTCCGCCCGCGTTCCGGTCGTGCCGGCCTCGAACACCGCGGTCGCGCTCTCGTCCACGCCACTGCTGATGTTCTCCGGCGGTTCCTCGGGCATACTCGAACCTTCGCCGGTGTGAGAAAAAAGCCGTCGGCCGATCAGTCCGCGTCGCGCTCGACGACCAAGTCGAACCGAACCTCGGCCCCGTTCGCAAGCGCGTCGACGAGCCCGCGGTCGAAGTCGGATGCGGCGGCGTCGGCACCGACGACGACGGTCCGGTCGTCGACGTAGTCGCTGGTCCGCCCGACGTGGCTGCGCTCGTTCTCGAAGGACAGTTCGGGGTGGCCGCGACCGGTCACCGTCTCAGTGTAGGTGTCGCCCTCGTCGGTCGTGGCTGTCAGTGTGGTCGTGATCGTCGCTGCGGGGTCCTGGCAGGCTTCGACGAACGCCTCGTCGAAATCGGACGGGACGCGGTCCGCGTCGACGGCGAGGATGCAGTCGCCGGCGGGCGTGAGCCAGTCGTCGCTCGTCACCTCGAACGTACTGGTGTGCTCGCCTGTCACGTTCTCGTGCCCGCGTGCGCGGACGACCTCTCGCTGTGGCATACGTGCCCGTCAGCGACGGCCGGGTAAGTCTCGCTCGGTCGACGAGCCGCCGCGCACTGTGTTACAAAGTACCAATCTGTCTTATATACACATACTGGGTACTGAGAACCCCTCACACGGTACCCTCGCGGGGTGTGACAGCCGTTTTCAGCCGTCCCGCTCACCGGCAGGTTTATATACGGTAGACGTCAAGAAGTAGATACCAGAACGCCTCCGGCGTTCCGGCGGCACAGCACGCAGAATGATCGGGAATTCTTATCCACGGTCGGCAGCGCTCGACGAGCAGCCGCCACGGTCCGGAGCGGTGATGGTATCGAGGATTGATCACGTATGGTGACGCAGCAAGACGTTCTTCAGGACTACGACGTACAGGAACTCAAAGATTCGGACAACATCGGGCTTACCGACGACAAGCTCGAGAACGGATCGAAAGGACAACTCATCAAGGTCGCCGGACAGCTCCGGGACCGACGAAACGAGCTCAACCAGATGGCCTCCGAGCGCGCATCGAAGCGCGACGACCTGAACGCGAAGACGCGTGAGAAGGTCGACGAGGCCCAGGAACACCGCGAGAAGCGCGACGAGCTCAACGAGCAGGTCCAAGAGCACAAGGAGAGCCGCAACGAGCTCAACGCGAAGGCCAACGAGCTGTTCGACAAGGTCGAGCAGATGAAGGAGGACCTCGAGCTCGACGACGGCAAGGACATCGAGGAGCTCGAAGACGAGATCGAGCAGCTCGAGTTCCGCCAGCAGACCGAAGTGCTCTCGACGGAAGACGAGCGCGAACTCATCGAGAAGATCGAGGACAAGCGCGAGGAGCTCCGCCAGAAGAAGGACAAAGTCGAGGACAGCGGTGAACTCGAGGAGCTCATCGAGGAGGCCGAGGAGGTCCGCTCAGAAGCGTCCCAGCACCACCAGAAAGTCACGGAACTCGCCGACGAGGCCCAGGAACATCACAACCAGATGATCGAGGCCTACCGCGAGGCCGACGACATCCGTGACGAGGCCGACGCGATGCACGAGCTGTTCGTCGAGGCCCAGGAGGCCGCCGACCAGCACCACGAGGACTTCGTCCGCGTCCAGAAGCGACTCCGCGAGCTCGACAAGCAGGAAGAGCAGGAGCGCGAGGACGAGCGCGCCGAGGAGCGCGAGGCCGCCAAGGAGGAGGCCGAGGAGATCTACCAGAAGTTCAAGGAAGGCGAGACCCTCGACACCGAGGACCTGATGAAGCTCCAGAAGACGGGGCTGCTCTAAGCGCCGACGAACTGACCGACCGGTTCGGAACACACCGATCTGCCGCCACTTCTTCACTTTTGCCGCGCTCGGTAGTCGCGACGTCGGCGGGCCAGTGACGACGGACGTCGCTTGAGGACGGACGTCGCTCGAACGCAAACGCCGCTCGACGAGAGGTGCCGGTCGGAGAACGCCGCGCGCTCAGCCCAGTTCCATATCTTCGAGTTTATCCCGTCTGTACAGATCCAGTTCGGCGACGGTGTTGCGCTCAGACTGACTCAGCGCGTAGACTACCGCGTCGGCGACGTCTGCCGGTTCCGACACCGCTCCCTCCTCGAAGGCATCCTCGAACGCGGTGCCCTCCTGTTCGTTGAAGTTCGTGCGCACCTCCGAGGGGTTGATCACCGTGATGCCGATGTCCTCGTCGCCGATCTGCGCTGCCAGCGACAGCGCGAATCCGCGGGTCCACCACTTCGTCGCCGCGTACACGGGTGAGGTGCCGCGGGGGTACTTTCCGGCGATACTACCGGTGAAGACGATGTTACCGCGGGTTTCGCGCAGATGGGGGATCGCCCCGCGCGCGGTGTAGAACATCCCGTCGCAGTTGACGCCCATCATCGTCTCGTAGTGCTCGGTCGGCATCGACTCGACGTCGCCGCTCAGCCCGAGTCCGGCGTTGCTCACGACGGCGTCGAGACGACCAAACTCCGCGACCGTCTCTTCGAGCATCGCGTCGACCTGCGACTCGTCGGTCACGTCGGTCGGGATCGCGATCGCCCTCGACTCGGTGTTCGCTTCGATCTCGTCGGCGAGGTCTCGGAGTTCGGCGTCCGATCGGGACGTGAGCGCGACGTCGTAGCCGTTCGCCGCGAGTTCGATCGCGGTTGCGCGTCCGATTCCGGAACTCGCACCTGTGACAAGTGACGCGTTTGCTGTCATTGAGTGCACCAGTACTGTGACCCACACGACCGACCGTGAAAAAACGGTGCCGTGGCGACGCGTCGTCACGCTCGCGTCCCTCACTGACCGAGGGTACTATAACTGAGTGATACCTTCTCACAGTCGTGACCACGCTCGTCCTCTGTGTCGACCGGTCCGACGACATCGGCCGAACGGCGGGACTGGAGCTGCCGATCGTCGGCTGGGAGGCGATTCGGTCGCTCGTCACCGACGTCGGATTAGCCGACCCCGAGGATTCGAGCGTCAACTGCCTGCTGGAGACGCTCCGGGTCGCCCGTGACCTCCGCGACGAGCGCGAGGAGACGGTCGTCGCGGTCGTCTCCGGCGGCGACGACTCCCTCGTCGGGGCCGACCGATCGCTGTCGGCGCAGGTCGACGCGCTCGTCGAGGAGTACGATCCGGAGTCGGCGATCGTCGTGTTGGATTCGGCGAACGACGAGCGCGTCGTTCCGGTCGTCGAGAGCCGCGTCCGGATCGACTCGGTCGACCGCGTCGTCGTGCGGCAGTCGCACGACATCGAGTCGACGTACTACCTCCTCAAGCAGTTCCTGGCCGACGAAGAGCTCCGGACGACCGTGCTCGTGCCGCTGGGAGCGACTCTGCTCTTCCTGCCGATCCTCCTGACGCAGTTCCCGCCGGCGGTCGCGCTCGCGGGGCTTGCGGCGCTTCTCGGGGCGGCGCTGCTGTACAAGGGGCTCGCGATCGACGAGCATCTGGCGGAGGTCCCCGAACGGGTCCGGGCAGCGCTGTACTCCGGCCGGGTGTCGGTCGTCACCTACGCGGTGAGCCTCGGGCTCGCCCTGGTCGGCGTCTTCCTCGGGGCGCTGTCGGTGACGCCGCAGTTCGGCCCCGAGTCCGTCGTCATCCGAACGATGCAGTTCACGTACAACGCCGTCCCGTGGCTCGCGCTCGCGGCGCTCACTGCCAGCGCCGGTCGCCTCCTCGACGAGCTCATCGGGTCCGACGGCGTCAGCACGCCGTACCTGAATCTCCCGTTCGGTGTCGTCGCGCTCGGGCTGGTCGTCCGCGGCTTCGCCGGCTGGTTCCTCCAGCGGGAGGCCGTCCTCGCGGATCCGCGACTCTTCGGCTACGTCGTGACGCCACAGCAGCGGCTCGCGGGCTTCATCGTCGTCGGCATCGTCGTCAGCCTCGTCGGCGTGCGAGTCGCCGCCAGCGTGAGCGGCGACGGCCTCGACGACGTCGTGCAGTGATCGATGCGCGGAACCGCCGCCTGTCTTCGGCGCCGCAGCGTATTGGCTACCACGCACGAGCGCGAGACTCGCCGCGTTTGACACCGGTCGCGACGCAGGTCGTCACGTCTGCGCGACGTGCGCTCCGCCGACGCGACCGCAGGACCCGACCAGAGTTACCACGGCGCGAAGTCGGGATCGACGCGGCGGTCCGTCCGGTCGATCGCGTCGATCGCCGCCACGTCGTCGGCGTCGAGGTCGACGCCGAGCGACCCCCAGTTGTCGAGGATGTGCTCTTCGCTGGTCGCCTTCGGGATCGCCGTGACACCCTTCTCGCGGAGCCACGCGAGTGACACCTGCGCCTCGCTGGCGTCGTGTCTCTCGGCGATCTCGGTCAGTTCGGGGACGTTGAACACCTCGCCGCGGGCCAGCGGCGAGTACGCCACCATCTCGACGTCACGGTCCGCACAGTGCTCGCGGAGTTCCGCCTGCGGCAGCAGCGGGTGGAGTTCGACCTGGTTCGCGAAGATCGGAGCCGAGGACTGTTCGATCGCTTCGTCGACCTGTTCGGGCTCGAAGTTGCTGATGCCGACGTGCTCGACGTGGCCCGCGTCGACGAGTTCGTCGAGCGCGCGGAAGGTCCCCTCGGGGTCGTACGTCCGAGACGGCCAGTGGACGTACAGGAGGTCGACGTAGTCGACGCCGAGTCGGTCGAGACTCTCCTCGGTCGTGGCGAGAACGTCGTCGTACGCGAGGTTGTCGATCCAGACTTTCGTCGCGAGGAAGACGTCCTCGCGGGGGACGTCGGCGGCGGCGATCCCGCGGCCGACGCTCTCTTCGTTCCGATACGCCTGTGCGGTGTCGATGTGACGATAGCCCGCTTCCAGCGCCGTCTCGACCGCGTGCGCACACTCGTCGGGGTCGTCGTTCTGCCAAGTGCCGAGGCCGAGCATCGGCATCTCACCTGCGTACGGGACGTCTTCACTTGCGACTGGCGGCGTCGACATATCGGTCGGGTCGACGGCCTTCACGTCAAAAGTCGTTGCGGGCGGCGGGGGGCTTGCCGGAACGTCCGCACGGGACCACCGCTCAGTACTTCGGCTCCGCGCCGGTGAATGCGTACAGCTCGTCCATCAGATCGTCGCGGTTCGACTGCCAGGTCTCGAACGCCTCCGGTGAGGACGGGTAGGCGTTGTACAGCCGCGTGATCTCCTTGGCTTTTCGACTTACTTTGTACAGTTCGTACAGCGCGTCCCAGTGACCGAACGTCCGGACGAGCGTCTTCAGTTTCAGCCCGAGGCTCATCTCGGAGCTCCCCTTGCTGAGTGCGTCCGCGAGCTGCTGGCCCGGCACCGAGGAGACGATGTCGACCAGTTCGTCGACTTCGTGCGCCATCCCCCAGATGTTGTAGAGGTCGATCGCGGCGAAGCGCTTCCCGAAGTCGGTCATCACGTCGCGGTTGTACGCCCAGAGGTTCGCCTCGGAGACGTCGCCGTCACCGATCGCGGCGATCGCTCGCTTTGCGGCCCAGTGAGCGGACTTGGCCGCGCCCGGGATGCCGCCGCCGGTGGTGGGGTTGACGTGGCCGGCGGCGTCGCCGACGGCGACGAAGCCGTCCGCGACCGCCGAGTCGTAGGGGCGACGCGTCGGTAGCGACGCACCGAGTTTGTCCGTGACGGTCGCGCCTTCGAACTCGGGGCGCTGCCGGAGGTCCCGGCGCAGGACGTCGACGAGCTTCATCGGTTCCTCTGTCATCTGAAAGCCCAGCCCCGCGTTGATCTCGGTCGGCGTCCGCGGGAAGTACCAGAGATAGCCGAGCTCTTCGGTGGGCTTGAACACGATCGCGTCGTCGTAGTCTACGGGCTCGGGAAGGTCGATGACCTCGCGATACGCCGAACAGAACTGCGAGTACGAGACGTTCGTGTCGAAGTAGGTGTCCGAGAAGTCCGTCTTGTCCTGCAACAGCGACAGCGCGCCCGCGGCGTCGATGGTCACCGCAGCGTCGTACGTGACGACCTCGCCGTTCCGCGTCGCGCGGACGCCGGTGACGGTGCCGTCGTCGGCCTGGGTGACGTCTTGGACGACCGTCTCGTAGTGGATCTCCGCGCCGAGGCGCGTCGCCTCGTCGAGGATGATCTCACCGTAGCGCTTGCGGTCGACGACCGCGCCGGCGTCGGCAAAGTCGATGTCGACGCTCCCGCCGCGCGGGTTCTCGAAGACCGCCCTGCGGATGCTCTGGTTGGTGAACGCTTCGTCTTTCAGGTAGTCGAGGTCGATGACGTCCGGGAAGGTACTCTTTCCTTTGATGGCGTCGCCGCAAGCGATGTGACCCGCCTCCGCTTCGGTCTTCCGCTCGAGAATGACGACTTCGAGGCCCTCCGACGCCGCCGTCGCCGCGGCGAACGCGCCCGCGGTCCCGGCACCGACGACGACGATATCGTAGGCTTCGGCTGACATAGTACAGTCTGGTGCCCGGCACGCCTTAAAAATAGTCGGTCTGGGGTGGCAGATCTAGCCGCGTGTGGCGACGCCCGGCGCTCGCCTGTGAGAGTATGTTCTCTCTACACTCGCGTTTCGCTCGCTGATAACTGCATACCTAGGTTCTTATTGACAAGGCCCCGGCTATCAAATGTCGGTATGATTGATCAATTTAAAATCATTTCTGATCGGATCACGATCGACCGGCTCGACGTGGGCCCGAAGCTCGTGCTCGCCTTCATACTCGTTGCGGCACTCGTGGCGGTCACTGGCTTCGTCGGCTACGATGCGGTGGGAGCGGTCGACGACGAGGCGCACGTGATCGCCGAAGACGGCAAGAAGGTGGACGCGTCGACACAGCTCGTCGTCGCGATCGAACAACAGCGCGCTGCGGTACAGACCGCTCGACTCGACGAGCCGGGCGCGCGGGAGTCGTTCCGGGAAGCGACCGCCCACTTCGATGCGGCCGCTGCTCGCCTCGAGGACACGCACCTGAGCGCGGGCCAGCAGGAGCGGTTCAGCCAACTCCGATCACAACATCGAACGTACACGGAACTCGGTGAGGAGTTCTTCGAGGCGAAGTCGGCCGGGAACGCGGCTCGCGCGGCCGAGAAGGCCAGCGAGATGGAATCGCTCCGAACAGGGATGGAAGAGGAGGCGCGATCGATCAGGACGACGGCCCAGCAGGATATGGACTCCCAGGTGGCGCTGGCCGACCAGACCACGCGGCGAGCGCAACTGGAGATCGTCGGGCTCACCATCGCCGCGTTCGCCTTCGCCGTCGTAGTCGGGCTGTTCGTCTCCCAGCGGATCACGCGGCCCGTCTCGCAGCTGTCTGAGGCTGCCATCGCCGCGAGCGAGGGCGACCTCGACACCGAGATCGACGAGCACCCCGAATCCGACGAACTCGGCCGGATGGTCGAGGCGTTCCAGACGCTGCAGGGGAATCTCCGCGGGGTCGTCGACGAACTGGACGCTGTCAGCCAGAACCTCCAACGAGGTGATCTCGAACAGGAGGTCGACGTCTCCTACCCCGGAGTCTACGGCGACATCCTGCTGCGGATCGACGACGGGACCGACCAACTCACCGGAAGTTTCGAGGACATCCGGGCGATCAGCGACGATCTCAGCGAGGGTCACTTAGATCAGCACATCGACACGGACCGTCCCGGCGCGTACGGTGCCGTGCTATCGAATCTCGACGAGGGCGTCGCACAACTCTGTGAGAGCGTGGAGAACGTCCAACAGATCGCAGACCGGGTGACGACGTCGAGCGAGGTCGTGTCGAGCAGCGCTCGAGAAGTCGAGACCGCCAGCGAGCAGGTGGCCGACTCCGCCGAGGAGATCTCTCGCGGTGCCGAAGACCAAAGCGAGCGTCTCCAGGAGGTCGCCTCGGAGATGAACGAGATGTCCGCGACCGTCGAAGAGATCGCGTCCTCCACCGAAGAGGTCGCTGCGACCGCCTCGACGGCGGTCGAACGGACCGAACAGGGACAGGAGTACGCCACCGAGGCGACGCAGGAGATCAGAGCGATCGAGGAGTACGCCGGCGAGGCCGCCGACCGCGTCGAGGAACTCGACGCCGAGATGGCGGAGATCGGCGAGATCACGGAGCTGATCAACAGCGTCGCCGAGCAGACGAACCTGCTCGCGCTCAACGCGTCCATCGAGGCGGCGCGCGCTGGCGAAGCGGGCGAGGGGTTCGCGGTCGTCGCCGAGGAGATCAAGGGTCTTGCCAGCGAGGCCGCAGAGGCGACAGCCGAGATCGAAGCCAGTATCTCGAACGTCCAGTCGATGACCACGCAGACAGCGGAGGAGATGGAGGCGATGGACGAGCAGGTCGAGCGCGGAGCCGAAACGATCGAGGACACGATCCAGATGTTCGACGAAATCGCCGCCGCCGTTCAGCAGGCGGAGGGCGGGATCAGAGAGATCAGCACCGCTACCGACGATCAGGCCGCCTCCTCCGAGGAGGTCGTCGCGATGGCGGACGAGGTTTCGAGCGTGAGCCAGCAGACGGCCGCCGAGGCGAGTAACGTCTCCGCGGCCACCGAAGAGCAGGCCGCGTCGCTCTCTGAGACGACGGAGAACATCCAAGAGCTGACGCAGTTGGCCGAATCGCTCCACGAGCAGGTGTCGGCGTTCGAGGTCGGCGACGCCGCGACAGGCGAGGGCGTCTCTGCGGCCGATGGTCGGGCGGTCACGCCGGGAGCGACCGGCGGTGCGACCGCCGCCGCTCAGACCGACGGTGGCGATCTATCGTAGCGTTTGCAACGGACTGCACATCCGATCGAACGCCGCCGTGCGGTCGAGTGAGCGAAGACTTGCAAACGCTACGATCGCGTCCGAGCCCCGACGGTCTGAACTCGGCTCGGAGTAGCCAGCGTCGCAAAAATCGGGTCGAATCGGGAACCGAACGGCCCGTTCAGTAGAACTCGCGGACGAGGTCCATCGCGCCCTCGGGCGCGCCCTCGTCGATCTCGGACATATCCTGATCGAGGCCGTGCTTCTCGTCGTACGGGACGGACGCCTCGTTCTGCCAGATGACGCCCTGATACTCCTTGTCGGCGTCGAGGATCTTCTCTTTGGCCGCGTCGTAGTCCGTGCGGTCGTGACCCTCTTCGGCGACGTCGACGAGGTTGTCGCGGAAGTAGTCGTAGGTGTCGACGTCGTTGAACGTCACGCAGGGACTGAAGACGTTGACGAAGCCGAAGCCGTCGTGTTCGATGGCCTCCTGGACGATCTCGGCGTGTCGCTGTGCGTCCGTCGAGAACGACTGCGCGATGAACGTCGCGCCCGCGGCGAGCGCGAGCGCGAGGGGGTTGACCGGGGGCTGCTGGGGTCCGTCCGGCGTCGTCGACGTCTCGAAGTCCTCACGCGAAGTGGGCGAAGCCTGGCCCTTCGTGAGGCCGTAGATGCGGTTGTCCATCACGACGTACGTCATATCGACGTTGCGTCGAACGGCGTGGACGAAGTGGCCCGCGCCGATGGAGTAGCCGTCGCCGTCGCCGCCGGCGACCATCACTTCGAGGTCCGGGTTCGCCAGTTTGACACCCGTACCGACGGGCAGTGCGCGCCCGTGGACGCCGTGGAGCGCGTACGAGTGCATATACGTCCCGATCTTGCCGGAACAGCCGATGCCGGCCACGACGAAGGTGTTGTCGGGGTCGTTGCCCGTGTTCGCGAGCGCCTTCATCATCCCGTTCATCGTCCCGAAGTCGCCGCAGCCGGGACACCACGTCGGTTGCTTGTCTGATTTGAAGTCCGTGAATCGAACGTCCGAGCTCATTGGTCTGCCTCCTGTAGGGCCGCCTTGATTTCTGCTGCGAGTTCGTCGGCCTTGAATCGCACGCCGTCGTACTTGTTCACGCGATCGACTCGCGAGAGCGTGTCGTGTTCGACGACGTCCGCGAACTGACCGGTGGCGTTACACTCCACGACCACGACGTTCTCGGCCGCCTCGACCGCCGCCGAGAGGTCCGGTCGCGGGAACAGATACGGGACCGAGAGGAAGCGCACGTCGACGCCCTCCTCGTCGAGGAACTCCATCGCTTCGGTCATCGCGCCCTCGTTGGACCCCCACGAGATGACGAGGTTCTCGGCGTCGGCGTCGCCGAACTCCCGCGGCGTCCAGTCTTCTTCCTCTCGGGCGGTCTCGACCTTTCGAGTGCGCTTGTCGACCTGTTCGACGCGCATCTCGGTGTCTTCGGTCCGCCGGCCGAGCTCGTCGTGTTCGAGCCCCGTCGACATGTGCGCGCCCTCGGCGGTACCGGGGAACGCGCGCGGCGAGACGCCGTCGTCGGTGATCGCGTGCGGCTGGAACTGCCCCTTCTCGTTTTGCCACTCGCCGATCGTCTCCTCGTCGACGACCTTGCCGCGCTCGATCTCGACGTCGTCCATATCGAACGCCTCCGGCGGGAACGTCTGCTCCGTCACCGCCATCGCGAGGTCCGCGGCGATGTAGACCGGCGTCTGGTACTTCTCGGCGAGGTTGAACGCCTCGACGGTCTTCCAGAAGCACTCCGAGATCGTCGTCGGGCCGAGGACGAACCGCGGGATCTCGCCGTGGCCGCCGTACAGCATCATATTCAGGTCGCCCTGTTCCTGTTTCGTCGGCATCCCCGTCGAGGGACCCGAGCGCATCACGTCGACGATCACCAGTGGCGTTTCGCTCGTCGCGACGAGGCCGAACGTCTCGGTCATCAGGTCGATACCGGGCCCCGAGGTAGCCGTCATCGATCGTGCGCCCGCTCGGGCGGCTCCGAGCGCGATGTTGATCGCCGAGAGTTCGTCTTCGGCCTGCACCACGTGGCCGCCGAACCGCTCGATCCGCCCCGTGAGATACTCCATCACGTCTGTCGCCGGTGTGATCGGATAGCCGGCGTAGAACTTACAGCCCGCGGCGATCGCACCCATTCCGATGGCCTCGTCGCCGTTGAGCAGGACGTAGTCGGCGTCGGTCGTCTCGAGTTCGTAGTCGAACTCGTGGTCGTACTCGTCGGCGACGTAGTCGCGACCCTTCCGGGCCGCGTCCTTGTTGTTGTCGACGAGCGCCTGGCCCTTCGAGCCGAAGCGCTTCTCTAAGGCGCTGTCGAGGTTCTCGATCGGGAAGTCCGACACCTCACAGGCCGCGCCGAGAGCGACGACGTTGCGCATAATCGCGCCGCCGGCTTCCTCGGCCAGCTGCTTGAGCGGGACGTCGAGACCGATCATCCCGTCTGGGATCTCGACGTTCTCCATCGTGGTGCGGTCGCCGTCGTAGATGATGACGGAGCCGTCGTGGAGCTCGTCGAGGTTTTCCTCGATCGTGCGCGGGGTGAGCGCGATGAGCACGTCGAGGCGGTCGACGACACTTTGCACGGGGTCCACGGCGGTACGCACTTTGTACGCCGTGTAGCCGCCACGGATTCGGGACGCGAAGTCCTTCGACGTGAACACGTGTCGCCCGGCCCGCGAGAGTGCCTGGGCGAAAATTTTTCCCGTCGAGTCGATGCCATCGCCGGCTTCGCCGCCGATGGCCCAGTTGAAGTCCGCAGGCATGGTCTGTGGCTAAGGGGTTCCCGTGGACCTAAGAAAAGCCTTCTGAAAAGCATTGAAAAAAGGGACGATTTACTGTGACCGGAAGTTTACGAACAGAATAGAATACGCGTCTTTAGTTATTTATTGAATGTCGAGTGGCGAATTTTGCGGTGACAATTGGCCGTTCGTCCATTCGGTTCAACGGACCCGTGACGCCGAGCCCTGACTCGGAGACGCCCGAACCGAGACGGTGAGGTGAGAGCGCCCGACGGCAGTCGTCGACTCCGGAAGGTAAAGTCCTTCTCGCCGGGCGTGAAACGTCACTGTATGGATGCGACAGTCGCCGTCAGCGCCGTCCGAAACGTCGGCCCGCAGACGGTCGCACTCGAGTTGGAGTCGCCGGCGGAGTTCGACGCCGAACCCGGCCAGTTCGTCAAGCTCTCTGCGACCGTCGAGGACGAGGAGTACGCGCGCTTCTACACGCTCTCGTCGCCCGGAGTCGAAGACACCTTCGAGGTCACTGTCGGCGTCGATCCCGACGAGGCCGGCCCGTTCAGTCAGTTCCTGCTCGACCTCGAGCCGGGTGACTCCCTCGACATCTCGGGGCCGTTCGGCCGGAGTTTCTACGAGAACGAGTCGCGCGTCGTCGTCCTCGCGGGCGGTCCGGGAGTCGGCCCCGCCGTCGGCATCGCCGAAGCGGCCGTCGCCGACGGAAACGAGGTCGCCATCGTGTACGAGACGGACGCGCCCGCGCACGAGGACCGACTCGACGCGCTGCGCGACGCGGGCGCGTCAGTCGTCGTCAGCGACGGTCCGATCGACGACGCCGTCGCCGACGCTGTCACCGGCGCCGACGGCGAGCAGGTGTTCGTCTACGGCTTCGCGGCGTTCGTCGAGGACGCGACCGCAGCCCTCGACGTCGCCGGCGTCGACCCCGACGACGCGAAAGTCGAGAACTTCGGCTGAGGAGAGACGTCGGTCGAGGCGAGCCAAGCGGCCGGTAGACTACTCTTCGAGCGCCTCGACGGCGGGCCACACCCGCCAGACAGCGACCGCGAGGCTCCCGATCAGCCACACGAGAAGTCCCACCCCGTTCAGGAGCGGCGCGCCGGCGTTGACCTCCGCCCCGCCGACGACACCGACGGCCGTCGAGAGGACGAGCCCGCGGAACGCGCTGTTCGGACTCATCGCCAGGAGCGCCGCGAGCCCACTCTCCGGGAGGACGCCGCTCGCGAGGCCGGCCACTAACGCGGTGTCGATCCCGAGCACGAGCGCCAGCGCCAGCGCGGCCGCGAGCGCGAACGCCGTCCGGACGGTGCGCGCCGCCGCCGAGATCGCGATCGTCGCCGCGAGCACCACGAGCGTGAATGCGGCCGCGAGAACGACGAAGCGGACGTAGCGGACGCCCGAGTCGGCCGCGGCGTTGATCGCGAGGAACGTCGGGATGTCGGCGGTGAGGAAGGGGACGAACAGCCCCACCACGAACAGCGTCGCGACGACGACCGCGACGAGCGCGAGCGCGCGCCCCAGATAGACTCCACCGACGTAGGAGAGCCGGGGCACGTCGTACGTCCGGAGGACGTCCAGCTCGCCGGTCTGTCTGTCGCCGAGGATCGACCGATAGCCGAACGCGACCGCGAGCAGCGGCACGAGCACCTCGACGAACGTCAGCAGATCGAGCGTCAGCGGCACGAATCCGCCGCCGCCGCCCGTTCCGGCCCAGGCGACGCCGCCGACGCTCAGCGCGAACGCCGCCGAGAGGGCGAGCAGCGCGGGCGTTCGCGCGATCGTGCGGAGTTCCCGCGTCGCGACGACGAAGAGGTCCGTCTGCAGCCGGCCGAGACCTCCGTCGCCCACCGCGCTGTCCACGTCGTCCCGATCTCGGTCCCGGTCTCCGCGCCGCTCCCGCTCGCTCACCGTCTCTGATTCGCTCGCGACGGCGTCGACTCGGCCGTCGCCTACGGCTTTCGTCCCGTCGGCCGCTGCCCGTTCGTCTGCCGCAGCTGTCTCCTCGGTCGACGCGTCGTCAGCGTCGGTTTCGCTCACCGCTCGGCACCTCCCGTGGCGCTCTGACCCGCACCGACGCCGGCTCTCACAGTCGACTCGCCGGCGCGCGTCCGCACGATCTGCAGGAACGCCTCCGAGAGGGAGTCGGTGTCCGTCTCTGCGAGGAGATCGGCGGGAGCGCCGCTCACGACGAAGGTGCCGTCGTCGAGGACGTAGACTGTCTCCGCGTGCGCCTCGACCGCCGGGAGTTCGTGCGACGCGACGACGATCGCGGTCCCCTCGGCCGCGAGATCGCCGACGATGCCGAACAGCCGCTCGACCATCGCCGGATCGAGCCCGCTTCCGGGTTCGTCCAGAATCAGGACGGCGGGGTCGCCGAGGACCGCCTGCCCGAGTCCGAGCAGCCGCGTCATCCCGCCCGAGAGCGACCCGACCGCCCGGTCGGCGACGTCCGCGAGGCCGACGCGTTCCAGCGTCGCCGCGACGTCGTCCGCGTCGACGCCGTCGAGGAGTTCCGCGTAGAATTCGAGAGTGTCGCGCGCGCTGAACCCCTCGCGGAACGCGGGCTGTTGCGGGAGGTAGCCGACGCTGCGTGCGCCGCCGGCCCGGCGCGGGACCGTCACCGATCCGTCTGTCGGGGCGCTGATGCCCGCGAGAATCTGCAGCAGCGTCGACTTCCCGGAGCCGTTGGGTCCGACGACGGCGACGACTTCGCCGCGTTCGATCGTCAGCGAGAGCCCCGAGAGGACGTCGACGTCGCCGAACGACTGCTCGATCCCCGTCGAGCGGAGCGCCGCCGGTCGATCGTCGGTCACGCTCCCGCCTCCGGACCCGTCGTCTGTCCGTCCATCGCGTCGCTTCCGAACTGCTCGTCCGTGGTAAGGTTTCGGGTCATCGAATCACTTGGAGTCGCCGTGCCGTTCGTCGAGCGTTCCGCTGCGAGGAATCCTGCCGTGTCGACCGCCCGCGCGGCAGCGATCGTTTCGGGGTGGAACGGCTCCGTCCGGGCGTTCGTGTCGACCACGCCGGACTGGCGGAGCCCCGAGACGGCGTCCTGCACGCGTCGAAGGGTCGCGACGGCCGGGGACTGCGCCAGCGCGGTCGCACCGGAGACCGTCCCGAGACGGGAGTCGACCGACCCCGACGGGCGGTACGGGCGGTCGTAGACGCCGTCGTCGTCGCCGTCGGGGATCGGCAGCGGCCCCCAGTAGTTGCCGACGCCGCCGTGCGACCAAGTTCGGAGCGGGCCGATAGTCGACTCGACCGTCTGTTCGTTGCCCTCGAAGTCGTTTCTGAGCACCCAGTTCGACGGGAGGATGTCGCTGGCGCGCGCGCCGATCCCGTTGTCGAGGACCACGTTCTCGACGAACGCGTTGCGATCGCCAGCCACCTGGAGGCCGCGCTCGTTGTCGACGACGACGTTCCGTGCGTAGTAGGAGTCGCCGCCGGCCGGCACGACGCCGTAGGTGCTCTGGCGGACGTCGTTGCCGACGATGAGGTTGCCCGTCGGTCGGGTCATCACGATCACGCCGGCCTGCGCGTTCCGAACGGTGTTGTTCGCGACCAGCGAGTTCGAGGTGTACATCTCGTGGACGCCGTATCGGCCCGGATCGGCGCGGTTGTCCCGGACGACACTGCCGTCCGCGCGGTGGGTGTACACGCCGTCGCGGCCGTCGACGAACGCCGAGTCCTGCACGACGCTCGCCGCGCCGATGAGGACGACGCCCATAAAGCCCTCGCGGGCGGTCGCAGCGCCTCGAACGGTCAGATTCGTCACCGTGGAGTCGGGACTCTCGCGGACGACGACACCGCTTGCGGGCGTGTCGATTTCGACGTTCGCGACGGACGCGCCGGCCGCGCCGTCGAGTACGATCCCCGCGTCGCCGTAGCCGTAGGCCAACTGGACTGTCGTGTCCCAGTCGACGGAGTCGTTTCTGAAGTCGCGTCCGCGACTCCCGACGTCGCCGACGCCGGTGACGCGCAGGTCGGTGACGGCCGCGCCGTCGGCCTTGAGGTAGAGGACGCTACGGTTCCCGTCGCCCTCGACGACTGTCTCCGGCCCCGCTCCGGCGAGAGTGATGGACTTGTTCACCACCACGTCGTCGACGTCGTAAGTCCCCGGCGGGAGATAGACGGTCGTGTTCGGCGGCGCGGCGGCGATGGCGTCGGCGATCGTCGCGGCGGCGGTGACGCCGTCCGAGGCAGTTCCTCCGACGACGACGCTCCGCGGCCGGTCGCGTCGCTCCGCGGCGGCCGAGACGGTGTCGTTCGCCCACCGGTGGTGGGAGTCGATCGACGCCTCGAACTGCTCGAGTCGCGCCGGCAGCGGGTCGCCCACGCGGGACTGCAACGTCTCCCAATCGACGACCTCGCCGCCGTAGTTCGACGCGAACTGCTCGGCGTCGCGGCGCTCGGAGAACGGCACGACGATCGGGCCGGACGGGATGGCGGCGTCGCTGCCGACGACGTACGACGCAGACTCTGCGGGCGTCCACCCGAGCGCGCGGCCGCGCTCGGGAACGACGAACCCGTCGTCGGTCAGGTTCGGCCGGATCTGCGAGAAGTCCGAGACGTAGATCGCCAGCGGGTCGCCGAACTGCCGCCGAGCGCCCGCATCGCCGAGTTGGCCGACGACCGTTTCGACGCCGACGTAGCCGACGACGTAGCGGTATCCGGAGTAGAACACCTGCGCGCGCGGGAGGGCGAACCCCTCGGCCTCCGCGCGGCGCGTGTCGACGCCCGTCCCGCCCATACTCACCGTGTCGTCGAAGTCGACCGGGCGGAGCGACTCGCCGCTCGCCGGCGTCAGAGCGAACGAGAGACTCGCGAGGACCAGCGCGAGGATCACCGCGGCCGTCACCCACTTGGTCCCCGTCGACGACAGGATCGCCATCACATTCCGAGGCCGGCGATGACTTCTGGCGTGACGCCGTCGTGAGTCGTGAGCGAACCGCCGTGCTCAGACTGGAACGACTTGGCGTCGTCCTCGTTCGTGAAGGCGATCAGATCACGCCCCATCGTGCCCTTCACCTCCGAGCCGACGACGTAGGTCACCTCCGTCGCCGGCGCGAACGTCGACGCCTCGTAGTGCCGCGTGATGAGCGTGTCGCCGCCGTCCTCGTACGTCTCGTAGTCGACCGACGAGTAGTCGGTGACGTAGAAGGCGACGTCCTCCCAGCCGCGCTCGTCCTTCTCGAACTCGTACTGGTAGGCCTCCCACGTGCTGTCGAAGCGGGCGGGGTTCTCGTGGCCGTTCGGCTGCTGGTCGGCGTAGAAGACTTCGGCCGACGGCCCCGGATGCTGGCGGATCACCATCCCGCAGACCTCGCAGGTCGCGGTCTCGGGGATCGTCACCGCGGCCGGCGGCTCCCCGCCGCCGCCCCCGCCCCCGCCCCCGCCGCCGAGACAACCGGATACCGAGATCGCCGCGGCTCCCGCCCCCGCGAGCAGGAGGCGACGACGGCC
This sequence comes from Halobellus sp. Atlit-31R, assembly GCA_003665935.1. GTDB lineage: Archaea > Halobacteriota > Halobacteria > Halobacteriales > Haloferacaceae > Haloquadratum. The sequence continues at coordinate 694,579 of QPLR01000002.1, read as the reverse complement.
GATCGACGCCGCGTCGGCCCGCGTATCGACTCCCGAGTGTTGCTCGTCGCACATAGCGAACTCTTAGGGACCGGCTAATAAAATACTCCGGGCGATTCTTAACAGCTGAGAGCAGAGCAGGACCGACCGCACGCCCGTCCAGCCGGCTGCCGTCACCCGATTCTGGAACCGCGTAGATCGGGTCGTACAGATTTATCACCCGGTAATTGAAAATTGTGAACGAATATGACTGACACCGACGACGACGGAGACCTCGAAGCGCGACTGGTCGAGCAGGAGTCCTTCGAGCCCGCCGAGGAGTTCGTATCGCAGGCGAACGTCTCCGACGAGGCCATCTACGAGGAGTTCGAGGAGAACTGGCCGCACAGCTGGACCCGTGCGGCCGACCTCCTCGACTGGGAGCGGGAGTACAGCGAAGTTCTCGACGACTCGAACGAACCCTTCTACGAGTGGTTCCCGGACGGCACGCTGAACGCGTCGTACAACTGCGTCGACCGGCACGTCGAGAACGGCGACAAGAACCGCGTCGCGATCAAGTGGGAGGGCGAACACGGCGAGACGCGGACGTACACCTACCAGGATCTCTACCGCGAGGTCAACGAGTTCGCGGCCGCGCTGCGTGACCTCGGCGTCGAAGAGGACGACGTCGTCACCCTCTATATGCCGATGGTCCCCGAACTGCCGATCGCGATGCTGGCCTGTGCCCGGATCGGTGCGCCGCACTCGGTCGTCTTCGCGGGCTTCTCGGCTGACGCGCTCGCGACGCGGATGAACTCCGCGGACTCTCGCTATCTCGTCACCTGTGACGGCTACTACCGCCGCGGCGACGCGCTCGACCACCTCCAGAAGGCCAACGAGGGGCTCGCGGGGGTCGACCACGGCGTCGACGCGACGGTCGTCGCAGACCGTCTCGGCGACGACGGCTTCGGACACGATCTGAAGGGGAACCAGCACGCCTGGGACGACCTGATGGACGACCATCAGGGCGACCGCGTCGACCCGGTCGAGCGGAACGCCGAGGATATGCTCTTTCTGATGTACACTTCCGGCACCACAGGCCAGCCGAAGGGCGTGAAACACACGACTGGAGGCTATCTCGCCTACACCGCGTGGACCTCACACGCGGTGCTCGACCTCGAACCCGAAGACACCTACTGGTGCTCGGCCGACATCGGCTGGATCACGGGCCACTCCTACATCGTCTACGGCCCGCTCGCGCTCGGCACCACGACTGTGATGTACGAGGGTACCCCGGACTTCCCGGAACGCGACCGCCTCTGGGAGATCATCGAGAAGTACGCCGTCGACGTGTTCTACACCGCGCCGACGGCGATCCGCGCGTTTATGAAGTGGGGCTCGCAGTTCCCCGAACGGCACGACCTCTCCAGTCTTCGACTCTTGGGCACAGTTGGCGAGCCGATCAACCCGCGCGCCTGGAAGTGGTACTACCAGCACATCGGGAACGAGGAGTGTCCCATCGTCGACACGTGGTGGCAGACCGAGACCGGCGGGATGATGGTCACGACCCTACCGGGCGTCTGCACGATGAAACCGGGCTCTGCGGGACCGCCGCTGCCGGGCATCGACGCGCGCGTCGTCGACACGAGCGGCGACGAGGTCGACGCCGGCCGCGCGGGCTATCTCACGGTCGAGAAGCCGTGGCCCGGGATGCTGCGGACGCTCTACAACAACGACGAGCGGTTCATCGAGGAGTACTGGGCGGAGTACTCAGACCCCGACGCCGACGAGTGGGTGTACTTCCCCGAGGACGGCGCGAAGATCGACGAGGACGGCTACATCACGATCCTCGGCCGCGTCGACGACGTGATCAACGTCTCGGGGCACCGCCTGGGGACGATGGAGATCGAATCCGCGATCGTCGGCGTCGAGGGCGTCGCCGAGGCCGCGGTCGTCGGCGGCGAACACGAGGTGAAAGGTGAGGCGGTCTACGCCTACGCGATCCTCGAGGACGGCTACGACGGCGACGACGAGATGCGCGACCGCATCGTCGCGGGCGTCGAGGACGCGATCGGGCCGATCGCGCGCCCGCAGCAGGTGATCTTCACGCCCGAACTCCCGAAGACCCGCTCGGGCAAGATTATGCGTCGTCTGCTCGAAGAGATCGCGAACGAAGAGGAGCTCGGCGACACGACGACGCTGCGAAACCCCGAGATCGTCGAAGAGATCCAGAACAAAGTCGAGTAGTCGACGGCGCAAAGCGCCCTACGACCTTCGGTTACGGGCCGACCCGCGAATCGGCGCGAACGCCGTCAGAGTACCAAGATCGTCGCGAGCGTCCCTCCGGTACTCTCAGCCTTCATACCGCGAGGCGTGCGAAGCGAGCCGAGCGGAATTTCTGGTCCAGATGCTTGCGCCGAGCGGTGCGCAAAGCGCACCCGAGGCGCAAAAAGGTGGGTTTACAGATACGCCGCGTCCCACCGAACGGGCTTGCGGCGGTTGCCGCAGGTGTTACACTCCAGTCGCTCCATCGTGTCGATCGCGATGTCGAAGCTCTCGTCGGCCCCGCACATCCAGCCGTAGCGCTCCGTCTGGTCCGCGTCGATGTAGGCCGCGAAGAAGGGCGCATCGGAGCCGCGCATCGACTCGTCGTAGGTGACGTAGACGGTCTGGCCGCCGACCTCTCTCTCGACGATCCCGGTTCGCTCGGGCTCCTCGTCGTCGAGGAACGTCGTGAAGACGCGTTCGCTGAACGACTCGCCGTGGATGTCGACGGTTCGCTCGCCGACTTCGGTGAAGCCCTGCTCGTCGTAGAACGAGACGCCCTCCTGGTTCTCAGAGAGGACGCGGCCTTCGAGGCGGTCGACGTCGGCGCCGACGAGCTCCTCTTCGAGCCGCGCCAGGAGCTGTGAGCCGATCCCTTCGCCGCGGTGATCCGGGACGACGTGGAGCCAGTCGAGGTAGCCGACGGTCTCGCGACCGTCCGAGATCTCGCTCTGGGCGAACCCGACGACGGTCCCCTCGTGGAGAGCGAGGACGAACACTCTCCGGTCGTCGGTCAGCGACTCGGTCAGCCGGTCGGGGCTGTACCACTCGTCGACGGCCGCCGTGATGATCTCCTCGTCGATCGCGTGCCCGTAGGAGGCGGTCAGCGATTCCGTTGCGACCCGTCGAATGTCGTCGACGTCTTCCGTCGTTGCGTCACGGACGTCCATACCCGTTGTTCGTCGTCCCACTACTTGACCTTCGGGGGCCACATATACTGGCCGGTATTTATACCACCGCATTGAATGTGACCACCGAACCCGCGCGAGTCTCTGCGCTACGGCAGAAATATAAGTGCGATGCGGCCACTCTAGCGATTATGGACACGGGCGCACCCGGAGATTTCGACGAGAGCGAGCCTTCGGTGACCGAACCCGACGGCGGCGACCGGGAGGCGGACGAGCGAGTCACCTTCGCCGTGAACGTCGAGGACGGCGAGACCGTTATCACGATGCGCGGCGACCGCGATACGGCGGTCATCGTCCGTTCGGCGTCGGGCGAGCGGATCTATCTGCCGCCGGAGGACTTCGAACGCGACGCGGCGCGGCGGGACGGCAGCCCGTACCAGTCGGCGGCCGAAGACAGTCCGTACCGGGGCGCGCGTGAGAGTCCCTACCGGGGCATCCGCGGCGACAGCCCGTACCAGGCGGCGAGACAGAGTCTCCCGAGTGAGGGACTCGTCCCGACCGCCGACGGCTACCGGATCCGCCACCCGGAGCCCGCGACCGACGTCCGCGTTCTGCGGTGATCGGGCGGCCCGGAAGGCGGAAGCGAAGCTCCCTATCCGACGTCGAACGCTCTCCTCAGACGATCTCCTCGTAGAACGCCACCGTCTCGTCGACGACCTCGCCCCAGGTGATCGGGTCGTACTTCGGCGGGCCATCGAGCGCGAGGCCGCGCTCGATACCGTCCGCGAGCGACTCGGAGTCGGGTTCGACCTCGACGACGGAGTCGTCCGGGAGCACCTCGTTGACGCCGCTCTCGGTGGCGACGACTCGCGTTCCGGCCGCGAGCGCCTCGGTGATCGTGATGCCGAACGGCTCGGCGAGCGACGGCGAGACGAACAGATCCGCGGACGCGTAGTAGTCGCCGAGTTCCTCCTCCGGCACGTAACCCACCCACTCGATCCGTTCGTCGACGTCGAGCAACTGCGCGAACCGTTCGAGCTGTTCCGTGAGGTGTCCGGAGCCGCCCATCACGAGCGTGACGTCCTCGCGGCGGAGCTTCTCCAGGGCGTAGACGAGGTGTGCGATCCCCTTCTGGTCGGTGTGTCGACCGACGAAAAAGAGCATCTCGCCGTCGATACCCAGCTCCGTCTTGTAGTCACGGCCGGTCGTCTCACACTCCGAGAAGCCGTTGTAGATGACCGTACACTCGCTGTCGTACTGCTCGCGGACGTTGCTCGCGGTGAGTTCGCTGACGGCAATTCGGTGGTCGGCCCGTTCGGCGAGACGGCGCTCGGTCTCGACCTCGCGTTTCGGCGGGTCGAGGTTGCGGTCCGTCGACAGCGAGTGGAAGGTCGTCACCCACTCGACCTCCGCGACCGACTTCGCGCGCGAGCCGGGACCGTAGCCGAACCAATCGTGCGTGTGCACGATGTCGGCGTCCCGTGCGCGCTCGGCGAACGTCTCGCTCATCCGTCCGACGCGCGTGATGATGTCGCCGTCGCCGGTCGGGACGCCGACGATGCCCGGTCGATCGTCCGGGGCGTACTCGGCCGGGAGGACGAGCTCCACGTCCAGACCGCGCGCCCGCATTCCGTCGAACAGCTCCCCGACGTGCGTATCGAGCCCGCCACTGACGTTCGGCGGGAACCCCCACCCGAGCATCAACACTTTCGGCGACATCCTGCTAGAAGTGACCACGCTCGCCCACATAAGTCCTGTCCGTGGAGCCCTCATTGCTGTCCCTCCATATGCCGACGCGGAGCCGATCGCCCCGCCGGAGTGCCACCCGGACCACACTGACGTCACGCTCGACCGAAATTCGCTTGCCCCGCGGGACCGAGTGGGAGGTATGCACGTCGTCGTCAACGCAGCGATGAGCGCGGACGGGAAGCTCTCGACGCGCCGCCGCGAGCAGGTGCGGATCAGCGGCTCCGAGGACTTCGCTCGCGTGGACCGGCTGCGCGCCGACAGCGACGCCGTCCTCGTGGGGATCGGGACGGTCCTCGCCGACGATCCCCACCTCACGCTCGACGACGCCGACCTCCGAGAGCAGCGAAGGGCGCGCGACGAACCGGCCCACCCGGCCCGCGTGGTCGTCGACTCCACCGGGCGGATCCCGCTCGACGCCCGCATTCTCGACGACGCCGCGACGACGTACGTCCTCCTCTCGAACGACGCCAGCGAGGAGCGGCGGGCGTCGATCGACGCCGCGGGCGCGGAGGTCGTCGTCGCCGGCGAGGATCGGGTGTCGCTTCCGGCGGCGCTCGACGCGCTCGACGCGCACGGCGTCTCGGAGTTGATGGTCGAAGGCGGCGGCGAGATCATCTACTCGCTCTTCGCGGCCGACCTCGTCGACGAGCTCTCGGTGTACGTCGGATCGCTCGTTCTCGGCGGTCGGGACGCGCCGACGCTCGTCGACGGACCCGGCTTCGTCGACGAGCCTCCCGAACTGTCCCTTCGAGATGTCCAGCGCGTCGACGACGGCGTACTGCTCCGGTACGACGTTCGCGGTCGGTGAGATTCGACGTCAGCGGCTGGTGGGATGCGACGTCAACAGTCGGCGACCGGCGACCGCCGACCGCCGACCCTTGGTCGCGGTCGTGCGAGCAGCGGTCCAATCCTCGAAATAGGTAAGGGGCTGCCCACAGTAGAGCGCGGTATGAGTTCACCCGAATCGACCGGCGCGCCGATCCACGTCGAGAGCGCGGAACACTTCCAGGAACTTCTCACCGAACACGACGTCGTCCTCGTGGACTACCACGCCGAGTGGTGTGGCCCGTGCAAGATGCTCGAACCGACCGTCGAGGAGATCGCCGCAGAGACGGACGCGACCGTCCTGAAGGTCGACATCGACCAGCTGCAGGGTCTCGCGCGCGACGCCGGAGTCCGCTCGGTGCCGACGCTCGAGTTCTACAAGAACGGCGAGCAGGCCGAGCGCGTCATCGGCGTCCAGGAGAAGAGCGACCTCGTCGGCGTCATCGAGCAGCTCGCGAGCTGAGCGCTCGCAGCCATCGACCACCGCTCGGTCATGTCGTCTCCGGCGCTCGCAGCGCGGCCACCTCGACGTCGTGGTCGGTCGCCGATCGATGCTCCGAGAGCAACGCTTCCGCTTCGGACTCCGTCCCTGAGACGTGTTCTTCGCGACAGTCGTGACAGACTACGTGATAGACCTGACTCGGTGACTCGCTGTCGGAGTCGAGTGCGCGACTCATACGCAGTTCCTCGGACGACCACCGCATAGCTAATCGTCGATTATCGTCGTCCCGAGCGGTGTAAACAATCGCTTAATCGCATATGACCGCACTCGGCATCCGACGCACCCGTGCGTTCGGGCGGGCGGATGGCGGGACGCCGAGCAGAACAGCGCCACGGCGTCTGCCTCGGGCCGAACGGGCAGTGTCGTACGGCGACAGCGGGGAGGGCTTTTTACTTCGGAGCAAGAAAGAAGCGGTATGATCTCACTTGACGAAGCCGTGACGGCGCGACTCGAATCCCACGGCGAGCGGTTCGAGGTACTCATCGACCCCGACGCCGCGCTCGCGATCAAGCGCGACGAGTTCGAGGGCGACCTCGAGGACGTCATCGCCGCCGAGGACGTGTTCGAGGACGCCTCGCGCGGCGACCGGCCGGCCGAGGAGGACCTAGAGACGGTCTTCGGCACCACAGATCCGCTGGAGATCATTCCCAGGGTCGTCCGCGACGGCGAGATTCAGATCACCGCCGAGCAGCGACGCGAGATGCAGGAGCAGAAACGCAAGCAGCTCATCAACCGCATCGCGCGCAACGCGGTGAACCCCCAGATGGACAACGCCCCGCACCCACCGGAGCGGATCGAGCGGGCGCTGGAGGAGGCGGGCTTCCGCGTCGATCCGATGGAGCGCGTCGAGTCTCAGGTCGACGACGCGCTCGACGCGCTTCGCCCGGTCATTCCGATCCGATTCGACGAGGTCACCGTGGCGGTCCAGATCCCCGCGGAGTACGCCGGGAAGACGCAGGCCCAGGTGCGAGAGTACGGCGACCTCGAACGCGAGGAGTGGCAGCCCGACGGCTCGTGGGTCGGCGTCGTTACGTTCCCGGCCGGGATGCAGAACGACTTCTACGACCTCGTCAACGAGATGACTTCGGGCGAAGCGGAGACGCGCATCCTCAAAGACAAAGACGAACTCAGCACACGGTAGCAGCGCGATCCGACTGCGGCCGCAACTATCCCTTCCGGAACCCGACCAGGAAGCCGCCGGTGAAGCCGGCCGACACCGAAAGCGTCGAGAGGATCGTCGAGATCCAGTCCGGAGGCGTCCCGTTGGCGGCAGTCTGCGTCGTCTCGACGAGCCCGGAGGTGAGCCGTTCCCAGTCGACGGTCAGGATGCCGCGGGATTCGAGGAATTTGAACAGCGCCAGTTCCAGTCCGACGATCACGGCGACGATCTTGGCGACTTTCTTCGCCGCGAAGCCGACGATGCCGCCCACGACCGCCCCGCTCCCGAACTCCAGGCCGAGTTGGTTCGGGTCTATCGACACTTGTAACGATTCGATCATACTGGGAGTCTCCCGTGTGAGTATAAGTCGTTTGTGGGGATCGAGCATCTGTGCCGCCCTCGCTGGCTCGCCGTCCGCCGAGCACCGGCGCCGAACTGCCAGACGGCGACTGCGCTTCGTCGGAGGCAACGTTTTCGTGGAATGTCGAGCTATCGAGGCGGAAGTTACAACAAATATGGGGTAAAAGAGTGACCTATCGGAATTATGGACGAACGCGACATCCGCCTGCTGAAGGCGATCTCTGATCTCGGGACCGGTAGCCCGGAGCGCCTCCACGAGGAGACTGACATCCCCGTCTCGACGATCCACTATCGGCTGAACAATCTCCGCGAGGCGGGCATCATCCAGAACGACCTGTACGATATCGACCTCGAGAAGGCCGGACTCGGCGTGACTGTCCTCGTGGAGCTGTTGACGGATTACCACGGCTCCCACCACGACTTCGAGGACGAGATCCTCTCCGTCGAGGGCGTCTCACAGGCGTACTTCACGATGGGTGAGACCGACTTCGTCGTCGTCGCCCACCTCCCCGGTCGCGAGATGGTCGAGCGGCTCATAACCGACCTCGAAACGATCGAGGAGGTCCGCCGGACGAACTCGACGTTCGTCGTCTCGACGCTCCGACACAGCACGCGCGCGCTCCAGAATTACGAGTTGGAGACGCTGCTGACGGAACTCGCCGACGAGTGACTCCTGTGGCTCGTGCGGTCGTTCGCAGCGAGAGTACGGGCCGGAGACTCGTCGCTCGCGAGGTTGTTCGCAGCGAAAACACGGGCCGGACGCGATTTGAACGCGCGACCGTCTGATTAAGAGTCAGACGCTCTGCCGGACTGAGCTACCGGCCCACTGCATCCCAGACTTCTGGTGGCGCAATTAAATGTGTTTCCTTTCGGTCGGCGACCGGGAGCGACTCCCACGGGCGAGACACGCCATCGGCGCGCCGGGCGCGCCTCCGCTCACTCGCCGCTCGCCAAACGAGTGCTGTTAAGTGCCGTCCGACCGGAGTTGGCGTCAGAATGAGCGCCGGGGTCACTATCTCGTCGATGTCCACCTATGCCATTCTCGGGTGCGGGAGTGTCGGCTACGCGGTGGCCGAGGAACTCGCCGAAGAGGGCAAAGACGTCCTCATCCTCGACAAAGACGAGAGCCGCGTCGAATCCCTCCGTGATCAGGATCTGAACGCACAACAGACGAACATCGCCGACCCCGACGTCGCCGACGCGGTCGCCGACAGGGACGTCGTCCTCATCCTCGCCTCGGACGTCGAGGCGAACAAGGCGGCCGTCTCCGCCATCCGGGAACGCAACGGTGACCAGTTCGTCGTCGTGCGCGCCTCCGATCCCGTCTCCGAGGACGAACTCGCGGAGCTGGGTGCCGACGTGGTGATCAACCCCTCCGAGGTCATCGCCGACTCGGCGCTTCGCTCCCTCGAATCGGGCGAGCTCGAGTACAAGGCGCGACAGCTCGCGGAGGTCCTCGAAGGAGCCACCGAGGGGCTGGCGGTCCTGACGCACGACAACCCCGACCCGGACTCGATCGCCTCCGCCGTCGCGTTGCAGGCGATCGCCAGAGAGCACGGCGTCGACGCCGTCATCAACTACGACGGCGAAATCGGCCACCAGGAGAACCGCGCGTTCGTGAACCTCTTGGGCATCGAGCTGGTCCCGCTCTCGGAGGGCAAGCCCCTCTCGGAGTACGGTGCGATCGCGCTCGTCGACCACATGAAATCGGGCGATCCCGACCTCGACGTCGACGTCGACATCTTCATCGACCACTACGAGCCCGACGAGGACATCGAGGCGGCGTTCACCGACGTCCGTCCCAACGTCTCCTCGACGTCGACGATTCTCACCAAGTATCTCCAGGAGTTCGACCTCTCGCCGACCGAGGCCGTCGCGACCGCGCTGCTCTACGGCATCCGCTCGGAGACGCTCGACTTCAAGCGCGAGACGACCCCGGCGGACCTCACTGCCGCGGCCTATCTCTATCCCTTCGCGAACCACGACACGCTCGAACAGGTGGAGTCGCCGTCGATGTCGCCGGAGACGCTCGACGTGCTCGCGGAGGCGATCCAGAACCGCGAGGTACAGGGCAGTCACCTCGTCTCGAACGCGGGCTTCATCCGCGACCGCGACGCACTCGGGCAGGCCGCTCAACATCTCCTGAAGCTGGAAGGGATCACGACGACCGCCGTCTTCGGCATCGCCGACGACCGGATCTTCCTCTCGGCGCGCTCGAAGGACATCCGAATGAACATCGGCAACATCCTGCAGGACGCGTTCTCCGACATCGGTGAGACCGGCGGCCACTCCACGCAGGGCGACGTCGAGATCCCGCTCGGCATCTTCACCGGGATCGAGACGAGCGACGACAACCGCGACACGCTCCTCCAGTTGACCGAAGAGGCCGTCCGCAAGAAACTGTTTCAGGCGATGGGCGTCGACAGCTCCGAGAGCGGCAACGGCAGCTAATTCGGGGTCGAACCGCTCGCGTCGCGCGCCGCTCCGTCCGGTGACCACGTCGCGAACACGAACTGCGCGTCGCTCCCCAGCGGATCGCCGACCGTCTCGATACGGATCTCGGTGAACCCGGCGTCCCGGAGCTGTGAGAGCGTGGCGTCGCGGCCGGGCGCGGAGAAGAACATCCGCCCGCCCATCCAGCCGCGCCGAACGGTCTCGAAGCGGCCTGTCGGCAGCGTCATCAGGAGGCGGCCGCCGGGGCGCAACACACGCGCGAACTCCCGGTACACGGCCGGATGCGCCGTTCGTGGGACGTGAAAGACGGCGTGGTACGCGGTGATCGCGTCGACGCTGTCGTCCGCCAGCGGAACGTCGTGCATATCTCCCTGGAGCAGGTGGCTCTCGGGAGCTCTCTCGCGGGCCAGTTCGAGACCGCGACGGGAGATGTCGAGTCCGATGCTGCCCGCCGGGAGGTTCGCGAGCGTCCGCGCGCCGTCACCGCAACCAACGTCGAGGACGATCGGCTCGGCCCCCAGTTCCTCGCGGAGGGTCGCGAGCAGGTCGGCGTCCGATCCAGTGGGGTCACGGCGCTCCGCGTACGTCTCCGCGACGTCGTCCCACGCCTGTCGGATTGCGTTTCGGTCCATTCTGCTAGTACGGAGGGCTGCGAGCCGCTTAGCCACGTCGGCCGGAGCGGTGCGACTGTCGGAACGCTCCGGGCTCAGTAATCTCCGAGCACACCGAGCCGTCGTGCCCGACGAGTCGCGTACTGGAAGAGCAGATAGCCAGCGCCGAGGTAGCCGACGGCGGTCGCGAGGAGTAGCCCCAGATCGAACGCCGAGAACTCCCAGAGACGCGTGCCGTCCAGCATCGCGCGCTGGAGGAGCCCGCTCCCGTGAGCCAGCGGGAGAACGCTCAGCCACGGGATCTCCAACGACGGCGCGGAGATCAGCACGACGAACCCGAACTGGAGCAGATTGAGCCAGTTGCCCACCTGCTTGTACAGCAGTGTCACGCCGCCGGCGGCGAAGCCGAGTCCCAGCACCGACAGGATCGTCAGCACCGCGATCGCGACGACTGTGAAAAGCTGCAGTTGGAGCGCCGTGTCCGTGATGAAAAGCATCACGGCGAGGATCACCGCCGAGGTGAGAAACGTCCGGACGATCTTCGCGAGGCCCTTCAGCATCGCGACCGGCGCGAATCCGAACGGCGTCATCACGTGACGTTCGAGCGTTCCCCACTGCACCTCGCTCCCGATGTCGTTCGAGATCGACGAGTACGCCCCGACCGACAGCGTCCACAGGAAGTAGCCGACGATGATCCCCTCGATCGAGTCCGTCAGGGCGCGGCCGGCGACCATCCGCCCGCCGTAGAACAGCACGCCGAAGAAGAACAGGGCGACGACGATCCCGCCGACGGCGTTCGCGGGGTAGCGGAGGAACAGGATCGCCTCGCGGTAGAGCACGGCCCGAGCGAGATGGTAGTAGCCGGCCCGCCGCGGCCCCTGTGCCGTCGAATCGTCGGTACTCACTGGCGGTCCCCCGCCCGAGCGCTCGTGAGATCCACGAACACGTCTTCGAGGTCGGGATCGACGGCCGTGAGCCGGTCGATCGTCACCCCCCGGCTGTCGAGCGTCGCCATCAGCGCGTACAGGCCGTCGCTGTCGGTCGTGATCTCGACGCGTGCGCCCGTGCGACGCTCGAACCGCTCGACGTCTCGTACGTCGAACTCCGCGCGGAGGTCCGCGAGGAGGGCGGTGTCGAAGTCGCCGCTCGTGATCTGGACGCCGTGTTGCTCGCCGTGGCCGAGCAGCGCGTCGACGCTGTCGTCGGCGACGATGCGTCCGTCGGACATAATCAGGACCCGGTCGCAGACGGTCTCGACTACGTCCATATCGTGGCTGCTGAGGATCACGGTCAGCCCGCGCGCTTCGGCCAGTCGCCGGAGCTCTCGCTGGAGCGTCCGCGAACTCTCGACGTCGAGTCCGAGGGTCGGTTCGTCCAGGAAGATCACGTCGGCGTCGCCGGCGAGCGTGCTCGCGAGCGACACCTTCTGTTTCATCCCGCGCGAGAGATTCCGGACCGCGACGTCGACCTTGTCGGCCAGATCGAGGCGTTCGAGGAGTCGGTCGTGCCGGTCGGCGACGGAGTCGGGGTCGACGCCGCCGACGGCCGCGAAGTACCGGAGATTCTCGCGAACGGTTAGTCGCCAGTAGTCGTTTCGCGCGCCTTCGAGCATCGCGTCGACGTGGCTGTAGGCCTCCCGCGGGCGGTCGGCGACGTCGACGCCACAGAGCCGAGCCGAACCCGCGTCGGGCAGCACCATCCCGAGGACGGACTTGATCAGCGTCGTCTTGCCGGCCCCGTTCGGACCGAGCAGTCCGACGACCGAGCCCGCTTCGATCTCGAAGGAGACGTCGTCGACGACGGTCACAGCCTCGGAGCCGCTTCCGAACTGCTTCGAGAGCCCCTCGACGGCGACAGCGACGGCGACGTCGTCGGTCACAGCCCGCGGGGCCGCGCCGGCGTCTGCCGCAGCTTCGACACGTGCCGTGCTGCCTCTATCAGATCCGTCGCCGACCGCGTTGACTCCCGGTGAGGCGGTCGATTCGCGGTCGAACTCTCCCCCGGCGAACTCCCGTCGTCCCCCGTCGCTTGCGTCCGCATCCATTGTCGTATCGAAGGGCGGCAGCTACAAAAGCTACAGCCGGGCCGGAGGAACGAAACGCCGGGCCCGCCACCGCTGTTTTGTCGTTGCGGCTCGACCGGCCGGTATGTACGCCGTCGCCGAGCGGATCGTCGACCGCCCCCCGACCGCCGTCTTCGAGTTTATGGACGTCCCGGAGAACCAGGCGCGGATCTCGCCGCGACTCTCGAACGTCGAGACGGTCGGCGTCTTCGACGACGGGGGAAAGCGCGCGACCTACACCTACCGGCTGGGTCTCGCGTTCGACGGCGAGGTCCGCGGCGTCGTCCACGACCCACCGGAGCGGATCGTCTTCGAACTCTCGGGCGACATCGACGGCCGCATCGAGTGGCGGTTCGAGCCCGCTGACGGCGGTACCCGCGTCACCTACTCGGCCGACTACGATCTCGGGCTCCCCGCGGTCGTCGAGTGGCTCCTCGGGCCGGTCGCGGCGCGGTTCAACCGCCGCGAACTCGAACGGACGCTGGAGAACCTGGCCGCACGTCTGTCTGACTCGTCGGCGGGTAGCGCCTGATGGACCGGCCGCGCTCGGTCTACAAGCGGTGCAAGGCGAGTGCCTCGGGGCTCGATCCCGAGGCAGTTCACCGGGACACCGGCCACAAGCGGAATGTCGGCGCAGTCCCTACTGAGCGTACTCACCACGTGGTACCCCGATGACCGACGCCGCCCCGATCCCTCAAGCGGAGTTCGCGACCGCTCTCGAACGACTCTCTCGACCGGAGCTGGCCTCGTTCGTCGGAGATCTCTACGCGGAGTCGATCGGCGTCGACACCGAGTCCGAGGCCGCCGTCGAGGTCTCGGACGACCCACCGTCGGTGACGATCGTCCGGGGCGACACTCGCAGCACAGTTCTCGTCGGGCTGTCTGACTCGTCGGACGCGGCCGGCGACGTCGCGAACGCCGACGCGATCGTCTTGCAGCCCGGAGAGTCGCTCCCGACGGCGTTCGAGGCAGACACGGCAGTCGTCACTCCCGCCGACCTCCGCGAGCGACTCCTGTACGCGCTCGCGCCCCCCGAAGCGGAGCCGCTCTGTGAGGACGCCCTCGGCGTTCCGGCCCGAGCTCGGTCCTACGTCGACGAGTCGCGTGCGGAGTCGACGCCGTCGGACCAGTCGACGCCAACAGAACGTTCAGCCTCTGTCGCTCGGTCGATCGATTCCGAGCGATCGACGTCGACGGCGCCCTCGACTACGTCGAATCGAACGCCTTCGCCCTCGACGCTGGCCGCTGTCGGTTCCAGGCGTCTCGCGGTGATCGCGGTGCTGCTCTTCGTCGCGATCGGGGCCGGCGCAGTGGCTTTCGCCCCGCCGCTCGTAGCCGACGAGCCAACCGCGGTCTCGGGGGGTGACGGCGTCGACGTCGTCACCACACCGGTGATGACTGCCCCGCCGCCGCCGACCGACTCCGAAACGACGTCGGCAACGAGGATGGCTGCCAGATCGACCGCCCCGGCGCGCGGTGACGGTGCTACGCTCTCGGAACTAGAGCGGAACGTTCGGCCGCGGCCGACCTGCGAGCGATCCTACCTACAGGTGGTGCAGATCCAGACGAACGCGCTCAAGTACAACGACGAAGAGACGAACGACGGGATCCGGACGGTCCGGCGGTTCGCCTCGCCGCGGAACCGCCGCGCAGTCACTAGTTTCGCCGAGTTCACGGAGGTGATCAACAGCCCGGCGTACGCGTCGCTTCTGACTTACGAGAGTGCGCAGTACGAGCCGACGCGCGCCGCTTCCGACCGCGCTCGGGTTCGAGTGATCACCCGCCGGGGCGACAACGTCACCGGGCGCTACGAGTTCCAGTTACGGAAGATCGACAGCGGCCAGTACGACGGCTGTTGGATGACGGACTCGGTCTTGACGCAGCCCTCGAACTGAGTGGGATTATGCTAACTGTTCGGAGATTCTCGCCGTCCCGTCCGACGAGAAATCTATGCGGACTTACTGCCGAAGATCCTGTCCTCGCCGCGAGAGAGGCGTACCTCGATGAGAAGATCCGGATCGAGACGAGGGGCGTGACCCGAAACCTCATCGCGTCGGCGTCGAACGTGATTCGCGCGATCCAGTCGTTCTTCTGAGTCGAATTTACGTCCGCTCGCTCGTCGCCCGACTCTTCGATGCGCGGGACAGGATTCGAACCTGCGGAGGTCTATACCACAGCGTCCTAAGCGCTGCGCCGTTGGCCACTTGGCTACCCGCGCGCAGTTCACCGTACAGGGAAGGCGCAAATCAACCTGTCGCTCCGCGCGCAGGGTTCTTACCCCGCGACGACGGACTGTGGATATGTACAGCGCCCGCGACCGCGTCGCCAACGAGGAGTGGCTGAACCACATCGAGCGGGGGGCGGACCGCTTGGAACTCGGAGCCGACGCCCGCTCAGTTGCAGCGGACCTGTTTCTCTCCGAAGTCCCGGACGAAGATCGCTCCAAACGAGTCGTCGCGGCCGCGAGTCTCTACGCTGGCGCACTGATCGCCGGCGAGGAGCGGTCGCAGTCGCGGGTCGCCGACGCGATGGACGTGACCCGGCTCAGCGTCCAACAGCACTGGAAGCCGGTGCTGGAGTCGGCCGGCTTCCAGCCGCCGTCGTGGTAGCGGTCCTCAGGCGTCGGTCGGTTCCGACTCGTCGCCACTCGACCGCTTCGGGCCTCGACCGTCCCGCTCGGGGGTCACGTTCCCGTGGCGGTCGATCTCCCCGCGGACGATGCGCGTCGAGGAGATGCGTTTGCCGTCTTCGGCGCTGACGTGGCCGACGACCTCGATCTCTAAGGGATCGTAACCGCGCTCCCGACGGATCTCGTTGATTCGCTCGCCCCCGTCCCGCGTCTCCGGAGAGACGATGAGGGCGTCGAACTTCTCCTCGGTAGCGATCCCGGTCGGCTCCGTCAGCTCCCGCACCTCGAACTCCCGGCTGTACGACGTTGCGAGCGGTTCCAGCTCCTCGACGAGATCGGCTTTGCGCTCGTCGAACGGCCTGACGTAGCGGTCGACGTGGCGGGTCTTCGGCGCGAGTTCGTCGCTGGTCAATCCGACGGTAACGTCGCCCAACTCGAACGCGCGCTCGAAGAGTGCGAGGTGGCCGTCGTGGACCGGATCGAACGTCCCGCCCAGCGCGACGTGCATACGCGGCCGAGGTACTCCCAGGCCTTAAACAGGCCGGATCTACCGATCAGACGCACCGCAGACAGGCAGTCCAGTCTGAGACGTGACGGTCCCCGCTCCGACCACTGGCTCGGCGTCGACCACGCACCTCACACTACGCGGCCAGTTGCCTGTCTATCGCTCTCGAGTCACGTTCGCTGAGGTCGGCAACGGCGAACGGAAGGCGATGAGCAAAACGCGGACCGGCCGGAGTCTGCCGAACGCCGGCACAGATTTAGTATAGCGAAATAAGATTTACAAGTCTCTCCTCGTACGGCGCTACATCTCAGTACAACGAATAGATGTGCGCTTCGTACGTCTCACGAACCCGGTCACCCCAGTTGTGAGTGTAGGTATCGATGATGTCGCCGCCGACGTCGCCGCGGAGATACTTGACGATCCCTCGGTCTCCGGTTCGGTCGCGGAGGTGCGTCGTGAAGAAGTGCCGGAAGTAGTGCGGCGTCACGTTCTCTTCGGCGCCGCCGCCGGGGCGGTGCCACCCGGCGTCGCTGGCGTGCCCCTCGACTAAGTGGTGGACCATATCCGGTGTGAGCCGACTGCCCCAACTCCCCGATGTACTCACGAACAGCGGTTCGGCAGCGGAGCGTGCCGCCGGCCGGATCGCGAGCCAGCGACGGAGGACCATCTCTAGTTCCTCGTCGAGAGGGACCACTGTCGACCGCTTGCGCTTGTTCGACGCCGACCGCTGCTCACCGGCCACGACGTCGCCGGCCGACGGCTCGGACGAAACGTACAGCGAGGTGCCGCGCCCGTCTAGCTGCGGCCGCGTCGTGACGCGACCGCTCGATACAGCGGTGATCGGTGTACTGCCTCCGAGCGCGACGTCGCGCAAGTCGAGGTTACAGAGCTCTCCGACCCGCATTCCCGTTTTCAACAGCGTCGCGACGACTGCGTGATCCAGTGGATGCGCGATCGCCGAGAGGAACTCCCGCATCTCCGTGAGAGAGATCTCGCGACGGGACGGATTCGTGTCGATCCGCTCGTCCATCTCCTCGATCACCAACGCCATCGGATTCGACTCGAACGCACCGACCTGAGCGAGATAGGCGTAGAATCGGTGGAGGTAGGAGGCGTACGTCGCAATCGTGCTATCGGCGACGTCGGCCTGTCGGAGCGAGTGGATCCACGCCATACAGTCTCTGTGGGTCGCCTCCGCTACCGGGGTCTGTGACCCGGACGGGTTCCGTGACGGGTCACTCAGAAACCTCTCGAACCGCCGCAGGACGCGCTCGTACGCGCTTCGGGTCCGCTCGGACTTTCCGTGGTAGGTCATATCTTGCAGGAAGTACGCGATCGGGTCCTCGAGGGCCTCACTGCCCGCGGACTCAACGCTCATCTTCACCCCCCGACGCGTCGGAGGCAAGCGCGTAGCCGCCGTGGCGGCCGCTGTATCGCACTGCGTTCGAGGCCTGTAGCTCTTGGAGTGTCTCGTCCAGACGGCTCTCGATGTCGTCGGTCAGCGCCGCGAGGAGTTCGTCCCACGATCGATACTCCGAAACCGAGAGGGCATCGAGAACCCGGCCCTCGAAGCCGTCGTCGGGACCCTGATCTACAGCCCCGTCATCGGGCTGTGACCCCTGGGGTCCAGACGGGTCGTTTGCACCTTCACGGGCGTCTTCAGATCCGGGTAGTTCGGGGACCTCGAAGTCCCGGCGGCCCGCCTGGACCATCGTCCGAACGAATTCGCTTTGACTCATCCCCAACTGCTCGGCGTGTTCTTTCCAGCGCTCCTTCTGGTAGGCGGGGACGTAGGTCATCACTGTCGTCCGCTCGGTGTCGACTTCCTCGGCAGCCATACTACACCCTGCGTCTGCCCCCCACTTCACTTTACTGTAGATAGCAGAATAAGAGAGCTTAGCTGTGAATATGCTATCTTATACTTGGCCGCTAGCGCACATTATCTGTGTAAATGAAGTCACTTTGCACAGGTATACTATATCTACACAAATAAAATATATTGGTACTGAAGCAACAAAATAATGCGAGTTCCGACCAAGTCGCTACCGAACACGATATCGAGAGGTCACACCCACAGAGTCATCCATCGGCCGGTCGGGGTCGAGAGTCCGGACGTTCGGCTTCGAACTCCTCCGGTCGACGTCACTCGAGCGCCGCGTCGGGAGGGCACGCAGGAAGGTGTCGAGTCACACTATGCTGTCCGCTCAACCCCCCCTGTTCGCTCCTCGATTCCGACAGAGCGTCGGAACACTCCTCACTCACGGGAAGCCGCGGGTATGCGCTCGTCTCTCTATCACTGCTAGACGACACTGCCGTCGGGTTGCTGTGTCCGCTGTGGCTTCGACGTCGAACCCGGCTCCCTGTGGCTGAACGCCGGTTCGGGAGTCACACTAAGGTACGTGCGGCGGGAGCCGTCCGGGTACAGCCCCCATCAGTCACCCGTCGAATCGTGCCGAGCTCGCTAGCCATCCCGCTGTGTGATCACAAAGAGCGTCGACAGTGCGTTCTACTGCGCCGTCGTTACGACTCACTCCTCGGACAGTTTCCGGCCACAACCGGTGCAGCTCCGAGACGGACGTCAAGATAGACGTCGTAACGTGTCACCAGTAGAGTCGTGAGTGATCTCTTCGAGTTTTAAACTCCGTTCCGGGCCCTGATGAGTCACTTACACCCGCGGACTACGTCAGCATCGCTGCTTTGCACCGATTTCGATAGCTTCAGTGTGCCTCCCGAAGTCGCCGATGCCGCACTCCAAGTGGCCCGTGGCTGGCGGTCGAACCGAGTAGCCGGCGACGTTGCGCTCTCGACGGGGAGCCGCTGTCTACTGTGGTGCGAGCCAACAGCCGTCCCGACTCTCGCGCCCCCGGTCGGCGTCCGCGACGACGGACAGAACCGAGTCGCGAGTGAAACCCGAAGATGCAGGCTGCCGGGGTGGCGGGCGAACCATAGGCAGTATCGGACTCGGCTATCGCCAGCGGCGGGGTGTTTCAGCCGAGGTCACCTCCGCTGTTGGCGTCACGGCTAGCTCACACGATGGTAAGTGAAGTCCGCAGCCAGACGAGTAAACCATATCTCGATATAGAAACTCTGTCGCCAGTTGCCGAGTCAGTCGTCGCCCGCGGGCATCTCCCGACCCGACTGCCCCCGGTCGATGACGCCTTCGGTCCAGGTGCCGCGCAGGAAGTAGGCTCCGGACAGAAGCACCATCAGGACGTTCGCGACAGCGATGCCGTACCAGACGCCGGCCGCCCCCATATCGAACCACGCCAAGAGCGCGTACGCCGGCGGAATGCGGAGGAGAATGAGCCCGACGATGCCGAAGACCATTGCGAGGCGCGTGCTGCCGCTGCCGCGGTAGGCTCCTTGGACGACGTAGAACACGCCGAGGAACACGTACGTCGCGCCGACGATCCGGAGGTACTCGGCGCCGGCGGCGACGACGGCGGCGGCCTCCGAACCCGTGATGAAGATGCCGACGATGGCGGCTGCGTTGAGATAGACCAACACCGAGACGGCGACGAGCACACCGGCGGTGATGCCGGCGCTGGCGACGACGGCCCGCTTCGCTCGGTCGGCCTGCTTCGCGCCGAGGTTCTGTCCGACGACCGTCTCGGTCCCCCGGGCGAGGCCGAGAGCGGGGAGCACGACGAGCGAGGTGACGCGGGTGCCGATCCCGAAGGCGGCGACGGCTTCGGCGCCTGCGAGTGCGACGAGGGCTGTGACGACAGTCACCCCGAGCGACTGCGTGCTCATCTCGACGCTCGCCGGTGCGCCGATCCGGAAGATCTTGCTAACCGTCTCGCGCGTCAGGATGAAATCCCGCGGCGCGAGGTGGATTCCGACCCGGCCCGAGAGCAAGAGTCCGATCGCGATCACGGCACCGACGCCGCGAGAGGCGATCGTCGCGATCGCCGCGCCCTGCACTCCGTAGCCGGCGAATCCCGTCGCGGCGTAGAGGTCAGCCTGGAGCGCGGTGAGGCCGGCGACCTCGAACAGGAGGTTGTCCTGGAATCCGAGGATGAGGAACGGGTCGATGATCACGTTCAGCACGACCCCGAGGAGCATCAGATACAGCGGCGTCCGCGTGTCTCCCCAGCCCTGGAGCAGCGACTGGAAGATGAAGAAGCCGAAGACGAACGGGATCCCGAGGAACATCGTCCGGGTGTACGTGACCGAGAGGTCGTACACCGTCGTTCCGGGCGTCGCGCCGATCAGTCCGAGCAGCCAGGGAGCCAGCGCGTAGCCGGCGATCGAAAAGATCACCGAGAGGCCGATCACGAACGCGATGGTCTGGCCGGCGACCGCGTTAATCCGGTCGAGGTTCCCCGCGCCCTTGTTCTGCGCGACGAGTACAGTGCCAGCGACGGTGAAGCCCGCTGCGAGCGTGATGATGAGGAACACGATCGCCCACGAGAACGACAGCGCACTGACCGCGTCCTGTCCGAGCCGTCCGACCCAGAACGTGTCCGCGAGATTGTACGCCACCTGTAGCATATTCGTGAGTACGATCGGCAGCGAGAGCACGAACAGCGGCTTGATCAACGGACCGTCGGTGACGTTCACCGCGCGTCCGGACCCGGAGCCGCCGCTCATCGGGACTCCACGATCGTCGTGTGAACGTACGTCGAGACCTGTCGGCGTACGGTCCGGGTGGCGTCCTCGTCTGCCGTGACGCGTTGGACCAGCGACCCCGTCACGACCGTCATCAAGAACGTCGCGACCGCGTCGACGTCGATCGGGCTGAACACTCCCTCGTCGACTCCGGCTTCCAGCGTGGCTGCGATCGTCGTCTGCAAGAACTGATCGTGGCGGGTGAAGTGACCTTGGTACCGCTCGTCGTGCGTCGCCTGCGCGCGGAGGTCGACCATCGCGGCCGCGAACGCGCGGCGCTCTTCGGACAGCGACGTCGCCAGCGTGTGATCGAGAATCGCGCGCAGTCGGTCGAGTGGATCGTCGGCGCTCGCGTCCGGGATCGCTTCCTCGAAGCGTTCGAGCAGGTACTCGAGAAGATCTAAGAGCAGGTCGTCTTTGCCGTCGTAGTGGTGGTAGATCAGCGATTTGCTCTTGCGGAACGCTTCGCCGATCCGCTGTACGGTGAGGTCGGCGTAGCCGTGTTCACAGAGGGCGTGGTAGGTCGCGCGCATTATCTCCCCGCGCGTGTCCTCGGGGGAATCGAGAAACGAGGTCGGTGTCGACACTGTTGAATGAATGGTCAGTCAGAAGTATAGCCGTTCCGGCAGTCGGGGGCGCTCCGCCTCCGCGCTCCTCGATCATCGAGTCGCTCACGCGCCGGCGCTGTCGGCCTGTTCACCCCAAGGCGATTTACGCGACCGCTCCGCCTACTCGCTCTCTGAACAGATACGCCGCGATGCCGACGACGAACGCGACGCCCACGTTCGTCACGACCCCGAGCACGCCGACTCCGACGGTGAGCGGGAGCGACTCGGACTCGAGGCCCGCCCGTCCGAGTTCGACCGCGATCACGGCGAGTACGACCCCGAGCATCGCGAGCGGAAACGCGGCAACGGCACCTACGGCAACGATCGCAGCGAAGGCGTAGAACGCGCCGAGGATGAGATTCGCACCGGCAGTCCGCGCGCCGAAGGCGTACTTCCCGGCGACGCCGCCGCTGCCGTGACACATCGGCATCGCTCCGAGAGGGACCGCCAGGAGGTTCATCACACCCATACTCGCCGCGAGGTCGTCGGGGGAGACGTCGGCGTCGTAGTAGTCCGAGAGCAGCAGCGACGTGGCGACAGCCGCGTTGCCGACGGTCATCGCCAACTGGGCGACGGTCGCGCCGAGCGAGTCCGACGAGAGTCCGATCGGGTCCGGAAGCGCCAGCGTCGCCGTCGGGAGGTGGGGCTCCGGCATTCCAGCCTGCGCGACGCCGATAACGAACCCGACCCCGAGTACGGCGAGGGTGCTCGCCCGGCGCTGACCGGCCGCGACGCTCACACCGACGACAGCGACCGCGAGCAACGCGTACCAGACGCCGTCGAGACTCAGTTGCACGCCCGTTTCGAGGAGGACTAAGCCGACGGCCAACTGGACGCCGCGGATCACCGGCTGGCCGACGTACCGCTCGACCCGAGCCAGCGTCCCGCTCGTTCCGATCGTGAGCAGCGCGAGGCCGGCGAGCAGTCCAGCGACAGCGAGTTCTGCCGGCCCCAGCGCGCCGGCGATCACGAGCGCCGCGAGCGCCTTCATCGGCTCGACCGAGATCGGGAGACCGTAGTACAGCCCCCAGACGACCTGAAAGGCCGCAAATCCGAGCAACAGCCGCGCGAGCGACAGATCCGTGAGCGCTGCGACGGCGACGACGACCGGTAGCACAGTAACCGAATCACCTAACGCGCCGGTGAGCTCGTTGCGAGAGAAATCGATCTCCGTCTCCCTTCGGTACCGGTCGATCACACTCATCATCTCGAAAGAACAATTCGTTCGTCTTAATCGCTTGGACTGAAGAAATTGGCGTTTAGGGGCTAGAAAAGCTTGTAAAAGAAACAATAGCCTCAAACAATATTTGACAATATTTATATGTAAAATGCTAAGAGATCACTGACGAGCGGTCGAGAAGATACGAAATACTGTTTCGCGAAAGTCAAAGCGAAACTGTGAATGGTTACGTCACGCTAGATATGGAACCCACTCCCAACCAACCACAACCACTCAGCGGGCGATCACAAACGACCATCGGCCACTACGAGTCGCGGACGCCGCAGTCGCTGACTGATCTCCACGAGACAGCCGACTCCAGTCGACTGTCGTAGCGTTTGGGAGTCTTCTTCCGCCTGATCGCACGACCGCGTGCGATCGGCTGTGTAATCAGTCGCAAACGCTACTATGCGTGCAGATGCCGCGCGTCGCCGTCGCCTTGAACGACGCCACGACGTCGCTTCCGGGTTCGAGCCCGAGTTTCGCGCGACTGTCCTCTGTGACGAGCGCCAAGAGCGACTCGTCGCCGCCGATGTCGACCGCGATGCGGGCGATCCGCTCGCCGGATTCGACGCCCTCGACGGTGCCGCGGAACCGGTTCCGGGCGCTCGTGTGCTCGGGAACCGGCGTGTCGTCGGGGTCGGTCAGCGTCACCGCGTCCGCACGGAGCGACAGTTGGACCTCGCCGTCGCCCTCGGGAACGAGCGCCCGGACGCGGCCGGCCGCGGTCTCGACGGTCACCAGTTCGCCCTCGCGGTCGACGACGACGCCTTCGAGAACGGTCTCTGCGATGTCGGCGACGCCCTCGAAACTCGTTCGCGTCCGCTCGAAGGCAGTGAGCAGTTCGCGGGCCAAGTCGGTGAGTTCGCTGCCGCCGCCGCCGGAGCCGCCCCGGCGGCGCTCCACGAGCGAGCCGAACGCCTCTTCGAGCTCGACGATGCGCCGCTGGGCGTGCGCGTACGACCGCCCGAGGGCCTCTGCCGCGTTGTTGAGAGAGCCCTCTCGGTCGATGGCGCGCAACAGCGCGACGTCTCGCGCGTCCAGCGTCACGCCGTCGCTGCCGATGTAGGTGTCGAACGAGGGGCGAACGTCCATACCGAACGGTGAGCGCTCTCGGGCAAAAGCATTATGTCTTTCCTGATAGAACGCTGGATGTATCTATGTCGAAACAACGCTGGACGCAGAGTCGTAGTGTATCGCTGACTGACAAGACGCCGTCTCGACGGTCGTTCCTCAAACTGGGTGCCGTCGCCGGCGTCACAGCCCTCGCCGGCTGTTCGCAGGGATCCAGCAGCGAACAGAGTCAGCAGGCCGGAGTCTCGGGCGAGACGCTCACGCTGACTACGACGACGAGTACCTACGACACGGGGCTCTTAGACGAGATCCACTCGGACTTCGAGGAGATGTACGGCGTCACCGTCGACGCGGTCGCGCAGGGGACCGGCGCGGCGCTGGAGTCGGCCCGCAACGGCGACTCCGACGTGGTGATGGTCCACGCGCGGGGTCTCGAAGACGAGTTTATGCGCAACGGCTACGGGATCAACCGCCGTGACCTGATGTTCAACGACTTCGTGATCGTCGGCCCGGAAGACGACCCCGCGGGGATTCAGGGGATGAGCTCGGCGACCGACGCGCTCACCACGATCGCGGAGGCGGAGGCGGCGTTCGTCTCCCGCGGCGACAACTCCGGGACACATACGAAGGAACTCAACCTCTGGGAGGCTGCCGGCACCGACCCCGGCGGCGACTGGTATCAGGAGACCGGCACGGGGATGGGCGAGGCGCTCAACATCGCCAACCAGCAGGGCGCGTACACGCTCTCGGACCGCGGAACCTACATCTCACAGCGCTCGGAGATCGACCTCACCATCTTGGTGCAGGGACCGATCGAGGACGGCCCGGAGATCCTCGCAAACCCCTACGGGATTATGGCGGTCAACCCCGGCGTCCACGACAACGCCAACTACGACCTCGCGATGGCCTACATCGGCTGGATCACGAGTCCGGGCGCGCAGAACGCCATCTCCGACTACCAGATGAACGGCGAACAGCTGTTCTTCCCCGAGGCGGTCTCCGAGAACCCCGACTTCCAGCAGTACGTTCCGGAAGGTTGGAGTAGCAACTCGTCTGACGAGTGAGCGTGCCGCTCGAACCGATCGTGGAACTGCTGCCGACGGTCGTCGATCTCTCTTTTCGGGAGGGCTACGTCCGGAGTATCATCTTCGTCTCGCTGTACGTGAGCGGGATCGCGGTGGCGCTGAGTACGCTCGTCAGTATCCCCGTCGCGATCGTGATGGGATTCTCCGACTTCTCGGGCAAGCAGCTCGTCAAGTCGATCATCAACACCGGGATGGGCTTTCCCAGCGTCGTCGTCGGCCTGCTGGTCCTCTTTCTCGTCTCCAATCAGGGGCCGCTCGGCTCGCTGGAGCTCATTTTCACCACGGAGGCGATGATTATGTCGCAGTTCGTGCTGGCGACGCCGCCGATCACTGCGATCAGCCTCGCGGCCATCACGGGCGTGAACGAGAACGTCCGCGAGGCCGCCCGCGCGCTCGGTGGGACCCGCCTCGACGTGGCGCTCGTCGTGCTCAAAGAGGCCCGCTACGGCATCGCAACGGCAATCCTGGCGGGCTTCGGGCGCGCGATCAGCGAGGTCGGCTCCGTCCTCATCGTCGGCGGCAACATCACGAGCGCGAGCGGCATCTCACAGACCAGAACGCTGACGACCGCGATCCAGCTCGAAGCCCGGCAGGGGCAGTACGACACCGCGATGGTCCTCGGCGCAGTCCTCTTGGCGCTCGTGCTGACAGTCAACGCCGTGGTCGTTCGCTTCGGCGACGGGGGGTCGGTGAACCGATGATCCGGCTCTCGGAGGTCTCCCACGACTACGGGGCCGAGACGGTCGTCGAGGACGTCACACTGTCCGTCGAGCCGGGCGAAGTCGTCGGGATCATCGGCCCCTCGGGCGTCGGCAAGACCACGCTCCTCCGGATCCTGGCGCTCTTCATCCGACCGACCACGGGCACCGTCGAACTGGGCGGGCGGTCAGTGTGGGACGTCGACGAGGACGAGCGGCTGGCGCTCCGACGGCGCGTCGGGATGGTCTTCCAGAAAGCGTCTCTCTTCGACGCCAGCGTGGCCCAGAACGTGGAGTACGGGCTGCGGGTACGGCGCTCCTGGGACGATCGGCTTCGAGACGCGCTGTGGTCGCTCGCCGGTGCCAACGGGACGCCGGCGGCCGTCGAGCGGTCGCTCGACGTCGTGGGACTGAGTGACAAACTCGACCAGCAGGCCCGCTCGCTCTCCGGCGGCGAAGCCCAGCGCGTCTCCTTCGCGCGAGCGTTCGCGTACGAGCCGGCGTTTCTGCTGCTCGACGAACCGACCTCTGACCTCGATCCGCGGAACACCGGCGTGATCGAGGAGGCGATCCTCGAAGCCCGCGACCGTGGAATCGGCGTCGTCGTCGCGACGCACGATATGCACCAGGCCGAACGCATCGCGGATCGGGTCGGCGTGCTGCTCGGCGACGGCATCACCGAGATCGGCCCCACCGAGAGGATATTCGAGAACCCGACCGACGAGCGCACCCGGCAGTTCATCGACGGCGAATTAGTGTACTGATCGACCGCGATCGACGCACACACTCGGAGCCGCTCTGCCGCGGTGGGGGCGCTCGAAGCGACTCAGACCGGCTCGATCAGCTCCGGAGCGTCGTTAGCAGGACTGTTGACGCGCGTCGAGACGGGATAGGCCCGCCACTCGTCCGCCGGGTACGGATCGAGGAGCCGAGCTGTCTCGTCGACGTCGCCGTGGAGCCACGTCTCTTCTTCCTCGGGGTCGAGGACGACCGCCATCCGGTGGTGCAGGTCGGCGACGACGTCGTTCGGCTCGGTCGTGACGATGGTGAACGACTCGACGACGTCCGCGTCGTCGTCGCGGCCCGCGCCGCTGCCGCCGCCGAAGTCGCCGAGGCCGGTCTGGGTGTGTTCGGGCTCCCAGCGCTCCCACAGCCCGGCCATCGCGAACGGGCGGTCGTCCGCGAACGAGACCCGGTACGGCTGCTTTTCGTCGCCGTCCTGTACCCACTCGTAGAAGCCGTCGGCGGGGACGAGACACCGCCGCTTCTCGTAGGCCGCCTCGAAACTCGGCTTCTCGGCGACTGTCTCCGCGCGGGCGTTGATCAGATCGTTACCCACGCGCTCGTCGTCGGCCCACGACGGGACCAGTCCCCAGCGGAACTGCTGGAACCGATCCGGGGCGTCGTCGGTGACGACCGGGAGCGACTGACCGGGCGCACAGTTGTACCGCGGCGACGTCTGCTCCTCGAAAGTCGCGTCGAACCGCGACTCCAGCGCTTCGGCGGGGGTGAAGAGGGTGTAGCGACCGCACATACCCGATCGTAGAGGCGAGGCGGCAAAACGAAATCGGCCGCGGTCCGGCCGGCAGCGGCGGACGCGAGCGCGCTCGCCACAGCAGCGCGGTCCGGCACCGCCGCTCAGTCAGCCTCGAAGGGTTTAGGCGGCCGCCGCACGCTCCACCGTGTATGCGAATCGAGAACAGTTTCGTCCCGGCGAGCGGGGTGGGTGCGACGCGCGAGCGCTCGCTGTGGGAGTCTGGCATCCTCACGTGGGAGGAGTTCGACCCCGCGAGTGCGCCTCTCGGGGAGAAGACCGGCGAGCGAGTCGAATCGTTCGTCGCCGAGGCGCTGGAGCGGCTGGACGACGGCGACGTCGAGTACTTCGGTGAGCGGTTCCCGTCCGGGGAGACCTGGCGGTTCTACGAGAACTTCCGCGAGGACGCGCTCTTCTTCGATATCGAGACCACCGGGCTCGACGCCCACCGCGAGAACGTCACGACCGTCTCGTTCACGCAGGGCGGCGAGACGACGACGCTCGTCCGCGGCGAGGATCTGACCGACGAGGCGCTTCGGGAGCAGTTCCGCGACGCGCCGCTCGTCGTCTCGTTCAACGGCAAACAGTTCGACGTGCCGTTCCTCGAGGACAACTTCGCGCTCTCCGTCGACGCGCCACACCTCGATCTGATGTACCCCTGTCGGCGGATCGACCTGACCGGCGGGCTGAAGTCGATCGAGAAGCAGGTCGGGATCGATCGCGATCGGCCGGATCTCTCCGGGCGCGACGCGGTCCGCCTCTGGTACCAGTACGAGCGCGACGGCGACGACGGCGCCCTCGACACGCTCGTGTCGTACAACCGCGACGACACCGAGAACCTCCGGAACCTCGCCGACGTCGTCGCCCGCCGTCTGCACGCCGACTCCCTCGGCGCGGTCGTCGACGAGTCGCCCGGAATCCCCGATCCGCTCGCGTAGCTGTCTCTCACGCCTGTGAGTCGCTACTTTTGGCAAACCTAAAAGTACAAGTGCGCCGGGCGGATACGACGGTTAATGAGCGATTACACGTTCGACGACCTCGCGGTCGTGATGGGAACGTACAACGAGGAGGCAGCGATCGAGACGGTGCTGTCGGACATCGAAGAGATCACCGACGGGCGCGCCGAGGTCGTCTGCGTCGACAGTTCGAGCGACCGGACGCCGGAGATCGCCCGCGAGCACGGCGCGACGGTGATCGAACAGCCGCCGATGGGGTACGGCTACGCGGTCCGCGAGGCGGTGCTCGCGCCCGACCGTCCGGTGGTCGTCACGACCGACTGCGACGACACCTATCCGATGGAGCGTCTGCCGCAGTTCCTGGAACTGATCAACGAGGGCTACGACGTCGTCTCCGGCGATCGGCTGTACTACGGCGCGGAGGCGATGCCCGGACTCAACCGCCTCGGCAACGCCGCGTTCGCGGTGCTGGCGTCGGCGCTGATGGGCGAGCGCGTCCACGATACTACGACTGGAATGCGCGCGTACCGTCGGGAGCTGCTCCACGAGATCGAGTGGACCGAGAACACGGGCCTCTCCGCGGAGCTCCTGATGCGACCGCTGATGGGGGGCTACCAGGTGCGCGAGGAGCCGATCCCGTACCGCGAGCGCGCCGGCGAGACAAAACTCGATCCGTTCGGCGGCGGCGCGGCGATCGCGAAGTCGATCGTCAAAGTGGCACTCGAAGAGCGGTTCGACTGAGACGCGTCGTCGACGGGGGCGTCGCGCGGGTCTGAGACGCCGGCCGGCTACGCCGACCGGATGATGTCGGCGATCCGCCGCGGCTCGCCGCTCAGCGCGGGACTCTCCTCGACGATCTTCAGCACCTCGTGGTCCGTCACGTCGGGGTAGGACTTCTCGGTCGCTTCCTCGATGAGCGCTTTCTCCAGTCGGAACTCGGTGCCTTCGTACACGACGTCGACGCCGTCCTCGTCGAACGAGAGTACAGTCATAACTCCCGGTAGTCGGTCCCGAAGTAAAAGCCCATCAGTCCGGCCGAGAGCGCGCCGCGCGTCCGACGATCGTCTGACGCGCCGTTTATTACGCCGCGTGTGCTGGTGCGGAGTGTGGCGCTCGGTCAGGACCCCTTCGACGCGCTCGCGATCCCCGACGGGACGACCGTCGAGGAGCACGATCTCGTCACCGACGGGGACATCGTCGTCGGCGGTCAGAGCACCGTCGAGTTCGGGGTCAGAGGCCGGAACGTCCTCGCCGGCGAGCGCGTCTCCTTCGGCGGCGACATCGAAGCCGAGGGCGACTGTCGTCTCGACGTCTGGTGCGACGTCGCCGGCAACGTCCTGGTCGGATCTGACGCCTACCTCGGCGAGCGGGTCCACGTCGCCGGCCGGCTGATGGTCTCCGGCGACTTAGACATCGGCGACGACGTCGACATCGAGGAGGGGTTCGAGGCCAACGGCTGGATCGTCATCCGGAACCCCGTTCCCACGCTGGTATTCTACTTCGTCGTGCTCTCACAGCTCCTCCGACTCGGCGAAACTGACGCGGCCGACGAACTCGCGGACGCGCTCTCCGGCGACAGCGAGGACGATCCGCTCGTGATCCCGCGCGGCTCGACTGTCTCCGACGACGCCTGGCAAGCATCGACGCCCGCGACCATCGGCGACGGGTGCCGCCTCCACGGTAACGTCCGCGCGGAGTCGATCACGGTCGGTGAGGACAACAACATCTTCGGGAGCCTCCGCGCTCGCGAGGACATCACCGTCGGATCGGGGACGCGCGTCCACGGCGACGTGACGACCCGCGACGGGACTGTCACGATCGCCGACGGCGCCCGCGTCCTCGGCGACGTGTCGTGCTCGGACCTCGAACTCCACGACGGCGGCGACGTCGACGGGACGATCCGCGCGTCGGGGGATATGCGGCTCGTCCGCTCGGACAGCTCCCGCGACGCCGAGTAGCCGGCTCGCGGCCGCGGCTCCGCCGTAGCTCAAACACCCCTTTGTCTCTCCGGCGCGTCTTTCTGTCGGTTCGTCGTAGCTAGCGACGAGATGGGAGCGAGACGCACACTCACAGTAGTCGCGCTGGTCGCGCTCGTCGCCCTCGCCGGCTGCGGCGCGTCGACCGGCGGGGGCGGCGACGGCGGTGAGGCGTACGAGCAGGCAACCGAGGTCGCCGCCGACGCCGGCGGCCAGGCGACGGGCACGCCCGCGCCGGCCGAAGAGACGTCCGGCGGCGGTGGCTCCGCGGACGACGTCGCTACTCCGGACGAGCGGGCGATCATCCGAACCGGCACGGTCGTCGTCGAGGTCGAAGAGTTCGAGACCGCGCAGTCGAACCTCACTGCGACCGTCGAGGGCTACGGCGGCTACGTCAGCGACACCCGACAGGACAGACGACAGGTCGACAACGAGACGTGGATCCGCGGGGAGATGGTGCTCCGCGTGCCGAGCGAGGACTTCGACGCGCTCGTCGCGGACGCCCGCGGACTCGGGACGGTGGAGTCCGTCGAGGTGAACTCCCGCGACGTGACCGACCAGCTCGTCGACCTCGAAGCCAGACTGGAGAACCTCCGCGCCGAGCGCGACCGGCTGCGGGAACTCTACCAGCAGGCAAACGACACCGAAGACGTCCTGGCGGTCCAGCGCGAACTCTCGGACGTGCAGGGCGAGATCGAGCGGTTAGAAGCGCGCCAGCAGTCGCTCCAGCGGCGCGTCGCGTACTCGACGCTCACCGTTCGGCTCGAAGAACCGCGCCCGACGCCGGGGCGCGCCGCACCCGATCACTGGTACGACACGCCCGTGCTGTCGGCGTTCCTGCAGTCGGTCGACGGGGTCGTCCTCGTCGGCCGCGCGCTGGTCGTCGGCGTCGCGTTCGCGCTGCCGTATCTGCTCGCTTTCGCCGTGCCGGTGCTCGTCGTCGCCGGCCTCCTCTGGCGGTACGGACGGCGCTATCTCGCGACGACGTCGTAGCCGGGTGGGGCCGCTCGCGGCAGGCGATTACGAGTCGTCGCTCTCGCCCGCGCCGGTGCTGACGGTGACCTGCGCCTCCCGAAGCACCGAGCCGGCCATCTCGTAGCCGGGCTGGTAGACGTCGACGACCGTCCCTTCGGGCCGTTCGTCGTCGACGCGCATCAGGACCTCGTGGCGCGTGGGATCGACCGTCTCGCCCGGCTCGGGGTCGATCGGCGTCACGTTCTCCTCGTCGAGGATGCGGTCGAACTCCTCGAGCGTCGACTCGACGCCCGGCCGGATGTCGGCGTCCTCGTCCTGATCGAGCGCGCGGACGAGGTTGTCGCGGACGCTGACGACGCGCCCGACGAAGTCCTCCGTCGCCCGCTCGCGGATCTCCGACTCGCGCTTTTTCGCGCGCTTCTTGTAGTTCTTGAAGTCCGCCTTCGAGCGCTTCAGCGCGCTCTCCAACTCCTCGACGCGCTCGGACCGCGCTTCGAGGTCTGACTCGGCCGCGGCGAGTCGCGACTCCAACTCCGCCACCTCGTCTGCGAGCGCCTCGTCGTAGTCGGCGACGCGGTCTGCCAGATCCGGAATCTCCGCGCCGGGCGTGGCGTCGGTTGCCTCGCTGTCGGCGACGCCGTCCGCGGCTGCGTCCGCGTCGGCGACTCCGTTCTCGGCCTCTGCGTCCGCCACCTCGGTGTCGGACGCGGCCGCGCGACCGTCGGGGGCCTCTTCGCTCATACCCGGACGGAGTAGTCGGCGAGCCTTAAACGTGTAGAAAAGGGGGACGACCGCCGCTGGGAAGTTACGCCGAAACGACATATCGATGCTATAATGTTGGCCCAACGAAGACCGCCAGTCGTGTCTTCAGACTTGCCAGAACCCGAAATCTTCGAGAACGGTTCCGTCCAGGAGATCGCAGTCGACGGCAGATCCGTGGCCAGAGTCGAGTTCGTCGACGACATCTCGACCAGCCCGGTCGACGACGCCGCCATCGCCGTCGTGCTGCGCGCACTCTCGGACGCGATCACCGAGGGGTTCGAAGAACAGTACGACGTCGGTGTCGCCGAGGCCCTCGAGCGCGGCGAACCGCTCGTCGAGGTCGCAGACCCCGCAGAGTGGGAGACGCTCGGTCTGGACCAGCTCGCCGAGTACGCCGACGAGGACGTCTGAGAGCGAATCGGGGACGGGGACGGGGCCGAAACGGTCGCCTCCTCGCCGTCGCCGGTCGTCGCCTTACTGATACATCCCGATCGGCCGCGCCTGAGTGCTCTCCTCGCCGGCCTCCTGCATCCGCTTCGCGAGCCGGTCCTTGGCCTGCCGGATCTGTTCGGCGCGGTCGACGAGATCGTCGACGGGGACGTCGAGGCCGGTCAGCGGCTCGATCCCGTCTTTGATCAACACGCGGGCCGCCTCGGGGTCGGGGAAGCGCGGATCCGACTCCACGACGAGCCCGACGGCCGTCCGTCCGGACTCGACGGCGGCACTCAGGAGGACGCCGGTCGGTCCCGAGACGAGGCCGGTCTCGTGCGGCGGCTCGATCCCGACTTCCGAGACGAGGTCGACGCCCTCGGCCGCGCCGACGCCGTACAGCGACGGGACAGTCCCCTCCTTCTCGCGGGGGATCCCCGAGAGATACAGCGGCGTCACCGTCAGGTCCTCGAACCAACCGGCGAGGCAATCGGCCAGTTCGCCCGCGGCGTCGGGGCGGACCGGGACGTCGCTCTGGAGGACCAACAGGTCGCGGTCCGCGTCGACGTAGATCCGGACCGGCGGCTGGAGTTCGGCGTCGTTCTCGCGGTAGACGGCCACCTTCGGGAGGGCGTCGCAGTAGACGTTGGCGTAGTGCGTCATCTCGAACTCCTCGACGATGTGGTCGGCCGCGATCTTCCCGACGAGCCCCACTCCGGGGAAGCCTTCGACCAGCGACGGTTCCGACAGCGACACGTCCTCCGTGAGCACGTCGATCCGAGCCATACTCGATCAGACGACCGGCTCTGTGGTAAAACCGCTGGGAGCCGCAGTGAAGATCGTGAGAAGCAGCGCACGCGACAGCCGGAACCGGCATCCACCGGCGCACGCGACAGCCGGAACCGATACCCACAAACGACCGCGGGCAGTCAACGCAGGTATGCAACCACTCGAGCGGTACGCGTCGCTCGTCGACGACTTCGACGCGTTCCGCGCGGCGTGTGAACGGCCGTTGCCCTCGGTCGTCCGCGTCAACACGCTGAAGACGTCGATCGAGCGCGCCCGCGAGGCGCTCGACGCCGAGGGCGTCGCCTACGAAGCCACCGACTGGCACCCCGGCGTGCTCCGCCTCGACGAGCGCGGCCCCGGGACCTCCTGGCCGTACTTCCACGGCTGGCTCCACGGGCAGGAAGAGGTCTCGGCGCTGCCGGCGCTGGCGCTCGATCCACAGCCCGGCGAAGTAGTCTGGGACGCCGCCGCCGCGCCGGGAAGCAAGACGACGCAGCTCGCGGATCTGATGGCCGACGAGGGGGTCCTCGTCGGCAACGACAACAACCTCGGGCGGCTCTCGGCGCTTCGGCACAACGCCGAGCGGCTCGGGATCACGAACCTCGTCGTGACGAATCAGGACGCCCGGAACTTCTCGCTGAAGCCGTTCGGTGACCGGACCGAAGACCAAAAGCGCATCGAGGCGTTCGACCGCGCGCTCGTCGACGCGCCGTGTTCCTGTGAGGGGACGATCCGGAAGAACCCCGACGCGTTGGATCGGTGGTCGATGACCCACGTCGAGAGCGTCGCGGGCATCCAGAAGGGGATCCTCCGTCGCGCGATCCAGGCGACGAAGCCCGGCGGCACCGTCGTCTACTCCACCTGCACGTTCGCGCCCGAGGAGAACGAGGCGGTGCTGGATCACGCGCTTGCGGAGGGCGACTGCGAGATCCGCGAGTGGGAGACGCCGGACGGCTTCGAGACCGATCCGGGCGTGACCGAGTGGGACGGCACGAGCTACGACCCGTCGGTCGAACTGGCTCATCGAGTCTATCCGCATCGCAACGACACGGGCGGGTTCTTCTGCGCCAAACTGGAGGTGACGGCGTGAGCGACCCGGACTCCGCCGACGACGGGAACGCGAGCGGCGACGCCTCCGCCGACGCCCCCGAGAACGACGGTCAGCAGTTCGATCGACTGCCCGCGACGGCGGCCGAGCGAGTCGTTCCGGGGCGACCGACCCGCGAGGAGGTCATCGCGTGGTGGGAGCAGCGCTACGGCGTGCCGCCGGCGACGTGGGACGGCCACACCTTCTGGGAGAAAGGCAGCGGGAAGATCTGGGCGTTCGCGGCCGACGTGGTCTCGCCGATCGCGGTCGAGGGGCTCGGCCTGCGAATCCTGCGGGCCCGTCAGGAACACTGGAAACCGTCGACGAACGCGGTTCAGCGCTTCTGCGGCGACGCCACGAAGAACGTCGTCGTCCTCGACGCCGACGAGGCGGCCGCCTTCGCCCGCGGCGAAGACCAGGAGTTGCCGCGGTGGGACGGCGACTGGGGCTACGTCGTCGCCGCCCACGAACTCGCGGGGGACGTCGAGCCGATCGGAGTCGGCCTGTATCTCCACGGCGAACTCCGCTCGACGGTGCCGAAGGGGCGACGCGAGGATCTCGGGTAGGCGCTACACCTCTTCGAGCGTCCCGCCGCCGAGGCCCTCCCAGGCGACCCGGTAACCGAGCCGCGAGAGGACGGCAGACGTCTCGTCGACGCCGTGCGCCTCGAAGACGTCCTCGACCTCCGAGAGCGACAGCCCGGCGCCGAGCTCCGCGTCGAGCGACTCCAGTACGTGCGGACGGAGCAGCGTCCGCCCGACGCGCTCGTGGGCCGGAAACGAGACTGCATCGAGGGCGTCGACGCCGACGCCGCGGGCCGCGGCCACCGCTTCCAGCGTGGTCACGTCGGCGTCGGGTGCGAGTTCGTCGGGCAGCGTCGCCGCGGCCGCCGCGAGGAGGTCGGACTCGTACGCCCCGAGCGCGTCGACGACGTCTTTGACCCGGACGCGGCCCGAGAACGTCACCACGCGGTGGTCGAGCGCCGCGATCTCCTCGCCGACGCCCAGCGACTCGTCGACGGCGACGAGGAGTTCGACGTCGTCGGCGACGCTGCCGAACTGGTCGAGTTTCTTCTCGACGTACTCGGGCGTCCAAAAGCCCATCACCTCGAAGAAGACGCGCAGGGACGGCCCGCCGCGGTCGTCGGCACCGCCCGCCGGACGGTACTCGAAGGCGAAGTCGGGGATCATCGCCCGCGCGCCCGCCGCCAGCGGTTCGGGCTCCCGAGAGAGCTCCCAGTCGAGGTCGAGCCCGGCGAAGCGGGCGGCGAAGTCCGCCTCGACGCCGCTGTCGTAGGTCGGCTCCGTGACGGGCTCGACGTCAGGCACCGACACCTCGTCGGGACCGAGGCGGAGTTCCCGCTCGGTCCCGCGGTCGTCGATCGTCGCCGACAGGGACCACTCCGCCGATGCGGCGACGCTCCGCAGCAGGCGCGCGAACGCCGTGCCGTACCGGCGGGTGCGACGGAAGAGCGCGTCCGGCCCCGTGACGACGAGTTCGCGGGCCTCGAGACCGGGACCGGCGACCTCGTCCACGCTCTCGCGGCGGATCTCGTACAGGAGGCCGAGCCGCTTGACCGCCGAGACGAGCCGTTTCGGATCGGCGCTCCGAATCCGGACGTCCGTCGCGTCGAACAGTGCGGTCTGGGCCAAAGAGAGATTGTACTGGGTGAGGAGTTCGTCGGGACCCCAGCGGGGCTCGAACGCCGCGAGCACCTCGTTGACGTCGCGGTCGGCGTACAGCGAGCGCTCGACGGCGTCGGCGTCGGTCCCGAGCCGGTCCGCGGCCGTCGCGAGCGCCTGCCGGCGACCGGAGTCGGTCACGACCGCGCCGGCCGCCTCGGCGGACTCGAAGACGACTCGTCGGACCCGGTCGGGCGGGAGCGGCGCGCGCGTCTCGAACGCTGCGTCGCGTTCGAGCAGCGCGGCGAGCCCCCGGACGAGCTTGAAGTCGTCGGCCTCCCGTTCGAGGTCGTCAAGCGCTGCGTCGAGGACGTGCCGCGGCTCTCCGACGTGGCCCTGGAAGACGCCGACGGCACGGGCGGCAAGCGGGCGGTCGGCCCGCCCGGCGAACTGGGGTCGGTAGCCCCCGCCGGCGCGCGAGACCCGGAGGAGGTCTTTGCGGAGCACGCCGGGAAGTTCGAGACGGTCAGTCAAGAGCGTGCCGCCGCGGGGTCGCGGGCTCCGGTGCGTGGCGTGCACCGACCGGGAGGAGAAGACTCATAGGCTCGGCCGAACCTCGGGCAGACGATGGAGCGACGGGACGCGGTTCGGGTAGTCACTGGGACGCTGGCGGGGCTTCTCGGCGGCTGTCTCGGTGCGCCGCCGCGAGCGTCGGGTCCGCGCCACGCGCCGGAGGCCGCCGCCGATCGCCCTCGACGGACGCCCACGCGGCCTGACCTCGCGATCGGTACGTTCGACTTCGAGGCGACTGACGGCGCGCTCCGCGTGTTCGGCACGGTCGAGAACCGGAGTACCGTCCAGCGGACGACCACGGTCGCCGTCACCGTTCGCGTCGGCGGCGACGAGTTCGAGCGGGAGTCCGCCGTCACCGTCGCGGCCGAGGGGACGGCGTCGTGGTCGCTGACGTTCGACGTCGCATACGACGCGTTCACGAGCAACGGCGACCTCAACGTCACCCTCGCGTAGGGCTCGGCGGCCGACCGACGGCAGACGCTCTCTCCGTTGCTCGCACCCCCGGTCGCGGTTCGCAACTGCCGCCGTTCAGTTCGGTTCGAGCTCCTTCTTGAACGTGTAGCAGAACCGCTCCATTCCGAGTCGCTCCTCGTAGAAGCGGTGTGCGTCCTCCCGCCAGAGCCCCGACTCCAGGGTGATGGATTCACAGCCGCGGTCGCGGGCCCACGATTCCAGAAACTGCATCAGCCGCGTCCCGTAGCCGTCCGAGCGGTGGTCCGCGTCCGTCACGAGGTCGTACACGAACGCGTGCCGACCGTTGTAGAAGTTCGTCCGGATCGCGACGCCCGCGACGGAGACGATCTCGCCGTCCGCGACGACCGCGAACAGCCGGTAGCCCTCCTCTCGCATCTCCGAGAGGTAGTCTAGATACGCCGCGACGTCGAGGTGGTCCCGCAGCTGTCTCACCACCGAAAAGGCGTCGCGCCACTCTGAGTCGGTCGTCAGCTCCCGGATGTCACTCGTTGCCATAGCTAGGCCTCGCGACTCTCTATCAAGTACCTTGTGCTATGTCAGCATACCTCTCGACAGCCCCTCGATCGGCGGCAGACGCTCACCGCCGTCGGTCTGCGACTCGCTCCTCGGCGGTCGCTTCGCTCACGACTTCGTAGAGGAGTGCACGCCCACCGTCGTCTTTCGGGCGCAGGACCCGTCCGAGCCGCTGGGTGAACTCCCGCTCGGAGCCGGAGCCGGCGAGGACGACGGCGACGTTGGCGTCGGGGACGTCGACGCCCTCGTCGAGCACGTTCGCGGTCACGACGCGCGAGTAGGTCCCGTCGCGGAACCGCTCTAAGATCTCGCGGCGCTCGCTGGTCCCGGTCTCGCTCGTGATCGCCGGGAGGAGATACCGCTCGGAGAGCCGGTAGACGAGGTCCGTGTGCGCAGTGAAGACGATGACGCGGTCGTCGCGGTGGCGATCCAGGAGCCGCCCGAGCGTGTCGACCTTGGCGTCGGCGTTCATCATAATCCGACGCGCGCGCTGCTTCGCGAGGAGCGCCTCCCGGGCGTCGGGGTCGTTGCCGGAGCGCATCACGAGCTTTCGGTAGTCGGCACCGCTCCGCAGCGAGAGGTTCGAGCGCTTCAGGTAGTCGACGAACGTTCCCTGGGCCGCCTCGTAGGCGTCGCGTTCGTCCGGGCCGAGTGCGACTTCGATCCGTCGGACGTCGTAGTCGGCGAGATGTTCGCCCGCGAGGTCGTCGACGGACGCCTCGTACACCTTCGGCCCGACCAGCTCCGAGACCGCCTCGTGTGCGCCGTCCGGGCGCTCGAACGTCGCCGTCAGGCCGAGTCGCGCGGGCGCGGCGAGCAGTCGGGCGGCGTCGCGGTAGCCCTCCCCGCCGAGGTGGTGTACCTCGTCGAAGACTACGAGGCCGAAGCCGTCGCCGATACCGTCGGCGCGGAGATACGCGGAGTCGTACGTCGAGACCGTGATCCCCTCCCGCTCCTGTTGGCCCCCGCCGAACTGTCCGACCGGCACGTCGAACTCCGTCCGGAGCTCGCGTCGCCACTGGTCGAGGAGGTCGATCGTCGGCACGACCACGAGAGTCGGAACGCCGAGCGCGGCGATGGCGTCGATCGCGAGCACGGTCTTCCCCGCGCCGGTCGGGAGTTCGACGACGCCTCGGTCGCCGTTCGCCCGCCAGGCCTCGACCGCGGCGGTCTGGTACGGCCGGAGGTCGTACGCGTGCGACAGCGATAGCCGGTCGTCGGGCAGAACGTGGTCTTCGAAGGCCAGCCCGCGCTCGGCGAGGGCCGCGCGGAGCTCCGCGTACCGGTAGGCGGGCGCGCGAGCGACGAGCCCGCGGTCGTCCCACGCGACGCCCGGCAGCGACCCGACGATCGGGTCAGACTCGTCGACGCCCGAGACGCGGACGGTGCCGTCCTCGAACCGCAGCGTGATCACGTCCGGTGATCGGTCGCGGTCGCATATATACTGTCGGCCGCGGCTCCGACTCCGTAACTGCAACACCGGCCACGGGCCACCGGTCACCGATCACCGGTCACCGGTCGCCGGCCACCAGCCGCCGGCTTCCCTCGGGACGGCGCGCTTTTCACCGTCGACGCGAGAGACTGAGGTATGACCGACGAATCCGACGCCGCCGAGACGGAGCCCGACCCGCTCGATGAGTCCGTCGCACAGTTCCTCCTCGACGTCGACGCCGCCTACGAGGACTACGACCGCGGCTACGTCGACGCGGACGCGACGCTCTCGGTCGTGATGACCCACGTCGAGACGCTCCGGGAAGCGCACGCCGACGCCGAACAGTAACTCAATCGCCGATCAGCGTTCGAATCCGCTCGACTGCCTCGGCGAACCCGGAGGCCGTCCGCTCGCGCGGCCGATCGAGGTCGACGTCGA
This sequence comes from Halobellus sp. Atlit-31R, assembly GCA_003665935.1. Classification (GTDB taxonomy): domain Archaea; phylum Halobacteriota; class Halobacteria; order Halobacteriales; family Haloferacaceae; genus Haloquadratum. Next base: position 655,737 of record QPLR01000002.1, on the reverse strand, counting down.
CGACCTCGTTCACGCGCCCCGGATTCGCCGCCATCACGACCACGCGGTCGGCGAGTGTCACCGCCTCTTCGACGTCGTGGGTGACGAACAGGACCGTCTTTCCCGTCTCCGACCAGATCCGGAGCAGTTCCGCGTGCAGCATCTCGCGTGTCTGCGCGTCGACGCTGCCGAACGGCTCGTCGGCGAGGAGGATCTCGGGATCGACCGCGAGCGCGCGAGCGATCCCCACGCGCTGTTTCATCCCGCCGGAGAGCTCTTTCGGGTAGGCGCCGGCGAACTCGCCGAGGCCGACCAGCCCGAGCATCTCCTCGACTCGCTGGCTTCGGTCGGGCTCTGGGACGCCCTGCTCTTCGAGCCCGAACGCGACGTTCCCGCGGACGGTCCGCCAGGGGAACAGCCCGTACTCCTGGAAGATCATCCCCCGGTCGGTCCCCGGACCGGTGACGGGAGCGCCGGCGAGTCGGACTTCGCCGTCCGTCGGCGCTTCGAGCCCGGCGATCGTCCGGAAGAGCGTCGTCTTCCCGCAGCCGGAGGGGCCAACCAGACAGACGAACTCGCCGTCCGCGACGGTGAAGTCGACGCCGGCGAGCGCCCGGACGCGCTGGCGCTCCGAGTTGTACACCTTTCCCACGCCGTCGACGACGACTTTCGCGTCGGCGTCGGACCGGTCTTCCGACTCGATCATTCGCGCCACACCAGTACCCCCTGTTCGACCCGGCGGAACGCGCCGTCGCTCACCAGAAACACGAGGCTGATGACGGCCATATACGCCACGCTCACGTCCGTCGCCAGATTCTGTGCGGCGTTGATGATCTGGAACCCGACGCCGGGCGCACCGAACAGTTCGGCGGCGACGACGATCATCCAGCACTGCCCGATAGACGTTCTGATCCCGGTCGCGATCGAGGGCGTCGCCGCGGGCAGGATCACCTTGCGGATCATCGTCAGATCGTCGTCGACGCCGAGGCTCGCCGCGACCTCGCGGAGATGCGTCGAGACGCCTTCGACGCCCGCGTAGGCGTTGTAGAAGTTGATCCAGAACGCGCCGATGCCGACGATGAACGCCGCGCCGCCGTGCCCGATCCCGATCCAGACGATGGCGAAGACGATCCACGCCAGCGGTGGAATCGGGCGCAGAAATCGCGTGACGGGCGTGAGCGCGTCGTCGAGGCGACCGCTCCAGCCCATCCCGACGCCGAGTGCGATCCCGAGGACGCTTCCGACGGCGAGCCCCGGGAGGTAGTGCAGCAGACTCTGGAGCAGATTCGCGGTGAGCCGCGTTGCCGGCAGCGACACGCCGACGAACGGGAGCGTGAACGTCGCGGGCGCGGTCAGCTCGACGACGAACGCGATCGCGACCTCGATCGGCGACGGCAGGAGATACGTCCGCCCGACCGCGAGGGCGGCCGCCTGCCAGACGGCGAGGAACGCCCCCGTTCCGACAGCGGCGTACGCGAGACTCGACAGGCTCGGCACCTCCGGCCCCGATGCCGACGGCGCGTCTCCCGACCCTGTCTGAGACGTCGCGTCCGACTCCTCGGCAGCCCCGACCGCGTCCGCCCCCGCGCCGGTCTCGAGACTCATAGGGAGTCGTACACCCCGAAGTCGAACAGTCGGTCGTTCGAGAGCGCCTCGTCGATCTTCCCTGAAGCCGCCGCGTACTCCGAGAACACCTGTGCGCCGTCGGCGATCTTGTGCGGGTCCGTGATGAAGTCGGCCGCGGGCGAGTCCATCGCCTTCCGCGCGGTCGCGACCGGCAGCGACGACTCGCCGATGACGGTGCTGGCGTGCCGTGCGGCCGCGTCGGGGTTCTCCCGGGCGAACGCCGTCGCACGCTGGTGCTGTTCGACGAACGCCGCGGCCTGCTCGGAGTTGTCCTCGCGGAGTCGGTCGTGCATCAGTGTGACCGCCGCGGGCTGGCCCGGCAGGAAGTCGCCCGCCCAGGCGATCGACTGATACGGCGCTCCCCGCATCTCGGCGACCGTCGGGACCGGCTCCATAATCGAGGTGCCGTCGATCTCGCCGGCCAGCAGCGCCTGCCGGACCGGTCCTGCGCCGCCGAGGGCGGTGATGTTCACGTCGGAGTCGGGGTCGACGCCGACGACCTCCGAGAGCCAGTAGCGAAGCAGGATGTCCGGCACCGAGCCCGGCGGGAACGTCCCGAAGGTGAATTTCCGACCTCGCTCGGCCTCGAAGCGGGCGAAGGCGTCCGCACCTGACTCGGCGGCGTCCCAGACGGCCGCGAACTCGTCGTGCGCCAGAATCTGCATCGCGTTCTGGATGTTGGCGGCAGTGATCTTCGCGGGGATCCCCTTGTCGATCACGATCATCGCCGGCACGATGCCGAACAGCATCACGTCGAAGTCGCCGGTGGCGGCGGCCTGGACGATGCTCGGCCCGTCGGAGAACACCTCGCCGGAGACCGACGCCGAGAGCTCCTCGAGGTAGCCCTCCTCGCGCATCACGAAGTACTGCAGATCCGGGTAGATCGGCATATACGCGACGCGAATCTCGTCGAGGCCGCCACCGCCGGTGCCGCCCGCACAGCCGGCGACGCCCGCGAGTCCAGCAGTCGAAGCAGCAGCCGTCGTCCGGAGGAAACGCCGTCGAGAAACCGTCGATCGCTCGTTCGTCGGGTCGGTCGTCATCTACTCCAATTTGGCGGCCGAGGGTTAATTCACGTCTGCACGCGGCGAACCTCGCACCGACGCTCGACGCCCAAAGAGACAGATTTCGGGCGATTCGGGGCCTATCCGGGCTGTTGTTGGCGGGAGAACCAGCGGGGAAGCCGTCAGAGATAGCAGCAACATCGTCCCGTTTCGCCGGCGGCGCCTCCGTGGCGGCGCAGGGGGACTTGGTTCAGGAAGCAAGACCTAACCCGATGGCACCCCCGGACGGGAGTATGACACACTTTTCGGAGCGAGTCGAGCAGGTGTCGATCAGCGGGATCCGCGAGGTGTTCGAGGCCGCCAGCGAGGACGCGATCAACCTCGGTCTGGGGCAGCCGGACTTCTCGGCCCCGGAGCACGCTCGTCAGGCGGCCGTCGACGCGATCCAGTCGGGGGCGGCCGACGGCTACACCGAGAACAGGGGGATGGCGTCGCTCCGCGAGGCGATCGCCGACAAGCACGCGCGGGATCAGGGCGTCGACGTCGACCCCGGCGACGTGATCGCCACCGCGGGCGGCTCGGAGGCGCTCCACATCGCGCTGGAAGCCCACGTCGACCCCGGCGACGAGGTGCTCGTGCCGGATCCGGGCTTCGTCTCCTACGACGCCCTCACGCGGCTCACCGGCGGGACCCCCGTCCCGGTCCCGCTGCGCGAGGACCTGACGCTCGACCCCCGGGCGGTCGAAGACGCCATCACCGACGACACGGTGGCGTTCGTCGTCAACAGTCCGGGGAACCCGACCGGCGCGGTCTCGCCGCCAGAGGACGTCCGCGAGTTCGCGCGCATCGCCGACGAACACGACGTGCTCTGCATCTCCGACGAGGTCTACGAGTACACGGTCTTCGAGGGCGAGTTCCGCTCGCCGCTCGAATTCGCCGACAGCGGCAACGTCGTGGTCGTCAACTCGGCCTCGAAGCTCTACTCGATGACCGGTTGGCGGCTCGGCTGGGTCACCTCCACCTCTTCCGAGCGGATCGAACGGATGCTGCGGGTCCACCAGTACGCGCAGGCCTGTGCCGCCGCGCCGTCGCAGTTCGCCGCCGAGGCGGCGCTCACCGGCCCGCAGGACCTCGTCGAGGACATGACGGCGTCGTTCCGAGAGCGGCGCGACCTCGTCGTCGACGGCCTGACCGACATCGGCCTCGACGTGCCGACGCCCGGTGGCGCGTTCTACTGTATGCCCGAGGTGCCCGACGGATTCGTCGAGGAGTGTCTCGACCGCGGCGTCGTCATCGTCCCCGGCGACGCGTTCGGCGAGCACGGCCGCGGTTACGCACGACTCTCCTATGCGACCGACGAGGACGACCTGCGCGCGGCGCTCGACGTGATGGCCGAGGCGTACGACGCGGTCGTCTAAAACCCACCTATTTTCCTCGGGGTCGCCTCCGGCGACCCGCTCGGTCAAAAATCTGGAGCAAAAAAGCCGAGCGAGCGGTCCGAGGCCGCGCTCGGTGAACGGCTTTCCTACTGGCACGACAACGTATACTGCGACGCCTCCCGACAGCTCACTGCTTACGCTGCCGTACTGACGATCTTTATCACGTCGCCCTCTTCGAGTTCGTAGTCCTCGGCGATCCGGCGCTTCGACCGGGCGTCGACGGCGTGGAGGTAGCCCTCGCCGATGTCTGAGTGCACCGCGTAGGCGAGGTCCCGCGGCGTCGAGCCACGGGGGAGCAAGAACGCGTCGGGGAGCGTCTCCCCAGCGCCGTCGGTCCACTTGGTCTCGTTCTCGACTGGGTAGGCGGTCACCATATCGAGGACGTCGTAGACGGCGGTGTCGATCGCCTGCTGGACTCCGGTGCCGCCGTGTTCGGCCAGCACCTCGCGGATCGTCTCGAGCCCGCGGCGCTGCGCGTCCGAGACGTCGTCGACGACGCGGAAGTCCTCGTCTCCCGGAAGATACTCTACGACGCCGGAGTCGGCGGCCGTTCTGAGCGCGAGCTCGCCGTCGGCCGATGCGGGGATCACAGGCTTGTCCCGGTCGCGGAGGCGGTCGAGATTGTCCGGCGGGGCGACGTCCGCCTTGTTGGCGACGAGGACGATCGGCTTCGTCCGCTCGCGGACGTCGCGGGCGAGTCGCTCGCGGTCGTCGTCGCTCCACTGCTGCGGGTCGGCGGGGTACTCGAGCGCCCGCAGCGACGCCGCCACGTCGTACTCGGTCGCGCCGAACCCCGTCAGCATCTCGGAGAGCGCCTCGTCGATGTCGAAATCCGGCGAGCGGGACTTGCGCACGACGGTCTCCCAGTTCCGCTCGATGATCCCCGCGAGCCACTGTTCGAGCTCCGCTTCGACGAAGTCGGCCTCCTCGACGGGGTCGTATGTGCCGACTTCGACGGGTTCGCCCTCGGCGTCGGTGCCGCCAGCCGCATCGAGAACGGCGAGAATGGCGTCGGCGTCGGTCAGGGCATCGAGAAACTGGTTCCCGAGCCCTCTTCCCTCGTGCGCGCCGGGAACGAGCCCGGCGACGTCGAGCAGTTCGACGGGGACGTAGCGGACGCCGTCCTCGCAGTTGCCGCAGCGCTCCTCGCGGTCGAGACAGGGGCAGCGCGTCCGGGCGTGGGTCACGCCGCGGTTGGGATCGATCGTCGTGAACGGGTAGTTGCCGACGTCGACGTCGGCCATCGTCGCCGCGCGGTAGAACGTAGATTTGCCCGCGTTGGGCTTGCCAGCGAGCGCTAGCGAGAGCATACTCGAAGGACGAGAGACGGCGGCAAGTAGGTTTCCGTCCGGCGGGCCGGAGGCCGCTCCTCGGGGTCGACCGTTCCGCGCGTCCCGCGACCGCCCGCGAAGATTTATATGCGATTCCGGGGCCACCGTCGCCGTGATCTGACACTCGCCTCGCGTCGGGCCGCGATCGTTCGGCACGTCGACGCGAGGACCGATCAAAGCGGGTGCCGACTGTTCGCCTCTCCACTGCGCCGCCAGCGGAGCGACTATCGGTGACGCGACTACACCAGCGGCTCGTAGACGATGCCGTCGCGGCGCGTGACGATCCGGCGGCCGTCGACGACGACCGGCGTCGCCATCTCGTCGAACTCTCCATCCAGGTCGGCGAACTCGGGCCAGTCGGTGACGACGAGCGCCGCGTCGGCCCCCTCGAGGGCCTCTGCGGCCGACACGGCGTACTCGATCTCCGGATACTGCTCTCGGAAGTTTTCGGCCGCCACGGGGTCGTAGCCCACGACGTCCGCGTTCGCCTCCGTGAGCGCCTCGACCAGCGGCAGCGCTCGGGAGTTGCGGACGTCGTCGGTTCCGGGCTTGAACGCGAGGCCGAGCACTGCGACGCGCGCGCCGTCGGGGTCGACGTGGTCCCGAAGCCGTCCGAGCAGTCGGACGGGCTGGCGGTCGTTCACCTCGACGGCGGCTTCGAGCATCGCCGGGTCGTAGCCCACGTCGCGAGCGGCCGCGATGATCGCGGCGACGTCTTTCGGGAAGCAGCTCCCGCCCCAGCCGACGCCCGCGCCGAGGAACGCCGCTCCGATCCGGTGGTCGAGACCGATCGCCGAGAGCACCTCCTCGGAGTCGATCCCGTACTCCGTGCAGATGTTCGCGATGTCGTTCGCCAGCGAGATCTTCGCCGCGAGAAAGCCGTTGTTGGCGTACTTGATCATCTCGGCCTCGGCGACGCCAGTCTCGACGACCGGTGGGTCGTCGGCCTGCGCGACGAGCGGCTCGAACACGCCGCCGAGCGCCTCCGCCGCACGGTCGGTTTCGGATCCGAGCACGACCTTGTCGGGTGCGAGGAAGTCCTCGACGGCGCTACCCTCCCGCAGGAACTCGGGGTTCATTCCGACGTCGAGATCCTCCCCCAGCGTCTTCCCCGACTCCTCGGCGAGGATCGGCGCGATCACGTCTTCGGTCGTCGTCGGAACGACGGTGCTCTTCGTGACGACGACGTGGTGGTCGTCCTTCTCGGCCAGCGCCGCGCCGAGCGAGCGCGCGCCGGCCTTCATGATCGAGAGGTCGATGTGGCCGTCCTCCTCGGACGGGGTCGGGAGCGCGAGGAACGTCACGTCGGTGTCGCGGACCGCCGTGTAGTCGGTCGTCGCGCGCAGTCGGTCGCCGGCGTGCGCGGCCACGAGGTCGTCGAGTCCCGGTTCGTGGATCGGCGCGTCGCCGTCGTTGAGCGACGCGACGGTCGCGTCGTCGATGTCGACGTTGACCACGTCGTGACCGACCTCGGCGAAACACGCCGCGATCGTCGTCCCGACGTAGCCGCTGCCGACGATGCTGAGTCGCATACGAGAGAGAACAGCGGCCGCCCGTTTCAACGTTTACGTGTCTACTCGCCCGTCGTCGACCTGACGCGTCGAAGCGAAAACCCGGAGTAGGGGGCCATCGAACCGGTAGGTATGTCGAAAGAGCGAGACGGATCGCGCGCGACGAGCGAGTCGTCTGACCCCGGGGCGTCGTACGGCACCGAGACAGCCACGGGAAGTGCGCAGGCCGCCCAGATCGCGGAGACGTCGTGGCTCGTCGTCTACCTGAAGGGCGTCTGTATGGGTGCCGCGGACGCCGTTCCGGGCGTTTCGGGCGGCACCATCGCGCTCGTGACCGGAATCTACGAGCGCCTGATCGCCGCGATCACAGCGGTGTCCCCCGCCCGGATTCGAGCCGTCCTGCTGGGTGTACTGCCGGGCCGCCGCGACGACGCCGTCGACGCCCTCCGGGCGGTGGACGCCGGATTCCTCCTGGTACTCGGGGCGGGAATCGCCACCGCGATCGTGACGGTCACCAGAGTAGTGCACACCGGTATCGAGACGATGCCCGTGCTCACGTTCGGGTTCTTCTTCGGGTTGATCGCCGCCTCCGCGTGGGTGCTCTTCTCGGAGGTCGCCGTCGACACGCCGGGGCGTGCAGCGGCCGTCGTCGCAGGCTTCGTTTTCGCCTTCGTCGTCTCCGGTCACGCGGCCGCGACGCTCGGCAACAGCCTTCCCGTGACTGTGCTCGCGGGCGCGATCGCCGTCAGCGCGATGATCCTCCCGGGGATCTCCGGATCACTGCTGCTCGTCATCCTCGGACAGTACGCCTATATGACGGGGACGCTCTCCGCTTTCGTCGACGCACTGCTCGCGACCGCGACGGGGGGGCCGCTCGCGCCGCTTCGAGATCACGGCGTCGTCGTCCTCGCGTTCGTCGCCGGCGCGTTCGTCGGCCTGTTCACCGTCGCCCACGCCGTTCGCTGGGCGCTGAACCGCGCCCGAGCGACGACGCTCGCGTTCCTCGTCGCGCTGATCGTCGGCGCGCTCCGCGCCCCGGTCGTGCGCACCGGCGAGCAGCTGGCCGAACTCGGACGCGCGTGGACGCCGACCGCCGTCGCGATATTCGCGGCGGCCGCGCTCGTCGGTGCGGTACTGGTCGTTCTCTTAGAGCGCTACACCGGTATCGCCGATATCGACGGCGACATTTAACAGGAACGAGAGCCGCTGTTCGGTGAACTGCCTCGGGGTCAAGCCCCGAGGCTTCCCGTGGGTTAGTCGGACACTCCCATCCGACCATCGGCCTGAGAGCCTCGAACGGTCGGGTGGGTCACGGTCGGGGCGTCCACGGCCCCCGATGCCTGCCGTCGCACCTTCCGAACAACGGGAAGGCTGTTGAGAGCAGGCACATTCCAATCGAGTTTCTTCACGCCTTTCACGGCGATGTTGACGCTTGCACCTCGGTCGCTGTGGTCTTGATTCCCACAGTCTTTGCACTTGAACCGCTTTTTGTTGCGGTTCGCACGTTCCGTATGTCCGCACATCGGACACCGTTGGCTCGTGTACGCAGGGTCAATCCACGCTGTCGGGATGCCCTCGAATGACGCCTTGTACGACGTATAGAACTGTAGGGCGCGGAACGGGAGGTGGTGCAAGCGTCGGTTCATCCGAGTGCCGTAGTTGATACTGTCGCGCATCTCTTTGAGGTCTTCAAAGACGATGCACGGCTTCTCGAACTGCTGGCTCCACTCCACGATGTGCCGAGAGACCTTGTGGAGTCGGTCGCGGACGAATCGTTCTTCGCGCCCTTCCAGAGTGTCGTGGATGCTGTCCTTCCCCGCGTTCTGGACGCGCTTTCGCATCGTGAAGTAGCGGTGACGCTGGAACTTGATTTCGGGGAAGTCGATGACCAGCGTGTCCTCGACGCCATCCTCGGAGAGCGCGGTCAAAGCAACGTTGTCCTCGTTCACGTCCACACCAACGACCGTCCGCGAGTCCTGCTTGTCTCGAACGGTCTGTTCGGTGTTGGTGACGTTGACGTGCAACTCGGGATTGTCGTTGTGGAACAGGGCTTCCGCCGTCCCAATCTTCCACTCGTCACTTTCGAGTGCGGTCTTGAGAATATCGAGGTGAGCGTCACTCCCGTCGAGGACGCCCTTGACGTGGTTGTACGGTTTCGCGCTGATTCGGAACGCCACGTTGCCATCGTCGGTGAGCGTCAGGTTGTACCCCTCCTCGTAGTTCGCTCGGAGCGGGTACGTACCGTCCTTGGTGTGGCTCGGGAGTCCGAAGTCGTCGTACTCGTAGTAGTTCTCCATCGCACCGAGAGCCTTGGCGACAACGCGCTGAGTCGTGTTCTTCACGAGGTTGGCGTCGTCGGCCACGCGGTCGGGAATCGTATTCCAGTCCACGCCTTCTTTGGCGAGACGGATGGTTTCGTTGTACACCGAGCGGGCTTCGAGCGTGGCGTCGTACAACAAGCTCTCGTTGTGACTCTGGATGTTGAGTTGGAAGTCCAGAGTCTTGACGAGAGCCTGTGAGCCTGTCATTCTTCGTCTTGTTCGGCGGGTTCTGAGGTTCGGACGACTTTCACGTCGGCTCCACGCCAGCGTTTAGGGACGGTGACGTGGGCACTGTTCCCGAACGGTTTGACCTCACCGTCGAGAACTTCCTCGCCGTCGATTTCAAAGCGGTTCGCCATACCAGAGTATATCCTTTGGATATACTTAACTGTGTTGGTGGAGTGCGTTCGATATGGGTGAGAAGCGGTCGAATCACACGGTGTACAACGTCAACTACCACTTCGTGTGGTGTCCGAAGTACCGTCACGCGATTCTCGAACCCATCGAGGATTCGTTGGAAGCAAGTTTCCGCAACGTGTGCGACGAGTACGGCTACGAGATACTGTCGTTGCATATCTCGACTGACCACGTACACCTGTTCCTGTCAGCCCATCCGAAGCACGCGCCGAGCGAGATTGCACGGACTGTCAAGAGCATCACTGCACGGGAGATGTGGGAACAGCACGAACAGTTCTTGGAGATGTATCTGTGGGGAGGTGGGTTTTGGGAGCAGTCGTACTACATCGGAACGGCAGGAACAGTCTCAACAGAGACGATTGAACGGTATATCGAACGAACAGAACACGTCTAAGTGTCGGCTTCACCCTCGGGGTCAAGCCCCGAGGCACTCGCCTTGTTTCCTCTGTAGAACGGAAAATCGACCGGATCGTGACTGACAGCCGCGAGACACAGGTACCCTCACCGCGTCGGTGGTCGATCGCACGTCGGGCCCCGGAAGCGATCCGGTCGTACTGGGGCACTCGCGCGGTCAGGGAGATACAGCTTTGCTGTTGGTGTGACGGCGAGCAGGCCGGTTACGGTGTCGTTCGACCACACACGAGCTACCATCGGACCGGCGTCGCCGTCGGTTTGTTTCGTCGTCGTGTCTCACTCCCGTGGCACCGCAATGTTCACGAGTGATTCGCCTCCACACGTGTCACAGACGCCGTCGCTCTCGGCGCGAGCACCACACGTTCGGCACTCGTAGCGCGTCTCCTGGGGGTGGTAAGGATCGACAGTTCCGTTGTATATCACCATATCTGCTACAGAATCACACGCAGTGAAAACTGTTGTCCTGATATGGAAAAGAAGTCTTCTAGAGAGTTATAATCTGATAATATATCCGACGATCGTAGGATAAACGTTCGCTATCTCACCGCAGAGTGGAGGAATGTCTCTATTCTCGACGTCGCGTCCACGGTTCGGAACCCGGCCTCCTCGAAGTACGTGACAGCGTCTGCGAGTCCGAACCGTTCACTCGTCGGGGGTCCATCTTCGCCTGCGCCGGTCTTCGACCAATCGAGCGTGACGACGTGGCCTCCCGGGCGAACCACACGGGCGAGCTCGGCGAGTGCATCGTCGGACGCGAACTCGTGGAACGTCATCGTCGAGAACGCGGCGTCGAGTTCGTCGTCGTCGAGGGGGATCGACGACGCCTCCGCGGTGAGGAACTCGACGTTGTCGGGCGCGCCCTTCTCCTGGTAGTGGTCGTGCATCTCCGCTTGGACGTCGACCGCGTACACTTTCTCGGCGAACGGCGCGATCTCGTCGGTGAAGAAGCCGGTGCCACTGCCGACGTCCGCGACGACGTCGTCGGGTGCGAGATCGAGCGCTGCGAGCAGTTCCTCGCGGGAACAGAACCGGTAGCGGTCCGGTCGATCGAGCGCCGCTGCCCGTTCGGCATCGAACGTGTGGAATCCCATACTCCCCACTGTCGCCGAGCGGACCTAAAGCTGTGTTCGCCGGCAGACGCTTCGGACTGTGGAGGGGGCGCTGGCGCCCCGCCGCGGTTCCGATGGCGGTGCGCCCCGTCGGAGGAGTCAACGTTAACAGGCTCGCACGCGGATCCAGTAGCGATGGCACCAACAGTCGTAACCCCAACTAAACGCTCCTGTGAGCGCTGCGGCCGCATCGAGGTCTGGGACGGCGACGCCACCACGTGGCGTCTCGCCGTCGACGACGAGGGGACGCCCCAGTCGGTCGGGAGCCCCTACTGCATCCACGAGTGGGACATCAATGGAACGTTCGTGCCGTTCGAGGACGACGCGGACGCGGCCGAAGCGTAAACTCACTCGCGCACGAGCGATTCGAGAACTGCGGCCGTCCCGTCGAAGTACGCGTCGTCGACGACAGCGTCGGCTGCGTCCTGTGCGGCCGCATCGGCGTTCGCGACAGCGTAGGACGACCCGGCGACGCGGAACGTCGAGACGTCGTTCTCGCTGTCGCCGATCGCGACGAACGCGTCCGTCTCCAGCCCGAGCGTCTCCGCGACGGCCTGCAGTCCCGTCCCTTTCTCGACGCCGGGCGTCTTGAGGTGGTAGGCGTACCCCGTGTCGACGACTTCGAGGTCGAACTCCGCAGCCGTCTCCCGGAGCAGCGTTTCGTCGGCAGAGAGGTCGACGGCGATCTCGGTCCGCCGCCACTCGTTGACGGCGTCGAACGTGCCCCAGCCGAGGTCGCCGCCCCGCTCGACGAACGCGTCGGCGGCCGCCTGCGCACGCTCTCGATCGCCCTGGTAGGAGACCGCGTTGTCGGCCAGAACCACCCCACCGTTCTCGGCGATCACCGTCAGTTCGAGGCCGAGATAGTGACACAGGCTCACGGGGTACGGGAACGCTTTCCCGGTAGCGAGAACGACTGGTGCGTCCCAGATCGGGAGGTACTCGAAGACGCGCGGGTCGAGGCTCCCCGCACTGTCCGTGAGAGTACCGTCGATGTCGAGGACCAGCGGCGGGATCTCTGCGGTCATCGAGCGAGGTTGGTGGCGGCGGGGCAAAGATCCACCGTTCAACCCTGGAGTCGATCACTCCGGGGCCAGACGCTACTCTAAAGTGGATGCTGCCCAAGGTTGTACTGTGATATGAGTAAAAAACCGAGCGTCCTCGTGATCGGCGGGGGATCGACTGGCTGCGGCATCGTGCGCGACCTCGCGATGCGCGGCGTCGACGTCACTCTCGTCGAGCAGGGGAATTTAACCCACGGGACGACCGGGCGGATGCACGGTCTTCTCCACAGTGGCGGCCGCTACGCCGTCTCCGACCAGGCGTCTGCCGAGGAGTGCATCCAGGAAAATCGCGTCCTCCGACGCATCGCGAGTCACTGCGTCGAAATGACCGGCGGCCTGTTCGTCCAGCGACCCGAGGATTCGGACGAGTACTTCGAGCAGAAACTCGACGGCTGCCGCGAGTGCGGCATCCCGGCCGAAGTCCTCTCCGCGGCGGAAGCCCGCGAGATCGAGCCGTATCTGGCCGACGACATCGAGCGCGCGATTCGCGTCCCCGACGGGGCGATCGATCCGTTCCGCCTCTGCGTCGCCAACGCGGCCGACGCCGTCCAGCACGGCGCACGCGTCGAGACGCACAGCGAAGTGACCGACGTGCTCGTCGAGGACGGCGAAGTCGTCGGCGTCGAGGTCGAGCACGCCGCCGGCTCCGGGAAGTACGTCCACGGAAACTCGGGCGAGACGGAGAAGTTGTACGCGGACTACGTCGTCAACGCCACGGGGGCGTGGGCCGGCCAGATCGGTGAGATGGCGGGCGTCGACGTCGCCGTGCGTCCCTCGAAGGGCGTGATGACGATCATGAACGTCCGCCAGGTCGACACCGTCATCAATCGCTGTCGACCGAAGGGCGACGCCGACATCGTCGTCCCGCACGAGACGACGTGCATCCTCGGGACGACAGACGAGGAGGTCGAAGACCCCGAAGACTACCCCGAAGAGGGCTGGGAAGTCGATCTGATGATCGACACGCTCTCGGAGCTCGTCCCGATGCTCGACGAGGCGCGGACGATCCGTTCGTTCTGGGGCGTGCGCCCGCTCTACGAACCGCCGGAGGTCGGCAGCGAAGACCCGACCGACATCACGCGCGATTTCTTCCTGCTTGACCACGACGAGCGCGACGATCTCCCCGGAATGGCGTCGATCGTCGGCGGCAAGCTCACGACCTATCGGATGATGGCCGAGCAGATCTCCGATCACGTCTGCGAGAAGCTCGGCGTCGACGCCGACTGCCACACGGCCGAGGAGCCGCTGCCGGGCTCTTCGGACTTCTCCGAACTGCGCGAGTGGATGGACGAGTTCGGCCTCCGCTCGCCGGTCGGCAAACGGAGCGCACAGCGACTCGGGTCGCGGACCGACGAGGTGCTCGGCGAGTGGGACGGCCCGAACCCCACCGTCTGTGAGTGCGAGGCGGTCACGCGCGCGGAGATCAACGACGCCATCGACGACGCCGGCTCGGAGCTCAACGCGGTGCGGCTCCGAACCCGCGCGTCGATGGGGAACTGTCAGGGCGCGATGTGCTGTCACCGGATGGCGAACGAGCTGTCGCCGCGATACGACGAGTCCGTCGCACGCGCGGCCCTCGACGACCTCTACCAGGAGCGCTGGAAGGGCGAGCGACACGCGCTGTGGGGCGAACAGCTCTCGCAGGCGATGCTGAAGCATCTGCTCCACGCGACCACGATGAACCGCGACGCCGACCCGGCCAAGGCTGACGATCCGGTCGATTTCGGCGCGTTCGACGCCGGTCCGGAGCGGGGAACGCAGCCCGCCGGCGGCCAGTCGTCCGACGCCGTCGCCGACGGCGGTGTCGACAGAGCAGCTGCGGACCGAGGTCCCGCCGATGCCGATTCGTGAGGACGTCCTCGTCGTCGGCGGCGGTATCGCCGGCGCGACGGCCGCGCTCGCCGCCGCCGAAGCCGGCGCGCAGGTCCGCCTCCTCTCGCACAAGAAGAGCACGCTGCGACAGGCCAGCGGCCTCGTCGACGTACTCGGGTCGGTCGGGGACGCACCGCTCGCGGACCCGTTCGAGGCGATCGACCGGCTGCCGGAGGCACACCCCTACCGCGTCGTCGGGGCGGACGCGATCCACGAAGGGCTGCGGATCTTCGACGACGTCGTGGGCGACGTCTACGCGGGCGGCCACACCGACCGCAACGCGCTCGTGCTCACCCACGGCGGGACGATCAAGCCGACCGCACGCTACCCGAACTCGGTCGCGCCGGGACTCGCGAGCGTCGCCGAGGACACACTGCTCGTCGGGTTCGCGGGGCTGACCGACTTCGACGCCCCCGTCGCCGCCGAGCATCTCGCTGCGACGGACGTCCCGTTCGACCTCGACGGCGTCAGCGTCCGCTTCCCGATCGAGTTCCGCGACGACGCGCGGACGACTCGGCTCGCAAAGGCGCTCGACACCGACGAAGACGACGCCCGGCGGCGACTCGTCGAGACGATCGAGGCGGCCGACAGCGACCTCGACTACGACCGGGTCGGCTTCCCGGCGATGCTCGGCGACGATCACGCGGCAGCAGTCCGTGAGGAGCTCGCGGACCGACTCGGCGCGACCGTGTTCGAGATCCCGACGGGGCCACCGAGCCTGCTCGGGATGCAACTCGAAGATCTGCTGTTCGAGGCCCTCGACGACGCGGGCGTTCGACTCTCCTCGGGCAATCCCGCAGTCGGCTACGAGACCGCGGACGGCCGGATCGAGTCGGTCACCGTCGACCGCCGCGGTCAGGCGGTCCCGTACCACGCCGAGGAGTTCGTCCTCGCGACCGGCGGTCTCGTCGGCAAGGGGATCGAATCCGACCGGGAGTCGGTCACCGAGCCGGTCTTCGACTGCCACGTCCCACATCCGGACGACCGCTACGCGTGGTCCGAAGCCGACGCCTTCGGCGACCACGCGTTCGCCCGGTTCGGGGTCGTCCCCGACGCGGAGCTGCGGCCGACAGACCCCGGAGGAGACGTCCACTACGAGAACCTCCGCGCCGCCGGCGGCGTGGTCGGCGGTGCGGACGTCGCCCGCGAGAAGTCCGCGGCGGGCGTCTCGCTCGCGACGGGCGCGTACGCCGGGCGACGGGCGGGCGAGGAGGCGGCACGATGAACCACGCGGAGGGCAGATAGTATGAGCGACGCAGAAACCCCAGCAACGACAGACTCGATCACACCAGAACAGCAGCCCGACTTCGAACCGGTGTCGGTCTTCGACGGCGACGACACGATGGACCTGCGCCCGGGCGCGGACAACTGCTACAAATGCTCCGTCTGCGACACGGCGTGTCCGGTCGCCGAAGTCGACGACGACTTCCCGGGACCGAAGTTCCAGGGCCCCGAACAGTGGCGGCTCAAGCGCAAGGAGGGCGGCGAGATCGACGACTCGATTATGTCTTGCTCGAACTGTATGCGCTGTGACGACGCCTGTCCGTCGGGCGTGCCGCTCTCGCAGATGCACAACACCGCCCGCGGGGAGTACGTCGACGAGCAGATGAGCAAGCTCTCCCGCGAGTACATCCGCAACCGGATTCTCGCGAACTACGGTACGCTGGCGCAGTTCGGCAGTAAGGTGCCGCGGCTCACCAACTTCGTGATGGGCAACAGCCTCGTTCAGAAGATCAACGAGAAGGTGCTCGGCATCCCCTCCGAGCGCGACTTCCCCGCGTTCGCCACCCAGACGTTCCGCGAGTGGTGGCACGAGCGCGGCGGCGCAAAGATCGAAAACGAGGAGAAGCGCATCGCCTACTTCCACGGCTGTTACTCGAACTACAACACCCCGGAGGTGGCGAAAGCGCTCGTCGGGGTCTTCGAGTCCTTCGGCTACGAGGTCGTCGTTCCGCGGCAGCGTTGTTCGGGGACGCCGATGTTCGCGAACGGGATGCTCGACGACGCCGAGCGCGCCGCGGCGGTGAACGTCAGCGAGTTCTCCGACCTCCTCGAGGAGGGCTACGACGTCATCGCCTCCTGTACCTCCTGTTCGATGTCGCTCCGCCAGGAGTACCCCGAGCTGTTCCAGCTGTCGGGGATCGAGGAGGTCGCCGCCAACACCTACGAGGCGATGGAGTACCTGCGGATCCACGAGGACCTACGGGCCGCGATCGACGACGCGAGCGTCGACGATCAGGCGCTCGCGTACCACGCGCCGTGTCACGCCCGGAACCAGGGGCTCGACCGGCAGGCGGTCGAGCTGTTCCGCGATCTCGACGGCGTCCTCATCGAGGACGTCGGCGACTCCTGTTCCGGCATCTCCGGCACCTACGGTTGGAAGGAGGAGAAGTACGAGACGTCGATGAAGATCGGCGAGGAGATGTTCGAGCACATGCGCGACGCCACCGGCGAAGTCGGGATGACGGAGTGTCCGACGTGTTCGATGCAGATGGAACACGGCACGGGCTACGACATCAAGCACCCGCTACAGCTGCTCGAAGAAGCGCTCTGTTGAGCGCGAGCGCGGCGCTCCGTTTCGTTACGCCGACTGCTCGGCGACCGGCTCGACGCCGATCGTGACGGTCACGCCTTCGACGTCCCACTCTTCGACCAGTGCCCACTCGCCTTCGACCGCCAGCTCCTCGCCGTCGACGAACTCGTGCGTCCGGGTCTCGTCGGCGACGACGTCGCGGTGACGATCGACGAACTCGGCGACGCGGTCGTCAGCGACGTGGACGTACGTGTCGATCTCGGCGTCGACGTCGAGATCGAGCTGCTTGCGCATCTCCTGCACCCGCCGAACGACGTCGCGGGCGTAGCCCTCGGCCTCGATCTCGTCGGTGAGTTCGGTGTCGACGTAGACGGTGCCGTCCTCGAACTCGGCCCCCGAGATGTGGGCCGGCGGCTCGGCCTCGTACCGCACCATCTCGTCGGTGAGCTCGTAGGTCTCGCCGTCGACCTCGACGCCCGATTCGACCTCGGCGCGGGTCTTGCCCTGCACCGCTTCCATCACCTTCTGGGCGTCCGCGCCGAACGCCGGGCCGACGACGCTCATCTGCGGATCGGCGCGCTCGACGAGCTCGTCGAACTCGGAGACGACGTCGATCGAGCGGGCGTTGACCCGCTCGCCGAGGAGTTCCGACAGCGACTCGACGGCGTCGGCGACGGCGTCGTCCTCGGTGGCGACGACGACCCGCTGGACGGGCCAACGGAGCTTGCGGCCGCCCTGCTGGCGCGCGTTCGCGGCCGCCTCCTCGACGTCGCGGAGGACCGCCATCTGCCGTTCGAGCTCCGGATCGCGCAGCGTCTCGTCGGCGGTCGGGTACGAGAGCGCGTGAACGCTCGTCGCCTCGCCGTCGAGGTGCTGGTGCATCCGCTCGGCGAGGTACGGCGTGTAGGGTGCGAGCAGTCTGATCGTCTCCTCGAGGACCGTCGCGAGCGTCGCGTACGCGCCGCGCTTGGACGCGGAGTCCTCTTCCTCCCACATCCGCTCGCGGATGGCTTTCACGTAGAACCGCGAGACGTCCTCGGTGAGGAACTCGAGGACGGCGTTGAGCGCGTCGCTGACCTCGAAGTTCTCCCAGGCCTCGGCGGCCTCGGCTTCGACGGACTGCAGGCGCGAGAGCACCCACTCGTCGACGACGGTGAGGTCGCCGTCGTCGAGGTCGGCCTCGGCCGGGTCGTAGCCGTCGAGATCCATATACGGCAGCGGGAAGCGGAAGACGTTCCAGAAGATGTTGAGCGTCGACTGCATCTCCCCTAGGCCGTCCCACTCGAAAGAGAGGTCGACGCCCTGCTGGTCGTGACTGAGCAGGTACGCCCGCAGCGGATCGCGGCCGGCGCGCTCGATCGCCTCCTCGGGCGTGACGATGTTCCCGCGCGACTTCGACATCTTCCGGCCGTCCTCGTCGTTGACGAAGCCGTGCATCATCACCTGTTCGTAGGGGGCCTCGCCGACCGCGGCGGTGCCCATCCCGAGCTGAGACCAGAACCACCCGCGGGTCTGGTCGTGGGCCTCGACGATGAAGTCCGCGGGCCACAGCTCCTCGAAGGCGGCCGTCTCGCCGGGGTAGTCGATCGTCCCCCAGGAGGCGACCGAGGAGTCGATCCAGACGTCGAAGACGTCCGGCACGCGCTCGTAGGTCGTGCCGTCCTCGGTGATCGTCAGGGGGTCGACAGACGGGCGGTGGAGATCGATCTCGTCGGGATCGACGTCCTGATCGGCGCGCTCGGCCAGTTCCTGACGCGTGCCGACGACGATCCAGTCGCCGTCGTCGGCCTGCCAGATCGGCAGGGGGATCCCCCAGTAGCGCTGCCGGGAGATGTTCCAGTCCGGCGCGTCGGAGACGAAGTCGCGGAACCGGTTGTCACGCGCCCACTGCGGATACCACTCGGAGTCGTCGATGTTGTCGAGCAGTTCCTCTTTGATGTCGGTGACGGTGATGAACCACTGGTCGGTCGCGAGGAAGATGATGTCCGTGTCACAGCGCCAGCAGTGTCCGTACCGGTGGTCGTGAGTTCCGGAGGCGAGCAGCGCGCCGGCGGCGTCGAGATCGTCGACGATCGGGTCGTTGGCGTCGCGGACGAACGTCCCGGCGTAGTCGCCGGCCGCCTCGGTGAACTCGCCGCGGCCGTCGACGGGCACGTAGACGTCGAGCCCGAGTTCCTGGCCGCGGGCGAAGTCCTCCTGCCCGTGGCCGGGGGCCGAATGAACGAGGCCGGTGCGGTCGGCTTCGACGTAGTCGGCCGTGTACACCTGCCCGGCGCCCTCGAAGTCGGCGTACTCGTTCAGGTGTGACTCGAGGGGGTTGTCGTAGGTCCAGCCGACGAGCTCCTCGCCGTCGTACTCGTCGACGACCTCGTACTCCTCGTAGCGGCCCTGCTTCAGCACGTCTTCGACGCAGGGTTCGGCGACGTAGAGGACTTCCTCCTCGCCGCCCTTCTCGGCGCGGACGGCCTGGTAGGTCATCTCGCCGGCGACGGCGACGAACGTGTTCGCGGGGATCGTCCACGGCGTCGTCGTCCAGATGACGAGACTCCCTTCTCGACCCTGCAGCGGGAACTTCACGTAGATCGACGGCGAGGTGATCTCGTCGTACTCGACCTCGTTGGCCGCGATGGCGGTCTGACAGCGCGGACAGTAGTTGACCGAGCGCTTGCCCTGTTCGACGAGTCCGCGCTCGTCGACCTGCTGGAACGCCCACCAGGCGGCTTCCATATACTCCGGCGAGATGGTCTCGTAGGGGTCGTCCCAGTCCATCCAGACGCCGATCGACTGAAAGTCCTCGTCCATCGCGGCGCGGTTCCGCTCGGCGAAGTCTTTGCACTCCTCGATGAACGACTCGATGCCGTACTCCTCGATGTCGCGTTTGGTCTCGAAGCCGAGCTCCTCCTCGACTTTCACCTCGATCGGGAGCCCGTGCATATCGTAGCCCGGCCGGTCGGTGACGCGGTGGCCCGTCATCCGCTTGTAGCGGATGATGGCGTCCTTCAGCGTCTTGTTCCAGGCCGTACCGAGGTGCATCTGGCCAGAGGTGTACGGCGGTCCGTCGACGAAGAAGAAGGCGGGGTCGTCGGCGTGGGCCTCCTTCGTCGCCTCGTAGGCGTCGGTGTCGTCCCAGTACTCTCCGACCGCGGATTCGACCTCCGCGGGCGTGTACTGGTCGTCGACTTCGTCCATACAGAGGGACTACCAGCGAACGTATATGAAATCCGTGGAACCGCGGCGTTCGGGTCGCTGTGGCGGGCGTCGCCGCTCCGAGGGCGAGACGGCGACCAACGCAGTACTGTGCGGTCGCCGTCGCGGGAGCGGTGCGCGGCTGTGCCGTCGCGGTATCTAAAACGGAGGCGAAAGGGAAGAGCAAACAGTGCAGTGCTACCGCGGAGGCGGTGCGGGGATGTGCTGTCGCAGTATCGGGGACGGAGACGAAAGGAATACGCAGCGGTGCTGTGCTGCCGCGGGAGCGGTGCGGGGCTGTGCTGTCACAGTAGCGGTGCGGGGCCGTGCAATCGCAGTATCGGGGACGAAGTCGAAAGGAAAATGCAACGGTGCTGTGCTGGTCACGCTGCCGTCGGCGTCGACCGTGGCGGAGTCCGACGAAGTCGAAAGGAAAATGCAACGGTGCTGTGCTGCCGCGGTAGCGGTGCGGTCCGACAGCAGTAGTGCCGCGAGGCGAGCGAACGCGAGCCTCGCGGTTTTTTTGGTCCAGCTTTTTTGGCCGGGGTCGAGCGTCGCCGCAGGCGACGCGAGGCCCCGGTGAAAAAAGGTGGGTGTTAGAAATCGGGCAGATCCTCGGGCGCTTCGTACTCCGACTCCCAGGTGATGTAGTCGTCCTTCAGCACCTCACAGACCGTCTGCCCGAGTTCGGTCAGGCCCGCGTTGATGCTGGAGACGGTCTTCCAGGAGTCGATCTCGGGGTGGAGCTGCCGCTCCTTCCAGTCCTCCGGGAGCCCGGGAGCGTGGTAGCCGACCCGGTCGGCGAAGTCGTCCCAGAAGAAGTCGAAGTGCGAGAGCATCTCGAGGTCGAGCACGATCGCCCACTCGGCCTCGGTCACGTCGGTGTCCGCGGCCCACAGCTCGAAGGCGTCCGCCCACGCGCCGTCGCGGAGGAGGGTCTCGAGATCGCCGCGTCGGTAGTCGGTGTCGCCGACGACGTCGGCGTCCTCGTACTCGTTCGGGTCGACGGCGTCTTCCAGATTCGGGGCTGGTGGGGTCGCAACCGAGAGTGACATAGCCGAGCATTCGGGCCCCGGAGAAATAAGCATACGCGGCGGCGTGCCGCGGACGAGCAGATGCCGGCCCTCTCAGCGCTCGTCGCCGAAGTCGTCGAACTCGTCGAAGTCGTTGAACTCGTCCGGCTCTCGGGCTGTGTCCTCGGCGGAACCGCCGCCGAACTCGAACCGCTCGGGGGGCTGTCCGGCCTCGTCGAGAACGACGTCCGAGACCTCGATCGGGCAGTCGACGCGGACCGCGAGCGCGACGGCGTCGCTCGGGCGCGCATCGAAGACGAACCGCTGGGCTTCGCCGTCGTCGTACCGCTCCGCGTCAATCTTGGCGTAGAACGTCCCGTCGGCGACGTCGTCGATACGGACCCTGTCGATCGCGCCGCCGAACTCGATGAGCATCTCCACGAGAAGGTCGTGCGTCAGTGGGCGCTCGAAGGAGTCCCCGGCGATCGCGAGCTGGATCGCCCGTGCCTGATCGGCCGTGACGACGATGGGCAGCAGCTCCGACCGCGCGGCGACCACGACTGCGGGGATGTTGTCGCCGTCCGCGTCGACGCCGACGGCGATGCCTTCGACCTCGCCCGGGTGGTTCATATCTACGTCTTGTAGGCCTGGGTACGAATACTTACGGGAGAGAAGTCGCCAGAGGGGCCCCGACTGCGCGAGAGCCCGCTCTCGCGAACACGCTCATCGCTGCCGCACGAACCAGACTGCAAACCACGCGAGGAGGACGGTCACGCCGCCGAGAAACACCAGCAGTCCGGGGGGGACGCCGGAGGCGGCGGCCGTCTCGGTGGCCACCTGCGCGGATTCGGTGGTCTGCACCGAGACGCCGCCGTCGGCACCGCCGGTCTGCGCGACGAACGGGAGCCCGTCGATCGCGACCTGCGCGAGGAGGCTCACGAGGCCGACGACGGTGACGCCGGCGAACAGACGCTTGAGCGCCGCCGCGAGCCCGTCGGTCTCGTCGCTGTCGGCCGCGACGACCACGAGCGGACGGTTCGCCGGCGCGTACACCTTCATCTCGCGACCCTTCTCGGAGTACGCCGTGTCCACGACCGCCACCGCACCCGCGTCTTCTAGGCGCTGGATGTGGTACTGGACGTTCTGTAGGGACGTGTCGACCGCGTCGGCGAGGGCGGCGGAGTTGGTCGGCTCTTCGTGGAGCGCTGCGAGGATCCGGCGTGCGGTCGCCGACGAGAGCGCCGAGAGGAGGTCGTCGGCGTCGTCGTCGTCGAGTCCGACGACCCGTGGCGCGGCGTCGACGTCGGGATCGGACTGGGAGGGTAAGAGGCGGGCCATCGTCGACCCGTAGCACACAGACCGATACAAAACTGTTGCCTGGCGCGGCCGACCGACGGCGCGCTCCGCAATACACTTGCCTCGCGGTGTTGTATCGGGCCATATGTACGTCCGGGACGCAAAGAACCGCGACGAGGTCTGGTTACTCGACAGGATCGAGGAGGCCGAAATCGACGATCCCGCGTTTCGGTCCCGGGACTACGTGATCGCGCTCGACGAGGAGTCGTCGCGAAAGGCCGGCTTCGGCCGCATTCGCGTTCACAAGACTGAGGCGGGGAACTTCTGTGAGCTCGCGTTCGTCTACACGCTCCCGCCGTGGCGACAGCAGGGCGTCGCCGCGCACGTGATGGAGCGACTGGTCGCCGAAGCGGGCGACGAGGGCTACGAGACGGTGTACACGTTCACGCGGCAGCCGTCGTACTTCACACCATTTGGGTTCGAGCCCGTGTCGACGAGCGACCTGCCCGAGCCGGTGGCCGCCCGGCTCGAAACGGTGCGCGAAGAGCGCGGCGACGACGTCATCGCGATGCGCGTCGAGGCCGACGCGTTCGCCGTCCCCGAGGAGTACCGCGAGCGATTCAAACAGGCCTCACCGGCCGACGAGCCCGAGGACGGCGAGGTGCCGGTCGAGGAGACGGCCGAGGACTTCGGGATCGATCCCGACGAGGCGACATACAAGTACGACACCGGGAGCTGAACGCGATCAGTCACTGCCGACGCCGTCGGCCGCTGTCTCCGAGAGGTCCGCGGACGACCGACCGCCGTTTCCCGTGCGCCACTTCCCGTATCAGGTCCGATCGCTGAGGAAGTCGGTGCTGAAGACGAGATACGCGAGGACGGTACAGAAGAGGATCGGGGGGAGCAGCGCGAACGCCCAGAGCGGCTCGATCCCCCACCCGAGGAGCAAGACGACGTTGCCGAGGCCGATCGCGAGGAACGGCGCGACCGCGAGCGCCGCCCGCTTCCGGTTCCGGCCCCCGCTGTCGGACTGCAGCGGCGCGTTCGGGTCGAACTCCTCGTCGGTCGGCGCGGCGTCCGCGCGGTCGTCGGCCGACGTGGTCGAATTCATACAGCGAGGTCGGAACTGCAGCGACAAAAGCGACGCGCTGTCTCTGCGGTCAGCGGTGGGCGTCGGGGTCGGCGGTGTCGTCTTCCAGCCGCGAGACGTATTCGACGAGTCCGAAGAGCACGGTGAGAACGAGCGTCGAGACGACCACCCCGTACAGCGCGACCGCGATGGGCGTCAGCGGGATCGAAAGCGACGTCCCCAGGATCGCCGCTTCGGAGGCCGACTCCGCGCCGTTGCCGCCGACGAACAGTCCGACCCCGCCCGAGATGGCGACGATCGTGACGCCGAGACCCAGCATGATCCGTCGGCCGAGTCCGGGAGTCCCCGTGCCGGTAGAGACTACGTCGGCGTCTGTGTCGTCTGCGTCGGCACTATCGACGTCGGCGTCTGTGTCGTCTGCGCCGGGATCGGCGTCGGCGTCCTGCTCGGCCGTGGCGTGATCTGCGTCGGGCTCGTCCGCAGCGTCGTCGGGGTCTGAGTCCGATTGCACACTCACCTTACGACCGGGAGCGGCTTTTCACTTCCCCTTTCGGAGCACTGCCGGGGCAGTGGCGGCCGGCCGGACGACAACGTACAAGCGCCCGCCGACCGAACGGCTCGGGTATGACAGACGACCTCGTCGAACGCGCCCGAGACGCGCTCGCGGACGCCTACGTCCCGTACTCGGAGTACCGCGTCGGGGCGGCGCTCAGAACGGCCGACGGAACGATCTACGCCGGGTGCAACATCGAGAACGCGAACTACTCGAACAGCCTCCACGCCGAGGAGGTCGCCATCGCCGCGGCAGTCCGGGACGGCCACCGGGAGTTCGATCGGATCGCGGTCACGTCGAGCGCCCGCGACGGCGTCACACCGTGCGGGATGTGCCGCCAGACGCTCGCGGAGTTCGCCGACGCGGACCTCGAGATCGCCTGCGACGAGGGCGACGGCGCGGTGTCGACGTACACGCTCGGCGAACTCCTCCCGAACGCGATCTCGCTGGAGACGCTCTCGGCGGCCGAACGGCAACGCGAGTCCGGAGTCGAGGCCGACGCGGATACCGACGCCGACGTCGACGCTGACAACGCCGACGGGTAGGGGCCGTCACGGCGGGCCACGCCGACGCCGACGCTGACAGCACCGACAGCACCGACAGCACCGACAGCACCGACAGCACCGACAGCACCGACAGCACCGACAGCACCGACAGCACCGACACAATCCCGGACGGCCCCGACCACCAGCCGACAGTATATTTTCGCTGCGCCCGGGAGAGAGAGTATGAGCGACAGCGAAGATCCGAACGACGAGGTGCAGTATCACGTCGCGGTCGGTCCCGAAGACGTCGCCGACAGCGTCCTCCTTCCGGGCAACCCCGAGCGCGTCGACAAGGTCACCGCGCTGTGGGACGACTCCGAGGAGCGAGCCAGTCACCGCGAGTACCGGACGGCGACCGGGAGCTACGAGGGGACGCCGATCTCGGTCACCTCGACCGGTATCGGCAGTCCGTCGGCCGCGATCGCGGTCGAGGAACTCGCTCGCGTGGGCTCGGACACGTTCGTCCGCGTCGGCTCCTGCGGCGCGATCCAGCCCGAGATGGCGGTGGGCGATCTCGTCATCACGTCCGGCGCGGTCCGCCAGGAGGGCACCTCGAAGGAGTACGTTCGCGAGGACTACCCGGCGGTCGCGGACCACGAAGTCGTCTCGGCGCTCGTCGCCGCGGCCGAGCGGCTCGGCCACGACTACCACGTCGGGCTCACGATGAGCGCCGACTCCTTCTACGCCGGTCAGGGGCGTCCCGGCTACGAGGGGTTCCGCGCGGCGGGCTCTGAGTCGCTCGTCGAGGAGCTACAGGAGGCGAACGTCAAGAACATCGAGATGGAGGCGGCTGCGCTTCTCACGGTCGCAAACGTCTACGGCCTCCGCGCCGGGGCGGTCTGTTCAGTCTACGCGAACCGTGTTACCGGTGAGTTCCGGACGGAGGGCGAATCGCGGGCGGCGGAGACTGCGAGCCTGGCTGTGCACCTGCTCGCGAAGATGGACGCGGCGAAGCGCGAAGCCGGCGTCGACCACTGGCATCCGGGACTCTCGATCGAGTAGTTCGAGCCACGTTTCGCAGTCCCTTTATCGGATGGCTCCCGATGGACGCGTATGAGTACGCAGGTCGTCGTCGTCGGTTCCGGCTACGCGGGTGCTGGTGCCGTCAAACGTCTCGAAGAGGAACTCGACCCGGGGACCGATCTCACGTGGATCTCGGATCACGACTACCACCTCGTTCTGCACGAGGTGCACCGCTGCATCCGCGATCCGAGCGTCGAATCGAAGGTCGCGATCCCGATCGACGACGTCAAATCGCCCTCGACGGAGTTCGTCACAGGCCACGTCACGGACGTCGACGTCGACGAGCGCGTGGTCGAACTCGAAGACGACACGATCGACTACGACTACCTCCTCCTCGCGATCGGATCCGGAACCGCGTTCTTCGGCATCGAGGGGCTCGAAGAGTACGCCCACGAACTGAAGAGCCTCGACGACGCGCGGTCGATCCACGCCGACGTCAAGCAGGCCGCGGAGGACGCCTCCCGCGACGATCCCGCACAGATCGTCGTCGGCGGCGCCGGCCTCTCGGGCATCCAGACGGCCGGCGAGATCGCCGAGTACCGCGACGAGCACCGCGCGCCGATCGAGGTGACGCTCGTCGAGGGCCTCGAGGAGGTCTTCCCGGGCAACGACCCGGAGCTTCAGGGCGCGCTCCGGAAGCGACTCGAAGGGCTCGACATCGAGATACTCACCGGCGACTTCATCTCCAAGGTCGACGAGGAGGCCGCCTATCTCGGCGACGAGGACGGCGAGACGCTCCCCTACGACACGCTCATCTGGACCGGCGGCATCACCGGCCACGAGGAAGTCACGGAGATGAACCTCGACCAGGACGACCGCTCACACCGCGTCTTCGCCGACGCCGACTTCCAGACCTCCGACGAGCGCGTCTTCGCCCTCGGTGACACCGCACTCGTCGAGCAGGGCCCCGACTCCGTCGCGCCGCCGACCGCGCAGGCCGCCTGGCAGGCCGCCGACGTCGCCGGCGAGAACGTCGCCCGCGCCGTCGCGGGCAAGCCGCTCAAGACGTGGCGACACGACGACAAAGGAACCGTCGTCTCCGTCGGCGACGACGCCGTCGCACACGGCGTCAAGCTCCCCGTCCTCGGGACGTTCCCCGTGAACGTCTTCGGGGGCCCGGCGGCGCGCAACCTGAAGAAAGCCATCGCCGCCCGCTGGATCGCCGACATCGCTTCGCCGCGCCACGCGCTCGACGCGTGGGAAAGTATGTGACTCACCTCACGAATAACGTCGTGGGCGTTCGCCCCGTATCTGCCCGACTTCGGTCGTCGACAATCCTACGACGGCGATCCGTGCGCCCTCCGCTCTGACGCGTCGTCTTCGCTCTCTCCTGTGGCTTCTGTCTCACGCAACGGATCCAGCGGCGGCTCCGCTTTTCCACGTGAGAACGGAGAGGAGTTCGGGGGACCGAGGACGGCGTTCGAGCGAGTTCGGGGAACCGGCGGCGTCGCAGACCTGACGTCCTTCAGTGCGATGGTTCGCCGACCGGAGCCTGCATATCCTTGATGCGGAGGATGAGAATGTTACTCGTGTCGTCTTTGCCATCGACGACGCCTTCGATCACGAGCTTCGAGAGCGGCGTCGGACCGACGGTGATGTCGTCACCCTCGTGGAAGTCGCGGACGGAGCCCTGGACGTGGATCTCCGCGCGGCAGAGTTCCGGGTGGTGGACCGACGAGAGGTCGATCTCGTCGACGTTGACGTTCTCGACTTCCTCGCCGTCGTGGAACAGCGGGACGAACGCGGGCTCGTCCATCTGATTGACGTCGAGTGCCTCGTAGGCGTTCGCCGTCGGCTTGTAGCCGCCCTTCGGACCGGGGACGCCTTCGACGAGCTGGAGCGCTTTCAGGCTCTGCATCTGATTGCGGATCGTGCCGGGATTGCGGTCGACCTCGGCGGCGATGTCCTCACCCTTTACGGCGTCTTCGCTCTCGCGGTGGAGGTTGATGAGGGCGGTCAGGATTGTTTTCTGACTGGACGTCAGCTCGATTGATGACATACCCGGTCGTTCGCCGTATACGGTCTTAAATCCGGTGGATGGATGGACGCAGTGTGAAACTGTCCCGCTATTTTCTTCCGTTTCGGACGCGTTCAGTACGTTTTTGCGACATCTTGTCCGGTAGTCTCGTCGGGCGGTTCGCCGGCGGGTGTCGGTGCGACCGACTCCGATACCGCTTTGTGAGTCCTCGCTCGTGTGCCCCGTATGGAGAACCAACGGGTCCTCGTGACCGGCGGGGCCGGATTCATCGGCTCGAACCTCGCGAACCACCTCGCGACGGCGAACGACGTCGTCGCCGTCGACGATCTGCATCTCGGGACCCCCGAGAATCTCGACGACGACGTGGCGTTCGTGGACGCGAGCGTCCTCGACGACGACCTCCCGACCGAGGACGTCGACGTGCTGTTTCATCTCGCGGCGTACTCCTCGTACACGATGGCGGAAGAACACAAGCGCGACGCCACCCGCGTGAACGTCGAGGGGTTCGTCAACGCCGTCGAGCAGGCTCGCGAAGACGGCTGCGAGACGGTGGTCTACGCGTCGACTTCCTCGATCTACGGCTCCCGCACCGAACCGTCGCCCGAGGACCTTCCGGTCGAAGCGCGCACCTGCTACGAGGCCTCGAAGCTCGCCCGCGAGAAGTACGGCGAGTACTTCCACCACCACTACGGGATGACGCTCGCCGGGCTCCGCTTTTTCTCCGTCTACCAGGGTTACGGCGGCGCAGAGGAGCACAAAGGCGAGTACGCGAACACGGTCGCGCAGTTCGCCCACAAGATCGCGAACGGCGAGCGCCCGAAGGTGTTCGGCGACGGCTCGCAGACGCGCGACTTCACGCACGTCGACGACATCGTCCGCGGGATCGAACTCGCGGCCGAGCACCGGCTTCAGGGGGTTTACAACCTCGGCACGGGCGAAAGCTACACCTTCGACAAGATGATCGAACTGATCAACGCGGAGCTCGGAACCGACGTCGACCCCGAGTACGTCGAGAACCCGCTCGACGTCTACGTTCACGACACGATGGCCGACAGCACGAAGATGCGCGAGGCCACCGGCTGGGAGCCCGAGATTCCCTTCGAGGAGGGCGTCGCCCGCGTCTGCGAGCCCTACACCGAGTAGGTGACTCCCCGACCGACGGGACACTGTCCGGAATCGGGCCGACGCCAACGCCAGGTGTAAGGTACCGACGCCGCCTACGACCGACGTATGAGGACCGTTCGAATCATCGGTGCGCCCACGGACTACGGCGCGAACCGGCGTGGCGTCGATATGGGGCCCTCGGCGATCCGATACGCCGGACTGGCAGCGGCAGTAGAGCAGGTCGGCGTCGACACCGTCGACGACGGCGACGTCCGTGCGCCGCACGCCGAGGAGCGCGATCCGGAAGCGGAGACGCTCACGTCGGGGCGCGCGAAGTTCCTCCGCGAGACGCGGGAAGTCGTGACGAGCCTCGCAGACCGCGTCGCGGATGCGCTTGCGGCCGAGGAGCTACCGCTCGTGCTCGGTGGGGATCACTCGGTCGCGATCGGCTCGGTGACCGGATCGGCACGCGACGCCGACGTCGGCCTCGTGTGGTTCGACGCACACGGCGACTTCAACACCCCGGAGACGTCCCCGTCCGGCAACGTTCACGGGATGCCGCTGGCAGCCGTGCTCGGCGTCGGCGAATTCGCGGGCGTCGGGTGGGCCACCGCCGCCGGGCTCAGCCCCGAGAACGTCGCGATCGTCGGCCTCCGAGACGTCGACGAGCGCGAGCGCACTGCGATCGCCGACAGCGGCGTGACGGCGTTCACGATGTCCGACATCGACGAGCGCGGGATCACGAGTGTCGTCGACGACGCCCTCGACGTGGCCACCGACGGCACGGACGGAGTCCACGTGAGCCTCGATCTCGACTGGCTCGACCCCCGCGAGGCACCCGGCGTCGGGACGCCCGTCCGCGGCGGCGTGACGTATCGGGAGGCGCACTCGGCGCTGGAGGCGGTCGCCGACTGCGGCCGCCTGCGGTCGCTCGAACTGGTCGAGATCAATCCGATCCTCGACGAGCGAAACGAGACGGCGTCGCTCGCGACGGAGCTGGCCGCGAGTGCACTCGGAAAACAGATACTTTGAGTGCGCCGTGGGACGTCACCGCACACCGGATTTCCGGTGAATCGCCGGCGACGTGTGACGTCGGGTTAGGCCTCGTCCCCCGCGTCGGAGTCGACCTCTGCGGGTGCTGTCCCGGCCGCTTCAGCGTCCGCGACGGCATCGACAGCGGGGTCTTCGGCAGCGTCCGCGTCCGACTGCGTTTCGGGGGCCGCGTCCGCAGGGAAGTGCACGTCGACGCTCGTGACGGCGTCGCCGGCGTCGAGATCCATCACGATGACGCCCATCGTGTTCCGGCCCACGACCGAGACGTCCTCGACCGGCGTGCGGAGGATCTGGCCGTCGCCGCTCATCACGAACAGGTGGTCGCCGGGACCGACGGTCTCTAACTCACAGACGCGACCGTTCCGGTCGTTGGTCTTGATGTCGATGAGTCCCTTCCCGTTGCGCGACTGGCGACGGTACTGGCCGACGTTGGTCCGCTTTCCGTAGCCGTTCTCGGTGACGGTGAGCACCCACTCGTGTCGGTCGGGTTCGACGGCCGCGAGCGCCGCGACCTCGTCGTCGCCTTCCAAGTCGATCCCGCGGACGCCGCGTGCAGAGCGGCCCATCGCGCGGACCTCCTCCTCGGCGAAGCGGATCGCCATCCCGCCGCGACTCGCGAGGATCAGATCCTGGGTCCCGTCGGTGACTTCCACGTCCGCGAGCGCGTCCTCCTCGTCGAGTTTCGTCGCGATGATCCCCGTCGAGCGGATGTTCTGGAACTTCTCGACGCTCGTCCGCTTGATGTAGCCGTTCCGGGTCGCCATCGTGATGTACCTCTCCTCGTCGGATTCGATCTCGGCGGTGTTGACGACGGCGGTGATCTCCTCGCCGTCGTCCAGATCGAGCAGATTCACGGCCGACTTCCCGCGAGCCGTGCGGGACATCTCGGGCACCTGGTAGGTCTTCAGCTGGTAGACCTGTCCGTGGTTGGTGAAGTACAGCAGGTAGTCGTGAGTGCTCGCGACGTACACCGACGACACGCGGTCGCCCTCCTTCAGTTCGGTGCCGATGATCCCCTTCCCGCCGCGATGCTGGGCGCGGAAGCGGTCGAGCGGCATCCGCTTGATGTAATCGTCCTCGGTGACGACGACGACGACGTCCTCCTCGGCGATGAGGTCCTCGTGGGTGACCGTCCCGGTGTCTTCGATGATCGACGTTCGACGGTCGTCGTCGTACTCGTCTTTGATCGCGTCGAGTTCCTCGCGCACGACCGCGTCGAGTTCGTCGGGGTCCGCCAGGATCGCTTCGAGCCGGTCGATCCGCGCTTGGACGTCCTCGTACTCGGCTTCGATCTCGTCGGCCTCCATCGCGGTCAGCGAGCCGAGCTGCATCGCGACGATGTGATCGGCCTGTGCCTCCGAGAAGTCGAACGTCGGCAGCGCCTCGCCGTCGGCTTCGACGACGTGCTCGCCGCGCAGCGCGGCCTTCGCGTCGTCTCGGCTCTCGGAGTTGCGGATGACGGCAACGACGTCGTCGACGTTCTCTAAGGCTTGCAGTCGACCTTCGAGGATGTGTGCACGCGCTTTCCGCTCGTCGAGTTCGTACGCCGAACGGCGGCGAACGACGTCGCGCCGGTGCTCGACGTACTCTTCGAGCGTCTCTTTCAGCGTGAGGACCTGCGGTTGGCCGTCGACGAGCGCGAGGTTGATGACGCCGAACGTCGATTCGAGGTGGTGTTCGAGCAGCTGGTTCTTGACGACCTCGGCGTTCGCGCCCCGCTTGAGTTCGACGACGACGCGGATACCGTCGCGGTCGGACTCGTCGCGCAGGTCGCGGATTCCTTCGATCTTGCCCTCGTTGACGTCGTCGGCGATGCGCTCGACGAGCCGCGCTTTGTTCTCCTGGAACGGGAGTTCGGTGATGACGATCCGGTCGTCTTCGACCGCGAACTCCGCGCGGACGCGGAGCCGGCCGCGACCCGTCTTGTACGCCTTGTGGATCGCGTTGCGACCGACGATGTTCGCGCCGGTCGGGAAGTCCGGCCCCTTGACGTACTCCATCAAGTCCTCGACCGTGGCGTCGGGGTTTTCGATGAGGTGCGTCGTCGCGTCGATCACCTCTCCGAGGTTGTGCGGCGGGATGTTCGTCGACATCCCGACCGCGATGCCCGAGGAGCCGTTGACGAGGAGGTTCGGGAACGCCGCCGGCAGCACCTCCGGCTCCTCCAGTCTGTCGTCGTAGTTCGACTGGAAGTCGACGGTGTCCATCTCGATGTCGTCGAGGAGCTCCTCGGCGATGGGCGCCATCCGCGCTTCCGTGTACCGCATCGCCGCCGGCGGGTCGCCGTCGACGGAGCCGAAGTTCCCCTGCCCGTCCACGAGCGGGTAGCGCATCGAGAAGTCCTGGGCCATCCGCGCGAGCGTGTCGTAGATCGCCGAGTCGCCGTGCGGGTGGTAGTCACCCATCGTCTCCCCGACGATCGAGGAGGACTTCCGGTGCGAGGAGCGGGCGGTGACGCCCGCCTCGTGCATCGCGTAGAGAATACGCCGGTGAACGGGCTTGAGCCCGTCACGGACGTCGGGGAGCGCCCGCCCCGCGATGACCGACATCGCGTAGTCGATGTAGGACTGTTCCATCTCCTGCTCGATTCGTGCGGTCTCGACTCTGGCGGCGATGCCTGTGCCGGGATTGAACGCGTCTGGTGTGTCAGAACTCATCTATATATCCACCCATTCGGCCTCGGTCGCTCGGTCCTTGATGAACTGCTTGCGCGGTTCGACGGCGTCGCCCATCAGCACGGAGAACATCTTGTCCGCGGCGGCGGCGTCCTCGACGGTGATCTGTTTGAGGACCCGATTCTCGGGATTCATCGTCGTCTCCCAGAGCTGATCGGGATTCATCTCGCCTAAGCCCTTGAAGCGCTGGACCTGCGTGGGGTTCCCGTCGCACTTCTCTTCGATGATGCGGTCGCGCTCGGCTTCGGTCATCGCGTCGTACGTCTCCCCGCGGTATCGGACGCGGTACAGCGGCGGCTTGGCCGCGTAGACGTAGCCGGCTTCGACGAGCGGGCGCATATGGCGGTAGAACAGCGTCAGGAGAAGCGTCCGGATGTGTGCGCCGTCGACGTCGGCGTCGGTCATCAGGATGATCCGCTCGTAGCGCACGTCCTCGACGTCGAACTCCTCGCCGACGCCCGCCCCGATGGCGGTGATGAGCGCCCGCACTTCGTCGTTCTCCAGGACGCGGTCGAGCCGGTGTTTCTCGACGTTCAGGATCTTCCCCTTGATCGGGAGGATGGCCTGGAAACGCCGGTCGCGGCCCTGTTTCGCGCTGCCGCCCGCGGAGTCGCCCTCGACGACGAACAGTTCCGACTCGGTCGGGTCGCGGCTCTGACAGTCAGCGAGCTTGCCCGGCAGCGACGTCGACTCCAGTGCGGACTTCCGCCGCGTGAGCTCCTCGGCTTGCTTTGCGGCCTTTCGAGCCTTCGCGGCCTCGACGGCCTTGCGGACGATCGCCTCGGCGGTGTCGGGATGTTCCTCGAAGTAGGTGCCGAGCTTCTCGTGGGTGACCGACTCGGTGATCCCGCGTACCTCGCTGTTGCCGAGTTTCGTCTTCGTCTGGCCCTCGAACTGCGGGTCGGGGTGTTTGACCGAGATGACCGCGGTCAGCCCCTCACGGACGTCCTCGCCCTTCAGGGAGTCGAGGTCGTCGAGGAGGTTCTGTTCGCCGGCGTAGTCGTTGACCACGCGCGTCAGCGCGGTCTTGAAGCCAGTGAGGTGTGTCCCGCCCTCCCGGGTGTTGATGTTGTTCGCGAAGGCGTGAATCGAGCCCTGGAGCTCCTCGGTGGCCTGCAGCGCCACCTCGACCTCGATGTCGTCTTGGCTGTCGGTGTAGTAGATGACGTCGTCGTGGAGGACGGTCTTCGTCTCGTCGAGGTAGCGGACGAACTCGCGGATTCCGCCCTCGTAGCAGAACTCCCGCGAACGGCCCTCGGGGACGGCCTCGTCCGCTCTTTCGCCCGCAGCGTCCGGCTCCTCGGCGAGACGGATCTCGACGCCGGAGTTGAGAAAGGCGAGCTCGCGGAGTCGGTTCTCCAGCGTCGAGAAGTCGAAGTCGACGGTCTCGAAGATCTCCTCGTCGGGCCAGAAGCGAACGGTCGTGCCGGTCTCTTCCCCCTCGCGGAGGTCGCGGACGCGCTCGAACGCGCCCGCCTCGGGCTCGCCGTGGTCGAAACTGTCGCGCCAGAGCGCGCCGTCGCGCTTGATCTCGACGGCGAGCCGCCGCGAGAGCGCGTTGACGACCGAGACGCCGACGCCGTGGAGGCCGCCGGAGACCTGATAGGATTTGTTGTCGAACTTGCCGCCGGCGTGCAGCACGGTCATAATGACCTCGACGGCGGGGCGATCGTACTGCTCGTGCGTATCGACCGGGACGCCCCGGCCGTTGTCAGAGACCGACACCGAGCCGTCGTCGTGGATCGTGACCTCGATGTGGTCGCAGTAGCCTGCGAGCGCTTCGTCGATCGCGTTGTCGACGACCTCGTAGACGAGGTGGTGTAACCCCCGCGAGTCCGTCGACCCGATGTACATCGCCGGGCGCTTCCTGACGGCCTCTAAGCCTTCGAGGACCTGAATCTGCCCGGCCCCGTACTCAGTATCGCGTGACATTGAACGTACCTTCGTTAGGCTATGTCCGTTCTTAAACCCTCGCACGCGCGGGCGCGAAACTACGTACCGTACCGTGCCTCGGGACGCCGGCCGCACGGAGGCCCACGTAGAACACCGCGTGGCCGGCGGTAGGACGTCCTTACCGGGTCTCTATCGCCCGCGTCCTTGCGCCGAACCGACAGCGCAAAGACGCCGCCGCGGCTACCGACACGTATGAGCGACGCCGAGAACGAGCCGCTGAAGCCCAGCGACGTCGGCGACGAGTCGGACGCCCCACCGGTCTCCGAGAAGCCGTACAAGATCATCTTCGAGGGGAACAAATGTATCGGCGCGGGACGGTGTGCGGAGGTCGCCGACAACTGGGAGATGGACATCACGTCGGGGCTCGCCCGGCCGAAGTCGTACTTCATCGGCGAGGACGAACTCGAAGCGAACATCCGCGCGGCGGAGGTCTGTCCCGCGAAGAAGGACAAGGGAGTCATCCACGTCGTCGATCGCCGGACCGACGAGGAGATCGCGCCGGATCCGCACGGCGACGGGACACTCAGCGTCGACTGGTAAGCGAGCACCGACGTGCGTTCCGAACTCACTGTCGAAACGAAACCACTAACCGGGCGTCTGCGGAACGACCGATTGCGCGGGGGTGGCTGAGCCAGGCCAAAGGCGGCGGACTTAAGATCCGCTCCCGTAGGGGTTCGTGGGTTCAAATCCCATCCCCCGCACTACGTGTCCGAGCGCTAGCGAGGACCGTCCGTCAACGGTGGGATTTGAATCAGGGAGCAACTTCGTTGCGACCGTGGTTCGATATCTCATCCCCCGCATCCGAATCTGCGAGCGACGGCCCGGCCAATCGCTTTTGACGGGGGTCGCCGAACAGTTGATCGAGTGACGTCTTTCGATCCCCACGCGCTCCGGCCGAGCGACAAAGACGCCATCGTCAGCGCCCCGCTCGGCGACGGAATGGAGGTGCTCTCGACGATCAACAAGTATCCGGGGACGGGCTACCGGGAGTGGCACGGGGCGCTCATCGAGGAGACCTCGGCGTTCAGACTCGACATCGAGCAGTTCTACGATATGCACACGTTACTGTGGGACGCAACGGCGGGTGAGACCCTCGACGTGCGCAACGACGCGACGGAGAGTTCGGTCACGTACGAATCGAGTCGGGTACCGGAAGTGCATCTCACGAACGACTTCGAGTTCTCGAGCGGGACGACGGCGACGCTCGATCAGGACGTCCTCGTGACCGTCGATACGGCGTCGTTGCTGGTGCGGAACCGGGCTCGCTTCTCTGCGCCCTCGCGACGAACGATATTCACCCTGTTCGGGCTCGGGATTCACGACGGTGCGGGCAGCGACGACGTCGACGAGGCGTACGTCCTGCAGGATCGCGGCTACGACTTCGTCGTCGCCCACGACAGCGGCCGGCATCTGGCCATCGCACAGCATCGGCCGTCGACCGGACAGACGCGGTTCGACGGCCACCGCATCGGACGCCAGGGCGTCGACTCCGGACCCGAAAAGAGCGCGTGGCAGGATCTCTACGTCGAGAGCGACGGCGTCGTGACCGAGACCGACCGACTGCGAGGGAAGGTCGACGCCGGCTTCGGGCTCTCCGTCGGCGACGCGACCGACGTCTCGTGGCTGACGGCCGTCGGCTTCGGTGAAGACCGACGCAGCGCCGTCAAGAACGCGTTGACCTCGCTGTGGCGCGGGTACGCCTCCGAACGCGCCACCTTCACGTCGGTGTGGGAGGGGTGGCACGAGAGTCTCCCCGGCTCGCCCGTCGACGACGCGTACGCCACGGAGACGTACGAGCTGTCGCTGACGAGTATGAAGTGCGCGCAGGACCGCCGCGGGGGCGTCGTCGCCGGCGCGTTCAAGCCCCAGGAGTTCACCTACCGGTTCATCTGGCCGCGGGATCTCGTCGTGACGATTCAGGCCTTTCTCGCCGCCGGAGCGCACGTCGAGGCGCGGAACGCACTCGATTGGCTCTATCACGCTCAGATCACCGAGCCGGTGACCGACAGTCGGGGGATCGACCGACGAGGGACGTGGTGGCAGAACTACTACGGGAACTGGGAGCCACACTGGCGGGCGCTCCAGCTCGATCAGGTCGGCGGCCCGATCTACGCACACTGGCTGCTCTGGACGCAGACGGGCGACGAGTCGATTCTCGACGCGTACTATCCGATGAGCCGTCGGGCGGCGGACTTCCTCCTCGGGTGGTCGAGCGGGGACTTCCCGAAGCCACACCAAGATCCCTGGGAGGAGGTCTGGGGCCACACAACGGGCGGAGCCGCGGCCGCGATCGGGGGGTTGCGGTCGATGGGCGAACTGGCCGACGCCGTCGGCGACTCCCAGTACGCCGCCCGGTGTCGCGACCGGGCAGCGGTGTGGGCCGGTCGATTCGACGAGCACTGCTTCGAGCGCGACGCGCTCTTGGGCGACCACTACGTGACGGCCGACAGCCCCGAGGAGGCGACGGAGCCGCCGGCGGATCGTCGCCCGGACGCGGCCGCCTTCACCGCCTACTGGCCGTGGAACGTCGTCGACGCCGACGCGGAGCCGATGCGCTCGACTGTCTCTCACGCCAGCGACCCCGAGTGGTGCGCCGACGAGAGTCCGTGCGTGGGGCGGTATCCCGGCGACGACTACACGCCGACCGGGACGGTCGAAGACGGCGGCTGGCCGGTGTGTGAGGCGTACGCCGACGTCGTCCGCTGGCAGTCGGGACTCGATCCGGAGGCGGTCGCCGACTACGTCTTCGACCACAGCGGGGCCTGGCGGACGACCGCCGGACTCCTCCCGGAGCGCGTCGACGGCCGCGGCCGCGTCCGCTGGAACTCGAACCTCCAGTGGAGTCAGGCGATCTACGTCCTCCTCGTCGAGAGCCACGCCCGCGGCGCGCCGTTCGGCCACGCCCCCGGCGGGTGATTCGAGGCGAGACCGAGGTGAGGGCAGGGGCGAGGCGGTCGCGGAGCGTCGGCGCGTCCCCGGTGGGGGCTCACGACGCGCCCGAGCTCGTAGGCAGCGTCCGAACCGTGAGGACCGGCACGTCCGCGTGCTGGACGACGCGCTCGGCGACGCTCCCGAGCAGCGCGTGCGGGAGGCCGGTCCGCCCGTGCGTGCCGAGGACGATCAGGTCGGCGTCGTTCTCGTCGGCGTACGCTGTGATTTCGGCGTACGGCGTTCCCTGACGGACCGCGGTGACAGCGTAGACGCCGACGTCCGCCGCTCGGTCGTGAATCTCCGCGACCGAGGTGCGGCCGGCCTCCTCCAGCCGCTCGTAGACGGCCTGGCTGTGCGCGTCGAGCGGGGCGACCGAGGTGTCGACGACGTGGAGGACGTGGAGCGTCGCGTCGGTCAACCGCGCCAGATGGATCGCGTGTTCGGCCACGCGCGCCATTCCGTCGCTCCCGTCGGTCGGGACGAGGATCGTGTCGTACATCACCGCTAGTTCGCCGCGTTCGCACTAAGGTAGTGACCACGTACGGGGCCTTCGACGGGCGGACGGACGGCCGAATCGGCGGGCCGGACGGTCTTCTGCGGGACACTCTCCGGCGAGACGGCGAGACGGCGAGACGGCGACGCAACCGGGCGAGGCGACACACCGGGGGCGAATCTCCGGAAGGGGTAAAAACCACGGTGCGATAGAGAGACCAATGAGTCAGGAAGCGACCGAGGAGGGTCGCGTCCGCGTCGTCGGGACCGCCCACGTCTCCGAGGAGAGCGTCCGCGAGGTCGAAGCGACGATCGAAGAGGAGCGGCCGGACGTCGTCGCCGTCGAACTCGACGAGGGGCGATACCGACAGATGAAGGGCGGCGAACCGGACGACATCGAGCCCGGAGACCTGCTCCGCGGCAACACGGTGTTTCAGTTCATCGCTTACTGGATGCTGTCGTACGTCCAGACCCGTCTCGGCGAGGAGTTCGACGTAACGCCCGGAGCGGATATGCTCTCGGCCGTCGAGACCGCAGAGGGTCTCGGCATCGACGTCGCGCTCGTCGACCGCGACATCAACGAGACGATGCAGCGCTTCTGGTCGCAGATGGGAGTCGTCGAGAAGCTTCGGATGGTGGGCGGCCTCGCCTTCGGGATCGGCGACAGCCGGGGCGTCGGTCTCGCCGCGGGCGTCGTCTTGGGCGTCATCTTCGGGCCGTTGGTGGCGATCTTCGGCGGGAGCGTCGGGCTCGGCCTCCCGCTGCTCTCGCGCGTCACCGGCGGCGTCGCACTCGCGGTGGGGGCCGCGGCCGCGATCTGGGTGTTCGGCGCGTCGCTGCTCTCGGCCGAGGATCGACTCTTCGCGGCAGTCGCTGCGGGCGTCGCGATCGGCGGCATCGGCGGCGTCGGACTCGGTCTCGCCGCCCCCGTCGTCGACCTGTTCGGTCCGTTCGTCGTCCGCGTCGTCGGGAGTATGACCGTCGGGATCGTCGGCGGCCTCCTCGTCGGCGGCCTCTCGGGGCAGTTCGCGGCGACGTTCGGCTACGGTGAGGTCGAGGACGTCGAGGAGTTCGACATGTCCGAGATGACAGACACAGACGTCGTGAGCGCGATGATGGAGGAGTTCCGGCAGTTCTCCCCCGGCGGGGCCGCGGCGCTGATCGACGAGCGCGACGCGTTCATCGCGTACAAACTGGTCGCGCTCCGGCAGTCCGGAGCGGACGTCGTCGCCGTCGTCGGCGCGGGGCACCGCGAGGGGATCGAGCGCTACCTCGCTCACCCCGAGGAACTCCCGCCGATGTCGTCGCTGACGGGCTCGGAGGGCGGCGGCGGCATCCCGTGGGCGAAGCTCGTCGGCACGGGCATCTCGCTCGTCGTGATCGGCTTCTTCGTACTGCTGGCGCTGTCGTCGGCCGGCAACGACACCCTGCTCCGGCTGTTCGGCGCGTGGTTCCTCGTGAACGGGCTCTTCGCCGCGGGACTCGCCAAGGCGGCGGGCGCGCGGTGGTCGTCCTCGCTCGTCGGCGGGGCCATCGCCTGGATGACCTCGATCAATCCGTTCCTCGCGCCGGGGTGGTTCACCGGCTACATCGAGCTCCAGCACGACCCGGTGAACGTCTCCGACATCGGGACGCTCAACGAACTGCTCGCCGACGAGGAGAAGCCGATCCCCGACCTGCTGAGCGAGATGTTCGCCGTGCCGCTGTTCCGGCTGATCGTCGTCGTCGCGGCGACGAACATCGGGAGCGTCGTCGCGTCCGCGCTGTTCGTCGCGTATCTGCTCCCGCTTTTCGCGCTCGACCTCGGCGGCGCGGCGGGCGTGACGCAGCTGCTCTTCGAGGGCGCACGGAACGGCTGGGAGATCCTCTGGACCGCGGTTCGGTGACGCGGGTGTCCCGGTTTGTGACCGCCGTTCGCCGGCGGCTCCGGCCGGTGGACGTTCGCCGTCGACGCCGGTCGGTCTGACCCACAAGGGCCAACACTCCCCGTCGCCTACAGGGGAACGAAATGAACGCGCCCCGACTCTCGTTCAGCTCGAAGGAACTCCAGGACCTGGCGGTGGCGTGGATCGCACTCGGCGTCGCCTTCGCCATCTTCTTCGCGGGCGGCGGCCAGCGCGCCGTCGTCGGCATCCTCCGGGGCGGCGTGGTCGCTCCGGTGCTGCTCAGTCTCCTGACCGCGGGGATCGGCTTTCTCCTCCACGAGGTCGCACACAAGGTCGTGGCCGTCCGCTTCGGACAGATCGCGGAGTTCCGCGCCGACTACGGGATGCTCTTTCTCGCCGTCGTGAGCTCGCTCGCCGGCTTCATCTTCGCGGCACCGGGCGCGGTCTATCACCGCGGTCGGATCACCGCCCGCGAGCACGGCCTCATCGCCCTCGCCGGCCCCGCGACGAACGTCGCGCTCGCCGTCGTCTTCCTCCCGGTGTTCGCCGTCGGCGTGCTCGCGAGCTCGGATTTCCTCTCGCTCGTTGGGTCCCGCGGGCTAACGATCAATCTCTTCTTGGCGACGTTCAATATGCTCCCGTTCGGCCCGCTCGACGGCAAGACCGTGCTGAGCTGGAGCCGAACCGTCTTCGCCGCGTTCTTCGTGCCCGCGCTGGTGCTGACGATCGGCGTGTTCCTCGTCGGCTTCGGCTTCTGACGGCGTCCGGCGGAGTCAGGATCGATCGGTGTGCGTGCCGGGCTCGTGCCCGTGACCGAAGACGAACGCGAGCGCGTTGAGCGCGACGAGCCAGACGAAGAGGATCGACTCGCCGCCGGTCAGTCCGCCGACGACGAGCGGGAGGTACGTAACGGGGAGCACGATCGCGGCCCAGAAGCTCACCGTCTCCGTGCTGCGGCGGCCGGCCCGGGCGACGGCGGTGATCGCGTCGGTGCCACGGCGGAGAGAGTCGCGGGGAATGGTCGCGTCGAGAGAGCGGGGGACACTGGACATCTGTTTTCCTCACTCACCGATATGCACGGCACCCTCATATAACGCGACGAGCGTTCAGTCGTTTCGTGTCCGTTTAGCGCCCTTCGATGACGTTTCACCGACGTTTCATAGCGGCTTCAGAAAGCTCGAAAAAGTTCATAAAGCGATATGGGGCCGTTTCTCGAAACAGACGGGGCGACCTGGCGCACGCAGCTGAGAGCAGTTTCGACCGCGGGCCCGAGCGGAGTCGAGCCGGGCGGCCGCTCGGAGACCGGACGTATTTTCTTGTCCCGCCGCGGGCTTTCGGATATGACCGACGACGACGCCACAGAGCCGAACGAAGACGTAGATTCCCAGTCCGACGACGAGGAACTGACGTACGCCGAGGCGGGCGTCGACATCGAGGCGAGCGAGGCCGCGACGGCGGCGCTGATCGGTGCGGTCGGCGAGAGCGACGGCGACTACGCGGGCCTGCTCGACATCGGCGACCGCTATCTGGCGCTCGCGACCGACGGCGTCGGGACGAAGCTGCTCGTCGCGGAGGCGCTCGCCGACTACTCGACGATCGGCGTCGACTGCATCGCGATGAACGCGAACGACCTCGTCGCCGCCGGCGTCCGGCCGGTCGCGTTCGTCGACTACCTCGCGGTCGACGACCCCGACGAGACGTTCGCAGAGCAGGTCGGCGAAGGCCTTCGCACCGGAGCCGACGCGGCCGACCTCGAGCTCGTCGGCGGCGAGACGGCTGTGATGCCCGAGGTGATTCGGGGGCTGGACCTGGCCGGCACCTGCGCCGGCCTCGCCGCGAAGGACGCCATCTTCCCCGGCAGTGCGGAACCGGGCGACGCCCTGGTCGGGTTTCGGTCCTCCGGCATCCACTCGAACGGGCTGACGCTCGCGCGGACCGCCGTCACGCAGGACCACGAGTACACCGACGCCTGCCCGTTCGGCGACTACGACACCCTCGGCGAGGCGCTGCTCGAACCGACGCGGATCTACACGGGTCTCCTCGATCCGATGCGAGCGCACGATGTCCGGGCCGCGGCCCACATCACCGGCGGTGGGTGGACGAACCTCAAGCGGTTGGGCGAGCACCGCTACGTCGTCGACGACGCGTTCGATCCCCAGCCGGTCTTCGAGTTCGTCCAGTCGGCGGGCAACGTCTCCGACGCCGAGATGCACCGGACGTTCAATATGGGGACGGGCTTCGTCTGCGCGCTCGCCCCCGAGGACGCCGAGGCGCTCGCCGACGCCACCGACGGGCGCGTGATCGGCCGCGTGGAAGCGGGCGAGGGCGTCTCGATCCGCGGGCTCGAACTCTGATCGCCACACGATGCGCCGAACAGCAAACCGATGAGCGAGCCGAGTTCAGGCAGCTCCGAGTCGTCGTCGGCCACGTCGCAGGCGACTGACGGCGCTGCCGATCGCCGTCCGCCAGCGCCAACGGGCCTCCCGATCCTCGGGAACGCCGTCAGATTCGCCCGTGACCCGTTCGGTTTCACTGTCGACGCCGTCGCCGAGGTCGGCGACGCGTTCCGCATCGATCTCCCGGTCGGCGACCGGTACGTCCTCGCACACCCCGACCACGCCGAGCGGGTCCTCGTGACCGAACGCGACGCCTTCGAGAAGACCGAGGACTTCCCGCTCGCGTTCGGCGACAGCGTCATCGCCGTCGGTGGCGGCGACTGGCGCGAGCAGCGCGACTTCCTCGATCCGTTCTTCTTCGCCTCCCGGATCGAGTCGTATCTCCCGACGGTGCGGGAGCAGATCGTCCGCCGCGTCGACGCGTGGGTGGACGGCGAGGAGGTACCGATCCTCTCTGCGATGCAGGGGTTGACCTTCGACATCCTCGCGACGACGCTGCTCGGCATCGACGCCGGGTCCGACCGCGACGATCTCAGGGCGGCGGCCGACGACCTCAACGCCTACTTCGAGCCGGCGACGTGGATGCTCCCGGACTGGCTGCCGACCCCGAGCCGGCGTCGGTTCGACGCGGCGAAGGCGACGCTGCGAACCGAGATTCGGTCGCTGCTGGCGGACGCCGACAGCGAGGGCGAGGACGCGGCCGACGCCGAACGGCCGCCGGGCGTCGGTCTCGTGGAGACGCTCGCAGCGGGACTCGGCGGCGACGCGGCCGACCGCGCCGACTATCCGCGCGACCGCGACGCCGCCGTCGATCAACTGATCGGGCTGGTGTTCGCGGGCCACGAGACGACCGCGCTCGCGCTGACGTTCGCGCTGTACTGCCTCGCCGAACACCCCGAGACCGCGCGGCGCGTCGAGGCGGAGCTCGACGACGTCGTCGGGCCCGAGCCGATCGGGTGGGAGCATCTCGACGACCTACCGACGCTCGACCGCGTCGTCGACGAGAGCCTCAGACTCTACCCGCCGGTCCACGCGCTCCCGCGGGAGACGACGCGACCGGTCACGTTCGGCGACGACGTCGTCCCCGGGGGTGCAGAGGTGCTGGTCTCGGTCTTCGCGATGCACCGCGACGAGCGCTTCTGGGAGCAGCCGTCGACGTTCGACCCCACGCGTTGGCGGGACCGCGACCGCACGGCCGACGCGTATCTCCCCTTCGGCGCGGGACCGCGCCGGTGCCTCGGCGCGACGTTCGCCCGCGTCGAAGCGCGCGTGGCGCTCGCGGAGCTCCTCCGTCGGTTCCGATTCGAGCGCGTCGAAGACGGCGCGCTGTCGCTCTCGCCGCAGATGACGACGCAGCCGGCGGGCGAGGTCCCGATGGTCGTCCGTCGACGGTAGCCGGGGGCAGTCCACGGCAGTCGACGGTAGTCGGCGGCAGTCGGCGCTATTTCGCCGGACCGGGAGCTACACGCGAGCCGCGACGTCGGCTTCGGTCACGATCCCGATCGTCTCGCCGCTCTCGACGACGAGGACGGCGGCGTGGTGGTCGAGGGCGGCGTCGATCTCTTCGAGCGTCGCCGCGCGCTCGACGGTCGTGATCGACTCCCGCATCACGTCGGCGACGGGGAGCGTCCCGACGTCGTCGTTCTCCTGGGCGTGTCGGATGTCGCTGTTAGAGATGATGCCGACGGGGCGGCCGTCGCGGATGACGGGCAGCTGCGAGAACCCCTCGTCGAGCATCACGTCGCGCGCGAAGCGGACGGAGTCGTCGGGTGCGACGC
This sequence comes from Halobellus sp. Atlit-31R, assembly GCA_003665935.1. Classification (GTDB taxonomy): domain Archaea; phylum Halobacteriota; class Halobacteria; order Halobacteriales; family Haloferacaceae; genus Haloquadratum. Next base: position 612,165 of record QPLR01000002.1, on the reverse strand, counting down.
TCGTCACGTCCTCGTTCATCAGGTCGTCCGCGCGGACGACGCTGCCCTCTGCCTCCTCGAGCGCGTTGACGATCCGGCGGAGCGTCGAGAGCCGCGGGTCGACGTCGCCGCCCTCTATGCGGGCGATGAGCGGCTGGGAGACGCCCGCCATCTCGGCGAGAGTGCTCTGTGTGAGATCCAACTCCGTGCGCCGCTGTCGAAGATCTTGCGGGGTCGGAAGTTCCATACGGCTAATTACTTCAGGTTATACGAAAGTGTTTCGGGGTCGAAACGGGGTTTGCTCGAAGGACCGTCCCTCGAGGTCGGTCGCCTCAGCGGTCGTCTTCGTCGGCCTCGGTCTCGATGACGTCGATGACGGAAAGCGGGACGTCGCGGAGTGCGCCGCCGACTTCGCTCTTTGCGATGCGGGAGGCGTGCTCTTCGCTGTCGGCGTTGAACACGTCGATCTCCAGGAGAAGTCCCACCAGTGCCGTGTTGGCGGCGATGAACGCGGAGTCGAACGGTTCGCCGCAGGCGGGACACGGCGTCGCCCCCACCTCGACCTCGACGTACTCTTTGTCCTTGTCGTTGAGTCGCTTGCCGGCCTCGCTGACGGCGACGCCGATGGCGTCGTCGATGTCTTCGACGTCGCGGACCAGCCAGGCGGCCTCCATCGCGACGAGATAGTTGCTCATACGCCGAAGACGACCCGCGGGGTTTCGTGTCTTGTGGTTCGCACGCGCCAGTGCGACGGCTTGACACCGAGACGGCCACGAACGCGCGGTTCAACGCCGATTTCCCCGTCGACCGCACGAGCAGCCGACCCCGGATCGCCCGCACCCCGAGCGCGTACGCGACTTCGATGCTGCGCATAACTTATGCCGACGAACGGTGCGGATGACGACGTTCGTACGAGTCGGTGCCACCCCCGGACAACTGCCGTTGTACCCGTCACAAACCCAGTTGGATCGCACGACAGCGCCGGGGTCACGGCGTTCGTCGACGAGGAAGATTTATATACGGCCGCTGTTGCCAGCAGGCTAAGGCGATGATGACAGATCTGCATCGGGGCGCGGCGTTCCTGCTGTACCAAGCGACACTCCTCGTCGGCATCCTGGCGATGCCGATCGCGCTGCTGGCGCGACGACTGGGGCTCACACTTCCCGTTCGCCCGCTCATCGAGTCAGCCGAGCGGACGTACGAGCGCGCCGACGGCGGCGAAGGGAGCAGGTAGGCGAACTGTACTTCTGATCGTTCGCGAACCACAGACCAGTGGCGACGCCGTCGGTCGAGTGTCGTCCGGCGATACAGTGCCGGCCGCCGGTCCGACACGATACGGGCAACAGCGGTGGGAAGGGTGGCATTTATCAGCGGTGGGCGACAACACCGGGTAATGCGTACTCCTACGAGTGATGACGTTTCGGGGCGTCTCGATCCGCTGAACGGCGAGCACTCCGACGTGTTCTCGCCGGAACTCGGCGAGTTCTCCAACGCCGAACAGCGCGCCGAACAGATGGGCGACAAAGAGACCAAGACAGGAACGACGACGGTGGGTCTGAAGACGTCCGAGGGCGTCGTCCTCGCGACGGATATGCGCGCCAGTCTCGGTCGGATGGTCTCCTCGAAGAACGTCCAGAAGGTCGAAGAGATCCACCCGACGGGCGCGCTGACGATCGCCGGATCCGTCTCGGCCGCGCAGTCGCTGATCAGCTCGATCCGCGCTGAGGTCCGCCTCTACGAGTCCCGACGCGGTGAGGATATGAGTATGCAGGCGCTCTCGACGCTCCTCGGAAACTTCCTCCGTTCGGGTGCGTTCTTCATCGTCCAGCCGATCCTCGGCGGCGTCGACGAGGAGGGCCCGCACATCTACAGCATCGACCCCGCAGGGTCGATCCTCGAAGAGGAGTACACCGTCACGGGTTCGGGCAGCCAGTACGCCCTCGGTGTCCTCGAACAGGAGTACGACGAGGAGCTCTCGATCGACGAGGCGAAGTCCGTCGCCGCCCGCGCGATCAAGAGCGCCGTCGAGCGCGACCTCGCGTCCGGTAACGGGATCAACGTCTGTATCGTCACCGAAGACGGCGTCGAGATCACCCAGCACAAGGACTTCGACGAGGTCCTGTAGCGCGGCGAGTCGCGCGGGATCCCCGGTCGATCCCACTTTTCTCGGTCGGTTCGACCCGTCGACCGCGAGCTACAGCCAGTCCGCGAACGACCCGTCGAGCAGCGTCTCGCGCTGTTTCCGGACGTAGTCGCGTTGCATCGAGGCGACGGCGTCGGCGAAGGACGCGCCGTCGGCGAGATACTCCCGAACGCGCTCGACTTTCCAGTCTGCGGGGGTCGTCCGATGCTCGACTCGCGCACGCAGCGGGTCGACGTAGCGCTCGGCTTCCGCCTCCGAACACCCGGCCGCGGTGAGTCCGTCGACGGCGTGCGCGAAGATGTCCTCGTACACCCGCGCGACGTCCATCGTCTCGACCCCGTCGTTGCAGATCCACCGCTGGCCGCTGTCGAGCCCGTCCCGCATCGCCGCGTAGAAGTTCTCACGGGCGGTCGACCAGGCCTGATCGGTGGCGGGGTGGCGGCGTCGCGGGAGACTCTCCATCAGCCCGGCGACGGTCGCCTGGAACGCGATCGAATCGCGGACGGTCGGCTGGGCGGCGATCGGCCGGAACTCGATGCGCGCGTTCGCCGACGAACGCGACGCCCCGTCGAAGACCGGGCGGACCCAGCGCCAGTACGTGCCGTGTTTCCGGCGGAGCGTCGCGAACTCGTCGTCGAAGCGGTTGCCCTCGGGAACCGGCATCGGCACCATCGTCGCGTCGCTGGCGACTCTGTCGACGGCCTGCTCTACACTTTCGAGGTCGTCGGGGAAACAGACCTTTTCCATCTCGCCGGCGTTGAGCACGGACTCGAAGACGAGGATGCGGTTCTCCGCGTAGCCGTCGGCGAGAATCTTCTGCGCTCCCACGTCGTCGTACAGATCGGGCGGGAAGAACGGGGAGTTGGCGCCGAGCGCGAGCAGCGGGCCGGCGACGCGTAGAGCGTAGTTGAAGTACGTCGGGAGGTCGGCGGCGTGTGCGACCTGGTAGTGCGGCTGAATGGAGGTGATGAGCGATTCGGGCATCACCGTGTCCGCCGAGAGCGTGACGTTGGGCGCCTCGACGGTCAACTGCTCGGGCGAGGCCGGTCCGTTGGCCATCGCGTGGTAGCGGACGGCACCGCTCATATTCGCCGCCATCCGGATCCCGTCGGCCTCGACGCTGTCGGTGAGATACTCCCGAGCCGTCTCGCCCGCCGGGGGAATCGTCCACAGACCGTCGCTCACCAAGCGGATCCCCTCCGCGCCCGTGCAGTCGAGCGCCGCTCCCAGACGCGCGCGGACCTCAGACTCCTGGGCTCGGAGTCCGTCGGCGTTCAGCGGCTGCGGGCTGGTCGTCATCTCCGCGTTGTGGAGGCCGAGCTCCTTCTCGAAACCAATAAGATCCAGAAGACGGCGCGGGACGCGCATCAGGGCGTAGACACCCGCGTCGTCCGAAGCCGCCCAGCGGCCGTCGGCGACGGCGTAGAACTCGTACTCCAGGCCGACGATCGACTGGTGGTTGTCGAACGTTCCGTCCCTGAGTTCGGACTTCACCACCTCGGCGTCCCGCCGGGCCTGCGCCTCGAACTCCTCTGGGTCGACGGCGAGGGCGTCCCGAACTGACGCCGCCAGATCCTCGGTCATAGCCCACGTTCGACGGGCGGACGGCTTCAAACCCGCGCTTCCTGCGGGGGTCGGCGCCGCGTCGCGCCGAGTCGGCGGACTCTTGTCGGCGTGGCGGCTACGCCCGATCGATGCAGTTCGCCGAGTTCGCCGCGCGCGCAACCGAGATCGAAGACGAGCCGGGCGATCTGGCCACCGTCGACTACGTCTGTGACCTCCTCGGCGACGCCGACACGGAGCTCCCGGTGGTCGTCCGCTTCCTTCAGGGGCGCGTCTTCCCGGCGTGGGACGCGACGACGCTCGACGTCGGCCCGGCGATCCTCCACGAGGCCATCGCGCGCGCGGCGGGTCAGAACGTCGACGCCGACGACGTCGAAGCGAAGCTCGCGGACGTCGGCGAGATCGGCGCCGTCGCCGCGACCTACGAGTTCGGCGGCCAGCGCGGGCTCGGCGCGTTCGCCGGCGGCGGGAGGGACGACCTGACCGTCGCCGAGGTCGACGACCAACTGCGCGACGTCGCGGCGACGACGGGCGCGGGGAGCGAGCGTCGCCGACTCGACACGCTCTTCGGGCTGTTCAACCGCGCGTCGCAGTCGGAGGCGAAGTTCCTCGCGCGCCTCGTGCTCGGGGAGATGCGGATCGGCGTCGGGGAGGGGTCCGTCCGGGACGCTATCGCCGGGGCGTTCCTCGGCGTCGACGCGGAGCGTGACGGCGAGGCGACCGAGACAGACGCCGCCGTCGGAGAGTGTGACGGCGACGCCGCAGACGAGACAGACGAAGTCGCCGCCGGCGCGGACGAGATAGACGAAGTCGCTGCCGGCGCGGTCGCCGCTGTCGAGCGGGCGCTGCAGGTCTCGAACGACTACGGGATGGTCGCCCGCGTCGCCCGCGACTCGGGGCGTGAGGGGCTCGACGAGATCGCCCTCGACGTCGGCCGTCCGGTCCAGGCGATGCTCGCGCAGGCCGGCACCGCGACCGACGCGCTCGAAGAGTGGGACGCCGCGGTCGTCGAGACGAAGTACGACGGCGCGCGCGTGCAGGTCCACTACGACGGCGCGAGGACCGCGCTGTTCTCGCGGAATATGGACGACGTCACCGACCCGCTCCCGGAGGTCGTCGAGTTCGTCGAGTCGGCGGTCGACGTCCCGGTCGTCCTCGACGGCGAGGTCGTCGCGGTGGCCGAGGACGGCACTCCCCTGCCGTTCCAGGAGGTGCTGCGTCGCTTCCGGCGGAAGTACGACGTCGAACAGATGCGAGAGGAGGTCCGCGTCGAACTGCGCGCGTTCGACTGCCTCCACGTCGACGGCGACGACCTGCTGGATGCGCCACTCGCCGACCGTCACGACCGACTCGCCGAGCTACTCGGCGACACTGAGGCCGTCTCCGACGTCGTGGTCACTGACGACCCCGAGAAGATCGCGAGCGTCGAGGCCGCCGCGCTGGAGGCGGGTCACGAAGGAATTATGCTGAAAGATCCGGCGTCGACGTACGCTCCGGGCAAACGCGGTCGAAACTGGCTGAAACGCAAGCCCGACGTGGAGACGCTGGACCTCGTCGTCACCGGCGCGGAGTGGGGCGAAGGCCGCCGAGCGAACCTGCTCGGCACGTTCCTGCTCTCCGCGCGAGCCACGGGCGACGGCAGCACCGACGAGTACGTCACGCTCGGGAAGGTCGCGACCGGAATCACCGACGACGAACTGGCGACGCTGACCGAGCGGCTGACGCCGCACGTCGACCACGAGGACGGACAGACAGTGTCGATCGAACCGGCGGTCGTCTTCGAGGTGGGCTACGAGGAGATCCAGCGGTCGCCGACGTACTCGTCGGGCTACGCGCTTCGGTTCCCGCGGTTCGTCGGGGTCCGTGAGGACAAGTCCCCGGACGACGCGGACAGCCTCGGGCGCGTCGACCGACTGGCCGGCGAGCAGTGACGGCGTCGCCGCGGCTAGACGGAAAAATCAGGTCCCGTCCGCTTTCGGTCCGCGGAGTCGACTCCGTGCCGCTCAGTCTTCGTCTCGGTCCGGATCGTACACTTCGATTCGATCTGTAGTCAGTACCACCGGGTGGTTCCAGATGATCGTCGATAGTCGGACGTCGTCTCTGGCTGAATCGAACAGTGAGTCGATCGCCTCGAGATCGATCCACTCGTAGATCGGGCCTCGGTCCGCGGGGTCGACGTCGAGCGGTTGCGCCGAAAACGCGGAGACGACCGCCTCGACGCCGGCGTCCTCTGTGTCGCGGGCGTAGGTGACGACGGGCTCTGTGCCCGGAACAACCGTCGATTCGTCTCTGTCCCGCCTCGATGCACTCATACAGATTCGGACACCGTCATAGTATAAAAATACAACCGCCCGAATATCGGTCCTGAGACTCGCCGCGGGGCTGTTTGCTGGCTGTCACGAGCACTGGCGTGGATTCCCACTCTGATTCGACTGAACTGATAACTGGCGGGCGGCTGACTACAACACGTCCATCGACGAGAGCCGGTCCGGCAGATACGTCTCGGTGACGAAGTCGAGACCGCGGGCTGCCAGCGCCTGCTGTTCGGCCTTCTTTTCGAGGTCGAGCTGGAGTTCGATCTGCTCGGTCCAGTAGTCGGTCTCGAAGCGCGGGTCTTCCAGTTCGGATTCGAGCGCGTTGACGTCCGAATCCGCCAGCGGGTCCGTCGGGAGGTCGTACTCGACGATGTCCTCGGGCTGGATGCCGACGAAGCGCGCCTCCGGCGTCGCGAGATACTCCGAGAGGTGCGCGGACTTGATCGAGCCGTAGGCGACGGAGCCGTAGATCCGGTAGGACCACGGGTCGCCGTCAGTGAACACGACGACCGGGAGATCGAGTTCGTCGTGGAGGCGCTTGGTGATGCGGCGGGTCGCCCGCGCGGGCTGGCCCTTCAGGTGGACCACCAGACAGTTGTACGCCTCGTCGAAGCCGTTCTCGACGAGTCGATCGCGCATCCCACCGGTCTCGACGCAGAGGACGAAGTCGATGTCGTGGTCGATGAAGTCGATCGTGTCGGGGTTGTTCGGGATCTGGTAGCCGCCCTCGCCGACGTCCTTCTGACAGTGGATCTCGCGCTCGCCGCGGCGGGTCTGTTCGCGGAGTTCGAGCGGTCCCATCAGGGTCGCACCCGACTCCTCCGGGCGCATGTGGAAGTCCTCGCGGGTGACCGCCGAGACGATCTCTAGGTCTTCGACGAGCTGATTCGACTCGTCTTGGCTCTTGAACTGCGCCTCCTCGCTGTCCCACGACTCCGAGAGGTAGTACAGCTCACGCAGCGTCGAGGAGCGGTCCTCCTCCAGTTGGTTGACGAGGAACTCGATCGTGTAGGCGGCCTTCAGCAGCTTCCGCGCGCCGCGGACGCTGTTGGCCGAACGGGTGGACGTGCGGTCGCCGTAGACCCACACCTTCGAGTCCTCGTCGAAGACGATGTTCGATTTCGTCCGCGTCGGGATGTCCATATGCGGTACCTCGCCCGCCACGAACTGGTCGTAAAACTCCGCGGCGAGATCGACGAGGCGTTCCTGTGCGAGTTCGTCGTCCTGTTTCGTGCTCATAGTAGCTTAGGCGTTGATGGTCAGCTTCTCGGTCTCGACGCCGTCGACGTCGACGTCGAACGAGGCGTCGCTCGACGCAACGTAGGTGAGTTCGGCCGATTCGCCCGCGGGCACCGACGGCTCCCAGGAGACGAACCACTCGCCGTCGAGGTCGACGACGCTCGCGTCGTCCGGCAGCCCCGAGGGTTCGACCGAGACGATGTCGGTGATCTCCGGCTCCTCCGACCGGTCGGAGTGGTTCTCGACGACGAGCGTGACGGTGTCGCCGTCGACGTCGCGCTCGACGCTCACGTTGTTCATAATTCGTGCGAGCGCGCCGTCGATGTTCGGCCGCTGCCGCCCCGTCACCTCCGAGAGCTTGTCGGCCATCTCCGGCAGGATGCGCCCGAGGACGTCCTGTTTCTTCCGGCGCTTCTGCATCGAGCGCCGCTTGTTGAGGTAGGATTTGAGCTCGCGGGCGGCCTCTCTGATCGCGAGCTCGATCTCGTCTTCGATCGCGGGGATGTTCGCGATGGCGTCTTTCGACTCGCTCGTGAACGGCACGTTCGTCGAGGCGACGTGGACCATAATCACCGCCGGGCCGTTCGGCATCCCCGAGCCGCCGGGCTGATCGAGGCCGTAGTTGCGCCAGCCGATCGTCTTCACGACGTCGGTCGTCGCACACGCCCCGCGCTGGTAGACCAGCGGTACGCGGTTGGCGAAGCGGAGCAGATCGACCGTCCCGTCGGTGAGTTCGCCGCCGTAGGCGATGCCGGCCTCGACGATGAACGGGTCGCCGCCGTGAACCTCGGCGTCGCGCGTCGCGGCCGCGTAGAAGTCGGCGTCGAACTCCTTTCGCAACCCGGCCTCGACGAGCTCGGCCGTGATCGGCGAGAGGCAGTTCGTCGGCGGCGCGAGGATGTCGGTCTCGCGCATCGCCTCCAGCAGCTCCGAGGCGACGTCGCGGTCGTCGGCGATCGCCCGCACCTTCGGCACCTCGTCGGGAACGGTCCGCATCCGCGTCCAGAGCGCCTCGACGACGTTCTCGCGGGCGGTGTCGCCGAAGGAGACCTCCTCCGAGACCAGCCGGTCCGCCGAGCGGTCGACGTACTCGCGGAGCTCCGCGCGCGTCGCCCGATGTCGACGGCCGCCCTCGCGGAACTTGTCGGCCATACGATCGGCCAGTCCCGAGACGGTCGCGTCGTCCTTCCGCGTGCTCGTGGCCTCGTCGAGGAGCGCGTAGAGGTCCGTCGTGAGATCCGTCGTGAGCACCTCCCACGCCGCTTCGACGGCGTTCTCCCTGACTGTGTCTCCGAACGTCGCGTCGAACTCCTCACCGACGTCGTCGGCGACGGTGTCGACGATCTCCGTCAGTTCGGCGTGTGCCGTCCGCTCGCGCGAGGTCAGGGTGTCGGCTACGCGCTCTGCGAACGTCGCCGTCGCCGCCGCGCCCTTGTTCGCGACGGCGTCCTCGATCGCCGCTTCGAGCGGTGTCTCGGGGTCGCGCGGGGCGGCCCACCCCATCTCGCGGCCGAAGTGACGGTCCCGGAGGTTGTCGAGGACTTTCGTCGCCGTCTTCGAGCCGACGCGAGTGAACTCCTCCTGCAGGAAGCCCGACACCGAGTACGACTCGGTCGCGCCGAGCATCTTGATCAGCGTCCCCAGTTCGACGCCGTGGGGATGCGGGCGGATCTCCTCCGTCTCGGCGGGCAGGTCTGCACCCTCGACGCGCTCGTAGTGTCGGGGCTCCTCTAGTCCGGGTTCGTCGAGGACGAGCCGCGCGTGGGGGTTGACGACCGCGGTGTGTTTCACGTAGTCGTGGAGCTGCTGGCGCGCCCGCATGTTCGCCTCCATCTCCAGTTCGATGCGCGTGCCGTGCGTCGGCGAGAGCTCCGACTCGCCTGGCTCGCGCTCGGCTTCGACCTGGATCTCTGGCTCGTTGGTGTCGGTGTCGATGATGAGCTCGAAGTACTGGGCGGCCTCGGCGCGCTGGGTCCGTGAGGTCACCTTCGCCGGTTTCCCGGAAGTCAACTGAGAGTACAGTACAGCCGCTGAGATACCGATTCCTTGCTGGCCGCGTGACTGTTCGCGGGCGTGAAAGCGCGACCCGTACAGCAGTTTCCCGAAGACCTTCGGGATCTGTTCGCGGGTGATGCCCGGCCCGTTGTCCTCGACGATCAGCGTGTAGTAGTCGCCGGATTCGCGGATCTCGATCGAGATGTCGGGTTTGATGCCGGCCTCCTCGGTCGCGTCGAGTGCGTTGTCGACCGCCTCCTTGACGGCGGTGACGAGTCCGCGAGCGCCCGAATCGAAGCCGAGCATATGTTTGTTCTTCTCGAAGAACTCGGCGATCGAGATCGCGCGCTGGCCCTCCGCCAGCTCCTCGGCGATCCCACCGCCGTCGTCTTCGCCGAGCGTCGACTGAAACGAAGTCATTCTGTGGACGGTCGTACCCAACGGACGGTTAAGAAGGGTTCGGCAGCGGGGTGAAAGTGAAACGGTCGCGGACGTAGCCGTAGCTGGGCAGCAGCGACCGCGAGAAAGGCCAGTCGGTGCCGCGGGTCCGCTCGTCGCTCCGGCTTACTCGACGTCGATCGACTCGATCTCGATGTCTTTGAGCGGTTCGTCGTTTCGGCCGGTCGGGACGTTGCCGATCTCCTCGACGACGTCCATCCCGTCGACGACGTGACCGAAGACCGCGTGGCGGCCGTCGAGATGCGGCTGCGCGTCGAGCGTGATGAAGAACTGCGAGCCGTTGGTGTTCGGGCCGCGGTTCGCCATCGAGAGGACGCCCGCGCCCTCGTGATTCAGGTCCTCGTGGAACTCGTCGTCGAAGGTGTAGCCGGGGCCGCCGCGGCCCGTCCCCTCGGGGTCGCCACCCTGGATCATGAAGCCGTCGATGATCCGGTGGAAGATCGTCCCCTCGTACAGCGAGTCCGTGCGGGTCTCACCCGTGTCGGGGTCGCTCCACTCCTTCTCGCCGGTCGCGAGGCCGAGGAAGTTCTCGACCGTTCGGGGCGCGCGCTGCTCGAACAGTTCGAGCGTGATGTCGCCTTTCGTCGTGTGTAGCGTGACGACCGGGTTCTCGGGGTTCTCCAGTTCGGAGTCGTCGACCATACGTCCGACAGGAGCGAGGGATACAAAACGGTGTCCTCTCGATTCGGTTCCGCCCTCGCGCCGCCAGCGGCCCGGTGGGGCCGCGTTCAGAACGCGCGCAGGTCTTCGAGGACGGCCGCGGCCGCGCCCGAGTCGATGCTCTCGCGGGCCAGTTCCAGCCCCTCTTCGAGCGTCTCGGCGTCCTCGCGGGCGTAGATGCGGAACGCGGCGTTGAGCGCCACGGCGTCCGCGAAGTGATCCTCGCGCTCGCCGGCGACGATCTCTTCGGTCAGCCGCGCGGAGTCGCCCGCGACGTCGTCGGGGTCGACTTCCAGATCCTCGTTCTCGAAGTCCATCCCGTAGTCGGGCGTCTCGATCTCGTAATCGGTGAACTCGCCGTCGGTCCACTCGCCGACCTTCGTGTAACCCGGCCGGATGTCGTCGTAGCCCTCCATCCCCTGGAACATCACGACGCGGTGGGGGCTCTGTGACTCCATCTGTGCGAACGTGTCCGTGATCTTCTTCGCGAACGCGAGGTGGTAGAACGAGCCGAGGTGGACGTCTGCCTTCGCGGGATTCGCGATCGTCTCGACGGTGTTGACGAACGTCCGCACGCCCATCTGGTCGCGCCGGTCCCACAGCGCGTGGACGAGCGGGGCGAACTCGGGCTGGTAGTAGAAGCCGAAGCCGGTCTCGTCGACCATATCGGCGCTCTCCGCGGGGACGAGCTCCGTGCGCACGTCCAGTTCGTCGAGGACGTGCTTGTAGGCGTCCTGCTTCTGCGTCGGGACGCGGTCGCCCGAGTGGACGACGACGGGCGTGCCCGCGCCAGCGGCGACGATGCCCGCTGCGGCACCCAGAATCGCCGTCTTGCCTTTGCCGTCGTAGTTCGCGCCGCAGTCGACCGGGTCGGCGTCGGGCTCGGCGTAGACGACGTCCTCGGCGATCACGTCGGCGTAGGCCGCGAGCTCTTCGGCGTTGTTGTGCTTCCAGCGGTTCGCGAGCCAGAACGCGCCGAGCGTCGTGTGGTCGGGTTCGCCGGCGAGGATCCGCTGCATCGCCTCCGTCGCCTGCGCCCGCGTCATATCTTCGGCGGACTTGACGCCCGTGCCGACGACTTCGGTCATCAGTCGTTTCAACGGCCACTCACCGAATTCCGCGGTTTCCGACGCTTGTGCCATACGTTCGCGTTGGAATGCGAGCATCAAAAGTGGACCGTTCGGTTCTCGGTTGTCGGTAGTGACCGCGACGCGACCCGTCCGCCTCGGGCCGAAATTGGTAGGTTCGTCCAGTTCGAAGCGTCGTCGATGAGTGCACTGGAAGACGACTGGCGCGCCGACCTCGACGACGTCGACGCCGCGCTCGTCGACGAGTACCAGAGCGGGTTTCCCGTCGTCGAGCGCCCGTTCCGCGTCGTCGGCGAGGAGCTCGGCATCGACGAGTCCGAGGCCTTAGACCGGGTACGGTCGCTCCGCGAGCGAGGCATCTTCCGGCGGTTCGGGGCCGTTCTGAACCCGCCCGTCATCGGCAGCTCGACGCTCGCGGCCGTCGCGGCACCCGAGGAGCGCTTCGACGAGGTCGCCGAGGTGATCAACGGCTACCGACAGGTGAACCACAACTACCGCCGCGATCACGAGTGGAATATGTGGTTCGTCGTCACCGCGGCCTCCCGCGAGAAGCGCGACGCGATCCTCGAGGAGATCGAAGAGCGGACGGGTTGTGAGGTTCTGAATCTCCCGATGCTCACCGACTACTACATCGACCTGGAGTTCCCGGTGGTCAACGACGACGCCTTCGCTCGCGAGAGTATGGCGTCGACGGACGCCTCGGCGACGCGGATCTCGGAGGACGCCGTCGGCGGGCTCTCGGAGCTCGAAGCGAAGCTACTGGTCGAGATCCAGGACGGGTTCCCGCTGTCGGCGACGCCGTACCGAGACGTCGCCGACGCGATCGGCGCCGACGTCGACGCGGTCGTCGACGCCGTCGACAGGCTGTTGGACGACGGCTGCGTCAAGCGCGTCGGCTGCGTGGTCAACCACGTCGTCACGGGCTTCGACGCGAACTGTATGGTCGTCTGGGACGTCCCCGACGAGGAACTCGACACGCGCGGCGAGGCCGTCGGGACGCTCCCGTACGTCACGCTGTGCTATCACCGGCCGCGACGCCCGGAGCAAGAGTGGTCGTACAACCTCTTCACGATGATCCACGGGCGCGAGGCCGACGTCGTCGACGAGAAGATCGACGAGCTCGCGAGCGAGCATCTCCCGTTCGAACACGAGCGGCTCTACTCGACGGAGACGCTGAAACAGACCGGTGCGCAGTACGACGAACTCGTGAGCGCCGACGCTGATGCCGGCGTCGACGTCGACGCCGAGTAACAGTACCGTCCGTGCGGCCTACCGCGAGAGCGGCGAGACGCGATACAGCATCCGGGCGGCCTCGATCACGCCCGTCTTCGCGAGCGCGCCGCTCCGGTAGGCTCCGTACTTCGCCAGCGACCCGCTTCGATACGCGCCGTACTTCGCGTAGACCCCGCTCTTCCGGACGCCTGCGCCGGCGTAGTGGCGCGCCGACGTTGGCATCGGCGTCCGCCGCCCCTCGACGCGGGTCGCGCCGTCGCGGATCGCATCGAGCACGACGTCAGTCGTCAGATCGGCGCGAGAGACGTCCGCGATCTCCATTTCGGTGTACGCGCGACCGACGTAGCCGACCCTGTGGGCGTCGCTCCCGGCGACGCCCGGATAGTCGTAGGCGTCCGCGTACCGCCGCGCGCGCCGGTTCTTCCACCCCGTGAACGCCCAGGAGTTGAACACCTCGATCGCGTCGGGATCGACGCCGCGGAGCCGTCGCTTGCGGATCCCGTGTCGACTCCGCTGGAACGGGTGCGGGACGATCGCGACGCCGTCGCGCTCGCGGATCCACGCGACCGTCTCGGCCATCGACGCGCGACGCGGCGGCATCTCCTCGACGCCGAGCGCGAGCAGGTGCCCGTCGGCCGTCGACACCTCGACGCCGGGGATGCCGACGAGTCCGTACATCGGCGCTAACTCCGCCGCGCGAACGGATTCGTGGATGACGTCGTGGTCGGTCACGACGACGGCGTCGAGACCGATCTCCGCGGCCTGCTCTAAGAGCAACTCCGCCGGATCAGTGCCGTCGTAGGACGCTTCCGAGTGGACGTGGGGGTCTATTCTGACGGTGAGCGACACGGATGACGCTAGACGCCCCCCGAAGTAAAGCCTATCTGCCCGTATGCGGTACGGTGTCTGTACGCACTGTACGGGCCGACTACTGGCGGTCCGACCCGATCCGCTCGCCGACGTCGTAGCCGTTCCAGAGCGCGCGCGGCACGCGGCCCTCGCCGGCGACCCAGTCGCCCGCAACGTAGAGGCCGGCGTCCGCGGCGAGTGTGGCGGCGTCGCCGCCGACGGCCCCGTCCGGGAGCGCGTAGCGCCACCCCTGATCGTCGATCCAGTCGGGACCGGCGTAGCGGTCGTCGCCGAGCAGCGTCGCGACGCGGTCCGTGACGTCGTCTGCGACCGTCTCGAGCGGGTCGTCGTAGTTTACGGTCGACCACTCGGGGCTCATCTGCACGACGAGGAGGCTCTCGCCGTCGGGGACGTGGCCCGCCTTGCACTCCTCGCGCGACAGCCAGCCGATCGCGTGTTCCTTGTCGGTGTTCACGAGGGCGTACCACGGGTAGGCCTCGCGAAACGGGTAGTGCAGCACGATGGTGCGGATCGTCCGGTAGTCGACTGCCTCGACGGCGTCGACCAGCGATCCGAGTCGGTCGTCCTCCCAAGCGGTCGCACGCAGCAGGTCGGCGGTCTGCGGGGCCGGCGGGGTCAGCAGGAGCACGTCGAACGGCCCGTACTGCTCGCCGTCAGTGTCGGTCAGCGTCCAAGTGTCGTTCGCGTCGCTGTCGGCACCTCCGCCGGCGTCACTATCGGCGTCTCCGCCGGCGTCGCTATCGGCGTCTCCGCTGCCGCTCCTGCTGTGGGTGATCTCGGCGACCCGGGTTCGCCGGTGGACGGTCGCGTCGGTCGCGGCGAGCAGTCGCTTCGACAGTTGGGTGATCCCCTCGGTCCACGTCCACTTCGTCGACTCCCGATCGCCCTCGCCGATCTCGCCGGTCTCGTCGAACGTCCAGACCGGTTCGTCGATCTCGACGAGGCCGTCCGTGCCCAGCTCCGGCAGCAGCGACGCCGTGCGCTCGTCCGCCTCCGTAACGTAGTTTGCGCCGTGGTCGTAGCGGCAGCCGTTCTTTCGGCGGGTCGCCGCGCGGCCGCAGACGCCGCCGCTCTTCTCGACGATCGTTACTTCGGCGTCGACGTCGCGGAGGGCGTACGCCGCGCCGGCGCCCGCTGCGCCCGCGCCGACGATACCGACTCGCAGAGACGGCTCGTCCGCAGAGTCCACTCGAGTAGTCACAGTGGAGGCAGAACGGGAACGGGCTTTACCGTTCGGGCCGGGAGCGACGCCGTGTCGGTCGGGTTGGTGACGACGCCGTGCCATTCGGGCCGAGGACGCTGACGGCGTTTCGAGCGCTGAAAATCTCCCCGGAACCGTTATGAGGGAGTCAATAGACGCCCACATATGCGGATTCCGAGCGGGGTCAGCGGCTTCGACCACCTGATTCAGGGCGGGTTCCTCCCGGGCCGGCTGTACGTCCTCTCCGGTCCTCCGGGGAGCGGGAAGACGACCTTCACCGCCCAGTTCGTGGCCGAGGGACTGAGAAACGGGGAGAACTGTCTGTACATCACGATGCACGAGTCCCGCGAGGAACTCGTCGAGGACATGTCGAGCTTCGACTTCGGCTTCGAGACGCTCGCGGGGTCCGAGCAGTTCAGGTACGTCAATCTGGCGAGTCAGCAGGGCAAGCGCCTGCTGAACCAGTTCTCCCAGAGCGGCAATCCCTCGAGCGTCCAGAGCCTGACGGACAAGATCGTCGCGTTCGTCAACTCCCGAGAGATCGACCGGCTGGTCATCGACTCGACGATGCTCCTGGAGCTGTTCTTCGCCGACGGCGACGAGGAGATGACGCGGTTCCTGACGGCGCTGAAAGGCTGTGAAGCGACGACGCTGCTCATCTCGGAGATGACCGACCCGAGCGCGTACTCCGACGAGCATTATCTCGCCCACGGCGTCATCTTCTTCCACAACTATCTCGAAGCGACGGGAATGACCCGCGGCATACAGGTGGTGAAGATGCGCGGCACGGACATCGACTGCGACATCCGGTCGTTGCAGTTCGAAGACGAGGGGATCGTCGTCGACCCGACAGAACGCGTGGACTTCTGAGATGTACGAACGCGCCTTCGACACCGACTGGGAGTCGCTCTCGGGGGAGGGAGCCATCCGGCGGATGTACGCGCTCGGCATCGCCGCGGAACTCGGCTACCGCGACACGGACGAACGCGACCGGATCCGGGCGCTGGCCTCGACCGCCTACGAGCGCAGCGTCCTCGATCTGGCGTTCGAGGAGGGCAAACGGCAGGTCCAAGACGTTCGCCCGCACCACGAGAGCGACGAGGACGCCTGGGAAGCGCTCGTCGAAGATCCGGAGTCACCCTCACCGCCCCCGGAGTCGCTGACGGTCGAAGACCGATCGACGGCGGCCCCGGACGCGATCGATCGCCCGCCGCTGCTCGATGGCTTCGACGCGGGCGATCTGGATCGGCTCCGGTTCCCCTCGCTGCTCAGACGCGACGAGGAGTGACGCACGTCGGGTGCGATCGCTGGCGCGAGACCGGGGCGAAGTTCTTGCCCGTTCGGTCCCAACCGGTGATATGGCACACGACGCAGCCGACGATCTGCCGACCTCCGACGCCGAGTGGCGCGACCGCCTCACCGACGAGGAGTACGAGATCCTGCGCGAGCGGGGCACCGAACGGAAGTTCAGCGGGGACTACCTCGACCGCGACGACGACGGGACGTACCGGTGCGCCGGCTGTGGGGCCGCTCTCTTCGACAGCGAAGCGAAGTACCACTCCGGTTCGGGCTGGCCGGCCTTCTTCGACGCCGCCGAGGACGCGATCGAGACGCGGACCGACACGCGACACGGGATGCGGCGCGTAGAGGTGCTGTGTCGCAACTGCGGCGGCCACTTGGGGCACGTGTTCGAGGACGGCCCGGAGCCGACCGGGAAGCGCTACTGCATCAACTCCGTCGCGCTCGATTTCGATCCCGACCCCGACGAGTGAGCGCGCGGCCCTACTCGTCGGCCGAGAGATTCGTCGTCAGAACGGGCATCGACGCGCGGGCGACGACTTTCTGAGAGACGCTTCCCATCAGATTGTTCGTGTAATCGCCGCGGCGGGTCCCCATCGTAACGAGATCCGCGTCGATCTCCTCGCCGTACGCGAGGATCTCGTCGGCCGGATCGCCCTGCCGGATCGCGGTCGTGACCTCGATGCCGGCCTCGCGGAGCCGCGTCGCGGCGCGGTCTGTGGCGGCCTCGCCTTCGCCCTCCAGCTCTGCGAGCACGTCGCTTTTCATCTCGTCTTGGAGGGTCAGGAACGCTCGGTCGTCGATGACGTAGAGCACGTACACTTCCGCCTCGCGTCGTCCGGCGATGTCGGCTGCGGTCTCGACGACCGCGTCCATCGACTGCGTCCCGTCCGTTGGCAGCAAGATTCGGTCGAACATATGGCTCTGTCGGACGTATCATCTGTGGCATCCTATATCCACCTTTCTCGTTCCGTCCCGAACCGGCAGCATCCCCGGCAACTGCGAGCGGTGCCTCCACGGCGCTGAAGACGCACGCGGCCACGGTGTTGAAGGCGCTCGCGGTCGTCCGTTCGAGCAATGGACTCGCGGCGTCTCCCGCAGCGTCTGCCGACGCGGCCCGAAACAGCCGTCTTCGTCTCTGGCGTGACGAGTATGGGGCTGGAGATCTTGGCCGGCCGAATCCTCGCGCCCGAGTTCGGCAACAGCATCTACACCTGGGGCGGCATCATCGGCGTCTTCCTCGCCGCACTCAGTCTTGGCTACCACCGCGGTGGGCGGCGGGCCGCGACGAACGCCTCTCACAGCCGCCTCGTCGCCGTCTTCCTCGTGACGGCGCTGTACGTCGCGGGCGTCATCCTCGTCGGCGACCTGATTGTCCAGTCGACCGGCGTGCTGCCGCTGCCCAGCGAGTTCGCGTCGCTGCCGGCGATCACCCTGCTCTTCGGTCCGCCGACGTATCTGCTGGGGTACGTGAGTCCCTACGCCGCGGAACTGGCCGGCGGCGACGTCGGCGCGACCGCGGGGCACGTCTACGCCGTCGGGACCGTCGGCAGCATCGTCGGCGCGTTCGCGACGACGTATCTCCTGGTTCCGACGCTGTCGGTCCCGCAGATCGGCCTCGTGCTCGGTCTCTCCGCGGTCGTCGCTGCGGTCGTCGTCGCCGCGCCCGATCTCACCGGGGGGTCGGGGCTCCGCGTCGGCGTCGTCGCGCTCGCGCTCGTCGCGGCGACGGCCGTCGGCGGGGTCGGCCCGAGTGTCGCCGGGGACCCCGTCTACAGCACCCAGACCGCCTACCAGGAACTCCGCGTCGTCGACCGCGGCGACACGCGAACGCTGTATCTGGACGGCCAACCGCACAGCGCGATGGACCGCGACGACCCGACGCGCCACGTCTTCGACTACACGCGATACTTCCACGCGCCGCTCTTGCTCACCGACGACGTCGACCGCGTGCTGTTCGTCGGCGGCGGCGGCTTCACCGGCCCGCGGATCTTCCACGAGAAGTATCCGGACGTCACGATCGACGTCGTCGAACTCGACCCGGCCGTCGTCGGCGCCGCCGACCGCTACTTCGGCGTGCCCGACTCGCCGCGCCTGAACGTCCACACCGGCGGCGGCCGACAGTTCCTCGAAGCGACGAACCACACCTACGACGTCATCGTCCTCGACGCCTACCGGAAGGACTCGGTGCCGTTTCAGCTGACGACGGTCGAGTTTATGCGCCTCGCCGCCGACCGCCTCGACGACGACGGAGTCCTCTTCGCGAACGTCATCTCCGCTCCGAGCGGCCCCGCCTCGGAGTTCTACCGCGCGGAGTACAAGACGATGGAGCAGGTGTTCCCGCGGGTCTACAGTTTCCCGACCGCCGGCGGACCAGTCGTACAGAACATCGAAGTGATGGCGACGAAGTCGCCGTCGCTCGTCACCCGCGAGGAGTTTCAGGCACGCAACGAGCGGCGGGACGTCGGCGTCGATCTCTCCGCCGAACTCGCCTCGTACCGGCGAGACGAGCCGACTGGCGACGTGCCGGTGCTCAGAGACGACCGCGCGCCAGTCGACAGCCTCCTCGACGGGATGGTCGGTCAGCGGTACGTCCGCGTGCGTGCGAACGCCTCCGAGAACGGGAGCGCATCGGTGTCGAGTCTCCGGCGACCATAGCCGACCGACGAGCTAGAGGCCGAAGCTACCCCAGCGGATGTACACCATCACGGCGACGACACTGAGCTGCAGGACGCCCTGAACCCCGGCGAGTTTCGCGTTCCGTAGCCCGATCGAACCGATGAGATCGGCGTCGGGATCCGCCGACGTCATCTCGAGATACATCCGGGCCTCGCCGGGTAGGATCACGCCGAAGCCGATGATCGTGAGCCCGCCGACGATGACGAGTGCGGCGAGAATCGAGACGCCGGGCATCGCGAGCGCGCCGAGGTTCGCGACGAGCGAGACGGCACCCCCGCCGACGAGGGTGGCGAAGAGCGCGAGCCAGCGCCAGTCCGCGAACGCGTCGAACTGGTAGCCGATGGCCAGAAGCGCCGGCCCCACCGCGAGGATGGAGAACACGCCGCCCCACGCCGCGAGACCGGGCAGCAGACCCATCCGACCTGCCAGGATCATCCCGCCGAGGACGGTGGTGAGAGCGAGCGTCGGCATCAGAAACGTCATCTTCGGCGTGAAGCGCTGAAACACCGCCGCGCGCGTGTCGATGTCGAGACTGCCCAGGACCGGGCCGAGAATCAGCGACATAAAGAGGTCGATCCCCGTCCACAGCACCCCCGCCATCACGTGGACGTAGGTCAGTTGCTGTACGGTACCGAACAGGACCGCCGCGACGAAGACTGCCAGCGGCACGACGACGGCTCCCACCCCGAACGCGGGGTTCGCGCGGTTCGCCATCCCCCGAATCGTAGTAGATACGTCGACACTCATCGTCGGGATCAGTCTGTCGAACGAACAATATATTTTCGGTTGACGTGACTACTCTGTGTCACGTCTATCGCAGAGTTGCACGACGCTCGTGGTGGGCGAACCGAGCGTGTGTAGCACGCGCGTCGCTACCGCTCTCGAGCGTTGTTCTCGGGAAAATCGCGGGTCGTACGTCGCCGGGCGGCGACGGGTAGAACCGGATTAGACGCGGACGACGTTCGTCGCGCGGGGGCCCTTGGGGGCCTGTTCGATCTCGAATTCGAGCTCCGTGCCCTCAGTCAGATCCTCGCCGCCGATGTCTTCCATGTGGAAGAACACGTCCTCGTCAGCGTCCTCTGTCTCGATGAAACCGTAACCGCCTGTGTCGTTGAAGAAATCAACCGTACCGTTTGCCATTGCAAATAGACAAATGCCGAGTGTGTACATAAGGCTTCTGTATCTGTTTTTCAAAATCCCGAAGTAGAATATACGAATATCCGACTTCTACAGAACACAGTTTACGATCGACTATACAGTCGGTTTCCGGCGCGAAAGCGACACGGTTCGTCGGCTCCGTCGCAGAATTCGCCCGAACACACACTTTTGGGCCGTCGGAGCCGACCGACGAGCGACGACCTCGACCGTCTGCACTCCTAGCCGCGCAGGAGGTTCATCACCTCGTCGACGACGTCGGGTTCGACGGCGACGACGTAGCGCTTGCCGGGGTCGAGCGTCGTGTCCGGACGGGCGATCCGCTCTCCTTCGTCGCCGGAGACGACGAGCGTGCCCGCGGGAAACCGAACTTCCGAGAGCGTCTTGCCCGCGGCCGGTGCACCCTCCTCGACGCGGATCTGCATCACGTCGAGCGAGCCGGTGACGTCCGCGAGCGTCCGGACGTCGCTTCCGACGATCTCGTTGGCCGCCAGCCGCGCACCGGCGTGTTCGGGGAAGACGATCGCGTCGACGAACTGCGTGTAGGCCTCGCCCGACGCCGACTCGATCCGCGTCACGGTTCTGATCTCCGGCTCGAGTTCCTGAGCGACCATACAGATCGCGAGATTGAGCCCCGTGTTACCGGTGAGTGCGGCGATGGCGTCCGCGTCTGCGAGCTTCGCCTGCGCGAGGATGCCGGGGTCGGTCGCGTCCCCGCGAATGACCGTAGCCACCCACTCGTCGGCGATGGCGTCGACGACGTCGACGTCCGGTTCGATGATCGATACGTCGTGGCCGCGGTTGGCGAGCAGCTCTGCGGTCTGGAACCCCACACGCCCGCCGCCCGCGATGACGATGTTGCGTTTGCTTGTCATATCAGTCGTCCTCCGTAGTCGGCTCCGCAGTCGGCGTCCGCTCGGTCTCTCGGCTGGTCCGGTACCGCTTGAGCGCGTAGTAGGCGACCGCACCGAGGGCGATCCACCCGACGCTGAGCAGCAGCGCCAGCGGGTCGGTCCGCACCAGATACACTACCAGCACGGCCGTCAGAATCAGGTTCAGCACGATGCCCAGCAGCGGCGGGAACGGGTAGTAAGGCAGTTCGTACGGCCGATTCATATCGGGGCGCTCCCGCCGCAGTTTGATCACGGCCCCGTTGACGACGACGAACGAGAGCAGGAAGAACAGACTCGACATATTGCCCGCGCTCTTCGTCGGTAGCGCGACCGACCCGAGCATCACGACCGCACTCGCGACGATCGCAACGAACGGCGTCCCGAAGCGGTGGTGGAGTTGGCCGAACGAGGGCAGTAGCTGTCCCTCCCGCCCCATCGAGAACGCTACGCGGGAGGAGGCGATCACGACCGCGTTCAGCGCGGTCAGCGTCGAGAACACCGCACCGAAGACGATGATCGCGCCACCGTTCTTGATCACGGGCAGGCCAGTGGGCATAAACTGAGTCGCTGCCTCGGCGATACCTGCTTCGCCGGCCTCCGCGAGCCCCTGCGCACCGAGCGTCCCGATCGCGACGGCGACGACGGCCATATAGATCAGCACCGTCGCGACCAGGCTGAGGAAGATCGCCTTGGGGATGTTCTCTCTGGGATTCTTCACCTCTTCGGTGACGGTCGTGATGAGGTCGTAGCCCTCGAAAGCGATGAACGTCAGTCCCATCGCCGGCAGGATCGCGAACGCGCCCGCCGCCTCGGGGAACAGCGGTTGGAACTCCGCGCCCGAGAACATCGGTGACGTCGCACCGAAGGCGACGAAGATGAGCAGGATCGTGACCTTCGTCGCCGTGAAGATCGTCTCCACGCTGCCGCTTGCGGCCGTCGAGACGGCGTTCAGGACCACGAACAGGACGACAGCAGTGAACGCGAGGCCGAAGCCGGCCGGGATCGCGGCGTCGAGGACCGGCAGCGCGAGTGCACCGACCTGTCCCGGCGGCGGAACGATCCCGTACACGTGCAGCAGCTCCAGGAAGTTCGGTGCGAATCCGAGCGCGTACAGCGCGCCCGCGACCATATACGCGAACCAGAGCATCCAGCCCATCAGAAACGAGGGCAGCGACTTGAACGTCTCGCGGACGAACGCGTAGCCCCCGCCGCTCTTGGGGATCGCACTCGCCAACTCGGCGTACGAGAGCCCCGTGAACGCAGTGACGGCCCCATTGAGGACGAACACGAGGAGTGCTGCCGGGCCGGCGATCTCCGCCGCCAGTCCGGTCAGCACGAAGATGCCGGCCCCGATCATCGCGCCCATCCCGATCATCGTCGCGTCTAAGAGCCCGAGTTTCGCCTCCGGGGACCGCTCTTGATGGCTACTCATCGCCCCCGCCCTCGCCCTCGGAGATACGGGGCCGCCACCGCGTCGCCGGTGGGGGGTGAGTCGATCCTGCGCGCAACTGACGGAACCGCGAGTCGCTTCCCGGACGGCGCTGCTGACGCCCGGCGGCAGTCGGCGCTCGCGTCGTCTCGGTAGGCATACGCGCACAACTATCGAAGTCGTCCCGTTTTTAGGTACCGGTGCCGGGGCCCGAGCTGAAGCGACTGCGTCGACGGCAACCGAGAGGAGCTCCGGTCCCCTCTCGCCTCCGCTCCTGTCTCAGACGACCACGAGCCACGCAAGGAGCACGGCGAGTCCGCCGAGCGACGTGGAGGCGACGGCGTGGAGGCGGAGGCGATCGAGCAGCGCGTGGGCGTCGCCCGAGACCGACAACAGATCGTGGATCTCGCTGCCGATCTCACAGCGCGGGAGGAAGTCCATCGCGACGTGGAGAAAGACGCCGGCGGCGAAGCCGAAGACCAGCCCCCGGACGCCGCCCGCCGCGGGGAGGGCGATCATCGAGGAGGCGAGCCCGGCGATACCGACGCCTGTCGCCGGCAGCAGCAGGACGGAGGCGTCGCGGTCGGCGTTCACGAGTCGCCGGGCGGCCGCGTAGCCGGCCGGCCCCTTGTGGGAGACGATCGAGAGCCCGAGCAGCGGGCCGAGCCCCGGCATATTGCCGTAGATGATGCCGATGATCGCCCCGGCGGAGAACGCGTGCGCGGTGAGCTCTGCGACCGTTCGGTCCATCGGGAGGTCCATATGCGCCAGTCGGTGACCGATCGTGTGCGATCCGAAACCCGCCAGCAGGCCGAACGCGACGCCGAAGCCGCCCCACTGCGCGTGTTGCCCGATCGCCTGTGGAACGAGGAAGACCGCGGCGCTCGTCACCATCGCGCCAGCGGCGAGGCCGTAGCCCCAGACGAGCGCGCCTGCGCTCCCGTCACGCTTCCGGGCGCCCAGCGGGGCCGCAAGCGCCATCGCGAAGAACGCCACCCACGAGATGCCGACGAGCTTGCCGCTCGCCGCTGTCCCGGCCACCACGGCGAGCACCGACAGCGCGCCGAGGACGAGAGTCGCGGCGAGCCCCAGTCGCGAGAACCGTCTCATAATATGAACTGTCCTGTTTTGCTTAATAATCCTCCCGTTGTTAAGACCGAAAGTGGTGTTGTTACTTCTGGTCGCCGCGGAGCCGATTCGGATTTCGGCGCCGTCGACACGAAAGAGATCGGCTCACCGCGAGCGCGTCGCGCGCATCCAAGTCTTCAGGTCGACACGCTCGCCGTCGATCTCTGCGGGATCCGCCTCGGTCGCTGCCCAGACGAAGAGCTGCGCGACCTCCTCCGGATCGCGGCCGCCGGGAGCGCTCAGGTCGGTGTCGACGAGGCCCGGATCGACGATCGCCACGGTCTGCTCGACGTCGACGGCCAGCTGACGGACCAGCGCCTCGACCGCGCCCTTCGAGACGGCGTACGCGCCCATCCCCGGATCGTGGTCGACGGCGATGACCCCCGAGGGAACGAGGATCCGCCCGCCGCTCGGCATCCGATCGAGCGCCTCTTTCGCGGTGGCGAAGACGCCGCGGAGATTCGTCCGGACGGTGTCGTCGAAGTCCTCGTAACGCTCCTCGTGGATCGGCATCTCGCCGGAGGCGCTGTGCTTGACGCCCGCGTTGGCGACGACGACGTCGACCCCCGCTCGGTCGCCCGCGTCCGCCGCGACGTCGATCAGGTGCGCGACGTCGGACTCCTCTCGCACGTCTGCGGTGACGCCTTCGACCGACCCGGCGGGTGAGTCGTCCGCGGCGTCGGCGAGGTGCTCCCGCACGGTTTCGACGGCGTCGTCGAGCGTGTCGTCGTCGCGCGCACAGCCGACGACGGTCGCGCCCTCGGCGGCGAACGCAGCGAGCAACGCGCGTCCGATCCCGCGGCTGGCACCCGTCACGAGAACTGTCGCGTCAGTGAGATCCATACGGAACGGAGGCTCCGGTCGCAAGTAAAGATACTCGCCGGAGATCGGCGAGCGAGTGACACGCAGCGAGCGGAAGCCCGTCTCTTCGGGAGCGGGTGTGAGAAGCGGCGGTTCACGGTCAGTCGATTTATAGTTTCCACGCTCTTAGCGAGGCTATGGACTCACTTTCGGAGCTCCGCTCGCTCGACGGCACGGACGTCGTCGTCGTCGGAGGCGGATTTGGCGGCCTCTCGACAGCTTGCTATCTGGCCGGTGCCGGTGCCGACGTGACGCTCGTAGAGAAGAACGACCAACTCGGCGGGCGCGCGAGTCGCCTGGAGGTCGACGGCTTCCGGTTCGATATGGGCCCGTCGTGGTATCTGATGCCCGACGTGTTCGAGCGGTTCTTCGAGCACTTCGGCCACGAGCCCTCGGAGTACTACGAGCTCACCCGGCTCGATCCGCACTACCGCATCTTCTTCAAGGACGGCGACCGCGTCGATATGGTGCCGGATCTCGAACAGAACCGGGAGGTCTTCGAGTCGTACGAACCGGGCGCGGGCGACCGCTTCGACGAGTATCTCCGGAAGTCGAAGAAGAACTACGAAGTCGGGATGGAGCACTTCGTCTACGAGGACCGGACGTCGCTCCGCGACTTCATGGACTGGGACGTGGTCAAGAACGCCCGCGGGCTCTCGCTCATCGGCTCGATGCAGGACCACGTCGAGAAGTACTTCGACCACCCCAAGCTCCAGCAGATTATGCAGTACACGCTGGTGTTCCTCGGCGGCGCGCCGAACAACACGCCGGCGCTCTACAACCTGATGAGCCACGTCGACTTCAATATGGGCGTCTACTACCCCGAACACGGGCTGGGCGGCGTCGTCGACGGAGTCGTCGAACTCGGCGAGGAACTCGGCGTCGACTTCCGGACCGGCAGCCCGGTCGCGGAGATCCGCGGCCGCGAGGGCGCGTTCGTCACCCGCACCGCGGACGGAGAGGAGTTCTACTCCGACTACGTCGTCAGCGACGCCGACTACCGACACACCGAGATGGAACTGCTCCCCGAAGAGAAGCGCCAGTACGACGACGACTACTGGGAGTCGCGGACGTACGCGCCGTCGGCGTTCCTCCTGTATCTCGGCGTCGAGGGCGACGTCGAGCCGCTCGAACACCACACGCTCGTGCTCCCGACCGACTGGGACGAGCACTTCGAGCGCATCTTCGACGACCCCGAGTGGCCCGAGGACCCCGCCTACTACCTCTGTGTGCCCTCCGAGACCGACGACACGGTCGCGCCCGACGGCCACTCGAACCTCTTCGCGCTCGTGCCGATCGCCGCTGGACTCGAAGACACGCCGGAGATGCGCCAGCAGTTCCGCGACCTCGTGTTGGACGACATCAAGACGAACACCGGCGTCGACCTCCGCGACCGGATCGTCTTCGAGAAGTCCTTCTGCGTGAACGACTTCACGAACCGGTACAACAGCACCAAGGGGACGGCGCTGGGGCTCGCGCACACGCTCCGGCAGACGGCGCTGTTCCGCCCGCCGCACCACTCGGAGGCGGTCGACGGACTCTACTTCACCGGCTCGTTCACGACGCCCGGCATCGGCGTCCCGATGTGCCTGATCAGCGGCGAACTCACCGCCGAAGCGATGGCCGAGCGGGCGGATTGAGGAATGCTCGGTCGCCTCCGGTATCTGCTGACGCTGTCGCGTCCGCGCTTTTGGCTCTACCTCGCCGGCCCCGTCGTCGTGGGCGTCGCGTTCGGAGCCGACACGACCGGCGAACTGTTTACGCCGGTGAGCGTCGGCCTCTTCGCGTACTTTCTGCTCCCGGCGAACGTTTTCCTCTACGGCGTCAACGACGTCTTCGACGTCGACGTCGACGTGTCGAACCCGAAGAAGGGAGGCCGCGAGGCCCGGTGGAGCGGCGACTCGATCGTCGCGGCCGTCATCGCTGTGTCGACGCTGCTGGGTGTGGCTACGTTCCTCGCGACGTCATCGCGCGCGTGGCCGTATCTCGCCGGGTTCTTCCTCCTCGGCTTTCAGTACTCGGCGCCGCCGCTGCGCTTCAAGACGACGCCGTTCCTCGATTCGGTCTCGAACGGCCTGTACGTCCTCCCCGGTGCGGCCGCCTACGCCGCCGTCGCGCGCGCTCACCCCCCGCTCGCGGCGCTGGCGGGCGCGTGGCTCTGGGCGATGGGGATGCACACCTTCTCTGCGATCCCCGACATCGAGCCCGACCGGGAGGCCGGCATCCGGACGACGGCGACGTTCCTCGGCGAGCGGCGCACGTTCGTCTACTGCCTCTGCTGTTGGCTCGCCGCCGCCGTCGTCTTCGGACTCGTCGACGTCCGGATCGGCCTGCTGCTCGGTGCCTACCCGCTCGTGATTCTCGCCGTCTACCGCTCGAGCGTCGACGTCGACCGCGCGTACTGGTGGTATCCGATGCTCAACACGGTCGTGGGCACGCTGCTGACGCTTGGGGCGCTCTGGAGGCTGATGTATGTCTGAGTCCGGGGGGCGCGCGTCGCTGACGGCGCTCTCGGAGCGACTGCCGCAGAGCCGCGGCGAGTGGGAGCGACGGCTCGAGCGGCTCGTCCGCGAGAACCGCTTTACGATCTCGGTGTTCTTCCCGCTGAACGGGATCGTCCTGCTCTTGGCCAGCGCGGAGGGGATCCTGCCGGCCCCGCTGGCGTTCAACGGCCTGTTGATCCTCCTCGGGACCATCGTGATGCGCTCGCCGCTCGTCGTCGGCGTGCTCTCGATCACCGACCGACGGGCCGCACTCGGGGTCGGCGCGCTGACGCTGTACGCCTACGCGATCGAGTTCGTCGGGATCCAGACCGGCCTGCCGTACGGCGAGTTCTTCTACGGGGTCGATCTCGGCCCCGTCGTCGCGGGCGTCCCGCTGGGGCTGCCCGTCTTCTTCATCCCGCTCGTGATGAACTCCTATCTGCTCTGTCTGCTCCTCCTCGGCGACCGCGCCGACCGGACGGCGACGCGCCTTCTGGCCGTGATCGCGGCCGTGCTCACGATGGATCTCGTCCTTGATCCCGGCGCCGTCGCGCTCGGCTTCTGGGTGTATCCGAACGGCGGCGCGTTCTACGACGTACCGCTGTCGAACTATGCCGGCTGGGTGCTCTCGGCCACCGTCGCCGTCGTCGCGCTCGACTGGGGCTACGACCGGACCGCACTGCGGCGGCGACTCGACGACTGTGAGTTCCTGCTCGACGACCTCGTCTCCTTCGTCATCCTCTGGGGCGGGATCAACGCCTGGTTCGGGAACTGGATCCCCGTCGTGCTGGCTGCGCTCTTCGGCCTCGGCCTCGTTCGGACCGACCGCTTCGACGTGCCGACGCGTGGGCTCCCGTGGATCCAGAGCCAGGAGTCGACGTCGAAGCGGCGCGGGTGAGTCAGTTTCGCGGAGAAAACGCGGACGGCGAGCTACTCGCTGCGCGTGAAACTGCGGAGCCAACCGGAGACGCGACCGGCCTCTCGTCCCGACGACGAACCGGCGGTCCGGCCGGGTGACGGCCCCGAGTGGCCCGGATCGCGCGTCGCCTCGCTCTCGTCGGGGTACGGGACGACGCTGACGCGACGGAACACCGCGACCGGATCCCGTTCGAGCGCCCAGAACAGGCGCGTCTTCGCCAACAGGAACAGCTTCCGCGACGTCGACAGCGACGGCGTCGCCGAGAGCACGTTACAGTCCAGTCTGCGGATCTCGCGGTGGTGGTCGGCGTAGAGCACCGCCGACAGGAGGACGGCGAACTGACAGTCTTCCGGAAGGTACTCGATGCCGGCGACTCCCTCGCGGTAGAGCGCCTCCGTCCGCTGGAGCTCCTCGCGCATCGCCGCCCGGAAGTTGTCGTCGAACTCGAAGTTCAGCATCTGTTCCTCGCTGACACCGTGTTTCCGGAGGGTCTCCCGCGGGAGGTAGATCCGCCCGCGCTCGACGATGTCCTCGCGGACGTCACGGAGGAAGTTCGACAGCTGGAACGCCTCACCCAGCGCCGTCGCGTGCGGGAGGGCCTGTTCGGCCTGCGGCGTCTCCATCAGCTTGGTCATCATTCGACCTACGGCGGCCGCGGAGCCGTCCATATAGTCTTCGAGCTCCTCGTAGGTCTCGTAGCGGTCGGTCTCGACGTCCGAGAGCATCGCGTCGATGAACACGTTCACGTCGGACTCGGGGATGCCGTGCGTCTCTCGGAGCTCGGCGAACGCGGTCAACACTGGATCGTCGGCCGCCTCGCGGCCGAGTGCCTGCCGTCGCAACTCCTCGAGTCGCCGTCGCTGTTCCGCCGGCGGAGCGGTGTCGGCGGCGTCGACGACTTCGTCCGCGACCCGGAAGAACGCGTACAGGACGTACGTCTGGTGCCGGACGCGCTCGGGGAGGACCCGCGTCGCGAGATGGAATGTCTTTCCCGTTCGCCGCTGTATCTGCTTACTCTGTCGGATCTGTTCTTGTCTGACCATCGTTAGGTTCCACGGTTCAGGGCGTCTCGTCGCAGTGCCGTCCGGCCACGCATCTGTCGTTTTTTGTTCGAACTGAGTTCATATAACGCTTCGTGCCGATTTGAAACCAAATCCAACTCGAAACGAAGAAACGGCCAATAGACTCTTATACCCGTTATCTGCGGTTCCGGAACCAGTGTGTCAGATTACCAGAACGTGTCGCTGCAGTCGTACACGACGCCGTGTTCCGGACAGACGTACTTGCAGTGACGGTGGGCCATCGGCCGTTCACAGAGCGGGCACGGCCGACCGGGTGGGGTCTCGACGCCGGCGGCTGCGTCCTCCGCGGATCCCTGTCGCCTACCGTCGGACGCTGCCGATTCGCTCGTGTCGCTCACAGTAGAGTCAGCGCGGGCCGTCGTCAAGAAGATTCGCCTTGGGCCGACGTCGAGCGGGAGTCCGTTCCCCGCGTCGTCGACGCGGTCAGCCGATCAGTTCGACTACGTCGCCGGTTCGCGGTGCCGGCTCAGCACTCCGACCAGCCGCAGGACTCGCAGGTCTTGCAGCCCTCGGAGTAGTACAGCGACATACTGCCGCACTCGGGGCACTCGGGGCTCTCGCCGGCCGCGAGCAGGTCGTCGGTCGCGTCGGTGTCGCCCGCGTCCGGAGTCGATCCGTTGGCGAGGCCACCGACGTCGGCGTCGTCAACGTCGACGTCGACGTCGACGTCGACCGCAGCGCCGCCGTCGGTCTCACGACCCGGCGAGACGCTCGCGTCGCCCGCCTGGTCGGAAACCTCCGTCAGGTTCTGCTGCTTCGGATAGCCCTTGTCGATCTCGCCGTCGAGATAGCGCCGCATCGCCGTTCCGATGGCGTCCGGGATGGAGTTGATCTGCTCGCCTTTGTCCCAGGCGACCTTCGGGCTTCGGATGCCCTGCAGTTCGCTGGCGATCTCGCGCGGGTCGACGCCCGACCGGAGCGCCGTCGAGACGGTCTTCGCGAGCGCCTCGGTGAAGGAGGCGGTGAAGCCGCCGGAGTTGCCGATGTTCGCGAACAGCTCGAACGGCTCGCCGTGTTCGTCCTCGTTGATGTTGACGTAGAGCTTGCCGTAGCCCGTGTCGACGCGCTGGGTGACGCCGTGGAGGACGTCGGGGCGGGGGCGCTTCTTGCTGAGGTCGGTCTCGCCGTCGGCCGCCGAGAGCAGTCGCTCGACCTCCCGGTCGAGGGCCGCCTGCACGTCGTCGTTCTCGAGGAAGGTCTCGATGCCGCCGAACACGTCTTCGATCTGCTCGACGAGCGTCTCCGCGGCCTCGCTCTCGTCGGCGAAGTCCGTGTTCTGCGCGCGCGTGGTGAGCACCTGCTTCGAGCGGGTCCCGTCGCGGTAGACGGTCACGCCCTTCCCGCCGTTGCGGTAGATGTAGCGGTAAACCTCGTCCATATCCTCCTTCGTCGCCGAGTTCGGGAAGTTACAGGTCTTCGAGATGGCGGAGTCGACGCCCTCCTGGGTCGCACACTGCACTGCCGCGTGCTGCTTACCCGAGAGGTCGCCGGTGACGACGAACAGCTCCGAGATCGCGTCCGGAACCGTCGACAGCGAGGAGACGCCGTCGAACTCGTTTTGTGCCATCTGCGCCTGCGCCTCTTCTTTCACGGCGTCGACGTCGATGTCGTTGGCCTCCAGCGTCCGGAGGAAGTAGTCGTCGAACTCGACGAGCATCTCGTCGCCCTGGACGTCGTCGGATACGTTCTTGTAGTAGGCGACGTTGTAGATCGGCTCGATGCCGCCGGTCGTGTTGCCGACCATCGAGGTGGTCCCGGTCGGGGCCACGGTGGTCGTGTTGTGGTTTCGGATCGGGAAGCCGTCGGCCCACTCGTCGGCGTCGAGGCCGACGTAGTGCTCGAACCACTCGCGGTACTCCGTCGGGTCGGCGTACTTCGAGTCCGCCCAGTCGGCGAAGTTGCCGCGAGCCTCCGCGAGCTCGTGGCTGGTCCACTTCGACTCGTGGTTGATGTGGGTCATCAGCTGGCGGGCGACCTCGTTGCCCGCCTCGGTCCCGTACTGGATGCCGAGCTGGATGTACAGCTGCGCCAGTCCCATCACGCCCAGCCCGATCTTCCGCATATCACGGACCTTCTGTTCGATCTCCGACACCGGGAAGTCCGACATCGTGACGACGTTCTCTAGGAAGTGCGTCCCGCGGTCGATGCGGTAGTCGAAGTCCTCCCAGTCGATGGCCTCCTCGAGGAACGCGTCGACGGCGGCCTCGAAGCCGTCGTACTCGTCGCCGTGGGCGTCGTACCAGACGCGCCAGTCGGGGGCGTCGAAGTCGACGAGCGTCGAGAGGTTGATGTGGCCGAGGTTGCAGGCCTCGTACTCCTCGAGCGGCTGCTCGCCGCAGGGGTTCGTCGCCAGGATGGTGTGCTCGGGGTGCTCTTCGACGTCGAACGAGTGGAGCTTGTTCACGCGTTCGAGGTAGATGACGCCCGGCTCACCGTTCTCGTGTGCGCCGTCGACCATATGCTGCCACAGCTCCGCTGCGGGCACGGAGAGTTCCTCGCCGACCTCGACGTGCTCGCCCAGCCCGAACATCTCGTACAGTTCCTTCGTCTCGGGCGTCGCGATGTGCGGCTCCTCCGTCCGGGGGTTGGTGAAGGTGAACTCCTCGTCTTCGAACAGCGCCTCCATAAAGTCGTCCGTGATGCCGACGGAGATGTTGAAGTTCGAGAGATGTCCCTCGACCGCGTTCCGGAGGTGCTTGGGGACGCGCCCCTCGTCGTCGATGAGCTCGCGCGCCTCCTCGAGCGCGTCGGCGAAGGAGTTGTGCGTGAAGTCGTCGGGGTCGTTCAGCCGCAGCGTATGCGCCAGCGAGACGTCCTTGTTCTTCGCGTGGATGAACTGGATGACGTCCGGGTGGCTGACCCGCATCACGCCCATCTGCGCGCCGCGTCGCGCGCCACCCTGTGCGATCGTCTCACAGAGCTGGTCGTACGTCCGCATAAACGTGATCGGCCCGGAGGCGATGCCGCCGGTCGAGCCGACGGGGTCGCCGTAGGGACGGAGCCGCCAGAAGGCGTAGCCCATCCCGCCGCCGCTCTGGAAGACCTGCGCGGCCTCTTTGGCGGTCTGGTGGATGTCGTCGATGTCGTCGTCCGGGGAGTCGACGAAACACGCCGACAGCTGCTGAAGCTCGTCGCCGGCGTTCATCAGGGTCGGGGAGTTCGGCATGAAGGAGAGATCCTCCATCAGCTCCTCGAACTCCTCGCGCTTCGTCTCGACTGCGTCCTTGATCTCCGCGGGGAGTTCGGGGACGACGGTGTCGTAGGCGAACTTGTTGACGTTGTAGACCGACAGCTCGGTCTCGGCGTCGGACTCGACGTCGACGCCCTTCCCGAACACTTCCGCGGCGAGTTCGTCGCGGCGCGGGTGGTCGGGCTTCAGCTGGTCGGGGGTGACCGTGACGTCGACGTCGTGACGGTCGGCCTCGAAGACGGCCTCCGCGAGGGCGACGTTCTTGGCGACGCGCGGGAAGAGATCCTCCTGGGACTCGATGGGGTCGCCGTTGGCGTCCTTGCGGAGATATCGCGCGGGTAGAATATTGTGGTACGCGTTCGCCGTGAGTCGCTCCTCGACAGTGTCGCCGTCGGTGCGCTTGACGGGCAGCTCCAGTTCGCCGGCGTCGACGTGGTGTTCGCTCATCTACTGTCCCTCCCGCCCTGTGCGGTTGCACCGGGCGATCTCGAATCGGATGACTGGCTCAGTTCCTGGCATATGTAACGATGGCTTGTGAATATGGCTGGCCGGTTAAGGCTTCGGTATCGAGGATATTCCCTCGTAAGTATCACATTCAATACCTGCTTCCGGACCGGCCGCGCCACGCGCCTGACGTGACGAGAGTCCGTATGGCTGCAGGGAGTATGAAGCTTCGCAGACCGAGGTGAAAGTGAAGAGCACGACGCGTTACTCCGGCGCTGTACACCGATTATCCAGCCGAACAGAGGGGGTGTCGGGCGGACGGAGAACGGCGTCTTCGGCCGGTCAGCACGGACAGAAATAGTATCGGCAGCTAACATATAAATGCCTGCCCTACGATCGAAATATCATATCTGGTATGTTTGTTCGCGAGCGGGTCTCGCGGACCCCCAACCCGTCGGTTTCTCCCACAGACTTATCCCCCTCTCTGGCGATACGATCCGGTATGACGTCCACACTCACCTCGGTCACGGCGTCGCTTCTCCCCCTCCAACTCGGCGGCCTGTTGGCCCAACCGCTCGGGCAGGCACTGGCCGTGCTCGTCGCGATCGCGGTCGTGATCGTCGTCGGGCGCATCGCGCTGAAGATCGCGTGGCGACTCGTGACGATCGCCGCCCTCGTCGTGGGCGCGCTGCTCGTGCTCTCTTTCTTCGGAATCAACGTCCTCTGACGGGGGCCGTGAGGTCGGCCTCGGTCTCGGTTCGCGGTGGACCGCTCAGACCGTTGCCGCCTCGTCCGCGCGGCCGGAGAGCACGCACTCCTCGAGGAAGTTCCGCACGATGTCGTGTCCGACGCCGGTGAGGACTGATTCGGGGTGGAACTGCACCGCCTCGATCGGATACTCGCGGTGGCGGACGCCCATCACGATGTCCGTCGCGGCGTCCCCGTCCGCGTGTTCGTGCCGCGTCGTCGCCGAGACCTCGAACTCCTCGGGGACGCTCGTCGCGATCAGCGAGTGGTACCGGCCGGCCTGAAAGCCCTGTGCGAGCCCCGCGAAGACGCCGCGACTGTCGTGATCGACGGGGTACGCCTTGCCGTGGATCGGCTCGGGTGCGTGTCCGATCTCGCCGCCGTAGGCGTGGACGGCCGCTTCGAGACCGAGACAGACGCCGAGCGTGGGCGTCGTCCGCGACAGCGACGTCAGGACGTCGTTGGTCACGCCGACGTCGCGGTCGTTCTTCGGATGGCCCGGACCGGGGCTGATGACGATCGCGTCGGGAGCGAGCTCGCGCAGGTCGTCGAGGTCGGCGGTGTTCTTGCGGACGATCACGTCCACGGGCTCGCCGTCGACCCGCTGCTCGGAGAAGTACTCCACGAGGTTGTACGTGAAGGAGTCGAAGTTGTCGACGACGAGGAGCCGTAGCGTCATCGGAGCACCTCCTCTTCGGGGGCGGGAGCATCGGTATCGTCGTCAGTGCTGCCCTCGGCGTCCGTCTCGATCCGTTCGACAGCCGAGAGCACGCCGCCCATCTTCTGCTCGGTCTCCTCGTACTCGGCCGCCGGGTCGCTGTCGGCGACGATGCCGGCGCCCGCCCGGACGGAGATCACGTCGTCGTCGCCGCTGCAGTCGACGGTCGCCGTCCGGATGACGATCGCGAAGTCGGCGTCGCCGGACCACGAGTAGTAGCCGACGCCGCCGCCGTAGACGCCTCTGGGCTCCCGTTCGAGGTCGTCGACAATCTCCATCGCGCGGACCTTCGGCGCACCCGTCAGCGTGCCCGCGGGGAACGTCGCCCGCGTCGCGTCGAAGGCGTCGGCCCCGCCGGGATACTGCCTGTTCCGGCTGCCGTCGCCCGCGAGCGTGCCTGTGACGGTCGATTCGATGTGCTGGACGTGGCTGTACTTCAAGACGTTCATGAACTCCTCGACGCGGACGCTGCCGGGCGCTGCGACGCGCCGCACGTCGTTGCGCGCGAGATCCACGAGCATCGTGTGCTCGGAGCGCTCCTTGCCGTCAGCGAGCATCTCGCCGGCGAGTCGCCGATCCTCGACGGGGCTCGTGCCGCGCGGACAGGTGCCCGCGATCGGGTTCGAGACGACGCGGTCGCCGCGGACGGAGACCAGCGTCTCGGGGCTCGCGCCCACGATGTGACGGTCGTCGTGGCGGAGCAGATACATGTACGGCGAGGGGTTGACCTCTCGGAGCGCCTCGTAGAGGCCGACTGGGTCGACCTCGCCGCGCAGTTCGCGGACGCGGGAGATCACGCCCTGGTAGATGTCGCCGTCCAAGACGTGTGCTTTTGTCTCGCGGACGGCCGCCTCGTAGTCGGCTTTCGGCCCGACCGACTCGCCGCTGCGGACGAAGCCGCCCGTCTCGGGCTGTCTGGCGGACGCCAGCGTCGCCGCGACCCGCTCGGCCTCCGCGCGGAGGTCGTCGTAGACCGCTTCCGGGTCGTCGTCGGGGGCGATCACGGGCGTGAGGACGAGCGAGACGGACGACTCCGCGTGGTCGAACGAGAGCGTCTTGGTCGTGAGGACGAACTGCGCGTCCGGGGTGTCGGTCGCGGGACGCTCGACGCCGACCTCCGAGAGCCAGAGGTCGTAGACCGCCTCGTAGGCGAGGAAGCCGACGAGCCCGCCGCGGAGCTGCTGGCGGTCCTCGTCGGGGAAGCCGACGCGCGGCAGATCCGGGAACGCCGACCGGAGCCGGTCGAGAACGTCCGGCTCGGCGCTTGCGGCGTCCCCGGAATCACCGGGCTCGCCGCCGCTCCCGGCGTCCTCGGCGTCGCCCGCGGCGACTCCGTCGGCGTCGACGTCGACGTACGCCGCGGCCCGCCCGCCCAAGCGGTCGACGTGGGTCCCGTCCGGATCGACGGTAACGACGGCGTCGGGGTCGTAGCCGACGAACGAGAACCGAGCGTGTCGGTCGGTCGTCGCGTGCTCGGGGGCGAACGCGCCCGCCGGATCGCTCGACGGCGTCTTCTCGGCGCTCTCGAGCAGGAAGCCGTAGTCGCTCCGGTCTGTGAGTGCCGCGTACGCCGTCAGCGGCGTCACGTCCGGCATCGTCGCGGTGACGTGGGCCACGATCGGCCCGTCGGGGTCGCTTTCGCTGCCTTCGCCGCCTTCGCCGCCTTCGCCGTTTTTGCCGTCGGCTCCGTCCGACCCGTCACCGCGCTGTGCCTCCAGCGCCGCAGTGATGTCGGCGACGAACGACTCGCGGGTCTGTGAGAGGCTCACGCTCGCTGCCGCCTCGGCGCCCGTCCCAGTATCGCTCACGACGACACCTCCTCACTCCCGGCGAGCGGTCGCTCGCTCTCTGTGGCCTCCGCGCCGGCCGCGCTCGCGTTCGCGACGAACGCGCGGACGGCCTCGTGGTCTTTGGTTCCGCCGACGCGCTCGACGCCGCTGGCGACGTCGACCGCGAACGGCCGGACGGTTTCGACCGCCTCGGCGACGTTCGCCGGCGTCAGCCCGCCGGCGAGGATCACGGGCGCGTCGAGCGTCGCGACGACCTCGGCAGTCGCGTCCCAGTCGTGCGTCTCGCCGGTCCCGCCGGCCCCGTCGTCGCCGATGGAGTCGACGAGCACCGCGTCGACGGCGTCGGCGACCGCTCGCGCGCGGTCGGGCGCTGCAGCGTCGACGACGGCGACGACGTCGGCGGTGACGGCTGCACCGATCGCCCGGAAGTCGGCGGCGTCGAACGCGCCGTGGAGCTGAACCACGTCGGGCGCGACGCGCGTCGCCGCCTCGATGGCCGCCTCGACCGTCTCCGGCATCGTCACGAGCGTCGTCGTGAGGAACGGCGGCGCAGCGGCGAAGAGCTCGCGGGCCTCCGGGAGCGAGACGTCCCGCGGCGTCTCGACCGGCACGTCGGCGATCGCGCCGACGGCGTCCGCGCCGGCGCGTTCGACGGCGCGGAGGTCGGACTCGTCCGTGACGCCGCAGATTTTCACGCGGACCATCGCGTCAGCGCTCCACCGCGGCGTCGATCGGCTCACACAGGGCCTCGAACGTCGAGGCGGCGTCGCCCTCGTCGATGGCATTCGCGGCGACCTCGGCTCCCTCCTCGATGCTGTCGGCGAGGCCGGCCACGTAGGTCGCTGCGCCGGCGTTCGCGAGGATGATCTCGCGCTTCGGGCCGGTGACCTCGCCGGTCACGATGCCGCGGAGGTCGGCCGCGTTCTCTTCCGGTGTGCCGCCGCCGACGGCCTCGATCGGTGCGGTGTCGAGACCGATCTCCTCGGGCGTGATTGTGTACTCCTCGATCTCGTCGCCGTCGACTTCCGCGACCGTCGTCGCGTCGTGCAGCGCGATCTCGTCCATTCCGGAGCCGTGAACGACGAGTGCGCGATCGACGTCCATATGCGAGAGCGCGCGGGCGAGCACCGGAACGAGGTCAGCGTCGTAGACGCCGACGACCTGCGCGTCGGCCCCGGCGGGGTTCGTCAGCGGCCCGAGCACGTTGAAGATCGTCCGCATTCCGAGCTCCTTCCGCGGGCCGATGACCGCCTTCATCGCCGGGTGGAACACCGGTGCGAGCATAAATCCGATCCCGTCGCGCTCGATCGCCTCCTCGACGGCCGGCGGTTCGGCCTCGACGTCGGCCCCGGCGACCTCCAGCACGTCGGCGCTGCCCGACGAGGACGACACGGAGTAGTTGCCGTGTTTCGCGACAGCCGCGCCGGCACCCGCGGCGACGATCGCGCTCGTCGTCGAGACGTTGATCGTGTCGTAGTCGTCGCCGCCCGTTCCGCACGTGTCGACGAGCGGGCCGCGGTCCGGATCGATCGTCCGGGCGGCGTCGCGCATCCCCTGCGCGAAGCCGGCGATCTCGGTCTCGGTTTCGCCCTTCGCTCTGAGCGCCGCCAGCAGTGCTCCGATCTGGGCCTCCGTGGCCTCCTCGAAGACTGCCCGAGCTGCGTCGCGGGCGTCCGCCTGTGTCAGATCTGCACCGTCGGTCGCGCGTTCGATGTAGGGTTGGAGTGTCATAGTGGGGCACCGATGTACGAGTACGTGTTGTAATGAACAAATCCGTTCATCAGCATAAGCCTGTCGGAGCGGTCGTTCGCCGTCGCCGTCGCCGTCGCCGTCGCCGAGGACGTAACGGCCGCGGCTGCCCCCGGCCCGTCCAAGGCCGCCCGGAGCACGGGTCGGCCGCCGTCTCGAAAACCGAACGACGGCGTCTGGCGTTCCCGAAGCGAAACCTTCAATTATGTCCCCGGAAAACGACGTAATGCACTCAAACGGGTGCAGCGGAATGCAAGCGCCAGGCGGGTTGGTGGTCTAGTCTGGTTATGACACCTCCTTGACATGGAGGAGGCCGGCAGTTCAAATCTGCCCCAACCCACTCGTTCTTACACGGAATCAAAACACGGAGACACTTCTTCATCACAGCCGACCTCGAAGGGGTAGCCCCGTCGAGCGGCGACGCTAAATCGCCGGAAACCACGATCGAGGTCTTCGAGCGCGACGACGTCGAGATCGCAGCGGTCGACGCCCACATCGAGGGCGCGATGGCCGACGGTGGCTGGGAGGTGTCTCGATGAACCCCCGTTTCGAGTGAACCGACTGAAACGCACAGACCGTACGACCCGCAAAGCAGTCGTACGACACCGACTTCGACGAAGATCGCCAGCAGCCCACACTCCAGAGCAGATCTCGCTAACAGTAATCTACTGATCAGGACGTAGCTCACTTACACCCCACTCTATGGCGGCGTATGCTGCGTGATCTAGTCGGGGCGGACGCTGCCGTCGACGCGAGGCACACGACAGGTGGTCGCAGAGTGACCCAATATCTCGCGTGAGAACCGGGCCCGTATCACTATATCGCACACCATCTATGGTTTATATATGACTGAGGCTCCAGGGATCTCAGTTCTCCACGTTGATGATGATCCCGTCTTTGCGGATCTGACGGCCAATATGCTCTCGGAACAAGAGATTCAGTTCACCGTTGAGACGGCGACGAACGCCAGCGAGGGACTGGATCGACTTGCCGCAAGTGGCTTCGACTGTATCGTGAGTGATTATGAGATGCCCGGCCAGGACGGCATCGAGTTTCTCGAAACGGTACGCGAGGAGTACCCCAATCTGCCATTTATCCTCTATACCGGTAAGGGGAGTGAGGCTGTTGCGGGCGACGCGATCGCTGCCGGCGTGACGGACTACCTACAAAAAGAGATCGGGAAGAGCCAGTATGCTATCCTTGCCAACAAAATTCGTAACGCCGTCGAAAGCCGCCGTCAACAGAAGCGCGCCCAGGCGACCCGCGACCGGTTACGACAGATCATCGATATGCTTCCACAGTTCGTCTTCGTCAAAGACGAGACCGGTAAGTTCCTACTGGCAAACGAGGCCGTTGCCGACGCGTACGGGACCACTGTGGGCGATCTTGAAGAAGCCGCAGATGTGGACTTCGCCGACTCCGAGGAGGAAGTCGAGCAGTTCCGCGCTGACGATCAGGCCGTCATCGAATCCGGCGAGCCCAAACATATTCCGGAGGAGTTGCTGACGACCGCAGATGGTGAGACACGGCTCTTGAAGACGACAAAGATCCCCTACGACCCGGTGGAGACGGACGGCGATGCTGTACTCGGCGTCTCACACGATATTACCGAGCGTAAAGAGCGGGAAAATATGCTCCGGCAGTATCAATACGCGTACGAATCAGCCCTCAGCGGAATTGCGATAGTAGGTCTTGACGGCGAATTGATGGACGTGAACCCTACGTTCCTCGATATGTGGGGGTACGATGACGAAGACGATGTGCTCGGACGTCCCGCGATAGATCTGTGGAAGAATCCTGAGCAAGCACGGTCTGTGCTGGAAGCGGTCAAAGAACGGGGTAGCTGGGAAGGCGAGCTCGAGGCCGTCCGGGCGGACGGGTCAGCGTTCTACGCCAGAGGAGTGAACAGCCACCTGACAGACAGCGACGGTAACTCAATCGGAGTGGTATCGTCCTTTTTCGACATAACGGAACGCAAAGAACGGGAAACCGAACTGGAGATGCAGTCCGCCGCGATGGAAGCGTCGATGGACGGTATCGCGGTGCAAAACGAGGACGGTCGGTACATCTATACGAACCAGGCCCACGCTGACGTCTTCGGGTACGACGCCGATGAACTCCTCGGCAGCACCTGGCGACGACTGTATGGCGACGACGAGATTGCACGGCTTGAACAGGACGTGTTTCCGGTACTCGAATGCGAGGGCGAGTGGCGCGGCGAGGCTGTGGGCAAGCGACGCGACGGCACCCCGGTCCATCAAGAAATCACCCTCTCGTTGGTCGACGACGGTAAGCTGATCTGTACGAACCGAGACATCACCGGGCGCAAGGAACGCGAGCAGGAGCTCCAGATGATCCGCGAGCGGTTCGAGCGATTTACGGGTAACGTCCAGGACGCGTTTTTCCTGTTGCCGGCCGACTACTCCGAAACCGAGTACGTGAACCCTGCAGTGGAGACAATCTACGGGATCACGCCCGAGGAAGCATACGACGACCCGACGGCTTGGGTCCGACACATCCATCCCGACGACCAAGGCGAGTTACTCGTGGACGTGGAGGCCCAGCAGGACGGAACGTCCGAGTGGCCACTCGAACAGGAGTTCCGTATCGACCATCCCGACCGTGGGATGCAGTGGGTGCGGGCCCGCCTTGATGTGATTACCGACGAGGACGGCGATCCGTCGTGGGTTACCGGTGTCACGACCGCCATCACCGATCTCAAAGAGCGTGAACACGAACTGGAACGTAAACAGGGGTTCCTCGAACAGACCCAGAACGTCGCAAATGTCGGCGGCTGGGAAATTGATCTCCGAACCGACTCACTCCGATGGACCGAAGAAGTCTACCGGATTCACGGCGTCGACGTAGAGTTCGAGCCGACAGTCGAAGATGGAATCGAATTCTACCACCCGGACGATAGAGACACCATTCGAGATGCCGTCACACGAGTGACGACGAGGGGTGAACCGTACGACCTAGAGCTACGCATCGTCACAGCCGACGGCGAGGTGCGATGGATCCACGCCCGCGGCGAGCCCCGGTACGAGAATGACGAAATCGTTGGTGTGCGCGGTACGTTTCAGGATATCACCGAACGAATAGAACGCGAACAGGGACTGGAGCGAAAAACGGAGGAACTGGAGCAGTTGGCGTCGAAGTACCAACTCCAGTACCGAACGCTGTTCAGGGAAGCCCCGGTGATGACGATTCTCACTCGATCCGAGGACGGCCGACCGATCGTAGAGGACTGCAACAGACAGTTCGCCGAGACCGTTGGATACGATCCGGAGACGATACTCGGCAGTGAACTCGGGGATTTCTACACACCCGAGTCGGCGGAGAGGCTGCAATCAGGGGGGTATAGCCAGTCGCTTGACGGACAGTTCACCAGAGAGAAACGCGAGCTAATGACTATCGATGGTGAGGTAATCGAGGCGCTCTTGCGCGCGGTTCCGCGCCGTACAGCCGACGGCGAGATCGTCGGAACGGTAGCGATGTATATCGACATCAGCGAACGTGAGTCGGTTAAGCGTGCAAACGAGCGGCTCAAAGAGTTCACGCGTGTTGTCTCACACGATCTACGGAACCCGCTGAACGTCGCCACCGGGCGGCTCGAACTGGCAGCCGAGGAGTGTGACAGCGACCATCTCGACGACGTCGAAGGGGCGCTCGACCGGATGGGGACGCTGATCGATGATCTCCTGATGCTGGCTCGGGAAGGCAAAGAGGTGACAGACGCTCAGCCGGTCGATCTCGCCACGATGAGCAACAACTGCTGGGAGACCGTCGAGACGAACCAGGCAGTGTTGCTCGCGAATGCCGATCGAACTGTTCGGGCCGACAGCAGTCGACTCAGGCAGGTGTTCGAGAATCTGTTTCGGAACGCAGTCGAACACGGCGGGGCGGACGTGACTGTGACAGTCGGGGAACTGGACGATGGGTTCTACATCGAGGACGATGGCCCGGGTATTCCGTCAGACGAGCGTGACGACGTCTTCGAGGCCGGCTACTCGCAGTCGGTGGACGGAACCGGGTTCGGGCTGAGCATTGTCGAACAGATAGTCAATGCTCACGGTTGGCAGATCCGTGTCACAGACGGGGTCGACGGCGGGGCACGGTTCGAGATCGTCGGCTGAACAGGCCTGACCAGTTTGCGGACCGCCGAGTACTTTCTTACTCGTCGAGGTGGGAATCGAGCGGGGCGCGCTCGACGCCGACGGTGTCGTAATCCTGCTCGGTATGTGGACGTGATGACCCGATGGCGAGCGCTACTCTGGAGCGCTTGGTCTGTGTCGAAAGCGCCGCGAGAGGGCCGAAGGCGGCGCACCGGAGAATCGTTTCAGAGTGGTTCAGGTGGCGGGCAAGCCCGCATCTGTATAAAAGCAGCACAAATACATAAATTATGCGCGTGTATTCAGCCTCAGAAAACCACGGAAAGACAAAAATACACCAGGTGATGCAGCGAGTGAAGCAACGGACCGAGAAAAGTTGATCGGCAGACGTCGCCCACAATCTCTGTTTGTGCGGGTACTCTGGCTGTCGCGCGCAGGACCGTCAGCGCGCTCTGGGGATCTGTGGTCACGTCGATCACCCAACCCGCTTTCTCGATCATCGACCGCTCATCTCGACTGGATCTTGAGAGAGATCGAGACACAGATGCCGCCCAATTCGCTTTCGCGTACCGTTACCGACCCGTCTGAGTTCCGGACGATCCACCGGGTGAGCCACAAGCCTAGCCCACTACTGTGCTTGAGGGGTGTCTCGGTCTCAGACGTGAGCACTTCTCGTTCCATCGAAGGTAACCCCGGACCGTTGTCCGCGACGCTCACCGTAACACGGCTGGGAGAAGAGTCCGCATCGGTGGCGTAGTCGACTTCTACCGTCGGGACTTCCGAATCGTTGTGTTCGACAGCGTTGTCGAGGACATTGTCGAAAGCGTACGGTAACAGTTTGTCGGCAACGACGAAGAGCGACTTCGGAACGTCCATCGAGACCTGCGCCCCCCGTGAGTCGGCCCGGAGACGTTCGACCCGCTCTCGTAGCATCGTCCCCAGATCAATCGTGTTCCGCTCCTCTCTCGTGGTGTCCTGTATCTGCTCGATTCGCCGCGCTGTGTCGCCTAGCTCTTCGATATTCGAAAGCTTCTCTCGCATCAGCTGGATATGCTCGTCGTCTCCGGGCCGGGACTCGGCCAGCAGCTCGAGGTGCCCTCGAACGACGTTTATCTCGTTTCGGATGTTGTGACGCAAGACACGGTTGAGCACGGCGAGCCGCTGCTCGCGCTGTTTCTGTTCTGAAATATCGCTTATCACCAACACGCTTCCGTCGAACTCCTCTACCCGTGTCTTGATCGGAGCCGCCCAGAGCCGCACGTCGAGGACAGTTCCGTTTTTGTGAGTGTGCTGTGCATCGACTCCGCGGACCAGCTCGCCGTTTTCGAGGCGGGAAAACACGCTCTCGGCGGTTTGTGGCGACTCGGTTAGCACCTGCGTGTACGGCTGTTGGCTGACTTCGGCGTCACGCCAGCCAAACATTCGTTCAGCACCGTCGTTCCACATCTGGAGGCAGCCGTCGGCATCGATGGCAACGATGGCCACGGGAGCGGCTTCAACGACTGCGGTAAACCGGTTCAGGAGTCGTTCGACCGCCGACGTGAGAATCTCTACTTGGGTCTGGGTGTCGATCTGTTCATCGAGGGCCGTAACGACCTCCGAAAAGAGGCTCTCCGCAAGCTCCGTGCGTTCTGCGGTCGCGTGCCGTTGATACGTGCTCAAGAGCGCTCGCTGTGCTTCGGTGTGTCCCTCCTCAGAAAGAACCCGAAACAGAGTCCCGACGAGCTGCTCGGTGTGATCCGCCATCTTAGGCCAGCCTAAAAATCGGTGGTGAATAAGACTTGTCCTGATCGTCGACGTACCGCCGCAGCAGTCGCCTCCCGTCCGGCCGGATCTGACAGCGTGAAAATACTTTTCCTGCCCCGGTTCGACGGGTGCCTATGCCGATCAACGACGACGAGTGGGAGTCCGGCAAGCAGTGGACCGACGTCGAGCGCGCAGTCGCCGAGTTCCTCGAGGCGGTCGCGCCGCGTGCGTACGCCGTCTCAGAGCTACACGACCTGCTCGTGGACGGGGGAACGTTCGCCACGCCCGAGACAGAGACGTGGTGCGGAGAAGACGAAGACGGGGAGGGGGGCGACCCCGACGAAGTCGACGTCGCGCCGATGGACGTCACAGAGCGACAGGTCCATCAGGCTGTCACCGAACTGCGCGACGCCGACTTCCTGGCTTCGAAACGGATCGAGACCTCCGAGGGAGTCGTCACGTACTACCGCCGGTCGGATTTCAACATCCTCGGTTGAGTCTGTCTAGGCCACAGTATACACACTTGTGTATATTTCCTCCGTGATCTCGCGTGAAGGTAGCATATGGACGGGTTTTTAGCCCCCGGCATCCCTATCCTCGCATATGCCTGACGGGCGGGACCCCTCGAACCCCACACCCGGACGCGAGACGACCGCGGGACCGACAGACGCGACACTGACCGGGGCTGATCTCTCCGGCCCGACGGAGAAGTGCGGCGTCGTCGGCGTCGCGCTCGACGACCGGGCGGCCGCACGTCCCCTGTACTACTCGCTGTACGCGCTCCAGCACCGCGGGCAGGAGTCCGCCGGGATCGTCACCCACGACGGCTTCCAGCAGCACAGTCACGTCGCGATGGGCCTCGTGGGCGACGCCTTCGACGAGACCGACCTCGACTCGCTTGC
The DNA here is from genome assembly GCA_003665935.1 of Halobellus sp. Atlit-31R. Lineage (GTDB taxonomy): Archaea > Halobacteriota > Halobacteria > Halobacteriales > Haloferacaceae > Haloquadratum. The sequence goes on along the minus strand of QPLR01000002.1, from coordinate 568,094 downwards.
GGGACAGACCGGGATCGGCCACGTCCGCTACCCCACCTCGGGCGGCGTCAACGCCTCCTGTGCCCAGCCGTTTTCGGTGTCGTTTAAGTCCGGATCGCTCGGTCTCTCCCACAACGGAAATCTCGTCAACGCCGACGAGATCCGCGCGGAACTCGCGAATCTGGGACACGCGTTCACCTCCGACGGCGACACCGAGGTCATCGCTCACGACCTCGCGCGGAATCTTCTGGAAGCGGATCTCGTCCGCGCTGTCAAGCGGACGATGGACCGGATCCACGGCTCCTACGCGCTGACGATTATGCACGACGAGACCGTGCTCGCGGTCCGCGACCCGCAGGGGAACCGGCCCCTCTGCATCGGCGAACTGGAGGACGGCTACGTCGTCGCCTCCGAGTCGGCCGCGATCGACACGCTCGGCGGTGACCTCGTCCGCGACGTTCGACCGGGCGAACTCGTCGTCCTCGAACCCGACGGCTCCGGTTACGACACCTACCAGCTCGTCGAGAACGACGACACCGCTCACTGCTTCTTCGAGCACGTCTACTTCGCCCGCCCGGACTCGATCATCGACGACACGCTCGTCTACGAGGCTCGCCGGAACCTGGGGCGGGAACTGTGGAGCGAATCCGGCGTCGAGACGGACGTCGTGCTACCGGTCCCGGACTCCGGGCGCGCGTTCGCCTCCGGTTACGCCGAGGCGGCCAACGAGACGACTGCCGACGGCGACCCGCGCGAGGAGGAAGACGACTCCGTCGAGTTCGCCGAGGGGCTGATGAAGAACCGCTACGTCGGGCGGACGTTCATTATGCCGACGCAGGACGAGCGCGAGCGCGCGGTCCGGCTGAAGCTCAATCCGATCAAGAACACGATCGAGGGGCGCTCCGTCACAATCATCGACGACAGCATCGTCCGGGGAACGACGTCGCGCCAGCTCGTGTCGCTGCTCCGGGACGCCGGCGCGGACGAGGTCCACGTTCGAATCGGGGCGCCGCCGATCGTCGCCCCCTGCTATATGGGGATCGATATGGCCTCCCGAGAGGAGCTCATCGCGGCCGGCCAGTCGGTCGAGGATATCCGCGAGGAGATCGGTGCCGACAGCCTCGGCTACCTCTCCGTCGACGCCATCGCCGACACCCTCGACGCGTCGAAACTCGATCTGTGTCTGGGTTGTGTCACCGGCGAGTACCCCTACGACATCGAGGGCGAGGAGACCGACCGCGACGTGCACCGACCGGTCATCAGCGAGAACGAACCCGCGCGCGCAGACGACTGATCGGCGACAGACGGAACGGATTCGTCGGCGCGGCGCGGTCACTGTCCGGGTTCGTTCGTGAGTGCCGGGGACGTCGTAGTCGGCGAGGCGTGTGAACGATTCAGTATCTCGTCGAAAACGGCGACCGCGTCAGTAGACGACGTACAGCATCACGTAGACGACGTCGCCGAGGAAAAAGGAGATCAGCCACAGCGAGGCGGCGATCCGGCCGACCCGCTTGTGTGCGGAGTCGTAGATCTCTGAGACCGGGCGCGTGACCCCGAGCAGCAGCACGTAGTAGACGAGCGGGACGCAGACGATCGCGAGCAGGATGTGAATCGCGAGCGTCGGGAGGTAGACGAACTGATAGACGGTCTCCGGCCCCGGGAACTCGGCGGTTCCGACTAGGATGAGCCGGTAGAGGTAGAGCGCGAGGAACGCAACGAACAGACCGAGCGTCGTGATCATCATCGCCCGGTGTCGGTTCACGTCGCCGCGCCGGATGAAGCGCACGCCGAGGAGGATCGTCACGATCGCTGTAGTGCTGAGGGCGGCGTTAACGTGGGGGATCGCTTCGACCAGCGTCGCGGGCGCGTCGGGGACGATCGAGGCGGGGATCGCACCCAGAACGGCACCGAACACAGCGGCGAGTGAGACCACGGTCAGTGCCGTCGTGAGTTCGAGCACGTGGTCGCGGGCACGGAGTTCCATACCGGATGGCCGGACGGAGCGGTAAAAACGGTGCCGGCTACGGGACGCCCGCTCCGTCGTCGAAAGGAAACTCATTTAAATTACCCCGGACAACCAGTGATTGCACGATACGACACTGCGAGCGTGGGTAGCCAAGCTAGGCCAACGGCGCAGCGTTGAGGGCGCTGTCCCATAGGGGTCCGCCGGTTCAAATCCGGTCCCACGCATCGCACGGCGATTCGACCGCCACTCGATGCAGGTGCTCTTCCCTTCGGGGACACAGCACCCACGCACAATCCTTCCGAAGCTACGTTCACCAGCCGTGGCCGTCCGGTCCGCCGGTCGGCTCTCGACCTAATCCGCACTCCAGTCTCGTGCGCTCGAAACCGCGAGTGATCCGCTCTCGCGGCGGCAGTCGCCGCTGCTCGCCCCACGGTGGGGCTACGTTTTAACCCCTGGAGAGAGTACGGAAGCTATGCCAAAATACTCCACCGGGAGCGGCGGCGGCGGTGGCGACGGCGATAGCTGCGAACTCTGCGGTCGCTCGACCGGCAATCTCCGCCGGGCCAACGTCGCCGGCGCGGAACTCCTGGTCTGTGCGGACTGTGCACCGCACGACGACACTCGGAAAACGACGAGCGCCTCGTCCGGGTCGCCCGACGATGGTTCTTCCGGGACCTCCCGCCGCAAACGCGCCGCCCAACAGCAAGCACGGATGTACGACCAGGCCTCGGGCGATGCGAGCCACTGGGAGCAGGAGGGAACCGACTACGAGGGCGACCAGTTGCCCTACCTCGTCTCCGGCTACGGCGACCGCGTCGAGGCGGCGCGACAGGAGGCGGGCCTGACGATCGAGGAGCTGGCGGCCGAACTCGACGCCGAGGAGTCCGATATCGATGCCGTCGAACAGGGCCGTGCCACGCGCGCCGGTGTCGGCGGATCGCTGGTTCGCGCGCTCGAAGACCGGCTCGATGTCGATCTGATCGACGAGTAGGCGACCGCTGCACGCGGTGACGGGAGGTCTCGTCCGCCGAACTGCCACCATTTTTGTCTCCCCACGCCCTCAGCGGCTCGTATGCGAACACGCGCCCCGGCAGATCCGGAGGTCCGCGAGTTCACCGCCGAGGTCGTCGACGTCGACGACCGGACGGTGACGCTCGATCACACCTACTTTTACGCCGAGAGCGGTGGCCAGCCCGCAGACAGCGGAACGATCGACGGCGTCCAAGTCGTCGACGTTCAGGAAGACGCCGACGCGGTCCGGCACACGCTGACGGCGTCACCCTCGTTCGAGGTCGGCGACGCGGTGACCGGTGTCGTCGACGACGACTTCCGAACGTACTGTATGCGAGCACACACGGCGAGTCACGTGCTCTACGGAGCTGGTCGCCGGCTTCTCGACGATCTCGGCTACGGCGGCTTCGACATCTCCGAAGAGAAGGTCCGTCTGGACTTCACGACGCCGACTGAGATCGACGACGAGACCCTCGTCGAACTCGAACGGCTGACGAACCGTGCGATCTGGGACTCTCTGGACGTGAGCTGGGCGGAGGTTCCGGCAGACGAGGCGACCGCTCGCGACGACGTCGCGTTCAACACGAAGACCGAAGAGGGGGTTATGGCCGACGCCGACACGGTCCGAGTCGTCGATATCGACGGCTGGGACGTCGCCGCCTGCGGAGGCACGCACGTCTCGAACACGCGCGAGATCGGCCCAGTAACGGTTCTGGACCGGTCGAACCCCGGCGAGGGGCTCACCCGCGTCGAGTTCGCGGTCGGACCGGCCGGTATCGATCGCGGTGCGGACCGGCACCACGCGCTTCGTCGCACGGCAGCGACGCTGGAAACGAACCTCGACGACCTCGCGGAGACGGCGGCGGCGGTTCGGTCGGAGCGCGACGAGCTTCAGGACCGGGTCCGCGAGCTCGAACGCGCGGCCGTCGCCGACGCGATCGACGGCTTCGACACCGTCGAGAAGCAGGGGACGACTTGGCACCTCGGCGTCCTTGACGGCGTCGACCCCAACGACGCCGGCGAGGCGGCGAAGTCGGCCGTCGACGACGCGGACGTCGTCGGCGCGGTTGGCGGCGACGAGCGCCCGTATCTCGTGGTCGCTGCGGGACCGGACAGCGACGTGCACGCCGGCGACGTGGTCGACGCCGTGACCGACACCTACGGGGGCGGTGGTGGCGGCGGGCCGCCGTTCGCGCAGGGTGGCGGACTTGACGCCGACCCGGAGGCCGTCCGGAACGCGCTTCGGGAGTGGGAGCCGGCGGACTGAGGCCCGGTTGAGTTACCGAGGCGATCCGGACGAGGCGGGTCAGCGGCCCATCCGAAGCCCCTTTTCACGATGCCATCCTACAGAGAGTGATGACCGATCACTCCAGCGCGGAACCGGGACCGTCGCTCGCCGAGTTCGATGTCGCCGTCTGGGATCTGGACGGCACGCTCGTGGACCTCTCTGTCGACTGGGGCGTCGTCACTGACGACGTCACCGGGGTGTTCGACCGCGCCGGCGTCGACACGGCCGGGCGAAACCTCTGGGGTCTCCTGGAGCTCGCAGACGAGACCGACCTCCGCGGCGACGTCGAAGCCGTCATCGCGGGCCACGAGCGCGAGGGTGCGCGTCGCTCCGAACGGCTCCCCCACGCCGACACCGTCGGTACGTTCGACGCCGAGGGCGTCTGTTCGCTGAACTGTGAGGACGCCTGCCGAACCGCGCTCGACGTCCACGACCTCGACTCCCACGTCGACGCCGTTGTCGGCCGCGACTCCGTGGCGACGCAGAAGCCCCACCCGGACCCCCTGCTCGAGACGATCCGGCGACTCGGAGCCGATCCCGACGACGCAGTCTTCGTCGGCGACTCGGTCCGCGACGAGGAGGCAGCTCGCCGCGCGGGCGTCGCATTCAGTTACGTCGACGAGCAGCTCGCTGACTCGACCCGTTCGGACTGAGTAGCGGACAGGCGGCACACGCACCGCCGCGAGACGCCGTGCCGCGCTCCCGCGTCACGTCTCGCGATCCCGGTCACGACACACGCGCTGTGGCCCCGCCGTCGTATTTAAACACTGGGCGTGGCTCCGTAGAGTGCACCCGCACCCGGAACCCTACCGGCGCGGGCGTTAAGTCGGTTCGCGCCCGATGTCGGACCAATGAGTTATCCTGTCAGCTACTACTGTCCGCACTGCGGGGCCGTCTTCGAGTTGGACCGCGAGGGTTACCTCTCCGATAAGTCGGTCACGCCGTATCCGCTCGTCGGCTGGGAGTACGCCGACCCCGACGAGGAGTTCGAGTCGGCCGACGGTGTCCGGCTCGTCTGCGGTGAGGGCGATGTCGGAGCCGCCGGTGTTCGGTGGACCGGCGACCGAAGCGACGCCGACGACGTCGAAGACCCGGACCTAGAGAGCCCGTGCGGACGCGAGTTCTACCTCTCGTTCGTTCGATTCGTCGACGGCGAGGAAGTCGAGCCGCGGCCGGAGCCGACGCATACGACGGTCGCCGGAGAGGGTCCCGGCGGCCCGCGCGGCACCCGCGGTCCGGGCGGTCCCGGCGGTCCGAGCGGATTCGGGCGCTGAACAGACAGGCTACGGGAGGTCGACGTCGACACCGGCGACGTCGCCGGCAGCCTTGACCGTGTTCCACAGCAACATTGCGCGGGTCATCGGTCCGACGCCGCCCGGAACGGGCGTGATCGCGCTCGCCTTTTCGGCGGCGCTCTCGTACTCGACGTCACCGACCAGCTCTGAGCCGTCTTCGGTCTCGACGCGGTTGATGCCGACGTCGATCACGACAGCCCCCTCCGAGAGCATCTCGCCGGTGATCATCTCGGGGACGCCGGCCGCAGCGATGACGATGTCGGCGGCGCGCGTCTTCTCCGCGAGGTCGTCCGTCCGGGAGTGACAGACCGTTACGGTCGCGTTACCACCCTCCGCCTTCTGGATCAGGAGGTTCGCCATCGGCTTGCCGACGATGTTCGAGCGACCGACGACCACCGCGTCTGCGCCCTCGGTCTCGACGTCCGCGGCGGCGAGAAGCTTCTGAACGCCGTGCGGCGTACAGGGTTTGTACCTGGCGTTGCCCGCGACGAGACGACCGACGTTCTCGGGGTGGAAGCCGTCGACGTCCTTCGCGGGGTCGATGCGGCGGAGGACCTCACGCTCGTCGACGTGGTCCGGGAGGGGCATCTGAACGAGGATGCCGTGAACCTCTGGGTCGGCGTTCAGCTCGTCGACCGTGTCGAACAGGTCTTCGGCGGGCGCGTCGGGATCGATCTCGATGTCGCGTGTGGCGATCCCCACTTCCTCGCAGTCTTTGTGCTTCATCGAGACGTACGTCTCGCTGGCGGGGTCGTCGTTCATCAGAACCGTGGCGAGACAGGGAGTCGTCCCAGCCTCGGTCAACGTCTCGATCCCGTCGAGAAGTCCGTTCCGAATATCCTCAGCGACGGCGTTGCCGTCGATGATCTCGGTCATACGCTAGAGGGAGCGGTAGCACACTTCAAATGTGTGGGTTCCGCGTCGAATCCCTGGGCGGGCGGTCCCGCCCCGTCGGCGCTGCTACTCGTAGAGCGGGTACTCCGCGCAGAGTTCCTGTACGCGGTCTGTGACGTCGGCGACGACGTCTTCGTCGTCGTAGTTGTCGACCACACTGACGACGAGTTCGCCGACCTCCCGAGTCACGTCCTCGTCGAAGCCGCGCGTCGTGAGCGCGGCCGTGCCGAGACGGATTCCGCTGGGGTCGAACGCCGACCGCGTCTCACCGGGGACCGTGTTCGCGTTCATAATGATTCCGGCGTCTTCGAGGGCCGCTTCGACGTCTTTGCCCGTCGTCTCCGGATGGGAGGGTCGGAGGTCGACCAACACGAGGTGGTTGTCGGTGCCGCCCGAAACGACCTCGAGTCCGTGCTCGGTGAACGTCTCGGCGAGTGCTTTCGCGTTGGCGACTGTCTGCTCGGCGTACGCCTCGAACGACTCCGAGAGCGCCTCTTTGAACCCGACGGCTTTCCCCGCGACGTTGTGCATCAGGGGGCCGCCCTGTGCGCCCGGGAAGACCGCGTTGTCGATCGCCTTGGCGTGTTCCTCGTCGCACATTATGATCCCGCCGCGGCCCGCGCGGATGGTCTTGTGCGTCGAGCCGGTGACGAAGTCCGCGACGCCGACGGGCGAGGCGTGGACGCCCGCGGCGACCAGGCCCGTGATGTGGGCGATGTCGGCCAGGTGGTACGCGTCGACGTCGTTCGCAACGTCCTGCACGCGCTGGAAGTCGACCTCGCGGGGGTACGCGGAGTAGCCGGAGACGATGATGTCGGGATCGAACTCGTCGGCGATCTCGGCGAGTCCCTCGTAGTCGACGTAGCCCGTCTCGGGGTCGACCTCGTACTGTTCGACCTCGTAGGTCTGGCCCGCGAAGTTCGCGGGGTGGCCGTGCGAGAGGTGGCCGCCGTGGGTGAGATCGAGCGAGAGGATCTTGTCGCCGGGGTCGAGCATCGCGAGGTAGACGCCCATATTCGCCTGCGTGCCGGAGTGCGGCTGGACGTTGACGTGTTCGGCCCCCCACAGCTCTTTCGCTCGCTCGATAGCCAGGTTCTCGATCTCGTCGGCGTACTCACAGCCCGCGTAGTACCGCTCGCCGGGGTAGCCTTCGGCGTACTTGTTCGTGAGCGCGCTCCCCTGCGCTTCGAGGACCGCCTCGCTCACGTGGTTCTCGCTCGCGATCATCGCCAGCGTGTCCCGTTGTCGCTGTACCTCACCGGAGAGCGCGTCTGCGACGTCCGGGTCGACGTCGCGGACCTGGCTGTAATCCATACGTGATAGGGGGTCCGTCCAGCCAATAAGTGTGTTCACTTTGGCCCCGGCCGGCCGACAGACCGCCGCGAACGGACATCAGACTGGTACTGACGCGATTGTCGGATCGCTCACCGCCGGCCGCCTCACCCGAGAATGTCTCGTGCGACGGCCGCGAGCTCGGTCGCCGGTACGTCGTGCAGCCGGTCGTCGCCGAGCCGCAGGCGGAGCCGCGGTCGACCGACGTCGATCGGCACCTTCTCCGTCTCGATCAACCCCAGATCCTCCAGTTCGGTTTTCGTCCGGGAGAACGTCGCCTTGCTGGCGATCCCGACGTCTTCGCCCCACTTCGAGACGTCGTACAGGAGCACGTCGTTTTTCGCAGCGACCAGCAGGCTGATCGTGACCTCGTCGAGGCTCGTCCCGTCGCCGCGGACCGTCTCCAGCGAGTCGAGGACCGCGTCGAAATCCGACCGGACCTCGGAGCCGAGATCCGCTTCGAGCGACGTGAAGACCGCCGAGATCGCCGGAGCACGGAGCCGGAACGTCTCGGCGGCCCTGAACCGATCGCGGTACGTGTCGTGTGCGCTCTGCACGAACTCCTCGTCGTCGGTGGAGAGCCCGGCGACGTGGTCGCCGGCGCTGACGACCGCGACGACAGCCGCGTCCGTTACGAGCAGCGTGCTCTCGATCGGCTCCTCGACGACGCGCAGTTCGAGAACGCCGTCTGCGACGAGGTCGGCCGCGCTACTGGCAACCAGGAAGTCCTCCATCACGTCCTTCAGGAGTTGCTCGTCGGCGAGGACGCGGATCGTGGGGACTGTCTCTGACTCGGCGGCGACATCGACGAGCGCTTCGACGACGTCCGGAGTCGGGTCGAGTACGTAGACGACGGAGGAAGTCGACTGGAGGGCCGACGCGATGACGTGCCCGACGTCGGATCCGAGCACGTTCGATTCGGAGAACATACGACGTATAATTTATCAGAACGTATTTAATTTTACCGTAATATGATCTGTATATTCTTCGAGACAGGCGTCGGTAGTCCGAACGCTCCCGCTTGCTTTGACCCGGCTGATTTTTCTCAGTCACGGCCGTCGACAGACCTGTGACATACGAGATCGAGCTCATCGGGAGCGGCCCCGCCGCGGACGCCGCGACCGCCGCCTTCGATGACATCGACGCCCGCGTCGGAGAGGACACCGACGATCCGGCGCTGACACTCGCGGTCGTCCCGGCCGGAAGCGACGCCCTCAGTGCCGTAGCCTCCAGAGAGCGACTCGTGGTAGTCGAGATCGGGGGCGTCGGCGGGCACGCGGTCGAAGCGATCGACGCGGCCGTCTCCGTGTTCGACGAGACGGTCGGATTCTCCGACCTGCAGACGCGCGTCGCTGCGACGACTGACGCCGTGGGACCGCCGTCGGGAGAGCGCAGCGCAGTTCGCCTCGCGGGTGCGGTCGCTGGCCGGCGGGCCATCGCCCTTCTCACCGGCGACGATGCCGTCGCCGGGACCGTCGCCGAAGTCTCGGGAACCGGTATCACCGCAGAACGGCCGATCCTCCCGATCCCGGACCCGGCGTCGCGGGACCGAACCGTCGGACGGGAGCACCGGGACGTCGCCGTCGAAGACTCACTCGCCCGTGCGGAGCGTGCGCTCGACGATCGGACGGGGATCGTCACACAGGTCGGCGAACGCGAGTCGTTCCCGGTCCCGTACTACCTGGCCCAGACGGCCGACACCGAAGGCTTCAGCGACGCGCGCGCGGCCGAACTCGCGGCCGGCGTCGACCCCGACTGGGACGTCGCCTTCATGAAGGCCCTCGGAGAGGCGCTGGAACGGTACTGCGCGGGCGTCTACCGCGGCGCGGAGTTCACGACCGCGCCCGAGCGGACCCGGGCGCGTCCGGTGTCGCCGTCGCGGTTCGTCCGGCCGGACGACTCCGCGGACCCAGACCCCGAGACACCGATCCCGTGGGTTCCGGGCGTCGACCTCCGGACCGACGAGTCGGTGTCGTTGCCGGCGGAGTTCGTCCACTACCCGCCGCCGACTGAACAGTACAAGCCGGCGATCACGACCGGACTCGGACTCGGGAACTCGGGCGTCGAAGCCCTGCTCTCGGGGCTCTACGAGGTCGTCGAGCGGGACGCGACGATGTTGGCGTGGTACTCGACGTTCGAGCCGCTCGAACTCACCGTCTCGGATCCCGACTACGACGAACTCTGCAAGCGAGCGCGTGCGGAAGACCTGTCGGTGACGGCGCTGTTAGCCACTCAGGACGTAGACGTCCCGGTCGTCGCCGCGGCCGTCCACCGGGACGGCGAGTGGCCGCGGTTCGCGCTCGGCTCCGGCGCGTCGCTCGATCCGACCGACGCCGCGAGGTCGGCACTCGCCGAGGCGCTCCAGAACTGGATGGAGTTGCGAGCGATGGGCCCCGAGCGGGCCGCCGCGGAGAACGGTGCAATCGGCGAGTACGCGGCCTTTCCCGACGCCGCTCGGAGCTTCGTCGACGCCGACGCGAGCGTTCCGGCCGAACGCGTCGGTCCCGAGACGGTCCCGAGCGGCACGGCTGCGCTCTCTGAGGCCGTCGACCGACTCGCGGATGCCGGACTCGATGCCTACGCCGCGCGGACGACGACGAGCGACGTCGCCGCGCTCGGGTTCGAGGCCGTCCGGGTTCTCGTCCCCGAGGCACAGCCGCTGTTTCAGGGGGATCCGTTCTTCGGGGAGCGCGCGCGGTCCGTTCCGTTCGACCTCGGATTCGATCCGCGACTCGATCGATCGTATCACCCGTTCCCCTGACCTCGGTGCCGCCCCGACGGCACGTGCTGTCAAGTGTGGCGGACAGCCGACACCGACGGCTCGGCCCGCGCGGCGGGGTGCCGGACTCCCGCAGATCGCCGCGCGGTTCGATAGCGAGTGATACGGGCGCTGGCCGCGTCCCGATTCAAAAACCGTCGGCCGTAGACCGACCGCCGGTCTGATTATAGTAGCGTTTGCAAATCTTTGCTCACTCGACCGCACGACGGCGTGCGATCGGATGTGCAATCAGTTGCAAACGCTACGATAGCCCGACGTCTTCAGACGCCGAACGTGGCCCGCAGCATATCCCGCGTGCCCGGACCGAGCCCCACTGCGAGGACAGCGACGAGAAGCAGCATCGTGTAGCGCGGGCTCTCCTCGAAGATCGTCTCCTCGAACACCCAGATGACGAACGTCGCGGCGACGAGCTTCACGAGGAGGAACGGCCACGTGTCGCCTGTGATCGCGAGCACCGACGCCGGGAGAAGCGAGCCGGTGACGTCGACGACGAACTGATTGACGGGGTGTTTCGGAACCAGATTCGGCCCGGCACCGAGCGCGGGCATCCAGTCGAGCCCGATGACGTTCGCGACGCCGTCGATCGCGTGTCCCCAGAGGATGACGAAGCCGATCCGCCCGGTCCCGCTGTTTACCGACGGTGCGAATCGCTCGATGAGCCACCACGTGATCGCCGTGACGACTGTCGCCCCCACGAGAACGCTTCCGAGGACCTGCGGGTAGAAATCGACGCCCTCGGCCCCGGTGAGAACGAGCGAGAGGAGGTAGCCGAGCGTCGCGACGAGTACCGCGGCACCGATCCCGAAGAGGAGCCGGTCGTACCGCTCGACGAGGCCGCTACGCGCCGCCCAGACGGCAGCGACGACGGCGACGAGCGTGATCGCGAAGACCGTGAAGTAGATGATCGGACTGATGAACAGCGTGTTCAGCGGGTAAGTGATCAGCGCGTCGGTAGCGGTCACGGCGTCGTTTGCGTCCTCGACGACGCGGAGTGCGCCGCCGAAGAAGGTGAACGGGAGAAGCGCGTAGAAGAACTCCCGGTCAGCGCCGAGGTCGAGTCGACGGAGGAGGAAGACGACGCCGGTCAGCGCGACCAGCAGCGTCACCATATAGCCGACTTCGGAGACGAGCGTGTAGCCGGGGTACGCGACCGGTTCCGCGGCGTTGGCACACGCCTGTGAGCTGTACAGGTACTCGACGGTGCTCCCCGGACGGATCGCACACACAGCGGAGTTCGCATCCGCCTGCACGGGGCCCCAGAAGAAGTGCCAGACGAAGCCGTCGTAGACGGTCTCGGGTAGCGCGAGCGACCCGACGACGAGTGCAGCGAGTGCCGTGAGCACGCCCCCGGCCCAGAGCCGCTCGGGGTCGACGCCGACGCGTTCGGCGACTGTTGACATACGAGAAACGCCGACGGCGGGCGTGTTGAGGATTCCGGTCTCCGGCCACTCGACCGGTCTGGGGCGAACCGGGAGGCGACAGCCCTCTCAGATCGGCAGCGGTCGCTCTTCGAGGTCGGTCGCCAGAATCACCATCGTCTGGGACCGCGAGAATCCCTCGATCTTGGCGACGTTTTCGAACATCAGTTCGCGTAGCGCGTCGGTGTCCTCGGCGTACACACGGAGGACGACGTCCCACTCGCCCGTCGTGAGGTGGATCTCCTGAACGCCGTCGAGCTCGCGGAGTCGTTCGAGCGCGTCGTTCTCGTTGCCCTGCTCGACCCGAAGCCCGACGAGCGCGGACGTTCCGAGACCGACCGACCGGGGATCGATCTTCGCGTGGTAGCCCTCGATGACCCCTGCGTCCTCCATCCGGCTCACGCGGTCGTGGACGGTCGCACTCGACATCTCGATCTGCCTCGCGATCTCGCTGAACGGCGTCCGGGCGTCGGACTGGAGGATGCGCAAGATCTCCCGGTCCGTCTCGTCCAGTTCCATAGTAGGCGTAGGCGGGCTACGGACTTGCCGCTTTGGGATACTGCGTCGCTCCTTCGGTCACTCGCTACCGTCGGTCACTTACTACCGTCGCTCACTCGCCGCGGATCGATCGCGCGCGCGGCGTCCAACAGCGTCTCGTGAACGCGGCCGTTCGAGGCGACGAGACCGACCGAATCGTGCCGCCAGCGCTCGCCCGCGAGGTCCGAGACAGTTCCGCCCGCGGCGCGAATCATCGCGACGCCGGCGACCGTGTCCCAGGGGTTGGCCCGGAGATTCGTCACGACGCCGTCGAGCGATCCGTCTGCGACGCTAGCGAGCGCCGCCTGCGCGCAACCGACGCGTCGGAGATCCCCGAACCGGTCGACGATGGCCTGACAGGCCCGCCCGTACTGGTCGCGAGCGTCGAAGTCCCACCACAGCGTCGGGGCGACGACGCCGGCTTCCGGGTCGTCGGTCGCCGAGACCGTGACGGGGTCGCCGTTCCGGTAGGCCTGTTCACCGTCGGTCCAGTAGACGTCGTCGAGCGCCGGAAAGTGGGTCGCCCCCGCCAGCGGTTCCTCGTCGCGGACCGCAGCGACGGCCGTCCCCCACACGCGAGTGCCGCGGACGTAGTTGTTCGTCCCGTCGATGGGGTCGATCACCCACGCCGCGCCGCTTTCGGGGATCGTCTTCAGTTCGTCGTCCTCCTCGCCGACGATCGCGTCCTCGGGGTACTGCTCCCGGATGGTCTCGATGACTGCCGCCTGCGCATCGCGGTCGGCCTGTGTCACCACGTCGGTCTTGTTCGCCTTCTGCTCGACGTCGATGTCGGTCCGGAACCGCTCGACGGCGACGGTCGCTCCCGCTTCGGCGGCCTGACGGGCGAGCGCCGTCCGATCTCCGTGCATACGCGAGCACGGGCCGCTGCACCCCTAAACGTCTCGGATCGGCACGTCACGCCACTCCAGTGTCGATCCCGGTGACACCGCCCACCAAATTAACTCGATTTCGAGTCTGAGTACACTTTAGTGCTCGGGCCTCTTCGTATCGAGTATGCACCCGTCCGACGCGGCACGACAGCTCCGGTATGCAGTTGCCTCGAAGACCGAAACGTACGACTACGAGATCAGCCACTGGGAAGCGAACGCCTACAAGGACGTGTTCGCGGCGGTCGACGAGCGGGGAGACCTCTCGGACGTGATGGCCGTCGTCGAGGAACTCGGAGACCGCTTCGTCGACGGTACCCGTCCGTCTCCGGCCGAGGCCCGCCAGATCGCCGACGGCGTACTCACCGCCGGCGGCCGCCCCCTCACCGACGGCGGCGACGGGAACTGAGGCTGTCGGCCGCGGACGGCGGCCGCGACTTTTTCTTCGGAATTTCGGCTCGACGAGACGTGTCCGTACGCCGAGCGCTTCCCGTTCGCCCCCGACGACTAGCTCGGCCGCAGGTGCTCGCAGTCGCCCGCGCTGACGACACGCTCGCCAGTGTCGGTCTGCACGACCAGACTGCCGGGGAAGCGGACGTCCACCGCCTCGCCCTCGATGACCTCGCTTGGCGTCTCGATCCGGACGCGTCGACCGAGCGTCGAGGCGTAGTCGCGCCACTCGTCGAGCACGTCCCGGAGGTCGGCGTCCTCGGCAGTTAGCTCCGCGAACGTCTCGAGCAGCCGCTGGAGGAACACCCGTCGATCCACGTCGCCGACCTCCGCGCGGAGGCTCGTCGCGCCCGGCGGCAGCGCGTCGGCGTCGACGTTCGCGTTCACGCCCATCCCGGCGGCGAGCCAGGAGACGCGGTCGGCCTCGCCCTCCATCTCGGTCAGGATCCCGGCGAGCTTTCGCTCCGTCGTCGCGTCTCCGTCCGCTCCAGCGACGAGAACGTCGTTCGGCCACTTGATCGTCGCCGGGACGCCGGCTTCGCGAGCGGCCCGCGCGATGGCGACGGCTGCTGCGAGCGTGTAGAGCGGGACCTCGCTGGGTGGACGTCGCGGCCGCACGAGCACGCTCGCCCAGACGCCGCCGGGCGGCGAGGACCACTCGCGTTCGAGGCGCCCGCGGCCGCCGGTCTGTTCGTCGGCGACGACGACGACGTCGCTGGCACCCTCGGCTGCGAGTTCGCGGGCGCGGTGGTTCGTGCTGGGCACCTGATCGTGGTACTCGATCCGGTAGGGGGCTTCGAGCCCGTACTCGATCGCAGCAGCGCCGTACGCCGGCACGTCGACGATCCGGTAGCCGTCGTCGCCGCTCGCGACCTCGAAGCCCTCCTCCCGCAGCGCCTCCACCTGTTTCCAGACGGCCGCGCGCGAGACGCCGAGTCGATCGGCGAGCGCCGGTCCGGAGACGGGGCCGTCCGCGAGTGCGTCCAAGAGTGCGCGTTTCGTTTCGTTCATCCTACTCTAAGACGACGAGGACGTCGCCCATATCTGCACTGTCGCCCTCGTCGACGAGGACCTGCGCGACCGTGCCGCCGCGTTCGGCCACGATGTCGTTCTCCATCTTCATCGCTTCGAGCACGCAGACCACGTCGCCGGCGGCGACGTCGTCACCCTCGGCGACCTCGACAGAGAGGATCGTCCCCTGCATCTCGGCGGTGACCTGCTCGCCGTCGCCCTCGATCGTGACCTCGTCGTCGTCGGCTGCCGTCGCCTCGTCGGGGCGCGAGCGCGTCGCCTGTGCGCCCGCGGCTCCGGTCCCGCCGCCGTTGCTGAGGGCTTCGACATCCGGCAGTGCCGGCGCCCCGCGCTCTTCGAGGTTGACCTCGAACCGTTTGCCGTTTACCTCGACGGTGAACTCCCGTTCGGTGACGTCTTCGGACTCGGCGTCGCCCGCGTCGGCAGGCTCCGACTCCCCGACGGTCCCCCACTTTTCGACGGCCTGGTCGATCCGGTCGCGGTCCAGATCCTCGTCGAGGTACTTCGTCGTGTGCTCGCCCGCGCGGAATGCCTCGTCGGTCAGCATCAGCCGGTGGAACGGGACGATGGTCTGCAAGCCGTCGATCTCGAACTCCGAGAGCGCTCGCTCCGAGCGCGCGAGACACTCCTCGCGGTCGCTCCCCGAGACGATCAGCTTCGCGATCATCGAGTCGTAGTCGCCGCCGATCTCGTCGCCCTGTCGGACGGCGTCGTCGACGCGGACCCCGATCCCGCCCGGCGGGTCGTACGTCTCGAGCGTCCCGGTCGCCGGCGCGAAGTCGTCAGCGGCGTTCTCGGCGTTGATGCGGTACTCGATCGCGTGCCCGTCGATCTCGACGTCGTCCTGAGCGAAGTCGAGTTCCTCGCCGGCCGCGACGCGCAGTTGCCACTTCACCACGTCGATCCCGGTGACCTCCTCGGTGGCGGTGTGTTCGACCTGAATCCGGGTGTTGACCTCCATGAAGTAGAACTCGCCGTCCTCGACGAGGAACTCCACGGTGCCGGCGTTGGTGTAGTCGGCCTCGCGCACGCCGCGGCGGGCCGCCTCGCCGATCCGCTCGCGGAGGTCGGCGTCCAGCGCCGGGGACGGCGCTTCCTCGATCACCTTCTGGTGGCGTCGCTGGAGCGAGCAGTCGCGCTCGCCGAGGTGGCGGACGTTCCCGTGTTCGTCGGCGAGGATCTGCACTTCGACGTGGCGCGGCGCCTCCAGATACTTCTCGACGTAGACGGAGGCGTTGTCGAAGTACGCCTCCCCCTCGCGCTGTGCGGTCTCGAACTGCTCTTGGACTTCGTCCTCCGAGCGTACCACCCGGAGGCCGCGACCGCCGCCGCCGCCCTCGGCTTTGATCGCGACGGGGTAGCCGTACTCCGCGGCGACCGACGCCACCTCGTCGGCCGACGTGACCGGCTCCGTGGTTCCGGGCACGACCGGCACGTCGGCCGCCTGCATCAGCGCCCGCGCCTTCGTCTTCTCCCCCAGTCGTTCCATCGCGTCGGCCGAAGGGCCGATCCAGGTCAGCTCGCTCCCTTCGACTTTTCGAGCGAACTCGGCGTTCTCCGCGAGGAAGCCGTACCCCGGGTGGACCGCGTCCGCGCCGGCTTTCCGTCCCGCCTCGAGGACGGCCTCGTGATCGAGGTAGGAGTCCGCCGCACGTGCGGACCCGACGTTGTACGCCTCGTCGGCGTACCGAACGTGCCCGGCGTGCTTGTCGGCGTCGCTGTAGACCGCGACGGTGCGGACGCCCAGGTCACGACACGCCCGCATCACCCGCAGCGCGATCTCTCCCCGATTGGCGACGAGAACCTTGCTGAACATTTGGAGAGAGTTTCTGAAACACGGCACCTCTATCTGTCGGTTCTGCACGAAGGGGGATTCGACGATCGTCGATCAGTTTCGGAGGCGGGCCGGACAGAGAACTGCCGATGTCGCTGGCGACGGCGGCGTCTTGGTGCTGGCTCCGACAGTGGGCCCCGAAGTCAGAGCTGTTTGTCAACTTCCGCGCCACCGTTGGCGAGCTATCTGAACGTTCGTGAAACACGCGCTAAATCCAAACCGCCTTATGTGTGTGTCTCCCACGCCCACGGTAATGACAGTACGTGTCGGTATCCTCGGCGCGACGGGCGCAGTGGGACAGCGATTCATCCAACTCCTCGACGGCCACCCGACGTTCGAACTCGCGGCGCTCACCGCCTCCGCAGAGAGCGCGGGCAAGACCTACCGCGAAGCGGCGAAGTGGCGCGTGAACACGCCGATTCCGGACGACGTCGCCGAGATGACGGTCGGTGCGACGACCCCGGCCGACGTCCCTGACGACGTCGATCTGCTCTTCTCGTCGCTCCCCTCGGGCGTCGCGGCCGACGTCGAGCCCGAGTTCCTGGAGGCGGGCTACGTCGTCTCCTCGAACTCCTCGAACGACCGGATGGCCCCGGACGTGCCGCTGACGATCCCCGAGATCAACCCCGGACACCTCGACCTCATCGAGGTCCAGCGCGACGAGCGCGGGTGGGACGGCGCGCTCGTGAAGAACCCGAACTGCTCGACGATCACGATGGTTCCGACGCTCGCGGCGCTCGATCAGTTCGGCCTCGAAGCCGTGCAGGTCTCGACGCTGCAGGCGGTCTCCGGCGCGGGCTACTCCGGCGTCACGTCGATGGAGATCATCGACAACGCGATCCCGCACATCAACGGCGAGGACGAGAAGATGGAGACCGAATCGCGGAAGCTCCTCGGCGAGTTCGACGGCGCGGAGATCGACCTCCACGGGATGGAGGTCGCCGCCTCCTGCAACCGCATTCCGACGCTCGACGGCCACCTCGAGAACGTCTTCGCCGAGACGGCCGAGGACGTCTCGCCCGCGGCGGCCGCCGAGGCGATGCGGGAGTATCCGAGCGTCGACCTCTACTCCTCGCCGGACCAGCTCATCCACGTCTTCGAGGACTTCGACCGGCCCCAGCCCCGCCTCGACCGCGAGCGCGGCGACGGGATGCAGATCTCCGCCGGCGGGATCCAGACGACGGCGGACGGCGTGAAGTACAACTGTCTCGCACACAACACGATCCGCGGCGCGGCGGGCGCGTCACTGCTCAACGGCGAACTGCTCGCCGAAGACGGCTGGATCTGAAGCGGGCCACCTCCGCGACCCCGTGGCACCCGTCCCTCTCAGCCCACCATACTTTGGTCGTTCGCGTGCAACGTAACAGACGAAGATGTCTGAGACACCCACCATCGGCGACGACGCACCGACGTTCTCCGTGACGCTGGCTGACGGCGACGTCTCGGCGTTCCACCTCGACGACGAACTCGGTCACGGGCCCGTCCTGCTCGCGTTCTTCCCGGGCGCGTTCACCCCGCCGTGCACGAACGAGATGGTCGCGCTGCAAGAGCACAGCGACGAGTTCGAGGCCGCCGGCGCGAGCGTCTACGGCCTGAGCGCCGACTCGGCGTTCTCGCTGAACGCCTTCCGCGAGGAACACGGCATCGAGTTCCCGCTGCTCAGCGATATGGGACGCAGCGCGATCGACAAGTACGGCGTCGAGATCGACATCGACGACCTCGGCCTCATCGGCGTCGCGAATCGCTCGGTGTTCATCATCGACGACGACGGGGCGATCACCTACGACTGGGTCGCCGACGATCCGACGACCGAGCCGGACTACGAAGAGTTGCTGGCCGAAGTACAGGACCTCTGAGAGAGCTGCTGGCCGAAGTAGACGCTCTCCGAGTTCACTCCGAACCGCCGGCGGCGGTGAGTCGCAGGCGATCCGCCGGAATCGACTCCCCGCCGTCGTCCGTCGCGGTGGAGACGTTCAGCGAGAGCGCGGTCGGGTCCACGTCCGCACCGAACGTCAGCGTGAACAGCGTCCGCGGCCCCTCGAAGGCCCCGACAGACTCCGAGAGATCCGCCGCTCGGACGACGACGGACGCGCTCTTGACGCCGCCGTTGACCACCTGAAACTCCTCGCCGCCGACGAGGCCCGGCTCGACCCCGGTGATCGGCGCGTCGCCGTCCTGTTCGACCAGACACTGGTACTTTTGGAGTCCGTTCGGCGCGCCCGCGAGGACGACGTCGACGGCGGAGCCGTCGGATCCGGAGCCGCCCGAGAGCGCGCTCCCACACCCCGCGAGGCCGACGGTGAGCCCCGCCGCTGCGGTGCCGAGGAACCGCCGTCGCGTCCGTCCGGTGCGCAGATCCCGAGACGAACCCCCGGGGCCGTCGATCGTCGGCTCGGCCGCGTCGGACGTCGACGCGGCCGTCGCTCTCGCCGCGTCGTTCGTATCGTCTGGCGCGTCGGCGTCGGCGTCGGCGTCGGAGCGGTCGGAAGCGGTACTGCGGCGGGCGTTCGCTGTGCGAGAGTCCTCAGACATCATTCGAAGGCGAGTGCGACTGCGTCGTCCGTATCGAGGTCGCCGTCCTCGTCGAAGTCGAGGGCGGTGACCTGTTCGCTACGCAACTCCGTCGCCTGGACGAACGAGAGCGCGACCGCGTCACCGAACGTGACGGCACCGTCGCCGTCGACGTCCTCGAAGCGGCCGTCGCCGTCGGGGTCGGTTGGCGCGCTCGGAGCGTCCGCGCCCGGGAGCGGCTCCGCGAAGAGCGATCCGGCGCGAACCGAGACCGAGACGTGGTCGCCCGAGACTGCGGCTCCCTGATCGTTCAGGAGGTTCTCGACCGAGATCTCGACGTCGTCAGCGCCGAGCGCCCGGTCGTAGGTCAGCCGCGCGATCGTCTCCTGTCCGTCGATCGCGTCGACGTTGCCGGCGAGATCGACCGCCTGCACCGTCGTCGACTGTGGCCCGTCGGAGACGACGCGCAGTTGGCTCTCGGAGACGAGTCCGGCCTGCGACTCTGTCACGGACGCCTCGACGTCCGTCCGAACGGTCACGCTCGCCTTCTCGAACCCCTGCGGGAGATCCGAAACCGAGAGGACGACGGTCGAACTTCCAGCCTCGCTTCCGCCGCCGTCCCCGCCCGATCCGACGGTGAGCGTCGTCGACTGCGCGGGGGCGACATCGTAGGTGTTCCCCCGCTCGTCGCCGAGGTCGTCGGTCTCGACGGTGACCGGCGTCGTGCCGGCGGCGACGCCTTCGAGCGTCACGGTCGCGACGTGGGCCGTCCCGGCGTCGGTCGTGTCCATCATCGCGCCGCGGACGACGGCGACGGTCCCGTCGTTGCGCACTTCGGTCTGTGCGACGCCCGCGTCGCCGGCGAGTTCGACGCCCGCGATCCGCGCCGCGTCTCCGGAGCCGACCGCGATCCGGGCCTCGATGGCCCCGACGCCGCCGTCGACGCCGGTCGCGACGACGCGAAGCTTCGATAGCTCACCGACGCCGACAGACGGACTCGCGGCTTCGAGCATCACGCGCGGGCCGTCACCGGATGCCGGCGTCTCCGTCCCATCTGGCGTATCCGTACCGTCGGGTGCGTCGGTCTCTTCGGGCCCGACGTTCAGCGTCACCGAATCGTTCCGGAAGGTCTCCTGTGCAGTCGACTCCTTCGAGGCGACGGCCGTCACGGTCTCGGCGTCGCTCGCCATCGACTCGGTGAGCTCCACCGTCGCGACGCCGTCGAGCCCGGTCTCGTAGGCCTCGCCGCCGAGGTGGACCGTCGCCGACACCAGCGCGTCGCTGTCGGCGCGTCTCACCTCGAAGTCGACCTCGTCGCCGGCTTCGACGGCCGACGCGTCGGCGGCGATCTCCAGGTCGACGGCGTCGGCGGTCCCCGAGACGGTGAGCGAGCTACCGGGGGTCGTGCCGACTTCGTACGGATCGCCGGCCTCGTCGCCGAGCGACTCGACCGACAGGTCGACGTCGCTCGATCCCTCCTCGGTGCCTTCGACGGTGACTGTCCCGATCGTCACCGTTCCGGTGTCTGTCTCCATCAGCGCCGCACGGACGAACACCTCGGAGCCGTCGGACGCGACGTCGACCGTTTCGACGCCCGGATCGCCGCGCAGCTCCACCTCTTCGATCGAGGCGACGTCCGCGTCGCCGACGGAGATGGTCGCCGTCACGGCCCCGACGCCGCCGTCGGCGTCGGAGACCACGAGATCGAACGTCTGCGACCGGCTCTCGTTGATCGTCGCCGTCGTCGGCGACAGTCGAACCGACGTCGACCCCGCGGTCGCGGCCCGGACGTCGCCGTCAGTCGGTAGCGACGCCGCGTCGGCCCGGTCCTGCGGTGCGACCGCTGCGACGGCGCTGCCTGCGCCCGCGACGCCGACGAGCCCGCCGGCGACGACGAGCGCCGCGAGCAGGACGGCAAGTCGGGTATCTCGAACAGCGTCCCCGCTCATCGTTCCCCTTCGAGGATCTTGAACAGCGCCTGCACGTCGGTGATGTCCACCTGTCCGTCGCCGTTGAAGTCGAACAGCTCGGGGTTCTCCTGGACGGCGTCGCTGTCGAGGTTCGCGAAGAGCGCCTGCACGTCGGTCGCGGTGAACGCCCCGTCGCCGTTGACGTCCTCGTAGCGACCGTCTCCGTCGAGGTCTCCCGCGGGGCTCCCGCTGCCGGTGACGTCGGGCGCGGCGACGCCCGATCCCTCGCCGAGCGCGTAGAGGACGCCGTCGGTGCTCGCCGCGTACACGCGGCCGTCGACGACCGCCGGTGGCGCGACCACGGACCCGCCGGTCTGGAAGCTCCAGAGTTCGGTCCCGTCACTGGCGTCGAACGCGTAGACGTAGTTGTCCTTCGCGCCCAGATACAGCACGCCATCGGCGTAGACCGGCGACGTCGGTGCCCCGTTGAGCGAGACCTGCCACTGCCGCGTGCCGATCGCCGGGTCGAGTGCGTGGAGGGCGTCGTCGCCCGTCGAGGCGACGTAGAGCGTCCCGTCGGCGAGGACGGGGATGGTGGACACCGACGAGATGTTCTCGAACGTCCAGTCGATGCTGCCCGAGGCTGCGTCGACAGCGTAGACGATGCCCTCGTTGGTGCCGGCGTACAGCGTCCCGTCGGCGTACGCGAGCCCCCACGCCTTGCTGCTTCCGTTCGCCAGCGTCTGCTCCCACTCGCGTGAGCCGTCGGAAGCCGCGAGCGCAGTCGCGACTGCCTCGTCGTAGTAGTCGTCTTCCCGGTGGGTTACGTACACCGTCTCGTCGTCGACGACCGGTGTACCGATGGGACCGAGATACGTGAGGTCGGTCTCCCACTCGACCGCTCCGTCGTTCGGGTCGAGCCGGTACGCCTGCCGGAAGTCGTGCTCACCGCCGGCGACGAACAGGTCCCCGTCGACGAGCGTCGGACTCTTGACGTGCCGTGTCGGAACCGACGACGCCCAGAGACCGTTGCCCGTCGCGGCGCTGTAGGCGAGTAGCCGTCCCCGAGGCGTCGGCTGATAGACGACGCCGTCGCCGACTGCGGGCGCCGACGGAAGCGGCCCGTTCGTCCCAGCGGACCACACTTCGCTCCCGTCGCTCGTCGAAACCGCGTAGAGTTCGCTGTCTCGACTCGCCTGGAACACCCGTCCGTTCGCGACGATCGGCTGGGCGGTCAGTTTGTCGCCGGTCTCGAACGTCCAGACGTCGTCGACGTCCTCTTTCGGCCCGCTCGCGGGTGCGACGCCGCTGTTGTGGGCGTCGTATCGGTACATCGGTACAGTGCTCGAATCGGCGGTCTGTCCGCTGACGTTCCCGCTCGCACCCGCGAACGCGAACGTCCCCCCAACGACCGCCGCGAGTCGGATCGCGTCCCGTCGCGACAGAGTATCAAACATTGGTCCCCACTGGTACGTTCATCTGACGTGTCTCGGTACAAGTACTTTGTCGCCTAGCTAGCGATTGCGGGACGCGACAGATATTATGCTACTTGACGCGACCGAGCACAGACCGACCTCAGAGCGTACCGGGGGCGAAGAATCGAACGGCGTGGAGTCTACTGCCGCTTCGCGCCGGGGTTCGTCACCGCGCCGTTCGCGGCCGAGCCGAAGTCGTTGCCGTACTTCGCGAGGACGCCGGTGGCGTACTGCGGCTCTCTGGGCTCCCACCCTTCGCGGCGCGCTTCGAGTTCCTCCTCGGAGAGGTCGACCGAGAGGTCGCGTTCGGGGATGTCGACGGTGACCTCGTCGCCGTCTTCTAAGAGCGCGATCGGCCCGCCGACCGCGGCCTCGGGCGCGACGTGGCCGACCATCGGGCCGCGGGTCGCCCCGGAGAAGCGGCCGTCGGTCAGGAGTGCGACGTCGTCCTCGTGACCCTGGCCGACGACCGCCGCGGTGACGCCGAGCATCTCGCGCATCCCGGGTCCGCCCTGCGGCCCTTCGTTCCGGATGACGATGACGTCGCCGGACTCGATGTGACCCTCTTGGACGTAGCGCATCGCCTCCTCCTCGCTCTCGAACAGGCGCGCGGGCCCGGAGTGGTGGAACTTGTCGTCGCCGGTGACTTTCAGGACCGCGCCGTCGGGCGCGAGGTTCCCGGTGAGGATCTTGATCGCTCCCTCCTCCTGATAGGGCTCGTCGACGCTGTAGATGAACTCGCTCTCGATCTCGTCGTCGTCGGGGAGGTCCAGTTCGTCCAGTTCCTCGGCGATCGTCCGCCCGGTGACGGTCATCGCGTCGCCGTGGAACAGGCCGGCGTCGAGGAGCCGACGGACCACGACCGGCACGCCGCCCTCCTCGTGGAGGTCGTTCATCGTCTTCGTGCCGCCGGGCTGGAGGTTCGCGACCTTCGGCGTCCGGCGGGAGATCTCGTCGAACTCCTCGATCGTGAGGTCGATGCCCGCCTCGGCGGCGAGCGCGAGCAGGTGGAGCACGGCGTTGGTCGAGCCGCCGATCGCCACCTGCAGGGCGATCGCGTTCTCGAAGGACTCCTTCGAGAGGATGTCGGAGGGGCGGAGGTCGTTCTCGACGGCCTGCAGAACCGCTTCCCCGGAGCGCCGCGCGACGTCGTATCGCTCGTCGGATTCCGCCGGCGCGTCGGCCGTGCCGAGCGGGGCCATCCCGAGCGCCTCGGAGATCGACGCCATCGTGTTCGCGGTGAACATCCCGCCGCAGGAGCCCGCGCCCGGACAGGCGTGCCGTTCGAGGTCGTCGAGTTCGTCGGCGCTCATATCGCCCTGCGCGTAGGTGCCGACGCCCTCGAAGACGTTCTGGACGGTCACGTCGCGGCCCTCGTGTTGGCCGGGCATAATCGACCCGCCGTAGAGGAACACCGAGGGTAGATCCGTCCGGATCGAGGCCATCATCATCCCCGGGAGGTTCTTGTCGCAGCCGGCGACGGTGACGAGGGCGTCCATCCGCTCGCCGAAGGCGACGAGCTCGACGGAGTCGGCGATGACCTCCCGAGAGATCAGCGACGCCTTCATCCCCTCGGTGCCCATCGAGATCGCGTCCGAGATGGTGATCGTGCCGAACTCGATCGGCATCCCGCCGGCGTCCTCGACGCCCTTGATCGCCGCGTCGGCGACGTCGTCGAGGTGGACGTTACAGGGTGTGATGTCGGCCGCCGGGTTGGCGACGCCGACCATCGGTGAGCCCAGATCGTCGTCGTCGAAGCCCATCGCCCGGAACATCGCCCGGTGGGGTGCCTTGTCCGGCCCCTCCGTGACGTCCGTGCTGGGGAGGTCCGGATCCTTCCCGCTGGAGAACGGATCGTCGTCCGTCTCGCGCTCGGGTGTGTCCTGCTTGCTCATACAGCAGTCGTTGTCGCAATGGCATTAAAAGGCCACGCATACCCGCCCGTTCGCCGACTACGCGTCGCTGTCGGGTCGCACTTGCCGGTTCTGAGGCACGGCCTCCAAGCCTGTGATCTCGTCACTGACGGCCTCGTTGCCTGCGCCCTCACCACTGACGGCCTCGTTGCCTCCGGGCTCACTCCTCGTCGCGCGTGGCCAGTCCCGCGAGGTGAGGCGCCTCGGGAACGATGATCTCCTCGCTCCCGAGTCGGGCCGCGTTCTCGCTGCCGGGCAGGCAGAACACCGGGACGCCCTGTACGATACCCGCCGCGGCCCGTGTCCCGACGACGCGCGTTCCGATCTCGGACTCCGAGTACCGGCGGAACAGTTCGCCGAAGCCCGGCAGTTCCTTCTCGAAGAGGCCGCTAACGGCCTCGACGGTCACGTCGTCCGGCGTCACGCCCGTCCCGCCGGTCGTCACGACCACGTCGACGGTCTCGCGGTCGACCAGGCGGTCGACGAGCGACTGTACGCCGTCGAAGTCGTCGTCGACGACGTCCCGGACCGTCACGTCGTGGCCGTCGGCCTCGAATGCGGCGACGATCGCGTCGCCCGCCGCGTCGTCTTCGGCCGTCCGCGACGTGGAGACGGTGACGACGGCTGCTCGGAGTGCTTCGACGTCGTGGCTGTGGTGATGACCGTGGTCGTCGTGGCTGTGGTGGTGATCGTGGTCGTCGTGGCTGTGGTGATGGTCGTGGTCGTCGTGGCTGTGGTCGTGGTCGCTCGGCTGGTCGTTGGTCTCGTTGCCCGCGCCCTCGTCGGCTGCGTGCTCGTGTTCGTGCTCGGTCACGCGACGCCCTTCGCGCTCCGGCGACAAAGGTTCAACCGATGGCGGTCGCTGGACAGTGTCGTTTCGAGATCCTACGTCGCCCCGCGCCCGGCGACGATTCGGGAAGACGAGACGAGAAGAAAGCGAGTTCGCGCTTCAGTTGTCGCCGGCTTTCGACGCCCACTCGTAGTCGCGGCGCTTCGCCGACTTGCCGAAGCCACAGGACGAGCAGACCTTCTTCTTCACGTGGTAGGACTTCTCGCCGCAGCGGCGACACTTGACGTGCGTCGTCTTGTTCTTCTTTCCTTGGCTAGGGGTTCCAGCACCCGTCATGTTTGTATCGTCACGACGTTGTCGCCGCGTATAATCGTTGTGTCTTCGACTGCTGTGACCTCCAGTTCGCCGAGAATCGCCTCGTCGGCGTCGGCCGCCGGTTCGAGCACGGCGTTCATATGTTGGTCGTACCCGGCGAGAGTCCCGTAGTACGCAGTCCCGTCCTTCAGAGTGACCGTGACGACGTCTTCGAGTGCGGCTTCGAGAACGTCGAGGGGTCGTCCGCTCATACCCCAAGCGCCTCCCGTTTCGGTATTAAATGTGCCGGACCACCGCCGAATGCGTCGGATTGCGCCAGCGCGTTCCCGAGGTCGAACACCTCGCGAACGGTCGATGGCGACTGGTGGGCGGCTGTCACGACTGAAGGGGGACAGGGCGTGACGTTCGTCGACGTGACTCGAGGGGGGTCCTATCAGGAACACCGAACCCGGATAGTTTTTAGTACCCGGCCGAGAACGCTTTCGTACCAAGACTCCCGCGGGTAAGTGCGCCGAGGCGCTCGGGGCACGCGGGACCGACGACCGACGCGCTGTAAGACGCCGGGGCCGATCGGTCCCGAGACACCTCGCCCACGAACGGTGGGCGGCTGTCACACACGACGGGACGTTTGAGTGAGCACCCTCGCCACGCCGTAAGGACGGCCGCTGTGGCTCGACGACCGCGACCCGAGTTCGGGACGCGACGCCGAAGCCCCGGTGGTCGCCCTTTCCAGTGGCTTTCGATGCTCGGATTCAACTATGGAAATCGAAATCGCGACAATTGGCGGATACGAAGAGGTCGGTCGACAGATGACGGCCGTTCGCGCGGGCGACGACGTCGTCGTCTTCGACATGGGCCTGAACCTCAGTCAGGTCCTCATCCACGACAACGTGGAGACCGAAAAGATGCACAGCCTCGATCTGATCGATATGGGCGCGATCCCGGACGACCGCGTGATGTCGGATCTGGAGGGCGACGTGCAGGCCATCGTGCCGACGCACGGCCACCTCGACCACATCGGCGCGATCTCGAAGCTCGCCCACCGGTACAACGCGCCGGTCGTGGCCTCGCCGTTCACGATCGAACTCGTGAAACAGCAGGTCGAAGGCGAGACCAAGTTCAGCGAGAACTTCGACAACGACCTGGTCAAGATGCGCGCCGGCGAGACGATGTCGATCGGCGACTCCGGCAACGTCGAACTCGAGTTCGTCCACGTCACGCACTCGATCATCGACGCGATCAACCCGGTCGTCCACACGCCCGAGGGTGCGATCGTCTACGGCCTCGACAAGCGGATGGACCACTCGCCGGTGCTGGAAGACCCGATCGATATGCAGCGCTTCCGCGAGATCGGTCGCGAGGGCAACGGCGTCCTCTGTTACATCGAGGACTGCACGAACGCGGGCCGGAAGGGTCGGACGCCCTCGGAATCGCACGCGCGGTCGCACCTCGAAGACACGATCCGGTCGATCGAGGATTACGACGGCGGGATCGTCGCCACGACGTTCTCCTCGCACGTCTCGCGAGTCTCCTCGATCGTCGAGTTCGCAAAGGAGATCGGGCGACAGCCCGTCCTGCTCGGCCGCTCGATGGAGAAGTACTCCGGCACCGCAGAGCGGCTCGGCTTCGTCGACTTCCCCGACGACGTCGGGATGTACGGCCACCGGAAGTCCGTCGACCGGACGTTCAAACGCATTATGAAGGAAGGCAAGGAGAACTACCTCCCGATCGTGACGGGACATCAGGGCGAGCCGCGAGCGATGCTCACCCGGATGGGTCGCGGCGAGACCCCCTACGAAATCGAGGACGGCGACAAGGTCATCTTCTCGGCGCGGGTCATCCCCGAGCCGACGAACGAGGGCCAGCGCTACCAGTCCGAGCGCCTCCTGCGGATGCAGGGCGCGCGCATCTACGACGAGATCCACGTCTCCGGCCACCTGCGCGAGGAGGGCCACTACCAGATGCTCGACGCGCTCCAGCCGCAGCACATCATCCCCGCCCACCAGGACCTGAAGGGCTTCGCGCCGTACGTCGACCT
Source organism: Halobellus sp. Atlit-31R (assembly GCA_003665935.1). Lineage (GTDB taxonomy): Archaea > Halobacteriota > Halobacteria > Halobacteriales > Haloferacaceae > Haloquadratum. The sequence continues at coordinate 540,440 of QPLR01000002.1, read as the reverse complement.
CGCGGAGTCGCAGGGCTACGCGATGGGCCGGGATCTGCACGTCACGCGGAACGGGAATATGATCCAGCTGGTGGAGTGACATGAGTTCGGAAGCGGCGGAGGAACGGGTACTCGAAGCGGTCACGAAGCGACGCGAACTCGTCAACGAGGCGCTCGACGACGACGTCCCGATGCAGTCGCCGGAGCGGCTCTACGAGGCAACCCGCTATCTGCTGAAGGCCGGCGGCAAGCGGCTCCGGCCGACGGTCTCGCTGCTGACTGCGGAGGCGCTCGCGGACGTCGAGCCGCTCTCGGTCGACTACCACGCGTTCCCGGCGCTCGACGGCTCGGAGATCGACGTGATGTCGGCTGCGACGAGCATCGAGGTCATCCAGTCGTTCACGCTCATCCACGACGACATCATGGACGACGACGACCTCCGTCGCGGCGTCCCCGCGGTCCACAAAGAGTACGACACCGAGACGGCGATCCTCGCGGGCGACACGCTCTACGCGAAGGCCTTCGAGCTGCTGTCGGAGACGGGTGCGGACCCCGCAAACGGCCTCGAAGCCGTCCGCCGGCTGGCGACGACCTGCACGCGGATCTGCGAGGGCCAGGCCCTCGACGTGGAGTTCGAGCGCCGCACCGAGGTCCTGCCCGAGGAGTATCTCGAGATGATCGAGCTCAAGACCGCCGTGCTCTACGGTGCGGCGACGGCCACCGCGGCGGTCCTGATGGGGGCCGACGACGAGACCGTTGAGGCGCTCTACCGCTACGGGATCGACTCCGGGCGCGCCTTCCAGATCCAAGACGACGTCCTCGATCTGACCGTCCCCTCGGAGAAACTCGGCAAACAGCGCGGCTCCGACCTCGTCGAGAACAAGGAGACGCTCATCACGCTGCACGCGCGCCAGCAGGGCGTCGACGTCGACGCCCTCGTCGGCACCGACGACGTCGAGACGGTGTCGGAAGCGGAGATCGATCGGGCGGTCGCCGAACTCGACGCGTCGGGGTCGATCGAGTACGCGGAGCGGAAAGCCGCAGAGCTCACCGCGAACGCGAAAGACCACCTCGACGTCCTGCCGGACAACGAGGCGCGGGCGCTGTTGGGCGACATCGCCGACTACCTGATCAATCGCGGCTACTAGCGCCCCCCGTGCCTGCTCCGGTCGACCGGTAAATCCGGGTCTGTTTTTACCTGGGAGGACGCACCGACGCGTAATGGACGACGATCTACGCGAGCGAGTCGAGCGCGAGGCCGAGAAGCACGCGCTTCTCAACGCGGTCAAGTACGACAGCGACGCCGAGGTCGGGGCCGTGATGGGACCGCTGATGGGCGAGAACCCCGACTTCCGCCCGCACGGCGACGAGATTCCGGGCATCATCGGCGGCGTCGTCGCCCGCGTCAACGACCTCTCGACGGCGGCCAAGCGCGAACGGCTGGAGACGCTCGCCCCCGAGGAACTCGAAGCGATCGAGGCCGAAGACGAGGGCGACGAGCACGCCCTGCCGGACCTCCAACACGTCGACGACTACGACGAGGTGCGGATGCGTGCCGCGCCGAACCCCAACGGCCCCTGGCACATCGGCCACGCGCGGATGCCTTCCGTCATCGGAACGTACAAACAGCGCTACGACGGGTCGTTCATCGTCCGCTTCGACGACACCGATCCCGAGACGAAGCGCCCGGATCTGGACGCCTACGATGCTATCCTCGACGACATCGACTACCTCGGGTTCGAGCCGGACGACGTCATCCTCGCCTCCGATCGACTGGAGACGTACTACGAGCACGCCCGGGAGCTGATCGACGTCGGCGGCGCGTACACCTGCTCGTGTTCGGGAGAGACCTTCTCGGAGCTGAAAAACGACGGGGAGGCCTGCCCCCACCGAGACAAGGACGCCGCGGCCGTCCGCGAGGAGTTCGAGGCGATGGTCGACGGCGAGTACAGTGCTGGCGAGATGGTCCTCCGCGTCAGGACCGACATCGAGCACAAGAACCCCGCGCTCCGCGATTGGGTCGCCTTCCGTATGATCGACACGCCGCACCCGCGCGAGGAGGCCGCGAGCTACCGCTGCTGGCCGATGCTCGACTTCCAGTCCGGCGTCGACGACCACCTCACGGGCGTCACGCACATCATCCGCGGCATCGACCTCCAAGACTCGGCGAAGCGCCAGCAGTTCGTCTACGACTACTTCGACTGGGAGTATCCCGAAGTGATCCACTGGGGGCACGTGCAGGTCGACGCCTACGACGTGAAGATCTCGACCTCGACGCTGAAAGCCAAGATCGACGCTGGCGAACTCGACGGCTGGGACGACCCGCGCGCGCCGACGCTGAAGAGCCTCCGCCGGCGCGGCATCCGCGGCGAGGCGGTCGTCGAGGCGCTGATCGCGCTGGGTACGTCGACCACGAACGTCGATCTCTCGATGAGCTCGATCTACGCGGCGAACCGCGAGCTCGTCGACGACGAGGCCGAGCGCTACTTCCTCGTCCGGGACGGCGAGCGCTTCGCGGTCGAGGGCGGCCCCGACGCCGGACACCCGCCGCTGCACCCCGACCACGAGGAGCGCGGCGAGCGGACCATTCCCACGACGGACGGCGTCCTGCTCGAACCGGACGACGTCCCTGCAGCCGGCGAGCGCGTCTGGCTGAAAGGCTACGCCTGCGTCGAGCGCGAGGGCGACCGCCTCGTTGCGACCGACGACGACATCGACGTGGTCCGCTCGGGCGACGTCGACGTCGTCCACTGGGCTCCCGCCGAAGGCGGCGTCGACGTCCGGATGCGCTCGCCAGACGGAACGGTGACCGGCGTGGCCGAACCCGACTTCGCCGAAACCGACGTCGACGACGTCGTCCAGTTCGAGCGGATCGGCTTCGTCCGCGTCGACGACCACGGCCCCGAGGCGTCGGTGGTCTACTGGACGCACCCGTGAGCGGGACGCGTCCGTGAGCGGTCCGTCTGCACCGGCGGAGGACGCCCGACTGATCGACCTCACGCGCCCAATCGCGTCCGGGATGCCGACCTACCCCGGCGACCCCGAGGTGCGGGTCGAGCCCCAGGCGACCCACGAGTCCGACGGCTACCGCGTCTCCCGGCTCGAACTCGGCTCCCACACCGGCACGCACGTCGACGCGCCGGCCCACACCGAGGCGAACGGGGCGACGCTCGGTGAGTTCACCCCGGACGACCTCCGGTTCGACGCCCGAGTCGTCGACTGCCGAGACGTCGGTGCCGGCGAGCCGATCCGCCCGACGGCGTTAGCGCGGAACGCCTCCGACCTCGCCGACGTCTCCGCGCTCGTCTTCCGGACCGGATGGGCCGAAGCGTGGGGCACCGACCGGCTCCGCGACCACCCCTATCTCGCGCCCGAGACCGCGCGCCGGTGTGCAGACGCCGAGGTCGCGGTCGCGACCGACGCGCTCAGTCCCGATCCGTCGAGCGACGACGCGAGTACGGATGCGGGCGGGAGCGCGGACGTGAACGCGGACACGGGCGCGAACACGGACACGAGCACGGACGTGAACACGAGCGGGAACGACGACGCCGGCCTCCCCGCACATCACGCCCTGCTGGGCGCGGGACTGCCGATCGTCGAGAACGTCTGCAACCTCGACGCGCTCCCCGCCCGCGACACCTTCGAGCTGCTCGTCTGTCCGCTGAAGATCGACGCCGACGGTGCGCCGGCGCGCGTCTTGGCGCGCGTGAGCTAAGCCGCGCCGAGCGCCTCGCTCGATCCCGAGCGGACTTTTCGGTCGGTATCGGAGTCGAAGTCGACGCCGTTCAATCCGAGTAAAACGGGGCTGAAACCGGGCGAAAACGCGGTTGACCGACGTTCCCGTTTATGAGCTCTTGAACACACGGGTCGAGTGCAGACCGACGATGAAACGAACGACGATACTCGCCGCCGCGCTCGCTGCACTCCTCGCAGCGACGGGCGTGGCGGCCGCGACGCCCGGAAGCATCGGATCAGCAGACGACGGACACGCAGCGGCCGAGGCGGCCGACCGCTCGCCTTCCGCCGGACAGGCGGGACCGCCCGCGGAGCTCCCCGCCGCCGTCCCCGACTTCGTCACGGATGTCCACGGGGCTATTCAGCAGTTCGTCGACGGGACGCTCGACTCGCTCGGCCCGGCTGTGAGCGAGCGTGCCGGTACCGACGACGAGACTGGACCCACCGAGGTCGACGCCGGAGCCCGGACGACCGACAGCCAGACGACTCCCCGTGCGTAGCGTCGATACAGCGGGTGGTCTGTCAGCGGAGAGACCGGTATCCATATCCGGACGCTCGGAGAATAGATATCGTACTCACAGCCACGCGAGGAGCGCTCGAACAGCCTCCGCGCTCACGCGTCGGAACCGACTGACGCCCCCCACACGATCTCACGCACACCCGTTATGAGAGGAACACTGATCGTCGTCATCGCAGTCATCATCGCACTCGGAGCCGGCCTCGTCGTCACCGGCGGGGACGTGCTCCCCGGCAGCGACGAGGCGGAATCAGAACCGTTCCCGACGCAGACCGCCGCGTCGACGCCGCAGGAGCGCACCCAGAGCACTGAGGCCGCGGCGAACGGCCAGACTGCGACGCCCACAGCGACGCCGGCGCCGCCGTTCGGCTTCGCGGTCGAGAACATCGAATCCTGTGGGCAGACCTGTCGGAACGTCACCTCGACGCTGACGAATCAGCAGGACGCGACCGCCGAAGACGCCACCGTCTACACCCGGATCTTCGTCGGCCAGGGGACGGACGGCGACGTCGTCTGGCGCGGCGACGCCGCAGTCGGCACGCTCGCTCCCGGCGAGTCGTACACGACGACGCGGCAGGTCGAACTGTCGTTCTCGGAAGCGCTGGCGGTGCAGAACGCCGACGGCTGGATCACCGTCCAGACCACCGTCGAGACCGCAAACCGGACCGTCACGTTCGACGAGCAGCGACAGGTGATCTGAGCGTCGCGCCGCTTCGACCTCCGTCGTCTAACTGACAGCGCCGAAAGTCGCGTATCCGGAACGTCCTTACCCGCCCACGCCGAATCGCGCGGTATGAAGCTGCAAGTTCGGGCCGTGTCGGAGCTCTCGCCCGACGAACGAGCGGCGTTCTTCGACCGCGACGCCGGCGTGAGCAGCGTCCGCGGCGACGTCCGAGAGATCGTCGACCGCGTACGCACGGAGGGCGACGTCGCCGTCCGCGAGTTCTGCCGCGAGTTCGACGGCGTCGAGGTCGGCAACCTCGACGTCACCGACGAGGCCGAGCGCGCCTACGAGGAGATCGACGCCGACGTGCGCGCGGCGATCGAAACCGCCGCGGCGAACGTCAGGGAGTTCCACGAGCGGCAGGTCCCCGAGGACTGGCGCGCGTCGTTCGGTGCCGACGCCGGGGCAGAGGGCGATGTCGAAGCGGAGGCCGACGCCGGAGCCGAGGCCGACGCCGGGGTGCGTGAACTGGGGCGACGCTTCAGGCCGCTCGAACGCGTCGGCGTCTACGCGCCCGGCGGGACCGCGGCGTATCCGTCGAGCGTGCTGATGGGAGTCGTCCCCGCGAAGGTCGCGGGCGTCGAACACGTCGCGCTCGCGACGCCGCCGGCGGAGGAGCTGAATCCGGTCACGCTCGCGGCCGCGCACGTCGCTGACGCGGACCGGATCTACAGCGTCGGCGGCGCGCAGGCGATCGGTGCACTCGCGTACGGCACCGAGTCGATCACGTCGGTCCAGAAGATCGTCGGCCCCGGAAACAAGTGGGTCACCGCGGCGAAGGCCGAGGTCCGCGGCGACGTCGACATCGACTTCCTCGCCGGCCCATCGGAGGTGCTCGTGCTCGCCGACGAGACCGCCGATCCGAGGCTCGTCGCGGCCGACCTCGTCGCGCAGGCCGAGCACGACCCCAACGCCTCCGTCGTGGCCGTCACCGACGACGAGGCTCTCGCGGAGGCGGTCGCCGATGCGGCGACGGCGCAGGCCGACGACCGCGACCGCGCCGACGTGATCCGCGCGGCGCTCGACAGCGACGCCTCCGGTGTCCTCTGCGCGCGGTCGATGTCCGAGGCCGTGCTGTTCGCCGAAGAGTACGCCGCCGAGCACCTGTCGATCCAGGCCGAAGACGACGAGGCCCTGCTCGATCGGATCACGAACGCCGGCAGCGTCTTCCTCGGGCCGCACACCCCGGTCGCAGCCGGGGACTACGCTTCCGGCACGAACCACGTCCTCCCGACGTCGGGCGGCGCGAAGCGCTACGGTGGCCTCTCTGTCGACACCTTCCTCCGCTCGACGACCGTCCAGCGGCTCGACCGCGACGGCCTCGCGGCGCTCTCGGAGACGGTGACGACGCTCGCGGAGGCCGAAGGGCTCGAAGCGCACGCCGAGAGCGTCAGAGCGCGGTTCGCACGCGAGGACGCGCCGGACGCGACCGACTCGACACCGGCGGCCGAGGAGTGAGCAGTGTCTGACCGCGGTCGCCGTCCGCCGACCTTCGCCGACGCGTGTGAGGCCGTTCTCTCGGCACCGACGGGAGACCACTCCGTGGCGACGACACTTGCCCCGATCCACGCGAGGGCGCGCCTCGACGGCTGGGGTGAACGGCGGCTCCGACTCGTCGACGCTCGCTTTCCGGCCGACGTCGAACGCGTGCTCGAACTGGGCTGTGGCGTCGGAGTGCTCCTCCGCCATCTGAGCGGCCGCTACGACGCCGTCGGCGTCGACAGTCGGCGCGAACAGCTCCGTTTCCCGGCCGCTCGCGGCGAGGCGGCCGTCTGCGGCGATCCCACGCGCCCGCCGGTCCGGCAGGCGTTCGACGGCGTCTGCGTTCTCGAAGACGCCGCGGGGGCAGCGCCGCTAGCCGACCTCTGTGTCGCCGCCTACGGCGCGCTCCGGCCGGGCGGCATCGTCGTCGTCGCCGCACCCACGGATCCGACGGCCGTGGCAGCGCCCGGCGTCGAGACGTACAGCGGGTCCCGATATCTCCTCGAACGCGCCGTCGACGTCGCTACCGACGGCGACGTCACGATCGACTACCGGGTGACCGACCGTCGCACCGGTCGGACTGCGGTCGCGACCGAGGGACGCGAGGTCCGGACGGCGACGGCGGAGGAACTCACCGCCGCACTCCGGACTGCGGGATTCGAGGACGTCCTCGTTGCGAGCGGGGAGGAGGGCGAGACCGAGCTCCGGGGCGTCGTCGTCGGTAGCGGCGTCCGGCCCGTCGACACCGGCGACACGTCCGGCGCGGGGACCGCCGGACCGCCGGCGCTCGACGAGTAGGGACGGCTGGACCGCCGGCACTTCACGAGTAGGGACGGCTGGTCGAGAGCTCCCGAGGCGGCCGTGTCCCGGCTCACTCGCCGCGGACGGTCACTATGGGGATCGGCGACAGCCGGACGACCCGTTCGGTCGTGCTACCGAGGAGCACGCGGTCGATGCCCCGGCGACCGTGCGTCCCCATCACGATCACGTCGGCGTCGATCAGGTCGCCGTAGTCGAGGATCGTCTCCACGGGGTCGCCCGTCTCGACGGCGTCGACGACGTCGACTGTGCTGTCGAGTTGCTCTCTCGCCGCTTCGATGACCCGCTCGCCCTCGCTTTCGAGCGCGTCGACGACCTCGCCGCCGACCGTGGTCACGCTGTCGCGGTTGGTGTCGGCGACGTAGAGCAGGTGAACCGTCGCGTCGTGGACGCGAGCGAGCGAAGCGGCGTGTCTCAGGGCGGCGCCGGCCGGATCGCTGCCGTCGGTGGGAACGAGAATCGTCTCGTACATACGGGTCGCTTCGGCAGCGCGCGACAAATAGCTCCCGTCGGCGGCGGGTCCGATCGAACACGTCGCCGACAGCGTCAATATTAACTCGGTTCGACTGGTACGTAGTAGCATATGAGCACGGAAACGGCCGAGGGCGGCGGCGATCCGGCAGTGACCGTCACGCAGGAGGCGGCGTCGGAGGCGCTCGGCCTCATCGAGTCCGAGGGGCTCGACACCGACGAGGCGGGGCTCCGACTGTTCGTCCAGCAGGGCGGCTGTGCGGGGCTCTCTTACGGGATGCGCTTCGATCACGAGCCCGAACCGGACGACGCGATCGTCGAACAGCACGGGCTCCGGGTGTTCGTCGACCCGGCAAGCCAGAACTACGTCGGCGGCTCGACGCTTCAGTACGAAGGCGGGCTCCAGGGCGCGGGATTCCACGTCGAGAACCCCAACGTCGTCAGCGAGTGCGGCTGCGGCGAGTCGTTCCGAACGTGAGGTCTATACTGCCCCGTCCGCTACCGTGAGTATGGCTGTCGAACTCGATCCCGTCGAGACACCGAGAGGCGAGACCGTCTACGTCGACCGGTCGGAGACGCGCCGCGGTGCGAAAGGGCCGTTCTTCCTCGTGTACACCACACCCGATCACGAGCGCCGCTGGGGCTACTACTGCTCGAACTGCGAGTCGACGGACACCGCGATGGACACGATGGGCCGCATCGAGTGCAACGTCTGCGGCAACGTCCGAAAGCCCGAGGAGTGGGACGCAGCACACGAGTGAGAGCCGGGAGATTGCCGGGGGCGTCTCTGTCGCCGCTGACCGCTCGGGACCTCGGCAATCTCACCGATGCTGTCGACGCTCACGGACGGCCGCGACCGCGCGCGGCCAGGCCGACTCGAGTTCGCCGAGCGCGCGGTCGACCGCCGCGGTGTGGTTTCGGATCCACGCTTCCTCTTTGTCCATCTCCAGTGCCCACTCCGCCGCGGAGTCGATACCGAAATCGACAGCCGTGTACGACCTGCCGTCGGCGGTGACGGTTTCGTGCGGATCACCACAGTTGCGACATCTGAGCGCGGAGACGACGAAGTACCGTTCCAGTCGGTCGCGGACTGCGGCGTCGTCACCCGCGACCCCGGCGGGGTCGACACCCGCCGACGCACAGCGGAAACAGAGGGCCGAACGACTCCGGATCGTGGCCCCACAGGAGAGACAGTGCATCCTCACGGACTGGCTCGTTCTCGGCGATAAACGTCCGGTTTCTCAGCGTGTGTCATATCGTAACAAGATTTATGCGGTCGGCTGTCGTACCTCCAGCTACATGCCCCCTGTCAGCATGCCTCCCTCGGAGGACGCCCGGGCGATCTTCAGTCGGCTGGGCTACAGTGTCTCGGGCGACGGACCGGACTTCGTCGCCGAGCGAAAGTGGCGCACGGTTCGCGTCACGGCGCTTTCGGACGGCGAAGAGCTACGCGGACGCCGCGCGCTCGCGGACGGCGGCGAACCGTCCAGCGCGTATCGATTCCGATGCTTTGTCGCACCGAAAGAGGCCACAGGGGACGTACAGAATCGACTCGCGAGCGTCGATCCGAGCTACGAGTGGGCCGTGATCGGTGTCGACGACGACGGCGACTACGACGTCCACCTCCCGGACGCGAGCTAGCGCAGCGACCGCTCGCAGGCCGCGAAGAGTCGGCCGCGGCCGCACGAATCGTTTTGTATCCGGAGTCACCTACGCGACGGTATGTCGAACTCCGGCCTGTCGACCGTCGTCGAGAGCCGCCGGCTGAACGCCGCGCTGGCGGCATCGATCCTCGCCTTTCTGGCCGTCGCGGCGGTCGCACAGTTCGTCGACGGTGACCACGAGTGGGCCGGGTTCACCGTGGCGGTCCTCGCCGTGGCGCTCGTGCCGCCCCTCGCGCGGCGGAGTCCGACCGCGATGCTCCCCTGGGAAGTCGTTCTCTTGGCGGCGCTCCCGATCGTCTCGCGGGCGCTCGTTGCCGGCGAGACCGTCGGCGGCATGACCTTCTCCGGGCGGATCGTCACGTACGTGGCCGTCGCCGCCGTGGCGCTGCTGATCGCCGTCGAACTCGACGTGTTCACCGCGGTGAAGATGAGCCACCGCTTCGCGGTCGTCTTCGTCGTCGTGACGACGATGGCCGCCGCGGGCATCTGGGCGGTCGTGCGGTGGCTCTCGGACGTCCTACTGGGCACCCGGTTCCTCTACGACGGTCGCCCCGAGGCGGTGATCGAGGAGGCGCTCATGTGGGACTTCGTCGCTGCGACGATCGCCGGCCTCCTCGCGGGCGTCCTGTTCGAGTACTACTTCAGGCGTCGCGCGCGGTTGGTCGAACGGATTCCCGAGGGCGACCCCGGCGCTCGTCCCGACGACGGGTCCGCGCCGTCTACTGCGGGGACGACCGCCGAGGAGACGACTGCCGAAGAGGTGGCCGACGGGGAGGCCAGCGAGCGATGAGGATCCGCGACGCACTGCACGTCACCGACCGTCGCCAGCGTCAGCTCGCCCGCGGAATGCAGGCCTTCCTGGCGCTGATGCTCGTCGCCGGGCTCGTCCTCCGAAGCGGAGGTGTCGTGATCAACGCGCTCATCGGACTCGCGGTTACCTTCCTGCCCGGAATCCTCGAACGCGACGCCGGAATTCCGATGGACGCCGGGCTCACGCTGTGGATCTCCGCAGCGGTCTTTCTGCACGCCGTCGGCACGATCACTATTCCGGGCGTCGGCAAACTCTACGCCAGCGTCTGGTGGTGGGACCACGTCACGCACGCGCTCTCGGCCAGCCTGGTCGCGGCCGTCGGCTACGCGACGACCCGCGCGATCGACATCCACTCCGACTCGGTCGCGTTCCCGCCGCGGTTTCAGTTCGTCTTCATCCTCCTCTTCGTCCTCGCGTTCGGCGTGCTCTGGGAAGTCATCGAGTTCGGCATCGGGCTCCTCGCTTCTTATACCGGTACGCCGGGGGTTCTCACCCAGTACGGCCTCGAGGACTCGATGCTCGATCTCGTCTTCGACACCGTGGGCGCGGTCATCGTCGCCGTCTACGGCAGCAGCCAACTCGGCGAGGTCGTCGACGCGCTCACCGCGCGTCTCGAAGAGCGCCGGCCGAACTGACCACACTGCGGCCGCCGGCCCCGAGACTTATCGTGCTCCGTGTTGTACCACCGCACGGCGATGGTCTTCAAAAAAGTAACACTAATCGGCCGGAGCACAGAGAGCTTCGACGGCGCAGTCGACGACGCGATCGAGCGTGCCGAGCAGACGCTCGACAACGTTCACTGGATCGAGGTCGAGGAACTCGGGGTCGAGGTCGCGTCGGTCGAGGGCCACGAGTACCAGGCGGAGGTGTCGGTCGCGTTCAAGCTCCGAGAGGAGACCGAGTGAGCGGGCACAGAGCGGGTTCGTAGGGTCGCTCGGCCGCCCGCCCCCTACGCCGTCGTGTCCTCGGCCCCGCGGGCGGGTTCGACTGTCGCGTATCGCCCGACGCGACGGCGCACACCGACGACTTCTTTTCCGTCGCCCCACCAGAGAGCGTGAATGCCGCGTCTTCTCCACTACTCCGACGTCGAGAACGTCTACGACGACCCGGTCCGCGTGGGCCGCCTCGCGGGTGCGCTCCGGTCGCTGTCCGGCGACGACGCCCTCGTCTGTGGGAGCGGCGACAACACCTCGCCGGGCGTCCTCTCGCTGATCGAACGCGGTCGGCAGGCGCTCGACCTCTTCCGCGCCGTCGACGCCGACGTCGAGACGTTCGGGAACCACGACTTCGACTACGGCCCGGAGACGGCGCGGTCGCTCGTTGCCGCCGCGCCGCAGACGTGGGTCTCCGCGAACGTCTACGAGCGGGACGGCGACCGATTCGCCGCCGAGGACGTGGTCCCCCACACGGTCCGGACGGTCGACGGCGTTCGGATCGGGTTCTTCGGCGTCACTGATCCGGCAACGCCCTCGCTCAATCCGATGGCGGGCGAACTGCAGTTCACCGATCCCTACGAGGCCGCCGAGACAGCGGTCGCCGACCTGCGTGCAGCGGGCGTCGATTGCGTCGTCGCCCTCTCGCACCTCGGCGGCGGCGACGACGAACTCGCCCACCGCGTCGACGTCGATGTGATCCTCGGCGGGCACGTCCACGCCGAGCGACGCGAGTGGGTCGAGGACACCCTGTTGCTGCGCCCCGGCGCGAACGGCCACGTCGTCTTCGAGGTCGCGTTCGATCGCTCGGGGGCGATCGACGTCACGCGGCGTGAGACGGCCGACGCACCGATCGCCGACGACGTGGTCGAGGCGCTCCGCGGCCGCGTCGACGCCGCCGGACTCGACGAGGTGGTCGCCCACGTCGACCAGCCACTCGACCGGAGCGAGTCGACGGTGTTCGGCGGCGAGGCTCGGATCGGCAACTTCGTCGCCGACGCCTACCGGTGGTCGCTCGACGCCGACGTCGGGCTCCAGAACAGCGGCGGGATCCGCGACGGCCCGCCGCTGTCCGGCGACGTCAGCGTCGCCGACCTCGTGAGCGTCATCCCCTTCGAGGAGCACGTCGTGCGCGCCGAGCTCACCGGCACGGAGCTGTGGGACGTCTTCCGGGAGTCCGCGGCCGCCGTCGTCGACTTCGGCGAGCCCGAGTGGTGGCACGGCCACGTCTCGGGCGCGGAACTCCGCTGGGACGACGACGCGAACGAGCTCCTCGCAGCGCGGGTCGGTGGCGCGCCGATCGACCCCGACGAGACGTACACGGTCGCGACCTCCGCGTACCTGCTGCACAGCGACCACGAGTTCCCGACGCTGGAAGAGCGGCACCGCGCCGGCGAGGGAGAGATCCAGTTCGAGGTGCTCGCGGCGTACGCCCGCGAGTTCGGCATCGATGCCGCGGTCGACGGTCGGGTTCGACGCGTTGCGGAAGGGCAGACGACCGCCGATACCGACCACAGACCGCAGTGATCGCCCGACAGCACGGACGCTCCCGAGCGGTCGGGCACCGCGGCGGCGTCCGGAGTGAAAACGTTCAGGACCCGTCGGAGCATTGACTTCGACGATGACGCGCGTCGTGGTCCCCGTCCGGTATCCGCTGTCGAAGCACTCCCGAGCGACGCTGTCTGAGGCGATCCGGATCGCCGACGAGCGGGACGCCGAGCTGACGATTCTCCACGTCGACCTCTACCAGGAGAGCCGCGGCGTGACGCGCGCGGAACTGAAGCGCGCGGTCGAATCGGCGTTCGGCCCGCTCGAGCGCACCCGGTACGTCGTCCGTCGGGGGTTCCTCGTCGAGGAGACGATCCTCGAAGAGATCGCCGCCGACGAGGCGGACGTCGTCGTCCTCGGCTCGAAGCAGGCGAGCCGCTGGCGCAAGATGCTGCGGCGGTTCCTCGACGACCCCGACATCGAGGCGTACCTCCGCGAAAAGCTCGAGTGCACGGTGATCACCGTCCGCGCGGACGAGTAGCCTGACCGTTTTGACCCGTTAGGCGTCGTCGCTGCCCGACGGCGACTCCCCGGTCGTCGACTCTTCGGCCGGACCCGCCTCGGTCGCTGACTCCCCGACAGAGTCGCGTTCGACTGCGGCCTCGCTCTGATGGCCGGGTCGAACGCCTCGATCGCGCACTGCCGCGTCGAGCGTCCCGCTGGTCTCGTCGAAGACGAGGTGCCGGTGCGGGTAGGCGAACTCCACGTCCGCGTCGTCGAACGCGTTCCAGATCCGATCCCGAACGCTGGACTCGATCGACGGGATCTTGTAGGGCTTCTGCACCCAGTACCGGAGCCTGAGTACGACGCCGTCGTCACCGAACGCGGCCCGGAGGACTGTCGGACGGGCGGGGTACCGGGCGCTGCCGATCCGGATGTCGGGGCCGCCTTCGACGACCTCCGGCTCGCTGGCGGCCGCGCGCTCCATCAGTGTCCGGGCGCGTCCGGTGTCCGATTCGTAGGTGACGACGACGTCGAGGCTGAGGCGCACGCGCTCGTCCTCCGCGGAGAAGTTCGTCACGAGCTGGTCCCGAATCGACGAGTTCGGGATGACCAAAAACGTGTTGTCGAGCGTGAAAAGCTTCGTGTAGCGGATCGTGATCTCGTCGACGAAGGCGCGGCGACCGTCCGTGAGTTCGATCAGGTCGCCGATCTCGTAGGGCTGGTCCGCGAGGATGAACAGCCCGCTGATGATGCTCCCGACGATCGGCGCGAGCACGATACCGAGCACGGCCGAAAAGACCGTCACGGAGAGGACGAGATCGCCGATCTCCAGGCCGAGGACGGTGGCCGCCACGCCGACCGCGACGAGGATCACCACGAGCCTGATCAGGCGAAGGATGGTCTGTGCGACGCTCTGGCGGCGGAACTGTTTGGCGACAGAGCGCCCGGCCAGCCGGACGACGTATCGAGAGAGGAGGACGCCGAACCCGAGGACGAGTGCGGCCAAGACCCAGCGCCAGCCCGGAAACTGGAGTCCCGTCGGAACGAGGGAGCCGACCGGCTCGGCGGCTGTCGTCGCTCCGGGCGTCGGGCTCCCTGGGGTGGCCAGCGGTGTCGTCGCCGACTGCATACCTGCATCCACGGCGGGACCGACGTATAAGCGTTCTTCCCGCCCCACTGTCCACACTCGCGTCGGGGGCCGACCGGCAGGCGCGCAGTGCCGCAGTTCCGCCCCTTGTAACCCGATTCCGAAACTCTGTGCTACTCGTTCATTAGTAAATGGTAAGTGTGCGGGACGTGAGATGCCCCGTATGGCAGACGAACTCCGTACGACGTTGGAGCGGGTCGGCGAGCGCTTCAACCTCGGCGAGTACGAGATCGAAGCGTATCTGGCCGTGCTCGAACACGGCGAACTCACCGCCTCCGAGATCGCCGACCGAACCGAGATCCCCCAGCCGCGAGTGTACGACACGGTCCGGAGCCTCTCCGACCGCGGCCTCGTGGAGCTCCGCGAGTCGCGGCCGATGAAGATCGTCGCGGTCGCGCCCGACGACGCCTTCGGAAACGTCAAACAGTCGCTCGACGATCTCGTCTCGGAACTGGAGGCGCGCTACACCGCACCGGCGCGAGACACCGAGGCCGTCTCGCTCGTCAAGTCGCGGTCGACGATCCTCCGGTACTTCGAGGAGATCATCGAGGACGCCGAGTACGAGCTCGTGCTCTCGCTGACGCCGGATCTCCTGCGTCGCTTCCGCGACGACCTCGCGGCGGCCGTCGACGACGGCGTGAGCGTCGACCTGCTCGTGACTCCCGCTTCGCGTGCGCCCGACCCGTCGGAGTTCGACTACCGCGAAGTCGCGACGGTCGCCCGCGCCCGCCGCGGGATCACCTCGCCGGTGCTGGCCGTCGCCGACGGCAACTACTCGATCTACGCGACACAGGACGCGCTGCGCGACGACCGCGACCGCTACGGCGTCATCTTCAACCGCTCGGCGCTCGGCTTCCTCGTCTCCGGCTTCTTCGGAACGGTCCTGTGGTCGACCGCGGAGACGCTCGTCACGGACGGCAAGCGGCGGCCGTTCCCCCGTCGCTACGCCTCGATCCGTCGCGCCGTCAAGGACGTCCGCGAACTCGAAGGGCCGTTCTACGCGTCCATCACGGGCCGCGACATCGAGACGGGCGATCCGGTGCTGGTCGAAGGGAAAGTGCAGACGACGACGTTCGAGTCGAGCGAGGAAGTCGCCGCGCTCCGTCTGGAGACCGAGGACGGCGTCGTCGACGTCGGCGGCCTCGTCGCCGCGCTCGAAGACGTCGAGGCCCAAGAGATCATCCTCGGCCGCGGCGGCGTCCCGGAACGCGAGTAGGCAGGCTCGACCGGTGCGCGGACTCGACCCCGCGCCGGCCCGCCGGCATCGGCGAGACGCAACCGCTTTACTACTCGCTCTGTAATCATCGTCGACCGATGGAGGCGCGCACGCGGACCTATCTCGAAGGCCGATTCGGCGACTACTACCGCCGTAGCGACGTCTCCCTCCCGCCCGCCGCCGAGCGCCGCGAGTGGGGGCACATCCCCTGGAGCGCCGGGGCGACGACGATGATCCGCCACCAGTCGCTGCTGGACGTCGGCGACCTGGGCGACTTCCTCCACCGGACGGCCCCCCAGCACGTCTACTTCTCGTCGGCTCGGTTCGCCGATCCCGGCGCGGCGTCGATGGACGAGAAGGACTGGCAGTCCGCGGATCTGGTGTTCGATCTCGACGCCGACCACCTGCCGGGCGTCGACCCCGAGGAGACCACCTACGCGGAGATGCTCGCCGCCTGCAAAGACGAGCTGCTGAACCTCCTCGCTTTCGTCGACGACGACTTCGACTTCGAAGAGACCGAAGTCGTATTCTCCGGCGGCCGGGGCTACCACGTCCACGTCCGCGACCCCGAGGTCCGCGGGCTCGACAGCGAGGCGCGCCGCGAGATCGTCGACTACGTCCGCGCGATCGACCTCGACGTCGACGGCCTCGTCGGCACCGAGTCGAACCGTGGCACGACCCGCCGCGTCCTCCGCCGACACGGAGGGTGGGGCGCTCGCGTCCACCGCCGACTCGTCGCCCTCGCCGAGTCGCTCCGCGAGATGGACGAGGCCGACGCCCTCGACCGCCTGCAGGAACTCGACGGCATCGGCGAGGGTCGCGCCCGGACCATCCTCGGGCAGATCCAGCACAACATCGAGGCGATCCGCGCGGGCAACGTCGAAGCCGGCGGCCCCGGAACCCGGATCCTCGTCGACGCGCTCACGGCCGAAGCGATCGAAGCGGAGACCGCACCGATCGACGAACCGGTGACGACCGACACGAAGCGGCTCATCCGCCTTCCGGGCAGTCTCCACGGCGGATCCGGACTGGTCGTGAAACGGCTGGAGCGGAGTGAGATCGACGACTTCCGCCCGCTCGAAGACGCGATTCCGAACCGGTTCCGCGGGCGCGAGATCAACGTCCGCGTCACCGATCCGGGGCCGACGACCTTCGACGGCGACACGTTTACTATCGAGGAGGGAGTCCACTCCCTCGAAGAGTGCCTCGGGGTCTTCTTGATGACCCGAGGGCGCGCGGAGAAGATCAAAGAATGAACTTAGACGAGCTGCGGAGCGTCCGACGGACCGAGCGCCAGAAGGACAGCCTCCAGCATCTCCGCGACTCCTTCTACGAAGACGTCGCCGCCTACATCGCCGAGCGGAAAGCCGAGCGGCGGCGCGCGGCCGACGAGGCCGCCGAACCGTTCGACGACCCGGCGGTCGGTCAGCTCACCGACGAGATCGAGACGGCCGAAGACGTCGTCGAGTCGATCTACGAGCGCCGCGTCGGCAAGGTCGTCAAGCTCGCTTCGTTTGCGGCCGCGGATATGAGCGCCGACACCGACGGGCTCACCGCCGAGGAACGGGATCTGTTCGA
Source organism: Halobellus sp. Atlit-31R (assembly GCA_003665935.1). GTDB lineage: Archaea > Halobacteriota > Halobacteria > Halobacteriales > Haloferacaceae > Haloquadratum. Next base: position 523,373 of record QPLR01000002.1, on the reverse strand, counting down.
CGACCTCGTCGCCCGCATCAAGCAGAATCGCGGGACCGTTCTCGACGTGCTCGCCGGCGAGGGCGGCGCGGCCGCGACGCAGACGGGCGGGGCTCGACCGGAGGCGTCGCCCGCGACGGACCCGTCGGCTTCGACGCCCCCGACGCCCTCGTCCGAATCGTCGCCCGCGACCGGCGGCACCGCCGAGACGCCGGCTGATCCGTCCGACGGGACGACCGCCGCCGAGACGCAATCGACTGTGGGAGCGAACGGGGACGCGGAGACGCCCGACGACGTCCTCGCGGAGGCGATGGGCGTCGCTGCGGGCTCCGACGATCCCGATCCGGAATCGACGACGGCCGGATCCACGCGGCCGGGCGCGACAGCGCAGTCGGAGTCGACGTCGCCGGAGGTGCCACCGGACGCGCCGCCTGACGCGGCCACGCGGAGCGCGCCGGTCGTCGACAGTGGCTCCGACGACGCCGGCCGACCGCGAGAGCCCGACGGCGGCGTCGCGGTGGCTGACCCGTCGGAGCGCGCCGCCGACCCCGACGGAGTCGGGACGGATCCGTCCGCAGATGTCGATTCCGATTCGTCCGGCGCCGCCGTAGCGACCGGCGAAACCGATCGCGTGACGCTACGTATCACCGAGGACGTGGGACAGATTCTCGGCGTCGACGAGCGCGAGTACGACCTCGCCTCCGAAGACGTCGTCACGCTCCCGGCGACCAACGCGGGGCCGCTCTTGGACCGCGACGCCGCCGAGCGCCTCGACTGATCGCTCCCGAGCGGTACGTTGAAGCGCCGCTCCGACAAACTCTCTGTGATGCTCGACACCGGAGAGCCCGCGCCCGACTTCGAGTTGCCCGACCAGCACGGCGAGCGTACCTCGCTCTCGGATCACCGCGGCGAGTACGTCGTCGTCTACTTCTACCCGCGCGCGGACACCCCCGGGTGTACGACGGAGGCCTGCGGCTTTCGCGACAACTTCGAGGCGTTCGAGGCACGCGAGGTACCCGTCTTCGGAATCAGCGACGACCCCGTCGACGACCTGGCGTCGTTCGCCACGAAGTACGACCTCCCCTTCCGACTCCTCTCGGACCCGGACGGCGACGTCGCCGGCGCCTTCGACTCCTACGGGGAGAAGAATATGTTCGGCAACACCTTCGACGGCGTCTTCCGCAACACGTACGTCGTCGGTCCCGACGGCGACGTCGTCCTCGCGTACGAGGGCGTCTCTCCGGAAGGCCACGCGGACGCGATTCTCGACGACCTGTCGGAGCTCGACGCCGCCTGACGACGGTCGGCGACTCTATAGTGCTCTACGGTTGGCGCCAGCCGATCGGCGGGAGACACCCGATTTCCGCTGAAAGAAACTCTAAATTAGTTGTATTTCGATAATATCGAGGCGAACGTACTGCTATATATTTAAACCAGCAATAAAACCTCGTCGATTGAGCGGATTCCGTGAGGAGACGTCGACCGAGCAACCGTTCCGGTGACGGCTCGTGTCGCATTTCGGCCCGCTCTCCCGAATCCGGCGTCGAAAATCGTCGCTACCTGTGGTTCTATGTCCGTTCGATTCCGAGACGGAGCTATGTCGGAGCCGTCGGAAACGCGGTCCTGGCCGCCCGCGGGGCTCGCCGTCGTCGCTGCCCTCACGGCTCTCTACGGAGTCGTGTTCCTCGCGGGGGGCGCACTGGCCGGTAGTGTCATCAGCGTCGGCTACGGGCTCGTTCTGGCGGCCGTCGCGTACTTTCTGTGGATCCGCCACCGGCGCGGCTGGTGGGGTGCCGTGGTCGTCTACGGGCTGGGCGCGCTCGTCGGGATGAGCAACATTCTGGTCGGCGACTCGCGCTTCGCTGTCGTGGTCGTCGCGTCACTGCTCGTGCTGCTGTATCTGTTCACTCACTACGAGTACTTCTTTCAGAACGCAGCGATCGTGCAGCTCGGCGGCGACGAAGAAGGTGACGACGAAGAAGGCAGCGACGACGCGTCGGCGTGAGCGGGGCCGTTCGACGGTCGCACAAAGAGCGGGAGCGCTCGGCCGTTACTGGAACGTCCGGCCGATCTCTGCTTCGGGTTCGCGTTCGACTTCGCTCGTCTGGAAGCGCTGTTCGATCTCCTCGTAGCGCTCTCTGGTCTCGGCGGTGACGCTGGGGTTGACCTCCTCGAGCGCCTGCTCGAAGTGCTCCATCGTCACGCGGACGTTACCGACGGAGTCGGCCACCTCCTCGCGGGAGACGCTGTTGATGAACTCGCGGCTCGCGGCCATCGACGCCTCACGGCAGACCGCCTCGATGTCGGCACCGACGTAGCCGTCGGTTTCTCCGGCGAGCTCGTCGAGGTCGACATCCTCCGCCAGCGGCTTCCGCTCGGTGTGGACCGCGAAGATCGCCCGGCGAGCGTCCTCGTCGGGGACGGGCACGTGGACGTGGCGGTCGAGCCGACCCGGACGGAGGAGCGCCGAGTCGATCAGATCCGGTCGGTTGGTCGTCGCGACGACGACCACGTCTTCGAGGGTTTCGAGCCCGTCGAGTTCCGTCAGGAGCTGTGAGACGACGCGCTCGGAGACGCCCGAGTCGCCCGTGTTGCGGCCGCGCTCGGTCGCGATCGAGTCGATCTCGTCGAAGAAGACCACCGTGGGGGCGTTCTCCCTGGCCTTCTTGAAGATCTCGCGGACGCCCTTCTCTGACTCGCCGACGTACTTGTCGAGCAGCTCCGGCCCCTTCACAGAGATGAAGTTGGACTCGGACTCGTTGGCGACGGCTTTCGCCAGGAGGGTCTTTCCGGTCCCGGGCGGGCCGTACATCAGGACGCCCTTCGCGGACTGCATGTCCATCGCCTCGAACACCTCGGGGTACTCAAGCGGCCACTGGATCGTCTCGCGGAGCCGCTCTTTGGTGTCTTCGAGCCCGCCGACGTTCTCCCAGGTCACGTCGGGGACCTCGACGAACACCTCCCGAAGCGCCGAGGGTTCGATCCCCTTGATCGCCTCCTTGAAGTCGTTCGTCGTGACCGACAGCGACTCCAACACCTCGGCGTCGATCTCCTCGGACTCGAGGTCGATCTCGGGACGGATGCGCCGCAGCGCGTTCATCGCGGCCTCCTTCGCGAGGCTCTCGATGTCGGCGCCGACGAAGCCGTGGGTGTTGTCGGCGTACTCGTCGAGGTCGACGCCGTCCGAGAGCGGCATGTTCCGCGTGTGGACCTGGAGGATCTCCTTCCGGCCCTCGCGGTCGGGGACGCCGATCTCGATCTCGCGGTCGAAGCGGCCGCCGCGGCGCAGCGCCGGGTCGATCGCGTCCACGCGGTTGGTCGCGCCGATGACGACGACCTCGCCGCGCTCGTCGAGCCCGTCCATCAGCGAGAGGAGTTGGGCGACGACCCGACGTTCGACGTCGCCGCCGGCCTCGCCGCGCTTGGGGGCGATCGAGTCGATCTCGTCGACGAAGACGATCGCCGGCGCGCTCTCTTCGGCCTCCTCGAAGATCTCACGGAGCTGCTCTTCGGACTCGCCGTAGTATTTCGACATGATCTCCGGGCCGGAGATCGTGTGGAAGGAGGCGTCGATCTCGTTGGCGACGGCCTTCGCGATGAGCGTCTTACCGGTTCCCGGCGGGCCGTGCAGCAGCACGCCCTTCGGCGGCTCGATGCCGAGCCGCTGGAACAGCTCGGGGTGCCGCATCGGGAGCTCGATCATCTCCCGGACCTGTTCGAGCTCCCGGTCGAGACCGCCGATGTCCTCGTAGGTCACCGAGGGCGTCTCGCTTTCGGCCTCTTCGGCGGACTGGATCTCCTCGGCGGGGGTCTGACTGATCGAGACCTCGGTCGAGTCGGTGACGACGACCGTGCCGGCCGGCTCGGTCGAGGCGACCTTCATCGGGATCGGCTGATTCGACGAGGTCATAAATCCGAAGCCGAACGGCACGCGGATGTTCTGGCCCTGCGTGACGGGCTGGCCCGCGAGCTTGTCACGGAGGTGCGCGCCGATGTTGCCGCTGATGCGGAGATTCTGCGGGAGGGCCACGGAGACGTGTTTCGCGGGCTTGATGTCGGCCTTCTCGACCACGACGCGGTCGTCGATGCCGACGTTCGCCTGCTGGCGGAGCCGGCCGTCGATACGGATCACGCCCGTCCCGCTGTCCTCGGGGTAGCCGGGCCAGACACGGGCGATAGCGGTACCGCCGTCGCCGTCGATCCGGATGTAGTCGCCGCCCTCCAGGCCGAGTTCTTCGGCCGCCTCGCGGTCGATGGCCGCGAGGCCGCGGCCGGCGTCCTTCTGTTTGAGCGGTTTGACCGTCAGCTTCATTTCTCGATCGTAAAGGTGAGCACGCCGTTGTTCGTCGCGACCGATGCCTCCTCACCGGGCAGCTCGAACTCCGTCTCGGACATCTGCTCGCCCGTGTCGGCCACGACGATCGCGGTCGTTCCGACGACGTCGACGTCGACGTCCTCCGAGGCGAGACCGACGTCCGCAGCGATCACCCAACTGTCGTCGTATTCGTACCGGCGGACGATCCGCTCGTCACGACCGGTCAGCTGTTTGCTACTCATCGTTGTTCCTAACTCTAAGTTAGTTGCCTAGTTATTTAAAATTGTCGCACAAAAACCGCAATACAGCGCCGGGGGTGCGGAATCAGTGGTTGAATTGCGATTCGGGGGGCGATCCTCGCGCTGGCGTGTGTTTCGAGGTGCGCCTCCTCGGTCGCTCGTCCCGCGCTGAGGTTTATATCGCCGTCAGCCCAACAGATTCGTATGCAAACGGTCATCCACCACGGTCGGGAGACGGCCTACCGGCGGTTCGACCGGGGCGCGGCCGGTGCGACGGTCCTCGCCGTCCACGGCAGCGGGGGAACACACCGCGTCTGGTCCCCGCAGTCGGAACTGGCTGACGAGCACTCGGTCGTCGCGCTCGACCTGAGCGGCCACGGCGAGAGCGATGACGTCGCCGCCGAACCGGGGTACGAGGCGCTCTCGGCGTACGTCGACGACGTCGTCGCCGTCGCCGAGGCCGTCGACGCGGACGTCCTCCTCGGCAACTCCCTCGGCGGAGCAGTCGTCCTCACGGCGCTCTTAGAGCGCGAGGTCGACGTGTCCGCCCTGATTCTCGCGGGCGCGGGCGCGCGCCTCCCGGTCCTCGACGACCTCCTCCGGTGGGCGTCCACGGACTTCGAGCGACTGGTTGCGTTCTTCCACGAGCCCGACCACCTCTTTCACGACGCCGACGAGGCTACGCTCGATCTGTCGCGGGCGACCCTCCGCGAGACCGGTAGCGCTACGCTCGAACGGGACCTCCGTACTGCACACGCCTTCGACGTCCGCGGCGAACTCGCCGCGATCGAGGTTCCGACGCTGGCGCTCGTCGGCGAGTACGACCGCCTGACGCCCCCTTACTACCACGAGCGACTGTGTGCGGAGCTTCCGGACTGCGAGCTGCGGGTGCTCGACGACGCCGCCCACTTGGCGATGCTCGACGCGCCGACGCAGTTCAACGACGCCGTCAGAGCGTTTCTGTCCGCGTGAGAGCCGGCGGTTCGGGATCGCGACGCGACAAACCGGCATCGCTTTTGCGCGGCCGACGAAGATCAGAGCGTGCAACCAGTCGAGACGTCCGACCCCGAGGGAGTCGACTACGGATGGGTGATGCAGACGACGTTCGTTCTCACCATCGTCGTCGGCGCGCCGGTCGTCGCCGCGCTCTCGGTCCGAACCACGCTCCCGACGTGGGGAGCCCGCGTCGAGTTCGCGATTCGGGTGGGTGCCGTCGTCTGGATCGTCGTCGCGCTCGCGGTGTTCTTCTACGCGCGGCGGTTCGACGCCGGCGACGGCGGCGACGATCCGGACGAGCTCCCCGAGGACGGCGACTGAGATACCGCCCGTCGACACTGCCGCCCGTCGACACTGCCGCCCGTCGGAAGGTCTTTCACCCGAGTCTCCGACTCTCGGATATGATCGACGAGACCATAGCCGAGATCCGAGAGATGCAGACGCACAGTTCGTCGGTCGTCGCCGTGAAGGCGACGCGGGCACTCTCGGAGCTGCGTGAGCGGGATCACGCCACCGTCGAGGAGTTCGAGCGGGATCTCGAACGCAACGTGAGCGCGCTCAAGCGTGCGAACCCCTCCCACGCGTCGCTGTTCAACGCGATGCAGACGGTCCTCGTGAGCGTCGTCGATCGGCGAGAGACCGTCGCGGAGGCGAAAGCGCTCCTCGAAGAGGTGATCGAGAGCGTCGTCGAAGAGATCCAGCAGGGGAAGACGCGAGCGGCGGAGAACGCCGTCTCGATGTTCGAGGACGGCGATACGTTCCTCACGCACGACTACTCCTCGACCGCGCTCGAAGCGATCGAGCAGGCCGCTGCGGACGGCGCAGCGCTCACGGCGTACGTCACCGAAGCGCGCCCCCGCTTTCTCGGTCGGAAGACGGCGCGCCGTCTCGCCGCAGTCGACGGTGTCGAGACGCACCTGATGGTCGACGGCGCGGCCGGCTCGTTCCTCGCCGACTGTGACCGCGTCGTCGTCGGGATGGACTGCATCGTCGACGACACCCTGTACAACCGCGTCGGAACGTTCCCCATCGTCGCCACCGCGAACCGCCTCGACGTCCCGGTGACGGTCGTCGGCTCGGCGGCGAAGATCGTCGACGGTAGCTTCGTCTTCGAGAACGAACTCCGCTCGCCGTCGGAGGTCTCGCTCGAACCGATCGAGGACGTCGTGATCGAGAACCCCGCCTACGACGCGACGCCCGTCGAGCTGGTGGATCAGGTGGTCACCGACAACGGCGTCGAAGAGCTGTAACGCCGGGCGTGGCGGCCGGACGGCGACCCGGCCGGCTCACTCGCCGACGACGGATCGCCGGAAGAAGTCGGCGAACTTCTCGCGGAGCGAGGCTCCGTCGCCGAGACGGAGATAGTACGCGTCCCCGCCGTCCTCGTAGTAGCCAGTGATTCGGCGCTGGATCTCGAAGCCGAGATGATCGTAGAAGGAGAGCGCGGACTCGTTCGTCGCCCGCGCGTGACAGGAGATCGACTCGTGTTCTTGGAGTGCGGCCGCGACGAGCCGCTTGCCGTAGCCCTCACCGCGGTACTCGGGTGCGACCGCGAGAAACAGAATGTAGCCGTCCCGACGAACGGACGCGAAGCCGACGAGTTCCTCCTCCTCGAAGAGCAGATGGTCCCGTGCGCGCCGGTAGGCGTCGACGAAGAACGTCCGGCGCTGCTTGAGTACGCCCTCACGCTTTCGAATGCGCTCCTTCAGGTCCCACGCCTCCTCGGCGTACTCCGCGGAACCTGGGGCGTCCACCCGCATCTCGACGTTGACGCTCACGCGCTTTGTTTGGACCACGACCGATATAATTCCTCCGTCGGTTCCTAACGCTTCCGGCCGCGTTGCGGTCGGTTCCACCCCTCAGACGAAGATGACGAGTGCGAGCACGAGGAGGATCGCGCCGGTCAGCACCACCTGTACGACGGTCGAAGCGAGCACCCCGATCGTCGAGTACAGCGCGACCCGGAGCCCAGCTTCGGCGTCGGCGTGCTGGGCGAACTCGACGACGAAGACGGTCGCCGCGAGGCCAACTACGAACCCGACGGGACCGGCGACGAGGAGGAGCACCAGCCCGACGAGGACGGCCGCGGCGGTCGTGAGCGCCGACGCACCGCCCGCCCGCGCCGCGATCGCGCCACCGGCGTAGTCTACCACCATCACGAACAGCCCGACCCCGACGAGCACGGCCACGAGCAGGGCTGACGGCTCTGTGTACCCGGTCGACCACCAGTAGAGGACGACCCCGGCGATCGAGAGCAGCCCGCTGGGCAACAGCGGCAGCACCGCGCCGACGACCCCGAGCACCGCGAGGCCGAGCGCCAGCCAGGTGAGCGGCTCCATATCCCAGCGTGGTCACGGACGGTGATGAACGTCGCGCCTCCGCGATGCGCCGTTTGCTCGCGTTCGCCTACTCGCCCTCGAACCGGGCGCGCTCGGCCTCGACGACGTCGATACCGGCACCGTACCGATCCAGAAGCGACTCGTAGATCGCGCCGAACGCCCGCATACACTGGCGCGTGGAAACGTAGTCCAGTTCGTCGGCGACAGTCTTCCAGGGCTGTGCCTGGAGCACTTTCCGGACGAGCAGTCGCTCCTCGCGGGCGGTAAGGAGCGCCCCTGGATCGACCGCACGCTCTCCGCTCTCACCCGCGCCGCCGACGAGCGCGTAGAGCGCGAGGCGGCGAAACGCGCCGGGCGCGGTCGCGTACTGGCCGGGGCCGACGGCCGCACCGACGACGACGCGCCACTCGCGGTCGGTGAGATCCGGCCGAGTGCCGTCGCCGTCACTGCCGTCGTCGCTCCCGCTCGCGGGTCCGCGTTCACCCTTCCTTCCCCCGCAGGCCGCGAGTACGCCGCGCACGACGTCCGGGTCGGCGTCGCGGAGTTGATCGACGAGGACGTCGGGAATCCGGTCGCGGAACCACTCCGATTGGCGGTCACGGAGCGCCCGCCCGGCCGCAGAGAGCGGAGCGAGCATCAGCGCGGAGTACTCCCCGCTGGTCGCGTTCCGCGTCGTCGATAGGTGTACCGTCTCGTAGCCGTTCGCGGCCCAGAAAGAGAGCAGTTCCGGCGTCGCCCCGTAGCCGACGCCGAGGTAGTCCGCCTCGGTCTCGAACTCCGAGCGGAGCTTCGCCAGTAGCATCGAGCCGAGCCCCCGCGAGCGCGCGGCGTGGTGGGTCGCGATCCGGACCACGCGGTAGCCGACGGGGACGCCCGCGGCCTCGTCGCGGAGCTGACTCGTGAACACGTCCGGGAGCATATTGCCGCGGACGCGCTCGCCCTCGTACATCGTCCGTCGGGTGTCGGCGTCGAGGCCGCCCTCGCGGGCGAGCAGCGCGACGCTCACGACGTGGCCGTCGTGTTCGAGGACGCGAACGCGGAGGTTCGGCGCGTCCAGCAGCCGCGCGAGGTCGTTCGGCTCCGTCCGGTAGTGCGCGAGGACCAGCAGGCCGAACACCTCGCGTAGCAGATGCTCGTCGGCGGCGAGCCCGTCGGGAGTGAGTGCACGGTAAGCCACGGAGTCGAGGGTGGCGTCGGCGACGAGGCCGTCGACGGGGGGGCGTGCGTCTAAGAGCAACGCGCGGAACGCCCAGGTCTCCACCGGATCGTGGGCGGCGTAGCGGATCGGGTCGGCGAGCGTGACGTCGGCGACGTCGTGGTCGGCGTCGGCCAGTCGTCCGCGGAAGCGCACCGAGAACCCCCGCCCGGCACCCTCGTAGCCGCGGACGGTAGTGAAGAACGCCACGGCCGACGCGCCGAGAAACGCCGAGAGGTGTCTGATCGGGAGCGCGGCCGCCTCGTCGACGAGGACGACGTCCGGATCGCCCGGAAGCGCCGTCGCCTCGGTCGGCGACACGAAGCGGATCCGGCCGCCGCGGGCGGTTCGGAGCTCCCAGCCGTCGTCGGCGGCGAGGGCGTCGAGCTCCGTGAGGAGTTCGCGAGCCCGCTCGAACACGTCGGCCGCGTTCCGACGGTCCGGCGCGGTGACGAGTACGTCGCGGCCGCCGGCCGCGAGCGATGCGCCGGCGAGTCCCGCAGCGCTCGATTTCCCGCGGCCGCGGTCGGCCTCGACGACGACAGCCCGCTTCTCACGGTCGCCGTCGTGCCCTTCGCCGTCGCCGTCGCGGCCGTTCTCGGAGCTTTCGGCGGCACCGCCGGGACTCGCGGCCTCGCCACCTTCCAGCGCCTCCAGCGCGTGGAGCGCACGCGACTGATCGGCGGTGACGCAGGCTTCGTACGCCGCTCGCGGGAACGCCCGGCTCTCGGCGGGCGGCGTCGTCGGCGACGAAGGAGTCGGTTCGGCGTCCCCGGCGTCGCCGGAGCGTTCGATCGTGTCGGTGTCGACGTCGACGATCGCGACGCCGGGGTGGTCGCGGAGCGTCCCGACGAGACGCTCGCGGAAGCGACCGCCCACGTCGGCAATGTCGTACGGCGGAACCGCAAGCGACGCCTCGAAGGTGCCCGGTCGTTCGGGCCAGGCGTCGAGCGGCGGCGTGAGGAGGACGAACAGGCCGCCGCCGTCGACGGTTCCGACGAGTCGGCCGAGGACGTTCGGCGAGAACGACTCGTGGGCGTCACAGATCACGGCGCCCCGCGTGGTCCCGAGGAGGTCCTGCGTCCGCTTCGGATCGACGCGGTCGAACTTGAAGCCCTCGCGGCTCGTGACGATCGTCGTCTCTGCGGTTGGGATCTCGGCTCCGTCGACGGCGTCGTAGGCGGCGTCGATGCCGGCGTCGCGGTCGCCCGCGAGGACGAGCAGGCGTCGGTGGTCCGTCCGGCGCGCATCCGCACGGAGCGCTGCGGCGAGGGCGGCAACGTCCATACGCGGAGATGTCGGTCGCGGGGTAAGGCGGTTGCGCTCGAACGGGAGCGGCTCGCGAGAGAGGAGGGACAGGCGAGGAGCGCGGGGGTAGGCGAACCGTATGTGCCGCCGTACCACGGCAGGACGCCATTGAAAGCGCTTTTATGGCATCCCGAGTTATCCAGGTGTACAGCCTGCCCGGGGTTGATGATACTCCTCGCCGACAGGGAAATCCGCTACTGAGGACGGTTGTCCTCGGCACTCGCCGGCGGGGCAGTCGAGCCCGCGAGCAGGAGAGGTGAACAACCAATGCCAGTTTACGTAGAATTCGACGTCCCAGCCGACCTCGCAGAGGACGCCCTCGAGGCCCTCGAGGTCGCCCGAGACACCGGTACTGTAAAGAAAGGAACCAACGAGACGACCAAGGCCGTCGAGCGCGGCACCGCCGAGCTCGTCTTCGTCGCCGAGGACGTCTCGCCCGAAGAGATCGTGATGCACCTGCCCGAACTCGCCGACGAGAAGGGCATCCCCTACGTCTTCATCGAGACGCAGGACGAAGTCGGCCAGGCCGCCGGCCTCGAAGTCGGCTCGGCCGCCGCCGCCATCGTCGATGCGGGCGAGTCCCAGAGTCAGGTCGAAGACATCGCCGCGAAGGTCGAGGAACTGCGGTAAGCGACGATGAGCGCAGAAGAGACCGCCAGCGACTCGACGTCCGCGGAGGTCATCGAGATCGTTGGCAAGACAGGGATGCACGGCGAGGCCATGCAGGTCAAGTGCCGCATCCGCGAGGGCTCGAACCAGGGCCGCATCATCACGCGGAACGTCCTGGGTCCCGTCCGAGAGGGCGACATCCTGCAGCTCCGCGAGACGCAGCGCGACGCCGACTCCATCGGAGGCCGATAACCAATGGTCGAAACCCGTACGTGCGACTACACCGGCGAGGAGATCGAACCGGGCACGGGGACGATGCTCGTGAAGAACGACGGAACGATCCTCCACTTCGTGGACTCGAAGGCGGAGAAGAACTACCGGCTCGGTCGCGAACCCCGTGATCTGGAGTGGACCGAGGCCGGCAGCGGCGAGGGCGAACAATGAGCAGCGACGAGCGCACGTTCGTGATGGTCAAGCCCGACGGCGTCCAGCGCGGCCTGATCGGCGAGATCGTCTCCCGGTTCGAGGAGCGCGGCCTGAAGCTCGTCGGCGGGAAGTTCATCCAGATCGACCAGGAACTCGCCCACGATCACTACGGTGAGCACGAGGACAAGCCGTTCTTCGACGGCCTCGTCGAGTTCATCACCTCGGGGCCGGTCTTCGCGATGGTCTGGGAGGGCGCTGACGCGACCCGACAGGTGCGCTCGATGGTCGGCGAGACCGACCCCGCCGAGTCCGCTCCCGGCACGATCCGCGGCGACTTCGGCCTCGATCTCGGTCGTAACGTCATCCACGCCTCGGACCACGAAGACGAGGGCGCAAACGAGCGCGAGATCGACCTCTTCTTCGACGAGGACGAACTGCTGGACTACGAGCGGATCGACGAAGCCTGGCTGTACGAGTAGCCCAGTCGACCCACTCTGTACTCCGCTCTCCAGTTCTCCAGCTTTCCAGTTTTCTGCCGCCCACCGTCGTCGGTGGGCGCGCTACCGCTCACCCGGCTGTCACTGACTGGGAGCGACCGCGTCCCTCTTTTCCCACCAGTACGTAGGGCGGGTATGCGCAGTAAGTGTACGACGTTGATGGCGGCATCGACGATGATCTTCGGCCTCGTCGGGGCGCTGTTCCCGCGGCGCGTCCTCGACGTCGCCGAGCGCTTCGTCCTCTTCGGCTACGAGAACCCCGAGGATCTGGAACCGTCCGACTGGTACGTCTCGGCCACCCGCGGACAGTCCGCGCTCTCGGCGCTCGCCGGCGGCGTGGTGCTCGCGCTGGAGTACGGGCGAAGCGAGAGCGACGCGGCCGACTCAGACAACGAGTAGACACAGTCAGCGGCGTCTCGCACGCGAGACGACCTTCGTCGCGCTGCGGACGCGGGTCTAGACGACCTTACGCGACCCAGACGGCTTCACGCGTCGGGGGCGGTGACGTCGATCTCGCCGGCGTCGAGTTCCGCCTCGACTTCGCGGGCGGCCTGCACCATATTCTCGACCTTCTGGTAGGCGACCTCTCGGGGGAGTAGTTTCACGCCGCAGTCTGGCGAGATCGTGAGTCGCTCCGGCGGGACGACCTTCAGCCCCTGTTTGATGTTGCGCTTGATCTCCTCTACGGACTCGACCTCCGCGTCGTGGACGTCGACGACGCCGAGCGCGAGGTCCGGTTCGAAGGCCGGCTCCCGGAAGACGTCGATCTGCTCGTAGCCGTCGTTGCAGAGTTCGACGTCGAACTCGTCGATCGGGAAGTCGTTGATCTCGGGGTAGATCCGCGAGTAGTCGCCGTAGCAGACGTGCAGCCCGATGCGGACGTCCTCGGAGATGCCGTCGACGATGCGTTCGAGCGACTCGCCGACGATGGCGTGGTCGTCCGGCGTCGTCGCCAGCGCGGGCTCGTCGATCTGGATGTAGCGTGCGCCGGCGTCGACGAGCTGTTCGATCTCCTCGTTGACGAGGTCCGCGAGGTCGTACGCGAGGGCTTCCTCGTCCTCGTAGGCCTCGTTGAACGACCAGCGAGCGAGCGTGTACGGGCCGGTGATCGGCACTTTCACCGGCTTCGTGGCGACGTTCGAGGTAAACTCGAACTCGTCGACGAGCCACGGCTCGTCGTACTCCACAGGCGAAACGACGGACGGCTTGTCGAAGTAGTTGTGGCCCCAGACCTTCACCGGGCCGTTGAACTCGTAGCCGGGGATCCGGTGGGCGAAGAACTCGACCATCTCCTCGCGGCGCATCTCGCCGTCGACGACGGTGTCGAGTCCCGCACGCTCGTGTTCCTCGGTGATGAGACGGGCGGCGTCGTCGTGGGCCTCGTCGAGATCCGTCTCGTCGAACTTCGATTCGGGGTCCTCCGAGAGTTCGCGCACGCGGTTGAGCCACTTCGGCTTGGGGTAGCTCCCGACGACCGTCGTCAGGAGGAAGTGGTCGGCGTCGTGGTCGTCCGGGCGGAACTGCTCGCGGTTGGTCGCGTGGCGCGTCATTCTGCGCTCACCTCCGCGTCGAGGTCGGCGGCGGCCGCGAGCGCGGCGAGTTTCTCCTGGTGCTTGTTCACGGGTAGATAGAACGGCTCGGTGTTCGTACTCAGATACACGGTTTCGAGGTCGGTCGCGGGGAGCTGATCGGCGAACCACTCCACGCGCTCGCGGAGCGTCTCGGGCGATTCGACGAGCGTGTTCTGCCCGTCGGAGAGTCCGAGCGCGACGTCGTCGGTGACGCCGTACTCGCTGGCGTTGTAGACGGTCTGTTCGCGGTCGCCGGCGACGATGTCGAGTCCGACCGCGGAGACGTCGGCGTCCAGCAGATGCGCGTACGTCTTCTCGTCGAGCGCGCCGAAGTAGGTGTGGACGACGACGTCGGCGTCGGTCGCACCCGCGACGGCGTCGATAGCTTCGGGAACGGCCGGCGCGAGGTCGTCGTCGGGGGCGGCCTCCACGAGCGAGGGTTCGAGCAGATACAGCGTCTCGTGTTCGGGGAACGCCTCGACTTCGCCGCCGAGGAACTCCGCGACCGCAGAGAGGAACGTCGCCTCGTCGCCGTAATGTTCGTCGGTCGCGAGATCCGCGAGCGAGTACGGGCCGGGCAGCACCGCCTGCAGCGGGGCCGCACCGTCGAGCAGCTCTGCCGTCTGCTCCAGTTCGGCCGGGACGTCGCCGGACGGGGTCAGCTCCCCGACGACGCGGGGGTCGCGGTAGAAGTTGTTGTTGTCGTAGTAGCGGACGATGCCGCCGGTCTCGACGTTGTCGTGCATCGTCAACGGATGCGCGATCATGTCGTCCCAGCGGAGCTGCCCCTCGACGACGCGGTCGAGGTCGGCACCGAGCTGGTCGTCGACGGCTTCCGAGCGCGCGGTCTCGTACGCGGAGACGATCTCGTCGGCCTCGTCGCCGGAGATCAGATCCCCTTTCTGGTGACCCTTGAGGTCCGATAGGTCGGACTTCGCCCAGTCCGGGAGCGGGAACAGGCCGGGCGTCGTCGCTACGAGTTCTGTCATCGACAGACGCTACGAAATGCCGACGCTTAATATTTGCTAAAGAAGAAAATGCCTGATAGTTATTGCACGTCCGGCGACGTCTGCGTGAGCGCCAGGACGGAGAGTGACTCGAAGGGGTACGACTCTTCGACGACGACTTCGTGGTCGAACCCCCTGTCCTCGGCACGTTCGATCACGGCGTCGTAGCCAGTGAGCGAACTCACGAGCAGGATGACGATCCCACCGGGCGCGAGCACGCGCCCGACCGTGTCGAGGAACGGATCGACGAGCTTCCGGCCGGACTCGCCGCCCGAGAGCGCCCGCTCCATCCAGTCGTCCCACTCGTTGTCGGGCTCTGTGGGGAGATACGGCGGATTGAACGCGACGGTGTCGAAGGCGTCGTCGGCGAACGGTTCGACGAGGTTCGCCCGGACGACGTCGAAGGCCGGCCGTGCGCGGTCGCTCCCGGACGCGTCGCCGTCGCCGTCGCCGTTCTCCTCGCTACCTCCCGCCTCGAGCGCGCGACGTCGCGCCGCCCGGCAGGCGTGTGGGCTGAGGTCACTGGCGACCACCTCGGTCACGGCGTCGGCGTCCCGTACAGCCCGCTCTGTGACCCACCCGGAGCCCGTTCCGACTTCGAGGAGCCGCCCGTGCCCGCGCGCTTCCACCGCTTTCGCGAGCAGCCCGGAATCCTCGGCGGGCTGGTAGACCTTCGTCTCCATCCCGCGTCGGTCGGCGAGCCGACCCGCCGTCCGGTCGGTCACGACGTCCCTCCGTCGCTCGCGGCCTCGGCAGATGCTTCCTCGGACGCTGCCTCGGCCGCGCGGTCGCCGCCTGCCAAGACGACGCCGGCGGCCTCGTCGCGGTCGGTGAGCTCTCGCTGCGGGAACGGGATCTTGATGCCCTCCGCTTCGAGTGACTCCTTGACAGCGCCGATGACTGCCGTCCGGGAGCGCCACTTCCGGCGCGCGCTCGGATTGTCGATCCAGTACCGGACGCCGAGCACGACGGCCGAGTCGTCGAGTCGCTTGAGGACGACCTGCGGCGTCGGAACGTTCATCGGGTCGTCGAGTCCCGAGACGGCCCGCTGTGCCACGGTCGCGGCTCTTTCCGGATCGGCGTCGTAGTCGACGCCCACCTCGACCTCGATGCGAAGCCGGCCCTTGCGGCTCCGGTTGACGAGACTCTCCGAGGAGACGACGTCGTTGGGGATCATCACGTACTCGCCGTCGAACGTCTGGATCCGGGTGTTGACGACGGTGATGTCGGTGACGATCCCCTCGTGCTCGCCGACTTGGATCCAGTCGCCGATCTCGAACGGCCGGGAGAACATCAGGACGAACCCCGCAAGCAGCGCTCCGAGCGTCTGTCGCGCGGCCATACCGACGACGATCCCGAGGAATCCCGCCCCGACCAGGATGCCGCCGACGTTCACCTGCCACAGCGAGAGGACGATCGTGATCGCCAGGAGATACAGCGCGACCTGTCCGAGCCGAAACGCGATCTCGCGCTCGTGCTCTCCGAGCGACGACCGGGCTCCGGTGATCTCCTCGATGAGTTGCCGGATCAGCCCCGTCATCGTGTACGCGCCGATCAGGAACAGCGCCGAGATCCCGACGCGAACGAGCGTCTCTGGGCCGTAGTTGTCGCCGAAGACGCCGAGTAACTGCTCGGAGAGGCCCCAGACGCCGACGATCCCCAGCCCGGCCGCCACGGCGACGATGATCGTTCCGACCGTCACGACGACGTGCCACAGCGTCTGTGGCAGTTGTTCGGGTTCGATGGCGTGCAGCTCCTCTGTCCGCGCGAGCAGCGCCATCACGGCGACGCCGATGGCGAACGTGACTGCGATCCGTCCGCCCAGCGACGGCACGAGCTGCGGCAGGCCGGCGAGCACACCGCCGAGCCCGTCGGGCGCGGTCTGTAGCGCGAGAAGTGATCCCACCGGAGTCACCTCAGCGACCGTGCTCGTCGGCGATAGCGGTCAGTTCCGCGAACGCGGCGGGCGAGAGCGACCCGGCACGGGCGCGGAGCAGGTCCTCGTCTTCGGCCTCGACGGCGTCGACGACGGCCTCGGGGTCGGAGAGTCCGGAGATGTGGGCGGTGTTGCGGATGCCGTTGCGGATCGTCTTGCGCCGCTGGGTGAAGAGCGCCTTCACGAAGTCGAAGAAGAACGCCTCGTCGTCGACGTCGTAGGCCGGTTCGCTGGGTCGCAGGCGAACGACCGCGCTCTCGACGGCCGGCGCGGGGTCGAACGCTGCCGGCGGTACGATCTCGACGACTTCGACGTCCGCGTAGTGCTGGGCGCTGACCGACAGGCGGCCGTAGGCGTCCGTCCCGGCCTCGGCCGCCATCCGCTCGGCGAACTCCCGCTGGAACATCAGGACGAGCGGGCGCTGCGTCGGCAGCAGTCGGAAAGTGATCTCCGAGGAGATGCCGTACGGGAGATTGGCGACGCAGGCCGTGAAGTCGGGAAGGTCGACCGCCAGAGCGTCGCCTTCGAGAATCTCCAGCCGCCCGGCGGCGACGGCGGCCGCGAACTCCTCGCGGAGAAACGCCGCCAGCGCGGGATCGCGCTCGACGACGGTCACGCGCTCTGCGATGCGAAGCAGCCGGTCGGTCAGGGCCCCGGTTCCACCGCCGATCTCGAGTACGTGGGTCGTGTCTGCGTCCTCGGGGAGGTACGTCGGGACCCGATCGAGCACCCGGTCGTCGATCAAGAAGTGCTGATCGCGGTCGGGGTCGCCGCGGACTCCGGCCCGACGACGCAGTGCGTCGGGATCACGGAGGTCGGACGCGGCGTCGGGCGTCGGATCTGTCATTGGCGACGGTAGCGGGCGGGGGCGTGTAAACGTCTCGGCTCGCATCCTCTCGGCGCGTGGCTGCCGCTGTGCCGCACTTTCGCCCCGCATCGGGAAGAAAACCGACGGACCGCCCCGCGGCTACGATTCGCGCCCGACGAACGTCTTGTACTTGAGGTCGTCGTCGCGGAGTTCCTCCATAATCCGTTCGGCGAGGATCTCCTTCGGCCGGTGGAGTCCCGAGACCCGCTCTTCGACGTCCGCGAAGCTCTCGAAAGGACCGCGTTTGCGCTGGTCGAGGACGTTGTTGCGGAGTTTCTTCCCGATTCCGGGGAGCAGATTCAGCTGGTGGAGCCGCAGCGTGATCGGCTGAGCGTCGTTGTAGAAGTCGACGAACCGCCGCTCGTTGGCGTCGACGATCTCCTCGATCGCGTACTCCAGTTCGGCGTTCGCGGTGTTCGAGATGTCCTCGTAGCGCACCTCTTTGAACCCCTCGACGGCGTCGCGGGCCTCGGTCGGGCCGATCACGACGCGGTCGCCGATCGAGACGTCGGAGTCGTCGGTCAGCGTGAGCTCGAAGAGCCGGAAGTCGCGCTCGCCGAGCGCGTACGCGAGGGGGGACTTACGGTGCCGGGGACGGTCGTCGTCGGCACGGCCGTGGGGCAGGTGATCGAGAACGACCGCGTACCGCGCTTCCGTGGCGGTCGTCTCGGCGTCGCCCTGCGCGTCGGAGTCGTCGCCGGTCTCCGCTTCGTTCGCGCCGTCGGCGTCTCCGCTCTCGGACGTGGTCATAGCAAGACGTACGCCCACGGCCTATTTAAATAGTTGGCCGACGGCGACGAACTGACCGTCCGTCAGACGTACTTCGCGACGACGTTCAGCACGTCGTCGAGTTCGTCGCCGCTCAGGGCGTACCGCTCTTGGGCGTACACCGCGCGGAGTTCGTCCCGGCTCTGCGGGAGGAGGTCTGCGATCTTGATCGCCGTCGGGGCGTCGACCTTCTCCAGTTCGAGCAGCTCTTCGACGAGTTCGCGCGACTCCTCGGGGTCGAGGTGAGCGAACCGGTTTACGTGTTCGACAGCGCGAGCCAGCTCGTACCGAAGTTCGCGCTCTTCGTCCGCAGCGCGCTCGGCTTCGACGTCCTCGAGAAGTGTCTTGACCTCCGAAACGGTCAGATACTCCTCTGAGACTTTGTCCTTGAAGATGGTCATCGGCGGACCGTGTTACTCCTGCGCGCGCAGGTGTGCGGGGCGGGTGATGAGGATCTTCTCCTTACCGCCGTCGACGATCTGGACCTTGAACGCGCGGCCCTGTTTCCCGACGACTTCGCCGGTGTGCCCGTTGAATCGGGGGTGGAACCGACCTTCACGCACGCTCGGGTCGATCTTCAGGTGGACCTTCTGGCCTTCGTCGTACTCCTGGATCGCGCGCTGCGGCGGGGAAGTCCCGCGGTCGCGCGGCTTGTTCGAGAGCTTTCCTCGCGTTCCGTGAAGTGGACCGTTGGAACTCGGCATAGTCGTTGGAGGTAGTACTTCCGACGCGGTTATAAAACGCACGTTCCCGTCCCGCGAGGCACCGAGTAGCACCCAGTGCGCCGGTCGGTTCCCTCACAGCGGGAATCGCTGACAAAATCTAAACCCGATGCCGTCCTACTGGAAGCTATGTCACAGCAATATGCATCAGGCGGCCAGCTCCCGGAAGAGGCCGACGCTGTGTTGACCGACGGGGACGACGCATCGTCGCACAGTGACTCCAGTTCGCGCCTCGAACAGTTCGGACTGGGCGTCTCGCTGAGTATCCTGCTCGGCGCGGTGCTCGGCGTCGCAGCCGCGGCGAGCCTCAACGCCGGGGCGCTGCCGCTGTTCGTGGCGCTGGGGCTCGGGTTCATTTTCTCGCCAGTGATCGGGCTGCTGTTCCTACAGCGGTTCGAGAGTAAGCAGGAGTAGTCGGAGGTGTCGACCGCGCTCAGATCCGACCGACGTTCTCGACGGAGACGCTCTCGACGCCGTCGACGTCCATAAACGCGTCCTCGACCGCTTCCGTCCCGCCGGCGTCGTCAGGGACGATGACGGTGGGGAGAAGCGCGACGAGCCCGAACGCGACGTCGTCGCGCTCGAAGCCGTTGATCTTCGCGCCTTCGGGGAGCGACTGCTCGAGCTGCTCTTGGAGGTCGTCGAGGTCGATTTCGGGGCTGTTCGGCATGACCTTGATCTTCGCGGCTACCTTTCCCATCGTTCAGGGTCCCATAAACCCGCAGTCGGGGCACTCGTAGAGGTTGCTCTGCTTTCGGCACTTCGCACAGCGCGAGATCTCGTGGCCACAGTCCGGACAGTTGAACGTCGCTGCGCTCATGCCGGAGATGTTGATGCCACAGGACACACACTGCCGGGCGTGTCGCTGTTCGGACTGGCTCATATACTACAGCACCCGGCCGCGACTTTTAACGGTTGTCTTTCCCGCTGGTTCGGCGGCCCTGTCACGACGTCAGGCCAACGCGATCGGACCGAAGAGGACGCCCATCAGGTGGACGCGGCGCGCGCCGACTCGGGGCGGCAACAGCCCGACGAGCGAGGCGAGGCAGAACACCGCGCCACCGAGAACGCCGCCGAAGCCGAGCGCGAGCACGACCAGGAGTCCGAGCACGCCCGCGACGACCGGACGCCGCGGCAGCGCACGGATCAGGCGCAGATAGCGGTCCCCGACGGTGACGAGCGCTACGACGCCGAGTCCCGAAGCGAACGCGATCACGGCGAACAGCTCTGTGAGACCCAGCGGGACCCCGGCAGCGGCGGCCGCCCCCGGCCCCGCGGTACCGGCATCGGAGCCCAGACTCAGTAGCGCGACGGTGACACCGCTCCGTGGCGCGCCGAGCACCGCCAGCGAGGCGACGGCGAAGACGGCCGTCGCCGTGTCGGCTCCGCTGGTGGCGACGACGTACGCCCGATCCGCGCCGCGACCCGCCGGCCCGCTGCCGCCGGCCCCACCGAGCGCGAGAACAGCTGCTACCCCCGCGGAGACGCCGGGGAGGTAGCCGACGAGCGCCCCGCCGCCGACGCCGGCCAGCCCGGCCCGGAGCGCGCCGAGCGGTGACAGCCCCAGTGTCCGGCCCTCTTGTGGGGGGATCGCCCCGCGCGCGTCGAGCGCGTCGAGCAGCACCGGCGCACCGAACAGTCCCCCGAAGATCGGGGCGAGAACCGACGCCGACCCGTCGGGCGACAGCGGCCCGGTCGCGGCCAGATCGAGGGTCAAGACCCCGAGCGCCGTCGCAACGCCGAGACAGAGGACGCCGCCGAGCCGGCCCCGGCGCGTCGGCTCGGCGAGGACGAGCAGCGCGGCGACGGCGACCAGTAACGCCGGCAACGCGGCGAGCAACGGTTCGCGGACGGCGCTGACGACCCGCGAGAGCGGAATTGCGAGCCCGACGGCGACGACGAGTGCGATCGCACTGCCGAGCGCCGAGAGCCGGATCGCCTCCCGGCCGCGACCCGCGAGCACGAGGCGGTGCCCCGGAAGCGCCCCCGGCGCGGTCGCCGCGTCCGGGACGCCGAGGACGAGCCCCGGGACGATCGAGAGAAACGTGTGCACCACCCCCGCCGCGAGGATCGCCGCGCCGACGGCGGCCGGCGGCCCGTCGACGCGAGGGGCGACTCCGACGAGGACGAACGCGAGGCTGTTGACGTGCAGTCCCGGAATCAGGCCGGTGATCGTCCCGAGTCCCGCGCCGACACACGCGTACGCGAGGATCGTCGCTGGGGCCGCCATCGCGACGGAGTGGGACCGGCATCGTACTTGAACGTTCGCGGGGGCCGTCGCTCGGCGGTAGCGTCGAAAGAAATCAGATCGGAAGGCGAGTCGGCGCGACGTCCGGATCGGTCCGTTGGTGGCGTCGACTCTGGAAGTCCGGAATTAGCCGAAGAGGTTGCCGAGACCCTCGCCGGAGGCCTCGTCGTCCTCTTCTTCTTCGGCTTCTTCTTCCTCGGCTTCCTCTTCGGCTTCTTCGGCTTCCTCGTCGTCGTCGGCGGCCGCGGGTTCGCCCGCAGCGCCGCCCGCAGCGGGTGCGGGAGCGGCGGCGGCCGTCTCGACGGCCTCCTCGATGTCGACGTCCTCGAGCGCGGCGACGAGCGCCTTCACGCGGGACTCTTCGACGTCGACGCCGGCGGCCTCGAGGACCGCGGTGACGTTGTCTTCGTTGATCTCTTCGTCCGATTCGTTCAGGATGAGAGCTGCGTAAACGTATTCCATTGTCGTGTACCTCGTGTGTTATCCGAACATCGCGCCGAGGCCTTCGGCACCGTCGTCGTCATCGTCGTCGTCGGTGTCGTCGGCGTCGGCGTCTTGTTCGTCAGTGTCTTCGTCGGCCGATTCCTCTTCCTCGTCCGCGTCGGCCGCCGCCTCGGCAGCCGGCGCGGGCGCCTCGACCCCCCGGAGTTCCTCCGGGAGCGCCTCGTCGTCGTCGATCTGGCTCGCGAGCGTGCGGACCTGCGCGTCGGCTTTCGCGACGAGGTCAGGCAGCACGTCGGGGTCCTCGATGGCGGCGAAGAGCCCGAGGGCCTTCGCGTCGCCAGCGGCGTTCGCGAGCAGCGTCGGCGTGGACTGTGCGGTCGGGATCGCAGCGTTGACCGCGAGGTTCCGAGCGCCCGCCGCGGCGGACTGGATGTCCGCGCGGTACTCGTCGACGTCGATCGCGAGCTCGTCCGGCTCGAAGAGGACGCCTTCGGAGAAGACGCCACGGAGGTCGAGACCGACCTCCTTCGGCTCGATGCCGAGCTCGGAGAGCACGCCTTCGAGGTCGGCGGAGACCTCCTCACCGGCGTCGAGGACCTTCGAGTCCTCGGTGACCTGGATCGAGCCCTCCATAATCCGTGCGGATGCGCCGACCTGCTGCAGTTCGCCGACGAACGGGCCGGGGTCGACGCCCGTGTCACCCTCGGGGATGACGATCTCGTTGGGCGCGACTTCGCCGGCACTGATCGGTGCGGGCGTCTTCGAGGCTTCGAGCTGCTTGTAGAGCCCGAACGGGTTGTCGTTGGTGCCGACGAGCGCCACCTGCCCTGCGACGTACTCGACGAGGTCCTCGAGTCCCTCGTTGACGTCTTCGAGCGCGCGAACGACGAGCGTGTTCCGACTCATCCGCAGCTCCGCGCTGCCGTGCAGGTCGCGTCGCATACTCTGGAGCTGGCGACTCGGGATGCCCGTGACGTCGACGACGCCGACCGACTGGTAGCGATCGAGGAACGCGACAAGTTCGTCGACCTCCTCGCGCTTCCACTCGGGGATCGTCTCCGTCTGGCGGGCGGACGCGCTGTCGCTCATGCGGGGACCTCCACCGACGGCCCCATCGTCGTCTTCACGTACATCGAATCGATGTTGAGGGGACCCTTCTCGAGGTCCGCCTCCAGACGACGGATGATGACGTCGATGTTGTCCGCGATCTCCTCGGAGTCCATATCCTGTGCACCCACGCGGGTGTGGAAGGTCCGGCGATCGCGGGAGCGGAGCTGCACCGTGTTCTTCATTCGATTCACTGTCTCGACGACGTCGTCGTCCGGCTGAAGCGGCGTCGGCATCTTCCCGCGCGGACCGAGAACCGTCCCCAGGAAGCGGCCGATGTCCTGCATCATGCTGGCTTCGGCCACGAAGAAGTCGGTCTCGTCGGCGAGATCTTTTGCCGCGTCGGTGTCGTCTCCGAGCTCCTCGAGGGCGTCGCCGTCCAGTACCTGGTCGGCGGCCTCCTCGGCTCGGAGCGCGGTTTCACCGCTCGCGAAGACGACGATCTGTGTTTCTTGGCCCGTGCCGCTGGGCAGAACCACAGACTCGTCGACACGTTTCGACGGGTCGTTAAGGTCGAGATCGCGCAGATTCACGGCGAGGTCTACCGTCTCACGGAAGTTCCGCGGGGGTGCCTCGTCGAGTGCGCGAGAGACTGCGTCAACTATCGTATCTGCCATTATTCACCTCCGTAGTACGCAGGATTGCTCCTACGGGTCAGTGAAACAGGCGTCTGCCTGTCTCGTCGAATCGAACGTGGATGGCGGACTTAAGTCCGTCGAAGCAGATCCCACGTACCGCCCGTTTTCGGGCTCGAAACGGCGGTTTCGTGGGAATCGTCGCCACGGTCACAGGCGGTTGCGAACGGCTGTGCAGCGGCGGTGTCGAGGGTCTCGTTCGGGGGCCGGCGAGGCGCGGACGAATCGCAGCAGTGGGCCGGACGCGCCGCTCGCGACCGGTCGAACAGCAGAGAGAAACCGTCGTCGGAACGGACGCAGATACGACGACGCGGTGTCGTCGTGACCGATCCCGGCGGGGTGGCGACCGAGCTACTCGTCGGCGAAGACGTCGTCGTACTCGCCGTCTTCCATCCGCTGTTTGAACTCGCGCGGATCGTTCCCCTCGATCGTGACGCCGAGGGAGGTACACGTCCCGACGACCTCCTTCGCGGCGTTGAACGAGTCGTACGAGAGCAGGTCCGAGGACTTCTGCTCTGCGATCTTCTTCACCTGATCGACGGACAGGTCGGCGACGAAGTTCTTCTGGGGTTCGCCCGATCCGGTCTCGAATCCGGCCTCGTCCTTGACGAGTTCGGCCGTCGGCGGCACGCCGACGGAGATCGAGAAGGAGCCGTCGTCATCGTACTCGACGGTGACGGGGACTTCCATCCCGTCGAACGCAGCCGTTTCGTCGTTGATCTGCTGGACGACGTCCTGCACGTTCACGGGGGTCGGGCCGAGTTCCGGACCGAGCGGCGGACCGGGGTTCGCCTCCCCGCCGGGAACGAGTACTTCGATAGTTCCAGCCATACCTCACAACACCCTGCGGCGACTTTTAACGGTTTTCTTTCGCCCGAACGGGCGTGAGAGGGTGCGACACGCCGCTCGTCCTCCGGGTGGTGGATCGGCGACGCGCCGGCCGCTCCGCCGGCGCTCAGAGGTCGAGTCCGAACGGTGCGGCGTCGACGGCCGCGGCCGCCATCGCCCCGAGTAGTTCGCCGACGGCGTCGAGGTCCTCGGTGTCGACGACCTCGACGGGCGTGTGCATATAGCGGTTCGGGATCCCGACGTTCAGTGCGGGGATGCCGCTGCGGGCGGTGTAGAACGCGTCGGCGTCAGTCCCCGTCCGCGTCCCGGTCGCCTGGAGCTGCACGTCGACGTCGGCGTCCTCGGCGGCGTCACGAGCGAGGTCGACGAGCGAGGGGTGGTTCGCGCTGCCGCGGGAGACGACCGGTCCCGCACCGAGTTCGACGGGACCGGCGCGCTTGCCGGGGATGTCGGGGTTGTCGGTCGCGTGAGTCACGTCGACGGCGACCGCCGCGTCGGGATCGAGATCGAAGCCGACCATCTTCGCGCCCTGAACGCCGACCTCCTCTTGGACGGTGCTCACGGCGTACACCGTCGCGTCGACGTCCGATTCGGCGGCGGAGCGGAGCGCCTCCGCGGCCGCCCAGATTCCGACGCGATTGTCCATCCCGCGGGCGGCGAGTCGCGTGCCGTGCAGCGGGCGGACGCGCGTCTCGACGGTCACCGGATCCCCGACCTCGACGAGCTCGTGGGCCTCGTCCCCGTCGTCGGCACCGACGTCGACGAACTGCTCGTCGATGTCGTCGTACTCCTCGCCCTCGTAGTCGCGCAGGTGGATCGCCGTCTGTCCGATCACGCCGGCGACGGGCGTCTCCGCGTGGACGGTCACGTGCTGGCCCTTCGAGACCGTGCGATCCGCGCCGCCGATCGCACCGATCCGGAGGAAGCCGTCGTCGGTGATGTTGCGGACGATGTAGCCGATCTCGTCGGCGTGGCCGGTGAACGCGATCGAGACGTCCGAGCCGCCCTCGTGGACCGCGACGGCGTTGCCGTAGTCGTCGGTCCAGACGTCGTCGGCGAACTGGCGTACGTAGTCGAGCCACACCCGCTGGCCGACTGCCTCGAACCCGGAGGGGCTCGGCGTCGACAGGAGATCCGTCAGAAACGCGCGTCTGTCGTCGTCCATACCCCCGCTCGGACGCCCCGGCACCTGAAACCACCGGCTCTCGGCGTCGCTCGCGCGTCTGCCTCCACAACGGTTATGATTCGTGTCGGCGTATCGAAACGTGAGATGACAGAGAAATCGTTCACGCTCTTCGAGATCCATCTGCACGACGGAATCGACTTCGAGGCGACGAACACCGCGCCCGCGATCGGCGAACGCGGCGACGGAGCGAGCGACTCCGAGACCGACAGCGACGCCACCGGGGAGCCGGCCGAGACGCCAGACAGCGGACCGTGCTCGACGTCCGGCGGCCGCGTGCTCGGTGCCGTGGTCGCAGTCGTGCTCCTCGTCGCGCTCGCCGCCGCAGCGAAGTACCTCCGCGGAGACGGCGACGAGACCGAACTCGACGACTTCGTCGAAGAGTAGCCGGCCCGCCGGCTCCGCGCCCGCTGTCGGATCTCATACTGCTTTTGGATCCGCTACCGCTGCGGAGCCGTCGCCCGCTCCCGGTCGGATAGCTTAAGCGGGACCCACGGCATTCCTCGCGTATGACCGTCTCAAGCGCCCCCGGGAAGGTGTATCTCTTCGGGGAGCACGCGGTCGTCTACGGCGAACCGGCGGTCCCCTGCGCGATCGAGCGGCGGGCCACGGTCACCGTCGACGCCCGCACGGACGACCACATCCGAGTCGAGGCGCGGGATCTGAGCCTAGACGGCTTCACCGTCGAGTACGCCGGCGACACCGACTACCGGCCGGACGTCGACGTCCCGGAGGGGCTCGTCGACGCCGCCGTGGGCTACATCGACGCCGCCGTCGAGCAGGCCCGCGACGCGGCTGACGCGCCCGACGCCGGCTTCGATATCACCGTCGAGAGCGAGATCCCGCTCGGTGCGGGCCTCGGCTCCTCGGCCGCCGTCGTCGTCGCCGGCATCGACGCCGCGACCCGGGAACTCGGCGTCGAACTCGACCCCGAGTCGCTCGCCGAGCACGCCTACCGCGCGGAGTTCGACGTACAGGACGGCCAAGCTTCGCGCGCGGACACGTTCTGCTCGGCGATGGGCGGCGCGGTGCGCGTCGAGGGCGACGACTGCCGCCGGATCGACGCGCCGAACCTCCCGTTCGTGGTCGGCTTCGACGGCGGCGCGGGCGACACGGGCGAACTCGTCGCGGGCGTCCGCAGCCTGCGAGAAGAGTACGACTTCGCAGCCGACACCGTCGAGAGCATCGGCGACATCGTCCGCGCGGGCGAGTCGCTGCTCGCCGACGCCGATCCGGACGCCGAGCCGACGGACGACCTGCTCGTCGAACTCGGCCGGCTGATGGACTTCGATCACGGGCTGCTGGAGGCGCTCGGCGTCTCCTCGCGGACGCTGGACAATATGGTCTGGGCCGCCCGCGACGCCGGTGCGCACGGGGCGAAACTCACCGGCGCGGGCGGCGGCGGCTGTATCGTCGCGCTCGACGAGACGCCGGAGACGCGGACGGCGCTGCGCTACACGGCCGAGTGCCGCGACGCGTTCCGAGCCGAGTTGGACCGCGAGGGCGTCCGCGTCGAGGCGTCCGGAACCGACGCGACTCCGGCCGGATCGACGAACACGGAGGCCGAGTGACTGTGACGGTCGTCCTCAAACTCGGCGGGAGCGTCGTCACCGACAAGGAGACGCCCGAGACCGTCGACGACGACGCGCTCGACGCCGTCGTCGCAGACATCGCCGCGGCGGACGTGCCTCGGTTGGCGCTCGTCCACGGCGGTGGAAGCTTCGGGCACCACCAGGCCGAGACCCACGGCGTCACCCGCACCGAGGGGAGCCACGACGCCGCCGGCGTGTGGGCGATCCACGACGCGATGCGCCGGCTGAACGACGAGGTCGTCCGGCGGCTCCAGGCCGCCGGTGTCCCGGCGCTCCCCGTCCGCCCGTTCTCCGTCGGCGCGCGCGACGCCGAGGCGGCGCTGTCGTTCCCGCTCGACTCGACGGCGACGATGCTCGAGGAGGGGTTCGTCCCCGTGCTCCACGGCGACGTCATCGCGCACGCGGGAGCGGGGGCGACGATCATCAGCGGCGACGAACTGGTCACCAGGCTCGCGGGCGGTCTCGACGCCGACCGCGTCGGGCTCTGCTCGACCGTCCCGGGCGTCTACGACGGGGACGGTGAGGTGATCCCCGAGATCACGGCCTTCGAGACCGTCGCGGACGCCCTCGGCGGCTCCGAATCGACCGACGTGACCGGCGGAATGGCCGCGAAGGTGCGCGCGCTGCTTGAGCTCGGTGCGCCGGCGCACGTCTTCGGCCCCGACGCGCTCGCGGCGTTCCTCGACGGCGACGCCGCCGGGACCGTGATCAGCGGGTAGTCGCGGCGCGGCCGCGCAGCCGCAGCTACTCCAGCAGTTTCCGCCACTCACGGTCGATGAACGCCTTACAGGAGCGCGCGGCGTCGTCATCTGGACGCGGCAGCTCTGCGTCGCCGCGCTCCTCCCCGCTCTCCCCACCGGATCGCTCTGGGCCCTCCATACAGTACTCTCTCCGTTGCGTAGGCTTCACTCCGGCCCTGGTTCTTGATTTTTTGGAAGTACACTATAGGAGCGTTTGCAGCTGATTGCACATCCGATCGCACGCCGTCGTGCGGTCGAGTAAGCAAAGACTTGCAAACGCTACTATAGTTCGCTTCTTCAGAGCGGATCCCGCCCCGGTGGGTGCACTGCGCCCGCCGCGGTCCGACGCCCACTTTTTACACGGAGCCCGCCGTCTCTCCGGTATCGGATGCTCCTCGAAGTCGTCGGCTTCCTCGCGGGGCTCGCGCTCTTGCTGCTCGGTGCCGACCGCACCATCGACGCGGCCGCCGAACTCGCGCTCTACTACGGCGTGCCGGCGTTCTTCATCGGCGTCACCGTCATCTCGGTCGGGACGTCGATCCCCGAGATGACCACCTCGGTCTACGCGGCGCTGTACGGCGCCGGCGACCTGCTGGTGGGGAACATCGTCGGCTCCGAGACGGCGCAGATCACGCTCGCGATCGGCGTCGTCGCCCTCATCGCGCGGATCGAAGCCGAGCGCCGGAACGTCCTCGTCTACGGCGGCGCGATGATCCTCGCGATGGTGATCATGATTCTCGTCCTCGAAGACGGCGAGATGATTCGCTCGGAGGGCGCGCTGATGATGCTCGCGTACGTCGCGTTCATCCACGACCTCTACTCTCACGAGGGCGGTGCCGAGGTGACGAGGGAGGTCGCCGAGGAGCGGACCCCGCCTCGGCGCGCGATTCCTTGGATCGTCGCCGGGATCGCTCTGGTGGTCGCCGGCGGCTATCTGATGGTGACAAACGGGGTCGCGATCGCCCGCCTGCTCGGCGTCCCCGAGTTCCTCGTCGGCCTCCTGACGGGACTCGGGACCACCGCCCCCGAGATCGCCGTCGCCGGGCTCGCAGCGCGGCGCGGCGAGGCCGGTATCTCGGTCGGCTCGCTCCTCGGGAGCAACATCACGGACCCGGTGTTCTCGCTCGGGGTCGGCGCGCTCGTCGCCGACGTGACCGTCGGAAGTTCCGAATCGGTGTTCGCCGCCACCTCGTATATGTTGGCTGTCTCGCTGCTCGTCCTCGGACTGATGTACTGGCAGCGCGGGATCGACCGCCGGAGCGCGGTCGTGTGCGTTCTCCTCTATCTCCCGTCGCTCACCCTGTTCTGAACACGGCCGAGAAACGGCGGGCGATCACGGACGTGCTCTTGGAGCGTCCTACGCGTGATCCCGTCGAGGTGGAAGTGCTCGTCGAGCGAGTCACCGGAATGGTCGAATCCGAGTACCCCGACGCGACCATCGACGTCGACTGCTCGGGCGGGAGCCCCGTCGTTCCCTCTCCCCGGATCGGGCTCGCAGTCGAGGAACCCGTCACCAACGCGCTCGACCGCACCGATCAGGCCGCGCCGACCGTCTCGGTCTCGGTCGCGCAGGACAAGGAGGCCGTTCGGGTCGACGTCGCCGACGAGGGGCCCAGAATCCCCGAGATGGAGCGACGGGTGAGCACCCACGCCCAGAAGGTGGACCCGGTGTATCACGGGAGCGGGCTCGGGCTCTGGCTCGTCCACTGGATCGTGACGCGTGCGGACGGGGCTGTCTCGTTCGAGGGGAACGAGCCACGCGGGAACCGCGTCCGGATCGAACTTCCGCAGGGGCTGTCGGGAGGCGTCGTGAGCAACGCCGCGGGCGTCTCGCGGCGCGCGGCGGAGTCAGGACAGGACTGACCGACGACGGGGTCGCGCTCACGCTCGCGCGCGCTCGTTTCCGCGCCGCGTTCCCGAACCGTGGGAAGTCTCCGCATAACTATGGGGTCCGTCGCGGTACGCTTCGTCTCGGGACGGGTCACACGATGGACGAAGCACACAGATACCACGACGGGAGACACGCCGATGGGTGAGTCGGTCCGCGTCGGCGTCCTGAGTCTTCACAACAGCAAAGAGACGAAAGCGATCCTGAACGCCGTCGACGCGCTGGGGCACGACACGGAGTGGCTCCGGTCGGAGAACACGGTGGTCCGCTTCGAAGACGGCGACGCCAGCCTGAGCCCCGACGTCGACGTGATCGTCAACCGACTCCTGCTCTCGAACACCGAGCAGCCGTCAGAAGAACTGGGGCTGGCCCGGACGCTCGCCGGGGTGCGACCGATGCTGAACACGCCCGACGCCACGGCACGCGCAGCCCACAAGACGGCGGCCGCGGTCGAGCTGGTAAACGACGGGCTGCCGGTCCCGCAGACCGGGCTCGCTCTCGACAACGACCAGCTCAACCAACTCCGCGAGGAGTACGGCGACGAGGCCGTCTACAAGACGGCGATCGGAACCCACGGCGGCGGGGCGTGGAAGGTACAGACGAGCGATCCGCTCACCGCCCGCGTCGGGAACCGGCGCGCTTTTCTGCAGGAACTGGTCGGTCGTGACGACGGCGAGGCGCCGCGCGACCTCCGGGTGTACGTCGTCGGCGGCGAGGTGGTCGGCGCGATGTGCCGGTACGCCACGGACGGTGACTGGCGGACGAACGTGGCCCGCGGCGGCAGCGTCGAAGACGTGACCGACACCGTCTCCGCGGAGGTGCTCGACCTCGCACGGCAGGCGACGGCCACGGTGGGGCTCGACTACGCCGGCGTCGACCTCATCGAAGGCGACGACGGCTGGTACGTCCTCGAGGTCAACCCGACGGCCGGATTCAAAGGCCTCTACAGCGCGACCGGACACAGCCCGGCTCCGCACATCGCCCGGCAGGCCATCGAGTTCGCCGGCGGGTCGGTCGATCGCGAACGCGTGCAGGGACTCGCCTCGACGCTCGACGACTCGGTCCCCGCCTGCAAGCCGGCGCGCACGTCGGTATCGTCGGACGAGGCGATCACGATCGGCTTCACCGAACAGGTCGTCGTCAGCGGGACGAGCGGTCGAACGACTGTGGTCGCGAAGTCCGACTCCGGGGCCGCTCGGACGAGCATCGATCTGCGCTTGGCCGCCGACATCGGCGCGGGACCCATCCACACCGTCTCACGCGTCCGCTCGGGGAGTTCGAAGGAGTCTAAGACGCGGCCGGTCGTCGACCTCGTCGTCGGTATCGGGGGGGAACAGTACACCGTCTCGGCCAACATCGAGGACCGGACGCACATGTCCCACCCGCTGCTTCTCGGACGAGACATCCTGAAGAACTACCGCATCGACGTGAGCCGTCGCGTCGAGGATCACGCCGAAGTCGGCGACGAAGAGTAGTGGAACTCCCCGGTGAGAAGTGGGGTTCCCCGCGTGACTACCGTTCTCCGTCGCCGGCTGCCGCGCGGACGGCGGAGTCGGCGGCGGCCGCCTCGGAGATCGCGTCAACGAGCTCGGCGTCGGTGAGCGGCCGCGCCGTCGCGTCGAGACCGGCCTCGCGGGCGACGCGGACCGCCGTGGGCGGGTGGAGGTTCGCCTCCGACAGCAACGCGTCGTCGTAGAACACCTCCCGCGGGGTTCCGCAGCCCGCGACGTTGCCGTCGGTCATCACGCAGACGCGGTCGGCGACCGCCGCCGCGAAGTCGAGGTCGTGCGTCGAGAGCACGACGCTGACGCCGTCGTCGTGGATCTGTCGGATGC
Organism: Halobellus sp. Atlit-31R; assembly: GCA_003665935.1. Taxonomy (GTDB): domain Archaea; phylum Halobacteriota; class Halobacteria; order Halobacteriales; family Haloferacaceae; genus Haloquadratum. The sequence goes on along the minus strand of QPLR01000002.1, from coordinate 492,077 downwards.
GTGTCGCCACCAGCTGCGACCGCTCGGGATCCAGGCCGGCGAGCGGCTCGTCGAGGACGATCACGCTCGGGTCCAGCGCCAGGACGCCCGCCAGACCGACCAGTCGCTTCTCGCCGCCGCTCAGGTAGTGCGGTATCCGGTCCTCGAGGTGGCTCGCGTCGACCGTCGCGAGCGCGTCGCGGGCGCGTTCGAGCGCTTCTGCCCCGGAGACGCCGTAGTTCTGCAGGCCGAACAGGACGTCGTCGCGAACGGTCGGCGCGACCAGTTGGGTGTCGGGGTCCTGGAACACGAACCCGACCTCCTTGCGCGCGTGTCCCTTGTTGTCCGCGGTGACGGGCGTGCCGCCGACGACGAGTTCCCCGTCGTCGGGGACGAGCGTCGCGTTCAGATGTTCCAGCAGCGTCGACTTCCCCGCGCCGTTGCCGCCGATCAGCGCGACCACTTCGTCCGGGTAGACGCTGAACTCGACGTCGTGCATCCCGACCGTGCCGTCCGGGTAGGTGTGCGCCCCGCACTGGAGGTCGACGAGCGGCTCGTCGGCGCTCACGCCAGTGCCCCCACTGCCGCGTAGCCGAGGACGACGGCGTACGAGCCGACGACGACGAGTGCCTCGCGGGCGGGCGGCCGCGGCACCTCGCCGTACACCGAGAGGTCGCCGTCGTAGCCGCGCGCCTCCATCGACTTGACGAGCCGTTCGGAGCGTTCGATCGCCGACAGCATCGTCGTGCCGAGGATCCGGGCGTACAGCCGCCTGTTCGACCAGAACTCCGAGAGGTTCGCGCCGCGAGCGAGCGCGGCCTTCACCACGTCTTCGAGTGTCTCGATCATCACGAACGTGAACCGGTACGTGAGCAGCGCGACCTGGTCGATCGGCCGCGGGAAGACCCGCCCCACGACGACGGCGACGGCGGCGTACCGCGTCGTCATCGCCGCCGCCAGCGCGAACGTCGCGACCGTCAGCGAGCGGAAGCCGAGTTCGAGAAACAGCACGAGCCCGGCCACGGTGATCGACAGATCGCCGACCGGCGTCGCGACGGCACCGCCGATCGGCGTGCCGGGTTCGAGCACCGCAAGCGGGCCCGCGACGGAGACGACGAAGAGCATCGGGAGGGTGTACCAGCCGAGCAGGCGTCCGAGCGGTAGGCCCGCCGCCCGGTAAACGAGGACGACGCTCACGTAGAGCCCGGCGAGCAGGAGCACGTCGTCGAGTACCGTGACCGCGAGCACGAGCGCGCCGACGACGCCGAGTTTCGTCCAAGGGTTCGTCCGGTGGAGCGGCCCCTCGCGCTGCTCGGCGAACGCGGTCACGAGTCGCGGATCGGGAACGTGGTTCGAGAGCATCGTCACGGTTATCGCGGCGTCTCTCCCGTGTCGTCGAGGTCGGTCCGTCGCCCGGCGTACAGATACAGCCCGATTCCGACGAGCGCGAAGATCGCGACGATACCGACGAATTCGGCGAGGAATCCACCCTTCCGGATGGGGCCGGCGACGAGGATCCCACGGCTGAGATCGACGAGCGCGCCGCCGCCGGCCTCCGCGCCGCGCTGCAGCGTCGTCGCCGATCGCTTGGCCCACGGCACCGCGCCGCCGGTCGCGGTGAACCCCCACAGTCCCGCGACGCCGAAGACGGTCAGCAGGCCGAGGAGACTCCCGTACTGGATCCGGCGGTCCATCACGCGGTCACCCCCGCGGAGTCGTCGCGGGCCGCGCCGCCGACGAGGCCGAGGAGGTCGGGGCGGACGGACGCGAGGAACCGGACGACGAAGCCGGTCAGGACCCCTTCGACGACGGCGACGCCGAGGTTCAGCCCGACGAGCCCGGCGGCGGCGATCGCGAGATCCGAGCGGGGGAGCGCGCTCCCGTTGACGCCGCTGACGACGATGATCGCGCCCATCAGGACCGCACCGGCCGAGAGGCCGAGCGTCGCCGCGATCGTGCCCGCCGGGAAGACGTCCCAGTCGAGTCGGACGAGCGTCCGGAACGCGTAGTAGGCGACGATCGCCTCGGAGGCGTTGACGAGCGTGTTCGCTCCGAGGAGACCGACCGCGCCGTGTCCCAGCGCCGCCGAGAAGACGTTCACGACGAACGCGATGAGCGCTCCGAGGAGCGGCCCGGCGAGGATCCCGACCAAGCCGGTGAGGTTCATGTGGATGCCGCCCCACACCGGGATGTTCAGCTGGAAGATCGCGAAACTCGCCGCGCCGGCGATCCCGGCGAGCGCGACCTGTCTGGTCTCGATGCCACCCTTCCGGGCGCGGTAGACGACCACGCTGAGCAGCCCCGCGCCGACGAGCGTCCAGAGGACCAGCGCCCACAGCGGGAACGAGCCCTCTCCGAGATGGATGTGTGCCATTGAATAATAAATCTACCAAGCCAGATAATAAATCTGACTATGCGAAAGACAGGTGTTATTACCGAGCCCGCTCGGTGCTCCGTAGCCCGACGACGGTCCTCGCCGCGTTCCTCCGAACGTGGAATCAAAAGTACCATGACCTCGCGCTGCGCAGTGACCCGTAGTCAGGTGATTACGTGACGCAGAAACGCGAATACACGGGCGACTATCCGGAGAAGAAACTGTACATCCCGGGCCCGACTGGGGTGCGTGAGGACGTCGTCGAGGAGATGAGCCAGCCGATGTTCGGCCACCGGATGGGCCGGATGACGGATCTCTACACGACCATCGTCGAGGACACGAAGACGTTCCTCGGGACCGACAACGACGTGGTGATCCTCACCGCGTCGGGGACGGAGTTCTGGGAGGCGGCGACCCTGAATCTCGTCGACGAGAACATCCTGGTGACGACCTGCGGGAGCTTCAGCGAGCGCTTCGCCAACGTCGCCGAGCGCCTCGGCAAGGACGTCGACCGGCTGGAGTACGAGTGGGGAGACGCGGTCAAGCCCGAGGACGTGCGCGCGGCGCTGGAGTCGAGCGACAAGCACTACGACGTCGTCGGCTGCGTGATGAACGAGAGCTCGACCGGCGTCCGCAACCCCATCGAGGAGATCGGCGACGTCGTCGCCGACTACCCGGACACCTACTTCGTCGTCGACGCGGTGTCGTCGCTGGGCGGCGACTACGTCGACATCGACGCCCACGACATCGACGTCATCTTCGCCTCGACCCAGAAGGCGTTCGCGATGCCGCCCGGACTGGCGGTCTGTGTCGTCAGCGACGACGCCTACGAGCGCGAAGTCGAGAAGGACTCCGCGTCGTGGTACGGCGGCTTCCAGCGCGCCCTCGACTACTACGATCGCAAGGGCCAGACGCACTCGACGCCGGCGATCCCGATTATGCTGGCCTACCGCAAGCAGATGAAGTATATGCTCGAAGAGGGCCACGAAGAGCGCTCGAAGCGTCACCGGGAGATGGCCGAGTACACCCGCGAGTGGGCGTACGAGCACTTCGATATGTTCCCCGAGGAGGGCTACGAGTCCCAGACGGTCGCCTGCATCGAGAACACCCAGGAGATCGACGTCGCCGGGACGATCGACGCCGTCTCCGAGGAGTACGATATGGTCTTCTCGAACGGCTACGGTTCCACGCTCGGTGAGGAGACGTTCCGCATCGGCCACATGGGCGAACACGACGTCGAGTCGATCAAGGCGCTGACCGACGCCATCGAGGACGTCGCCGATCTGTAGGTCGCAGACGTCTCGCCCGGCCGTAGCGGCGTCGCCGCCGCCGATCGCGAGGCGACCGGAACCGACGCCGACCCCTCCGGACGCCCGTGAGCGTTAATCCCGCGGGGTGCATCTGTCGAAACGTGACTACGGAACGCCGGGTGGAACGGACGCCCGACGGCCGGCGACTGCTCGTCTCCCGACAGATCGACGCTCCGCCGGAGCTCGTGTGGGACCTGTTCGTCGACACCAGACAGTGGCCGCGGTGGGGACCGTCGATCACGGCCGTCGAGTGTTCGGAGCGCCGCATCCGGGAGGGGACGACCGGTCGTGTCCGAACCGTCGGCGGCCTGCGGGTCTCGTTCGTCGTCACCGCCTGCGAGGACTGCCGCTGGACGTGGCGCGTCGCCGGCATCCCGGCCACGGGCCACCGGGTCGAGACCACCGAGGGGGGCTGCCGCGCCGTGTTCGAGATCCCGCTTCTCGCCGCCCCGTACGCGGCAGTCTGCGAGCGGGCGCTGCGGAGTCTCGACGCGCTCGCGATGGAGAGGTCGCGCGGGGACTGATAGGGATTCTCGTAACTGTTCGGAGATTCCCGCCGTCCCGTCCGGCGAGAAATCTATGCGGACTTACGATAATCTCTACGAGCGGACAGCGCGGCGGGGGCGGCGGCACCCCGATCTGACACACGCCCGGTCGTCCCGATCCCGTTCCGCGGCTTACTTATCACTGGAGAGGCAACAATACCGGTATATAGTAGTATGATGGCACTCACCCACGCGCTCGTGAGCGTCGCCGTCGCGAGCGCGCTGCTGCCGCTCGGGCCGGAGTACGCCACCCCACCGCTGCTCGCCGCCGCGCTGCTCGGCGGCGTCCTCCCGGACCTCGACGTGTTCGCTGCCCACCGGAAGACCCTCCATTACCCGGTCTACAGATAAGCAAGGCGAGTGCCTCGGGGCTTGACCCCGAGGGTGAAGCCGACACTCAAACGTGCTCTGTACGTTCGATATACTGTTCAATCGTCTCGCTGGATACCTGACCCGCCGTTCCGATGTAGTACGATTGTTCCCAGAACCCACCACCCCACAGATACTCCTCCAAGCACGACTCGTGCTGTTCCCACATCTCCCGCGCCGTGATGCTCTTGACCGTCCGTGCAATCTCGCCCGGTGCGTGTCGTTCGAGAATCGAAGATTCTCGTGATGACGAAGGACCGAGGTCTTTCGAACCACTTCGGGTGGGCGGAGACGAACAGATGTACGTGGTCGGGTGAGATGTGCAACGACAGTATCTCGTAGTCGTACTCATCGCACACGTCTCGGAAACTCGCTTCCAACGAGTCCTCGATTGGTTCGAGAATCGTGTGGCGGTACTTCGGACACCACACGAAGTGGTAGTTGACGTTGTACACCGTGTGGTTCGGCCGCTTCTTGCCCATACAGACAGTACGTGGACAAGACTTAAGTATTTCAGTATCTAAGTAAGAATGTGAGATGACGAAACGACTGTCCGTGGACTTCGAGGACGACGTGTACAAGGAGTTCTCGAAGAAATGCATCGAAGTTGACGAAACCAAGTCCGACGTAGTGCGTGGACTCGTCAACGACTGGCTCAACGACTCCGAAGAATGACCGACTCACAGGCTCTCATCAAGACGCTGGACTTCCAACTCAACATCCAGAGTGACAACGAGAGTCTGCTCCGTGACGCCTGTCTTGAATCGCGCTCGGTGTACAACGAAACCATCCGCCTCGCCAAACAGGGCGTGGACTGGAATACAATTCCCGACCGCGTGGCCGACGACGCCAATCTCGTGAAGAACACGACTCAGCGCGTCGTCGCCAAGGCTCTTGGGGCGATGGAGAACTACTACGAGTACAACGACTTCGGCCAACCCAGTCACACGAAGGACGGCGCGTACCCCCTTCGTGCGAACTACGAGGAGGGGTACAACCTGTCGCTCACTGACGACGGCGACGTGGCGTTCCGAATCAGCGCGAAGCCGTACAAGCACGTCAAGGGCGTCCTCGAAGGTGACGACGCCCACCTCGACATTCTCAAGACCGCACTCGAAAGCGACGAGTGGAAGATTGGGACGGCTGAAGCCCTGTTCCACAACGACAACGCCGAGTTGCACGTCAACGTCACCAACACCGAACAGACCGTTCGTAACAAGCAGGACTCGCGAACGGTTGTCGGTGTGGACGTGAACGAGGATAACGTGGCTCTCACCGCACTCTCCGAGGATGGGGTTGAGGATACGTTGGTTATCGACTTTCTCGAAATCAAGTTCGAGCGTCACCGCTACTTCACGATGCGGAAGCGCGTCCAGAACGCGGGGAAGGACAGTATCCACGACACGTTGGAAGGACGTGAAGAACGGTTCGTCCGCGACCGACTCCACAAAGTGAGCCGTCACATCGTGGAGTGGAGCCGTCAGTTCGAGAAGCCGTGTATCGTCTTTGAAGACCTCAAAGAGATGCGCGATGGTATCGACTACGGAACCCGGATGAACCGACGCTTGCACCACCTCCCGTTCCGCGCCCTTCAGTTCTATACGTCGTACAAGGCGTCGTTCGAGGGGGTTCCGACTGGCTGGATTGACCCGTACAAGACGAGTCAGCGGTGTCCGATGTGCGGGCACGCTGAACGAGCGAACCGCAACAAGAAGCGGTTCAAGTGTCGGGACTGTGGGCATCAAGACCACAGCGACCGTGGTGCAAGCGTCAATATCGCCGTGAAAGGCATCGAGAAGCATCAGGACTGGAATGTGCCTGCTCTCAACAGCCTCCCCATTGTTCGGAAGGTGCGACGGCAGGCATCGGGGGCCGTGGACGCCCCGACCGTGACCCAACCGACCGCCCGAGGCTATCAGGCCGATGGTCGGATGGGAGTATCCGACTAAACCACGGGAAGCCTCGGGGCTTGACCCCGAGGCGGTTCACTCGAGGAGCTGGCCGAGGACATCGCGTTCGCGGTCCACAACCTCCGGCTGCAAGTCGACCACGAAGCGGTGATCGCGAAGCTGACCGAGCGGAACCGGCAGCTGGAGGTCATCGACCGCGTGCTGCGTCACAACTTCCACAACAAGATCAACGTCATCAAGGGATACGCCAAGATGGCCGCGAGAGAGGCAGAGGACGGCGTTGCGGCGTACGTGGAGACGATCGACGACGCGGTCGACCGCCTCGTCGAACTCGTCGACAAAGAACACGAGATCACGCAGATCCTCTCGGATCCACCCGCGGTCGAAGCGTTCGACGTCGTTCCCGTCGTCGAGTCTGCGGCCGCAACCGTCGCGGCGAAGTACCCGGAGGCGACCATCGAGACGGACCTGCCGGAGACGTGTTCGGTTGTCGCCTCCGTCGAGATCGGGCAGGCGATCGCGGAGCTGATCGAAAACGGCGTCGTCTACTCGGAGTCGACCGATCCCACGGTCGTGGTCGCAGTCGCCACCGAGGGCGAGATGGTCCGAGTCTCCGTCTCCGACGAGGGCAAGAGCATTCCCGAGGTCGAACAGCGAGTACACACCGGCGACGCCGACATCACCCAACTCTCCCACGGACTGGGGCTCGGGCTTCGACTGGTGAGTCTCCTCGCCGAACAGTCCGGCGGTGAGTTGGAGTTCGAGACCAACGAACCACAGGGCAGCACGGTGACACTGGAGTTCGCGACACCCTCGGAGACGGCCGAAGAGGGCTGTCGATAGCTCACCCGACGGAGTCGTCGAACGGTCCGGTAGACGGATCCGGATCTGCTCAGTCGGCAGTCGGCGCCGCCTGTTCTGTCGAATCAGACCGATCCTTCAGGTACAGATAGAGCAGGACGACGATCAGGACGACCTGAATCGTCTTGTCGACGTAGTCGACGACGCCGTACTCGGATTTGGCGACGAGCCAGATCGGGATCTGGACGGCCGTGTACGGGACGCCGACGAGGTAGAGCAGTCGCCGCCGATAGTTCAGGAAGAAGAGGACGAGCGCGCCGGCGTAGCCGACGCCGGCCAGCGTTACGGGAGGTCGCCCCTCGACGATGCCGGCGAACACGTGTAGCACGCCGGTTCCGATGACGAGCGCGACTGCGATCCACTGGAGTTGCGTGAGCGACCCGAGCCCGCGATCCGAGCTGTTTTGCACAGACATCACAAGACTACGGTGTGTGGCTACTCACATAACATCTGGTGTTGTGGATGTCAACCGTTGACGGATCTACAGATGAGCGAGGCGAGTGCCTCGGGGCTTGTCTCCGAGGTACTTCACACTCGGCGCTGTAGCACAGAGACGCGCCCCGCCCTTCCTCGCGGTGGTTCGTAGACCTCTTGAGGACTACAGTACAGCCACCGTGACTGTAGCTATCACGGATGTCGACTGAGAACATCCGGCCGTCCGGGTAGCCGGTCGCTGCCGATGGAAATCGCCGCCAACGCAACACCTTTCGCGGTTTCGCGGATGGATTCCGATATGCGTCAGACACGGCCGTCCGGAACCTCCGAGTCCGGCGGTCACGGCGGTGCGTCGAGAACGACGCGTCGGGGCGTCGTACAGGCCGGTGTAGTCGGTCTCGGCAGTCTCACCGGACTCGCCGGTTGCCTCGGCGGATCGGGCGGGAGTGGCGGTGGCGACCTCGACGTCGAGACCCTCGACGTCGGCGGGTCACCGGGCGGAGCGGTCCCGGTGCGACCGGACGGGCGCGTGGTGTTCCTCGACTTCTTCGCGACGTGGTGTCCCAGCTGCAAGACGCAGATGACGAACTTCCGCGCGCTCGCGGAGCGGTTTCCGGCGGTGCATTTGCTCTCGATCACGTGGGAGGACGACCAGTCGGCGGTCCGGGCCTTCTGGACCCGACACGGTGGCACCTGGCCCGTCGCGACGGATCCGCAGATGCAGACGGGCCAGGCCTTCGGCGTCGAAACCGTCCCGACGATGCTGCTTTTCGATTCCGAGGGCACTCGGGTGTGGCAGGATACGGGCCTGGCGAGCGTCGAGGCGATGGCAGACGCGATCGAGCAGGCCCGCCGGTGATCGAGGTCGCCTCCGTTCGGCTCGGGTTCGCGTTCGGGCTAGGAACGGCGACGTTCTTCGCACCGTGTGCGTTCCCGCTGCTGCCGGGGTACGTCGCGTTCTACCTCGGTCGCGACGCCGACGACCAGCCGCCGCTGTCCCAGCGTCTCCGGCGGGCGGCCACCGTCGGCGTCGTCACCAGCGCGGGGTTCTTCGTCGTCTACGCGGTGCTGGCCGGGCTCGCGCTTACGATCGGGACGCAGGCGCTGCAGGACGTCGCCGTCCTCGAACTCGTCGTCGGCACCCTCCTGCTCGGCCTGGGGGCGGGGATGGCGACCGGTCGGCTCCACCTGACGCGACTCCCGTTCCTACTGCCCGAACGGCGCCGATCGGTGCGGGGATACGGGCTGTTCGGGGTCGTGTACGCGGCGGCCGCCGCCGGCTGTACCGCGCCCGCGTTCATCGCCGTCGCGTCGCTCGCGGTCGCCAGCGGCCCGACCGCCGTCGTGGTGCTTCTGGGTGCCTACGCGGCCGGAATGAGCGTGCCGATGATCGGCGTCACACTGCTCTCGGCGCTCGGCCGGGACACGGTGCTCCGCCGGCTCTCGGCGAGCACCGGCTGGCTGTCGCGGGCGGCGGGCGTGGTGCTGCTGGTTGCCGGGGCCGTCCAGCTGTACTACTACCTCGTCGTCTTCGACGGGCTCTCGCACCTCGGCGGGTGATCTCTCGAAAGGATGTACGCCCGAGACACTAACGACCGGCCTCATTCCGGGGCTGCGTGCCGCGTCGGCCGGGAAACCCTCGTGTCAGGCGGTCCGTCTTTCGGGCACGGACGTCCGCGGTGTCGCACACCCGGGTTCGCCGCTTGGTCATCGCTCCCGTGACGGGAGAACTCGGGCGGGGACTAAGGGTGCGCACCGGATATACGGCGTCGACGCTGAAGGCCGTTCCGACTTCGACACGCCGGAGGCGAGCGAGCGTCGCCGGGCGACCGTCGGAGTCGTGGTTTACCCGATCACGCGCCAGTGGTAGGCGACGCCCCACAGAAACGTGAGGCCGACCACCAGCGCGATCGTTCCGCCACTCACCACCGGGTCGGGCGGGGCCGCGATCCCGAACCGCTCGACGTACTGACCGACGACCAGATTCAGGTACGCGACCAACTCGCGCGTGCTCACCAGATACTGGAGCGCGTCCTTCAGATACGAGGCGAAGACCGTAGCCGCGAGCGCGGCGAGCGCGTGCGACGCGCCGGTTCGATGTGGCATAGTGTCCTCTCGTCGTGTCCGTAGTAAAGTGCTTTTGTGGGGACAGATCGGCAGATCTGTGCGCGCAGTCGACGGCTACAGCGCGTACTCGGACGCCGAGAGCTGGACGTACTTGCCGTTCCGCAGCGAGAACTTCGTGCGCTTGTACGTCGTCACCAGTTTGGCGGCGCTGAAGCCGGCACCGATGTTGCTCGTGTCGAACAGCCCGTAGCCCTCGCTGTTTTCGAGGAGCTTCCGTGCGGTCGCGAACGCCCAGTCCCAGTCGTCGGGCTCGTAGTCGTGGACCACGTCCGCCATCGCGACGTTGCGGACGAGTTCGTCGCCGATCGCGTCCTTCCAGCGGTCGTTGTACGGCGAGAGGTCGCCGGCGGCGGCCAGTTCGCCCGCGATGGCACCGGTGCGGACGGCCGTGTGATCGCCGCCTTCGTGGAACGCCGACGTCGACCCCATCGCGCCGCCGACGACGGCGATGCCCGCCTCGGTCGGGGAGTCGATCGGCCGCGTCGAGGAGATGGCGTACGTCTCGGTGCCGCTTGACTTCCCGCGATCCTCGACGAGCGGGAAGTCGGACTCGACGTCGTACTCGTCGCCGTACTCCTGTTCGAGGAGCCGCCGGATGTACTCGCGGCCCTGCGGGACCCGCTCGTCGTCGGACTCGACGAGCGGATAGTCCTCGCGGCTCGACACGTCGTCGAGGTCCATCCCGATCGGCATCGTGAGGCCGATCCGGGCGACGTTGTCGTCGTTCGGGAAGATCCACGGGTAGGCCGTGTGACCGGGCATATGTCCCCACCAGAACTTGATCGCCCCGGCGACCTCCTCGTAGACTGCCTCGGGGAGCCGGCGGTGCTCCTGGTAGGCGATGTGGTTCGTCTCCCGCGTCGAGAGACGCTCGGTGACGTCGAACGGGAGATACTGGTCTAACACGCCGCTCGTGACCTGCCGCTGTGGGCCGTCGGCCAGGATCAGGAAGTCGGCCCCGATCGTCTCGCCGCCGGCGAGTTCGACGCGGTGGCGCGGATCGGCGTCGGCGTCGTGGTCGCTCTCGACGCCGCGAACCGACGCGCCGACCCGGTACGACGCCCCGGCGGCCTCGGCGCGGTCACGGAGGAAATCGTCGAAGCGGGCCCGGTGCATACAGTAGCCGAAGTTGTCGTACGAAGACTCGATCCCGGTCGATCGCAGCGTCATCGACTCGGTGGGGCCGATGAACTCCGCGCGGTCCAGTTCGCCGAGGACGACGTCGTCGGGCATCTCGTCGGGATGAATGCCCATAATGTCGACCCAGTAGTCGAGAATGCCCGCCGCGTCCGTCGAGTCCGGCCCCAGCCGATCCGGCCGATCCGCCCGCGGGACGCCCTTCTCTAGGACCACCGCCGACGCACCGCCCGACGCGGCAGCGTGGCCGGCGGCCGAGCCCGCAGGCCCCCCGCCGACGATTGCTACGTCGAATCGCTCCATATGGCTACAGCAACTCCGGTCGGGTATTATACTGTCGCTGTCCGGAGCGTTGGGGCCGCGGTCGTAGCGTTTCCTGTCAAGAGCCCCGAGTGTACTTCACAGCGGAAGGCGACGTGCCCTCGGGGAGTCAGTCACCGATCCGTCGCGACCTGTAACGAGGAGGCGATGTACGCGAGGCCGACGACCTGCGTCGTCCGGACGAGCAGGCGCACGGCGTTCTGCATCCGGATCGGGACGATACGGAACGCGATCAGGCCCTGTCCCGCGACCGCGAGCGAGCGCAGTTCGTCGAGGGAGACTTGCGCCCTCGTTCGTTGGCGGTTGCGGAGATTGTAGCGACGTCGTCGGAGGCGGTCGCAGAAACTGTAGCTAGCCGCTATCGTTTTTACCGTCCCGACCGCAGTTCCGCTAATCGTGAGCTCCGATTCGTATCGCGAGCGACTCTACGACGTGTTTGCAGATCCGGATCGAGAGACGGACGAGAAGATCGCCCGTGCACTCGAGATCGGATCGGAGTTCCTCGGCCTCCCGATCGGGTTTTTCACCCGGATCGACGATGGCATCCTGGAAATCGTCCAGTCGACGGGCGAGCACCCGCTGCTCCAGCCGGGCGAGCAGTGCCCGATCGAGGAGGCCTACTGCCAACAGACCGTTAAACTGGACGAGCCGTTCGCGACCCACGACGCGGCGGCGTCCTCGATCAGCGAACGGGCGGTCGAGATGCTCGGGCTGGGCACGTACATCGGAGCGCAGATCGTCGTGAACGACGAGTTGTACGGCACGGTGTGCTTCGCTGACGAAGACGAACGCGACGACCCGTTCTCGGAGGCCGAAGAGGTGTTTCAGGAGTTACTGGCGAAACTCGTCAGTAGCGAACTCGAACGAGGGACCTACGAGCGCGAGATCGAGCGGCGGAACGAGCAGCTGAAGCGCGAGAAACAGCGGTTCGAGGGGATCGCCGAAGCGAGCTTCGACATCCTCTTTCGACTCGACCTCGACGCCGAGTTCACGTACGTATCCTCGGCCGCCGAGCGGATCTTGGGCAACGACCCCGAGGAGGTGATCGGCCAGCCGCTGACGCAACTGATGACCGACGAAGCAGCCGAGAAGGCGGTGGCAGGCTACTCACGCATTCTCGACGGCGAGGAGGTCGCACGGATGGAGCTGGACTTCCTCGACCAGTCGGGGGAAGTCGTCGTCTTGGAGGTCAACGCGACGCCGGTGACGGAGGACGGCGAGATCGTCGGCGTACAGGGTGTCGGTCGCGACATCACGGCCAGAAAGGAGCGCCAGCGGGAGCTCCGCGTCAAGAACCGCGCCATCGAGGAGGCACAGGTGGGGATCTCGATCGCCGACCTCCGCGAGCCCGACAACCCGCTCGTCTACGTCAACAACGGGTTCGAGCGCCTGACGGGCTACGACGCCGTGGAGGCGACCGGTCGAAACTGTCGGTTCCTGCAGGGCGAGGCGACCGATCCCGAGAAAGTGAGCCGCCTCCGGTCGGCGATCGACGCCGGCGAGCCAGTCTCCGTCGAGATCGTCAACTACCGGAAGGACGGAACGCCCTTCTGGAACCGGGCCCGTCTCGCCCCGGTGGAGAACGACGCCGGCACGGTCACCCACTATCTCGGCTTCCAGGACGACATCACGGAGCGCAAGCGGACGTCGGAGCTGATCCAACTCCTCAATCGGGTGCTCAGACACAATCTCCGGAACGATCTGAACGCGATCTTGGGGTGGAACGGAGAGCGGAGAGCGGGCTCGATATCGGAGAAGCGTCCCGAGGACCGAGTCGACGACATCGCGCGTGAGCTGGTCGAACTGAGCGAGCGTGCCCGGGAGCTGGAACAGTACGCGCGCGGTGATCGCACTCCACAACGACTCGCGCCCGACCCGCTCGTCTCGGCGGTCGTGACCGGCCAGCGCAACGCCGATCCGGCGGCGACGATCGAACAGACAGTCAGAACGGAGCGAGACATCTGCGCCGGCCCCGAACTCCGGCGGGCCGTCAGAGAGCTCGTCGAGAACGCGGTCAAACACGCCGACTCCCCGGCACCACAGGTGGCGATCGACGTCGCCGACGCCGGCGAGTGGATCGAGCTCACCGTCGTCGACGACGGCCCGGGAATCGACGAGATGGAGGCGGCGGTGATCTCCTCGGGCAACGAAACCGCGCTGCAACACGGGTCGGGGCTCGGGCTGTGGCTCGTCAACTGGATCGTGACGCGCTACGGCGGGTCGTTCCGTATCCACACCGGAGACGAGGGGACGACGGCGACGATTCGACTGCCCGCAATCGACGACACGGAGTCGGTGGCGTCGGTCGCGCGTCGTCCGACGGTCCTCTTTCGCTAGCGTCGGAGTCGGCCCGGCGCTACAGACGACCGGTGCGGAACTGGGCCGACCGGCCCCTGGCTGACCGGCTCTGACTTTGATGCGGCTCGAGCACGTCACCTCGTGTATGGTCCCTGACGTCGATGCCCCAGCGGAGGCGACCGACGGCCCGTCAGTGCCGGCGTACGGCCCCGTCGACGCCGTTCTCGGCTACGCCCTGTTCTACGTCGTCGTCGATCGCGTCACGCCGACTGTCACGGCGACGTTCGCGGGGGTCCTCTCGGTCCCTCCGTCGACTGTCGGGCTCGGTCTCGCCGCCGCGCTCTGGTTCGTCCTCGCGACGACCGCCTTCGATCAGCTCCGGCGACAGCTGGCGGCGCTCGGCGTCGGCACCGCGGACGCGGTGCGTCGGGAAACTGCCCGGAGCGGCACCCTCTCGGAACCGCAGACCGAGTTCTACCTCGCGGCGCTGCTCGTCGGCGGCGTCGTCGCCGTGTGGACGTTCGACACCGCGATGCGGTCGCTCCCCGCGCTGATCCGGGTCGTCGGGACCCTCGACCCCGGTGCGTTCGTCCCTCGGGAGTTCCTCACCGTCGCTACCTTCTTCGTTGCGTTCGCGGTCGCGACTCACGCGCTCGACAGACTGGTCGTCGGCGCGGTCCGGCAGTGGCTCGCCGACTGACTGCGGCCATACCCCGTATTCGATCACACCCCGTATTCGATCACACCCTGTATCGCGCCGCACTCCGGGAGTTCCCGGACCGTCGCGTCGCTCAGTCCCGGTCCGTCTCGCTCTCGACGACCTCCGGTCGGCCGACGGCCCCGCGGGTCAGATCCGCCGCTCGCAGTATCTTTTTACTACCGAGGGATGACCGGAGAGACGTCCGTGCTTCAGGCCTTTCCGTGGGTGGCGATCGCCTCGATCGCCTCCGGCGTCGTCTCCGTGGGGTTTCTGCTGTATCTCTGGCCGTACCGCGACCGACTCGGGGGGCGGTTCTTCATCGCGACGATCGGGTGCGAGGCGCTTTGGGCCCTCTCCTACGGCGTCGCGCTGTTCGTGTTCGACCCGGTGCTCCGACGGGCGTTCGAGGTGCCGATCTGGCTGGCGATCAACTTCATCGGCGTCTGCTTTCTCGCGTTCGCGCTGGAGTACACCGGCCGGACGGACGTCCTCCGATCGAAGGTGATGGGCGGTATCGTCGGACTCCAGGTGCTGCACACTCTCGTCGTCGTCACCAACCCCTGGCACCACGTCGCGTGGCGGGCCTACCGCATCGAACCCACGTTCGGCCTGGCGACGGTCACCTACACCCACCAGCCGTGGTTGTTCGTCAACGCCGCCGGGTTCATTCTGATGATCGGCGTCGCGTCGTTTCTGCTCGCCGATACGGTGTTCAGCTACGGCCCACTCTACCGGACACAGGCGGCAGCTATCGCCATTTCACCCATCTTCCCCGGTCTCCCCTTCCTGTTTTGGCTCGCCGGCGTCGGGATCACGCCGCCGCTGAACCTCACGCCGCTGCTCTTCCCGATCCACCTCGTGTTCGATATGTACGCGTTCTTCTCGCGTGATATGTTCGAGCTGGTGCCGGCCGCCCGCCGGATCGCCGACCGCAGGGCGATCGATAATCTCGGGACGGCGGTCCTCATCGTCGACGCCGGTGAGCGGATCATCGAACTCAACGACGAGGCGGCCCGCGTTCTCGAAACGACCGCGAGTACGGCGCTCGGCCAGCCCCTCGCGTCTCACTTGACCGACGTCGACCTCGACGGCGACCGACAGACGATCGCGCGAACGGTCGACGGCCGCCGTCGGGAGTACGCCGCCACGACCTCGCCGCTGACGGACGCCTCGGGAACCGCCGTCGGCGACACGATCGTGCTGCAGGACATCACCGAGGAGCGCCGCCGTGAACAGCGTCTCGCGGTTCTCAACCGAGTCCTGCGGCACAACCTCCGGAACGATCTGAACGTCGTGCAGGGCTACCTGGACATCGCCACCGACCGCGTCGACGACCCCGAACTCCGCCGGATGCTGGAGACGGCCGAGACGAAGACGGCGGGCGTCGTCGATCTGGGTGCGAAGGCCCGGACTATCGAGCGTGTGATAGGTGCCGATGGTGATGGAAACGACCGTACCGACGTGCGAGGACTCCTCGAAGACAGCGCCGAGTCGCTCACGGCCGGACGATCCGGCGAGATCCGGATCGACGTCCCCTCGGAGCTTCGAGTCCGCGCAGCGCCGTCGAAACTCGCCGTCGTCTTCGAGAACGTCCTGGAAAACGCGCTCGAACATAGTACGGCCGAAGAGCCGACCGCAACGGTCCGGGTAGTCGAGAGCGACTCCGAACACGGCCCGCTCGTTTTCGAGGTAGCGGACGACGGACCGGGCATCCCGGAGCACGAACTCGGAGTGCTCGACGCGACCGAAGAGACCGCGCTCGAACACGGCAGCGGCCTGGGGCTGTGGATCGTGAAGTGGGGTGTCGCTGCACTCGGCGGCAGCGTCGAGTTCGACGTCTCCGACACCGGGACCGTGGTACGGATCGAACTGCCCGCGAGCGCCGTGGCGGCCCCCGCCGCGAGCAGTTCGTCCACGGACCGCGACGCGGTCTGATCGCAGAGGGGGGAGACGGGACCGCCGTCGGAGCCGAGCGTCCGCCGCCGGCGAGCGATCGACCCAGTCGAAAAGATGAGGTCGATGGGCGGAGAACGAGAGGGTACGTGACAACCGCTACCACGCGCTCGTCGGCGTTGTACGTCGTCCGCAACGAGGTCGATCCCGACTGCGAGTACCACTGTGACGCGTTGGCAGCGGGGTTCCCGACCGCAGAGGAGGTGGACTTCGTCGCCGGCGAACGAGTGCCTCTCGACGAGGCAGACGGAGTGGTGCTGACGGGCAGCACAGCCGCCGTGTACGAAGCGGACAGCCGACCGTGGATCGCCGAACAGGAAGCTCTCGTCCGCGAGCTCGTCGAACGAGAGATCCCGACGCTCGGCGTCTGCTTCGGACATCAGATAGCGAACTCGGCACTCGGCGGAACGGTCGAACGGATCGGAACGACCGCGACACTCGTCGAGGCCACGCTCGCGGACGATCCGCTGTTCGAGGGGATCGACTCGACGGTCGTTTCGCTGCACGGCGACGCCGTGACCGAGCCCGGAGCAGATATGGAGGTGATCGCGTCGGCAGCCCACGCCCGCGTGTTCGGCACCCGCCACCGGTCAGCACCGCTGTGGACGGTCCAGTTCCACCCGGAGATCACCGCGTCGCACCGCGACCGACTCGTCGAAGACTTCGGGTGGGAGTCGGAGAGCCACTCGTTCGCGGACGTCACCGCCGGGCGGCTCTTCGCGAACTTCGAGGCGATCGTCGGCGAGCGGACGGGCTGACACCCGTCGCAGGGCGGGCGGTGCGGGGGGCTCTGCCGGTCGCCTGCGAGCGCCGAATCCAGGAGGTCCCCACTCAGTTCACAGGCGATCGAAGCGAATGCCCCAAGGCTTGAGGAAGCTAGAGCGAGCCGTACGAACTGGACGATGACACACCCTGGCGACCCACACAATCTGGAACGCTTCGTCGAGGCCCAAGACTCCGTGATCGAGAACCTCAAGCGGGAGCTGCGGTCGGGGCGCAAGCGCACCCACTGGATGTGGTACGTGTTCCCGCAGGTCGAGGGCCTCGGCCGTAGTCAGATGTCCCAGCGCTACGCGATCAGGTCGCGGGAAGAGGCCGACGCCTATCTCGCACACCCGGTACTCGGTCCGCGACTCCGAGAGTGCACGGAACTCGTACTCGCCGTCGATGGGCGCTCGGCGACCGACATCTTCGGCTCGCCGGACGACCGGAAGTTCCGCTCTTCGATGACGCTCTTCGATACGGCCGCGGACGGCTCGGCCCCGTTCGGAACCGCTCTGGAGCGGTACTTCGGCGGCGAGCGCGACCCGAACACGCTGGCGCGGCTGGAGTAGTCGATGTGATCACCGGAGGGCGGTGACTGGTTCGACTGTTACCCGAACATAGGAGCAACGTCGTCCGTCGCCGCTCCGAGTTCGAGCGATGCTGCTTTCCACTGGATGAGGTCGTTCGATACAGTTCACGCAGCGACGTAGAGACGCTCCTTCAGCTGGCCGAGCCACTGTCGCGTTTCGCGGCGGAGTCAAGCGGCGTCACGCCGACGCACCTCCGAGACTAACGGCTAATTCAACTGTTACCCGAACTTCTTGGAGAAAACGGCCATGGGACCGCTGAGAGTCGAACTCAGGTCCTACCGACCCCATCGGCAGAGGATACCACTACCCCACGGTCCCAGGGTGCATTCGTTCAGAGACCGCTATCACCGTTAAGTCCTTCGTTTCACTGCGCCGGTCGGGACGGAGCCGAGAGATAGACGACCGGGGAATCGGTACACCTCCCCGCGCTCAGACGAGGACGCGTTCGAGCGAAACCACTTCGCCGGTGTCGGCGTCGGGGTCACCGACGAGACGTCCGAGACAGACCGCGGCGTCGTCGGGCGTGACGCAAGCGACCAGCGCCCCCTCGTCGGCCGCTCCGGTCGCGTCGTCGACAGCGACGACGCCGGGCGCGTACACGGGTGCCCCCTCGGCGATCTGTTCGGCGGCCGAAACTGCGACGGTGAGCTGCGGGAGGTGCCGCAGCGCTCGTTCGGCGGGGGCGACGACCTCCCGCAGCGGACCGTCGTCGCCTTCCGCGGCGAAGACGAGCGCGTCCGTCAGGTCGGCCGTCGAGACGAGGTCCGTGTCGTCGAAGGGGTCCGTCCCCGTCCGTCTGAGGTCGCCCATGTGCGCGCCCGTCCCCGCCGCCAGCCCGAGGTCGTGACACAGTTTCCGAATGTAGGTCCCGCTCTCACACCGGATGCGGACGAGCGCCTGTCTGTCCCTCGCTTCGAGCAGGTCGAGCGCGTAGATCTCTCGGCTCCGGAGGCGGCGGGCGACGGCGCTCTTGCGGGGCGGCTTCTGGTAGATCTCGCCTTCGAACTCCGCGAGCACGGCGTCGAGGTCTGCGGGGGCCGGGCCGTGGAGTTCGAGCACCGAGACGTACTCTTTGGCTCCTTCGAGAAACACCTGCGCGAGCCGGGTGGCGTCGCCGAGCAGAATCGGGAGACAGCCCGTGACCTTCGGGTCGAGCGTTCCCGCGTGTGCGGCGCGCTCGACGCCCGCAGCGTCCCGCGCCCACGCGGACACCTGGTGCGCCGAGGGGCCGGACGGCTTGTCGAGATTCACCACACCGAACGACAGCAACTCGTCGACGGAGCGTTCGTCGGGGGGGCCGCGAAGTGATGTCATCGTGAATCGCGTTCAGAAGTCGTAGCTGACGCCCTCGACGGGGTATTTGCCCTCGTCTGCGGCCGGGTCGTACGCGCGGACCGCGGCCGTCAGAATGTCGGGGACGTCCGCCTCGCTCCAACGAGCGGTGTTCAGCGCCACGTCGTAGATGGAGAGATCGGAGATGTCGATGCTGTAGTACTCCTCGTACCGGAGGGCCTCGCTCTCCTCGCGGGCACGGGTCTCTTCGAGCGCCGTCTCGGCCGACTTGTCCTCGCGCTCGGCGATCCGCGCGGCCCGGACCTCGATCGGTGCGTCGAGCCACAGTCTGAGGTCGGCGGCGTCGCCGGCGAGCCAGCCGGCGAGTCGCGATTCCAGCAGGACGTCGTCGCGTTCGAGCGCGACGGTCCGCAGCCGACGGTCGAGGTCGCGGTCGATCTGATCGTCGTCCTCGGCGAGCCGATTGAACTCCACGGCGGTCATCCCGCGCTCGGCTGCGAGCTCGCGGAAGATGTCGCCGCCGCTCACGTGCTCGAGATCGAACGCCTCCGCGAGAGCCGTAACGGTAGTGCTCTTACCGGCCCCCGGGGGGCCAGAGACGGTCAACAACATACAATTGCTCCGGGCAGGCGGGTAAAAGAGGTTGTCTTTGAGACCGCCGGACGACGAGTTCGTCCCGTCCGACCCGGATCAGGACGTCGTCGGCGAGATGTCGATGTTGAGGCTCTTGCGGATGATCTGGGTGAAGCCCATCGAGCAGAGGAAGTACCAGACGATCCACGCCTGGATCGGCCCGATCACCGACTCGGTCCACTCGACCTGTCCGCGGAGCGGCAGCACGAGCGGGTCCAGCGGGACGTGCGCGGTCGCGTTCTGCCCGACGCCGATCGCCCAGTACATCCAGAGGAACACCGGGATGGTGAGGAACATAATCCACACCATCGGCCGGAACTGCTCTTTGAACATCCCGAGCTGGTCGCCCATCGCGTCCATCTGCTCTTCCTGAATCGCGTCGAGGGCGTCGTCGTCGCCGGCCTCTTTGGCCTCCTTGCGGCGTTCTTGGATGTCTTTCATCCGCTCTTGGTAGGCGGCCATCTTGTCCATATTCATCAGATTCGCCTGCAGCAGCGTCGAGTACAGCCCCGTCGCCAGCGCGAGAATCATCACGACGGCGTAGAAGGGGAGCATCTCGCCCAGCGGGCCGAGCGCGGTGTCCATCGTCGTACCGATGAGATCCCGCAGCGGCTTCCAGGAGTAGCCGACGAAGAGTCCCACGGTGATGACGGCCGCGCCTTTGTCGTAGATCGACCACGACGACTCGTCGTCGTCGGCAGCGGCACTACTATCGCCCGAGGACCCGCCTGTGGTCGTACTCGATGCGGGCTCCAGCCCCGCCCGCGTCGCCTCGACGTCGGCCAGCCGGAAGCCCTCCTCGCCCTCGACGAGGATCTCCTTCTCGATGAGGCGGCCCCACTGACCGGACGTGAGGTCGCCCTTCACGTCGAGCCACCGCACGTCGCCGCCGTCGGCCTGATCGAGGACCGTCTCGACGGCCTCGCGCATCCCGTCGTCTTTGGAGACGAGGGTGCGAACCTTCGATTCGATTCGTGGCATCTACCCACAGCTAGCCCCCTAGTGGTAAAGAAGCTTTTACTCTCTGCGCGACGGATCTCGACGGGTCTCGTTGGTTGCCGCAGCACGCGGCGAACCCGCCGCGCAGACGAAACGGATTGTGCAGGACCGGTTACTCGTCGACGACGTCGACGATCGACTCGAAGACCTCGTCCGGCGTTCCCTCGCCGTCGACCTCGACGAGGACGCCCTCGTCGCGGTAATGCTCGACGACGGGAGCCGTGTTCTCCTCGTAGACGCGGAGTCGCTCGCGGACGGTCTCCTCGGTGTCGTCGTCGCGCTGTTCGAGCGCCGCGCCGCACTCGTCACAGACGCCGGACTCCTCCGGCGGCTCGAACTCCACGTGGTAGCTCGCGCCGCAGTCGGGGCAGACGCGGCGGCCGGTCAGCCGGTCGACCAACTCCTCGGTGTCGACGGAGAGGTAGACGACGGCGTCGAGGTCCGTCATCTCCGAGAGGACCTCGGCCTGTTCGAGGTTCCGCGGGTAGCCGTCGAGCACGTAGCCGTCGGCGCTCGTGAGCGCTTCGTCGACGATCGCGTTGACGACAGCGTCGGGGACGAGCTCTCCGGCGTCCATATACTCGCCCGGCGTGTCGTACTCCGTGTCCATCTCGCTGATGTCCATCTGCTTGTTGGAGCGGAGCGCGTCGCCGGTCGTCACGTGTTCGAGATCGAACTCGGCTGCGAGTCGCTTCGACTGCGTTCCTTTTCCGGCGCCCGGCGGGCCCAGAAGCAGGATGTGCTTGCCCATATCGGTCCAGACTGCACCCGCCCGTATAACGTTGAAGAAACGCGCCCGCCGGTGTGAGGAAACGCGCCCGCCGACGGCGTCCGCTCGGCGCCGGTGGCGACAAACGGATCGGCGTTTCGTGCAGTCTTTTCAGGAACGCGCGAGAGGATCACGTATGAGCAGATTCGACGCCGACGATCCGACGGCCCGACGGACACTGGTCGCGGACGCGATCGTGGCACACCGCGAGCGGGCGAGCGCGTTCCTGACGCTCGAAGCCGAGCACGACCCCGAGCGCGACGGCGACGATGCGCCCGCGCCGTGGGTTCAGTTCGCCGAGAGCACGTTCAACCTCGACGTCGACGACGACGAACTCGAACGACTCACCGACCTCGTCGACGAATTCCCCGACTTCCGGATCGACCAGTTGGAGTCGCCGGAGACGGCAGAGGGGACGAACGCCCGCGTCACCGCGCGCTCGGACGCGAATCGACTTGCGACTTTCGCCGACCGGGTGTTCGTAGACGTCTACGGCCGCGAGCAGGACTACCGCGTCTGGGTCGCAGCGATCTGAACGCCGGCCGATCCCAAGTGCGAACCACTATACCCGACGATGCCGAACGAGCCCAGTATGATCGAACTCCGGAAGGACCTCCCTCCCGGTCGGCGACAGTCGCGGTCTGCCGTCAGTGCAGACCCTGCGATCGCCAATTGCCGACCGCCGACCGCTGACCGTCGACGGACGCACCGAAAGCAGTGCGCGAGGGCCACACCGACCCCGCACGCCGATGAGTGAGGTCGACTCGCTGTTCGCTCGCCCGCTCGTCCCCGTCGCGAGCGACGCCGACGCGAAGCGGACGGTAGCCGCCGCCTTCCCGCACGTCGCCGCCGTCGGCGGGCGAGTGACGGTGCTCCACGTGATCGAGAAGGCCGGCGGGGCCCCCGACAAGGCCCCGCTCGAACAGCGCGAAGAGCTGGCAGAGGAGCTCTTCGCTGCTGCTCGCGAGGCGGCCGCCGACGCCGGCGTGGATGTCGAAACGGAACTCCGGTACGGCACGGACGTCGCGGAAGCGATTCTCGACGCTGCTGGCGATACCGACGCGACCGCGATCGTGTTCGCCCACCGCGGCGGCAGAGCGTGGTGGGACCTGTTCAGCGGCGGCGTGCGAGAGACGCTCACCACCGACAGCGACGTTCCGGTCGTCGTCTTCCCGGACGAAGACGTCGAGAGCGACTCCGGTGCCGACGACGGGTCCGACATCGACGACGGGTCCGACAGCGACGGCGACACTGACGAAGCGGCGACCGACTCTGAGGGAGGTGACGGCGTATGAGTCACCTGCACTCATCTCGCCTCACAATGCCGTCACACGGAGGTGACGGCGTATGAGTCACCTGCACTCATCTCGCCTCACAATGCCGTCACACGGAGGTGACGGCGTATGAGTCAAGATGAGGAACTCGCCAAAGACCTCGGTCCCCTCGCCGCGCTGACGATCGGCGTCGGGACGATGATCGGGGCCGGGATCTTCGTGCTCCCGGGAGACGCCATCCTGCGGGCCGGCTCCTTCGCCGCCGTCGCGTTCATCCTCGGCGGCGTCATCGCGATGTTCACGGCGCTTTCGGCCAGCGAACTCGGGACGGCGATGCCGCGCTCCGGCGGGGCGTACTACTACGTCAACCACGCGCTCGGACCGCTGCTCGGCTCCGTCGCCGGCTGGGCGAACTGGCTCGGCCTCGCGTTCGCCAGCGCGTTCTATATGGTCGGCTTCGGACGCTACATCTCCAGAATCTTCGGCGTCAGCGGGACGATCGGGATCGGCCCGATCGGCCTCAACGTCGTCACGATCGCGGCGCTCGTCGGCGGCGCGTTCTTCGTCTTCATCAACTACGTCGGGGCGAAAGAGACCGGACGGCTCCAGAACGTCATCGTCGTTCTCCTCGTCGGCATTCTCGCCGTCTTCACGCTCCTCGGCACGCTTCGGGCCGATCCGGCGAATCTCCCCCGGGCCAGCACGGTCGGCGAGACGCTCGGAACGACCGGATTCATCTTTGTCTCGTATCTCGGCTTCGTCCAGATCACGAGCGTCGCCGAGGAGATTCAGAATCCGGGGAAGAACCTCCCGCGGGCCGTCATCGGCAGCGTCGTGCTCGTCACGGGCATCTACGCGCTAGTGCTCGTCGTGATGAGCGCGGCCGTTCCTCAAGGGTTCATCGCAGAGCTCGTGACGAACGTCGCACCGGGCGAGACGCAGCCGATCGCCGTCGTCGAGGTCGGCCGGCGCGTCCAGGGGACGGTAATGGCCGGCGCGCTCCTGTTCGGCGGCCTCCTCGCGACCGCCTCCAGCGCGAACGCGTCGATCCTCGCGTCCTCGCGGATCAACTTCGCGATGGGCCGCGACCGGATCGTCACGCCCGCGCTGAACGAGATTCACCCCCGCTTCGGGACGCCGTACCGCTCGATCGGTATCACCGGCGGACTCATCCTCGTTTTCATCCTGCTCGGCGACATCAACCTCCTCTCGGGCGCCGCTTCGGGGCTTCACCTCATCATCTACGGGCTGCTGAACGTCGCGCTCGTCGCGATGCGGTACGTGAACCCCGAGGAGTACCAACCCGACTTCACGGTGCCGCTGTATCCGCTCTTACCGATCCTGGGGACGGTGTTCTCGTTCGCGCTGCTGGCGTACGTCGAATCCGACGCCAGACTGCTGTCGTTCGCCGTCGCCGGCGGCGCCGTCATCTGGTATCTCGCGTACGCCCGCGGGCGAGCGACGAAGCAGGGCATCCTCGGCGAGTATATCCTCCAGCGCTCGGATTCGATGCCCGACGCGGCCGTCTCGGCGGCGACGTCGGTGCAACCCGACGGGGGGAACTACCGCGTGCTGGTCCCGCTGGCGAATCCGGCACACGAGACCGACCTCATCACGCTCGCGAGTGCCGTCGCGAGACAGCGAGACGGGACGGTCGTCGCCGTCCACATCGAGCAGGTGCCCGACCAGACCGCACTCGAGTCCGCTCGGGAGAAGTGGGATCTGTCTGCCTCCCACGACCTCCTCGAAAACGCCCGCGAGGACGCAGAGACGTTCGACGTCCCGGTCGAAACCCACACCGTGCTCTCGCACCGGAGCTTCGAGGGTATCTTCGACGCCGCAACCACCTACGACGCGGACCTGACCGTGATGGGCTGGGGCCCGGACTCCCACGGCTCACCGGGGCGCGCCGAGAGCGCCATCGACGAGCTCGCCTCGTCGCTGCCGTGTGACTTCCTCGTGATGAAGGACCGCGGCTTCGACCCCGCAGAGATCCTGCTCCCGACCGCCGGCGGCCCGGACTCGGAGCTCTCGGCGGGCATCGCGAACGCGCTGCAAGAGGAGTACGGCTCGCACGTGTCGCTCCTCCACGTCGCCGAGGACCGAACCGAAGGCGAGGCGTTCCTCGAGGAGTGGGCCGCGGAGAACAACCTTGACGACGCCACGCTGATCGTCGAGACGGGCGACGTCGAAGCGGCGATCGAGCGACACGCCGCCGACGCGTCGATGCTCGTCGTCGGCGCGACCGAGCGCGGCCTCCTCTCGCGGCTCGTCAGCGGCACGCTCGTGCTCGACGTCATCGAAGACGTGGACTGTACGGTCCTGCTCGCCGAGCGCGCCCGGGACCGATCGCTGTGGCAGCGGCTCTTCGGCAGCGGTCGGTAACGGACGGGAACGCGAGCAGCCGAGCCCGATCAGGCGTCGTTCGAGCCGACGAACTGCTCTGCGCCCTCGTAAAACCAGAAGTCGTTCTCGCGCATCGCTCGGCCCAGTGCCTTGTGGAAGGCGACGAAGTCCTCGAACTGCTCTCCTTCGACGTGCTCGAAGATGTCCGCGACGGAGACGACGCGCTCGTAATCGAGGCGCACGGGATCGTCGCCGAACTCCGCGACGAACTCCTCGCGGGAGAGGGGGAAGTCCTCCGCTTCGTCGACCTTCTTCGCGATCACCGCGTGGCCGTACTTGCGCCGTCCCTCGGAACCCTTCTCGCCGTCGGGGTCGTGTGGCCAGTCCATACTGGGGTCTGGGATGGCTACGGCAAAGCCATTACGCATCTGTCGGCGGACTGTGGAAGAATGCGGTGGGACTGGGATTCGAACCCAGGAGGCGTGAAGCCACCTGCTTTCAAGGCAGGCGCAATAGGCCGCTCTGCCATCCCACCACGGATTGTCGTATCCGACGGCGCGGCTTAAGCGTTGTCGGTCGCGGCCGCGGTCGAGTGATCCACGGCTGTGCGGGCAGAGTCGGGAACGCGGGCGGGGTCGCAGATGCGAGGTCGCGGGCGTGGCCTACTCCTACTCCCGGACGAGCGTCGGGCTGTCACCCTGCTCGTCGTCCGCGACGACGGTGAGGCCGGCGTCGACGACGAACTCGGCGGTGTGCTCAGGGACGACGCGTCCGGCCTGCCAGCGCGCCCGGACCGACGAGACCAACGTGGCGAGGTCGGGGCCGGTCCGCACCGTCGGCTGCATCTCCAAGAAGCCGACGTCGCGGTCGGCGTCGTTCGCGCTATCGACGAGCGTCTCCAGTTCCGGGGCGGCGAACGCGCCCTCGAAATCGATCGGGGCGGTGAAGCCGGCGACGTAGACCCGTCCGTTCGTCGACGGCCCGAGGACGACCTCGTTCGTCCGGAGTTTCATCGCCGCCGAGTCGATCGTCGAGCGGAGTAGGAACGGCGCGTCGCCGCGGACGACCGCCACCGATTGGACACCCTCCTCGCGCAGAAGATGTGTGGCGGTGTTGCCCGCGCGGGCGGAGAACGTCGACCCGACCTGTTTCTCGAAGCGCGCCGCCTCCGGGTCGTCGAGCACGTCGCCGGCAATCGCGCCCAGCGCGTCTTCGGCGGACTCGTCGGGATCGACGTACTCGTCGGGGAGTTGGTCGTCCGGGCGGTAGTTCACGAGCAGTTCGCCCCCGGAGCGCTCGACGGCCCGGAGCGTGTCCCGGAGCATCGCCTCCGAGAGCTCCGCGGCCTCCGCGTTCGAGAGCGGGCTCGTCTCCGCGAGCCGCGGCAGTGCGAGTCCCGGACGTGGCGGGTCGGCCAAGACGACGACGACGGTCATACCACTCTCTCGGCGGCCGGCGCTCTTCAACCCGACGTTCCGGGCCCCCGAGAGGCTACCGCCCGCGGCGACCCTTCGTCTGCCGGTAATCCCGAGCGAAGACGTTGTCGAGGAGGTGCTGCACGAAGGCGTCGGTCTGTGCGTCGGTCTGGTCTTCGAGCGGGAGCATCGGAACGAGTTCGAAGCCGCGGCCCCGAATTGTCGTCGCGTGCGCGTCCGCGACGTCGACGTCGCCGGGACGGTTCGTCGTGTAGTCGGTCGCGAGCGCGTCGAGCGTCCGCTGGCCGATCGGCACGATGATCTCGGGGTTGATCATCCGGAGTTCGGCGTTCAGATAGGGTTCGCAGGTCCGAACCTCCTCGTCGGTCGGCGGTCGCTCGGGATGCCGACAACGCGTGAGATACGTCACGAAGGCGTTCTGCAGGTCCGGCTCGTCGGCGTCGGGCTCCGACCGGGCGAAGCCGAGTTCGCCGAGGATCGACTGGAGGCGGATGCCCGGATCGTCGCCCGTGAACGGCACGCCGGTTCGGTCCGCGCCGGCGTGGGGGCGTTCGGCGACGAAGACGAACTCTCCGCCGACGTCGCCGTAGCCGTGAACGACGTTCGTCCGGGCGTCACAGAGCCCAGAGCAGTTCCGGCAGTCGGCGTCCATACTGAAAGGGTTCGCGAGCGAGTCCTGTTCGGCGTCCACACCGGGTATCGGTTCCCGGCGGTCAAAAATCGTCGCATCGCCGCTCGCTGCGGGCACGCTGCCGACCGCCCGCCGTCACTGCCGCGCCGCGGCGTCACGCCTGCGAACGACGCCGACCATATCCGCCACGTTCTCCGTCATCAGGCGGAAGGCGTCGCCCGTCTCGCCGTCGTCCAGGACGATCGGTTCGCCGCCGTCGCCGCCGGAGCGGACCGACGGGTCAAGCGGGAGCGATCCGAGGAAGGGCAGATCGTTCTCGGCGGCGAACGCCTCGCCGCCGCCAGCGCCGAAGATGTCGTGGCTCGACCCGCAGTCGGGGCAGCGGAACGACGACATATTCTCGACGATCCCGAGGACCGTCGTGTCGTGTTTGCCGAACATCTCCAGCCCTTTACGCGCGTCGTCGACGGCGACGTCCTGCGGCGTCGTGACGATCACCGCGCCGGTGAGCGGGAGCGTCTGGAGGACGGTGAGCTGGGTGTCGCCCGTGCCCGGCGGGAGGTCCAACACGAGGTAGTCGAGAGAGCCCCACTGGACGTCCTCGACGAGCTGTGTGAGCAGCTGGTGGACCATCGGGCCGCGCCAGATGACCGGGTCGTCCTCGCCGACGAGGAAGGCCATCGACATCAGTTTCATCCCGTACTTCTCCGGCGGGACGATCGTCTGGTCGTCCGTCGCCTGCGGTGCCTCGTCGGCGGCGACCATCCGGGGGACGTTCGGGCCGTAGACGTCGGCGTCGAACAGGCCGACGCGCGCCCCGAGCTTCGAGAGCCCGGCTGCGAGGTTGACTGCGACCGTCGACTTTCCGACCCCGCCTTTGCCGGAGGCGACGGCAATCACGTTCGTAACGTCCGGCAGGACGTCCTCGTCGGGGTCGACCGCCGAGGGCGCGCGTGCGGAGAGATCGATCTCGTACTCGGTGTCCGATAGGACCTCTCGCACGTCACTGGCGATCGCCGTCTCCGCCGGCGAGAAGGGTGCGCCGAGCGCGAGCGAGATGCGGACGGCTCCGGCGTCGTCGTCGACGTCGATCGCGTTGACGAGCCCTAAGGAGACGATGTCGTCGCCGAGGTCGGGGTCCGAGACCGCGCGGAGACGCTCGCGGACGGCTTCGGCGTTCATACTCCTCAGTCGGGGCGAACGGCCGATAAGGTTTTTGAACGGATACTGATGTCGAATCCGGCTACTAGCGGGGCGTAACGTAACTGTTTGACATTACGTACCGCTCGAGAGCAGCGGCGAATTTATCTGCACTCCCCCGAAGAGTGTGACAATGCTCGAAGACGACTTCGGGCGCGAGGTGTCCGGCGTTCGCGTCTCCCTGACCGATCGATGCAACTTCGACTGCGTCTACTGTCACAACGAGGGACTCGGCGACACTCGTGGCCCGATGGACCCGCAGGACGACGAGATGAGCGCCGACGACGTGGTGCGGTTTCTCGAGGTCGTCTCGGAGTTCGGCGTACAGAAGGTGAAGTTCACCGGCGGCGAGCCGATGCTCAGAGGAGATCTCGAAGAGATCATCGAGCGGACGCCCGACTCGATGGAGGTCTCGCTGACGACGAACGGCACCTTCCTCCCGGGCCGCGCCGAAGATCTCCGGGCGGCAGGCCTCGAACGCGTCAACGTCTCGCAGGACGCGCTCGACCCCGAGGCGTTCGCCGAGATCACCCAGTCGGGCGCGTACGAGAGGGTCATCGAGGGCGTCGAAGCCGCGCTCGACGCCGGACTCGATCCGGTGAAACTGAATATGGTCGTCTTCGAGCACACGGCTGGTTACGTCGAGGGGATGGTCGACCACGTCGCGGCAAACCCCGGACTGCAGCTCCAGCTCATCGAGTACATGCCCGAACTGACCGGCCACCCCGAGTGGAACATCGACATCCAGCGCGTCCACGGCTGGCTCGAAGAGACGGCCGATCGGGTCGAGACCCGCGAGATGCACAACCGCCGACGCTACTACGTCGGGGAGGGGATGGTCGAGATCGTCGATCCGGTCGAGAACCCGAACTTCTGCGCGAACTGTCACCGCGTCCGCGTGACACACGAGGGATACCTCAAGGGCTGTCTGAACCGCAACGACGACCTGCGCTCGATGGGTGAGATGACGCGCGAGGAGATCCGCGAGACGTTCCGCGAGACCGTCGCGAACCGCGTGCCGTTCTACGGCGAGTATATGATCCGCGAGGACGGCGAGTGGGTCGTCAACGACGAGTACGTCGACGCACCGATCACACACTCCTGACTGCCGCGGCGAAGCAGTACTTCCACAGCCGCTGTACAGACCGCTTCGATGAGCAGCCGCTACGGCAGTCTCTCACGGGCACACAGTCGGTTGTGCGCGCGAGTGGACAGTCTAAACAATATTAAAGCAGCTCGCCCACCTACGACGGGGTATGACCACGACCGACGTCGCCCTGTTCGACGCCTCGGTGGGCGAGACCCCCGCGGAGCGTAACTTCCGGCGGGAGCTCGACGCGAGCGTAACTGGATTCAAAGTGAGCGCCGGCGAGTTCCCGGAGTGGCCTCGCGCGGACGGCTCTTGGCCCTACGACGCCGTCGTCGTGACCGGGTCGCAGGCCGCCGTCTACGAGCGCGAGTCGTGGATCGAGACGCTCGCCGAACTGGTCCGCGACCTCCACGAGCTCGGCGTCCCGATTCTGGGCGTCTGCTGGGGGCATCAGCTCCTCGCTCACGCACTCGGGGGGTGCGTCGGGGAGATGGACGCCTACGAACTCGGGTACAGTCGAATCGAACGGTACGACGACTCGCCGCTTTTCGCCGGCCTGCCGGGCGAGTTCGTCGCCTTCGAGTCACACTCCGACGAGGTGCTGCAGTTGCCGCCCGGCGCGGTCGAACTCGCGGGGAACGACCGGTCCTGTCAGGCGTTCTCGCTCGGGCCGACGTACGGCGTCCAGTTCCACCCCGAGTTCGATCTGGAGACCGCTCGCTCGGTGACGGAGAAGAAGCGCGGTGACGTCCCCGACCAGACAGTCAAGAGCGTACTGGCGGAGGCGACGCCGGAACGACACGCCGAGACGGCGGCCGCAGCGCGACTGTTCGACAACTTCCTCACGGTGGTCGACAGGGTGAACACTCAGCAGACGCCGGCGGTCGACGACTAGCCGCTCGGCGATCGAAGACTAGCTGCTCGACGATCGAGTCGGCCGGGCGTCGGCGACCGCGAGAGGCTCACTCGGCGACGTGTTCGTCGAGGAACGCGTCGATGGCGTCGCCGCCCTGGAAGCCGCTCGCCAGCCGCCCCACGACTGCGCCGTCCTCGAAGAGAACGAGCGTCGGCGCGCTCTGGATCTGGAAGCGCTCGATCAACGCCGGATCGTCGCGCGGATTGACCATCGCGACCGCAAGGTCCTCGTGTGCGCGAGCGACGTTCCCGATCACCGGCTCGATGCTGGCACACAGCGCGCAGCCTTCGGTGTAGAACTCGACGAGTACGCGGTCGTGTTCGTCGACGAACGCGTCGAGGTCCGCTTCGCTGTCGATCCGTACTGGGCGTCCGGGCGTCGCGTCTGCAGAGGGGGCGTCGGTGCTCACACTGCGTCCATAGGGGTGCGGAGATATATACTGTCGGCAGCCTGTTGGAACTCGCGCACACCCGGTACGAGATGGCGTATCACACAGTCGCGCTCGACTGGGGGACCGCCCGCCGGCACCCGATGGCCCCCCGCGGGGCTGCTCGCTGGACTGGGATTGGCTGCGCCCGCTCCGCCGTGGCTTCGGAATTCGGCTTTCAGTGGCCGTCATATGAACGCTGTCGGCTGTTTCGCGCGCAGCACCGAGGCGTGCGGGCCGGTCCCATTCCGACACCCTATCGTGATGTTTAAGTAGTGACCACGACTTGTTCCGACTGCGATACGCTGTAGGGAGGCCCGCTCCCGAGTCCGAGAGGGCGACAGTACCAGACCGAGTGTGTTGCGGTAGCCAAGCCTGGCCCAAGGCGCAGGGTTGCTAACTCTGTGGCGTAATGCCTCCGGGGTTCGAATCCCCGCCGCAACGCTCACCAGACTTTCCAAAAAGTCATGAGTGCAGAAGAACCACAGGACGACGCTCCCGAGGAGGAGGAAGACCTCCGATACTTCGTCCGGATCGGTCAGACCGATCTCGACGGGACGAAGACGGTAGAGCGGAGTCTCACCGACATGAAAGGTATCGGCAAGCGCACGGCGCGCATCGTTGCCGAGGCCGCAGACGTAGACCGACACGCGACGTTCGGTCTGCTCGAGGACGACGAGATCGATGCAGTCGTCGACGCCGTCGAGAACTTCGACGAGCACATCCCCGAGTGGATGGCCAACCGCCGAAGCGACTTCTTCAGCGGGGAGACCACCCACGTCACCGGCTCGGACCTCGAAGAGAAGCGTCGCCACGACATCAACCGGATGAAGATGATCGACTCCTACAAGGGCGTCCGCCACCAGCGCGGACAGAAGGTCCGCGGACAGCGGACGAAGTCCACCGGACGTACCGAGGGGACGATCGGCGTCAACGTCGAGGCGATCAAAGAGGAAGCGGCCGAGGAGGCCGCAGGCGGCGAGGAAGAGTAAACGATGGCGACCGGCAAAAACACCAAGCGGTACGAGACCCCGAATCACCCGTACCAGGGCGAGCGAATCGCCCAGGAGGGCGATCTGCTCGGCCGCTACGGCCTGAAGAACAAAGAAGAGCTCTGGCGCGCTCAGTCCGAGCTCCGTAACTACCGACGCGAAGCGCGACGCCTCATCGGCGAGGCACAGGGCGACCTCGAGGACGCCGAAGCGTCCGGCGAGGAGTTCCTCACGCGCCTCCGTCGCTACGGGATCCTCTCGGAGGACGACGACATCAGTCGCGTCCTCGGGCTCGACGTCACCGACATTCTCGAGCGTCGACTCCAGACTGTCGCTTACCGCAAGGGCCTCGCGAGCACGCCCCAGCAGGCGCGGCAGTTCATCGTCCACGGCCACGTCGTCGTCGGCGACGCCCGCGTCTCGCGTCCCTCGAAGAAGGTCGAGGTCGCGGAAGAGGACGGCATCGAGTTCGACGAGACGAGTCCCCTCGCGGACGAGCTTCACCCCGAGCGCGCGGAGGGGCAGGAGTAATCCACAATGAGCGAATCCGAGACAACTCGAGACAAGTGGGGTATCGCCCACGTCCACGCGTCGTTCAACAACACGCTCATCACGGTGACGGATCTGACCGGTGCCGAGACGATCGTGAAGTCGTCCGGCGGTGCCGTGGTGAAACAGAACCGCGACGAGGCGTCGCCGTACGCCGCGATGCAGATGGCGGAGTCCGTCGCAGAAGAGATCAAAGCCGCCGGCATCGAGGGCCTGCACGTTCGCGTCCGCGGTCCGGGCGGCAACGGCAACAAGAGCCCCGGCCCCGGCGCACAGGCGACGATTCGCGCGCTCGCTCGTGCCGGCCTCGAGATCGGTCGTATCGAGGACGTCACGCCGATCCCACACGACGGGACCCGCGCGCCGAAAAATAGCCGACTCTGAGTCCACCAATGACGAACGATTTCGAGGTCGAGTTCATCGAACGCGGCGACCGGAAGGCCCGATTCCTGGTCCGCGGTGCGTCGCCGGCCGTCGCCAACGGCATCCGCCGAGCGATGGTCGCCGACGTGCCGACGTTCAGCATCGACACCGTCCGGTTCGTCGAGAACTCGTCGGTGATGTTCGACGAGATGATCGGCCTCCGACTGGGACTCGTGCCGCTGACGACGCCCCTCGACGACTTCGAGGAGGGTGACGTCGTCACGCTCTCGCTGGACGTGCAGGGGCCGGCAACGGCGTACTCGGGCGACCTCGTGTCGGCCGACGACCTCGTGCAGCCGGCCGACCAGAACGTCCCGATCGTCGAGCTGAAAGAGGGTCAACACCTCGAATTCGAGGCCGACGCGGTCCTCGACAGCGGGAAGGCGCACGCGAAACACCAGGGCGGGGTCTCCGTCGGCTATCGACACCTCCAGCGCGTGGAGGTCGTCGGCGACGCCGGCGAGTTCGAGTCCCAAGAGCCCAACATTCTGCGCGGCGTCATCGAGGAGGCGGCCGCGGCACACGCCGCAGACGAGAGCGCCGAAGACGGCGATCTCGTCGCCACCGACGCGTTCGACAACGACCTCACGAACCGGTATCCGGGCAAGGAGGTCGCGGTCCACGACGTGCCCGAGGCGTTCGTCTTCCACGTGGAGACGGACGGGTCGTTCACCGTCGAAGAGCTGGTCCTGCGCGCCGCCGGGTCGATCGGCGACCGCGCAGCGGAACTCGAAGAGAAGGTAGCGATATAGAACGATGTCTGTCCCTTCAGATCTCACCCGACGCTCGCCCGCAGCGCCGTCGAATCCGACGGAGAGCGCCCTGAGCGCCGCGAACGGCGCGGCGAACCGCGGACGCGGCCGGCGTCGCCAGATCGAAAGGAGTTTGAAGGGGCACGCAGTACAACGGAGTGCGAGCAGGGATAGCCAAGTCTGGCCAACGGCGCAGCGTTCAGGGCGCTGTCCCATAGGGGTCCGCAGGTTCAAATCCTGCTCCCTGCATTTTTCGGCTCGACCGAACGGGAGAGCCGTGGATGTAGCACGCAGATTGGAATCACGGGAGTCGCAGCGGCCGAGCGAAGCGTGGCCGACCGTCTCCCGGCAGTTCAAATCCTGCTCTATGCACTCCGTTTTTTCTCACTCTCAGGAGTTAGACAATGAGTAAGACGAATCCGAGACTCAACAGTCTCATCGCCGAGCTGAAGGCGGTCTCTCGCGAGTCCGGTGCCAATGTCTGGCAGGACGTCGCGGACCGTCTGGAGAAGCCGCGGCGCACCCACGCGGAGGTCAATCTCGGGCGTATCGAACGATACGCGCGGGAAGACGAGACCGTCGTCGTCCCCGGCAAGGTGCTGGGGAGTGGTGCGCTGCAGAAAAACGTTACAGTTGCGGCGGTCGACTTCTCGTCGTCCGCTCGAAAGAAGATCGAACAGGTCGGGGACACGGTGGCGCTCGAACGCGTCGTCGAGGACAACCCCGAAGGCAGCAACGTACGGGTGATTCGATGAGTCTCTCCGAGTTCGACGCCGACGTCGTCGTCGACGCGCGGAACTGCATCGTCGGTCGCGTCGCCAGCGAGGTCGCACAGAAAGCGCTCGCCGGCGAGGCGGTCGCCATCGTCAACGCCGAGGACGCCGTCATTACCGGCTCCGAGGAAGACGTGATGAGCACCTACCGCAAGCGAGCCAACGTCGGTTCCGACCGCGGCCCGCACTACCCGACGCGCCCGGACGGAATGTTCAAGCGCGCGGTTCGCGGGATGCTCCCGTACAAAGAACAGCGCGGTCGCGAAGCGCTCTCTGACGTCCGCGTCTACGTGGGCAATCCGTTCGACGAGGACGGCGAGGCGATCGACGGGACCACGCTGGACCGACTCTCGAACATCAAGTTCCTCTCGCTCGGAGAGATTTCCGAGAACCTGGGTGCAAAAGTCACATGGTAACGAATACCTCTGGCAAGAAGAAGACGGCCATCGCCCGCGCGACCGTGCGCGACGGCGAGGGTCGCGTCCGCATCGACTCCCAGCCGGTCGAACTCGTCGAGCCGGAGATGGCACGCCTGAAGATGCTGGAGCCGTTCCGCATCGCCGGCGAGGATCTCCGTTCACAGATCGACATCGACGTCAGCGTCTCCGGCGGCGGCTTCGCCGGGCAAGCTGACGCCGCGCGGACGGCAATCGCCCGCGGGCTGGTGCAACATCTCAACGACGCCGAACTCCGCGACGCGTATATGGACTTCGACCGCTCGCTGCTCGTAAACGACGTCCGTCAGTCCGAGCCCAAGAAGTGGGGCGGACCGGGCGCACGAGCGCGCTACCAGAAGTCCTACCGCTGAGGTGATTCAGCTATGATGATCCCCGTCCGGTGTTTCACCTGCGGCAACGTCGTCGGCGAACACTGGGACGAGTTCAAGGAGCGTGCCCGCGATGGCGACGAGGATCCGGCGAAGGTCCTCGACGACCTCGGGGTGGAACGACACTGCTGTCGGCGGATGATGGTCTCGCACAAGGACCTCGTCGACGTCGTCGCCCCCTACCAATGAGCGGACGCACCCAGTACAACCGATACGAGAAGGCCCGCATCCTCGGCGCGCGAGCGCTGCAGGTGTCGTACGGCGCACCGGTACTCGTCGACACCGACCAGTCCGAACCGATCCTGGTCGCTGCCGAAGAGTACGACGCCGGCGTGCTGCCGTTCACAGTAAACCGCGAGGGCAACTGATATGACGCTCATCACGAGTATCGCGCTCCGGCGCGTCCTCGACTCGCGCGGGAACCCGACCGTCGAGGCGGACGTGCTGACCGAGTCCGGCGGATTCGGCCGTGCAGCGGCCCCGAGCGGGGCGAGTACGGGCGAGTACGAGGCGATCGAGCTCCCGCCGAGCGAAGCCATCGCAGCGGCGCGGGAACACGCGATTCCGCGTCTCGTCGGGACGGTCCACGCGGGGAACCAACGCGACGTCGACGCGGCGCTCCACGCCGCGGACGGTACGGAGAACTTCTCCGAGATCGGAGCCAACAGCGCCGTCGCCATCTCGATGGCGGCCGCGAAGGCAGGTGCGGACGTCCTCGGTGCCCCGCTGTACCAGCATCTGGGCGGGACGTTCCGCGGCGAGTCGTTCCCGACGCCGCTCGGCAACGTCGTCGGCGGCGGCGAGCACGCAAAAGAAGCGACCCACATCCAGGAGTTCCTCGCTGCGCCGGTGGGCGCGCCGAGCATCTCCGAAGCCGTCTTCGCGAACGCGGCCGTCCACGCACGCGTCTCCGAAATCCTCGACGACCGCGGGATCCCCGCGGCGAAGGGTGACGAGGGCGCGTGGGCCCCGCCGATCTCCGACGCCGAGGCGTTCGAGGTCGTCGACGAGGCCGTCTCCGACACGGCCGACGAACTCGGCTTCGAGATCCGCTTCGGCCTCGATATGGCCGCCGCGGAGTTGTACGACGCCGACGAGGACGGCTACGTCTACGGCGACGAGGTCAAGTCGACGGCCGAGCAGGTCGACTACGTCGCCGAGATGGTCGAAGAGTACGACCTCGTCTACGTCGAGGACCCCCTCGACGAGGACGACTACGAGGGCTTCGCAGCCCTCACCGAACGCGTCGGCGACCGGACGCTCATCTGCGGCGACGACCTCTTCGTGACGAACGTCGAGCGCCTGCAGACGGGCATCGACGCCGACGCCGCCAACTCGATCCTCATCAAGCCGAACCAGATCGGCTCGCTGTCGGACGCCTTCGACGCGATCGAACTGGCGACCGAGAACGGGTACGAGACGGTCGTCTCCCACCGTTCGGGCGAGACCGAGGACACGACAATCGCACACCTCGCCGTCGCCACCGACGCCGGCTTCATCAAGACCGGCACGGTGCAGGGCGAGCGAACCGCCAAACTCAACGAACTCATCCGCATCGCGGACGACGCAGTATGACAGAGAACGACAACGACGCGGTCGAAGTCGTCGACGACGAGACGGACGCGGACGAAGCCGCAGCCGACGTCGAGACGACCGAGGCCGACGCCGAGACGACCGAACCGGTCGCCGAGGCTGCCGAAGACGAGGTCGCCGACGAGAGCGCGGCCGACGAGGCTGCCGAGGCCGAAGCACCCGAAGAAGACGACGCCGACGCGGGGCCAGCGTTCGACGAGGACGTGATGCCCGACGAGGAGGCCGACCTCCTCATTCCCGTCGAGGACTACCTCTCCGCCGGCGTCCACATCGGGACCCAGCAGAAGACCGAGGACATGGAGCGGTTCATCCACCGCGTCCGCGACGACGGGCTGTACGTCCTAGACGTCAGCCAGACCGACTCGCGGATCCGGACGGCCGCGGACTTCCTCGCGAACTACGACCCCGAGCAGATCCTGGTCACGAGCTCGCGCCAGTACGGCCGCTTCCCGGCGACGAAGTTCGCCGACGCGGTCGGCGCGCGCGCCCGGACCGGCCGGTTCATCCCGGGGACGCTGACGAACCCCGACTACGACGGCTACATCGAACCCGACGCCCTCGTCGTCACCGACCCGATCGGCGACGCCCAGGCCGTCAAGGAGGCCATCACGGTCGGGATCCCGGTCATCGCAATGTGTGACTCGAACAACCAGACGAGCAACGTCGACCTCGTCGTGCCGACGAACAACAAGGGTCGACGCGCGCTGTCGGTCGTCTACTGGCTCTTGGCCAACGAGACGCTCGACCGCCGCGGAAGCGACACCGTCTACGCCCTCGAAGACTTCGAGGCCGAGATCTAGGCGCTTTTCGACGCGCGATCAGCTTTCCCGTTCGATCCTCCTCGTCGGGAGCCTCTCGCTCGCCGACCGCTGTGAGTCGTGAGAACAGTTATTCCCACGACAGGCGTACAGTCGACTATGCCGACGCTACTCCGGCAACTCACCGTCGACGAACTCGCGGCAGCCCTCGATGCCGACCAAGACCTCACTGTGGTCGACACGCGCCAGCCCGAGAGCTTCGCGGCGTGGCACGTCTCGGGCGCGGTGAACGTGCCGTATCACCCGATCGATGGACTCGACGACGGCACCGACTGGACGGACGTCGAGGACGCCGTCGGGAGCGGTCCGGTCGCCGTGATGTGTGCGAAGGGGCTCTCCTCGACGTCGTTCGGCTTCGAGCTGTCGGACCGCGGCCACGACGACGTCGCCGTGGTCAAAGGCGGGATGCAAGACTGGAGCAAGCTCTACGACGTCGTCGAGGTCGAGACGGTGGGCTCGCTCTTCCTCGCTCAGGTGCAGCGGCGCGCGAAGGGCTGTCTCGGCTACGTCGTCGGCGACCGCGAGGCCGGCGAGGCGCTCGTCGTCGACCCCACCCGCCAGGACCACGAGTTCGAACTCGTCGCGGCCGACGCGGGGCTGCGGATCACGGGCGTCGTCGACACGCACGTCCACGCCGATCACATCTCCGGCGGACGCGCCCTCGCCGACCGGCTCTCCGTGCCGTACTATCTGAGCGCGGACGCGGCCGAACGCGACGTCGCGTACGACTACGAACCGATCCGCGACGGCGAGACGCTGTCGGTGGGTGACGTCGCAGTCGACGTCGTCGCCGCGCCGGGGCACACGACAGAGCTCCTGAACCTCGTCGTCGACGGCCGGTATCTCCTCTCGGCGGACGCCCTGTTCGTCGAGTCGGTCGGGCGCACGGAGCTGGAATTCGGCGACGCCGGTGCCGAACACGGTGCGAAGCTTCTCTACGAGACGTTGCACGAGCGCTACGCATCCCTCGACGACGACGTCGTGGTCCTGCCGGGTCACGTCTCGGTCGACGCCGGCGGCGAGTTCGGCGTCGGGCGACCGGGAGCGCTCGTCGCCGCGACGCTGGGCGAACTTCGCGAGGATCTGGAGCTCTTCGAGCTGGACGAGGCGACGTTCGTCGACCGCGTCAGTGCCCGTGCGAACGAGAAACCGCCGAACTACGAGACCGTCATCGACGTCAACCGCGGCCGACGCGCTCTCGACGAGAGCGAAGCCACTGAAACGGAACTCGGCCCCAACAACTGCGCAGTGTAGCGCCGGCTCGCTCGCGGGCCATCCGGTGAACAAGGGTTTTGCGGACTGGCCACCACGTACCTGTATGGACCTCTATCGGAGTGTTCGGGCGATCGCGGGCGCGTCCAGCGGCGGCGCGGGCGACCGACCGATCGACTGGACGGCAGTCGCGACGGCCGCGAAGGGCGCGACGGAGGCGGGCGACCTCGAGTTGGCACCTGCCGATCGTGAGGGGTACGCGGCCGACGTTCGCGACGCTCGTGAGCGACTGCGCTCGGTCGGCGGACTGGCGTTCGACGTCCCGAATTCGATCGAAGTCCAGAACCGCCACCACTGGATCGACGCGAACGTCGCGACGTTCAGCCGGGTGATGCACCCCGTCGAGTCGGAGGTTCGCGTCGCCGTTCCGAGCGCGACGCGCGTGCTCAACACGGGTTCGATGGCGTTCGTGTTGTCGTATCTGGCCTCGCACGTGCTCGGACAGTACGACCCCCTGCTCTTGGCGGATCGCGACAGACACCGCCACGGGGCGACAGCCGACAACGGCGACCACGGTCTC
Source organism: Halobellus sp. Atlit-31R (assembly GCA_003665935.1). Lineage (GTDB taxonomy): Archaea > Halobacteriota > Halobacteria > Halobacteriales > Haloferacaceae > Haloquadratum. The sequence goes on along the minus strand of QPLR01000002.1, from coordinate 452,871 downwards.
TACTTCGTCCACCCGAACATCGTCGCCGCCGCCGCGGAACTCGACGTGGACTATCCGCGCTTCCGCCGCTGGATCGCCTTCCACGAGGTCGCACACGCCGCGGAGTTCGGGGCCGCGCCGTGGCTCTCGGAGTATCTGGAGTCGCGGATGGAGGACGGCCTAGAGACGCTCGCTCACGGCGGGTTCGACAGCGAGGCGTTCCACGACCTCAACGTCGCGATGACGGCCGTCGAGGGCTACGCGGAACTGCTGATGGACCGCGCGTTCGACGCCGAGTACGAGGACCTGCGCGCGAAACTCGACGCCCGGCGCCGCGGCGGCGGGCCGCTTGCGCGACTCGCACGACGGCTCCTCGGACTCGGTCTGAAGCGCCGCCAGTACGAGCGCGGCGCGCGCTTCTTCGAGACCGTCGCCGACCGCCGGGGCGTCGCCGCCGCAGCGAGCGTCTGGGACCGGCCCGAGAATCTCCCGACCGACGCCGAGCTGGACGATCCGGTCGAGTGGCTCGCTCGCGTGCAGCCGTGAGGCCGTGACTCGCCGGACCGTCGCGACACAACCGTCATACTCTTTCTCTCGGGGGCTGAACTGAGGGATATGCGCGTCAGAGACTGGCAGGACATCCTCGCGGACGTGACCGAGGCCGACGTCGACCCGGACGGCTGGCGGGCCGTCGCCGGCGATCGGCGCGGCGGGCTCGGAGAGGACCTCTTCCTCGGCCATCCGGACGCGGGCGTGTACGCGCTGAAGACGTACACGAAGAACCCGACCGAACTCCGGGGGGTCGGGGGCCGCGTCGCCCGACGAATCGACGACGAGCTCGAACCGCTGCTCCCGCGGCGCGACCGCGAGGAGGGCGGTCGCTTCGCCGTCCAGTCACCGCCGGACGACGAGGACCACGCGGAGTCGATGGCCAAGCGCCTCGAAGAGACCGTGAAGGTCCACGCCGACGCGCCCACGACGCCGGAGGATCTCTTCACCGATATGATGGACGCACTCGACAGCCCGGCGTTCGGCCCGATGGAGTACGAGTTCGACGGTCGGCCAGACCGTCTCGACGACCTCACCTCGGAGTTTTCCGACGCCGACGAGCTGCTCTCGAACGACCTCGACGATCTCGTCGAGGAGGACGGCGTCGGCCGCGGGTTCCAGTGAGTTCCGCTCCGGCGGCACGGGCTGTCTCTGCGACGCGGGCTGCCGTCTGCACCGTCGACACACCCCGGTTCCGACACCAGCTCCAGCTCCAGCTCCGACTTCGACTCCGACACCGGCACGTCGCGACGGGGGGACGCTGAATGGTCGGACCGAGTATGACCGACGACGAACGCGACGTCGCGAGCCGCCGACTCAAGATCGGCTTCGTCGGACTCGTGGCCGTCTCGGGGGCACTCACCGCGATGCAGGCTGGCGGCTCGATCGTGATCGTCGCGGCGGGGTTCGTCGGCGGCCTCGCGCTCGGGGCGCTGCTTCTGTGGTTCCTGATCCGCTGGTGGGCGGAGTTCCTCCCGCGACCGGATCGCGGTCGGCGGTGAGATCCGAGCGACCGACAGCGTCTTACCGACCCGCGCGCAGGTTGGCTACGTGAAACTGCGCGGCCGGATCGTCGACGTCGGCGACGAGCGCGAGGTAGACACGACGTACGGGACGCGATCGCTCGCGGAGGTGACGGTTCGTCCCGACGGCGACACGTCCGAGGCTGTATCGGAGAGCGACATCCGTGACGTTGGCTCGAAGCGAGGCGAGTCCGCCACGAGCGGGGGCGACGGCCCGACCGTCCGGCTCACGCTGTGGGGGAAGTGGACCCAGACCGCCGACCACGCCGCGGCCGGGATGGAACTGCTCGCCACCGACGTGGAAGCCTCGGAGTACCGCGGCGAGACGACGTACTCGACCACGGGCGACTCCTACGTCGTTCTCGAACCGGGCTTCCTCGTCGACGTGACCGACGTGCGCTCGTGGGTGCAGTGCCCCCGGATGTACTACCTGAACAAGCTCTCGGGGATCCCGCTGAACTACCCCGTGGTGAAGGGGACGATCGTCCACGAGGTGTTCGGCGATCTACTCCGCGACCGCGACCTCGATGCGGCGATCGACGATCGAGTGCGGGAAGCCGGGCTGGAACTGGGACTCCTCGGCTACGACGCCGAGGAGGTTCGCGACGAGGTCCGCCGCAACGCGGCCGCCATCGAGGGCTGGCTCGCACAGGGCACGCTCACCGAGGACGACAAGTGGCGCTCGGAGTACACGCTCATCTCCCCGACGTTCGGAATCAAAGGCCGTGCCGACGCGCTCCGCCGCGGGATCCCCGTCGAACTCAAGACGGGCAAGAACACGAAGCGCGAGCCGCGCTTCCAAGACAAGATCCAGGCGGCCGCCTACGCGCTCGTGCTCTCGGAGCGGGGCGTGCCCGCCGACACCGGGACGCTGCTCTACACGAAGAACACGGCCTTAGAGCGCAACGAGGAGACGGGCGATCTCTCGCCCGCGAAGGACTTCTCGATCGGGACCGGCCTCCTGCAGTTCGTCGTCCGCACGCGCAACGAGATCGCCGCGATGGAGTACGACACCGACGTGCCGACGGGCTACGAGGCCGACGCGAAGTGCGAGTACTGCTTCGAGCAGGACACCTGTATGGTCGTCTCGGGACGGCTCGATCAGGAGTCGAAGGCCGGACAGATCGGCGAGCCCGTGCCGGCCGAAGAGCGGGAGTACTTCCGGCGGTTCTACGAGGCGATCGAGGCCGAGCGGCGCGCGGTCCACGCCGAGTACCGGAAGCTCTGGGAGCAGTCGGCCGCGGAGCGAGCGGACGACGACCGGGCGCTGATCGACCTCGAACCCGCGGGACAGACCGAACTCGACGACGGACGGTGGAAGCTCTGCGCGCGCAAGCCCGGCGAGGCCGTCTCGAAACTCCGCGAAGGCGACGTCGCGCTCGCAAGCGACGGCGACCCGGTCTCGGGACACGCCGAACTCTGCCGCATCCGGAAGTTGGACGAGGAGGTCGTCGTCACCGCCGACGAGCCGCTCGACGTCAGTCGGCTCGACGTCTACCCATCCGAGATCGGCGTCGATCGGATGCTCACCGCGCTCCACGACTTCGTGCTGAAAGGCGACCCCGAGCGGAAGGCCGTGCTCTTCGGGCGTCGCGACCCGGCGTTCGCCGACCGCGCTGCCGACACCTACGTCGACAACAACGCGGCGCAGAACCGGGCGGTGCGGCGCGCGGTCGACGCGGAGGACTTCGCGCTGGTCCACGGGCCGCCGGGGACGGGCAAGACCTACACGATCGCCCAGATCGTCCGCGCGCTCGTCGACCGCGGCGAGCGCGTGTTGCTGTCGGCGTTTACGAACCGCGCGGTCGACAACGCGCTCGAGGCCGTGCGCGAGCAAGGGGTCGGAGACGTCGTCCGCGTCGGCACCGAGAACGGCGTCCGCGAGGATATGCAGGACGTGCGCCTCGAACGGGGCGGCGAGCCGAACGAACGCGCCGCGGCGCTCCGAGACGCGCCCGTCGTCGCTGCCACGACCGCCACCTGCGGATCGCGCGTGATGCGCGAGCAGTCCTTCGACGTCGCCCTCGTCGACGAGGCGTCGCAGCTGACCGAGCCGGGGACGCTCGCGGCAGTGTCGCTGGCCGACCGGTTCGTGCTGGTCGGCGACCACGAACAGCTCCCCCCGGTCGTGCAGGCGGAGAACCGCCTCGGGACGTCGCTGTTCGAGCGCCTGATCGACGCCCACCCGGACGCGTCGGTCCTGCTCGACCGTCAGTACCGGATGGCCCAGCGCATCCAGGCGTTCTCCTCGACGGAGTTCTACGACGGCGCGCTGCGACCGGCGAACGGCGCCGTCGCGGCCCAGCGGCTCGGCGACCTCGGCGTCGACGAGTCGTCGCTGCCGGCGGCGCTCCGAGATACCGTCGCCTTCGTCGACCCCGGCGGCGAGCGCGTCGGCAACACGAACCCGGTGGAGGCTGATCGCGTGGCCGAGATGGTCGACGCCTACGTCGCTGCAGGCGTCGACCCCGACGACGTCGGCGTCATCGCGCCGTTCCGCGCGCAGGTCGCGGAGATCGCCCGCCGGACCGACGTGACCGTAGACACGGTCGATCGCTTCCAGGGCTCCTCGAAGGAGGTGATCGTGGTGTCGTTCGTCGCGACGGGCGGCCTCGACGGGCCGATCTTCGAGGACGCCCGCCGGATCAACGTGGCGCTCACGCGGGCGAAGAAGGCGCTCGCGCTCGTCGGCGACGCCGACGCCCTCGCGTCGGACCCGTTCTACGCACGACTGCTCGAGTGGGCACGGCGCTGAGGAGCGATCCGCCGGCCCGTGACGCCGATCGAAGTTCTCACAGCCCGCAAAGCCGGTCATATATCCTCCCGGCACTCCTCGTCTCGACCGTGCCGCTGTTACAGTTCGATACGACGGTGTCGGCGACGGACGCAGAGAGAGAGGCGTTCACCGAGGCGGTGACGGAGCTGTACGCCGAGGAGATGGCGACGACGACCGGTCACGTCGCCGTCGTGATCCGCGAACAGCCCGAGGCGAACCTCTCGATCGGCCGCGGGGTCGACGGCCCGTGTTGCTTTCTGAGCGCCGACGTGCGCGAGGGACGGTCTCTGGAGCGCCGGCGCTCGTTCGCGCTGGCGGTGATGGAACTGGCCGCGGAGACGTGGGCGATCCCCGAGCCGAATCTGAAGGTGTCGTTCACGGAGCACGAGGGGACGGATCTGATGGGTGTCGACCGGGTCGGCGGCGAGTGGTCCGGTGAGGACGGAGCGGACGACGGCGACGACGGATAGCGGAGGGCAGACGGCAGACGGCAGACGGAGAACGGACGGCAGACGGAGAACGGACGGCAGACGGCAGACGGATGGCAAAGGGCAGACGGCGGACGGATAGCGGAGAACGGACGGAGAATGGACGGCAGACGGAGAACGGACGGGGAACGAAAGAGCGATCGGTGACTGGACACGGAGCCGAATCCGCTGTTTCTCTGTGGCCGCGCTGCAGCTGCGCTTGGCCGCTATCGCCGCCGGATCATCACAGCACGACCGGCCAGACGAACCGGAACAGCACCCAGATCAGCCCCGTGAGGACGACCGTCATCACGACGTTGAGGACGACGCCGGCCTTCATCATCTGACTCTGCTTGATGTAACCGGAGCCGAAGACGATGGCGTTCGGCGGCGTCGCGACCGGGAGCGCGAACGCGAAGCTCGCGGCGACCGCACCCGAAACCGAGAGGAACACCGCGGCCGACACCTCCGCGAGCCCGAGCGTGGCGGCGAAGACGGAGCCGATGCTGATGAGGATCGGGATGATGATCGTCGCCGTCGCCGTGTTCGAGGTCATCTCGGTGAGGAAGATGACGAGCAGGACGACCGCGCCGACGACGACGACGATCGGCGAGCCGGTCAGCGAGCTGAAGACGGTGTTTGCGATCCAGTCGGTCGCGCCCGTCGCGGCCAAGGCGTCCGCGAGGGCGATACCGCCGCCGAACAGGAGGATCGTCCCCCAGTCGATGTCGACGAGTTCGTCCCACTCCATCGCGTCCGCGAGCACGAGCGCCGGGATCGCCGCGAGGCCGACCATCACGTAGTAGAGGATCCCCTGGTGGCCTTCGACGCCGAAGACGGTCAGCCCGTCGCCGCCGAAGATCGTCGTCGCCCAGACGCCGGGCAGCAGTGGCCCGACGAGGTCGCCGAGACCGCCGACGACCCACAGCAGCGCCGTGGCGGTGAAGATGTAGGCGACGCGCTTGCCGCGCGTACTCAGTGCGCCCTCCTCCTCGAGGTAGGCGGCCGCCTCCTCGCGCGCCGACTCGACGTTCGAGATCTCGGGTGGGTAGATGCGGTAGGTGAGTAGGTACCAGACGATCGGGAGCGTGACGAAGACGATCGGCAGGCCGATCAGCAGCCACTGGGCGAATCCGATCTCGAAGCCGAGGATCTCGTTGAGCTGAGCGGCGAGGATCGCGTTCGGCGGCGTGCCGATGAGCGTGCCGACGCCGCCGACCGACGCCGCGTAGGCGGTGCCGAGCAGCATCGACACCTGGAGATTGGTGAACGACTCAGCCGCCCCGACAGTCACGGAACTCCCGTCGGTCGCGACGTCGGCGTCGATGTCGGCGCTCGGGTCCGCGGCCGCGGCAGCGACGTCCTCGCGGCCGAGTACCTGCGTGAGGACGCCGAGCGCGATCGGCGTCATCATCGCCGTCGTCGCCGTGTTCGAGACCCACATCGAGAGGAACGCCGTCGCGAGCATCACGGCGGCGACGAGCCGCCGCGGCGACGAGCCCATCTTCGACATCATCCACAGCGCGATGCGGCGGTCGATGTCGTACTTCTGGAGCGCGTTCGCCAGCATAAAGCCGGCAATGAACAGGAAGATGAGGTGATCCGCGAAGCCGACGAGCGCCGTGTCGAGATCGTCGTACACCCCGAACGCCGTCAGCACGAACGGGATCGACACCGCTGTCACCGCCAGCGGGAGAGTGCCGGTCACCCACAGGAAGCCGGCGAAGAACATCGTCGCCACCGCGTACTGGCCTCTGATCGAGAGCCCCTCCGGCGAGGGTGCCGCCGCGATCACAGCCGTGCCGAGCACCGCGGCGAAGAACAGCAACAGCCGCTTCTGCGCCGAGTTGCCGAGCTGTATCATTGATACACGGGGCTTACAGAACTGAATGATTAATATTTTCGAAAGCGTCCAGAAGTGAGCGCGGACGATCCCGACAGTGTCCGATCAGAAGTGAGTCGCCAGCGCTTCGACCTGCCCCTCGTCGAGTTCTGCTGCATAGAGTTCGAAGAGCTCCTGTCTGCGGGGCCGTGAGAGCGCGCGCGTGCCGGACTCCAACATCGAGACGTGCGCCTGGAGGATGTCGTCTACCTCCTGCTCGACCGTCCGCTGTTCGTAGCCGGCGGCGACGCGAAGCAGTCGCCACGCGAGCGGCGAGAGGTCGGCGACGTCGACTGACGGCGTAGCGGCCATCGTCGGAGTTTGACTATCGACCACAAAAAACTCTCACGAACGACATATTCGCTTCGGCCGAACCCGAACTGCCCGCTGTTCTCTGCTTCCGGCCGGTCTATGAGTCGCCGCTCGATGCGCGCGCGACACCCTCGCCGGCGTCGCTGCCGGCGTCGCCGTCGTCGCCGATCTCGTCTAACACCCGCGCGTGGAACTCCTGAAGCACAGCGCTCTCGTCGTCGGCGAGAACGACGTCGCTCGCGAGCAGGGTCGCCAGCCCGAACGCCCGGGGCGTCGGCGAGTCGACCTGCGTGCTGACAACGTCGACCTCGCCGCGTTGCACCGCCGCCAGCACCTCCTCGATGGCGGCGACGTTCAGTTTGTCCTCGACGATCTCCCGGTAGGTCTCGTCCATCACCGCGAAGTCGTCCAGATCCTCTGCGAACGACAGCAACATCTCCGCGGAGACCTGCTGTTCGGCGGCCGACTTCTCGTAGCCCTTGTAGCGCTTCAGGATCATCAGCGCCCGTGTCGCGTCGATGCGGAAGTAGCGCTTCAGCAGGTCCGTCCCGTCGAGCGCAGCACGGAGCGCCGAGCGGACCGAGTCGGGGTCGATGTCACGGAGGATCGCGCCGACGTCGACTTTCCGGTTCAGCGGCATCGACAGCGAGAAGCCGTTGTCGGCGACGGCGATCTGAACGTTCGCGTTCGACCGCTGTGCACACTGCGCGGCGACGAGTCGCGAGAGTCCGTCGTTGAACCGCCGCCCGTACGTCGAGTGGACGTAGAAGTGCCGCTTGTACGTCTCGCGGTCGAGTTCCTCTTCGACGATCACTCGCGCGTCGGTGGCGATGCTTTCGGGACCGGCGTAGCGCCGCTGCTCGTCGAACAGGCGGGCGATCGCGCGGACCGCGTTCTCGTCGACCGGGAACTCCCGCAGCCACTCGCGGACGGCGGGCCGGCCGCCGGATTCGAGCCGATCGAGCAGCTCAGACTGGAACGTCGCGATCTCCCGGCCGAGGTCGTACGAGAGCGGGAGGCGCTCGGAGAACCACGACGGGACCGTCGGCCGGGCGTTCGTCGGATCGACGTACACCTTCGAGCCGCGCCGATACCGGTAGGCGAAGCGCTGGCCGCCGAGGACGAACACGTCGCCTTTCTCTAAGGTGTCGAGGTAGTTCTCGTCGAGCGTGCCCACCCACTCGTCGCCCTGCCGCGTCCGTACCTCGCAGGTGAACGAGTCCGGGATCGTCCCGATGTTGGTCATGTAGATGACCCGCGCCATCCGCCCGCGTTTGCCGATGAGATGTTCGCCCACGTCGAAGTCCTCGTGGTGGTGGTCACCAGTGGGAGGGTCGTTGGTGTCGCGCCAGACTTTCGCGTAGACGTTCTTCTCCTCGAGGCCGTCGTAGTCCGCGGTGAGATAGCGGAGCAACTGCTCCCAGTCGTCGGCGGAGAAGTCCCGGTACGGGTACGCGCGCCGGAGCGTCCGCAGCACGTCCCGCTCGCGCCGCACGGCGTTGATCGCCATCCCGTAGACGTGCTGGGCGGCGACGTCCTGTGCCTTTTCGGGGACGAACACGCGGTCGACGAAGCCGTTCTCGGCTTTCTGTAGCATCACCGCGCACTCGACGAGCTCGTCGCGGTCGAGCGCCATCACGCGCCCCTCGACGGTCTGGCCGAGGCTGTGGCCCGCGCGGCCGACCCGCTGGAGCAGCGACGCGGCGGACTTCGGCGAGCCGACCTGGACGACGAGATCGAGGTGCGGCATATCGATCCCGAGTTCGAGGCTAGTCGAGGTGGTCACGACGTCGAGTGAGCCGTCCTTCAGCCCCTCCTCGACCGCGCGGCGACGTTCCTTCGCGAGGCTACCGTGGTGACAGCCCGAGTTGGCCTCGTCGTAGCCGTCGAACCGTCCCCGGAGGTTTTCGAGGACGCGCTCGGCTCCCGAACGCGTGTTCGTGAACACGAGCGTGTTCCGGTGAGCGCGGATCAACTCGTCGAGGCGGTCGTAAAAGCCCGACTGGACCTCCGAACGGGGCGTGTGGATGAGGTCGTCTGTCGGACACTCGAGCCGGAGATCGAAGTCGCGAACGAACCGCGTGTCGACGATCTCGTACTCGCGGGGCTCGCCGGCGTCGTCGCGGCCGACGAGGAACTCCGCCATCGTCGACAGCGGTTCGACGGTCGCAGAGCAGCCGATCCGGGTCGGCGAGGTGTCGACGAGTTCTTCGAGGCGCTCCAGCGACACCGACAGATGCGTCCCGCGCTTGTTCTCCGCGAGACTGTGGATCTCGTCGACGATGACGTACTCGACGGAGCGCAGTTTCTCGCGGAACTTCGGCGCGTTCAGCAGGATTGCGAGGGTCTCGGGCGTGGTGTTGAGGATGTGCGGCGTCTCGTGCAACATCCGCTGTCGCTCCGCGGAGTCGGTGTCACCGTGGCGGATCGCGTGCCGCACGTCGACGTCGGTCCCCCGATCGCTCATCCGCTCGCGGATCCCCTCGAGGGGGACCGTCAGATTCCGGTGGATGTCGTTCGCGAGCGACTTCAGCGGCGAGATGTACAGACAGTAGACGGCGTTGTCGAGGCCGTCCTCGCGCTCGCGACCGCGCCTGAACAGGTCGTTCAGGATCGCCGTAAACGACGCGAGGGTCTTTCCGGACCCGGTCGGCGCACAGACGAGCGCGTTCGTGCCCTCGTCGACGAGGGGGATCGCCTCGCGCTGTGGCGGCGTGAAGAAGCCGCCGTTCTGGTCGACGTAGCGACCGAACTGGTCGACCCACCACTCTCTGACGGCGGGCTCCAGCCGGTCGAGCACGTCGGCGTCGGCGATCTCGACCGCCTCGGGATCGAAGTCGAACGGCCCACCGGCGGTCGCCGCATCAGTCTCTGCGTCGTCGGCGCTCGTCACGTCGTCGGTCGTCGCCTCGGCTGCGGCGGCGGCCGACCGGAGGAGTTCGCGCCCGCTCTGTGCCATCGTGCGTAGGTTGGCGCGCACGAGTAAGTGGGTTCTGCCCGATTCGCGCGGCAGCCGGAACGCGCGGTCGGTCCGGCGAAGGTTTTTGTCCGAACGCGGAGCCAGCGACCCTGTGACGTGAACACTACCCCACACCGGGCAGCGGTTGTTCGGCACGCCGGTGTGGTGCGTCTGAGCGTGCCGACTGTTCGCCACTGCAGCCAACGCCTCCCGAACGACTATCGGGCCGCCTGCCGTAGCTCCGCCGATGCGTCTGACCTTCCTCGGAACCGGAAGCGCGATGCCCGTGCCCGACCGGGTCCAGACTGGGCTCCTGCTGGATTCGGGTGACCGGTCCCTCCTCGTCGACTGCGGCAGCGGCGTCCTCCACCGACTCGCGAGCACGGACGTCGGGTACGAAGGCGTCTCGTCGGTGCTTCTGACCCACCACCACCTCGACCACGTCGCCGACCTGCTTCCGCTGTTGAAAGCGCGCTGGCTTGCCGGCGAAGAGCACCTCGAAGTCGTCGGCCCCGCGGGGACGAAGTCCCTCCTCGACGGCCTCCTCGACGTGCACGACTACCTCCGCGGCCGCGTCGATCTGAGTGTCCGCGAGGTCGGACCCGCGGAGTTCTCGGTTGCGGGCTTCGACGTCGCGGCGACGGAGACGGTACACTCGATGGACTGCTTGGCCTATCGGTTCTCCGCCGGTGACGACACGCCCGGCGAGCGGACCGGCGATATCGTGTTCTCCGGCGACAGCGAAGCCACGGCTCGCCTCGCGAACTTCGCAGACGGCGCGGCCGTGCTCGCACACGACTGTTCGTTCCCGGACGGCGTCGACGTCTCGAACCACCCGACGCCGTCGCAGCTCGGCGCGGCCCTCGCCGGCCACGACGTCGGCCGGGTGTATCTCACGCACCTCTACCCGCACACCGAAGGTCGCCACGAGGAGATGCTAGCGTCGATCGGGTCACGTTACGACGGGGAGGTGCGGTTCGCCCGCGATGGCCTGCGCGTCGAGGTCTGAGCACTTCGATCACCGACTGTACGCCGCTGCTAGCCTTCGATTTCGGAGACGGCGATCAGCAGCCGGCCGTCGTCGAGTGCTGTCACCATCTTCGACTCGGTGAACGTGCTGCCGTCAGCGCGCAGTCCACGACTGCGCCCGCTCCACTCACCGCCGCTCCGGACCACCGGGAGCACGTGTGTCCGGATGTGCTCGACTTCCTCCTCGGGGTGGAGCTCCGTCCAGTGCTTCCCTTCGACGTCCGTGGAGTCGTAGCCGTAGAACGACGCGTACGTGTCGTCGGCCGTCTGAAAGTGCTCGTCGGCGCCGACGACGCCGACGCCGTCGAGTTCGGTTTCGGCGTCCGGGTCGAATTGGCCGCCGCCCTCGACTGCGTGTTCGACCCGTCGGATCAGCATCGTGTACTGGTCGGTTCCCATCCCCTTCCGGAGGTAGTCGGTGAGTCCCGCGCGTACGATCTCCGCGGCGACGTCGTTGGTCTCCTCGCCCGAAAAGAGCAGCAGCGGCAGTTCGGGGTCGTGCTCCCGGACCGCTTCGAGGAATTCGACCCCGTTCATCTCGGGCATATTGTAGTCGCTGATCACGCAGTCGAACTCGGAGTCGCTCGCCCGGATCCGCTCGAGGGCTGCCGTCGGCGACGTCTCGGTCGTCACCGTGCAGCGTACGTCGGTCGAGTCCCGCTCGAGATACGTCTTCACCAGTGCGACCAGATCAGGGTCGTCGTCGACGTAGAGTATCGAGAGAGCGTTACGGCTGGAGGTCACACCTAACGAACGGCCCTGGACGGGATATCGATTTTGGCCCGGCTCGGCCGGAGCCGTCCGATGCCACCACCACCACGCGACAACAGTTTACTCGCTCCGCGCGGAACGGGTACGTATGAACGACGTCATCTCCGGGCTCGAAGGCGAACTGCGCTCGAACGGAATCAGCGTCGAGTCGGTCGACCCGACCGGCGAGACGGTCGAGTTGGTCTATCTCACGGCGTTCCCCGACGTGTCCGTGAACCACCAGGAGATGGGTCGCGCGCTGCGGACGTTCGTCGAGGCCGCCGAACACGACGACTGGGAGCCCACGCGGGTCGAGGCGACGGTACTTCGACACGACGACGACGTGCAGGGGACCTGGTACGCCGAGGCCGAGTGGTTCCGAGCGTACATCGACTACGACATCAGCGGGGAGACGTTCTCCGAGCGCGTCATCGGTACGCTCGCGGAGGAGCAACAGTGACCCGGCCGGGGACGCACGGGGAGTGGCTCGGTGACGGCGACGGCGACGCCGACACTGACACCGACGCCGACAAACCCGCACGGCGAGGAAAGCGGCCCTCGAGGTACGAGTTCTCGACGGTCCGGATGACGTTCCGGAGCGGCGACGAGCGCTGCGTGGGCCGGCTCTACCGACCGGACCGACCCGCCGACCCGGCGCTCGTCGTGATGACCGGCGGGCTCGTCGGCGCGAGCGCGTTCGGTCTCGATCGCTACGCCGAGCGGCTCGCGGCGGCCGGCTACGCCGTCTTCCACTTCGACGTCCGGCACGCCGGCGACAGCGACGGCGACCCGCGGAACCTCCTCTCGCCGGCGCGGCAGCGGGCCGACTGGGAGGCGGCGCTCGCGGGGCTTCGCGGTCGCCGAGACGTCGCCACCGAGCAGATCGTCCTCTGGGGAGCGGACCTCTCCGGCGGCGCAGTGCTCGACGTCGCAGCCGACGACCCCCGAGTCGCAGCCGTCGTCGCGCAGACTCCGATCCTCTCGGGCCGCGCGCTGCTCCGCGCTCGGGGAATCAAAGCGATCGCGACGGGGACGCTGGCGGGCGTTCGCGACCGGGTGCAGTCGCTCCTGGGAACCCCCTACACTCTGCCGGTCGTCGACGACGGCAGCGACGAGGGTGGCTCCGCGCTCGTGTCCGCACCGAGCGCGTACCGCGGCTACCGCGATCTCGTCGGAGACGAGGGGTGGGCGAACGAGACCCCCGCGCGATCGGTCATCTCGCTCCTGCGTCACACTGGCGAGGAGGACCGCGATCGACTCAGCTGTCCGGTCTGTTTCCTCTGCGGCGAGCGCGACGACCTCGTCGCGATCGAGTCGGTCGAGGCGGTCGCCGAGGACCTCGCGGACGCGACGCTCGTCCGCCTCCCAGTCGGCCACTTCGACCTCTACGGGGGGAGCGGCCTCGAGCAGGCCGTTGGCCACGGTCGTGCCTTCCTCGACACCACCGTCGACCCGTAACGGGAACCGTCCCACCGACGACGGCGGGCGCACAAACGACCGACGCGGGGTCGCGCCCTCCGCAATCGTCTTTTAGCTCCCGGACGCAGATTTCCGAATGACTGCTACGCGAACCGTCGAGCTCGACGGTCACATCATCGACTCGGGGACGCTACAGCGCGCCTTCGGCATCGTGATGGACCTCGGCGGCTCCTTCGAGATCGAGACGTTCGACGTCGGGCGACACAAAGACGAGACCTCCTACTGCCGGATGAGCGTCAGTGCCGACGACGCCGACACGCTGCAGGAGATCCTCCACGAACTGCATCAGAACGGCGCGAACCTCACTGACCCGGTCGACGCCCACGTCAAACCCGCGCCGGCGGACCAAGTCGTCCCGAACGGCTTCTACTCGACGACCAACCACCCGACTGAGGTCCGCTACGACGGCGAGTGGGTGCCGGTCGAGCACATCGAGATGGACTGTGCGATCGTCGTCGAAGAGGGAACCGAGGACGAGGCCACTCGCGCGCGGACGAAAGTTCTGAACGCGATCCGCGAGGGCGACCTCGTCGTCACCGACGAGGCGGGCATCCGCGTCAGGCCGCCGGACCGACCCCGCGACGGCTCGGGACCGTTCGGATTTATGCAGGGCGGCGTCTCCGCGGAGCGGCCCTCCGAATCGCTGATTGAGGACGTCGCGGACGCGCTCGTGGCGACCAAAGAGCGCGGGGAATCGGTGCTGGTCGTCGCCGGACCGGCCGTCATCCACGCCGGCGGCGGCGACGAACTCGCGCGCCTCGTGCGCGAAGGCTACGTCGATATGCTCTCGGCGGGGAACGGCTTCGCGACCCACGACATCGAGCGCGGGCTCTACGGGACGTCGCTGGGGATGGATATGGAGACGATGGAACACCCCCGGAAGGGTCACAAGCACCACATCTACGCGATCAGCGAGGTCATCCGCGCCGGGGGGATCGAGCCGGCCGTCGAGGAGGGTCTCATCGACGGCGGTGTGATGTACGAGTGCGTCGAGAACGACGTTCCGTACGTGCTCGCGGGGTCGATCCGTGACGACGGCCCCCTGCCGGATACGATCACGGACGCCGTCGAGGCGCAGAACGCCATCCGCGAACAGGCTCGCGAGGCCGACCTGGTGCTGTTGCTCTCGACGCTCCTGCATTCGGTCGCAGTCGGCAACTGTCTCCCCTCGACGACCCGCGTCGTCTGCGTCGACATCAACCCCGCGACCGTGACCCAGTTACTCGATCGCGGCAGCTCTCAGGCCATCGGGATGGTGACCGACATCGGCACGTTCCTCCCTCTCCTCGCGGAGGCAGTGCTGGACACCGAGCGGGGAAGCGACGCGGACGCTCCCGGGGGCGACTCGGAGTCGAGCGGCTGAGGCGCAGATTTACGGGCGGGAGAAGCGCTCTCCGCGGCGTCGGCGGAGTCGGCGGACTACGCCTCGACGAGCGGAACGACCGCCATCGGCCGATCCGAGTGGAGCAGAACCCGCTGGGCGGTGCTGCCGAAGACGACTTTCGCCGTCGGATTGCGCCGGCGGATGCCGATGACGATCTCGTCGGCGTCGACGTCGGCAGCGTGCTCGAGGATGTCCTCGTCCGGTTCGTTGCCACGGACGAACTGGTGCGTTTCGACCGTCGTGATCGTGTCGAGGCGGGAAGAGACGACGTTCAGCGCCTCCTCGCCGTCGCGGACGTCGTCGCTGTCGGTCGCGTCGCCGCCGGGCAGAGAGTTGACCGCGTGGACTTCGTCGCTCCCCGAAACGCGGTCGAGGAGGTAATCGCAGAGCCGCGCGCTCGTGTCGACGTGATTCGTCGCGAGTACGTACGTCGTCATACGTGCAGGCGCGGAGGCAGAGCCTAAAAATCCACCTCCAATCGATCGGTAGAGTGCGGCGGTGACGTCGCAGGTGGGTTCGGCGTGGGCACGACCGGGAGGTCGGCGTCGATGTCCCAGCAACTCCAGCGCCACTTCCCGTCCGGCATACAGTATATATGTCGGTGTGACGAGCATACTGACGAGCGATGGACTGGCACAGCCGTTCCGCCGCGGCGGCCTGTGAGGAACTGGAGACGACCACCGCGGGACTGACTTCCGAGGAGGCGGACGCGCGACTCGCCGACGTCGGCCCCAACGAGATCACCGGCGACCACGGACGCGGTCCGTTGGCCATCTTCCTCGCGCAGTTTTCGAGTGCACTCATCTGGGTACTGCTGGTCGCGGCCGTGCTCTCGTTCGCGATCGGACACGTCGTCGACGCCGTCCTCATCGGGATCATCCTGCTTTTGAACGGGCTCTTCGGATTCGTCCAGGAGTATCGGGCCGAGCAGAGTCTCGAAGCCCTCCGCGAGATGGCCGCCCCGGAGGTCCGCGTCCGGCGCGAGGGGACGGAGCGGCGGATCGAATCGACCGCGATCGTCCCCGGCGACGTCGTCCTCGTGAGTCAGGGCGACGTCGTTCCCGCCGACGCCAGACTGCTGGAGGCACACAATCTCCAGGTCGACGAGGCACCGCTGACCGGCGAGAGCGTCCCCGTCGGAAAGGCCACCGAGCCCGTCGGCGCGGACGCGCCCCTCGCGGAGCGCGAGAGTATGCTCTACAAGGGCACGAGCGTCACCCGCGGCCGCGCCGTCGCCGTCGTCGTCGAGACGGGGATGGAGACGGAGATGGGTGAGATCGCGGCCGCGCTGATCGGGGCCGAGGACCCACAGACGCCGCTACAGCGTGACCTCGACCGACTCGCCCGACGGCTCGGTATCGGCGTCGTCGCGCTGTCGGCGCTGATCGTACCGCTGCTCGTCCTGCGCGGCCGCGGTTTCGTGCAGGCCGGGCTGACGGCCGTCTCACTGGCGGTGGCGGCTATCCCGGAGGGACTGCCGGCCGTCGTCACGCTGACGCTGGCGCTCGGCGTCCGGAAGATGGCCGGCGAAAACGCGCTCGTGCGGACGCTCCCGGCCGTCGAGGCGCTCGGTTCCGTCGACGTCGTCTGCACCGACAAGACCGGAACGCTGACCGAGGGCGAGATGCGCGTGCAGGCGGCGTGGGTGGACGGGGAGACGTTCGAGATCGGAGCCGACTCCGGCGACGATGACGGTGCCGATACTGGTTCCGTAGACGCCGGTGCCAGTCCCGAAGACGGCGGTGTCGGTTCCGCAGACGCCGGTGCTGTCGACTCGACCGACGGCGGCGCTGCCGACCCAGCCGACGCCGTGTCCGCCGACGCCGACGCTGCCGGCCGGAACGAACGCCTCGACCGGCTGCTGGAGATCGGCGCGCTCTGCAACGACGCGACCGTCGAGGACGGGGACCCGACGGAGCGCGCGCTCGTCGCTTCCGCGGCCGCCGAGGGGATCGACGTCGACGCCCGCCGGAACGAGCGCCCGCGACGCGACGAGGTGCCGTTCTCCTCGGAGCGCAGGCGGATGGCGACGATCCACGACGACCTCGTCTACGTCAAAGGCGCGCCGAAGGAGATCCTCGGGCGATCGACGCGCGTGCTGGGCGCGGACGGCCTCCGGCCGATGGACGCCGAGACCGAAGGGCGGATCGAAGCGCAGATCGACGCCTTCGCCGATCAGGCGCTCCGCGTGCTCGGATTCGCGTACAAAGCGCGCGACGACGACGGCGGCCCCGAGGAGAACCTCGTGTTCGTCGGCCTGCAGGGGCTGATCGACCCGCCGCGCGAGGAGGTCCGCGCGGCCATCGCCGACACGCACCGCGCCGGCATCGACGTGAAAGTCATCACTGGCGACAACGCGCTGACCGCGCGGGCGATCGCCGAGCAGGTCGGCGTCGAATCGACGGTAATGACCGGGCAGGAGGTCGAGGCGCTCGACGACGCGACCCTCCGCGAGCGCGTCGAGTCGGTCCACGTGTTCGCGCGGGCGGAGCCGACACACAAGGTCCGGATCCTCGGCGCGCTGCAGGCCAACGGGCACACGGTCGCGATGACCGGCGACGGAGTCAACGACGCGCCGGCGCTCAAGAACGCCGACGTCGGCATCGCGATGGGGATCCGCGGCACCGACGTCGCGAAGCAGGCCAGCGACATCGTCCTGCTCGACGACAACTACGCGACGATCCGCAACGCCATCCGGCGCGGGCGCACGATCTTCGACAACCTCTGGAAGTTCGTCGCCTACCTGTTGAGCGCGAACGCCGCCGAGGTCGCGGTCGTCTTCGTGGGGTCGTTGTTCGGCTACCTCGTCCTGCCGGCGGTCCAGCTGCTGTGGATCAATCTGCTCACCGACGGGTTGCCGGCGCTCGCGCTCGGGACCGACCCCGCCGGCGAGGTGATGGAACGACAGCCGCGCGAGCGGGCCACGGGTATCATCGACTCCGAGATGGTCGGCTTCATCGGCGGTGCGGGGCTGACGGCGACGGTGCTACTCCTGGCTCTGCTCTTCTACACCCTCGACGGCGCAGCCTCGGTGACGCCGTACGCGATGACGATGGTGTTCACCGGGTTCGTCGTCTTCGAGTTCATCAAACTGTACGTCGTCCGCTGGGCGCGTGGGACGCCCGCGCTGACGAACCGCTGGCTCGCGGTCGCAGTCGCCACCTCCCTGTCGCTACAGTTCGCGGTACTGTACACGCCGCTGAACGACTACTTCGGCACGGTCCCGCTCGACCTCGCCGACTGGGCCGTCTTGGGCGTCGTCTTCGTCGTCGGCGCACCGATCCTCGTGCTCGTCGGCTGGCTGACGCGCCGGCGCGACCTCGAACACCACCTCGCCGAAGAGGCTACCGAGCCCGAGTGAGACACCCGCGCTCAGCCCGGGAGGAAGAGATTGATCACCGCGACGACGAGTCCCGCAAGCGCCATTCGCAGCGCCGAGACGTACCATCGCTGTCCCGAGATCGAGCTCATATACGCGCCGAAGACCCCGAGGATGCCGATACCGAGCGCGACGCCGACGACCCCGGCCTCCGCCATCGTGACGAGTGTCCCCTCGAACGCGAACGGGGTGATCGGGACCAAGATTCCGATGAGCGGCCCGGAACCACTGGCGGCCGCGTGAAACACGCGTGCGCCCCGTTGCTCGCGTTGGACGCGCGTGTCGTCGAGATCGATCAGCATCGCCCGCTCGATGCGCCTGATCTTGGCGGTCGTCTCCGCGCGCTCGATCTCCCAGACGCTCCAGATCGCCGAGGTGCCGAGGCCGACCGCCGCACCGAGTCCGATCTTGATGACCGTGGAGCCGTCGGGAACGCCCGAGAGCACCGCGCCGACGATGACGCCGATGCTCGTCAGCGTGCCGTCGAAGCCGTTCGAGACGAAGTACCGACGCGCGATCGAGCGGACGTCCTCCCGCTGTAGCAGTTCGCGAAGGAGGTGGGTCCCAGACACGGCCTCAGTCGTCTTGGGGCGTCCGCCGCTCCTCGACGACGTACTCGCCGTAGGCGGCCTGATCGACCGAGTGGACGGTCCCGCCGAGTTGCTCGATCACCTCCTCGATCGCGTCGTACTCCAGCGCCGTCCCCTCGGCGGTGATCTTGACGTTCTGGACCTCCTGATCGAGTTCGATGAGCGACGCGGAGACGCCGTCGACGCTCTCGACGGCCGCGATCCGGTCCGTGAAATCCAGCATCGACGGTTCGTGGGGCTTCAGGATGTCGAGCGCGACGCGTCGGAGAGCTGCCATTATCCTATGTCTCGACAGCGACTTTCTTAATACCGCTGGCAGGTCAGTGGTAACGCAGCGCATACGCGAGTTCCCGTCGGCCGAAAGGGTGGCCGCGGGCACGCGATCGAGTAGCTGGCAACCCCGCTCAGGAGCTGTTACGAACGGCGACGAGATCAGGCGGCCCGACGAGTCGGCCCGACCCAGACGTAGTAGCGTCTGCAACTGATCGCACAGCCGATCGAGCGCCGTCGTGCGACCAAGTGAGTGGAGACCTGCAAACGCTACTGTGCCTTCTGCGCGGGAGAGCACTGAAGGTCGACCCGACTCAATGTCTCGATGCACAAACCGCAACTGCCGCTGTTCGACCCGTGACAATGGAATCTAAACGCTTCCTCTTCGTCTCCGCCGACGCCGCTCTGATCACCGATCTCGCGTGGCAGGTCCACACAGAAGGCCACGACGTCAAATACTACATCGAAGCCGAGAGCGATCGGGAGATCGGCGACGGCTTCGTCCCGAAGACGGATGACTGGCGCGCGGAGACCGAGTGGGCCGACGTCATCATATTCGACGACGTCTGGGTCGGCTCAGACGTCGGAACGGGACGACTCGCCCGGGAACTCCGGGAGCGAGGGAAGGCCGTGGTCGGCGGAACGCCGAACACCGACCGTCTGGAGGAGGACCGCGAGTACGCGATGGAGATCCTCGAAGAACACGGCGTCGACACAATCGATCACTACGCTTTTCACGACTTCGACGCGGCTATTCAGCACGTTCAGGAGAACCCGGCTCCGTACGTCGTCAAGCCACTCGGCGAGGTCCAGAACGTCAAACGACTACTCTACGTCGGGAGCGAAGACGACGGCAGCGACGTCGTTGACGTCCTTCGTGCCTACAAGAAAGCGTGGGGACACCGGATGAAGGGGTTCCAACTCCAGCGGAAAGTCGAGGGCGTCGAGATCGCTATCTGCGGATTCTTCAACGGCGAGGAGTTCGTTGATCGGATCAATTTCAACTTCGAGCACAAGAGGCTGTTCCCGGGGAACATCGGCCCGTCGACGGGCGAGATGGGAACCTCGATGTTCTGGGCGGGCCGGAACAAACTGTTCCAAGAGACGTTCGGCAAGCTCGAAGACTGGCTGGCCGACGAGGGCTACGTCGGGAGTATCGACATCAACTGCATCGTCAACGAGAACGGCATCTACCCGCTAGAGTTCACCCCCCGGTTCGGGTACCCGACGATCGCACTCCAAGAGGAGTCTATCGCGTCGTCGACGGGTGAGTTCTTCTACGACCTCGCACACGGCAACGACACGGAGCCGGAGGTCCACAACGGGTACCAGATCGGCGTGCGCGTCGTCCTGCCGCCGTTCCCGTTCGACGACGAGAAGACGTACGACGAGAACTCCCGGAATGCGGCCGTGGTCTTTCAGACCGAGAGCCGGGCGGGGATCCACCTCGAAGACGCGAAGAAGGTCGACGGACAGTGGCGCGCTGCAGGCAACAACGGAATGCCCATCGTCGTGACGGGAAGAGGCGAGACGATGCAGGCCGCGCGGGAGCAGGCGTACGACCGGATCGACGACATCGTGATGCCGAATATGTACTACCGCGACGACATCGGCGAGCGCTGGATCGAGGGGGACGGCGACCGCCTGCAGGCGTGGGGCTATCTCGGGCCGCAGAACTGAGCGGGCCAAAATCTATGCGTCCGTCTCCGGAACAACGGTCTATGGTCCACTGCACAGAGTGCGACGCGACTCTCGCTGCGGAGAGCGACGTCGAATTCGTCGAGATGGACGCGGAGACGGGCTTTTTCGCGCCCTCGAAACGCTTCTATCTGGTCGCCTGCGGCGAGTGCGGAGCCGCGATCGGCGGCGGCGTCGCCGGGGGACAGACCTGAGTCGGGGACTTCCCTCCGGCGGGACGGCGTTCCGCTTACGCGCCCCGCGGGAAGTTGTCGATCGTGTCCGCGCGGAACGCGTCCTCGTCGAACGCGTAGTCTTCCTCGAAGAACTCGAGGATCGTCTTCGTATCGCGCATCGCGTTCTTCAGACTGGTCGACGCGCCCGGCGAGGGCGTGATGTTGAACACGATGTCGTCGCCGACGATCTTCGCTTCGCCCATATCCAGCGACTTCGCGCTCGTGTCGACGATCTGCGGCCGGACGCCGCCGTAGCCTTTCGCGCGTTCGATGTCGTCGAGTTCGACGCTCGGAACGACCTTCTGGACCTCGGGGAGGAACGCGCGCCGGCCGACCTCCGGCACGTCGTACAGGAGATTCGTGAGGACGTACGGGAGCAGGATTCGGTCCGCGAGGATGTTGGCGTAGCTGAGGAACGAGGCCGCGTTCAGCCCGAAGACGTCGAAGAAGTCGCTGACCGTCGAGAGCCGTCCGCGTTCGAGCGCAGGGACGAGCTTCGCGGTCGGACCGAAGCGCGTGACCCCGTCGTCGTGGACGTCGGCGTCGCCGTGCACCGCTGCGAACGGCAGTTTCTTCATCTGAAGCGTGTACACCTTCCCGTTCAGGAGGCCGTCGTCGGCGAGGAAGAAGCTCCCGGCGACCGGCAACAGCGCCATCTCCTCGCCGTAGCCGAGTTCCTTCGCGATCTGGAGGCTGTGCGAGCCGGCGGCAACGACCGCGACGTCGCAGTCGAACGGCCCCTGCGGCGTCGTGAGCGTGTACCCCTCGGTGTTCTTCGTTACGTCTTGGACTGCCGTGCCGGTGAACACGTCGACGGTGGATTCCTCGCGGGCGAGGTCGACGAACGACTTCGCCGCCTCGCCGTAGTCGACGACGTAGCCGTCTGGCGTCTGGAGAGCGAGCATCTCCTCGTCGGCGTCGCGACCCTCGACGACCTTCGGCTCGATCTCGGCGATCTCCTCGCGATCGATCGGCCGGAGTTTCGGATACAGGTCGCCGAACCCCTCGTCGTGGTACCGCCGTTCGAGTGCGTCGACTTCGTCCGCGCCGACGCCGAGCACCATCTTGCTGCGCTTTGCGTGCATCTCCCGGTCCGGATCGTGGTGCTCGAGGTAGCCCGCGAGCAGTTCCGCACCCGTCTTGACGCCTTCGGCTTTGTCGAGCGTGTAGTTTGTCTCGATGTCGCCGAAGTGCAGCGTCTGTGAGTTGTTCGTGTGATGAGAGTTGATCGCTGCGACTTCCGGTTCCTTCTCGATGAGAGCGATCGAGTCGATGTCGGTGAACTTCGCAGTCGTGTACAGAAGCGATGCCCCGCTGATACCGCCGCCGACGATAACGAGATCGTATTTTCCAGACATAGTCGACCTGTGAGTGTGTCTACCTCGGCCGCTGCACTCCAGGCTGATAACTCCACATTTTTCGGATCGGCTTTTAGACAGCTGACGAAGGCGATTTCGACGGAGTCGGGGATCCTCGGGATACTGCAACGTACCGGGGCGTGGTCACGCCGACGTCCGATCGGTCGCGAAGACGAACTTCGCGCCGCCGCGCTTGCCCTCCGTGACCGTCGTCGCCCACCCGTGAGCGTCCGCGATCTCTGCGACGATCGCGAGGCCGAAGCCGGTTCCGTCGTCGTCGGTGGTGTAGCCCTCGGTGAGTACCTGCGGTCGATCCGCGGCGGGGATTCCCTCGCCGTCGTCCGCGACGGCGAAGCCCTCGTCGGTCGACGCCACGCGGACGGTCACGTCCTCGCCCCCGTGCTGGACCGCGTTCGTGAAGAGGTTCTCGAGCAGCTGTTGCAGGCGACCCGGATCGGCGTCGACGCTGTCTGCGGCGTCGGTCTGCAGCGTCGCGTCCGCCGTGGCCGTGTTCGTCCACGCCGCTTGCGCGATACAGTCGAGACGGGTTTCGGTGACGTCGTCGATGGCGTCACCCTGACGGGCCAGCGTGAGCAGATCCTCGGTCAGTTCGTCCATCCGGTCGAGCGCTTCGTCGACGCGCTCGAACGCCTCTGGGTCACCGTCGCGGGCGAGTTCGAGGTAGCCGTCGGCGACGT
This sequence comes from Halobellus sp. Atlit-31R, assembly GCA_003665935.1. GTDB lineage: Archaea > Halobacteriota > Halobacteria > Halobacteriales > Haloferacaceae > Haloquadratum. The sequence continues at coordinate 430,075 of QPLR01000002.1, read as the reverse complement.
TCAGCGGATTCCGGAGATCGTGTGAGACGACGTTCGTGAACGTCTCGAGCCGCTCGTTCTGCTGTTCGAGGCGGCACTCCCGCTCGGCGCGCTCCATCGCGACTGCGACGTTCGCCGCGAGGATCTTCGCCAGCGAGTACTCGGAGTCCTCGAACGCGTCGCGGCGTCGAGCGCCGATCAGTAGCACACCGAACTCCGCGAGCGGGACGATGATCTCGCTACCCAGTGGCGACTCGTCGTTGTAGGCGTCCGCTTCGGCCTCGATGTCTCTGACGTATCGCGGCGTCCCGCTCTCGAACACCGACCACACGATCGATTCGCCCGGCTCGAAGGCCGGCGGCGAGCCGACGACGTCGCCGACCTGCTGAGTGTAGGCGACCGGTCGAAGCACTTCCCTGTCGTCGTCGTACAGATGGATGCCGGTGAAGTCCAAGTCCAGAATACCTGTCGCGGCGTCGACAGTGGTTTCTGCGATCTCCTCGACGGAGCCGGCCGTCAACAGCGCGCGCGTCGCCTCGTGGAGAGCGGTCGTCCGCCGCTCGTGGCGGTGTTCCGACGTGATGTCGGTGTAGACGGCGTACCCGTCGGTATCGGCAGACGCGGCCTCCAGCGGGATCGACTGCAGACGGAACACGCGGAGCTCACCCGACGCCGTCAGGCGGAACAGCTCGTCGACCTCGAACGGCTCGCCTTGCTGTGCCCGGCTGCTGATGGCGCTGGCGTTCTGATCGCCGCCCGGTGGGACGATCGCTTCGTCGATCGATTCGCCTTCGATCGCGGCGGACTCGTAGCCGAACACCGACTCGAACGCCGGATTGACGCCGCGGACGATCGGACGGCCGTCGACGAACTCGATCTCCGCGATGCAGTCGGAGCTGCTGTGGAAGAGCGCCGAGGTCTTGTCGTGTTCGACCTCCAGTTCGTCCTCCCGACGCCGCCGCTGTCCGTCGTACGCGCCCACGGCGAGCCCGGCGACCGCACCCGTCGCGACGACGTGGCTGAACAGAATCCGCGGTTTGATCTCGCCTTGCGCGACCTGGAAGAGATACACCCACAGCGTGATCGCGAAGATGACGAGCGCACCGAGGAAGCTCCACTTCGCGGTTCTAGAGACGAACGCGGGGTCGAGTCCCGCTCGCCGGGCGAGAACGACGCCGGCGACGACGAGCACCAGGTTCAAGAGCAGCGGAACCGCGTTCTCGAAGAGCGTGAGGTACAGCGGACCGGCCTGAATCGCGACGTCGGCGTAGACGTCGAAGAGCGTCACGGCCGTGAACAGCGTTCCGAGGAGGGCGACACTCGCCCCGTACCACGTCCGCTCCGACGGTCCGGTGTGCATCCGTCTGAGCTATCTCGAAGGCGTGTCAAAACGTTTTGGTGTGTAGCCGTGCGGTCGTGGTGAATCGTGCCAAGTCGCTGTTGTCGACCGGACGGTCGACACCAGTATCGTTCACCAACCAACATATTATGTTTGTCCTACCGTACATCTCGTCGTATGGGTGAAGTCTCCGAAGCGAGAGTCGACGCGATCGCCGAGAAAGCCGCGGCCACGCCTGAAGACGTCTCACAGTCCGAGCTCGAAGAGCTACTCGCGGGACTTGGGCGGGTAGACGAGTACTCGGTGCAGCGAACTGCGGGCGAGGCGCTCGAAACCCTGACCGAGGAGCTGCCGTCCGCAGAGGTCGCACGGCTCGTCGACGCCGAAGTGATCGAGGCAGTCTTCGGTACGATCGACGGCTCGGCGGGCGGTCGCTCGGGTTTCGGAGCGCTTCTCTCGGCCGTCTGTGAGGAAGAGCCCGACCTCGTCCGTTCGTTCAGCCGCGAGATCGGTCACGCAGTCGGTGACGACGTCCGGGAGAACACAGCGAAAGAGATCCTGGGCAGTGTCCTAGACGCCGACGGGCTTGCCGACGCCGCATCCGCGTTCTGCAACGCCGACAGTGCCGGGAGCCGAAATCTCGGCGTGCGGTTACTGGAAGACCTCGCCGGCCGCGGATACGATGTCGAGGAGGCGGAGCCCGAAGCCGTCGAGCCGTACGTGCCGGACCTCTGGGACCGCGCCGAGACCGCCCGCGAGAGTTATCAGGTCCGCAAGAACGCCGTCGACGCGCTCGCCGAGTACGCCGACAGCTTCCCCGAGCAGTTCACCGATTCCGTCGATCGGGTGGCGGCGATGCTACAGACGACGGGACCGCGGGTCCGGAGCGATCTGCTCGACTTCCTCGCCGTGATCGCCGAGCACGATCCGGCGGCCGTCGAGCCGGCCGTCTCCCAGGTCCGCACGGAGTTCAACGACACCACCGGAACGCCGTCGACACGTAGCTCGACGATCGAAGTCGTCGCTGCGCTGGCCGACGAGTACCCGGCGGCCGGGCGTCCCGTCGGTCCCTTCCTCGCGCGCATCGAAGACGACGGGGTGCGGTTCGACGGCGACTCCGCTCGCGTCGTCGCCGCGGCCGGTGCCCCCGAGCACGTGACGGCGTTGCTGGCTGCGGGCGAGTTCGACACAGAGTCTATCCGACGGCTCTACGACCGTGCGGACGAGGACGGAGCGGCGACTGTCCGAGAGATTCTCGAGCGTCAGAGTCGGGCTGGATCACCGCACGTCCGGTACCGGGCGCTCAGGACCATCGTGAACGAACTGCACGGCGAGTTCGAGGACCCGGCCTCGCTATACCTCGAGGCACTCGACGACGATGCGGAGAACGAGGAGAATTACGAATCGGTCCGTGATACGGCTGCCGACGGCCTCGCAGTCACCGCGCGGGAAGACCCCGAACGCCTCACGGGATCTACCGCTCGACTGTTCGACGAACTCGAATCGGCCGTTCTCGACGACGACGCCCGACACGATCACAAACTCGGCACGGTACTGGGACGCCTCGCGCGCCACGACGACGACATCTACGCCGCTGTCGTCGAGGCCCTCGAACGCGACGACCGAGCTGCGAACGCGGCAGCGCTCGAAGTCCTCCACCGTCCGCCGGTCGCCGGACAGTATCCGGACGCCTTCGACGATCCGGTCCCCGAACTGCTCCGCTTCGTCCCCGACAGCGCGTCGGACAGCCAGAGGGACCTCTCGGCCGACGCCGTCCGCGCCCTGAGTCCGCTGGCGTCGGTCCGGCCCGAGACCGTCGAAGCAGCGGTCGATCCCGTCGTCGAGCGAATCGCCGAGTCGGAGAACCCGTCGTCCTTTGCCCACGTGCTGGCGGGACTGGCAGCGGAGTACCCCGACGAGCTTGTTTCGGTTCTCGACCGCGTCGCCGACAGCTACGCGGACAGCTACACCGGCGACTACCGCTTCGACAACACCGGTGACGCACTGGTGCTGGCGTTCCTGGCACTGGAACACCCGGAAACGGTTTCGGACGCGATCGCACCGCTCGTCGGTCGGGAGCGCGACCGACAGCCACCGAGCCTCCCGCTCGTCCGGCTGGCCGCGGGCGCCGACGTCGAGTCAGTCCCCGACGAGTGGGCAGCTCCCGAGAGCGACGAGGGCCTCGCGGCGCTGCTGCTCGATCCGCGGACGGAGCAAAAACAGTTCCTCACGACCCGTCTGCTCGGGTCGATCGCCTACGAACCGGCCACGCCGCTCCTCGAAGCCGTCGTCGCGGAAGAAGCACAGTCCCAGCGAGTCGAGCGCGCGGCAGCGGCTGCACTCGACAGCTGAACCGTCTCGGGGTCGACCTCAGGAGACTCGACCCGGTGCGTCCGTCGATCCCGGGCGTCGCGGGCCGCTCTCGCGGTCGAGCGTCCCGCCGCGGACGCGTCTGGAAATACGCTTCGTCCGGGTGGGACCGACTCCGGACCGCGACGCGCTTCGTGTGGTTCTTCACCGCTCGACGGGATCGACGAGTATGGGCTTCGGAAGCTACGACGAATCCGAGCAGCAATCGCAGACGACCGACGAGGACGACGACAGCGAAGCGGTCAACGTCCACGAACACGACCACGACGGAGATGTCAACGTCGAGTCCGACGTCGACACCAACACGCTCGTCGACCGGCTCGGCGAGATGCGCGAGGAGTGAGAAACGGCGACGACGCGCCGTCCCCTTACTCGGGCGCGCCGTCGAGAATCGCGACGCCGGACGACGCGCCGATCCGTTCGGCACCCGCATCGAGCATCGCTATCGCCTCCTCGTAGGAGCCGATCCCGCCGCTCGCTTTCACCGGCAGATACTCCGCCATCAGTTCGACGTCCGCGACGGTCGCGCCGCCGTCTGCGAAGCCGGTCGATGTCTTGACGAAGTCGGCTCCGGCCTCGACGGCGGCCTCGCAGGCGCGGTGCTTCTCCGCGTCGGTCAAAAGCGCCGTCTCGAGGATGACCTTCACTGGAATCGGCACCGCGGCGACGACCTCCGCGATGTCCGCGGCGACGGCCTCGTCGTCGCCGGCTTTCAGCCGTCCGACGTTGAGCACCATATCGAGTTCGTTCGCGCCGGTCTGCCACGCGTCGACCGCCTCGCCGTGCTTCGCCGCCGTGGAGTGCTGTCCGTGCGGGAAGCCGACGACCGTCGCGAGCGTCACGTCCGGGGCGTACTCGGCGGCTTCGGCGACGTAACAGGGCGGCACGCAGGCGTTCATCCCGTGTTCGACGGCAGCGTCGAGGACGCGCTCCACGTCGTCGACCGTCGTCGTCGGGCCGAGCACCGTGTGGTCGATGCGTGCGGCCAGTTCAGATTCGTCCATACGCGGCAACTCGACCGCGAGCGAGAAAAGCAGCGGGGTCGGCCGTCGGCGTGCGCCGTGCCACGCTCTCAGTCAGCCGATCCGCCAGTCCGACCCCTCGCGGTGGACCAGCCCGCGCTCCGCGAGTCGTTCGAGGGCGGTCTCGACGCGCTCGGGGTTCGCGTTGAGTTCGCGTGCGACCTCGCGACCCGTCCGGGTCTCGCGGGCGATGGAAGCGAGCACCTCGGCGTAGAACCGGCTGTCGGCCTCCGCGCCGATGCGCTCGGTCAGGCGGTCGAGGACCTCCGTCACTCGGCCGTGGATCCACCGCTGTGCGAGCGAGAGCTCGCTCTCGACCTCCTCGAGGTGGGCGTACTGTCGCGCGAGCGACGCGACGTCGTCGGGGACGCCGCCGTTCGCCCGCACGGCGTCGCCGTCGCGGCGACGGATCTCGTCGAGAGTCCGCGGCGGGTCGCTGCCGTCGTCGGCACCGCCACCCTCACCGTCGGTCGGCCGCTCCCGTCCGGTGCTGCCTGCTTCGTCGCTCGCGGCGTCTCCCTCACAGCCGGTGCCTTCGCCCGGCACGTCCAGCGAGATGTGCTGGCAGCGCCCACGCATATCGAGGCTCCGGCTGGCTGGATAGGCGCTCTTCGCGCCGAAGCGGTACGGCGAGACGCTCACTTCCAGTCGGAGATTCCGCGCGATGTGGAAGTACTTCCGCCGCTGGTCGTCGGTGTGGCTCTCGACGAGTCCGGCCTCCTCGAGCCGTCGGAGGTGGTCGATGACGGCCTTCGGGCTGACACCCAGGTACTCGCTGATCTCGGTGACGTAACAGGGTTTATGCGAGAGGAGCCGGAGGATGCGCCGCCGGTTCTCGTTCCCGAGGAGATCCAGGAGTACCGCAGAGTCCATAACCGCAGGTAAACCGTCGAGACGTAAGACGCTGACGCATCTTCCGGTCGAGCGCCGATCACCGCACCTCGTCGCGGTCGAAGACCCACGCGGCGTACCCGACGACGAGGAACGAGAGCGCGACAGTGATGCCCGCCAAGAGCGGGCCCGCCTCGTAGCGTAGTGGTGGATAGAAGCCGAAGCCGTAGTCGAAGACGTCGTTGAGCAAGAGGAGGGCGAGCGCCGCCGCCAGCGCCTCCCGCGAGGTCCGGCCGTAGTACGGAATCGCCGCCGCCTGCAGGAGGAAGAACAGGTGCGTTATCAGGATCCCCCAGTACTCCCACAGCAACGCCGGCGTGAAGCCGACGTACAGATCTGGGCGGAGATTGAGCGCGACGGCCGTCCAGAGGCCGTACTTCACGAGCCAGACGAACGCGAGCGTGTGGAGCACGGTCAGGAGGCGGTTCGACGGCGCGTCGGCGAGTCGGCGTCCGAGGTTCGGAAGCAGCGTCGCGATCGAGAGCGTCGCAAGCGCGAGCGCTGTCGGCGAGTCGCCGAACAGCGGATACAGGAGCGAACTGAGGTCTGCGAGCGACGGCTCCGAGTGGACGTAGAAACTGACGCCGAGGAGGAACGCCGCCCCGTCGACGACGAGCAGCCAGCCAAGGCTCGCCCCGTTGCCGAGGTAGTACTGCACCCAGGACTCCGGAAACGGGCGTCGGAGCCGCGCCCGCCAGCCGCCGTCTGTCGCGTCGCCGTGCCGACCAACCATCGCTTCCATCGACGGCGGCGACCCGAAAGAAGGTGTCGCGTCCGGTCTCGCTGCCTCCGGGTCGTCGCGTCCGGTCTCGCTGCCTCCGGGTCGTCGCCTCCGATCGAGCGGCTTCTATCGAGCAGCCGCGGGAAGCGAAGCCTATTCAGCGAGGGCTCGCATCACCCCGCGTATGCAGGCAGCGCTCGTCATCCTCGACGGCTGGGGTCTCGGCGATCACGACCGGCGAGACGCCGTGAAAGCGGCGTCGACGCCGAACTTCGCCCGGTTCGCTGACGCCGGGGCCTCCGGAACGCTCGACGTGTCCGGGCGGCGCGTCGGCCTCCCCGAAGGACAGATGGGAAACAGCGAGGTGGGCCATCTCAACATCGGCGCGGGGCGCGTCGTCAAGCAAGCCTACACCCGCATCGAGGACGCCATCGCCGACGGCACCTTCCGAACGAACGAGGCGATCGTCTCGGCGTTCGATCACGTCGAGGAGACGGGCGGCCGCGTCCACCTGATGGGGCTGCTCAGCGACGGCGGCGTCCACTCCGAGCAGGGTCACCTCCACGCGCTGATCGAACTCGCGGGCGACCGCGGCGTCGACGCCGTCACTCACGCGTTCACCGACGGGCGCGACACCGACCCGCACGGCGGCGAGGACTACCTCGCGACGCTGGAGGGCGTCGTCGACGACGCCGGCACCGGGGACGTCGCCACCGTCTCCGGGCGGTACTACGCGATGGACCGCGATCAGAACTGGGAGCGGACGAAGCGCGCCTACGACGCCATCGTCGCCCGCGAGGCCGACCACGAAGCGACGACGGGCGTCGACGCCGTCCGCGAGTCCTACGACCGCGGCGACACCGACGAGTTCGTCGAGCCGACGCTCGTGCAGGGCGGCCCGGCGCTGGAGGACGGCGACGCGGTTCTGTTCTTCAACTTCCGGCCGGACCGCGCCCGTCAGCTCGTCCGGCTCCTCGCCGACGTCGATCCCGAGTGGCCCTTCGAGACCGAGCCACCCGAGACGCATCTGGTCACGATGACCGAGTACGACGAGACGTTCGCGTTTCCGGTTGCGTTCCCGCCGGAGGAGCCGACGGACACGCTCGGGCAGACGCTCGCGGCGGCCGGGAAGCGTCAGCTCCGGATCGCCGAGTCCGAGAAGTACGCCCACGTCACCTACTTCCTCAACGGCGGCCGCGAGGTCGAGTTCGAGGGCGAGATTCGCCGTATCGTCGAGAGTCCGGACGTCCCGACCTACGACCGGAAGCCGGAGATGAGCGCCGCCGAGGTCACGGACACGGCGATCGAGCTGATCGAATCCGAAGATCCGGACGCGATGGTGCTCAACTACGCGAACCCGGATATGGTCGGCCACACGGGCGACTTCGAGGCGGCCGTCGCCGCCGTCGAGGCCGTCGACGAGCAGCTCGGCCGGCTCGTCCCCGCGATCGAAGCCGCCGGCGGGCACGTGCTCGTCACCGCTGATCACGGCAACGCCGACGATATGGGCACGCCCGAAGAGCCCCACACCGCCCACACGACGAATCCGGTCCCGTTCGTCTACCTGACGCCCGACGGCGACGATGGCGGACGGCGCCTCCGAGAGGACGGCTCGCTCTGTGACATCGCGCCGACGATGCTCGAACTGATGGGGATCGAGCGGCCGGCCGCGATGACCGGCGAGTCGCTGCTGGAGTGACGCCGCTCGAGCGACGGATCGACCCGACGTCCCGCAATAGGCTCCGATTTCTCTCCGACAGCCGACCGGCCGCCCGTCTGCCGCTCGAAATGCGGTGGCTAACGAAGCGCGCCCCCGACGTCTCCCCGCCACCGCCCGCGAGGAAGTGTCCCGATCGACTCCGACGCTCCGTGCGGCGGCCTCACCGATGTACTGTTCGGCCGCGCTGTCGATACTCGCTGTGGTCTCCGTCGTCGCCTCCCAGTGGCTGCTGGACTCGCCGCATCTCGAGTCCGGACCGACCGTGTATTCTCGCTCTCGCTCTCGCTCCCGCTCCCGCTCCCGCTCCCGCTCCCGCTTCCCGGTTCGCGTCCGGCAGCCCAAGCCGAGAGTACTCGCACGGAGGGCGCTCGCGAACGCCGTGCCGGCCGGCGCGTCGATCGCGGCCATCGTTCTCGTGTTTACAGCTCCCTTCCGCGTCTGGGTGTGGGGCGTCGTGGCGCTGCTCGCCGGGACCGTCGCGCTCTCGCCGGTGCTCGCCGTCTACCACTACGAGGTCCGGCCGCTCACGCCCGCGGAGGCGGAGAGGGTTCGGACCGCGCTTCCGGATCTCCGCTCTGGCGTACTGGCTGTCGTCGACGCCCGACGCGGTCCGGTGAACGGCTACGCGATCGGCGGCCCGTTCCGGAACGTCGTCGGCGTCAGTGAGGACGCCCTGCGGCGTCTACCATCCCCACAGTTGGCCGCGCTGCTCGCTCACGAATCCTGCCACCAGCGCGAGCGCCACGTACTCGTCCGCGGCGGCGTCAGCGTGCTCGTCTTGACCGCCGGCGCGGCGGTCACGACGGCCCTGTTCGACGCCCTCGGGCCGCTGTCGGCGCTCAGTCTGTTCGTCGCCGTCGTCACCGAGCGCGTCGCCACCGACAGCGCGACGCGCTGGCTGGAGTATCGTGCCGACGCCGCCGCGGTCAGACGAACGTCGGCCGACGCGGTCTCGGCCCTGCTGGCGTCGCTCGACGACGACCCCGACGCCGACTCGCAGCCGAATCGCCGGCTGCTGCGGCTGTTCTCGACGCATCCCGCCCGCGCCGATCGGATCGCTCGGATCCGATCCTGAGACGACCGCGCCGTGCTACTGCAACGAGTTTCGCGGAACGGTCTACAGGCGGCTCCAGACGAGTGCTTCGAGGCGTGCTCCCGAAATATTTCACCCTGGCAGACGAGTATAGAGACGTATGGCACGACAGCTGTCGCCACTCCTCACTGGCTTCCTGCTCGGGCTCCTCGTCGCCGGCGGCGTGGTGTACGTGACACCGTCACCACAGTCGTCGATCGCCGTCCCGTCGATGACGACCACCACGGCGACCGGTTGTGCCGATAGCGACCCACCGCGGGCGTGGGTCGGCCAGACACCGACGTCGGAGCACCGAAGCGTCGTCTTCCAGAACTACAGTTTCACCCACGAGGCACGCGACATCGAGCTCCGCGCGAATCTGACCGAAACGGCCGACGGGCACTGGCTGCTCGCGTACACGACGCGGCCGGAGACGTCGAGAGGGTCGGACGACTCCGCGTGCGTCCCGCGCACGACGGTGAGTTCGTCAGTCGCACTTCCGTCGGACTTCGAGACGCTCACGGTTCGGCTCGACGGAGAGCCGATCACGACCGTACGGAGTACGGAGCGACCGCAGTTTTCCTATCTGGATCGGGCAGCAGCGTGACCTTTCGGCGGCGCGACGGGGTCGTGTGCGCGGTGCTGTCGGCTTCGAGGTGACGCAGAAGCGATGCGAGGGGAGGGATTTGAACCGGAGCAAGACGTGCTCGCTCACGCTGTGCGCGACTTGCAGGGCTCAATCCTCAGACGCATCGCTCTGCTCACTGTCGTTCGCAGAAGCGATGCGAGGGGAGGGATTTGAACCCACGGACTCCTACGAGAGCGGATCTTGAGTCCGCCGCCTTTTCCAGACTCGGCCACCCTCGCGCAGACGACGCTTCTGCTTCCCGGCGGTTTAAGCCTCCGGTTCGTTCCCAGTTCGCGGACCGAGCCAGCGACGGTCCACGCCGGACTGTCCAGAGTTAGGCGAACTGCTCGCGGACTCGGGCGGGAACTTCGAGTGCGATCGCGGCCGCGATCACGGGCGCGAGGACGGCGAGCACGACGAGCGCGATCCCCCCGCCGACGACCGCCAGCGCGAGGACGGCCACGAGGAGGATCGGGACGGCGACGACGACGAGCCCCCGCGCGATCACGTCGGCAACGCCCGCGGCGTAGTCGGCGACCGCGCCGGGGAGCTCTCTGAGTCCTGCGTCCTTGGACATATTCGAGCGGACGCGGGCCGACGGCAAAGACCTGTCCCCACGTCGCCGCGTCGTCGACGGCGAGTCGCGCGCCTACCAGTCGATGACCTCGCGGTCGCGCCAGAACAGGCCGGCCGGCGACTCCGGCCGGAAGCGAGCGAGCCACGTCGGGGTCTCTGCTCCCTCCTCGAGTGAGCGGTCGGCGTCCGCGCCGCCCATCTCCGTGCGCACCCAACCGGGGCAGACCGAGTTCGCCAGGAGACCCTGGTCGGCGTACTCGCCGTGGAGATACGCAGTGAGGCCGTTGAGCCCGGTCTTGGAGACGCGGTAGGCCGGTGATCCGCCGGACTGCCCCTCGGCGAGTGCGCCCATCCCGGAGGCGACGTTGACGACGCGTCCGCCATCGGTCTGTAGCAGCAGCGGGACGGTGTGCTTGCAGACGAGCATCGGCCCGCGGAGGTTCGTCGCCAGCGTGCGGTCGATCGTCGACACCGACTCGGAGACGATGTCGGCATCGAACTCGGCGACGCCGGCGTTGTTGACGACGATGTCCAGCCGGCCCGCCGACTGGAAGATCTCGTCTGCGGCGTCGGAGATCTCGCCCTCCTGGGTGACGTCGACGAGGAGATGCTCCCACTCGTCGGGGACGTCGTGGGTGATCGAGCGGGTGGCGGCGAACACCGTCGCGCCGCGATCGTGCAGGTTCTCGGCGATCTGGCGGCCGAGCCCGCGGTTGGCCCCGGTGACGAGGGCGACCTGTCCGTCGAGCGAATCGTACAGTTCCGGCTCCGGCGAGTCCTCGGTCATCGTCGGAGCAACGCCGCGGTCGTGTAAGGGGGTTCCGTCTCGGTCGCTTCGGGGCGACTACGCCTCGAAGTCCCGGCGCATCGCGATCTCGAACCACGGGCACAGACGGAGCTGTCGGTACCACTTCGGATGCTCGTGTAAGTGCTCGTAGTCGACCCACAGCAGGCCCGCGATCTCGTCCTCGTCGGGGTTCAGTTCGGTGTCGTCGAGCGTCACCTTCAGCACCGAGCAGACCTCCCACTCCAGACCGGCGTTCTCGTAGTAGCGCTTGTACTCGAATTTGTCCGTCACGCGGAGGTCGCTGTACTGATCCGGCGTGATGCCGAGTTCCTCTTCGAGCCGCTGGGCCGTCGCGTCGATCTGCGACTGTCCCTCGACGGGGTGGGAGGCGACGGTGCCGTCCCAGTGAGTGTCCCAGAGCCGCTTGCCCGGTGCGCGCTGGCCGAGGAGGATCCGACCGTCACCGTCGAAGACGAGGCAGGTGAACGCCCGATGACGGATTCCGTCGCCGGTGTGGGCGTCGAGTCGGTTGACGAGTTCTGTCCGGTTGTCGTCGCTGTCGACGGCGATCACGTCCTGTTTTGCGTTCTCGTGGATCTCCGCCGCGCCGCTCTCGGCGCTCTCGGCGCTCTCGGCGCTCACAGTAGCGTCGTCACGCTGATCTGCACTCATACTCTCCCCGTCGACGAGGGAGAACAAGGAGTCTTCGATGCGCGCCGCCGTACCGCGGTCGCTCTCAGCGTCCGTCGCCGTCGAAGCGGGGTACGTCCGCGGCCGCGTCCGCCGGCAGTCGCTCGCGCCACGCCGTCTCGTCGTCGAGCGCGGCGAAGGCTTCGCGCTCGGGCCGTCCCCCGCAGCGCTCGACGGTCTCGGCGAAGTACCGGAGCCGCGCCAGCAGTTCGCCGGTGTCGTACGTCGGCACGTCGAGGCGCGAGGTCGCGACCGTCGCGTCGATCACGGCCGCGAACCCGCGGTTGATCGTCGGCACGGTGGTCTCGACGACCGCGGACTCGATCGGGGCGAGCTCCCACCGCTCCCAGCGCGTCCCGCCCGACTCGCCGGCGTCGACCCGCTCGACTGCGACCTCGACCCACGCGTGTGCGTCCGCGAGGACAGGATCGTCCTCCTCACGGATCGTCACCGCCGCGTCGACGAGCGTCCGCGGATCCGAGACGAACTGGACGACGCCGCCGCCCTGCCGGTGGAAGTTCCGGCGCGTCCGCGTGTTCCCCCACGTCGTCGCCGTGACGGGTGCGCCGCGTTCCGCGGGCGCGTGCAGTCCGAGCGCGGCGACGTTCCACCGGTCGTTCGGGCCGAGCGTCGTCACCACCGATTCCGTCACGCCGCGGAGGTCGACCGGCCAGTCGGCGGCCGGCTCCGCCGCCCCGCGCTCGTCTCGCTCCCCGCTCACACCTCGACACCCCACTCGAGCGCGACGAACGTCGCCGCCGTGAGCAGGTCGGCCGTCGTCCCCGGATTGATCCCCGTCTCGACGAACGCCGCGTCCAGTTCGGCGACCGCTTCGGGGTCTCCGCGTGCGGCCGCCGCCCGTTCCACCACCTCGGCGGCGACCTCGGGGCCGTGGTTCGTCCGCACGAGGGTGTCCTCGTCGCGTGCCAGCCGGTCGACGAACGCCCGCGAGACCCGATCGGTGATCGGTCCGTCGTCGTCGTAGATTGCGGCGGCCGTCTCGAACGTCCGCTCGAAGCCGGTCGTCCACTCCCTGGCGTTGCCGTCGCCCTCGCTGCGCGCCATCACGTCGGCGAGCGTCAGGTCGCGCTCGCGGAGCGCCGGGACGGCGTCCGCGCCGCGGCGGACGTCCAACTCGGTCAGCTCCGCCGGCGGCTCCTCGACGGCGACGTCGACGTGTTCGAATGCGCGGTAGAAGTCGGCCGCGTCGGCGACGGTCGTCGACTCGACCACGGCGGTGACGGTGTCGCCGTCGAGCGGCCCGTCGGCCACCGCCGCGCGGACGAGCGGAACGAGCAACAGGAGACAGCCGAACTGCGTGTTGCCCCCGGATTGGTCGCTCATCCCGGCGACCGCGCGCTCGAACGCGACGCCGACTGGCGCGCCGGCGGCCGCGCGTCGCAGTCCTTCGCCCGCCCCGACCGCGCCGGCGAGGAAGTGCTCGATCCTGAGCTCCGCGAGGTCGTGGTCGCGGTCGACGTTCCCCGGCTTGGGGGCCGCGGCGACGTCCACGAGAAGCGCCAGCTGCGCGTTCTCGACCGGTCCGCGCCCGACGCCGCCGGGCGTGGAACCGCGGGCGTCGGTCACTGCGCGTCGACCTCCGCCTGCCGCGTGCCCTCTGCGTCCGCGAACCACTCTGCGACTGCCCGTCGGACGCACCGTCTGACCCGGCCGTCGGTGCTCGGGCGGCCGAGGCTCACCGCGTCGGCCCCGTAGCGGAGATACTCGCGAGCGCTCGCGCGGTCGCGGACCTCGTTGTTGGCGATCACGAACAGTTCGGGCGCGGCGTCGGCGACGTCACCGACGACCGGTTCGCTGTCCATCGCGTCGACGTGGACTGCGTCCGCGCCGGCGGCAGCGAGCGCGCGGGCGGTAGCGGCGAGATCGACGCCCGGAACCTCCGCTCGGACTTTCACGCTCACGGCCGCGCCGGCGTCGCTCGCGACGCCGACGTACTCACACAGGCGGTCGGTGTCGCGGAGGAGCGCCTCGCCGCACCCGACCGCGCGCATCTCCGGCTGCCGGCAGTGGGCGTTGAGCTCGATGATCGCGTCGCGGTCGGCGCAGATCTCCGCCGCGTCGGCGACCGGATCCGGCGTCGCGCTCCTGACGTTCACGCCCGGACGGATCGGCGCGTCTTCGAGCGCGTCGAGCTGTCTTTCGAGGAATCCGAGCGGGTCGGACGGGAGGAACTCCTCGCGATCGCGCGCGACCAACTCCCGAGCGGCCTCGCGGGTGGCCTCGTCGAGTGCGACGCCGCCGAGGAAGGCCGCGCCGGCGTGGTCGCTCCCCGCACGGGCCCAGGCGGCGTCGGCCGCGCCACTGAGGCTCGCGAGCGCGACGCGCGGCGCGAACATCTACGCCACCTCCCCGAGCGCCTCCGCGGCCGCGCGGGCGACGCGCTCGGCGTCGTCGGGGCCGTCGATCCGCGTGTCCGTCCGGACGACGGGGCGGTCGAGTTCGGTGTCGTCCGCCGCGTCCAAGACGAACGCGTCGACGAAGGGGTAGGCGGCGGCGACGCCCGCGGTCGAGGGCTCGCGACCGACGCCGGCCATCAGCTCCGCGGCGGGCCCCGAGAAGACCTCCTCGTCGACGAACGGGGAGACGGCGACGACAGGTGTCGCGTCGAGCGCGTCGGCGAGGGCGTCCATCGCGAGCATCGGCCCGATGCTCGTCACCGGGTTCGAGGGGCCGACGACGACGGGCTCGGAGAGCGCCTCGCGGACGGCCGGCGTCGGCGTCGCGGACGCCGCGCCGCGGAACTCGACGTCGCGCACGTCGGGGGCGGCGCGGCGGTGCACCCAGTACTCCTGGAAGTGCATCGCGCCCTCGTCGGTGTGGACGATCGTCGCCACCGGGTCGTCGCTCATCGGGAGCAGATCGACCTCGAGGTCGAACGCGTCCGCGAGACGCCGCGTGACCACGGTGAGCGGGTGTCCCTCGTCGAGCAGCGAGGTGCGGGTGAGGTGGACCGCGCGGTCGCGGTCGCCGATCTCCATAAACTCCGCGACGCCCGAGAAGCGCCGCCAGCGGGCGATGTCGCGGCCGGCGGTCTGGGCCTCGTCGTCGAGATACCGCGGGCCGGCGTCGAGGCCGGCCGCCTCGGCCAGCCGCGATAGTTCCTCGTGGGTCGCCGTCGTGTCGTCCGCGATCCCCCACCAGGTGTCGGTGTCGAGGACGCCGCCGCCGTGGAAGAGCACGGTGTCGACGTCCGGACAGACGAGGTGCCCGCCCAGTTCGACGTCGTCGCCGGTGTTTGCGACCACGGTCGTCTCCGTCGGGTCGAAGACCGCATCCGCGCCGTCGAGGAGCTTCGGCGTTCCCGTCCCGCCGGCGAGAAACGTGACCATAGCGGACCAAAGCGGTGCGACCGTTTGAACGTTCCTTCACCGGCAGCGATGTGTGCCGTGCGACGCCGACGGAGTGAGCAGCGCGCCGGGCGTGAGCCGCCCGAACGGGGGCTATTTGCGCCCGGCTCTCGCAGGTGCGATATGCACGCGATCAAGGACAGCGTCCACGACTACATCACGCTCGGTCCACTCGCCCGCGACCTCCTCGATACGCCGTTGGTCCAGCGGCTCCGACACGTCAAACAGCTCTCGACGGTCCGGCTCGTCTACCCCTCCGCGAACCACACCCGCTTCGAGCACTCGCTCGGCGTCTACCACCTCGCGTCGACGGCCCTCGACCAGCTTGGGATCGACGGCGAACGGGCTCGACACGTCCGCGCGGCCGCGTTGCTCCACGACGTCGGCCACGGCCCCTACGGCCACCAGACCGAGGACGTGATCCGCCGGCGAACCGGTGCCGACCACGACGAGATCGGCTGGCTGCTCGACGACACCGAGGCGGCCGCAGTCCTGCGCGGCCACGACCTCGACCCCGAACGGGTGGCCGCGCTCGTCCGCGGCGACGGCGAGCTCGGGCAGCTCGTCTCCGGCGAACTGGACGTCGACCGGATGGACTACCTCGTCCGCGACGCCCACCACACCGGCGTGCCCTACGGCACGATCGACGTGGGCCGGCTCGTCCGGGAGCTCCGTTACCGCGACGGTCGACTCGTCCTCGCGGCGGGCAACGTCCAGACCGCGGAGTCGCTGTTGCTCGCGCGCGCGCTGATGAACGGAACGGTGTACCGCCACCACGTCTCGCGCATCGCCGGCGCGATGCTCGAACGCGCCTCCGAACGCCTGCTCGACGCCGATGCGGCGGGCGGCGCCCCCGGCGTCGACGTCGAGACGTTCCGCCGGATGGCCGACCACGACCTGCTGGTCGCGCTCCGGGAGACGACGCCCGACCTCGCTCGCCGGATCGAGTGCCGCGACCTCTACAAACGAGCCGTCTGGGAGCCGCTGGGGAGCGTCCCCGCCGCCGTCGTCGAAATGGACCGAGCGGCGACGCAGGCGGCCGCCGCCGAGATCGCCGAGCGCGCGGGCGTCGACCGGGATCGCGTCCTGCTCGACGTCCCACCGCGGCCGACGTTCAAAGAGTCCCGCTCGCGGGTCGTCGTCGACGGCGTCGTACAGCAGCTCTCGGACGCCTCGGAACTGGTCGGGGCGCTTCGGGCGGCCGAGCGCGCGCAGTGGCGACTCGGCGTCTACGCACCGGCCGAAGCCGTCGACGACGTCGGCGGCGCGGCAGCAGCCGTGTTAGGGCTGGCGCGGTGAGCGGGGCCTACCGCGGTGAACAGGGGCCTATCGCGGCGATCGGCCGCCCGTCTCTCGGCTACTCCGCCGTCTCTCGGCTACTCCGACTGCTCGCCGACGAGTCCTTCGACCAGTTCGTCGGCGACGACGTCGACCGAGAGCAGCGCGGGGTCGATCGCGAGGTCGGTCTGACCGCGCGCGAACTCCGGCAGGGAGTCGGTGGCGTAGGTGACGATCCGAACGTCCGGCTTCGCCTCCTTCGCGACTGGGATCGCGGACGCGTCGTCCATATCGGTCAGAACGAGGGTGTCCGCCTCGTCGAGTCCGGCGGCCGTGAGCGAGTCGCGCGTCGCGATGCCCGCCACGCGAACGACCGCTGCGCCGCGCGCTTCGAGCGCGTCTCCGAGTCCGTCGACGTCCGGTCCGGCAACGAGGACGGTCATTCGTACTCGATCGTCGCGGGCGGTTTGTGCGTCACGTCGTAGACGACGCGCGCGACGTTCTCGTTCTCGCCGGTGATCCGCGATTGGATGCGTTGGAGCGTCTCCCAGGGGAGCTCCTGCGCCCGCGCGGTCATCCCGTCACGGGACTCCACGGAGCGCACCGAGACGATCCAGCCGTGGACGCGGTTGTCGCCCTTCACGCCGGTTCCCTTTCCGATGACGGCGGCGAACGCCTGCCAGGGGTCGTGCGCTTCGGTCTCGTCCTCGACGATGTAGCACGCTTCGCGGGCGACCTGGACCTTCTCGCGGGTCACCTCGCCGATGACGCGGATCGCGAGCCCCGGACCGGGGAACGGCATCCGCTCGGAGATGATCTCCTCCAGATCGAGCGCGCGAGCGACCTCCCGAACCTCGTCTTTGTACAGTTCGCGGACGGGTTCGACGATGCCCTCGAAGTCGACGACCTCGGGGAGACCGCCGACGTTGTGGTGGGACTTGATGTTGCCCTCGGACTCGATCCGGTCGGGGTAGATCGTCCCCTGCACGAGGTAGTCGGCGTCGGCCTCCTTGGCCTCGCGCTCGAACTCCCGGATGAACTGCTCGCCGATGGCGTGGCGCTTCTCCTCGGGGTCTGTGACCCCCGAGAGCGCGTCGAGGAAGCGGTCCTGCGCCTCGACGACCCGCAGCGAGTCCATGTAGTCGAACGTCTCGCGGATCTGTTCGGTCTCGCCCTTCCGCATCAGCCCCGTGTCGACGTAGACCGACGTGAGCTGATCTCCGATCGCGCGGTACGTCAGCGCCGCTGCGACCGAGGAGTCGACGCCCCCGGAGAGAGCGATGACGGCGTTCGCGTCGCCGACCTGTTCTGAAATCTCTGCGACCGCCTCGTCGATGAACGAATCAACTTCTACCATTACGCTTGCACCTCCGTCTCGTCAGCCAGTTCACGCGCGTCCAGGTCACCGGTGACCGCCTCGAGGAAGCCCACGAAGGGGGGGCTCGCTCGGTCCGGCCGCGACCGGAACTCGGGGTGGAACTGCGTCCCGAGGAAGAACGGGTGGTCGGTACGTTCGAGGATCTCCATCCGATTGTTGGCCCGCCCGGAGAAGTCGAGTGCGCCCTCCTCGAGGCGCTCGATGTACTCGGGGTTGACCTCGTAGCGGTGCCGGTGTCGCTCGGTGCAGACCGTGTCGCCGTAGACCGCTTCGGCGAGCGAGCCGGCCTCGATCTGGGTGTCGTGTGCGCCGAGTCGCATCGTGCCGCCCATCTCGTCGACCTCGTACTGCTCGGGCAGGATGTCGATCACGGGGTTGTCGGTGTCGGGTGCGAGCTCCGCCGAGTGGGCGTCACCCAGGCCGAGCACGTTCCGCGCGTGTTCGACGACCGCCATCTGGAAGCCGAGACAGAGCCCGAGGAAGGGGACGTCGTTCTCGCGGCAGTACTCGATGGCCTTCAGTTTGCCCTCGGTACCGCGGGATCCGAAGCCGCCGGGGACGACGACCCCGTCGGCCTCCTTGAGCCGGTTCTCGTGGCGGTCGAGCATCTCGTCGGAGTCGACCCACAGGACGTTCACTTCGGTCCGGCGTTCGATGCCGGCGTGTTTCAGCGCCTCGTGGACGGACATATAGGCGTCTTCGAGGTCGTACTTGCCGACTAAGGCGATGTCGACTGCCTCGGTCCGTTCGCGGGTGACGAGTTCGCGCCAGCGGTTGTCGCGCTCCGCCGGCGGCAGCGCCTCCGCGTCGAGGTCGAGCCGCTCCATCACGTACTGGTCGAGCCCCTCCTCCTCGACCATCAGCGGGACGTGGTAGACGTCCTCGACGTCGGAGTTCGAGAAGACGGCCTCGGTCGGGACGTCGCAGAAGAGCGCGATCTTCTCCTTCGTCTCGGGGTCGAGTTCGTTCTCACAGCGGCCGACGAGGATGTCGGGCTGGAGCCCGATCGACCGGAGCTCTTTGACGGAGTGTTGGGTCGGCTTGGTCTTCTGTTCGCCGTTCTTCGAGTAGGGGACGAGCGTGACGTGGGTGAAGAGGATATCTTCGTCGTCCTCCTCGTGGGCGAACTGTCGGAGCGCTTCGAGATAGGGCATCCCCTCGATGTCGCCGACGGTGCCACCGACTTCGACGAGACAGACGTCGGTCCCCTCGGCGGCCTCGCGGATGCGACGCTTGATGTCGTCTGTGATGTGCGGGATGATCTGGACGGTTTTGCCCAGGTAGTCGCCCGCGCGCTCCTTCTCGATTACGTGCTGGTAGGTCTTGCCCGTCGTGACGTTGTGATCGGAGGTCATATCGACGCCGAGGAAGCGCTCGTAGTTCCCCAGGTCGAGGTCGACCTCGCCGCCGTCTTTCAGGACGTACACTTCGCCGTGCTGGTACGGATTCATCGTCCCGGCGTCGACGTTGAGATACGGATCGATCTTGACCGCCGTCACGTCGAACCCGGCGTTCGAGAGCAGGCGGCCGGTGCTCGCGGCGGTGATCCCTTTGCCCAGTCCGGACATCACCCCGCCCGTCACGAAAATGAACTTCCGACCCAGTGTAGGGTCGTACCCGGTGTCGGGTTCCTTCGGCATACCGAGTGTGCGCGAGGCCGCATCAAAACCGTTTCGGAGCGGCCGATTCCGTGCGTGCGACCCACACGCACGTCAAACAGGATCGTCCGCCTCGGCCGGTCCGCGCGCCGCTACTCCGCCGCCGACTCGCGAGCGACGATCTCGTCTTCCACGAGATCGACCCGTTCGACGCCCGGCACTTCGAGGACGAGATCCGGCCCGAACGCCGACGCGGGGGTCTGATAGCCCGTGGGCGCCTCGCCGTCGAGTACCTTTTCGGCGATCAAAAGTGCCGTCCGGACCGTCATCCGGTACGTCTCGGGCGTGCGGAGGCGCGAGACGACGCGATCGTCGGTCGATCGAGCCTCGCCCCACACGTGCGCTTCGCCGGACGATCGAGCCGCCGCGTCCGGCCCTTCGACGTACCGATCGACCAGCCACGAGATGCCCCGCTGGATCTGCGCCGAACTGAGCACGCCTTCGGCGTACCGCGACAGCGAGAACGCGCGACGCGCGTTCGTCGGCAGCGAGAGGAACACCTCGATGTTGGGGATCCCGGTGGTGTGATAGGCCGTCGAGACGTCGCCCCACGGGATCGAGATGGCGCGACGGAGACCGTCGCCGAAGTCGACGACCCGCGTCCGCGCGCCGATCTGCTCGACGCGGAGGTCGCCGTCTCGCCGGACGGCTCCGCCGGCACTGATGTCCGACAGAACGGTCTTCAACGTCCCCGGCGAGACGCCGCCGTCGGCTTCGAGCGCCAGCGCGAGGTGCGTCGCGTCGGGCAGGCGGCGGTGGAGGTGAGCGGCGAGACAGTCGGTCGGGACGACGTCGAACCCGACGCCGGGGAGGAGCGTCACGTCCGCGGCGCTGGCGTCCCCGTCGCGACGGCGGATCCGCTCGAAGACCTGGAGTTCGCCGGTGATGTCCAGATAATCCGTGCCGGTCTCGATGCAGGCGTCGACCATCGAGTCGGCGGTCTCGTCGAACGGCCCGGCGCAGTTGAGGACGACGTCCACGTCGCCGAGGTGGTCGACGGCGTCCTCGACCGCGAACGCGCGGGCCTGGAGCCCGTGAGTCGTCGCGACGCCGCGGGTCTTCTGCCGGTCCCGGCCCGCGACGATCGGAGCGTGCCCGTGCTCTACCGCTCGCTCGACGATGAGCCGACCGGTGTAGCCGTACGCACCGTAGACGAGCAACCGTGGGGCGTCGGAACGAGACATACTCGTCCGTTGGGCCGGGACGGACAAAGGCGCACGGGGTTCAGTCGGCTGACAGCATCCCCGACACCGAAACTGCCGAGGCTCTCGGAGTCGAAATCCCCGTATGGAGTTTCCGCCGCTCGGATTCGGGACGTACCGTCTGACCGACCCCGAGGAGTGTCCAGCGACCGTCGCGACCGCCGTCGACACCGGCTACGACCACGTCGACACCGCACAGGGGTACGGCAACGAGTCGCTCGTCGCCGACGGTCTCGCCCGCGCCGACCGCGACGCCGACGAGGTGCTGGTGGCGACGAAACTCGACACGGGGAATCTCGGGTACGACGACGTGCTCGAAACCGCGCGGGCGAGCGCCGACCGGCTCGACACCGACACGATCGATCTGCTGTACGTTCACTGGCCGGGAGCGGACTACGACCCCGACGAGACGCTGCCGGCACTCGATCTACTCGTCGACGACGGCGTCGTCGATCAGGTGGGCGTGAGCAACTTCGCGCCCGAGCAACTGGAGACGGCGATCGACCGCCTCGACGCCCCGCTCGCGGCCCATCAGGTCGAGGTGCACCCGCTGCTTCCCCAGCGCGAACTCCACGAACTCGCCGTCGATCACGGCCACCGGCTCGTCGCGTACTCACCGCTCGCTCGTAATCGGGTGGCCGACGTCCCCGCTATCGTCGAGGTCGCCGAGCGCCACGACGCGACGCCGGCGCAGGTGTCGCTCGCGTGGCTGCTGGCGAAAGAGCACGTAACGCCGATCCCGAAGGCTGCCACGACGGCACACGTCCGGGAGAACTACGCGGCGCTGGACCTCGAACTGGATGCGGCGGACGTCGCGGCGATCGACGACGTCGACCGCCGGTACCGTGTCGTCGACGCGCCCGATGCGCACTGGAACCGGGAGTAGAGCGTCTCGAACGTCCAGTCACGGCCGCACTCGCAGTCATTGATCTTCCTCTGCGAGGGTTTATAGAGATTCGAGGAGAATACCTGCGGCTTTAGCCGCAGGATGAATCCGACAACACATCCACAATCCACCGTTCGATAGCAGGCCGGATATTCCACCGTTCTCAACCCGAATATTTACAATAGAAGCGAGTATAAGAGGTTATACAGGCGTTCAGAATGCTGGAAGTACACCGCACGCATCGAGCGAAAATCCTCAACCACAGCCAAGTGGCTGAGATGCTCGACGTACACGGGTGGTCGGCCAGCAAACTCTGGAACGTCGCTAACTACCACTCCCGCCAAGTGTGGGATGAAACGGGTGAGATTCCCGACCACGGTGACCTCAAAGACGAGTTGAAAGGTCACAACAAGTACAAGGGATTGCATTCGCAGTCCAGTCAGCGCGTTCTGGAGGAACTCGCTGAAGCCTTCAACTCGTGGAAAGAAAAGAGGAAATCCGACAAGCGAGCGAATCCGCCCGGTTACCGCAAGAAAAACTACTACGACCAAGAAGGCCGTCGCGTCCACGAAGAACATCCCCGTTCGACGGTGACGTGGAAACAGAACGGCATCAAGCACGACTCGAAGAACAACCGCGTCCGGCTGTCCAAAGGTGCGAATCACAAGGAGCACCCCAAGGCGTGGGAGTACGTCCTCTGTGAGTACGAAACTCGTCCCGGAGTTACGGTTGAGAACCTGCAACAAGTCCGCGCCGTCTACGACAAGGCGAAACAGCGGTGGAAACTGCATCTCGTCTGCAAAGACGAAGTAGAGACGCCCACCGCACCCGGCGAGGAGACGGCAGGAATCGACCTCGGCATCTGCAACTTCGCGGCGGTCACGTACAGCACCGAGGAAGCTGACCTGTACCCCGGTAACCGTTTGAAGCAAGACGGATACTACTTCCCCAAAGAGATTGCAAAGTGCGATGACTCAGGAGGGAAAGAAGCCACTCGATTGCACAGGAAGTGGTCGGAGCGCCGCACCCACTTCTTCCACTCCCTCGCCAAACACATCGTCGAGCGATGTATCGAGAAGGGCGTGTGTCGCATCAATATCGGCAAACTCTCTGGCGTCCGTGAGGACGGTAACGGCGAGTCGAAGAACTGGGGGAAGCACGGTAACCTTGACCTGCACGGGTGGGCGTTCGACAGGTTCTCGAACATCCTCGAATACAAAGCGAAAGTCGAGGGTATCGAAGTCGTAGAAGTGGACGAGCGTGACACGAGCAAGACGTGTTGTGTGTGCGGTACGGAAGATGAGAATCAGCGTGTTGAACGCGGATTGTACGTGTGTGAGGGACACGACGATGCGTTCAACGCTGACGTGAACGGGGCGGAGAACATCCGTCTCGACATCAACAATAGCGAAAGTAACTCCGAGTCTTCGGCCAGTTTGAGTGATGATAGGAGTACCGGCTGGTTGGCACAGCCCGGAGTCTACCTTCATAACTTGTCCAGCGGATTCCAACCACAGGAACAAGTGGTAGACTGCAAACCCTAATATCCCAAACGCGGTCGGGATTCCTCCGCGTTCACGCGGAGGAGGATGTCAAATCGGATGGCAGGGCCAGCCCCCGCGTGACGTAGTCACCGCCCCGCGTCGGGCAGCGGTCGTTCGGCACGTCGACGCGGGACCGAGACGGGTGCCGACTGTCCGCCTCTATCCGGTGTTTTTCATCCCGGCAGCGATGCCCTTCACCGTCAGACGGAGCGTCTGCTCTTCGGCGTCGGTCCGGTGGGTCTGTTCGAGCAGGTGCGTCTGCAGGAGGTTGAGGGGATCGACGTAGGGGTTCCGGCGACGAAGGCTCTCGTCGAGCCACTCGCGTTCGAGCAGCGAGCCGCGGCCGGTGACGTCGCGGACGGCGTCGCGGGCGCGCTCGTACTCGGCTTCTAGGTGGGGGAAGAACTCCTCGCGGAGAGTCGAGTCCGCGAGGTCCGCGTAGTGGGCCGCGATGTCGAAGTCCGTTCGCGCGAGCGCGAGCGACGCGTTGTCGAGCGTCGTTCGGAAGAAGGGCCACTCGTCGTACATCTCCCGCAGCACGTCGATGTCGCCACCTTCGTCGAGATACGTCTGAATGCCGGTGCCGAGCGCGTACCAGCCGGGCAGGATGCAACGCGACTGCGTCCAAGAGAAGACCCACGGGATCGCCCGCAGGTCCTCGACGGTGCGCTCGCCCGAGCGCGATGCCGGGCGGGAGCCGAGGTTGAGATCTTCGATGACGCCGATCGGCGTCGCCTGGCCGAAGTACGTGACGAAGCCGTCCGATTCGAGCAGGTCGCGGTACTGCTGGCGGGCCGTCGCCGCCATCTCGTCCATCGCGTCGACCCAGGTCTCGCGAACGTCCTCCTCGGGTTCGCGGATCGCACGGTGCCGGGCGCGGACCTGCGCGTTCAGCATCTGTTCTAAGTTCCGCTCGGCGATCTGGGGGTTGGCGTACTTCTCGGCGATCGCTTCGCCTTGCTCGGTGAACTTGATCTGGCCGGAGACGGTCTCGTTGGGGAGCGCCAGCATCGCCTCGTTCATCGGACCGCCACCGCGCGAGATCGAGCCGCCGCGGCCGTGGAACAGCCGCATCTTCACGTCGAAGTCGCTACAGATGGTCGCCAAGCGCCGCTGGTTCTTGTAGAGGTCCCAGTTCGCGGCCAAGAACCCGTTCTCCTTGTTGGAGTCCGAGTAGCCGAGCATAATCTCCTGGAGGTCGTCGCGGGCGTCCAGCGCCGCTGCGTAGGCCTCGTTCTCGAAGAGCGTCCCCATAATCCGGCGTGCGCCGTTGAGCGCCGACTCCGTCTCCAGAAGCGGCACGATGTCGAGCCCGCAGTGATCCGGCAGCGCGACGACGCCGGCCTGGTCGGCGAGAAAGAGCACTTCCAGAACGTGGCTCGGCTCCTCGGTCATCGAGATGCAGTAGGTGTCGATGGCGCTGACGCCGAACTCGCGCTGCCACTCGCCCAGCATCTCGAACCGGCGGAGCACGCGGGCCGCCGTCTCGGAGACGTCACCGGGCTCGTCGAGATCGACGACCGGCTCCGCCTGCAGGATCGCCTCGGTGAGGACGTCGATCCGACCGTCCTCGTCGCGGCCGCGGTAGTCGATCCCCTCGTTCGCGAGCGCCTCGTGGACCGCTTCGGTGTGGTTCTCCTGGTGGTCGCGCAGATCGAGGCTCGCGAGCGTGAAGCCGAAGGTGTCGACCTGGCGCATCAGCGGTTCGACGTACTCGTCGGCGACGACGTCCGCGCCGGCCTCGCGCAGGCTGCGGTCGACGACCGCGAGGTCGTCGAGAAACTCCGCCTTTTCACTGTACCCGTCCGGACGGACGTCTTCGATGCGCCGGAGACGCTCCCGCATCAGTTTCAGTTTCTGACGGTACGGCTCACCCGGATAGCGATCCTCGGCCTCGTCGGCGACACCCGGAAGTCGGGAGCGGCCGGCCTTCAGCGACCGCTCGAGTTCGGCCCCGACATCGACCCGGCGGCCATCCTGGCTCAGCACGCCCGAGAGCTCCTTGAGCGCCTGGCTGTACTTCTCGAGGACGACGGCGCGCTGCCGTTCGAGCGTATCAGTCGTGACCTCGGGCGTGACAAAGGGGTTTCCGTCACGGTCCGACCCCGCCCACGACCGAAACTCGAAGAGCTTCGGCACGTCGACGTCGGGATACTCGTCGCCGAGGAGGTCCTCGAACTCGGCGTACACCTCGCCAACGACGTCGAAGAGGATCGATTCGAGGTACCACTGGACGTTCCGTGCCTCGTCTTGGGGTTCTGGCCGTCGATCACGCACCTGCGAAGTCTGCCAGAGACTCGTGACCTCGGCGTCGACTTTCCGCCACAACTGGTCGTGTTCGCGGTCGGTGACGCGGCGCTCGTCGAGTTCCTCGAGGCGCTCTGCGATCTGGCGGAGTTTGGCTTTCACGGTCTTTCGCCGAGCCTCCGTCGGGTGGGCCGTGAACGTCGGCTCGATGAGTACGTCGTCGAGCACCTGCTGGACAGTTCCGGGGTCCGCGTCGGCTTCGACGAGCGACTCCACGGTCGCGACGAGGCCGTCTTCCAGATCTCCGGCCTGGGACGCCTCGCGAACGACGCGGGCACGCTCGCGCTCCTCCGCGAGGTTGATGAGCTCGAAGTAGGTTGTGAACGCGCGAGCGACTGCGCTTTCGCCCTGCGGAGAGAGGCCGTCGAGGAGCCGATCGAGCTCGGCTCGGGACTCCCGCCTTCCCTTCCGGTACGAGATGGCGGCGGTCCGAATGTCTTCGACGGTTTCGAACGACTCTTGTGACGCTTGCTCGGCCAGTACGTCGCCGAGGAGCGCTCCGAGCTCCCGGACGTCCCGGTTCACGTCCCGGTTGTGTAATCTCATACCGTGGTATATACTTACGTCCGAGTAAAAAACCTCCGAGTTGCCGAATATTTATATTCGATGCGTACCTGACCCATAGACTCCTGAAAAATTGCGAAAATTCGTGATATTGTCCAACGACGCGGCGACTCCGAGCGGTAGCGACGCGACCGGGGGTTTCGTCATCCTTTTTACCGGCGGGTCGAACATTGGAGTATGAGCGAGCGCGATAAGTACCCGGCTGAGTCGGGTCGTCGCCGATTCGTCAAAGGTGTCGTGGGGGGCGCGGCACTCGCTGGCGTCGGCGCGACGGGTGCGGCCGCAATCAACTCTGCAACGACCTCGCCCGGGGCGGGCGGCGGATCGACGCAGGCGTACGCCATCGAGAACACTGCGGGTCCCGCGCCGCGCGGGATGCCGCAGATCCCCGTCGAAATCGACGACGAGGGGTATCTCAAAGGTGTCTGGCCCGAAGTCAAGAGTGAACAGCAGGGCGGGCTCACGATCCAGATCGCCGAGACCGAAGACTACAACGGCTCGGGCGTGACCTACTCCTCCGAGTGGTTCCAGTTCTGCGGCGTCGAATCCTACGCCGGGATCGCGCCCAACTACGACTCGGACAACTACTTCCGCGTCGGATCGAACCCGGGCTACGAGTGGGAGAGTGAGACGTATTCGGAGGGCGACAAGCTCCACGTCGACGACTTCTCCGACTACAAAGAGTGGTCCAACGACATCGGCGATCCGGGACTCGGCAAACCGGCGACCGGTCGCTGGCGGTCTGAAGACGCCGAAGACGTCATTCCGATTCAGGTCATCAAGTCCGAGGAGGTCGAGCAGATGGCGCAGAACGATCCCTGGGTCGAGGCCTCGACGGAGGACGGCTTCATCGCGTGGCTCAACAAGTGTACGCACTTCTGCTGCGTGCCGAAGTACAAGAGCGAGGGCTCCGCGAAGTTCAACGCAGAAAACGACGTCTACTGCCAGTGCCACCAGTCGGTCTACGATCCGTACAGCCTGGTGCAGACGCTCTTCGTCGCCCGTCCGCGGCCGACCGAATAACGGGTCGCTCGCGCCGTCGCGGCGTCACCTCTCGAGCGGTTTTTCCGGCTGCTCGCCGCACATCCTGTTCGGACACATTCATGTAGGTAGCCCCCGCAAAGAGAGATAGTATGAGTGGGGGCGGAGGCGAGTCGAAACCCGGTGGGACGGATCTCGCGGCGTCGGAAATCCACGACGTGCTCCGAAACGACCGGCGTCGGCTCGTGCTCGAACGGCTTCGCACAGGTGAGGGCATCGAAACAGTCGCCGAACTGTCAGAGCACATCGGTGGCGTCGAAGCCGAGGAGTCGCCGCCGCCGCGAAACGTCCGCCAGAGCGTCTACGTCTCGTTGCACCAGACACATCTCCCGAAACTCGACACCCTCGGGATCGTCGAATACGACCCGGACGCCAAGACGGTCACGCTCTCGGAGAACGCGGCCGACGTCGGCGTGTATATGGAGGTCGTTCCGCAGTACGGCATCTCCTGGGCGGAGTACTACTTCGGCCTCGGAGTGCTCGGCGCGCTCACACAGATCGCCGCAGTGGTCGGGGTGCCGGTCTTTCGAGCACTCAGTCCGGCCGTTATCGGCCTCCTACTGTCGGGTGCAGTCGTCGCCTCCGCGCTCTATCAGCTCCTCTCACAGCGGAGTTCGACCTGGCACCGGCTCCGCGGCTGAGGAGTACGGACGAGCGCCGACCGTGGCCGTCACGCTCAGGTGCGTGGCACGCCTGTGAACGGTGATGTCCGACACCGCTATCGTGTGGTTTCGCCGCGACCTCCGCACGCACGACAACGAAGCGCTCCTCGCGGCCGCCGCGGCGGACCGGATGCTGCCCGTCTACTGCGTCGACCCGCGGGAGTACGGCACACAGCGCTACGGCGGCCCCGAGTCGTTCCGATACGAGCGACTGGGCCCAGAACGGGCTCGGTTCCGCCGTGAATCTCTCGAAGCGCTCCGAGAGCGACTGCGCGAGGCCGGCTCCGACCTGCTCGTTCGGCGCGGCCGCCCCGAGGCGGTTCTCCCCGAACTCGCGACCGCCGTCGACGCCGACGTGGTCACCTTCCACGACCTGCCCGGCCCCGAAGAGCGAGCCGTTCGGGCGGCAGTCACAGCAGCTCTGCGGGAGCGTGGCGTCGCGCCGCGTCGGTTCTGGGGTCGGACGCTGCACCACATCGACGATCTGCCGACGCCGTATACGGCCATCAGCGACACCTTCACCAAGTTCCGGAAGTCGATCGAGGCCGACCCGGTCGTCCGAGAGACGTACCCGCGGCCGTCGATGCCGCCGCTTCCGGGCGAGGACGACCCCGGGGTCGACCCCGACGCAGTCTCCCCCGGAGCGATTCCGGAGTTCGACGTCGCCGCCGCACCCGACGTCTCGGG
Source organism: Halobellus sp. Atlit-31R (assembly GCA_003665935.1). Lineage (GTDB taxonomy): Archaea > Halobacteriota > Halobacteria > Halobacteriales > Haloferacaceae > Haloquadratum. The sequence continues at coordinate 401,705 of QPLR01000002.1, read as the reverse complement.
CGAGACAGCCGCCGGAGGTGAGCCGGTCGACTTTCACGGCGGCGAGGACGCGGCGCTGGACCGGATCGAGTCGTACGTCTGGGCGGGCGATCACCTGCGGGAGTATCGGGAGACGCGGAACGGACTCCTCGGCGCCGACTACTCCTCGAAGTTCTCGCCGTGGCTCAACGAGGGCTGTCTCTCCCCCCGGCGCGTCTCCGAGGAGATCGATCGCTACGAGCGCGAGCGCGTGTCGAACGAGTCCACGTACTGGCTGCGCTTCGAACTCCGCTGGCGGGACTTCTTCCAGTTCCAGCTCGCGAAACACGGCGCGCAGTTCTTCGCGCCCGGCGGCCTCAGGCGACGCGACGACGTCTCCTGGCAGTGGGACGACCGGACGTTCGAGCGGTGGCGCACAGGAACGACCGGCGTCCCCTTCGTCGACGCGAGTATGCGCGAGCTGAACGCGACCGGCTATCTGTCGAACCGCGGCCGGCAGAACGCCGCCTCGTTTCTCGTGAACGACCTCAAGATCGACTGGCGACGCGGTGCAGCGTACTTCGAGACGCGCCTGCTGGACTACGATCCGGGCTCGAACTACGGCAACTGGGCGTACATCGCGGGCGTCGGCAACGACTCCCGACAGCGGGCGTTCGACGTGCTCTCGCAGGCGCACGAGTACGATCCCGACGCCGAGTACGTGCGGCGCTGGCTGCCCGAACTCGACGGGCTGGGGCCTCGAGCCGCCCACGAGCCGTGGACGCTCTCGGAGTCGGAGCAGGCGCGCTACGGCGTCGAGCTCGGGATCGACTACCCCCGGCCGGTGATCGATCCCGCGACGTCGGGCGACGACCCCGTGTGAGGCGGCGGCGATCCGCTGCCGAGATGCGCGGCTTCGTGCGATTCTCGCGGGTGCGCGGAGGCGCGTGAAGAAAGACTTATCATCGTTTCCCAACCGCAATCATCGTGAGGATAGTTATCAATGGGTTTCGCCGAGACATACACACGCGGACGTCAGTTCGCGGTCGCGCGGCCCGGTTCGGTTCTCTTGGCGCTCGTTGGGATCGTTCTGCTGTTCGATCTGCTCTCCGGCCTTGCGACCGGTGAGACGTCGTTCAGCAGCGTCGGCTCGCTCGTCTGGGACGGGCTGATGCGCGGACTGGTGATCGGTCTCGCGGGCATCGGGCTCTCTATGACGTACAGTATTCTGAACTTCGCGAACTTCGCGCACGGCGACTTCATCACCGCGGGCGCGTTCTCCGGGTGGGCGACGACGTATCTCGTCGCCGGTCTCGGGCGTGCCGACGTGGGCGCGCTCTTGCTCGTCGGCGCGGGCGGCTCGGTGTACGGCGGCACGCTCGGCGTCGGCGTCACCGGGACGCCGCTGGCGGTCGTCGCCGGCGCACTCGTCGCCGGGGTCGCCACCGTCGCCCTCGCGCTCTTCATCGATCGGCTCGTCTTCAGGCCGATCCGTGACGAGGACGGGATCACGCTGCTCATCACGAGCGTCGGGGTGGCGTTCGCACTGCGATACCTGATGCAGTTCGTCTTCGGATCCAGCGTCCGCGGGACGACGGCGCAGCCGCCGTCGATGTCGCTGTACTTCGTCGACGGGGCGATCCGCATCAACGCCCACGACGTCGCGCTCGTCGTCGTGGCCGGCGGGCTGATGCTCGCGGTCCACCTGCTCCTGCAGATGACGAAGCTCGGCAAGGCGATGCGGGCGATGGCAGACAACGAAGATCTCGCGGGCATCACGGGCATTCCGACCGAACGCGTCGTCCGCTCGGTGTGGGTCATCGGTGGCGGCCTCACCGGCGTCGCGGGCTATATGTTCATCCTCTGGAAGGGGACGCTCGGATTCAACGACGGGTGGCTCCTGCTCTTGCTCATCTTCGCTGCGGTCATCCTCGGCGGCATCGGCTCGATCTACGGCGCGATCGTCGGCGGCCTCGCGATCGGGCTGACGGCGTCGGTGTCGGTCATCTGGATTCCATCGGCGTTCGCCCGCGCGGCGGCGTTCGGCGTGATGATCGTTCTGCTTCTCGTGAAGCCTGAAGGCCTCTTCTCCGGGAGGTCGACGGCATGAGCGTCCGCGACGACGTCGCGGCGCGACTCCCGGGCGGCGACGCCGGCCTCATCGTGGCCGTTCTGTTGATCACGTACGCCGCGTACGTCCTGATCGGCGTCGGTCTCGGATACTCGCTGCGCGGACAGCTCAACACCATCGCGGTGCTCACCTTCTACATCGGCGTCTTCGCGATGCTCGCGCTCGCGCTCAACCTCCACTGGGGGTACACCGGGCTGTTCAACATCGGCATCGTCGGCTTCATGGCCGTCGGCATCTACGTGATGGCGCTCGTCTCGAAGCCGCTCTACGAGGCCGGGGGCGCGGCGCAGGTCGGCGGGCTCGGACTCCCGCTCGTCGTCGGGATCCTCGCCGGGATGATCGCCGCCGCTCTGCTCGGGTTGGTGATCGCGTTACCGGCGCTGCGGTTGCGGGCGGACTACCTCGCGATCGTGACGATCGCGATGTCGGAGATCGTCCGCTTCTCGTTCCTCTCGGGCGAGCTCCAGCAGTTCCAGCTGCTGGGCGCTCGCGTCGGCTTCGGTGGCGGGTCGGGGCTCATTCTCGACTTCACCGATCCGCTGGAGGCGTTCTTCGGCGTCTTCGGGCTATGGGACGCCTACCTGGGCTTCGTCGACTCGTTTACCGTCCTCGTGCCCAACAATCCGAAGCCCGTCGTCGACGGACTCGTCTACGGAGTCGTGCTACTCCTCTTTGTGGCCGGCTACTACTGGCTGCTCAAGCGGACCGGCGAGTCGCCGTTCGGACGCGTCCTCAAGGCCATCCGTGAGGACGAGGACGCCGCGAACTCGCTCGGGAAGGACACGAACCGGTTCAAGATCAAGGCGTTCATGCTCGGCTGTGCGCTGATGGGGCTGGCGGGCATCCTCTGGCTGATGACGAGCGGAGCCGTCACGCCGAACTTCTTCCGGCCGCGCATCACCTTCTTCGTGTGGATCGCCCTCATCATCGGCGGCGCGGGCTCGAACACCGGGAGCGTCCTCGGCGGTGCCGTCTTCGCGGCGCTGCTCTACCAGGGACCGCGCTACCTGAAGAACCTCGTCGACACCGTCCTGCCGAACGCGGACGCGCCGTCGGGCTTCGGTCCGGCCGTCGCGCCGCTCATCTCGAACATCGATCCGGCACCGCTTTTCTTCTACACGATCGACAGCATCCGACAACTCCAGCTCGTGTTTATGGGGCTCGTCCTCATCTGGCTGATGCACAACCGCCCGGAGGGGATGCTCGGCCACCGCAAGGAGACGGCCGCGGGCATCCCGCTGACTGCGTCGCGAGCGCGTGGCACGGCGGTCGAGACCGACGGCGGCGACGCCGGAGGTGGTGGCGATGAGTGAAGCGGCCGGCGCGGGTGACGCGCCCGACGACGAGGCCGGCGTCGACGCTCACGCCGCCGGACCTGATTCGGCCGAGAGCGCGTCGACGGGACTCGACCTCGGCTCGGGCGGTCCGAGCGTCAGCGAAGAGTATCCGCTCCAGGTGGAGGGGTTACGGAAGTCCTTCGGCGGCATTACCGCCGTCGACGGTGCGACGTTCGAGGTGGAACGCGGGAGCCTCACGGGGCTCATCGGCCCCAACGGGGCGGGGAAGTCGACGACCTTCAATCTCATCACCGGGATGCTCCAGCCCGACTCCGGGCGCGTGACGTTCGACGGCGAGGAGATCACCGGGGAGAAGCCCCACGCGATCGCGAACCGGGGGCTGGTCCGGACCTTCCAGATCGCCCGCGAACTGCAGGAGATGACGGTACTCGAGAACATGATGCTGGCGCCGAAGGCCCAGCGCGGCGAGGCGCTCTGGCGGTCGGTCACGCCGGGATTCCGCAGCGACGTCGTCGAACAGGAGTCCGAGCTGCTCGAACGCGTCTGGAACGTCCTCGAGTTCTTCGAGATCGACCACATCGCCGAGGAGTACGCCGGCAACCTCTCCGGCGGCCAGCGCAAACTGCTCGAGCTGGCGCGAGCACTGCTCACGGACCCCGATATGTTGCTGCTCGACGAGCCGTTCGCCGGGGTCAATCCGTCGCTGGAGCGGCGGCTGCTCGATCACATCCACGAACTCCGCAAGCAGGGGTACACGTTCCTGCTCGTCGAACACGATATGGAGCTGATTATGGAGAACTGCGAACGCGTCATCGTCCTTCATCAGGGCAGCGTCCTGACTGAGGGCACACCGGCGGAGATACAGGCGAACGAGGAGGTCATCGAGGCCTACCTCGGGGGGAACGTATGAGCGCCGACGCAGCCGAGGCAGACGGCGACACCGCGGTCTCCCGTGAGACGATCCCGGATCGCGACGGCGACTCGCTGCTCGAAGTCCGTGACCTCGACGCCGGCTACGGCGACCTCCAGATCCTGACCGACGTGGATATGGACGTCGCGGACGGCGAGTACGTCACCATCGTCGGTCCGAACGGGGCCGGCAAGTCGACCGTGATGAAGTCCGTCTTCGGGCTCACGACACATATGGGCGGGACGGTCACGTTCGACGCCGCGGACATCACCGGGTTGCGTCCCGAAGAGATCATCCACGAGGGCGTCGGCTACGTCCCGCAGAACGACAACGTCTTCCCGTCGCTGACGGTGCGCGAGAACCTGGAGATGGGCGCGTACATCCTCGACGAACTGCCGCAGGACGCGCTCGATGCCGTCTTCGAGCGATTCCCGATCCTCGAGGAGCGGCAGTCACAGAAGGCGGGCACGATGTCCGGCGGGCAACAGCAGATGCTCGCGATGGGCCGCGCGCTGATGCTCGACCCGTCGCTGTTGTTACTCGACGAGCCGTCCGCGGGCCTCGCGCCCGACCTCGTCGACGATATGTTCGACCGAATCGACGCGATCAACGACGATGGCACGGCGATTCTGATGGTCGAACAGAACGCGAAGGAAGCGCTGCGCCGCTGCGACCGCGGGTACGTCCTCGCGAACGGACGGAATCGGTACATGGACGACGGCGACGTCCTGCTGCACGACGAGCAGGTCCGCCGGGACTTCCTCGGCGGGTAGGTCGTCGTTCAGCGGTCCGTTTTTCGAGTGTTCGAAGGTCCACAGCGGCCGCTCGCGACGCTGGCCGGCGCGGCTCCAAAAAACGCAGAATCTGATGCGTGTGGTCCCGCTCAGTTCGACGACAGCGCCGACTCGATGACGGAGGAGTACGAGGACTCGCCTTTGTTGAAGGCGACCTTGTTGTAGACCTCGCCGTCGAACTGCTCGGTGAAGACGGTACTGAACCGGTCGGAGAGCTGCTGGCCGTAGTCGTTGTTGACGTAGAGCGTCGAGACGGAGCTGACTTCGAGCCGTTCCGCCATCACCTGCGCCATCACGCGGCCCTGCAGGAAGTCCGAGGGTGCCGTCCGGAAGATGTAGTCGTCGTCGTCGAGATTCGAGACCGAAAGCGCGGTCGAGGACGGAGAGCAGCCGACCATCTCGTTCGGGATGAACACCTGCTGGGAGACGGGGACGTTGACACCCGAGGACGCGGAGCCGCAGACGCTCGGCACGCCAGCGCTCGCGAGCGTCTCGGCGGCCGAGGTCCCGGCGCTCGGCGACGTCTGGGTGTCCTCGATCTGCGCGTTGACGGAGAGACCGGCCGGGTTAGCGTCGTTGACCTGCATCACGGGGATCTGCGCCGCCTGGATCATCGGCTGCCCGACGGAAGCGAGGTCGCCCGTCTCGGGGAGGAGGATCCCGACCGACATCTCGCGGTCGCTGCCGCCGGATGCGCTGCCGGCGGCGTCGCCGGCGCCGTCGGGGTTCTCGCCCTCGAAGTTCTGGACTTCGACCTGGCTCGTCCCGCCGTCGGCGAACTCCCAGATGGAGTAGGCCGCGGAGGCCGGGTCGCCGTCCTCGTTGAAGTTCGTCGCCGAGGACGCGCCCTGGTAGTTCACGTCTTCGCCGTTCGCAGCCGCCTCGATGCCGTCGACGAGGTTCTCCGGCGTGACGGTCATCCCGCCGGGGTTCGCGACCCGGCGCATCTGCTCGAGGATCGCCGTCCCGTCGTTCGCACCGGCGGCGGCGTTCGCGAGCAGCTGAATCGCGACCGAGTCGTACGTCTGGGAGGTGAAGACGCCGGGCGAGGAGCCGTACTCATCTTCGAACAGCGTGTTGAACGCCTCCTGGTTCGGACCGCCGGCGGCGGGGGCCGTCCCGGTGACGTTCGCCATATCGTTACCGACCTGGCCGGGCATCGCGCCGTCGCGGAGGCCGTCCGGTACGAGAATCTGCTCGCTGCCGTCGGACTGGCTGTAGTAGTCACGGAACAGCTGGATCCCGCTCTCGGGGTAGCCGATGATGACGAGACCCTCGGGGCCGTCGCCGCCACTGCCGCCGCCACCGCTCGTTGCGGTGCTTCCGCCACTGTCGCCGCCCTCTGTGTCTCCGCCCTCGCCGCCGCCGTCGCCGGGGCTTCCGATACAGCCAGACAGTCCTGTCACACCGATCGCACCGGTTGCGCCGACGCCCTTCAGAAAGTCGCGCCGTACGATATCACGTGCCATATCCATCGGAATGGGATACCTCCGTATAAATGTGTCCGTTACGATACTGTATATTCGAGTACATACACCGTTCAGTGACAACACCCTACACGGAAGGGACCCGCCGACGCTCCGACCTCCGCCCCACCGGGCGACACCGCTCGCGGACGCGTCGTGATCGGAATCTGATAGTCGGCGTCGAAGAATTCGGAACGTGACAATCACCGCAGCACGTCTCGGGATGCTTTCGTCGTCGCTGCCACTGTCTCAGTCCGTTCGGCCTCAACTACCTGCCGGACCGGCTGGAAACGGAATCGACAGTGTGCGGGCGTCAGAGACCTGTGCTACCGGCCGACGAATCGCCACGCTCAAGCGCCCGCGGATCCGCCCCTCAAGAGATGACCATCCCCTCGTTCGTCATCGGGATCGCTGGCGGCACCGGCGCGGGGAAGACTACCGTCGCGCGCCTCATCACGGAGAACGTCGGCGACGACGTCACGCGTATTCCGCTGGACAACTACTACGAGGACCTGTCTCACCTCGACTTCGCGGAACGCGAGCAAGTCAACTACGACCACCCCTCGGCGTTCGAGTGGGAACTGATTCGAGAACAGGTCTCGACTCTCCTTTCGGGGCAGTCGATCGAGATGCCGACCTACGACTTCGAGTCGCACAACCGGACCGACGACCCGAAACGGGTCGAACCCACCGACGTCATTCTCATCGAGGGGATCTTCGCACTCTACGACGAGCAGATAAACGAGATGCTCGATCTCCGCCTCTACGTCGAGACGGACGCCGACGTCCGCATCCTCCGTCGCATCCAGCGCGACGTCATCGATCGTGGGCGCGGTCTGGAGGGCGTCATCGACCAGTACCTCTCGACTGTCAAGCCGATGCACGAGCAGTTCGTCGAACCCACGAAGCGCCACGCCGACCTCATCGTCCCCGAAGGCGCGAACAGCGTCGCGGTGAATCTCCTCGAAGAGAAGATCCGCGCGGAGGTCGGCGGCACCGCCTCGCGGGACTGGGAACGCGAGGCGGGCGAGGAGGCGCTCGTCGATCGGCTCTCGATCGAGGCGGACAAGTGACCGCCCTCGAAACGCGACTGCGACGCGCGAGCGACGTGACGCCGTCCCACGTCGGCGTTCCCGGGGAATCGCGCTTCCTCGACGTGGGCGACGTGACGCTGCACACCGTCGTCGCAGGCCCCGAAGACGGCGAACCAGTCGTCTTGCTCCACGGCTTCCCGGAGTTTTGGTACGGGTGGCACGAGTATCTCGAACCGCTTTCGGAGGCCGGCTACCGCGTCATCGTCCCGGACCAGCGCGGCTACCACCGCAGCGAGAAGCCGGCGGCCGTCTCGGCGTACCACCCCGACAGGCTCGCCGCCGACGTCAGCGGACTGCTCGACGCCCTCGAAGTCGAGGCCGCCCACGTCGTCGGCCACGACTGGGGCGCGCTCGTCGCGTGGTGGCTCGGCCTCCACGACCCGGATCGGATCCGAACCCTGTCGGTCCTCAACGTCCCGCATCCGAGCGCGTTCCGGCGCGCACTCACCCGTGACCCGCGACAGCTCCTCAAGAGTTGGTACGCGGGCTTCTTCCAACTGCCGCGAGTCCCCGAACTGGTCGCCCGCGCCGGCAACTGGCGCGTCCTCACCGACGTGCTGGAGCGAACAAGCCGTCCCGAAACGTTCGACTGCGGCGACTTCGAGCGCTACCGAACGGCCTGGGCAGTCGACGGGGCGTACCGCTCGATGGTGAACTGGTACCGCGCCATCGCCCGCGCGAACCCGACGCCTCGGACGACCCGGGTGACGCCCCCGACCCTCGTGCTCTGGGGGGCGCAGGACGACTTTCTGCAGGAGTCGCTCGCGGCCGACAGCGCGGCGTACTGCGCGCAGAGCCGCCTCGTCGTCCTCGACGACGCGACACACTGGCTGCACCACGAAGAACCTGCCCGCGTCTCGGACGAACTCACGCGTCAGTTCCAGTCGGGCGTGTAAGCCGCGCTAGCGCATCCGGCACTGACTCGGTGCTTGCATCCGTACTCGTCGGGGATCTATATACTGCTTGAGAGTACACTTAGCGAGATACTTATATCGCAGCGGGAAAGAAGCGGGTGACGCGAGGTCACCGCGCCGGTGGGATGAGCTCCCCGGGATCCGCGCTCGCGTCTCTTCGTGAGCCAGTCGGTCGGGGATTCTCCCCGCACTCGACTGTTGTACTACCGCCCGCAGCCGCCAGTCCGCAGATCCGGACGAGGCCCACTCCCCCGACCGCGACGTCGGAACCGACGACGCACCGTCGTCGCTCGCCAACGCCACGTTCAAATCGCCCGGGAGAGACCGTCGGGTATGGCGGATCTCGGCAAGGTCGACCGCGAGTTCTTCGACGAGTACGTCTTCCCGAACCTCGGGGCAGACCGCGACGACGTGGCGCTCGGGCCGACCCACGGCGTCGACTTCGGGGTGCTCGACGTCGACGGTACTGCCGTCGCAATCGCGACCGACCCCGTCTCGGTGCTTCCCGACCTCGGCTTCGAGCGCGCGGGACGGTTCGCGCTGGATTTCGTGCTCGCCGACGTCGCCGTCTCGGGGCTCGCACCGTCGCATCTCGCAATCACGTTTACCTTGCCCCCGGAACTCGACGACGAGTCGTTCGCGAAGCTCTGGCGGTCGATACACGCCGAGGCTACGGACCTCGGCGTCTCGGTCGTGACCGGGCATACGGCCCGCTACGCCGACTGTTCGTTCCCCTGGGTCGGCGGTGCGACGGCGCTCGGCGTCGGAGATCACGACGACCTCGTGCGCCCGGACGGCGCTCGCGTCGGCGACGACGTGGTCGTGACGAGCGGTCCCGGCGTCGAGGCCACGGGACTGCTCACGTCGCTTTTCCCCGACCAGTTCGCCCTCGACGCGGCGACGCTCGCGGACGCGCAGTCGCGCCTCGACGACGCGGCTTGCGTTCGCGACGCGATGACGGCGGCCGCGGCGGGCGGCGTCCACGCGATGCACGACGCGACGGAGTGCGGACTCTTCGGCGCGTTCGTCGAAGTCGCCGACGGCGCGGGCGTTCGATTCGATCTCTCGACCGGCGACGTCCCCATTCTGCCGGGCGTGAGAGAGACTACAGACGCCCTCGGAATCGATATGTGGAAGGCGACTACCGGGGGAACACTCGTGCTGGCGGTCGATCCCGACTACACTGCGGACGTCGTCGCCGCGCTGGAGTCCGAAGGAACGGCTGTCGGCGTCGCCGGGCAGGTCACCGCCGGCTCGGGCGTCGTGGTCGACGGCGAGAAGATCTCCCATCCGGACGTCGATCCCTCGTGGGCGGCCTACGATCGGTTGGCGCGGGCGAGCGCGGTCGAGGACGACGCCGACGGGTAACAGACTCCTGGCTCAGTCGAGTCGCTCGGCGTACTCGTAGTCCCGTCGGTCGGCCGTCGGATACGCGCCGTCGAGTCGGATCTGCCAGTCGTCGAGCACCGACGAGTCGTCGAGCGCAGCACCGAGCACCCGCCGGACGTCGTGGACGTCGACACCGTAGTAGTCGTCCGGGACGCCCCGGAGGTACTGGAGCGCGGTCCGAAACAGCGAGCGCATCCCGTCGTCGTCCTCGAAGTCGAAGTGCTTGTACGCGCCGGCAGCGACCTGCACCATTCCGTGGAGGAACGCACTCTCGGTCGTTCCGGAGCCGTAGTTGTACCACTCGACCTCGAAGCAGTCGTGGGACTCGTGGAAGCCCCGCGCGTTGTAGAGCCGGACGCCGTGGATCGTCGCACGGCGGAGCGTACCGTGCTCCCACCCGTTCGACGCGACTCGCGTCGGCTCCCAGCCGGTGGGCGTCCCGGTCGTCGGCGGTCCAACGCTGTCGTCGCGGGTGTGATTGGTCACACCTACTGCTTCGTCCGCGTAAACAAAGAGATTTGACTCTCCATCGCCTGACAAAATTCGATGCGAATCTACGAACTCGGGGACGGGATTCCCGAGGTGGCCGTCGTGGGATCGGTCCACGGGGACGAACCCTGCGGGGAGCGAGCGATCGAACGCTTCGTCGCCTCCGAGCCGGCGGTCGAGCGCCCGGTGAAGCTCGTCGTCGCCAACGAGGAGGCGCTCGACGCCGACGTCCGCTACCTCGACGAGGACCTCAATCGGGCGTTCCCGGGCGATCCGAACGCCGAGACCCACGAGGGGCGACTCGCACACGACCTCGTGCGGGAGCTCCGTGGGAAGACGGTGCTCTCGCTGCACTCGACGCAGTCGTACGCCGAACCGTTCGCGCTCGTCGACGAGGTCGACGCCGTGTCGCGGGCGATCTGCCCGCACCTCCCGATGGAGTATCTCGTCGAGACGAGCTCGTTCGCGAACGGTCGGCTCATCGACCACGCGCACACGATCGAGGTGGAGTCGGGGCTACAGGGCACAGACGAGGCCGCCACGAACGCTTACTGGATCGTCCGCGCGTTCCTGTCGGCGACGGGCGTGTTGCCCGCACCGATCGAGGGCGACGTCGAGCCGCCGCTGTCGCTGCACCGACGCGACGAGGACGCAGTGACCGTCTTCCGACTGCTCGACCGGATCCCGAAAGCCCCGGCCGAGGAGTACCGGGTCTTCGTCGACAACTTCCAGCGAGTCGACCCCGGTGATCCGGTGGCGGCCGCCGACGGAGAGTCGTACACCGCCGACAGCGAGTTCTACCCCGTTCTCCTCTCTGCGCACGGCTACGAGGACGTTTTCGGCTACGCCGCCGATCGACTCGGGACGCTCGCGTAGCGGCTGAGGTTTTTAAGAGCCCGTACCGCTCTGAGAACTACGACTCCGGCGGTTCGAGATCGGTGAGCGTGAGGTCACGGTCGAGATAGCAGAACTCGTGCGGCGGATCGCCCCGGACTTCCTCGATTCGGTACTCCGTCTCGAAGTCGGCACCATCGGGGACGCAGTATTCGTGGCTGGGGCACTCGGTGTGGGGACACGGGCCGGGGAGCGTCACTTTGCTGCCGGCGTAGGCACCCTTGGAGGCGACGTTCGCCGTGATCGACGCGGGCTCGACCTCGACGGCGCGAACGCCGGTATCGTGGACGGCACAGTCGAGCAACTGTCCGTTCTCGCGGACCGCCGTCACCTCGTAGCGGACGCCGTCGGCGAGATTCAGACACTGTTGCCGGTAGGGACAGCCCTCGCACGCCGCCGACTCCCCCTCGTAGACGAACTCCGTGCCCGGAGACGCGAGCCGATCACCGATGAGCGTGACTTGGGACATTTGCGCGTCACTAGTCGGTGCGCGCGGTTAAGGGTGTGCGTCCACGCGCGGTCACCGCCGGCTACCCGATGTCGTCGCCGCGCACGGCACGGTCGCAACGTAGCGAACAGTCGGCACTCTCACCCTCCGCCTCTCCCGCGTCGACGTGCCGAACAACCGCTGCCCGACGCGGGGTCGTGTTCACGTCACACGCCCGCTGCCGCCGGGATGCGATAAAAAGGTACGGCCGGAGCGATCACTCGACCGGTCGCGCGCCGGTCCCCGCGAGGTCACGCTCTGGGAGCGCCGACAGGCGGATCTCGCTCCCGTCGGTCGGGACACCCGCGTACTCGTCGTCGCCGAGCAGGAGCGCACCGTCGAGGTCCGCGTAGTCGAGCAGCGGCGCGAGGTGGCAGGCGGCCGCGATAGCGGCGTTCGTCTCGATCATACAACCGAGCATCACTTCCAGCCCGTGTGCACGAGCGGCGGCAATCATCCGTCTGGCCTCGGCGAGCCCGCCGCACTTCATCAGTTTCAGGTTCACGATGTCGGCGCGGTCGGCGACGGCCGGTACGTCTGCGAGTGTGACACAGGACTCGTCGGCCGCGACGGGGAGTGCGGCGCGCTCGTAGACGAACCGGAGCCCCTCGGGGTCGGTCGCCGGAACCGGCTGTTCGACGAACTCGACACCGTAGGCGGTGAGTCGGTCCGTCATCCGGACCGCCTCGCGCGGCGTCCACGCCTCGTTGGCGTCGACGCGGATCCGCGCCTCCGGCGCTTCCTCACGGACGGCCGCGACGATCTCCTCGTCGCGGTCGGTTCCGAGTTTCACTTTCAGAACGTCGTAGCCGTCGGCGACCGCCGCACGCGTCTTCTCGCGCATCCGCTCGGTGTCGTCGAGGCCGATCGTGAACGACGTCTTCGGGGATCGGTCGGGATCGAGCCCCCACTGCCGGTAGAGGGGGACGCCGAGACGCTTCGCGGCGAGGTCGTGGAGCGCAACGTCGACTGCCGCGCGCGCGGCCGGGTTGTCCTCGACGACGTCACGGAGGCCGCGTTCGACCGCCGCGGTCGCGTGCGGGTCGTCGACGGATTCGACGACAGCGAGCAGGTCCGGAAGCACGGCCTCGACAGTCGCGGCCGTCTCGCCGTAGTGCGGCGAGGGGGCTGCTGCGCCGACGCCGGTCGTCCCCTCGCCGTCGGAGATTCGGACGACGACGTTCTCGGCGGAGGTCTGGGTGCCGCGCGAGATCGTGAACGCGTCCGCGAGCGGGAGCGAGACGCGCTCGAACTCCGTCGAGAGCATCGATCACTCCGCCCCGAGGATCGAGTCGAGGACGGCGTCGGCGTCGAACCGGACGAGGTCGGTCGCCGGCTGCCCGAGGTCCGCCGCGTAGGCGTCGACGGCGGCTCGCGCCGCCTCGTCGCTCTCGATGCCGGACGTGTTCAGCGCGCCGGCGACGACCTCGGCCTCGTGGACGGGCGCGGCGAGGTCCTCGTAGAGGTCGACGTACGCCTCGATCGACGGCAGCGCGAACGACTCGTAGCCGTGGATCGCCTCGCGGCCCGCAGCGTGACAGAGCACCATCGAGTCGGGCATCGCGCCGTGGAGAATGCCGCAGGTGACCGCGGAGTACGCCGGGTGGACGATGCTGCCCTGTCCCTCGACGAACAGGACGTCGTAGTCGTCACCGACCTCGAGCAGCATCTCCTCGACCGCGCCGGCGGTGAAATCGGACACCACGCGGTCGATCGGGTTCCCCCAGCCGGCGATCATAATTCCGGTCTGGCCGGTGGGGACGAACCCGGCGTCGACGCCGCGCTCGCGCGCGGCTTCGACCAGTTCGAGCGCGACAGTCATCTTCCCGACCGAACAGTCCGTCCCGACCGTCAGCACTACCTCGGCGTCGACGTCGGCGCTCCGACCACCGGCGACCGTCAACTCGTCTTTCGGCTTGCGCACGTCGCGGAGCGCGACGTCGTGCTCGGCGGCGAGAGCGGCGAACTCCTCGTCCTCCGAGAGGAAGTAGTGGAGGCCGGCGACGACGTCGCAGCCGCGTTCGATCGCGGTTCGGACGTCCGGCCGCCAGGAGTCGTCGAACTCGCCGCCGATCGGCGAGATGCCGATCAGAAGAGTGTCGGCGTCGGGAGCGTCCGCCATCGACTCGACGACCGGGACCTCCGGGAGGTCGCGGCGGTGGTCGGTCGTGACCGTGCCGGCGGTGTCGCGGTCGAGGACGGCGACGACGTCGTAGTCGGCGTACTTGAGGACGCCCGTGGCCGTCTTCGCCCGCTCGGGGAACTTCTCGTGTGCGAGGACGACGACCCGTTCGGGGTCGTCGCTGTTCGGATCTGCGGTCATACGTGAGACGAGACCGACGGCGCGTTTAACAGTCGTGATTCGCCGGACGTTCACAGCAGCGACAGCCGCACGGTCCAGAACTCCCGGACCGCCCGTCTCAGCGCCTCGTCCGGTTCGCCGCTGGCGTCGACGGTCGCCGTCCGATCGGCGAGATCCGTGAACTGCCCCAGCACGGTCTGCTCACCCAGGACGACGAGTTCTGGGTCGTCCGGAACCGGGGCGCCGACCGCGTTCTCGTCTACGTCGGCGTCGAGATGCGCCGTGATCGCGTCGCGCGCCCGTTCGAGATGCGCGTCGACCTGCTGGTCGCGACGGCGCTCGAAACGCGCCTGCGAGAAGCCACCTTTCGAGTGCGAACCCATCACGTCGGATTCGACGTCGTCGACGAGCGTCAGGACCTCGCCGTCGTAGACGCCGAGCGCGAACAGATCCGACCGGACGAGCGCGACCCACGTCGGTTCGACCGGCGCGAACCACGACCGATCGAGTCTGAATCCCGGACCCCACTCGGCGAACGGCGCGGGCGGCGCGGGCGGATCGAGCGCGACGGCGACGAGGCCGGCGTCGTCGACGCAGACGAGACACGGCGCGGCACGACGGACCAGCGCCGCACGCTCTCCGAGCGCGTCCGAGACGGCTTCGGGGACGGTCTCGTCGACCATCGCCGTCAGTGCGCCCTCCGCCGCGGTCTCGAACGACGTGAGCCGCGAGAGAACCTCGTCGCGCCGCTCGGCGCGGAGGTCTTCTGTCCCGCGAAATGCGACTTCGGCGGCCTCAGTTCCGGACAGTCGCTCGACGCGCTCCTCGAGGCCTTCGATCCGATCTTCGAGCCGATTGATCTCCGCTTCGGCCTCTTGACGCTTCCGAGCGGCCTCCGAGCGGCGCTCTTCCTCGGCCTCGGCGCGGCGGTCGAGATGCCGCTTTTCCTCCTCCAGTTCCTCGATCCGGGCCTTGAGCTCCGCGCGGCCGAGCAACTCGTCGAGCATACCACGACGCGCGGCCGCGGGCCACTTATACTGTCGGTTGTCCGAGTCGGCGGTTGGGCGGCTCCCGCGCCGCGCTCACGCCACGGCGTCGTCGTCGCCGAACCGATAGCCCGAGTAGCGGAGGAGCTCCGCGGCGCGGTCGGGTCGCGCCAGCAGCACGTCGCGTTCGGCCGGGAGGTCCCCGCCCGTCACCGACTCGGGGACGGCGAGCGTGCCAGATGGGACGCTGTCGTCGCCGAGGACCGGAATGTGTCCGGTGTCGAGCTTCATCACGAGCGGCGAGTCAGTGCGGAACACTCCCTCGTCACCGTAGAGGTGCTCGTTGACCCGCTCGTGGTCTGCTCGCTGGATCGCGGGGACGTCCCGATCTGACGGCTCGACGTACAGTCGCCCCAGGTAGTAGCCCGTGGAGAACGCCTCGAACATCTGTGCGAGATGTTGTCACACACACAGCAATAAGCTTTTCCGGAAACGTACAAGCCGAAGCGCAATCAGTGCGGATTTTGACCGCCACCCGCGGCTGTTCGGGGAGATTGCCGCGTTTGCACGTCTTCACGCACTCGACCGCACGCAGTCGTATGATCGGCCGCGCACGCAGTCGCAACCACTAGGAGTCAGTCGTCGTTCGTCGCCGCCGTCATCGCCCAGACCGCGGTGAGGCCGAGTGCCGCGGCGGGAACGAGCGGGAGAATCAGCAGCGAGACGATGTAGGGGATGCCCACCGCCGACAGGATGCCCGGACGGATGTAGATGACTCCGGGGACGACGAGCGTGCAGACGACGAGGACGCCGACGAGGACCCAACCGTGCATCCCGAAGCCGTCCGGATGCGCGTGCGTGGCGGGTCCGTCGTTCGCTTCGCTCGCATTCGCTCCGCTGCCGACCGCGTCCGACTGCTCGCCGCCCGGCCGATGGACGTATCCCTCGTCGTCAGAACTCACTGTCCGGTATTACGACCACTTTCCCAAAGCCCTCACGGTTCTCGATGATCTCGTGGGCGCGCGCGGCCTCGCTCATCGGCAGCGTCGCACGGATCCGCGGCTCGAAGACGCCGTCCCAGACGAGTTCGAGCGCTTCTTCGGCCTGTTCGGGCGTCGCCATCGTCGAGCCGATCACCTCCAGTTGGTTCCAGAAGATCCGGTTCAGCGCGGCGTCGGGGTTCGGCCCCGTCGTGGCACCGCAGGTGACGAACCGGCCGCCCTTTCGGAGGCTCTTCAGCGAGTCCTCGTAGGTGGCTTCGCCGACGTGATCGACGACGACGTCGACGCCGCGCCCGTCGGTCAGGTCGTGGATCTCGCGGGCGACGTCTACGTCTTCGTAGTTGATCCCGTGCGTCGCGCCGCAGTCGGCCGCGTACTCGAGCTTCTCCGCCGACGAGGCGGTGGCGTACACCTCACAGCCGGCGTAGTCGGCGATCTGGACCGCGGCGTGACCGACGCCGCCGGACGCACCGTGGACGAGCACGCGTTCGCCCGCGTGGACCTCGGCGCGGTGGATCAGCATCCGCCAGGCGGTCTGGAACACGAGTGAGGACGACCCAGCGACCGTCCAGTCGACGTGCTCGGGGACCGCAACGAGGTTCGCCGCCGGGACCGCGGCGTACTCCGCGTGGACGCCGGGACGGTGTTCGCCGATGATCTGGAAGTCCGGCGCGAGCGTCGGGTCGTCCCTCGGGACGCCCCCCGGCTCCCCGCCGCCATCGCCGCCCGCGACGCCCGCGACGAGCGCGACGTGATCGCCCGGCTCGAAGCGCGTGATGTCGGCACCGACCGCGTCGACGACGCCCGCCATATCGCTCCCGGGGACGTGCGGCATCGCGAGGTCGACGCCCGGCAGTCCGCGTCGCGTCCAGATGTCTAAGTGATTCAACGCGGCGGCTTTGACGTCGACGAGCACGTCCTCGCGGCCGACTTCGGGGTCCGGAACCTCGCTGTACTCGATGACGTCGCGGTCGCCGTGCTCGGTGAATGTGACGGCCTTCATATCGCCTCGCTCTCTCCCGGCCTACAAAAGCCCAGCTACCCCAGGGCGCTCTTCGACCCGGTTCGTTGAAGTAGTTCAATCAACTACGACTCCCACAACGAATGAGCGAGGACTTCTACGACGTGCTCGGTGTCTCCCGCGATGCCTCCGAGGACGAGATCAACAGGGCCTATCGAAAGAAGGCCGCAGAGTACCATCCGGACGTTTCCGACGAACCGGACGCCGAGGAGAAGTTCAAGAAGGTCAAGAAGGCCAAAGAGGTCCTCACCGACGACGAGAAGCGCCAGATGTACGACCAGCTGGGCCACGAGCGCTTCGAGCAGGCCGAGAAACGCGGCGGCGTCGGCGGCGGCGCTGGCGGGGCCGGCGGTCGGCGGCAGGGCAACCCCTTCGGCGGGATGGGCGGCCAGGGCAGCCCCTTCGACGACATCTTCAATCAGTTCTTCGGCGGCGGCCAAGGTCAGGGCCGACAGCGCAACCGCCCGCGCCAGGGCCAAAACCTCCGCACGCAGGTCACGCTCGATCTCGAAGAGGTGTACCGCGGCGTCGAAAAGCAGTTCACGATCACGCGCCCGGAGGAGTGCTCGGAGTGCAACGGGCGCGGACACCCCCGCGACGCCGACGTGCAGACCTGCCCGGAGTGCAACGGTCAGGGACAGACGACGACGGTCCGCGACACCCCGCTCGGCCGCGTCCAGCAGACCCAGACCTGTCCGCGCTGTGAGGGCTCCGGCGAGACCTACACCGAGACGTGTTCAGTCTGCGGCGGCGACGGCGTCACCCGCGAGGAGGCGACGCTCACGGTCGACATCCCGGCGGGCATCCGCGACGGGCAGACGCTCCGGATGGAAGGCGAAGGCGCGCCCGGCGAGAACGGCGGGCCGAACGGCGACCTGCTCATCGACGTCGCCGTCCGCGAGCACGACGACTTCGAGCGCGACGGCGACCACCTCTATCACCGACACGCGATCTCGTTCCCCAGAGCCGTCTTCGGCGGGACCGTCGAGGTGCCCACGGTCGAGGGCACGACCGACCTCGACGTTCCGTCGGGGACCCAAAGCGGCGAGGAGTTCCGGATCCGCGGCGAGGGGATGCCGCATCTCCGCGGCCGGGGCCACGGCGACCTCTACGTCCAGGTGCAGGTCGTGACGCCGGAGAGCCTCAACGACGAACAGCGCGAGGCGCTGGAGGCCTTCGCCGAAGCCGGCGGCGAGGACGTCGACGTCAACGAGGGCTTCTTCGAGAAAATCAAGAATTCGTTCTAAACCCACTGGAGTCCGCCGCACGCCGAACCGTCGACGGCCCCCAGTTTCACGTTCTTCTCCACCGAACAGTGAGATAGATGTCCTACACCAAGGCCCACTACGAAGACGGCGACGAGAAGGCTCCGGGAATGTACTTTCTTCGCGACGAGCTCGACTGCGAGAACCTCGGCCTCACGGTCGTCGACGTCGACGCCGACTGGAGCGGCAGAGAGCACGACCACGCAGAGAGCGGCAAGGAAGAGGTGTACTACCTCGTCGACGGCACCGGCAGCGTCACCGTCGACGGCGACGACGTAACGCTCGAACCGGGTGACGCTGTTCGCGTCGCGGCGGCGTCGCGCCGACAGCTGCACGCCGCCGAGTCCGCGACGTTCCTTATCACCGGCGCGCCCTGACGACGCCCCGGCCGACGCCGTTTTGCACGCTGGCGACGACCCACCGGTATGACCACCGATTCAGACGCCGCCGGGTCGGAGCACCCCGCTCCGTGCGCCGATCCCGCGATCGTCGCCGATCTCGTCCCCCGCGACCGTCGAACCCAGGGGCTCGCACTCCGAGCAGACGAGTCCGGCCGAACGTACAGCTACTACGACTTCATCACGACCTCCTACAAGGCCGGAAACGTCCTCCGGTATCTCGGCGTCAGCGAAGGCGACGAGGTCCTCGTCGTCCCCGACGCGGTCCCCGAGCCGATACTCACGTTCTTCGGTGCGGCGCAGTTGGGTGCGGTGACGCGCTTCGCGGACGACGTCGGCGAGGCTCTCCCGCGCGCCGTGGTCGCGCCAGCCGCGCGCGAGGACGACTTCGATCTGCCGCCCGGTCACAAGCTCGCCGTCTACGGCGACCCGCCGAGTTCCCCCGAAACGACGCACTGGGAGACCGAAGTGTGGAGCGAGAACCCCGCGATCCACCCGGCAACCGTCACCGGGACCGACGCACTGCTGGCGGCCGGTGACCGACCCGTCACGCACGTCGACGCCCTCGCCGCAGCCTCGGCTGTCGCGGCCGACGCAGAGCTCGGGGCCGGAGCCGAGGTCGCCGTTCGCGGCTCGCTCGCGGACCCGAACGTCGTCGTGGCCGGTCTCCTGGCACCGCTCGTCGCGGGCGCGACGATCGTCCTCCCCGACGCGTCCACGGACGCAGGGGCGGCTGCGGCGGGAGACACCGCCACCGCGGGTGTCGTGGCCCCGTCCGGCTCCCTCGACGCCACGACGCACTTCCCGGAGTGAGCGGGCCGTGGTGTGCCGAAAGGCAGGCGTAGCGAGCTCCGAGCGGGTACTTAGTAGCGCCGAGGAGCGCCGCTCTCCTCGACCGTCTGAGAAAGAGATAAATGCGGCACCTGCGTGGTGACTGTGCACTCGGAACGTGGGTGCGGAAGGCGTGATGACGGACACAGACGTAGACATCTTGGTCAGGCGCGAAGGCACCGAAGGGCTCTCGACGGCGGCGTACGCGGAGACGCTTCGCGAGCGGCTTCCCGATCACCGGGTCGTCCACGCGACGACGCCGGAGGAGGAACGACGGTACGTCGAAAGCGCCCGGATCGTCACCGGAAACGCGATCGACGAGCGACTCCTCGACGCCGCAGAGCGGCTCGAACTGTTCGCGTGTACCTTCGCGGGAACCGACCACCTGCCGAAGGATCTCCTCCTCGACCGCGGCGTCGCCGTCACGAACGCCAGCGGGATCCACGCCCCCGGCATCGCCGAACAGGCGCTCGGGCAGATGCTCGTGTTCGCCCGTGGCCTCCACGAGGCCTGGCGCCGACAACAGCGCTCGGAGTGGCGTCACTTCAGACCGGGCGAGTTCACCGACAGCACCGTCGCAGTCGTCGGGCTGGGCGCGATCGGGCAGGCGCTGACGCAGCGGCTCCGAGGAATGGAGGTCGATACGATCGGCGTCCGCTACACCCCCGAAAAGGGTGGCCCGACCGACGAGGTGGTCGGATTCGACGCCGCCGCCGTCCACGACGCGCTCGCCCGCGCGGACTACGTGGTGCTCGCCTGTCCGCTCACCGAGACGACGCGCTCGCTGATCGACCGGAAAGCGCTGTCGACGATGAAGCCGAGTTCGGTGCTGATCAATATGGCGCGCGGCGGGGTCGTCGACACGGACGCGCTGGTCGACGCACTCCAGACCCAGCAGATCCGTGGGGCGGCGCTCGACGTCACCGATCCTGAACCGCTGCCCGAGGCCCACCCGCTGTGGACGCTGGAGAACTGTCACGTCACGCCGCACGTCGGCGGACACACGCCGAAACATTGGGACCGGCTCGCAGACATCCTCGCGGAGAACGTCGAACGATTGGATGATGACGCCGAGTTACGCAATCTGGTGTTCGGTCCGGACGACTCCTGAGAAACCCTCGAATCGGCGGTGGCGAGTCGGACCCGAGCCGATCACCGCTCGTTCGTCGACCGCGCCGCAATCACTCCGCGGCGACGACCGCGGTGACGTCCTTCACCGCGTCGGCGATAATGTCGAGGGCCGTCTCCGTCTGTTCCTCGGTGATGACCATCGGCGGTAGCAGTCGAAGCACGTTCCCGTACTGGCCGGCCTTCCAGACGAGCAGACCGTGCTCGTAACAGTACTGCTGGATGCTCGCGACGATGTCGCCGGCGTCCTCGACGGAGCCGGAGGCGTCCACGAACTCCGCGCCGATGATGAGGCCCTCGCCGCGGACCTCGGCTAGGTGCGGATTGTCGGCGCCGATCTCGCGGAGTCGCGACTTGATCAGGTCGCCCATCTCCGCGGCGTGATCGAGCAGGTCGTGGGCTTCGATGTACTCGATGGCTCGTAGTCCGGCGTTCATCGCTGGCACGTTTCCGCGATACGTCCCGGCGTGGTCCCCGGAGTCCCACGTGTCGAGATCCTCGTGGTAGATGGTACAGGAGAGCGGTAGCCCGTTCCCGCCGAGCGCCTTCGCGCTCGTGATGATGTCCGGAGTGATGTCGAAGTGCTCGCTCGCCCACCACTTGCCGGTCCGGCCGAACCCGGCCTGGATCTCGTCGACCATCAGCGGGACCTCGGCCTCGTCGGCGATCTCGCGGAGCCCCTGCATAAACCGTTTCGGCGGGACGACGACGCCGCCCTCGCCCTGAATCGGCTCGACGAAGATCCCCGCGGGGTTCGCGAGTCCGCCGTACGGTTCGAGGAGGATCGACCGCACCTCTTGGAGCGCGTGGTCGACGGCGGCCTCCGGCTCTCGGCCCTCCTGGAAGGGGTACGGGTACGGCGCGTGAACGACGTCCGGAAGCAGCGGCGTGTAGTGGCCTTTGAATCCCTTGTTCGCCGTGATGCTCATCGCGCCCGCCGTCGCTCCGTGGTACGCGTTCCGGAAGGCGACCAGTCCGGTCCCGTCCGTGTTGTACTTCGCGAGCTTGATCGAGGCCTCGACCGCGTCACTGCCCGTCGGTCCGCCGAACACGACGCGGCTGTTCCCGGAGAGATCTCCCGGAGCCAGCTCTTCGAGCTTCTCGATGAGATCCAGACGAGCCTCGGTCGGGAAGTCGACGGTGTGGACGAACTTATCGGCCTGTTCGTACATTCCCTCCATCACGTAGGGGTTCGTGTGTCCGACGTTGAGCACGCCGATGCCCGCGAAGAAGTCGAGAAACGTGTTGCCGTCGACGTCGCGGACGGTCGCGCCACTGGCCTCCTCGAGCGCGATGGGGATGTTCTCGGGATACGCGACTGCGCTACTGTCGACGGCGCGCTGCCGTTTCAGGAGTCGCTTGCTCTTCGGACCGGGGACGCTGTCGACGTTCGGCGCGTCCTCGAAGTGTAGCTCGTGGATACTCGGGCCAGCCATACACCACTGTACAGATCGGACGATAAATAACTTTTCTACTCAATTATGGATCAAATACACTTTGGGTTCGAGTTTTCGAACAGGGTCTATTCTCCGGCGGGCGTGGCAACCGCGCCGTTCGCCTCCGCCACCGCGCTGCTCTCGTCGACACCGTCGACCTGTGACCCCGGCGCGCGGCGTAGACAGGCCACCTGCCGGTATGCGAGTGGCTCCTTCGGTCGGTCGGGTACGTCGCCGCTACCGGCCCGATCGCGAGGCGGACGCTCGGGCGTCGAAGTCGAACCGAAATCCGCGCAAAATCAGTCGCGCCCTACCGTCGCTACGCCAGTTCGATCTCTACGAGTTCGTCACCGGCGTCTACTTCCTGCTCATTCTCCGCGAAGAACTCGACGATCGTCCCGCCATCGTCGGCCGTGACGTCGTGGAAGGTCTTCATTACCCCGACGAGGCCGAGCACCTCGCCCGCCTCGACGTGGTCGCCCTCCTCGGCGAACACGGGATCTTCTGGGTCGGGACGTCGGTAGAACACGCCGGGCATCGATGCCGTGATAACAGTCGTCTCGGTCATATCCTTTCTCAAGTGGTGACGCCGACCCACATATATCTTCCCCTCAGTCCAACATACAAATTATATGCTGTCTTTCCTTTTAGATACCGACGCAAAATAGGAGTTCGTTCAATTCTGCCGGGCAGTCGCCCGCGCCCTGCACTGCGACGGAGCCGGCTCAGTCCAGCAGGGCCTGTCGGACCGCGTCCAACTGCTCGTCGTGTTGCGAGCGGGCCTTCAGCGCCTCGTCGATGTCGACGGCCTGGAACGTGATGTTCTGGTGGGTGCGGGCCTGTGCGAGCATATTCCGGTCGATACTGATGACTGTCCCGACGGTCGCGTAGCCGCCGCCGGTGACAGCGTCCTGCATCAGGACGATCGGCTGGCCGGCCATCTGGATCGAACCGACCGGATAGCCCAGGTCGACGACGTTCGTCGGGTCGGGACCCGCCCCGAACGGCTGTTCGCGCTCTTCGAACATCGGCTCGATGTCCGGCCCCTTGAGTCGGCAGCCGATACGATCGGCCTCGTCGCTGACTTTCCACTCCGCGCCCAGGAACTCGTCTCGGCCGTCGTCGGTCAGCCGGTAGTCACAGAGCCCCATCACGATCCGGATCGTGTCGTTGTTGGCGTAGTCCGGGACGGCGTCGTCGTCGACTGACGCGCCGATCGTGGCCCGTCCCGTCGCGTCGCCGACCGGCAGTTCGTCGCCCTCTTCGAGGGCGCGGCCCTCGTGGCCGCCGATGCCGATGAGGGTGTACGTCGACTGGCTCTCCATGATCGACGGGACGTCGATGCCGCCCGCGACGCTGAGATACGAGCGGACCCCGGCGGTCGCGAATTCGAACGAGAGGATGTCGCCCGCCTCGACTTGGACCGCGCTCCACATCGGCACCGGCTCGCCGTTCAGTTTCGGCTCCATATCGGCCCCCGTCGCAGCGACGACGGCGTCCTCGTTGAACTCGAGGTCCGGTCCGGCGTACGTCATCTCGAGCGTCGCCGCGGTCTCGTCGTTCCCGACGAGGAAGTTGGCGACCTTGTGGGCGTACTGGTCCATCGCGCCCGACGGCGGCATTCCGATGTGGTAGTGGCCGTACCGGCCGGTGTCCTGCACCGTCGTCGACAGCCCCGGTTCGAGTACTTGGATCATTGGTTGAGCACCTCCGTGATTCGCTGATTGTAGCCGTGTGGGTCCTCGAAGAACTCCTCCGGCCGGAAGTCGATCGTTCCGATGTTGTATTCGTACGTTCCGTCCTCGACCTCGTTCCGGATGGCGTCGTACTCCTGTCGGTCGATCTGCCGGTAGTTGAGGATGTCACCCGGATTCGGGAGCACCATCGACTCTTGGAAGTCCGCGAGCTCCTGATCGACGTCCAGCACCTCGACCGGCGTCCGGCCGAAGAGCTGGTAGCCGCCGGCCCCTTTGACCGGATAGATCGCGGTGAAGGCACCGCCGTACCCGATCGCACGGCTGGGCGTCGCGGTCCGCGGCTGGACGTACTTCGGGACCTCGATCTGGTCTTCGCGGGGCACCATCTGGAACGTGAACGGCAGTCCGGGCACGAACCCGACCATCGTCACCATCTGGGGGGCCCCGGAGTGGGCGTCGACGAACGCCTCGACGCTGTCGAAGCCGTTGATCCGCGCCGAGTACTCCAGATCGGTCGCGTCGGGATCTTGGTGTCGCTCCCGGAACTGCATCAGCGTCTCGTGGGTCCACGGGTCGTCGTACAGCACCGGAACGTCGATCACTCGGGCCTCCCAGGTGTAGTCGGTGATGTCGATCTCCTCTTTCAGCTCCTTCAGTTCCTCGATGAGGTCGTCCGGATCCTGCTCTGCGGGGTCGAACCGGAGCAGGTACGAGGCGTTCGCGGGCGCGACCTCGACGATTCCCGGAAGATCCCGGTCGCGGATCTCCTGGGTGATCGCCTGGGCCGCGAAGTTCGCGTCGAAGCTCATCTCCTCGGAGAGTTCGACGAAAATCTGGTCGTCCCCCCCGTACTCGTATCGGGGTGAGGAGAGTTCCTGTCGCTGAATGCCGTTCGTCATCTCTCTGCGTGACCAGTTTCTCTTCACCGTGTTATAGATACTGGTAAATTACATCTCGGAAACAGGATGAAGAATACGAGGTACAATCTGTGGGACTACACCGGAACGCAGTCCGAATTTATACGAACAGACCAGTACGCGGTTCTTACCTGACCGTCACGCGACATCTCTCTCGGGATCCGGCTGGAGGCTCTCCTCGTCGACGTCCGGTTCCGGTTCGGCGGCCGCCGGGAGCGTCTCGTCGATCCGAACGAACTGGATCGCGACGTCGGAGGCGGCCGTCACGCTGCTCTCCACCACCGGTGCGAGATCGTACGGGCCGTGTTCGTCGGCGGCGCGCACTTCGTTCCGTTCGCCGTCGAACACGGCCCCCTCTGCGGCCCGCAGCCGCGCGAGGACGTCGATCGGATCCGCGCCCGAGTTTCGAACGAGCGTCCGGGGCAGATCTTCGAGCGCGTCCGCGTACGCCTCCATCGCGACGGCGGATCGGTCGGCGACCGTGGTGGCTGCGTCCCGGACGGCGGCCGCGAGTTCGATCCACGCGCCCCCACCACCCGGCACCAGGTGCGTCCCGTCCAGAATCGACCGTGCAGTGGCGATCCCGGTCATCAGCTCCCGCTGGAGCGACGTCGCGTCCGTCTGGAGCGCCCCCGTGACGAGCAGGGTGCCGACGCCGCTCTCCGGACAGTCCTCGATCCGGACGACGGGGTCGTCGCCGGATTCGGCCGCCACCAACCCCGCCGTGCCGACGTCTTCGGGCTCGAACTCTGTACTCTGCATCACGACCTTCGCCCCGGTCGCCCGCGACACGCGCCGTGCCTGTCCCGCCTGGAGGGCTCGGAACGCGGTGATACCGGCGCTGTCGAGCGCGGCGATCGCCCGGTCGCTGATGCCCATCGTCGTGAACACGACGTCCACGTCGGCCTGGACGAGCCGCTGGACCTGCGCCGCGACGTCGTCCGCCTCGTGCTGTCGGAACGCGTCGAGGTCATCCGGCGTCGCTGCCTGCACTGCGACCTCTGTCCGGCCCTTCCCCGTGCTCCCGCCCGTCCGCTTCAGCTCTCGCTCCTCGATCCCGCGGCCCGCCTTCTTGCCGCCGCCGACGATCGCGATCCGGGCGTCCTCGACCCTTCGCGGCGTGTTCGGAGTGACCGCTTCGCGCTCGAGGACGAGTCCGCGGCGGAGTTCGACGCGCGGCGCCGTCGCACCGGCGCGGTGCTGGAAGTCGATCCGTTCGATGCCGATCCCGCCGTCGCGTCTCGCCCGTGCGTCGTGAACGAGACGGGCCGCCTCGATCACCGTCGCGACGCTCCCCGCCACGTCGTTGGCACGTCCGAGCGCCGACCGAATTGCGGCCCGGCCCCGGCTCCCGTCGAGCCCGCCGGCCGGCGTTTCGAGGTCCGCCAGTGCAGCCACGGCCGCCCGCTGTCCCCTGTGGTATCCGTCGGCGATCGTCGCCCGGTGGAGCCCCCGCTCCAGCAGGTCGTCCGCCCGTGTCGCGAGTGACCCGGTCAGGAGAACGACGGCGACGGAACCGTCACCGGCGGCCTCTTTCTGCTGGACGGCCGCGTTGGCGGCGATGCGCGCGCCCGGATCCCGCAGGTCGAGGGTGTCGAAGAGCTGGTGGAGGTCGCCCGTGACGACTGTCTCCCGGTCGGTGACCACGAGCTTGTCCCGTCCGTCGGGGCCGTACAACCCCGTCGCGAGCTCACCGAGCTGTGCAGCGCCGTCGAGAACGGGTCGATCCGTGGCTGCGTCGGAGGAGCTGATCGAACTGGGAGTCATTGTTTCACATAGGATCGCTTCCCACATCTAAGCCTTTCCGTTATACAGTATCTAATTCAGCGCAGAAACTCGGAACGTGGTTGTTGTTTCACGGATGGATTTATATATGACTACCGTGAGTATCAGACGAAAAATGAACGTGGAGGCACAGCAGACGGTTCCCTCGTCCGAACAGAACGTCATCGAGATTCGAAACCTGCGGAAGGTCTACGACGCCGCGGAACCGGTCGTCGCTGTCGACAGCGTCGACCTCGACGTCCGGGAAGGTGAGTTCTTCACCATCCTCGGCCCCTCCGGGAGCGGCAAGTCGACGCTCCTCCAGATGATCACCGGGATCGAGACGCCGACGGGTGGAGAGATCCGGATCGACGGCGACGTCGTCAACGACGTAAAGTCGTACAACCGGAACACGAGCCTGGTCTTCCAGGAGTACGCCCTCTTCCCGCACATGACCGCACGGGAGAACGTGGAGTACGGGCTGATGCTCCGGGGCGTCCCGGACGCCGAACGCCGCGAGCGCGCCGACGGGATGTTCGAGCTGATGAACCTCGTTGGCAAGGAGGACCGGAACATCCAGGAGCTCTCCGGCGGGGAGCGCCAGCGCGTTGCCACCGCCCGGAGTCTGGTCATCGAACCCGACGTCCTGCTTCTGGACGAGGTGCTCGGGGCGCTCGACGAGAAGCTCGCGAAGGAGATGCAGGTCGAACTGAAGCGCATCCAAGAGGAGGTCGAGAAGACGTTCGTGTTCGTCACGCACAGTCAGGAGGAGGCGTTCTCGATGAGCGACCGGATCGCGATTATGAACGACGGCAACGTCGAGCAGGTCGGCGCGCCGCTTGAGATCTACAACGATCCGGCCACGGAGTTCGTCGCCGACTTCCTCCAGATGCCCAACATCGTCACGGGCGAGATCACCGCGGTCGGCGACCGGGTCGCGAGCGTCCAAAGCGACGGTATGGAGTACAGGATCGCCAGGACCAAGATCCCGTGGACGCCGACCGTCGGCGACGAGCTGACCTTCCTGATCCCGAACGAGCGGCTGTTCTTCGACAACGATCACGAGAATTCCTTCGAGTCGACCGTCGCCGACACGATCTTCAAGGGCTCGTACACCGAGTACGCCGTCCAGTTGCTGAACGACCGCGAACTCCGGGTCCACGAGACCACCGGCGAGTCGCTCCTCTCGGAGGGGTCGGAGGTCACAGTCGGCTTCGCGTCCGACGCGGTCGTCGTCTTCTCCTGACTGGCCGTTCCGGCGTCTGGCTCTCCGGTGGTTCTCGGGGGGACCGCATTTGAACTGTGTTCTGCACTGTGTTACTATTCTAGACTCTGTACGAACATCTGGGGTATCAAAAGACTAATATTGGAGATGAGGTGTAATTCACGCGTATGTTTGACAGTGTCTTGATCGCGAACCGGGGCGAGATCGCCATCCGCATCATCCAGGCCTGCCGCGAGCTCGGTGTCGAGGCCGTTGCAGTGTACAGCGACACAGACGAGACGGCCAAGCACGTGCGTCTCGCGGACGAGGCGTACCACATCGGCGCGTCGGTGGCTCGCGAGAGCTACCTCGACCAGGAGGCGATCATCGACGCCGCCCGCGAGGCCGGCGTCGACGCGATCCACCCCGGCTACGGCTTCCTCGCGGAGAACACCGCGTTCGCGGCGAACGTCGAGGACAGCGACTTCAAGTGGATCGGCCCCCCGAGCGACGTGATGGCCGACTTCGGTGAGAAGACGAAAGCGCGGAAGATTATGCGACGCGCCGACGTGCCGATCGTCCCCGGCACGACCGATCCCGTCGAGAGCGTAGCAGAAGTACGGGAGTTCGCGGACGAACACGGCTACCCGGTCGCGATCAAAGCCGACGGCGGTGGTGGGGGGCGCGGACTCAAAGTCGTGCAGTCGGCCGACGAGATCGACTCTCAGTTCGAGAACGCAAAGCGCGAGGGCGAGGCGTACTTCGACAACGCCTCGGTCTACGTCGAACGGTTCCTGGAGAACCCTCGCCACATCGAGGTGCAGATCCTCGCCGACGAGCACGGGAACGTCCGTCACCTCGGCGAGCGCGACTGCTCGACGCAGCGCCGCCAGCAGAAGCTCATCGAGGAGACGCCGAGCCCCGTCCTCGACGCGGACACCAGAGCCGACGTCTGGGAGGCCGCCCGCCGCGGTACGGCCGAAGCAGACTACGTCAACGCCGGGACCGTAGAGTTCCTCTACGAGGACGGGGAGTTCTTCTTCCTGGAGGTCAACGCCCGGATCCAGGTCGAACACGCCATCACCGAGGTCGTCACCGGCATCGACGTCGTGAAGTGGCAGCTCCGGATCGCCGCCGGCGAGGAGCTCTCCTTCCCGCAGTCGGCCGTCGAGCCCCGCGGTTCCGCGATCGAGTTCCGGATCAACGCCGAGGAACCGAGCGACGACTTCGCCCCGATGCCCGGTGAGGTGACGACCTACCGCCCGCCGCGCGGGATCGGGACCCGCGTCGACGACGGCATCGACCAGGGCGATCGGATCGCGCCGTTCTACGACTCGATGTTCGCGAAGTTCATCTCCTACGGCGAGGACCGCGAGGAAGCGATCAGCCGCGGTCGTCGCGCGCTCGAAGAGACGACGATCGACGGGGTACCGACGACGATCCCGTTCCACCAGCAGATCCTCACCGACGATCGGTTCCTCGACGCCGAGCACACGACGAAGTTCGTCGACGAGGAGTTCACCGTCGAGTAGGGCGGCGGCCGCGTCAGCTCGTGTTGACGAGTTGTTTCAGCGTGTCGAACTCGAAGTCCCGGAACGGGATCCGCTCGTTCTTGATCGTCGTGATGACGAAGTTCGTGCTAGTCCGTTCGACCTCGTCGATCCTCTCGTACGAGGAGATGAGGTCCTCGACCATCTCCCGACTGGCGAAATGCGCGATGACCATGAAGTCGGTGTCTCCGGCGGTGAAGTAGACCTGATTGACCCCCTCGATGTCGCTGAGCTTCCGCCCGACTTCCTCGTGGTAGCCTTCGCTGTACTCGGCCATCACCTCGGTGATCACCGTGAGATTGAGCCCGATCTTGTCCAGATTGAGCGTGAACAGTCCGTCTTCGATGATCCCCTCCTCCCGGAGGTTCTCGAGTCGATAGTGGATCGTCGACTTCGGAATCCCCGTCTCCTCCTCGATCGCCTTCGGACTCGGTTCACCGATCTCGGCGATCTTTTTAATTATCTTGACGTCGCGCTCGTCCATAGTTGAACTGTATCCACCCAGTGAGGTAAAACTGCTTCCAAACTTCCTCCCGGGCAGATATTATTTTGGAGAGTGTCCTAATTATATATTCTCGATCGGACGCTGTCTGGCAAAGTGCTATTGAGCCGGCGTATATTCGAAGTTATCTTTATTCCAGTCTCTAGCAATCTGTATAAATAGCAATATTGATATACGTCACTGTCAAGCAGAACTTATGGCTTCGAGAGATGCTACCGAGAAGCAAGACGACGAATCGCGTCGGGACTTCCTGAGATTCGCCGGCGGGGTCGCCGGGGCTGCGACCGTCGGTGGACTGTCGGGTTGTCTCGGCGGCGGTGGAGGTGGCGATACGGCCACCGAGGCCGAGGGAGACGAAGACACGGCGACCGAGGGGACCGACGGCGGTGGGGGCGCTTCGGTCGACGAACTCTCCTATTGGGCCGTCGGCACCACCAACCCCGAGGACTGGTCGGACTTCAAAGACGAGACCGGCATCGACGTGAACTACTCCGCCGCGGCGTGGAGCCCGGGCGAGACCGTGACGAAACTCGTGCAGGGGACGGCGTCACAGGACTTCGACGTCGCCGGGAACGACACCACTCTGACGGGTGTTCTCCACGAGCAGGGCGCGATCAACCCGACGAACCTGCAGGAGCTCCCGAACTGGGAGTACGTCTACGACGAGGTGAAAAACAGCGGCCCGACCGAGATCGACGGGGAACAGCACTCGCTGTCGAGCGTCCAGAACGGCGACTCGGTCGCGTATCTCCCCGACGAGGTCGGCGATCCGGGCAGCGTGAACTCCTACGGTATCCTCTTCGACGAAGAGTTCCAAGGGAAGACCTCTCTGGAGGCCGGCTGGGCGACCGCCTTCCACAAGGTTGCGCTCTATCTCCAGCGGAACAACATGGCCGACCTCGAAGACATCGCAGAGCCCACCGAAGAGGACGTCGACAAGGTCGTGAACTTCCTGCTCGAACAGAAAGACAGCGGGCAGTTCCGCACGTTCTGGAGCGGTTGGCAGACGGCCGTCAACCTCCTCGCGAAGAAGGAAGTCGTCGCGATGGACACCTGGGAACCGGTCGTGTTCGCGCTCCGTGATCAAGATATGAATGCCGAGTATCTCGAACCGAACGAGGGCTACTCTCTGTGGGCGATCGGCCCCTGGCTCACCAACAAGGGGATCGAGAACCGCGGCGCGTCCGAGAGTCTCGTGAACTGGATGATGGGCGGTTGGTACAACGCCCAGATCACGAAGCTCCGGGGCTACCTCTCGTCGAGCGAACTCGGTATCGACTACGCCGAGGAGTCGGACGAGTACGACGCCGACTTCATCCAGCAGCGCCACGAGGAGGTTCGGTCCCGCTTCAGCGACGACGTCAGCGTCTACGGCAACCGGTATCCGGACTCGTTCAGTCACCTGAACTCCCAGTGGAACCGCCTCACCTCCTAACTCCTGCGCACGTAGCTTTCTCTAATGGCTCACGACAACTCGACGGTGACGACGGCAGACGGCGGCGAACGCAGCGGCGGCGTCGACTACGCCGCACAGCGACGGCTGCCGTCGGTCCTCCGACCGCTGATCGACAACGACGGGCTCCGATTCGGACTGCAGGTGCTCCCGTGGCTCTCGGTCCTGACGTTCTTCGTCTTCCTGCCGCTGGCGGCGATCTTCGTGTGGAGCGTCGCGATCCCGAAGCCGTTCGGCTTCGAGCTCGGGTTCACGCTGGCGAACTTCCAGACGTTCGTCGACTCCTACCGGCTCGGAATCTTCTTCGCGACGATCGGCGAAGGAGTCCTGCTGGTCGTGCTCTCGCTGATCTTCGGCTTCCCGATCGCGTACTACGCCGGCATCCGGAAGCGCCACTCGAAGTACACCTTCCCGGTGATGCTGCTCTTCGCCATCCCGTTCCTCACGAACTACATCCTCAGGACGCTCTCGTGGATCTCGTTTCTCGGGAACGACGGCGTGTTCAACAGTGCGCTGATGCTACTCGGCGTCATCAACGAGCCGCTCAGCTGGCTCCTGTACTCGGAGTTCGCCGTTCGGGTCGGGATGCTCGCCAGCTACCTGCCCTTTATGATCTTCCCGGCGTGGCTCGCGATGAGCCGCATCGACGACGAGATCCTGCAGGCGAGCACCGATCTCGGAGCCTCGCCGCTCGCGACGATCCGCCACATCGTCCTGCCGCTGTCGATCCCTGGACTCCTCATCGGGAGCGTGTTCGTCTTCGTCGGCGTGCTCGGCGAGAGCGTCGTGCCCGTCATCCTGGGCGGTGGCAACGTCTCGCTCATCGCGACGGTGATCAACAACGCGGTCAACTCCGCGCGGCTCCCGCTCGCGAGCGCGATCAGCGCCGTGCTGCTCCTGTTCGCCGTGGTGCTGTTGCTGCTGTGGGAGTACCTGTTCGGGCTCAAGACGGTGGGTGAGATCTGATGAGCACGAAAACGACGTCGCCGACGTCGCTGCTCCGGATCGACCCGGACGCGTGGCTCTCGGACCGGTCGAAGGACTGGCTCTGGAAGGTGTTCATCAGCTTCTGGATCCTCTACATCCTCGCGCCGCCGATTATGCTCGTGTTCATCTCGCTGGACACCGCCTCGTACGTCCGCGTCCCGCAGGGGATCACGCTGGCGAAGTACGAGCTGATGCTGCAGAGCGAGCCGCTCATCTCCGCGATGGAGCGATCGCTCTGGCTCGGCGTGGTGACGATGGTCGTCGCACCCGCGCTCGGTCTGCTCGCCGCGCTCTCGTACCGGAAGACGAGCTACAAGGCGGCGTTCGTCGGCGCGATGATCCTGCCCCTCTTCGTTCCCGGCGTCGTGCAGGGGTTCAGTCTGCTGATGCTGTTCAAGCAGATCGGATTCGGCCAGCCGTTCGTCTCGACGGTGATCGGCCACGTCATCTGGGCGTTCCCCTTCGCGTTCCTCGTCATCCTCACCAGTATGTCGACGGTGCGTGAGGACGTCCTCCTCGCAAGTGCCGATCTGGGCGCAAACGAGTTCGAGACGTTCCGCTACGTCGTCCTGCCGCAGATCCGGCCGGGACTGATCAGCGCGGTCATCTTCAGCTTCGTCCTCTCGTTCAACGAGTTCTCGCGGACGGTCTTCCTCCAGTTCGGTCGGAACACCGTTCCGACGTACGTCTTCGCGAAGTTGCAGGTCGAACTGTCGCCGGAGGTGTTCGCCCTCGCGGGCTTCACCGTCGTCCTCTCGTTCATCCTGATCAGCGTCGCGATCGCCGTGCTCTACCGATCGAGTTCGGCGGACGAATCGCACTGACCGTCCCGGTGCGTCGCGGTTTTCGTTTTCGGCTTTTTTGACGATCTCCAGTGCCCGCAGAGTGGAATCGCGGGGCGCTCTTCGAGGGTGGATGGCAGCGGCGAAAAAGTAACGAGGATGTGGTCCGGGTCGGTTCACCGAAAAGTTACAACGGGTCCGACCGCCGGCGCTCGAAACGCTCAGACGATTTCGTGAAGCGGTGCGAGCTCGATGCCGTGTTCGTCCATTCGGCTGTGGACGGTTTCGAGAATCTCGACGACGTTCGGGGTGTCGCCGTGGATGCAGATGCTGTCGGCCGGGACTTCGATCACCTCGCCGTTGGCGGCTTCGACCGTCCCGTCCGTGGCGATGCTGACGAGTCGGTCCGCGACGAGGTCCGGGTCTCGAGCCTGCTTCTCCTGTTCGACGATCAGACTCCGGTCGGGGTTGTACTCCAGGTCGACGTAGCCCTCGAAGACGGCGTCGAGGTCGTCGTACTCCTGTGCGACCTCGTAGATGTTCATATCCGTGGCGAGGTAGATGAGGTCCTCGTCGACGTCGAGGATCCCCTCCATCACCGCTCTCGCGTGCTCGGGGCTCTCCGAGAGCATCGAGTACATCGCCCCGTGGGGCTTGACGTGCTGGAAGGTGACGCCGTACTGGTCACAGAACGCTCGGAGTGCGCCGAGCTGGTAGGTGACGTAGTCTCTGACCTCCTCGGGCGTCGCGTCCATCTTCCGGCGGCCGAACCCCATCTTGTCCGGTAGGCCCGGATGCACGCCGACGCCGACGTCGTGTTCCGCGGCGAGTCGGACCGTCTCCCGCATCACGTGCGGGTCGCCGCCGTGGTAGCCGCCGGCGACGTTTGCGGACGTGATGTACGGCATCACCTCGTCGTCCCGACCCATCGTCCAGTTGCCGAAGCTCTCGCCCATATCGCAGTTTATGTCAATCCGTGCCATAGATCGCCGTTCGGGGCGAGATATATTAGCCTTTGGGACGAGCGACTACTCAATGCCCCCGACTGCAACCAGATCTTGGATCAGTGCGGATTCGTCGTCCGTGGTCCAGACCACGGCCTGTCGCCCCGCTCTCGGACGGCTCCGCCGAGACCGCCGCGAACTCCCGCGTGTCTCGATCGATCCCGATGTCTGAGTTTCGCTCGGTCGGCGACGTGTTGAACGGGATCCAGCACGGACCCGCCCAGCGGAAGCTACTCGCGGCGACCGGCGCGACGTGGGCGCTCGCGGCGATGGAGGTGCTTCTCATCTCGTTCGCGCTCCCGACGATGACCGAGACGTGGTCGCTCTCGGGAACCGCCGCCGGCATCCTCGGGAGTGCCAGTCTCGGCGGGATGGTTCTCGGGAGTCCGATCGGGGGGCGACTCGCCGACCGGTACGGGCGGCTCCGGACGCTTCGGCTGATGGTGGCGCTCTACGCCGTCTCCGCCGGCCTCACAGCACTGGCGACGGGCGTCGTCTCCGCGTCGGTACTGCGTGTCCTGACCGGGATCGGTATCGGCGGGACCGCCACCGCCACGACCGTCTACCTCAGCGAACATCTCGCCGACGACCGGCGGGACCGCTATCTCACCTATCTGGACGCCTTCTGGGCGATCGGCTCGATCGCGTCGGTGGTCCTGGCGTGGCTCCTGCTCACGCCCGCCGTGCTCCCCGCTACTCCGGGCCCGATCGACCGCTGGCGGTATCTCTTCGTGCTCGGCGCGTCACCGATCGTCCTCCTGCCGCTGCTCCGGAGACTCGGCGATTCACCGCACTATCTGGCCACGCGAGGACGCGCAGCCGAGGCCCGAGACCGTCTCCGGGCCATCGCGCGGACGAACGGGGCGGACGTCGACATCTCGGCGTCGTCGCTCGGGGTTCGCTCCTCGGACGGCGGCGACTCCGCGATAGGGCGGCTGCTCGCGCCGTCGCTCGCCCGCCGGACCACCGTGACCTCGCTGGCGTGGTTCGGGACCAACCTCGGCTTCTTCGGCGTGTTCATCTGGCTTCCGGGTGCTGTCGGTGCGGCACAGCTCGTCGGCGGCACCTACCAGTACCTGCTGCTCGCCAGCCTCGTCCAGATTCCGGGCTACGTGAGCGCCGCCCATCTGGTCGAGCGGATCGGTCCCAAGCGGACGCTCGGCAGCTATCTCGTTCTGTCGGGGCTCGGCACGTATCTCTTCGCTGCCGCCCTGCCGGGCGTCGGATTCGCCCGGTTCTCCGGATTCTGGCCGTTCCTGGTCGGGCTGTTGGCGGCGAGCTTCTTTTCCGTCGGCGCATTCGGGTCGCTCCGGGCGTACACGCCGGCCCAGTTCCCGACGAGTCTCCGGAGCACCGGCTCCGGCGTAGCAGAGGGCACTGGCCGGGTCGCCGGCATTCTGGGGCCGATCCTCGCCGGGAGCCTCGTGGACGTGAGCTACCTGGTCGCGCTGGCTCCGCTGGCGGTCGGATTCGCGCTCGCGGGAGTTCTCGTCATCGGGTTCGGTGCCGACGCCCCCGACTCGGCGTCGGCGTGAATAGAGGCGGTCGGGCCCCTACGCGGGGACCGTGCCGCTCGGGACGGTCCCGTCGCTGTTCCACTCGCGGAGTTCGTAGTACTCGCTGATCGCCTCGTCGAGCCCCGGCAGCTGGTCCGCGTACGGGAGGCTGTCGTCGGCGCTGTCGAAGCCGCGCTCGTTGTTGAAGTGCCGCTCCAGCGTCACGGTCCGGCCGCCGACGGCCAGCAGCTCCTCGAAGTCCGCGCCGAACAGCATCTCGTAGCGGGCCGGCGTCATATAGTCGCGGGAGAACTTGCAGACGACCCCGCTGTCGTTCAGCGCCATCAGGTTCTCGCGTTCGACGAGCCGCTCGGCCTTCCCGTCGAACCCGACGGGGTCCATCGCCTGGTCGTCGGGGACGAGCGGATACTCCACGGAGTAGAACGTCGCGTACATGTGGTCCGCGCCCCGGTTCGCCACCGCGTACGACAGCGCCTGTCCGTGCAGGACGCGGCCCTCGTGGGCGGCGAAGTCCATATTCTTCACCGACCAGTTCTCGACGCCGAGGTCGTCGGCGACCCGACTGACACCCTCCGCGAGCGCGTCGCCGACGCCGTCGCGATGGGCGATCTTCTCGAGCAGATCGAGAATCAGTTCCGTGTCCCCGAAGGCGTCGTTGGCCGCCAGATACGCGGCGATCGTGTTCCCCGCAGAGATCGCATCGAGGCCGTAGACGTCACAGCGCTCGTTCGACTTCATCACGTCGACGATGTCGTCGACGCCGGAGTTCGATCCGAACGCCATCGCCACCTCGAACTCCGGCCCCTCGGTCTCGACGCCCCGTTCCTCGTCCCTCGTGGGCAGTTTACACGCGAACGCACACGCCGAACACGTTCCCTTCTTGTACTTCTTCTCGGCGACCGCGTCGCCGTTGATCCCTTCGACGCCCTCGAACGTCTGCTCGGAGAAGTAGTACGACGGCAGACCGTTCACCTCGTTCGCGAGATCCATCACCGCGACCGTGCCCTGTTGCTTCATGATGTGGTCGTCGGTCGCGGCCTCCCGGTGGATCTCCATCTGACCGGCCGGGATCTCGATCTCCGGCGCGGAGTCCCCGTCGAACGTGACCGCCTTGACGTTCTTCGCGCCCAAGACGGCACCGAGTCCGCCGCGCCCGAACGCCCGCTCCTCGGTCGTCATAATCGAGGCGAACCGGACCCGGTTCTCGCCCGCCGGCCCGATACACGCGACGTGGTCGGCGTCGAGGCCGTGTTCCTCGCGGACGTACGCGCAGGTCTCGGGGACGGTCGCCGACGCCAGATCCGGCACCTCCTCGAACTCGACGCCGTCGTCGCGGACGTGAACGACGAGGAGATCGTCGCTCGCGCCAGTAAGTTCGACGGCGCTGTAGCCCGTGTCGGCGAAGTGTCGCGACATAAATCCGCCGGCGTTCGACGAGAGCAGGCCGTCAGTCAGCGGCGACACCGCCGTGGCGTTCATCCGCCCCGTGAAGCTCATCTGCGAGGCCTGCATCGGTCCTGTCGTGAGGAACAGACGGTTCTCCGCGCCGAGCGGATCCGCGTCGAACGGGATCCGGTCGTGTGCGAGTTTCGTCGCGACCCCCCGACCGCCGATGTACGATTCGAGAACGTCGTCTATCGCCGTCGCCGTGCTTTCCCGCGCTGTCAGGTCGATCGACAGCAGCGGCCCGGAACTGTGCAGCATTACCCGAAGACAGACGCCGAAGATATTAAATCTCGGTGTGATTTCCCGTTCGAGCCGCGGACGTGCGCGTCGCGGGAAAGCCCACAAGTGGAACGAGAGCGTGCTGACGAGACAGATATGGGACAGAAGTTCGACGAGTCCGATTTCCTCGTACTGTGTTTAGCCAGACGGGTTCCGATTCCGACCCGCGTTTATGTCAGTTCCGGTACGTCTGATAGAACCGAGAGACCACAAGATATTCCTGCCGTCCCCTAATTATATCTAATTACAGATGGTTGAGACCCTCCCGCAGGACGCGCCGACGCGATTCGACTACGTGCTCGGAGGGATGGGAGTCAGTCTCGCCTGCGGCGGAGCCGTCGGCGTTCTCTCGGCGGTTCCAGTCGCCGCGGCGAGCGGCGTCGCCTCCGCCGTCGCGGCGCTGCTCTTGCTCCTCGGGACGGCGGACCAGTACTGACCGGAAACCGGGGACTCCTTGTGCGGTCGCCGTCCCAGTGGCGGTATGAGCCTCGAAGTCGCG
The DNA here is from genome assembly GCA_003665935.1 of Halobellus sp. Atlit-31R. Taxonomy (GTDB): domain Archaea; phylum Halobacteriota; class Halobacteria; order Halobacteriales; family Haloferacaceae; genus Haloquadratum. Next base: position 363,912 of record QPLR01000002.1, on the reverse strand, counting down.
GTCGCCGTTCCGTTCAAACAGCAGGGGACGCGACGCCTCGGCGACGGGGAGTTCGTCGTCGCGCTCTCGTTGGATCGGAACTGGTTCTCGCCGGATCAGGCAAAGCGGCTCATCGACGTGGCGGCGGGTCGCGGTCTGCTCGCGCGCGAGGACGGCGAGATCGTCGCGCAGTTCGACCCCGCCGACGTGGTCGTGCCCGAGGAGTACGAGCCGGATCAGTCGATCCTCCGCGAGCAGTCGGTCTTCGAGCGTATCCTCGACGCCCTCGTGGCGGCCGGTCGTGACAAACAGGAGGTCGTCGCCGACGTGAACGAACGCCAGCGACGCCTCGGAATCTCGGTAGAGGCGGCGGCGGCGCTGTACGCCCGCGAGCACGACGTAGACGTCGCCGACGCAGTAGCGGCGGCGCAGGCGGAGTTCGAGGAGTAGCCCGTCGCAGGCAGCGTCCGGCGCGTCGCCGGCCGCATCCGCGGTCACCCCCGCCGGCGACGAACGGAGCCCTCTTTTCGTCTCGCGTCGAACGCTCGGGTATGGTCTCGGAGCGACTGTCGGACGGGCGTCGCATCGCGCAGTTTCTCGCCTCGGAAGTGACCGGCCACGAGGACGCGCTCGGGTCGCTCGCGGTCACGGACGCCGACCCGGACGTGGGGCCGACGCCCGACGGCGCGTTCGCCTACGCCATCGAGCGGAGCGGCGACCGCGTCGCCGGCGTCTTCGTCCAGCCCGACCGCGCCCGCGTCGAGTTCGAGACCGACGTGGACGCCGTCGCCGAGGCGGCGCGTGAGGCGGGCCTCCGCGTCCGGCCGAAAGCGGTCGAGCCGCCGCGCACGCTCGTCTTCGTCGAGGACGGTGCGCAGGTAAAGTGGCTGCTGCCGGCGCTCCAGGTGGTTGCGAACGGGGAGTGAGTCAACGTCGCGGGTCTGCGTCGATGTCGGTGTCAACGTCGCGGGTCTGCGTCGATGTCGGCGTCAACGTCAGTCTCGGTTCAGTACCGGCATCGACACCACTGTCGGCACCGACGCCGACGCTGGCGCGGATGCCGATCACAGGTCGGCGAGCACGTCCGGCAGCCGGTCTACGAGGTCGTCCCGACGGAGCTGGACCGCCGCCCGCGGCGACGCCTCCGGGCCGCCCTCGTACCGGACCTGTACCGGGACGAGTCCGGCGTCGGCCGCGCCGGCGATGTCGGCGTCGACGTCGTCGCCGACGAACGCCGTCTCGACCGGTTCGCTCCCGAGCGCGTCGATGAGAGCCGCGAACGCGGCCGGATCGGGCTTACCGGCGTCGAGTTCGCCGGTCACGAGCGCCACGTCGAACAGGTCGGTCCAGCCGAGCGTGAGCAGTTTGTCGCGCTGTGCCACGCGCGGGCCGTTCGTGAGGAGGCCGGTCCGGTACGTCTCGCGGAGCTGACGGAGGAACGCTTCGACGCCCGGAACGGGAACGAGCGCGTCCGCGATCTCTCGTCGGTAGGCGGCCGCGACCGCTGCCGGGTCGACGTCGGCGTCGTGGTCGTCGAGCAAGTCCGCGAAGATGGGCGTCCGCGTCTCGCGGGTGAGGTTCCGGGCGTGCGCGTCCAGATACGCCTCGCGGGAGAGCGACGGCGCGCCGGCGACGTCGGCCGCGTCGCTCAGGATCGTCGCCCGGTCCCGCACCGGGACGGCGAGCGTCTCGTCGAGGTCGAACCCCACCGCGGTAATCGTCACAACCGGGAGTACGGTTCCGACACGTATTGCCCTTTCTCACTCTGTGCCCGGCTCAGCGGCGGCAACACGGGCGGTAACGACACTATGGTCGACACGGGCACGCATCCCGCCCCCGCCGGCGACCGTGCCGACGAGGGCTTTTTCTCGCGCGGCCGCCAGGACACGGACGTGACACTCGATCCCGTCCACGTCGACAGCATCGCCGACCTCGCGGCGTATCTCGCGCGCCACGTGGACGACGCCGACCACGTCGACGTCGCAGCGCGGATCTGGGAGCACTTCCTCGACCCCCTCTACGGCCCCGACGGACGCGTCGTCGTCGAGCCCATCGACGAGAAGCGACTGCGCGCGGCCGACGCCGAGGACGTCGCGCTCGCGTCGCCGCCGTTCGAGACGGTCCACGGCCTCGACTCGGGGACGATCAACCCGACGACGTTCAAGAACGGGCTCGTGGTCGATCTCGCGCAGGCCGCGATGGCCGCGGTGCCCTCGGACTTAGAACTCCACCGGCACCGCAGTCTGGTCGCGGCGACGCACGTCAACGACGAGACCGTCCTCTTAGACGAGCCCTGGCGGAAGGTCGACGAGGGCTACGGCCGCTGGCGCGTGCTCCAGGTCCCGAGAGTCAACCGTTACGCCGAGGGCATCGTCCACGCGCTCGCGCTCTACCTCGCCGAGAGTTCGCACGCGCTCGAACACGCCGACCGGGTCTCGGATCTGCTCATCCTCGACGGCCCCCTCTACCCCGTCGAACTGCTCAACTGGCGCGAACGCGACGCCGAACTCCGAGAGCTCACGGCGGAGTTGAAACCGCGCTCCATCGTGGAAAACTACGTCCGCCTCGTCGAGTCGTTCGTCGAGCGCGACGTCCCGCTCTGCGGCTTCGTCAAGAACCCTGCCTCGAAACGGGTCGTCGGCACGCTCCGGGAGGGTGACCGCGAGATCGACGTGCCATGGACCGACGACGCGGCGTTCTTCACCCGACTGCTGGAGCGGCGCGACGACGAGTCGACGCGGGACGGGGAGCGAACACACGGCCCCGAGGGGCGTCGGACGGACGAACTGACGTTCACGAACTGGTTCGTCTCCCGCGGCGGCGTGGACGCCACTGTCGCGGCCGACGGCGACGCCTTCGGCGTCGAGCGCAAACTGGAGCCGAAGCTCTACGAGACGTGCTTCGCTGCCGTCTACGAGCCACAAACGGACGTCCTCTACCGCATCGAGACACCGTACGCGTTCGCCCGTCAAGAGGAGACGCGCGAGGCGATCACCCGACAGATCCTCGGCGACATCGCGGCCCGACGCGGGCCGCCCGAAGCCGTCGCGAAGGCCGACGAACTCGCCCGGATCAGCGCCAGAGAGAAGTCCTCGCTGCGGCGGAAGTTCGCGGACGCGCTCGACAGCGACGAGGTCAAGCGCTACGACGACGTGCGGTGGGGCGATCTGGAGTAGTCGGCGTCGGTCGCCCCCGACTACGGGTGTTCTGCGCCCGGTTCCTCTTTGATGACCTCGATCTCGACCTCGGATTCGGGCACGCCGACGCGGGCGAACTGCGTCCGGACGTGTTCTTCGGCCGCTTCGAGCGCCCGCTCGCGCGTCTCGAACCCGCGCGGCATCGGCGACTCGAACGCGACGTTGATCGTCTCACCGTCGATCGTCGTCTCCGAGCCGCCGCTCTCGACCTCGTAGAACGCATCGCAGACCCAGACGTAGGGAGCGTCCTCGTCGGGCGCTCCCTTGTAGGAGGGCGCACGCTCGCCGCGCTCGAAGATAGTCCCGGTCAGGGCAGTCCCGCCGGCGTGGCCGCGTACTAGAAGCATACCTCACTTTGGCTCCCAGCGGGGAAAAGCGGCCCGGCAGACGAGCCGCCGACGGGCGTCTGACCGCTCCGGACGTCACTGAGGCGCTCCCGTCGGGCGAGATGTTTTAGTCGTGGCCGGCGCACTCAGGAGACGTATGGATCTCGGCGACTTCGAACCCGGCGCGGACGACGGCGCTACAGGAGGAGACGGTGGCAACCGATCGACGACGGGCGACGGAGGATCGTCGGCAGACGACCGGGGAGAGGTGCCGCCGACGTCGACAGCGTCGGCCGATACCGACGCAGAGTCGACAGCGGGAGCCGGTGATGCGGGCGACGCCGACGTCGACTTCGAGCAGTACGACGCGTCGCCAGCGGGCCGGGACCGCGGGATCGGCGCAATCGCCGTCTCACAGGGCCTCCGGGTCGCCGAGGACGGCGACGACACGACGCTGCGGGCGTACGTCACCACGGGCAACCGCGACACCGTCCGGCTCGGGAAGTACCTCCTCGTCCCGTACCCGGACGACGAACTGCTGTTCTCGCGGATCACGGCCTTAGAGTACGCACAGGAGTTTCAGACCGACGACGCCACAGAGATTCACGCGCGGCGGGCGATGCGCCGCGACGGCTTCGAGGAGCGCGACTACAAGTTCGTCGCCGGGCTCGACCCCCTGGCGGTGCTCTTCGAGGACGGCGACGCCGACGCCGACGAGGACGCGCTCAAGCGCCGGATGGTCGACCGCGTGCCGAAGCCAGGGGCGGTCGTCACGGAGGCGACCGACCCCGAGCAGATCAAGACCGGGCTGAAGATCCCCGGCGACGGCATCTTCCTCGGGCACCTCTCGGTCGGCGGCGAGAAGGTCCGCACGGCGGCGCGGCCGCCGACGATCGACTACCGGCTCCGGGACGACTACGACCACGGCGACCCGCTGATCTTCAGACACACGCTCGTCGCCGGCGGCACCGGCTCGGGGAAGACCCACGCGACGAAGAACGTCCTGCGGCAACTGCTCGCCGCCGATCGGACCTACGAGATGGACGACGGGCGGTCGGCGCGGCTCGCCGTCGTCCAGTTCGACCCGCAGGACGAGTACGCACAGATGCACGACGACAACCCGTCGATGGACGAGACGACGGCCCGCCGTTACGAGCGCGAGGGAATCGTCCACGGCGGCCACGGCGACACGCTCGCGCTCGTGCCGAAGGAGGACGGCGTCCCCTACGGCGGCGACAACCACCGCGCCGAACAGCTCGAGTTCACCATCCCGTTCTCGATGGCGCGCGATCGACCCTGGCTCGTCGCGGGTAGCAGCCTCAACGAGAACCAGTATCCCGCGCTCAGACACCTCCTCGATCGGTTCTTCCGCGAGTACGGCAACGGCGGCACGTACGCGGAGTTCAAGACGTTCCTCGACGACCCCGCGCTGCGCGAACAGCTCGACGAGTCCGGGCGCGTCCACGAGTCGACGTTCGACGCGGTCAAGCGGCGCGTCCACGGCGTCCCGAGCGGCGTCTTCGACCAGTCTGCGCGGCCGATCACGGAACTCGATCACCAGCTCGTCCGTCCGGGCGGGCTCACCGTGATCCCGACGTATCACCTCTCGACCACCCGCGCGAAGGAGCTGTTCGTCCTCGCGGTCTCCAGCCTGCTGATCGACGACAAACTCTCGAACGCGCCGGACTCCGAGCGGATCAAGCGGACACCGCTCTTGCTCGGGATGGACGAGGCGCACAACTTCCTCGCGGACGCCGACACCGTCCAGGCGCGGAAGGTCATCTCGAAGTTCACCGAGGCCGCCAAACAGGGGCGCAAAGAGCGGCTTGGCCTCTTCTTGGTGACGCAGGACCCACAGGACGTCGCCGAATCCGTGTTCAAGCAGATCAACACGCGGCTCGTACTCAATCTCGGCGACGAGGACGCGATCAAGAGCGTCAATATTCCACCGGAACTCGAAGACAAGGTCCCGTACATGGAGAAGGGGCAGGCCGTCGTCTACTCACCCGACAACTCCGAGCCGGTCGAACTCGTCGGCCTGCCGGTCTGTCTCACGCGCCACGGGGAGTGAAGTACCTCGGGGGCAAGCCCCGAGGCACTCGCCTTGCTTATCTGTAGATTCGGCTGCGGTCGCGACTGCGGCCGCGGCCAGGCGGAGCCCTTTTTTGTACTCTGGCACGCTACGCGCAGATATGCCGAGGCACGTGCTCGTCCCGCTCGACGGCTCGCCCCAGTCGCGGCACGCGCTCCGCTTCGTCGCCGGCGAGTGGAGCGACGCCCGCGTGACGCTTTTGCACGTCATCAACCCCGTGCAGGCGGGCTACCGTGCGGGCGTCCTTCCGAGCGGCTCCGAGGAGTGGTATCAGAAAGCGAGAGCGGAGGCCGAAGACGTTCTCACCGACGGTCGGGAGCTGCTCGCGTCCGAGGGCGCGGCCGACAGCGGAGACGCGGCGTCGTCGCACACGGTCGACACACAAATCGAGGTCGGTCGCCCGGCGGCGACGATTGTCGAGACGGCACGCGAGCGCGACGTCGACCACGTCGTCGTCGGCAGCCACGGCCGGCGCGGCGTCTCGCGACTCGTTCTCGGCAGCGTCGCCGAACACGTCGCCCGTCGCTCACCGGTGCCCGTGACGATCGTCAGATGAGGAGCGGTCGGTAGCGATCCCGCGGCACGACTCTGCAGTCCCGCACGCAGTAGCGGCGTTGTACCCGCGTACGGGGAACATAACAATGGGATCGATAGCCCGTTCCAGAGAGTATGCCTCACGTCTCTACGGACGCGTCGGCACTCGTCCCGTCCGGGATTTCCTCTGGCTCCTATCAGGTGGTCCGGTCACTCGGGAGACGGGGAATCGACACCGTCTGCGCGTCGGCAGACGAGACCGTCCCCGAGTTCGCATCGAAGTACTGCGCCGAGCGGGTGACGGTCCCCGCTCCGACAGATGACTTTCCGGCGTACAGAGACGCACTCTTGGATCTCGCCGGACGCGAGGACGTCGCGACGGTGATCCCGTGCCGAGAGGAGGACGCGTATCTCCTCTCGAAGTACCGATCGGAGTTCGAAGCGCACGTCTCGCTCGTCGTCCCCACGCTCGATGCGCTCGAAGTCGTTCACGACCGCCGGCGGCTGTTCGACGCGGCCGCGGAGGCGGGCGTCCCTATCCCGGAGACGCAACTCCTGAGCGAGGTGGACGCGTGGGACAGTCCGCGACTCATCAAATCGCGGTACAATCTGGTGACCGACGCGTATCTCGACAGCCACCCGTCCGCAGAGCCCACGGAGGTCAATCGCATCGATCACGTCGCGCCCGGCGACCCGCCGGACGCCGAGGAGGTCCGCGCGGCGATGGGACACGATCCGATCGTGCAGGAGTTCGTTCCGAACGACGGGAAGTACATGTTCGCCGCCCTCTACAACCACGGCGACCCGCTCTCGACGTTCCAGCACGAACAGATCCGGGGTAACTCCTACATCGGTGGCGGCGGCGTCTACCGCCGGTCCACCGACATCGAAGCGCTGGAGCGGGTCGCTCGGAAGCTCCTCGGCCGCCTCGAGTGGCACGGTCTCGCCTGCATCGAGTACATTCGCGACGCGCGGACGGGAGAGTTCAAACTACTCGAGATCAACCCCCGGATGTGGCAGTCGCTCCCGTCGACGGTTTATGCAGGCGCCGACTTCCCGTACCACTACTGGCTCACGGCGTCGGGGCACGCCGAACGAATCGATCCGGATTACGAACTCGGCGTCGGGACGCACATGTTGTACGGCGAGGCGAAGTACCTCCTGAGTCTCCTCCGAGACGACTCGCCGAACGTCGAGAAGCCGGCGATCTACTCCGAACTCGGGTCGGTCGTCGCGTCCTGTCTCACGGAGCCGCACTTCGATTTCTTCTCGCTGGACGATCCACGGCCGTTCCTGCAGGGGTTCCGAAAGTTCGTCTCGTCGGAGTGACCCCGGCACGGCCGGCGGGTGCGGGCGGTGCTCCGGGGCGACGGAGCCGACGACAGCGCTACTGGAAGCCGATCCGACCGTCGCGGCGCTCGCCGAACCCCTCGCGACCGCCGCCCTTGAACTGTTCCTGCATCTGTTCGTAGTAGTCCATCAGGTCGTCGGTGATCGTCGGCCGCACGGACTCCATCGCCTTGCGGAAGTGCCGCATCTCGATCTCCGTGGCCTCGCTGTCCTCACGCAGCGCCTCGATGGCGGCCTCACGTCCGATCGTCTCCAGATCGGAGCCGACGTAGCCGTCGGTGATCTCGGCGATCTCCCGCAGGCTCACGTCGGGCGCGAGCGGGGAGTTGCGGGTGTGGATCTTGAGGATCTGCTCGCGGCCCTCCTCGTCGGGCTGGCCGATCATCACGAGCCGGTCGAACCGTCCCGAGCGGATGAGCGCGGGATCGATCATATCCGGACGGTTGGTCGCGCCGATGACCATCACGTTGCCGTTCTCCTCGAGCCCGTCGAGCTCGGTCAGGAGCTGGTTGACGACCCGTTCGGAGACGTTGTTGCCGGTCTCGCCGCCCCGGCTGGGCGCGAGGCTGTCGAGCTCGTCGAAGAAGATGATCGTCGGGCTGACCTGCCGGGCCTTCCGGAACGTCTGGCGGATGGCCTTCTCGGACTCGCCGACCCACTTCGAGAGCAGTTGCGGTCCCCGGACGGAGATGAAGTTCGCGTTCGTCTCGTTTGCGACGGCCTTCGCGATGAGCGTCTTGCCGGTCCCGGGCGGCCCGTACAGCAGCACGCCCTTCGGCGGATCGATCCCCATCCGATCGAACCGGTCTTCGGAGGTCAGCGGCCACTCGACGCTCTCTTGGACGGTCTGTTTCGGCTCTTCGAGTCCGCCGACGTCGTCCCACGAGACTTTCGGGAGCTCGACGAGCACCTCGCGCATCGCCGAGGGTTCGACGTCCGCGAGCGCGCCCTGGAAGTCCTGGCGCTTGACGATCATCCGGTCGATGAGGCTCGGCGGGATATCCTCCTCGTCGAGGTCGATCTCGGGGAGGTAGCGCCGCAGCGCCTTCATCGCCGCCTCCTTCGTCAGCGACTCGATGTCCGCGCCGACGAAGCCGTGGGTCTCGTCGGCGAGGTGATCGAGCGAGACGTCGTCCGACAGCGGCATCCCGCGGGTGTGGATCTGGAGGATCTCCTTGCGGCCGACCTCGTCGGGGACGCCGATCTCGATCTCGCGGTCGAACCGACCGGGGCGACGGAGCGCCGGATCGACGCTGTCGACCCGGTTCGTCGCCGCGATGACGATGACCTGTCCGCGGGTTTCGAGCCCGTCCATCATCGTGAGGAGTTGGGCGACGACGCGGCGCTCGACCTCGCCGGTCACGTCCTCGCGCTTGGGCGCGATGGAGTCGAGCTCGTCGATGAAGATGATCGAGGGCGACTCCTCGGTGGCGTCCTCGAAGATCTCCCGGAGCTGCTGTTCGGACTCGCCGTAGTACTTCGAGATGATCTCCGGCCCCGCGATGGAGAAGAAGCTCGCGGAGGTCTCGTTGGCGACGGCCTTCGCGAGCAGCGTCTTCCCGGTCCCGGGCGGCCCGTGCAGCAGCACACCCTGCGGCGGCTCGATCCCGAGTTTCTTGAAGATCTGGGGGTGCTTCATCGGGAGTTCGACCATCTCCCGCACGCGCTGGATCTCGCTTTGGAGCCCGCCGATGTCCTCGTAGGTGATGCCGCCGCCGGTCTTCTCGAAGCCCGAGATGGGCTCTTCGCGGAGCTCGACCTCCGTGTCCTCGGTCACGAGACAGACGCCGTCGGGCTCGGTTTCGACGGCGATGAGCGGGATCGCCTGGCCCGGCGACCGCATAAACGGGTGGTTCGTCGACGACATCACGGGGACGATGTCGCGCTCGACGACCGGACGCTTGAGGATCTGCCGCTTGACCATCCCGGCCGCGTCGGAGCCGAACTGCACGCTCGCCTCCTCCGGCGGCGCGAGCACGAGCTTGTCGGCTTTCGTCTCTTCGGCTTTCCGGATCGTCACCCGTTCGCCGATGCTCACGTCGGCGTTCTGTCGCGTGAAGCCGTCGATACGGACCGTATCGGTGTTCCAGTCCTGCCGGTCCGCACGCCACACCTTCGCCGCAGTGGTCTCAGCGCCCTCGATTTCGATGATGTCGCCCGGAGAGAGCTTGAGATGGAGCAGCGTGTCCGGGTCGAGACGGGCGATGCCGCGGCCCGAGTCGTTCGGGTACGCCTTCGCCACTTCGAGTTGAACTTCGTTCATGATTGGGTCGCGGGGGTACGTCCCGCCTGTGGGTCACGGCTCCGGTTAAGTCCTTCCCCGATACGTCGGATTCCGGGTCCGTATCCGGTGCGTGACACGATATGACAATGTTAGCCTCGAAGGTACAAATCCTTACCGACCGCGGCATCGATGCGTGGGTCTTTCCCGCCGGACAGCGAGAGCTCTCGTATGCGAACACTCGCCTTCGACGGTCGGATGGGTGCCAGCGGCGATATGTTGCTCGGGGCGCTCTTGGCGGCCGGTGCAGACGCTGCAGCACTCGCGCCCGTCAAAGACGCGCTCGACGTCCACTACGAGGTCGACACCGTCGACAAGAACGGGATCGCCGCGACGCGGGTCCGGGTGTTGCTCGACGAGGACGACGGCGAGCGGTCGGGTGAGGAGGGTGGCGACAGCCACTCGCACGGGCACGACCACAGCCACTCGCACGGGCACGAACACGACCACGATCACAACCACGGCCACGGCCACGAACACGATCATAGCCACTCGCACGACCACGACCACAGCCACTCACACGGCCACGACCACGACCACAGCCACTCACACGACCACGACCACGACCACAGCCACTCACACGGGCACGATCACGACGATTCGTCCCCGACGCCGGCGGAGGGCCACGGCCCACACCGCACGTACGCCGAAGTCGTCGACCTCGTCGACTCGACGGGACTCCCGGCGGACGTCGAGGCGACCGCGACGGCGGTCTTCCGGCGGCTCGGCGTCGCGGAGTCGACCGTCCACGACACCGACCTCGAGGAGACGCACTTCCACGAGGTCGGCGCGGACGACGCCATCGCGGACGTCGTCGGCGTCGCGCTCCTGCTCGACGACCTCGACGTCGACCGCGTCGTGACGACGCCGCTCGCGACCGGCGGCGGCACCCAGTCGATGGCGCACGGCGAATATCCCGTCCCCGCCCCGGCGGTCGTCGAGATCGCCGCCGACGCCGACTGGTCGCTGCGCGGTGGTCCGGTCGACGCGGAACTGCTCACGCCCACGGGCGCGGCGATCCTCGCCCACGTCGCCGACGGCGTCGACGCCCTGCCGACGCTCGACGTCACAGCCGCGGGCTACGGCGCGGGCGGCTACGACTTCCCCGACCGGCCGAACGTCCTGCGCGCGCTGGTCGGCGACGGCGGCAACCGGCTGGCACGCGACGAGATCTCCGTCCTGGAGACGAACCTCGACGACGCCGCGCCGGAGCTGCTCGGCAGTCTCCAGGAGACGTTGCAGGACGCCGGCGCGCGGGACGTGAGCGTCCTGCCGGCGACGATGAAGAAGTCGCGGCCGGGGCACCTCGTCAAGGTGATCGTCAAGCCCGAGGACGTCGAGCGCGTCGCTCACCGCCTCGCGGTCGAGACCGGAACGCTCGGGATCCGCGAGCACGGGGCCGGCCACCGCTGGGTCGCCTCGCGGGAGTTCCGGACTGCGACGCTCGACGTCGCGGACGAGACGCACGAGGTGGCCGTCAAGATCGCCGCGGACGCGGACGGCGAGATCTACGACTACAGCGCGGAGTACGACGACGCGCTCGCGGTCGCGGAGGCGACCGGCCTCCCCGTCCGCGAAGTGATGCGGCGGGCGGAGAGCGACGTTCGGGACGCGGAGTAGGTCGAGATCGCCGTCGCCTGAGACGGGTGTGAGGCGGAGGCGCCACTGTTCGGGAGATACAGACTACTGGCCGGCCCTCAGTCGTTCGTCGGGCCGACCTCGCCGTCGCCGCTCGCCGCCCGCGCTTCGTCTTCTTCACTCTCGTCGCGGTCCTCGCCGCGTCCGCGATGCGTCGCGAGCGCCTCGTCGACGGTGAGGTCGCCGGCGGCGACGCGCCGGGCGAGTCCCTCGTCGATCGTCCGGCCGTCGGTCGACTGCCGCCGCGAGCGGTCCTTGATCCGCTGGAGTTCGCCCGCCGTCGGCTCGATCTCGCGCGAACCGCGCTCCTCGCCCGGAAGACGTGCGATGTTGACCGCCGCGAGGACGTCGCCCATTCCGCGCGCCCCGGTCCCGAGATACGGCGTCGTGCCGGTCTCGTCGACGAGTTCGACGGTCACCTCGTCGAGGTCGTTGATCAACTGTGAGCCCTGCAGCCGCGCGCCGTCGCCGACGCGCACCAGCGGATCGGGGGCGTCCTCGACCTCCCGGCGGATCGTCTCGACGGCGTCCGCGAGCGGGACCTGAAAGGCGGACACGATCGTGTCGCCGTGGAGGACGGCGATCCCGGGCCGCGTTCCGGGGTCGACGCCGACGATCGTTCGCCCGCCACCGCCGCGGAGAATCGAGATCGCCTCCTCGACCGCGCGACGGGCCTCGTCCGGCGTCGCGACCACGGAGTCGACGCCCGCGGGAACGTCGACGGTGTCGTCCGACGACCGGATCACGACGCGGGCGCGGTCCGGGAGCTCCTCGCTCGGCTCTGTGGTGGTGAACGTCACCCCCCGGTCCCGCAGTTCGTCGACGACGTCGTGGTACAGCTCGAAGTCGTCGGTTGCGACGACGATCACTGCGCGATCGTTCGGCGTGACAGTATTTAAGCTGTCGTGCCCGCGACGGCGGAACACGACGGCGTCGCCACCGTGGGCGCGGGACCGGACCGCACTCCCGCACGGGACCGGGGAGTTTTTCGCCGAAGCCGCCCGAGAGACCCGCGTGTCCGACGCACTCACCACGGGCTGTCGCGCGCTCGACGATCTCCTCGGTGGCGGCTTCGAGCGCGGCACCGTCACGCAGCTCTACGGCCCGCCGGCCGCGGGGAAGACGAACGTCGCGCTCTCGGCGGCCGTCGAAGTCGCCGCGGCGGGCGGGACAGCCGTCTACATCGACACCGAAGGGCTGTCGATCGACCGCTTCCGGCAGCTCGCGGAGGCCGCCGCGGGCGACGATCAGTCGATCGAAGACGTCACCTCGCGGCTCGTCGTCTCGGAGGCGCACGACTTCGAAGAGCAGGAGGAGGCCGTCCGCGACGCCAGCGAGTTCGCACAGCGCGCGGGATTGATCGTCCTGGACAGCGCCACCGGCTTCTACCGGCTCGAACGAACCGGCGACGGCGACGCCGGCGAATCGCTCCGGCGCGTCGCCCGGCAGGTGACGCATCTGCTCTCGCTGGCGCGGAAACACGACCTCGCGGTCGTCGTCACGAATCAGGTGTTCACCGATCCCGACAGCGACCGCACGCGAGCGCTCGGCGGTCACACGCTTGAACACTGGACGGGAGCCGTCCTGCGACTGGAGCGGTTTCGCGGCGGGAACCGGCGGGCGACGCTGGAGAAACACCGCGCCAAGCCCGCCGGCGAATCCACGACCTTCGAGATCACCGGCGAGGGCATCGCTGCCGCCGAGCGCTGAGACCGATCAAAACCGCTGAGACTGGCGAAAAAGACGGAGCGTTCGGAGCCGACTTACAGTTCGCCGAGCTTCCGGATGAGCTGCCCCCGGTACTTCTCGTCGGCGTTGAGCCCCTTCAGTTCGAGGACGTTGCGTTCGAGTTTGTCGAGCGCGACGTGGAACGCGTGTTCAGCGCCGTAGCCCTCACCGCTGCCGGCGACCTGTCCGTGGCTGGTCCGCAGGCGGATCTGACACTGCATCAGCGGCGTGCCGCGGAGCTTCTCTTTGTGCTCGTGGAAGCGGACGTGCGCGTGCAGCACCTGCATCTGCTGGTACTTGTCGACCACTGTGGTGATCGACTCGACGATCTCCTGACGGGAGAGCGTCTCGAGCAGGCTGACGTTCGTGATCTGGACGTCCATACTCTCCTCTTCGGTGAAGGTGAGCGCCCGGAGCACGTCGGTCTTGGTGACGATCCCCTGAATCAGCCGGTCGTCGGCGGTCACGACGAGCCCGGAGATGTCGTTCTCGAACATCCGCTCGACGGCCTCGTCGACGCTCGCGTCGGGCGTCGTGGTGACGACCGGCGAGGACATCAGGTCGTAGACGGGCAGATCGAGCATCCGGTCGATGTCGCCGCGACGGTCGCCGCGACCTTGTCGGTTGTCGTCGCGAACGACGAACTCCACGAGGTCGTGGGTCGTCACGATGCCGGCGAGCGCGCCGGAGTCCTCGTCGACGACGGGGAGTCGCGAGATCCCGTGTTCCCGGAGTCGGTTGATCGCCTGCCCCACGTGGGCCTTCTCGCCGATGCTGACGACGTCCTCGGTGTAGATGTCCGCGACGGAGATCGCGTCGAGGCTGTCGAGGACGGCTTCGAGGATCGCGTCGCTCGCGACGATACCGTAGAGCTTCTCGCCCTCGTACACCGGCGCGACCTTGACGTCGCCTTCGACGAGCATCCGAGCGACTTCGCGGACGTCCTCGTGGCGGTCGACGCGCGGGGCGGACTTCATCACGACGGAGGCCTTCGTGTCGTCCTCCATCCGGGAACGCACGAGCTGCTTTTCGCCGATCACGCCGACGTAGTCGCCATCCTCGATGACGACGATCCCGCGGGGATTCTCACGCTCGAAAATCGCGCGAATCTTCCCTAAGCGCTTGTCGGCGTCGACTTCGACGAAATCAGGAGTGGCAATATCAGTAATATCCATAGTCGGAGTAGCCTCCATCCCGACGTACGCCGTCTGCCGTCTTGAAACTTCGTCCCGTTCTCATCGGCCTGGCAGCGGCGATAGCCGACGTCGGCGCAGCGGGCGGCCGTGCGTCCATCTTCTCGCGGAGACCGGCCGAGGGCGGCGATCGGTCAGTGGCCGGCGCGCGCGTTCCCGAACTGCTCGGCGGGCAGTCGGAGTTCGGCCAGGCCGGGCAGGCGCTCGATGTTGAACACGATCTTCAGATCGTCGGTGACGGGTTCGCCGATGCAGGAGAGCCGGATGCCGCGTTCTTTCATCTCGTCGGTGAGGATGGTGCTCACCGGCATCTCGAGTTCGCCCTCGACGACGGCGACGGCGCAGTTCGCACACGCCCCGCCGCGACAGGCGTAGGGCCACGAGAAGCCGTAGCGCTCGGCGGCCTCCAGTAGCGTTTCGCCCTGCTCGACGACGAGCAGCCCGTGGCTGTCGACGTCGAGGTCGGCGTCTTCGGCCTTCTCGAAGAGGTCCTCGTCCGTCAGCTGCCAGCCCTGCGACTCGACGACTTCGTAGTCCAGGTACTCGACGGTCGGCCCCAGCGACTCTTCCTCTTCGTCGGCGTCGTCGTCCGCCCCGTCGTCGGGTGTCGCTCCGTCCCGAGAGCCGCGTCCGTGCTCGCCGTCCGCCCGCTCGCGGCCGTTGGACGCTCGGCTCGGCCCCGTCGACCCGGTCTGTCCGTTCTCCGGATGCGCATCGAACGCCGACGGGTCGCGGCCGGCGGTGATGTGTTCGTACGCGCGCCGGACTCGCTTGAACTCCGCGAGCGACCCACCGTGGTCGGGGTGCGCGTCCTTCACGCGACGGCGATACGCCCGGACGACCTCGTCCTCGTCGGCGTCGGCGTCGATCTCCAGTACGTCGTACGGCGTCTCCACGCGCCTGTGTTAGGAGATGGCGCTGTTAAGTCCTCCCCTCTACGCCGTTCGCTGCGACCGAGTACGGCGAGGGGGCGAGAGACCGCGCGAGGCCGACGCCGCAGCGACGTCACAGTCGCCGGCGACGGAGTGCGACGAGCAAGAGGGCGACGACCGCGACGCCGATCCCGAATCCGGGCGCGGACTGGCTCGTCGACGTCGGCTCCGTCGCCGGTGGCTCCGGCGTCGCCGGCGTCGTCCTCGTGTCTGCCGTCGCTGTGGCGGTCGCGGTCGCGGCCGACGTCTCGAGAGCGCCGGCGTCATCGGATTCAGTCCGCGCTTCGACCGCTCCCCCGGTGCCCTCCGCTCTGCGCTCGGTTCCGATCGCGAACACCGAGAACCCCGGCGTCGTCGCCTCGTACACGCCGTCGCCGAGGGGCGTCGTCGCCAGGCGCTGCCAGGTGCCGTCGTGGTGGCGGTAGAGTCGGACCTGCTCGGGGGCGACGCCGGCCGGCAGCGACGCCGCAGGCACCGAGATTCGGAGCGTCGCGTCGGTGATCTGGTCGTCCGACAGCCCGGTGGCGTCAGCCCGGAAGTAGCCGACCGGGTCGGCGTCGGTCAACTCGGGCGCGTCGGTCGTCGTCGGCGTCGGCGGTGTGACGGCGACGCGGAGACCCTCGGCGTCGGCGGCCGGCCGGACGCGCACCTGCGTCACGGCCCCGACGTCCGACCGCGTTCGGTCGTCGAACGTCGCTTCGACGGTCTCCCCGGACTTCGGGTTCCGGACCCGGAGCTCGGCACCACTCTCAGTCTCTGCGACCTCCGAGACCGTCTCGTTCGGCGTCGGTGTCGGTGTCGGTGCCGGCGTCGGCGTCGGCGTCGCCGTCGATGGGGGTGCTGGTGCGGGCGCTCCGCCGCCTCCACCTCCTGCGCCGCCTCCACCGCCTGCGTCGCCTCCGCCGCCTGCGCTACTGCCGCCTGCTCCTCCGCTACCGCCGCCTTCGACCTCGGCTCCGCTCGCACCGGCGACGACCGAGAGCGAGTTCGTCGACACGGTTCTCGCGTTACCGACGGCGTCCGTCGCGGTCACTACACTCGCGTACGATCCGTCGGAACCGACTGAACCGCCGTCGACGGTGACGCTCCCAGTGTAGAGGTCGTCACCCTCCGGATCTGTCAGATCGATCGTTCCCCCGCCGAAGGCGGTGGCGTCTGCGGTGACGGACGCGACGAGGCCACCGTCCGTGACGGTCGATGCGACGCGGACGCGGTCGCCGTCCGCGACGGTCCCGTCACCGTCCGTCTGGTCGCTGAGCGTCGGGTTGGTCACCGTCGGCGGCGTCGCGTCGGGCGTGAGTTCGACCTCGCCAGCGGAGTAGTGGATCGGGATCTCCAGTCGAATGCCGTCGCCCGTCACCGTGCTGGCGGCAGGCTCAGCCGCCGTCCCGAGCACCGAGATCTCGATACTCGCGGGCTCGGCGACGCCCCAGGCGTCGAGCACGGCAGTCGGGAGGACGGCGGTGAAGAAGCCCTCGTTCTGTGAGCCGGAGACGTCGTAGTGCGGCGCAGCAACCGAGAGACTCACGCTGCCGGTCGTCGCGTTGTACTGCGGCGTCCCGAACGTCTGCGCGTCCGTCAGCAGCATCGCGCCGTCGAACTGACTCCGCCGCGCGGCGTCGAAGGACGCGAGATCGCTGATCGCCAGATCGACCGCGGCGTCCGCGCCGACGTCCGCGCGGTCGGTCTCGGACCAGGGGGCGTCCGTCCCGTCGAGTTGAGTCGTGTTGTACTGGAGTTCGGCGGGCGTGGCCGTGACGTTGACCGTCGTCGTGTTCGGGGCTATCGTCGTTCGGTTCCAGGTGGCGTTGCGCCCCGCCCCCAAGAGCAGCCGGGGCGTCCAGTCCCGCACCGTGACCGTGACGGCGAGGCTCGTGTTCGGCTCGACGCCGAGATTCGAGAGATCCGTTCGGTTACCGTAGTCCGTCGCCGTGGCGTCACGGAGCTGGACCTGTAGCAGTCCACCCGCCCCCTGCGTGAGATACGCCTGCGAGGTGAGGTTCGCGCTGTCGGGTGCGGGGCCGTCGAGATGCTCGACGGCGACGTCTTCGACGACGAGTCGAACCGTGGTGTTCTGGCCGTTCGACCCGTCGTTGCCGGCCGAATCGTTCGCCGCGAGGAGCGACACGCGGTAGCGTCCCGCGCGGTCGAGTTCGGTCTCGTTGGTGTAGACCCCGCCGACGCTGCCGAAGTCGCTCGCCCTCAACTGCTGCACCGGCGCACCGGACGAGGCGTTGCTGATCCGAACCGACACGTCGGCGAGCGTCTCGTTCGCGTCGAACTCGGTGGCGATGGTCCGGGTCCCGACCACCCGGACGGAGAAGTTCGAGACGCTCGGGGCAGCCCGGTCGGCGACGGTGAGAGCGAGCGCGTTCGTGCTCGTGGTGTTGGTGTTACCGGAGGCGTCCGTCGCGGTGATGGGAACGGCGTAGCTCCCGTTCGGGGCGGCCTCGTCGGCGTCGACGGTGACCGTCGCGTCGTACGTCGCGTCGCCGTCGGGATCGGTCAGCGACACCGTCCCCGCGCCGAAGGCCGTGGCGTCGGCGGTCACCCGGTCGACGCCGCTCCTCCCGTCGGTCACTGTCGCGTCGAGCCGCACCGTGTCCAGAGCGGTCACCGTCCCGTCGCCGTCGGCGGTGTCGACTGCCGTCGCGTCGGTGATCGACGGCGGCGTCGTGTCGGTGATGTTGAGCCGGAGCGGAGCGGTCTGGACGGTCACGCCGTTCCCGGCGACGTCGTAGGCCGTGATCGGAACGGCGTAGCTTCCGTTCGCGGGCGCAGCCGACGCGTCGACCTGAAACGTCGCGTTGTAGCGTGTGTCACCGTCCGGGTCCGTGAGGACGACGGTACCCGCGCCGAACGCAGTCGCGTCCGCGGTGACGTTCTTCACGCCGCTGTCGGCGTCTGTCGCAGTGACGGCGACCGCAATGCGGTCGTCGCCACCGACGCGCCCGTCGCCGTCGGTCGAATCGACCGCCTCGGGGGCGGTGAGCGTCGGGGGCGTCGTCTCCGAGTAGTCGACGGCGGCGACCGCGGCACCCGCGTCGACGAGGCCCGAGCCGGCCCCGTTTCCGGGCTCTGATCCCGGGACGGCGCTCCGGTTCGCAGTCGCTTCGAGCACCGACAGACTGCCCTCGGCGGTGAGCGACTCGTTCTTGTCTTTCAGGAGCGCGACCACGCCGCCGAGATGTGGTGCCGACGCGGAGGTGCCGAAGAACGGGTCGATCGCGTCGGTCGACACGCCGTCTGGCGCGACGACGTCGGGCTTCACTCGCCCGTCGAGCGTGGGGCCGCGCGAGGAGAACGGCTCGACGCGGTTGTCGCCGTAGTAGGTCGCGCCGACGGTGACGACGGCGTCGGTCGTCGGGTTGCTCACGCTCTGGCCCGCCGTCGAGGGGTCCAGCGACTGGTAGTCGCCGCTGAAAAGCGTGAGATTGAGCGGTCGCGTCCCGCTCTCGCGCTTGATCGCGAGGTAGTACGTTCCGGGGCCGAGCGAGGTGGCCTCGGTCGGCTCGAACGCCGAGGGCGATCCGTCCTGAACGTTCTTCGAGCTGTAGATCGAGTTGTCGGGGAAGTCGCCTCTGCTGTCGTACACGTAGAGGTCGAGATCCTGGTCGCGGTCGGTCCAGTCGTCCCACTGCAGCCACGCTCCCCCACTGCCGGAACTGTCGACAGTCACCAGCTCCCGGTCGGCGGTGACGTTCAGCCAGCCGTCGTCGTCGCCGTCCTGCCACTGCCCGTGCCAGTGGTTCCCGCTGCCGGCGTTGCCGGCGGCGACGCTCCAGAGCGTCCCGTTAGCGGCAGACTGCTCGAAGCGACGATTGAACTCCCCGCTACCGTCCATCGGACCGATGTTGTACCACGACAGCGACATCACGGCCACGTCGACGGACGTGTTCTCCCGGATGTACTCCATCGAATCGTAGAGGCCGACGTCGCTCTCGATGTCGATCAACACGAGCGAGACGTTCGGCGCGGTGTCGACGACGAGCTCTGCGACGGCCGTCCCGTGACCGCCCGAGCTGTTCTGGAACTGCCCGCCCGGACGGTAGACGTCGACGACGTTGTCCGCGATCTCGGGGTTCGTCGCGTCGAACTCCAGATCGACGACCGCGACGGTGACGTTGTCGCCGTAGTGGCCCGCGGCGTACGCCCCGGAGACGTTCATCGCTCCGAGCCCTTCACTCACGATAGTTCCGCGGTCGATCGCCGAGGTCGTCGGACGGTTCGGCCGACGGATGCGTTCGACCGCGGGCGTGTTCGCGACGGCCGTGAGTGCCGTTCGCGGGAGCTGCGCCGCCACCAGGTTGCCGTGACGGAGGGAGACGTCGCCGGCGTTCGCGCGAACCCGGTCGGCGACGGTGTCGCCGCTGCCGTCGGCCGCCTCGACGACGACGCGCACGCGCTCACCGCCCCGAGCGTCTGTCGAAGGCGTCGACCCGCCGGCTGGGCCGGCGCCCTCGGAGGCGAGCAGCCCGGACGCGATCTTGTTCTCGACTGGGGTCGCGCCCGCGGGATCGGCCGAGGTGTTCACGGGCGCGGCCGGCGGCGGAACAGTGCCCGACTCCGAGAGCGAGCCGACACCGTCGCTCGGTGCTGTACCGATCCCGGCAGCTCCCCCTGCCGGGGCCGCACCTGCAACAGCCAGCGCGAGCACCACCGTCACGACGAGAGACGTACGAGCGTCCATCACGTCGGTTGCGGCTCCTTCGGTGGTCTGACCACGGAGACGTTCTCGTGCCGGGCCAGGCTGACGAGGTCGTCGACGGCGACGTACCCCTGGACGAGTCGCCCCTGCCGCAGTTCGACGCGCACGTCGTAGCTCTCCGGCAGCGAAGCGCTCGCGGTCAGTTCGATCACGACCTCCACCGACCCGTCGTGGTAGGTCAAGCCGGTCTCCGACGCGTAGGCGGCCGGGTCTTCAGCGGTCGCGAGTCCGTACAACCGCTGGTCGAGGCTCGCTGGACGCGCTGGGGAGTGCGTCTGTGTCGGCGTCGCTACCTGCGTCGACTCCGGTGTCGACGTCCCGGCCGACTGCGGCGACCCGGTGCAACCCGTGAGCACCACGAGGAAGGCGACGATGACCACGGTGTATTTTTTCGACATCACGGTGGACTCGATTAGTCTTCATTCTATGCTCACGCGTATCAAGATTGTGACGTAGTGTTTGGGTGCTTCCGTCGAGACAGTGACGTAGTGTTTGGGTGCTTCCGTCGAGACGGGGCCGATCGCTCGCGGGAGACTGGTGAGCTCCCGCCTCCGAACGGATTAACACGGGTGCCGAAGTACGAAGGGTATGACCCTCCCAGCGTCCGCGTTTCGGGCGCTCTTCGAGAGCGATCCGGACGGGCTCGTCGTTCTCGATTCGGCCACCGGCTGTATCCGCGAGTGCAACGAACGATTCCGCGACGTCGTCGGCCGGCAACGGGACGAGCTCGTCGACCGGGCGTTCGCCTCGCTCACGGCGTCGAACCGGGCGCTCCCCCTCGACTCCCGCGAGGGCGATGGCGGCGACGATAGCGACCGCGACGGCGACAGCGACGATAGCGACGGCTGCCACAGACGGCAGTTGCGCACCGGCGACGGGAGGACAGTCTCGGTCGAACTGCGGACGTCGGCGGTCGAACTCGACGGCGACGGCGACGGCGACGGCGACGGCGACGGCGACGGCGACGGCGACGGAGCGGCGGCCGACGCCGTGCTCGTCCGGCTCAGCGACGTCGACGTCGGAACGGGCGGGGCGACGCTCCGGGAGAAGGCACGAGTCGTCGACGAGGCACCGATCGGAATCACGATCAGCGATCCGTCACAGGAGGACAATCCGCTGGTCTACGCCAACGAGACGTTCCGGGAACTCACCGGCTACACCGAGTCCGATATCGTCGGCCGCAACTGCCGGTTCCTGCAGGGGGCAGAGACCAGATCGCCCCCCGTCACGAAGATGCGCGAGGCGATCGACGCCGAGGAGACCGTGACCGTCGAACTCCAAAACTACCGCAAGGACGGCTCCGAGTTCCACAACCGGGTCACGATCGCACCGCTGTACGACGACGGCAACCTCACCAGCTACGTCGGCTTTCAGTACGACGTCACCCAACGCGAGCAGTACAAGGAGAAACTGGAGCTCTCGCACAATCTGCTGAAGACCGTCCCGAGCGGCGTCTTCCGGACCGACCCGACGCCAGGCGGACGGTTCGAGTACGTCAACCCGGCGCTGGTGTCACTGCTCGACGCCGAGTCCGCCGACCAACTCCGCGACGAACGCGTGGCGGAGTTCTACGTAGATCCCGAGCAGCGCGGCGATCTGATGGAGGAACTGCGGCGCACCGACGACGACAAGGTGCGCGGCGAAGTCCAGCTCGAAACGGTCGGCGGGGAGATCAAAGACGTGCTCGTCACGGCGTCGTTAACCGAGGACGAGGCCGGCAACGAGCACGTCTACAAGGTCGTACAGGACATCGCCGACCGGAAGGAACGCGAGTGGGCGCTCGAACGCTACGAGCGGCTCGTCACGAACCTCCCGATCGGCGTCTATCAACACACGCCAGACCCCGACGACGGGTTCACGCTGTTGAACGACGCGATGGTCGACATCTTCGACGCCGACTCGAAAGCTCACCTCCGTGAGCAGCAGGTCCACGACCTGTACGTCGACTCGTGCGAGTACGTCGACTTCACGGACCGGCTCCTCGGTCAGGGCATCATCCAGAATCGGGAGTTCAGACTGGAGACGCTCGCGGGCGAAGAGATCTGGGGCGCCGTCACCGGGATCGCTCGCGAAGTCGGCGGCGAGGTCGTCTTCGACGGCGTCGTTCAGGACATCACCGAGCGCAAGCGGTACCAGCAACGGCTCAAAGAGCAGCGGGACAATCTCGACGTGCTGAATCAGATGCTCCGCCACGACATCCGCAACGACCTACAACTGGTCACAGCGTACGCGGACTTCCTCGCCGATCACGTCGACGACGCGGGGCAAGAACACATCGAGGCGATTCAGGAGGGGGCGACGCACGCCGTCGAACTGACGCGAACCGCACGCAACATCGCCGACGTGATGCTCACGACCGACGACGGACGTCAGCGGATCAACGTCGACAGCGCGTTGGAGAACGAACTCGACGACGTTCGTTCGACGTATTCAGAAGCCGCGATAACCGTGTCGGGCACCGTCCCGTCGGTGTCGGTCTGTGCGAACGAGATGCTGGGATCGGTGTTCCGAAATCTGCTGACGAACGCCGTCCAGCACAACGACAAGGAGATCCCGAAGGTCGACGTGTCGGCGGCAGAGCGCGAGGAGTGTGTGGTCGTCAGAATCGCAGACAACGGTCCGGGTGTGTCCGACGACCAGAAGGACACGATCTTCGGACGGGGCGAGAAGGGGCTCGAGAGCCAGGGGACGGGGATGGGGCTGTACCTCGTCGAGACGCTCGTCGAGTCCTACGGCGGCGCCGTCTACGTCGAGGACAGACCGAACGAGACCGGCGAGGATCCCGACGGAGCCGTCTTCGTGGTCGAGCTGCAGAAGGCCGACTGAGGACGGAGAGCGCCGATCAGTCCGTCGCGATCATCACCTCGCTCGCCTTGACGACCGCCGACACGTCGTCGCCCTCCGCGAGGTCTAGTCGATCTGCCGACCTGCGTGTGATCGTCGAGGTCACCGTCTGTCCGTCGCCAAGTTCGACTGCGATTTCCGCCATCACGTCGCCTCGATCGATGGAGGTCACCGTTCCTGCCAGGTTGTTGCGGGCGCTGAGTCCCATACACAAGTGTTGTCGCGCTGACCAAAATAGCTGCTGTCGCCGCGGGCGGGCGTGGTGGCTACGGCTCGGGTTCCAGCAACCGCGCGTCTTCGACTTCCGTCATCGACGGTGACGTGTCCGGCGAGACGTCCGCGAGGAGGTGAACGACGAACTCGGTGCCTTCGGTTCCCGTCTCACCGAGTTCGAGCCGTCCGCCGTACACCTCGACGAGGTTCCGCATCAGAAAGAGCCCGTAGCCGTGGTCGCCGGAGTTCGGGGGCTCGAACAGCCGCTTCCGTTTCTCCTGTGGGATCCCGGAGCCGTCGTCTCGGAGCTTGACTGTCACCCACTCGTCCGTCTCCTCTACGGAGATCATCATCGAAACCTCGCCGTCGGTGTGTTCGATCGCGTTCTGGATCAGGTTTCGGAATACCCGATCGACGAGCTCGCCGGCGACGACGTTCACCGAACCGGGCCCGGCGACCGCGACTGTTACCTCGGAGTACGTCTGGTCGATCCGTTCGACTTCCCGTTCGAGTAGGTTCATCAGGTCGATCGACACCAGTTCCGGATCGTGATTCGCGGCGTCCAGAATCGTGCGGATCGACTCGATGAACTCGGCGATCTCGTCGCCGCTCTCGCGAATGACCCGGAGATACTCGGCGTTCTGGTCGGTGCTGTCCAGCCGCTGGCCGAGCAGGGTCGCGTAGCCGCTGATCTTGTTCGCCTCGTTCAGCACCTCGTGTCGCAGGTACTGATTCAGGTGTTCGAGCTGTGAGCGTTGGCGCTCTTTCCGGCGTGCCCACCGGATCGAGCGGTTTCGCTCGCGGGTCCGCTGCTCCGAGCGAATCGCCATAATCCCCATCACGGACCCCGCGGACGCGCCGAACCCGAGCGACAGCAGGAGGATCAGCCACTGCTCGCCGGGGTCGAAGGTAGTCTCGATTACGAACAGCGCAGTGTACATCGCGACGACGAACAGGATCGCGACGCCGACCGTCCACCCGACGATCCGCGAGCGGATCTCGTCGGGGACGTCGGACTCGTGCAGCCACATAATGGCCCCGAGCAGCACCACCATCGGTACGCCCAACAGGACGACCTCCAGATAGCCGCTGAGGCTCGCGTCGGCGATCTCCTGTGCGTCCTGGAACACGTAGAAGAACACGAAGTACGCGACAGTGAACGCGAGCCACAGGGCGATCATCGTCCGCTGGGTTTTGATCCGCCCTATCGCCACGGGGATACACCCATCGTTCCACCCTAAATCGGGTGTCAAAATCAGCGTTGATATGTCTCCTATGTAGGCCTCAATAGGCTCCTGGAGGCATCTTAGCAGCATCTTTCACCGTCAGATCCGGTGTTTCTCGTAGTGCCGAAGCCAGACGACCCGGCGCGGCAGAGCGGCGTCGAGCGCGAGGCCGGAGCGATGCCGAGCGAGACCGTCAAAACCGCGTTTCTCGGGGTCGCCAGCGCGCTCCTCTTCGTGAGCGGGTTGCTCGTGACCGAGGCGGTCGGCGAGGTCGCTCTCGACGTCGACCTGAAGCCCTTCTTCCTTCCGTATCTCCTGATCGCCCTGGCCCGATACGGCGTGCCGACGCTGTCGATCGGACTCGGGGCCGGCATCGGTGAGGGACTGTTGGACGTCTTCGAGGGGTACGAACTGGACGATCCGATCGGGTTCCTCGGCTACGTCCTCGGCTTCACAGTCTTCGGGTGGTACCTCAACGAGATCGCAGACGACCCGACGGCGGTGCGATCGCTCTCTGTGGGTGCCATCCTCGGCGCGTTCGTACAGGCGCTCTTCGAGGGCTTCGCCTTCTTCATCTTCGGGTCGACGGCGGGACTCTCTCAGGCGCTGCTCAGCGTCGTCGGCAACACGGCCACCCACGGGGTCGTGCTCGGAGCGATTCCGCTCGTGCTTCTGTACCCGGTCGTGCGAGAGCGGGTCGGCACTCGTCTCGCGTGAACAGAGCGGGGGCGACGGCGGCGTCTCGAAATCAATAGTTGCGCGTATCGCGCCTCGTGTAAGATCAGAGAAACGTTCTCGACACAGCCGCATTCGCTGAATCGCTGGCGATCGGTGAGACTCATCGCTGATATTTAGATCCCAAGAGATAGGTTCCAAATCTCCGAAGAGCGGGTATGGACGGGCTCCGCGACGAAGTGATCGGAGATCAGTCAGCGTTCGGTTCCGCCCAGGAACGGGACGACGCCGACCTGATCGAACTCTACGACCTCATTCTCGACACCTCGACGAGCCTGATGAGCGCCGAGCCGGACGAACTGGAGACGAAGCTCCGCTGGGGGCTCGAAAGCATCGCCTCGCACGTGGGCGCGGACCGCGGGTACATCTATCAGGCGCGAGACGACTGCTTCGAGCTCACCGCCCAGTGGACCGACGACGGCGTCGCGCCCCGAGACGTTCACCGGCTCGACCTCGCGGAGTTCGAGTGGCTGAACGAGCAGCTCGAACGGTTCGAGAACACAGTCGTCCGAACGTCCGAGTTGCCGGAGCGTGCCCGGCTTCGGGAGCTGCTGTCGGCCGAACACGTCGAGTCGGCCGTCTTTCTGCCGATGGTGGACAACTGGTCGCTGGAGGGCTTCGTCGGGTTCGACGTCGTCGACTCACGGCAGCAGTGGGCCGACACCGAGGTGTCGCTCCTGCGGACGGTCGCCGATATGATCACGCACTCGCTGGGGCGCGTCCGCCGCGAGCAGATGCTCGCAGAGCAGAACGAGCGGCTGGAGACGTTCGCGAGCGTCGTCTCGCACGACCTCCGAAACCCGCTCAACGTCGTGACCGGATCGCTCCAACTCGCCCGGCGCGACGGCGCATCTCCCCACGTCGACCGCGCGGCTCGCGCGGCTGATCAGATGGAAGACCTCATCGAACAAGTGCTGACGCTGGCCAAGCAGGGGGACGACATCGGCGACCGCTGCCCCGTCCGGCTCGGTTCCGTCGTCGACGACGCGTGGGACACCGTCGAGATTCGCGGGGCGACGCTCCGCGTGGTCGACGACCTCGGCACCGTCGAGGCGGATCCGGACCGGCTGTGCGAGGCGTTCGGGAACCTCTTTCGCAACGCCGTCGACCACTGTGGTGACGACGTCAGTGTGCGGATCGGCTCGCTCGCGGACGGCTTCTACGTCGAAGACGACGGCCCCGGCATTCCGGAGGAGACACGCCGGTCCGTCTTCGACCGCGGCTTCACCACCGACGGCGGCACCGGACTCGGACTGGCGATCGTCCGGACGATCGTCGAGGCCCACGGCTGGTCGATCGAGATCCGGGAGGGCTCGAATGGAGGCGCGCGCTTCGAGGTCCACGACGTGACGTTCCGGTCGTAGCAGAGCGTCGTGTTCCCGGAGCGCGACGTTCCAGTCGTTTGAAGTGTCGTTCCCCCGACCAAGCGGACGAATGTCAGATACACTCTCCGATCGGCAGCGGCAGACGCTCGACGCGGTCCGGCAGTCGCCGGACCAGGCCGACGCAGACGACGTCGAGTTGCTCGCCGCACTGGCCGGCCGGGGCCCCGAGGGAGCTCGAACAGATGCCGCAGAGGCGCTTTCGTTCGTCGCCGCCGAGCGGCCCGGTCGCGTCGCAGACGCGGTGAGTCTCGTGCTTTTGTCTCTCCAGAGCGGCGACGTGAACGTCAGAGCGTTTGCACTCGACACCGTCGCCACGCTGGCCCGGCAGTCGCCCGAGCGGGTCGCAGCGACCACTGCGATCACCAACGTCGCACAGGCGCTCAACGACCGCAACGAGTGGATCCGAGCCAGCGCGGCCGAGGCGCTCGGCGACGTCGGCAGCGAGTCGCCGGAGCTCCTGGAAGACACCGGCGTCGCTCGAGCGCTCGTGCACCGACTCGGCTCCGAGGAGTTCTCCGACGCCCGTGCGCAGATGGCCCGGGCGCTCGGGCGGATCGCACAGACGGCCCCGGAACTGCTCGGCGAGCAGGAGGTAGCGGCGCTCGAACGGCTCGTCGACGAAGACGACGAGATCGAAGAGTCGCTGCGGTTCGCCGTCGGCGCGGTCGCGGACGCCCGCGCGCCGTCGAACGGGGCGACATCCGACTCTCAGAGGGCAACGGCGACGGCGTTCTGCCCGGCGTGCGGAACGGAGATCACGACCGATCCCGTGCCGAACTTCTGTCGCGAGTGTGGACAGGAACTGCCGTAGTCGACCGCTGCGGGCGCACTAGAGCTCCCCGCGCCTGCTCACGGGTCCGACCCCGACGGATAGATCATACCGCTTATATCAATTCAGAGAGATAACACTGCACGAATGGTATATCGCTGGCAGTGTCCGCACTGCGAGTTTTCGTCGTGGGCGGCGAACCGGGGGCAGGCCGCCGAATCGGTGCAGTCACACTTGCTCGGCCACCACAGACGGAACCTCAGGCAGGAGGACTTCAGCTATCGATGGTCGTGCCCGTACTGCGGCGCAGAGAACCACCACCACGAGCGCGACGAGGCCGTCTCCGAGTTCGAGACGCATCTCTTCGACCACGTCGAAAACCGCCTGGAATCCGGCGTTCACGTCGCCGACGGAATCGGCGGAACCGGGAGCATCCTGGTGAAAGCGCCCCTCGAAAGCACCGGCGCGAACGGCGCCCGGATCCACCTCCTGACCCCGGCGGACGTCTACATCTTCGTCACGCAGAATCCGAAACAGCGGCTCGAACTCATCAGGGACGAGCTCTCGGAGTGGCCGGCGCTGACGATCGTCATCACGACCAAATCACAGCCGCTCTCGGGGGTCGACGGGGTCGACCTCGAGACGGTTCCGCTGGAGATCGTCCACCTGAACAAGCGACTCGGTCTCTCGAGCCTCGGAGAGACCGTCTCTCGCGTCCTCAGCGAACACGAGTCGACGGGCCGGAAGATCTCACTCGAGTTCGACATCCTCTCGGAAGTGATCGCGACGTTCGACATCCAAGACGTGTTCCACTTCCTCCGCGGGTTCACCTCCCGATGTGCGCGATCTGACGCCCTGTCGCATTACTACGTCAATCCGACGTCGCAATCGGAGTCGATTATGAACGTCCTCGAACAGCTCTTCGATATGCAGATCGAGGCGACGGGCGCAGTGTTCGAATCGCCCGCCTGAGACGTTCGGACGGCGAGTCGCTCCTGCCCCTGTCAGCTCCGCTCGTTTTCCTTTTGCCGGGTGTAGTCCGCTGGATCTCGGACGTACGTGTAGTCGACCGAGCTCCGGAGTTCCTCGTCTACGTGCTCGATCTCGATCTCTTCGAGGAGCGCTTCGGCGCGTGCTCTCGCCGCTCCGGAGCCCTCGTTCTGTCGGACGAACGTCAGCAGGCGGTTCTCGAGCGCCTCGCTTTCGAGTTCGGCGAGGCTGCTTTCAGCCCGGTCGGCGAGGCCCTCTTCGGCGGCGTCGAGGTAACCCAAGAGCGCCTCGTGGACTGCGTCGACGTCTTCGGCGTCGGAGTCGACGACACGCCCGAGCAACCAGACGACGACTCGTCTCACTTCCACTCGCGCCGTGTCGGCGAGGATATCGAGCAGCCGCGGGACCAATTCCTCGTCGTCGACCGCGCGCATCTTGTCCGTGACACCTCGACGAACCTCGCCGTCCGCTGCGGTGTCAGCCACGATCAGTTCGATCAGCGACAGCGTCGCGGCGTGCCGGACGTCTTCCGACACGTCTTCGAGCGCCTCGACGAGTACGGAGAGGGGTTTCGCGGTCCCGAATCGACTCAGCTCGGAGACGGCGATGTATCGAACCCGCTTGTCGTCCGCCCGAGCGGCCGGGACGAGACGTTCGAGTGCCGCAGTGGTCCCGATCGTCGCGAGCGCGGCGGCGGCCGCCTGCTGCACGCGCCGTTCGCTGTCGCCGAGTCGCCCCGCGAGGGCATCGACTGCTCGGGGGTCGCCGATACGGCCACACGCACTGACCGCCCGCTCCCTGACGCGGGGATCGAGGTCGGCGAACGCCTCGACGAGGTGTGGGACCGCGTGCTCGTCGCCGACGCGACCCAGCGCCGACGCCGCGACCAGCTGGAACTCCACGTGGTCGGAGTCGAGCCACTCGACGAGCTTCTTGCTGGTCAGCCAGTCCGGCGACTGTCCGGCGTCGAAGTCGGCCATCTCCGTGATCAACCGATCGACCGCTTCGGGTCCGTGCCGGTCCAACGAGTCGACCGCGCGAGCGCGGACAGTCTCGTGATCGTCCTCGAGAACGGCGGTGATGAGTGCGCGGACGATCTCCGTCTTGTCGCCCCCGCGAGAGATGTCCGCGAAGTCGCCGAGCCGCTCCGCCGCCGTCGCTCTCGTCTGGGGGCTCTCGGAGTGTTCGAGATACCGCACGAGCGGCTCCGTCCTCCCGTCGCGGACGAGTTCGTAGA
The DNA here is from genome assembly GCA_003665935.1 of Halobellus sp. Atlit-31R. GTDB lineage: Archaea > Halobacteriota > Halobacteria > Halobacteriales > Haloferacaceae > Haloquadratum. The sequence goes on along the minus strand of QPLR01000002.1, from coordinate 334,555 downwards.
GGCTCAACACGTCGGCTTCCGGCTCTCTGTCCATAATCCGTCTCGACCGGAACGAGGCAGCACAGTGTCATATGTGTTTTCCAGTCAGGACGGCGGACGCTCGGGTCACGCACGCTCCCGAGGTCCTCCGCCTCCAGAGCAGAGTGGCTCGGTTGCTCTCGTGTCTGTGTTCGCGAAAGCGGTTCCAAGCCCGAGATCCTCCCGCGGCTACAGCCGTCGACTCTCCCCTCGCAATACTGTAATACGGCGAGTTCGCTACCTCGACTATGGATCCGAAAGCGGTTCTCGAAGAGAGTACGGTCGAGGTCGCACCCGAAACGTACGCCGTGATCGTCGCCGACAGCGACGTCGCAGACACGTTCGCGACGGTCCGCGACCGGCGCGAAACCACGCACGTCGTCTCCGAGAAGCGAGTCGAGGAGATCGAGACCCGAGAGGTCGAACGCGGCTGGGCGCTTCTCAGCTTCGACGTCGTGCTTCCGTTCGACCTCGTCGGCTTCCTCGCGGTCGTCGCCTCAGCCCTCGCCGAGAACGACGTCTCCGTCTTCGCACTCTCTGCGTACTCGACGGACCACATCCTCGTCCGGCGAACTGATCTCGACCGAGCGGTAGCGACGCTGTCGGAACGCGGGTGCGAGATCCGGAGACCCGAGGAGTCCGTCGACTGAGACCGGTGACAGGCGAGTCCGTCCTTACGGTGGCTGCTCCGTGGTCGGCTTCTCGCTGTCGTCCAAGAGGGAGGAGACGACGAGTCGCTTGATTGCGCGCCGTAGGAGACCACTGGCTGCGGGCTGGGAGATATCCAGGTCGGCGGCGACCTCACTGAGAGTCGCGTCCCGTGGCTCCTCGAAATACCCCCGTTCGACGGCGACGAGAAGTGCCTCTCGCTGGCTGTCGGTCAATCCGGCGTCCGTAGTGCCCAGGCTCGCGTACTCGTTCACGCGCAGGAGTTCGATGTCGACGTCGTTCTGCCGTGCGTAGTCCCAGAACTGGGCCAAGCCCGTTCGTTCGGACATCCAGACGGTCAGGTTCCAAGCGCCTCCCTCGTTCTCCATATCGAGGATGACACCGCTCGCAGTCGAGACGACCGGCGAGAGGACTTCCGCTTCGTCCGTGTACTCCACGCTGTAAATCGCTTTCCCGTCTCCGGTTTCGCGAACCCGCTCGAACCCCCCGATCGTGTGATCGTTCCGCAACCCCTCCTCGAACCGGCAGAGATCGGACGAATCGACGCGATAGAAGAACTTCCCGGATGTCGGGTCGGTTCCCGCCTCCGACACCGACTTCACCTTCGATCCGCTGTCGTGACACACTGTCCCTGTGAGGACGATGTCGGGGTGCTCGACTCGGACGACCGCTTTGATGTCAGTCATTGTTCTGTGACCCGATCGACGGGGGCACCGAGGTGCGGGAGTGGTACTGTCGACATAGCTGTGTGTAGTTATCCAGAGGAGCGAGGTGAGATGGTTTCATACTGCCCCGTGCCGGAGACCGCCTGCTTCGGAACGGATACGGACCGGGTCGATTTGGACCTTGCGGAGTGACAGCGGACGTCCGACCACGCGACGAACTTCGGACTGATGGGCCGAACTGCTGTCGAGCGTACCTTTCGGGAGTTCGAACGCGGTACTTCCCCGCTCTCACACTGTTTCAGCCGCGTCGTCTCACGCCACCGAAGGTTGACTCCGAGCATCTGTCGCCTGCTTCACCGCTTCAAGCACGAATTCGGCTGCCAGCCGTGTACCTACGGTGGACGTACGTCTCGCGGCCCGGGCCGAGAGGTCGGTGCGGGAACCGACGCAGTCTGGCTCTGCTTCGACAGCTATTCCGAGATATCGACGCCGTGGCTGAACAGCGCCGTCCAGAGTGACTGCAACCGGTCGGCGACGAACGAGGGATTGGACCCGGCGGGGATGTAGAACGGCTGTTCGGTGGCTCTGACTCCGTCGTGGACGCGGTTTCTCTGTGGCATACAGGTGTAAAGAAGTGCCCGTATCGCATCGCTTTCCGGGTTAACGGTATAACGCGCTTATATACTGTCTGGGAGGGTCACCGTATGCACGCCGGCTGAGCCTCGGGACCACCGAACGGGCGGCCCCTCCCTGTGACCGATCTGCGATGTGCGATCGCGCTGGAAGGGCCCACGAGAGTTCGCGACGGCGGCTCGTCCGGGCCGAGAGTAAAAGACCGGATCAGCTCCGAGATCGTAGCGAGCGACTACTCTTCGTCGTCTTCGTCGACGTCCTCGAAGTCGGCGTCGACGTACTCGTCGTCGTCACCGGCAGCGCCGCCCATATCGCCCATTCCGCCGGGACCGGCAGCGCCGCCAGGACCGGCTCCCGCGGCGCCCGCACCGGCCCCGCCCGCGCCGGCGGCCTGTTGGGCCTCGTACATCTGCTTGCCGATCTCCTGTAGCTCGGTGGTGAGCGCCTCGGTGACGTCTTCGAGCTCCTCTTTCGTCGCGTCCTCGTCTTCGAGGGTCGCTTCGACGTCTTCGATCTTCGCCTCGATCGACTCACGGAGGTCGTCGTCGACGTTCTCCTCGTTCTCGTCCAGCAGCGTCTCCGCGCGCTGGATCGTGCTCTCGGCCTCGTTGCGGGCCTCGATGCGCTCGCGACGCTGTTTGTCCTCTTCAGCGTGCTCTTCGGCTTCGCTCTGCATCCGATCGATCTCCTCGTCGGAGAGCCCCGCGCCGCCCTCGATGGTGATCGACTCGGCGTTGCCGGAGCCTTTGTCCTCGGCTTCGACGTTCACGATGCCGTTCTCGTCGATGTTGAACCCGACCTCGATCTGCGGCGTTCCGGCCGGAGCCGGCGGGATCCCGGTGAGCTGGAACTCGCCGAGCAGTTCGTTCTCCTCGGCGATCTCGCGCTCGCCCTGGAAGACACGGACGTTCACGGAGGTCTGATTGTCCGCGGCGGTGGTGAAGATCTTCGACTCCTCGGTCGGGATCGTCGTGTTCTTCTCGATGAGTCGCTCGAAGAGTCCGCCCTTCACCTCGATCCCGAGGCTCAGCGGCGTCACGTCGAGCAGGACGATGTCGTCGACCTCGCCGCCGAGCACGCCACCCTGAATCGCCGCGCCGAGGGCGACGGCCTCGTCGGGGTTGACGTTCTTCTTGGGCTCGATTCCCAGCAGCTCCTCGACCTTCTCGTGGACCTGCGGCATCCGGGTGGAACCGCCGACGAGGATGACCTCGTCGATGTCGCCCTTGTCGTAGTCGGCGTCGGCGAGCGCTTGCTCCGTCGGTCCGACGGTGCGCTCGATCAGGTCCTCGGTGAGCGACTCGAACTTCGCCCGCGAGAGCGTCTCTTCGAGGTGGACCGGGCCGGTGTCGGTCGCCGTGATGAAGGGGAGATTGATCGTCGTCTCCTTGCGCGAGGAGAGCTCGATCTTGGCCTCCTCGGCGGCGTCTTTCAGTCGCTGGAGCGCCTGCCGGTCCTCGCGGAGATCGATGTTGTGGTCGTTTTTGAACTGCTCGGCCAGCCAGTCGATGATCGCCTCGTCCCAGTCGTCGCCGCCGAGGTCGTTGTCCCCGTTCGTCGCGACGACCTCGTAGACGCCGCCGCCGAGGTCGAGGACGCTCACGTCGAACGTCCCGCCGCCGAGGTCGTAGACGAGGATCGTCTGGTCGGAGTCGTCGTCGAGGCCGTACGCCATCGACGCCGCAGTCGGCTCGTTGACGATGCGTTCGACCTCGAAACCGGCGATCTCGCCGGCGTCCTTCGTCGCCTGTCGCTGGCGGTCGTTGAAGTACGCCGGGACCGTGATGACGGCCTTCTCGACGTCGTCGCCGAGATAGTCTTCGGCGTCGCGCTTGATCTTCTGGAGGATCATCGCCGAGATCTGCTCGGGCGTGTACTCGTCGTCGTCGACCTCGACGGTGTAGTCGTCCTCCCCCATATGCCGCTTGATCGAACCGATCGTGTGGTCTGGGTTCTGGATCGCCTGATTCTTCGCGGGCTTGCCCACGAGTCGCTCGTCGTCGTCGGTGAACGCCACCACGGAGGGCGTTGTGCGGTCGCCCTCGGAGTTCACGATGATCTCCGGGTCGCCCCCTTCCATCACCGCGAACGCGCTGTTCGTGGTGCCGAGGTCGATACCGAGGATCTTGTTGCTCGCCATCTTGCCGCCATCTACTGGTCTAAATCGGTTAAAGGTTACTAGACGGTGGCAGCAGGCGCAGAGCCGCGTGCCGCCGCAGTACAGCGGTTTTACCGTGTGTGCCCCTGTCAGGTAGGAGGATTTATGTCGAAGTGCAGGTCGGCCGCCGCGGTCGAGTCGGACGGTCCGACTCGGTATGGAGTGACCGAGCGCTTCACTCTGGCCGCTCCGTTCAGAGCGCGTCCGCGCCCGAGTCCAGCGCCGCGAGTACGTCCTCGAGGACCGCCTCTCGCCCCGGCGAGGCGAAGAACTCGTGGCCGCCGTCGTACTGACGGCGGTTCGACGGCGGTGCTCGCGCCTCGATCGCCGCGGGGTCGACGACGCGATCGTCGGGCGTGTAGAACACGACGTCCTCGTCGTCGAACGGCCCGAGCCGCGACTGGGCGTCCCGGATCGTCGCGAGGAACGCCGGCGACAGCCCGCTCGGGCCGGTTTCGGCCTCCGCGGCCGACTTGAGCCCGCCGATCGCGTCGACGTCCAGTCCCGGATCGTAGAACTGTCTCGCGGTCGGGAGTCGCTCGAACGCCGTGAGTACCGCGCGGTTGACGAGGCCGTCGGCGTCGACGCCCCACCACGGACTGAGGAAGACGTTTCGGAAGCCGAACCGCGCCGCGAGATGTTCGGCGATCAGCCCGCCGGTGCTGTGGCTCAACACGACGTCGAACTCCCAGTCGCGAACGTAGCGAGCGAGCGGCGCGAGATACTGGTCGTCGACGTCCCAGACGTTCGTCGGGATCGTGACCGCGTGGACGCGGTAGCCCGCGTCGAGGAGCCGCGTGAGGAGCCACGCGACGTGCTCGTGCGTCGGCTCGTTACCCCAACCGAGGACGACGAGGAGGTCGGTGTCGGCCGTGCCGCGCCGCGTGATCTGGAGCCGCGGCGTCTCCCGCGTCAGCGAGCGAAGTGGAAGGCGCATACGCCCGAACCGTTCGACGCACAGAAAAGTCCTCGGAGGGGCCGCGGGCGTTCGGTCGCGGTCGGAACCGCCCCGGCGTCCGCGCTCTGTGCTCCCGCGTGTCGTCTCTCAGAGGATGACCTCTTTGACGTCGGCCGCGCCGGCACGACGAACGACCGCGCGAACTACGTCTTGCGCGCCCGCGAGGTTGTCGGAGTCGCCGTCGAGGACGAGGAGCTTCGCCTCGCGATCCGGTTCGACGACGCCGCAATTCAGGCCGGCGATCGCCGCACCGTTGGCCGTCGCCATCCTGAGGATGGTGCTCGCAGGGACGTCTGCGAGTTTGGCGGCGAACTCCATCTCCCGGAACATCGACGGCGAGTTCAGCATCACGTTGTCGGTGCCGAGCGCGAGCGTCGTCCGCTCGGACAGTTCGCGGATCGGCGGGACCCCGACGCCGGTGACGAGGTTCGACCGGGGACAGACGACGACGGGAACGCCGTGGTCGGCCAGTCGCTCGTAGTGGATCGACTCCGGGTGCACCATATGGACGAGAAAGTCCGGGTCGAGGTCGAGCGCGGCGTTGATGTCGTGTGGGTCGCGCTCGCCCGCGTGGATCCCGAACAGTTTCCCGGCGTCGCGGGTCGCGTTCCGCAGGCTGCCGAAGTCGCCGTCGCGTGCGCCCGACGCGCCGAAGCCGTCCGATTCGTGCATCGCAGCAGCGGATTCGCGACCGAGGACGACCGGGTCGATCGGGAGCCCCGACGCTGCATCGCGGATGTAGTCGACGCCCTCGACGCCGCCCTCGCGGAACTCGATGCAGGCGGCCGTCCCCGTCTCGCTCATCAGTCGCAGGGAGCGCCGCATCGCGTCGACGGTGTCCTCGGGGCTCGCCTCGCCGAGCAGTTGGTGTTTCAGTCCGTCCGGCGGCGCGACGAGTTCGTCGAGCGAGAGACCTGCGCCGGCTTCCTTGGCGATCGAGTCGCCGAGATGCGTGTGCGCGTTGACGAACGCCGGCAGCACGATGTCCGTGGAGTAGACGTCGGCCTCCTCGACGGCAGTGATGGTACCGTCTTCGACGACGACACGGCCCCGGATGGGTTCGAGTTCGGGCCCCCTGAGTACGGTCCCCTCGACGATCATCAGGAGGAGGTGTCCGTCGCAGCGGCTTGAAGCTCCCGGAGCGGGACGAGGTCGGCTCTCACGACTCGGTGAACTCGTCGAGCGTCGCGGTGACGCCCGGTCGAACGTCCGAGACGAGCGCGCCGTCGACGTCGAGTCCGAGCGTCTCGACTGCGATCCGCCCCGCCCGGTCGACCTCGGCAGCGGGCACGTACACGCCGAGTCGCCACTGCTGCTGCTGAGCGGTCCGCAGCGCCGACACCAGCGGCGACTGCTTGCCGAGTTCGCGCATCTCGCCGCTGACCATCACCCGCGACGTCGACTCGGTCATCGACGGGCGGTCGGGGACGTCGACGACGACCTCCTCGGCCGACAGCCCGGCTCGCTCCGCGATCGCCGTTTCGAGGTCGCGGACCCGCTCGTAGTCGGCGTCGACGACGCTCTCCGGAACGGCCTCCAGTTCGGCCCACACCGCGCGTTTGTACAGGTCCCGAGTGCGGAGACGACGGGCGACCTCGCTCGTCGCCGGCGTCGTCCGGAGCGCGACCAGCAGGTCGTGGTCGTCCATCCGGCGGAGTCGTCGCGGCGTGACGTCCGGCTGTTCGAGCAGCCGCTCGGCCCCGCGGCGGAGCATCGCCTTCGAGATCCGGGCGACGTGGTGCTGGTAGACGGTCGGATTCATCAGTGCGCGCGCGAGCAACAGGGATTCGGCGGTCTGGACGTTTCCTTCTGCGAGCACGAGCTCGCCGTCGACGAAGGTGAGCTCCCGGATCAGTCGCTCGTGGTCGATCGTCCCGTACGGGACGCCCGTGTGGTGGGCGTCGCGGACGAGATAGTCCATCCGATCGACGTCCAGTTCGCCCGAGACGAGCTGACCGTACTGTGCGTCGCCAGCGACGAGGTCGGCGATGTGGGCCGGATCGAGGTCGTGCTCTCTGAGCACTTCGCCCACGCGCCCTTCCTCGAGGAGTTCGTGCACGTCGTCGTGGTACTTCCCGGTGTGGCGGTGCGTGACGTCTTCGACGTTGTGACTGTACGGACCGTGGCCGACGTCGTGGAGGAGCGCCGCCGCGCGGAGTCGCTCGGCCTGGATGCCGTCGATTCCGAGGTGATCGAGTGCGCGGTCGGCGAGGTGGTAGACGCCGAGAGAGTGCTCGAACCGCGTGTGGTTCGCCGACGGGTAGACTAACTGGACAGTCCCCAGTTGCTTGATGTGGCGGAGCCGCTGCACCGGCTCGGTGTCGAGGAGAGCCGCGGCAACGCCCCCGACCTCGATGTGGTCGTGGACGCTGTCTTTGATCGTCGCCATACCTCGCAGTGGCGCTGCATCGTACAAAAAGCGTCGCCCGCAAGTGCGGTCGGCACCGCTCTATCGGAGCGAGAGCCGCCCGTTCGATCCGCGCGCGGAGATGATTGCAAAGAGTGACGCACTGCCTAGATTTTATAACGGTAGGTTCGTATACGCCGTATGAATCCCCCCGATAGCGACGAGAGCTATCGTGTCTACTTCGAGCAGTCGCCGGTTGGCGTCTTCGTCGTCGACGGGACGGGGACGTACGTCGACGCGAATCCGGCGGGCTGTGAACTGGTCGGATACGACCGCGACGAACTGCTCTCGATGTCGATCTCGGACATCGGCGTCGAGGACGTCGACGCCGCGACGGAGATGCCGTCGTTCGTCGAACTCGACGACGTGGGACGGGTCCAAACCGAGGTGACGCTGCGGCACAAGGCGGGCCATCTCGTCGACGTACTGTTCGACGCGGTCAAGATCCACGACGAGCGGCTCGTCGCGTACTGCCGGGACATCACCGAGCAGAAGCAGTACCAGAACCGGCTCGAAAGTCAGCGCGACAATCTCTCCGTCCTCAACCAGATGCTGCGGCACGACATCCGAAACGACCTGCAGGTGGTGACCGGGTACGCGGAGCTGCTGCGGAACGCCCCCGAGTGCGGACCGGGGCAGGAGTTCGTCGAGAAGATCAGCCGGAGCGCCGCCCACGCGATCGAGCTCACGACGACGGGGCGGCAACTGGCTGAAGTGATGCTCACGACCGAAGGCGGACTCGAGCCGATCGATCTGACGGCGACGCTCGAAACCGAGCGGCAGGAGGTCCAGTCGACGTATCCCGAAGCGCACATCACGAGCGAGGTCGCCGACCGCGAGATACCGGTCGCGGCGAACGGGATGCTTGGCTCCGTCTTCCGGAACCTCCTGAAGAACGCCGTCCAGCACAACGACAGCGACGTCCCGGAGATCGCGATCACGGCCGCCGAACGCGACGGCATCGTGACCGTTCGCGTCGCCGACAACGGGCCGGGCGTCCCTGCCGATCAGCGGGAGTCGATCTTCGGACAGGGAACGATGGCCGAGACGAGTGCGGGGACGGGGATCGGGCTGTATCTGGTCCGGACGCTCGTCGAGACGTACGGCGGTGACGTCTGGGTGGAGTCCCGGGCGGAAGGCGACGGTGGAGACGAGCAAGACCGGGACAGTCACGGCGGCGCGGTGTTCGTCGTCGAACTGCCGACGGCGGGGTGACACCCGTCGGTCGTCTGTGACTGACCACCAGATTCCTCGTTCCGGACGAAAGCACTCGGTACCGGCAGCGTACTGCGGTTTTTGGCGACAGTTTAGCCGAATTTAGCCGGATTATCGCCCCGCTATCGGGCCGAATCCGAGTTGATCGTCGTCCCGGTTGAAGTGGCTCCCCGGTCAACGCGTAACTGCGGCGTCGACCAACCCGCGCGACGTCGCAGTGCGGCCGAACCGCTGGATGGACGGTGACGCCGCGACTGCACGGCCGGCACTCGGGACGCCGTCCCCACCTGCGTCCCGCGGCGCTGACAGCGGTGCTGGCCGTGCGATGTTCGCACTCTCTCGGTCGGATCGAGCGCCGCTGCAACCGACCGAAGGCTGCGAACGCCGTTGTCAGATTCACGCGCCGGCGTCGCCGGTCTCCCGTCCCGGCGGCGTCGGCACGGCTGCGGTCGGGTGACCTCCGGCTCGCAGCCGGCTCAGCGCGTCGACCGCCGCCGACATCCGGCGGTCGACGGCACACCGAGCCACCCCAGGGAGAGACGGACACCGACGGGTCGATCGACACCCCTTTTCGATCCGCGTCACTCGGGCCGGAGGGTTGATTATGCTCCCCGTTAAGTTCTGGTTACACCTGCTCTAGATGTTGTTTCCACTACCTGCGGCTGCAGTATATGGTATCTACGTCTTTGCCTTCGCCGCTGCCGCCGTCCTCTCGTTCGGTATGCTCCGCCGAACGCGACACATCGAGCACGAAGACACGCGTCGCGGCGTCTTCTGGCTCCTCCTCACGAGTGGGGGCTGGGCCGCCGCACACGTCGGCTACCTCGTGATGCCGACGACCGCCCTCCAGTACGCCTTCTACGTCATCGGCCTCGTCATCGGCCTGGCGTCCATCGGCCCGTGGCTGTACTTCTGTGCGGCCTACACCGGCCGGAGCGTCCACCACCACCCGGCGGCACAGAAAGCGCTCGCCGCCGTCTTCCTCGTAATCGTCGCAGTGAAGGTGACGAACCCGCTCCACCAGTGGTACTTCGCCGCTGAACCGGCGCGCACGCCTTTCGTGTATCTACAGGTGACGCACCGACCGCTGCACTGGATCGCGATGGGGCTGGCGTACGCGCTCGCGTTCGTGGGGTTCTTTATGCTCTTCGAGCTGTTCGTCCGGGTCAACTCCGACACGCGTCCGCTCTTCGTGCTCCTCGCACTCACAGCCATCCCGGTGGTGTTCGACGTCCTCGGTGCGGTCGTCCCCGGAGTGCTGGACATCACGTACTCGTCGATCGGCGTCGCCCTCTTCGCCTTCGGAGTGTTCTTCGTCTACTTCGATCGGTTCCAGTACGTCCGCGTTACCGGCGAGAGCGACGATCCGATCGTCGTCGTCGATGGACAGGGAGAACTCAGAGACTTCAACAGCGCGGCCGAAGAGCTGTTCCCGTCGCTCCTGGATTCGATCGGCGCACGGCTGTCGGCGCTCGTCCCCTCGCTCGCGGAGGCCAGAAGCGAGTCCGGGCGGATCGTCACCGTCGGCGTCGACGGGATGACGCGCTACTACAACGTCTCGTCGAATCCGTTTACCATAGACAGCGCGCAGATGGGCCGGTCGATCGTCCTGACGGACGTGACGGAGCGAGAACAGTACCGCCGGGAGCTCGAAGCGAAAAACGAGAAGCTCGAACAGTTCGCGAGCATCGTCTCGCACGACCTCCGGAACCCGTTGCAGGTCGCGAAAGGCCGGACCGAACTGGCGCTCGAATCGGACGACGTCGACCACCTCGACCCCGTCGTCCGCGCGCTGGATCGGATGGAAGAGCTCATCGACGAGATGCTGACCCTCGCGCGGGAGGGAATGGCCATCGACGACACGGAACGCGTCGACGTCGACGCGCTCGCCGAGCAGTCGTGGAAGATGATCGCCGCCGGGGAGGCGACGCTCTCGATCGAGGACGGGCTAGAGCAGACGATCTTGGCGGATCCCGAGCGGCTGCAACAGCTCCTGGAGAACCTCTTCCGGAACGCGATCGAGCACGGCGGCGGGGACGTCGTCATCACCGTCGGGAGCCTCCCGAACGGCTTCTACGTCGAGGACGACGGCGCTGGGATCCCGGCCGAAGAGCGCGGCGACGTCTTCGATGCCGGGTTCACGACGGCCACCGACGGCACCGGATTCGGCCTCGCAATCGTCGCCGAGGTCGCCGAGGCACACGACTGGGAGATCGACGCGACCGAGGGGACCGACGGCGGCGCACGGTTCGAGATCCGGACCCGGTAGGTCGTGCCGGAATCCACCGGCGACGACGGACAGGGTATATGTGCGTTCCCGACCCAACGTGGAGTGATGGCTCTCGATCTGTACGACGACGTGCGCGCGACGCTCGATCCCGACGACGGCGAGATAGAGACCGCGGAACTAGTCGTCACCGACGACGTGCTGGTGAAGGGGTTCGCGCTCGGTCCGGGCGCGGAGCTCGAACCACACGAACACGCCGACAGCACGAACGTGTTCCACGTCCTCGAAGGACGCGTCGTCGTCGTTCGCGGCGACGAGGAGGAGACCGTCGAGGCACCGGGCGTGGTCCGCCACGACCGCGGCGTCGTCCACGGCGCGCGCAACGAGTCCGACGACGTCGCGGTCTTCACTGCGAGCCTCTGTCCGCTTCCCTGAGCCGGTCGCGCCGTCGCCGTCGCCGTCGCCGTCGACGCGACGCGGGGTCGACACAGGTGCGCGAGCCTTCCGACACCGGGTCGGTTTGCCACCGTCGAAACCGACAACGGCGTCGGTCCGGTACTACGAGTAGATGAGTCGCGCCCGCGTCGCCACGAGTGCCCGCGTCCACTTCGGGTTCTTGAACCTGAGTCTGACGCTCGACCGGCTGTACGGCGGTATCGGGGTGGCGGTCGACGAACCGCGAACCGTCGTGACCGCCGAGCCGGCCGCGAGTGTCGACTGTGCGGACCCCGTCGTCTGTCGATACGCCGAGCGCGCCGTCGACCTGCTCGACGTTCCCGGTGCGGCCGTCGGCGTCGAGTCCGCGCTGCCGCGGCACTCGGGGCTCGGGAGCGGGACCCAACTGGCACTGGCCGTCCTCACGGCCGTCGGGCGCGCGTACGGCCGCGACCCCGACGTCCGGGCGCTGGCTCCCGAACTCGGCCGCGGCGGTCGCTCCGGCGTGGGCGTCGCCACGTTCGAGCGCGGCGGCTTCGTCGTCGACGGCGGTCACCCGACCGCGCGGTTCACGACCGAACGCCCGGCCGACGGCGACTGGACAGTCCCCCCGATCACCGTCCACTGTACCATCCCGGACGATTGGCGATTCCTGCTCGTCGTGCCGGACGTCGAACCCGGGCGGAACGGCGACGCCGAGGAGGAGAGTATGCGCTCGGTCGTCGAACGGGCCGAGCCGGACATCGCGGACCGCATCGCCGGCGTCGTGACGCGACGACTCCTCCCGGCGATCGCCGACGGGAACGCCGAGCGATTCGGGGCCGCCATCGAGTCGATCGGGAGACTGAACGGCACCTGGTACGCCGACGAGCAGGGCGGCGTCTACCGCCCCCCGATCGGTGACCTCGTAGCCGCGCTGGACGCGGATCCGGCGTGCTACGGCGCGGGTCAGTCGTCGTGGGGGCCGTGCGTCTACGGCGTCACCGACGTCGAGCACGCTGACGCAGCTCGGAACGCCGGGCGGGAGGCGCTCGCCGCCGCCGGAGTCGGCGGCGACGTACGGCTCGTTTCGGGGCGGAACAGCGGCGCGACGGCCGCCCGAAACGATTAACAGGACCGCCCGAAACCGACCCGTATGGATCGCATCCCGTTCGGGGTGTCGCGCTTCGACAGCGTGGTCGGCGGCGGCGCGCCGCCGGGTACGGTCGTCCTCCTCGTTGGCGAGCCCGGAGCCGGCGCGCGCGAGTTTATGTACACGAGTGCGACGATGAACGCCGTCGCACACACCGATCGGGACCTCTTCGAGTTGCACTACGGCGACCTACACACCGCCGCCGCGCTCCCCCCGGAAGTGCACTACCTCTCGTTCACCGACGACGAGTCGAACGTCCGCCGCGAGATGGGGTACGTCCTCGACGACGAGCTCGTGGACGCCGCGACCGACCATATGGCCGTCCGCGACTTCTCCCCGGAGTACTTCCAGTTGAGCCCCGTCCCGCGCGAGTGGTATCTCGGCGAGGCGACGACGCTGCAGGATCTCGGCGGTCGCAAGGAACACGCCGACGTGTTGACGGCGCTCGGGCAGTATCTCAACGGGCACGCGTCGGACAACCTCGTCGTCATCGACTCGATCACCGACCTCGTCGCCGCCATCTCCGACGAGATGGCGTGGAACGACATCGCGATGCTGATCCGCGGCCTCGGCAAGGCCGCCCACCAGTGGGGCGGACTCGTGCTCGCGTACGCGAGCCGAGAGACGCTCGAACGAACCGAGCTCGGGCACCTGATGGACGCCGCCGACGGCACGCTCCAGTTCGAGTGGGAGTCCGGCGGCTCCAAGCGCGCGCGGACGATGGTCGTCCAGGAGTTTCGGGGCGTGCTCTCACAGATCGAGAGCGAAGACATCGTCCGGTTCGAGACCGAGATTCACGAGGGCGGCTTCGACGTGAGCGACGTGCGGAAGATTCGGTGAGGCGACGACGTGCGGAAGATTCGGTGAGGCGACGACGCGCGGAAGATTCGGTGAGGCGACGACGCGCGGAAGACCCGGTGAGCCGGCGACGCGCGGTCGCCCGTCACTCGGCGCGGTACTGACCGGCCGTATCGACACCGCGGATCTCGAACCGCGCACCGCCGTCGGAGCTCTCTGTCGCGCTGATCTCCCAGCCGTGGGCGTCGGCGCACTGCCGTGCGATGGCGAGGCCGAACCCCGTGCCGGTGTGCGACGTCGAGTAGCCGTGGTCGAACACGCGCTCGCGGTCGGCGGCGGGGATGCCGACGCCGTCGTCTTCGATGTAGAAGCCGTCCGGGAGGCTTCCGACGGTGACGGCGACGTCGTCGCCGCCGTGTTCAACGGCGTTCCGAAAGAGGTTCTCCAGTAGTTGGCGGAGGTGCGATCCGTCGGCGACGATCGCACCGTCCGCCTCGACGGCGAGTGTGGCCTCGCCGGTCTCGACGTTCCGCCAGGACGCGTTCACGAACGCCGTCAGTTCGATGGCCGCCGGGTCGATCGTCGTCTCGCGGTCGCGCGCGAGCGTCAGCAGGTCTTCGATCAGCGCCGTCATCCGTTCGTGTGCGCTCGCCAGGTGGGCCAACTGCTCGTTCGCGTGCTCGTTCTCGCAGGACTCCATCGCGAGCCGGAGCCGTCCCTCGGCGACGTTGAGCGGGTTTCGGAGGTCGTGGGAGACGACGCTTGCGAACTGTTCGAGCCGAGCGTTCTGCCGGGTCAGCTCCTGTTCGCGCTCCCGGAGCCGCTCGTTGCGCCGCACCTGATCGAGTGCCGTGGCGACGTTGACGGCCAGAATCTCCGCGAGGACGGTGTCGGCCGGGTCGAAGGCGTCGACCGATGCCGAGCCGGCGATGAGGATCCCCTCCTCCCCGAGCGGGGCGTAGATCTCGCTGCGGATCGGCGTCTCGGAGTTGTACACGTCCGGGTCCTCGTGGACGTCCTCGACCGTGAGCAACTCGTCCTGCTGAAACGCCCGCCAGGCGATGCCTTCGCCCTCTGGGAACGTCGGCGGTGGCCCGACGAGGTCGTATGCCGCGTCCGTGACCGCGATCGGCACCAGTCCGGTTCCCTCCTCGTAACTGTGGATCGCGTTCGCGTCGAGGTCGAGCACTGTGTTCGCCGCGTCGACGCCGATCTCGGCGACCTCCGTTCGACTCTCGGCGGTCATCAGCTCCCGCGTCGTCTCGTTCAGTGCGGCCAGCCGTCGCTCGCGGACCGTGCGGTCGGTGACGTCGTGATACACCCAGAGGTGGCCCTGACCGTTCGGGAGCTGAATCGGGCGGTAGTTCCGCTCTAGCGAACGCCCGTCCGCGAGCGGCAGCTCGTCGTTCCACTGCGGGTCGCGCGCCTCGGCGATGGCTCGACTCCGGGAGGCGAACGCCTCAGGATCGGCGAATTCGCCGCTGATCGCTTCCGCGACCGACGTACGGTCCCGCCCCACAGCCTCGCTCGGCGCGCCCGGAACGTCGAGCAGCTCGAACAGCCGCTCGTTCGTCGCGATGATCTCGCGACTGTCGTCCTCGGCGAGCACGCCGACCGGGAGCGTCTCGAAGAGCGTCGAGAGGACGGCGTTCGTGCGCTCTAGCTCCCGGCGCTGGCTCCGCGCTTCCGTGATGTCCTCGAACTGCGAGAAGATGGTGATGACGCTGCCGTCCTCGTCGGTGACGACCCGGTTGTGCCACGCACACAGCCGCCGCTCGCCGCTTTTCGTGTGGATCTCGTTGACGCTGCGGTAGCCGCCGCGGTTGTCGAGCAGCTGCCGTTCGATCTCGGCGACGTGTCGTTTCTCGTCTTCGGGGACGATCGGGAGCCACGTTCCGCCGACGAGCTCCGACTTCTCGTAGCCGGTGATCTCCGTCGCCGCCTCGTTGATGTCGGCGATCGTGAACGACTTGTCGTACTCGATCGTCCCCAGCGGGGACTGTTCGACGAAGCGCGAGAGTCGCCGCTGACTCGCCGTCAGCGCCCGACGGGACCGGGCCTGCTCGACGGCGTTCTCCACGCGGTTCGCGAGCACGGCGTACTGCTCGGTGCCGATCTCCTTCTGCAGATAGTCAGTCACGCCGACGGAGATCGCCCGGCTCGCGATCTCCTCGCTGCCCTTTCCGGTAAAGAGGATGAACGGGATGTCGGGGTCGAGCTCCCGCACCTCTTCGAGCAGGTCGAGTCCGGAGAGCCGGGGCATATCGTAGTCGCTGACGACGCAGTCGAACCGCTCCGTCGCAACGCGTTCGAGCGCTTTCTCGGGGTTCGTCGCAGCCGAGACGGAGAACGCGCCGTTGTGACGGGCGAGAAACGACGCGGTGAGCTCGCCGAACCCGGCGTCGTCGTCCACGTGAAGGACGCGTATCTCCTCCGGGAACTCGCCGAACCCGTACGTTGTCGGTCGCCCGGACATACTCTGCGGTAATCGCAGCAGTAGCAAATACGTTTCCACGCGACAGACGCTGAAAACTACCCGTCCCGAACTCCGGGTCCCCCACACGGGACCGACACGTAGCTCTTTGCCGCTCGCGACCCGATAGGACGGTATGCTCTCTGCGCTCCGTCGGCTCGGCCTCGAAGTGAAGGACCTCGACGCCGCCCGTCGGTTCTACGAGGACCGGCTGGCTCTCGATCCGACGGCCGGGTCCGCGTCTGAATCGCACGTCGCCTACGAGCTGGGCACGGCCACCGGCGGCGCAGATGCAGACGCACTCCCCACGTCGCTGGTCCTCCGGCGGCCGACGGGACGGCCGCGCGGCGGGGTCCACACCCACTACGCGTTCTCGACGACTCGCGCGGCGTACCCGCGCTGGCGCCGCCGCCTCGCCGACCTCGAGCCCGTGGAGTTCTCCTTCGGCGTCAGCGAGTCGCTGTACGTCTACGATCCTGCGGGTCACTGCGTGGAGATCGGCGGTATTCACGAGGCGGCTGCCGCCGGCCCGGCAGCCGCGGGTCCCGGCGGCGGCCCCGAAGCGACAGACGCCGCCGACTCCGACGTCGCGCCGCCGCTCACGGGCATCTTCGAGGTGGTGCTGGAGGTCTCGGACCTGTCTCGCGCCGAAGCCCGATACCGCCGACTCGGCTTCGAGGTCGTCGATCGAGGCGACGAGCGGCGGCGCGTCCGGTTACGTGGCCCGGTCGACCTCGAGCTCTGGGAGCCGCAACTGGGCATTGCGGACGCCCGCGGGGGGCTCCACGTGGATCTTGCGTTCACGACGTCGAGCGCGGCCGACGTGATCGAAGCCGGCGCGCCCTGGCGGGCCGGGCCGATAGACGTCGCGGAAGGGACCCGCGTCGTCGACGACGACGGCCACGTGCTGACCTTCGTCGAGACGTCCCCGGGTGACGGGTAGCGGGTGACTGACGTCGAGCGTGAGCGCGCAGGGAAGATGCTAGAGTCGGTCCGTGTCGATCTCGACGCCGGCGGGCGCGACGATCAGGAAGTCCCGGAAGTGCGTGAGGCTGCCGTCCATATCCCTGATCGGGCGGGCGAACCCCTTGGCCAGTTCGTTGAGGTCGCCCTCGACGACCAACACGAGCACGTTCCCCGTTCTGACCGCCCGGATCCACTCTTCGGGGTCCGTGGTCCCGTCGAGAACGCCGAGGACGACGTCGCCCGCGTCCGCCTCGTCGAGGTGCTCTTCGGCCGCCGAGAGGTTCAGGTTGAAGTCGCTCATACCAGGGGGGACGGAGAGCGGTACGAAAAGGATTCGGACGCGTCCTATCGGTGTTCCGACACGAATTCGGAACCTGATTGCGACGCTGGTTCGTCGCGGAGTCGCCCGCCCTCGCGTCTCCCCTTCGACCGCCCGACTCGCTGCCGACGCACCTGACCGTTCGTCCACTCTCCGGCGCGCGCGAGCGATCGAGGTGTGCAATCGACCGCACTCGCGGCGGAATTTGCGCCAAACGACCACCTGTGACACGGATCTGATCGCGGCCGGTCTGCGTCTCCAGTACGACCGTACATTAGCGTCGAGACCGGGTTCTACGGGGATACGCGGCGGCTCGCTCACCCTCCGCGCCGCTGAGCTGCGCCAGCGTCGTCCTCCGATTTCACCGCGTGCAGCGAAACCTTTTAATGTCTTTCCAGGTAGTGAACAGACACAATGTCTAACGACGACATGGAGGCTCAGTCGGACACCCCGGCTGGTCGAGTTCTTCCAGGGCACATTAGCCCAAATAACTGAATCCGAGATCGAGAACGTACGGATTTTCGACACGACGCTCCGCGACGGCGAACAGTCGCCACGCACTTCGTTCAGCTACGACGAGAAGCGTGACATCGCGGCGACGCTCGACGAGATGGGGACCCACGTCA
Organism: Halobellus sp. Atlit-31R; assembly: GCA_003665935.1. Classification (GTDB taxonomy): domain Archaea; phylum Halobacteriota; class Halobacteria; order Halobacteriales; family Haloferacaceae; genus Haloquadratum. Next base: position 316,856 of record QPLR01000002.1, on the reverse strand, counting down.
TCGAGGCGGGATTCCCGGTGAACTCCGAAGCCGAGTTCGAATCCGTCAGCGACATCGCCGCCGCGACGGACACGACCGTCTGCGGGCTGGCTCGCGTCGTCGACAAAGACGTCGAGGCCGCACTCGACTCCGGTGTCGAGTTGGTGCACGTCTTCGTCAGCACGAGCGACGTCCAGCTGGCCGACTCGATGCACGCCTCCCGCGAGGAGGCCGTCGAGCGCGCCGTCGAGAGCGTCGAACGAGTCAAGGAGGCTGGTGCCCAGGCGATGTTCTCGCCGATGGACGCCACCCGGACCGACGTCGACTTCCTGGCCGAGATCCTGAGCGCCGTCGACGAGGCGGGCGTCGACTGGGTCAACGTCCCCGACACGACCGGCGTCGCGACGCCGACGCGCTTTGCGAGTCTGATCCGCGAGATCGGACAGCACACCGACGCGCGGATCGACGTCCACGCCCACGACGACTTCGGGCTGGCGACCGCCAACGCGATGGCCGGCTTCGAGGCCGGTGCCGCACAGGCACAGGTCTCCGTCAACGGCATCGGCGAGCGCGCCGGCAACGCCGCGTTCGAGGAGGTCGTGATGGCGGCGGAGTCGCTGTACGACGTCGACACGGGGATCGACTCCACGCGAATCACCGAACTGTCGCGGATGGTCGAGGAGGCGAGCGACATCCCGGTCCCGGCGAACAAGCCGGTCGTCGGACGAAACGCCTTCTCACACGAGAGCGGCATCCACGCCGCGGGGGTCATCGAGAACACGGATACCTTCGAGCCCGGCGTGATGACGCCCGATATGGTCGGGGCGCAACGCGAGTTCGTCCTCGGAAAGCACACCGGCACCCACTCCGTCCGCAAGCGGCTGGAGGAGTCGGGCTTCGTGCCGCGTGACGCCGAGGTACGCGACATCACCCGCCGCGTCAAAGACTACGGGGCCGAGAAGGAGCGCGTCACCGTCGACGTGTTGACGCGCTTCGCCCGCGAGGCCGGCGTCGAACGCGCCGACGAGGGCAACGACGAAGAAGAGGAGGAGGTCCGCGCCTGATGGCGCGCGCCCCGGTTGCTCGAACCGGCGAGCCACGGGTGCGCCGCCGACCGACCGTCCGAAACGGCAGCGCGGCTCGAAACGTTCATTATGGACGAGACGAATCTGTGGGGTACGATGCGACGACAGACCACCGAGGCGACGGCGACCGTCCCAGCGGCGGCGCAGGTCGCGTCCGTGTTCCTGTCGGCCGGCGCCGGGGCGGTCGGCGTCGACGTGCGGCGTATTGTAGGGGCCGCCTAGCCCCTCACACCCCCAGTTTCGACTTTTCGTTCCCGTACGCGCCCACCAGACAACCGACCAGCGACCGTTACACGACGCCAATGGAGTACGACGCTCGATCCACACGACCACACCCGAAGCATCGATCACGAACGAAACCGACCCCGACCGGCGGTGGTGCCCGATGAGCAAGCAGGCACCGTCGTCGCCGGAGGCAGAGCCGACCGACGCGGAGGCAGAGTCGACCGAGACGGAGTCGGCGCAGTCGCCCGTGACGACCGGCTCCGAGTCCGTCGTCCGCGCCCTAGAGAACGAGGGCATCGAGGCAGCGTTCGGCGTCCAGGGCGGGGCGATTATGCCCGTCTACGACGCGCTGTATCACTCCGACATCCGGCACGTCACGATGGCGCACGAACAGGGCGCAGCGCACGCTGCGGACGCGTTCGGCGTCGTCCGCAACGAGCCGGGCGTCTGCCTGGCGACGTCGGGCCCCGGCGCGACCAACCTCGTGACGGGGATCGCCGACGCCAATATGGACTCCGACGGGCTGTTGGCGCTCACCGGCCAGGTCCCCTCGGATATGGTCGGCTCCGACGCGTTCCAGGAGACCGACACCACCGGCGTCACCGCGCCGATCACGAAGCACAACTACTTCGCGGGCGACGCCAGCACGGTCGGCGACACCGTCGGCGAGGCGCTCGCGCTCGCAGGCGAGGGACGTCCGGGGCCGACGCTCGTCGATCTCCCGAAAGACGTCACGCTCGACGGGACCGACGCAGAGCCCGGACCGGCGGCGCCGCCGGAGACGACGCGCCCGCAGTACGTCGCCGACGAGGACGACGTCCAGACCGCGGCCGACGTGATCGAGGCGGCGGAGCGACCGCTCTTGCTCTTCGGCGGCGGCGTCATCAAGGCCGGCGCGACCGACGAGGCCCGCGCGTTCGCACGCGACTACGAGATCCCGGTCGTCACGACGATGCCGGGCATCGGCTCGTTCCCCGAAGACGACGACCTCTGTCTCTCGTGGGCGGGGATGCACGGCACGGGCTACGCCAATATGGCGATCACCCACACCGACCTCCTGATCGCGGTCGGAACGCGGTTCGACGACCGCCTGACCGGCGGCATCGACACCTTCGCGCCCGAGGCGGAGATCGTCCACATCGACATCGACCCCGCGGAGATCTCGAAGAACGTCCACGCGGACTACCCGCTGATCGGCGACGCGGGCATCGTCCTCGATCAGCTGGACGACGCCATCGACGCGGCCCCCGAGGCCGACGCGTGGCGCGAGCAGGTCCAGACGTGGAAGGACGAGTATCCGATGGACTACGCGACGCCCGACGACGAGCCGCTGAAACCGCAGTTCGTCGTCGAAGTGCTCGACGAGGCGACCTCCGACAGAGCCATCGTCACCTCCGGGGTCGGCCAGCACCAGATGTGGGCCTCCCAGTACTGGACGTACACGGAGCCGCGCACCTGGGTGTCGAGCCACGGGCTCGGGACGATGGGCTACGGGCTGCCCGCCGCGGTCGGCGCGCGAATCGCCGCCGACGACGATCAGGAGGTCGTCTGCATCGACGGCGACGGCTCATTCCTGATGACGATTCAGGAGCTCTCCGTCGCGGTTCGGGAGGAACTCGACATCACGGTCGCGGTGCTCAACAACGAGTACATCGGGATGGTCCGCCAGTGGCAGGACGCCTTCTTCGAGGGGCGTCGGATGGCGGCCGAGTACAACTGGTGCCCCGAGTTCGACAAGCTCGCGGAGGCGTTCGGCGCGCGTGGATTCCGCGTCGACGACTACGACGAGGTCGCAGACACAGTCGAAGAGGCGCTCGCGTACGACGGCCCGTCGGTCATCGACTTCCACATCGACCCCGCCGAGAACGTCTACCCGATGGTTCCCTCGGGCGGCGCGAACGGACGATTCGCTCTGACGGATGATCAGCTATGAGTTCTGAGGACGACCTGCCGAAGCACGGACTGCAAGGACCGGCACCCGACGAACGACCCCAGCCGGAGGGCCGACGGAACGAGCAGGGGATCCGCATCGACCCCGAGGCCGAGGCCGAACACGAGCCCCGGCGCGCGGTGATCTCGGCGCTCGTCGAGGACGACCCGGGCGTGCTTTCACGCGTCTCCGGGCTGTTCTCGCGCCGCCAGTTCAACATCGAGAGCCTCACCGTCGGGCCGACGACCGTCGAGAACCACTCGCGGATCACGATAGTCGTCGAGGAGCCCGATCCGGGGATCGACCAGATCGAAAAGCAGCTCGCCAAGCTCAAACCCGTCATCTCCGTCGGCGAGCTCGACGACGACGCGGTGCGGACCGAGCTCGTCCTCCTGAAAGTCGAGGGCGACGAGCCCGACAAGGTCCACGCCGTCACGGAGATGTACGACGGGCAGACGCTCGATGCCGGACCGCGGACGATCACGGTCCAGCTCACCGGCGACGAACAGAAGATCGACGACGCGCTCGATGCGTTCCGCCAGTTCGGCATCATCGAGATCGCTCGGACGGGCTACACGGCCTTAGCGCGCGGTGATCAAGCGACCGTGCCGGGCGAGAAGCCGGGCACAGCAGACGAACCCACACAACCGACGAACGCACAATGACAGACCTCGACACGACAGTATACTACGACGACGACGCGGACCGCTCACAGATCGACGACAAGACCGTAGCCGTCCTCGGCTACGGGAGTCAGGGCCACGCCCACGCGCAGAACCTCGCCGACAGCGGCGTCGACGTGATCGTCGGCCTGCGCGAGGACTCCTCCTCGCGCGCCGCCGCGGAGGCGGACGGCCTGCGCGTCGAGACGCCGGCCGAGGCCGCCGCGGAGGCGGACATCGTCTCGGTTCTCGTCCCCGACACGGTACAGCCCGCGGTCTTCGAGGAGATCCGGGACGGCCTCGACGCCGGCGACACGCTCCAGTTCGCACACGGCTTCAACATCCACTACAACCAGATCCGCCCGCCCGAGGACGTCGACGTGACGATGGTCGCGCCGAAGTCGCCGGGCCACCTCGTCCGCCGGAACTACGAGGCGGGCCAGGGCACCCCCGGTCTCATCGCCATCTACCAGAACGAGACGGGCGAGGCGCGGGACGAAGCGCTCGCGTACGCACACGCGATCGGCTGCACTCGCGCCGGCGTCATCGAGACGACGTTCCGCGAGGAGACCGAGACCGACCTCTTCGGCGAGCAGGCGGTCCTCTGCGGCGGGATGACCGCGCTCGTCCGCGAGGGCTACGAGACCCTCGTCGACGCCGGCTACTCGCCGGAGATGGCGTACTTCGAGTGCCTCAACGAGATGAAACTCATCGTCGATCTGATGTACGAAGGCGGGCTCTCGAACATGTGGCACTCCGTCTCCGACACCGCCGAGTACGGCGGGCTGACGCGCGGCGACCGCATCATCGACGAGCACGCCCGCGAGCGGATGGAGGAAGTCCTCGAAGAGGTGCAGGACGGCACGTTCGCCCGCGAGTGGATCGCGGAGAACCAGACCGGCCGCCCGTCCTACACCCAGCTGAAGCACGCCGAGGAGACCCACGAGATCGAACAGGTCGGCGAACCGCTGCGTGACCTGTTCGCGTGGGGTGCCGAGGACGACGAGGAAGAGACCGCAGAGGCGACCGCCGACGACTAAGATGACAAGCCGAACACCGATGCACGCCGTACACGACGGAGAGAGCGATGAGTGAGGGAACGCTGTACGACAAAGTCTGGGAAGAGCACACGGTCGCGGAGCTGCCGACCGGGCAGACGCAGCTGTTCGTCGGACTCCACCTCATCCACGAGGTGACGAGCCCGCAGGCGTTCGGGATGCTCAACGAGCGCGACCTGGAGGTCGCCTACCCCGAGCTGACGCACGCGACGGTCGACCACATCGTCCCGACGGCGGATCAGTCGCGACCGTACAGCGACGACGCCGCAGAAGAGATGATGTCCGAACTCGAACAGAACGTCCGCGACGCGGGCATCCAGTTCGCCGACCCCACGAGCGGCGAGCAGGGGATCGTCCACGTCATCGGGCCCGAGAAGGGCATCACCCAGCCCGGAAAGACGATCGTCTGCGGCGACTCCCACACCTCGACGCACGGCGCGTTCGGCGCGCTGGCGTTCGGGATCGGGACGAGCCAGATCCGCGACGTGCTCGCGACGCAGACCGTCGCGATGGAGAAAAAGGACGTCCGGAAGATCGAGGTCACGGGCGAACTCGGTCCCGGCGTCGGGGCGAAAGACATCATCCTCGAAGTGATCCGCCGACTCGGCACCGAGGGCGGCGTCGGCTACGTCTACGAGTACGCGGGCGAGGCCATCGAGAACCTCGATATGGAGGGACGGATGAGCATCTGCAATATGTCGATCGAGGGCGGCGCGCGCGCCGGCTACGTCAACCCCGACGAGACCACCTACGAGTGGCTGGAGGAGACCGACTACTTCCAAGAGCACCCCGAGAAGTTCGACGAGCTCGAGCCGTACTGGGAGTCGATCCGCTCCGACGACGACGCCGAGTACGACGACGTCGTCACCATCGACGGCTCCGAACTGGAACCCGTCGTCACCTGGGGGACCACGCCCGGACAGGGGATCGGCATCAGCGAGCCGATCCCGGAACCGGAGTCGCTGCCTGAGGACAAACAGGACACCGCACGGCGCGCGCAGGAGCATATGCGCGTCACGCCCGGCGAGACGATGGAGGGCTACCAGATCGACGTCGCCTTCCTCGGCTCGTGTACGAACGCGCGACTGCCCGACCTCCGTCGGGCTGCGGCCGTCGTCGAAGGCCGACAGGTCCACGACGACGTCCGCGCGATGGTCGTCCCCGGAAGCCAGCGCGTGAAGGCCGCCGCCGAGGCCGAAGGCCTCGACGAGATCTTCGAGGAAGCGGGCTTCGAGTGGCGTAACGCGGGCTGTTCGATGTGCCTCGGGATGAACGAGGATCAACTGGAGGGCGACGAGGCCTCCGCCTCCTCGTCGAACCGGAACTTCGTCGGCCGACAGGGCTCGAAGGACGGCCGGACCGTCCTGATGAACCCCCGGATGGTCGCCGCCGCGGCGATCACGGGGGAAGTGACTGACGTGCGCGAACTGAAGGAGGTGACGCTGGCGTGAGCGACGAGATCCCCGAGATCGACTCGGTGTCCGGAACCGGCGTTCCCGTCCGCGGGAACGACATCGACACCGATCAGATCATCCCCGCGCGATTCATGAAGGTCGTCACGTTCGACGGCCTCGGCGAGTTCGCGTTCTTCGACCAGCGGTTCGACGAGAACGACGACCCGAAGGACCACCCGTTCAACGACCAGCGCTTCCAGGGTGCCTCGGTACTCGCGGTCAACGCCAACTTCGGCTGCGGCTCCTCCCGCGAACACGCACCGCAGGCGCTGATGCGCTGGGGCATCGACGCCATCGTCGGCGAATCGTTCGCCGAGATCTTCGCCGGCAACTGCCTCGCGCTCGGGATTCCGACGGTGACGGCGGACCACGAGACCGTCGCCGAACTGCAGGAGTGGATCGAGGCTCACCCCGACGAGGAGATCGACGTCGACGTCGAGGCCGAGACGGTGACCTACGGCGACACGACCGTCGAGGCGACCGTCGACGAGGCGCAGCGACGGGCCCTCACCAACGGTGTCTGGGACACGACGGCGCTGATGAAGTCCAACGCCGACGCGGTCGACGAGAAAGCCGCCGAACTCCCCTACGTCGATGTCTGAGGAGATCGTCGTCATCGAGGGCGACGGCATCGGTCAGGAGGTCGTCCCCGCGGCCGTCTCCGTGCTCGAAGCCGTCGGCGACTTCGAGTTCGTCGCGGCCGAAGCCGGCGACGCCGTCAGAGAGGCGACCGGCGAGGCGCTGCCGCAGGAGACGTACGACGCCGTCGCCGACGCCGACGCGACGCTTTTCGGCGCGGCCGGCGAGACGGCCGCCGACGTCATCCTCCCGCTCCGGGAGGCCGTCGGCTCGTTCGTCAACATCCGCCCGGCGCGGTCGTATCCGGGCGTCGACGCGGTGCGCCCGGAGACGGATCTGGTCTTCCTGCGCGAGAACACCGAGGGCGTCTACTCGGGGCACGAAGACCGCCTGTCGGACGACCTCTCGACGCTGACGCGGGTCGTGACCACGTCCGCCTCCGAGCAGTTGGCGGAGTTCGCCTGCGAGTACGTCACCGACGCCGACGCTGACGCCGACGCCGACGGCTTTCAGATCGTCCACAAGGCGAACGTGATGCGCGAGACGGACGGCCGGTTCCGCGACGCCGTCGTCGACGTCGCCGAGGCGGAAGGCGTCGAGACCGAGGAGGTGCTGATGGACGCGTTCGCGACGCGGATCTGTCTCGATCCGACGCAGTTCGACGTCGTGGTCTGCCCGAACCTCGCGGGCGACGTCCTCTCGGACCTCGCGGCCGGGCTCGTCGGCGGCCTCGGGCTGTTGCCGTCGGCGAACGTCGGCCCGGACAACGCGCTGTTCGAGCCGGTCCACGGCACCGCACCCGACATCGCGGGCGAGGGCCTCGCCAATCCGGCGGCGGCGATCCTCTCGGCAGCGATGCTGCTCGAACATCTCGGCTACGACGACGAGGCTGCGAACGTCCGCACTGCCGTCGAGTCCGTCCTCGAGGACGGCCCGCGCACGGCCGATCTCGGCGGCGACGCCGGGACCGACGAAGTTACCGACGCGATCGTCGGCCGGCTCGAATAGCCGGCAGATCGAACCGTCGTCACGCCTGTTTTCTACCGGTGACTGACTCCCGACGGCATCGCCGTCTGCGGGTCGTCTGCGGCCGCGGTGCTCCGTATACCTTATGCCGCGGGCGCGAGAAATCGCAGCCGAGGTGACACACAGTGCCGTTCTACGGCGGGAGTGAACTCGCCAACGTCTACGACGACGCGCTCGAGGATGGATTCGGTCTCGTCGCGTCGAACATCGCCGAACCGAACGTGATGATGGGTCTGATGGAGGGTGCCGCGCGGATGGAGTCGGACCTCCTCTTACAGCTCAGCGGCGGCGCGAGCACGTTCGCGGGCAACGAAGACCCGGTCGACGGGCTGCAGGCGATGGGCACCTACATCGAGACCATCGCCGACCAGTACGACATCGGCGTCTTCCTCAATATGGACCACCAGACGGATCTGGAGTTCATCGAGGCGCAGATGGATCTCGGCATCCCGTCCTCGATCATGATCGACGCCTCTCACGAGCCGTTCGAGGAGAACGTCGCCACCAGCAAAGAGGTCGTCGAGATGAAAGAACAGAGGGACGCAGACGTCCTCATCGAGGCCGAACTGGGCCAGATCAAAGGTGTCGAAGACGAAGTGGAGTCCGCGGAGGCGTTCTACACGGATCCCGAACAGGCCGTCGAGTTCGTCGACCGCACGGGCTGTGATCTGCTCGCGATCTCCGTCGGCACACAGCACGGCGTCGCCAAGGGCAAGAACCTCGAACTCCGCCCCGACCTCGCGGGCGATATCCGCCAGGCGCTCCGCGACCACGGGCTCGACACCCCGCTCGTTCTTCACGGCTCCTCGGGCGTCCAGCCCGACCAGCTCCAGCGGATGCTCCAGCACGGCATCTGCAAGGTGAACAAAGACACCCGCTACCAGTACGAGTACACCCGGACGGCCTACGATATCTACAACGAGGACCCGACGAACGTCGTCCCGCCGGAAGGCGTCGAGGCCGACCGCGACACGTTCTTCAACGACACCGACTGGTCGCCGAACAAGGACGTCTTCGACCCGCGGGTCGCCGGCCGCAAGATCCGCGAGCGGATCGCCGACGTCCACGCCGACCTCGCCGAGGTCTCCGGTAGCGCCGGTCAGAGCCGATACGTATAGACGTCGCGAACACGCTGTTTCCGCGGTCAGGGTTCTTAAGTTGTCCCGCGGCGTGAACCCGAGTATGCCACAGGTACATCTCGACGAGGAGACGGTCGCGCGGTTGGATTCGCTCCGGCAGGAAGACGAGGAGTACGACGAGATCGTCAACGAACTGATCAACATCTACGAGGCGGAGGAGCTGACGCTGTTCCGGACCGGCGACGAGATCTAACGCGGTCGAGAAGCAACGCCGCAGCGGTGACGCTCTCGGAGCAGCGTTTCAGGCGGGCGCTGCTCGGCGACGGTTCTGGCGGCTGTCGGGCAGCGACTGCGAGTTTCCCGGCGTTAACAGAGGCGGTAACGCTCGGCGTCTTGGTCGATCAGGCCGCGTTCACACAACGTCGATAGAATGCTGTACAGCGAAATCTTCTTCATCTCCAGACAGGATTCGAGTTCGGAAATCGTCGCCTCCCCGTACGTCGACAGGAATAGATAGACGAGTTTCGCGCGCGGCGATTCGAGCTCGGAGGGGATCGTCGGCGTCTCGAGCCCCGCTGTCGGCCGTGAGTGCATCGTGCCCTGCATCGTCGTTATCTACCTCTTGGCTTCGACGATAATAAAACCAGTCCTCGACGATCGTCGAACTCCCCGAATCACTGAACTACCGCTAGAGCCCTCAAAACCGCCGTTTCTCGATTCCTGGACGAACGTTCATTTCGGTTTCGGCGCCCGAGCGGCGCGGAGTTTTCGACTGGTGCCGATACCGCCGACCCACACGTCTTCCGGTATCCAGCAGAGAGTGGAAGGGGCGGGAGTCGAACCACGCGAAGCCGTAAGCCGGCGCGACCGTGCGACGGTCGCTGCCGAATTGCTCTACCACTGAGCCACCCTTCCGATCCGAACGTACGCGACGCTGTCGTATATGGATGACGGCATCGACGGTCGGAAACCGCTCCGGGGAGCCTCGTAGGGACTATCGTAAGTCGTCATAGATTCCTCGCCGGACGGTACGGCGAGGAATCTCCGAACAGTTACGATAAGCCCTCTCAGTAGCTCCGGATCTTCGGCTCGTAGCGCTTCTCTTCGCCTTCCAGCAGCACCGGCTTGAACCACAGCTCCGGCGCGCCGTCGTTCCACGAAAGCATCGTGTGCTTCAGCCACTCCTCGTCCTTGCGCTCTTGGTGCTCCTTGCGCCAGTGTGCGCCGCGGAACTCCTCGCGGGCGAGCGCACCGAGCGTGATCGCCTCCGCGAGGTCGATGATGTTCCGCGTCTCGATGGTGTGCAGCAGATCCGTGTTGAACGTCCGCGACTGGTCGGCGACGCCGACCTCCTGGTAGTCCTCGCGCGCCTCGCGGATGTCGCGCAGCGCCTGCTTGAGGCCCTCCTCCTCGCGGAAGACGTTGACGTTCTCGGTCATCGACGTCTGGACCTCAGAGCGGATCTCCGAGTGGTTGCGCCCGTCGCGCTCGAGGAGCGCCTCGACGCGCCGGCTCACCTGCTCGGTCTCACGGTCGACGAGTTCGTCGGGGGCGAGCCCCGGACCCTCCGCGGCCGCACCGCCGTCCGCGACGGCGTCTCCGCTCGGCGTGCCGACGTCGCCGGGATCGACCGGCGTCTCGACGTCGCCGGGCTCCCACTCGCCGCGCTTGCCCGTGGGAATCTCGGCCTCGCCGAGATCGCGGCCCGCGGCGTGGTGGCCCGCGCGCGCACCGAAGACGATGAGTTCGGGCAGCGCGTTGCCGCCGAGACGGTTCGAGCCGTGGACCGACGCACAGGCGCATTCGCCGGCCGCGTACAGGCCGGTGATGCACGTCTCGCCGTTCTCGTCGGTCTCGATGCCGCCCATCGCGTAGTGTTGGCCGGGCTTGACCGGCATCGGCTCCTCGAGGGGGTCGACGCCCTCGAAGTCCTCCGAGAGGTGGATGATGTTCTCCAGCCGGTCGACGATGCGCTCCTCGCCGAGGTGGCGCATATCGAGGTGGACGTACTCGTCTTCGATGCCGCGACCCTCGTTGACCTCGGTGAGTTCGGCACGGGAGACGACGTCGCGGGAGGCGAGCTCGCCGTCGTTGTTCGCGTACCCGTACTCGAACATGAACCGCTCGCCGTTCTCGTTGTAGAGGATCCCACCTTCGCCGCGGACCCCCTCAGTGATCAGAACGCCGGTCGAGGGGAGCGTCGTCGGGTGGAACTGGATGAACTCCATGTCCTCAATCGGGACGCCGGCGCGGTAGGCCATCGCGACGCCGTCGCCCGTGTTCGCGACGGCGTTCGTGGTGTGATCGAACACCTGGCCGAGGCCGCCGGTCGCGAGGATGACGCCGTCGCGGGCACGGAAGCCCTCGATGTTGCCGGACTGGATGTCGTAGCCGACGACGCCGTGGCAGGTCCGCTCCTCGGGCTTCTCCTCGTCGCTGACGGCCAGATCGAGGACGTACCACTCGTCGTACACCTCGATGCCGCGCTTTACGAGCTGTTCGTACATCGTGTGCAGGAGCTGGTGGCCCGTTTCCGCCCCCGCGTAGGTCGTCCGCGGGAACGAGAGGCCGCCGAACGGCCGCTGGCTGACGCGGCCGTCGTCCTCCCGCGAGAAGGCCATTCCCCAGTGTTCGAGCTGGATGACCTCCTCGGGACTGTCCTGTGCGAGCGTCTCGATGGCCGGCGCGTCGCCGAGGTAGTCCGACCCCTTCATCGTGTCGTAGGCGTGATCCTGCCAGGAGTCGCCCTCGCGGAGCGCCGCGTTGATGCCGCCCTCGGCGGCTCCGGTGTGGCTCCGGACCGGGTGCAGTTTCGAGACGATGGCCACGTCGGCCCCTTCTTCCTGTGCCGCGATGGCCGCGCGAAGGCCCGCGCCTCCCGCGCCCACCACGATGACGTCGTGTTCGTGCATAGTGTCTGTTTGCTGGGTTCGCTGGTGTCGTCTGCGTCGCGTCGCCTGCGGTTACGTGACCCTTAGGGTCACCAGAACTTGAGGTTGTTCTTGACCGCTTCGCGCTTCAGTTCCTGGATGTGCTCGGTCAGCGGGATGTCCTTCGGGCAGACCTCCGTACAGGAGAACTGCGTCTGACAGCGCCAGACCCCGTGTTCCTGTTCGATGATCTCGAGGCGCTGCTGTTTCATATCCTCGCCCTCGCGCTCGTCCATCGTGAAGCGGTAGGCCTTGTTGAGGGCCGCGGGGCCGAGATACTGGTTGTCGCCCGCAGCGATGTTACACGAGGACATACACGCACCGCACCAGATACACCGCGTGGACATCTTCACCTTCTCGCGGTTCTCGCGCGACTGGCGTTGCTCTTCGAGCTCGCCGTCCGGCAGCTCGTTCGTCTGGAAGTACGGTTCGACGGCCTCCATCTGGTCGTAGAAGTGCTCCATATCCACGACGAGGTCCTTGACGACCTCCGCGTGGGGGAGCGGCTCGATCCGGACCGGCTCTTCGAGCTCCGACAGCTGCGTCTTACAGCAGAGCCGCTGTTTGCCGTTGACGAACATCGCGTCCGAGCCGCAGATCGCCTGCCGGCAGGAGTGCCGGAAGGTGAGACTCGAGTCGTACGTGTCGCGGGCGAGCATCAGCGCGTCGAGGACGGTCATCCCCTTCTCGAACGGGACGTAGAAGTCGTCGAAGCGCGGCTCTTTCTTCCCCGCGATCTCGGGGTCGTAGCGGAACACCTTCAGGTGGTAGGTGTCCTCGTCGTCGAACGCCTTCTCGGCCTCCTCGGCCTGGCGCTGCTGCTCTGCCTCGTCGGCGCGCTGTCGCTTCTTCTGGAGTCTGCGTTCCTGCGCGGCGGACGTCGGTTCGACCTCGGTGGCGGACGATTCTTCTTCGACCTGTTCTGGGAGTTGCGTGCTCATTGTCTGACACCTACAGCGGGACGCCTCCGGCCCACGCGAGTGCGGTTCGGACGCCCTGGACGACCACGACCAGACTCGCCGCGCCGAGGACCACCTTCGCTGCCGTCTTGCGGGTCCCGGCGATTCCCTGATTGACGAGCGCGTTGTAGACGCCGTTGACGCCGTGGAACGTCGCCGTCAGGAGAAACAAGATCATGAGCGAGAAGTACGTGAGTTCCTGCATCCGCCCCTGCGACATCGCGAACGTCACCTCGTCGGCGTGGTGGACGAAGTGCAGGAGGAAGAAGTGAAAGGCGAGCACGACCACGAGGAACGCGGCCGTGATGCGCTGCCAAAGCCACCGTCGTCCGCCCGGCCGGAACGAGGAGTAGCGCTCGGCCATCAGCCGAACACCCCCGCGAGGAACGTCGGCACGCTCGCGACGACGATCGCACCCGTCAGGAGCAGCGACGCGTAGAAGCTCTTGTCCTGAGACTCCAGGCCGACGCCGAGGTCGACGAACAGCAGCCGGAGACCGTTGAGGATGTGGAAGACGGCCACTGCGAGCAATCCGACCTCCAGGATGCGGACGACCAGCAGTCCTTCGAGCGACTGGATCGTCGTCGTGTACGCATCCGGGCTCTGCAGTGCCGTCGAGAGGACGGCGATGTGGGTGAACAGATACCCCACGAGCACCCACCCGGTGAACTTGTGGAATATCCAGGCCCACATCCCCGCTGAGAACTCCCGCCAGCGGCCGAAGTCCTCGATGAGGCCCCGATTGTAAGACTGACTCATACTCTTCTGGAGGTCAGGACGGGGCCACTATAGAACTTACGTGTACGACCCGACGCGCGGGTCGATCGGCCGCTCAGTCCGTGACTGTCGCCGCGGAAGTAGTCGGCTCAGACTGCTCACGACGCCGGTTCCGGCGGCGACTGCTCCCGCTCGACGACCCGGCGAACGCCGCCTTCGAGTTCGACGAGGTGACAGAGCGGGTTCCCCGGGTAGACCACGGGGTTCTCCAGGACGCCGACGAGCAACCCGGTAAACGGCGCTTCGACGGCGACGTTGTCGCTCTTGAACGGATCGGTGAGCGTGCAGATGCGTTCGCCCTCTCGAACGAGCGAGCCCCGCTCGTGGTGCATATCGACGATGCCGCCGGCGTCGGCGCGGATCCACGTCTTCTCGCTGTCGCTGTCGATGACGGTGCGCCAGCCGGGCCAGCGGACCGATCCGTACTCTTTGAGTTCGTACTCGGCGAAGACGCTCCTGACGCCGGCGAGGGCGTTGTCGATGAGACCGCGCTGGAAGCGGTGAGCCTCGCCCATCTCGATGGTGACGGTCGGAATGCCGACGCGCGTCGCCTCCGTGCGCAGGACGCCGTCGGTCCCCTCGGTGTCGAGGATCACGTTCGTTCCGAAGGCGCGTGCGAGGCGCGCGACGGCGTCGTCGGACATATCCGCCCGCACGTGTAGCATATTCGTTCGCCCGCGCGTGGAGGTGTGGAAGTCGAGACCGAAGTCGCAGGGCGCGACGAAGTTGTCGAAGATCCGCGCCGCCATCCGTTTTGCGCTGGTCGAATCCTCACGGCCGGGGAACGAGCGGTTGAGGTCGCGGTCGTAGATCGGCAGGTAGCGCTGCTGGGCGAGGAACGCAGGTACGTTCAGCACCGGGAGGCAGACGAGCGTGCCGGCGAGGTCCGAGAGGTCCCACTCGTGGGCCACCTCGCGGACGACCTCGATACCGTTGAGTTCGTCGCCGTGAGCGGCCGCCGAGAGGAACACGGTCGGCCCCTCCCGTTCGCCGTTGATGATCGTCACCGGGATCCGAACCGGGTCTCCGAGGTACGTCTCGCTGATTCCGTACCGGAGATTCTGCCGTTCTCCGGGCTCGACCTTCCCGCCGTTGTACGTGAAGGTCCCGTCGGCGCTCATAGTCGCCGTGGACGGTCCGAGGGGATAAACGCTCGCACCGAGGCTGCTGACGGTCGCGCGACACCGAGGCAGGGGAGATCGGCCCGAAGTGGTTCCACCGATCGATGTGAAACGGTCACGTCGAGCGCCCTGCGTGCCGAATCGGCACCTCTTTGATTGCGTGGCCGGCAACGAACGTGTATGTCTTCCGACGGAGATGCGGTTCGCGTTGGCGTCCTCTCGTTACACAACAGCAAGGAGACGAAGGCCATCCTCAATGCGGTCGACGATCTCGGCCACGAAGGGGTCTGGTTACGCCGCGAGAACGCCGCCATCTCCATCGAGAACGGCGACGTCGCAATCGAGCCGGAAGTCGACGTCGTCGCCAACCGGTTGCTGCTCTCGAACACCGAGGAACCGGCCGAACTGCTCGGGCTCGCGACCACCTTCGAGCGGATCCGTCCGATGCTGAACGAACCGGCGTCGGTGCTCACCGCGATCCACAAGTTCGCGACGGCTTCGACGCTCGCGAACTGGAACATCAAGGTGCCCGACGCCCTGCTGGCGCTGTCGAACGCGCGGTTGAATCAGGGCCGCCACCGCTTCGGTGAGGTCGGCGTCTACAAGTCGGCGATCGGGACGCACGGCGGCGGCACCTGGAAGGTCGATCTCACCGAGCCGGTCAACCCAAAAGTCGGGAACCGACAGGCGTTCCTGCAGGATCTCATCGACCGCGACGAGACGAGACACCGCGACCTTCGCGTCTACATCGTCGACGACGAGGTCGTCGGC
This sequence comes from Halobellus sp. Atlit-31R, assembly GCA_003665935.1. Taxonomy (GTDB): domain Archaea; phylum Halobacteriota; class Halobacteria; order Halobacteriales; family Haloferacaceae; genus Haloquadratum. Next base: position 301,221 of record QPLR01000002.1, on the reverse strand, counting down.
GCGATGTACCGCTACGCACCGGAGGGCGAGTGGCGAACGAACGTCGCACTCGGCGGCGACGTCACCGACGCGACAGAGGATATGCCGGCCGAAGCCCGGGAGACCGCACTGTACGCTGCGGACGTGATGGACCTGGACTACGTCGGCGTCGACCTCATCGAGGGCGACGACGGCTGGTTCGTCCTCGAAGTAAACCCGACGGCCGGATTCAAAGGGCTCCACAAGGCGACCGGCCGGAGCCCCGCGCCTCACATCGCCAAGCTCGCGATCGAGCGCGTCGGCGGGTCGGTGGACGACGAGCGCGTCGAAGAGCTGTCGGCGACGCTCGACGACTCCCGACCCGCGGGGATGCCGCGGGTCGACTCCGGACCGATCGGCGACCGCCCGACGATCGGCTACATCGAAGGGGTCGTCGTCTCCGGGACCAGCGGGTCGACGCAGGCCCGAGCGAAGTCGGACACCGGCGCGACGCGGACGAGCATCGACACCTCGCTGGCTGCAGAGATCGGCGCAGGGCCGATCAAGAGTATGACGCGCGTGAAGTCCGGCTCGCTGAAGTCCGGGAAGGCGCGCCCGGTCGTCGACCTCGTCATCGGGATCGGGGGAACACAACACACCGTCACCGCGAGCGTCGAAGATCGCTCGCACATGGACTACCCCCTGCTGCTCGGCCGCGACATCCTCCAGCACTACCAGGTCGACGTGACGCGGCGGACCGACGACCCCGGAGCGGACGACGAAGAGCGGGAAGAAGAGTATCTGGAGTGAGTCGGTACCGGGGCGACTCGGTCCGTCGCGTCGGGGCCCCTCCCGTCGACGGTGTCCGTGCCCGGCAGGAATTTAAGGATGCGACGACCAACGGGCCCGTAGATGGGGAGTGAGGGCGTCGACGGGTTGCCGGATGAGCTCGAATCGTGGGTGGCCGAGAGGGCCGCCGCGTCCGATAGCTCCCGCGCTGCGGTCCTTCGCCGGCTGCTGGCCGCTCACCGACTGCTCGACGAGCAGCCCGACGCCCTCGACGGCTCCGACTCGATCGCCCTTGCCGACCGCCTCGCCGACGGAGAGTCCGCCGGCGACGGGAGCGCTGACTCCGCGGACGTCGACAGCTTCGCCGGCGACCTCGACGAACTTACCGACGACCTCGAGGAGGTCGCGGCGCGAGTCGGCGCGCTCGAAGCCGACCTCGACGAGAAGATCACCGACGTCCGAGAGCGGGTCATCCAGGTCAAGCGAGAGAGCGACGCGAAGGCGCCGCAGGATCACGGCCACCCCGAACTCGAACGCCGGATGGAGCAGGGATTCGCAAACTACGAGGAGATCCTAGAGTATCTCACCGACCGCTCCGAGGAGCACGGCTCGAAACTCGACACGATCGCCGGCGTACTCGTCGACCTGCGGGAGCGCGTCACCGCCCTCGAACGCGAGTCCAACGAGCGCGCCGCCGCCACCGAACTCAGACGGGAGGCGAACCGACACGGGATCGCCGAGGCCGTCTGCGAGTCCTGCGGCGGCACGGTCCGACTCGGGCTGCTCGACGGCCCGTTCTGTCCGCACTGTGAGTCCACGTTCGCCGGCGTCGAGCCGAAACACGGGTTCTTCGGCTCGCACCGGCTCACCGTCGGCCAGCGGCCGGCGCTGGAGCCGCCCACCGACGCCGGACCGGCCGCGGCAGCCGAACGCGACGGGGAGGCCCTCTTCGATGACGCCGCCGAGAGCGCCGAGCAACCCCCCAGAACCGGCGCAGACGGAGGACGCGAGGAATCGCCGCCCCAGCAGACTGCCGACGCCGGTCCGGAACACACCGACGCCGGTCCGGAACACACCGACGTCGGCTCGGGACGTACCGACGCCGACTCTGAACGTACCGACGCCGCCCCCGGACGGCGGCGCGAGCAATCGGACCCCGGCGACGAACAGCACCCCGAGACGGGGGTGATCGACGAATGAGCGGCGACGACGCCGACGCCGACGACCGCCCGGACGAGACCTCGGAGCCGCCCGAGCAGACTGACGTCGGGGCGAACGCGACCGAATCGGACGCCGACGGGTCGGCCGCAGCAGACGGCGTCGAAGACGTGCCGCTCTCGGAGTTGGCGCGCCGTGTCTCTGAGAGTCGAGAGTCGCGGACCGACGAGGGGGTCTCGGCCGACCGAGCAGGCCCCGATTTCGGCGGCGACACGGTCGGCGCGGGCGACGAATCAGGGGCCGACAGTCGCGGGACAGCGCCGTCGGGCGACGCTGCTACCGACGATCCCTTCGAGGAGATGTCGGTCGGCGAGATCGACGAGGATACGCTCTGGTCGTCGCTCGAAACCGACGACGACGCCGAATCACAGGTCGGGCACGGCGAGTCCGCACGCAGTGTCGCCGAACCGAAGGCGTCGACCGGGAGTCACTCGCAGGCGACCGAACACGTCGTCTCGAAAGCGGAGTACTGCCAGAAGTGCCCGTATCTCGACGATCCGCCGGCCCTGGCGTGCACTCACGAGGGGACGGAGATCGTCACAGTCGTCGACAGCGACCACTTCCGCGTGCGGGGATGTCCGATGGTCGACGGTCGCGAGCAGTAGGAAGCAACTCCGAGGCTGCCGAACGCTTTTGCTCGCGTAGACGGACGATACCGTATGTCGTTCGCTCGTCAGGACGGCGAGGACCGGACCGACCTCGGCGCGCTGGTCTCGCAGGTCCATCCGGTGTTTATGCTGCCGCCGCTCGCCGCGAGCGCGTTCGGCGCGGTGCTCGCCGGGTCGGCGGCGCTCGTTCCGCTCGTCCTCCACGCGTCGGCAACGTTTCTCGCTGTCTACACCGCGCACGTGAAAGACGGCTACGTCGACTTCTACGTGCGGGCCGAGGACGACGACCACCCGCTGAGCGAAGCGGGCTGTCGGCGGGCGTTGCTCGGGTCGACGCTCGGGTTCGCCGCTGCCACGCTCCTGCTCGGGGCGCTGGTCGACGTCGTCGCTGCCGCCATCACGACGCCGATGTGGGTCCTCGGCTTCTTCCACGCGCCGCAGTTCGACACGAACCCGGTGACGGCGACGGTCGGTTACCCGCTCGGCATCGCGCTCGCCATCGTCGGCGGTCACTACGCGCAGGCGGGCCACGTCGCCGTCGAGCCACTCGCGTTCGGACTCGTCTTCCTCGCCGTGCTCGCGGGCGTGAAAGTCGTCGACGACGCCCAAGACTACGCGTACGATCGCTCGATCGGCAAGCGGACTGTCGCTGTCGTCCTCGGCCGCGCCCGTGCGCGACGGTTCGCGTACGCGCTCCTGTATCTCGGCCTCGTGCTCGTCGTCCTGTTCGCCGTCGACGGGACTTTCCCGACGGCAGCGCCGCTTGCCGCCGTCGCCTTCGGAGTCGTCGCGCTGATCGCAACCCGGGCGGACGCGGAGGTGGCGACGATGCTGCTCGTCCGCGGCGCGTACGTGTTGCTCGCGCTCTTGGTCGTCGCCGTCTGGTACCGACCGCTCGCGGGCGTCCCGCTCCCGGACGTCGGCGTGCTCGGCCCCTACACGTATCTCGCGACGGAGGTCGCGTTCGGCGCGTTCGCGCTGGCGCTTCTCGTCTCCGCGCGGGCGCTCCGGCGCGCGGCCGCAACGATTCTGGGGCTCTATCCGCTCGCGTTCGTCTGGGACTGGTACACGCTCGAAGTCGGCGTCTTCGCCATTCCGCTACGCACCGGCGTCGAACTGCTCGGCATCCCGATCGAAGAGCACCTGTTTATGCTCGTCGTGCCGGCGCTCGTGATCGGGCTCCACGAGACGCTGCACGAGCGGGACGACGCGGACGGCGACTCGGCGGGAACGGACCGCTGACCCGACGGGGCGTCGACTCCCGAGAGACACTTGTGTCCGCGCCGAGAACGGAGGTCCAAATGCAGTTCTGCGACGAGTGCGGCTCGATGATGGTCTCGCGCGACGGCGCGATGGTCTGCACGAACGACGACTGTGGTGCGGAGGCCGAACAGGACGCGGAACTGGCCGAGCAGTTCGTCTCGACGGAGACCCAAAGCGACGACGACGTGATCGAGACGACCGAAGACGCGAACTTCGAGGGGAAGCCGACCGCGACCGACGTCGTCTGCGACGAGTGCGGGACCCAGAAGGCGTGGTACACGATCAAACAGACCGGCTCCGCCGACGAGCCCCCGACGCGGTTCTTCAAGTGCACCGAATGTGGGCACCGGTGGCGGGGGTACAACTAACCCACCTTTTTCCACGGTGGGTTTCCTCGCGGCGCTGCGCGCCGCTGCGGGAACCCACCGCGCAAAAACCTGGAGGGAAAAAGCCGCTCGGCTCGCTTCGCTCGCCTCGCGGTACTGTTCGTAGGTACCGCCTCCGCGACAGCATCGCCTGCGCCCGACGCGGCACACTATTATTGATGTATCACAGACACTATCGTATGTCCCTCCACCGACGATTCCGCGACCACCTCCGCCCGTGGTATCTCCTCGACGCCGCCGCGTTCCTGTTCGGTACCGGAAGCTCACTCTGGCGCGACACCGCCGGGTTCGAGACGGCTCTCACGCCGTTCGCGCTCGTCACGGCCGTCGTCGCCGGCCTCTTCGCCGTCCTCGTGCTCCGCGTGACCGTCGGCAACCTCCGGGGCTACGCCGTCGAGTACGCCAACGCGGGCGGGCGGTGGAGCGACCTCGCGTTTCTCGTCCCGGTCGGGGGCGGCCTTGCGGGCGTTGTGGTCACGTACGCGGTCACGACGGATCTCGGCGCGGCCGCCTGGGCCGGGTTCTGGCTCTTCGTCGCGGTCGCCGGCGTCGTCGCGGTCGCCGCCTCGTTCCTCGCGGGCTATCGCGGCTCGACGGCGTGAAGCGCTGGCCGGAAGAACTCCGCGACCGCGGTCGCGACGTCGGACGTCTGGCCGACGAGGCCGTGAGCTGCTGGGAACTCGGTGATCGAGTGACCGTGCGCGCGGGCGCACTCGACGACCGGCACAACGTCGACGACGTCGTCGCGCGTTCCGTAGAGCACCTGCACGTCCGTCTGTTCGGTGATCGCCGGGAGGTCGGCAACGACGTCGACACCGCCGATCCGCTCGTCGTCCGGTGCTTCGGGGTCCTCTCGCGCTGCGCCGACCCGAGACGCGGGTGCGAGTGCGGCGACCGCGACGACGGCAGCGCCGCGAGCGGCCGCCGAGAGCGCGACCGACCCGCCGAAACTGTAGCCGAAGAGTGCGACGCGGTCGTACCGCTCTCTCGCCCACGCGACGGCTCGGCGGACGTCTGTCCGCTCGCCGCGGCCGCCGTCCCAGGGGCCGTAATCGAAGCGGAGGCAGTCGACGTCGCGCGCTCGGAGCGCCTCGCTCACCGCTCGCAGCCGTCGGTCGCCGCGGTGGCCGCCGTGCTCGGGGTGGGGCGGGCAGGCTACGACGCACGCGTCGACAGGGCTCGCGGCGTTGTCGGAGCCGCCGGCGACGTCGAGCGTGCCGCGGGCGTCGCGACCGCCGGGGAGGAGGATCGGCTCGCCCATCGTGACCGCCCGCTTCGGCACGTGATGTTTTAACTCCGGCGTCCCCAAGTGGGGATATATGGGAATCCTCTCACGCGCGTCCTACGTCGTCCGCTCGAAACTCAACTCCCTCCTCAATCGCGCGGAGGATCCGACGGAAACGCTCGACTACTCCTACGAGCAGATGCGCGACGAGCTACAGGACGTCAAGCAGGGTATCGCCGATCTAACGACGCAGAAGAAGCGTCTGGAGATTCAGAAACGGCGGCTCGAAGAGAACGTCGAAAAGCACAACGATCAGGCTCGGGAGGCCGTCCGGCAGAACCGCGACGACCTCGCCCGCCAGGCGCTGGAGAAGAAACAGGCGAAGATGTCGCAGATCGAAGAGCTGGAGGGGCAGATCGCCGACCTCGAGTCGACACAGGACGACCTCGTCCAGAAGAAAAACGACCTGCAGGGCCGCATCGAGGAGTTCCGCACGAAGAAAGAGACGATGAAAGCCCGCTACGAGGCCGCCGAAGCCTCCTCGCGCGTCTCAGAGGCGATGACGGGCGTCGGCGACGAGATGGCCGACGTCTCCCGGGCCATCGAGCGCGCCGAGGAGCGCACCGACGAGATGGAGGCCCGCTCGGAGGCGATGGACGAACTCGTCGACACCGGTGCGTTCGACGAGGCGATGTCGGACAAAGACAGCATCGACCGCCAGCTCGAAACCGGGCGCACCGACGCCGAGGTCGACTCCGAGCTAGAGACGCTGAAGGCCGAGATGGGCGGGTCGAGTGAGACCGAAGCCGAGGCCGAAACGGCGGACGTCGACGTCGACGCGGGCAACGGTGACGGCGCGGACGTCGATGTCGCCGACGCCGAAGTCGAAGCCGAGTTGGAAGAGCTGAAAGACGACGAGAACTGAGCCCGGGCGCGCGCCGTTGCGGTTTTCGGAACCACCGGTGATACCGATGAGTGGGCAGGAGACCCCGACCGACGGCGAACCACTCGGCGACGGCCTGTGGAGCGACGGCGGCCCGACGAACGGCGGCGAAACCGCAGCAGACGAGCCGAACGACACGATGCGTCGCCGCGGCACCGACAACCGCCTGAAGCTCTGGCTCCTCTTGGAGGCGAACCGCTGGGTCGTCGCGGCGGTCGTCCTACTCGGCATTCTCTGCGGGATCGTCCTGATGGCGTCTGCCGTCACCGACCGCGTCGTCCTCTCTGTCGGCGACCCGGTCGAGACACTCTTTCAGGGTCTGTTGACTGCGACGATCACCGGCGTCACGCTCGTCGTCTCGATCAACTCGCTGGTGCTCTCTCAGGAACTCGGGACGCTCGGAGACCAGCGCGAACGGATGGAGGGCGCGATGGCGTTCCGCCGGGACGTCGAGGACGAACTCGGCGTCGCGGTCGCGCCCGCGACTCCGGCGGCGTTCCTCCGCGCGCTCGTCGACGCCGTCGAGCGCCGATCGGTTCGACTCTCGGAGGCGACCGACGCCGTCGCGTCCGAGCGTGTCGGGACGGGGCGCGTCCAGCGGTTCGCCGAGGACGTGCGAGAACACGCGACCGCGGTCAGCGACGATCTCGCGGACCCGCAGTTCGGCACCTTCGACGTGCTCTCGGCGGCGCTGAACTTCAACTACTCCTGGAAGATTCACGAGGCGCGTCGCCTGCGGGACGAACTCGCCGAAGTCGACGACAGCACGGAGTCGGTGCGGGAACTCCGCGATGCGGTCGACGGGCTCGTGTCCGTCCTGACGCTCTTCGGTCCCGCGAGAGAACATTTCAAGACGCTGTACTTCCAGTGGGAACTCGTCGATCTCTCGCGGGCGATGCTCTACAGCGCCGTTCCGGCGCTGCTCGTCGCGACGAACACGCTCCTCTTTCACGGCGTGTTGGGGTCGTTCTCAGGCGCGACGCTCGGGGTCGCGGACTACGTCTGGATCGTCGCGCTCGCGACGGCGATCACGCTCGCGCCGTTCGCCATCCTGCTGTCGTTCGTCCTCCGGATCGGCACGATCGCGAAGCGAACGCTCTCGATCGGCCCGTTCATCCTGCGTGCGACCGGGGGAAACGACGCCGACGACCGGCACGGCGGGTGAGACGCGGGGGGCGACGAATCCGTGCGGCGTGCACACAGGCGACAGTATCAGTAGCCGTCGGCCGCGACACGTACACGATGACCGACACGATCGACGCCGTCCGCACAGCGCTCGATCCGGAGCGACGCGCCGCGTTCGAGCGCCGCGTCGAGCGCGAGGCCGAATCGCTACGAGCTGACGTCGACGCCGGCGTCTTCGACGCCCCGGACGCCGCCGTGGGGCTCGAACTGGAGGGCTACGTCGTCGACGACGCGGGGCGGCTCGCGGCCGCGCCCGAGCGGCTGTTCGACCGCGACGGCTGCAGCCGCGAACTCGGCGTCCACAACGCGGAGCTCCACACCGACCCGGACGTCGTCTCCGACGCCGGCCTCAGACAGCAGCACGCGGAACTGCGCGACATCTACGACGAGGTTCAGGAAGTCCTCGGGGAGACGGACCGACGGTTCGTCCTCGATGCAATGTGGACCGTCCCGCCCGCGGGCGGGACGCGCCAGTATCTCGACGCCGGGGCGGAGATCGACGGGATCTTTCTCGCGGCGCAGATGCGCTCCGTACCGCGGTACGTCGCGCTCGATCAGGTGATCAGCGAGGCGAGCGGCGGTCGGATCGAACTCGGCCTGCCCGGCCTCGACACCGCTCGCTCGATGCTCGTCGAGTCGCTGGCGACGTCGATGCAGCCACACCTCCAGCTCCCCGACCCGGACGACGTGCCGCGCTATCTCAACGTCGCGACGCGGACGATGGGCCCGATCCTCTCGCTTTCGGCGAACTCCCCGTTCCTCCCGGCAGACAGATACGACGAGTCGGCGGATCTCGAGGACGCGTTCGGGCGAACGCCGCACGAACTCCGGATCCCGATCTTCGAGCGCTCCGTCGACGACGGCACGAACAAGTGCCGCGTCCCGCGCGACGTCGACAGCGTCGGCGAGCTGATCGGGCGCATCGCCGACGACCCGACGCTCGTCGCGCCACCGGAGTTAGGCGAGGGAGGGAAGGGCGATCCGGGGAGCGACCGCTACCCGGCGTTCGGCGCCAAGCGCGGGACGTACTGGCGGTGGGTCCGGCCGGTCTTCGGCGGCGAGATCCCGCGCGGTGCGGACGGCGCTCCGAGTCCGGACGCCAGCGAGGAGTCCGTCCGGATCGAGTACCGGCCGCTGCCGACGCAGCCGACGCTGAGAGACACCGTCGGCGTGCAGGCGCTCGTCGTCGGTGTGCTCTGCGGCGTCGATGCGACCGAGCACCCGCTGGCGTCGCTTCCGTGGGAGGACGCGCGGACGTCGTTCTACGCCGCCGTCGACGACGGGCCGGCCGCAGAGCTCCGTTGGACGACCCGGGACGGCGAGCGGACGAGCGAGGCCGACGTCGTCTACGACGAACTGTTCGCGCTCGCACGAGACGGACTCGACGCGCTCGGCGTCGGGGCTGCGACGATCGAGTGGGCGCTCGGACCGATCGAGGCGCGGCGCGAGGCCGACCACACCTCGCCGAGCGCGTGGAAGCGCGCGAGAGTTCGAGAGGCGGTCGAAGACGGCGCGCCGCTGCCGGAGGCGATTCGGAAAATGCAGGCGACGTACGTCGAGCGAGCCGCGAGCGGGGCGCCGTTCGCCGGGTGGTAAGGTTCCGTCGACTGGCCGGGTGGTAAGGTTCCGTTGACTGAACGGAGAGAGCGGTAACCCTCCTCGAACGCGGCTACGCGCCGTCGCCGACGACCTCGTCGAGGCGCTCGAAGTACGCTTCCCGTGGGATCTGGTAGGCCGCGCGGTAGTCGACGCCGCCCACGGCGAAGCGAGCGGCGAGGTCGTTCGCGCCCGCGAGTGCGGCCTCCCGGCTGTCGTACGACTCGGTTACCACCTCGACCTCCGGTTCGAGCGTGAGGACGACGTGCCAGGTGTCGGTCCGGATCTGGGCGGCACCGGGCCGGCGGGCACGCGACCGATTCGACACGAGGATCGTCGGGAGACACTCGGCGGGCAGGTCGTTCTGTTCGTTGAACACGTCCGGGCGAAAGACCAGGATGCGACGGCCGCGTGGCTCGTCGTTCCAGAGCGTCCAGCCCGCGGGGGGGCTCTCGTGGTCCTCGCGTACCGCCTCGGCGTCTGCGTCGTCCGGTGACGGCCGTCTATCCTCCATACTGCTTCTTGGACGTCGAAGATACAAATATCGTCGCGTCGGACCGAAGGCGCTGTCCTCGAAACCGAGGGAAGGCTTATGTGTGTCGGTCTCTCACAAACTCTCAGTCTCGGTCAATCGGACCGAGCGACCGCCTGCACACGCACCGTCCGCCGAATCCCGACGTTCTGTCGTCCTGTCGCCGTCTCGTCGCCGTCGCCCCGTGATGTGTCGCCGCCCGCGTGTGGATTGGTATGAGTAGTCATACCATAACAGCCGCGGACGCACCCCGGCGTCCGCGCGCGTTCACGCCCACCGAACCGGTGGGGAACGCGGAGTCGCTCCCCGGGACGGACAAACAATGAACGGTGACAGAGAAACCCTCGAATCCCTGAGTCGGCAATACAAGGACTCGGTTCCCTCGGACCTTCGCGAGGCGAAGCGTTTCGAGTGGTACCTCGACGCAGTGTACGAAGATCCGCGGATCGCCAGAAACGCCCACCAGCGTGTGGCCGATATGTTCGACCACTACGGCACCGACTACGACGAAGACGCCGGCGTCGTCGAGTATCGGATGGCCGCCGACGATCCGCTCCACGACGGTGAAAACACCTTCTACGGACGGGAGGTCCACGAGTCGATTCACGAGTTCGTGAACAAAGTCAAGTCGGGTGCCCGCGGCCTCGGCCCCGAGAAGCGGATCAAACTGCTCCTCGGTCCGGTCGGGTCCGGGAAGTCCCACTTCGACTGGATGGTCCGCCGCTACTTCGAGGACTACACCGCGACCGACGCGGGCCGGATGTACACCTTCCGGTGGACGAACCTCCGCGACGTCATCCGCGATCAGGACCCCGAGGACGACGTCGTCACCTCTCCGATGAACCAGGATCCGCTCGTGCTCCTGCCGCAGGAGCAGCGCGACGAGGTCATCGCGCGACTCAACGAACGCCTGGACGCGCCGTACACGATCCGGAACGACCAGACGCTCGACCCCGCCTCGGAGTTCTACCTCGACTCCCTGCTTGCGCGGTACGACGACGACCTCCAAGCCGTCCTGGAGAACCACGTCGAGATCGTCCGCCTCGTCGCCTCCGAGAACAAGCGCCAGTGCGTCGAGACGTTCGAGCCCAAGGACAAGAAGAACCAAGACGAGACCGAACTCACCGGCGACGTCAACTACTCGAAGCTCGCGGTCTACGGCGAGTCGGACCCGCGCGCGTTCGACTACTCCGGGGCGTTCTGTAACGCCAACCGCGGGCTGTTCTCCGGCGAGGAGCTGCTGAAGCTCCAGCGGGAGTTTCTCTACGACTTCCTGCACGCCTCCCAAGAGCAGACGATCAAGCCGAAGAACAACCCCCGGATCGACATCGACCAGGTGATCGTCGGGCGGACGAACATGCCCGAATACCGGGAGAAGAAAGGCGACGAGAAGATGGAGGCGTTCAACGACCGGACAAAGCGGATCGACTTCCCGTACGTGTTAGAGTACGACGAGGAGGCCGAGATCTACCGCAAGATGCTCCGGAACGCCGACGTTCCGGATATGCACATCGAGCCGCACGCCCTGGAGATGGCGGGGCTGTTCGGCGTGCTCACGCGGATCACCGAGTCGGACGGCAACGTCTCCCTCGTCCAGAAGGCGAAGGCGTACAACGGCGAGATCGACGACGGCGACGACGTCGACGTCCGGAAACTCCGCGAGAGCGGCGAGGAGAAGGCCGACATCGGCGAGGGGATGGACGGCGTCTCCGCGCGGTTCATCGGCGACGAGATCGCCGAGGCGATTATGGACTCGACGCACCGCGACCGGTCGTACCTCTCGCCGCTGTCGGTGTTCTCGCACTTCGAGGCGAACCTCGAGAACCACGGCTCGATCCCCGAGGAGAATCTCGACCGCTACTACCGCTACCTCGAACTGGTCCGAGAGGAGTACAAGGCGCGCGCCATCGAGGACGTCAGGCACGCGCTCGCGTACGACCTCGAGGAGATCCAGCGCCAAGGCGAGAAGTACATGGACCACGTGATGGCGTACATCGACGACGCCACCGTCGAGGACGAACTCACCGGCCGCGAGCAGGACCCCGACGAGACGTTCCTGCGCTCGGTCGAGGAGAAACTCGAGATCCCCGAAGACAGGAAGGACGACTTCCGCCAGGAGGTCTCGAACTGGGTCTCCCGCCGCGCCCGCGACGGCACTTCCTTCGACCCGCAGGACAACGACCGACTCCGCCGCGCGCTGGAACGCAAGCTCTGGGAGGACAAGAAACACAACATCAACTTCTCGGCGCTGGTCAGCGCGAACGAACTCGACGACGACGAGCGCAGCGCGTGGATCGACGCCCTGATCGAACAGGGATACTCCCCGGAGGGAGCCCGCGAAGTGCTCGAGTTCGCCGGCGCGGAGGTGGCAAAGAGCGAACTGGAAGAGTAAGATGACCGCCCACAACCCCAACCCCGCGAAGGAGTACGTCGAGACGGCCGACGATCACCTCCGCGGTGCCTACGAGGAGCCGATGAGCCTCGAAGCGTACGTCGACGCCGCCTTCGAGCGCCCGTCGATCGCCGCCCACGCCTCGAAGTACCTGCTGGACGCCATCGAGTCGATGGGCACCCGCACGGTCCTCGAAGAGGGCGAGACGCGCGAGCGCTACCGCTTCTTCGACGATCCGGCGAACGACGGCGAACACGCGGTACTCGGCAACACGGAGGTGTTGAACCGCTTCGTCGACGACCTCCGGACGATCGCCGCCGACCGGGGCAAGTCCGAGAAGATCCTCTGGTTCGACGGCCCGACCGCGACCGGGAAGTCGGAGCTCAAGCGCTGTCTGATCAACGGCTTGCGCGCGTACTCGACGACCGACGCCGGCCGGCGCTACACCGTCGAGTGGAACGTCGCCGCCGCCAGCGACACGCGCGGACTCTCCTACGGCGGCGAGTCGACCGCGCCCGAACAGGAGTCCGACTGGTACGAGAGCCCGGTCCAGTCGCATCCGCTTTCGGTCTTCCCGGCCGCGGTCCGGAACGACCTCCTGTCTGAGCTCAACCGCCAGTCCGGCGACCACGTCCCGATCACGGTCGGCGAGGAGCTGGACCCATTCTGCCGAGAGGCGTACGATTTCCTAGAGGAGAACTACCGCCGGAACGGACGCCGGGAGCTGTTCTCGGCGGTGACCGACCCCTCCCACCTGCGCGTGAAGAACTACGTCGTCGACGTCGGGCGCGGCATCGGCGTCCTCCACTCCGAGGACGACGGCTCGCCCAAGGAACGCCTGGTGGGCTCGTGGATGCCGGGGATGCTCCGGGAGCTCGACTCCCGCGGCCGGAAGAACCCGCAGGCGTTCAGCTACGACGGCGTGCTCTCGCAGGGCAACGGCCTCCTCACGATCGTCGAGGACGCCGCCCAGCACGCCGATCTGCTCCAGAAGCTCCTGAACGTCCCCGACGAGGGACACGTGAAGCTGGACAAGGGGATCGGAATGGACGTCGACACCCAGCTCGTCATCATCTCGAACCCCGACCTCGACGCCGAGCTCGACAAGTTCGCCGACCGCAACGGCCGCGACCCGCTGAAGGCGCTCAAGCGCCGGCTCGACAAGCACGAGTTCCGCTACCTCACCAACGTCTCGCTGGAGGCGGAGCTGATCCGGCGGGAGCTCACCGACGAGACCGCCGTCTGGGACGCCGACGACGAGACCGAACTCCGCGAGCGGGTCCGCGCCCCGCTCTCGGTCGACGTCCAGAGCGCGCCCGGAGCCGTCCGCTCTCGGGAGCTGGCGCCCCACGCCGTCGAGGCCGCCGCGATGTACAGCGTGCTCACCCGCCTCGACGGCGAGGACGTGCCCGCGGGCTACGATCTCGTCGACAAGGCGCTGCTCTTCGACTTCGGCTACATCCAGGAGGGCGACGACCGGACGAGCGTCGAGGAGTTCGAGTTCGCCGGCGACGGCGAGGGGATCCACGGGATCCCGGTCACGTTCACCCGAGACGTCATCGCGGACCTGCTGCACGAGGACACCGACCGCTGGCACACCGAACTCGACGTCGAGCACGTGGTGCTGCCAGAAGACGTCCTCGACGCGATGGCCGATGGCCTCCACGACGCACCCGTGTTCTCCCGCTCGGAGCGCGCGGAGTACGAAGACCGCGTGACGATGGCCAAAGAGTACGTCCTCGACAGACAGGAGTCGGACGTGCTCGCGGCGCTGCTGGCGGATCGCTCCGTCGAGCGCGAAACCGTCGCAGAGTACGTCGAACACGTCTACGCGTGGGACGGCGACGAGCAGGTCGAGACCGAGCGGGGACCGATCGAGCCCGACCCGCTCCTGATGAAGCTCTTCGAAACCGAGCAGCTCGGCCGGTTCGGCGACGACGACTACCTCGGAAACCGCCCGACGGAGGCGGTCGAGACGTTCCGTCGCGACAAGATCATCACCGCGCTGAACCGGTACGCCTGGGAGAACCGCGACGCGGGATTCACCGTCGACGACGTCGAGCTCTCGGAGATCCCGGTGATCCGCTCGGTGCTCGAGACCTACGACTGGGACGACGTCAGGCGGCTCTACGAGGACTTCGAACCCGCACAGTGGGACGACCCGCCGGAGAACACCGAGACGGCGCGGCTGAAGGCGAAGACGATCGACGAACTGACCGACCGCGGCTACACGCCGGCGTCGGCCGAACTGACGAGCCGTGCGGTGATGCGGGAGGTGCGCCACAGATGGGACTGAGAGAAGACCTCGAACGATTCCGCGAAGTGGGTGAAGAGCGCCGCGAGGACCTCGAGTCGTTCATCCGATACGGGGACCTCAGCGGGTCGAGCTCCGACCAGATCGAGATCCCGATCAAGGTGGTCGATCTGCCGGAGTTCAAGTACGACCAGCTCGACCGCGGCGGGGTCGGACAGGGACAGGGCGGCACGCCGGACGTCGGCCAGCCCGTCGGCGAGCCACAGCCGCAGCCCGGCGACGGCGACGGCGACGAGGACGGCGAACCCGGCGAAGAGGGGGGCGACCACGACTACTACGAGATGGACCCCGAGGAGTTCGCCCAGGAACTCGACGAGGAACTCGGCTTGGACCTCGAACCGAAGGGAAAGGAGGTGATCGAGGAGATCGAGGGCGACTTCACCGACGTCACCCGCACCGGCCCGAACAGCACGCTCGACTTCGAACGGCTGTTCAAGCAGGGGCTCAAGCGGAAGCTCGCCACCGACTTCGACGACGAGTTCGTCCGCGAGGCGATGCGAGTCGACGGGGAGACGCCGGCGTCGGTCTACCGCTGGTGTCGGGAGGAGAACATTCTCGTCTCTCTACCGTGGATCGAGTCCGAGTGGGACGAGGTCCCCGACGACGAGCGCGGGCGCTGGGACTCCTTCGAGGAGATGGCAGACAACGTCGAGCGCAGCACGACAGTCCAGCGCATCCGGGAGCGGGGGCTCCGCGAGATCCCGTTCCGCCGGGACGACGAGCGCTACCGCCACCCCGAGATCGAGGAGAAAAAGCAGAAGAACGTCGTCGTCGTCAACATCCGCGACGTCTCCGGGTCGATGCGCGAGACGAAGCGCGAGCTCGTCGAGCGGACCTTCACGCCGCTTGACTGGTATCTCCAGGGCAAGTACGACAACGCCGAGTTCGTCTACATCGCCCACGACGCCGACGCCTGGCAGGTCGACCGCGAGGAGTTCTTCGGCATCCGCTCGGGCGGCGGGACGCGCATCTCCAGCGCTTACGAACTGGCCAAAGAGATCCTCGAAGAGCAGTACCCGTGGGCGGAGTGGAACCGCTACGTCTTCGCCGCCGGCGACTCCGAGAACTCCTCGAACGACACGACCGAGCGCGTCGTCCCGCTGATGCGGGAGATGCCGGCGAACCGCCACGCCTACGTGGAGACCCAGCCCGGCGGGACCGCGATCAACGCGACACACGCCGAGGAGGTCGACCGGGCCTTCCAGGACGTCGACGACGTGGTCGTCGCCTCCGTCGGCGCGCCCGAGGACGTCACCGACGCGATCTACGACATCCTGCAACCGGCGGCGGCGAAGACGGCCGCGGAGACGTCCTGACGCACTGATGAACACCACAGCACACACGACACCACGACCCACACTATGACCAACAGACTGCGACGCTTCCGACGGGCGGCACGCGAGGAGGCCGAACGGCTCGAAGAGCCGGTCCGGGAAGCCGCCGCGCTCGCCCGCAAACTCGGGCTCGACCCGTACCCGGTGAACTACTGGGTGGTCGACTACGACGAGATGAACCAGCTCATCGCCTACGGCGGATTCCAGCGGCGGTACCCGCACTGGCGCTGGGGGATGACCTACGACCGCCAGCAGAAACAGGACCAGTTCGGGATGGGCAAGGCCTTCGAGATCGTCAACAACGACGATCCGAGCCACGCCTTCCTGCAGGAGTCGAACACGCTGGCCGACCAGAAGGCCGTCATCACCCACGTCGAGGCGCACGCGGACTTCTTCAAGAACAACGAGTGGTTCAGCCGTTTCGCGGGCGACGACGGACTCGACGCCGCCGCGATGCTCGAACGGCACGCCGAGACCATCCAGCGCTACGTCGACGACTCCGAGATCGACCGCGAAGCGGTCGAGCGCTTCGTCGACGCCGTCACCTGTCTGGAAGACACGATCGACCAGCACCGTCCGCTCGACGCCGACCCCGACACTGGCCGGACGCAGCCCGAGGACCTCCGCGAGCGGCTCGACGGGATGGATCTCTCGGCGGCGGTCAGAGAGGCCGTCTTCGACGACGAGTGGCTCGACGACCTCGCGGAGGCGGAAGCCGCCGCGGCCGATCTCGACCACCCGCGGGCGGACGTCCTCGGTTTCCTCCGCGAGCACGCGACGAGCTACGACGAGGAGGCCGGCGAGGCCGTCGAGATGGAGTCCTGGCAGAAGGACGTCCTCGATCTGCTCCGCCGGGAGGCGTACTACTTCGCGCCTCAGAAAATGACGAAGACGATGAACGAGGGCTGGGCCGCCTTCTGGGAGTCGCTGATGATGGGCGAGGAGCGCTTCGCCGGCGAAGACGAGTTCCTCACCTACGCCGATCACCAGTCGCGAGTGCTGGGCTCGCCGGGACTGAACCCCTACAAGCTCGGGAAGGAACTGTGGGAGTACGTCGAGAACACGACCAACCGGCGGGAGGTGGCCGACAAACTGCTCCGCGTCGAGGGGATCACCTGGCGGAACTTCCACGACGCCGTCGACTTCGAGGAAGTGCAGTCGCTGCTGGAACCGCCGGCGGCGATCGACAAGGTCGCCCGCGACACCCTCGACGACCTCGCGGCGCTGCCCGAAGGCGACCCCCGGGTCGACTGGGAGACGCTGGACCGGGCGCTGTCGGACCCCGAGGCCGTCGACGTCGGCCGCTACCCGTGGAAGGTCCTCACCTACGAGGGGCTGGCCGAGCGACACTTCTCGCTGTTGAAGCCGCAGTACCGCGGCTTCCTCCGCCGGATCCGGCGCTCAGAGCTCGAACAGCTGTCGAGATACATGTTCGACGACGAACAGTACGCGAGCGTCCGAGAGGCCCTCGCCGACGTCGACAAGACGGCCGGCTGGGAGCGGATGCGGGAGATCCGTCAGAGCCACAACGACGTGACGTTCGTCGACGCCTTCCTCTCGCCGGAGTTCGTCGAGGAGAACAACTACTTCACCTACGAGTACACCCGTTCGACCGGCGACTTCCGGGTGGCGTCGACGGACCACGAAGACGTGAAGAAGAAGCTCCTCCTGCAGTTCACCAACTTCGGGAAGCCGACGGTCGCCGTCTTCGACGACAACTTCGAGAACCGCGGCGAGCTACTGCTCGGCCACCGGTTCAACGGGATTATGCTCGATCTCGACGAGGCGCAGGACGTCCTCGAGCGCGTCCACGAACTCTGGGGTCGGCCGGTGAATCTGATGACGATCCGCAAGGAGTTCGACGACCACGAGGTCGAGGTCGCCCGTCGCCGGAACCGCGAGCCAGAGCCGACCGAGGCCGGCGTTCGCATCCGCTTCGACGGCGACTCCTTCGAGGAGTTCGAGCTAGATCCCGAGTTAGAGGAACGGATTCAGGCCTCGGACGTCGACTACGACACCAAGCCCGACGAGTGGCTGTCGTAGTCGCCCCGTCCGCGGGATTTGCTGTTACGCGACGGGATCGCAGCGCTCCGAGCCGCCGGTGACCGGCGGAAACATCGCGAGCTCGTCGCCGTCGTCGACGCTCGCCGAGCGCGCCGCCGGCGAGCCGTTCCGCATCAGATTCACGTCGTCGGCGATCTCGTCGCCGTCGAGGACCCGCTCGCCGAGGCCCTCGCAGTCAGCCAGCAGCGCGTCGAGCGCGTCGCCGACCGTCGCGTCGGTCTCGACGGAGACGGTATGGTCGCGCCCGCCTGCCACTTCCGCGAGATCGGCGAACAGTCGCCAGGTGACCGTGTGCATACACTCACTCGCGCGCCGGGCGAATTGAGCGTTACGCTGCGGCGAGCGCCGCCACGTCGCGGAGTCGCTCGGGCCGGGCGATCAGATAGAGCGCGTCGCCGGCGGCGAGTTCGCGGTCCTGCGGCGGGATCGCCTCGATCGAACCGCGGGCCGGGCGGACGGCTGCAACGGCGGCGTCGACGCCGGCGAGCGTCGCCCCCTCGAGGTCGCTCCCGGCGGCGACGGTGACGACGTCGACCGTCTCGTCGGCCGCGCGCAAGAGCGAGGTGAACTCCCGCTCCGCGCCGGGATCAGTAGGGAGCGTCAGGAGGCGGTAGGTCGCCGTCGGGTCCAGTCGCTCCGCGTCCGCCTCGTCGACGACGACGGTGGCGACGTCGCCGTTCGCGGCCCGAAGTTCGCCGGTCGCGACCCGCTCTGCGGTTCCGGTGTGCCCTCCGTTGCCCGCCTCGGGCCGACGCCACAGTTGCACGGCGTCGCCCGCAGAGGCGCCCGCACCGGGATCTGCTCGGACCGCAACGGCAGCGAAACCGGGCGCGAGCGTCGCGCCGACCCCTGCGACGCGTCGCCCGAGGCCGAGCCGCGTGACGGTCCCGTCGTCGTCGAGGTCGAGATCGACGTAGCCCACGCCGTAGTCCGTTTTGATCCGGCTGACGACCCGGTCCCGGAGTGCGTCGCCGCGGAGGTTCCGCGGGACCAACAGCGTCGTGCCGGCCAGCGCGTCCTTCGTCGCAGCCGGGACCGGCTCGTAGCCTTCGATGTCGTCGACGTCGGCGGCCGCTTCGGGGAGCTCGACCGCGCGGACGCGACCGACGTTGCTCACGAGCCGGCTGACGCCGGTGTCGAGCTCGCGCGCCCCGACGACCGCGAACGTCGTCGTCGTGAGCCGATCGCCGACCGCACGCCCGGCGGGCGAGACGACGATGGCCGCGCCGAGCGTCGCCGCGTTGACGAAGACGAGCGTCGGGTCGAACACCTCCGCCGGGTCGGAGCCGACCGCGCGCTGGAAGAGCCCAACCGCGTTGAGATACAGCGCGACGCCCGACGCTCCCGCGAGCGTCGCCAGCCACGCGGGCACCGCCTCGCGCGTGTACCAGCGATAGAGGATCGCCGCCACCGCCGCGAGGATCGCTGCGAGGCCCGCGAGTCCGAGCACGCGCGTGAGCGCGCCGACGAGCGACGGATCCACCGGGAGACCGCCGCCGAACTGCAGCGGCTTCACGGCCGTGACCGCGTGGGCGAACGTCACGCTACCGCCTCCGAGAACCGATCGAGATCCGGGCGGCTCCCGACGACGACCAGATCGTCGCCGGCGGACAGCGACTGCGTCTCACCCGGTGCGACGATCCACGACCCCTCGTGTCTGACAGCCAACACCGCCACCCCGTAGCTATCGCGCACCGACGCCGCACCGAGTGTGGTCGCCACCGGCGGGCTTCGGTCGCCGACGGTGACGCGCCGGAACCGCCTGCCCGTCCGGCGGAGGAGCCTGACGAGTTCGAACTCGCGGCGGCTTCCGCGGGACCGAACGACGAGACGGACCTCCTCGGCTCCGAGCAGCGACGTCGCCGTCTGTCGGTCGACTGCGAGCGTCGCTCTGGCCTGTCCGCCGGCAGCCGTCGGGACCGACGGCTCC
This sequence comes from Halobellus sp. Atlit-31R, assembly GCA_003665935.1. GTDB lineage: Archaea > Halobacteriota > Halobacteria > Halobacteriales > Haloferacaceae > Haloquadratum. The sequence goes on along the minus strand of QPLR01000002.1, from coordinate 281,484 downwards.
GGTTCCGGCAGACGGTCCGCGTCGCCGCCGTCCGTCGCCGCGCCGTCGGCCGCGTCGGTCCCTCCGTCAGCGGGCGGAGTCGACGTCCATCCGCCGTCGACGACGCCGAGGAGTCGCGCGTCGAACCGATCGTCGTCTGCTAAGACAGCCACGTCGTCGCCGCGTGCCGCGCCCGTCGGGACCAGTGCCTCGACCGAGACGGCCCGTTCGCCCGGTTCGAGGTGTTTCGAGAGTCCGCTCGTCGGCGGGGCGGCGGCGACCGTCGCGCGCCCGCGCTCGTCGAGCGTCACCGACACGTCGGCGAGGTCGTACTCGGTCGCGAGCGCGGTCTCGACGCGCGCTTCCAGTTCGACGAGCGGGAGGTCAGCCGGGAACGTCCACGTCTCCGCGCGGATCGAATCGCGGAGGGCCGCGGGCAGCGGCGGGTAGCCCTCCACGTCGCCGACGTCGCCGACGACACTGATGCGGACCTGCCCGCGGCCGCCCACGAGTTCGACGACGTCCGAAGAGAGCGTCCGCTTCGTGAGCTCGCGGAGCGTGAGCCGCTTCGGGAGCGCGGCACCCATCCTGTCGCCTTGGGCGTGGGCGTAGAGGGTCCCCATCAACACGACCAAGAGCGCGATCGTGAGCCGTAGCTGATTCGCCGACCCGGTGAGCGAGGGGTCCGCGAGCGCGAGGAGGCCGCCGTTGAGCCCGGCGATCGCGACGCCGAGGCCGACGACCGCCAGCCCCGGGATCGAGATCCCCGTGAAGTATCTGAACCCGAAGCCGAGGAGCCACGCGATGAGTGCGGGGACGAGTCCGGTCAGGACGCCGAGGTAGAGCCCGTAGAGGACCTCGACAGGGAGCGACGCCATCGACGGCACCTCTCGGGCCGACGGTTTACAGTTGTCGCTGCAGCGTCATCCACAGATCGCGCCGTGATCGCCGCGAAGAATGGCGAGATTATTAACTCGAACCGCCGGAGTGGAAGGTATGGCGCTCTCGCGGGACTGGATCGGCGCACGCGCGTCCGTCGTCCTGACGTTCTTCGTCGGCGTCCTCGCAGTCGCGACCGGGATCGCGAACATCGGCGTCGGCGGCACAGCGGACTTCCGGCTGCTGGGCGTCGTCGTTCCGGGCGTCGTCAGACAGATCACCGCGTTCACCGGCACGCTGACCGGCTTCCTGCTGCTCGTGAGCGCGTTCGGACTCCGACGACGCCTCCGCGCGGCGTGGTACGCGACGCTGCTCCTGTTCCCGGTCACGGCCGCGCAGGGGATCCTCCAGTCCTCGGAGCTGTCGCTCCCGCTGGTGGTGCTGTCGGTGCTGGCGCTGCTCGTCGTCGGTCTCAACATCCGCGCGTTCGATCGCGAACTCTCGCTGTCGACGACGCAGATCGCCGCGCTCGCGGCGCTGGCGGGCGCGCAGGCCTACGGGACCGTCGGTGCCTACGCGCTGCGGGAGGAGTTCAACGGGGTGACGACGATCCTCGACGCGTTCTACTTCTCGCTCGTCACCGGCAGCACCGTCGGCTACGGCGACATCACGCCGCGATCGGCGGTCGGCGAACTGTTCGCGCTGTCGGTGCTGCTCGTGACGGTCTCGTCGTTCGCGGTCGTCCTCGGTGTCGTCTTCACCCCGCTGATCGAAGCGCAGTTCTCGAAAGCACTCGGACGTATGACAGAAGAACAACTCGACGTACTGGAGAACCACGTCCTCGTACTCGGCTTCGGGGACCTGACGGAACCGATTCTCGAAGAACTCTCCTCGAAGGCGGAGATGCTCGTCGTCGTTCCCGACGAGGAGCGCGCCCGCCGCCTCTCGGATCGCGGGTACACCGTTCTCACGGACGATCCGAGCGACGAGGAGGCTCAGCAGCGCGGCAAGGTGGAGGTCGCGCAGGCGGTCGTCGCCGCGACGAACAACGACGCCGAGGACGCCCTCGCCATCCTCACCGCGCGCCAGCTCAATCCGGACGTGACGATCGTCGCCGCGGCGACACAGCGGGAGAACGTGAACAAACTGAAACGCGCCGGTGCCGACACCGTCATCAGCCCGGCGACGCTCGGCGCGCACTTCCTGGCGGAGTCGGCGCTCGGCGGGCACGGCGCGGAAGCGCTCGAAGAGCGCCTGCTGGGCGCGAAGGGCGACGAGGACTTAGAGGCCGCTGCCGCCGCCGTCGAGGCCGCGGAGGAAGCCGACGGCGAGACGGGCGACCGCGGGGTCGACGGGAGCGGGAGCGCGAACGCGAACGCGGGTGCAGAGCGCGACGACGAGTGACGTTCGGGGACGCTCGAGCGACCGACGGTCAGAGGCGCGTAGACGGGAGCTGAGACCGGCCACCGACTCAGTGACCTCTGTCGAAGACGGCGACGTCGCAATCGATCTGTTGGACGCGCTCGAAAGTCGGCGGGGAGACGAACCGCGACGCCGGCGACCGCTCCCCGCTGGAACCGATGACGAGCAGGTCGTAGGCGTCGGCGTTCGCGGCGATGAAGTCGTCGACGGGGGTCCGCGCGACGCGCGTCTCGATGTTTCCCTCGGCCGTGTCGACGAGGCGGTCGAGCCGCCGCTCCGCGGGGCGGCGCTCGACGTCGCTCCCGATACAGGTGGTGACGCTGACGGTCCCGCGCCAGCCGGTGAGCCGCGTCGCGAAGTCGACCATCCCGTGGGCCACGTCGCCGGGTCGGGCCACGAGCACGAGCACGCGCTTCCAGCGACGGCGGTCCGCGACGGACCGGAACGCCACCGCGTCGAGGTCGCTGGCGAAGATGCCGCGGACGTACGGCGAGAGCGTGCCGCGGTCCTCCTCGTACGGCGTCACCACGAGATCGCAGTTTGCGTTTCTCGCAGCGTCGAGCGTCGCCGGAACCGGGTCGCCGGCGACGACGGCGACCTCGCAGGGGACGCCGACGCGCGTCCGGATGGTCTCGGCGCACCGTTCGAGCCGCTGTGCCGCCTCCGACATCGCCGGCTCCGCGGCCGTCGACTCCCCACTCGACGCTTCTGCGGCCGTCGACTCCCCATTCGACGCTTCTGGGGCCGTCAGCTCCCCACTCGACGCTTCCGCGGCCGTCGACTCTGCGGCGGCGGCCTCCGCGGCCGAGAGCACGTCGACGAGGACGACCTTGCCGGCCTCGTGGGCGGCGGCGAGGCGCGCCCCGAAGAGAGCCGTTCGCTCGGCCGTGTCGCCGCGCATCGGGACGAGCACGTGGTCGTCGCCGCGGACCGTCTCGTAGAGATAGCGGGCGCGCTTCTCGTAGAACTCCTCGCGCCAGACGACGAAGGCGGCGGCGACGACCGTCGCCGCCAGAAAGATGCTGACGACGTACGCCACCGGATCGACGTCGCCGGTCACCAGCGAGAGCAGCGCCGCCGAGAACGCCGAGGGGGCCTCGATGCGGGCCGCCCAGGTGACGAGTCCGGTGAGGAAGATCGCGAGCGCGGCGCTCTCGGGGGAGATGGTGCCGCTCGGGACCCCGCCGTACGCCCACGCCGTCGCCGTGTACGCGCCGAGGCCGCAGAGCGCGCCGACGGTGAGGCTCGCGACGAACCGAAGCGGGTCGGCGTACTCGCCGTCGGGGTCGGAGACGAGCGTGTACGTGCCCGAGGCCAGCGGCGGAAAGAGCAGGAAAGAGAGGATCTGGACCTCGTTCGAGAGGTAGGTGACGAAGCCGATGACGACCGGCACGAAGAGGACGATCGAGAGGTGCAACAGATTGCCCGTGTTCTGGACCCATCGACGGAGTTCAGAGGCCTCTCGGCGCTCGAGGCGTCGGAGCCGGTTCCGCGCCGCGGCGAGCGCTTCCAGCGCCGCGTTCGGGAGGCCCCGCCCTCGCATCGACCTACGCGAGGTCGGCGACGGCGTCCAGCGTCAGCGAGATGGCCCGCTCGACGTTGTTCTTCGCCTTCTCCGGAAGCTCTTCGTCCGAGTCTGCGCCCTTCTGGGTCCCCTCGACGAGGTTGCCGTCGACCGTGCAGATCGCGCCGGCGGCCATTCCCTTCCGGCGCGCGATCGAGAACACCGCGGCGGCCTCCATCTCGATCGCGAGCAGGTTCGCGGCCTCCCACTCGTCGACATAGGCGTCCGTCTCGTTGTAGAACGCGTCGTCGGAGACGATCGGGCCGACGTGGACGTCCTCGCCGTTGGCCTCGGCGGCCGCGACGAGCCCCGAGAGCACGTCGTAGTCGGGGACGGCCGGGATGACGGCGTCCTCGTAGCGCTTCGAGGTGCCTTCCTCCTTGGCTGCGCCGGTCGCGACGACCATATCGCCGATCTCGATGTCGGACTGGAGCGCGCCCGTCGTTCCCACCCGGATCACGGTCTCGACGCCGACGCGGGAGAGTTCCTCGACGGCGATCGCCGCCGAGGGGCAGCCGATCCCGGTCGAGCAGATCGTCAGCGGGACGCCCTCGTACGTCGCGTTCACGATCTTGTACTCGCGGTTCTGCGCGACGGTCTCGGCGTCTTCGCACTGGGCTGCGATCCTATCGACGCGGCCGGGGTCGCCCGGGATGAGCGCGATGTCGTGGACGTCGCCCGACTCGACGAGGAGGTGCGGCTGTTTCGCCATATCCGATGCCTCGCGGGAGACGGTGAAAAGCGACGCGGTCACCGGCGGCGTGCCGGGAGGGTCGCGCCACAGGCCGCTCAGACCAACGTCGTCAGCGTCGGCGCTACGCCGGCGAGCACGACGCCGAAGACGAGCGTCGAGCGCAGCCACTGGCCCCGCACGGCCGTCGCGCGCTCCTCGTAGATCCGGCGGCCAGCACGTGGGAGCACGAGGTGGGCGAAGAAACTGTAGACGAACGCGGAGACGCCGACCGTGGCCGCCAGATGCGGCAGGAGGCCAACGCCGCCGACGGCAGAGAGCGGCGGGAGGACGACAGCGACCGCGAGATACAGCAGCGTGTACAGAACGCCCGCGAGCGCGCCGGTGACGTGGTGGACGACGACCGCCTCGGCGAACGAGACCGACTCGGGGGCGACCCGCCGGAGCACGGCCGCGGCGACGTACGCCGGCGTGAATCCGTCCGCCTGCTTCGACATCGGGAGGTCCATCACGACGGCGGCCAGCAGTCCGCAGAGCGCGCCGGCGAGAACGAAGCGCGCAGCGCCGCTGGCACCGGCCCCGGTCACGAGCGTCACATCCGCGGACTCGACCACCGGTCCCGTTCGCAGGAAGGCGACAAAGACGATCGACGCGAGCGTCACAGTCTATCACACGTCCCCGTTCGAGGGATAAAAACACCGGCGGTTCGGGCGGTCGGGAACCGAGCCGGGTGACCTCGGGTCAGTCCTTCCAGAGAGTGTGCCACGTCGCGGGAGTGGCGGCTTTGCCCCGAACCCGAGCCTCGATACCGCCACCCGGCGTGGGTCGAACGTCGACGACGTAGTCGAAGTGATACTCCAGCGCGGCGTCGGAGCTTTCGCCGTCGGGGCCACCGACCATCACGCCGCCGACGCCCCACCCGCGGAGTTTGCTGATGACGACCTGAAGGAATCGGGAGACGGCCTGCGGAGAGTTGTGGATCCCGAGGTCGTACAGTGACTGGACCCCGAGGAGTGGCGGAGTCGAGCCGTCGCAGTCCTGGATGCCGCCGACGATCTTCGTGCCGACCGCGGTGAGGTTGCTGGCGTTTGGGAGCGATCGGACGCGGTCGTCGTCGTGTTCGGTCGACATCGTCGGCGTACAGTCGACCACGGTTAGGTCTCCGACGGCGACCGTATCCACGACGTGGTGTCCCGGCTGCGCCGTCGAGACGATCACGCCGATGTCGGTCATCGCCTCGAACAGTCGGTGGAACACCCGCGACTCCACTGCGGCGGTCGTGCCGCGGAGGAGGACGACGTCGGACGGGTCGATCTCGGCGCGACTGACGAACTCGTACAGGCCGGAGGTAGTCTCCGTTCCGCAGAGCCGGTCGAACGCCTCACCGGGGTACGACTCGGTCTCGAAGGCCTTCTGTGCGAACACATCGACGCTCCGCCGACACCGGTCGACGATCGACGGGAGCTCCGCGTCGATGCTCTCGTAGGGGGCTGCGTCACAGCCGAACGCGTTGGAGGCTTCAAGATGATAGAGTCTGGAGAGCGCCCGATCGTACCGGTCGAATACTTGAGGACGCGTCGCGGTTCGGGTGATCGGCTGGTGATCGGAGCTCATATTGTGCGTAGGTGGGTCGGTGATGCGCGGGCAGCGCCGTTTCGTGCTACCAGTGATTCCCCGTAGTCAGAGTAGTTACGCCGAACTGCTCCGCGTTCTCGGTCGATACCTGACTGGTAAGGTACCCGGGACCGAAACCGTGGGAAGACACCCGAGACGAAAACGGTGGAAGCCGACCGGTTTCAACGGCCGGTACCGGAGTGGGTCCAGACCGGATTCAGCGGTCGGTGCCGAGGAGCGTCCCGAGCAGGTTCCGCTCGCCCGCTCGCAAGTGCTGGTGGATCGTCGAGCGGGAGACGCCGAACTGCGCCGCCAGTTCGTCGCCGGTCACCGACTTCGGCTGATCGAAGTACCCGCGCTGATACGCCGCCGAGAGGACTTCCCGCTGTCTGTCTGTGAGCGCTTCGAGCGCCGTCCCGACCCCCGTCGCCGGGGAGTCCTCGACGGCTCGTTTCGCGAGCAGGCGACAGTCGCCGACCGCCCGTTCGAGGCTTTCACAGACCGAGCGGGTGGTGCCGTGCGGCGATCGGAGCGTCACGACCTCGTCGTCGGGATCGCTCGAAGCCGACACCACCGCCGCGTCGTGATCGTCGAGAACGCGGCACAGGGCGTCGAGCGGCGGTACCGACGGGACCGCGACCGTGACCTCGAACGGGAACACGTGATCGTCGACGCCGGCGACGACCGTCGGCCGGAAGAACCCCTGCTGTGCGTCGAAATACCGCTCGACGTCGTCGCGGCTCGGTGCGTGCGCTTGGCCCTCGATGCGGAAGCGATCCTCCGAGGTCGACGCCGTCTCAGAGACCGTCAGGCGAACACTGTCCGGCACGTCGGAGAAGAAGGGGGGATCGGTGCTCCACTCGACGTCGAGCTCCACGCGGTCTCCGCCGCCGGACGGGGTGGCCAGCCGCGCTAGCGTCGTCCCGGCGCGGTGACACAGTTCCGTCAGCGACGCGACCGCCTCCTCGTCGAACGCGTCCGGCGACAGGCTCAGCACCTCCAGTGCTCCGCGCACGAGTCCGTTGTGACTGATCGGCACCGCGATAGACGACTGGTAGCCGAAGTTGAGCAGCCGACCCGACCAGTGGTCGTATCTGTCGTCGGTGAGCGTGTTCGCGACTGAGACTGCCTCGTTCGTGGCGGCGGCCGTCAGCGGTGGCGACGTGACAGCGGAGGCTGCGTCGGTGTCGCCGTGTGCGGTCGCAGGTCCCCCGGCAGTCGCCTCACAGACGGGCGTGATGTGGTCGTCGCGGGCGTGCCACTTCCCGACCCACGCGTCGTCCCAGACGGTCGTCGCGAACGCGACGAGCGCCTCGTGTACTCTGGATCCGGTGGTCGCCTGCCGGATCCGTCGCTGCGCCGTCCGGAACGCCGTCGCGAGTTGGTCCCGTTCCCGGAGCTCCGCACGCGTTCGAGTCAGGTTCTGGTCCAGCTCCGACACCTGTGTCACGTGGACCGTCCGCTGCAGCGCCGCCGTAAGAATCCGCGCGGCAGTCTCGACGAACGTCAGGTCCACGTCCCCGCTGTCGGCGGCGACGACGAGCAGGCCGAAGTCGTCGAGCGGAACGAGTACCAGCGCCTCGTCCGCTGCGGCGTGCTCGCTCGCCTCGAGGGTCCGCGTCTCCTGTTGGCTGAACGCGTTCCAGAGCGCGGCCTCACGCGGCGTGATCGACTCGGTGACGGTCGTCTCGCCCGCCGACGCGGTGCGTTCGAGGACGCCCGCCTCGGCGTCGAAATCGTATACCGAGACCGCCGTCGCCGACAGCGCTCGCACCGTCGGATCGACCGCCGTCGCGTACACCTCGTCGGTGGTTTCGGCCGTCAGCAGGGACCGTCCGATCCGGTTCAGCTCCGTCAGCTTCTGCTGCCGACGTAGCGCCAGTTCGGCCTCCTTGTAATCTGTGATGTCCGTCGCGACACCGAGGACGGCCTGTTCGTCGGATCCAGCCGGTGTGAACGGCACTTTCCACGTGTTGAGGATGCGCTCGTTTCCGGCCGCGTCGGTCAGCGTCTCCTCCGGCCTGTGGACCGGCTCGCCGGCTTCGAGGACGGCCAGATCGTCCTCGCGGAACGCCTCGACTTCGGCGTCGTTGCGGGCGAAGGCGGCGTCGGTCTGCCCTTCGAGTTCGTCGACGGTCGTCCCGTACGCCTCAGCTACGGCCTCGTTCACGAGAACGAACTCCCCGTCCCGCGTCTTTGCGAAGACCAGCTGCGGGATGTGGTCGACGACCTCTCTGAGCTGCTGTCGCTCGGCGTCGATCCGGTCGCGGGCGTCTCTGAGCGCGTTCTCGCGGTCCAAGAGCGTAAACGCCGTGTCGGCGTGCGTCCCGAGAATCCGGAGCAGTTCGAGATCGGTCCGGCTGAAATCGTCGACTGCCGTCGACGACACGCGGAGGACGCCGTGGCGTCCGATCGGGAGCACGACTGCGGACCGCAGCGGGATCTCGTCGCCGTCGCTGCGCGTGAGCTCGGTCTCCTCGGGGAGATAGCGGAGTTCGCCCGCCTCGAAAGCGTCCCACAGCGGCCCGCCGTCGCGGTCGAACGTCGGTGGCGACGCTAACCGCTCTGCAGCGGCTCGCGAGGTCGAAAGCGGCGTCAGTCGCTCGCGGTCGGCGTCGTACGTCCAGTAGCTCACGAGCGGCCGGTCGACCACGTCGGTCGTCGCCCCGATGAGTTCGTCGACCAGAGCGTCCCGACCCTCGGCGAGCATCAACGCTTCGACGCGCTCGCGGATCGCCCGCAGCCGACCCTCCGTCCGTTTCTGGTCGCTGATGTCCTGGTTGACGCAGACGACCCCGCCGTCGGGGAGCGACGTGAGATTGACCAACTGCGGCGCAGACGAGCCATCGCGCCGCCGCCCGACCAGTTCGCCCTTCCAGACGCCGTCGGCTTCGAGCGTCGGGAACGCGGTCGTCCGAACGTACTCGGCCCAGTCGGCGTCGTAGATCTGCTCCCAGGATCCGCCGAGGAGCTCCTCGGCCTCGTATCCGAGGATCGCCGCGTGCGCCTCGTTCATATACACGTACTCGCCCGACGCGTCGGTGATCGCGATACCCGTCAGCGAGACGTCCATCGCCGCCGCCTGGCGGCGTGTCTGCTCTAAGCGGTCGAGGCGGTCCGTCGCGTCCCGGAATACGCTGACGCGGTGTGGGGTCCCCTCGACCGTGACGAACGAGGTGCTGACGTCGACGGGCACGAGTTCACCGTCGGCAGTCCGGATTTCGACGAGTTCGGCGCGGACGTCATCGCGGATCTCGTTCTCGGCGCGGGCGTCATCGCGGATCTCGCTCTCGGCACGGGCGTCATCGCGGATCTCGTTCGCGCGACCGTCCTGCTCTGCCGCCCGGTTGACGACAGCGGCGTACTGGGCCGCCTTCGACGGCGGATAGAGTTCGCGCTGGTGCGAGCCGAGGAGCGACCCCCGCGACCGACCGGTCAGATCGACGGCAGCGTCGTTGACTGCGGTCACGACGTCGGTTTCGTCGTTTGCGACGACGATCGGATCGCCGACCTCGGCGAAGGCGCTGGCGTAGAGGTCTTCAACCGCTGGTGTATCGTCGGCGACGCCCGCAGCGGGGGCGGTCCCGTCGCCGCCGTGGAAGTACGCTTCGAGGAGCGCTCGCAGCTCTCGGTCCGAGCGGTCCGTGTCGACGTGGAACGTGTTCGGGACGGTGTGTGCGACGCCGGCGACCTGGGCGTCGGCTTCGAGGTCGACCACGAAGAGCGGAGTCTCCGCCGGCACGTCGGCGCGGATGCGGTCGTGCTGCCGCAGAAACGCCGCGCCAGAACAGACCGCTGCGACGACGCCGTCCCACTGTTGGACCGCGGTCCAGCGCCTCGTGGACACGCCGTCGCCGCCGAGCACGTCCTCGAACGCCGTCCGAACCGCCGCCCAGGCTGGCTCGCTACGGTCGAGTAGGGCGACTCTCGGAGTGGGCAGGGCCGTCATCGATGCGTCCTATCCCAAGAGCCGTTCGGTTCGTGTCGTCGAGCGCGAGCCGGACGGGAGCAGGGTCGCAGTGGAAGCCGAAAAGCGACGGCAGCGACGCGATAACGAACGGTTCTCCACAGCAGCCACAGCCCCCCGAGATGTCATAGTTGTGTACAGTATGCAGTGACTGTATTGGTATCTTGTGGCCGGTGGCAGACCCTCACTCGCCGAGGAACGCGCGCACGTCGTCCCACGCGAGCGACGTCCGCGCACCGGGGGCTTTCGAGGCGAGCGCCCCGCAGGCGTTCGCGACGGCGAGTGCGCGCTGGTCGTCCGCTCCGTCGACGCGCGCCGCGATGAATCCTGCAGCGAAGGCGTCGCCCGCGCCCGTCGTGTCGACGACGTCGATCGGATAGCCCGGATGCGCGGCCCGCCGGTCGCCGTCTCTGATCTCTGCGCCCTCGGGTCCGTGCTTGAGAACGAGCGTCTGCTCGGTGAGGTCGAAGGCGTCGAGCGCGAGCGCGGCCTCGCGGTCGTTCAAGAAGAGGTAGTCGACGGAGGTGAGCGCCGCGCCGTACGCCCGGTCGTCGATCCGGCGGCCGGGGTCGAAACTGACCGGGACGCCCTGCGCTCGGGCCCGCTCGGCCAGCCGAGCCGCCGTCTCCGGTCGCTGGCTCGTCATGTGGAGATGGTCGGCCGCGGTCAGCGCCTCCTGCGGGAGATCCGCGGCCGTGAAAATCTCGTTGGCACCGGGACAGCCCAGGACCATCACCTCGCCCGACGGCTCGACGACGATGTACTTCGTCGAGGTCGCCCGCTCCTCGCTTTTCACCACGTGGTCGACGTCGACACCGTTGTCTGCCAGCTCCGCCCGGGCCGTCCGTCCGTGTTCGTCGTCGCCGACGCTGCCGAGGAGCGCCGAGTCGACATCAAGGTCGGCGAGGCCGTTGGCCACGTTCGCGGCGCTGCCGCCGCCGCCACACCGTCGGTCGTCGACCGTCACCTCGCCGTCGGGATCCGGGAGGGCGTCGACGCGGAGAGTCACGTCCCAGTTCAGGTGCCCGGCACAAATGACACGAGACATCCTCCGGCGAAAGGCTCGCCCCCCACAAAAACGCTCGGTCGGATCCGCTCGGCCTGTCGTACCCGGACCGGGCTCTACTTCAAGCGCGAGGCTCCGCTGTACGGCGGCGCACACGAGATCAGCAACGCGGTGGGGCTCTTCTGCGCCTTCCGCGACGACGAGACCGCGAAGGCCGCCTTCCGCGAACTCGCCGAGGAGGAGGTCGTCCCGGCGCTCGAATCGAGCCACGCGTTCGATCTGGCTCGAGTCGAGGGTCGCGCGGGAACGGTGCGAGAGATCGGCCGCGGCGGACTTACATGTAGCCGAGGTCGCGGAGTCGCTCCATCAGGTCCTCTTTGTCCTGGGCGCGACCCGCGCGCTCGGTGGTGTTCTCCATATCCTGGAGCCACGCCGGTTCCTCGGTCGTCTTGTCAGTCGAGACTTCGCTGCCGAGCGAGCGGAAGCCGGCGAAGTACTTCGGCGAGACCGGGATGTCGCCCATAGTCAGGCCGTTCGGGAGGTCCTCGGCGCTCTCGGGGACGTAGCCCTCGTCGGGGTAGCCCTCGACGGTGTCCGGGACGACGAAGTTCCAGAACGCCTCCCAGACGGACGCCTCGTCGAACTGGAGGATGGGTTGAATGCGGTCGTGGGGCGGGTAGATGTCGGGGTCGTGGCGCGGCGAGAAGAACGTCTCGTCGGCGCGGGCCTCCTGTTCGTCCCAGCGAACGCCGGAGATGACGCCGTCGACGTCGTACTCCTCGAGCGCGTCGTTCAGCGCCACCGTCTTCAGGAGGTGGTTGCCGACGTAGGTGTCGAGCAGGAACGGGAAGGTGTCGTCCTCGTACTCGAGGAGGTTGCGGACGTGGTGCTGATTGTGCTCCGAGAGCTCCGCGACCGGGATGTCGTCGCCGGGTTCGAGGCCGTGCTCTTCGACGTAGGCGCCGACGTCCTCGTTGCGGGCGTAGACGACGTCGAGGTCCCACTCGTCGGCCCAGTGGTCGACGAAGTCGTGGATCTCGTCGAAGTGCTGGAAGTGGTCGATGAAGACCGCCGGCGGCGTCTCGAGGTCGTACTTCTCGGCGACTTCCTTGATGAAGTACAGCGTGAGCGTCGAGTCCTTGCCGCCGGTCCACATCACGGCGGGCGTCTCGTACTGTTCGAGGCCGCGTTTGGTGACCTCGATCGCCTTCTCGATTTTGTCCTGGATCGTCGGATAGTCCGCGGGCGTCTCGCCTTCGCCGTCGGTGTAATCCACGTCGAGGTAGTCGGGGAACGCGTCTGACATCGTGTAATTACATCTAATTACGAGGGCTAAATGCCTTTTGTCATCGGACCGATCGTAGGCGGCTCTCGGAACGGGCGACGAGTCGACGGGAAGTGAGCGAACCGCGGCGCATCGACGGCACGAACTCCAAAGAAATTTCATCTCACGCGGGAGAGTCGCCGACGATGGCAGAGACACCCACCGTCTACGTGACTCGCGAGATCCCCGACGCGGGCGTCGAGCAACTCCGCGAACAGTACGACGTCGTCGTCTGGGACGAGAAGCTCCCGCCGGAGAAGTCCCACGTCGAGTCGAGGCTCCGCGAACTCGACGCCGACGGGCTCCTCTGTATGCTCTCCGACGAGGTCGACGCCGACGTGCTGGACGCCTCGCCCGACCTCTCGGTCGTCAGTACGTTCTCGGTCGGCTACGACCACGTGGATCTGGAGGCGGCCGCCGAACGGGACATCGCCGTCGGGCACACGCCGGGCGTTCTGACGGAGACGACCGCCGACCTCGCGTGGACGCTCCTGATGGCCTGCGCGCGGCGGACGGTCGAGGCTCACGAGTACGTCGAAGCGGGCGAGTGGGAGACCTGGGGACCGACGCTGATGATGGGCGCGGACGTCCACGACGCGACGCTCGGCATCGTCGGCCTGGGCAGCATCGGGACGGCCACCGCCCGGCGCGGGGCCGGATTCGGAATGGACGTGCTGTACACCGGGCGACAGCGCAAGCCCGAGCGAGAGGCCGAACTCGAAGAGCTCGGCGTCGAGGCGACGTACGTCGAACTCGACGAGCTGCTCGCCGAGAGCGACTTCGTCTCGCTGCACGTCCCGCTCGTCGAGGAGACCGAGGGCCTCATCGGCGAGGCGGAGCTCCAGCAGATGTCCGAGGACGCGATCCTCGTCAACACGGCCCGCGGCGAGGTCGTCGACACCGACGCGCTCGACACCGCACTCGAAGAGGAGTGGATCGCTCGCGCCGGCCTCGACGTCACCGACCCCGAGCCGCTCCCGGCCGACCACCAGCTGATGCGACACGCACCCGAGAAGCTGGTCGTGGTACCCCACATCGGCAGTTCGAGCGTCGCGACGCGCAGCCGGATCGCCGAGATGGCCGCGGCGAACGTCGAGGCCGGAATCGAGGGCGAGGAGCTCCCGAACTCGGCGCTCGGCGACGCCGGACTCGAATAGTCGACAGACGGTTCCGGCCGGTCGTCGGCCTCACGCTCTCGTACAGCCGTCGATCCTCGCCCTCGGCCAGTCGTTGGCCTCACTCTGGGACGAGGAGGACGCGGAGGTCGTTGACGTTCGTCCCCGTCTGTCCGGTCTGCACGAGCGCCCCGCGCTCGTCGAGGTAGTCGAAGACGTCGTTGTCGGCCAGTCGCGAGCGCGCGCGCTGGACATCGTCGACGGTCTCGGCGTCGACGACCGCACCGGCCGCGTCGGTCGGTCCGTCGATTCCGTCGGTGTCGACCGCACAGAGGACCGCCTCGTCGACGGCGGCACCGGCGAGTTCGATCGCGGCGCTGAGCGCGAACTCCTGATTCGGGCCGCCACTGCCGTCGCCCGCGACCGTGACGGTCGTCTCGCCGCCGGAGAGGATCGCCGCCGGCGCGGCCGTCGGATTCGCCGTCCGCCGAATCTCCTCTGCGACAGCGACGTGGGTCTTCGCGGCCTCGCGGGCCTCGCCGCGGATCGACGTGGAGAGAACGACCGTCTCGAACCCCGCCTCACGACAGACGTCTCGCGCGGCCGCGAGGGCGGTGAAGTTGTCCGCGACGACGTGGACGGCGGTGTTCGCGAAGGCGGGGTCGCCGGCTTCGGGAGTGTCCGGAATCTCGCCTGCCGCACCGCGCTGCAGGTGGCGGTGGACCGACGCCGGTGTGTCGACGTCGTACTCCGAGAGCGCAGCGAGCGCGTCGGCGTAGGTGGTCGGATCCGGCGATAGTGGCCCGCTAGCGACGACAGCGGGGTCGTCGGAACTTACGTCGCTGAAGAGGAGACCGACGGTCGTCGCCGGCGCGAGCGCGCGAGCCAACTGCCCACCTTTCGACGCCGAGACGTGCTTCCGAACCTCGTTGATCCGGTCGATCGGCGCGCCCGATCGGAGAAGTCCCTCGGTGAGCGTCCGGAGATCTTCGAGCGGGACGCCGTCGACGGGTGCCGAGAGGAGGGCGCTGCCGCCGCCCGTCACGGCGACGAGCGCGAGTGTCTCTTCACCGGCCTCGCGAGCCCGTTCGAGCACGCGACGGGCGCCGTCGACGTTGGCCCCGCTCGGGATCGGGTGCGTGCCGACGACGGTGTCGATCGCTCCGGCGGGAGCGGGGTCGTCCGTGACGACGATACCGCCGGAGAGGTGGTCGCCGAGGCAGTCAGCGAGGTGGCTGGCCACGCGGCCGGCGGCGTTACCGCCGCCCAAGACGAGCACCTCTTCGAAGGCTCCGAGGTCGTACGTCCGATCGTCGATCCGGAGCCGGTCCCCGTCGACGGAGAGCCGCTCGGACAGAACTGTCTCGGGGCGCGCTGCGTCGATCCCGGCACGCACAGCCGTACGGGCGACGGCGGCGGTGGGTGACGGATCGCTGTCGGCCGTGTCGGTCATAGCCGCAATCGAGCCGAGAGACAGATAAATTCGACCGCTCCGCCAGGGTGGTTTCTCGGCGGAATCGTCGGGGACTGCTCTGCCTGATGAGCAAACTTATAACGAGTAGGATGCTACCCCGTGACATGAAAATCGACGACTTCGCCCTCGCCGCGACGACAAACGACCTCACGCGGGAGCCGGCGGCTCGGGGAGCCGCGGACATCGTCGAGTTCCGGATGGACAAGGCCGAGGATCCGATCGAGCAGCTCGAAGCCTACGACGGCGAACTGCCGATCGTCGCGACGAACCGCAATCAGTGGTTCGGCGGGAAGGCCGAAGACACCGGCCGGCTGGACACGCTCTTTGCGGCCTCACGGTTCGACGCGGTCGCGTACGTCGACATCGAGCTGGAAACGGCGCGCGCGAAAGAGTGGATCCTCGACGAGTTCCGCCAGAACGACGTTCGGCTAATCATCTCCCACCACGACTTCGAGACGACCCCGGACGACGACGTCCTCACGGCGATCTTCGACCAGTGCGCGAGCTACGGCGACATCGCGAAGGTCGCGACCTACCCCGAGGATCTCTCTGACACGCTGACGCTTCTGTCGGCGCTGCACGAGGCCACGGAGGCCGGCCACGACGCCGCCGGGATCGCGATGGGCGAGATCGGAAGCCACACGCGGGTCGTCGGCCACATCTACGGCTCGAAGCTCGGGTACGCGCCGCTGCCCGACGACGACAGCGAGTACGCGCCCGGACAGATCCCGCTGGGGAAACTGGCCGCACTCGTCGAAGCGACGCGGATCGACGGCACGAATCTCGAACGGATCGAAGCCATCGAGGACGACGTCACGGTTCCCTCCGAACTGACGCTCCCGAACTGAGGCATCCGAACGGGTGCTCCCGAACTGGCTCGCCCCCGCGCGGGCTGATGGTCTTTTCAGGCGCTCGCGCTCGCAGTGAGCGGTTCGACGAGTCGGAGATCCTTCTCGGCGGCGACGGCCCGCAGCGTGTCGAGCACGTCCGCGGTCGCGTCCCGCTCTGTAGCGATGTCGATCCGCGCACTCGAGACGTCTGCCGTCCCCTCGGGAGCCGACAGCGAGAAGTCCGTCACGGTCGCGCTCGACGACGCCTGGATGCGCGAGAGCGTGTCCGAGAGGTCAGTGTCGATGATGTGCCCGGAGAGAATGACGGTCAGCCCCTCGCTGTACCGCTCGGTTCCGGCCTGAACGACGTTGATGCCGGCGTCCCGGAGCCCGTCGATGATCCGCTCGAAGCGGTCCGGGGTCGCTTCGACGTCGACCTCCACGGGGATGTGCCCGCGCGGAGTGACGTTCCCCCGCTCGTGGAAGATCGACAGGAGATTACCGCCGTTGTCGGCGATCGGGCGAAGCGATCTGAGTAGTTCGCCCGGCTCGTCGACCAGCTCCAGCCGGAGCGTGTACGCACGGATGTCCGTCTGTGCGTCACTCATCGACCGACCACCGCCCGTTCGTTGCGTACATCACCTGAAGAGGTGTCTCGCGGGAAAAATAAGTATACTGCCGATCGCCGTGACCGAGCGGGTGCTGACGCTACCGGAATGCTGCGGGTCGGTGCTCGGTCGAGAGGCCGACGAGAAATCGAACGCGGCTCCGCGGACCGGAGCGTCGAGTCAGTCGGAGATGAACTTGTTGTCGCGCCAGTTCACGCCGCCGGAACCGCTGTCGCTCTGAGAGGGGTTCTCGACGACCTCGATGCTCGCCGGACGCTCCTCGCCTTCGACGATGCGGTGGGCGGTGAGCTCGTCGTCGACCTCCGTGATCGCGGTGAGCGTGCCCTTCTCGGCGAGCAGCGCGATCTCGCGCAGGACGAGGAACATCGGATACTGCAGTGCCGTGTTCTGCAGTACGGTCTCGCGGTCGCCTTTGAAGCAGGCGAACTCGACGAGTTCGGAGGGGATCTCCTCCTCTTCTTCCTCCCAGCGCGGCGCGCCCGCTCGGGGCGGCTCTTCCTCGTAGACGCGGTTCTCGGTGATGCTGGCTTTCAACTGTGCCGTCGGGGTGTACTTGCTCAGATCGTCTTCGGCCGCGACGGCCTTGAGGATGAGCGTGTTGTTCCGACGGGTCACCTCGACGTCCTCGACCTCGGGCGGCAGGTCCGGGTCACCGTTCAGGTACTCTTCGACCTCTTCGAGGGGCAGTTCCAGTGTCGAGTGAAGTCGGTATACGCGGCCTGACATAGTTACTTTGGATGGTACCCGCACGAACGGACGCGACGCGACATCGGTACCTGTGTACCGGTAGGAGCCGGGGCCTTATAGGGTCTGCTCTTCGAGCACGACGCGACTCCGGAGGCGGGACAGGCGTTCGACACGGGTCTGAGGCGCGACAGCGAGAGCAGGACGCTCGCTTCCGGCCCAGTCGTGTCAGCGCGGAACTGCGAGAAGCGTTGCCGACCGTGTGCGGCCCGCGCTCACGCCTGCAGCGTTTCTTCGAGCTCGCCGCGGTCGTCGAGTTCGGACAGAATGTCGCTACCGCCGACGAACTCGCCGTCGACGAACGTCTGCGGGATCGTCTCCCAGCCGCTGTGGGCATCCAGCGCGTCGCGGTACTGGTCGAGCGCGGGCAGGACGTCGACCGTCTCGAACTCCTCGACGTACTGGGAGATGAGATTGACGGCGCGCTGTGAGTAGCCGCACTGCGGCATCAGTCGGTTCCCCTTCATAAAGAGGACGACGTCGTTCGACTCGATGACGTCGTCGACGCGCGATTGTACTTCGTCGTCGCTCATATCCGCACCGGGCTGGAACGTCATAAGGTTCTGTACGCGTCCGGTAGTCAAATGGATTACGTCGGTCGCGGCCGGCGTCGCCGACCGTCGCCGACGTCGTAGTCGGGCGCTCTCACTCGTTGCCGACGCGGACCACGTCGATGAGCGAGTACACCGGCACGCCCTCGATGTCTTCGACGCCCTGTTTGTCGACGATGACGACGCAGGCCACGGGGTTGCCGCCCTCCTCGCGGATCGACTCGACGGTCTCACGCATCGTCGTCCCGGAGGTGATGGTGTCGTCGACGACGTAGCAGTCGCGGTCGCGGATCTGCGCGAAGTTCCGCGAGAACGACCCGCCGAGCTCCTCGATGTCGCCTTCCTCCCACTGGTGTTTCGCCGGCGCGTACGAGCCGAGGTCCGTGTCGAGTTCCGTCGAGACGACGGTCGCGAGCGGTGCCCCCGCCTTCTCGATCCCGATCGTCAGGTCGACCTCCTCGCCCTGTTTGATGAGGAGGTCGGCCATCGCCCGCCCGACGTGGGTGAGTCGCTGGGAGTCGCGGCCGATGGCGCTCCAGTCGACGTGGATGTCGTCCGGGCCGCCGCCGTTGTCCTCGGGCTGTACGGGTTCGGGCTCGTAGCTGTTCGAGCCGCTGCGCTCGACGAGCCAACTGGCGGTCTCCCGGGAGACGTTCAGTTCGTCCGCGATCTCGCCTTTCGACAGACCGCGCTCGGCGAGTTCGGCCGCACTCGAGATGAGATCATCGACGTTCTTCATACGCGCTGAATTGGACGGCGGTTTTTATAGTGGTATCGTCGTCGTCGAACGCCGCCTCGAAGTCGGGTAGGTCGTACACACCGGTGACGACCGCGTCGCGGAACCACGCCGGCAGCGCCGCGAGCGCGTCTGTCGCGGCCTCGAAGTGCCGGACGTTCGAGTTGACGCTCCCGACGAGCGCCTTGTTGTGCAGCACGAAGTCCCGGTGGAGCGTCCCCCCGTCGACCTCGAACTCCCAGGCGTTCGGCACGCCGAGCAGCGCGCCGACGCCGTTGGGCGCGAGCGCGCGGATCGTCTCGAAAGCGTGTTTCGCGTAGCCGGTCGCCTCGAAGACGAGATCCATCGGCTCGTGAGCTGACGGGACGTCCGCGAGCGGCGTCGCCCGGGAGTCGACGTACGTCGCGCCGAGCCCCTCGATGACGTCGATCGTCGGGTCGGGACGGTCCCGGCGGCCGAGGCAGTAGAGCCGCTCGAAGTCGAACTGGTCCCGCAGCATCGCGAGCGTGAGCAGCCCGAGACTCCCGTTGCCGAGGACGAGCGCCGACTCGGGCTCCCAAGTGAACGACGACCGCGAGGCGACCGCGAGCTCGACGGCCTTCTCTGCGACCGAAAGCGGTTCGAGCAGGAAGCCGACCTCGGCGACCGACTCGGGGACCGCGACGAGACTCTCGCCGGGGCTGGTGAAGTATTCGGCCATAAAGCCGTGTGCGCCGCTGATCCCGCGCTCGTGGTACGCGCCCTCGGGAGCCATATCCGGCTCGCCGCGTCGGAAGTACTCGTTCGGACCGTCCGGGGGGCGACGAACCGTGGGGACGACGACGTCGCCCCGCGAGAATCGAGTGTCGCCGGCGTCCTCGACGACGCCCACGGCCTCGTGGCCGAGCACGAGGTGCTCCTCACCGACGGGAAACTCGCCGTGACCGCCCGCGATGACCTCGTGGTCCGTCCCGTCGACGCCCACCCGGAGCGTCCGGACGAGCGCCTCGCCGGCGGCGGGCACCGGCCGCTCGGTTTCGACGACGACCGGGCGGTTCGACCCACGCTCGACTGCGATGGCTTGCATACGCGACGCTGACGCGTCGTGAGGATAAAAGATTTATTCTAGTGTGAGTTAATCGACAGTCTTCAGTCGAGGTCGTCGACGAGCGCGCCGCCGACGCCGACGTACCCGGCCGGCGAGAGCGCGCGCAACTCCGCGCGAACGTCTGCATCGACGTCGAGGTCGTCGAACAGGTCACGGAAGTCTTCGAGCGTCACGTTGCGGCCGCGGGTGAGTTCCTTGACGCGCTCGTAGGCGTCGGTGTCGCCCTCCCGGCGGAGGATCGTCTGGACGGCCTCGCCGATCAGTTCGGGGTGGGCGTCGAGTTCCTCGCGCATCACCGCCTCGTTGGGGACGACCTTCCCGAGGCCGGCCGTCGTCTTCCCGTAACCGATCAGACAGTGGGCGAACGCCGCGCCGACGTTGCGCTTTACCGTCGAGTCCGAGAGGTCGCGCTGGAGGCGCGAGGTCGTGACGTAGTCGGCCAGAAACGTCAGGTCGGCGTTCGCCTTCGAGAGGTTCCCCTCGGAGTTCTCGAAGTCGATCGGGTTCACCTTGTGCGGCATCGTCGACGAACCGGTCTCGCCTTCGGCGGCTTCCTGCCCGAGGTAGCGGTCCGAGACGTACAGCCAGACGTCGCGGTCGAGATCACAGAGGACGTTGTTCACGCCGCGGAGCGCGTCGAAGAGGGCCGCGAGGTCGTCGCAAGGGTTCACCTGCGTCGTGAGCGCGGTGTGGTCGAGTCCGAGGTCGGCGACGAACGAGCGGGAGAACGCCCGCCAGTCGACGTCGGGGTAGGCCGCGACGTGCGCCGCGTAGGTGCCGGACGCGCCGGCGAGCTTCCCCGAGAGGCTGTCGGCGGCGTCGACGACGCGGCCCATCGTCGTACCCAGGCGCGCGGCGTAGACGGCCATCTCCTTGCCGAAGGTCGTCGGCGTCGCGGGCTGGCCGTGCGTCCGCGCGAGCATCGGTGTGTCCCGGTGCTCCTGTGCGAGGTCGACCAGTTCGTCGCGGACCGCAGCGAGCGCCGGCAGCAACACGTCCTCGACGGCGGGGCCGACGAGCAGCCGCTGGGCGAGGTTGTTGACGTCTTCGGAGGTGAGTCCGAAGTGGATCCACGGGTGGACGCGCTCGGCGGTCTTCGTGCGGAGGAAGTACTCGACGGCCTTCACGTCGTGGTTAGTCGCGCTGTAGCCGGCCGCGCCCTCCGTCTCTAACCGCTTGATCAGGCGCGCGTCGTCGGCCCCGAACTCGTCGACGACGGCCCGGAGGTCGGCGCGCTCGTCGGCGTCCAGAGAGAGCGACGTGGCGTCCAAGTCGGCGAGTGCGAGGAGATACTCCACTTCGACCCGGAGCCGCGCTCGCATCAGCGCCGCTTCGCTGGCGTAGGGCACGAGGGGCTCGGTCCGGCCGGCGTACCGCCCGTCGAGCGGCGACACCGCCGCGAGCGGATCGGAACGGGAGAGGTCGTCCATACGCGGAGTCTCCGCGGTGCGCTAAAAAAGCGTATCGATGAATATCTCACCCACGTGCATATATCTGGTACGTACCGGCGGCCTCGTGCCGGATCCTATCCGCAATGGTGTATACTGGGGTCGGCGAGACCGCAACTGACTTACTACCTGCCCGAGGGCTCACGAGTATGACCAAGATTGCCGGCCTGGCGAGCAATCGCGGACGGAACCTCCTGCACATCGACGACCGACGGCCCGGCGGTGCCGAGCTCGCGGTCGTCGTGGCGAACCACGAGGGCGCACCCGTCCTCGACGCCGCCTCCGAGCGCGGCGTCCCCACGGAGGTCGTCGAGCGCGACGCCGACGAGTCCCGCGAGGCACACGAAGTGCGCGTGCTCGACGCCCTCTCGAGCTACGACTTCGATCTCGTCTGTCTGGACGGGTATATGCGCGTGCTCACGGAGACGTTCCTCGACGCCGCGCCGACGACGCTGAACGTCCACCCGTCGCTGCTTCCCTCGTTCCCCGGGATGGACGCCCACGAGCAGGTGCTCGACGCCGGCGTCAGCGTGACCGGCTGTACCGTCCACGTCGTCACCGACGAGGTCGACGCCGGGCCGATCGTGACTCAGGAGTCGCTTCCGGTGTACGCCGACGACGACGTCGAGTCGCTGAAGTCGCGGGTCCTCCGCGACGCCGAGTTCACGGCGTACCCCCGCGCCGTGCGCTGGTTCGCCGAGGACCGGCTCCACGTCGAGGCGACGGACGGTGGACTGACGGTGACTGTCGACGGCGACGACGGCGGTGCGTTCCCCGAGCGGCGCGTCGTTTCCGACGACCGCGAGGCCGAGCTGCGTTACGGCGAGAACCCCCACCAAGACGCTGCCGTCTACGCCGACGCCGCGGTCGACGAGGCCAGCGTCGTCGACGCCCCGCAGTTGAACGCGGGCGCGAAAGGGCTCTCGTACAACAACTACAACGACGCCGACGGCGCGCTGAACCTGATCAAGGAGTTCGACGAGCCCGCGGCCGCGGTGATCAAGCACACGAACCCCGCGGGTTGTGCGACCGCGGACAGCCTCGTCGACGCCTACACCGACGCGCTGGCGACGGACCCGATGAGCGCCTTCGGCGGCATCGTCGCGCTCAACCGCGAGTGCGACGCCGAGACGGCCGCGGAGATCGTCGACTCGTTCAAGGAGGTCGTCGTCGCGCCGGGCTACACCGACGCCGCGCTCGACGTCCTCACCGACACGGAGAACCTCCGCGTCCTCGACGTCGGCCCGCTCGGGGAGCGCACGGACAGTCTCACCGAGAAGCCGCTGGTCGGCGGTCGACTCGTCCAGGAGCGCGACCTCTGGGCCCCGGACCGCGACGATGTCGAAGTGGTCACCGAGACCGAGCCGACCGACGACCAGCTGGAGGCGATGCTCTTCGCCTGGAAGGTGCTGAAGCACGTCAAGTCGAACGGCATCGTCTTGGCGGACGGCACCGAGACCGTCGGTATCGGGATGGGACAGGTGTCGCGCGTCGACGCCGTCCGTCTCGCGGCGATGAAGGCGGAGGAACACGCCGAGGGCAAGGACGTCGAGGGAGCCGTGATGGCCTCGGACGCGTTCTTCCCGTTCCCCGACGGCGTCGAGGAGGGGATCGACGCCGGCGTGGGGGCAGTGATCCAGCCCGGCGGCTCCGTCAACGACGAGGACGTCGTCGAGGCCTGCGACGCCCACGGGGTGCCGATGGTGTTCACCGGCCGGCGGTGCTTTCGGCACGACTGAGCGGAGCGAGGGAGAGCCGAAAGTCAGTGAGCCGAGCGGGAGTAGTCTCACGCGATTGTCGGCACGACTGAGCGGAGCGAGGGAGAGCCGAACGTCAGTGAGAACGAGCGTGCGCGAACCGAGCCCGACCCGAGCTACTCGGAGTCCATCCGGACGACGAGGATCGGCACCTCGGCGTTCTCGACGACACGCTCGGTGACGCTGCCGAGGTTCGCGAGCTTGTCCCGACCGGAGCGGCCGTGCGTGCCCATTACGATCAGGTCGACGTCGGCGTCCGAAGCGTAGTCGAGGATCGCGCGGTACGGAATCCCGTCACGGACGGTCGTCGTACAGTCGACGCCGGCGGCGGCCGCAGCCTCGGCGACCTCTGCGACGGCGTCTTGGGCTGTCTGCTCCATCGTCGCTTTCAGTTCGGCTTTCTGATCTTCGCCCGCGGCCAGGTAGAGTCGCTTGTCGACCACCGAGAACGCGTGGATCGTCGCATCGCGCGTCGCTGCGACGTCGAGTGCGTGGTCGAGCGCCTGGGCCGTCCCGTCGCTGCCGTCGGTGGGCACGAGAATCTGATCGTACATCGCGTCTCGGCGTTCGTCCGGCATCCTCTTGAACAGTCCCCCGATTGTCGGCGTCTGGGGCGACGTCGTCGGGCGAAACTGGTGGGACAGGTCGGGGTCGGCAGCCGGACGGAACCGCTCGGTATTCTTTAACAGTATGCGTTCCAAGGGGGGTATATGAGCCCTGAAAATCCGTCCGGGGACGCGCACAGCGAGGCGGCAGCCGGTGAGGACACAGCCACCGTCTCCGGAGTCCGAGGACGGATCCTGGCATCCTACCGCGAGTACATCGGCGAACCGGATCGAGAGCGCGACATCTACCTGGGGTTCGGCCTGTTCTTCGCGGGGATCGCGCTGGGCATCGTCGGGCTCGCGCTGTTTCTCCACAGCGGTGCGCAGGAGACGGGATCGGACGTGTTCTGGCAGTCGCGTCGGCTGGCGTTCGCCGCGTGGACGCTCGGGCTGCCGCTGGCGACTCTCAGCGTCGTCGTGCTGCTGCCGGTCGGGCGGCGGACGCTCGCAGTCGGCGCACTCGGAATGGCGTTCTGCGTCGCCGGGACGGGGATCCTCGTCTCCGTATACCCGTATCAGTGGTCGAGCGACGTCGCGTTCGACGGCGGGGCTCAGACGATCACCGTCTACGCGCTCGGATTCACGCTCCTGTCGGTGTCGACGGGAACGTCGCTGGTCGCGCAGTATCTCGACCGGTCGACGGCGTCGGCGGTAGCCGCGGAAGCGGACGCGAACGCGGACGACGCCGCGGACGAAGGGTCCGACGTCACCGACGACGAGGTCGAAGCGGACATCGAGGCGGCGCTCTCCGACACCGAACTGTCGTGGGGCGGTATCGAGAAACAGCCGAACACGAAACGCCTGAACCTCAACACGCCGATGGAGGCGGGGGTCGCCGAGACGAACGCCGGTGAGGTCGAAGCGACGACGGTTCGGTCCGAGGGCGATTCGGTCGACGACGCCGTCGCCGGACTGCGACGGCTCCAGGGCGGTGAATCGAATCAAGAGCGCGGGACGAGCACCGAAGACCAGGTGGCGGCACTGACCCAGTTCCGCGAACAGCAGGCCGAAGAGCCCGTCGAGACCGGCGTCGACGAGCCGGACGGGATTCTCGCCCGCATCAAAGCGTTCCTGCTCGGGTGACTGGCCGCCGATACGGGCGCAGCCGAGACTCGGCTTTGGGGTGACATATATATACATCGATGACGGGTAGGTTTTTCTCACCGGCCTTCGGACAGACGGTATGGCCCAAGGGCTAGACGTCGGCACGATGAACATCCTATCGGCTCGACAGGATGGCAACGACACGGTGTTCGTACAGCAGCGGAACTCGTTCGTCGAGATCGACTACAGCGATATGGCGGAGCAGATGCTCTCGCGGAGCGACGTCTTGCACATCCGGAAGGACAACAAGGTGTACATCGTCGGCGACGACGCGCTCAACTTCGCGAACATCTTCAACGAGGAGACGCGCCGCCCGATGGAGGCGGGAATCCTCTCCAGCGACGAGCAGTCGGCGATTCCGATGATCAAGCTCATCACCGAGCAGGTCGTCGGAGAGCCGGAGCGGCCCGGCGAACTCTTGTACTTCTCGGTCCCGGCCGACCCCATCGACGGCGACGTCTCGACGCTGTATCATCAGAAGACGATCGAGTCGCTGCTGGCGGATATGGGCTACGAGCCCGAACCGATCAACGAGGGGATGTCCGTCATCTACTCCGAGCTGGCGAATCAGGAGTTCACGGGACTCGGGATCAGCTTCGGCGCCGGGATGACCAACGTCTGTCTCTCGTACTACGCGGTCCCCGTGATGAAGTTCTCGATCGCTCGCGGTGGGGACTGGGTCGACGAGCAGGCCGCGAAGGCGACCGGGACGCCGGTCGACAAAGTCACCTCGATCAAGGAGGAGGACTTCTCACTCGACTTCGAGACGGACGTCGGCGGCGTCGAAGGCGCACTCAGCATCTACTACGACAACCTGCTCGACTACGTGATCGAGATGATCATCAAGGAGGTCGACGAGGAGGACGTCGAGGAGGGCCTGGACGTCCCGGTCGTCGTCACCGGCGGGACGTCGAGTCCCGACGGCTTCGAGGAGCTGTTCAAGGAGCGACTGGACGACGCGCAGATCCCGTTCTCGATCAGCGGTGTCCAGCAGGCCGAGAATCCGCTGTACAGCGTCGCTCAGGGCGCGCTGGTCGCCGCTCGCTCGGAGGAGCAGCGAGCCACGCAAGAGCAGCCAGCCGAGGAAGCAGCCGAAGTCGAAAACGAGTAGTCAGATACACCCGGTAGCGAGCGGGCGGTCGGCGGAGGTCCGTGCGGGCCGACGTACGTGCCGTCAGCCGACGCCCGGGAGCCGTACGAACGCCGCCCACCCGGTGCCAACCGGTGCGCTCCGAATCGAATTCACCGCCGGGAAACGTCACCCGTGACCGACAGGTAGAGAGAAAAGATGATTCGCTGACAGCCACGCAGCGGCAGGGAGCCGTCGCGACTCACTCGTCGCTGTTCGTCTCGCTCGAGGGGCCTTCCCGGTCGGGGTCGGGAGTGGAATCTTCTGCGGGATCGGCGCCGGCAGCAGCGTCGGGGTCGTCGGGGTCGCTGTCGGAGTCTCCCTCCTCGCCATCGAGATCTGCCTCCTCGCGGTCAGAGTCTCCCTCCTCGCTATCGAAGTCCGCCTCCTCGCGGTCAGAGTCTCCCTCCTCGCTATCGAAGTCCGCCTCCTCGCCGTCGGCAACGGTGCGAGCGTCGGCCTCGTCTGTGGCGGGACCGGTGTCGCTCTCGTCGGCCGTCTCGCCTCCAGTCCGTGCCGCGCTCTCGTCTGCGCTCGCCCGCGCGCGTCGGCCGCGGTCGATCACGGTTCCGACGGAGACGCCCGTGCTGTCCAGTGACACCCGATCCGTCGGCTCCCGTCGGTCCGCGGGCACCGAGACGCCCTCCGTTCGCGCGGTCTGGCTGTCGTCGTCGAGCACCGCTCTGGGACTGTTCTCGAGGCGTTCGAGCGCGTGGTCCCACGACTCCTCGGCGACGACGTCGGCGTGGTGGGAGGCGGGCACGTCAGCGAAGCCACAGCGTTCACAGACCACCGCAACGCGATCGGCCTGCGGCAGTGCGTACGAGGCGAGTGCCGTCCCACAACGCGGGCAGTCCATAGCGTCCGTTCGGAAGCAGCCATCTTTAACGTTGGCCGCCGGTCGAGCCGCAGTTCAGAGACGGGTCGAACGGCGCGACGTCGCGCTGTCGACTACGCCGGGGCGCTGATCGTAAACAAGAGCACGTTGTGGACGGCCGGTCCGAGGCCGACGGCCCCGACGAAGCCCAAGAGTAACTGCGACTCCGTCGGCTCCTCGGCCATCATATCGGCGAAGAGCCAGACGAGGACCGAAGCGATGCCGATCTTGACGAGGACGAACAGCCATCCCGCGCCGAACACCGGTTCGGTCGGCAGCCCCGCGGCGAACTCGATGATGAGCTTCGAGAGCGGCGTGCGCTCGCCGAAGCCGAGGACGTCGATCCCGACCGCCGTCGAGACGCCGTCGAGGACGTGTGAAAAGACGGCGAACGCGCCGAGCGCTCCGGTCTGTCGGACGTCCGGCAGCGCCCGCGTGAGCAGGAGCCAGACGCCGGCGGCGACGGCGACGGAAGCGGCGACCCCGACCAGCGGGACGACCGGCGAGACGGTGCCCGCGGACGCACCGGCCGCGAGGACGCCGGCGACTGCCGCGAACGCCAGCACGCCGCCGACGGTTGCGAGCGCTCGGGCGACGGTGTCGGCGTCGAGGACCGCGTCGACGACGATCCAGACACCGACGCCGGCGACGGCGACGGTGACGTACACCGCGGGCGTGCCGGCGAGCGGTCGGACGAGATCCGGGAGCGACCCGACGACGTAGAGGACGTGGAGCGCGGAGCCGAGCACCATCCACGGGACGAACGCGAGAATCCGAGCGGACGTGACCGCCGGGCGGCGGCGGGCGACTGCGCCGGCGACGACGCCCGCGGCCACGAGCAGGAGCGCGAGATACGGCAGCGGCGGTAGGCCGAACCCCTCCGGAAGTATCGCCATACCCGTGCGGTCCGGAGCCGTCGGCAAAACGCTACCGAAGCGCGGCGGTCGCTGATCCGTGCCGGCCGCTCAGACGTCTCGGGTCAGCCCGTCGCGGAGGTCGCGACCGAAGTAGTGACCCGCCAGCGACGCCACGAGGCCGCCGCCGACGCCGACCCCGACGATCGCGAGGCCGTAGTCCGCGAGGATCCGCACGGCGACCGGCGCGAAGATGCTCGTGAGCGTCCCGAGGAGGAACGCGACCCCGGCGGCGATCGCGCCGGCCAGCCCGACTTCGAGGTAGCGCCCGCGGGAGCCGACGACGCCCACCGCGAAGGCGACGGCGAACAGCCCGAGGAACTGCCCGACCGAGCCGACGAGCGGGATCGCCCCGCCGGCGACGACGCCCACGACCGAGAGCGCGAGGACGAGGAGAAACGAGCGCACGGAGAAGGCGGGTCGCAGCGAGCCGCCGGGGATCGACGGGAGCGCGCGCCGGAGTCGGCTCCCGCTCGCGGCGTCGTCGCGGGACTGAGCGGGGCCGCGCCGCCGTCCCGCGGCGTTGCCGCTCCCGCGTCCGCGCGCACTCCCCCGTTTGCCCTGGCTCTCGCGTTCGCTCTCCCCATCGAGGACCGACGCGGGATCGACCGTTCGCTCCTCCTGCTCGTTAGAGCGCTGCATACAGACACATCGTCGCGACGGGTCCTGACTCTTGTGCCGCTCGCTGTCCGGCCGCCGCGAACGAATGGATTGAAGTCCGCGCCCCGGGTATCCGGGGGTATGAACCCGGGAGACCGCGTCCGCGTCGACCGCGCGGGCGTCACGAACGAGGGCGTGCTGATGCCCTCCTCGACGCCGGACTACCTCGTCGTCAAGCTCGACGGCGGGTACAACGTCGGCATCACGCGCGAGGACGCCGCCGTCGAGGTCCTCGAGTCCGACGTCTACGACGTCGAGTCCGCACAGTCCGAATCCGGCCCCTCGGAGATCGCCTTCGACGACGACCTGCCGACGGTCTCACTCATTTCCACGGGCGGGACGATCGCGTCGACGGTCGACTACCGCACGGGCGCCGTGACGGCCCAGTTCGACGCCGAGGACGTGCTCCGCGCCGTGCCCGATCTCGCCGGCCGCGCCAACTACCGCGGACGGGTCGTCGCGAACATCCTCTCGGAGAATATGACGCCCGCCGTATGGCGCGAGCTCGCCGAGGCCGTCGCCGAGGAGATCCGCGCCGGCGCGGACGGCGTCGTCGTGATGCACGGCACCGACACGATGCAGTTCTCCGCGGCCGCGCTCTCGTACATGCTCGAGACGCCCGTCCCGATCGTCTTCACGGGCAGCCAGCGCTCCGCGGACCGACCGTCCTCGGACAACGTGATGAACGCCGTCAGCGCCGTCGAGGCCGCCAAGGCCGACGCGGCCGAGGTGCTCGTCTGTATGCACGCCACCACCTCCGACGACGTCTGTGCGCTGCACCGCGGCACGCGCGTCCGCAAGAACCACACTTCCCGACGCGACGCCTTCGAGACCGTCGGGGCCGAGCCGCTCGGCGAAGTCGACTACGACGCCGAGGAGGTCACTTTCCGCCGCGAGTACGCCGAACGCGGCGAGACTGACCTCGCGCTGCATCCGGAACTGGACGAGGACGTCGACCTCCTGAAGTTCACGCCCGGGATGGACGTCGACCGCTACGCCGAGATGCTGCGGGCGGCGGACCTCGACGGCCTCGTCGTCGAGGGCACCGGGCTCGGGCACGTCCACACGGATCTCATCCCCGTGCTCGAATCGTTGGTCGACGACGGCGTCGTCGTCGCGATGACGAGCCAGTGTCTGGCGGGACGTGTCTGCGACCGCGTCTACGACACCGGCCGCGACTTACTCGACGCCGGCGTCGTCGAGGCGGGCGACACGCTCCCCGGAACGGCGAAGGTGAAGCTGATGTGGGCGCTCGCGAACGTCGACGACCCGGCGGCGGCGATGCAGCGCCCGCTCGCCGGCGAACTCCAAGAGCGGTCGGTTCCCTGGACCTGACGCCGGCGTCGAGCGCCGCTCCGGACGAACCGCGTTGCTCGTGGAACCGAACAGCCGACCGCACGAGACGAAGCGACAGACACACACCGACGCCGTCGATACCTCCACGTAACTGACGATGAGCGATCACACGACCGCGTCCGCCGGAGTGTCTGCGGACGCTCGGGACGCTCCCGAGTACGTCTGCGACGTCTGCGGCCGCGCGTTCTACACCGACGACCTGCTCGTGCTGCACCGCGGAGTCCGCCACCCGAGCGCACTCGACGCAGCCGAGCGCGACGCGTACCGTGAAGCCTACGCCGACGAGGAGCGCGCGATCCGCTCGTTCCGCATCCGCGCGCTCGGCATCCTGGTACTGTTGTACTTCGGCTTCCTCTTCCTCTACGTGTTCTATGCGTCCTGAGCAGCCGTCGCGACCCGAAGCAGACACAGAGCCGGACGCAGCGAGGGCACGCGACCGCCTCCCCCGAGCCGCCCGGCTCGGCGCGGTCGCGCTCTCGCTGGTCGGGGTACTCCTGCTCGCGCGCGGCGTCGCCGCCAGCAACGCCGCGGTGGGACTCTCGGAGGCATCCCAGGAGGGACTCGCGGTCCCGCGCTGGCTCTACGTCGCGACCGGCGGGGCCGCGATCGGCGCGTCGGCGCTGCTCGCGGGCTTCGTGACCGACCGCGGCTTCGTCAACCGCGTCCACGAGTGGCGGCGTGAGTTCGGCCCCGGAACGCAGTTCCGGCGCGTCGCCACCGCTAGCGGCGGCGTCCTCGGTGCCGTCCTCGTCGGGCTGATCGTCTACCGCGGATTCACGGGACCGCAGGTGTCGACGATCAACTTCGCCGTCGTCGTCCTCTTCGCCGGCGGGCGCGCAGGGTTGACGATGTGGGCCTACGCCGTCGGCAACGTCTGGCCCGCGCTGAACCCGATCCGGACCGTAACGTCGCAGCTGCCGACAGGCGTCGTCGACTACCCCGAGCGATTGGGCCGGTGGCCCGCCGCCGCCGGCATCCTCCTCTTGGTGTGGGTCGAGACGACCGCGGGCGTCACGGGCCAACCGAGTCGGCTCGCGGCCGCCGTCGCCGGCTACGTGGTCGTCGCGTTCGCCGGCGCGGTGCTCGTCGGCAGCGACGCGTGGTTCCGGAACGCCGATCCGGTGTCGGCGTTCTTCCGGTTCTACGGCCGCGTCGCGCCGCTGGCGTGGGAGGGCGGGCGACTTCGCCTGTCGCTGCCGGCGATGCGGCTCGTCGAAGACTGGGCCGAGCAGTCCCGCCGCGACGGTGGCGGCGGCCAGACGGCCACAGACGCCGACGACGCCCGCCTCGTCAGCGGCCTCGACGACGCCGCGATCGCCGTCGCGCTGGTCTGGGAACTCACCTTCAGCGGCTTCGTCACGGCCGAGCAGGGCGCCGGCGTCGTCCGCGCGGTCGTCGGCGTCGGGCTCCCGCCACTTCTGGTCTATGCGCTGCTCTTCGTCGGCGGGTTCGCGCTCTTCTACGGCGCGTTCCTCGGCGCTGCGCGCGTCGCCGTGCGCCGCATCCTGACCACGCGGACGCCGCGGGAACTCGTCGTCGCGTTCGCGCCCTCGCTCTTGGTCATCGCGGCGGGCTATCATCTCGCGCACTACTTCGCGTTCTTCCTCTCGCTCTTGCCGTCGCTTTCGGCCGTGCTCGCCGCTCCGCTGTCGGCGCCGACGAACCCCGTCGTGTTCACGCTCCCCGCCTGGGTGTCGGCGCTGAATATCGTCTTCGTACTGGGCGGGCACCTGGTCGCGATCTGGGTGGCGCACTCGACCGCCTACCGGCTCTTTCCCAGTCGGCTGCAGGCGATCCGGAGTCAGTACCCGTTCGTCTTCGTGATGATCGGCTACACTGCCGTGAGCCTGTGGCTCATCTCGCTGCCGTCGACGACGCCGGCGTTCCTCGGCTGAGCGGCGGGGCTCTCGTGTCGACTTCGACCGCTTAGTGAGCGCAAGGCACTTGCTCTCGCGCCCACTCAGAGCGGTGGGATGCTCCTCGCAGGAACTGTCGTTGCCGACCCCGAAACTGTCTACGACGAAGGCGCGGTCGTCGTCGCCGAGGACCGAATCGCGGCTGTCGGTCCGCGCGCGGACGTCGAAGCCGCCTACCCCGACCACCCGGTCCGGGAGTTCGATCTGCTCGCTCCCGGCCTCGTCGGCGGCCACGTCCACTCCGTCCAGAGCGTCGGGCGGGGCATCGCCGACGACACCGCCCTGCTGGAGTGGCTCTTCGACCACGTCCTCCCGATGGAGGCGTCGCTCGGGCGCGAGGAGATGCGGACAGCGGCCGAGTTGGGTTACGTGGAACTGCTCGAGAGCGGGACGACGACGGCGATCGACCACCTGTCGGTCCACCACGCGGACGCCGCCTTCGAGGCCGCGATCGACCTGGGCATCCGGGGGCGGCTCGGCAAGGTGCTGATGGACAAGCGCGCTCCCGACGGACTCGCGGAGGACACCGACGAGGCGCTCGAATCGACGGAGCGGCTCGTCAAGGCGTACCACGGCGCGGCCGGCGGCCGGATCAAGTACGCCGTCACCCCCCGGTTCGCCGTCAGCTGCACGGAGGCGTGTCTCCGCGGGTGCCGAGAGATCGCCGACCGCTACGACAGCGTTCGGATCCACACCCACGCCAGCGAGAACCGCGACGAGATCGAGACCGTCGAAGCCGACACGGGGATGCGGAACGTCGAGTGGCTCCACGAGGTCGGACTGACCGGCGAAGACGTCGTGCTCGCCCACTGTATCCACACGAACGACCGCGAACGCGAACTCCTCGCCGAGACGGGGACGCACGTCACCTACTGCCCCTCCTCGAACATGAAACTCGCCTCGGGGATCGCGCCGATCCCGGACTACCTCGACCGCGGAATCGACGTCGCGCTCGGGAACGACGGCCCACCGTGCAACAACACGCTCGACCCCTTCACGGAGATGCGGCAGGCCAGCCTCCTCCAGAAAGTCGAGACCCTCGACCCGGAGACCGCGCCGGCGGAGATCGTCTTCGAGATGGCGACGCTCGGCGGCGCGCGCGCGGCGGGCTTCGAGCGGGTCGGCGCGCTCCGCGAGGGCTGGCGGGCCGACGTGATCGCGCTCGACACCGACCTGACGCGGGCGACGCCGCTGTACGATCCGCTCTCGCATCTCGTCTTCTCGGCCCACGGCGACGACGTGACGTTCACGATGGTCGACGGCGAGGTCGTCTACGACGCCGCGTTCGGCGGGCTGCAGACCGGCGACGCCGACGACATCCGGCGGCGGGCGCGGGCGGTCGCGGCCGAGTTGCGCGGGTGACCGTCGGCGTAGACCGCGCTCAGACCGGCTCGTGCCGGAGCCGATAGCCCTCGTCGGTCCGGGTGACGTCCTCGACGACGCGGAACCGAATCGCTCGCTCCTGGCGCGTCCGCACGGGGAAGTCGTAGTGGTCGGCCGCGTACTCGAAGGTCGTCCCGTCGGCGCGCTGGGACGCGACGAACGCCCGGTGGGCGGCGAGGCGGTCCTCGACGACCCGGCGTGAGCGGTCGCGGACGCCGTCGACGCGCGCGTCCAGTTCAGCGAGGACGTCGGGGTCGAGTTCGTAGCCGACGGAGTCGCGGCCGGCGAGCATCGCCGCCACCGCCGTCGTGCCCGTCCCGACGAACGGATCTAACACCGTGTCGCCGTAGAGCGAGTACATACTGATCAGCCGATACGGGATCTCGACGGGGTAGGCTGCGGTCCGGTCGCGCTCGCCCGTCCCCGCGCCCGCTCGTCGCGGTTCGGGCACGTCCGGGTCGGGGGCCGCTGCGCCGCCGTCGCCGTTGCCGTCGCCGTCGCTGTCGCTCGCTCGTGCGGCTTCGTCTTCGGTCTCTCGTTCGACGCCGGGGCCCACGACCCCGACGTCACGCGCGTCGTCGCGGGCCTGTCGCGCGCCGCGGACGTCGGTCCAGACGTCGGAGAACCACCGGTTGCGCTCTTCCCAGAAGTACGCGGACTCGTAGCGCCGCGGCGCGCCCGGCTCGAACGACCGCCCGGACGGGCCGTTCCGGAAGAGCAACACGTACTCGTGTTCGAGCGTGACGTAGGCGTTCGGCGGCACCATCCCGCTGCCCATAAACTTCGCCGCGCCGTTCGTCGGCTTTCGCCAGAGGACGTCCGGGAGCGGGTCGAACCCGAGTGATCCGAAGGCCTCGGTCACGCGGGCGTGATTCGGGTAGACGCGGAAGTGGTCGCCGAGACTGCGCGTCGCGTCGCCGACGACGACGGCGGCGATGCCCCCCGGGGTGAGAACGCGCGCGACCTCGCGCCAGACGCCGTCGAGGAGGCCGTGCATCGCCTCGAACGCGCGCTCGCCGTCGCCCTCGGCGAGCGCTGTCGCTACCGCGTCCGACTGGCCGGCGAACTGCTCGTCCCACATCTCGATCATCGGGTACGGCGGCGACGTGACGACGAGGTCGACCGCATCGTCGGCGACGGCCGACATCGCACGCGCGTCGCCGACGTGGATTCGGTGGGAAGAGTCCACACACACGAGTGTGGGCGGAGCACTATAGAGACTGGGGAGGGTACGGGTCGCCGCCGACGGCGGGCACGTCCGGCGGTCAGACGTCGTCAGTGTCCTCGTCCGGATCGGCGAAATACCTGACCTCTCGCAGCGAGAGTTCGTCGACGTAGGCCGGGTCGGTGCCGTTTTCGTAAAACACCCAGACCTCTGCCGACTCGACAGGCTGGTCCGTCGTGAAGTCCGTGAGTACACACCGTTCTTCGTACTCTGTCCACTCGATCTTGTACGTCGCCTTCTCGATGATCGAATCGGTGGCTGGGTCCGGGCCGTCGTAGTACTGCACCCCGACGTAGTACGTCGAGTCTAGATCCGCGACCTTGCTGTGAGCGCAGAGTCGGTAGATCCGTCCGGGGCGGAGCGTGTCAGTCACGTCCTGGCCGACGAAGTCGGGACTGGAGTCCATCCGCAACGCGTATTGTCCGCTCGACGCGTTGTCGCGAACCACCACCCCGGCCGGGAGCGGGCTGTCGAGTCCGTCTTCCCACGCCCCGACGGTACCGTCCTCGAAGTCCGCGTTCGAGAGGTAGTTGTCGCTCACGGGGATCGGTCGCTCGTTCGTGTCTTTTGCTTCCGTGACGACGTCGTTGAACGTCACTGCCAGCGACGCAGCCAGCACCACCACGAGCGCCAGCATCAGCACTGTCGCGATGACTGGTGAGACGCCTCGGTCGCGGACCATACGAGCGGTACACATCGCCCTGATTAAGCCTATTTTGATCGTCCCAGCGACAGTTAACGGTCGAAGACGTCGTCAGAGCGTTGCGCTCGTAGCCGGAATGGAGAGATACGACAGTCGCTCGAAGTTCGTGTTCGAGAGAAATGCTCGGTCAGGGATTTGAACCCTGGTCCTCGGCTCGAAAGGCCAAGATGATTGGCCGGACTACACCAACCGAGCCTGCATTCACACGTGGCGGGCAGAATCGTTTAAACATTCCGTTACGGAGCCGGTGCGACACCGCTTCGCGTACACGCAGAGCGGTCACGAATCGGGCGACGACGCCCGCGTCTGCCTCACTTCCCCTCGAACTCGGCCTCCTCGTCGCTCATAAACGCCGCCATTCCGGTCATCATATCCTCGGTGTCGAAGACGAGGCCGAACGACTGCGCTTCGACGTCGAGTCCGGCGTCGACGTCGTCCCAGCCGCGGTGCATCGCTCGCTTCGTGTACCGCTGGGCGATCGGCGGACCGCCGGCGAGCTGTTTCGCCAGCTCGAAGGCGCGCTCGTCGAACTCGTCGTTCGGCGTCACCTCGTTGACGAAGCCGTACTCCGCCATCGTCTCGGCGTCGTAGCGGTCGGCGGTGAAGATGATCTCCTTCGCGCGGCCCATCCCGACGATACGCGGCAGGCGAACGGTGCCCCCCCAGCCGGGGAGGATGCCGAGGTCGTGCTCGGGTTGGCCGAACTCCGAGCGCTCGGAAGCGATGCGGAGGTCCGCGCCCATCGTGAGCTCCATCCCGCCGCCGAGACAGTAGCCGTCGATGCCGGCGACGACCGGGATCTCACACGTTTCGAGGCGTCCGGCGGCCTCCTGGCCGCGGCGGGAGAGTTCGGCCACGCGGTTGACGTCGCCGACGCCGCCGGCCATCGCCTGGAGGTCCGCACCGGCGGAGAACGCCCGGTCGCCGGTGCCCGTGAGCAGGATCGCCCGCACCTCTTCGTCCGCCTCGCAGCGACCGACGGCGTCAGACAGTTCCGCGAGTAGATCGCCGGTGACCGTGTTCATCCGGTGCGGGCGGTCGAGCATAATGTGGCCGACGCGGTCGCGGATCTCGACGGTGATGTCGTCGTAGTCGTAGCCGCCGTCGGTGTCGTCGGCCGCGCCGTCGCCCGCTGCGCCGTGGAAGCCCGCTCCCGACGCCGCGAGGTCGCGCAGGTAGGGCTCGGCGTCGTAGCGGTCCTCGCCGGTCTCCTCGTGCAGTTCGTCGAGCGTCGCCAGCAGGTCCGCGACCCCGGCGTCGTCGATCATCTTCGCCGGGCCGTCCGACCAGCGCCCGCCGAGTTTGACCGCCGTGTCGATGGCGTCGAGGTCGGCGACGTCGCCGGCGACGAGTGCGGCCACCTCGTTCGCGAGCACGGCCAGCAGCCGCTCGGCGACGTCGTCGCGGGTCTGATCGGAGGGGACCTGCGCGCCGTCGCCCCCGTCGTAGTCGTAGAAGCCCGCGCCGGTCTTCTTCCCGAGATCGCCGGCCTCGACTTTCGCTTCCAAGAGCGGGCAGGGCCGGTAGGCGTCGCCGAGTTCCTCGTGGAGATATTCGAGGACGTGATAACCGACGTCGATGCCGACCTGATCTGCGATCTCGAAGCTCCCCATCGGGAGGCCGAGGCTGTACTTCGTCGTCGAATCGACCTCCTCGACCGTCGCCGCGCCCGACTCGACGAGCCACGCGGCCTCGTTCATCAGCGGGACGAGCACGCGGTTGACGATGAAGCCGGGGCTGTCCTTGTGGACCCGGACGGGCGTCTTCTCCATCGCGACCGCGAGGTCGGCGATCAGATCCAGCGTCTCCGTGTCCGTCTCCGCGCCCGCGATGACCTCGACGAGATCCATCCGTACCGGCGGATTGAAAAAGTGCATCCCGCAGAACTGCGCGGGCCGCTCGGTCACGTCCGCGAGCTCCGTGATCGAGAGGCTGGAGGTGTTCGTGGCGAAGATCGTTCGCTCGGGCGCGGCCGCCTCGAGCTCCGCGTAGACCTCGCGCTTGATCGCCATCTTCTCGGGGACCGCTTCGACGACGACGTCGGCGTCGGCGACGGCCTCGGCGAGGTCGACGTGCGTCGAGATGCGATCGAGCGTCGCGTCCGCCGCCGCCCGCTCGATCTGTCCCTGCTCGACGAGTTTGCCGAGCGACCACTCGATCTGCTCGTAGCCGTCCTGGACGAACTCCGCCTCGATGTCACGCAGCCGGACCTCGAAGCCGGCGAGGGCGGCCACCTCGGCGATCCCGTGGCCCATACTCCCCGCGCCGAGAACCGTGATGGTGTTGACGTCGTCGATCTCCATACTGGGTCCGTGGGCGGCTCCGCGTTTCAACGTTTCCTTCACTCGGAAAACAAACTCACGAAGCGTTTACTCCACGCGTCCGGAGGGGCCGCTCAATCGACCGCCCGCCAGAGGTAGCGGCTCGCGTAGCTTCGATACGGGCGCCACCGCTCGGGGTGCTCGCGCATCGCCGAGTGGTCCTCGTCGTCGTAACCGTGAACTGCCTCGGGGTCAATCCCCGAGGCACTCGCCTTGCTTATCTGTAGAGCCGTGTCATCCCGTTCCTGATGCCGAGGTCTTCGACCGGAAAGACGTCCGGACGGCCGAGTACGAACACGAGATACGTTTTGGCAGTCCAGACGCCGACGCCCCGTATCTCGGTCAGCGCCGCGATCACGTCCTCGTCGCTTTCGCCCGCGAGGCCCTCGCGCGTCAGATCGCGCTCCCGAAACGCTTCTACGACGTTGCGGACGTACGCGACCTTCTGTCCCGAGAGACCGACGTCCCGCAGCGTCGCCTCCCGGGCCGCGATGATCCCCGCAGGAGTCACCGTGACGCGGTCGAACAGCCGCTCGCGGATCGCCGCCGCCGAGTCGACGGAGAGCTGTTGGTTCACGGTCGCGACGACGAGTCGCTCGAACGCGTCGTCCGCCGTTCCAATCGGGAACTCGCCGTGCCGCTCGACGAGCGGTCCCAGTTTCGGGTCCGTCCGTATCGGCTCCATCGGCGGAGCGTCGCGTCCCCGAGGAGAAAGGTACGTCGCTCGGTGGACAGGCGGCATCGAGCGTCGAACTCGCCCGGAACCGACGATATATCCGTCCCACGGCCGAACGCGCGGTATGTGCGGCCCGGACGGCTCGAACGACGCGGGATCGGACAGCGACGACCGGCCATCTGCGGTGGCGATCGAGCGGCCATCCGTCGCGATCGTCGATGCGGTCGTCGACCTGTGGGTCGCGCTCGCCGCAGGCCAGCGCGCCTACGACTCGCACATCCTCCCGGAGGCGAACCGGGACGTCGTCCGCGAGACGCTCGCACAGCGGGCCGTCACCGGCGAACTCCGCGTCGCGATGGCCGGCGGCGACGTCGTCGGCTTCGTCACGTTCGGGCTCGAACGCGGCTCCTACGAGCAGGACGCGACCCGAGGCGTCGTCCGCAACCTCTACGTCCGACCCGCACACCGGGGCCACGGCGTCGGGAGCGACCTGTTGGCTGCGGCCGAAGCGGCGCTCGAAGACGCCGGCGCGACAGTCGTCGCCCTAGAGGCGATGGCGGGTAACGATCGCGCCCGCGAGTTCTACCGCGAGCGGGGGTACACAGCGCACCGCGTCCAGTTCGAGAAGTCCACCGGGGTCGCGTCGAGAGGCGCGACCAAGCAGGGGTCGGGGACGAGGCCGCCCGACGAAAACGACACACACTCAAAGGAGGACTGAGTACGACGACCTGCGCCAGGGGAGCATGGGCGGTTCATGCACTCGACTTGTAATCGAGACTTCGTGGGTTCAAATCCCACCCCTGGCTCTCCACTCGTTCCGATGTCGACGTGTCTCACCCAGCGTGCACCGTCGCAGTCCCGGCGCGCGCGCTCTTCTTGCCGCCGTTCGGGTTCCGCTGGATCGCCACGCCCTGAACTGAGTCGTGACGCCCTACTGGGACGCCACCGGCTCCTGTGTCGTGACGCCCTGCTGGGACGCCATCGGCTCCTGTGTCGTGACGCCGACGAGGTCCAGTCGTGACTGGCCGCCTGCTCGTCGTCACCGGGCTGCCGGGCGTCGGCAAGACGGCTGTCGCACGCGAGATCGCCGGCCGGGTCGACGGACGACTGATCCGGACTGACGTCGTTCGCACGGACTGTTTCGAGGACCCCGAGTACACGGCTCACGAGCGCGCGACCGTCTACGACGAGGTGTTCGCGCGGGCCCGAAAGACGCTGTCCGACGGCGGCGCTGCCGTGCTCGACGGGACGTTCCGCAAGCGCAGCGACCGAGCGCGCGCCGCCGGTCTCGCGGCCGAGCTGGACGCCTCGCTCGGCGTCGTCGCCGTCGAGTGTGAGCCCTCGGTCGCCGAAGCGCGGATCGCCGCCCGCGAGGGCGACGAAAGCGACGCCGACGTCGAGGTCTACCGGGAGTTCAGGGAGCGATACGAACCGATCGAGCTGCCGCACGTGACCGTCGACAACTCCGGAGCGTTCGAGGCGACGCGGGACCGACTCGACGCGCTCCTGCAAGATTGACATCATCCTCGGCCTGACGGGGCGGGTTTTATGCGAATTTTCTATTTCGGCAATACCGGGTACTGGCGCGTGCCGGCGACGAGTGCGGACAAACAGCGGTCGGCGAGGCGACCGTGGAGGGGAGGCGTCAGCGGGGTGCCCGGTCGGGGGCCGTCGATCGGGGTGGAGGGGCAGGCAGGCGCGGGGATGCGCCGAGGGGAACCGATTCGCGGGGCGGCCCAACCGGGGCACCTTCGACTACAGCAGACGAGTACCTAAAACCGGCCTTGCCTCAAAGAGCCGTTTCACCTATTGCTTCGCCGGCGGTCCTCGGTCGGGAGCAAGATTAGCGCGCCCGGAATCGACAGCGTGACCAGTTGTAACGGGTTCTCTCGGATGTCGAAGTCCGGGTCCAGCGGCTGGCTCTGGACGTCGGTGATATGCAGCGACGAGTAGTAGACGATCACGTGGGTGAGCACGTAGCCGATGGTGAACGGGACCAAAAGCGAGTACCGGACGCCCAGCTGCGTCGCCAGCAGGTCGAAGACGATCGCCGTCGCAGACGACACCGCGAGGAAATCACCGATCTGGAGCGTGACGCCGGTGAACGCCGTGATCGTCGTGTCCACCAGCGACGACGTCGTGGGCGTGTAGACGAACGCCGAAAAAACGCTGGTGGCGATGAGCGCCATCCCACCAACTAACCCGACGATCGGGTACGCGTACTCCATCACGTTTGGGAAACCGCGGAATCGACATAATCCTACCCCCTCAGTATCAGAGTTGAATTTTTCGGGCGAGATGACGCTGCGGTGTCCCGCCTGTGGTCTGTCTCAGTCGGACTGCTGCGACGTGTCATCGCTGTTTCCGGGTTCCCCGTCGGTGCCTGATCTCTCGTCGCTGGTTCCGGGTTCCCCATCGGAACCTGACCTCTCGTCGCTGTTGCCGGGGGCGTCACCACCGTTGCCGGATTCGCCGTCGTTGCCGGGTTCGCCGTCGTTGCCGGGGGCGTCACCGCTGTTACCGGATTCACCGTCGTTACCGGACGCGTCACCACCGTTGCCGGATTCACCGTCGTTGCCGGACGCGTCACCGCTGTTTCCCGGCGCGTCGTCACGCTCTCTGGCTTTATCACTGCCCACCTGGGCTGTCTCGGTGGGCTCCCCCGACTCGTCACCCGACTCGCCGTCCGACTGTCCGGGTGCGGTCTCGCTCTCACCGGGTGCTTCGCCGTCCGTACTATCCGTCTCGTTCCCGGGCGGGCCGCGCTCCGAGCGCTCGGCTGCGGTGGTCTCGTTTCCGGCGTCGTCACCCGCGCGTTCGTCGCTCTCGCCGCGCTCCTCACGGCCGGGGGCGTCGTCGCTTCGACCGGGTGCCTCCTCGTCTCGTCCCGGTGCCTCCCCGTTCCGGCCGGGGGCCTCCTCGGCGTCACCCAGTCCGCGACCGGGGTTCTCGCCGGCGATTGCCCGCGCGGCGTCGGCGACGTCGGGACCGGAGAGATCGCGCGCTTCGTCCCGCAGTCGATCGATGCTGGACGTGTTGATCCCGCTTTTCTCCCGGACTGGCTCCGGGAGCTCGGAGGCGGTCTCGTCGGTCTGATCGAGCTGCCGCGTGACGGCGTTGATCTCGGTCGTCAACTGCGCGGCACGGGCGCTGTACCGACCCTGTGACACGTTTCCGGCCTCTCGCGCGCGCTCCAGTTCGGCGAGTCGCGTTCGGAGCGCAGCGAGCCGGTCCTGCGTCGTGTTCAGTTCGGCGGCGACGACTGCGGCCCTGGACTCGTTTGTCGCGGCCGCGGCGACTCGCTGTTCGAAGGCGCGAGAGGCGACTTCGCCGTCGATCTCCGCGCCCTGGACGGCCACGACGCCGGCGAGCTTCGCTCCCGGAGCGATCGCCGACTCGTTCGACGGCGCGTCAGTCGATGCCGCGTCGGTCGCATTCGTGGTGTTCGACGACGCATCGCTCGTGTTCGTCGTCGACGTCTCAGTCGTGTTCGTCGCTGTCGTCTGTGCCTCGACGCCGCGGTCCGGCAGGTGTGCTGGCTCCGTGCCCGTCGCTGCCGAGGTTGACGTGCTACCCGACGCCGCGGCGGCACCGATCGGAACCGCCGCGGTCACGACGACGAGCGCGACGACGAGTGCAACTACTAACCTCATCACCTTCTCTTACTGGCCACACTCGCATATATCTCGATCATACTCACTCCCATTTTGCTCGGATTAATCCGAATTTCGCCCGACGGCCCAGCCGTTCGAGGCTACTCGCTGTCGGGGCTCAGATCCTCGCCCGGAAGGACCAAGACGTTCTCGCGGCCCAACCGGAAGCCGTCGAGTTCGCCTTCGTCGCGCATCTTGCGGACGACTTGGCTCGTCTTCGCGTCGGTCCAATCGAGCGTCTGGGCCACCGCCTGCTGCTTGATCCGCCCGCCCTCGTGCTCGACGAGCGCGAGCACGCGCTCCTCGTTGCTGAGGAGTTCGTCCTCCCACGGCATCGTGTCGTCCGCCGCGTCCTGCTGTGCCCCCGTCCCCTCGTCGGAGCGCTCCGCCGCGAGCTCGTCGCCGGCTTCCGCGTCCGGTTGCGCTGGCTCGTCGGCGGCGGTGGAATCACTCGTCCGTGCGGCCGATGCACCGCCGGCTGCGCCTCCTGCGGCGTCGGCGTCAGCGGCGGTTCCTTCCTCACTGGTCTCGGCGGGATCTGCGCTGAGGTCCTCTCCAGCGTCACTGACACGTCCGCCGTTTGCCGCGCTCACGGACCCGCCCGCGCCACCGGCGACGCTCTCGCGCGGGTCGGGGGCCGTCCGCCGTCGGTAGACGAACAGGCCGCCCGCCCCGAGCGCGAGCGCGACGACCGCGAGCACTCCGTACAGCAGCGGTTGGCCGCCGCTCGAGTCCACTCCGGCGGGCATGGGGGTCGACGTCGCGCTGGCCGCGCCCTCCCCTGCGTCAGCGAACTGCTCGGTGACGGCGAGCGTCGGCTCGTTCGGCCCGAAGTCGAGGGGGCCGCTCCAGACGGCGATCCGGGAGTCGCGCCGGACGTCGTCCGGCTCCGGTTGGGCCGTGTCGAGGGCGTAGCCCTCAGGCCAGGTGAACTGCAGCGACGTTTCGCTGTCGAGGAAGAGTCCCGCGAGCGCGTCGCCGGCGCGGATCGTGCC
This sequence comes from Halobellus sp. Atlit-31R, assembly GCA_003665935.1. Lineage (GTDB taxonomy): Archaea > Halobacteriota > Halobacteria > Halobacteriales > Haloferacaceae > Haloquadratum. The sequence goes on along the minus strand of QPLR01000002.1, from coordinate 239,150 downwards.
GTCGTCGACCGCAGCGAAGTTCGTCCAGACGAACGAGTAGGTGACGACGCCGTAATCCTGCGGCAGCTGCTGTCTCGTCGCGTCGACCGAGACGTTTCGGACGCGCATCTCCCGGCCGGTCGCGTTCTCCGCGGCGGCAGCCGTCGACGCCATCCGCTGGCCGAACTCCGCGGCGTACTGCGACTCGCTCGCGCGGACGTCCTCGCGCAGCGAGAGGAAGGCCTCCGTCGTGTTCTCGTCGTCGAGGCGGACGCGGTACTCGATCGTCCACGCAGCGGTGCCGTTCGGGCGGAGATCGATTCGCATCGAGACGTCGTCGGGCGACAGCTCCGACCCGGCGATCGTCGCGATCGGCTGGGCGGACGCGCTCGGCGTCGCCATACCGACGCCGCCGACGACCGCGGCGAAGACGAGGGCGACAGCGACGAGGCGCGCTGCGTGGTCGGTCATTTCGTAGGCACGTCGTACCGGGTAACACAAACCACTTCCGAGAGCACCAGCCGGATCTGTGGGTAGTTCGGCCCCGGTCACACGTCGAAGACGACGTACGCGACCCAGCCCGTCGCCGTCCGCTCGACCCGCATCTCCGAGTACGTCACCGCCTTGACCTCGCGCGCGTCGAGTTCCGCGAGCGGGACGCCGCGGTACGTGGCTGTGAGCCGCCACTCCCCGCTGGAAGCGGTGTCGGCTGCAGCGTCTCCCTCGTCGCCGCTAGCGCCGTCGCCCGCCTCGTCGTCCGACACCGACCCCGGTCGGTCGATCTGCGCCCGATTGTCGACCGGGAGGACGCCGCGAACGTCGCGCTCGTAGATGAGCTCGTCAAGGTAGTCGAACAGCAGCGCTTCCCGACCTTCGGCGGCGACTGTGAGCTCGAAAGTCTGGTCGGCGGCTTCGGCGTCCGCGCCCCGCGGCCCATCTGCAGGCGGGATGTCGTCGCAGCTGGCCGCGGCGAGGCCGTCGGCGACGGCTCCGAAGAGCGAATCGAGATCGGACGCCGTCGCCTCGACCGCGACGTCGGCGGTGTGGTCCCGTAGCTCGAAGTTCATATGCTGTATACGCGACTGCCCACGGCGTGTGTCTTCCGGTCGGTGAGCGCCGGCGAGCGGCTTCGAGTGACTGCGCCGTGCTGACTGCTCTCGAATCGACCCACGCGGCGAGGAACTTTATGCGCGTTGCGCTCGAATCTACGGCTATGCCGATGAAGGGCGGCGCGACGAGCGAGTACCGCGAGATCGACCGGTGGGACCGAGGCGTCGGCTGGATCGCCTACCCCGAGGAGACGATGGAACGCGCGAGCCACGCCCTCGTCGGCGACGACGGGGGCGTCTGGGTCGTCGATCCCGTCGACGCCCCCGACGTCGACGACCTGCTGGCCGAGTTCGGCGACGTCGCCGGCGTCGTCGTCGGCCTCGACAGACACAAGCGCGACGCCGCGGCGCTCGCGACCCGCCACGACGCCCCGGTCTACGTCCCGCGGTGGATGTCCGGCGTCGTCGAGGAGATCGACGCGCCGATCGAGCGCTTCGACCGGGAACTCGGCGACTCGGGCTTCGAGGCGTTCCAGATCCTCGATACCAGCCTGCCGCCGTGGCAGGAGGTGGGCCTCTACCACCGCGAGGACCGGACGCTGGTCGTGCCCGAGGCCGTCGGTACCGCGTCGTACTTCTGTGCACCCGGCGAGCGACTCGGTGTCCACCCGATGCTCCGCCCCGCTCCCCCGCGCCGCGCCCTCCGCGGCTACGACGTCGAGCGCGTCCTCGTGGGGCACGGCGAGGGTGTGCTGACCGACGCGTCGCGGGCGCTGCGCGAGGCGCTCGACAACGCCCGACGGAATCTGCCGGGTGCGTACGGGCGCGCGTTTCGGGAGTTGCTGTCCTGATCGTCAGCCCGTTGGCGAGAACGGACTTCGTCCGTGTCTGGCGATTCGTAGCGAAGTTTCAGGTGGCTCCCGACGCGGCCTGTCCGCACGAATCCGTAGTCAGAATTGGTGAAGCGGGAGAAGAAGCGTTCGCTTGGCCCCCTTTAGATGACGCTCGGACGCGTGATCGTCGCGGCCGCAGATGCTGGCCCGCTCTCGCACCAATCCGCCGACGCCGTTTTGATCCACGCTCCCGTCTAACCACTCGTGGTTTACATCACGCGCGGGCTTCTCGACGCGCTCCTCGAAATGGCAGCGGCAGAGGAACCCTCGTCGGTGAGCGTCGTGCTCGCGTCGACGCCCGCCGAGGACTTCGAGGCGGAGCTCGGACTCGACGACGAGACGCCGGTGTTGACGCACTTTTACTTCCCGGAGGCCAGCGGGTCCGTGGCGGCCGTCTTCGGCGTCGACCTCGGTACCCCCGCGGGTCGCGGCCGGGCGCGCTTCGTCTCGCATCCGCAGGGGCCGCTGGAGGCGACTCGCGAGGACACCTTCGCCGCGGCACTCGTCGTCGCGGTGCCGCCCTGGGACCAGGCGTCGTGTGCGGCGTTCGATCGCAACGACCGCGAACTCGACCTCGACGTCCTCGACGTCGAACCGCCGCGGGAGACGCTCGCGGAGTAAACGCTGTCACCGGTCGAGATAGCCTAGATCCGCGAGCTGCTCTGCGATGTCCTCGAACTGCGCTTCTGTGAGTTCGCCCTCGCGCTGGTACTGAATGACGATACTTCGAAGGAGAAACCGCACGAGGTCGCTCGTGCTCGAGAAGCTCGTTCCCTCGATGGTTTCGTCGACGCGCTCGGCCAGATCTTTCGGGATCGAAACGGTGGTGTACTCGGTCATCGTCGTGCCGGAGACGAGGCGTCGCCCGAACTAAACAGTGTGGAGTTCCGCACGGGAACCCCGCACCAACGCCGTCGATCCGGAGCCGGGGGTTTTTCCACCCCCGCAGTCTTATGGGCGGTCGATGGCTGTCAGACCACCGCAGCAGGGCGACGACGAGCCCGATTCCCTGGAGTTCGGTATCGCGGCGCTGAGCCCGTATCTCTCGGAGTCCGATCTCACCTTCCCGGCGACGGCGGACGAAGTCGTGCGCGCGCTCGGCGATCCCGCGATCCCGTTCGACGCCAACGGAAACACTGTCTCGCTCTCGGAAGCGCTCACGTCGGTCGGCGAGACGGAGTTCGACAGCAAGCGTGAACTGCTCGACGCGCTGCATCCCGTCTTGGAGGAGTACCGGGAATCAGGCGGCGGGATCTTCTCGCAGCTGCGGGCGCTGTTGCCGTTCTAGCACCCACCTTTTTCTACGGTGGGTTTCCTCGCGGCGCTGCGCGCCGCTGCGGGAACCCACCGCGCAAAAATCTGGACCAAAAATCCGCTCGGCTCGCTTCGCTCGCCTCGCGGTACACCACGCTTAGCAACGACAGCGAACGCAACGGCACCCGCCCCACGTCGCTCCGCTGGAACTGCGATAGGTCCGTAGTCCCGCTACTCAGATCGAGTCTCTTCTTCGATCTTCCGGAGCGTGTCGCGGTGGAGCGTCAGAATCAGATCCGCGAGCACGCCGAACATCAGGAGTTGGATGCCCACGATGATCCCGAAGGCAGCGACGACCGCCAGCACCTCGTGGGAGATGCCTCGGGTGATCCAATCGACGGCGACGTAGACGGCGACGACGAGGCCGGTGGCGGTCGAGAGAACGCCGAGGCTCCCGAAGTAGAAGAGCGGGTTGTTGGTCTTCGCGCGGCGGTAGAGTTCGATGAAGATGATTCCGCCGTCCCGAACCGGGCGGAGGTTCGTGTCCGACCCGGAGGGCCGCGGGAGATACGTGATCGGGACGACCGTCGTCGAGATGCTCCGTTTCGCGCACTCGACGGCCATCTCCGTCTCGATGCCGAATCCGTCGGAGGTGAGCGTCATCCTCAGGAACGACTCGCGGGTGAACGCGCGGTAGCCCGAGAGGATGTCCTGAAAGTCCTCGCCGTGAACGGCCGCGAAGCCGCGGTTGATGATCCGGTTGCCGACCTGATTGAAGCGGGTCATCGCACCCTCGCGCATATCGGCGAAGCGGTCGCCGATGACGTGTTCGGCGTCGCCCTCGAGGAGCGGTTCGAGCATCGCGTCGGCGTCCTCGACGCGGTAAGTCGCGTCACCGTCGAGCATCAGGACGTACTCGCGGTCGACGTACTCCGCGACGCCCTCGCGGACGGCCTGGCCTTTGCCCGAGCCCGACTGATAGACGACGCGCGCGCCGTGTTCCGCGGCGATCTCGTCGGTGCCGTCGTCGGAGCCGCCGTCGACGACGAGCACGTCGTCGAAGCCCGCGTCTCGGAAGTCGTCGACTACCTGGCCGATCGTCTCGGCCTCGTCGTAGGTGGGCACGAGGACGCAGACGTCGTCGTAATCCATCGTGCGGAGTGGGTCGTGCAGGGGTGAAAGTGATTCCGGAAACGAGGCGCGTAGTTCTCGTGCCAGGGTTCATTTCGTGCCTTCTGCGTTAAAACCACGCAGCTACTGTAGATACAGTTTGTTGTGTATTTGTTCTGGAGAGTTGAGTGCGACACACCCCTCGTTTCGTCTGTTCTACTCTACCAATGTAGTCGATGTTCAGCGAGCTGGGTCACACCCCTCGTTTCGTCTGTTCTGCGATTGGCTAGGGCGGTGTCGTCTCGATCGACTCGCGTGTTTCAAGGACAATTTCCGGATCCAGTGTGAGCTCATACTGATAGTGAGCACCACCGGCACGACCGTTGTTCTGCTCTGTCCGATCAAGGAATCCAAGCATCGTTAAATCTCCGAGGTGATTCTGCAGGCTTTTCAGAGTCGTCAGTGGTTCGTGATTCCACCCGACAGCGGCGCGTTCGTAAACATCTTTGATCTCTTTTGACCGGACCCGAGTCTGACCGTTCGTTTCGAGATGTGCGATGGCTTCCAAAATCAGTTGCCCGTGAATCGTCTGGTCACGGAGCTTATCGCGGACGCGACCGCGCCGAACGCGTTCAGTCGCAATTTCGATGTGTTCGTCAGTGATTGTCTCCGCACCGTTCTCCTCGGCCACGTCACCCCCCTCACGGAGGAGATCGATAGCCTGTCGAGCACTGCCTGTATCTTTTGCTGCTGTCGCAGCACAGCGTGCGATCGCAGACTCTGCATAAGCATCATCGATGATAGCTTTCTCTGCGCGGTTCGTGAGAATCGATCGGAGCTCATTGGCGTCATATGGCGAAAAACCGATCTCTTTCTCCATCAGGGTGTCTTTGACTTTCGGACTGAGCGAAGACCGAAATGTGTAGTTGTTGCTGATCCCTACAACGCCGACGCGAGCAGTTTCTAAATGTCCATTTGCCCGTGCTCTTGGGAGTTCATATAACAGCGAGTCCGGGCCCGAGAGGTGATCGATTTCATCAAGGACGAATAGAAACGTGCCGCCCTGTCTGTTCATCTCCTGATAAAGCGTCTCCAGCGCGTGTGAGGTCGAAAGACCCGTTTCGGGGAATGAATCGCCTTCTGGACCCCTGATTCCGTGAATGAGTGATCGCACGGTCCGATAGACGGTATCATCGTTGCAATTGTGAAAGATAACGTGAAGCTCGTCGGCCTCAGGTCGTCGTTCAACCTCTTCAGAGAGAGCAGTCAGCACATATTCTGTGACTGCAGTCTTACCGACGCCTGTTTTACCGTACACGAAAACGTTGGAAGGATTCCGACCGAACAGAATATCTTTCAGCGCAGTCCGGTACGCATCTATCTCCTCTTCTCGTTCGACGATAACGTCAGGACGGTACTCCTCGGAAAGAATCGATTTGTTCGCAAAAAGAGTCTCCGTCATATCGCGGAAGAGGTCTTTAGTCATACTACGGCAGATGCACAAACGATATATATTTATTTTGTTTCGTCTGTTTTTTCTGTTTTACCTGATTCGCGAGGGGGCGTTTGTGCAGTCAAAGGCGGATACGATCCAGATGCAATAAACAGACGAAATGAGGGGTGCGTTCGGAAATTGGCTTCCTTGATGACTGTACGGAATCCCCAGATGATGAGAACAGACGAAATGAGGGGTGTCGACAGGAGCGTTCGAAAGTTGGCTTCCTTGACGCCAGACGGTGTCCCCCGAGTACGAAGAACAGACGAAATGAGGGGTGTGAGTGAGGATATAATTCAGCGCTTTCAGTGTGCCTGAAGCGAGCCCCAGAGTATTCATAAGACTGCATAGAACTCCTCGAAGAGATTCGTTAGGGCATCTGCCTGCCCGTGCAGTAGCCACTCAATAGCAGCAAGACCACAGCCACTATACACCGGTGTTCCGTCCGAGTCCATATGTACGGAGTCGTGCTCGCGGCCGGGCAGGGAACGCGGATGCGACCGCTGACGGACTTTCGACCGAAACCGTTGCTGCCCGCCGGTGGTCGGCCGCTGCTCGAACACGTCTTCGACGCGTGTCTCGACGTCGTCGACGAGTTCGTCGTCGTGATCGGCTACCGCGGTGCGGACGTGATCGACCGACTCGGCGAGGAGTACCGCGGCGTGCCGATCACGTACGTCGAACAGGAGGAGGCCGCGGGGACGGCACACGCGATCGGGCAGGCCGAGTCGGTCGTCGACGACCGGTTCGTCGTCCTCAACGGTGACGTCCTCGTCGATCCCGAACTACCAAAGGCGCTCGCCGACGCCGGTGGGCACGCGATCGCGACGACGCCCGTCTCAGATCCAACGTCCTACGGCGTCGTCTCCGTCGGCGCCGACGAGTGGCTCGAAGCCATCGTCGAGAAGCCCACGAACCCGCCGACGAACCTCGCGAACGTCGGCTGTTACGCGTTCGAGCCGGAGGTGTTCGAGTACATCGAGCGAACAGCGAGAAGCGAGCGCGGCGAGTTCGAAATCACCGAGACCCTCGAACTGCTCCTCGAGGACGGCCACGAGGTCTCGGTCGTCGAATACGACGGCCGGTGGCTCGACGTGGGCCGTCCCTGGGAGCTGCTGACGGCGAACGAACGCGTGCTCGCGGATGTCGGCCGCGACGTACGGGGAGACGTCGCGGAGGGAGCACAATTAGAGGGCGACGTCGTCGTCGAAGAGGGCGCGACGATTCGAGAAGGCGTCGTGATCGAGGGACCGGTCGTCGTGAAGTCGGGCGCGGAGGTCGGGCCGAACGCTTACCTCCGCGGGGCGACTGCCATCGGCCCGGACGTACACGTCGGCCACAGTGTCGAGGTGAAAAATTCCATTCTGATGTCGGATGCGGCGGTACCGCACCTGTCGTACGTCGGCGATTCCCTGCTCGGCCGCGACGTGAACCTGGGCGCGGGGACGAAAGTTGCCAATCTGCGCCACGACGATACCTCAGTACATATGACGGTGAAAGGCGAGCGCGTCGATACGGGGCGGCGGAAACTCGGCGTGGTGCTGGGCGACGAGGTGAAGACGGGAATCAACGTGAGCCTCAACGCCGGCGTGAAAGTTGGAAGCGGCGTCGGGATCGAACCCGGAAAGACTGTTCTGCGCGACGTCGAAAGTAACTAGCGCGGACGGTTAGAGCAGACTGTTCAGGGTGAACGGTTCAGAGTGGACTGTTTTCGATTACCGTCGCTCGGAACTGCGCAGAGAGGCCGAACAGCGAGAGGAAGTACACTGTCGCCCCGACAGCGACGAGGAGAACCACCGTCGCGAAGTTGTGGTTGAGGCTCGTCGCCGTCTCCAGAAGCGTCTCGAACCCGACGACGGCAGCCGCCATCGCCGCCGCGGCGACGAACTGCCGAGCGATCTCTCCGTACGGGATCGTGAAGTGGACTTCCGAGCGTAGGGCGGAGACTGCGAGGGCGACGCCGAGCGCTGCGGATGCGGCAGTGGCGACGGCCGCGCCGACGACACCTAGCGCTGAGATCAGTGCGAGGTTCAAGACGACGTTCGCCGCGATGAACGCGGCGTTGATCCGGAATGCGACCTTCGGACGGTCGATACCGTTCAACGCGTTCAGGAGTTGCTTCTGGTAGCCGTAGAGCAGCGTCGCCAGAATCAGAACCCACAGGACGGTCGCCCCCTGGACGAACTCCGGGCCGTAGATGCGGAGCAGCCGTTCGCCGAGTAAGGACCCGCCGAAGAGACCGGGGATCAAGATGAGGCCACCGTACGTCAGCGAATCCTCGACGAGACCGGCGACGGACTCTCTGTTCCCCTCCGCGTCGGCCCGGCTGAGTTCCGGAAAGAGCGTCGAACTCACCGCCGAGTCGAACAGCGTGAGGAACTTCGCGATGCTCCAAGCGGCCGAGTAGACCCCGACGAGCGACGATTGGACGAAAACACCCAAGAGCAGCACGTCGACGTCGTTGAACGACCGCGATTTGAGGCCGCCGAGCCACGAGAACTTCGCGTACTCGTAGAGAGACTCGAAATGCTCGCGAGTCGGACGAGCGACACCGACCGAAAGCAGCGCGACGCCGACGACGCCGACGAGAAAGCTCGCGATCGCGTAGCCCGCGATCATCCCGACCAGTTCGAGTCCGACGAAGACGAGCGCGATCTGGATGACGCTGCGGACGGCGATCCCGACGGGGGTGAGAAGGCCCGTGATGTAGACCTTCCGCTCGCCCTGCAGTGCCGAGTTCGTGAGCGATTGAAAGAGCCCCAACAGCAGGAGTGCGACGACGAGCGGCGCGACCGGTTCGCCGACGTACGCGTTTACGGCCGCATCAAAGAGGAGCACGAGCGCACCGAGCGCGAGGCCGAGTGCCGCGACGACGAGTGCACCTGCGGTCGCGTACGCGGACGTATCTGTCCCCTCGCTCATTCGCTTGGTAATCGCCCCGGAGATGCCGAGGTTCCCGGCCAGAGAGAGCCACGCCACGACCGCGAGCACGAGAGCGTACTGCCCCAGTACGGCGGCACCGAGGGTTCGGGCGAAATAGAGGGTCGCAACGAATCCCAGTGCCGAGCCGAGGAGCTTCGAGGCGAAGACGACGAAGGAGGTCTGGCCGATTCTCATTGGTTAGGAGGGAACGGCGAGTGTTGTGGCAGGCGGTTTACAGCGTGCGTATAATCGTGGACACAAATAATACGTGCTTATCAATATTCGATACGCGCGCTCTCCCGAAAAAATAAGCGCGGACCACGGGGATTTTTGCCCCGGTCGTCGAAGGGACCATTATGCGAAGACTCGTTCGCGGACTTGCTGGTTCCGTTGCGGCGTTGGTGTCGCTGACGGGACTCCCCTACGCGGTCTATCTCCTCCTCGCAAAAGTATGGAACCCGCAGGGCTCGCCCGCGCAAAAGCGGCCCGCGGAACCGACCGTGAGCATCGTGCTGCCGACTTACAACGAAGAGCGAATCGTCGAGAACAAACTCCGAGACATCGTCTCGCTCGACTACCCGATGAACAAGGTCGAGGTCGTCGTCGTCGACTCCTCAGACGACGATACGCGGGAGATTGTTCGTTCGTTCTTTGTGGATCGACAAGCCCCCGAATTGACGCTCTTAGAAGAGGACGAACGTCGTGGTCTGGCTCCCGCGTTGAACGACGCTTACGCGGCCGCATCGAACGAGATGGTGGTCAAAACCGACTGCGATTCGAGGGTCGCCGTCGACGCACTTCGAGAGGCCGCGGCGAATCTGGCCGATCCGGACGTCGGCGCCGTTACGGGGCGGAACGTCGACGTCCTCGGCGGGAGCGACGTCGAAGAGGGATATCGGGATGTGCAGGCGACTATTCAAACGCTTGAGTCGCACTTGGATTCGACGCTCATTTTCCATGGGCCGTTTTCGGCGTTCGAGAACGAGGAGACCGTCCCGATTGATCCGGACTCAATAGCCGACGACACGGAACTCGCGCTGAAGATTCGGAAGAACGGCAAGCGGGTCGTGTTCGATCCGGACATTCGGTACAAGGAGGCGTCGCACTCGCAGTTCGGAAAGCGCCGGACGCAGAAGGATCGGCGCGCGATGGGGCTGATTCGGTTGTTGCTGCGGAATCGGGATATGTTGGGTCGATACGGGCTCTACGGTGGTGTGGTGTTGCCGTTCAACTGGTGGTTTATGTTGGTGTCGCCGTGGTTACTGGCCGCGAGTCTGGGGCTGGCGACCGTTGGAGGGTTATTGGTCGCAGGGCCGTTCGGGCTGGTCGTGCCTACGGGTGCTGGACTGTTTACCTTCCTGGGATCGCGTGATCGACTCGGTTCGTTGCAGTCAGTGTACGCGGTGTTCGACACGCAGGTGTCGCTGCTGTTCGCGGCGGTGAAGCTGTGGCGTGGAGAGGGATCGGCGGTGTGGGACGTCGACGAGGAACTGCGGGACGTCTACGAGTGACGGGGGAAGATGACCGTCGAATGAAGATCCTGCAGGTGACGCCTCGGTATCCGCCGCAGTCTGGCGGCGTGGAGACGCACGTCAAGGAGATCTCCGAGCGGCTCGTCGAACGCGGTCACCAGGTGACCGTGGTTTCGGCCGACGCGGGAGCGGAGGGCGAGCGCCGGGAGCGACGAAACGGGGTCGTTGTCAGACGGTTCCGGAGCGTCGCGCCGAACGGCGCGATGCATTTCTGTCCGCAGATAGCGGTGGCGGTTCGTCGGTCGGACGGGGATGTCGTCCACGCCCACAACTACCACTCGTTCCCCCTGTTCTTCGCCGCGCTCGGTGCGGGGGATCGGAAGTTCGTCGTGACGACGCACTACCACGGCGGGAGCGCGAGTTCGGTTCGCGATCGGCTGCTGTCGTTGTATCGGCCTTTTGGTCGGTGGGCGGTCCGGCACGCGGACGAGGTGATCGCGGTCAGCGAGTGGGAGCGTGATGAGTTGGAGTCGGATTTCGGGGTCGATGCGACGGTGATCCCGAACGGGGTGGACGTCGAGCGGTTCGCCGAAGCCGAGCCAGTCGAGCGGGAGTGGCCGTACTTGTTGACTGTCGGTCGGCTGGAGGAGTACAAGGGTGTTCAGCACGTGATCAGAGCGATGACCGAGCTTCCGGATTACGATCTGTTGATTGCTGGAAGCGGGCCGTATCGTGAAGAGTTGGAAAAGGTGACTCGCGAGGAGGGCGTTGAGGATCGCGTCGAGTTTCTGGGGTATGTCGACGATGAGGAATTGCCGGGGTTGTATGCTGGAGCAGAGGTGTACGTAACGATGAGCGAGTTTGAGTCCTACGGGATGACAGTCGCGGAGGCGCTGGCGGCTGGGACGCCGTGTGTGGTGCGAGATACTGGAGGATTATCTGACTGGACAGAAACTGCGGGGATAGTCGGACTCACAGAAACAGCATCACGTTCAATTGTTCAAACGGTAAGACAGTTAGAGAATACTTCGGTGTCTCCAGATCGAAATATTTCGTGGCAGGAAGCTGTTAATGAGCTTCTTCAAACCGTATACGTTTCATCATAGATTGAGTTTAGAATACGTCTGATACAAAATATTGAACAACCCGTGCTGCAACACGGGTAGTATGAAGGCAGTCGTCCTCACCGCCGGCGAGGGAACACGGCTCAGGCCGTTGACTCGGACGCGGCCGAAACCGATGCTTCCGATCGCCAACCAACCTCTCCTCGAACACGTCCTCGAGGCAGCGAAGGAGGCGGGAATCAACGAGTTTGTGTTCGTCGTCGGGTATAAGCGCGAAAGGATCCAGAGCCACTTCGGTGACGGCGACGACTGGGACGTCGACATCGAGTACGCGGTGCAGGAGACGCAGCTCGGCACCGGTCACGCACTCCTGCAGGCCGAGTCGCGGATTGACGGCAACTTCCTCGCACTCAACGGCGACCGGATCATCGAGCCGAGCGCCATCTCGACCGTGATTGACGAACGCCGGGAGACGGAGCGACCCGTGATGGCGGTGACACGACACCAGTACCCAGAGAACTACGGCGTCGTCGAACTCGATGGACGGTCGGTACGAACGATCGAAGAGAAACCGCCCGCGCACGCCGTCCGCACGAACTACATCAACGCCGGCGTCTACGGCCTCGGCGAGTCGATATTCGAGCAGCTCTGCGAGACCGAAACCGAAGGGGAGCTCGCGATCACGACGGTGCTTCAGGACCACCGAGAGTCGCTGAGGGCCGTCCCGTTCGACGGGCTCTGGCTTGACGTCTCGTACCACTGGGACATCCTCTCGGTCAACAGTCGAGCACTCGATCGATTCGACGCTCCCGAATCCGAGATGGCGACGATTCACGACTCGGCGACCGTCGTCGAAGGAGCCGCGATCGGTTCCGACGTTCGCATCCGACCGAACGCGACGGTACTGCCCGGCACGTCACTCGGCGACAACGTCGAAGTCGGCTCGAACGCCGTCGTCTCGAACGCCGTCGTGCTCTCGGATGCGACCGTCGACGACGGCGCGGTCGTCAGAGACTGCGTCGTCGGCGAGAACGCGTCGATCGGACCGAACACGACGGTCGAGGGCGGCGAGACCGACGTCGTGATCGACGGAGCCGTCCACGAGGACGTCCGTCTCGGCGGCGTGGTCGGCGATAACGCGGTACTGGGCGGCGGCGTGACGCTCTCGCCGGGGACGGTGCTCGGCAATTATGCGCAGGTCGAATCAGGCTGCAATGTGAGCGGATGGATCGAGAACGACGCCGTGGTGCGGAGGGGATAGTATGTGTGGAATCATTGGCTACGTCGGCCGGAACGACGCGCTCCCGGTCCTCCGGGACGGGCTCTCGAACCTCGAATATCGGGGATACGACTCCGCGGGAATCGCCCTCACGGGGAACAGCGTGGACGTCTACAAGCGCAAAGGTGAGCTGTCGGCGCTCACTGAGGTCCTCCCCGAGAGTTCGACTTCGACGACCGGAATCGGCCACACGCGGTGGTCGACTCACGGCGAACCCACGGACGCGAACGCGCACCCTCACACGGACGAATCGGGCGACGTGGCGGTCGTCCACAACGGAATTATCGAGAACTACGACGAACTGAAGGCGGAGTTGGAGAACTGCGGCCACGAGTTCACCAGCGAGACCGACACGGAGGTCGTCCCGCATCTCGTCGAGGAGGTGCTTGCATCGGGCCGGGATCTCGTTGACGCTGTCTCGACTGTCGCCGATCGGCTTGAGGGGAGCTTCGCGCTCGGCGTCGTCGCCGCTGGTCACGAGGGGATTGTGGCCACTCGCCGCGGGAATCCCCTGGTTCTGGGCTACGCGGATCACGGGACGTTCCTCGCGAGCGACGTCCCAGCGTTCGTCGAACACACGCGGAGCGTGAGCTACCCCGAGGACGGCGACGTCATTCACGTTTCCGAGGAGGGCGCGACGGTGTACGCCGACGGTGAGACGACTTCGCGGGATGTCGTTGAGGTCGACTGGGACGCCGAAGCGGCCGAGAAGGGCGGCTACGAGCACTATATGCTCAAGGAGATCCACGAGCAGCCCACGGCGCTACGGCAGGCCATCTCCGGCCGCATCGACGAGGTGAAGGGTGAGGTCGACCTCGACATCGACCTGCCGACGGAGTACCTGAACTCGCTTCAGGAGATCCAGTTCGTCGCCTGCGGGACCTCGTATCACGCCGCGCTGTACGCCGCGAAACTACTGGAGGAATACGCTGACGTGCGCGCATCCGCCGAGATCGCCTCCGAGTACGAGTTCGGCGGCGGACGCGACCCCTGGCGGACGCTCGTCGTCGCCGTGACGCAGAGTGGCGAGACCGCGGACACGCTTTCTGCTCTGCGGCGGGCGAAGCGGGCCGGCGCGCGGACGCTCGCGGTGACGAACACGCTCGGGAGCACGGTGACGCGTGAAGTGGATGACACCGTGTTTATTCGCGCAGGCCCCGAGATCGGCGTCGCGGCGACGAAGACGTTCTGCTCGCAGGTCGCGACGCTGGCGCTTCTTACTGTGTATCTCGGACGTGAACGTGGGACGGTCTCTTCCGAGGAGGCGCGTGAGTTGCTGTCGGATCTTCGCGGGTTACCCGGCGCGGTACAGCAGGTGCTGGATCGCGAAGAGCAGGTTCGCGTTGCCGCGGAGGAGTACGTCGACGGCGACGCGTTCTTCTTCATCGGACGTCGGCTGGGTGCACCCGTGGCACTGGAGGGTGCGCTGAAGTTGAAAGAGATCTCCTACGACCACGCCGAGGGGTTTGCTGCCGGGGAGCTGAAGCACGGGCCGCTGGCGTTGGTGACGTCGGAAACGCCAGTGCTGGCTATCTTGACGGAGGGGTCGAATGCTGAAGAGACGCTGAACAACGTCAAGGAAGTAGAGTCGCGTGGTGCGCCCGTGCTCGGCTGTCCCTCTGAGGAGATGGAGGATGCGGCGAAGTTCGTCGATGAAGCGTTCGAGGTTCCTGATTTAGGGGAGTTGGAACCACTCGTCGCGAACGTGTACTTCCAGCTATTCAGCTACTACGTGGCTAATTTGAAGGGACGATCCATCGACAAGCCGCGGAACCTGGCGAAGAGCGTGACGGTGGAGTAGTCGCAAAAAAAACGGCGAAATCAGGATTTACTCGTTCTCCCTGCGGGATTCGGATAAATGTTCCCAGATTTCCGTACAGCCAGCACCGTCCGGGAGTTCACGCAAATGCGTATCTTCGTCTCCAGGTTGGTTACTCATATTCTGAGTAATTAAATTGTTGGGATATATAAATCTTCTGTAAAATCACCACGTACTTACTCTCTCCACCGCCGATACACGACTATGGCCTCTGAAAACGTGCTTTCCCAGTTCGATCTCACGGAGTACGAGGAGAAAGCCCTTCGAGAACTCCTTTCGCTCGGGCGAACGACAGCGCCGAATCTCTCCGAGGCAACGGGTATCCCGAAAGCCCGAATATATGGAGTTCTCGATTCTCTCGCGCAGGCCGGGTTCATCAAAGTCATTCCCGGAAGGCCGAAGCAGTATCAGCCATATCCTCCCGACGAAATCGTCGATCGGGCTATCGAGAGTCAACGGCAGGACTTCGAGGAGTATCGACACAGCGTCGAATCGATCCGAGAGGAGTTCGTGAACACGTATAGTCCAGTTGAGGATCGCGACCGGGACGAACTCCGTCCGACGGAGGATCTCTTTCACGTCGTAGATGTCGGTGAACCGAGCGAACGCGAGACTCGCCGGCTATTTCGGGAAGCCCGTGACCGTATCGTCATCTGGAGCAAAAGCTTCGGATTTCTCGACGCGGTGGCTCCAACATTAAAAGAAGCCACAGAGCGAGAGGTCACGATACAGTGCCTGCTTCTTTCATCGGAGTTTCTTTCAGAGGAGAACCAACAGCGTCAAGCCGAGATTCGCTCGGTACTTCGGGACGAATACCCCTCCATCGAGGTCCGTCAGAGCGATCGAATGCTACCATGGCGAGGGACGTTCATCGATCCCAGCCTGGAGTACACCTCCGGTCAGGGAATTCTCCTCGTCGAACAGGAGGAAGTCCCGAACCATATGCGTCAGGCGGCAGTGACGGAAAACCCCTCCTTCGTCGCCGGAATGTGGCAATACTTCGATCTCCTGTGGCACCACGAGAGCAGTTCGACTACATAGGAAAAACCTATTACCCCCGGTTACTCATAATATGAGTAACGATGACTGTACTACTGACGGGGGCTGACGGTTACCTCGGGTGGCCGACCGCACTTCGACTCTCGGATCGACTCGACGAGCGAATCGTTTGCGTGGACAACTTCGCTCGGCGAAGTTGGGTCGAAGAGTCAGGAAGCGTCTCCGCCGTCCCGATTCACGAACCGCGAGAGCGGTTCAAATCGGTCGGGAACCTGAGCCTCGTCGAGGGGGATCTCGCAGATCGGGAGTTCGTAACGCAGGTGCTCGACACGCACGAGCCAGACGTCGTTTTACACGCTGCGGCACAGCCGAGTGCGCCCTACTCGTCAATTAACGGTGAGCGAGCGCTCTACACGCAGCAGAACAACGTCTCGATGAACCTGAACCTCCTTCACGGCCTCAACGAGTGTGGACTCAACGACACGCACTTCATCGAGACCACGACGACCGGGATATACGGGGCTCCCCACTTCCCCATTCCAGAGGGGGGCCTCAACGTCGAGCGAAAGGGCGGCCGCGACGAAGTACCGTTCCCCGCGATGGGTGGGAGTTGGTACCATCAGACGAAGTCGTTCGACGCGGCGAATATGCGCCTTGCCGAATCGCAGTTCGAGTTCCCGATGAGCGAAGTTCGAACGGCGATCGTCTACGGAACAGAAACACCGGAGACCGAGGCGTACGATCTCCCGACCAGATTTGACTTCGATTACTACTTCGGTACGGTCGTGAACCGGTTCTGCGCGCAAGCCGTTGCGGGCTATCCCATCACCGTGTACGGGAAAGGCGAACAGCGAAAACCGATGGTGAGTCTTGAGGACACCATCGAGAGTCTGGTCCGACTCGTCGAGAGCGACCACTCCGGAGACGGAATCGACATCTACAATCAGGTGACTCGTCCGGTTGCAATAGATGATCTCGCAGAGACGATCGCCGAAGTCGGCGAGGAGTTCGATCTCGACGCGGAGGTGAAACATTACAAAAACCCCCGAGAGGAGGACGAAGAGCACAAGATGGAGATGGAAAACGACGCGTTCCTCGACCTTCTGGGTGGACAGCGCCAGACGCTCGAAGAGGGGATCAGGGACATACTCAGCGCGCTAGTCGAAGAACGGGAACGGATTGCGAATCACGAGGACCGGTTCCTCCCGGGCGTACTAACCGAGCCACAACGGTCGGTTGCCTCCAAGCGTGCTGATTGATGAGTGACACGCGCGTGTTAGTGACGGGCGGGTGCGGTTACATCGGAAGCGCCCTCGTTCCGGAGTTGCTCGACGATCCGCGGGTCGGTCAGGTCGCTGTCTTCGACTCGCTGGTGTCGGGATCACCCGCGAATTTAGGGGGGTGTATCGGCGACTCGTTGGAGTTTCAGCGCGGCGACGTACGCAAGTACGGTGACGTCGAGAGCGCCGTCCGCGGCGCGGACGCGATCATCCACCTCGCGGCGATTACCGGCGCGGCATCGACGCACGATCGAGAGACCGAGACGTTCGCAGTGAACCGAGACGGAACCGAAAACGTCCTCACTGCGGCCGGGAAGTTCGACATCGACACCGTCGTCCTCGCCTCGTCGTGTAACAACTACGGGCGGGCCGCGAGTACCGACATCGACGAGGAGACCGAACAGAACCCCCTCAACCCCTATGCGGAATCGAAAGTGGCCTCCGAGGGACTGCTGGAGGAAGCGACCGAAGAATACGGAATTGACGGGACCGCCCTCCGGATGAGCACGAACTACGGCTGGTCGCCCGGCGTGCGGTTCAACCTCGTGGTGAATCACTTCGTCTTTCGCGGATTGACTGACCGACCGCTGACAGTGTACGGCGACGGGAGTAACTGGCGTCCATTCATCCACGTTCAGGATGCCGCTCGCGCGTACGCTCACGCGGCACTCGAACCCAGTTCGTGGTCGAAGCAAGTGTACAACGTGGGGTCCAACGAGGCGAACTATCGTATCTCGGAAATCGCAGAGATCGTGCGCGAGGAGATCAACCGCGATCTGGACGTGACTTATCTCGAAGACGAACATCCGGGTCCGTCGTATCACGTCAACTTCGATCGACTCGCCGAGACCGGATTCTCTCCGGAGTGGACGCTTCGAGAGGGAATCCGGGACATTGCAGCGAAGTTACGGCAATCAAACGGAACAAGACAGTGACGGGAGATTCTGATTCGGCCGACGAGACTGAGAGCACCGACACGCCGACTATCGCGGTCACCGGCGCTGCCGGCTACATCGGTAGCAGAGTCCTCGTGGAATTCCAGGAGGCCCACCCGGAGTGGGAGTTGATCGCGATCGACAACCAGTACCGGGGACAGGTCGACGCCGTCGGCGACGTGGATATCGCACAGGTCGACGTTCGGAATCGTGATCGACTGGAGGACGCGCTCGCAGGCGCGGATGTCGTCTGTCATCTCGCGGCGGTGAGCGGCGTCGACGATTGTGAGGAGAACGCAGATCTGGCGTACGAGGTGAACGTGACCGGAACGAACAACGTCGCGTGGTTCTGTCGGAAGACGGGCGCCGCGCTGGCGTTCCCATTTAGTATGGCAGTCCTCGGCGATCCGGAGTCATTCCCGATCACGGCAGATCAAAAGCGGGATCCGCTGAACTGGTACGGTCGGACGAAATTGATCGGCGAACGGGCAATCGAGACGTTCGCCGACGGTGCGTTTCCGGCACACCTGTTTATGAAGTCGAATCTCTACGGCGAACACGTGGTCGACGGAACGGTCGTGAGCAAGCCGACAGTGATCAATTTCTTCGTGAATCGTGCGCTGGCCGGAGAAACGGTCACTGTCTACGAGCCCGGGACGCAGGCGCGGAATTTCGTTCACGTCAAAGACATCGCACGGGTGTATCTCCGGAGCGCGGAACGGTTACTGAAACAGCTGGATGCGGGCGAGAACGGGACGGAGACGTACGAAATCGCCAGCGACGAGGACCTGAGCGTGATGCGAATCGCAGAGATCGTTCAGGAGAGCGCAGAAGAGGAACGCGATATCGGCGTCGACGTCGAACTCGTCGAGAATCCGCGAGCCGGCGAGACGATGGTTGAGGAGTTTAGCGTCGACACCTCCAAAGTACGGGACCGACTCGGATGGAAACCACAGGAGACCGTCTCCGAGTCGGTGCAGTCGCTTCTGCAGTGATATTCCGACGCGAGGTCAGCGACGATACGTCCTCTCGGATCACAAATTATACCTCGCGGTAGGGTCCACCGGAAGGTAATGGTGCAATCGATCGTCCTCGGGCTCGACGGGGCGAACTGGGATCTCCTCTCCCCCTGGCTCGACGCCGGCGAGCTTCCGAACATCCAGTCGCTCCGCGAGCGCGGGACCGCTGCGGATCTGGAGAGCTGTCTCCCTCCGGTGACGTGT
Source organism: Halobellus sp. Atlit-31R (assembly GCA_003665935.1). Taxonomy (GTDB): domain Archaea; phylum Halobacteriota; class Halobacteria; order Halobacteriales; family Haloferacaceae; genus Haloquadratum. Next base: position 220,377 of record QPLR01000002.1, on the reverse strand, counting down.
CCCAACTGGCGGTGTTACTCGACCGGGAAGAACCCCGGAAAGCTCGGCGTCTACTGGTGGGAGAAGATCGACACGGAGAATCGAACGCTCTCGACACCGACCTCGCGGTCGTTCAAGAGCGCGAACTACTGGGACTACCTCGCCTCCGACGGCGTCTCGACGGGCGTGTTCAACCTCCCGATGACCTATCCCCCGCTGCCGATGGAGGAGGGCTACCTCGTCGCCGGCGGCCCGGGAAGCGAACAGGAGGCGTACACGGACCCGCTGGAACTCGAAGCGGAGCTGGAGGACCGGGGATACCGGCTCCACCCCGACTCGCCGATTACGTCTCAGTCGGATACCGACGTCGCGGCCGACATCGTCGACCTGATCGACCAGCGGCTGACGGCGTTCCGGTCGCTCCTCGGCGAGCGCGATGTCGACGTCGCTCACTGCACCGTCTTCTACATCAACGTCCTCCAGCACTACTTCTGGCGGGACGAACCGACGGCGGAGGCGTGGCGGGTGATCGACGAGCACATCGGCGCGATCAGAGAGGAGTATCCCGAGGCCACGCTGTATCTGATGTCCGATCACGGCTGTGCGGCGATCGACACGATGTTCTACGCCAACAGCTGGCTGGAGGAGGAGGGGTTCCTCGAGACGAATACGACCGGAGCGACGAGCGTCCTGGAGCGCTTCGATATCAACAAACAGCGGATATCGAAGCTGGCGGACAGGGTTGGCCTCCGAGAGGTCGTCGCGTCGCTGGCCCCCGAGCGGATCAAGCAGGCCGTCCCGGAGGACGACGAAGGGGCGAAACGCGATCAGAAGCTCGACCGCATCGACTGGGAGCACTCCCGTGCGGTGGCGAGCGGTCAAGGCTTGATTTACGTCCTCGACGGGAAAGAAGAAACGCGAGATGAGATTATGGACCGGCTGTCGTCGCTTCGGAGCGACATCTCGGGGACTCCGATCGCCCGAAACGTCTATCGGCGCGAGGAGGTGTACGAGGGCCCCTACGTTTCCGAGGCCCCCACGATCGTCTTCGATCAGACGCCCGGCGTCCACACCAGCGGCGCCATCGGCCCGAACCCCGTCTTCGAGGACGTGAGCCACTGGTCGGCCGAGAACGTCCGGACGGGCCTGTTCCTCGCGGACGGTCCCGACGTGACCGGGGCTACCGGAAACCGCATCTCGATCACCGACGTGGCGCCGACGATCCTCCACGAACACGGGTCTGCCGCCCCGTCCGATATGGACGGAGAGCCGCTGGACCTGTTCGAGCGCGAACCGCCGGGCGATCGAGATCGAGAGCCGATCGTCCCCGACTTCGTCGACCAGCGCTCCGGGGAGTCGGTCCAGAACCGACTGGAGGACCTGGGGTACTTGCAGTGACGGTCTGTCTGACCGGCGACGTCCACCATATGTCGCTGGGAACCCGGGACCAGGAGTATCTGGATCGAACGGAGGTGGAAGTCGCCATCGAGTACGCGGAAATCGCCGCGGAGTACGACGTGCCGGTGACGCTGTTCGTGACCGGGCGGGCCGCGGTCGAGGAGCCGGACCGCGTCGAGCGGTTGGCCGCGATGGACAACGTCGAGATCGGCGGGCACAACTACTGGGCGTTCGACACGCCGCTCCACAAGGCGTGGCGCGCGTTAGAGAAGGTGACCGGTGGACGACTCGGGTCGTGGAACGGGCCGCGGGCGTTTCAGCAGTACGAGATCCGCAAGACGATCGAGGTCCTGAACGAACGTGGTGCGGACGTGACCGCGTGGCGCGATCACGCGTATCGGCACGATCAGTATACTGCTGCGTTGTTGGCTGAGGAGGGGATCACGCACTTCTCGAACGCTGTCGGTCCCGACGAGGAGATCCGGCAGGAGGACGAGGTGACCGTCGTTCCCGTGAACACGCCGCCGGATCACGAGCACGTGTATCACGCGTTTCGGACGCCCGGGTCGGAGGCCGTCGAGGAGTTCGAGGGCCCGTTTGGCGGGAAGTCAGTCTCGGTTGACGAGTGGGTCAGGTGGGTGAGGGAGAGAACGGAAACGCTTGGAGACGATGAGGTAGTGACCATACTTGCTCATCCGGCGTGTATGTGGTTAGCTGACGAATTTAAGACGTTCAAACGACTCAACGTGCAAATTACTAACGTGCCAGCACGGACTATATCCGAATCGACGGCGGATACGGCTCTGATATGATAGGGGAGATACAAGTGGGGTTTCTCGGCGGGACTGAACTCTCCGGGAACGTACGAACGTTATTGAAGAACCTTCGTCGATTACTGAGTTCACGCGAACAGACATTCAAGTGTGATCTCTTAACTTCGGACGGTATCCGCCCTGTAGATGGTTACCGAACGGTTACAATCTCGCATAAGGAAGTCGAAACTGCGAGAGATCGGATTCGGACGCTCACACGAGGCGCCACCCAGTACGCTAGGAGAGAGCGACCGGACGTATTGATGCAATTGACCCGGTTTCCAACCCACGGCGTCGCCATAGCACTTGCAGGAAGGCGGACTAACACTCAGAGTATCACACGACTCGCAGGGGACAATTTCCGCGAGTATCAGTTCGATAAGGAGACGACATCGACGATTCGTACATACGCACTGAAAAATGTAATCGCACTTCTAGCCGTTCACCTTCCGGACGCGGTCGTCGTCCTCGGTCCAAACGGACGCCGGGACATCGAACGACGGCTCCGAAATGAGAAAATTTGGGAAATCCCCCAGCCTGTAGATCGATCTCGGTTTACGCCCGATGATGCGGCCGATCTCCGAAGGACACTGGAGATTGAATCCGATGAACGGATGATTTTGACGGTCGGTCGAGTAAGACGTCGGAAAGGGAGCGAGACGATCCAGCGAACTGCACCGTCACTCGAAAGAACCACGTGGGTCGTGGTCGGAGAGGGGCCAATGCGGTCCTCTCTCGTTGACATCCCGAACGTTCTGGCAGTGGGCCGCGTCCCACACGACGAGATCGTAGAATACTATCGAGCAGCGGATCTGTACGTTCATCCCTCATTACACGAGGGGCTTCCAAACGTTCTTTTGGAAGCAACTGCCTGTGGAACGCCGTGTATTGCGCGTGACGTTGGAGAATGTAGTTCCGTCGCTGCCGAGACGTTCTCGGATGAAAGAGAACTTTATAATGCACTCGGCCGGACCTATGACTCGGTCGTGCTACCGGAGCGATTCGAAGACGATCGCCTCGCAGAGCAGTACTGTTCACTTCTGTTGGAGGTTGCCTGCTGATGGCAGATCGAGTGGTTTTCTCGGTCGACCTCGAACCCAATAAAGATGATTCGATGGACGGTATCCGTGAGGCGATGGAGTGGTTCGATCGGACCGTCCCACGTGGAACGGTGTTCGCCACATATCGGATAGCGGATGAAATGCCGGATCTCTTGGTAGAACTTGCGGAATCCCACGAAATCGGTGTTCACGTCCATCCGAGGGAATTCGGCCACGATCACGATCAACTCGCCGAGTTATCTCGTGATCGGCAGCGGGAACTAATCGAACAGGCTCGAGGAGTAATCACAGATGCTGTCGGTACAGAGCCACTTTCATTTCGTGCTGGCCGTCACAGTGCGAGCCGTGAGACGCTCACGATGCTCAAAGAACTCGGCTTCGAGATGGACGCGTCGATCAATGTTCGGTACACGGACTATCTACCCGAATCACTGACGAGTCGTCGGGAGCCGTTCGCGTTAGAATCAGGACTGTACGAAGTTCCGACGAGCTATGGGCGGCCATCGCTGTTCTCGCATTTGGGACTCCGGCTGTTTCCCAACCGCGAACTCACAGCGACGGCCAACACTCTTCGGACCGACCGACGCGGCTATTCGGGACTGGACGCACTCTCGTGGCTTCGAGAGACGGTGTCTGACCTCTCGATGTATATGCATCCCTACGACGCTACCGATCACCACGCTAATCTCGAGAATAATGGGGGTGTGTTCCGTGCGCGTGTCGAGAAACTACTTGAACCGGTCAACGCCGATGCATTCGTTTCATCAATCAACCTGTTGGAACACAATAATTGAGAAATCTGATCAGTACTGACGACGTTCGGCAATACCGAAGCCGTTGTAGGTCAGCGCAAGCTCCTCACGATTGAGAAAACCCCACAGGTCGTAAACGATACCGTCAACATTCGCACGGTCGTTGATGATGGCTTCGATACCGGCGTACTCGGGATGATTTGTCGCAAGTACGACCACATCCGCGTCCTCGATGGCCGTCTCGAGATTAGCGACACCCTCATCCGCACGCGGGTCGTGAGCAGCAACATTGACACCCTGCTCGACAAGTATTGTCTTGATGTCGTGGGCAGGAGAGTCGAACGTATCGCCGACGCCAGCTTTATATGAGAGACCTAAGATGGCCACTTTTGAGGGTCGCTCCTTGAGGATCTCAGTGGAGACGTAGTTTGGGAGTCGGGAGTTAGTCCGGCGGGTTGTGTTGAATAGGTCAGGCGTGGTTGGCTGGTCACATATTGTCTCATCCATCAAAAAGTGCGGGTCTTTCGGCAGGCACTTTCCTCCGACCGGTCCCGGCGACGGAATATCGTTTCGCGGGTAGTCTTCGTTGGCCAGTTGGATCGCATCTTGGCTGTCGAGATTCATCACATCCGCCGAGTAGGCAATCTGATTCGCGATGGCAAACAGCGCATCCCGGTAGGTGTTATCGATGAGCTTGACAAACATCGCTGTCCGCGGATCGGTGATCTGTAATCGTCCTCCGAGCGGTTCCAGTAGTTTTCGGATGCGTACCTCACCATTGGACGTCTCGACGCCGACCACCTTCGGGAGCGTCTTGATTTCCTCGATTGCCTTCCCCTCGGCCAGTCGCTCTGGGAGGACTGCGAACTCGGGCGACTCGTTGAGTTTCCCAGTCAGCAATTCCTGCATTCGGTCGATCATATGAACTGGAAGGGTAGTCCGGTTAATGATGACCTGCTCCTCTGAAAGGAACTCCACGTACTCTTTGATGATGCCGATGAACCGGTCCATTTGGTTGCGCGGCGCGTTGGTTGTGAAGGCTACGTACTCGTGGTCGGCGACGACCGTCTCGTCACTTGTCGCGCGCAAATGTCCACGGTCCACAGCGTCCTGTAGGTGCTCGGCGAGCCCTGGCTCTTGAAATGGTGCGATCTTCTCGTTGATCTCCCTAACCCGCTTTTCGTCCACGTCGACGCAAGTCACCGAGAAGTCTCCCACTGAGGCGAGGACAGTCGCCCACGGCAGGCCGATACGACCAGCACCAATAACTGCGAGGTCGTGCTCGAAGTCCGTCATTTGCGGCTCAGAGCACCTCCTCACGATACCAATCGATGTATTCTGTTAGCGCGTCGTCGAGCGACACCTCCGGTTCCCAGTTGAGTCGTTCTTTCGCCTTTGAGGAGTCAGGAACTCGCTTCTGGACGTCGTGTTCGAACTCTGCTTCGGTCTCGAACTTGATCTCCCTATCGCGATCACACCGGTCCCAGATCTTGCGTGCGAGTTCTCGCATCTCGATACCCTCAGAGGAACCAAGATTGAAATCGTTGTTCTGTGCGGCGTCCTCGTACACGCAAGCGTGGATACCCGCCGCAATATCAGAGACGTGCGTGAATGCGCGGATCTGGTGGCCATCCCCAAGGATCTTCAGCGGGTACTGCTCCTCCTCGAGGATTTTCAGCACGAAGTCTGGGATTACGTGAGCTTGTCCCACCTCGTCACCCGGTGGTTCGCGGGGTCCGACGGCGTTGAACGGGCGGAAGATAGCGTACTCAAGATCGTATTGATTATGGTAGGCCTCACAGTAATACTCGCCAGAGAGCTTCTGATATCCGTAGGCGCTGTCCGGTGGCGGGATCTCTCCGATCTGCTTCTCGTGAACGGGGAATTCAGTAGCACGCTCGTAAACCATCGAGGAACTAGCATAGACGAGTCGGTCGATATCGTGTTCAACTGCGGCGTCACAGACATTGCGAGTCATCGCGTCATTGAGCGCGATAATGTCGGCGGGAACGTCGTGGAAGTAGCCGATTCCGCCGATTTTCGCTGCGAGGTGGATGATAACGTCAATATCCTCGAAAGCGCCGATGGCATCTTCCCGCTTGGTAAGATCGGTATTCCGGACTGCACAGTTCGGTTTTACGAGCGACTGGGAGAGATTGGCTCTGCTCCCTGAGCTGAAGTCGTCGATGACGACAACGTCCTCGCCCTCGTTAACGAGATAGTCGACGACGTGTGAGCCCAGAAAGCCCGCACCGCCTGTGATCGCTATCTGTTTATCCATACAGGAGCGCTATCTTGTTTTCTCTTGAGGATTTCGGTGTGACTATACGCCTCTAATCAGCCTCATTCAAAGCGGAACTGATATTATACCGGAATTAGTCAGCCTTGATGATGGAAATTGGGTTTATCGGCTCGCTCGATTTTGGTACGCACTCCGGTGCTCGAACCCGAGCTACCCGAATTTACTCGCTACTCTCTGATCACCACGACGTTACCTTTCTCAACGTTAACACCGTTAATGAGAGTCCCATCCCTGAGGGTATTGCTGGCCGTGACCTCGCACTACAACCCGAGTGGCTCCCTCACACCGGTCGTGAACTTATCGCTGGCTATCGCGCCGTTACCATCGCTTCGAAGTACGATTTCGACATCGTTTGGGCATACAATTCCTTCCAGCACACGCCGCTTATCAGCTATGCTACTGCGCGTTATCTTGACGTCCCACTCGTTGTAGGTGTAAACGATCATCGCCACGGTCAAGGGCTGAAAGGTACACTCATTAATGAAATCGCTAGATCCTACATCCTCAATCATACCGATGTACTTGTCTTTGAGTCCGACACACTCCACCGAAACCTTGACCAGTACGGTATTACTCCACGCCAGTCAGTTGTTGTTCCGACTGGCATCAATATCGATGAATACTATCGACCTCACGTACCACTCGCAGAAGATCCAGTCGTCTTCTATGTTGGCCGCGACAAAGACCTCGACCTCCTACTTGATGCAGCTTCTATTGTTCAAAAGGACTATCCTAATGTGACTTTCAGGCTTGCTGGCGTTGACGCGGACGCCCATCCTAAGTATGCCAATAAGTCATTTATCGATTTCCTTGGATTCGTTCCTGAGGAAGATCTCCAAACCGAGATGTCCCGCGCCCACGTTTGTACTGTCCCCTACCGCAACGCTGATACCGCCGGTCGCCCAGTCAAGATTCTAGAGTATATGTCTGCCGCTAAGTGTATCGTCGCAACAGACCTTCTATTTAATACTCAGATGCTTTCTGATGGTAAGAACGCCGTTGTCGCTGACGCCGATTATGAGAGTTTTGCTGAGGGTATCCTGACTGTACTGTCAGATAGCGATAAACGTGATCATCTTGCTAACCAAGCACGTGAAGAAGTTCAAGCTTACTCTCTCGAACAGATGAAAAAGAATCTTGACGAAGTCATCCGACTATTAACGGAGGGATAAACGAATTGGTCGCGTCGCAAAGCCGTCTAGACTTTGCCTCCGGTGCTCTCAACTGAGAGGTCACAGTTCATTGCTGTTTTGCTCGAACGGTGGAACAGTTTGTCGAGAAACGATTCGTAGTAGGCTGGATCAGCGTACTTCACCAGCCGGAGTTGGAGCAGTGCCTCTAACCCTTCCGCCGTCCATCGCATCCACTGGTTCTTACACCGCTTGCTGACTTCGCCCATGAGCCGTTCGACGGGGTTCGAGGTCCACGGCACCTCGAACCCCTTGATAGCCTGCTCCGCGAACGTCACAATCGACGGCGACCACCGCCGAAGATACCGCGCTGCCTTCTCTGATCCGTCTTGATTCAACTGCCAGGCTGTCTTCTCAATGCGTTCGGTCGTTCGCGCGATCCGCTGGCGGATCGCCGCGAACTCCTCGCCGGGACGGTGCTTGGCGACAGAGCTCTTCAGATGGAACACCTCGTCGATCACTTCCGAGACGATCTCGTTCCGCTGATCCAGCGGGAAGACACCGTCATCCCACAGGTTGTAGTCCAGCGTTCGACCGACGTGGACAAGATCGAGCTGGTGATCACGCTTTTCGTCGGTAAATGCCGTCACGATACCCGTATCAGCGTCACTGACGACCGTCGCGTCGTCAGTGACTGCGTCGATGTCGTCGAGCTCGGCGACTGTCTCGTCCCAATTTGCGTTGAACGAGAGATTCAGCAAGGAACGCGACTCTTCGGTAGTATCTTCGCCGAGTGTGGCCTGGACAGAGTAGTACGAGCGGTCGTCGTCTTGGCTGTGGCACTGTGTTCCGTCGGGAATGACTGCATCAGCGTCTGTACCAGCGGCGCAGTCAGGAAGGAACTGCTTGAGTTTGCTGCCGTACTCCTTGGCGAGGCGGTTGATCGTACTCGGCGACGGCATCTTCGGGAGGATGCCGTCGCCGTGATCAGCAGTATCACGGTAGCTGAGTGAAGTAGCGAGATCGACACTCTTGGCGGCGATGTCTCGCTGATAGCGGTTTTGCCCGTCGAAGGCGAGAACGTCTTCGACGGGCCGGAAGTAGCTGGCTTCGTCGTGGTCAGCGGCGGTCGTGACGGCTGTGCGGGTGTCAGTACCGGCGCGTTGGAAGCGCCGGTCACCGTTGCCGTGGGCGTGTTTCTCGCCACAGAGCGCCTCGACGCGAGCCGCGTTGAGGCTCTCGACCATCGATTCGAGCAGTACTGACTCGATATTCTGCTCGGTGATGAACTCGGCGAGGGCGGCCAGCGGTATTGTTTTGTTCTCGTCAATGCTCAGTTCGAACCGCACGTTGAGTTCAGCGTGCGTAGGTTGCCTCGTGGTCTGGTCACCAGAGGCCACCCTTTCCGCAAGGGTGTCAGTTGCTACTGAACTCTAGACCGCTTTGCGACAGGACCTATTACTTTCACACTTAACTAAACACGATCAAGAGCGTTGGGAGGGAATAAAAAAAGACTCATATTGAAGAATGAGACTAGATAGTATGATGGGTATTCAACATATACTTTTGATCACTATCGACAGTCTTCGATATGATCAAGCATTCCAACTAAACGAATGTCAGGACTGTGCTCCGACACTCAGTCGTCTTGCTAATGAGTCCATTTCGTTCACTCAGGCAATCGCCAACGGACCAAACACTCCGTCGAGTTTCCCTTCCATCCTCACTGGAACGCACCCGCTAATGTACGGTGGATATCGCTATCTCGATGAACAACGCCCGTTCCTCTCCACCAGTTTCAACGAAGTTGGCTACCGGACCGTCGGCTATCACTCTAACCCTCATCTCGGTCCGGAAAAGAATTATAACGCCGGGTTCGACGTGTTCAATAACGGTGAAGAAGAAACAGATAGCGTCAACACGGTAATTAACTTCGTCGACGAGCATATTGACTCTGATTCAAGGCTCTACAGTATACTCCGGCGAATCTGGCATATCGTTGGATCGACGACCGGTACATCGGCCTACGATCCCGCTGCGTCGATCTCCGACGATGCAGTTGAATGGATAACAGACTTTGAGGAGGATCGCTTCTTTATGTGGCTCCACTATATGGACGTCCACTACCCGTTCCAACCCCCGAACGAACACCTCGAAGCGATCGGTCACGAACCGCTGTCGGCCCGTCGTGTGGCGAGCCTCAACGATGCAATGGAGGAACACCCGGAGTCGCTTTCCGAGCGGGACATCGAGGATCTGAAAGCGCTCTATCGTGGCGAACTTCATTACGTCGACCACGAGATCGGTCGTGTACTCGACGCGCTAGCCGACGAAGGGCTCCGTGACGAAACGATGGTGATCGTCACCGCCGACCACGGCGAAGCGTTCGGTGAACACGGTCGATGGGGGCACCACCCCTATATGTACGACGAGCTCCTCAGAGTGCCGTTGATCATAGACGACCCGAACCGCGAACCGGAAACGATCGACAAGCAGGTCTCGCTGATCGATCTCTTCCCGACCATCTGTGACGCCTGCGATATCGAACGACCGCCGGAACTGCAGGGAGAAAACCTCTATGAGAAAGACGAGGGTGTAGAGCTGGCCACTTCGAACGGTGGAGAACGGCTAGCTGCCAGAACCTCCGAATGGAAATGCCTCTGGCACGTCGAAGAGGAACAAGTCGAATTATACGATCTATCTAACGATCCAAAAGAGACGGAGGACGTGAGTGAGAGCAACCCGGAAGTAGTTGACCGACTACAGGACGAAATGGGAAAATATCTTGAAGAGGCTCGTCTGACAGATACGGAGACTCCAGAGGTAGAGGAATCCGATGATGTCAAACAGCGCCTGCGCGCTCTCGGTTATACTGAGTAACGATCAAACTTTGTAGCCCAGATCACGGAGTCGTTCGTCAATGCCTTCGGCAGTCGCTTCCGCAGTACTACCCGATACGATGCGTCTTCTCTCTCCCCGAGTCACCGCCCACGGGACTCGGACCAATCCAGGATACCGAAGTCCGGGCTTGTGACCGCCTACACCTAACACATCGTGAATCGGACTTGGAGAGATCTGCCCGTGATCTCCGGTGATTACCGTCCTTCCAGGTAAGTCTGCAATCAACTCTTCAACGTATTCGAGAACGTATGCAAGATTCTCGTCGTATGCTTCCCAGTATCGATCCTCGATCTCGTCATCTGGGATATCGGTCCCAATAAATGGACCGTGGGGTTGCATAAAGTGTACGATCAATCGCTTATTAGGAAATTCCTCGATTGCCTCACGTGCAGCATCAACCATCGCCTGTGGAGGAACGGTTCCCGCATTATCGTCGAAATCGCGATTCCACATCTCCACAATTGTATGGAACGACCCACCTGCGTCTCGGGAGGTGTGTGGGTTCGCGGAAACGTAGACAGTATCTCCGAATTCCCGTCCGGCAAAGTTTCGGCGTGTCCACTCACTGGAGTGACTGCCGAGGCTCACGACGTCACTATATTCGTCGAACTGATTTAAATCAGCAGCGCGCTCGAACTCATCTGCCCGACAGGCGTCGAGAACGATGAGGTTATCCCAGTCTTCCTCCATCACGTGAATAGCCTCATCGTAGCCAGGATAAGACGGGTGTAATTGCGTGAGCGTACCGACAACGTATGGAACAAAAACCCGGTTTCTCCACCAGTTCAGGGAATTGTAATTTTCCCTGATTTCAGATAGAGCGTACTTCAAACCCTTGTTCATAACTTTCCGCATTATCCGGGCCAGTATAGGCTTGACGAAGTACTTAGGAGAAGCGTCGAAGTACTGTATCAAATGGTCCAAGTGGGATACCGTACTTATCCTCGACAGAACGGACGACCATCACATCTTCTTGAGTGAAGCCGAGAACGACGACGACGGCGACTGTGTAAGCCAAGGCGAATACTGCACTTCCACCGAAAATCCACAGTAAGGATCGAGGAATTGTTTGAGAGACAGGTATCGCGATAAGAGTCAACGGAACAGCGACGATAACCGGGGCAATAACGTGGCGGGAAATCGCCGTCGACCGAGTGTAATACCAGACTTCTACTGTCGGTAATGCTCCAAGCACGACAAACGATACCGTCGTCGCAAAGGCGGCCCCCTCGATACCGTATCGGGGAATCAGCGCGAGATTGACCAGTAGATTGACGACAGCAGCAGACCCCGTGTTTAGCGCGGAGAGCTTTGATTTTCCGAGAGCCTCGATGATCGGTCCGTGGGTCTGGAGGACGTTTTTGACTGCGAATCCAAAAATAAGGATAATGAGTGCTAGACCCGCCGTGGAGTATGCCGGCCGATAAATCAATCCTAAAAGGTCAGACGCAAAGAGAACCATCGGAACTAGAGCGGCAGTCGTGGCGATAATGATCCACCGTGCCATTGTTTCCTGTACTGCAACGGCCTCTCTGACCCGCCCCTCGTTTTCCAGTTGGCTGGATACCGGCGTACTGAGATAACTAAACGCGGTCGAAAACATACCAATCAACTGTGCGAACGCGTACGCGACGCCGTACATCCCGACGGCCCGGCTGTCGAGAAGATAGAGAATCAGAAAGATGTCGATCGATCGATAGACGAAGGACGCCAGCCCCGTGACAGTGAACGGAAGCGAGTACCGAACCATCTCCGGTAACACGTTTCTGCCCGATTGCAGCCCCTTCCCCGATGGGAGGACTGTCCAGAGCAACACCACAGCGACAATCGCACCGACAATATACGGAATCGCGTATCCCGCCGCGAACCCCGCCTGCCCGGCGCCGACGACGACGGCGACCATAATTAGCCCGAACCGCACCGAGGGATGCAAGATGTCCTTGATGTACACCCGAAAACGAGAGACCATCTGTCCGCGGATCCCGCCGATCGCGAGATTCAGTAGAGCCGCGAACGGGATCGTCGCGCCGAAGATCCGGAGACTGACCGCGATTTCGGGGTCGTTGAAGATCTCCGCGGCGATGAGATCCGCGAACACGACAGTCGGAACGGCGACGACGAGCGAGAAGGGCAAGGAAAACAAGAAGGTGTACTTGACGAGCGGTTTCTTCTGCTCGTCGTCGACTCGCGGGAGATACCGAACGAGACCCGAGGAGAGTCCGAGTCCCGCGAGGACGGCTCCGACATCCAGCAACGCCGTGCCGGACAGCAGGCTTCCGAACCCGCCGATCGAGAGGTGGACCGCGGCGAATCGCTGGGCGACGAACGCGATTCCCATATTCAGAACGAGACCCGCATAAACGACGCCTGCGCCTTTGAGGACACCCCTCACGGCGTCGTCCTGCGTGAACTCGGAGTCGTCCGCCGTATCGTCTCCGTCGGGGTCGTCGCTCGGCGACGCCTTCTCGGTCATATGTGGACGAACGATCCGCGCGTGGCCGATCGCCCTCGGAGGACGTCTTGTCCCTCCGATATCGTGACTAATCGGCGTGACGGACGCTGAACGATTCGTTCGGCGACTATCCGACTCACTGTTTCGCGGTTTCGACAGCGGCGGTATATCTCTTGTCGTTCGGCCCGCTCACTAGGCGATCACGTCTTCCAGGAACGATTCGTACCGATCGTACTGGGCCTCCCACGTGTATTCGTCGACAATCAGCTCTCTCGCCCGTCTCCCTAACTCCGCCGGGCTCCGTTCGAGAAAGAGCTCGTCGATGCTTGAGGCGAGCGCTGCCGGTTCGCGCGGGGGACACAGAAGACCGGTGTTCCCGTCTTGGACGACGGTCGGCACTCCTCCCACAGCAGTTGCCACCACTGGCCGACCCGCTGCTCCGGCCTCCAACACGACTCGTGGGAGACCCTCTGTGTGCGACGGCAATACGAGCGCGTCGATAGCTGAGTAGACTGCCGGCATCGATTCGTAGTCGACGCTTCCGAGAAAGATTCCCTGCTCGCCGAGAGCGCGTTCGAATCGGTCGCAAGCGGGACCGTCGCCGGCGACAATCACTGTCGGCTCCGAATCCGCGCGCTCGATCGCGTCCGCAAGGTCGAACACCCCTTTGTAGTCGACGAGTCCGCCGACGAACCCGAGAATGGGACCATTTACTGCCTCGATTCGCTCGTGGATCGTTTCTGGAAGGTCGACGTCCGGGTCCGGGACGAACCGCGTCGTATCTACCGCGTTCCGGACGTCGTAGAGCCGCTCCGAATCGACTCCTCGGCGTCGAATTTCATCCCCGATGGCGTCGCACACGACGAAGTACGCGTCGTGCGGCGCCCGGAGTCGAGTGGCGAACGATCTGGCGTCCAATCGATCGACGAACCCATTCGTCGGCGGGTTGAGACTGGACCCGACGTGAGCGACGTGCGGAACGCCGAGAACGCGGGTGGCCAGTAGTCCCGGGAGATACACTTTCCGCGTCTTTGAGACGATCACGTCCGGATCGATCGAGTTTCCGACGTCGATCACCCTCCGAAGAGTTCGGGACGGGCCATCGACGAACCGACAGCGCGGGGTGAGAGAGTACTGGAACGGACGGTCCGGCTCGGCATTCCAGTCGACGAGTGATACTTCGTGACCTCTCTCCCGTAGTCCGGAGACCACGTTTCGAACGTGTATCTGTCCGCCACGGACCATCGTCCCCGAGAATCGAATCGGTTCCTCGGTGACGAACAGGATACGCATACAGGGGATATCGTAGAAACAGGTAAAGTACTGTGTGGTTCGGATTCGCCCGCAGTTCAAAAGTGTCAAGCCACGCCGAGACGTGTGTCGACAGCTAAACGTTATTGGATCGTCATTCACAAGGCTTATTCACTCTTTCCGAAACAGTTCCCCCAATGGGTTCGCGCAGTGAAACAGACAGTGAAGGGGATCAATCCATCCTTAGTAGCGCTGAGGAAAGGAGCCAGTCCATCCTCGATATCGCGGAGGACTGGTATCACGTCCCTGCCCTCCTCCTCGTGGTCGTCGCGATGGCGGCGATCCGACTCCAGTCGTATAGCAACTTCATCCGCGACGGTGAAGTGTTCTTCTCCGGCAACGACGCCTGGTACCACCTCAGGTCGACGATGTACACGGTCCAGAACTGGCCCTCGACGATGCCGTTCGACCCGTGGACGAACTTCCCGTACGGCACGTTTGTCGGCCAGTTCGGAACACTCTACGACCAGATCGTCGCCACAGCGGCCCTGATCGTCGGTCTCGGTTCGCCCAGCCCCGAACTCGTCGCCAAGACGCTCCTCGTCGTACCCGCGATCGCGGGAGCGCTCACGGCGATACCCGTCTACGTCATCGGGAAGCGCCTCGCCGGCCGACTCGCCGGCGTCTTCGGCGCGGTCGTCCTGATGCTCCTCCCGGGGTCGTTCCTCAACCGGACGCTCGTCGGCGTCGCGGACCACAACGCCGTCGAGCCACTGGCGATGGCCCTCGCGGTCGCCGGGTTCGTAATCGCCCTCCAGAAGGCCGCGCGGACGATGCCCGTCTGGGAGGTCGCTCGCGAGGAACTAATCGAGAACCGCGAAGTCGACACGCTCGAAGAGCCGCTGAAGTGGAGTCTCCTCGCCGGCTTCCTCACCGGTATCTACCTCTGGGCGTGGCCGCCGGCCGTCATCCTCGTCGGCATCGTCGGCATCTTCGCAGTCGTCAAGACCACGAGCGACGTCGTCAACGGTCACACTCCGGAGCCGACGGCGTTCGTCGTCACGGCGAGTATGCTCGTCGTGGCGCTGATGTCCCTCCTCGCGTTCGATCAGGCGAGTTTCTCGACGACGATTATGTCGCTCCTCCAGCCGCTGGCTGCGCTGGGCGTCGGTGCCACCGCTGTCTTCCTCTCCTGGCTCGCCCGCGCGTGGGAAGGTACTGATCTCGACACGAGTCTCTATCCCGCGGCTGTCGCCGGCATCGCCGTCGTCGGCATCGCCGTCCTCGCAGTCCTCCCGGTCGGCCTCCTTGACCTCGTTGTCAGCAACCTCCTCCGCATCGTCGGTTTCTCTGCCGGTGCCGCCACCCGGACCATCGGCGAGGCCCAGCCGTTCATTTCCCCCTCGAACCTCCAGCGCTACGGCGCCGACGCCGCCGGGCGCATCTCCATCGAGTACGGCCTGACGTTCTTTACCGGGCTCGCGGCCGCGATCTGGCTCCACGCCCGGCCGCTCGTCAGAAGGGGGACCACGCGCGCCTACGGCTACATCGCCGGCGGCTTGGTCGTAATCGCGCTCATCTTCCTCGTCTCGCCGATCCTCGACGGCATCGAGAGCGTCGTCGGCGTCGACGAGCAGGTCGTCGGTCTGCTGATCGTTTCGGCGATCATCGTCGGCGCGACGTTCCTCTCCCAGTACGATTCTGAAAAGCTCTTCCTCGTCGTCTGGGCCGTCTTCATCACCGCGATGGCGTTCACGCAGGTGCGCTTCAACTACTACCTCGCGCTCGTCGTCGCGGTGTTCAACGCCTACCTCTTCGCACAGGTCCTCGGCTTCCTCGACCTCGACACGTCCGCCCGTGAAGCGATCAGCGACATCAACGGCTATCAGGTGCTTGCAGTCGTCGCTGCCATCTTGCTCATTCTCGGGCCCGCGCTCACCTTCCCGATCGCGGTAGGCAATGCCCAGGCGACACCCGCCTGGCAGTCCGCCCAAAACAACGGCCCCGGCTCGGTCACTGTCTGGGACGAGTCCTTGGGCTGGATGCAGGACAACACGCCCGCAGAGGGCAACCTCGGCGGCGCAGGTAACGCCGATCAGATGGAGTACTACGGCACCTACCAGCGAACCGACGACTTCGAGTACCCCGACGGCGCCTACGGCGTGATGTCGTGGTGGGACTACGGCCACTGGATCACCGTCCGGGGCGAGCGCATTCCGAACGCCAACCCGTTCCAGGAAGGTGCGACGACAGCCGCGAACTTCCTGCTCGCACCCAACGAGACGCAGTCACAGGATGTTCTCGCCTCCCAGAGCACTGAAGGCGAGAATACCCGCTACGTGATGGTCGACTGGCAGATGGCGACGCCCGGGTCGAAGTTTGGCGCGCCGACGGTCTTCTACGACGCCGAGGAGAACGTCTCCCGACAGGACTTCCTGCAGGCGATGTACCGCTTCGACGACTCCAACGACGGGCAGTTCGTCGGGACCTTCTCGCTCCGGACGCAGCGCTTCTACAACAGCACGATGACGCGGCTGTACTACTACCACGGGAGCGCGCGACAGCCGTCACCGGTCGTCGTCGACTGGGAGCCGCGGCAGGTCCAGACGAACACCGGCGACGCGGTGACCGTGCCCGCCAACCCGCAGGGCAACAGCACGTTCATCAAGACCTTCGACAATATGACCGCCGCCGAGGAGTACGTCGAAAACGATCCGACCTCACAGATCGGCGGCGTCGGCTCCTTCCCGAGTGAGCGCGTCGAGGCGCTCGAACACTATCGACTCGCGCACGTGGGCGAAACCTCGGCAGCGAATCAGATCCTCCGAACCACCGGCCGGAACTCACAGGTCGCCGGCATCAACCCACAGGCCGCCGTACCGAGCACCCCCGCGTGGCTGAAGACCTTCGAGCGCGTGCCCGGCGCGACAGTGCAGGGCAGCGGCGCGCCCGCGGACACGACAGTGACCGCGAGCACCGAACTCCGCATCCCGACGACGAACTCGACGTTCACCTACACGCAGCGCGCGGAGACGAACGCCGACGGCGAGTTCACGATGACGCTGCCGTACTCAACGACCGATTACGACGAGTACGGTCCCGAGAACGGCTACACGAACGTCAGCGTGCGCGCGACAGGCCCGTACACGCTCTCGACGCCCGCGACGTTCCAGAACGGCACGATCACCAGCTACCAGGCGAACCTCTCGGTCTCGGAGGGCGACGTCAACGGTGACCAGGACGGCACCGTGAGCGTCGAACTCGAAGAGAACGCCCAAGAGCTCAACATCGGCGGCTCCGAGTCGGGTTCATCCGAGTCCAGTTCGCCGGATTCGGGTTCGACAACGGACGGCTCCACCGGTGACTCGGCCTCCGGCACGCAGTCGTCGCTGAGCACGACTGCCGCTGCGGTCGACGCGGCGCGTGCGAGCTGATCGGACTCAACGGCGCCGTCGTCGGCAGCCGCGGACCTCCCGTGACGTTCGGTTTTTTCGCGGATCTCGGAGATTCAGTAATCAGGCAATCCTGGGCAGGATTGACAGCCGGTTTAACTCATTTGGTGGCTTTTTCGCCGTTATTAGAACAATCACAGCTACCACAGCTATTAATAATCTTGGTAGCGTAGTTACTAACAGACAATAGTGACTGCAGAACGACTCCACTCCACGGACCGCGGATCGCACAGCGCGTCCCGGAATTCGGGCTGGATCGTCGGCGGCGTCGGACTGCTCGCGCTGCTCGGCCTCTCGGGAGCGGCAGCGCTCGCCGACGTCTCCTGGAAGCTCATCGCGATCTCCTGGACGGCGTTCGCCGCGATGGCGGTCGGCGCGCCGCTCGGCGCTCGCGCGGTGCAGTCCGAGCACCCGCTGGAGCCGGTCTGGGGGTACGGGCTCGCGAGCGGCGCGATGGTGACGAGCGCCGCGCTGTTCCTGATTCCGCAAGCACTGAACCAGCACGGCCAGCTTGGCAGTCTCGGGATCGCGCTCGGCTTCCTCGGCGGCTACGTCGGACACACGGTCGGCCACCGCTTCGCGCACCTCGACCTCCCGATCGACCGCACGGCGTCGGAGCTGACCGTCCACGCGCTCGCGGCCGGTGCGATCATCGGGGCGATCTACACGGCGATGCCGTCGCTCACGTCCATCCTCGGGATCGCGCTCGTCTCGCACAAGGCGCCCGCCGGTTACGCGGCCGCGCGGCGACTCGCCGAGCGCGGGCGATCGGTCGCGACGCTGCTGCTGCCGGCGGCGGCCGTCGGCCTCGTCGCGCTCCCGGTCGGGATCGTCGGCTTCGCGCCCGCGAGCGGCTTTCGAGGGCTCCTCTTCGGCGTCGCCGCCGGCGTCTTCCTCCACGTCGCCGTCGACCTGCTGCCGGAGTGCTCGACGGGCAGTGAGACCTGCCCAGTCGACGCCGACTACGACGGCGACGTCCACCAACTGCGGGACCGCCTCCGGAATCACGCGGCGCTGAGCGCCGTCCTCGGCGCTGTGGCAGTCGCCACCGCGTGGGCGATGGTGGTCTGAGAGGACGGCTCTCGTCCAAGCCCGGCTTGTTTCTGAGGAGGAAAGCAGGGAGCGTCGCTGTCGAAACGAGCGGCTCGGAGGGTCGCTACTCGACGGCCATCGACACGTCGCTCATCTCGCGGAACGCCGTCTCGTAGCCGTCGTGGCGGGCGACCTGCGGCGGGACCGTCGTCGAGATAGTGACGTCGTCACCGCTCCGTAGGTCGGGGACGGACGCGCCGTAGTGGTAGCCGAGGTCGGGATCGAGCGTCCGCGTCAGCGCGTCGTCGAAGACCGTCTCGCCGTCTCTGCGCACCGTCGCGTCGAGTCCCATCATCGGGAGCACGATGCGGTTGTACGGCGTCCGCGCCGAGACGTACAGGTACGGCTCCGGGCCGAATCGCCCGTCGCCGTCCGTGACGAGGAAGGTGTGGAAGACGGCGTCGCCGACGGTCCGGCGGCCGAGGTGGCGGCCGGCCAGCGAGTCGGCCGTCGGGACGCGACCCACGGGGATACCGTCCATCTCCATCGCCATCGCCGCGTCGCGGACGCCGGCGTTCGTAGGGCGCTCGATCGAGACGCTGTGCAGTTCGTCGGTGTCGAACGTGAACGGGATCACCGCCGTCGCCGCGGACTCGAACTCGCCGGCGAACTCGCCGGTGCGGCGGAGCGAGACGCCGCCGACGCGGACGCGCGCCTCGTACTCGCCCTCGCCGTCGAGTGCGTAGTTCGATCCGTAGTGAAAGCCCATCGTCTGCGAGAGCATCGGATAGGCGACCTCCTCGGTGACGAGGCCGTCGGCGTTCCGGATCTCGATCGTGAGCCCCGAGTCGAGCGGAAGGACGCGGCCGGTCTCGGTATCCCACAGCGAGACCATCAGGTGGAGGTCGTGGTCGGCCTCGACGACCGTCTTCGAGGTCTCAGTTCCGGAGAGAGTCCAGAACCGATGCGGGTACGAGTAGGTGAGTGCGACGCCGTACCGCCCCGCGGTCGTCTTCCCGTACGTCTGCATCCCCTCGATGACCGCCGGGACGTACACCGCGTCGGGGCGGTCTTCGGCGAGCGGGGGGTCACGCCAGGCCGACTGGCGCTGGAAGCCGAGCGTCTGCAGACAGCCGGCAGTGCCGAGAAGTGTCCCGGTCGCGACGCTGCCGAGGAGCGCGCGGCGGGAGAGGTGTGGTGGCGACATCGTCTCCGTGTGCTGGAGTCGTCGCTCGACGCTGATGACGGTTCCGAAGGCGACCCCGCGGCGGCGACGGCCTGCTCACCGCATCTCCTCGCGCGTCAACCACTCGTACTCCGCGTCGGCGTGCCGCCGGGCGTCCTCGCGGATCCCGGTGTAGTTGCGGATCAGGTCCGTCGTCGAGACGACGCCGACGACGTCGAGGCCGTCGACGACGACGAGGCGGTGGACCCCGTGTTCGTCCATCTTTTCGGCCGCGCGGCGGGCCGATGCGGACGGACCGATCGAGATCAGCGGCGCGGTCGCGGCGGCTCTGACGGGGATCGTAGAGAGGGGGTCGTCGGTGCGGTACGTCGCCTCGAGCACGTCGTACTCGGTGAGCATCGCGCGCGGGCCGCTGTCGTTGGTGACGACGGCGCTCCCGACGTCGTCGCCGAGCATCTTCTCGACGGCGTCTGCGAGCGACGACTCGATGTCCACCGTGACGATCGACGACGAGAGGATGTCGCTGACGCGCATTACTCGCTGCTCACGCGGCGGCGACATAGACGTTCCGAGAGTGGATGTACCGAGGCTGGCCGAGTTCGGGCGCTGTGTCGATCGGGTGCCTCACTGGGGTTGCATCGTGACCCGCTGGCAGTTCGCTTCCAGTCGAACCGCGGGCGCTTCCCCCGGAGCGCCCCGCACGTACACTTCGATGCCCGCGCGGTTCGGGTCGCCGCACGGCAGTTCCGGAGCGGTGACGTCGGGCCACTGCCGCTCGAAACGGTTGCCGTCGACGGTGACGACGACGGTCTCGGGCTCCGTCGACGCGGGGAAGGTCGCGTCCTCGTCGGCCTCGTTGCCGTCCGAGAGCTGGTACTCGCGCTCGAAGATGGTGGTTCCGTCGGAGGTGGCGACAGTCACGGCGACGTCCCGCGTCGCTTCGCGGTCGGCGAGGTAGACGGACACCGTGTGCGCGGGGGTCGGTTCGTCGGCGAGGGCGGCACAGCCGCTGCCCGTCGCGAGCATCGCGGTGGCGCTGGCGAGGAGGGTTCGTCGTCTCATCGCGGGGTGATCAGATACTGTCGCTCAGGCGGAATTTCAGTGTGGCGGTGCGATATCCGGGGCGGTGTGGTAGCCGGACCAGTATTGTGGCCGGGCTAGTGTGGTAGTCGGGCCAGCATCGTGGCCGGACTGATGTGGTGGCCGAGCCAGTGTCGTGACCGCGTCGCCGTCGGCGAGCGGGAGGAGAGGAACCGAGAGAAGAGTCGAGAAGAAGAGAAGGGGCAGACAAAGAGAGAAGAGTCGAAAAGAAGAGAGGGGGCAGACAAAGAGAGAAGAGTCGAGAGGAAGAGAGCAGAGCCGGAAAGGTGAGAGAAACGAAGAGCAGAGCCGGTCCTCGTGCAGAGCGCTACAGGAAGTCTTCGATGTGGTCGGCGACTTCGTTCGGCGTGTCGCCGACGGGGACGCCAGCGTCGTTGAGCGCGTCGATCTTCGACTCCGCGGTGCCGGTTCCGGACCCGGAGACGATCGCGCCCGCGTGGCCCATCCGCTTACCCGGCGGGGCCGTCCGCCCGGCGATGAAGCCCGCGACGGGCGTGTCCATATTCTCCGCGATGAACTTCGCGGCCTGCTCCTCGTCCTCGCCGCCGATCTCACCGCACATCACGACCGCGTGGGTGTCGGGGTCGTTCTCGAACGCTTCGAGCGCGTCGACGAACGAGGTGCCGATGATCGGGTCGCCGCCGATGCCGATCGCGGTGGTCTGACCGATCCCTCTGTCGGTGAGGTTCGAGACGACCTGGTAGGTCAGCGTCCCCGAGCGGGAGACGAGACCGACGTTCCCGGACTCGAAGATGTTGCCGGGGAGGATGCCGAGTTTGGCCTCGCCGGGCGTGATGATGCCGGGGCAGTTCGGGCCGATGAGGCGGGTGTCGACTTCAGAAAGGCGCTTGTTCACTTTCGCCATATCCTGGGTCGGGATGCCCTCCGTGATGGCGACGACGAGGTCGAGATCCGTGTCGAGCGCCTCGAAGACGGCGTCGCCGGCGAACGCCGGCGGGACGAACACGACCGAGGCGTCGGCGTCCTCGGCTTCGACGGCCTGATCGACCGTGTCGTAGACGGGGACGCCGGCGACTTCCTGACCGCCCTTGCCGGGGACCGCGCCCGCGACGACGTTCGTGCCGTACTCCATCATCTGCTCGGTGTGGAACTTGCCTTCCCCACCGGTGATTCCCTGTACCACAACGCGCGTGTCGTCGTCGACGAAGATGCTCATTGGTGTGCCTCCTGTGCGTTTTCGACGGCCTGTTGAACCGCGTCTTCGAGCGTCGCCTCGACGTCGACGAGGTCGGTGTTGAGGATCTCCATCCCCTCCTCGGCGTTCGTGCCGGCGAGGCGGACGACGACCTTCTTCGGGATCTCGTCGAACTGCCCGAGGGCCTCGTTGATACCTTTCGCGACCTCGTCACCGCGGGTGATGCCGCCGAAGATGTTGAACACGACGGCGTCGACGTTCTCGTCGGAGAACACCATATCCAAGGCGTTCGCGACGCGCTCTGCCTTCGCGCCGCCGCCGATGTCGAGGAAGTTCGCGGGCTCGCCGCCGTAGTAGTCGACGAGGTCCAGCGTCGTCATCACGAGGCCGGCTCCGTTGCCGATGATACCGACGTTGCCGGAGAGACGAACGTAGTCGAAGCCGTACTCGTTGGCCTTCCCTTCGAGTTCGTCTTCTGCGGCCTCGTCTTCCATCTCCGCGAGGTCGGGCTGGCGGAAGAGCGCGTCCTCGTCGATGTTCATCACGGCGTCGGCCGCGACGACTTCTCGATCCGAGGTGATCATCACGGGGTTGATCTCGATCTCGGAGGCGTCCTTCGACTCGTAGAGATCGTAGAGCGTCGAGAGGATGGAGGCGACGTCGCCGGCGACGTCCCTGGGGATGCCGGCGTCGTAGACGGCCTTCCGCGCCTGGTAGGGATGCAGGCCGAACGCGGGGTCGATGTGCTCGCGCGCGATCGCTTCGGGCGTCTCTTCGGCGACCGACTCGATGTCGACGCCGCCCTCGGTCGAGACCATCGCGACGGGTTCGCCCGCCCCGCGGTCCATCGTGATCCCGACGTAGAGTTCGTTCTCGAAGTCGACGCCGGCCTCGACGAGGACCTTCTCGACGGTGTAGCCCTTGAGGTCCATCCCGAGGATCTCCTCGGCGTACTGTTCGGCCTCCTCCTCGGAGGTCGCGATCTTGATGCCGCCGGCCTTGCCGCGGCCGCCGACGTGTACCTGTGCTTTGATAGCCGCCGGGAAGCCGATGTCTGCGACCGCCTCGACGACCTCGTCGACGGAGGTGGCGAGGTGAGATTCTGGCACCGGAATGCCGGCGTCGGCGAAGACGTCCTTCGCCTGGTACTCGTGTAAGCGCATCGTCCGAGGGACGGTCGTGCGCCCGCATAAATCCCGTCGATATTGATTCAACAAAGCGGCAGTTTTTGTTCCGATTTCGTGTATTTACTCAAATACGGGTTTACCCGTGAGCGTCACAGTCGGGAACAGCCCCGGCGACCACGCCGCCACAGGAGAGGCCTCAGTCTCCTTCGACCTCTTTTATGAGCCTCCGTGTCAAATCGACGTCCGATGCGCGCAGTCAGATTCCACGAGCACGGCGGTCCCGAGGTACTGACGGTCGACGACGTCGACGAACCCGACCCCGACCACGGCCAGGTCGTCGTCGACGTCGAAGCGGCCGGCGTGAATCCGGTCGACACCTACTTCCGCGAGGGCGCGTACCCAGTCCCGCACCTGCCGTTCATCGGCGGCGGCGACCTCGCTGGCACAGTCGCGGCGGTCGGCGAGGGCGTCGAGGCGTTCGCCGTCGGCGACCGCGTCTTCGGAACGGGGCTCGGGAACGGGATGCCGGGATCGTACGCGGAGGCCGCCGTCGCACCGGCGGACTACCTCGCACACCTCCCCGAGGAGATCGACTTCGAGGACGCCGCCGCGCTCGGCACCGTCGCCGGCACCGCCTGGCAAGCGCTCGTCCACCACGCGGGAGCCGAACCCGCCGAGAACGTTCTCGTCCACGGCGGGAGCGGCGGCGTCGGCCACGTCGCCATCCAGCTCGCGGAGACGATGGGCGCACACGTCCTCGCGACCGCCTCCCCCGAACACGCCGACGTGCTCTCCGATCTCGGTGCGGACCAGGTCTTCGACTACAGCCGCGGGGATCTCGAAGACGCCGTCCTCGACGCCGGCGGCGCGGACGTGGTCGTCGACCTGCACATGGACCAGTACCTGCAGTTCAACGCGAACGTCGCCAACACCGGGGCCCGAGTCGTCGGCATCGGCAACGACACCGCCGAGGGCGGCTTCGACAATATCGGGGCCACGAAGGGCAAGGAGATACAGTATCAGTTTATGTCGCTTTTCAACGCCGCCGACATCGGCGGGGTGCTCTCGCGAATTGCAGATCTCGCCGCTCGCGGCGAAGTGGAGCCGATCGTCCACGAGACCTACGACTTCGAGGACGCAGGCGAGGCACAGCGCGCGGTCTTAGAGGACAGTTTCGTCGGGAAGCTCGTCTTAGTGCCGTAGCCGGCGAGAACAGACTCGCGTCTCCGCGTCGACCCGCTTTCGCCTCCCGGTCGACGAACGTACAGAAACGTTCTTACTGAGACGATTATGTACAATTTTTGGGCGCGAGACGCTCGATAATCGCGTGTCTTATCACTCGGTCGGTGACTAGGCCGGGGCAGCAATGAGTGAACGAGAGACGTGGGCGACGCGCGCGGGGTTCATCCTCGCTGCAGTCGGCTCGGCGGTCGGGCTCGGGAACATCTGGCAGTTTCCGTTCAAGACCTCCGAGTACGGCGGCGCGACGTTCCTCGTCGTCTACCTCGTCGCAGCACTGGGTATCGGTCTCCCGGCGATGCTCGCGGAGTTCGTCGTCGGGCGAAAGAGCAGTCTGAACGCCATCGGCGCGTTCGAGCGACTCGGCCACCGGAACTGGAAGTGGGTCGGCGTCCTCGGCGTCGCCACCGGCTTCTGGATTCTGTCGTACTACAGCGTCGTCGGCGGGTGGGTGCTCCGTTACATCGGCGGCAGCGTCACCGGCGCGTACTTCGCGGATCCCGCAGCCTACTTCGGCCAGATCTCGGCGGGCGTCGGCGCGCTCGCGCTCCACGCGCTGTTTATGATCCTCGTCGTCGCGATCGTCGCGGGCGGCGTCGAGGACGGGATCGAGAAGGCGACGAAGCTGATGGTCCCGAGCATCGTCGTCATCCTCGCGGTGCTGGGCGTCTGGGTGTTCACGATCCCCGGCGCGGCACCGGGCTACAGCTACTTCCTCTCGCCGGACCTCTCACAGCTCAGTCTGAGCGTCTCCTTCGATCCGCTGCCCTCGTTCAGCGGTCCGCTCACGAACATCATCCCGTTCGCGGTGAGTCAGGCGTTCTTCTCGCTGTCGCTCGGGATGGGCGCGATGATCACCTACGCCTCCTACATCGGCGACGATCAGAGCCTCTTCGGCGACAGCATCACCGTCGTCGTGCTCAACAGCGCGGTCGGCATCCTCGCGGGGCTGGTCGTCATCCCGCTGCTGTTCGTGCAGGGTATCGAACCCGGCAGCGGCGGCGCGGGCGCGCTGTTCGTCAGCCTCGCGACGGCGTTCGCAGAGCTGCCCGCGGGCCGACTCGTCGGCGTCGTCTTCTTCGCGGTCGTCCTCATCGCGGCGCTGTCGTCGGCGATCAGCCTGCTCGAGGTCGTCGTCTCCTACGCCGTCGACAACTACGGTGCGCGCCGGCCGCAGGTCGCCGCGATCCTCGGCGGGCTCATCTTCCTGCTCGGCGTCCCCTCGGCGTGGGACACCGCGTGGCTCGGCTGGTTCGACACGCTGGCGTACCAGCTGCTGCTCCCGCTGTCGGTGCTCGGGATTCTCCTGTTCGCGGGCTGGGTGTACGGCCGCCCCGCGGTCGAGGAACTGCTCGCGGGGTCGTCGCTGGGCTCCGGCGTCGGCCTGACGTGGCTGTGGCTCGCGCGGACGGTCGTCATCCTCGGCGTGCTCCTCACGCTCGCGCTCGGCGTCCAGACGCTCTTTATCGACGGCGCGATCGCGCCGCCGCTGTAGGCGGCCGGTCGCTCGCCGACTCCCGACTACGTCGGCTCCTCGCCACGACACTGCGTGAGGACCTCGCCGACGACGTCGCGGTCGGCCGCGACGAGATACCGTCGGCCGCCGATCAACGCCGTCGAGTGCTGGACGGCGACGTGACCGTCGGCCTCGGCGATGACCACGGAGCCCTCGGGGAGCGCGTCGGACACGACCTCGCCCGCGGCCGGCGCGTCGTAGTCGATCCGGACGTCGAGCACCTCCAGTTCGCCGGTGACCTCCTCCAGCGTGCGGACGTCGCTACCGGAGAGGGCGTTGACCGCCGCGCGGACGCTGGCACGCTCGGGGAAGTACACCTGGTCGACGTACGCCTCGTACTCGTCGCCGGCGCCCTCCTCGATTCGGGCGACGGTCCGGATGTCCGCCGCGTGGCGCTTCGCCGCCATACAGACGACGAGGTTCGTGTCCTGTTTGTCCGTCAGCGCGCCGACGGTGTCCGTCCGGTCGGTGATGGCCGCCTCGAGCACCGACGGCTTCGTCGCGTCGCCTCTGAGGACCTCGATGTCGTCGTCCTCGGTGGCTCTTCCCGGATCGGGATCGATCACTGTGACGTCCCAGCCCCGGTCGGTGAAGTGGGTGGCCACGCGGTGTCCGACGCGTCCGCTGCCTGCGATCACGACGTGATCGGTATCAGTCATATTCGTTCATTATTGTCGGGGTAAATAAGTTTCCGCCAAGAGCACTGGCGGGCTTCAAGTGGCGGCGCAGTAGCGACTGCTGGAACTGCCCCGCCACTGCGAGATCGAATCTTTCACGAACGTCCGTGTCGTCGGTCGAGCGGACGGATCCGGTCCGAAAGCCACTTACTCGCGAGCGGGGGAGTGAGTCCCAATGGCACGTGAGACATGGGCGACACGCGCGGGGTTCATCCTCGCCGCCGCCGGTTCGGCGGTCGGCCTCGGGAACATCTGGCGGTTCCCGTGGGTGACGGCCGACAACGGCGGGAGCGCCTTTCTGATTGTGTATCTCGGCATCGTACTGCTCGTCGGCGTCCCCGGCCTGCTCGGGGAGTTCGTCGTCGGCCGACGCGGCAAGAAGAGTCCCGTGGGGGCGTTTCGGGACCTCTCGGGGTCGCGGGCGTGGGGGCTGTGGGGCGTCTTCTACGTCTTCACCGCGATCGCGCTCATCTCCTTTTACAGCGTCGTGGGCGGATGGATCCTCCGGTACTTCGGCGAGAGCGCGCTCGCGGTCGCCGGCGGCCAGCCGGCGTACTTCGCTTCGCCGGGGCAGTACTTCGGTGGCGTCGCCGCCGGCCTCGACGCGCTCGGCTTCCACTTCCTCTTTTTGGGGCTGACAGCGCTGGTCGTCTACGCCGGCGTCCGCCGCGGGATCGAGCTCGGCACGAAGGTGATGATGCCCGCGGTGCTCGTCTTGCTCGTCGGGCTCGCCGTCTGGGCCGGTACGCGCGCCGGCGCGGCCGAGGCGTACGCGTTCTACCTCAGTTTCGACGTCGCGACGATCCGCGCGAACTTCTTCGACGTGCTCGCGCCGGCGGCCGGGCAGGCCCTGTTCACGCTCTCGCTCGGCGCCGGGACGATGATCACGTACGCCTCCTACATCGACGAGAACCGCTCGCTCCCGTTCGACGGGACGATCATCGCCGTCCTCAACACGCTCGTGGGAGTCCTCGCGGGGCTGGTCGTCTTCCCACTGCTGTTCTCGCTGGGCGTCGATCCGACCCAGACGGCACCGGGACCGGGCGCGCTGTTCGTCGGGCTCGCGGGCGCGTTCGCACAGCTTCCCGGCGGCGCACTCGTCGCGACGGCGTTCTTCGGCGTCGTCGTACTCGCGGCGCTGTCGTCGTCGATCAGTATGCTCGAGATCCCCGTCTCCTTCCTCGTCGACGAGTACGGCTTCTCGCGGCGTCGCGCGGTGGCGCTCGTCACCGGGGGCGTCGTCGTGACCGGCGGCGTCTGCGCCGTCAATCCCACGATCGCGGGGCGGACGGTGTTCGGCTTCGTCGCCGGGCCGCTCGTGGACACGCTCCTGACGCTCGGGCTGGCCGCGGTGCTCGTCTTCGCCGGCTGGGTGATGGGTCGCGACGCGATCGCCGAACTCCGCTCCGGAGCGGGCGGCGTCTCGCGGCCGCTCGCGACGCCGTGGCTGCTCGGTGCGGGCGTCGTGCTCCCGATCTTCCTGCTTTTCACGCTCCTGACGACGTTCGGCGTCGACGCCAGCCTCGGCTTCTGGCCGACGGTGTTCGTCGCCGTGGGCGCAGGCGCGCTCGCGTTCGTCGGGCTCCGGACCGAGCGGTCGCTCGTCTAGCGCTGCGCGACGTGCGGAGACGCGCTGCAGGGGGGTGTATCGCCGTTCGCGCCGTTCGCGCCGTTCGCACTGTCCGGGACCGGTTCTACGTCCACGCGCCAGTCACTTCTCGAGCGAGAGCGTCCGTCGACGGATCGCGCCGCAGCTCGGGCAGATGTGTCGGTACTGGATGACGTGTCCGGAGGTCACGGCCTGCCACTCGCCGTCGGTGTCGTCGTAGCCGCACTTCTGACAGACCAAGTCGACGTCGTCGTACCGCGTCCGGAGGCGTTCGAAGGGGGATCTGTATGCGCTGGCCATTGCCACTGACTAGCACGACTTCGAGCGCCATAAACATAATTATTTTTTATATACTATGTCGGTGATATCGACGTTCGACGAACCTTCCCTTGTCGGATTGCGGAAACCCTTTTGCCTCCCGTCGGTACGTACGTGACGATGACCGGAGATGGTCCGACGTGACGATGGAGGACCGGATCGAGGAGCTACGCGAGAAGCGCGAGCGCGCGCTGAAGGGCGGCGGCGAGGACCGCATCGAATCCCAGCACGAGAAGGGGAAGATGACGGCCCGCGAGCGCATCGACTACTTCCTCGACGACGGGACCTTTCGGGAGATCGATCAGCTCCGGACCCACCGGAACCACAACTTCGGGATGGAGGAGACCCAGCTGCCGGGCGACGGCGTCGTCACCGGCTACGGCGAGGTCGACGGGCGGAAGACGTTCGTCTTCGCCCACGACTTCACCGTCTTCGGCGGGTCGCTCGGCGAGGTCTTCGCCGAGAAGATCACGAAGGTGATGGACAAAGCCGTCGAGGTCGGCGCACCCGTCGTCGGCCTCAACGACTCCGCCGGAGCGCGCATCCAGGAGGGCGTCCAGTCGCTCGCCGGCTTCGGCGAGATCTTCCGCCGGAACACCGACGCCTCGGGCGTCGTTCCCCAGATCTCGGCGATTATGGGACCGTGCGCCGGCGGGGCCGTCTACTCGCCCGCACTCACGGACTTCACCTTCATGGTGAAGGACACGAGTCATATGTTCATCACCGGTCCGGACGTGATCAAGACCGTCACCGGCGAGGAAGTGAGCTTCGAGGAGCTCGGCGGCGCGGTCACGCACGCCTCGACCTCGGGCGTCGCGCACTTCGCGTGTGAGACCGAGGAGGAGGCCCTCGACGACATCCGACGGCTGCTCTCGTATCTTCCCCCGAACAACGTCGAGGATCCCCCGCGCGTCGAACCGTGGGACGACCCAGAGCGCGCCGACGACTCGCTGAACGAGGTCGTGCCCGACGAGCCGCGGAAGCCCTACGATATGCACGACGTCGTCGGCGGCGTCCTCGACGAGGGCTCCTTCTTCGAGGTCCACGCGGGCTTCGCGAAGAACGTCCTCGTTGGCTTCGCCCGCCTCGACGGCCACTCGGTCGGCGTCGTCGCAAACCAGCCGCGCGTCAACGCCGGCACGCTCGACATCGAGGCCTCCGAGAAGGCGTCCCGGTTCGTCCGCGTCTGCGACGCGTTCAACGTTCCAATCGTCTCGTTCGTCGACGTTCCGGGCTTCCTTCCGGGCACCGACCAAGAGCACAACGGGATCATCCGCCACGGCGCGAAACTGCTGTACGCGTACTCCGAGGCGACGGTCCCGCTCCTGACGGTGATCACGCGGAAGGCCTACGGCGGCGCGTACGACGTGATGGCCTCGAAGCATCTCGGCGCGGACGTCAACTACGCGTGGCCGACCGCCGAGATCGCCGTGATGGGGCCGCAGGGGGCGGTCAACATCCTCTACAGCGACGAACTGGCCGCCGCGGAGAACCCCGACGAGCGCCGCGAGGAGCTCATCGCGGAGTACCGCGAGGAGTTCGCGAACCCCTACACGGCCGCCGACCGGGGGTTCATCGACGCCGTCATCGAGCCGCCGGAGACACGCGCACGGCTCGTGTCCGATCTGGAGATGCTCCGCTCGAAACGCTCGGACCGCCCGGACAAGAAGCACGGCAACCTCCCGATCTGAGATGGTCGACGGACAGATCGACGGCGACCTCGCGAAACGGCTCCGGCTCCCGGAGGCCGCAGACGACGAAGAGGCCGCAGCGATCGTCGCCGCCGTCGCCGCCCACCTCGGCGACGAGGAGCGCGCCGCTGCGGCGGCCGCGGCGGCCGCTTCCGAGCGCAGGCCGACGTGGAACGGCGAGCGGTGGACGTTCGCCGGGCGCGTGGAGGCGACGAACGGGCGTCGCGTGCGCCGCGTGCCCGACGGCGCGCCGCGGGACAAGTGGGCCGCTGCGGGACGCGCCGACCGGTTCTGAGCGCGCCGCTCGCGGCTGTTGTCGCTTTTAGTCGACCGAAGCGCGTCGCTCACGAGGTCGACGACTTCCACTTCCAGAAACAGCTCTCCGACTTACGCCGAGGTCGGCTGTGCGCCGCCCTTCTTGCGCGTGATGTAGCCCGCGATCCGGTTGCGGACGCCCTTCGACTCGACGTTGGTGAGCGTCGCGACGCTCTCTTTGTTCGTCTCGAAGTCCGTGTTGAACGCTTCCGGATACTTCTCCAGCAGCAGCTTCCCGAGCTGTTTGACGTACTTGGGTTTGATCGCCATACCCCGATGTTCCGTCAGCGCGCACTAAAACGATTCGTTCCGGCGCGACGCGGGGCGCTGTCACCTCCGGATCTCACGGCGACCGGCCGAGTCGCTCGTCGAGGATGAGCCGCGTCTTCGTGTTCTTCACCTCGTCGAGTTCGCGTGCGCGCGTGATCAGGTCGTTCACGGCCTGCGTGTCGGCGGCGTCGACGACGAGGACGACGTCCTCCTCGCCGGAGACCTGCCAGACGAAGTCGACCTGGTCCCACTCGGTCATCTGCTCGGTGATGTCGGTCGTGTCGACGTCTACTTTCACCGAGACCTCGATCATCGCCTTGATGTTTCCCGTCCGCGTGGAGACGGTGAACCGTTCGATGACGCCGTCGTCGGTCAGGCGCTCGACGCGGTTGCGCACCGTCCCCTCGGAGGTCCCGACCTGCGCGGCGATCTCCGTGTACGGCGTGCGGGCGTCTCGCCGGAGGATGTCGAGGATCTGGCGATCGAGCTCGTCCATACCCAACAGAGACGCTCGGGGGGCTTACCGATTACGAAATTCGTAACTGAGCTACGAAAGCAACACTTATACCCCGTGATCACGTGCGTTTCTCGTAATGTCGGACGCCTATCTGGCCCTGGAGGACGGCCGTGTCATCGAAGCGCGCGGTCGCGCTCCGGGACGGACCCGCGGCGAGCTAGTGTTCACGACTGCGTACACCGGCTACGAGGAGAGCCTGACCGATCCCTCCTACGAGGAGCAGGTCCTGACGTTCTCGTACCCGCTCATCGGCAACTACGGCGTCCGAGAGGAGCGGTTCGAGTCCGACCGCGTCCACCCGCGCGCGGCGATCGCCCACGAGTTCACCGACGACGCCGTCGAGTGGCTCGAATCCGAGAACGTCCCCGCGCTCGACCACATCGACACCCGCGATCTCGTCACGTCGATCCGCGAGGAGGGCGCGATGAAGTGCGGCATCGCCGTCGGCGAGGACGTGACGCCCGCGGACGCCGAGGCCGAACTCGAACAGTGCAAGGGGATGAGCGAACACGTCGACATCGGCAAGCGCGTCTCGACGGTCGAGCACACGACCTACGGCGACGGCGACACCGACGTCGCGCTCGTCGACTGCGGCGCGAAGATGTCGATCGTCGACTCGCTGGTCGAGCGCGACGCCTCGGTCCACGTGCTCCCGTACGACACCACGAGCGACGACCTCGCCGCTGTCGATCCCGATCTGCTGTTCATCTCGAACGGCCCGGGCGACCCGGCGAACTTCGAGGCCGCACAGGAACTGGTCGAAGCACACGTCGGGGAGGTCCCGATCGCGGGCATCTGTCTCGGCCAGCAGGTCGTCGCGCGCGCGCTCGGCGGCACCACCGAGAAGATGGACTTCGGGCACCGCGGCGTGAACCAGCCCGTCCGCGACCTCGACACCGGAAAGGTCGTGATGACGACGCAGAACCACGGTTACACCGTCGGCGAACCCGGCGACGAACTCGACGTGAAGCAGGTCAACGTCAACGACGGCACCGCCGAGGGCCTCGCGAACGACGATCTCGACGTCATCACCCGCCAGTACCACCCCGAAGCGCATCCGGGCCCCCACGACTCCCTAGGATTCTTCGACGACGTCCTCGCGATGACCGGTGAGAGCCGCCACGTCGTCGCCGACGACTGATCGGTCGAGCGGATCGAACGGTCGCTCTACGCACGCCCGCCTTCTACACCGCTCACAGTGCTTTCGGGCCTGTCTTCCCTCGTGTAGCCCGCCGTCTTCTCTCGTGTGGCCCGCCGTCCTCCCGCGTGTGGCCTGCCGTCTTCCCGCCTATATACCTCTCGCGCGCCCACGCGCCCGGAAGACCCACGGATTTATGACGAAACGGACGGAGAACGTTGCTATGAGCCAACCGGAGATCGTCCGGGCCGCCCTCGCCGGCGACGACGTGGTCGCGCGGGTCGACCTCGGCGGCGAGGACGAACTGTACGTGACGCCGACGCGGACGCTGCTCTACCGTGCCGAAGGCCTGCTCTCCGACGAGTCCGTCGAGGAGTACTCCCACGACGCAGAGCGCATCACCGTCTCCGAGGGCCGGCGCAAGGCGAAGGTGACGCTCGATTACGGGCTCGACGGGCAGGAGACGATGTCGCTACCCGCAAAACGGCTCGAACGCGCCCTCCAGCCGATCGTCGAAGGCGTCCTGCGGGCGAACGACATTCTCGAGGCCGACGAGTCGATGGAGCGGCTCTTCCGCTTCAGCGAACTCACGATCGTCATCGCGGGCCAGCGAGTCGTCCGTCACATCGGCGCGAATCTCTGGGACGAGGACTTCGAGTCCTACCACTACAGCGACGTGAGCGATCTGGACTTCGAGGACGGCAGCGTGGCGACGTCGGTCGTGCTAACCGTCGACGGCCGCCAAGAGCGGTTCAAAGCTCCCAACGACGATGCGCGAGCGGTTCGGGCCGCCCTGGAGTCGACCCTGCTGTCGTACTGGGACGTCGACTCCGTCGCGGAGCTCCGCGCCGCGGCCGAACCCGACGACGAGGAGAGCGAGGAGCCTGACCTCGGCCAGCCCGACGAGGTGTCCTTCGGCGACGGCCCCGACCCGCTGATCGCCGATCCCGCAGCGCCCGAGGAGTTGCCGGAGAACGCGACCCGCTCCGCTGCGGACACCGGCGACGACGCGTCAGACGCTGCGACCTCCGCCGGTGAGAGCGCAGGCCAGACCGCGTCGGCAACGGGCTCTGAGGCGGCCGACGTCAGCCCCGAGACCGTCGCCAAGCAGGTCGAGCACCCCCCGGAGTCGGGGTCGGCCCAAGAAGCGGGCGCGGAGGACAGCTACGGGGCTTCCGGAGCTGAATCGAATCCGGCTGCGGCGGACCCCGCGTCGGCGGCGAACGCCGCACGGGAGAGAACACAGAGCGAGACAGCGCCGGGAGACGCCGAGCGAGGGACCCCCGGCGCAGAGGCTCCCGGAAGCGCGGCGGGCGAGGCTTCGGGAGTAGGCGGCCCAGGCACGGACGAGGCTCCCTCCGAGACGGCGTTCGCGGGGTCGGGCTTCCAGTCGGCCACGCCCGCGATCGACGAGCAGCTCCGCGAAGAGGTCGCAGAGCTCCGGGACGCGGTCGACCGGCAGAACGAGGAACTGCAGGCGCAGCGAGAGCTGATCGAACAGCTCATCGAGGAACTGCGTCGCGGCCGATAGCGCTCACTCGCGGCCGAGCACTTTTCGCACGCACGAGGGCCCGAACGGACCGAGTTCGCCGCTCTCGAACTGCACGAAGTGTCCCGTCGAGAGACTCGCTCCGCAGCGCCGGCACCGGTAGTCGCCCTCCCGCTCGATCACCTGCTGCTCGAACCGGACGAACGTGCCGCCGCGGCGCGTTCGGAGGCGTCCCTCGCCGCGTTCGATGATCCCGCGCAGCTCTGCGGTGTCGAGGATCTCCCTCGTCAGCGCGGGGTTCGTCGTGACCGTCTCGATGCGGTCGACGGCCGCCGACAGCGAGAACGACTCCGCCTCGACGTGTGCGAGGAGGTCGACGCCCAGTTCGACGCGTTCGTCTCTGCTCAGCTCCGCGACAGTTTGGCGGGCGTCCGTGCCGATGCTCGGAGCGCTCTCCGCCT
Organism: Halobellus sp. Atlit-31R; assembly: GCA_003665935.1. GTDB lineage: Archaea > Halobacteriota > Halobacteria > Halobacteriales > Haloferacaceae > Haloquadratum. Next base: position 186,045 of record QPLR01000002.1, on the reverse strand, counting down.
CGTCCGCGCTCCCCGGCCGCTCGGCTTCGCTCGCAGTCTCACGTCCCGCAGCCTCGCGTTCCGCGGCCTCGCGCCCGTCGGCGTCGTCGTCCCTAGCCGTTGCGTCGACTGTGTCGGCGGCGCGATCGCTCCCCGTGTCGCGCTCGGCGTCGAATGCGGAGAGGTCCGATTGCTCGTCGTCGGCCACGGTTCGAGTCCGTGCTACGCGGACGAGGTATTTCAACGTCGCGTCAGCAGTAGCGCCGAACGCGACGCCCCAGCGCCCGCGCGTCCCGACGGCGGTCACCAACTGTTATGCCTGCGCGGCGGCGATCCGGAGGCGATGGATCGATCCCGACTGCGGGCGCGCGTCGCCGCCGGTGCCGCGCTTGCGGTGGTCGTCGCGGCCGCGCTCGTCACCTCGCCCGACGCGGTGCTCTCGCGAGCGACGTGGCTCGTCGCGGATCCAGTCCGGCTCGTCGTCGCCACCGTCGCGCTCGCCGCCGTTCGGCCCCTGCTCGCGTGGCCGACGACGCTTTTGGCCGTCCTCCTCGGCTACGGCGTCGGTCCGGCGGGATTCCCGATCGCGATCGCGCTGGTCACGCTGACGAGCGTCCCGCCGTATCTGCTCGCGCGGCGGTTCGGACGGACGGGACGCGTCGCCGACGCGGGGGAGGCGTTCAGAGAGCGGACCGGCGACGTCCGGAGCGTCGTGGCGAGTCGGCTCGTCCCGGCTCCGTCGGACGTGGTCTCGGTCGCCGCGGGGCTGGCCGGCGTGCCCCTGTCGGCGTTTCTCGTCGGCACGGCGATCGGCGAGATCCCGTGGGTTCTCGTTGGCATCCTCGCGGGCTCGTCGGCGGAGACGCTCGCCGCCGGCGATCTCGCAGGCGCGACCGACCTCCGCGTCGTCGTCGCTGCGGTGCTCGTGGCCGCGCTGCTCGTCGGGCCGACCGTCTACGAGTGGCTCACGGAGCGGTTCGACGAGATGAAGGGTGCGAGTGTAGACGGGAAGTCGTGAGGTCGGGATCCTGTCGCTGAGGCGATTGTCAGACACTCTCGCGGTCGTCGAACTTGCGAAGGTTTAAGAGCGTCATCGGACTACGAAAGAACGAGCCCGGGTGGCTTAGCTGGACATAGCGCCGCACTCATAGGGTTTCCTGAGATTCGGTGCGGAACGCCTTGGAAGCCTCCGTCGCTCCCCACGGGGCCCGCCGAGCCTCGGACCTGGGACATGCGGAGATCGTGGGTTCGGAGCCCACCCCGGGCACTTCTGTTTCGTGTTGCGTTCGTAGCGATGTGACTACGCAGTCGGTGGATCTCTGTGCTCGATAGTGACTAGCTCCTTCTGCGCGCGTTACTGTGTTTCCAGCGCTGGTCTCCACAGCGGGCGCTGGGTAACTGAAGCACAGTACAACTCCGTTCGGTTGGCCAGTCACTGCTCTCGGAGTTGCGACCACGGGCAGCGCGTGAGTATCAGGCGGAGTGCCCCGACTCGCCACGCTGACAAAACCACTTTCCTCGTAAGTAATCGCCGTCCGGAGCTGTACGTCGCCGCACCGTTCAGATCTAGCAGTCGACGTCGACTGGACGCGGCTACCGCTGTTCGGTGTAGCGTCGAAAGAAGTGGAAAATTGAAAGGCCGGATTAGATCCGGTGGTTTAGCTGCTTAGTCGCGACGGATCGCGAGCAGCGCCGCGGCGATGAGAGCCGTCAGCGCGACGACCACACCGAAGCCAGGCGTGCTGGTCGGCGTTTCGGTCGCGGGCTCTTCAGTTGCCGTGTCGGGTTCGGGCGTTGCCGTGTCCGGCTCAGGCGTTGCCGTGTCGGGTTCGGGCGTTGCCGTGTCCGGTTCAGGCGTGTCCGTACCCGGCTCGGGCGTCGCGGTTGCCGTTTCGACAGCCTCGACGACTTCGCCGTCTTCGGTCTCATCGCTTGCGAGGAGAGCGTCCTGAACGACGATCTCGTAGGTGTCGCCGACGTTCTGCTCGCTGAAGTCGAACGTTGCGCTCCAGGTGCCGTCGGACTGGACGACCGGCGACGCCGTCTTCAGGAAGCTCGGCGTGACGCCGTCGTCACTGCGGACGCGGACGTCGATTTCCGTGCCTGGCGCGATATTCGTCGTTCCGCTGACAGTCTGGCCGCTGGCGGCTGCAACATCGAACGGTTCGTTGATGCCGGCGTCTGGCTCAGCAGCCGTGAAGGTGACGAACGTCTCTTCGTTCTCGTCGTCCTCGAACTGATCGTCAGGCGTGAAGTCGAAACCAGCGTCGTCCTGCAGGACGGTGAAGTTGGTCTCGAGGTCCGTGTCGTCGTCAGCCGGGAGGTCACCGCCACCGACGTAGCCGACGGAGTCGGTGTCAACGATCACGAAGTACGTGTCGTTGGCACCGTCAGCGATCACGGTCGTGTTCTCAGACGTCAGGTTCAGGACCTCTGCGTCCTGGTTCGCACCTGGGTCGGCCTCTTCGATCGTCAGGTCGATCGGACCAGTCTCGGTCAGGCTGAGGAACGTGTCAGTCACGTCCTCGTTCTCGCGCGCGTCGAGTGCGCCCTCGAAGCCGGAGGCGACCAGCTGGTGGACTGCGTAGTCGCCAACTGCGATTTCGGACGACTGCGTGATTTCACCGTTAGCGAGAGCTTCGTTCACGTCTTCGAGGTCCGAGGGGCTCAGTTCGCCCTTGCTACCCGTCCACATACGGAGCGTCTCGGTGCTGCGCTCTTCGAGCACGAGAGTCGCAACGCCGTCAGCACCACCAGTAAGGTCTGCTGCAGCGGTCTCTCCGGCAGCGACCTCAAGGTCGTACTCGCCAGCGTCGATCAGGTCAGTGACGTTGTCGGTGAGTTCCTGGCTCGAGACGCTGTCGTCGCTGTCGTCATCAACAGCGAAGGGAGTTGCCGATCCGTCTGTCGGGTCTCCGAGCTCGTACGTGTTGAGGAAGACCGTCACCTGACCGTCGTCATCCTCGTCTTCGACGGTTGCGTTGGCGACAACGCCCTCGCTACCGTCGACTTCGCCGACCGTAATGGTCGCGAAGTCGGTTCCTTCCATCTCAACGGTCATCTCGACGATGTCTCCACGCTGGTCGGAGACCGTGCTATCGGAGAATTCTGCGTCGTCGTCGGCTTCACTGACCGTGACTACGGATGACTCGACTTCGACGGCAGAGCCGTTGTCAGTCACCTTAACGGTGTAATCTCCCTCGTCCAGGTCGGAGGCGGGGAAAGTGAAGTCGAAGTCGCCCTGACCGGACGTAGTGGTTCCAATGGTCTTCACCGTGTCGCCGTCGCCGGCGTCGTCGATCAGTTCGATTTCGATTGCTCGGTCGGACGAACGAGTGTCGACGGTGCCTTCGATGTCGTCGTCGGTCGTGACATTCAGGTCATCGACACTGACGCTCAGGCCGAGGTCTCGGATGGTGAGGTTGAAGCCCGAGTTGTTGAGGTCGTAGTCGCCGAGGTCACGGTCGCTGGTGTCGAAGTAGAAGACCGTGCTGTTTTCTCCAGTCGAGTAGCTCTGGAAGTAGTCGAACGCGTCCTCGTCGGCGTCCGAGATCTCGAAGCTATCGACGTCAGAGTTGTTCTGGGCACTGCTGTCGTAGAAGGCGACAGTCGTTCCCTGGAACGTCGTAATGTCAGACGAAGGGTTACCGCCTGCGCCGAGGTCAACCGACTGTGCGGCGAAAGCGATTGCTTTCTCACCGGGGTTCGACGCGACATCACTGGAGAGGTCGACTTCCAGATCGTTGGAGTTGATCGGGGTCTGTCGGTCCTCAAGGATCAACTCGACGTTACCGCTGTCGTCGTGTTCGTTTGCACTCTCGGTGTAGTTGATCTGGTCCGAGATGTCGTCACCGTCGTCGAGGACGGTAAAGTTCGAGTCATCAATCGAACTGCCCGCAATCGGGCCGTCGAACGGGATCTCGATTACTGCGTCATCACTTGCGTTCACATAGTGGACAGCGCCACCATTGTAGTTCTCCGGATTTGCGCTGGCACTCCCAGCGAACGCCACGGTCCCAGCGAAGACGCTGAGGACCATAAGCGCCGCGAGGAACACTGCGCGGAACTTGCTCGTATTTCCTGTCATAGTTTGGTTAGTCTGCAATCGGCGACTACAGCTTTGCGCGCACCGAAACGCGAGTGCGTCTGTCCGCTGAAACGGACGTGGCCCGCAGTACTCGCTGGCGTCACCATTGGTAGGGGTACGGACCAAACAAGCATCACGTCCGGTAAATACTTTGTGTAGTCGTCTGACGCTGAGCAGCCACGAGGGGCCTCCTACGCCCCGAATTGCGTGGGAACCACTACCACAGTGATCTAGCGAACGAGACCGCAGAACTACCAACGACTTTACGCCGCGCCGCCCAACCCCGAGATATGGATTCTATCAATCGGATGGCCATCGAACTCGTCGACGAGGCCATCGACTTCGCGGAGGAACTCCGCGTCGTACCGCACGAACTGGAGTCGGGCGCGACCGTGCTGGACTTCGGCGTCGATGCACAGGCGGGCGTCGAAGCCGGAATGCTGCTCGCGGAGATCCAGACCGCCGGGCTCTCGACCGTCCAGACGCGGATGGGCGAGGTCGCGGGCGCGACGACGCCGTACGTCGAGCTCCAGACCGACCACCCGGCGCTCTCGCTGCTCTGCTCGCAGAAGGCCGGCTGGGAGCTCACGTTCGAGGATCCGCCGTTCGACGGCCTCGGCGCGGGGCCGGCGCGGGCGCTCGTCGCCGAGGAAGACGAGTTCCACGCCCTGGACTACTTCGACGAGTTCGATCTGACCGTCCTCTCAGTCGAGAGCATCGACCTCCCGGGCGACCGCGTCGCCGAGCACGTCGCCGACACCGCCGGCGTCGAACCGAGCGGCGTCTTCTTGCCCACCTACGCGACCGGCTCGACCGTCGGCAGCGTCACCGGGGCCGCGCGCGCGGCGGAGCTGGCGATCTTCCGCCTCTTCGAACTCGGCTACGACGTCCGCAACGTCCAGTCGGCGTTCGGGTCGGCGCCGCTCGCGCCGGTCAGCTACGACGAGAGCGTCGCGATGGCGCGGACGAACGACGCGCTGGCGTACGGCGGCGAAGTGTACCTCACCGTCGCCGAGGACTTCGACGAGTTCGACCGCGTCCCCTCCAGCGCGCGCGAGGAGTACGGCACGCCGTTCGAGGAGATCTTCGCGGCCGCCGACTGGGACTTCTACGACGTGCCGGAGACGGTCTTCGCGCCCGCGAAGGTGACGATCGACGTCGTCAACGGCCCGACGCACGTCCTCGGCGAGACCGACGAGGAACTGCTCGCGGAGTCGTTCGAGTACCGGACGTGATCGCGTAACCCGAGACGAGTATGAGATTCAAACTCCTGCCGGACCCACCCGAAACGATCGACGTCGTCGCGGACGCCCAGCGGGCCGTCCCGCTCGTCCCCGGCTCCGAGGACGACTGCTGTGCGCGCCTGATGCGCCGCCTCGACTTCCCCTCTCGGGACATCGCGCGCACGTGGCTCACGTTCCTCCGCGCGCTCGAACTGGCTTCGGAGACGCCCTCGGGATTCGTCCGCGAGTCGACCGAGCCGACGCCCGAGCATCTCAGAGCAGCGTTCCGCGGACGCGTCTACGGCGCGCGCGAAGTGCTCGCGGCGCTCGATACGGACGCCCCCCGGTCTGTCGAGACAGTCTTCGATGAGTTCGAGGACCGCGTCCCCGTCTGGGAGACCCACCGCGCGGCCGAGGACTGGCGCGACGTCTGGCGCGAGCGCGTCGAGCGGATCCTCGAGTGGGCCGTGCTGTTGGATCTAGCTGCCGAACGCGACGGTGGTTACGTGCGCGCGGAAGACCTGTAGAATCGAGACCGTTCGCCGGCTACGTCGTCGACGGCGGAACTCCGGCGTCTGTGTCGCCTGCGACGTGGTCTGGCTCCTCGCTTTCGGTCCCGTAGCGCTCGCGGAGCCGCCGGATCCGCTCGGGGATCGGCGGATGCGTGAGGTGGAACGCGGCGTACGCCGGATGCGGGAAGGGGTTACTCAAGTTCTCGCCCGCGAGTGTGCGGAGCGCGCGCGTCATCTCGTCGGCCCCGCCCATCGTCTCCGCGGCGAAGTCGTCGGCCTCGCGCTCGTGCGAGAGCGACAGCTGATTCGTCAGCGGCGCGGTCAGCGAGAGCACGGGGCCGGCGTACAGCAGTCCGATCCCGAGCGCGGCGTACGTCGCTTGCGGGAGCCCGAACGCGGTGTACACCCACTGGGAGGTCGTCACCCACCAGAGGAACGCGAAGACGACGGCCATCTGCACTGCCGAGGCGGCCAGCTGCTTCCAGATGTGCGCTTTCTTCCAGTGGGCGAGTTCGTGCGCCAGCACCGCCTGGATCGCCTTGCGGTCCATCTGCTCGACGAGCGTGTCGAAGAGAACGACTCGCTTTGCGCGCCCGAAGCCGACGAAGTAGGCGTTCGAGTGCGACGACCGCCGGCTCGCGTCCATCTCGTAGACCTGCTCGCAGTCGAAGCCCGCGCGTTCGAAGACGTTCTCGACGGCGTCCCGAAGCTCGCCGTCCTCGATCGGCTCGAAGTCGTTGAAAAGCGGCGCGATCACGCGCGGGTAGACAATCATAAACAGAAGCGAGAAGCCGACGACCAAGCCCCAGCCGACGACGGGCCAGACGGTCGGCAGCGCCGCGACGGCCAAGAGGATCGCGCCGCCGACGAGCCCGCCGAGAACGAGCGCGACGACTGTCCCGACCACGAGGTCCCGGAGCCACAGCGCGGGCGTCTGGTTGTTGAACCCGAACCGCTCTTCGACGACGAACGTCTCGTAGGCGTCGAACGGGACGGACAGGACGCGACCGGCGAGGACCGCCCCGGCGAGCAGCAGCACGCCCTGGGCGACGCTCGGGAGGCCGGTGTCGGCCAGCGCCGTCGTGACGTCGCCGTAGAGCCCGGAGACGACGACCGCGAGGACGGCGACGACGCCGAGCCACGACTGCAGCTGTGAGAGAACCGTCTTCGAGCGCTGGTACGCCAGCATCTCCTCTGGATCGTCGACGCCGAGCGCCGTCCGGACCCACTCGACGGCGTCGCGGACGGCCGCCGCGCCATACTGGAGATTGAGGTAGTCGAGGATCGTCTCGAGCAGCTGTACGCCGCCGAGGAGCCCGACGAGCGCGAGCGCGGGAAGCGAAACCATACGCGTACGTGGGGCGTCGGCGAACTTCAACGTCGCGGGCGGCGGGCATCTGCGGCCTGCCTGCCCGCCTACTCGTCGACGTCGACGTCGACGTCGACGTCGACGACGGTCCCGACGCCCTTCGATTGGCCCTCGCGGAAGACGAACCGCTGGCCCTCCTCGACGAGATACGGCCGGAACTTGAACTCGACTGTCGCCCTCCCCGTATCGCCCGGCAGGAGCTGTCCGCCCTCCGGCCGGAACACGACCGCCTCGCTCACCGTCTCCAGGTGGACGACGGGCTCGTAGCCCTCGCGGATCCGCGTCGGGTGGTTCAACACCATCACCTCGGCCTCGAACGAGCGGACCGCCGGCGGGTCGGCGTCGCCGGGGAGCAGCGTCATCCCGCGCTCGATCTCCGGCTCGCGGACGCCCTTGAGCGCGATGCCGACGATGCGGCCCGCCTTCGCCCGGTCGACGCGGTGGTGGTGCATCTCGATCGAGCGGACCTCCACCTCGCGGAACGAGCCGTCCGGCATCGGTCCGAGCAGCAGTTCGTCGCCCACCTCGACGCTGCCCGAGTTGACCGTGCCCGAGGCGACCGCGCCGACCCCGGTCACCGAGTAGGTCCGGTCGACGTACATCCGGAAGTCGCCCCGCGACTCGGTCGTCGCCTTCGGGAGTCGCTCGAACATCGCGTCGAGGTCGTCGAGACCGTCCATCGTGACTGCGCTCGTCCGCAGGATCGGGACCACCGAGTCGCTCAGTTCCTCGACGGCGGCCTCGACGCCGTGGCGGTCGACGCCGAGCGGTGTCCGACCGACGTCGCGGAGCAGCCGTTCGACCTCGCACTCGACGTCTTCGAGACGCTCGACGGAGACGGCGTCCGCTTTGGTGATCGCGACGATCGTCGGCAGCTCCATCGCCAGCAGGATGCCGAGATGCTCCCGCGTCGTCTTCGTCGGGCCGTCGTCGGCGGCGACGACGAGCAGCCCGTAGTCGAGCCGCTGGCCGACGAGTCCGCGGATAGTCGTCCGGAGCCACGGCTCGTGGCCGACGGTGTCGACGAAGGAGACGAGCCGATCGGACTCTTCGACGATCCGCGCGCGGTCGGACTTCCGATGGGGGTTGTCCATATGCACCGCGCCGTCGTCGGTGAAGCCGTAGACGGCGTACGAGAGGTCGGCCGAGAGTCCGCGCTCGACCTCGTGCGGTTGAACGTCCAGAAACCCGCGGGTCTGGCCCTGCCCGTCGTCGGCCATCCCCGTGACGAGCGAGCCGACGAGCGTCGACTTCCCGTGGTCGACGTGGCCCGCCGTGCCGACGACGATGTGGTCGTCGTCGACGTCGAGCATCGCACCCTCCTGGACGGTCGCGACGCCGACGAGACCGCGCTCGCCGTCGTCGCCGACCCCCCACGTCTCGACGTCTTCGATGTGAGCGCCCGCCTCCTCGGCGAGCATCGAGAGGACGTCCATCGATTCTGAGAAGGCGTCGGGCGAGATGCCGGCGATGCCGCCGTCGTCGGTGACGCCGACGACGTACGTCGCCGTGCCGTCGCCGGAGAGCACCCGGTGTCGCAGTTGCGCCGCCAGGCTCTCCAGCCGTCCGTCGGCGAGGTGCAACTCCCGAGAGAGTCGCTCTTTGAACTCGACGCTGCCGCCCTCCTCCTCGCCGCGCTCGAGGGCCGACTCCAGAACGGCCCGATCAGCGCTCATAGCCGCGCGTAGGGAACGATCCGCTAAAACCCTTTTCGTGGTGTGAGTTCTCGTGTCACAGTAGCGGTACCGAACGGGGCGTAGCGGTCGGTGGGCATCGACTTCGCGGTCCGGTTCCGCGGGGAGAGCGACGCGTCGGCGTTGTCGATGCGCATAGAGAGTATCGTAAGTCCGCATAGGTTTCTCGCCGGACGGTACGGCGAGCATCTCAGAACAGTTACGATAATCCCTATCAGTCCGTGAGCCGCTCGTAGGCGCGGTTGACGCGCTTGAACTGCTCTTCGTCGCCGGAGTCGGTGTCGGGGTGTGCCGACTTCACCCGCTCGCGGTAGGCGGCGCGCACGTCCGCCTCGTCGGCGTCGGGGTCGAGGCCGAGCGTCCGGTACGCCTCGGCGCGGGTGGGCTCGTTCGGGCTGCGCTGCGGTCCGGCGGTTCGCCGACTGCGACCACGGCCGTCGGTCGCCCGGCGTTGCCCGCGCCCCGCTCGCCGGTCCTCTGCAGCCCCGGCGGCGCGGCGACCCGGCCCGAAGCCCTCGAAGTCGCGAGGGCCACGCGAGGCGGCGGTGGCCCGCTGCCGTCCGGGACCACCTCGAACCCCGTTCCGGAACCGGTCGCGGAGCCGACCGCTCGCGTGATACCACAGGAGGTACGTGGCGATCCCGAACGGGACGGCCAAAAGCAGCAAGAACGGCTGGTAGACGAACGCGAGCACCGTCAGTAGTACGGTCGTGCCCGCGAACACTGCCGCGATGCCGATGACGAGTCCGTCCCTGTCCACAGTCGCACACTGGTGGCCGAGAAACGTAAGCGTCCCGGCACGCCGTCGCGGCGCTGTCGAGCGGACTGGAGCGACTGCGCCGAGACGACAGACCGATTACGCGCGTCGGAAAACGGTGAGCTATGATTCCGCTCGAAGACACCTACATCGAGAACCGCATTCTGGTCCAGCCGAGCAACACCAACAACCACGAGATCGCTCACGGCGGCAACGTGGTCAAGTGGATGGACGAGGTCGGCGCGATGTCGGCGATGCGCTTCGCCGGCCGGACCTGCGTCACCGCCCACATGGAAAGCGTCGACTTCCACGAGCCGATTCCGCGTGGCAACGCCGCGCTCATCGAGGCGTACGCCTACGAGGCCGGATCGACGAGCGTCAACATCCACCTCCGCGTGTTCAGCGAGGACCCGCTCTCGGGCGAGTGCAAACTCACCACCGAATCGCACTTCGTCTACGTCGCGATCGACGAGGACGGGGATCCCGTTCCCGTCCCGGATCTCGAAATCGCGACCGACCGAGCGGAGACGCTCAAGGCGGTCGCGCTCGGCGAGGAGAGTCCCCAACCGGTCGAAGAGCAGTGGAGCGACTGACCGCCGCCGCGGACGAAGGAGTCGGCCGCGAACCCACTACCGCGCCAGGTAGCCGCCGTCGACGCCGAGTGCCTCGCCGGTGACGAACGACGCCTCGTCGTCGCAGAGCCAGCAGACGGCGTCCGCGACCTCCTGCGGCGTGCCGAGGCGGTTCATCGGATGGAGCTTCTCGATCTTCTCGCGCGCGTCGGGATCCGTGGTCAGTCCCGCCTCTTCCAAGAGCGGCGTCTCGATGAAGCCGGGACAGACGGCGTTGACGCGCACTCCGGTCTCGCCGTTCTCCAGCGCGGCCGTCTTCGTCAGGCCGAGCAGCCCGTGTTTCGAGGCGACGTACCCCGAGGAGTTCGTGAACCCGACGTGCCCCAGGATCGAGGAGTTGTTCACCACGACGCCGCCGGAGTCCTGCGCTTTCATCTGGTCGATCTCGTGTTTCATACAGTTGAACACGCCGACGAGGTTGACGTCGACGACCTGCTGCCACTCGTCGGGGTCGTGGTCGGAGACCGCCGCGCTCGGCCCGCCGATCCCGGCGTTGTTGAACGCGTAATCGAGCCGCCCGTAAGTGTCGACGGCGACGTCGACCATCGCCGCCGTCGCGTCGACGTCCGTCACGTCGGTCTCGACGAACTCCGCGTCACCACCGTCGTCTCGGATCTGTTCGACCGTCTCCGCACCGCCTTCTACGTCGACGTCGGCGACGACGACGCTCGCGCCGCGGTCCGCGAACTCGACCGCAGTCGTCTGTCCGATCCCCGATCCGCCGCCCGTGACGACCGCGACCGCGTCTGTGAACGAGCCCATACCGAAACGTCAACACAGTTGATAAAAAGCGTAGCGCCGCGCGAGACCGGAGACCGGGTCGGCGGTCGAGAGTGCCGGATCGAGTCTCCACGTATGCGGTGGGATTGCCGACCTCGGCTGCGCAGACGAACTCCGTATCGCGCACCCGACCGAACTTCGTATCGCGCTCATCAGTTTATCCGCGGCGCGAGCGTCGACCGAATCAGTATCTTCAACACCGATCCGACCACAGAGCACGGTATGAGTCTCGAACGCGAGTACGAGTGTCCCGAGTGCGGCAACACGGAGTTCTGGAAGACGGCGTCGATGGAGGTACACCTCGGGACGAAGACGAAGTGGCGCTGCGGCGAGTGCGGCTACGGCTTCATCGAGATCGACGGGATCAGCACGGCAAAAGCGTAATCGACGAACGCGGCGTGCGGCGCTACTCCTCGTCCAGTGCCTGCCAGGAGAGCCGCGGGTGTCGCGCGGCGTCGGCCTGGTCGATCCGTCGCGCCGTCGTCTTCGACGGTGCGTTCTCGAGTTCGTCGAGCGAATCAGCCATTGCAGCGTTGAACGCGGCCGCGAGATCGTCCAGCGAGTCGCGGCTCTCGGCCTCGGTCGGCTCGGTGAGCATCGCCTCTGGGACGAACTCCGGCCACTTCGTCGTCGGCGGGTGGACGCCGTAGTCGAGCATCCGCTTTGCGACGTCCGCGGCGTCCCGATCGCCCGCCGTCGCGGCGAACTCGTGGTGGAAGGGGCCGTACGGGATCTCGTAGTCGAGCTGCTCGGCGAGGTAGTTCGCGTTCAGGACCGCCTTCGCGGAGGCGTCTTCCAGCCCCGCGTCGCCGAGTCTGGCGATGTAGGCGTAAGCCTTCACGAGCACGAGCCAGTTGCCCTGGTAGCCGTGCACCTTGCCGATCGTCCGGTCGGGCTCACAGAGCTCGTACCGGCCGTCGCGCTCACAGACGCGAGGGCTCGGCAGGAACTCGACGAGGTCCTCGACGACGCCGACCGGGCCCGCGCCGGGACCGCCGCCGCCGTGAGGGGTCGCGAACGTCTTGTGGACGTTGTAGTGCATCACGTCGAAGCCCATATCGCCGGGGCGAGCCCGGCCGAGCAGCGCGTTGAGGTTCGCGCCGTCGTAGTAGAGCAGCCCGCCGGCCTCGTGGACGATGTCGGCGATCTCGACGATGTCCCGCTCGAAGAGCCCGACGGTGTTGGGGTTCGTCAGCATCAGCGCCGCCGTCTCCTCGGAGACGGCCGCCCGCAGCGCGTCGAGGTCCACGCGGCCGTCCTCGCCCGACGGGAGTTCGACGACCTCGTAGCCCGCCATCGCGGCGCTCGCGAAGTTCGTCCCGTGGGCCGACGCGGGGACGATGACTTCCGAGCGGTCGTCGCCGCGGGACTCGTGGTACGCCTTCGTGACGAGGATCCCGGTGAACTCCCCGGCCGCGCCCGCCGGCGGCTGCAGCGTCACGGCGTCCATCCCGCCGATCCGCGCGAGGTAGTCCTGCAGGCCGTAGAGCACTTCGAGCGTCCCCTGCAGGCTCGATTCGGATCTGTCGGGGTGGACGGCGCCGTTGGGATCGGCCGCGACGTCCTCGGTGACGGACGGGTTGTACTTCATCGTACACGAGCCGAGGGGGTACGGCCCGCTCTCGACGCTCCAGTTCATCTGGGAGAGCCGCGTGTAGTGGCGAGCCAGTTCGGGCTCCGAGAGGCTCGGCAGTTCGAGGCTGTCCCGCGTCAGATCGTCGGGCAGCGGCGAGTGCTCGTCGACGTCGACGCGCGTCGTGTCTTTCTCCGAGAGCAGCGGTTCGTACCGTTCGTCGTCGCCGTAGCGTGCCTGATCGTAGTTCATCAGAGTGCCTCCTCGAACGCCGCGACGAGGGCGTCCGTCTGTGCCGCGTTCACGTCCGTGACGCAGACCTGCAGCCGGTGGTCGTCGAGGACGTGGACCGCGAACCCGCTCGCCTCCAAGTCGCTCGCGATGGCCGACGCCGGCTGGTCCGTCCGCACGACGAACTCGCGGAAGTGGTGACGATCGTGGACGGGCGCTTTGACGCCGCGGAGGTCGTCCAACTGTGCTGCGAGCGCGGCCGCCTCCCGGACGCACTGGCTCGCGAGGTCGACGAGGCCCTCCGGCCCCAACCACGCGACGTGCATCGCCGTGCGCAGCGCCACCCACGCCTGATTCGTACAGATGTTCGAGGTCGCGCGCTCCTTGCGGATGTGCTGTTCGCGCGTCTGCAGCGTCAGCGTGTAGGCGCGCTTGCCCGCGGCGTCCTCGCCCGCGCCGACGAGTCGACCGGGGACCTGCCGGAGGAACGACTCGCGGGTGGCAAACAGCCCCAGGCCCATCCCGTAGGCGGTCGGGAGCCCGAGCGCGCTGGCCTCGCCGACGACGATGTCGGCGCCGACGCTCGCCGGTTCGGTGAGCAGGCCGAGCGCGACGACGTCCGTGCCGAGACAGAACAGCGCCTCGACGTCGGACGCGACGTCGCCGACAGCGTCCAGGCGGGATTCGATCGCGCCGTGGACGGTCGGGTTCTCCGCGTAGATCATCGCCGTCTCCGCGTCGGCGACCTCCGCGAGCGCGTCGACGTCGACGGTGCCGTCGACCACCGGGTAGGTCTCGACCGTCAGGTCGGTGCCGCCGACGTAGTTCTCCAGGACGGCGCGCTTGTTCTCGTGGAGGACCTCGGGAACGAGCACACGCGTGCCGGACGCCTGCCGGACGCGGCCGGCGAGCCGGGCGGCCTCGCCCAGCGCCGTCGCGGCGTCGTACATCGAGCAGTTCGCGACCGGGAGCCCCGTCAGCTCGACGACGAGCGACTGGTACTCGAAGAGCGCCTGCAGGAACCCCTGCGTGATCTCAGGCTGGTACTGCGTGTAGGAGGTCAGAAACTCAGAGCGCCCCGAGAGCTCGTCGATCAGCGACGGCACGTAGTGGGTGTGGTGGTCGCGGCCGAGGAACTCCGTGAGATCTGCGTTCTTCGCGAGCGTCGACGACAGTTCGGCGCGCAGTCCGCGCTCGCTGCGCGCCTCGATCCCGAGGTCGTCCTCGAAACAGACCTCCGGCGGGACGTCGAACAGTTCGTCCTCGCTGTCGAGCCCGATCGCCTCGAGCATCGCGGCGGTGTCGTCGGACGTGTGCGGCGCGTACGGGCTGCCGTCGGCGCGTTCGTGTCGGTTGCGGTGAGTCATACGTGTTGAAGTCGGCCTCACTCGGTCTGCTCGCGGTACTCCTCGGCAGACAGCAGCGCATCGAACGCCGCGTCGTCTTCGAGGTCGACCTTGAGCATCCACCCCTCGCCGTAGGGGTCTTCGTTCACCAGTTCGGGTCGGTCGAACAGTTCCTCGTTGACCTCGGCGACGGTACCGGAAACCGGCGCGTAGAGGTCCGAAACGGCCTTGATCGACTCGACGATGCCGAACTCCTCGCCCCGAGTGACGCTGTCGCCCGCCGCGGGCAGTTCGACGAAGACGACGTCGCCCAGTTCGTCCTGTGCGAAGTCGGTGATGCCGATCGTGACGGTGTCGCCGCCGGTGGTCGTGTACTCGTGCGATTCCTGGTACTTGCGGTCTTCTGGTACTTCGAACATTAGTGGTTCTCGATGAAGGGGGTCGCGACGATTTCCGCGCGTTTCTCCTGGCCGCGGACGACGACGTCGACGTCGGTGCCGGGATCGGCGTGCTCGACCGGGACGTAACCCAGCGCGATCGCCTCACCCAGCGTCGGACTCATCGTCCCGCTGGTAACGTGTCCGACGACCTCGCCGTCGACGACGATCTCGTAGCCGTGCCGGGCGATCCCGCGCTCGCGGAGGGTCAACCCGACGAAGGTCTCGGCGACGCCCTCGCGCTCGATCGTGGCGAGCGCGTCGCGACCGACGAAGTCGGTGTCGAGATCGACGGTCCAGCCGACGCCGGCCTCGTAGGGGTTGCGTGGGTCCTCGACGGGATCGAAGTCCTGTCCCGAGAGGAGATAGCCCATCTCGGTGCGGAGGGTGTCGCGAGCGCCGAGTCCGCAGGGGGTGGCGTCGTCCGCGAACGCCGCCCAGACGGCGTCGACCTCCTCGCTCGGACAGAGGATCTCGAAGCCGTCCTCGCCGGTGTAGCCCGTCCGCGACACCCACGAGCGGACGCCCCCGACGTCGGCGTACGTCGCCTCGCCCCACGACAGCGGCGTCACGTCGGCGTCGGTCGCCGCGTCGACGAGGTCGGCCGCGTCGGGACCCTGGACGGCGAGCATCGCCCACGCGTCGGTCTCGTTGCGGATCTCCGCGTCGAGCTCCCAGTCGTCTCGGTGATCGACCCATCGCTGGTACGCCTCCTCGTCGTGGCCCGCGTTCGGGACGAACAGATAGCGCGTCGTCTCGGCGTCGGGCAACTGGTAGACGATCGTATCGTCGACGATCGTCCCCGACTCGTCGGTGAGCATCGCGTACTGAGAGTCTCCCGGCGTGAGGTCGCGCACGTCGTTTGAGGTGAGCCGCTGCATCAGTGCCGTCGCGTCCGGGCCGGTGACGACGATCTCGCCCATATGCGAGACGTCGAAGATCCCGACGGACTCACGGACGGCGGCGTGTTCCGTCCGGATCGAGTCGAACTCGACCGGCATATCCCAGCCGCCGAACTCGGTGAACGTCGCCTGCGCGGCGTACACGTCGTACAGCGGTGGCTTCCGATGGGCCATACTGGGTGCTTGGTTCGGGGCAAGAAATGTTTTGGTATGTGCATCTGCTGCCACGACGAGGGCAGTGAATCATATACTGCGATATAGAATCTACGATCGGCTGAAATCGACCGGCTGACGGCGGCGTCGAACTGCGAGGACCCGACGGCTTCAGGCGTACGCCTCGAACTCCTCACCGAACAGGAGGAAGTAGCCCGTGCCGGCGACGCCGATCACGGCGGCGATCGTGAACGCGACCTCGGGACTCACGAACTCCCAGAGGTAGCCGCCGAGCGCCGCGCTGGGGATGACGATCGTGTTCCGGAGCAGGTAGTACGTCCCGGTGACGCGGCCGCCAGCGCCCTGCCGTGCGGGGCCGACGATCAGCGCCTTGTGCGACGGCAGGCCGGCGAAGCGCAGCCCCGAGAACGCGAAGACGAGGACCATCGCGAGCTGCGTCCCCGGCGCGTTGATCAGCACGATCGGGAACAGAGCGTACACCGCGAACCCGACCGCGACCACGGGCTTCAGCCCGACGCGCTCGGCGGCCTTCGCTGCGGGAGCCATCACGAGCAGCGCGACGAGCATCTCCACGCCGAGGAGATAGCCGAAGAAGGCCTCCGGCGAGAGATCGACCGCGTACGAAGAGCCCGCGAGCGAGACGGTCGTCTCGAAACCGACCTCGTAGATCCGGGTGATCACCAGCACGAAGAAGACGTAGACCATCCCGTTCGCGAAGCGGACCAGCGTGTCGCCGACGAGCAACGGTCGGAGCGTCGTCGGCATCTCGCGGAGGTCGCGGCGGATCCGATCGAGTCCCGCGAAGGAGTCGCCGAGGGTGTCCTCGCTGGCGTCGTAGAGGAGGTGTTGAGCGACCGTCCCGAGCACGCCGAACGCGACGGCGACGCCGAGGACGTACTGGAAACTCACTGTGAATGCAGACTGGAGGCCGATGAGCACAGCCGCGAGCACGGGGCCGACGAGGAACGCCGTCCGGCGAAACGTCTCGGTGCTGGCGAACCCGGCGGCCAATCGCGAGGGATCGGTCGCCTGCTTGACGACCGCGAAGGTGGCTCCGAGGCCGAACGACTTCCACGCCTGCGCGAGCAGCAGGCCGACGAAGATCCAGAGCCACGGCTGCACCGTCACGCTCCCGACCGAGACGGTTCCGACGCCGGGCGCGACGAGCCAGACGACGAACCCAAGCGTCGAGATCAGGCCGAAAAGCGTCAGAGCGTAGCGGGACCCGACGCGGTCGGAGATCGCCCCGCCGGGATAGGGGTAGACGGCGGAGATGACGTTGCCGACCGTGCCGAACAGGCCGACGACGAAGCCGCTGGCACCGAGCGCAACGAGATACTCCGGGAGGAAGCGGTTCGTCATCTGAAACCCGAGACTGAACGCGAACATCGCAAGCGACAGTACCAGGACGTCGCGTTTGAGCGCGAAGAACCGCCGAAACGTCTCCAGTGGACCCGATTCGTCCCGCTCGCTGTCGACGCCGTCCCCTGTCATCAAGTGGATCAACACGCGCACGGCAGGGGGATATATCCATCTGCCAAACGAGCGACGGCCGTCGGTCCGGGCGGCGCCCGTGCAGCGCCGACTGGAGGACTACCCTTCGACCCGCGACCGCGTCCTGCGCGGGGCCGCGCCGCGCGACGCCTGCTGTTCGGCACACCAGACGTTCCCGCGCTGGCCGACGCGCGTGAGGCGCAGTTGCACGGATTCACCCGGGGAGAGCGGCGAAAGCGTCTCCCGAGTCGTCTCGTCGGCGCACTCGACCAGTTGATACGTCGCGTGCGTCGTGGTCGACCGCACGGTCACCGCGTCGTGTGCGTTCAGTGGCGATACGATAATAAACGAATCTGTAACTACTGTCGAAGATGCACCCATTATGTATTGTATATCTGCTTCGTACTGTATAAAACCGATCTACTAGGTGTATTAGGGTTACACCCTAGCTAAAATTTTTATAGGGCCGGGCGCGGCGGAACGCCCTCGTCCCCGTTCGGCCGGCATCGTCGGCGTTATGTCGGTCCCCGTGATAGCGGCCGTATGGACCTTCTGGGACGCCTGTTCGCCGACGAGGCGGACGAGACGCGGGTCGCGCTCTTCGTCGACGGCCCGAACGTCCTCCGCGACGAGTTCGACGTCGACCTCGACGACGTGCGCGAGGCGGCCGCCGCAGTCGGGCAGTTGACCGCGACGCGACTCTACCTAGACGAGCACGCGACGCCGGGGCTGATCCAGGCCGCGGAGGCGCGCGGGTTCGAGGTGATCGTCACCAGCGGCGACGTCGACGTCCGTCTGGCGGTCGACGTGACGCAGTTCGCAGTCGAGGACCGCGCGGACACCATCGCGATCGCGTCCCGGGACACGGACTTCAAGCCCGCGATCGAGACGGCAAACGCGTACGGCTGCCGGACGTTCGCGATCGCGCCCGGGGAGTTCGGTCGCTCGGACGCGCTCCGGAACGCCGCGACGGAGCGGGTGACGCTCGAAGACGAGGCGAACGACGAAGCGGGGCCGACGCTCGTCGGCCACGACACGTAGACCCGGCGGATCGCCCCACGACGGCCACGACACGTAGACCCGGCGGATCGCCCCACGACGGCCGGTACGGGTACAAACGGACGAATTTTGTGTACTGCGGTTCGAGACTCGCGTATGGAAGATCTCGGCACGCCGGTGCTCGACAACCATCTGCATCTCGACCCGGCGCACGGCCGCGGCGTCGACGCCGTCCGCGACTTCGCACATCTCGGCGGGACGCATCTCCTCGTCGTGAACAAGCCCTCCTGGCTGCTCGGCGTCGAACCCGAGTCGGGCGCGGACTTCCGCCCGGTGTTCGAGACGACGCTCGACGTCGTCGAGGAGGCGACCGAGTTGCTGCCGGGGCGGGCGTGGCCCGTGCTCGGTGTTCACCCCGGACTCGTGTCGAAGCTCGTCGACGATCGCGGCTTCTCGCCGGCGGCCGCGCGCGACCTGATGCAGGCGGGGCTCGACTGCGCCGCCGAGTACGTCGAGGAGGGTGACGCGCTCGCGCTGAAGTCCGGGCGGCCGCACTACGACGTCTCCGACGCCGTCTGGGAGGCCTCGAACGGCGTGATGCGGCACGCGTTCTCGCTGGGCGCAGCGCACGACTGCGCCGTCCAGTTGCACACCGAGGCGACCGACGACCTGACCGCGGTAGCCGAGTGGGCCGAAGCGCACGGGCTCTCGGCGCACAGGGTGGTGAAACACTACGCCGGCGGGACGCTCGCGGGGCCGACGCCGAGCGTGATGAGCGAGAAAGACCGGCTGGAGGTCGCCGCCGAGTCGGACGCGCCGTTCCTGATGGAGACGGACTTCGTCGACGACCCCGATCGGCCGGGGATGGTGCTCGGCCCGAAGACCGTGCCGCGTCGCGTGCGGTGGCTGCTGGCGGAGGGCTACGACGAGGCCGTCGAGCGCGCTCACGTCGAAACGCCGGCGGCCGTCTACGACATCGACACCCGCGCGACGCTGTCGCGCTAGCCGGGACCGCGGCGGGACCCTCGACAAGAAAGGCATTTGAATCCCGGCGGAAATGGTGGAATATGACCGAGGCCGAGGAGACTTACTACACCGAAGAACGCTGGCACAACTGGCTCTCGCGCGTCGAGGAAGAAGAGCTCGACCCCGAGAACGAAGACTCCGCCCGACTGCTCCTGAATCTCCAGGACGACGCCGCCATCGCGGTCGCGAAGATCGTCTCGGCGTACGAGGACGGGCGGCTCGAAGACGAGGACGCGATCGACGAACTCGAACGCGTCCGCACGATCGTCCTCTCCGAGCCCGAACTCGACATCGACGACGACGCCGCGCGCGAGGACAAGGTGATGCTCATCGACGGCGTGCAGACGAGTCTCGTCTGCGTCTTCTACGCCGCCGAGGAGTACATCGTCGCGGGCGCGGCCGACGAAGCACCGCTGACGGAGTACGTCGAGGCCGCCGCCGCCGCAGAGCAGGACGAGGATATGGACGCCGCGCTCGGCTACCTCGTGCAGGCCGGCACGCGCATCATCGAGGGCGACGAACTCGATATGGCCGTCGTCGACGAGCTCGAGTACGGCCTCGTCTCCGAGTGGGTCAACGGGCTCGACAGCCTCCAGAGCGCGATGAGCGACCCCGAAGTCGTCGAAGAGGAAGACGAGGGCTGAGCGACGACTCTCGAGTGCGGGTACGCACGCCCCGCGACCGGCGGACGCAGGTAACACCATAACCAACTCCGCGCCTGCGCCACGGGCCGCGGCGTGAGACGCCCGTCACCGACGCGAACTCGGCCTCGACTCGTTCTCTCTCCCGGCATACTTTTATCGGACAGTCACCGATTCCGGGATATGTCTTTCCGAGGAGACAACCGGGCCGTCACGGTGCAGATCGGCGCGGTCCTGCTCCTCGGGTTTCTCGTCGTCTCGCTGTCACTGTATCAGGCGACCGTCGTTCCCAGCGAGAACCGGCAGGTCGAGTTCCAGCACAACCAGCGCGTCCAATCCGACCTCCAAGAAACCCGGAACGCGATCCTCGGCACGGCCGCGTCGGGATCGTCTGCGCCAGTCAGCGTCGAACTCGGGACGCGGTACCCGAACCGGGTGGTCACGGTCAACCCTGCGCCGCCGAGCGGGACGCTGTCGACGTCGTCGCTTGGGACAGTTCGAATCGCGAACGCGACGGCCGACGATCGGGCGACGCCGGAGCAGGACTATCCCGAGACCGCCGACTTCTGGAACGGAACCACGCGCAACTACACGACCAAATCGCTCGTCTACCGGCCGAGCTACGCGAACTACGACGGCGCGCCGACGACGGTCTACGAGAACGGCGTCGTCTACAATCGCTTCCGGTCGGGGAACGTCACCCTCACCGACCAGCCGGTCGTGTCGGGACGGCGGATCTCGCTGGTCACGCTCTCGGGTGACCTCTCGCGCGGCGGGGCGAGCACGCTCGCCATCGACCCGCGGGCGGTGAGCGTCTCCGCGCGGACGGTCAGCATCTCGAACGCGAGCGCGAGCGAGAACGTCTCGATCGTCGTCCCCTCGGAGCTATCCCGCAGCTCTTGGGAGGAACTGCTCCGCCAGACCGGTGAACTGTCCGAGAGCGGCGGATACGTCACGAGCGTCGAGGCCCACCCGGACGGCGTCGAGTTGGTCTTCGAGCGCGGGACGACCTACCAGTTGAAACTCTCGAAAGTCGGCGTCGGGACCAACGTCGGCGACACCGAGCCCGCGTATCTGACGAGCGTCGAGGACCTCGTCGAGAGCCCCTTCGCGGGCCGAACGTACCCGTTCGTCGTCGAGGCGCGCGACAAGTACAACAATCCGGTGGGAACTTCCGTGCTCGCAGACAGTCAGAGCGGCGCTGTGCCGGACGGCGTCGTCGTCGAACCGGGGCGCTACCGGTATCAGTACACCGCCGGCGCGGCGGGGCCGGACTTCACGAACGTGACTTATCGGACCGCGGCCGGCGGCGTCTACGACGTCGGCAGTGCCTCGTTCGACGGGGAGAGAAAGGAGAACGTGCAGTACGCACTCGACGTGCAGGCGGCAGGTGGTAGCGGAGGCGGTGGGGGCGGAGGCGGTGGCAGTATCGGAGGCGACAGTGCCTTCGGAAATGTCGTACAGCAGTCGTTCAGAGGCGGCCCCGACCGAGGGTACGTGAAGTTCACGGTGACTAATCAGGGATCGTCGTCGCTCACGATCGACTCCGTCGAAGTTACATCGAACGGAGCAAACAGGATATACGAATCCCAAGGCGGAAGCAACGAGGGCAACACGGAGTTTTACCTCGCTTCAGACGGATCGAATGCGGTCTATGAGTCCGGAGACAGCGGGACGTTTTACTCTCTGGGAACGGTCCAGCAGACGGACAGTACGATAACGGTGAACGCTGGATCGGACCTCAGTGTGACGTTCTCACAGTTCCGCAACGGCAACTCGATCGCGAATATGGAAAACGACGACGTCACCGTTACGTTTTATTACACTGATGCGAACGCGGACCCGACGACGGTGACGTTCCAAGTCAATCCGTAATCCGTCGGGTACGTCTTCGCGTGTGTGGCTGTGCCCCCCAAACATCAGATCTGATTTTCCCGCAGGAAGATTCACCTACTCGCACGTCCAGATACGGCCGATGGGTGTACTGCCTACCGACCGCGGACAGGCGGAGTCTATCGCCACTGTACTCCTC
Organism: Halobellus sp. Atlit-31R; assembly: GCA_003665935.1. Classification (GTDB taxonomy): domain Archaea; phylum Halobacteriota; class Halobacteria; order Halobacteriales; family Haloferacaceae; genus Haloquadratum. Next base: position 164,157 of record QPLR01000002.1, on the reverse strand, counting down.
GTCGCGGTAGTCGTCGTCAGCGCGACGACGTTCGGCGCATACTACGTCGAGTCGTCCACCGAGGGGTCAGCGGGCGGCGCGGCCGGGTCGGCCGGGAGTGCGAGCGGCACGCCCGTCGAGATCACGATGGCGGCGACCGACGAGTCGCTCACGCTCGTACACAACGGTGGCCCGTCGGTAGCTTCTGATGCCCTCCGCGTCGTCGTCGCAAACGCGTCCGGAGAGTTCTCGTACGACTTCGAGTCCGGACAGATTCGGGACGGCGGCGGGACGGACGGACGGTTCGATCCGGGCGAGACGTGGCGGCTCGGATGGGACCAGGCGGGTGGCTCCGAGATTACCGTCTCGGTCGTCGACGACGCGACGGGCTCGCTACTGTTTCAGCAGACGGTGACGATCGAGTCGGCCGCGGAGTCGGATACCGACGGACGTGCCGACGGGATGGATGCGGCCGAGCGGACGCTTGCAGTCGACGCCGGACCGCAGCGAACCGTGTCCGGTGAACGCGGTTCCTCGGTGGGCCTAGACGGGAGCACAGGGGCTAGCGGAGACAGCGTGACGTACCGGTGGGAGATCGTCGACTACGACGGCCTCTCGACCACTGCAGTCGCGGTCGTAGACGCCGACTCACTCGATTCGACGTTCGAGGTGCGCGAAAACGTGTCGGACGCGACCCACACGGTCGTCGTGGAACTAACTGTCGAGAACGCGACGGCCTCCGGAGAGGATCGAACGGCAGTGACCGTCGAACAGGCGAACCAACCGCCAGTGGCGGACGCCGGCGAGGATAAAGCCCTAGAGAGTAACGACGACACAGATCGGGGTGACGAGGAGGAAAACAACGGCAGAGGCGACGGTGGCGACGGGGGAGACGATGGAAGTGACGGGGATGGACGAAACGACGCACTGGAGAAACCGCTCTACGTCTCTGGAGCCGCCGTCTTGTACCCGCCGACGGGACAGATGGCTCCCGCAGCAGCCGACGTCGACGGGAGCAACCAGCCCGAAGGCCCGCACGTCGAACTCAACGGGAGCGGGAGCTACGATCCGGACGGCGGGAGACTCCAGTACGAGTGGACGATCGTCGGCTACGGCGGCCTCGAGGCCTCCAATGTGAAGCTCACTCAGAGCGACACCGCGACGCCCGAGTTCATTCTCCTTCGGCCCCGGATCCCGGGACCGAGAACGGCGACCGTGAAGCTCACCGTGACTGACTCGGCGGGGACTACCGCCACAGACCGCGTTAACGTCACGATGTACCCCGACGTCGACCCTACGATCGAGTCGTTCGACGCTGATCCGTCGACAGTTCTCCTCGCCGACCGGCCGGTCGATGCTACGCTCACGACGAGTGCCACACACCCGACCGACGAGCTCAGCTACGACTACCGGGTGGGTCTGGGAGGGCTCGGGCAGCTATTCCTCGATGCGGAACTGACTGAACAGTCACCGGGATCGGCCCGGATAACCGTTTCGCGCGGCCTGTTCTGGGGATTTGTCGCCGACGGGAACCAAGTTCAGTTGCCGGTAACCGTTTTCGTCTCTGACGGCGACGGGGAGACGACGACCGATACGCTCTACGTCTCGGTAGAGAAGTCTTAGACGATCGTCGACACCGCTATCGACAAATCAATAAGCGAACCACGAGTTGGAGGAGGTATGACCGCCGTCGGCATCGACGCCATCGAACTCTGGTCGGGGAAACTCCGCCTCGACCTCGCGGAAACGTTCGCGCCAGTGAAGGGCGAAGACCCCGGAAAGTACACGAAAGGCATCGGCATCGAGCACTCCTCGCTGCCCGACGTCTACGAGGACATCGTCACGATGGGTGCGAACGCGGCCAAGCAGCTGATGGACCGCAAGGGCCTCACGCCCGACGACATCGGTCGGATCGACGTCGCGACCGAGTCCGCCTTCGACAACTCGAAGCCCGTCTCGACGTACATCGCGGGCTGTCTCGAGTCGGTCTACGACGGCGACTTCCACCACGCGAACAAAGGCGAGCGGAAGTTCGCCTGCCTCTCGGGCACGCAGTGTCTCGACGACGCGTACAACTGGATCCGCGCGGGGCGGAATCGCGGACGCGCGGCGCTCGTGATCGCGACCGACACCGCGCTGTACGAGCGCGGCGATCCTGGCGAGGCGACGCAGGGCGCGGGTGCCGTCGCGATGCTCATCGACGAAGAGCCCGACGTCGTCGCGCTCTCGACCGAGCAGGGCTACGGCAGCGCCGACGAGACCGACTTCCTGAAGCCGAACCAGCAGTTCCCGAGCGTCGACGGCAAGCGCTCGATCCAGGTGTATCTCGCGCGGATGCGCGAGGCGCTCGAAGACTACGAGTCCGTCGCCGGTGACACCCACCCCGAGGACTTCGTCTACTTCCCGTTCCACACGCCGTACCCCGGGATGGTCCGGAAGGCCGCACTGCTCGGCTACCGACACATCACGCGCGACACCGAGATCGAAGACGCGCTCGCCGACGACATCGGGATGCAGCCGCGGGAGGCGAACTACGCCGCGCGCGAAGAGTACGAGGAGGCGATCCGCGCGTATATGGACGAGCTGAAGGGAACGCGCCAGTATCAGGAGTGGTACGAGCAGGCGATCGAGCCGACGATCCAGGTCTCCGGGCAGGTGGGCAACTGGTACACCGCCTCCGTGCATCTCGCGCGGCTCTCGGCGCTCCGCGCGGCCGCCGCCGCCGACGTCGACCTCGCGGGCGAGAAGATGCTGGTGGGCTCTTACGGGTCGGGGGCGCAGGCGGAGATCCACGCCGAGACCGTCCGCGAGGGCTGGCGCGAGAGCGTCGACGCCCTCGACGTCGACGAGCAGCTCGCCGCCCGCTACGACCTCTCCTTCGAGGAGTACGAACTCGTCCACGACGTCCACAACCACGAGAAGGAAGTCGAGGTCGAGGAGTTCACACAGCCCGACGGCGAGTTCGTCTTCACCGGCTGGGGTCGGATGAACGAGCGGCGGTACGAGTACGTCGAGTAGCCGGCCGTCGCGCCGCCCTCGCCGCCGGGTCGCAGATTCTTGTCTGCCGAGTCGTCGAATCGCCGAGCCGCCGAGTCGCCGAATCGCCAGGCTACCGCTGGACGAAGAGCACGCCCGCGAGGACCAACGCGCCGCCGACGGCGGCTGGAAGTGTGACCGTTTCGCCGAGGAGCGCGACGCCGAGGACGACGGTCACCACCGGTTCGACGGTGCTGACGACGCCGACGCGGCCCGCCTGGAGTCGCGAGACGCCCCGGTAGAACAGGACGTGCGGAACGACCGTCGAGGCGACGACGATCCCGGCGACGACTCCCCACTCCTCCCAGCCGTTCGGGAGCGCCAGGCCGCCGTCGAGCGCGCCGTAAACGAGCATACTGGCGGTCGTCCCGACGAGCACGCCCACAGTGAGCGCCGCCGGACTCATCGATGGGACGGCGGCGCGGCTCCCCGCCGTGTAGATCGCATAGCAGAACGCCGCACAGAGCGCCAGCCCGACTCCGACCGGTTCCGCGCCGGCGGTGTCGGCTCCGACGACGAAGGCGATGCCGAGCGTCGTCAGCCCCAGCGCGGCGACCTTCCGGGCAGTGATCGACTCCTCCATCGCGACCGCGGAGACGACGACGACCATCGCCGGATAGGTGTAGAGGACGACGGTCGCCAGGCCGGCGGTGAGATAACGCAGCGAGAAGAAGTACGCCAGCGTCATCGCGGTGTAGACGACCCCGAGGGCGATCGTCACGGCCCAAGAGCGCCGGGACGCGGGAAACGACCACCCGCGGGCGAGCGCGATGCCGACGATGACGAGCGTCGCGGCGACGAACCGCACCGGAAGCAGCGTCGACAGTTCGAGGTCGATCAGCGCGGCGACCTCGCCGAAGATCCCGATCGTCCCGAAGCCGGCAGCGGCCGTGAGCACCAGTAGCGTCCCGATCGTCGACTCTCTCACTGACGAGACGTGACGGGGCGCAGACACTTCGTTCGATCGATTCGTCGCCGGACGGGGCGCTCAGGGGAGTCGCCGCAGGTCGTCGAGCATCTCGTCGAGGTCGCGGTTCGAGATGGCCAGCGAGAAGCCGTCGATCGTCGCCAGCGCGGGCGCGTGCTCCCAGAGATCGTCTTCGGTGAGACCGTGGAGGATGACCGCGTTCGGGGTCGGGTTGACGACGCGCATCGCGACGAGCGGTGACTCCCCGCGCGTGACGCCCGTGAACACCAGCGCGCGCGAGGTCGACTGGCCGTAGAGGCGGTAGAACTCCTCGGAGGAGAGCCGCGTGATCGCCTCGATGCTGTTGATGACCGTGTGGCCGCTGATCCGGTCTTGATCGCCGCGGACCAGCTCCGTCGCGTCCATCGCGTCGTACAGCGTCTCCAGCGGGACCGACGTCGGATACTCCCGGAGGTCCTGGACGATGTCGCTCTCGAAGCCGGCGGAGATGACGCGGGCGTACTGCCGGATTCGGCCGCCACCGCGTGACTCGTCGATGTCGAGGAGCGCCTCGACCATCCGCCGGACGACGCCGATTCCGGGACTCTCGCGGCGGCCGCTCTCGTAGTCGGAGATGACCGACGACGAGACGTCTAACTGTTCTGCGAGCGCCGTCTGGGAGACGTCGAAGTCAGTCCGCCACTTGCGAAGCGTCGCGCCCGGATCGTCGCTCAGCGTGATTTCGCCCGCGATGCGCCGCGCGAGATCCTCTCTGGGGACTGTCGTCACGGCGCACACCCCGCCGGGATCGACCGCTCTCGGGACATACTGTTCGGTGGTCCGGGAGGCGGCCGCAAAAGCGTGTCGAACGGGGGGATCGACGAACGGCGAACTTCGAGGCGTCTCGGAGCGCGGCGAATCCCGGTGGTCCACCCATCGCGTACGAACGTTCAAGTCCGATCCGGCGTAGTGTACGTCGTGCCATCCACACTCGTGCACGTGGCGCTCGCGCTCCTGATCGCCGCTGCACTGCTCGGCGAGGAGTTCGACGGCCGAAGCGCGCTCGTCGTCGCGGCGGCGACGGTGCTCCCTGACCTCGACGTGGCGCTGGAGCCGCTCCTCTCGGGCGCTCACCGGTCAGTCGGGCACACGCTGCTGCTCCCGGCGACACTCTTCGCACTGCTCTGGTGGGACGCCCGGCGCGGGACCGACTCGCGGCTCCGGCGGCGGTACGGGGCCCGCGGCGTCCGCGTCGCCGCCGTCGCCGTCGCGTGCCTCTTCGGGGCCGCGATCGTCCCCGACCTCGTCGTGGGCGGCGTGAACGCGCTCTACCCGCTACACGATACGTTCTACACGGTCGACGGCCGGCTGTTCTACTCGACGGACCGCGGCTGGGTGCAGACGTTCGTAGAGCGGTCGCCGCCCGAACCGGCGTCGCGACGCACCACAGAGAACTTCGCGTTCCGGACGGTGCTGGACGCCGAACCGACGCTCGGTGTCGAGAGCGCGGGCGGGGATAGCGGCGGTGAGAGCGGCGGGGAGTCCCGACCCCGGCGCGTCGAGCGCATCTTCCCGGTCGCGATGACGGGCTTTCGCGCGTGGCTGCTCCCGCTCGCGGCGTTCGTGACCGGCGTGCGCCTCTGGCAGTCGCGGCGGGCCGCCGGCGGGGACCGCGGGGACGACACCGGCGCATAAGCGGTCGCGCTCCGTCCGCGCCGAGTCAGTGTCGGAGACACGAACACACCGCCCCAGACCCACCGACGGCGACGAGCGGCAGATGGCAGCGTTCTTACGATCCCCACGTCGAGCAACGGCGATGACTGCACACGACGACGTTCCGAACGCGACGATTCGTCCGTACGACGCCGATACCGACCGCGACGGGCTCTGGGAGCTGAAGCGCGGATTCGAACTCGGCATCGGCTCGGAGACCGGCGGCGAGGAGAAGGGCGCGGTCTACGAGGAGAAACTGACCGAGGACTACCGCGAGCGCTGGCTCGCGTGGGTCGGTCGCTGCGTCGACGAGGACTCCGAGAGCGTCCTCGTCGCGGTCGACGACGACTCGGCGGGCGGCGACGCGCACGCTGACGACGATACCCGCGCCGGCGACGTCGTCGGCTACGCGTTCGTCCTCCCGGAGTCGCTGGCGTTCGTCTGGGACGCCGCGGTGCTCAACGAGATCTTCCTCGCGCCCCACGCCCGCGGCACCGGCGTCGCAGACGCGCTGATGAATGCCGCACTCGACTGTGCGCGCGCGCAGGACCTCCCGCTGGATCGGATGGTTCTCGACGTCGACCGCGAGAACGACAGGGCGCGGGCGTTCTACGACCGCTACGGCTTCGAGCACTGGGGGGAGATGGTCGCGCGCGAGCTGTAACTGTCGCTGCCGGGGGGCTCACGCGCGCTCGGGCGTCGCTAGCGTGCCGAGTGCGCCACCCAGCGCGCCGAACACGAGCGGATAGACCAGCCCCGCGAGCAGGATCGCCGGGACGAGTGTCGGCCCGGCGGTCGCGCCGCCGACGTCGATGGCGACGGCGAGTGCGCCGCCGACCGCGAGCGGCAGGTAGCCGACGAGCACGGACGCACCCGCGACCGCGCCGGCCAGCGGCGTCTTCGACCGTCCGAGCAGTGCGACGAGGGCCCCGGCGACCACTAACACGAGCGGCGGGAGCACGAAGAGCACCGACGGGAACGTGTCCCCGCGCCCGACGAGATTCACGGCCGTCGAGCCGAACAGTCCGGGGATCTCGCTGGTGACGAAGTGCGCGCTGTAGAACACCCAGCCGACGAGCTTCCACGTGCCCGGCTCGCCCGTGGCGATCTCGAGAACCCGGGCCGCCAGCGAGTTCGCGATCTGTTGGCCGGTGACAGCGTACGTGAGCGCGTACGCGACGAGATACGAGAGAACGCCGCCGGCGGCGGCGACGCCGATCGTTCGACCCTCCGGTCCGTAGCCTCGGTCTGCCTTCGACGCCGACGTCGATACCGGTTCAGATCGTGCCATCGGTTCTACGTGATTCTGCGCACTGACGTGTCTTGTGCCAGCCCGGTTCGGGCCGCGGGTCGCTCGGTTCGGGCCGCGGGTCAGTTACTCGATGCCGGCCGCGGGTCGCTCGGTTCGGGCCGCGGGTCGGTTACTCGATGCCGGCCGCCGGCTTCTCGCGCCGGCCGGTGAGATCCTCGGGGCGCAGCCGGTAGAGCGTGTACTCCAGTTCGCGCGGCGGCTCCTCGTAGATCGTGAAGAACGGGATGTCGATCGAGCGGATCGCCTCCATCACCGTCCCGTCGATGCTCGCTTCGGGAATCTCTTCGAGCGGGCCGCGGACGACGACGGACTCCCAGCCGCGGTCGCCGTCGACCGTGACGACGAGCACGGCCCGGTCGGAGCTGGCGAGATACTCGCGTTTCTCGGAGTCGGTCCCGAACCCCATCCGGAGATAGACCGATCCGTCGTCGTAGCCGTACGACACCGGGATCGCGTAGGGGTCGTCCTCGTCGGCGAGCGCGAGCACGCCGACGCCGCCCGTCCCGAGCAGTTCGTCGATCGCCTCGCGGTCCAGCACGACGGCGCTCTCGTCTTCGGACATACACGATAGTTGGTACCGCGGCACCATAAACTGTCGCTCGATATAAATAAAATCGCGGCGACGCCGACGGCAGGTCCCGTCGCGGGACCCCGCAACCACTAAACGGGTCTCGCACCTCCCACCGGTAATGACCGACTGGACCGAACGGTACCGCCCGACGACGCTCTCGGAGGTCCGCGGCAACAACAAGGCCCGCGACGCCGTGAGAGAGTGGGCCGAGACGTGGGACGACCACCGCGAGCCGGTCGTCCTCCACGGCGCGCCCGGCGTCGGCAAGACGTCCGCCGCGCACGCCTTGGCGAACGATATGGGCTGGGACGTCGTGGAACTCAACGCCTCCGACGAACGGACGGCCGACGCGATCGAGCGGTTCGCCGGCCGCGCCTCGCGGAACGCCACGCTCGCCGGTGCCGCGAGCGGCGACAGCAGCGGTCGCCAGCTGGTCGTGATGGACGAGGCGGACAACATCCACTACCAGTACGACCGCGGCGGCAAGCGGGCCGTCACACGCCTGCTCAAGGACGCGAACCAGCCGATCGTGCTCATCGCGAACGAGTACTACGAGATGTCGAACGGGCTCCGGAACGCCGCCCGCGAGATCGAGTTTCGCGATGTCTCCGCGCGCTCGATCGTGCCGGTCCTCCGCGACATCCTCCGCAAGGAGGGCATCGAGTTCGAGTCCGACGCGCTCGAACGGATCGCCGAGGCCAACAGCGGCGACCTCCGCGCGGCCGTGAAAGATCTACAGGCGACCGCCGAGGGGACGTCGCGCGTCACGCTCGACGACGTGACGACCGGCTCCCGGAACCGCGCCGTCGGCCTGTTCGAGTTCCTCGACGCGGTGCTGAAAGAGGAGCCGGCCCAGGAGGCGCTTCAGACCGCCTACGACGTCGACGAGACCCCAGACGACCTCGTAAAGTGGGTCGAGGACAAGGTCTCGCTGGTCTACGAGGGCGAAGAACTCACCCGCGCCTACGAGTTCCTCGCGAACGCCGACGTCTGGACGAGTCGGGTGTACACGACCGACTACGACTACAGCTGGTGGCGCTACGCGACCGACAACCTCGCCGGAGGCGTCGCGGCCGCCCGTGATCACACCCGCGGCGGGTGGACGCGGTACGGCGGCGCGCCCTACCGATCGACTCGCGATGCGACGCGAGACGAGGTCGTCCGCGCGATCGCCGAGTCCGGCGGCTTCTCGATGTCGACTGCACGTCTCGACGTCCTCCCGTTCCTCGCGGCGATGACGCACCACTGCAAACCGCGGGAGCTGACCGTCGCGATGGCCGCGCGGTACGATCTCGACGAGGCGGCCGTCTCCTACGTCACTGGCAGCGGCGAGACGACCAACAAGGTACAGTCGATCGTCGAAGACGCGGCCGAACTGCGCTCGGAGGCGCTCGAAGAGCACGCCGGCGGCGCGTTCGAGAGCGGAGCGCGCGGCGACGCGGGCGACGGCTCCGACGATGCGGAGCCGGACGCCGACGCCGGCGACTCACAGGGGACCCTCGGCGCGGACGTGCTGGATCGGGACGCGGACGCCGACGGGGATGCGGAGGCGAGCACCGGTGAAAGCGGCGGGGACGCCACGGAGGAAAGCGAAGACGACGGGCAGGCCGGACTGTCGGACTTTATGTGAGCGTTCGGGCTCGGGGGGCGACCTGCCACGAGCCGAACTCGACTCGTAACGAGCGCCGACTCACGCGAGGTCGGAGCCGCTGAGCCGCGTCGCCGCGACGTCGAGAAGCGGGCCGCCGAACGCGGTCGCGGGAGCAGAGAGCGCACCGACGACGGCGGCGGCCACGCTGCCCGTGAGGAGCAGCCCGACGACCGCGCCCCCGACGCCGCCGAGCGCGTAGCCCGCCGTCGCACACCCTCGCGAGACGCCGCGGATCGCCGTCGTCGCCAGCGCCCCGAGGCCGATCGGGAGGCCTTCGGCGACGGCCGCGACGAGCAGTCCGCCGACGAGGACGCCGAGCGTGAACCGGAGGAGTCCGACGGTGGCACCGATCGGCGCGTCCTGAGCCCCGACCGGAGAGCTGGCGGCGAGTGCGGCGACGCTGCCGAGGATCGCGACCGCGTGGACGCCGACGAGCGTCCACGCCAGCGAGCGGCGGCTCACCCCGGCGACGACGAGGCTCACGCCGGCCAACAGCGGGAGTGCGAGCAGCGTCGCGGCCGCCACTAGCGAGAGCACTGACAAGAGTTTTGTCGCGAAACCGCCCGCGGAGCCGGTTCAGAGCAGTTTCGAGAGGAACTGCTCGCCGCGGTCGGTTCGGGGATTCTCGAAGAACGCCTGCGGGTCGCCGGTCTCGACGATCCGGCCCTCGTCCATCAGGACGATGCGGTCGCCGACCTCGCGGGCGAAGCCCATCTCGTGGGTGACGACCATCATCGTCATCCCGTCGGCCGCGAGCCCGCGCATCACTTCGAGCACTTCGCCGACGAGTTCGGGATCGAGCGCGCTCGTCACCTCGTCGAAGAGCATCACCTTCGGGTCCATCGCCAGCGCGCGGGCGATGGCGACGCGCTGCTGTTGCCCGCCGGAGAGCTGGTTCGGGTAGGAGGTGGCCTGTTCGAGCAGTCCGACGTCCTCGAGCAACTCCTCGGCGCGCTTGCGGGACGTGTCGGCGTCGATGCTGCGGACCTTCCGCGGCGCGAGCGTGATGTTCTCGAGCGCCGTCTTGTGCGGAAAGAGGTTGAACGACTGGAACACCATCCCGATCCGCTGTCGGAGGCGGTTGATGTCGGCGTCCGGGTCCGAGATCGAGCGGCCGTCGAGTCGGATCTCGCCGGCCTGGATCTCTTCGAGCCGGTTCGCACAGCGCAGGAGCGTCGACTTGCCGGACCCCGACGGCCCGACCACGACGCACACCTCGCCGTCGTCGATGTCGAGCGAGACCTCCTTGAGAACGTGTGTCTCGCCGAAGTACTTGTCCACGTGATCGAACTCGAGCAGGGAGTCTGCCTCGCTCATTGCGATTCACCGCCCCAGTCGGAGCGCGATTCGAGGTACTCGACCAGCCGCCCCATCGGGATCGTGATCGACAGGTACGCGATCGCGACGAGTATGAGCGGCGTCCACGGGTCGAACGTCGCGCTGTTGACGTCGCGGAACTGCTGGATGAGCTCGGGAATCGCGATGACCGTCAGCAGCGAGGTGTCTTTCACGAGGATGATCTGGTCGTTGCCGACCGCCGCGAGCGCGTTTCGCCACGCCTGCGGGATCACGACCTCTCGCATCGCCTGGACGTATCCCATCCCCAGCGAGCGCGCGGCCTCCATCTGTCCGTCGGGCACTGCGCCGATCCCGCCGCGGACCGCCTCGCCGACGTACGCGGCGTGGTTCAGCGTCAGGGCGATGATCGCGGTCGGCATCCCCCAGTTCTGGATCGGGAACGTGCCCGGCCACAGCGTCGGGACGCCGAAGTAGACGACGAAGATCTGAAAGAGCAGCGGCGTGCCGCGGAAGAACTGGACGTACGCCGCGGAGATGCCCCTCGTCACGCGCGTCTTCGAGACGCGCGCCAGTCCCACGAAGATCCCGGAAGACACCGAGAGCACACTGCCCGTGACAACGATTGTGAGGACCAGCACGTACGCGTCGAGGAACTGCGGGAAGATCGTCGGCAAGAGCCCGTAGTCGACCTGCACGGAGAGAATATACAGGACGAGAAGCACGACGCCCAGCGCGAACAGACTCGACAGCCCGACACCGAGATACTTCAGCGTCTGGTCGTCGAAGAATCCGTCCGCCGCAGCGTTCGCTTCGGCCGGCGCGCCCGAGTATGAGTCAGCCATAGTTGGGACGAAATACAGGTCCGTGGCGCGTTATCCCGCGAAGTACTCCGAGTAGATCTCTTCGTACGTGCCGTTCTCTTTGATCGCCGCGAGCGCCTCGTTGACGCGCTCGCGGAACTCGTCGTCGTCCTCGCGGAACGCGATACCGTAGTTCTCCACGGTGAGCGTGAGATACGGCGGCGCCTCCTGACCGGCCTCTGCGGCCGCGCCCTCGCCTTCGAGGAAGACGACGTCGTCGCGCTCGTTCGCGAACTCGGCGTTGACGGTGTTGTCGTTGATGATCGCGTTGACCTGGCCGTTGATCAGGGCCTGGAACGCGCCGGAGATCTGGTCGTACTTCTTCAGTTCGAGGTCGCCGTCGAACTCCTCTTGGAGCTGTTCGGCGGCGTTGGCACCCGTCGTGCCCTTCTGGACGCCGATCGGTTGCCCCTGCAGGTCCGCCTTCGAGGAGATCGAGCCGCCCTCGCGGACGATGACCGTCTGGTAGGCGGTGAAGTACGGGTCCGAGAAGTCGACTTCCTCGTCCCGCTCGTCGTTGATCGTCATCGCGGACATGATGATCCGGAAGTTGTTGTTGTTCAGCGAGGGGATGATCGAGTCGAAGCTCGTCGGCTTGAACTCGTAGTCGACGCCGAGTTGGTCCTCGAAGACCGCCGCCGCGATGTCGACGTCGAAGCCGGTCAGCTCGCCGGAGGTCGTCTCGTACTCGAACGGGCGGTACGGGATGTCGGAGCCGATGACGACGTTCGAGGGGACGGCGGATTCCGTCGTCTCAGCCTCGGTCTCGGTCTCGGCCGCCTCAGTCGTCGACGACTCGCCGTCGCTGGCACTCGTCTCGGTCGCTTCGTCGCCAGAGCCGCCGCCGGTACACCCGGCGAGCAGTCCGCCGGCCAGAACGCCGGCACCAGTCTTCACGTAGGTCCGTCTGCGCATAACAGTGTGGGGTTATAGAGAGGAATATAACAACGTATCGTTTTGGTATACGTCCGTTCACACAAGTAACGGCTTTTCGACCGCACGTCGAGCGAAACGCGGTGCGCCATCGGCGTCTCACGATTACTGCGCTCGGGTCGACGGAGTCGGGCGATTCGGTAACTGCCCGGCAACGGTGTCCGTTCACCGCGGCCGGACGGATGACGACGGGGGTGGAAAAACGCCGGTCCGCGAAGGTGTCTCAGTCGCTGCCGGGGACGCCGCGCGAGCCCGTCGCGTCGACGCCGCGACGTACCGTGTACCACGCGACGGCGACGAGGCCGAGCGCCGCCAGGCTCCCGCCCATCGAGACGTACTGGAGCGTCCCACCGTAGACGAGCCGACCGACGACGAGCAGCGAGACGACGACGAGCGCCGCGGCACCGGCCAGCAGGCGGACGCGCCGCGAGGCCCGAGCGGCATCGGTTCCCGCCGTCGGCGACGACCACACCGCCGTGGCCAGCAGGGCGGCGTACGTACCGAGGCCGAGGAAGTAGTACAGCGCCTGCACTGGCGGGCCGAAGGTGACGAACGCGTGCGGCGTCAGCGCGAGCAGCACCGGGAGGGAGAGTCCGGCGGTCGTGAGCGACTTCCGCATCTGGTCGTGTCGGCCGTCGGACGTGCCGTACGTCCACGCGGCCGCCAGCGCGACGCCGGTGAAGATGATCGACGCCGTGCTGAAGTGCGCGAGCAGGACCGCCCACTGGTAGGTCGTCACCGTGAGCGCCCCGAGGATGATCTGCGAGGGCAGCAGGATCGTCGCACCGGCGAGCGCGAAGCGGACGCGCCGGTCGGCCTTCTGTCGCCACGCGACGATCGTGGTCCCGAGGACGACGAAGCCGGTGATCATCGCGACGAATCGGTGGAACCACTCGATGAAACTACTCCAGTTGGCCGGAAACAGCCCCAAAAATCCGTCACACAGCGGCCAGCGGCCGGCGCAGGTCAGCCCCGCACCCGTCGCCGCGGTGTACACGCCGAGCACCATCAGGATGCCCGTGAGCGTGGCCGAGATACCGACGAGCCGACGGAGACGTGTATCCATATCCACGGCTCAGGACCGGAGATACTTGAATCGCTCTCTCGGCGACAGCGGCCGCCGGCGGCCCGCCGCGGTTTCGACACGTTTCAAGTCGCGGCGACGGAATCGACACGTATGATCGACGAGACGCCGCCGGGCGAGGCCGCAAACGGCGAGGCGGGCAGCTCTCGGACGCAGCAGCATCTCGAACATCGGCGCGAGCGACTGTCGGCGTTCCTCGACAGCGAGGGGCTGGACGCCGTCTGGTTCGGCCGGCCGAACTCCTTCGCGTGGCTGACGACCGGCAGCAACGTCGTCGACCGCAGCGCGGACGTCGGGGTCGCCGCCGCCGGCTACACCCGGGAGGACGGCTTCGTCGCCGTTACGAACAACATCGAGGCGGAGCGGCTCGCCGCCGAGGAACTGCCCGACGCGTTCGACGTCACCGCCGCCCCGTGGTACGAGTCGTCGCTCGCGTCGGCCGTCGGAGACGCCACCGCGGGCGCGGGCGCGGCGGACTTCGACGTGCCCGGCCTCGACGCCCTCGACGCGAGTCGACTGCGCCGGCCCCTCTCCCCGACCGACGTCGAGCGCTACCGGGAGCTCGGACGCGATGTCGCCGGCGCACTCGAGCGCGTCGCGGGCGAACTCCAGCCCGGCGACACCGAACACGAGGTCGCCTCGGGCCTCCGCATCTCGCTGGCGACGCTGGGGATCGAAGCGCCCGTGGCGCTCGTCGCGGGCAGCGAGCGCGCCCAGACGTATCGGCATTACACGCCGACCGGCGCACAACTCGGCGAGTACGCGCTGCTCTCCGTGTCCGCGGAGCGCGGGGGGCTCTGCGCCAGCGCGACGCGGACGGTCGCGTTCGACGGCGCGCCCGCGTGGCTCCGGGAGCGTCACGAGGCAGCAATGCGCGTCGAGGCGACGGCGCTCGATGCGACACGGCGCGCCGCGCGAGCGGGAGACGGGACCGCCGGCGACGTCTTCGACGCGATCCGGGACGCCTACGACGCGCTCGGCGAACCGACCGAGTGGCAACAGCACCACCAGGGCGGGGCCGCCGGCTACGACACCCGCGAGTGGGTCGCGGAGCCGGGGAGCGACGAGCCGGTGGAGGCACCGCTCGGATACGCGTACAACCCGACGGTCCGCGGGGCGAAGTCCGAAGACACCGCGCTCGTCACCGAGGACGGCGTCGACGTCCTCACGAGCACCGGCGAGTGGCCGACGCGGACCGTGACCTCGCGCGTGGAGGGCTCGTCGTTTGCCATCGAGCGCCACGGCGTTCGCACGATCTGATCGTCGCTCGGCCCGGCGGCGACCCCATACGTCGTCTGTCGAATAAGGCTTCGACAGATAGCTTTTTTTGTGCAGGTATCATCGCCGCCGCTATGGGACTCGACGACGACGCGAGAGAGTATCACCGCGAGGAGCCGCCAGGGAAGATCGAGATCTCGACGACGAAGCCGACGAACACCCAGCGCGACCTCTCGCTGGCGTACTCGCCCGGCGTCGCGGCTCCCTGCCGCGACATCGACGCGGACCCGACACGCGCCTACGAGTACACCGCCAAGGGGAACCTCGTGGGCGTGGTCTCGAACGGCAGCGCCGTGCTCGGGCTCGGTGACATCGGCGCACAGGCCTCGAAGCCCGTTATGGAGGGCAAAGGCGTCCTGTTCAAGCGCTTCGCCGACATCGACGTCTTCGACATCGAACTCGACCTCGACGACCCGGACGCGATCGTCGAGAGCGTCCGCGCGATGGAGCCGACCTTCGGCGGGATCAACCTCGAAGACATCAAGGCACCCGAGTGTTTCGTGGTCGAGTCGCGCCTCCGCGAGGAGACGGACATTCCGATCTTCCACGACGACCAGCACGGCACCGCGATCATCTCCGGTGCGGCCCTGCTGAACGCCGCCGACGTCGTCGACAAAGATCTCGAGGACCTGCGGATCGTCTTCTCCGGCGCTGGCGCGTCCGCGCTCGCGACCGCCCGATTCTACACGTCGCTCGGCGTCCAGAAGGACAACATCGTGATGTGTGACTCCTCGGGCGTCATCGGCTCCGACCGCGAGGGGCTCAACGAGTACAAAGCCGAATTCGCGGCCGACGTCGACGCCGAGACGCTCCCGGAGGCGATGGAGGGCGCGGACGTGTTCGTCGGCCTCTCGGTCGGCGGCATCGTCTCCGAGGAGATGGTCGCCTCGATGGCCGACGATCCGATCGTCTTCGCGATGGCGAACCCCGACCCCGAGATCAACTACGAGGACGCGAAGGCCGCCCGCGACGACACGGTGATTATGGCGACCGGACGCTCGGACTACCCGAATCAGGTGAACAACGTCCTCGGGTTCCCGTTCATCTTCCGGGGCGCACTCGACGTGCGCGCGACGGAGATCAACGAGGAGATGAAGCGCGCCGCCGCCGAGGCGCTCGCGGAGCTCGCGCGACAGGACGTCCCGGACGCCGTCGTGAAGGCCTACGGCGACCAGCCGCTGCAGTTCGGCCCCGACTACCTCATCCCGAAGCCGCTCGACCCGCGCGTCCTCTTCGAGGTCGCCCCCGCGGTCGCCGAGGCGGCGATGGACTCCGGCTGTGCCCGGAGCGAGGTCAACCTCGAAGCCTACGAGGAGCGCCTCGAGGCGCGCCTCGGGAAGTCCCGCGAGATGATGCGCGTCGTCCTCAACAAGGCGAAGTCGGACCCGAAGCGCGTCGCGCTCGCGGAGGGCGGCGACGAGAAGATCATCCGCGCGGCCTACCAGATGCAAGAGCAGGGGATCGCCCAGCCTGTCCTCGTCGGCAACGCCGACGAGATCGCCGAGACCGCGGCCGAGCTCGGCCTCGAATTCCGGCCCGAGATCGTCGACCCGCGCAGCGGCGACTGGGACCACTACGCCGACCGCCTGTACGACCTCCGACAGCGCGAGGGCGTCACGAAGAACGAGGCCCACGAACTGATCCGCGGCGACAGCAACTACTTCGCCAGCGTAATGGTCGAACAGGGCGACGCCGACGCGATGCTGACGGGGCTGACTCACCACTACCCCTCGGCGCTCCGCCCCCCGCTGCAGATCATCGGCACCGCGCCCGACGCCGACTACGCGGCCGGGGTGTATATGCTGACGTTCAAGAACCGCGTCATCTTCGCGGCTGACACGACAGTCAATCTCGATCCCGCATCCGACGTGCTCGCCGAGATCACAAAGCACACGGGCGAACTCGCCCGGCGGTTCAACGTCGAACCGCGCGCGGCGATGCTGTCGTACTCGAACTTCGGCAGCGTCGAGAACGAGGGGACCCGGAAGATCCGTGACGCCGTCTCGACGCTTCACGCCGACGACGAGGTCGACTTCCCGGTCGACGGCGAGATGCAGGCCGACACCGCCGTCGTCGAGGACATCCTCGAAGGCACCTACGAGTTCTCCCAGCTCGACGAGCCCGCGAACGTCCTCGTGTTCCCGAACCTCGAGGCGGGGAACATCGGCTACAAACTGCTCCAGCGCCTCGGCGGCGCGGAGGCCATCGGCCCGATGCTCGTCGGGATGGACAAGCCGGTCCACGTCCTCCAGCGCGGGGACGAAGTGAAGGACATCGTCAACCTCGCCGGCGTCGCCGTCGTCGACGCACAGGAGTAAGCAGTCAGTCGTCCGGCCGTCCACCCCGTTTCGACGCACTCGAACACCCGGGATACGTTCAAGTCGTCGCCGCTGCGACGGATACGCGATGGTCGTCGACGCAACACAGGCCGCCCTCGTCGTTCTCGCCGTGGGACTCGGCGGCGTCGTCACGGGCGTGAACGGGTTCGGCTTCGCCGTCGTCGGCACGTCGTTGCTCGCGTCGGCGTTCGACCCGGGGCAGGCCGTGACGGTCATGATCCTCCCGATCCTCGCGGCGAACGTCTCGCTGGCGGGGGAGCTCGACCGTTCGGGGCTGCGCTCCTGCGTGACCCGCTTCTGGACGTACGTGGCAGCCGCGGCCGCCGGCACCGTGCTGGGAATGATCGGGCTCTCGCTGATCCCGACGGCCCCGCTCGTGACCGGCCTCGGCGCGTTCGTCCTCGCCTACGTCGCCTTCTCACAGGACGCCGTCCGGATCCCCGGCGAGTCCCGGCTCCGGGGCTGGTGCTTCCGCGAGACCGACGGCCTCAAAGCGGGGCTCGGCTTCGTCTCCGGCGTCGTGTTCGGAGCCTCGAACGTCGGCGTTCAGGTGGTGGCGTATCTCCGCAGTCTCGATCTCGACCGCGCGACCTTCGTCGGCGTCGTCGCGATGGTCTTCCTGGGAGTCGGCACGATCCGCGTGCTCGCGGCTGCGTTCCTCGGGCTGTACGAGGGTGGAGGACAGTTCGTCGTCTCCGCCGCCGCGATCGTCCCGGGCCTCGCCGGCGTCAGCGTCGGTCGCCGGCTCCGGACTGTGGTCCCCCTCGGTCCGCAGCGCGCCGCGACGTTCGCGTTGCTGACCGTCGTCGGCGTGCGGTTGCTCCTCAGCGGACTCGGTGGACTGTGAGAGGGGAGTGTCAGTCGCTGGCGCGGCTCTCGAACCGCGACGGCGGCGGATACTGGGCGTCGCTGCCGTCGGGCCGCTCGTCGACGACGGCCGCGTCCCGCGTCTCGGTCCCGATCGGATCGGGGAGCACGCAGCGGTCGGCGCGTCGGTTCACGTGCGCGTAGTCCTGTGGCGCGTTGGCGAGGGGGTGTGCCGGGTTCTCCCGACCGTCGATCCGCGCCGCCCGGAGTTCCCCGAAGCCGGCGATGCGGGCCTGGATCCCCCGCCAGTGAGACTCGCTGCCCGGTGGGATCCGCTCTCTGCCGTGTGGACGCCAGCCGGCGTCGCCGCCAGCGCACGCGAGCACCTCGCTGTTGACCGCCGCCGCGAGGTCGTCGTGATCGACGAGGACGCCGACCCGCGCGTCCGCCGGCGTCCGGGCCGCGAGCACGTCGAGCCCGAGGTGCAGCGCGCGGTACTCGGCGACGTTGTTGTTCGGTGCGGCGTCGGGCAGGGAGACCCGGGCGACGCGGGTGCCGTCCCGCGTCTCGATGACGGCTCCGAGGCCGCCGCCGGCACCGTCGCGACGATACGACCCGTCGGTCGCGACGTAGAAGTGGCGGTGGTGGGTGCGCGGCGGATGCGCGATGTGCGGCGTCGGAGAGTCGTCGAACAGGTCACGGAGCGTCGGACGGCCGTGAGCGGCCATACTCCCGCTAGTCAACGTGGATTCTTAAATATATCCTCGATAACGGTGCCCGAATAGACACGTCGGCGAAACCCGTGTGCGCACTCGACCAGAGCGATCCCCCTCAGGACCGGGTCGCGGCTGTTCGATTCGTCGAGGGCCAAACCCTTAGACGGCGACCCGCTAATAGTTCGTTATGGCTCACATCCGGACGCTGACCGCCCGCGATCTGATGACGACGGACGTCGAGACGGTGTCAGTCGACGACGACGTGAGCGAAGTGCTCGGTCGGCTCGCTCGCGCGGAGTTCAACGGCTATCCGGTCGTCGACGAGGACGGGTCGCTGGCGGGGATCGTCACCCAGCACGACCTCGTCGGCCTGTTTCAGACCCAGGACCGGACGCTGTGGATCCCGGTCGGGCTCCCGCCGTTCATGGAGACGCTGACGTACGCGGTCGACATCTCGTGGGACGACCTCGACCTCGGGATCGACCTCCTGCGGAACACGAACAAGCCGATCAGCGAGGTGATGACCGCGGACGTCGTGACCGTCGATCCGGACGCCTCGATCGACGAGATCCTGGACCTGCTGGCCGACGAGGAGCGCGACATCAACCGACTGCCGGTCCTCGACGACGGCGACCTCGTCGGGATCGTCGCGCGGCAGGACGTGATCCGCGCGATCCGCGACGAACGGCGGGCAGACGAGGATGCGACGGACGCATAGCGCAGCGGGCGATCTCGACGGGGTTAGAAGACGTCTTCGCCCGCTTTCTCGTTGAGTGCGTCGCTCACGAGGAAGGCCCCGTCGTCGTCGAAGCCGTACGTCGTCGAGTTCGCGCCGCCGTCGATCACTACGGCGAGTCGGCCGCTGTATGTGCCGTCGCCGGTCTCGTACTCGTCGACGACGACGACCGGATAGTCGTCGAGCGCAGTGTGGCCGCCGTATGCGTAGTAGTCGTTGAACGCCGCCTCTATCTGGTCGTGCTCGTCCGCCGTCGGTGGTCGGTACGTCGGTTCGGACATACCGTGGTCGACGGACCGCCGGAGGAAAAATCCAGCCACCGAGCGAAACGTTGAGGGCGGCCGGCCGCAGACGTTCGCTGTGACCCGGTATCGAAACCTGCTCCTCTTCGTTCTCCTCGCGGCCGCGTGGGGGTCGGCGTTTATGGCCATCAAGGCGGGACTGGAGTTCATCCCGCCGGTGTTGTTCGCGGCGCTCCGATACGACGTCGCCGGCGTCCTGATGCTCGCGTACGCCGTCTACGCCACCGACCAGCCCGTGCCGCAGACGCGCAGCCAGTGGGCGGTCGTCGCCGTCGGCGCGACGCTCATCATCGCCGGCTACCACACGCTGCTTTTCATCGGTGAAACCGACCCGGCCGTCACGTCGGCGGCGGCCGCCGTGATCGTCAGTCTCAGTCCCGTGCTGACGACGGGCTTCGCCCGCGTGTTCCTCGCGGACGAGCGACTGACGACCGTCGGCATCGCGGGACTCCTGCTCGGCCTGGTGGGCGTCGTGATCCTCTCGAACCCCGATCCGAACAACCTCCTCGCCGGCGGCGCAGCCGCGAAACTGCTCATCTTCGGCGCGGCCGCGGCGTTCGCGCTCGGGTCGGTGCTGACCACCCGGATCGACGCGTCGCTGCCGATCGAGACGATGGAGGCGTGGTCGATGCTCGCCGGCGCGCTCATAATGCACGGCGTGAGCTACGGCCTCGGCGAGTCGTTCGCCGACGCCGTGTGGACGGTCGAGTCGATCGGGGCGCTGGCGTACCTCTCCGTCGTCGCGAGCGCGCTCGGCTTCCTCATCTACTTCGACCTGCTGGGACAACTCGGCGCGATCGAGATCAACCTCGTCTCCTACGTCGCGCCGGTGTTCGCCGCGCTCGCCGGCTGGGCAATCCTCGACGAGGTGCCGACGACCTACACCGTGGTCGGCTTCCTAGTCATCTTCGTCGGCTTCCTGCTGCTGAAGCGCCGTGCGATCCGCTCGGAGCTCCCGCGGCTCAGGCGGTTGGTGCTCGGGTCGTAGCGCGAACGGTCTGCGAGCAGGGGAAGATCGGAGGCAGCGTACGCAGAACGGCGGTCGAGGTCGGTGTACGGCGTTACAGATCGACGTCTTTGGTCTGGAACGCGCCCTCGTCGAGTTCGGGGTCGTACTCCTCGATCGCGGTGAGGACCATCTCGAGGGTCGCCGTCGGGCTCCAGCGGCCGGTGTTGACAGAGAGGTCGTAGAAGGACTGGTCGCCGACGTCGATGTCGTAGTAGGACTTGTAGCGCCCGGCCTCGCTGACTTCGCGGACGCGCATCTCGGCTTCCATCTCCTCGCGGTCCTGCGTGCGGTCGACTCGGACCTCCTCGGGCGCGTCGAGCCAGATCCGGAGGTCGGCGCGGTTGCCCGCGAGCCAGCCGGCGAGCCGCGATTCGAGGATGAACGGTTTGTTGGACGCGCCCCACTTTTCGGCGATCGTCCGGAGACGACGGTCCAGCGCCCGGTCGATCTCGTCGGTCTCGTCGGTCTTGGCGATGAGCTGTGAGAGCGACAGGTCTCGTTCGTCGGCGAGATCGCGGAAGATGTCGCCGCCGGAGACGTAGCCGCAGTCGAGCGCCGTCGACAGCCCCTCACAGAGGGTCGTCGCACCGCAACCCGGCGGTCCAGAGACCGTGATGAAGAGATTGCTGTCGACCGACCGCGCCGTCGGGACATCGTCATCTGTCATAGATGTTCGGGCATTACCGCCGAAACACAAAAAGCCGCGGGACTGAGCCCCGCTACGCCGTTCGGGAGCACGTAACGGATGCCGAGTGTCACCACAGTACCCGCACTCGGACGAGGCGGTGAACGGGCGGGCTCCCGCCCGCGACGTGTCACGATGGACGGCACAGGAACGGTGCAGTCGAGAGCGAAACGCACACACTGCAGTCGAGAGCGAAACGCGCACACTGCAGCCGAGAGTCGACACACGCCGAACGAACGGTGCCTGCCCGGTTGCGGTCGCTCGACGCGCCGCCGCTGTCGCGCCCGCCAGTCCCCGGCGGACGGCGGTTCTCTCGAAGTGTTAGAACAGCCGATAAACCGTCTCGGGTTCGCTCCGGCCGTCGTGAAAGGTATTAGTCGAGGGTTTCCCACGTGAACACTGCTGAAGCGACGCCAACGCTCTGGCGGCTATATGATCCCTGCCGTCGTATGTGCTATCGAGGTGCCTCCCTGAATGTCGAACTCCCACCGCCCGTCCGGCTCCGAACAGATCGGCCGCGTCCGCGAGGTGATCGAGTCGCCGCCGTCCTCCCTCCGAGCGCCGATCGCGTTCCTCGCACCACCGGTCCGCTTCGTCTCCTTTTGGGCTGCCATCGCCCTCCCGTTCCTGTACGTGCCGCTCCTCGCTGGCGGCCTCGAAGGCAGTGAACCGAACGCCTTCGTCGCGCTCCTCGCGGTGAACGCCGTCGCCCTCGTGGTGGGGCACGGCTACCAGACGACCGACCTCGGCGAGTAGTCAGTCGAGACGCCCTCCGGAGCCGAACCCGCCGCGACGAGCGGCCGACGAATCGTCAACGGTTACGGGTCAGCGCACGTTGTCCCGCTATGACCGACACAGAAGACCCCCCGGACGCCGAGTCGGCAGCGGCCGCCGGTGATCAGGCAGCGTACGTCGAAACGTTGCGCGCGAACCGCGAGGAGAAAGACGAGTTCTTCGGGTCGCATCCGCAGTCGCCGATCCCCCCCGAACACCGCGAGGCGTTCGACGGCTTAGGCTACTTCGAGCCCGCGCCCGAACTCCGCGTCGAAGCCGCCGTCAGCGTCCACGACGAGCCCGAGCCGGTCCCGATGGAGACGACTGCCGGCAACGAGGTGCGGTACGTCCGCGCCGTGACGTTCTCGTTCGAACTCGACGGATCGACGCACGAACTCCACGGCTACAAGCAGCGCCTGGACGACGACGAGGAGCCGGTGTTCGTCCCGTTCCGCGACAAGACGACCGGGCAGGAGACCTACCGCGGCGGCCGCTATCTCGAACTCCACCCCGAGGGCGACCTCGCCGGCGGTGCGACGGTACTCCTCGATTTTAACCTCGCGTACACGCCGTTCTGTGCGTACAGCGAGACGTTCTCCTGTCCGCTCCCGCCCGAGGAGAACTGGCTGGAGACAGCGGTCCGCGCGGGCGAGCGCGACTGGGAGCCGTAGCGTAGCCGACGTACGCTCTACGGGGTCTGGTGGTCGAGCGGGGCGGACTCGCCGTCGGAGGGACCGACGACCGTTCGGCCGTCGGCGTAGACGGTCACGAGACAACCGCTGTAGGTGAATCGGATGCAGACGCTCGGGGACGGGCGGTCGCGCTCGACGTTCGACTGCACCAGATCGTTCAGCGCGTCTGGATCGATCGTCTCGTACAGCGGGTCGAGGTCGGTCAGGTCGGTGCCGGTAGCTGTCGAGACGGCTTCGACGACGCTCTGGGCGGGCGCTTCGTCCCGATCACGGACGTACGTCGTCGCGGTCGAGCCGTCGTCGTTGGAGGGCGGTTTGTGGTTGCTCATTGCGTTGAGATGGCTGTCCAAACTGAATTTTGCGTTGGGCTGTGTTATGTCGTTCCCCTACGTACTGAGGCTCGCCGATGCGGAGCCGCACGCGGAGACAGTGTCGGAGCGGGCGAAAGGCGTTTGACTCGGACGACCGACCTCCAGATATGGACCCGCGAATCCGCGAACACGCAGGGATCGTCGCCGATCACTCGGCCGGTATCGAGGCCGGCGACCGCGTCGTGATCAGTGCGCCGGCCGCCGCACAGGATCTCGTCGTCGCGCTCCACGAAGAGTGCGCCGACCGCGGTGCTCACCCAGTCTCGATGCACAGCGACTCGCGCGCGAGTCGGGCGTTCCTCCGCAACCACGACGGCGACTTCGAGACGCCGGAGCACCTGCTGGCGATGTACGAGGAGATGGACGTCTACATCGCCGTTCGCGGCGACGTCAACGCCACAGAGACCGCCGACGTCGACCCCGAGCGCAACGCCGCGTACCGCCGGGCGATGCAGCCTGTCCTGCAGGAGCGGCTCTCGAAGACGTGGTGTCTCACGCAGTACCCAACCTCGGGCAACGCCCAACTCGCCGGGATGAGCACCGAGGCCTACGAGAGCTTCGTTTGGGACGCCGTGAGCCTCGAGTGGGACGCCCAGCGCGAGCACCAGGCGCAGATGGTCGAGATCCTCGACGACGCCGACGAGATCCGGATCAGGTCGGGCGAGGAGACCGACGTGACGATGAGTCTAGCGGGCAACAAGACGCTCAACGACTTCGGGGAGAAGAACCTCCCCGGTGGCGAGGTGTTCACCGCGCCGGTCCGCGACAGCGTCGAGGGCGAAGTCCACTTCGATATGCCGCTGTACCGACAGGGCCGCGAGATCGAAGACGTCCGCGTCCGCTTCGAGAACGGTCGCGTCGAGTCCTACAGCGCCGGCCGGAACGAGGAGGTCTTAGACGGCATCTTCGACACCGACGAGGGCGCGCGCTATCTCGGCGAGCTCGGGATCGGGATGAACCGCGCGATCGACCGCTTCACATACAATATGCTGTTCGACGAGAAGATGGGCGATACGGTGCATATGGCCGTCGGCTCGGCGTACCCCGAGACGGTCGGCGCAGAGAACGAGCGCAACGACAGCGCCGAGCACGTGGATATGATCGTCGACATGAGCGACGACTCGGTGATCGAGGTCGACGGCGAGGTCGTCCAGCGGAACGGAACGTTCGTCTTCGAGGACGGCTTCGAGGACGCCTGAGCGGGGGTCTCAGGCCGGTCTCGTCTGGCCGGTCTCGTCTGGCTGGTCTTGTCAGGCCGGTCTCGTCTGGCCGGTTACCGCCAACTGAGTCCGACGCTGTTTTCCGGTGCGTCGAGCGGGCTCGCGGGGAGTCCGTCTCGGATCTCGGGGTCGTTGTAGCCGGCCGGCGCGACGTCGTTCGGCCCGTCGGGGTAGAAAAGCGACGCGAGCAGCTGGACGTGGTCGCGACCGACGCCGAGCTCGAACTGCCCACCGCCGTACAGCGAGACGTCGTGTGCGTCGGCCCACTCGATCGTCTCGAACAGCGACTCGATCGTACCGAAGCGCGAGGGCTTGATGTTCAACCACGCTGGCTCGAACGGGAGCTCCTCTATCGACGGGACGCCCGTGATCGGGTAGTCCCACGACACTCGGTCCTCCGCGCCGTCGAACAGCGGCCGCGTCTCCGACGTCAGCGCCGGGTCCTCGAGGACGGCGTCGGGGAACGTCGCGAGCAGTCGTTCGTAGAGCTCCGGATCCGGCTCGGCGTCGACCACGGTCCCCTCGTAGAGGCCCTTCAGATCCAGAATCCGGACGGCGTCGGTCGCGGCGACCGCGTCGACGACGTCGGCGGTCCACTCGGCCGTCGGATCCAGTTTGAACTCGGTGTCCGGGTAGGCGTCGAGGATGGCGTCGAGGCGGTCGGTCGTCGGCGGGTCGCCGAGCCGCGTCGAGACGACGAAGCGGAGGGGGTCGGGGTCGCGGCCGACTGCCGTCGCGAGCGACTGGCCCCGCTGGCGGAGCGCGAGGTCCAGCGCCGCCGACTCCACCGCCCAGCGCCGGTAGGGCCGCCCCGTCTCGCGCTCGGGCGGCTTCGTCGGGAACAGGTCGACGTCGTCGAGATGCGCCGAGAACGACCGGAGCGTGTACTCGCCCGCGAAGTCGAACGCCGGCGCGTCCGCGAGCGCGTCGTGGTCCGCCGTGTCGTAGGTGACGTCCTCGCCGTGACCGGTGTGGCCCGCTCCCGAGAGCGCGAACGTCGTGGTGGCGCGGCGGAAGCCGCTGGAGGTGTCGCGTTCGCGACGCGTCCGGTCGCTCGACTCGATCGTGAGTGGCAGGTCGGCGACGGCGTCGAAGAGGTCGCTCATCGGACGTACGTACGCGAGACGCGGGGAAAAGCGTGTGGCGGAGTCGCCGTGCGACGGGGTCGTCGACGGCGGGCCCGCGAGAGCGTGAGCGCGCCGGCGACTACTGCTGCCGAACCTCCAGCGCCAGTTCCAGTTTTTTCACGCGCGTCGCGAGCGCGGCGAACGTGGCGACGAAGGTGAGCACGACAGCGCCGGCAGCAGCGAGCTGGAGTACGGTGGTGCCACCGACGACGGCCGTGTCGGCGAGCGGGAGCGACGTGTGGTGCGGCTCGCCGACGATCGGGACGAAGTAGTCGACGACGTCGTTGAAGCCGTACCACACGAGCGCGACGGCGACTGCACGGACAGGAAAGTCCGCGATCCGGTGGAGGACGAACGCCTCGACGACCATCGCGAGGTGGCTCACGAACAGGAAGACGTAGAGCGGGAACCACGTGGTTTCGAGGAAGGCGTCGGAGAAGACTGCGAGGACGTAGGGCGTCCACAGACCGAGTTTCCAGCAGCCGAAGAACGCCAGCGCGACCAGATACTCGTTCGTGCGCCCGAGCTTCCAGCTGGCGAACGCCAGTGCGATGAAAAGCGTCGCCAGCGGGCTGTCGGGGACGAACGGCCACATCACGACCGGTTCGGCCGCGAACTGCCAGGTGATGAGCGGGTCCGAGAGCGGCAGCGGGTGGAAGCCGTAGTACCAGAAGCCGAACGCGGTCCCGAGCAGATTGATCACGACGACGGGCCACGCCAGTCGGAGGCCGACGTTTTCGAGCCACGTCGGCAGCGGGGCGAGCCACCACGGGAGGCCGTCGGGAGCGGGCAGTCCGTCGTCCGAGAGAAAGCGACGCAGTCCCGAGGACGGCACGCGAGACGATGCCATACCGATGGCTCGGCGTGTGGCGAAAAAGGGGTGCCGGTTCGGATCGGTACGGCAGCCGTAACGTGACAGCTCGGCGGACGACCAACGACTGTGGGGTGATCTGTTTAAGTGCGTCCGACTGCAACGGAGTAGTATGCCCGAGGAGACCGATCTGTCCGAACTCCGCCGTGGGACCGACCTGGTGAAGCGCGGGTTCGCACAGATGCAGAAAGGCGGCGTCATCATGGACGTCGTCGACGCCGAACAGGCGAGAATCGCCGAGGAAGCCGGTGCGGTCGCGGTGATGGCGCTCGAAGCCGTCCCCGCCGACATCCGCAAGCGCGGCGGCGTCGCACGGATGGCCGACCCCGCCGACGTGAGAGAGATCGTCGAAACCGTCTCCATCCCCGCGATGGGGAAATCCCGGATCGGCCACACGAAAGAGGCCGAGATCCTCCAGTCGATCGGCGTCGATATGATCGACGAGAGCGAGGTTCTGACCCCCGCCGACGAGCGCTACCACATCGACAAGCGGGAGTTCACCGCACCGTTCGTCTGCGGCGCGCGCAACCTCCAAGAGGCGCTCCGCCGGATCGACGAGGGCGCGGCGATGATCCGCACGAAGGGCGAGGCCGGCACGGGCGACGTGAACCAGGCCGTCCACCACCAGCGTAACATCAAGGGCGCGATTCGCGAGATCGAGGGCAAGACCTTCGAGGAGCGCGAGAAGTGGGCCCGTGAACACGAAGCGCCGGCTGATCTCGTCCACGAGACCGCCGAGATGGGCCGCCTGCCGGTCGTGAACTTCGCTGCTGGCGGGATCGCGACGCCCGCCGACGCGGCGCTGATGATGCACCACGGCTGCGACGGCATCTTCGTTGGCTCGGGCATCTTCGGTGCGGAGAACCCGGCCGCGATGGGCGAAGCCATCGTCGAGGCGACCAACAACTGGGACGACCCCGACGTGCTCGCGGAGATCGCCTCGAACCTCGGCAAGGGGATGAAGGGCGAGGCCAACACCGACCTCCCCGAAGAGGAGAAGCTGCAGGGTCGCGGCGTCTGAACGGACGCCCGACTCGGTGGGTCGGTCTCAGGAGAGAGTACACGAGTCGCGATACGATTTTTCGACGGCAGCCCATCGAGCGATGGCTCGGGCTCAGAAGAGATGGCGGCAGCGAGAACGAAGCCGGTCAGTACAGCGTCGCGCCCCGGCTCACTCGCGTCTGATACGCGCGGGCGTCGACGCCGGCGCCGGCGAAGGCGTCGACCATCGCAGCGGCGACGTCCCGTCGATCCGACTCCCGGCACGGGGCGATGACGGCCGGCCCCGCGCCGGAGACGGTGACGCCGGTCGCGCCCGCGTCGAGGGCGGCCTCGCGGACGGCACCGTAGCCGGTGATGAGCTCCGCGCGGGCGGGCGTGACGACGCGTTCGTCCATCCCGGTGCCGACGAGCACGGGGTCGTCGCGGCACATCCCGACCGCGAGCGTCGCGGCGGAGCCGACCGTGTGGACGATGTCGTCCATCGAGGCCGATCGGGGGACGACGTCGCGGGCGTCCCGAGTCGAGACGGCGATCTCCGGTAGGCAGGCGACGAGCGGGATCGAGGCGTCGACGGTCGAGATCGTCTCCCCGCGGGCGACGGTGAATCCGCCGAGCAGCGCCGGTGCGACGTTGTCGGCGTGGGCTTCACCGGAGACGACGGCCTCGCCCTCGGCGGCCACCGGAACGAGCTCCTTGCGGGAGAGGCCGCGGTCGTAGAGCGCGTTCAGCGCGAGCGCTGCCGCGGCCGAACTGGCGGCTGACGAGCCGAGCCCCGAGGAGGGGCGAACGCCCTTGTCGATCCGGATGTGGGCCGGGGCGTCGAGCGCGTCGGCGACCGCGCCGACGACGTTCTTCTCGGGGTCCTCGGGAATGTACTGGCTGCCGACGCCGGTCATCTCGATCGAGGTCCGATCGGCCTTCTCGACGCGAACGACGTCGGCGGGACGGTCGAGGGCGACGCCGAACACGTCGAATCCGCTCCCGAGGTTCGCGCTCGTCGCCGGAGCCCTGACCGTCTGCATACGCGAGTCGTTGCCCAACGGCGGGTAAAAAGGTAGCGAACGACGGTACGGCGGCGGCCAGTCGGTGCTTCGGTCTCGGAGCCGCACTGCCACGGCGCGCAGAACGGAAGGCACTTTCCGGACTGCCGAGTAGTCAGGAGTATGATCGGCGTCGTCGGCGGCGGGATCGCGGGGCTCGCGGCCGCCTATCGGTTGCAACAGTGCGGACACGACGTACAGGTGTTCGAGGCCGGCGATCGGATCGGCGGGCTCGCGGCCACCTACGAGACGCCGGGCGACGAGATCGAGCAGTTCTACCACCACCTCTCGAAGTCCGAAGAGACCATCGTCGAACTCGCCACGGAACTCGGCCTCGGCGACCGGATCGAGTGGCGCGTCGGCACCAACGGCTACTACGTCGACGGCGTCGTCCACCCGCTCGACACCCCCTGGGAGATCCTCGCGTACCCGCATATGAGCCTCTACGACAAGTTCCGGCTCGGGATGCTCACGCAGGGCATCGACGTCCGCGGCGGCCTGCCCGACCTGGACGCCTACGACGACCTCGCGGAGTACGAACACGTCACCGTCCGGGAGTTCGTCGAGGAACACACCACGAAGAGCGTCTACGAGAACTTCGTCGACCCGCTGCTCGACGGCAAGTACGGCGACCGGAAGGACGACGTCTCCGCGGCGTGGTTCCTCGGGCGCGTGCGCTTCCGCGGCGAGCGCGACCTCCTGCGCGGCGAGATCCTCGGCTACTTCGACGGCGGGTTCGGCGTGCTCTTGGACGCGCTCGTCGACGCCGTCGGCCAGGAGAACATCACGACGAACGCGCCCGTGACGGATCTCACCGTCGAGGACGGGCAGGTCCACTCGCTCACCGTCGATTACGGTGGAAGCGAGGCGGCCCCGGGAGCCGACGCCGAGGAGACACGCGAGGTCGACGCCGCGGTCGTCGCGACGATGCCGAACGTCTTGGAGTCGCTGACGGGCTACGCCTGCGACGTCGACTTCCAGGGCGCAGTCTGCGGGCTCGCCACGTTGGAGGAGTCGCTGCTCGACACCTACTGGCTGAACGTCGCGCACGACGCCCCGTTCGGCGCGCTCATCGAGCACACGAACTTCGTCGAGCGGGAGCGCTACGGCGGCGACCACCTGCTGTACGTCGCCGCCTACGTGCAGGACGAGACCGAGGCGCTGTGGCAGCTGGACGACGACGGCGTGCGGGAGAGGTGGCTCGCGGAGATCGAATCGATGTTCCCGCAGTTCGACCGCAGCGCCGTCTCGCAGTTCCGCATCGCGCGCAACCCTCGGGCGGCACCCATCTACGAGTGCGGTTACCTCGACCTCGTGGTCCCGTACCACCTCGACGATTCCGTCGGCGAGGGCGTCTACTACGCCGGGATGGCGTCGGAGGCGCAGTACCCCGAACGGTCGCTCAACGGCGGCGTGGTCGCGGGCTACGAGGTCGCAGACCGGATCGACGCGCGCGCCGACGCCGATGGCGACGGAGCGGGATCGTAGCGGCGGCTACGCTTCGGTCTCGTCGGTCTCCGCGTCGGGGTCGGCGTCGACGTCCTGCAGGCCGGGAGCGACGTCGACGTCGACGTCCTCTGGCTCCTCGCGGCCGCCGGCGTGTACCTCGCCCTGTTCGTCCTCCGCGTAGACATCGTCCGCGAAGCCGCCGACGGCGTGCGGGTGCTCGGGATCGTCGAGTCGCTCGGGCGTCGCGGGCGCGTCGGGCACGTCCTGCGTGCGGAAGTCGCCCAGCGGGTTCGCGATGTCGATGTCGTACCGCTCGAAGAACTCCGCGTAGCGCTCGTAGTGGGCTTGCAGTTCGTCGGCCGGGAACTCCATCATCTCGGTCCAGCCGTGGTTGTAGAAGTCGAAGTTGGCCTGAACGTGCGTGATCTCTCGGGCCTCGGCCTCGGTGAACCCTTCTTCGAGCGCGCGCACGTACGTGTCGAACGTCAGATCGAAGAACGCCGCCATATGTGGCTCGCGCTCCTCGCGGTGCTCTGGATCGGCCTTCTGACCGAAGACGCGAACGTGGAGATCGACGAGTTTGTCCGTCGCGATGTCGCCGACGACTGGCATCGTCAGCGCTTTCTTCGCCGCGAAGTGGCGGATGTTCTGGCGGAGTTTCATCGTCACCGCTTGGGACCGACAGAACTTGAATGGCACGCGTGCGGCCGCGAACGGCGAGGAGAATCGGGAGGAGGCGGAGCGTCGCTACCGGCTCAGTCGTCCGACCGCGCGCCCCACGACTCGACGCGACGCGGGCGGTCCGAGACGGCTTCGACGTCGATCGGTTCGTCCTTCGCGTCGAGCGCCTCCAGGGCGGCGAACGCCGAGGCGGTCGTCGAGAAGTAGGTGATCTCCTCTTCGACGCAGACTTCGAGCGCGTCCCGGTCGCGGGAGACGACGAGGTCGATCCTGCCTTCGCGGATCGCCGAGACGAGGGCGTCCTCGTCTTCGAACGTCGCGAGATCGAAGTGCGCGGCGTAGCCCTCGCGGATCGCCTCCCCGTCCTTCGTGCCCGGAGCGGGGAACTCCTCCGCCGAGAGATCGACCCACGCGGTGCCGGACTCGGGGATCGACTTGCCGGTCGCGTCCTGGGCCTTGTCGTAGGCCTTCGCGAACGTGGACGCCGTGCCCATCACCTCGCCCGTCGACTTCATTTCGGGGCCGAGACGCGGGTCCGATCCGGGGAGGCGGTCGAACGGGAGCACGACCTCCTTGACGCTCACGTCGCCGGGGATCTTCTCGGTGGCGTCTAAGTCGTCGAGCGTCTCGCCGGCCATCACCTTCGCCGCGAGTTTCGCGATTGGGACGTCCGTCGCCTTCGAGACGAACGGGACCGTCCGCGAGGAGCGCGGGTTCGCCTCCAGCACGTAGACGTCGCCGCCTTTCACCGCGAGCTGGACGTTCAGGAGGCCGACGGTGTCGAGCGCGGTCGCGATGTCTTCGGTGACCTCGCGGACGCGGCTCATCGTCTCCGCGTCGAGCGAGCGCGGCGGGATCATACACGCGGAGTCGCCGGAGTGGACGCCCGCGCTCTCGACGTGCTCCATAATGCCGCCGATGATCGCGCGGTCGCCGTCGGAGACGGCGTCGACGTCGAGTTCGATCGCGTCGGCGAGGAACTGGTCGATGAGGATCGGCTTGTCCGGGGAGACGCGGACGGCCTCCTCGATGTACTCTTTCAGCTCCGCGTCGGAGTGGACGACGTCCATCGCGCGGCCGCCCAGGACGTAGGAGGGGCGGACGAGAACGGGGTAGCCGAGGTCGTTCGCGAGGTCGAGCGCCTCTGCCTCGCTGGTCGCGGAGCCGCCCTCCGGCTGGAGGATCCCGAGGTCGTCCATCAGGCGATTGAAGCGGTCGCGGTCCTCCGCGAGGTCCATCGCGTCGACGCTCGTGCCGAGGATCTCACAGTCTAGACCGCGGCGGTCGAGCTCAGACTGGAGCGGATGGCCGATGTTGACGGATGTCTGGCCGCCGAACTGGACCATCACGCCGTCGGCGTCGGACGCCTCGACGACGTCGGCGACCTCCTCGGCCGTGATCGGCTCGAAGAACAGGCCGTCGGAGGTGTCGTAGTCGGTCGAGACCGTCTCGGGGTTGTTGTTCACGACGTGGGCGTCGATGCCCATCTCGCGCAGCGCCTGCACCGCGTGGACCGAGCAGTAGTCGAACTCGACGCCCTGGCCGATACGGATCGGGCCGCCGCCGACGACGACGACGCTCTCGACGTCGCGGTCGACGCGGAGTTCGCCCGCGGCGGCGTCGCCTTCGTAGGGGCCGGAGTAGAACTCG
Source organism: Halobellus sp. Atlit-31R (assembly GCA_003665935.1). Classification (GTDB taxonomy): domain Archaea; phylum Halobacteriota; class Halobacteria; order Halobacteriales; family Haloferacaceae; genus Haloquadratum. Next base: position 132,063 of record QPLR01000002.1, on the reverse strand, counting down.
GGCTTGCGCGAGGAGTAGTAGTACGGCGTCTGGGCGGCGAACTCGCCGGCGCAGGTGTCGACCTGCTTGTACGTGCGGCCGGGGACGGCGGTCTCGACGTCGCCGACGGTCTCGCCCGTCGCCGCGGCGATCTCGGCGTTGGTCACGCCGGCCGTCGCGGCGGTCGTGAAGTCTCCCTCCTGTGCCGCGTCCATCGCCTCGGAGACGCGCTGGTAGCGTTCGAGATACCACGCTTTGATCCCCGTCAGCTCCTGTACGTCGTCGACGGAGTAGCCGCGGTCGAACGCCTCGAAGATCGCGTAGGTGCGGTCCGGCGTCGGCCGCGCGAGATACTCGGTTTCGAGTTCGTCGTCGGTGAGCGTCTCGACGTCGGTCGCAGGCTCGTACTCCGTCGAGCGGATCGCCTTCAGCATCGACTCCTCGAAGGTCCGACCGATCGCCATCGCCTCGCCGGTCGACTTCATCGCCGTCGAGAGCGTGAAGTCGACGTCTCCGAACTTGTCCTTGGGCCACCGCGGGATCTTGGTGACGACGTAGTCGATCGCCGGCTCGAAGGCGGCGGTCGTCTCGCCAGTGATCTCGTTTTCGATCTCGTGGAGCCGCTTGCCGAGCGCGACCTTCGCGGTCACGCGGGCGATCGGGTACCCGGTCGCCTTCGAGGCCAGCGCGGAGGAGCGGGAGACGCGGGGGTTCACTTCGACGACGCGGTACTCGCCGCCGGGCGTGCCGTCGTCGTGCCAGGCGAACTGGATGTTACAGCCGCCCTGGATGCCGAGTTCGCGGATCACTTCCAGCGCCGCGTCGCGCATCTCCTGGTGGCCCTCGTCGGGGATGACCTGCGAGGGCGTGACCACGATGGACTCGCCGGTGTGGATACCCATCGGATCGATGTTCTCCATATTGCAGATGATGATACAGGAGTCGTCGGCGTCGCGCATCACCTCGTACTCGAGTTCGACCCACCCGGAGATGGACTCGGTGATGAGCACTTCCGAGTTCCGCGAGAGGCGCAGGCCCTTCCGGACGCGCTCGTACAGTTCCTCCTTCTCGTGGACGACGCCGGATCCGGAGCCGCCGAGGGTGTAGGTCGTCCGCGCGATGACCGGCAGGCCGCCGACCGCGTCGACGGCGTCGTCGACCCGGTCGCGCAGGTCGTCTTCGGTCAGGCTCTGGACCTTCTCGCCCTCGTCGAGGGAGATCGTCGTCGAGGAGGGGACCGGCTGACCGATCGCCTCCATCCGCTGGCGGAACAGGTCGCGGTCCTCGGTGGCGTAGATGGTGTCGAGCGGCGTGCCCATGATGTCGACGTCGTACTCCTCGAGGATGCCCTGCTCGGCCAGTTCGGCCGTGACGTTCAGGCCGGTCTGGCCGCCGAGTCCGGCGATGACGCCGTCGGGCGTCTCCTCGCGGATGATCTCGGAGATGGCTTCGGGCGTGATCGGCTCGATGTAGACCCGGTCGGCCATCTCCGGGTCGGTCATGATCGTCGCGGGGTTCGAGTTGACGAGGACGACTCGGGCGCCTTCCTCCTGCAGCGCCCGGCAGGCCTGCGCGCCGGAGTAGTCGAACTCGGCCGCCTGTCCGATCTGGATGGGTCCGCTACCGATGAGCAGTATCGTCCGATCCTCGGACGCTGCCGCACCGTCTGTCGAGATGTCCTCGTCAGTCATCACTGGGAGCCAGTCCGTACATCGTAATAAGCCCGGCGAAATACTACGAGATGCGAAGGGTCATTTCGAAATTCGTAATCGACGACGACGCGCTACGTATGCGTCGGTGTGTGAGCGACGTCCGGACGCAGACGGCTATCGGGCGGTCGGCTGCACTGCCACAGCCCGACCACCAGTGTCGCTCCCGCGCGCGGGTGTCAGAAGAAACGGCAGACGTCGGCGTCCAATCTCGGCCGCTCGACGACGGATACGCGATTTCAGGCGTAGACGTCGTCGGCGGAGAGGTCTCGCTCCGCGCGGTACTGTTCGACGAACTCGCTCACGTCGAAATCCAGCATCTGCGCTTCGAACTCCGAGACGGCGGCCTCGTCGTCGGCGTGGCTGATCGCGTGCTCCATCAGTTCGACGACGAGCTCGACGATGATCTCGTGGAGCCGACGCGACGGGAAATCGGTGACCCAGACGATCCCGGCCCCGACGTCGCCGTCGTCGCTCACGTCGGCGGAGACGACGCGCTGAGGGAACTCTTCGAGAACGATCCCCATCAGGTGGGCCGTGCCGAACTCCGGCATCTCCTCGCTCGTCGTCTCGACCGCCTCCCGAAGGACAGAGACGAGAAACTTCGGGAGAAATCGCTCCGGCGGGTGGACGTCCATCACGACTGCGTGTCGCTCCCCGCACGAACACTCGAACTCGCGCAGTCCCAGGTCGAGCGTCTGGACCGACTTCGTCTCACCGCACGGCAGATCGAGCGTCTCCCCGCCGCCCGGAACCTGCGGTTGTGCCATACACTGCGTTGTCGACGACGGCGGTTAAACGTCGCGTTCCGGTGTGGGCCGTCCGAAGCGAGGAGGTAGCTCGCGCGTGGTCGTCGTCTCCACGGGAAATCGAGTGCTGACTCTCTCGTCTTGGCAGCCGTGCGTCCACCCACCGTTTCGGCACCACACGGTGTCGACTCCGAGGAAACAGGTACCGTCGACAGCCTCAGTTGCTCGACGTCGCGTACAGCAGCGGGCCCACGACGAGGAGCGCGAGGCCGAGGAACAGATAGTGGATCGGGACGAGCGACTGCGGCGTCAGCGCGAATATCAGCCCGAACACGATGGCGTTGAGCGCGACCAGCCGCTGTGATTTCAGGGGGAGTACGCCCACGGTCGCGACCACGAAGACGAGCAGCAGCGCCTGCCCGACGTTGTAGTTGAGCAGGAAACTGTCGACGAGCTGTAGGGGGAGCATCCTTAGTCGGTGATTCGGCGCGAATCGAGTATTAAAGTTCCGTTCTTCCGGGGCGTCGGATCGTCGCGCCGCGTCGCCGCCCGCTCACTCCGGTCCCGTGAGATCCATCGGGCGGATCCAGCCGTACCAGACGACGACGACCATCCCGCCGTAGCCGAGAATAAACGCCAGGACGCCGAGGTTGTCGTAGCCGGCTTCAGCGAGCAGGCGGCGGGCGATGCCCGAGCCGGCGACGCCGACGAGCAGGATCGCTGCCAAGAGCAGTTTGTCGCGAGTCAGCTCGAAGAGCTGGGTACTGTCGGTTTGGCCGCCCGTGTCGTCCTCGGTCATTACACCGCCTTAGGACCGAGGCCCCGTCAATGGCTCGGTCGCGGCCTCATAGGGATTCTCGTAAGTCGTCGTAGATTTCTCGCCGGACGGGACGGCGGGAATCTCCGAACAGTTACCATACGCCCGATCAGTTCGCGGTCTCGAACTCGACCCGCACGCCGCTGTCAGTGTCTCGGGCGACGTCGACGTGCCAGCCGTGCGCCGCCGCCACGTCGTGGACGATCGCGAGCCGCAGATCCCGCCGGTCGGTCTCGTTCGCCGGCCGGTAACCGAATGGGTCGACGTCGACATCCCGGCCGGATTTCGACCCGTCGTCGGCGACGTAGAATCCCGCCGCGTCGAGCGCGCCGATCCGGATCTCGACTGCGGCATCGCCGCGGGTGACGGCGTCGCTGAACAGGCTCTCCAACGCCGTGCGAAGGCGACGTTCGTTCGCGCGCACCGTCACGCGGTCGTCGATCGTCAGTGTCGTCGAACTGGGACAGACAGTCTCGAAGACGTCTTTGGCGAGGTAGCCGAGGTCGACTGCCTCGACGTTGCCCGACAGCGGTTCGCCGCGGACGAGGTCGAGGAGGCTCTCGGTGAGACGGTCCATCCGGTCGACGGCGTCGCGGACGGCCTCGAGGTGGCGCTCGTCGCCGTCGGTGCCGACGACGAGGTCGAGGTGGCCCGAGGCGATGCCGATCGGGTTCCGGAACTCGTGGGCGACGAGGCCCGCGAACCGATCTAAGCGCTCGTCTTTCCGCGCCAGCGCGGACTCGCGGTCGTCGAGGGCGGCCGCGTGTTCGAGCCGGTCGAACGTCGTCGCGAACGACTGCCCGATCAGCCCCGCGAGGGCCGTCTCCTCGTCGGAGACGTCGACCGCAGCGTCGCTCCGGAGACACAGCACGTGGTCGTCGTCGACGGGGACGACGATCGCCGTCGCCGCGTTGGGATCGTCGGTCGGGACCGCAACGGCGACTTCGTCCTCGATCGCTTCTGCCGCGACGGCTGCGTCGGGCGTCGCGTCCGGTGCGCCGACAGAATCGCCGTCGGCCCCGTCGTCGACGCCGTCGGTCGCGTCAGGGCCGGCTGCGTGCTCGACGGTGAGTGACTCCCCGGAGAGATCGACGGCGCACAGTCGAACGTCGCCGAGGCCGAACAGCTCCTCGGCCGCTTCGACTGTCCGCTCGAAGAGGTCCGTTCTCGACTCTGCGGCTGCGATGTCGCACGCTGCGGTCCGGCATCGTCGCAACGTCGACACCGGTTCCGAATCGGCGTCTGTGGCCATACGCTAGTCTCGGCTGTCACTCGAATGAGTGCTGCTAAGAGCACTCAATAGTGGTCTGTCCCCACAATAGGATTCGGTTGGGGCAGGTACCGGGCGCGAGTCTTCGGGCAGCGTCCGCGGCGTCCGCTCACGCCGCGGAGCCGTCGTCGGTGGCATCGACGTCGACGCCCGCGTCCTCACGCAGCGCAGCCTGGAGGCCGACCATCGCAACTCGCAGCGCACAGTCGGCCGTCCGGCGGATGCGCGCCGTCGCGTAGACGGTCCGGTAGTCGGCAGTGTCGCTCTCGAACAGGTCTCGATCGATCGATTCGGTCCGCTCGCGAACCTCGTCTCGGGCCGCCGCGACCGACCAGACGGACTCGGGATCGGGCGCGAACGTCGCGTCGACGGCAGCCTCGACAGCCTCGCGAGCGCGGGTCGCGACCGCTTCGAGTTCGGCCGCGCGGTCGGCGTCGACCGGGGCCTCGACCTCGGCCGCGACGGCGGCGATCCGGTCGGCGTGCGCCGCGACTCTCGCCAGTTCGGTGCCCACGCGGTAGAGCCGAAACAGCTCCGGGCGGCTCTCGCCGAGTCTGTCGACCTCGTCGAGACGCGAGAGGCTCCGGACGAAGTACCGCTCGACCATCCCGGAGAGTCGGTCGCCGCGGGCGTCGCCGTCCGCAACGCCCGACGCCGGCTCCTCGCCGACGAGCGCGGCCGTCGCCTCGCGGTGTCGCGAGAGCGCGACGAACTGCAGGTGTCGAACCGACTGGCGCACAGACACCTCCGCGGAGTTGAGAACGCTTCTGATCTCGACGTGCGTCTCCGACTCGTCGGCGACGGTGACGCCGGCCAGCGTCCGCGTGATCGATCGCAGAGCCGTGCGCTGTTCGCTGTCGATCTCCTCGTCGGCGTCGACGTAGACTTCGAGCGCCCCCGTCGCGTAGGCGGCCCGGAGCAACCGGGCGAGCTGCTCGCCCGTCTCGTCCGTGACCGTCAGGTCGACGCGCGCCTCGTCGCGCTCGGCCGTCGTCTGGACGACCAGCAGGCCGTCGATGTGTGTGTGCAGGTCGACGACCGCTCCCGCCGAGAGCCCGTGCTCTTCGGCCCACTGGCGCGGCAGCGACACCGTGAACGTCCCGTTGCTGACTCGTTGTACCTTCCGTGTCTCCATCCGTGAACTTCGCTCGCTGAGGGTAGTTTCGGCTCTACACTGTCGATACCGCCAGTCGCTCGGCGGGATGCAGTCGGGCGCGACCGAGTGTCGATCCACCACCGCGCGCCGCGTGGACAGCTCTCACGGTGACGGGCGCGCACTCGACGCTCCTGTCGCAGTCGACTCGGCGAACACCGTGAGGAGGACCGTGGGCGGACCGCAGAGACGACCTATCCGAACTTCCCGCTGATGTAGTCGTCGACGCGCTGGCTCTGTGGGTCCTCGAAGATCCGGTCTGTGTCGCCGTACTCGGCGAGATCGCCGCCGGTGAGGAAGACCGCCGTCTGATCGGAGATCCGCGCCGCCTGCTGCATATTGTGCGTCACGATGACGACCGTGTAGTCCTCCGCGAGATCGTGGATCAGCTCCTCGATCTTGGCGGTCGCGATCGGGTCCAGCGCGGACGCCGGCTCGTCCATCAGGAGGACTTCGGGGTCGGTCGCGAGCGCGCGAGCGATGCAGAGCCGCTGCTGCTGTCCGCCCGAGAGCCCGAGCGCGTTGTCGTCGAGTCGGTCGTGAACCTCGTCCCACAGGGCGGCCTGTCTGAGCGAGCGCTCGACCAGCTGGTGTTCGGCCTCCTCGTCGCTGCGGCCGAAGACCTTCGCGAGCAGGCCGGTGTCGATGTCGCCGTGCTTGCGCGGCCCGTAGGAGATATTGTCCCGAATCGACTTCGGGAACGGGTTCGGCGACTGAAAGACCATCCCGACGCGCTTGCGGAGCTCGACTAAGTCGACGCCTTCCTGGTAGATCTCCTTGCCGTCGAACTCGACGGAACCGTCCACTCGCGCGGATTTGATCCGGTCGTTCATCCGGTTGAGACACCGGAGGAACGTCGACTTCCCGCAGCCGGAGGGACCGATGAGAGCGGTGACGCTCTCCTCGGGGATGTCCATCGAGACGCCGTTCAGCGCGTGGTCGTCGCCGTAGTAGACGTCGAGATCCTCGACGGCCAGCTTCGCCGTGCCGTCGAACTGGTAGTCCGTCCACTCCGGTCGCAGTTTCTCTTCTGATTCGCCGCTCGTCGTCTGGAGCGGCTGCGTCGCCTCCTGTTGTGTGTCTTGTTTGCTTTCACTCATAGTCGAGTTTACTCCGGAAGTAGTATCGCGTCACGATGCCGACAGCGTAGAACGACAGCACGACAATCAGCAGGATGAGCGCCGTCGCCCACCGGAACTCGTCGGGGCTGCCGACGTTTCCGGACGCACCGACACCGGCCGTGATGAGCGCGTAGAGTTGGTACGGAAGCGCCGAGGTCGCCTCCAGCAGTGCGGGGTTCGAGACGAACGGCGGCGCAGCGGTGAACTGGAAGCCGCCGATCACGTCGGCGGTCTGGCTGCCGGGGACGAACACCCCGCCGGCCATCGTCAGCATAATCGGGGCCGTCTCGCCGGCGATCCGGCCGACGCCGAGGATCGTCCCCGTGACGACGCCGGGCAGTGCGGCCGGAAGCACCACGCTACGGATCGTCTGCCACTTGGTGACGCCGAGCGCCGCGCTCGCGTCCCGGTACTCGTCCGGAACGGCGAGCATCGCCTCGCGGCTCGTGATGACCACGAGCGGCAAGAGCATGAATCCGAGCGTGATCATCCCCGCGAGCAGCGACTTCCCGTTGCCGAACCGGGGGATGAGGAACGCGAACCCGAAGAGACCGAACACGATGCTGGGGGTGCTCCACAGCCCGTTGGTCGCCACCTCGACGACCTGTGTGAACCGGCCGCGTTCGGCGTACTCGGTGAGGAAGATCGCCGCCCCGACGCCGAGCGGGACCGCGAAGAGGACCGCACCGACGACGAGCCAGAACGTCCCGACGATCGCGGGCAACACGCCGTTGATGTCGTTGAGGAGGCCGACCCCGTTCATCGCGAACGGCCAGTAGACGGGCCAGGTGAAGGTGACGCTCGCACCGAACAGCGCGATCGTCGACTGCGGACCGGCGCCGGCGCCGACGGAGAGACCGCGGAACAGCCCCGGCACGCCCTTGACGACCGTGAAGGCCACGAGCGCGAAGAGCACGCCGACGATCGCGGCGGCGTTCAGGTAGACGAGGAGATACGCGCCGGTCCGGCGGCCGCGCGCGCCGAATCCGCCGTACGCCTTCGCGGCCGCCCAGCCGGTCAACAGCGCACAGAACACCGTCATCACCGGAACCATAAATTCGGCCGTCAGCGACGCCGTCTGCTCCCAGCCCAGTTCCCAGACGGAGGAGGGGACGATGTAGTCGCTGAGGAGGACACCGCCCGCGAGCGCGGTCACGAGTCCCGCGGGGAGCGTCGAGCCGACGTCTTCGCGCGGGACGACGGTGGCGGCGAAGCCGGCCGCGCCCGCGAGGAGCGCGGCGGGGAACCAGCCGACGAAGCCGACTCCGAGCGCCTGGGAGGCGACGATGCCGCCGCCCGCGAACCAGATCAGCGCGAACGCGACGGCGGCAGCCATCCCGGCGTCGGGTCGCGGGTTCGTCTCGATAGATCCGAACCGAGAGCCGAGGCCGAAAACCACGACGGCGACGCCCTGCAGGAGGAGGAGTCCGCCGAGAAGCGGCAGCGTCGGGACGCCGGCGAGCGTGCCGGTGAGCTCGACGACCTCGAACATCGCCGCGAGTCCGATGGCGAAGAGCAGCGAGGCGACGCCGACAGATACCGCTGCGACCGCGTCCGTCGTCGACGTGTCGCCGCGGACCAGTCGGTTCTGTGTCGCGCCCGCCATCAGACGTCTCCTCCGAACTTCTTGCGCATCCGCCACTCGATGTACTGTGACCCCACCGAGATCGCGAGCACGGTGACAAACAGGATGACGCCGGCGACGAACAGCGCGTCCATCTGCAGGCCGTCGGCCTCGCCGTAGTTCCGGGCGATCAGCGACGTGAGCGTCTCCTGTCCGTAGAAGACGTTGTACAGCGGATCGGTGAGTTTGGGAACGCCGCGGAGCATCACTGTCGCGGCCATCGTCTCGCCGATGGCGCGGCCGACGCCGAGCAGGACCGCCGCCGAGACGCCGGAGAAGGCGGCCGGCAGGGTGATCGAGGTCATCGTCTGCCAGTCGGTCGTTCCGACGGCCAGCGAGCCGCTCTTCATCGATTCGGGGACGCTGTTGAGCGCGTCCTCGGCGACCGAGACGATCGTCGGCAGCGCCATCAGGCCGACGACGATGCCGACGAACAGGTACGTCCCCTGGCCGAGGATCTTGAACTGATCGGACGCCCACGGGCTGAGGACCGTGAAGCCGATGAAGCCGTAGACGATCGAGGGGATGCCGGCGAGAATCTCGACGCCGGGTTTGACCAGTTCGCGGACGGTCCGCGGGGCGATCTCCGAGAGGAACAGCGCGGCAGCGACGCCGAGCGGTGCGGCCACGACCGTCGCGATGATCGTGACCATAATCGTCCCGTGAATCATCGGAACCATCGAGTACCGGATCGGTGGCGACACCGCATCCCACTGCGCTTGCGTGAACAGTCGGAGCCCCGGGATGCTGATTCCGGCCACCGTCGCGCTCTCGTAGAAGACGACCGGAACCGCCTCGACGAAGATGAACGCGGTGATGAGTACCAAGATCAGGATCGTCGACACCGTCATCGCCAGCGTGAGGATCCGCGCTGTCAACTCCTGGTGGCGGAGCCAGCCGTAGCCGGCCGCAACGAGGAACACGGCGAACGGGACCACCGTGTACGAAGAGACCAGGAGAAAGCCGGTGAGCGCGGCCAGAAGGGCGACCGACATCACGCCGAGGACGGCGAGCGCCTCCCGGTCGGCGTCGTCGACGAAGTCCCTGAGACGGCGGCTCAGGCGCGCGAGCGTCTCCGCCCTGGTCTCGTCACTAGTTGTCTGTGCCATCGTTTCGGAACGTATGCATGGATGAGTGGATAAATGAACTGATTGTGTGTCGAGACGAGCGGGACGGCCGGCTTACGCCTGCGGGGGCAGCTTGTCCGCCTGCGCCTCGATGTCCTTCGTCGGGAGCGGGATGTAGTTGTTCGCCTCGACGAACACCTGCTGGCCGAAGTCCGTCAGGAACATGTTCATGAACGCGGCTTCGCGCATGTCCGTTCCGTTCGGGGTCTCTTCGGTGATCTTCGTGTACTGGTGGAGGTCGCGGTTGAGCGGGTACGCGGAGTCGAAGATCGTGTTCTCTGCGTCCTTGTCGGGCTCGTACAGCGTGCCCTCGAACTCGATACCGATCGGGAGCACGGTCTCGCTGGTGAACGCCAGCGCCATATACGCGATGGCGCCCTCGTTCTGGGAGACGGCCTGGGCGACCTGCTGGTTCTGACCGAAGCGGGTGTCGACGCCGGGCATCGGCGCGTCGGCGCTACCGAGCATATTGAGGCGGAACGCGGTGTCCGTACCGGAACCCTCTGCGCGGCCGATCACGTAGATCTCCTGGTCCGGGCCGCCGACTTCGCTCCAGTTCGTGATCTCGTCTTGGTAGATCTGGCGGACCTGATCGCCCGTGAGCTGCTCGACGCCGTTGTTGTAGACGTCGCTGCTGACGACGACCGGCTGGCCGTCGCGGCCGAGCACGTGGTCGACGACCTCCTCGTTGGCCTTGCTCTCGCTCCAGCCGAGTTCGGCCGTGATGGGGCCCGAGGAGTTACCGATGTCGACGAGGCCGTCGACGACGGACTTGCAGCCGGTGCCCGAGTGGCTCAGACCGACGCTCGTCGGGAACGGGGGCGTCGCCTGCTGGCCGCTCGGTTCGAAGCCGTAGAGGCTCGCGAAGTAGTCGGCGAGGCGCATGTCGGGCTCGCCCAGCGCGGACCAGCCGGGGACCGTGTTGCCCTCTTCGCTGTTGGAGCCCCAGTACTCGCCGTCACTCGGCGGCGCGTTGGAGTTCCAGTAGGAGCTCCCCTTGTTGGCGATCGGGTACACCGTCGAGGAACCCTCGGCGGTGAGCATCGAGGGGCCGCTGCTGCTCTCGGAGGACGCTTCGTCCGACTGTTCGGTCGGCGTGCTCTCGTCTGCGGCAGCCTCGGTTTCTGCCTCGGTGTCCTCGCTGGATCCCGACTGTCCCGAGCAACCGGCCAGCCCGGCGGTGCCGACTGCACCAGATGCTACGAGGAACTTCCGACGTGATACCCGGTCCGCGAGACGGTCTGATTCGCGCGTCATCATTTACACTCACCCGACTCTGGACAAAAGCGGTTTATAATAGAGATCTAATCGACTCCAATCAAGAACGTAGCCACAGTACAGAACGATGACAGTATGTTCCTCGTGTTAGCACAATATAGACCTATATAGCACAGCGTATGCGCGAACGACAGGAGGTAAATCGATCCGTCCTCAACGGCCGGTGATGACTCGGAAGCGACCGGACCGTGACGACGGCGTCGTGGGGCTGTCGACGGACGAAGCCGTAGAGGCGATCGCCGACGCAGACCCCGACCGCGACCCCGAGACCGTGCGCTCGGTACTCGACCACGTCACCGACGACGACGGCGCAGTGACACAGGGGGGGATCGACGAGACGGTGTCGGACACCTCGAAGATGCTCGCGACGGCCGAGACCCGCGCCGAACTCGCGCGGATGGAACTCGACGACGCACGCGCGGCCGCTGCGGGCGTCGAGGACGTCGACCTCGTCCGCCGCCGGCTGGAGCGCTACGAGTCGACGCTCGATGACGTGGAAACGCGCGTCCGCGAGCTCGGGGTGGAGCTCCAGTCCGTCTCGAGTCCGGACGACGACCCCGACGACGTCTACGAGTCGGTGCTGGGGCTCCGGCGCGTCGCGTCGAACGCCCAGACCGTCCAGCAGCGAGCCGACGAACTCCAGATGGATGTCGAGGAGTTCCAGACGTGGCTCACGACGCCGGACCAGCGACGGTCAGCTCTCGAGGAGGACGTCGACGCCGTCGCCCAAGCCCTCGAAAACATCGAGGTCACAGACGACAGCGACGCCGACGACTGGGTCGACGCCGTGCTGCGCGCGGACCTGGTGGGCCTCCTCGTGGCCGACGTGCGCGCGGAACTCGAAGACCACCGGGCGCTGAACGAGTGGAGCGACGCCGGCGACTGGCTCGGCGAGATCGAGGACCGACTCGACAGCATCGAGTCGCAGGCGGCCGAGACGCGAGACGATCTCGATGCGGTGGCCAACCCCGCCTGGCGCGACCGGCACGGCGACCGGATCGACGCCTTCGCGGAGACGCTGGAGTCGGTCGACCCGCCCGTACCGTGGGGTGAGATCCGCTCGGAGCTCGATCGGGCGCGATCGCTCGACGAGGACTACCCGGCGTCGTCGTAGCGCTCCATCGAGCGGCGTTCCGGACTCCGGCCCTGTCACTCCTCGCTGGCGATTTCGATCGCGATCTCGTTCCGCCGCAGAAACGGCGGCGTCCACGGGTCGTTGTACCGGAGCAGCGACGGGTCGCCGACGACGTCGACCTGCGCGCGCTCCAGTGTGCGTCGGAGCGCTCGTTCCTGTCGCTCGACGCGCCGCTGCGGCGCGTACCAGGAGAACTGCTTCACAGCGACGGTCTTCGACGGCTCGGCCGTCAGTTCCACAGTCGATGCCGTCGGCTCCGGCGCGGTGTCGACGTCGTAGGACGGCGGGAGGAAGAACGCCATCCGCACGCCGTCGTCGTCAGTCGGTTCGGACCGCACCGGAGCCGTCATCGAGATCGACGCCCCCCGCGTCTCGACGGGCGTCGTCATCGGGATCGACGCTTCGCCCGCGTTGGCGCCAGAGATGTACCTGAACAGCCGCCGAAACGCCGTAAGCTGGTCTGCCGCCGTCGTCTCTGCGAGCACCAGCCGGGGGTAGCGGCGGATCTCGACGCCGTCGATCGTCCGAACCCGCTCGTACGGGACTGACTCCGCCGACCGCGTCGCGTACACTCCCCACGCGGTCCAGCCGGCGAGCGCGGTACCACCCGCGAGGATCACGAGCTTCGTGAGTCGTCGCATACACAGAGTTCAACGAGACAACATATCAACGTCCGGTCGCAGGCGTGTCTGACGAATTGCGCGAGTTCTCTATGATCTCTGCCTCGGTTCACACTACAGCTGATCCGGACGCGGCTCCCGAACGCGTCGTAAACCGAATCGCAGAGCGAATCGGGACAGACGCGATGGGCCTTGTCACCGCCGTACGAATCAATCGGTCCCGACGCCCTGACCGCGCTCGTCGCATCGATGAGGGACGGCGCGAACTCGTGCAGCGACGCTGGCCACGAGGTCACTGTCGACGCCGACGGTGTCGTGTCGATGGGCGCGCTCGCCGAGACGGACGGCAAGCCGCGCACAGTGACGGCCGAGAGATCAGCTGTCGACGGATCCAGAGCCCGAAGTGAGGGATCGACGGACCAGTAGCGACGGAAGGTGCGTCGACGATAGAAGTCGCTCTCGGTCGTTGTGGTCGCACGAAGTTAGGTGGCTGGGGAGTTGGGGCCCCAACCACGGCCGGTCGGAGACCGACCGTGTGGAAGGTGGGCCAACGCGGATTTGAACCGCGGACCTCCCGGTTATCAGCCGAGCGCTCAACCTGACTGAGCTATTGGCCCAGGTGAGCGCATCTATGCGTTGTTCGATGAGTAGTTTAAGAGTTTCCTTTCGATGCCGTCTTGCGACGCAGTCACCCGATCAGCAGGCCGAACGGTGTCGGATTCGGGAAGTGCGAGTCGGCCGCGGAGTCCGGTAACGAACGTGGTTCAGGAGTTGTCGTCGCCGGGCCGGCCGTACTCCTCGGGATCGAGGTTCACGACGTCGTCGTCGCCGGGGAAGCCGCCGACCCAGACGTTGCCCGAGACGAAGCCGCCGGTCTGTTTGTCGAGATACGGGCGGACGACGTAGCGCTTGACGACGCTGCGGATCGGGTACCGGGTGAGCGGGAGCGCGAGCGCGAATCCGAGCGCGTCGGTCACGATGCCGGGCGTCAGGAGGAACGCGCCCGCGGCGACGAGGAGTCCGCCGTCGAGCAGTTCGTTCGTCGGGAGGTCGCCGGTCGCGGCTTTCCGTTGGAGTTTCGAGAGCGTGTGGCGGCCTTCGGCGCGGACGAGCAGCATCCCGATGAGTCCGGTGAGGACCACCAGAAGCACCGTCTGGACGAAGCCGATCGTCGAGGCGACCGGCAGCAACAGGAGCGTGTCGGCGAGCGGGATCGCCAACAGGAGCGCGATGACCCAGCGCGTTCGCATACGCCACCGTTCGGGACCGCCGTTGATAGCCCTTGTGTCGCGCGGGCGGGCGTCACTGCCCGCCGACGCGGGAGACGGCGAGCGCCGAGTGAACGTGCCTCGAAGGGCTTACCAGCCGGCACGCCGGAGAGGGCGTATGACCGACGACCGGACGCACGTCGAGTGGCGCGAGTGGGGGCCAGCGCCGTTCGAGGAGGCCCGCGCGGCCGACCGCCCTGTCCTGCTTGCGCTGACTGCCACCTGGTGCGATAGCTGTCACGAGATGGACGCCGAGACGTACGCCGAGCCGCGGATCGCCGCGAACGTCAACGACGGGTTCGTGCCGGTCCGCGTCGACGTCGATCGCCGGCCGCGCGTCCGCGAGCGCTACAATATGGGTGGGTTCCCCTCGACGGTCTTCTGCACGCCGTCGGGGAGAGTCATCACCGGCGCGACGTATCTCGGCCCGGACGGCCTGCGGCAGGTCCTCGACTCAGTGCGCGAGGTCTGGGCGGACCGCGGCGCGGACGCCGGTCGGATCCCGCGCGCACTCGCCGGCGACGCGACGCCAGTGGGACCGGTCGACGACCGAATCGAGGCGCATCTGGCTGGCCAACTCGACGAGAAGTGGGACCCCGAGTTCGCCGGATGGGGCGACGGCGCGAAGTTCCCGCTGCCGCGAACGATCGAGTTCGCACTGAAGCGGACGCGCACGCAGGCCACCGAGACGCTCGGCGTCCTCGCCGAGTCGCTGTACGACCACGACGACGGCGGCTTCTACCGCTACGCAGAGGGCCGCGACTGGAGCGACCCCCACCGCGAGAAGGTGCTCGATGCGAACGCCGCGCTCCTGCGGGCGTTCGCGAACGGCTATCTGTACACCGGCGACGAGTCGCTACTGGAGTCGGCGTACGGGACGCGGGACTTCCTTCTCGACCGGCTCTGGAACGGCAGCGCCTTCGGTGGGAGCGTCGCCCCGAGCGGCGATTCCGACGGTGCAGACGGCGAATTCGGGCCGCGTCGCGACCTGAACGCCTACGCCGGCGGCAACGCCCTGACCGCCGACGCTTTCCTCACGCTCGTGGGCTACACCGACGACGAGACTGCGCGCGAGTACGCCCGGCGCGTCCTCGACACCCTCGCGGCCGACTTCGTCGACGACGAGGGCGTCGTCTCGCACGTCGATCCGGGCGCGGGGTCGAGCGCCGCCGGCGGAGACGCGCCCGCGACGCCCGAACTCCTCTTGGAAGATCAAGCGCGGGTCGTCGCCGCGTTCACTCGGGCTCGACAGGTGCTCGGTCCCGACGCGCTCGCGACCGGGCGGGAGCCGCTCGAAATCGCGCGAGCGGCCGCCGACCGCACTATCGAGACGCTGCAGGAACCGGACGGCGCGTTCCGCGACGGCCCCGACACGGGCGTCGGCCTCCTCGACGAACCGCTGCGGCCGCTCGACGGGGGTGTGGAGATGGCCGACGCACTGCTCGATCTGGCGGCGCTCCTCGCACGTATCGGCGGCGAATCCGACGGCCCACCCGAGGAATCGGCGGCGGCCACCGGCGACCGCTACGCCGACGCCGCACACGACGCCGTGGCCGCGTTCGCAGGGGCGTGGGACCGGATCGGCGTCCAGGTCGCGGGCTACGGCGCGGTGACGGCGCGGCTCACCCGTCCGGGGCTCGTGGTCGCCGTCGGTGACGCCGCCGGCTCGGATCTCCACCGCGCGGCGCTCCGCGTTGCCGATCACGAGGCCGTCGTCGTCCCCGACGCACCCGAGGTACCGCGCGGGACAGCCCGCGTGCACCGCGGGACGGAGTCCCGCGAGTCGACCGCGCCCGCGGAGTTGATGCAGGCCGTCTCGGCGCTCACCGACGGAACGTGAGACGCTGCTGATCGGACCGGTGGTGTAAACCTCCGATTCGTTTTTGTTGGTGGACCTGAACAGTGGGGTATGGCGAGTCTGAGGGACCTCGGGTTGTCCGAATACGAGGCGCGTGCGTACCGCTCGTTGCTCCGGACCGGAGCGACAACTGCCAAGGAGTTGTCGCGAGCCAGCGACGTGCCGATGGGTCGGATCTACGACGTCCTGAACAGCCTCGAACAGCACAATCTCGTGCGGAGCCAGGCGGCGAGTCGGCCGAAGAAGTACGTGGCCGTAGAGCCCGACACCGCGCTCGATCGACTCTTAGAGAACAGGCGGCGGGAGCTCCGCGAGAAGGCCGACCAGTACGAGAGCGTCGTCGACGAACTGACCGACGAACTGGAGACCGCAGAGCCCGTCGAGAGCCAGTTCTGGACGGCCGCGGTCGGAACAGAGGAGTCGGTCGAACTGCTCGTCGAGCGACTCGCGGCGGCGGACACGTCGCTCGTCGTCGTCGCCGGCAGCGTGTCGCCGCAGTTCGACCTCGGCACCGTCGGCGAGCGGGTCGTCGAGGAACTGGAGGCCGCCTTGGACCGCGGCGTCCACGTCTCCGTGCTGATGGCTCCGGAGCTCGTTTCGTCGCTGCCCGCGAGCGTCGGCGAGCGCTACACACACCGCCTGGCCGATCACCCCGCGTTCTCGGTTCGGACGGCGCCCGGGCTCTCCGGGACTTTCGAGCTCATCGACGACGTCGAGGTGTGCATCGAGGTGCCGAATCCGCTGGACCCCGCCCAGGCGTTCGCGATGATCGATCTGAAGGACCCCGACTTCGCCGCCGACGTCCGCGGGATGTTCGACCCGCAGTGGGAGGCGGCGGAACCGCTCTCGCTGTCGTCGCTGGCGGGAGAGTAACGCGTTCGCACGGAGAACGGGAGCGGGGTCTA
This sequence comes from Halobellus sp. Atlit-31R, assembly GCA_003665935.1. Lineage (GTDB taxonomy): Archaea > Halobacteriota > Halobacteria > Halobacteriales > Haloferacaceae > Haloquadratum. Next base: position 115,450 of record QPLR01000002.1, on the reverse strand, counting down.
CCGAGTCGGTGCCCCCCTCGACGACCTACCGGTGGCCGTTCAGTTCGGCGCGGAGCTGTTCGAGCGTGACCTCGCGCTCGGCGTGTGCGTTGTGCTGGTGGATCGACTCGTCGTTGGACTGTTTCATGTGGACGACGGCGTCGTCGGCCAAGTGCTCGAACTCGTCGACGACCTGCTCGGCCATCGAGCGGACGCAGTCTTCGACGAACTTCGCGTTCGCGTGCGCGTGATACGTCATATAGTCCTCGTCGGGGCGTTTCGCGAGGTTGTAGATCCGCGCGGACATCGAATCGCGAGCGATCTCCGCCACCTCTCGGAGGTCGACGTCGGGCGACCCGTCGGCCGTGATCGAGAGCGTCGCGTGCCCGCGCTGGGAGTGTCCGGGCTGTGGGACTTTCTCGAGGAACTCCTCGATCGTCTCGTCGTCGACTTCCAGCTCGTGCATCACTTCGCGAGCACGCGAGGCCGACATCCCTTGCGAGCAGGGACAGACCGTCATCCCAGTCACTTCGGCACCGATCTCCTCGCGGGTGCCCTCGTCGGTGGCTGTCGCGCTGGCGACGATCGTGATCGTGCCCTGAGTAGCGAGGCCGCTCGCCGGCGTATCCTCACGGACGACGTAGTCCGCACTCATTCGGACCTCCGCGGTCGACGTGTAGTCGTGCTTCGCTAGGAGGCGCTCTGCGGCGTCGCCACACATATCCTCGACGCGGTAGGCCGGTTCCGAGACGGCTTCTTCGAGGACCTCGTCGATGACCTGCATATTGCGGCTCATATCGATCCCCTTCCGACCGCTCGGGAGGTCGACGAAGACTTCGAACTCGGCCATCAGGACGAGCGGTCGCTTGCCGTCGCGGGCGATCTTCACGAGTTTGTCGACGCCCGTGACGCCGACCTGACTCAGCCCGACAGTGACGTCTGGCTGGCTCGCCTGCACGTCAGGAAGCTGGTGACTCATTGTCACACAGGAAGGACGCAGTTCGATTAACGCTTTCGTTAGCCGAAGTTTACGGAGGAACCTGTGGGCACGCTGATCGGAATCGGGCGACCCGTCCCGTCGGCGCGCTCTTTCCTACGGCCAGTCGTCGCGTCCGCTGGACTCGAAGGGATCGTCCGGCTCCCCGCTGTCGCCGGCGAGTTGCCAGTCGGCCGCCTCGGCCGCCTGTTCGAGCGGGAGATACTCCCAGCCGGCCGCCTCGGCGATCTCGGCGTCCTCGTCTCTCGTCCCGACCAGCACGTGGCGCTCGGTATCGAACTGCGCTTTCACGTTTTCGAGGCTCTCTTGGACGCCGCGCGGGCCCGAGAAGAAGTCCTGTCGGACCCGGTGCTTCCGCGTGAAGTTCGTGACGACGTAGGTGGGTTTCTCGCTCACGACGCCGACGTACTCGGTCCACTGTCGGGCGTCGTTGAACACGGCGTTCGGATCTGCGAGGCCGCGAAGCGCCTCCAGCTCGAACGCTAGGGTCATGTCGGCGTCGCTGCCGGGGCCACCCGAGGGCTCGTCGCTCATACCACCCTCTATCGCCTACCTGCCGAAAACTGCATCGGTCCCCCGCGAGAGGGCTCAGACGACCCGGTAGTACGCCGTGAACCGGATCACGTCGCCGGGGTCGAGCTCGGCGACGTTCACCGTCCGGTCGGACCCCGTGACGGCGTCGAGAAACGCGCGACGCGCCGCCGGAGAGAGCTGGTCGAAGTCCCGGACGCGGTCCGTCGCCTCGACGTCTGCCGCCTCGCACTCGACGACGACAGTTGCGACGTCCACGGCCCCCGCGCCGCCGACAGATCGTGACATACGTTATCAATAAACAAGAAAGATCATAAATATTTGGGCCACTTCCACTGCGGAGAGCTCGGCGAGTAAGTAGCAGTACCGATCGAGCGCTCTCGCACGGACGAGAGCCTGCCCCGACGTCGGCGTCGGCGTCGGACGCGAGGTCGCCCGCGGTTCCGGTCCTCAGTCGGCGGCCGTCTCTTCGAGGTCGAGCTCTTCGATCTCGAAGTTCTGCTGCATCAGGACGTCTTTCTGATCGGCGACGACGCGCCGCTCGCGCATTAGCTTCTTGTACTTCGACTGCGGCGAGAGGTCGCCGATGAGGACCCCGCCGACGATCCGGCCGTCTTTGAACGCCAGTCGCCGCCACTCGGTGTCTGAGTACTTCGCCTCGGCCTCGTCGTCGCCGAGCGTCGGGTGACCGAAGGAGAGGAACGGGAAGTCGAAGTGTGTGATCGAGTACGAGGAGACCCACTCGAACGGCTCGGAGCCGTAGTCGACCATATTCTGCGCCGCGATCGATCCCTGTTCCTTCGCGGAGCCCCACGCGCCGTTTTGAGCGCGCTCGCCGAGAATCAGGTCCTCGAACTGCGTGATGTCGCCGGCGGCGAACACGTCCTCGTGGTTCGTCTGCAGGTACTCGTCGACGACGATGCCGTCGTCGCACTCGATCGGCGTGTCCTGCAGGATCTCCGTATTGAAGTCCAGGCCGATCGCGATCCCGACGAAGTCGGCGTCGTACTCGTCGCCGTTGGGGTCGACGGCCGTCGTCACGCGGCCGTCGTCGTCGGTCTCGAAGTGGTCGACACCGGACTGGAAGACCGGCTCGACGTCGCGCTCGCGCAGCGCCTCGTGGATGATCTCTGCGCCCTCCTCGGAGAGCGCGTAGCGCCACCAGCAGTCCCCGCGCATCAGGTACTTACCCTCGACGTCCTGCGCCGCCGTGATGGCGGCGAGGTCGATGCCGAGCAGTCCCGCGCCGACGATGACGGAGCTGTCTGCCTGTTCGATGTGGTTCTTGATAGCGCGCGCGTCCTGGAACGTCCAGAAGTGGTGGACGCCCTCGGCGTCGGAGTTGCCTACGGGGAGCTGGGTCGGGGTCCCGCCAGTGGCGATCAGCAGTTTGTCCCAGCCGTACTCGTCTCCCTGGTGGGTCTCGACGGTGTGTCCGTCGACGTCGATGTCGACGACGAGCGTGTTGAGTTCGAGGTCGATGTCGCGCTCGTCGTACCACGACTCGTCGTGGATCGAGATCGGCGCTTCCGGAAGTTTCCCCTTGGCGTACTCTTTGATCAGGATCCGATTGTACAGGGCCTCGCCCTCGTCCGTGATGACGGTAATCTCGGCGTCGGGTTGCTCCTCGCGGAGGGTCTCGGCGGCGGAACTGCCGGCGACACCGTCGCCGATGATCACGTACGATTCAGTCATATACGGTCGCTTCGGCTTCGGGGTTAATGGGGATTGCTATATTGCCGGCTTACCACGGAGCGGGGGCTGTACGCGCTGAACACATTACTCTAACTTCCGGAGCGCCTCGAAGAAGTCCGACGCCGGACCGGCCATCCGGACGGGATCGTCGCCGACTGCCACGGTCACCTCGGCCGGCGGCTCGACCCGCTCGCGGATGCGGCCGTCGACCACGACGACGGCCTCCGGAACGTCCCGAACGGTCACCGTGACGGTCACGTCGCGGTCGACGACGAGCGGCGGCCGCCCCTGCGCGCCCGCCATCTCGGTGACGACGAATCCCCGGACACCCGGGTGGATCAGCGGTCCGTCCTCACTGAGGTTGTAGGCGGTGCTGCCGGCGGGCGTCGCGACGAGCACGCCGTCGGAGTGCCCGGTGACGTACGGCGAGTCGCCGACACGGACCTCGATCGTTGCGCCGCCGCCGTGACCGCGACGAGGTCCCTGGACGACGACCTCGTTGACTGCGGGGGTGAGCGTCCAGTCCGTGCCACTGGCGACGAGCCGCGGCATCGACCGCGTCGACAGCTCGCCCCTCTCTCGGAAGACGTGCACTTCGCCCAGCACCGTCTCGACGGCGTCGTCGGGACTGACGGCGTTGAGGAAGCCGACCTCGCCGAGGTTGACGCCGAGGATCGGCGTCGCGCCCGCGCCGTGAGCGGCGAAGAGAAACGTCCCGTCGCCACCGATGCTCACCACGAGATCGGCCGCGTCGAACGCCTCGATCGGTCGCCCCGGCACGTCGAGTTCTTCTGCCGTCGCCGCGTCGACCCACACCGTGACGCCCGCCGAGACGAGCCGCTCCCGGAGGTCACCGGCCAGGCGGGCGGTCCGGTCGTTACCCCACTGCGCGACGATGGCCACCTTCATCTCCGTCGCGAGGTTCGACGCGCCATCAAAAAAGGGCACCGTCACGCGCCCATCGCCCCGTCCAGGCGGTCACTGGTGACGCCGTCCACGGGCAACATTGATACCCACCCCGGTCGTCGTTTCGACGACGGCGATGGAACGCATCGGCCACTGTGTGGGGCGTCGGAGTCCAGCATCGCGCCGCGACTCGACTGGGGGAACGGGTGACGGCGATGAGTGACGACGACTGGTTCGAGCGCGCGTTCGAAGACGAAGACGAAGGCGCGGCCGAGAACGAGGATGGGGACGAGGACGCGACGGGCGGCGCACTCGAGGCAGACGAAGCCGGAACCGGTGATGACGACGGCGGGACCCAGAACCCAACCGAAGCGGAGTCCGGCCGCGGGGCCGGAGACGAGAAACCGGCCGCTCGCGGGACGAAAGACGGTGAAGCGTCCGCCGCCGACCGGTCTGCCGGCGAACCGAGCAGTGCGGAGTCGGTCGGCGAAACCGCGGTCGACGCCGATGAGGGCGCGGGACAGCCCGAACCGACAGCCAGCGCTCCGACCCCGACCGAGCAGACCGGCGAGAGCGACTCGCCGTTCGAGGAGGACTTCGCCGCCGCGCTCCAGAACGCGCCCGAGCCGGGAGCCGGCGGTGGGCCCGGGGCGGGACAGGCGCAGGGACCCGGCGCACCTGCGGTGGGACCGGAGCAGGGATCCGAGAGCGGAGACCAGGGCAGCCCCTTCGGCCCGACGGACGGCGCCGACGAGGAGTTCGGCTTCGCGGACTTCGACGGCGACAGCGCCGACTTCGACGAGGAGTCGTTCGAGTCCGACCTCGAACGGGTCGACATCGGGATCGAGGGGCTCGATCAGATGATCCTCGGCGGAGTCCCGCGCCGGTCGCTGATGGTGGCCATCGGATCGGCCGGGACCGGGAAGACGACGTTCGGACTGCAGTTCCTGAACCACGGGCTGGCGCACGGCGAGGATGCGGTGTACATCGCGCTCGAAGAGAGCCAAGAGCGGATCCTCGACACCGCAGCGGAGAAAGGCTGGGAGTTCGAGCGCTACGTCGCGGAGGACCGCCTGGCCATCGTCGACATCGACCCGATCGAGATGGCGAACAGCCTCGACAGCATCCAGAGCGACCTCCCGGCGCTGATCGAGGAGTTCGGCGCGGATCGGCTCGTCTTGGACTCCGTGTCGCTACTGGAGATGATGTACGAGAGCGCGCCGGAACGTCGGAGCCAGGTGTTCGGCTTCACCCGCGCGCTCAAGCGGGCGGGCATCACGACGCTTATGACCTCCGAGGCGAGCGACGACAACCCCTACGCCTCGCGGTTCGGGATCGTCGAGTATCTCGCCGACGCCGTGTTCGTGCTCCAGTACGTGCGGCCCAGCGACTTCCGGGAGACGCGGCTGGCGATCGAGATCCAGAAGATCAGGGACGCGAACCACTCCCGGGAGACGAAGCCATACGAACTCACGACCGACGGGATCAGCGTCTACCGCCAAGCGAACATCTTCTGAGTCTGAGCGCCGCGTTTCGGGTTCGCGCGTGCACGCGGAGAGTCAGTACAGCAGTTCGCTGTCGTTTTCGATCATATACAGCGTCCGCGCGGCGATGTTGACCGCGTGGTCGCCGACGCGTTCGAGATCGCGAATGGTGAGAAGCAGTCGGGAGACGTCCTGGAGGTGGGCACCGGCGGCATCGCTCTCTTCGTCGAACGGATCGCGCTGGACGAGGTCCTTGACGACCGTCGAACCGGCTGACGCACACCTCGTGTCGAGGTCGTCGTCGCGCTCGGCGACGTCGTAGCAGGCGTCCGGATCCTCGTCCGCGTAGGCGGCCATCGCGTCCTCGAGCATCGAGAGCGTCTCAAACCCGATCTGCTGGACGTCGACCTCGGGGACGACGCTCCGGTCGGCGTCGGTCGCGTACTGCGCGAGGTTGACCGCGAGGTCGCCGATGCGCTCGAGGTCGGTGATGATCTTGAACGACGCGGCGATGAATCGCAGATCGGTCGCGACCGGCTGTTGCCGCGCGATCAGATTGATGCAGTCGTCCTCGATGTCGAGGTAGAGCTGATTCACGTCGTGGTCGCCGTCGGCGACCTCCGCAGCGACCGATTCGTCCTGCCGTTCGAGGGCGTCGAGACCGAGCCGCAGCTGATCGGCGACGAATTCGCTCATATACAAGACGTCTTCTCGCAGGTCTGAAAGCGCCTGCTGATACTCTTTTCGGGGCATACGTTCTAGCAAACGAGATGTTGTGAAAAGGGTGTCGTGGTGGGCTCCATAGTGATGGAACTGCCGGACAGCGAAGCGGACGCGAGACAGCCCCGAACAGCCCGCAGACTCCTCGAGACCTCTATATATACCAATGGCCAAGTTTATATTATGGGGTTCATAAGGCCCTCATATGGTCGAAACGCGGAAGGTGCAGGTCACAGGGGGTTCGACCTTCACCGTCTCGATTCCGAAAGAGTGGGCGACCGAAAACGACGTCTCCGCCGGAAGCGTCGTCGAATTCTATCCCGAGGGCGACTCGCTGTTCCTGGCCCCGGCGAACGGCGACGAACGGACCGAAGGGTCGCTGGACGTCTCCGATCTCGAAGGGGACGAACTCACGCGCGCGGTGATGACGATGTACGTCAGCGGCTTCGACATCATCTCGCTCGAGAGCTCGCGCATCACGACCGATCAGCGACGAACGATCCGGGAAGCGACCCAGAGCCTCGTCGGACTCGAAGTGCTCGAGGAGACGCGGGACAAGGTCGTCATCCGTGATCTGCTCGATTCGGCCGAGCTGTCGATCCACACGGCCGTCAGGCGGATGCGGCTCATCTCGCTGTCGATGCTCGAAGACGCCGTCGACGCGCTCGCCGAACTCGACACGGATATGGCGCGGGACGTCATCCAGCGCGACGACGACGTCGACCGCCTGTGGATGGTCGTCTCCCGCATCTTCCGGGCGACGCTCCGAACGCCGAAAGCGGCCGAGGAACTCGGCCTTCCGCGGGAGGTATGCTTCGATTACCAGTCCGCCGCCCGTCAGCTCGAACGCATCGCCGACCACGCGACGAAGATCGCACATCTCACCCTGGAGTTCGAAAAGCCCGTGCCCGAAGACGTCGTCGAGGCGCTCAGCGAGCTCCACGAGGAGTCTCGCGACGTCGTCGACGCCGGGATGGACGCGCTCCTCACCGACGACGGCGACGAGGCGACCCGACTGGCGAACGACGCCCGCGAGTCGGTTCAGGCCATCGACGAACGCGCCCGCAAGATCGACGAACTGCTCCGCGATCTCGACCCCGCCCGCGCGCAGTTGCTCGGACTGATCGTCGACTCCGTCTCCCGGAGCGCGGACTACGGTGGCAACATCGCCGAAACGGCACTGCAGAAAGCCGCGCCGACCCCCTGAGGGCGGCGCGTTCTGATTTTACTCGTCGTCGACGAGAACGGCGTTGACCTGGCCGCTCTGACCGGGTCGCGACGTCACGCGGGCCGTCCCCTCGCTCGTCTCGATGATGGCGCCTTTCGTGATGATGTTCCGGCGGACGTAGTTGACGTTCGCGGGGTTGTCGATCACGTTCTCGATCGTCGCTTCCTCGACTTCGCCGTCGATCGCGACCTGTGCGATGTCCGTCGAGAGCGCGCGGACCTTCTTGTCGTTGCCGCGAGCGTCGATGATCTGGAATCGCGGTTCGCCGACGGTGGTCTCGGTCGGCTCGCGGCCGAGCTGGTGTCGGGTCTTCTTGTGCGAGCGTCGGAGTCGACCGCCAGTCCGCTTCCGCTTCGAACGTCCTTGGTCCTTCATACGGGATAGCTGTCCGGGTGAGTACTTCAATCGCTCGAATCGGCGACGTCCGCCGCTTTGCTCGACGGACGGAGCGCCGGCTCTGCGGTCGAGTTTCCGAAAAGGTAGCAGCCGTCCGGGAACAGCCCGGACGGCCGCTGCCGCCCTGAATTGGTCCCCGCTGACGCTTCGGCCCTCCAGACGAAGCGTCGCCTGAGAGAAAGAGTGGAATCCACTTAAACGTGCCGCACTCGAAGAGGAGTTTACCGTCGCTGACAGCACCGGCCGACGGCTTCCGTCCGCCTCCGGAGACGGCTCGGACGGCCACCCGCCGCAGATCGGCCGGGGGACGCGAGACGCTTTTGTCTCCGGACGCCCTCGAAATCGACGATGAGTGAGACCGACGCAGTCGCGCGTGCCCGGCGTGCCGCCGAGAGTCACGACGCCTTCGAGCGCGTAGACGAGGACCGCTACACTGTAACGACGACGGCCTTCGAGGGCACGGTGACGGTCGACGGGGCCGACGGGGCGGCCGTCTTCGCTGTCACCGTCCGCGTTCCGATGCTCGACGCAGTCACCGAAGAAGACGTCGCGCCGGTCGTCGAGGACGGCTGGTTCGACACGCTCGCGCTGCGTCTCGAAGACGTCGGCGGGGCGTTTCGGGGCGACGACGACGTCGACGTCGACGTCCGGCGGGACGGCGAGTACGCCGAGTTCGACGTCTCCCTGACCGACCTCGACGCGGGCCGCGCTGCCGACGACGCAGTGGCCGCCGTCGAGTACGTCGAGGGAACGTACGTCGAGGGGATCATCCCCGGCTACGACTACACCGCGCCGGTGACGCATCTCATCCAGCGAGCGGCAAGCACTGGTGGCGGTACGAAGGGCGGGACGCCGCTGTAGCCGTCGGCCGGGCAGTTAGCCCATCGCGATGTACGTCTGTGTCCGCTCGATCCCGGCCATCTCGTGGATCGACGCCGCGACGTCTTTGAGGTCGCCCGGGCCGTCGACGCGGAGCTTCACGATGTAGTCGACGTCGCCGGCGACGACGCTGACGCTCTCGACCGAGTCGTCGACGGTCGCCATCTCCGACTTCAGCCGATCGACGTCGCCCGTACCGGCTTTGACCATCACGTACGCGGTCACCATCAGGCCACACCCCCCTCGGGCGCCAGTGTCTCCCCGACGATGAGCTGTCGGACCTCCTCGAGGACGTCGAAGTCCGCGAGCACCGCGAGCCGGTCGCCGACCTCGAGGGAGTCGTCCGCCAGCGGCAGCGCCATCGGCTCGTCGGCCTTGCCGAAGGCGAGGATCCGGGCGCTCGCGGGCAACGCGACCTCCTCGATCGTGTAGCCGCGCATCGGCGACGCCTCGGTGACGGTCATCAGGACGACCTGGAGGTTCTGAGCGACGTCGGCGATCGCCTGGACTGTGCCGCCGAGCAGGGCGTTCTTCGCCCCCAGTGCACCGAGTCGCTCCGGGTAGACCACTTCGTCGACCTCGTCGGCGTACCGGTGGTAGACCTCCTCGCGGTAGTCCTCGTCGACCCGGAGCACCGTCCACGTGTGGTGGTGCTTCGCGATCGAACACGCCGCGAAGTTCACGTTCAGGTCGGCGGTGAGCGCACCGAGACCGTCCGCGTCCTCGATACCGGCCTCGGCGAGGACCTCCTCACGGGAGCCGTCTCCCTCGACGACCTCGAAGCCGGCGTCGCGGGCGCGCTCGGCAGTGTCGCGGTCCCGTTCGACGAGCACGATCTGGTGCCCCTCCTCCCTGAGAACCCGGGCGGTCCGGAGCCCGACGCGACCCGCACCAATGATAACAAACCGCATATGTGTGATCTACGCCGGCGGGCGTCAATAATGTTTCTCCGGACTGTTCCTCCGGACTGATCGACACGCTCTGGATGCTCCGCGACGACCTCCCAGCACAAACACTTTGCTATGCCATCTCGTACCGTGAAAGTATGGTGCACGCGTTCATACTGGTGAAGACCGGCCCGGGCGAGTCCGAGGGCCTCCTCGACTCGATTCGAGGCCTCGCGAACGTGACCGAGGCGCACATCGTCGCCGGCGCGTACGACATCATCGCCGAGGTGGACGCCGCCGAAGTGTACGAGGTGCTCAGTGCGTCCGCAACCGAGGTGCAGGGGTTCACCGGCGTCACAGACACGAAGACGTACATCTCGCTGGACGAGTAGGCCGAGGACGACGGAAGCGACGACGGAACGGACTGCGGACGGCGGGGGGCCAGCGCCGCGAGCGGAGCGCGACCGCGTCGGAGCCGAACGCGTAAAGTCCTCCGCGTTCGTACCTCGGGTATGGTTTCGGTCGTCGGACTGGTGCTGTTCGGGGCGGTGCTCGTGGTACACACGCTGCTGGCAGCAGTGCTGACCCGATTCTTCCGCCTCCGACTGCAGACGCAGTGGGGGTACGTCGTCTACTCGTTCGTCCTCATCCCGGTCGCGTTGCTCGTGACGACGCTCATCTTCTTCGGCGTGCTCCCGATCGGGGCCGGGCTGAATCTCGGTGCGACTGCGCTGCTCGGTGCGGCCATCGCGCTCCCGCTCGCGCTCGGGTTCACCATCGACACGCTCTACATCCCGGCCCCCGACGAGCTCGACCTCCCTGACCGGCAGTGAGCGGTTCGCGGGAGACGAAGACGGCGGCTATCGGTCGGCGGTAAGTCGCTCGGCGTGGTCCCGGACGGCGTCGATCACGTCCGGCAGCGGCCGCGTCGCGTCGACGCGAACGAATCGCTCTGGTTCGGCGTCGACGAGCCGCTCGTAGTTCTCGCGGACTCGTTCGAGATACGCCACGCGCTCGAATTTGTTGGTCGCGCCCGCCCGCTCGGCCGCCGTCTCGGGGTCGACGTCGAGATAGATCGTCGCGTCCGGCGGGTGCGTGAACACCTCGTGGATCTCGCGGATGTAGTTCAGCGGGTCGCGACCGCCGGCGAGATACGACTCCGCCAGCGACGCCGCCTGGTAGGCGAACCGCGAATCCGTGTACCGGTCAGTGACGACGAGCGCGCCGTCCGCGAGCGCCGGGCGGACCACGCGCGAAAGATGGTCGGCGTGATCGGCGGTGAACAGGAAGAGTTCGGCGAGCGGATCGGCGTCGTCGTCGCGCATCGAACGGGCGACCGCGTCGCCGTACCACGAGTCGGTCGGTTCGCGAGTGAAGACCGCGTCGGGGTACTCGTCTCTGAGCGCCTCCCAGGCGGTGGTCTTCCCGCTGCCGTCCAGTCCCTCGAGCGTGAGGAGCATAGTTCGACGTGGCGGAGGGGTAGGTAAAGTCCCACCGAGTTCCCCGCTACGCCGGCAGTTACCTTTACGTCTCCACGAAGAGACATCACGGATATGAAAGTACTCGTCGTCGGCGGAAGCGGATTCATCGGAAGCGCCCTTTGCCGGGAGCTGAAAGAGCGTGGGCACGACGTCACGACGCTCTCGCGGAGCCCAAGTAGCGAAGATCTACCCAAGGGCGTCAACAAAGTGATGGGAAACGTCACCGACTACGGCTCCATCCGCGGAGCCTTCGAGGGGATGGACGCCGTCTACAATCTGGTCGCGCTCTCGCCGCTGTTCAAGCCGAACGGCGGCGACCAGATGCACGATCGAATCCACCGAAAGGGCACAGAGCACGTCGTTCGCGCCGCCGAGAAACACGACGTCGGGCATCTCGTCCAGATGAGCGCGCTCGGTGCCGACCCCGACGGCCCGACGGCGTACATCCGCTCGAAGGGCGAGGCCGAGGAGATCGTCACCGAGTCCGTCCTCGACTACACGATCTTCCGCCCCTCGGTCGTCTTCGGCGAGGGCGGCGAGTTCATCTCGTTCACGAAACTGCTCGCGCCGCCGTATCTCAGTGCGCTGCCGGGCGGTGGCAAGACGCGGTTCCAGCCGATCTGGGTCGGCGACCTCGTACCGATGCTCGCCGACGCGATCGAATCGGACGACCACGTCGGCCAGATCTACGAGATCGGCGGCCCGGACAAGCTCACGCTGGCGGAGATTGCGCGGATGATCCACAAGTCCGACGGGCGGTCGACGACCGTCGTCCCGGTGCCGATGGGGCTCGCGAAGGTGGGGCTCACCATCGGCGACGCGATCCCCGGGTTCCCGATGGGGAAAGACCAGTACCGCTCGCTGCAGTTCGACAACGTCACCAGCGACAACGACGTCGGCGCGTTCGGCGTGGGCGTCGGCGAACTCACGACGCTCGAATCGTACCTGAACGGGCGCACGGGCGAGGCAGATGCTGCCGCGGCAGCGACGACGTCCGGGTAAGACCCCTGTACCCTCACCGGTGAACACTTTTTAACACGGCATAAATCGCGCCCCCCTCCCCGAGAGTGAAGGTGTAATCAGTGATTAACTTCCGGACGCTGTAGTGCGATTTTGCGGTACTCCCGCCGCTCGCGGCCGTTTCATACCATCACAAGGTTTATGTCCGCGTTTGCACTGGGATACACCCAATGGCGAGGGGACCCGACACATGAAGCTCGCAATGATCGGTTTCGGGCAGGCCGGGGGAAAGATCGTCGATAAATTCGTCGAGTACGACAAGCGCCACAACTCTGACATCGTCCGCGCAGCGGTCGCGGTCAACACGGCGAAAGCCGACCTGATGGGATTGGAACACATCCCGAAGGACCAGCGGGTCCTCATCGGTCAGTCGCGCGTGAAAGGACACGGCGTCGGCGCTGACAACGAACTCGGCGCGGAGGTCGCCGAGGAAGATATCGACGAAGTACAAGGTGCGATCGACAGTATCCCGGTTCACGAAGTCGACGCGTTCCTGGTCGTCGCCGGCCTCGGCGGCGGCACCGGAAGCGGCGGTTCGCCCGTGCTCGCGAAACATCTCCAGCGGATTTACACCGAACCCGTCTACGGATTGGGGATCCTACCCGGAAGCGACGAGGGCGGCATCTACACGCTAAACGCCGCCCGATCGTTCCAGACGTTCGTCCGAGAAGTCGACAATCTGCTCGTCTTCGACAACGACGCCTGGCGGAAGACCGGCGAGTCCGTCCAAGGCGGGTACGACGAGATCAACGAGGAGATCGTCACCCGCTTCGGCGTCCTCTTCGGAGCCGGCGAGGTCGGCCAGGGCAGCGAAGTGGCCGAGAGCGTCGTCGACTCCTCGGAGATCATCAACACGCTGGCCGGCGGCGGCGTCTCGACGGTCGGCTACGCCTCCGAGACGGTCGAGAACGAGTCCTCGAGCGGCGGCCTGCTCTCCCGGATCACGGGCGGGAACGACGAAGAGGAACTCGACACCGCTCACACGACGAACCGGATCACCTCGCTCGTGCGGAAGGCCGCGCTCGGTCGCCTGACGCTCCCCTGTGAGATCGAGGGTACCGAACGCGCGCTGCTCGTGATGGCCGGTCCCCCGCGGCATCTCAATCGGAAGGGAATAGAGCGCGGTCGGAAGTGGATCGAAGAGCAGACCGGCAGTATGGAAGTCCGCGGCGGCGACTACCCCATCACGGACTCCGGCAAAGTTGCGTCCGTCATTCTCCTCTCTGGCGTGACGAACGTGCCGCGGATCAAGGAGCTCCAGCAGGTCGCCATCGAAGCACAGGACAACATCGACGACATCCGGGAGGAGAGCGAAGACAATCTGGAGAATCTCATAAACGATGACGAAGACGAGCTGGAGTCGCTTTTCTAAGCTCGCGCTCGCCTGTCTTTTCGTCCTCTCGGTCGCCACGGTCCCCGCAGCCGCCGTCTCCGTCGGCGACTCGGACGTCGTCAGCGACGCCGAGGTCGGAACGCAGGTCACCGCAACAGCGACGTTGACCGAGCTGTATCAGAACCCCTCGCTGGAGTCGTGGACGCTCGCCGGGAGCACCGAGCTGACCGACGTGACGTGGACGGTCTACTACTACGACCAGACCGGCGCGAAGGTCAGCCAGGAGTCCTTCGACGGCCAGTCGTTCTCGGACGCGCAGGTGTCCGCCGACGACGGGACGAGCGAAATCGTGGTCGAAGTGACCGGCACCGTCCCGACCGTCGAGCAGTACTCCTACGACCCCCCGCAGTCGTTCACCGTGATCGCGCTCGAACAGACGCGTGAAGGCGGATCGACGAACGCGATCGAGACCTGGGACGCGACGTACTACACAAGCGAGAGCCGCGAGGCGCGCGGCTCGATCGACGAGGCGGCCGCGGCCGTAGAGCAGGTCGACTCCCAGCAGGCCGAGCGGTCGCTCCAGAACGCGATCGACGCCTACGACGGCGAGGAGTTCTCGCTCGCAGTCGACCTCGCAGATCAAGCCCGAGAGCAGGCCCAGGAGACTCAGCAGTCGAACCAGCTGATGCAGTACGCGCTGTACGGCGTCGGTGGACTGCTCGTCGTCGGGCTCCTCGTCGGCGGCTTCCTGTACTGGCGGTCCCAGCAGCAGGGCCACGACAAGCTCGGCTAACGCACCCGTTTCCGCGATGCGAGTTCTCGTTCCGTACACGGCCCAGAACCCGAAGAGCCGCCTCGACCCCCCGCTCTCGCTCACAGAGCGACAGAGCTTCTCGCTCGCGATGCTCTGCGACGTCGTCGACGCGATCTGCGACGCCGGACACACCCCGGAGCTCCTGCTGTCGACCCCGCTGGACGAGGACGCGGACGGCGTCGACGACCGGCTGGCGGATCTCCCACGAACCGTCGACGACCGGTCGCTCACGGCCGCGGTCAACGCCGGACTGGATCGGATCGGCCGCGAGGAGCCCGAACTGGCGGTCGTGATGGCGGACCTCGCGCTGGCGACGCCGACTGCCCTGCAGCGGTTGTTCGCCGTCGGCGGCGACGTCGCGATCGCGCCCGGGCGCGGCGGCGGGACGAACGCCCTGGTCGTTCGCGATCCCGCCTTCGGCGTCGACTACCACGGCGCGTCCTACCGAGATCACCGACGGCTCGCCGAGACAGCGGGCCTCGCGGTCGGCACCGTCGACTCGATGCGGCTGGCGACCGACGTCGACGAGCCGACCGATCTGGCGGAGGTGCTGTTGCACGGGCGGGGGCGCGCCGCAGAGTGGCTCCGCGACGCCGGCTTCGCGGTCGCCGTCGACGGGGGTCGGGTCGGTATCGACAGGTCGTGAGCGGGCGGCCGTCGTCTCCGGAGTAGGACCGTTTTTGTACATCCGACCGTGAAAGGAGAGCACGATGTTCCCCGCGGCTGCGGAGTACGGCGTCGACGTCGAGATCGAGGAGCCGGCGGTCCACCGACTGCTGTCGGTGGCGCCCGCCGATGTCGCGGCCGCGCCGGAACTCACTTTCTCGCGGAACGTCTTCCTGCCGCTGACGACCGCCTGTCGCTACACCTGCACGTACTGCACTTACTACGACGTCCCCGGCGAGGCCACGCTGCTCTCGCTCGCGGAGGTCCGCGAACGCCTCCGCGTCGGCGCCGACGCCGGCTGCACGGAGGCGCTTTTCACATTCGGCGACGAGCCGGACGACCGCTACACGGCGATCCACGACCAGCTCGCCGAGTGGGGCTACGACGACATCCTCGGCTACCTGCGCGACTGCTGTGAGATCGCACTCGAGGAGGGGCTCCTCCCGCACTCGAATCCGGGCGATCTGACCGAGACCGACTTCGAGCGGCTCGCACCGGTCAACGCGAGTATGGGCGTGATGCTCGAGACGACCGCCGACGTCCGCGCACACTCGGGCCGGCGACGGAAGACGCCCGGCCAGCGGCTGAACACGATCCGTGCCGCGGGCGAGGCCGGCGTTCCGTTCACCACGGGCCTGCTCGTTGGCATCGGCGAGTCGTGGCGCGACCGCGCCGAGAGCCTGCTCGCGATCCGAGCGCTCCACGAGCGCTACGACCACGTCCAGGAGGTGATCGTCCAGAACGTCGTCCCGAACGAGCGCTCGGACTTCGAGCAGCCGTCGGTCGAGACGATGCGACGGACCGTCGCGATGGCGCGCGCCGCGCTGCCGCCCGAAGTGTCGGTGCAGGTCCCGCCGAATCTCTCCCCGACGCGCGAACTCCTCGACTGCGGCGTCGACGACCTCGGCGGCGTCTCTCCCGTCACGGAGGACTACATCAACCCCGAGTACGCCTGGCCCGCGCTCCGGGAGCTCGAGGAGATCGCGGCGGCCGCCGGCGTCCCGCTGTACGAGCGACTGCCGGTGTACGACCGGTATCTGCCGGACGGGCTGCGCAGAGACGACTTCGAGGGACGGCCGGCGGCGGGCCGGTGGCTCTCCGAGCCGGTCGCGGAAGCGATCACGGCCGCCGACGTCCACGGCGAACGCTACCGCGACGTGGCGCGGCGGGACGGGCCGCTCTCCGTGAAGTCGCCGGCGACGTCGGCCGACTGAGCCGCGCCGACGCGGGCCGCTCAGACGCCGAGCCAGTCCGGAACCCGCTTTCTGAACAGTGTGTACGCCGCCGCCAGGAGCACGCCGCCGGCGACCAGCGCGCGCAGCCAGCCGTCGAACGTCACTGCCGCGGGGACCGCCAGGGCGACGGTCAAGAGCAGATCTTCCGGCGCGCCGTCGTAGCGGACGACGTAGCGAGGGCGGAGCCACCGGCGGCGCGGGTGGAGGTAGACCGCCCGGTCGGAGGTGCGCTCCCACGGTCTGAGCTCTTCGCCCGCGCCGAACCAGTCAGATAGCGAGTGCACCCCGGCTGCGAGCAGGAAGAGCGCGGCCGCGACGGTGAGCGGCGTCGGGGTAGCGAGGGCGACGGCGGCGGCGAGAACGCCGGCGAAGGAGTAGTACACCGGGAAGTGCAGCGTCTTGCGGTGGACGCCGACGAACAGATCCACGTCCGGGAGGACGCCGCCGAGAACGGCCCCCGCGGCGGCCGGAACGGCCAGTTCCGGCGCGACGTACGCCACGGGCGCAGCGAGGAGGAGGCCGGCGGCCACGTGCGTAGTGACCATCATCGACAGAGAGGAGGGTCGGAGCGGACTTGAGTCTGTGCCACGGTCGCGGCCGTGAGCGTCGGCGCGCTCAGAACAGCGGGTCGAGACCGCCGTCGTCGCCCCAGACGAGATCGCGGAGCGCGTCCGGACGCTCCGCGGCGCGGGCCTCGAGGTTCTGCTGCGTCTCGCGGGCGACCTGTCGGAGCTCTCTGATCCGCGGCACGTCGGTGACGCCCGCGAGGACGACGAGCGTCGCGACGTAGCTGGACTCCGGGATCGGGTAGTCGCCGCCGCGCACCTCCATCGTCCCCGTCTCGGACTCGAGCCAGCGGCGCGCCTCCTCGATCCCCCTGCGGTTGAGATACTTCGGCGGGCCGCTGACGACGACGAGCGCCCGCTCGGTACTCCCCACGTTCGCCGGAAGCGTCAGGTTCCCCAGCGTCGCCTGCCGCACGGAGGCCGTGATCCGATTGACCACGTCCGAGTCGTTCGGCGTGGTCTCGCGGCGGCCAAACAGCCCCCGTGGGGCGCGTTCGAGCCGCGAGTTGGCGTAGCCGATCGTCGTCACACCACCGCCGGCCAGCGTGTTGATGATCTCGGAGGCGTCGACGACCGACTCCGGGACGGGCGCGCTCGACACTTCGCCCGCGCCGAGGAGGACGCCGAGACGTCGGGCGATCTCCTCGTTGATGGCCGCGTAGCCGCCGTGGAGGCTCTCACCCGACCGCCGCCAAGTGTCGTTGTCGAAGACGAGCAGATTGTCCACTTCCCGGACGAACGTCTGGAACGAACGGGCGGCGTTCAGCGTGTAGATGCCGCCCTCGTCGCTTCCGGGGAGGACGCCCAGCCCGTAGATCGGCTCCGTGTAGAGCCGCGAGAGCTCGCGGGCGATGACCGGGGCCGCACCGCTTCCGGTGCCGCCGCCGAGGCCGGCGGCGATCAGGAACGCGTCCACGTCGTGGACCGGGAGCTCGTCGACCGCGCCGCGGATTTCGTCGAGGCTCTCTTCGGCGACGGTCACGCCGAGTTCGTTGTCGGCCCCGCAGCCGTGACCCTTCACGCGGGACTGGCCGACGAGGACGCGGCGCGACACCGGGATTCGCTCGAGTCCGAGCAGGTCCGCCTTCGCAGAGTTGATGGCGACCGCGTCGGTGACGAAGTCGACGCCGCTCGCCGCCTCGTAACCCAGGATCGCGTCGGCGACTTTGCCGCCGGCCTGGCCGACGCCGAGCAGTGCGATCTTCATCGTGACAACCGATTGGCAGCCGGAGGTAATAAGACTCCGGCCGAGAGCGATGGTCGACGACTCCGCTCGGTCGTCAGCAAGGCTGGTGAGCCGGCTGCCGGTGATCCCGCTCGGTCGTCGGCACCGCGGGTGAGTCGGCTGCCGGTGACCCCGCTCAGTCGTCTGCGGCCGCCGGGCCGCTTCCGGACGGCGACTGCCGGTCGAGCATCGGGGTGCCGTCCGCGCGGGGGCCGAGGCGCGGACCGTGCGGGCCGTCGTCGAAGTCGATCCGCCGGCGCGTCCGGTAGTCGGTCGAGCGCTCGACCGGCGTCCGGCCGATCGCCGCGATCATCTCGACGTAGTCGTCGAACGAGCGGAACTCGCCGAAGGAGCCGCCGGCGCGGCTCGTGATCTCCTCGGAGAGCACGGTGCCCATAAAGTCGTTCGCCCCACAGTTGAGCAGTTTCAGGCCCTTCGCATCGCCGAACTTCACCCAGGAGGACTGGATGTTCTCGACGTTGTCGAGGAACAAGCGGGCGACGGCGACGACCAGTTCGTCTTCGGCGTCGCTCGCGCCGCCGTCGACGACGCCCTGTTCGTACAGCGGCGTGTTCTGGTGGACGAACGACAGCGGGACGAACTCGGTGATGCCGCCGGTTCGGTCCTGCAGGTCGCGGATCACCTTCAGATGCTCGACGCGGTGGGCGGCGTTCTCGACGTGGCCGTACATCATCGTCGAGGTGACGTCGAGCCCGGCTTCGACCGCGCCCTCCATCGCCGCGACCCACTCGTCGGTGGATATCTTGCCGGGGCAGATGACGTCGCGGACCTCCTCGACGAGGATCTCCGCAGCGGTTCCGGGCGCGGAGGCGAGCCCGGCGGCCCGCAGTTCGTCGTAGACGTCGGCGTACGCCCAGTCGGTGCCGCGCTGTGCGTGCTGGGCCTCCTCGGGAGTCATCGAGTGCAGGTGGACGTCGTCGACGGACATCGCCCGCATCTGCTCGACGTACGTGCCGGGGTCGGTCTCGTAGACGCTCGGCGGTTTGTAGTCGACCTCCTTCGCGGGCGCGTCGTACGACGCCAGGATCTCCCGGTGTTCGGCGTTCAGCGCGAACGCCGGATGCAGCCCCGAGACCGACGTGACCTCGTAGATGCCCATCTCGAGGGCGTCCTCGACGACCGCACGCGACTCAGCCGGTGGTTTGGTGAAGCCCGCGTGCTCGCCGTCGTACTCCGTCTCGAACTGGTGGGCGGTGTTCTTGAAGTTGCAGAACAGACAGCCCGTGTTGCAGGCGGTCGTGACGTTGTTGTTGAGGTTCGCCACGAACGTGACGTCGTCGCCGACGACCTCGGCGCGCCGTCGGTCGGCCGCTTCGAGGACCTGTTCCTTCCGAACCGAGTCGATCCCGCGGGTGTCGGTGCCGGTCGTCATCAGCTCGATCCCGTCGTCGACCGTCAGCCGGTCGCCCGCGCGGGCCTTCGCCAGCGCGTTCTCGAACGACTGGTCCGTCGCCGGGACCACGTCGAACTCGAAGTCGGTGTGGGAGGTCGGGGGCGCGCCCTCCTCCGCCGGTGCCGCTGGCTCGCGCATACGGCTGTTCAATGTGATGACGCACAAAAAGTGAGGCGGTAGCGGCACCGCCGGGTTTCCCACAGACGTGCATAGATCACCCTGTAAACTGAGTGAAGTACACACGTGAGTGGAAGCCTTCTTGTGCGATGCCGACGCCACTTCGGCGTATGACGAGCGTCAAGGAGTTCCGCGTCGACGCGGAGCCGACGGCGTCCGAACTCGGGCGCGGACGGTTCGTGTTCACCGACCAGTACTCCGTCTTCGACTGGGGCGAGATGCCCGACCACGTCCCGCGGAAAGGCGCGTCGCTGTGTACGATGGGCGCACACAACTTCGAGCGTCTCGCCGATCACGACGTCCCGACGCACTACGCGGGCGTCTATCCGGCGGGCGCGGCGGACGACGACGAGCCCGTCCACCTCGACGCCTGCGAGCGGCCGCCGACCGAGATGGCGATCAAGCTCACCCAGGTCCCCGACCTCCCGTACCTCGGCGGCGGCGAGTACGACTACGACGCCTACCACGCCGCCGCCGGCGAGAACTACCTGATCCCCCTGGAGATCGTCTTCCGCAACACCGTCCCCGCGGGGTCGAGTCTCCGCTCGCGCGGGACGCCCGCGGAGTACGGTCTCGACCGCGACGCGTGGCCCGAAGAGGCCGTCGACCTCCCGGAGCCGGTGGTCGAGTTCTCGACGAAGTACGAAGAGCAGGACCGCTATCTCCCGCGTGCGGAGGCCGACCGCATCGCCGGCGTCGCCGACCTGGACGCGCTCGAGTCGCTGGCGCTCGCGGTGAACGAGGTCCTGAACGACCGCGCCGCGGAACGCGGCTTCGTCCACGAGGACGGCAAGATCGAGTGTCTCTACCACGACGGTACGATCAAGGTCGCCGACGCCGTCGGCACGTTCGACGAGAACCGCTTCTCCTACGACGGCCAGGAGGTCTCGAAGGAGGTCGTCCGGCAGTACTACAAGCGAACCGACCCCGAGTGGGTCGACGCGGTTTCGGAGGCGAAATCGCGGGCGCGCGCGGAGGGCGTCGCCGACTGGCGCGGGCTGTGTGATCGCGAGCCCGCCCCGCTCCCCGAGGACGTGCTCGATGCCGTCTCCGACCTCTATGCGGCCGGGACGAACGCCTACACCGGGACTGAGTGGTTCGACGCGCCCGAGGTCGACGACGCCGTCGCCCGCGTCCGAGAGCTCTGAACCGGCCGCGGAGTCGGGTGGCGCTCCCGCTGTCGCCCCGATCACCACGGAGCGTTCTCTGCGACCGTCTCGATCAGCGCCAGGTAGTCGAGGACGACCCACGAGAGTAGCGCCCCGCCGAGGAGCACGATGAGAACGTAGAGCACGTGCTCGACCTCGGTGAGCCGAAACTCTGGCGGGCTCATCGCTTGCGCCGTCGGCGCGTGAGGCTGCGTCGTCGATTCATCTGAGATCTCGTCGCGCCCAAAGCCCGACGGGTGCAGTGCGGGGCGGCGAGACAAAAAAGATCGGGACCCGCAGCTCGCGGTGCCGACAGCGCCGGCTGCCTCAGTCGCCGGCCGCGTCCGGGGCGGGCGGGGAGTCGGGGGCGTTCTGCAGCGCCGCGTCGAGGTCGTCGACCGGCAGTTCGGGCCGGGCCGCGTCGGCGTCCGCCGCGAGCCCGAGCTGGTAGTCGTCGGCGTCGGCGCTCTCACGGAGCCCCGTTCGGCCGCGGTGCACCGAGACGGCGTCGTCCAGATGCAACTGGATCGCTTCCAAGAACGCCGCCGCTTCGAGCGGCTGGCCGCGCTCGCGGAGCTCCTCGACGGAGGCGTCGTCGGGCACGTCGAACGCCCGCTGGGCGACGATCGGCCCCTGATCGAGGTCGGTCGTGACGTAGTGGGCCGTCACCCCGGCGATCCGGACGCCCTCCTCTTTCGCCTGCCGATACGCCTTCGCGCCGGGGAACGCCGGCAGCAGCGAGGGGTGGACGTTGATGATGCGGTCCTCGTAGCGGAAGACGACCTCGGGGCTCAGAATGCGGATGAAGCGCGCGAGCACGACGAGGTCGATCTCGTAGTCGTCGAGCACTTCGAGCAGGTGTTCCTCGTCCGGAACGCCGGTCTCGTCGCCGACGTCGACGAACGGAACGCCGTAGGCGTCGGCCAGGGGTTCGAGGTCGTCGTGGTTGCCGACCACGACCGCGACCTCGGCGGCGAGATCGCCGTCGGCCCGCGCTCGCAGGAGCGCGTCGAGGCAGTGGCTCTCCTTGGTGACCAAGGCAGCGATCCGGCGCGTCTCCCGGTCCGTCGGGAACCGGACCTGGATGTCGACGCCGAGGTCCGCGCCGAGGTCGGCGAGTGCCTCGCGGAGCGTCGATCGAGTGCAGACCATCTCGGCGGTGTCCGCGTGCAGCGTCATCCGGAAGAGCCCGTCGCGGACGGCCTGGTCGATGTCCTCGACGTTGATCCCGCGCTCGAACAGCAGCGCCGTGACGTTCGCGACGAGTCCCGACTTGTCCGCTCCGACGACCGTGATCTCGGTCAGCTCGTTCGTCATCGCTTCCACCTCGCTGTCACAGCGCGCGGTCTCATCGGTCGATCGGAATTCGCGGACGAGTAAAAACGTATCTGTCTGCTCCCGGCGGAGCTGTGCCGAGCCGCGACAGTTCGTCGACCGGACTCACGTTCGTGCATAGCCGAAGCAGTCCAAAACGTCTTTTACACATACCCGCGCACTACGACTCGATGACGACGTACACCGCGACGGTGACCGTCCGCCTCAAGCGGGGCGTGTTGGACCCCGAAGCCGAGACGACCAAGCGCGCGCTCGAACGTCTCGGATTCGAGCTGGCGGCGCTCCGCTCTGCGGACCAGTTCGAGGTCGATCTCGACGCCGAGTCGGCCGACGCCGCGGCCGACCGCGCCGACGAGATGGCGGAGCGACTGCTCGCGAACCCCACGATCCACGACTACGACGTCGAGGTGACGGAGGCCTGATGACGGTCGCTTCTCCGACACCGACCGTCTTCGGACGCCACGGAGGGCGATTGCCGTGACGGTTGCTTCTCCGACACCGACCGTCTTCGGACGCCACGGAGGGCGATTGCCGTGACGGTCGCTGTCGTTCAATTCGGCGGGTCGAACTGCGACCGCGACGCCGTCCAGGCGCTCGCGCACGTCGGGGTCGACGCCGAGCGCGTCTGGCACGAGGACGGCCTCCCCTCGGACGTCGACGGCGTCGTCCTCCCGGGCGGCTTCTCCTACGGGGACTACCTCCGGGCGGGCGCGATGGCCGCCCACTCGCCGATTATGAACGACGTCCGCGAGGCCGCCGACTCGGGCGTCCCGGTCCTCGGCGTCTGCAACGGCGCACAGGTCGGCTGCGAAGCGAAACTGACGCCGGGCGCGTTCACCACGAACGCGAGCGCGCGCTTCCAGTGTGAGTCGGTCTACCTCCGCGTCGAGAACGCCGACACGCCGTGGACCGCCGCCTACGACGAGGGCGACGTGATCGAGATCCCGATCGCCCACGGCGAGGGCCGCTTCGAGATCGACGACGACAGCTACGACGACCTCGTCGCCGAGGACCGCATCCTCTTCCGCTACTGCGACGCCGACGGCAACGTCACCGCCGACGCAAACCCCAACGGCTCCCGCGGGAGCGTCGCCGGCATCACGGGCGAGCGCGAGACCGTCGCGGTACTGATGCCACACCCCGAGCGCGCGACGCTGCCCGATCTCGGTCGGAGCGTCGACGGCCAGGGCGTCCTGCGCGCGTTCGTCTAGGCCGGACGTTCCATCTTGGACGGCCGCTCTGTCGTCTCTGACGGGCGCTTACGAGACGACTGACCAGTCGGCGGACAGACTATGTCGCTTGCGGCCGAGTATCCACTGTGGCGTCGTTCCAGACGAAACTCCGCCGGTTGCCCGCGAAGCGCCCCCTCCTCGCGCTCGCGCTGTCGATTCTGCTCGTCGAACTCGTCGGCGCGTCGGGCGCGGTCTTCACTGCGCAGGGCCTCGGCACGTGGTACGACTCGCTCGCCCGGCCCGCAGTCGCCCCGCCGAACTGGGTGTTCGGGCCCGTCTGGACCGCGTTGTTCGCGTTGATGGGCACCGCACTGTGGCTCGTCTGGCGGCGGGCGACCGACGCGCCCGGTGCGGTCCGCCTCGCCGTCGCCGTGTTCGCCGTCCACTTCGTCTTCAATCTGGGTTGGTCGGCCGCGTTCTTCGGACTGCAAGCGATCGGACTCGGGTTCGTAATCATCGCCGTGCTCTGGGTACTGATCGTCGCGACGATGTGGGCGTTCGCACGCGTCGACGGACGCGCGGCGCTGCTGCTCGTTCCGTATCTCCTCTGGGTAAGCTTCGCCGCCTACCTCAACTACGGCTTTTGGGTGCTGAACTGATCGGGCGAAGATTCCGACGCCTGCCGCGGCACCGCGTCGGCGGACCTAACGCGTCGGCGGACCTAACGCGTCAGCGGCATCCCGTAGCTCGTCTCCTCGTCGACGACGTACTCCCAGGTGGTTTCGCACTCACAGGAGACCTGCCCGAAGACGGAGGGATCCTGCCGGCGGTCGAAGTCCTTGATCGCCTTCTGGACGCGGTCGTCGCAGTCGCCGCAGTTGTGCGCGCCGCGATCGGAGCCGTGGCCGACGGGGTCGGAGACGACGATGGCGTCCGCGTCGGCGGTCGCTTCGAGCACCGCGGCGACCGACCAGAGCCACGGCGGGCGATACCCGCCGCGGAAGAACAGCTCGTCGACCATCGTGTAGCGCTGGACGTTCGTCGGGTTCATCGACACGGTGTGACAGCCGTCGACGCCGGCGCACCGCCGGACCGACGAGATCATGTCGTCGATCGCCTCCGACTCCGAGAGGAAGGGCGGTTTCATCAGCAGGTAGGCCTTCACGCCGGCGCTGACGCCGTCGGCGTCGAGGTCGGCGGCTCGGGCCTCCGCGCAGGCGGCCTCGAAGTCCGCGAAGTCGAAGTACTTGTTCACGCAGTCGTGGCGGACGCGGTCTGTCGCCGTCTCCAGCCCGATCGCGACGTCCGTCGAGAGCCCGACGTCGGTGAACTCGGCGATCTTCTCTTTGTCGACGAAGTCCGGGAGCGACTCGACGACGATCCGCTCGCGGTCCGCGAACGTCTCGGCGATCGCCCGCCTGCTCTCGGCGTCGACTTCGCGCTCGTCGAGGAACGACCCGGAGGTGTAGATCTTGATCAGGTCCGCGGGCTCGTCGGCGTTCTCGGCCTCGTGGTCGAGGCAGACGTCGATCTGGTCCATCAGCGCCTCGTGGGAGACGCTGCCGCCCTCGACGGACTCGGCGACGTAGCCGCACATCGTACAGCCGCCGGCGCGGGCCCAGCGACAGCCGCCGGTGTTGAGGATGATCGTCAGGGAGTCGACGACGCCGTCGGGCGTGTTGTCCTCGTCCAGCCAGACGCGCGTCGGTTCGTGCGGGTCGTACTGTTTCTCCTTTTCCGACCGGATTTCGCGCATCACCTGGTTGTGCGCGTCCATCCCCTTTCCGCGCTCGTAGACCTCGGGGCTCGGCTGACTCATTGCGCCACCGTAGCCGGCGAGGTGGTAAATCTCCGTCGTCTGTGCGCCGGAACCACAGCTTGCGCGGCCGCACTGACTGTAGACTCCGAAGACTGGGTAACCAGATGTAGTTACGCGCCGGTGGCAACGACTAACAGATTTCCGCCCCTACGAATCAATGGACATTAACAATGACTGAACTGGGAGGATTCAACGATCACGTCGCTCGCGTGGATCTCACGAGCGGCGACGTACAGTACGAAGGAATCGACGACGAGGACGCGCGCAAGTACATCGGGGGGCGTGGCCTCGGCGTGAAGTACGTGTTCGACCAGGGACCCGACGTCGACCCCGAGGGTCCGGAGAACCTGCTCGCGTTTATGAACGGTCCGCTCACGGGCACGCAGGCCCCGATGAGCGGCCGCATCGCCGTCTGTACGAAGTCGCCGCTGACGAACACCGTCACCGACTCCCACCACGGCGGCTGGTCGGGCGCTCGACTCAAGTGGGCCGGCTTCGACGGGCTGCTCTTCGAGGGGCAGGCCGAACATCCGATGTACGCCTACATCGAGGACGGCGAGGTCGAACTCCGAGACGCCTCGCACGTGGCCGGCTGGGGCGTCCACGACACCATCAACGAACTGGAGACCGAAGTCGACGGGTCGCTGGGGAAGAATCTGAGCGTGATGGCCATCGGTCCCGGCGGCGAGAACGGCGTCAAGTACGCCTGCATCGTCAACGAGGACGACCGCGCCTCGGGCCGCGGCGGCACCGGCTGCGTGATGGGCTCGAAGAATCTCAAGGCGATCGTCATCAAGTCGGGCACGAAGATGATGAAGCCCGAGGAGCCCGAGACGTTCACCGAGGGCTACCAGCAGGCGATGCAGCTCATCCGGGAGTCCGACGTCACCGGCCCCAACGAGGGCGGGCTGTCGCTGTACGGGACGAACGTCCTGATGAACCTCGCCGAGGAGATGGACGGGCTGCCGACCCGGAACGGCCGGTTCACTTCGACGCAGTCCGAAGCCGATGCGGACCCGAGCGAACCCAACATCGACGCCGAGAAGGTGTCCGGTGAGGCGGTTCGCGAGAACATCCTCGTCGACGAGCCGACGTGTCACTCCTGCCCCGTGGCCTGTAAGAAGGAAGTCGAGGTCACGTACACGCACAAGGGCGAGGAGATGAACGTCCGCGGCGAGTCCTTCGAGTACGAGTCGGCCTACGCGCTCGGCCCGAACTCGATGAACGACGACCGCGACAGCGTCGCCGTGATGATCGACAAGTGCAACGACCTCGGACTCGACACCATCGAGGCCGGAAATATGATCGCGATGGCGATGGAGATGACCGAGCAGGGCAAGCTCGACGACCTCGACGAGGGCGTCGAGTGGGGCGACACCGAGCATATGATCGACCTGCTCGACGAGATTGCCTACGTGGAATCCGACCTCGGCGAACTCCTCGCGAAGGGTGCCCGCCGCATCGCCGACGCGCGCGACGCCCACGACAACTCGCTGGCGGTCAAAGGCCAGACGATCCCCGCGTACGACCCCCGCGCGATGAAGGGGATGGGCATCGGCTACGCCACCTCGAACCGCGGCGCGTGCCACCTCCGCGGCTACACGCCGTCGGCCGAGATCCTCGGCATCCCGGAGAAGGTCGACCCCGGCGCGTGGGAGGGCAAAGGCGAACTGTGTGCGCTCTTCCAGGATCTGCACGCCATCTCGGACTCCTTCGACATCTGCAAGTTCAACGCGTTCGCGGAGGGAATCGACGAGTACGTGCTCCAGTACAACGGAATGACCGGCCTCGACGTCACCGAAGACGACCTGATGAAGGCCGGCGATCGCATCTACACGCTCGAGCGCTACTACAACAACCTCGTCGGCTTCGACGGCGCCGACGACTCGCTGCCGGGCCGCTTCGTCGAGGGCGACGAGGCGATCCCCGGACAGGGCGGCGCAGAGGGCCAGCTCTGCGAGCTCGACAAGATGAAAGAAGAGTACTACGAGCGCCGTCAGTGGGTCGACGGCGTCGTCCCCGACGAACGCCTCGACGAACTCGGCATCGACATCGGTCCCGGAACCGGCGTCTCCAGCGGCGACAGCCAGGCACCGGCCGACGACTGATCGACACGACCGACACGACCGACACGACAAGGTTGATCACAGTGCGGTCCTGACCGGCAACTGCGGCCGCCGTCGCGGCGCAGGAGCGCACATACGGCGTCGCTCGGGTCACGGTGGCGCGAGCGGGCGGGGTCGAACCACGCGAACCCGCGTTTTCACGAGAACCGAAAGCACGACCGAGCGACAGCGCCGCCGACACCGACGAGTCGCGCCCGGACTACTCCCGACCGGCGGCCGCGTGCTCGCGGTCGAGTGCGACCAGCACGCCGGTGGCATTCAGGCGCTCTTCGGCGCCGGCCTTGCGCTCGCCCCAGACCTCGGTGAGCTCGGAGTGGTCGGCGAAGAAGTCGACCACCGCCGCGTCGTCGCCGAGCTCGGCGCGTTTCTGTCGGACGGCTTCGACCCACTCGACGAGCGTCCGCTTGTAGCCCGCCATCAGGTCGGCGTCGTACTCGCGCGCGCCGAAGTGGCCGAAGCAGAGCGTCTCGGGCGCGAGCTCCTCGATCGTTCTGACGTCGGCGAGACAGCCTTCCAGGTCGAACTGCGGCGGCGGCGACGTCTGCCGGACGACGTCGCGTTCGGGCACGTAGATCCCGGCGGCGTCGCCGGTGAAGAGGAGGCCGTCCTTCGAGTCTAAAAAGACCGTCTGGTGCGGCGCGTGCCCGGGCGTGTGGATCACCGACAGCGTCCGGTCGCCGAGGTCGATCTCGTCGCCGTCGGCGAGCGAGTCGATCTGCGATTCGGGCACGGGCTCGGGATCGGCGTAGTACTCCCAGAGGTCGCCGACAGCCTCCTTGGTGCCGGCGACGAGCTGCTCGGGGTCGACGAGATGCGGTGCGCCGATCTCGTGGGTTCGGACCGTCGCGTTCGGGCACGCCGCGGCCAGATAGCCCGCACCGCCGGCGTGATCCAGATGTGCGTGCGTGGGGAGGATGTGACGCACGTCCTCGCGGGCGGTGTCGAGTTCGTCGAGCGCGTCGAAGAGGTACTCGCGGTTGCGGCCCAGCCCCGTGTCGACGAACGTCGGTTCCGCGGCGTCGATGAGGTACACCGAGCCGTAGCGCGGGATGCCGTGCGTTCCGACGTCGACGTAGTAGACGTCGTCCGTTCCCTCGACCGGAGCGAGATCGCCGATAGCCATAGCGGAGACCGCGCCGCGCGAGGGAAAAAGCGTTCCGCCGGAGCCGCGCCGGGACGGTGCTGTCCGGACGATACGGTCCGTTGCGGCCGCGGCTCGCGCGGCTCCAAACCGCCATCCGTTTATCCTACGCCGCCGACGTTCCCGTATGAGCGAGACGCTCGACGACGACCTCTATCAGCGTACCCTGCAACTTCTCGAACCCGGCGAGATCGAGCTCGTCGGGGCGATCGTCCACACTGACCTCGCCGGACAGGAGGATCTAGAGATGCACGAACTCACCGTCGAGATCAACGACGTGCTCGCGGCGCACGCCGAGAAGGGCGAGACGTACATTTACGCCGGCAACGACACCGACGAGTTCGCGTCGAACCAGTTCCAGGGGCTGACGCTCGAGGACGAAGCGTTCGTCTGGGAGTGCCAGCAGCTGCTCCGCGAGGGGTCGTTCGACCTCGTTTTCTACTACGAGGCCGGCCCCGACCAGGAGGCCCTCGCCGGGGACCTCGAGGGACTCGAACACATCGAACGCGTGACGACAGTTCCGTAGGAACCGGCAGTACCCTCCGTTTTTGGCCCCTTCGAGACGCTTATCCTCCCGGGACCCCGACCGTTCGGTATGAGCGAGGCAGACGGCGACGTCGCGGGGTTGACGGAGGCCGATCGCGCCGTGATCAACGCGTTTCAGGGCGGGTTTCCGGTCGTCGAACGGCCGTTCGAGCCGGCGGCGGCCGCGCTACGCGACCGTGGCATCGACGTCAGCGCGGCGGAACTACTCGAGATCGTCCAGGAGCTCGACGAGTCGGGCGTGCTGAGTCGCTTCGGCGCGCTCGTCAACGCCGAGGAGATCGGCGGCTCGGCGACGCTCGTCGCGATGCACGCCGACGAGGACCGCTTCGACGAGGTCGCGGAGACGGTCAACGCCCACCGGGAGGTCGCACACAACTACGAGCGCGAACACCCGCACCTCAATATGTGGTTCGTCGTCAGCGTCGCCGACGAGAGCCGCGTGCGTGAGGTGCTCGACGAGATCGAAGCCGAGACCGGCGAGGAGACGTACAACCTCCCGAAGCAACAGGAGTTCCGCGTCGAGGCGAAGTTCCTGCTCGACGGGCCGATCCCCGACGGCGACGTCGACCTCTCGGGGCTCGGTCCGGACGTGACGCCGACGGACCGCCGGACGCTGACGCCCGCCGAGCGCGACCTCGTCGTCGAGGTCCAGGGGGGGCTGCCGGTCACGGCGACGCCGTACGCCGACGTCGCCGACGCGATCGACGCCGAGACGGCCTGGGTCGTCGAGACCATCAAGCGCTTCGAGCGGGAGGGGAAGGTGCGACGCGTCGGGGTCGTCCCGAACCACTACGCGCTCGGCTACACCGAGAACGGGATGACCGTCTGGGACGTCCCCGACGGCGTCGTCGACGAAGTGGGTCCCGCGATCGCGTCGCTGCCGTTCGTGACGCACTGCTACGAGCGGCCGCGCCACGAGGGCGTCTGGCCGTACAACTTCTTCGCGATGACGCACGGCCGCTCGGAGGCCGAGAGCGATCGCCGGATCCGGCGGGTGCGAGAGGAGATGGCCGAGTTCTGGGACGTCGGCGACGACGACTGGGACTCGCTGTTCTCGACGCGGATCCTGAAGAAGACCGGGATCAGACTGGACGAACGGGCCGCGGCGAACACGGAGTGAGTCGAGCGCGGCGCTCACCAACCGATGATTCCGCTGTACCACGACTTCAGCGACCAGACGGTGCTCGTCTTCGGCGGCGGCCGCATCGGCGCGCGCAAGGCCCGCCGCTTCGCCAGCGAAGCGACCGTCGTCGTCGTCAGCCCCGACTTCGGCGAGTACGACTTCGGCGGTGCCGAACTCGTCCGGGCCCGGCCCGGCCCCGACGACGTTGCGACGTGGGTGGATCGAGTCGGTCCGGCGCTCGTCGTCGCCGCCACCGACAGCGACGACGTGAACGACGCTATCGCCGCAGCCGGGCGGGAGCGGGGCCTGCTCGTCAATCACGCCGACAGCAGCGTCGGCGGCGACACAGACGAGAGCGATGCACCCGGTGCCGGCGGGGTCGGGGACGTCGTCGTTCCGGCGACCGTCGACGACGGCGACGTCCGCGTGGCGATCTCGACCGGCGGCCGGAGCCCGGCGCTCGCGAAGCACCTGCGCGAGCGGCTCGAAGCGGAGCTCGACGGCGCAGACGGGATGGCCGCGCTCACCGCCGAGTTGCGCGCCGAACTGAAGGCGTCCGACCTCGATCCGTCGGCCCGCCGTGATGCGATTCGGGCCGTGGTTCGGGAGCCGTCAGTTTGGAAGGCTTTACGTACGGGGGAATCTAATCCCCGGCGAGAGGCGACACGCGTGATACGGAACACGACGGGGGGTGACCAATGGACACGGGAGTGATCTGTGGAACTCGTGTGTCGCACGACCGCGCCAGCGTCGACCAGATCGAAGCGGCGGCGGGCGACGACGAACGCACAGTCATCGAAGCACTACTCGACGACGACGCCGTAAGCGAGGCGTTCGCGATCCAGACGTGCAACCGTGCAGAGGCGTACGTCGTCGCCGACAGCGTCGCGGCGGGCCGTCGCGTCCTCGGGTCGCTGCACGCAGACGTCGACGACGACGTCGTCGTCGAGATGGGCCACGAGGAGAGCCTGCGGCATCTGATGCGGGTCGCCGCGGGCCTAGAGTCGCTCGTGCTCGGCGAGGATCAGATCATCGGACAGTTCAAACGCGCCATCGAGGTCGCCCGCGGCGTCGGCGCACTCGGCCCGACGCTGGAGACGGGACTGACGAAGGCCGTCCACGTCGGCGAGCGGGCACGCACCGAGACGGAGATCAACGAGGGCGCGATCTCGATCGGCTCGGCGGCCGCACGGCTGGCCGAGACCGAGATCGATCTCGACGGGGCGACGGCGCTCGTGATCGGGGCCGGCGAGATGGGGAAACTGGCCGCGGAGGCGCTCGTCGACGCGGGCGTCACGGAGCTCGTCGTCGCGAATCGGACCGTGCCCCACGCCGAGCATCTCGCGTCGACGGTCGAGACAGTTGCTCGCGCGATCTCGCTCGACGAGATCAACGGTGTCCTCGACGCGGCCGCCGTGGTCGTGACGGCGACGAACCACCCGGACTACCTGCTTGATCCCTCCGACGTCGACGACGCGGGCGAGACGCTCGTCATCGACCTCGCCCAGCCGCGGGACGTCGACCCCGAAGCGTCGGCGGTCGAGCAGGTCGTCGTCCACGACATCGACGCGCTGGAGTCGGTCACCGCCGAGACGAAGGCCGCGCGGGCGGAGGCGGCCCGCGACGTCGAGGCGATGATCGACGCGGAGTTCGAGCGACTCATCGACTCCTACAAGCGTCGACAGGCGGACGAGGCGATCAGCACGATGTACGAGGCGGCCGAGCAGATCAAGTCCCGGGAGATCGAGACGGCGGTTTCGCGGCTCGAAGCGCAGGGCGACCTCAGCGAGGAGCAGCGCGAGACCATCGAGTCGATGGCGGACGCGCTCGTCGGACAGTTGCTCGCGGCCCCGACCAAGAGCCTCCGCGAGGCCGCCGTCGAAGACGACTGGTCGACGATCCAGACGGCGATGGCGCTTTTCGATCCGGAGTTCGGCGACGCGTCGCGAGCGACCGCGCGGTCGTCCGCGGCCGAACGCGACCCCGGCGGAGAGACGACCGAGGCCGAGCGGAACGAGGCGGACGTCGAGGCGTCCGAGGGAAATCGTAGCGAGGCGGGCGAAGAGCACGTCCCGCCGTACGTCCTCGAGAGCGTCTCCGACGACTGAGTGTGGCCGGTCGTCGCTCGATTCTGCGATCGGTTGACGCCCTGACCCCAACGCGGCGGGCGAAACGTTATGCGCCCGGCGAGTGACAGATAGCGTATGGCTGAACTACTCTCCGACGACGAGATTCGAACGCAGCTGCCCGCGGGCTGGGAGCGCGAGGACGACGAGATCGTACGGACCTACGACTTCGACGACTACCTGGCCGGTATCGCGTTCGTCACACAGGTCGGCGAAGTCGCCGAGGAGGAGTTCCACCACCCGGAGATCCGGGTCGGCTACCAGGAGGTCGAGGTGCGACTGACGAGCCACGAGGAGGGTGGCATCACCGAGAAGGACGTCCGCTTGGCGAACCTCTTCGACGCCGAGTACTGACGTGGACGCCGCGTACGTCTTCCGCGTCGAGGCTCGCTTCGACACGGCTCCGGGCGTGAGTGTCGCGCCGTCGACCGTCGAGACGGTCGTCGAAGTCGCCGCCGACCCGCCCGGCGAGGGCGAGTGGTTGTTCTTCCGAGACGTGCTCTGGCGCGGAGCGGTCGGCGACGAGCGGCACGCCCGCGACCTCGCGGAGTCGTGGCTCTCGGTGCCCGTCGACCGCGTCCACTTCAGCGAGCTGCGACTCGATCAGGAGTATCGCGAGGCGCTGGAAGAGGCTATCGCGTCGCATCCGGACTCTTTCGACGGGGACTCGCCCCGCGACGTGCTCCACCGACATCTCGGGTCCAGCATCCGCGTCGTCGAGTCCTGAGACAGCCGGCTGTGTGGACGTCCCGTCGGCAGGTCCGCCCGGACCGACGAAATGCACTTACCCGGGGGCGTGCTATCTCCGGTCCGATGGTTCCCACCGACGACTACGACTTCTGGCTGTTCGACCTCGACGGCACGCTCGTCGACGCCGAGTGGAACTACACCCGCGAGGTGTTCGATCGGGTGGGAGCGGAGCTCGGCCGCGAGTTCACCGACCGGGAGGCCGAGGTCATCTGGCACGGGCTCGGCGGCGCACGCGACCCCCAGCTCCGGGCGTGGGGAATCGACCCGGAGGCGTTCTGGCCGGCGTTCCACGCGGTCGAGGATCCGCAGGCTCGCGCGGAGGCGACGTACCTCCACGAGGACGCCGCCGCGCTCGTCTCGGACCTCGTCGCCGCCGACGTCCCCGTCGGCGTCGTGACCCACTGTCAGGAGTTCCTCGCCGAGCCGGTCGTCGACCACCTCGACGTCGGCGACTGGTTCGACGCCTTCGTCTCCTGTTCGTCGGAGACCGGCTGGAAGCCCGATCCGGCGCCGGTCCGCCACGCGATCGAGCGGCTCGGGCTGGACGCCGCCCGCCCCGGTCGCGGCGTACTCGCTGGCGACGGCGCGAGCGACGTCGAAGCGGCGTGGAACGCCGGACTCGACGGGATCCACGTCGAGCGGCACTCGCCGCACCGACGCGGCAGTTGTGTGCTCGCGGACCACCGCGTCTCCTCGTTCGACGAACTGTCGCGGGACCTTCTCGGATACGACGTCGCCGCCGACGGCGGCACCGTCGAGTGAGCGCGCTCTCCGATCGACGCGCACGCTGCGCGCGCGTCTGAACGCTCGCGCGGCCGTTCGAGCGTGGATGTCTACGCAGCGCCAAAGCCGGACGCCTACGCGGCGTCGTAGCCGTCGAGCGCCGCGAAGACGTCAGAGGCGGCATCCAGCGCCGCGGCCAGTTCCTCGACGCCGGGTTTCCCGTGCCGGTCCGGGTTCACGCGCACACGAACGCGCTCCCTTCCGAGCGAGACGAAACCGAGGCCGAGCTTCGCGGCCGTCGCTCGGAGGCCGAGACCAGCGTCGGCGTCGCCGCGGGCGACCGCGCGGGCGGGGCTCTCGAAGCCTTTCGTGCCCACACCGTAGCCGCGGATCGCGTCCGTGAGCTCGCGGCGCGAGGCGTCCCGTTCGGCGGCCAACTCCTCCACCGCGGCGTCGAGGCTCGCGCGGATGCCGGCGTCGCGGCCGCGGTTGACGAAGGCCACGTCGCGGTCGGCGAGATCAGCCAGGCCGCCGACGTCGTCGGGGTTCCCGTCGGGGACGACGAGCCCCCACTCGCGCGTCCAGCCTCCGAGATCGACCGTCTCGACGTCGCGGTCGACCGGGCCGGCGACGACGGCGGCGTCGGGGACGCCGTTCCCGAGCCGGCGCAGGCCCTCGCGACTCCCCACCGGGAGGAAGCGGGGGTTGTCGACTCGATCGAGCAGCCGCGAGAGCGCGGGGTCGTCCTCGCCGACGACGAGGAGCGTCGGCGCGCGCACGTCCGGCGAGAACAGTTGCACCTCGACCGCCTCGCCCTCCCCGAGATACTCCGTGTCGGGGTCGACGGCGACGACGCCGTCGGCCTCCACGAGGGACGTCGTCGCCCCCGAGCCCTTGTCGACGGGGTAGACGAGCGTCTCGCCGTCGGCGTCGGTGACGAGGCCGGCGGGCATCAGGCGGAGACGACCCTCGGCGTAGCGCTCGCGGACGGCCATCCGACCGCGCACCGTCGCCGTCTGCGGCTCGGGGAGTGCAGCGGCCTCGCGGATCGCGGGCGCGACGAACGTCCGGAAGATCGTGAGCGCGGAGACGGGGTAGCCGGGCAACCCGACGTAGGCGCTGTCGCCGAGTTCGCCGACGAGCATCGGCTTGCCCGGCTTGACGGCGACGCCGTGTAGGAGGAGTTCGCCGCGCTCCTCGACGACCCGGTATATGACGTCGACCGCCGACGCCGACGTCGACCCCGAAGAGAGCACGAGGTCGCACTCGTCGGCCGCTTCGAGCAGCAGACGCTCCATCTCCGCGTAGTCGTCGCCGGCGTGGGGGTAGAGTTCGGCCTCCCCGCCGGCCTCTTCGACGCCCGCGGCGATCGTGTAGCTGTTGACGTCGTAGATCTGGCCCCGCTCGCTGTGCAGCGTCTCGCCCGGACGGACGAGTTCGTCGCCGGTCGAGACGATGCCGATCGTCGGCCGACCGCGGACCGGCACCTCGTCGTAGCCGAGCGCCGAGAGCAGCCCGATCTCGCGGGGCGTGAGTCGCGTTCCCGGACCGAGCGCGCGTGCGCCAGCGGCGATGTCGGTGCCCGCGAGCATCACGTTGTCTCCGGGCGCGACGGCGTTGCGGACGGCGATCGACTCCGGGCGCTCCGCGTCGGTGGGACCCAACTCCTCGGTCCGCTCGACCATCACGACCGCGTCCGCGCCGTCGGGCAGCACCGCCCCCGTCGAGATTTCGACCGCTTCGCCCGCGCCGACCTCGACGTCGGGTTCGACGCCGGCGTGGACGATGCCGGCGAGATCGAGTTCGACCGGCTCGGCCTCGTCGGCGCCGAAGGTATCGCGACCCTGCACCGCGTAGCCGTCCACGCTCGCGCGGTCGAAGCCGGGAACGTCGAGATCGGCGTCGATCCGGTCGGCGAGGACGCGGCCACGCGCCGCCGCCAGCGGTACGGTCTCCGGTTCGGGCGCGAGATCCAGCGACGCGATCGCGTCGTGGGCGACGTCGGGAGCGACGAGGTCGCGGAACTGCTTGCGGTCGCTCACGCCGACCACTCCCAGCGCTCGACGGCGACGGTCTCGCCGGCGTCGAACCCCTCCCGGCCCTCGGGAACGACGACCCAGCCGTCCGCCAGCGCCACCGAGGAGAGCACGCCGGACCCGGACGCCCGCGTCGGCGTCGCGGTTGCGGTCGCTGCTGTCGAGTCTGTAGCGTCGGCGCGGCGCTTCGCGCCGCCAGCGTCGTCGTCGTCGGCTCCGCCGCCGCTGTCGCTGTCTGCACCCGCCTCCGCGTCCGTGTCCACCTGCACGCGAGCGAACGTGCGAACGCCGGGTTCGCTCGGGATCTTCCGCGTCAGCCGCGCGTCGGTGGTCGGCGGCGGATCGTCCGGCAGGTGGCCGACGTGCTTCAGCACCGGGCGGAGGAACTGGACGGCGTTGACGATCGCCGCGACGGGGTAGCCGGGCAGCATCACGACCGGCGTCTCCTCGACGACGCCGAGGGCGACGGGGTGGCCCGGCTTGAGCGCGACGCCGTGGACGAGCACCTCGCCGAGTTCGTCGACGACTTCCGGGATGAGGTCGCGCTCGCCGACCGAGGAGCCGCCGGTCGTGACGACGACGTCCTTCGTCAGGTCGCGCTGGATCGCCGCGCGGAGCGCCGCCTCGTCGTCCGTGACGACGTTGCGGTAGGTCGGGACGCCGCCCCAGCGGTCGACGAGGCGGGAGACCGTCAGCCCGTTGGTCTCGATCACTTCGCCGGGAGCGGGGTCCTCTTGGACGAGCTCCTCGCCCGTCGGGATCACGCCGACTGTCGGCCGCTCGTAGGCGGTGACGTGGTCGACGCCGACGGACTTCAGCAGGCCGAGATCCGAGGGCCGCAGGCGGTGGCCGGGGTCGAACAGCGCCTGTCCCTCGGCGACGTCTTCGCCCACGGGCGCGACGTTCTCGCCGTCGGTGACGGCGTCGAACACTTCCAGGTCGTCGCCGACGTGCTCTGCGTGTTCGATCATCACGACCGCGTCGGCGCCCTCGGGGAGTTTACTGCCGGTGTGGACACGAACTGCCGACTCGGGGGCGACGGCCGTCTCCGGGACCGAGTGAGGCTCCCCGTCGGCGACCCGGAGGATCCCCGGCGACCGGTCCGACGCGCCGAAGGTGTCGCGGGCGCGAACGGCCCAGCCGTCCATCGCGGCGCGGTCGTAGTTCGGGACGGCTCGGGGCGCAGTCACGGCCTCTGCGAGCGCACGGCCGTCCGCGGGGACGAGCGCGAGTCGCTCGGTCCGCTCGTGTGGGGTCGCCGCTTCGAGGAGTCGCCGTCGGGCCTCGGCTACTCTCGTTCGGTCCTTGAACCCGGCCGACCGGCGGTCGGGGGGCGTCTCGTCGGTGTCCGCAGCATCCATAGTCAGGAGTGCGCACGCGAATACAATAAGGACCGCGCCACGGGAGCAGCCTCCTCGCACGTCTCGTCGGGAGTCACCGCTGTCGTGTCGAGAGGGTTCTGCCAGCGTTTCACACAGATGCAAGGAGGAAGCCCACGGCTTTAGCCGTGGGATGAATCCGACAAGACTCGAAACGAACCACGAGCGATCGCAGTCCGACTCCCCAACGGCCGCCGTAGAATGTATAAAACACTACCCCGTATGTGAAGTTACAGATGGAGGTCAAACGAACCATCCCGGTTAAACTCTCGGTGCCAGACGACCGAGAGGACGACCTCCATCAGACTATCAAGCAGTTCAACCACGCCTGCAACTACACCGTCCAGAACGGTAGGAACAACGACGGCTACCTCATCCTCAACAAGTCCACCATACACGACGAAGTGTACCACGACCTGCGAGCCGAGACAGACCTACCTGCGAACCTCTGTGTTCGAGCGTACTCGAAAGCCGTCGAAGCGATGAAGTCCACCGTTGCAGACTGGAAGCAGGGCAACAGCCGGCCGCTCCCACGGTTCAACGAACCGTCCGCCGTCTACGACAAACGGACGTTGACCATCAAAGATAGGTCGGCCACCCTCTCCACCATCAACGGCAGAGTCGCCGTGGACTACGTTCTCGGGGACTACCAGAAATCCTACCTCGATGATGACGACTACGAGAAGCGGATGGGGACCCTCCACTACCGCGAGGACGAGGATGCGTTCTACCTCCACATCGTCATCAAGAAAGGGGCCGAAGAACGTGACGGTGACAAAGTTCTGGGCGTGGATTTGAACCTGAAGAACGTCGCCGTGACCAGCACCGGGTCGTTCTACGACGGTGGCGAGCTACTGTGGGGTCAGAACCATTACTTCCGCGTGCGTCGAAGCCTTCAGCACAAAGGCACTCGCTCCGCTAAGCAGGTACTCCGGCGACTGTCGGGGCGAGAAAACCGCTTCGTGCTGAACCGCCTGCACACCATTTCTCGGCGCATCGTGGAGGAAGCCGACGCGCATAACTGCTCGTACATCGCCGTCGAACGATTGACCCACATCCGCGAGCGGATGGACAATCAGAACGACCAAGTGAAGCGGCAGATGCACAACTGGGCGTTCCGCGAACTCCAAGAGATGCTGGCGTACAAGGCCAGCGAGTACGGGATTCACGTTGAGGACATTCCGCCTGCGTTTACCTCGCAGACGTGTTCGCGGTGTGGCCACCAGTCCAGCACGAACCGAAATTCGGACGGGTGGTTCGAGTGTACTGAGTGTGGGTACTCAGTTGATGGCGACTACAACGCCTCGAAGAACATCGGTCTGAAACTGCTAACTTTACCAGAGGGCAAACGCCCCTCTGGGTTGGGCGACGGTCATCTCGCCCTCAAGTCTGGGATGCTGAACGGGAATGGCGATTACACCGCCTACGACGCTTCGTCGTCAGACCGGGAGTCCACGGACAAGCCCACGACTTCAGTCGTGGGTCGATGACGCGCTCTATAGATCTTGTGGCCGCTCTGGGATCGCGCAACCGCGGCCTTTTTCGACCCGCCGGTCTAACTCTCGACTATGTCAGCCCTGCGGGACGCGCTTCAGGAACTGCCAGAGTCGGTGTTCGCCGACCTGCTGGAGTCCGACGACGCTTACCAGATCGTGCTCGATCTCCCCGGAGTGACGGCCGAAACCGCCGAGATCCGCGTCGACCGCGGACGCCTGGTCGTCGAAGCGCGCCGGGAGAAAGGCGTGCCTGCGGAGTTCCACTACGTCACCGAAGAGCGCCCACTGTTCGTCGACTTCGAGCTGCCGCTTCCTCCGGATGCGACCGGTGCGGGGGCGTCCGCGGAAGCCGATCACGGTGTCTTCACGGTGCGCGTGCCGAAGCGGTCGGCCGCGCCGGAGCAGACGATTCCGATCACGTCGGCTGGAGACGACGCGTAACCACCGGGTGGTCACGCTGGTGAATCTCCGTGCGTACTGGCGGTTTTTGATAGTTATACGACAGTTCTTCCCGCTGATCGTCGCGTACACCCGCGACCGTCGGAAGTACATCCTCTTCGGCGGGTCGCGGAGCGTCGACGCCGACACGCGAGTCGCACGCGCCGAGATCTTGCTCGACTCGCTCCTGACGCTCGGCCCGACGTTCATCAAGCTCGGGCAGTTGCTCTCGACGCGACCGGACATCCTGCCGGCGGAGT
The DNA here is from genome assembly GCA_003665935.1 of Halobellus sp. Atlit-31R. GTDB lineage: Archaea > Halobacteriota > Halobacteria > Halobacteriales > Haloferacaceae > Haloquadratum. The sequence goes on along the minus strand of QPLR01000002.1, from coordinate 76,199 downwards.
ACATCGACGTGCTCTCCAGTCTGCAGGACGACGTGCCGCCGGCTCCCTGGGCGGAGTCGCGAAAGGTCATCGAAGACGAGCTCGGTCCCGTCGACGAGGTCTTCGAGGAGTTCGACCGCGAGCCGATCAGCGGCGCGAGTCTGGGGCAGGTGTACACCGCGACGTACGACGGCGAGCCCGTCGCGGTGAAGATCCGCCGACCGGGGATCGAAGAGCTCGTCGAGGCGGACCTGCGGGTCATCCGCTGGTCGCTGCCGATCATCCGTCGGTTCATCGGGCAGGGCCGGGCGTTCTCGCTGGAGAACCTCTCCGACGAGTTCGCGAAGACGATCCGGCAGGAGATGGACTACAGTCGCGAGAAGCGGATCCTCGAGGAGATCCGCGGGAACTTCGCCGACAACCCCCAGATTCTGATTCCGGAGCCGGTCACGGCGCGATCGGGGCCGCGCGTGCTCACGATGGAGTACCTTCCGGGGACGAAGATCAACGACATCGAGACGCTCGACGGGAAGGAGATCGATCGTACGGAGCTGGCGACGACGCTGCAACAGGTGTACCTCCAGATGATCGTCGACGACGGCGTCTTTCACGCCGACCCGCACCCGGGGAACCTCGCGGTCACCGACGAGGGCAAGATCATCTTCTACGACTTCGGGATGTCGGGCACCGTCGACGCCTTCATCCAAGACAAGATCGTCGACTTCTACCTCGCCGTCGCGAATCAGGACATCGACGGGATCCTCGACACGCTCGTCGAGATGGGGACGCTCTCGCCGAGCGCCGACCGTCAGGTGATGGGCGACGTGATGGAGCTGGCGATCGCCGACGCCCGCGGCGAGGACATCGAGCAGTATCGCGTCCAGCAGATCATCGACCAGGTCGAGTCGACGATCTACGAGTTCCCGCTCCGGCTCCCGCGGAACCTGGCGCTTATTCTCCGGGTCGCTACCGTCGTCGAGGGCGTCTGCGTCACGCTCGATCCGGAGTTCGACTTCATCTCGGTCGCCACCGACTACCTCGAAGCGGAGGGGTACTACGAGGAGACGGCGCGGCAGCTGATCGAGGAGGGCGGCCAGCAACTCCAGCAGACGACGCGGTCGCTCTTCGAGGTCCCGCCGAAGATGAACCGGACGCTCGACCGGATCGAGAACGACAACCTCACCGTCAACGTCCGGCTGGAAGACCAAAACGACGTGCTCGATCGGCTGGCGCGGCGCATCGTCTACGGCCTGTTCGTCGCGGTCGGCGCGCTCTCGACGGCCATCCTCTATACGTTCGACACGGCCAGCGTCCTCCCGGCAGCGGTCGCCGCGGTGTTGACGCTGCCGCCGCTGTTCGCGCTGTACCGCTCGTTCCGGAGCAAGCGCGGCATCCGGACGACGCCGCAGTTCACGCGGCAGAGTATGCGGGAGCAACGCGAGCAGAAGTAACCGTCGGCGAGCAGGCGTGGCCGTCGGGGCCGGTGCGCCTGCGAACCGTCGCGACTGGGACGGACCCGACGTAGAGCGGAGGCCATTATCACGGTTGAGTATTTGACACCTACATTTATGCGGAGGAACGCGGAAGAGGTGGGTATGACGCGGTGGCGGTTCGTCGCGGCCGGGTTCGCGCTGGCGGCCTGTAGCGAGGCACTCGTATTCGTTGCGACCGGGCGCGTGACGCTCGTGGGAGGGTTGGCTGGAAGTGCGCTCGCCGGCTATCTGGCCGGGGGGGACCCCTCGGACGGCGCGTGGCACGGGCTCTTGACGGCGATGGCGTGGGGAATCGTGCTCATCCCCGGGCTGGTCGTGCTCTCTGTCGCCTCCGACGCGCCGCTGCCGTTCCCGATGGAGTACCTGCTCCCGTTCCTGGACACGGCCGGTGAAGCGACGACGATGATCCTGCTGACGGCGAGTCTTCCGAACGTCGCGACCGGCGCGCTGGGGAGCGTCGCGCGACGGCAGGACGACCACAGGCGGGACCGCGAGAGTCGCGCGCAGCAGCGTCCCGGCGACGGCGAAGCCGACGAGGCCTGAGCCACGGTCACGGCCCGATTTCGTCGCGTAGCCGAACTGACGGGGCGTTTCCAAACCGTTTATACCGACCACACGACAATCCCGTCGTATGCCGAAAGAGCAGAAGCAGGTCCGCGAACTGCAGGAAGGCAGCTACGTGATGATGGAGGAATCCCCCTGTAAGATCAACGCCTACAGTACCGCAAAGCCCGGGAAGCACGGCAGCGCGAAGGCGCGAATCGAGGGCCGCGGCGTCTTCGACGACAAGAAGCGCTCGCTGAGTCAGCCGGTCGACGCGAAGGTGTGGGTGCCGATCATCGAGCGCAAGCAGGGGCAGGTCGTCTCCGTGACCGACGACGACGCCCAGATTATGGACCTCGAGACCTACGAGACGTTCACGATGCGCATCCCCGAGGACGAGGCTCTCTCGCCCGACGACGAGATCGAGTACCTCGAGTACGAGGGCCAGCGGAAGATCGTCTGATCGGAGATGTTCCCAGGGGCGACCGCATCGCGCGCTGACGCCGCGTACGTCGTCGTGGGCGCCCCGCTGGATATCTCGACGTCGTTCCGACCCGGGGCCCGTTTCGGGCCCGAGAGAATCCGGCGGTTCGCCCGGCCGTTCGACGACTACGACCGGCGAACCGACCTGCGTTTTTCCGACTGTGCCGTCCACGACCACGGCGACGTCCGCGCGTGGGACGACGCTCCGGAGTATCTCCGGTGGCTGGGCGGCGAGCTCCGCGACGTCGTCGCCGACGACGCCGTGCCGCTCCTCCTCGGCGGGGAGCACACCGTCTCGGCGGCCGGCGTCGACGCCGTCGATCCGGACGTGTTCGTCTGTCTGGACGCCCACCTCGACCTCCGGGAGGCGTACGACGGCAACGAGCACAGCCACGCGACCGTCACCCGGCGAATTCTGGACGGGCGCGGTGCCTGCGACGCCGAGATCGAGGAGGCGATCCTGCTCGGGGCCAGAACGGGCGCGCCCGGGGAGTGGGACCGGGCCGAGAGCGACGACGTGACCGTCGTCGCCCCGGAAGACGTCGCGGCGTTCGACCTCGGCGCGCGTCTCGACGGTCGGACGGCGTATCTGAGCGTCGACGTCGACGCCGCAGACCCCGGCTTCGCGCCCGGCACAGGCACGCCCGAGCCGTTCGGGCTCGATCCGCGGACGATGCGCGACGTCGTTCGCGCGGTCGCTCCCGACGCTGCGGGGTTCGACGTCGTCGAGGTCAACGACCGCGACGACGGACAGGCGGCGTCGCTGGCGGCGAAGCTGTGTCGGGAGTTCGTGTACGCCCACGCGGCTGCGACCTCCGACGCGGAACGATAGGCTCTATCCGGCGCGGTGTGATCTCTCCGATATGCAACTCTCGACGCTCGTCGCCGATCTCGACGATCGACTCGACACCGACGCGTACGCAGACGTCGACGCCAGCGCGAACGGCCTACAGATCGGTCCCGACGAGGGATCCGTCGATCACGTCGCGTTCGCAGTCGACGCCGCCGCCGCGACGATCGAAGCCGCCGCCGAGGCGGGCGCAGATCTGCTGGTGACACACCACGGCCTGGTCTGGGGCGGCCTCGATCGGGTGACGGGCCGCGACTACGCGAACGTCGCCGCGCTCGTCGATCACGACCTCGCGCTGTACGTCTCACACCTCCCGCTCGACGGCCACGACGAACTCGGGAACGCGGCCGGCGTCGCGGACTATCTCGAACTGACCGACCAGGCCCCGTTCGGAACTCTGGGACCGGTGACGATCGGGCAGCGGGGCCGAACCGCCGATCCCTACTCGGCCTCGGAACTGCGCGATCGGCTCGCGGGGCTCGATACGGGCGAACGGGAACCGCAGGTACTCGACTTCGGCCCCGAGGAGATCCGCGATATCGCGATCGTCACCGGATCGGGTACGGACTGGCTGGGCGAGGCGGTCGAGGCGGGAGTCGACGCTCTCGTCACCGGTGAGGGCAAACAGCAGGCGTACCACGAGGCGCGCGAAGCCGGCGTCCACGTCTTCCTCGCAGGGCACTACGCCACGGAGACGTTCGGCGTCGAGCGGCTCGCCGATCTCGTCGCAGACCGCGGCGTCGAGACTACCGTGCTGTCGTATCCGACTGGGCTCTGAGCCGCCCGACAAGGCGTTATCAGCAGAGATAACTGATTCACCGCCTTTTTCCGTAGAGTTCCATTAAGCGTTGTAGATGCAACGGTCAGGACTTTTCGAGTCTATCCGGTCGAGTTACGGGGCCAAACTCGGCGTCGCTTTGCTTGCAGTTACCGCGCTCGTCGTCGGGTTCGGCGTCGTAATCACCGAGGAGACCTCGGCGACGCTTCAGGAAGACGTCAGAGGGGAGCTGAGCACGTCGGCGACGACGCGGGCGGCGGAGCTGGACACGTGGATGAGCGGAATCAAGCGGCAGACGCGGCTGCACTCGACGAATCCGACGCTCCAGTCGGGCGACGAACGCGAGATATCCAGGCACTTGACGGAGACCGTCGCCCGCGACGCCGTTCCCGAAGGCGTCGTCGCGGTGCATTACTACGATCGAGAATCGAAGACGATCCTGGCCAGTTCGCTGGCGAAGATGGAGGGCGTCGACACGGCCGAACAGGGGGCGTCGTTCGCGGAGAACCCGCCCGAGTTCGACGACACGGACGGTGTGGCCGTGACGCCGCCCTTTACGGTCCCAGTCGTCGACTTTCCGGTCGTGTCGGTCGTCTCGCCGATCGAGGGTGCCGACGGGAAGGCGCTCGTGTATATGATCAATCTCGAAGCGCACACGCAGGCGTTCGCCGAAGCGGCCGGTGAGGGCTCGACCGTCGTCGTCGACGGGCAGGGGCAGGTCGTCGCCCACCCGAACACCGATCGGCTCTTGACCGCCTACGGGCACGACACCGCCGCCTTGGCCGACGGCGGCTTCGCACAGCAGGGCGACCGCCTCGTCGCCGGGTCGGAGATGGAGACGCTCGGCTGGACGGTGCTCGTCCGGACGGACCGCGCGGACGCCTACGCGCTCGGATCACAGATCACGTCGTCGTTGCTCGGGCTGATTCTGCTGGCGCTCGTGAGTCTGGCGTTCGTCGGCGTCGTGGTCGGGTCGAACACCATCGTCTCGGCGCGGTATCTGGCCCGCCGGGCGAACGCGATGGCGGACGGGGAGCTGGACGTCGACCTCTCGACGACCCGGACCGACGAGTTCGGGACGCTCTATCACGCGTTCGACGAGATGCGCGACGAGTTGCGTTCGCAGATTCAAGCGAGCGAAGAGCAGAGGGCGGTGATCGAGCGGAAGAACGAGGCGCTGGAGACGACCGCCGCCGAGTACGGCGAGGTGATGGACGCCGTCGCGGACGGCGATCTGACGCGCCGGCTCGATCCGGACACCGACAACGAGGCGATGGCCGAGATCGCCGTCTCGTTCAATCAGATGCTCGATGCGGTCTCCGAGACGATGGCGGAGGTCAAAGCGTTCTCCGAACACGTCGTGACCGCTGCAGAGCGCGTCGACGAGGGGGCCGACGAGGTCCGAGAGGCCTCCGCGCAGGTGACGACGGCGACGACGGAGATCTCCGACGGGGCCGAGCGGCAGACGGCGGCGTTGCACGACGTCTCTACGGAGATGGACTCGCTTTCGTCATCGGCCGAGGAGGTCGCCGCGACGGTCGACGAGGTGGCACAGGCCTCCGAGCGCGCCGCCGAACTCGGCGAGGAGGGGCAGTCGCACGCCGAGCGCGCCATCGACGAGATGGACGCCGTCGAGCAGACGACCGCCGAGACCGCCGAAGAGGTGACCGCGCTGGCCGAAGAGCTCGACGCGGTCGGCGAGGTCGTCGACGTGATCTCTGACATCGCCGCGGAGACGAATCTGCTCGCGCTGAACGCGTCGATCGAGGCCGCACGAACGGGCGAGGCGGGCGACGGCTTCGCCGTCGTCGCCGACGAGGTGAAACAGCTCGCCGAGGAGACCGCGACGTCGGCCGGCGAGATCGAAGAGCACATCGAGCAGATCCAGGCGCGGGCCGACGAGACCACGGACGCGATGATCGAGACCCAAGAGCGGATCGAGAGCGGCGTCGGGACCGTCGAGGCGGCGATCGACGCGCTCGACAACGTCGCCGGGGCCGTCGAGGAGACCGACGACTCCATCCAGGAGATCCGCGACGCGACCGCCCAGCAGGCGTCGTCGGCGACTGCGGTCGTCGACCGCGTCGACGACGTGGCTGCGATCGGCGATCAGACCGCCGAGGAGGCGACCGCCGCGGCGGCTGCGGCACAACAACAGACGAGCACGATGCAAAACGTCAACGACGCCGCCAACCGACTCACCGCACAGGCGCGAGAGCTCCGAACCGCGCTCGAAGACTTCACCGTCGCCGCCGAGAGCGACGCGGGGGGGCTCGCCTCGCCCGCCGGAGGCGGTCCGGGACTCGGGTCCGGTACCACCGCCGGGACGGCGCTGCGAGCAGACGGCTCCGACGATTCGGCCGCCGGGACTGACGAGGGAGGTGACTGAGATGGAGATCGACGTCACGCTGTGGCTGTGGGTCGGTCTCGCCGGGATGACCGTCGGCTCGCTCCCGTCGGCGTACCGGCTGTTGTTCGGCGACGACCACCGGAATCTGGCCGCCGTGCTGTTCGGCGTGACCGGGATCGCCGCCCTGGCGTATCTGTCGATGGCGCTCGGTTACGGGACGATGGAGGTAGCCGGGACGACCATCGAAGTCGTTCGCTACGCGGACTGGCTGCTGACGACGCCGCTGATGGTCCTGTATCTCGGACTGCTCGCCCAGCCGGGTCGTCGGGTCCTGAGTGCGCTCGTCGTCGTGGACGTGATCGTCGTGCTCGCGGGCGTCGCCGCGACTGCGCTCGGCGGCCTCGTGGGCTACGCCTTCTTCGGGATCGGATCGCTGGCGTATCTCGTCCTCGTCGCGCTGCTCGTGGGGACGCTGCCGCGGCGCGCGTCGTTCGAGACCTCTCAACAGGAAGCGTCGTTCACGACGCTGCGGAACCTCACGGTCGTCGTCTGGACGCTGTACCCCGTGGTGTGGCTCCTTGCGCCGACGGGCGTCGGCCTGCTGTTGACCGACACGGAGGTCCTCGTGTTGAGCTATCTCGACTTCGTCTCGAAGGTCGGCTTCGTCGCCGTCGCCGTCCGGGGGCTCTCGACGCTCTCGGACTCGAAGACTGATCTGAGCGTCACGGCCGACTGAGGTCGGACGCTCACCGTCTTCGGGCAGTACACCCGGATCCGGATCGCGACACATAACCGAGCGGGTCGCCGACGACTCGGTATGACCGACGAGAGCGAGCACGGGGGCGACGAGTCCGACGCCGGGTCCGACAGTACGGAGTCACGTACGCCGCACCGCGAGGAGTTCCACGACGCGCCGATCGGACACGCGCGGGTCCGAGCGGGGATGTCCGTCGGCGATCTCGCCGCAGAGTACGGGAAGGGCGGCATCGGGGCGGCCACGGTCGACCGCGCCGTCGACGTCTACGCGGAGATGCTCGGGCGCGAGACGGTGACGAACTTCTTCGGGCTCGCCGGTGCGATGGTGCCCGCGGGGATGCGACAGATCGTCGTCGATCTGATCCGTGACGGGCACATCGACGCCCTGGTGACGACCGGAGCGAACCTCACGCACGACGCGATCGAGGCGATCGGCGGCAAGCACCACCACGGCCGGGCGGAGCCGCACGACCCGCATCCCGCCGTCGCCGACGCCGAACCGACGGGCGAGACGCCGCGCGACCACGACGAGCACCTCCGCGACGAGGGCGTCGACCGGATCTACAACGTCTATCTCCCCCAGGAACACTTCGCACTGTTCGAGTCGCACCTCCGCGAGAACGTCTTCCCCGCGGTCGAACGCCGGGTGTCGATCCAGGAGTTCACCGCCGAACTCGGACGCGCGAACGCCGAGCAGAACGCCGCACGCGACGTCGACGAGGACGCCGGGATCGCCGCCGCGGCCTACGAGCACGACGTGCCGATCTACTGCCCCGCGATCCAAGACTCCGTCCTGGGGATTCAGGCCTGGATCTACTCACAGACCTCCGAGTTCGGACTGGACGCGCTGGGAGATATGACGCATCTCTCGGATCTGGCGTTCGAGGCCGAGCAGGCGGGCGCGATGGTCGTCGGCGGCGGCGTACCGAAGAACTACGTCCTCCAGACGATGCTGACGATCCCGGACGCCTACGACTACGCCGTCCAGTTGACGATGGATCCGGACCACACCGGCGGGCTCTCGGGGGCGACGCTCGACGAGGCGCGCTCGTGGGGGAAACTCGAGAAGTCGGCGCGAAACGCGACCGTCGTCGGCGACGCGACGATCACGCTCCCGCTCGTCGTGGCGGCCGCACGGGAGCGAGCAGCCGAGCGCGACTACTGAGTGCGACTGCTGAGCACGAGGCCGCGCGAGCGGAGGCGGCTCGGACGCGTTCTCCCGGTCACGGCCGTCGGTCGATCCGGCCGCAGCATTCGGTTCTAAATGAACATTTATTATGAATGCGGCTATTGGTGTTCGTATGCACCCCGTAGGCGTACGCGAGTGACCCACTTTTCGACCCGCGTATCGCCGTCCGACCGCCATCCCGAACCCGACACCAGTGAGCACGAACGTCCGACACGCCCGCGCAAATCGAACAGAGCGACAGACCGACGACGCCGCGACCGATGACACGAGCCCGGCTCGAGCCGCGAAGCAGCGGCCGACGGCCGGAGGGGCGACGACCGCCGAGAAGAGGTCGCTCGTCGAGTCCGACGCCGGCACGGGGACGCGGCTCCGCCCAGCCGACGGACCGTGGGTGCGGCGCTGTCAGCGACAGTTCGACCCCCACGCGGAGGAGCGACTGGCCAACCTCGTCGACGAGGCGAACCTCGTCGTCATCGATCCCGGCGCGGAGTAGCGGCAGGCGACCACACCCGAGCGGCGGGACCGGTGTGCGTTCGGTTCCCGAGAGCGGCACGCGTTCGCGAAGCAGACACACGGAACGGCTATACGGCCCCGTCTATTTCTCCCGGTATGGACTACGCTGATTCTCTCGACCGGGCGCTCGACGAACTCCCGGAGCGAAGTCAAGAGCAGTCGCGACTCCGAGTACCCGACCCCGAAGGCGAGACGGACGGAGCGTTCACCCGCCTGACGAACCTCGGTGAGATCGCCGAGGCGCTCGGCCGCGACGTCGAGCACGTCCACCGAAACGTCCAGCGCGAACTCGGCACCAACGGTCAGCTCAACGGCGACCGCGCGCGCTACAACGGGTCGTTCAGCGTCGCGGACTTCGAGGCCGCCATCGACGAGTACGTCGCCGAGTACGTCACCTGTACGGAGTGTGGCCTGCCGGACACCCGACTCGTCACCGAGGACGGCGTCGATATGCTCCGCTGTGAGGCGTGTGGTGCGTTCCGACCGGTGCAGAAGCGCGCCGCGAAGACGCAGTCGCAGACCGGACCGGCCGTCGAGGAGGGGACGACCTACGAACTGGAGATCACCGGCACCGGCCGGAAGGGCGACGGCGTCGCCGAGAAGGGCAAGTTCACGATCTTCGTCTCCGGCGCGCAGGAGGGCCAGACCGTCCGCGCGCTCATCGAGCGCACCAGCGGAACGCTCGCGTTCGCCCGCGTCGTCTGAACAGGACGCTTCCGTCGCGGCCTCGCAACGCTCTTTGAGACCGGGGCGCAACACTCGGCCGGCCGATGACGACGGCACCGTTCCGAGCCGGGGTGGCGCTCGGCGACGACGAACCCTATGAGTGCCGAGGCCGAACGACCGCCGCTGATTGCGTTCCGGATAGAACGCGCGTACGTGTGCAAAATGCTGTCCAGTCGGCACGAGAGTGACCGACTCGCAGACATCAGTGTACAATACGAACCTATATTATCGTCATCTGCCAACTCTTCGTCATTCCGCCGATGAGTGAGCCGCCAGCATATCTGCGCGAGGTTAGGAACCTACAGTCGTGATCGAACGTGTGAAAGCCCATTCTTGCCGTTTCCGGGGAACGGCAGCTACTCGACGACGCGGTTCCAGCGCACCTAAGCGAACGAGCCGCTGAACGTTTATACTGCAGCCGACACGGAGTGTAGGTATGGACAACACCCGCGTCTGTGTCGCCGTCTCTCCCCGCGCCGGAGACGAGTGCCGGCACGAACTCGCAGGGCGGCACTGAGATGGCTGTCGGCGTCGGCGGACTGGTGTTTTGGACGCTGGTCGTGCTCGCGACGGTCACCAGCCTGGTGACGGCGTGGACTCTCGGTGCGAACAGCAACTCACCGCCGTTTGCGCCCGCGATCGGCGCGCAAGCCATCTCAACGATGAAGGCCGCGTTCCTCATCGGCATCCTCGCCGCGCTGGGGGCGCTGACGCAGGGAGGAAGCATCTCCGCGACGGTCGGCTCGGGGCTGGTAGCGAACACACAGATCACCTCTCTCGGGGCGATCGCCGGTCTGCTGACCGCGACTGGGTTCATGGCCTTCGGCGTCTATTCGGGCTATCCGGTCCCGGCCGCGTTCGCGACCACGGGGGCGATGATCGGCGTCGGGCTCTCGCTCGGCGGTGACCCCGTCTACGGCACGTACCGGCGGATCGCGCTCTTCTGGGTGCTCGTGCCGCCGATCTCGGGCGGACTAGCCTACCTGACCGCGACGATCCTCCGCCGCGACGACATCCCCGAGACGGTCGGCGTCCCATTGCTGGCGGCCGTCGTCGGCGCGATCGTGGCGCACATCCCGCTGAGTGTCATCCCCGCTCCGGCCGGTGCCGAGCAAGGTACGATCGCCGGAGTAGTGCGACTCCTCGTCGATTCGGCCGCACTGCAGACCCTCGGAGGCGCTCTCGTGACGCTGCTGGTCGCGGCAGCGAGCTTTCGGTTCATCCGGCGACGGACGCAGGAGTCGGTAGATCGCGGTATCAAGACGTTTCTCGTGCTCCTCGGGAGCGTCGTCGCCTTCTCTAGCGGCGGCAGCCAGGTCGGGCTCGCCACCGGACCGCTGGAGAACCTCTACTCGGTGGAGCTGGGTGTTCCAGGAATCGCGTTACTCGCGCTCGGTGCCGTCGGCATCCTCGGCGGCGCGTGGATGGGCGCACCACGGCTCTTGCAGGCCACCTCCCGCGAGTACGCGCAGTTGGGAACGCGTCGCTCGATCGCAGCGCTGGTTCCGGGATTCATCATCGCGCAGGTGGCGATCACGCTGGGCATCCCGATCTCGTTCAACAACATCATCATCAGCGGCGTCATCGGCGCCGGCCTCGCAGGCGGGACGGCGGGCGTCTCGCGCCGAAAGATCGGCGTCACAGTGGTGTTTTGGGTCGTCACACTGACCTCGTCGGCGGCCATCGGGTTCGGGCTTTACCGGGGCTTTGCGGCCGTTCTCGGCGTGTAGTCACCGGACGACGGTGACCGTCACGGGGGCGTCGCCGACGACAGCGGTCGCGACGGTGCCGAGCAGTCGCCGAGTGAGCGCGTGTCTGTCACCGCCGTGGCCACCCATCACGATGTGATCGACTGCGTGGGCCTCGGCGAACTCGAGTATCGTGTCGGCAGGCTTGCCCGTCTCGATAGCTACGTCGACGTCGTAGGCTGGCGTTCCCGCCCGTTCCTTCGCGCGGTCGACCAGGGTTTCGGCGCGTTCGCGGGCGTCTTCCGTTCGCTCCTCGTCGGGGGCCACGACGCCGCTCTCGCTCATCGAACTGTCCAGCGGCGTGACGACGTTGAGCACGGTCACCGGGCAGTCGAACGTCTCCAGTGCGTGGACGAGTGCGTCGTCGGCCAGCGGCGAGCCGTCCAGCGGCACTAGCACGTGCGAGGGAGCCATACGTCCATTGCGTGGCCGACCCTCAAGTCGCTTGAGGTCCGCTCCCGACCGGCGCAGAGCCGCGTCGGACGGCTCTCCCCGAGACCGTGTACGTGACATTCAGTTATTACGTTCGGGCGCGTATCGACAGCTGTGATCCGAGATGGCTTCAGTGCTCGTCGCGTACTGGTCCGGTGAGGGACAGACAGAAAAGGTAGCCGCGTTCGTCGAGGACGTCCTCTCCGAACGGGGCCACGACTGCACGGTGCAGCGGATCGACGGCGAGGAGACGCCCGCAGTCGAGGCGTACGACGCGGTGCTCGTCGGCTCGCCCGTCAACAGCCGGCGACATCCACCAGCGGTCGCAGCGTTCGTCGAGGCGAACGCCGACGCCCTCGCGGAGCGACCGAGCGGGTTCTTCCAGCTGTCGCTGGCCGCGACCGTCCCGTTCGCGTGGGCACAGGGCGGCGACCGCGAGTACGTCGACGACTTCGTCGACCGAACCGGCTGGCATCCGGACCGGGTCGGCAGTTTCGCCGGGGCGCTGAAGTACTCGGCGTACGGCCCGATCGAGCGGCAGCTGTTCAGGGTCGCCGCCGCAGTGACGACGGGGGATACGGACACGTCCCAGGATTACGAGTACACCGACTGGAACGAGGTCGAAGCGTTCGCCGTCGAGTTCGCCGAGTACGTCGAGGACCGCCTCGCCGCGGCGGAGGGGACACAGAGCGACACGGGCCGACGGCGACGAACGGGCGTCGCCGCCTTCGGGCTGCTGCTCGGCGTTGCAGGCGTCGCATACTGGGCGGCGCGACGTGGGATGCCGGAGTGCTAGGCCGGCACTCCGCGCGGCCGCGCTCGGTCTCCGACTCAGTGTGGCAACTGTTATATCCTGCCTCTGTAACCTCCCAGATGCGAGTAAATGGGGGTCTACTGATGGACGACAACACGGTCACCGACCCGGAGTACTATCTCAACAGAGAGCTCTCGGAGCTCGCCTTTCAGGAGCGCGTCCTCGCGGAAGGGCTGGACGATCGTAATCCGCCGCTGGAGCGGCTCCGGTTTTTCGCGTACTTCACCAAGAACACCGACGAGTTCTTTATGAAGCGGGTCGGCGGGCTCAAACAGCAGATCAACGCCGGGGTGACCGAGCGGACGCCCGACGGCCGGACGCCAGCAGAGCAGTGGCAAGACGTACTCGATACGGCGCGACCGCTCTTCCGCCGCCAGTCCGAACACTGGCTGACGGATCTCAAACCGACCCTCGAGGAGGCGGGCATCGCGATCCGCGATTACGGAGCGCTGTCCTCCGACCAACGCGAAGAGCTGGAGACGTACTTCGAGGAGTCGGTGCTGCCGACGCTGACGCCGCTCGCGTTCGACCCCGCGCACCCGTTCCCCTTCATCTCGAACCTCTCGCTCTCGCTTGCGGTGCTGTCGGAGGACGCCGACGGCGACACCACGTTCACGCGGATCAAGATCCCCTCGAACCGCCCCCGACTCGTCGAGGTGCCGAACGAGACGAACAGCTACGTGCTGATCGAGGACCTCACCGAGGCCAACCTCGGCTATCTCCTCCCGGATCTCGACATCGTCGACGTCTCGAAGTTCAAGGTGACGCGGAACGCCGAGGTACGCCGCAACGAGGAGGTCGCCGAGGACCTCATCGATATGATCCAGGAGGTGCTCGAACTGCGACGGTTCGCGACGGTGGTGCGTCTCGAAGTCGACGCCGATATGTCGGACCGCTCGGTGGCGATCCTGAAAGAGCATCTCGATCTCGAAGACGAGGAGGTGTTCTATCGTGAGGGGCCGATCGACTTCGAGGACTTCTTCGAGCTCGTCGACTTGGACCGGCCGGATCTCAAACTCGACCCGTGGACGCCGCAGCCGCATCCACGACTTCGACCGAGCGCGGAGGATATCGACGCCGAGACGTCGAACATCTTCGAGGAGATCCGACAGGGCGATATCCTCACGCATCACCCGTATCACTCCTTCGAGCGGACGGTCCAGCGGTTCCTCGATGCGGCCGCGAGCGATCCGGACGTGCTCGCGGTGAAGGCGGCGATCTACCGAACCGCGAGTGACTCGAAGGTGATCCAGAGCCTCATCGACGCCGCCGAGAACGGCAAGCAGGTCGCCGTGATGGTGGAGCTCAAGGCCCGTTTCGACGAGGAGAACAATCTCGAGTGGGTGCGTCGACTCGAGGAGGAGGGCATCCACGTCGCCTACGGGACGGTCGGACTGAAGACGCACACAAAGACGGCGCTCGTCGTTCGACAGGAGGACGACGGCGTACAGTTGTACTCCCACGTCGGCACCGGGAACTACCACTCCGAGACGGCCAAGGGCTACTCCGATCTGGGCGTGCTGACGGCCGACCGCGACGTCGGTCAGGACCTCACGAAGGTGTTCAACTTCTTTACCGGACCGTCGTTCGACAGTCGGTTCAGGAAGCTCCTGATCGCGCCCGTGACGATGCGCGAGCGGTTCGTCCGGATGATCCGGCGGGAGGCCGAGCACGCACGTGCGGGCCGCCGCGCGCGGCTCGTCGTGAAAGTGAACGGTCTCGAGGACCCCGACGTCGTCGCCGAACTGTACCGGGCGTCGATGGCCGGCGTCGAGATCGACCTGATCGTCCGCGACATCTGTCGCCTGCGCCCCGGTATCGAGGGGCTCAGCGAGAACGTCCGCGTCCACTCCGTCGTCGGTCGATTCCTCGAACACGCGCGGATCTTCTACTTCGAGAACGCCGGCGATCCCGAGTGGTACATCGGCTCGGCCGACTGGATGACGCGGAACCTCGACAACCGCGTCGAGGCGGTCACGCCGGTCGAAGCGCGGCCCCTGCGGCGACAGCTCCGGTTCATACTCGAAGCGACGTTCGCGGACAACCGACGTCGCTGGCTGATGCAGAGCGACGGGAGCTACGAGCAGGTCTCTCCGAAGCCCGGCGAGCCCGTTCGCGACGTTCAGGAGCTGTTGATGGAGTCGACGACGGCGGCCGTCGAGCGCGGGTACGGCCCCGGAACCGTCGTCGACTCGGAGGTCATCGAGTGCGAACTGCTCGTCGATCCGGTCGACGACGCGTCGCAGGCGACTCCGGACGGCGAGTCGTCGCCGGCGTCCGACGCGGCGGACCGATCGACGCCCGAGAGCGCAGATGGCGGTGTCGACGCAGCCAGCAGCGACCGCGCCGACGCTGTCGACGGCGTGTTCGAGCGGTACGCCGATCGGTGGTACCGTCCCGACAGCGAGACCTACGAGTGGACCGTCAGGACCGCCGACGGCGAGCGCCGGTACTTCAAGACCCGCGAGGGAGCCCGCCGGCGGTTGCGGGCCGAGTACGAGGGGGGTGCAACCGCGGATGCGGGCGCGGACGCGGGCGTCGAGGTGGACTCGGGCACAGACGCTGACGCGGACGGTTCGGACGTCACTCCCGAGAGTCCGCCTCCTGATAGATGACGTGTCCGCAGGCCTTGCAGTGAGAGGCGTCCGGGTCGTGGTACGCGAGCCCGCAGTTCGGGCATCGGACGTTGACTTTCTCGCGTGAGGTCCACTCTTTGAGGATCTTGCTGGCCTGTCGCGGAATGACGATGATCGCGGCCAGGATCGATCCCACGGTCACCCAGCGGCCCACGCGAGTCACCGGGACGACGTCGCCGAACCCGACCGTCGAGAGCGTGACGACGGTGTAGTAGAACGCGTCGCCGAACGTCTCGACGCCCGGGTTCGCGCCGCTCTCGGCGCTGTAGAACAGCCCGGCGGAGGCAAGCAGGAGAACGAGGATCGTCAGCAGGAGTTTGATCGCCCGCAGCGTGTTGTCGGAGACGGTCCCGAAGAAGAACTCCGCGTCCCGCGTGAACCGATAGAATCTGAGGACGCGAATCACCCGAACCACGCGCAGGAAGCCGATGTTGAGCGCGCCGAGCGACACCGGAAAGAGCAGGACGGCGAGCGTCGGGAGGATGGCGAGCAGATCCACCATCGTATATCCGTCGAAGAACTCCGCCACCCGGCTCTCTGCGCCGTAGATTCTGAGGACGTACTCGACGGCGAAGACCAGCGCGATACCGACCTCTAGCGACCACAGTAAGGGCCGGAACCTCGCCCCGACCGGATACGTTTCGACGATGAAGACGGCGACGAACAGCAGATTCAGTCCTAACAGTCCGACGTCGATGGCCTTTCCGGGCGCGGTCTCGTGATCCAAGAGGTAAAACCGGATCAGCTGCCGGACGGCCTGGTCGTCGGACGCCGGGACGTCGCTGCGCATACGCGGTGTAGTTGTCGCTGTCATATAATCGCGGTCTTCGCGCAGCCGATACTCCGGACGCCCGTCACCCGTGCCGTGCCCCCGGTGAGCACCCTCGCCTCACGAGTCGCCCGGCTGGGCGTCCGAATCCGGCGTGTCGGCACCCTGCACGGAGTCGATCTGCCGCCGGATTTCGGCGAGCTTCGACGTCGCCCCCTGTCTCTGTCCCATCGCCTCGCTGATGCTCTCGTTGACGTGTTCGAGCGTCTCGACCGCCTGATCGAGGTCCGACTCGACGGCCGCGACGAACGCCTCGATCTCTTCGGTCTGATCGTGCGTCTGCTGTGCGAGCGCCTTGACCTCGTCGGCGACGACGGCGAACCCGTCGCCCTCGTCGCCGGCGCGCGCGGCTTCGATCGAGGCGTTCAGCGCCAGGACGTTCGTCTCGTCGGCCACGGCGTCGATGAGGTCGACGATCTCGGAGATCCGGTCGATCGTCTCGCCGAGGTCAGCGACGCTCTGTCTGGCCTCGCTCGCCCGGATCGCGATCTCCTCGATCGTCTCTTCGGTCGCGGCGGCGCTCTCGTGGCCGTCCTCGGCGAGGGTGGCGATCTCCTCGGTGGGCGTCTCGGCGTCGTGAGAAGACGGGGACGATTCGCCCGCTCGTGTGGGATAGTGTTCGGACATCGTCGGTGGTGGCTATCGCTCGCGACCGGCGGACCGCCTCGGGCGGTCCGTCGACGGCCGAGGGACAGGTGGTCAGTACGGTATCGACGACTGTTTGACAAAAAACTACTCCTCAGAGGGGGGCAGGGGGGCCGCTGTTGGGGGTTCCACAGTCGTTCGGCGGACGTTTGGAACGCGTTGCTCTCTGTGGGGACGTGGCGAAGCGGCTTCAGCGTCGGGAGCGGCCTTTTCGGGAGGGTGGCTGTCCACTCAACAGTCGAAGTCAGAGATATCAAGGGGGGATCCATCTCTCACCGGTGAATTGCTATAACAACTCTGGTAAGCGTCGTCGTTCCCGTCTAAGAGCCTGATCTCGACGTACAGCTCCTCTTGGTTACTCTCACTCGCATCGGTCGTGATTTTGAAAGGAGAGCGCATTTGGATCTCGTTTTGGCCGTGTGGCGAACTCCCAGCGCTGTCCGTAAACAGTTGCATCTGAACGTCGCCATTCGTGTCAGGATTCGTTATCGAGCCGGAAGCCTCGAGTTGCTTGATGTTTCCTGAATCGCCTGCAGACTTGGAAACTTCTACTGCCAAGCTCTCGAACGCCGGTGTGTCTGGGGTGGGCTGTGTTTCGTCTTCTGTCGGTTGCTGTGGGGTTATCCCGATCCCCTGACGCACAGTCCCCGCCTCTCTGGGCGCCGCCTCGATTCCAACCGTATTGAACCTGAGCGACTCCGCGCCGACAGTGAGATTCAGATAGTGGACGCCGTCTGCAACGGCGTTCTCTTCGACGCCGTTGTAGCCCTCGAAGTCGCCGAGTTCGTCGCTCCAGTACTCTGTGTCGTTGAGTCGAGTCGGGATGGTGAGCGTCACGTTACCGCTCCAGGAACTGGAGTTGATACTCGCGTTCTCCGTCGGGTAGAGTTCGACCGTGACTCGCCCCGTCGACGTCTGGTGGATCTCGTTCTGGAGTGCAGTGAGCCGAGTGGAGGTGTTCTCCTGAACGATGTTCTGATCCTCGTAAACGGCGATGTTCCCACCGTCTGCACGTTCGTCGAGATACAGAACCGAGTGCTCGTACCAGATCGGCCCGATGTCCATTCGGTTGTAGCCGTTCCGGTATTCGAGGAATCTGGTGGAAACGTTCGTCGGCGCGGCGCCGGTCTCGTTGGTGACCTGAATGGCGTACGCGTCGCTCGTCCGGAGCGTCCCGGCCGGAGCGGCCGGGTTCACGGCGACGGTCCGTGCCGGGTAGTTCGTGCCGAGTTCGACTGTCGGGTACTGGGAAACGTCGGCCTGCCCGGCTGTCGTAATCGAGCTGCGGACTTCCACCATATCGCTCTGCGCCTCCTGGAAGTGCCGGTATTCGATCTCTCGGTTCTCCTGCGGGACGAACTGTGCCTGGTACACCGAGAGAAGGATTACGACAAATGCAAAGACGAACACAAATCCGATGACAGTAGAGACCCCCCGAGAGTCGTCTTCGAACGAGGAATTATGATTCCACAGAGACATATGAGTAGACTGAAGTAATCTCCCGAAGGGCTTCAATATTGTGTCATATCGTGGCGAGAGACAGAGGAACGACGGCAGTTAACGGGACCCGGTAATCCGGAATCGCCAGCTGTATGTTTCCGTGCGAGTTCGTTTCCCGGATCACGCAGTCGGTGGGGAGACACATCGAACGACCCGACATCACCAACGGCCGAATTCGGAGAGTGACAGTTCTGTACTGCGCTGTCGGACTCCTGCACGGCGTCCTCGACCCCGGAATCTCGTACGTCGGCGTCGAGGTCTTCGAGCAGGGCTGGGAAGCCAATCCGATGATGCGGGTGCCGATGCAGGACGGCCTCGTTACGTTCACTCTCGTTCATATTCCGCTCTATCTCGCGCTCCTCGGCTCGTACCTGGTGACTGTCGAGTTACTGGACAGAGAACCGCAGAATGGGACCACGGCCGTGTACCGTCTCACGCTCGTCGGATTGCTGTTGCTGACTGGCTGGGGAGTCTGGCTGAACGTCCGGAATCTCCTAGTCCTGTACTGACCTCGGAATCACAAGACGGACCTGAGGCTGTCTACTTCAGTAGAGTGCGGTAAGCAAGGGAGTCAGGGCGGACCGGATGGCGACCGACCGAGCGAGTTGCGCCCAGCGGGGAGCGAGCACGGTTCATCGAATCGAGGTCCCCCCCACGCGTCGAAATAGTCGAACACCGCCGAGAGGCTGCCGTGTTGATCCTGGGCGAACCGGACGACGTCTATGCCGAGGTGCGTCAGCGTCTCCTCACTCGGCGGGGAATCGACTAAGCCGAGCAGGAATGTCCCGCGGCGGCCATCCGTGACACCGTTGACGACCTGTTTCGTTCTCCAACGGCATCCAAAATTGCTCCGTTGAGGGGTTCTCTGCCGAAGAAGGGGGCAGTGAGCGGAGGACGAGTGGCTGACACACAACTACTCCACGTCCCGGACGATCAACACCGGACGGCCTACTCGCTCGATGACCTTCGAGGGGACGTCGCCAAGGATGTGTTCGACCAGCGACGGTTCTGTTTCGCCCATAATAAGAACATCGTGGTTCATCCCGGCATCGACGATGTCCGCGATAGGCGTGTCGCTCTCGACGACGGTTGTGTCGATTCGGTCGCGGCCGACGCCGGCGTCGGCGAGCCGGTCAGCCACGCCCGCCAGCAGCGTCTCGCCGACGGAGAGATCCTCCTCCCCGCTGGGTGCGGCGTGAAACAGCGTCACCGACGCTTCGTTTTGGTCCAGCAGCGACCCGAGGACCGAGACGATGCGGTTCAGGTTCACGTCGCCGCGGATGGGCACCAGTACGCGCTCGACCGTACGGACGTGCTTGGGGACGACCACGACCTCGGCGTCGTAGTCGGTGGCGACGCGATCGACGGTATCGGCTCGGTCGCGGGTGAACACGACGAGGGTCTCGACGTCTGTCTTGTCGGGGAAATCCGCGGCGATGGACTCGATTCGCTCGATTGCCTCGTCTTCGTGTTCCTCTTGCATCTGTTCTAACGCGGTCTGGTCGGGAACCGGATACCAGCCGACGAGGACGACCTTCGCGGCTCCGAGCAGTTCGAGCAGATCGGGGTCGGGTCGCTCGGCACCGGAGACGTCTACCGGCACGAGTACGGTTGGGGCGTTGTCGCTCGCTGTCATCGTTCTTTGCGGACGACCAATACCGGTTTGGCGGTGCGGTCGTGGATTCGGGTTGGCATCTCTCCGAGCACCCGCTCGCGGACGCCGGGTTCGCTTTCGCCGATGACGACGAAGTCGTGGGATTCCGCGAGGTCGAGCAGATCGCTCTGCTGGGTTTCGGCGGTCGGTTCCTTCCAGGTGATGCGTTCGCGGGCCAGTCCGCGCTCGGCCAGCCAGTCGGTCGCGCCTCGCAGGTACAGTTCGGATTTGGCGCTGCCCTTTTTGATGCTTTCGGCGTGGTACAGCGTCACCTCGGGATCGCCGGCCTGCATAACGAGCGCGACCACTTCCAGAACCCTGAACATATTCTGTTCGTCCTTCATCGACACGAGAATGTGGTTGAGGCTCTCGACGTGGCCCGGCACGAGTACGGCGTCGCAGTCGTACTCGTTAGCGATGCGGTCGACGCTCTGGGTCCGGTCACGGGTGAACACCAGCACCGACTCGATGTCGGCACCGGTCTCCGCGAACCGACGGACGCTTTCTTCTAGGGCGTCTTTCGCTTCATCCTCGAACTCGTCGCGTATCTGCTCGGGAGCAGCCTGGTCGGGGACGGGGTAGTACCCCATCACCACGATTCGGAGCGGGCCCAGAAGATTCACGAGTTCGAGCGCCGGTTCCTCGAGGTCGGATACGTCGATGGGAACGAGTATCGTCGGGTCGTCTATCATAACTGAATGTCTCCGTCGTCGGTCGCAGTTGCCGGTTCGCGTGCAATCGGGGAGGGAACGGTTGCAGTCGCGGGTTCGCGTACTTCTCGTGCGGCCTCGCTCTCGCGGCGGCGGCACCGCTCAGTCATCGGTTCCGGCCCCCTCGGTAGCGGTCACGGGTTCGTCGTCGTTCACGTCGAAGTCCACTTCGACCTCAACCTCGACAGCCGGCGGCGAGCGGTACTGCGCGAGGGCGCTGGTGTCGTCGACGCGCTTGCGGACGTACACGAGATACCAGATGACGCCACCGAGTACCAGTGCGCCGGCCAGCAGTATCTGCTGAGGGTCCATAAAACCCACTAGCGCGAACGACAGCAGTGCACCTAACGCGGGGACGACGGGGTAGCCCGGCACCTCAAAACTGGGGTCGTAGCCCATCGCTTCGGTCTCGCGCATCACGATGAGCGAGACGTTCAGCAGACCGTACACCAACAGGTGCAACACGCTGCCGGCCTTCGCTAACGCGTTGACCTGCCCGGCGACGATGAACACAAGGATGAGCGCCCCCGTGAGGACGATGGAGCGGTACGGCGTCGCAAACTCCTCGTGAATCTTCGACAGCCTGGCGTCCATCAGACCGTCCCGGCCCATCGCGTAGTTGATCCGGGAAGCCGACAGCACCGAGGCGTTGGCAGAACTGGCGGTCGCCAGCAGGCCACCAAACGTCAGCAGGGCGACGCCGACGACACCGGCGTTGATCGCCCCGAAGACGACGCGTGCCCCTTCCGCGATGGCGGTTCCGGAGCCAGCGATCCGCTCTAGAGGCACGACCCCTAGCAGGATGAGCATCGACACCGCGTAGATGGCCGTCACGAGCAACACACCGCCGACCATCGCCCGCGGGAGGTTCTTGCCTGGTTGCTTGATTTCGCCGGCGACGGTCGCCACCTGGGCGAATCCCAGGTACGAGACGAATACCAGCGCCGTTGTCGGGAGAATGGCATCGAAGCCCTCCGGGAAGAACGGTCGCAGCGTCTGGAGGTTCGCTTGGGTCGCACCCAGTGCGATGAACACTCCCAGGATAGCCAGCAACACGATGACGATAATGTTCTGTAAGTCTCCGGTACTGTCGGTGCTGAGGTAGTTGACCGCGATGAAGACGCCCGCGGCCACCAGACCGCCGATCTGCGCGGCACTCAGCGGAAGCGATGCGACCAGCCCCGGTGCGAGGTTCAGGCTGCCCACCAGCGGGGCGACGTAGTTGCCGAAGCCCACGGCGTAAAACGCTGTGGCGAACGCCAGTCCCAGCCAGTTGCCTAATCCGGCGATTGAGCCGGCCAACGGTCCCAAACCCTTATTGATGAAGTGATACGGCCCACCCGAGGCCGGCATCGCCGTTGCGAGTTCGCTGGCCGATAACGCGGTCAACATAGCGACACTTCCCGCGACGACGAACGCCACCGACGAGGCGGGGCCGGCCAGTGCTGCCGCCGCACCGGGCAACACGAAGATGCCTGCACCGACCATCGTCCCGACACCGATCATCAGTGCCTCCTTCAACCCGAGCGTCCGCTCAAGTTGTGTCTCGGTCTCCCCTGCCATCGAATTGACCCACGACCACCTGTTATGTAAACTCTTAGCATAGTATCACATAAATTAGGTGATAGCTAATTCATCGTAACCGACAGACGCAGTCGGGGTCCACGCGTTCACCGAATGTGGCCCAAAGTAGATAGAGTCCGGAATCGCAAGACGGGCTTGAGGTTGTCTACTTCAGTAGAGTGCGGTAAGGAAGTGGGTCGGGGCGGATTCGAACTTTGCTCGGACGTGCTCGCCTTGCTGTGCGCGACCTCCCGAGTTCGGATCCGCATCGCCGTCACGACGGCGCAGGCTCCTCGCTGCGCTCGTCGCGTTGCGCCGTCAGAAGTGGGTCGGGGCGGATTCGAACCGCCGGCCTGCTCCGTGTGAAGGAGCCGTCATAACCGGACTAGACCACCGACCCGCGCCTCGAACTTCCGCGTGGCTGGACTTAAGGGTTCTTCTTCGCGCCATCGCACGCGACGCCGACTGCGACGGCGTCAGTACGTCGGCGGCTCCTCGGGGACGCCGTCGCGGGCGTTGACCAGCCGACCCAGGACGAACAGGGCGTCCGAGAGACGATTGAGATACCGGATGGCCTCCTCGTTGACGGGGTCGTCGACCGCGAGCTCGACCGAGCGCCGTTCCGCGCGGCGAGCGACGGCGCGGGCGTAGTGCAGCGTCGCGCCCGCCTCGCTGCCGCCCGGAAGGATGAACGACTCGAGCGGGTCGAGTTCCGCCTCCGCGTCGTCGATCGCGGTCTCCAGTTCGTCGACGTGAGCTTCGGTCACGACTGGGTCGCCCTCATCTGGAGTCGGGTTCGCGAAGTCCGCCTGCACGACGTGGAGGTGGTTCTGAATCCGTTCGAGCGTCTCGTCGACATCGTCGTAGCCGGTCGGACGGGCGGTGCCGATGAGCGCGTTCGCCTCGTCGACGGTACCGTAGGCTTCGATCCGCGGGCTCGTCTTCGAGACACGCGACATATCCCGCAGATCCGTCATTCCGTCGTCGCCGCGGCCGGTGTAGATCTTCATTGGCTGGATGCGAGCGTACGCTCCACGTAGGTGATAATGTGCTGGCTTTCGTTCATCGTGACGCCCCGCTCGTCGTCGACGAGGACAGGGACGATGCGCTGTCCGCTCACGCGTTTGACCTCGTTGCGCTGCGAGTGTAGCGCGTCGATCCACTCGGTGTCGTACGCGATGTCGTGGTCCTGCAACGCGTCGTGGACGTCCTCGCAGAAGGGACACCCGTCGAGGGCGTACAGCGTGATACTCATACTTCCTCTTGTGACCGACGGAGCAAAGAGATTTGGGCGTAGAGTCGCTGCCCGCGGGCGATCGGCGCCCGCAGCGAGATCACTCGACTGAGCATCCGTCGGCCTCCCGGCCCGTCCCCCCGAGTCAAGTGGGCGGATCCCGTACACTCACCTATGAGCGTGACGGGCGTCTGTCAGGTGTGTGAACGGCGCGAAGCGGAGTACACCTGTCACCGGTGCGGCGCGGCCGTCTGTGCGGTCCACTTCGACCAAGACCGCGGCGTGTGCGTCCACTGCGCGGACCCGGAGGGTCGGGAGGACGTGTTCGCCGAGAACGACGCCAGCGGCGACGGTCCGGCGTTCCGGTAGGCGGCGGGCGGAGTGTCGTACCGACCCCGGTCAGTCGTCGCCGCGGTACTGATTCAGCCGTCGCCGGAGCCTGCGGGCCGCATCGCCGGCGGCCTTCGCGAACGCCTCGCCCTGATTCTCGCCCGCGAAGATGATACCGCGCGAGGAGTTGACGAGGCCGACGCCGTCGGCGAGCCCGTGCTCTACGGCCGCCTCCGCGTCGCCGCCCTGTGCGCCGATCCCGGGGACGAGGAAGGGGAGGTCGGGCACCTGTTCGCGGATCGACGCCAGCTCTTCGGGCGCGGTCGCGCCGACGACGAGGCCGACGTTGCCGTGTTCGTTCCAGAGGTCTGCGAGCGCGGCGACCCGCTCGTAGACGGCCTCACCCGAAGAGAGTTCGAGATCCTGTAGGTCGGCCCCGCCGGGGTTCGAGGTCCGACAGAGGACGAACACGCCCTTGTCCGCGCGGTCGAGGAACGGCTGCAGCGAGTCGCGGCCCATATACGGATTGACGGTGATCGCGTCGACCTCGTCGAGCAACTGCGCGTACTGCCGCGTCGTGTTCCCGATGTCGGCGCGCTTTGCGTCCAAGAGGACGGGGACGTCTTTCCCCTTCGCGTAGGCGATGGTCTCGCGGAGCGAGCGCCAGCCGTCGGCGCTCTCGTAGAACGCCGCGTTCGGTTTGTAGCAGGCGGCGTGCTCGTGGGTCTCGTCGATGATCCGACGGTTGAACGCCCACTGCGGCAGCTCCTTTGCGAGGAGGTGTTCGGGCAGGCGCGAGCGGTCGGCGTCGAGTCCGACGGAGACGACACTGTCGACCCGCTCGATGCGATCCGCGAGTCGCTCGAAAAACGGCGCAGTCATATCGGAGTTCTCCCTGCGGGGGACCGAGTAGGTTTCCCTTCGAGTCCTCGCCTCGCTCGAGACGACACCGAAGGCCTCCGGCGCTACCGACCGTCGTGAGTTACCGCGGCGTCGGACTCCGGAGCGTCCGGTTCGCTCTGCTGGTAGACCACGTCGCCGTCGACGACCGTGAGCGAGACGTCGATCTCGCGGACGTCCTCGACCGCCCACGGCGAGGCGTCGAGCGCGACCAGGTCGGCGCGTTTCCCCGACGAGAGCGTCCCGAGGCGGTTCTCATCGAAGCCCGCGTAGGCCGCACCCGACGTGTACGCGCGGAGCGCCTCGGTGACGCGCAGGCGCTGGTCCTCCGCCGGCGCAGTGACGGCGTGGTGGACGCCGAACAGCGGGTCGAGCGGCATACAGTCGCTGCCGAGCGCGAGGGGAACGCCAGCATCGAGAAATCGCCTGTAGCGGTTCGTCTGAGTGCGGCGGTCGCCGAGGCGGGCGTCGTAGAGTCCCTCCTCGCCGGCCCACTTCAGGAAGTTCGGCTGGACGGACGCGACGACTCCGAGGTCTGCGAGCCGTTCGATCGCGTCGTCGTCGGCGAGTTCGACGTGTTCGATCCGGTGGCGGCGCTCGCCGGGTGCGTCGCAGGCCTCGTAGGCGTCGAGCACCGCGCGGATCGCCTCGTCGCCGATGGCGTGGGCGGCGACCTGAAAGCCCGCCGCGTCGGCGTCGGCGACGAGCGCGGCGAGATCGTCGGGCGCGACGACCCAGGTACCCCGCTGCGCAGGGGAATCGGCCGTGCCGCCGGCCGCGTCGCTAGCGTCTGCGCCCGCATCAGCGTCCGCGTACGGTTCGGACAGCCGGGCGGTTCGCGCGCCGAACGAGCCGTCGGTGTAGGTCTTGATCGCGCCCACCCGCACCATCTCGGAGCCGTCGTTCGTCGAGAGCCCGACCTCCCGCAGCGCCTCGAGGTGGTCCGACCAGTAGTTGAGCCGAACCCGCAGCGAGAGGTCTCCGGCGCGTTCGAGTTTGCGGTACACCCGCGGTTTCACCGACCGACGCGTCATATCGTGGACGGCGGTGACGCCCCGCTCGTTGGCGTAGCGCTGGGCGGCCCGCAGTAGCTCCGTCATCTCGTCGGCGTCCGGTTCGACCGCCTCGTAGAGCACGTCGACGGCTGCCTCGACGACGACACCGGTCGGCTCGCCTCCCGCCGTCGCCCTGACGTCGGCGGTCGGGAACTCGTCGCCGACGCGGTCGAAGACGACGCCGTTGACGCTCGCGGCGTGCATATCCTCCCGGAACGCGACGACCGGCCGGTCCGTCGAGACGGCGTCGAGGTGGTCGCGGTCCAGCGGTGCGGGATCGGGGTCGTCCCACCCGCTCTCGTCGTAGCCGTAGCCGACGATCCACTCACCGGGGGCGACTTCCTCGCGGCGGTCGCGGAGGCGGTCGACGCATTCCTCGGCGCTCGCGGCCCCCGAGAGATCGGCGTGGACGAGCCGTCGGCCGACGAAGTCCAGATGCGTGTGGGCGTCGATAAACCCCGGGAGCACGGTTCGGCCGCCCAGGTCGATCGTCTCGGTCTCGGTCCCGGCGAGGAACGCGACGTCGTACTCGGAGCCGAGGCGGACGATCCGGCCGTCCCTGATCGCGACGGCCTCGTGCGTCTCGTCGGACGTTTCGAGCGTGTGAACCTCGCCGTTCGTGAGCACGAGATCGGCCGCGGCAGTCATACCGAGGAGGGCGCTCCGGTGCGGGAAAACCGTTGGGATGGAAGCGCCGGCGCGGATCGCGGAACCGGAAATCGTTAGGGAACCCCCGCGGAATGAGCGCGTATGACTGACGCCGCTGACCTCGCCGCACGCGTTCGCGAGGGGGAACTTCGGCTCCACGAACTGGACGACCACGCCGACGCCGACACCGCCGCGGAGGCGCGCCGACTCGTCGTCGAATCGGCGACCGACGCCACGCTCGAGACCGTCGGCAACTACGGCTTCCCGGCCGCGCGCGCGGAGTCGAACATCGAGAACATGCTCGGCACCGTCCAGATCCCGGTCGGCGTCGCCGGCCCGGTCCCCGTCGACGGGGGGGCGGCCGGCGGCGAGACGTACCTCCCGCTGGCGACGACCGAGGGGGCGCTGCTCGCGAGCGTCAACCGCGGCTGCTCGGTGCTCTCTGCGGCCGGCGGCGCGAACGCCCGCGTGCTCAAGTCCGGAATGACGCGCGCGCCGGTCTTCCGCGTCACGGACGTCGTCGAGGCCGAGGCGCTCGTCTCGTGGGTACGGGACAACACCGACGCACTGGTCGAGGCGGCCGAGTCGACGACGAGCCACGGGGAGCTGCTCGACGTGACGCCGTACGTCGTCGGCAACTCCGTCTACCTCCGGTTCCGCTACGACACGAAGGACGCGATGGGGATGAATATGGCCACGATCGCCACCGAAGCCGCCTGCGACGTCGTCGAAGCCGAGACCGAGGCCGAACTCGTCGCGCTCTCGGGCAACCTCTGCACCGACAAAAAGCCCGCGGCGATCAACGCCGTCGAGGGGCGCGGGCGGACGGTCACCGCCGACGTGACGATCCCGGGTGAAGTGGTCGAAGACCGCCTGCACACGACGCCGGAGGCCGTCGCGGAGTTGAACACGCGGAAGAACCTCGTCGGCTCCGCGAAGGCCGGCAGCCTCGGCTTCAACGCCCACGTCGCGAACGTCGTCGCCGCGATGTTCCTCGCGACCGGCCAAGACGAGGCGCAGGTCGTCGAGGGCGCGAACGCGATCACGACCGCCGAAGCGCGCGACGGCGACCTCTATCTCTCGGTCTCGTTAGCGTCGCTCGAAGTCGGCACGGTCGGCGGCGGGACGAAGCTCCCGACGCAGGCGGAGGCGCTCGACGTTCTCGGAATCCGGGGCGGCGGCGACCCGGCGGGGTCGAACGCCGACGCGCTCGCGGAGGCCGTCGCCGTGGGCGCGCTCGCCGGCGAACTGTCGCTGCTGTCGGCGCTCGCGTCGCGGCACCTCTCCAGTGCGCACGCCGAACTGGGTCGGTAGCGATCGGAGCGTCGGTCAACCGCGACCGAACGGCCCGACGAGGAGGAGCGTCCCGACGGCGACCGCGCCGGCTCCGACGGCGAGCAGTGCCGTCGCGGGCAGCGCGGCGTCCGCTCCGGCTCCGGCTCCAGCCGTTCCGTAACTGCCGGCTCCGAGCCCGAGCGAGAGCACGAGCCAGCCGACCCCCGACAGCGACAACCCGACGCCGCGCCGGCGCTGGCCCTGAATCACGGCGGCGGTCGCCAAGAGGGTGTGCCCGGCGAGGAAGGCGACGCCGGCGAGTGCGAGGTTACGATCGAGGACCGCGAAGACGACGCCGGCGACGAAGCAGCCGGCGACGACGGCGCGGGCGATCGTTCCGGCGGGTCCCGAACGCGTTTTCGCCATCAGAGGAGCCGGTAGGTGCCCCGCGACTCGGACGCCTCGCCGCGTCGGGTCAGTTTCGTCAGGAGGTCACGGGCGCGCTCGCCGGCGACGCCACGCGCCTCGGCGTAGGCAGCGACGTCGTCGGCGGTCGGCGCGTCGCACTCGCGAAGCGCGTCGCGGACGACGTCGATCTGACTGCCGGAGGAGCCGGTCTGTGTGCCTTTCGATGCGCGTTCACCGGCGGCTTCGACCTCCGTAGCGTCGAGCCCGGAGCCTTCGAGATACTCCGTCTCGCCGACGCCGTGCTCGTTGAGGTCGCGTTCCATCTCGGCGACGTGAGCCGTCTCGGCGAACGCCGCGCTGTTGCCGCCGCGCTTCGCGAGCAGGGCCGCTCGCGCCTGTCGGGCGGCCTCGCGGTCGTCTTCCTCGACGAACCGGCGGAGCTTCTTCGTCTGGTGGGTGCGGCCGCACCGCGGACAGGTCGCGGTCTCGGCGGCCCGCGCGTCTTTCAGGAGCCAGAGGGCTCCGCAGTCGGTACAGCCGACGACGGCGTACATACTCCGTCTTTCCCGCGATCGGATTTGAACCTTCGGCTCGGGCCCTGCAAAACGGAGAACGGGTAGCGAGAGAAACCCGCGTTACGCCAGCTCGTCGATGTTCTCGACGATCTTCTCGGCGAACTCGGAGGTCGCGAGCTTCGTGCCGCCCTCGATCTGTCGGTGGAGGTCGTAGGTGACGAAGCCCTCGGAGATCGTCTTCTCGACGGCGTCGCGGATGAGTTCGCCCGCGTCCTTCCAGCCGAGATACTCGAACATCAGCCGGCCCGAGAGGATCATCGCCGTGGGGTTGACCTTGTCCTCGCCGGCGTACTTGGGCGCGGAGCCGTGGACCGGCTCGGCCAGACAGAGGCCCTCGCCGAAGTTCGCGCCGGGTGCGATGCCGAGACCGCCGATCTGTGCACCGGCAGCGTCGGACATATAGTCCCCGTTGAGATTCATCGTCGCGATGACGTCGTAGTCGCCGGTCCGGGTCAGCAGCTGCTGGAGCATATTGTCGGCGATGCGGTCCTTGACGACCGTCGCGTCCTCGGGTGCCTCGCCCTCGTACTCCTCCCAGAGCTCGTCTTCGGTGATGACGGAGTCGTCGTACTCCTCGTCGGCGACCTCGTAGCCCCAGTCGCGGAACGCGCCCTCGGTGAACTTCATAATGTTCCCCTTGTGGACGAGCGTGACGGAGTCGCGGTCGTTCTCGATCGCGTAGTCGATGGCCTCACGAACGAGTCGCTTCGTGCCGAACTCCGTGATGGGCTTGATGCCGATGCCGATCGGGCCGTCGTGCATCACGCCGTCTTCGCCCATCTCGTCTTCGACGAATGCCTTCACCTGCTGGACCTCGTCGGTGCCGGCCTCCCACTCGATGCCGGCGTAGACGTCCTCGGTGTTTTCACGGAACGTGACCATATCCATCTGCGAGGGGTCTTTGACCGGCGACGGGACGCCGTCGAGATGGTAGGTCGGACGGACGTTCGCGTAGAGGTCGAGCTTCTTCCGGAGCGCGACGTTGAGCGAGCGGAACCCGGCTCCGACGGGGGTCGTGAGCGGCCCTTTGATCGCGACGCGGTGCTCGCGGATCGCGTTTACCGTGTCGTCGGGGAGGTTCTCGCCGTACATCTCGCGGGCGGACTCGCCGGCGTAGACGCGCATCCACTCGACGGAGCGGCCGGTCGCCTCCGCGGCGGCGTCGAGGACGGTCTGAGCGGCCGGACCGACGTCGGTACCGATACCGTCTCCGTGAATGATCGGGATGATCGGCGTGTCAGGGACGTTCAGCTCACCGGTTTCCTCGTCGGCGAGCGTGATCTTCTCCCCCGCCTCGGGAGCTTCGATCTGGTCGTAGCTCATAAACATCAGCTATTTTCCGCACCTCTCGTAAATTACTGCCGTTATCGACTTGTGGACGTGAAACGTCGTTTGACGCCGTCACGGGCGTGCTAACAGCGGAACAGGACTATCCGGATCGGTCGACTACCGAGCCTACTCGACGACGAGCCACGGCACTTCCACGAGCGGCGGGATGTGCGTCTCGATGTGGTGTTCCCAGACGCCTTCCTCGCCGAACGCCTCGCCGTGGTCGGCGGTAACGACGACGGTGCCGTCGAGGGCCGGGATCAGATCCGCGATGACGTCCAGCGCGATTCGGAGGTTCTCCTCGTGGAGCTCCAGAGCCGCCTCGCGGGTGCCGTTCTGGACGAGTTCGGTCGGGTCGAGTTCGAGCCACAGACCCGCCTTCTGTGCGAGTTCGCTGCCTTCGAGAACGCTCTCGATCCGTGGCCGGAGGCTCTGCCCGAGCGACGCGATCGCCCCGTCGTCGTCGGTTGCGCCGTTCTCGACCGCCTCCTCCTGACGGCGGATCCCCTTCTGAATCTGTTTGAGTTTCTGCCCCGCGCCACGGGAGAGATACGGCGCGTGCGGCTGCATGTAGTGGAGGACCGTGCGATCGTTGCGGGCGACGAGGTCGCGGTGATCGTCGAGTGACTGCCCGAGGCTCTCGGGCGGGACGGTCCCGAGGTCTTCGTCCCAGCCGTGCTTCCAGACGTCGACGACGTCGCTGATGTGTTCGTTCGCAGTCCACTCGTAGTCGCAGCTCGCGCCCCACTTGAGCTCGTTGAGCGGGATCCCGAGGTCGTTGATGAACGGGTTTCCTGAAAAGTACGCGATGTCGTGGTGGTCGGTGAACGTTCGGGAGGCCCACTCCGGCGTCGACGATCCGACGCTGCGTCGCTTCTCGACCGTCCCGTCGAGATACTCGTCGTAGACTGCAGCGAAGACGTCGTAGCGACAGGCATCCAGCACCAGACAGTAATCCCAGTCGGATTCCAGAAAGTCCTGGTCTCTCATCACCGGCCGGGGATTTTATCTCGGGCACTGTGAGTGTACTGTTTCGAGACACCTCTTTCACGACGAGAAAGTGCGCTCGAAACGACCGGCTGCAGACCGTGACGTGCTGTGTTTCGCCGCTCGGCCCGTCGCCGAGCGCGCGTCAGCGTTCCGGCTCGCCGGGAGCAGCCGCGCGACGAGAGAGACAGACCAGCGGCCGGAAGTGTCGTCTCCCCCACAGTAACTCTCGGGGACTCACTCCGGAGCGGTTCACGATTCCTCGTCGGCGGAGCCGCCGTCTGGCGCGACAGCCGCAGGGTCCTCGCCGCTCGGCGTCGCGTGCAGCCACTCGTCGGCCCACGACTCGATCTCGTCGAAGACCGGACACAGCGAGCGCCCCTTCGGCGTCAGCGAGTAGTACGTCGCCACCGGCGCGTCCTCTTCGAGCCGGCGGTTGACGAACCCCAGCTCCTGGAGGTCGTCGAGGACGCGCGAGAGCGTCCGCGAACTGGCGTCCGTCGAGCGCTTGAGTTCGTTGAAGCGTTTCTCGTCCTCCTGGAGGTCGTGCAGCACGATGAGTCGCCACTGCGAACCGATCTGTTCCAGCGAATCGATGACCGAACAGGCGTCGTCGTCGTATTTCTCGTCGGGGGACACGGGCGTCACCTGGTGACGCCTTCGTCCGCGAAGGTACAAATGGTTTCGGCTCTATAGTAGGTAACATATCGACACCTGCTCGGCAGTGCGCCGACAGACAGACACACTACGATGAAAACCACAGGCATCCACCACGTGACGGCCGTCGCGGGCGACCCCGAGGCGAACCGCCGCTTCTACACGACGGTCCTGGGACTCCGACTCGTCAAGCGCACGGTCAACTTCGACGACACGGCGACGTATCACCTCTACTACGGCAACGAAACGGGCGCACCGGGCACGACAATCACGTTCTTCCCCTTCGAGGGGGCCCGTGCCGGTCGCCCAGGTCGCGGCCAGGCGGTCGCAACCGCCTTCGCCATCCCCGAAGGGAGCCTCGACTACTGGGCCGAACGGCTCGCCGCCAGCGGCGCGCGCGTTCACGGCCGTGAAGCGCGATTCGGAGCGGACGTGCTCTCATTCGAGGACCCCGACGGCCAGCCGCTCGAACTGGTCGCGGCGTCGTCTCCGGTCGAGCCCTGGAGGGAAGGGCCGGTGCCCGAATCGCGTGCGATCCGCGGCTTCTACGGCGTCACCCTCCACTCGGACGACCCGGAGGCGACGGCGAACGTCCTCGACGTCCTCGGACTCGACCGCGTCGGTTCGGAGGCGGAGTCCGAGGACGGCGCCGCGCGCGTTCGCTACGTCGCTACGGGGGACCGCGCGACCGTCGTCGACGTCCTCCACCGCGGACCGCCGCGGGGGCGGCCGGGCGTCGGGACCGTCCACCACGTCGCGTTCCGCGCCGCCGACGAGGACGAACAGCTGGCCTGGCGCGATCGACTCTCCGACGTCGGGCAGTTCGTGACGCCGCAGAAAGACCGGCAGTACTTCCGCTCGATCTACTTCCGCGAACCCGGCGGGATCCTCTTCGAGATCGCGACCGACGGCCCAGGGTTCACCGCCGACGAGCCCGTCGAGGCGCTCGGCTCTGACCTCAAACTGCCGTCGTGGCTGGAGACGGACCGCGAGCGGATCGAGGCCGCGCTCCCCCCGCTCGGCGAGGTGGGCGCGTCCGACGCGTTCGACGACGAGAACGCTGGGAACGGCGAGAACGCTGGGAACGGCGAGAACGCTGGGAACGGCGAGAGCACTGGGAGCGACGCGATCGGCGAAACCGAGGGTGCAACCACCGACGGCGGTGAGCAGCGATGAGCGACCGGGGCGCCGACCCGGACGACCCGCACGCTGGCCAGCCGATTCGAACCGCCGGTGCGTCGTCGGAGGAGGCGACTGCCGCGGTCGTACTCGTTCACGGCCGCGGCGCGCGGGCCGACGGGATGCTGCAGTTCGCTCGGGAGTTCCACCGCGATGGCGTCCGCTACGTCGCGCCGCAGGCCCGGCGCGGCACCTGGTATCCGAACCGCTTCGTCGCGCCGATCGAGCAGAATCAGCCGTATCTCGACTCGGCGCTGTCGCACCTCGGACGCGCCCTCGCCGCGGCCCGTTCGGGCGGGCTCCCCGCGGAGAAGGTGACACTCGTGGGATTCTCGCAGGGCGCGTGTCTCGTCTCGGAGTTCGTCGCGCGGACGCCGCGGCGCTACGGTGGCGTAGTGCTACTGTCGGGCGGACTGATCGGCGAGGACGGGACCGACTTCGATCACGCGGGCGACGTCGACGAGATGCCGTTCTTCCTCGGCGTCAGCGACGACGATCCCCATATCCCGATGTCGCGCGCCGAAGAGACCGTCGGCGTGTACGAGCGTCTCGGCGCGGACGTGCGCTTCGATCGCTACGAGGGCCGCGGTCACGGGATCTTCGAGGAAGAGATCGAGTACCTCCGTGCGCTCGTAGACGACGTCACGGAGTGAACGAGCGGCCGAAGAGAGGCGGACGGGACCTCAGTCGGCAGCGATCGTCGGCTGCTCGGGACGGACCCACTTCGACTCCTTGCGGGACTGGACCGTCTCCTCGGGGCTGACGGTCACGAACTCGTCGTTGCGCCAGTCGTAGGCGGTGAGCTCGTTCCCGTAGACGCAGCCGGTGTCGAGGCCGACGGCGTGCTCGCGGACGACCGGCGCGGCCAGCGGCGTGTGACCGAAGAAGACGCGATCGGGACCCTCGTAGACCTCCCACCAGAAGGGACGCTCGTAGCCCGACGACATCGAGCGGAAGTTCTGGAGGTCGTCGACGTCGTGGTCGGCGAGCGACTTGCGGGGGTCGATGCCGCCGTGGACGATGAGGGTGTCCTCCCACGAGAGCGCGACCGGCCGGTCGGCGAGCCAGTCGAGATCCGCGTCCGTGAGCGACGACAGCGACTTCGACCCGCGGAGGAGCTTCTCCTCGTTGTTGCCGCGGACGGTCACCATATTCTCCGACTCGCGAACGAGATCGACGACGCCCTTGCTGTCGGGGCCTTTCCGGACGAGGTCACCGACGAAGGCGACGAGGTCGTCGTCTGTCACGTCGAGTTTCGTCAGAAGTCGTTCCAGGTCCGCTCGGCAGCCGTGGACGTCGCCGACGACGTAGACGTCGTCCCACTCGCTGACGTCTATGTGGTCGTGGTCGACGGCCGCGGCGAACTGTGGCTCGGTCATCGTATGTGTCGCCTGACGGACCGGTGTTTGTAAACGGTTGCTAGTATCCTCGGTGTGGGGTATATAGTCACGCTGGTGGCTCCGGGGAACGGCGTCGG
Source organism: Halobellus sp. Atlit-31R (assembly GCA_003665935.1). Classification (GTDB taxonomy): domain Archaea; phylum Halobacteriota; class Halobacteria; order Halobacteriales; family Haloferacaceae; genus Haloquadratum. Next base: position 41,954 of record QPLR01000002.1, on the reverse strand, counting down.
GTCGCCTCGGCGGGCGAAGCCCCGACCAGCGCCGGGCAGACGCGTCCGGAACCTCTTTGAGACGCTCGGTCGACTGTCCGAGTATGAGCGACGGACCTCTCGACGAGGAGACGTTGGCGAAGCACAGGGAGGCCGGATCGGTGCTCCGGCAGGTCCTCGACGAGGCCGCGGCGAAGGTCGAACCGGGCGTCACCCACCTGGAAGTCGCCGAGTTCGCCGAGGCGCGGATCAACGAACTCGCCGACGGCTGCGCGTTTCCGGCGAACATCAGCATCGACGAGGAGGCCTCACACGCCACTCCCGGTCGCGACGACGAGACCGAGTTCGACGACGGAATGGTCTGTCTGGACTGCGGCGTCCACGTCGACGGCTACATCGCCGATTCCGCGGTGACCGTCGACCTCTCCGGGAACCCCGAGCTCGTCGAGGCGGCCGAAGAGGCGCTCGACGCCGCGCTCGACGCCGTCGGACCGGGCGTCGAGACTGGCGTCGTCGGCGGCGAGATCGAGGACGTGATCCGCGGCTACGGCTTCACGCCGGTGCTGAACCTCTCGGGACACGGCGTCGCACAGTGGGACGCCCACACGAACCCGACGATCCCGAACCGGGGCACCGACCGCGGCGTCGAACTCGAGGTTGGCGACGTCGTCGCCATCGAGCCGTTCGCGACGACCGGACGCGGGAAGGTCACCGAGGGCGCGAAAGAGGAGATCTACAGCCTCGAACGCGACCGCTCGGTGCGGAACCGCTCGGCGCGGAAGGTGCTCGAACAGGTCAAAGAGGAGTACCGGACGCTGCCCTTCGCCGCCCGCTGGCTGGACGAACCGCGCGCGGAGATGGCCATCACGCGGCTCGAACAGCAGGGCGTCCTCCACGGCTACCCCGTCCTGAAGGAAGACGACGGCGAACTCGTCAGCCAGGCCGAACACACCGTCGTCATCACCGAGGACGGCTACGAGAACCTGACGGCGTGAGCGACGTCGAACAGGTGTTCGCCCCCTGGCGGATCGAGTGGGTCGAACGAAACGGCAACGGGGACGTCGACGGCTGTCCGTTCTGTGTCCTCCCCGAGCGCGACGCCGACCGCGAGAGCCGGATCGTCGCGCGCAGCGAGCACACCTTCGTGATCCTGAACAACTACCCGTACAACCCCGGGCACCTGATGATCATCCCGTACCGCCACACCGGCGAGTGGGGCGATCTGACCGACGCGGAACTGCTCGATCACGCCCGGACGAAGGTCGCCGCCATCGACGCACTGGAGGCCGCATTCCACCCCGACGGGGTGAACGCGGGCGAGAATCTCGGCGGGCAGGCGGCCGGCGGGTCGATCGCCGACCACGTCCACACCCATCTCGTGCCGCGGTGGGGCGGCGACACGAACTTCATGCCCGTGATCGGGGACACGAAGGTGATCGTCGAGGCGCTCGAAGACACCTACGACCGCCTCCACGAGGCCTTCGCGTCGCTGTCGGCGGCGACCGAACCCGCGCCCGAGTCCGAGCGCGCAACGGGCACCGGCCACGTCGAAGAGCCGGAACCGACGCGAGCGGTCGCCCTCGACTTCGAGGCGTCGACCGAAGCGCCTTAGCCGCCCGAGCGGTAGGTATCGACGATGAGCGACGACCGGAGTCGGGTCGTCCGCCGCGTCGGGGCGATCGTACTCGCAGTCAACCTCGGTCTCGCCCTCGCGAAAGGGAGCGTCTGGTGGCTCACCGGGAGCCTAGCAGTCGGCTCCGAAGCGGTCAACAGCATCGCAGACAGCGTCTACAGCGCCGTCATCCTCGGCGGCCTCTACCTGACGACGCAGCCGCCGGACTTCGAGCACCCCCACGGCCACGAACGCATCGAGCCGTTCGTCTCGCTGTTCGTGGCTGTGGGCGTGTTCGCGGCTGGCGCGGCCGTTCTCTGGAACGCGACCACCTCGGTACTGAACGGGACGTACGGCGTCGACGCGGGGGCGGCGGCGGTCGTCGTGCTCGTCGGCACCGCCGCCGCGAAGTACGGGCTCTACCGGTACTGTCTCCGCATCGGCGAGCGACGTCACTCGCCGGCGCTCGTCGCCGCGGCGCTCGACAACCGCAACGACATCCTCACCGCGGGCGCGGCGCTCGTCGGCGTCCTCGGGGCGTCGTTCGGAGTTCCGATCCTCGATCCGATCGCCGCGGGCGTCGTCTCCATCGGGATCTTCTATACGGGCTACGAGATCGTCCGCGACAACGTGAACTACCTCGTCGGGGCCGCACCGCCGGAGGAACTCCGGTGGGAGATCCTCGAACGCGCGCTCGCACATCCCGACGTGCGGGGGGCACACGACGTCGTCGCCCACTACGTCGGCCCCGAGGTCGACGTGAGTCTCCACATCGAAGTCGAGGGCGATATGACGCTGTTCGAGGCCCACGAGATCGAGTCCGCCGTCGTCGACTCCGTCCGCGCGATGCCCGAGATCGACGACGTGTTCGTCCACGTCGACCCGAAGGAACTCGGCGAGTGGAAGCAGGACGCGGAGATCGACCGGTTGGTGGAGGGAGACGCGGGCGTGGGTGCGAGTGCGAGCGGAGAGGATGGACGACCCGGGCCGGACGAGAGCGATTAAACGGGGTTGCCGAAGGCGTAGACCGTCTGGTGGCTCGTCACCTCGACGTCGAGGAAGTCGCCGGGGGCGATCCCGTGCTCGGTGGCGTTCTGCACGATGATCTGTCGGTACGCCTCGTCCCGGCACTTCATCGAGTCGCCGGTCCCCTCGCGGACGGCCATCACTCGGTGGGTCTCGCCGATCATCGACTCGTAGGCCTCGGCGACGATGTCTCTCTTGAGCTCGGACATCTCCTTCGAGCGCTCTTTCTTCACCGTCCCGCCGAGCCCCTTCAGGTCGGCGGCGTCGGTGCCGGGGCGCTTCGAGAACCGGGTGACGTTGACCTTCTCCGGGCGGATCTCCCGAAATAGCGCCATACTCTGGGCGTGGTCGGCCTCGGTCTCGGTCGGGAAGCCGACGATGAAGTCCGTCGAGAGCGTCCAGTAGTCCAGTTCCCGGTCGAAGGTCTCGACGATCTCGGTGAACTTCTCGACGCGGTGCTGCCGCCGCATCTCTTCGAGGACGGAGTCCGAACCGGACTGGACGGGCAGGTGGATGAAGTTGTACAGCTCGTCGTGTCGCGCGAACACGTCGACCAACTCCTCGCGGATGCCGTGGACGCCGCCGGGGTTGGCCATCCCCAGCCGAACTCTGAACTCGCCGTCGATCTCCGTGCAGATGCGATCGAGCAGCTCCGGGAGCTTGCGCTCGCCCTCGTCCCAGCCGTAGACGCCGGTGTCCTGGCCGGTGATCCGGAGCTCCTTCGCGCCGGCGTGGACCAACGCGCGGGCCTTCTCGACGTTCTCCTCGACGGGCGGTGAGTCGACGCGCCCGGTCGCGAACTTCGTGATGCAGTACGAGCAGTTCGACAGGCAGCCGCGGGCGATCGGGAGAATACCGACGACGCCGTCCAGCACCGGCTCGGTCCCCGGACCGGGCGTCGGGCACTCGCCGTTCGTGACCGCAGTCGGCACGTCGTCCCAGTGGAGGATCTGAGCGTCGACGTCCTCCTCGCGGAACTCATCGCCCTGTGCGAGCGCCATACAGCCGGTGATGATGAGATCCGCCGTCTCCGCCTCCAGCTCTTTGGCCCGACGGAGCATATTGCGCTCCGTCTTCTCGACCACCGTACAGGTGTTCATAATAGCGACGTCGGCTGCCTCCGGGCCGTCGACGGGGTAGTGGCCGGCGTCGCGGAGCGCGCTTTCGATCTGCCGGCTCTCGCCGCGGTTGGAGGTACAGCCGTACGTCTCGATGTGGTATCGGGCCATTCAGTCGGTCTCAGATACCCGATCCGCGGGCAAAAGCGCGACGGTTCGGGGGCAATCGTCCGTGGCCGGTCACCCGCGAAGCGCCTCGACTGGCGGATCGTTGGCCGCCTTCCACGCCGGGTAGAGCCCGCTCAGGACGCTCGCGAAGACGGCGAAGCCGAAGCCGGCCAGCAGATACCGGACGCTCTCCCAGCCGAAGACGAGCATCGCGTCGTCGGCCAGCACCTCGAACACCGCCAGCCCGATCGCGAGCGAGGCGAGAGCCCCGACGAGCCCGCCGATCACGCCGAGAAACGCCGCCTCGGCGAGGATCATCCGCAGCACCTCGCCGCGCCGGATCCCGACTGCCCTGAGGACGCCGATCTCGCCGCGTCGCTCGATCGTGCTCATCAGCATCACGTTCAGAATGGCGACGCTCGCGACGACCAGCGAGATCGACCCGATGCCGATCAGTGCGAGGTTGAGCGTGTTCAGGAACGCGTCGATGTTCTCCTGGACGCTGGCGAAACTGGTGACGCTCAGGATCTCCTCGTCGCCCTCGTTGAACCGCGCGTCGAGGACGTCGACGATCCGCTGGGCCTCCCGGCCGTCGGCCGCGATGATCGTCACCGAGTCGTAGTGGTCCTGCTCTGCGAGCGCCGACAGCGGTATCACGAGCTCGGAGCCACCGCCGCCGAACCCCGTCTGAGACTCGACGAGCCCACGGATCCGGTAGAGCCGCCCGTCGTACTCCACGGGGTCACCGAGTTCGAGGCCGAGTTCCCGCGCCGTGCTGTTGGTGAGCAACGCCCCCGACTGGAGCCGCTCGGGCGCGTCGCCGGCCGACACCTCGTAGAGCGCGCTCGCCTCGGTCAGCGCCGTCACGCTGACGCGGATCTCCTGACCGTCGCGCGAGGTCAGCGTCGTGCGGTTCGACTTCTTCGGGACGACCGCGGCGTCGCCGGCGAGGCTCCGGATCTCGTCGACTTGGTCGTCGGTCACTCCGTCGGTAGTGCTGTCCTCGCCGGCCCTGACCGTCACCTCGTCCGCGAGACCGCCGAGGTTCGCGGTCGCCTGCTGTTGGAGTGCGACGCCGGCGATGCCGAGGGAGGCGATGGCGACGACCCCGATGACGATCCCGAGCGTCGCCAGCGCCGTGCGGATCCGGTTGCGACCGAGATTCCGCCACGCCATCTGGACGCTCGGGAAGCGCCACAGCGCGTCGGTGATGCTCACGACTGGACCACCCCGTCGACGAGGCGGACGACGCGGTCGGTGTACTCGACGAACTGCTCGTCGTGCGTCACGGCGACGATTGCGATGTTCTCTTCCTCTTTGAGCCGCGTCAGCTCCTCGAGGATCGTGCGCCCAGTGTCCTGATCTAAGTTCCCGGTCGGCTCGTCGGCGAGCAGGATCTCGGGTTCGTTGATCAGCGCTCGGGCGATCGCGACGCGTTGCTTCTGTCCGCCCGAGAGCTGACTCGGCGTGTGACCGAGCCGGTCGCCGAGGCCGACCCGTTCGAGGAGGTCGACCGCCCGGTCGCGCCGGTCGTGCTTCGTGTCCCACATCGACGGGAGTTCGACGTTCTCCGTCGCCGTGAGCATCGGCAGCAGGTGAAACGCCTGGAAGACGAACCCGATCGTCGACCGCCGCTCCTCGGTGAGCTCGTCCTCGGTGAAGTCGGTGACGTCGCGACCGTCGAGTCGGACCGTCCCCTCTGTCGGCGTGTCCAGCAGACCGATCATATTGAGCATCGTGCTCTTCCCTGACCCCGACGGCCCGATCACCGTCACCATCTCACCGCGGTCGGCGTGGAAGTCGACGCCTTTCAGCGCCTCGATCGTCTCCTCGCCGCTCCGGTAACGCTTGACGACGCCCTCGAGTTCGATGACGCTCATCGTCGCCAGCGGTAGATGCCGAACCCGACGGCCGCGAGCACGGCGATGCCGACGCCGATCGCGGTCAGTGGCAGCCCGGTAGTGCTACCTGGCGGTCCTCGCCCGTCGTTCGCAGCCTGATCGTCGGTCTCGGTAACGGCCGCGGCGTCGAGCCCTACCTCTTGGATGGTCGTGATGCGCTCGTTGTCGACGATGTACGAGATCTCGACGGGGACTGCGGTGACACCCGACTCCACCTGCGCCGTCAGCTCGAACGTGGCGAACTCGCTGCCCTCGATCGCGCCGATGAAGTACTCTCCGGACGGGGGTGCCGGCCGGACGTCGTCTCCGCGAGGGATTCGCACCAACACCGACTGGGTGTCCGTGCTCCCGAGGTTCGCAGCGTCTCCCTGAATGGTGACGCCCGTGCCCGAACGGGTGACTTCGACGGCGGTGAGTCGGATCTCTCCTTTGACTGGCGACTGGTCCTCCAGATCGACGTCGAGCGTCGTCGCGTGGGAACTCCCAGCGGCCGTGTACGTCGCGGTGAACCTGACCGTCTCGGTGTCGAGATCCTCGGTGTCGAAGACCGACGACTGGGTCGTTCCGGGGTCGACGTCGAACAGGAAGTTGCGCTCGACGATCGCACCGTCTGCTGTTGCCGTGATCTCGACGTCGGTTAGGTTCGTGTTCCCGAAGTTCGTCAGCGTGACCTCGGTTCCCGATCCGCTCTCTGGCACACCGGCCGACAGGTCCGCTCGGACCGTCGGCTCAGTGACCTCGACGTACACCGGATACGTGTAGGAGTGGTAGTCGCCGGCGTCGTCTTGGACGACGACCTTGAGCGTCAGCCGTTTCTGCCCCGGGTTCTCGAAGCTCGTCACGACGGGGACCGTGAGCGACCCGCCCGGCGCGATCGAGCCGAGATCCTCGACGCGGGCGTACTCTCTTGTGGTCCCCGGCACGCGGACGTAAACGTCCCGCACGTCGACGGTCGACGGGCTGTTCTGGAGGTTCGAGATCGTCGCCTCGATGGTGACTGTTTCGCCCGTGTTCGGATCTTCGGGGCTCACCGTGACGGCGGACATCTGGACGGCCGGCTTGGCCGCCGTGACGGTCGTCGCGGCAGCGCCCGAACTACCGAGCAGGAGGGACAGTACGACGAGTGCGCGGAGGAGCTGAGACCAATTCATACTGGTGGCGGCTCGTGACGTCGCACGTCGACGACAGTCACGAACACACGTTACTGGGGGCGCAGGAAATGCAAGTCTTTCCCATCCGGTCCCGGAGATCAGCGTCCGGAACCGAAGACGCCGCTCGGGCCGACGGAGAGCGGAGTGAGAAAACCGCAGCAGGTCGCAGTTAGTTGCCGAACATCTCGCGCATCATCGGGTGCATCTCCATCAGCTGCTCCTCGGCGATCTCCTCGTACAGCTTGTACGTGATCGAGACCGTAAGCAGCAGCCCCGTTCCGGAGACGCCGCCGATCGTGCCCAGCATATTCGCGAGCACGGCCAGGAGGCCGACGAGCGCACCGCCGATGACGGTCACCTGCGGGATGTACCGTTCCATCACTTTCTCGATGACCTGCGGGTTCCGCCGGAAGCCGGGAATCTGCATCCCGGAGTTCTGGATCTGACGGGCAGTCGCTTCGGGACCCATTCCCGTCGTCTCGACCCAGAAGATGGCGAAGATCGCGCCGCCGATGATCATAAAGGTCAGATCGATCGCGACGCGTGCGACGATCGCGAGCGGCTCCTGGGAGGTGAATCCGAGGAACCACATCCAGTCCTGTCGGGACTGGATCGGCGCGATGTACCAGAACAGGCCACCGGTGACCTGTCCCTGCGTGTACTGTCCGATCCACGCCGGCATCCCCGCCCACCAGTTGTTCAGGATCTGTCCGAGGAACTGGAGGTTCGCCTGCAGCGCGCGAACGAGGATCATCGGCAGAACGCTCGCGTAGATGAGCTTCACCGGGAAGCGCCCGCGCGCACCCTTCACGTTGGCGTGCGACAGCGGGATCTCGACGCGAACGCTCTCGGCGTAGACGACGATGCCGAAGATCAGAAGCGTCGTGATCAACGCGAGGATCTGCCCCTGACCGAGGAGGATGTCGGAGAGGCCGCCCGGCGTCAGCGGCGACCCGATCTCGACGGATCCGGTGATAATCCCGATCCACGTCGGGAAGAGTCCACTCTGACCGCCGAGACTCTGCCAGCTGAACAGCCCGGCGACGAGCTGCTGGCTCACGCCGGCGATGATGAACAGCCCGACACCGGAGCCGACGCCCCACTTGCTCACGATCTCGTCCATAAACAGGATGAGGACGCCGCCGACGAACATCTGTGCGAAGATGATTCCCTTCACGCCGCCGGTACCGATCCCGAGCGACTGTGCGAGCGGTTCGCTCGCCGGCAGGAAGTTGCCCGCGAACACCATCGGGAGCCCCGTCAGACAGATCATCACGACCACCAGAAGCTTCTGGAGGCCCTGATAGAGCACCTGATCGCGCGGATCGTCGGTGTCGAGGCCGAGCAGGTCGGCTCCGCCGAGCAACTGGAGAACGATGCTCGCAGTGACGATCGGGCCGATCCCTAACTGCAGGATCGACCCCTGCGAGCCGGCGAGGATGCTACGGAACTGTCCGTAGAAGTCCCCGCCCGCGCCACTGGTCTGTAGCCCGAACAGCGTCACGTTCGTCAGGAAAAAGTACAACACGAGGATCCCGGCCGTCCAGCCGAGCTTCCGGCGGAACGGAACGTGTCCCTCCGGACGCGTGACTGACGGCATTCGCGTTAGCACCGGTTCGGCGGCCTCCTTCCAACCCATGGATTACTCCTCGGCGTCGTCCGTGTTAGATTCTTCTGGTTCGTCCTCGGCGGCGAGTTCCTCGCCGCGTTCGGTGAGTTCGACGCTGCCGCCGGCGTCTTCGACGAGTTCGACCGCGCCGTCGGAGAACGCGTCGGCCACGAGATGCAGTTCCTGTCGGACCTGCCCGCCGCCGAGCACCTTCACGAAGTCCGCGTCCTCGGCGTCGTCCGCGACGTCGCGAACGTCGACGTGGTACGCGTCGCCGTCCTGTTCGGCGAGACCGTCCGCGGCGAACAGCGCCGCGTCCTCGTCGATCTGCTGGACGTTGACTTCGGCGACCGTCGTCTGGGAGTCCTCGGGGCGCTTGAAGCCGTGCTTACCGATCGGCTCGTAGTTGTGGAACTCGTGTTTGTCGCGACCGGCACGACCGCGACCGCCACGGTGACCGGCACCGCGCCGGTTCTTGTGCGTTCCGCCGCCGTGCGTCCGGGAGCCGCGCTGGCGTCGCTTCTTCGACGTCATCGCATCGCCTCCAGGAGCTCGTCGATCTCGTCGGTCTGGTGCTTTCCGATCTGACCGCCTTCGATCGTCGGGTGCTTCTGTCCGCGGTGGCCGCCGCGCGGCGGGTGCAGACGGAGGACCGGCGAGAGACCCTGCTCGCGCAGCGTCGTCTCTTCGGCGACGAGCGCCTCGGCGAGCGCGCCGAAGCCGTCGTAGTCGGTGTGCTCTGTGAGCCACTCCTCGTCGACGTCGGCGTCGCCCTCGTCGGGCTCGGCGCGCGTGCGGAGCACCGTCTCGACGGCGTCCGCGGTCGGCTCGCCGTGCGCCACGTAGTCGTTGACCTTCGTGATCATTCCGCGGTACGTCTCCGTCTCCGGGACGAGCGCGCAGTGGTTCACGTGGTGGATGTTGAGCATCTTGAGCGTGTCGTGGACGGCCGCGCTCATGTTGACGTCGCCACGGAGCTGAACGATCGCCTGCATCACTCGTTCACCTCTCGTTCACGCTGCTTGGCCGCGGCGCGGCGCGGCGTCCGTGACTGCGAAGCGTTCTTCAGTGCGTTGTACGTCGCCTTCGCGAGGTTGACCGTCGTCCGCGTGTTCCCGTTCGAGCGGGTCCAGGCGTCCTGGACGCCCGCCAGTTCGAGGATGTTGCGGACGGTCTCTGCGGCCGCGAGGCCGAGGCCCTGCGGGGCGGGCATCACTTCGACGGTCACCGAGCCGGCCTTCCCTTCGGCCTTCCGCGTCAGGGAGTTCAGGCCGCCGGCGGAGTCTTCCCACGAGCCCGAGCCGCGGTCCACCGAGATGATGTTGAGCTTCGCGACGTCGATGGCCTTCTGGATCGCGGAACCGACCTGGTCGTCCCGCGCCTCGGCGTAGCCGAGGTAGCCGTCGCGGTTCCCGATCGCGACGACGCAGCGGAACTTGACTCGGCGACCCGAGTCGGTCATCCGCTGGACCATATTGATGTCGAGCACCTCGTCGTCGAGTCCGGGCAGGAGCTGATCGACGAGCTCCGGCTCTTTCAGTGGCAGCCCCGTACTGAGGGCCTGTTCCATCGAGGTGACGTCGCCGTCCTGTACCATGCGGCCGAGCCGCGTGCGCGGCGTCCAGCCGTTGTCGTTGCGTTGGCTCATGCGTCCTCCTGTAGTCGCTCGAGCACTTCGTCGAAGTGCTCAGGGAGCTTCGTGGCGTCGAAATCCGCCGCGTAGAGGTCCCCGTCGAGCTGCTCGGCGTACTCGGCGATGTGTTCGCCGCGGTTGCGCGACCAGTCCGCGAGCACCGACTCGTTGTGCGGGATTTCGAGGCCAGCGTCTATTGCTCCTTCCTGCACCGCGAACACCTTGTTGCCGGGTGTCGCAGTGTTCAGTCCGATGTCGAGCACGGCCTCTTCGAGGCCGGCGTCGACGGCTCGCGTCCCGGCGAGGAAGCCCGTCAGGTACGCGCTCGGAAGGTTCCCGGTGGGAGCCTCCCAGCCGTACTCGGCGAGGTCCTCTGAGGACGCGGCCGCGTGCGTTTCGTCTCCGTCCGGACCAGGGGTGATCAGCTGCGCCCTGACGTGCTTGTTGCTCACGCGAGCAACGAGGCGGGGCTTGCCCGATTTCAGCAGGCGCAACCTCTGGTGGTAGTCGGTCCGGACCTCGCGCCGACGTCGCATCGGCACCTTGTAGCGTGGTCCTGTTGCCATTATTCTATCTCCACGTCGTAGTTGTTCCGGATGTGCGCTTCGAGCCGCGCCACGTCCTCGAACTCGCCACCCGACGCCTTGTTGTACACTTCACGGTACTGCGTCGAATCGAGCGGGCCGTCGTCGCGCAGTTCTTTCAGGCGACGACGCTGGGCGCGGATGCGGCTGACCCATTCGTCTTTCGAGTTCTTCCGACCGCCGGCTCGTCCCTTGCGGGAGCCGGGGCCCTTACGGTGGCCGTACGCGCGCTTCGCTGCGCGCTCGCGAGCGCGACCCTTGGAGTTGCCCTTCGCGTCTTTGGCGCGAATGACGCCCTGATCGACCAGGTCACGGATGTCGTCGCGGGTGATGGCCTCCGCGATCTCGGACTGTTCCTCTGGATCGAACCACACGCGGCCCTTCCCGACGTCGAGGACGTCGGCGGCCATACGCTTCTGTGCTTTCAGATCCGTCATTACTCTTCGACCTCCACTTCGACGTAGGTCGGGTTGAGGACGCGGATCTCGCGGTCCTCGGCCACTTCCTCGATGCGTTCGCGCTTGCGCGCGCCGACTTTCGAGGCGATGCGGACGGCCTGGGTGTCGCCGTCGACGCCGTCGAGGTCGTCGACGTTGTGGACGCGCACCTCCTCGAAGCCCGAGGGGTGCAGGCCGCGGGCGGCCTTCGGCGTGCGGTAGCCCGCCTCGACCATATCCCCTTTGCCCTTGATGCCGCGGCGCTGCTTCGAGAGGTTGCCGCGGGGCTTGCGCCAGGACTCCGGCGTCCGCTTTTTCTTGTGGTACTGCTGGCGACGGAACGCGGGCTTGCCCTCGCGGTGCTTCTGCCCGAGCGCTCGCGCCGTCTCGTCGTCGAGAGTCGGCGTCTTGTCGGCGTGGCCGCGGGGACGGAGTTCGGTCTCGACCTCCGCCTCTGGTTCGGCCGCCTCCTCGGCCTCCTCTTCGACTTCTGCTTCGGTCTCCTCGCTGACTTCGAGTCCGCCCACGTCGGCCTTGATGCGGGCCGCGAGCGCGTTCCCGATGCCGTCGACGTCGGCGAGCTCGGATTGGCTCGCGGCTTTGACGTCGTCGACCGACTCGTAGCCGGCCTCTCGGAGCGCGTCGGCCTTCGAGGGGCCGACGCCGCTGATGTCTTCGAGTGTCTCGATTTCGTCGGACATATGTTAGGCACCTCCCGTCTGCGGCTTCTGCGTGATGTAGACGCCGTCCTGGAAGACGCGCGTGTCCTTGTCCGTCACGCGAGTGAGCTGTTCGATGTCGGCTGCGGTCTGCCCGACGTCCTCTTTCGAGGGGCCCGTCAGGGTGACCTCTTCGCCGTCGACCTGTACCTCTGTGTCTCCGCGAATCGGCGTCCGTCGCGAGGACTTCTCTCCGAGGAAGTTCTCGATGACGACGTCGTCGCCGTCGACTTCGACCTGCATCGGGAAGTGGGCGTAGTAGACTTCCATCTTGTACTCCCAGCCTTCGGAGACCCCGTGAATCATATTGGACACGTGGCTCTCGAAGGTCCCGATGGTCGCGTTCGTCTTCGCGTCGGTCTCGTCGGACTCGACGACGACCTGGCCGTCGGCGACGCTGACGCTGACGGAGGGGAACCACAGTGTCCGGGTGACGCTGCCGTTCGGCCCCTCGACCGTCAGATCGAGATTCGACACCTCGGCGGAGACCTCGTCCGGAATTTCGATTTCTACTCTGGTCATTGTCTCAGTACACGTAGGCGATTACTTGGCCACCGATGCCCTGTTCGCGGGCCTCGTAGTGACTCATGACGCCGTGGCTCGTCGTGACGATAAGCGTCCCGTAGTCGCGGGCGGGGAGATATCGCTTCTCCCACTTCTCGAACTCGTCGGCACCCGCGGAGTAGCGGGGCTTGACAGCGCCACATTCGTTGATCGCGCCGCTCAGTTCGACCTCGAACTGTCCAGCCTTGCCGTCGTCGACGAACTCGAAGCCGTCGATGTACCCGCGGTCGTAGAAGACCTCGAGGACGGAGCCGATGACGTTCGAGGCGGGCTGTATCTCGTGCGACAGGTGCCCGACGCTCTCGGCGTTGTCGACGCCGGCGAGCGCGTTGGCGAGTGGATCGTTTCCTGCCATAATTATCGGTACTTCTTGAATCCCATCTCGCGGGCGACCTCGCGGAAGCACTGTCGGCACAGGTAGATCTCGTACTTGCCGACGAGGCCTTGGTTGCGTCCGCAACGTCGGCACTCGTGGCTCTGCCCCGTGCGACGGCTCGCGTGCTCGCCCGTCTGTTCTGTCTCTGATTCGCTCATGCTGTGACCTCCACGTCGAAGGCGTCTTCGAGGAAGGCGATCGCGTCTTCGGGCGTCAGTCGGTGCGCCTTGGGGATCGAGCGCGACGCCTTGTCACGCTTGGCCACGCGGTAGCCGGGGCGGACGAGGTTGACCGTCACGTCCAGCCCGTAGATCCCGATTTGGGGGTCGTACTCCTGGGAGGGGAACTCGGTGTGCTCTTCGACACCGAAGCTGAAGTTCCCTGTGTCGTCGAACTGCGACTCCGAGAGGTCTGCCAGCGGCAGCGCCGTCTCCAGGAAGTCGGCGGCCAGTTCGTCGCGAAGGGTGACCTTCGCACCGACCGGATCGCCGGTTCGCGCGCCGAACTGCGTCGCCGCGCGCGTCGCCGTCGTCCGGACGGCTTCCTGCCCGGCGATCTCCTCGAGGATCTCCTCGGCGTTCGCTAGTTCGCGGCCGCCCTCGCCGACGCCCATATGGACGACGACCTTCTCGATCTGCGGCTCGCGCATCTCGTGGAACGACTCGCTCATTCGTCGTCACCTCCGTCGTCGGCGTCGTCGCCGACGAAGTTCTCGTCGATGACGACGACGTACTGCTCGATCGTCTCGAAGCTTCCTTCGTCGGTCTCGACGATGACGGTGTTGTCGCCGCTGCCGGCGGTGACAGTGATCTCGTCGATCTCGCCGATCTCACCCGAGTGGGTGCCGTCGATGGCGGTGACGAGCGCGCCCTCCTCGTAGGCGAAGTGCGCGACGATCTCCTTCGTCTCGTTGTCGACGACGATCGAGTCCTTCGTGCTGTACTCGTCGCCGCCCTCGTCGAGACGGAGGTTCGCGCCGTCGTGCAGCGTGAGCTGCGTTGCGCCCCCGCTGACCTCCTGTTTACCGACGATCTTGCCGAGGCGGCTGTCGGCCGCGTCGGCGTCGATCGGGGTCAGCGCCAGGCGTCCGCCCTCGTCGGGGAAGACGCGGTAGTTCTCTTCGCGCTCGGTGAACGCGAGGATGTCGAACATCCCCACCGGGCGCTGCTCGTCGGAGACGGCGTCGCCGTTGACGAGGACCGCGCCCTCGTTCAGCGCGTAGCGCGCCTCCTTCTTCGAGTCGACGTAGCCGAGCACGTCGCGCAGGAGGATGAGGAGGGGCACTCCGTTCTCCCCGTGCGGCCCCGCGCCGGCTTTGACGGTGAACGTCTGGGTCTTCCGCTCGACGGGCCAGGCGTTCGGTGCCGAGAGTCGTTTCTGGTGTCGGGTCATTCTTCGTCCTCCGTGTCGGCCTGCAGCCGCGCCTCGCGGCGTTCGTCTTCGAGGTCCAGTTCCGTCACGCGGAGGTTCGAGGCGTCGAGCGGACGAGGCACTTCCTCGCCGTCGGCCTTCTCGACCGTCACGTCTTCGACGTGAACGGTCGCGTCCCGGAGGTCCACCTCGACGACTTCGGCTTCCGTGCCGGCGTAGTCGCCGCGGAGCACCTCGACGGTGTCGCCCGCGTTGACGCGAACGTTGCGCTGTCCGTACTCCTCGCGGAGGTCGTCAGACAGCGTCGCGCGGACCTGGTTCTGCCGCTCGTGCAGGGGCGCGTTCTGCGTCCGAGTTCGCTGTTTGCGTGGTTGCTTTGTCATACTGTTCAGGTCAGACGATCATCGTCGCCGTCGACGCGATGCTCCCGAAGCGCTCGGCCACTTCGCGCGCGATGGGACCCTTGATCTCGGTCCCGCGAGGCTCCTCCATCTCGTCGATGATGACGGCGGCGTTGTCCTCGAACTTCACGCGCGTTCCGTCCGGCCGGCGGATCGGCTTCCGCTGGCGGACGATGACGGCTTCGAGCACCTGGCGGCGCATCTCCGGCGTCCCCTTGGTCACCGAGACGGTGACCTGGTCGCCGATGCCCGCCTTGGGGTGTCGGTTCTTGGTTCCTGAGTAGCCCTTCACGCTGATGACCTTCAGCTCGCGTGCGCCGGTGTTGTCCGCGCACGTGACGAGGGAGCCTCGTTCGAGGCCTTTCGTGACGTCGGCTTTCAGCGCCTCCATCACTCCTCACCTCCGAGCACGTCGACGACGACGTGCGATTTGGTCTTCGACAGCGGTCGGGTCTCTGCGATACGTACCGTGTCGCCCTCCGCAACGTCCATACACGGGGGTGCGTGGGCGGGGATGCGACTACGCCGCTTCATGTAGCGGTCGTACTTGGGAACGCGAACGTCGTATTCGCGCTCCACGATGACGGTTTTCTCCATGTCTGTGGAGGCGACCGTGCCCTCGAGCGTCTGACCGCGCACGGAAAGCGTTCCGTGGAACGGACAGTTCTCGTCGGAGCACTGCTCCTCCGGTTCTTCTACGTTCAGTCCTATCGCCATAGTGAGTCACCTGCCTTCTCGGTCCGCAAGGCGGGTCGTGAGAGCAGACGTGTGCCATCCACCGTAACGTAGGCCACGCCCTCGCAATTCTCGGCGCCGCGCCGAGAAGTCGCTGCGTCCTCCGCAGCCGACCGATCAGACTGACCGGCGAATCCGCCGGCAGTATCCGACCGAAGTTCGGACGTGGTCCCCGACGCCTTCGCGGCGTCGGCGGCTTCATCTGTGCGTCCGGATGTCCTCTCCGGGGAGGGAAGCTCGAACTCCAAGACGGAGCCCTGCTTCGGCACCTGCTTCACCCGAGTGCGACCGTTGCGGTCCGCGGTGTCGTCACCACGGTCGACCGCGACGTCGCTGTCGCTCACGTCGACGTGGAGCGTCTGCATCGTCTCCACGACGATGCGACCCTCGATCCCGACGAGGTCGGGGTTGGGCGCGTCGACGACGGCCACACGGAGGCCGTTGAGTTCGTGTCGCGTCAGCGTCTCGGGTGTCAGTGCCATCGTTCGGTTATTCGAGGTCGCCTTCTTCCTGCTGGATCGTCTTGATCCGCGCGATCGTCCGCTTCAGCTCGCTGACGCGGCCCGGGTTCTCCGGTGCGCCGCCGGCGGCCTGCACGGCGCGCGTGTTGAGCAGTTCGGTCTCGAGCTCGTCGAGCTCGGCCTCGCGCTCTGCGGCCGTCATGTCGCGGATCTCTTCGGGGTAGAGGATCGCCATCGGTTACTCCTCCTCCTCGTCTTCGTCTTCGTCGGCGTCGGCGTCTTCCATCTCGTCGAGTAGCTCTTCGGCCTCGGCCTCGACGTCCTCGTCGAGTTCGTCGAGTTCGTCGAGTTCCTCCTCGACGTCCGACTCGGAGACCTCGACGTCTTCGTCGACGTCCTCGGCGGCCTCCTCCTCGATGACCTCCTCGACGACTTCCTCGTCGATGACCTCTTCGGGAGCCTCGTCGGGAACCTCGACCTCCTCGTCGGCCTCGCCGACGTCGGGGACCTCTTCGGGTTCCTCTTCGAGGAGGGCTTCGACGCCCTCGCTCTCTGCGACCTGCTCGACGGGCTCGACGTCGACGTCCTCGTGGATCTCGAAGTCGTCGGGGAGCTCTGCTCCCGGCGGGATGATCTTGACAGTCACGCCGATCGTGCCGAGCTTCATCACCGCGACGCCCTGGCCCTCGTCGACGATCTCCTGGGCCGGTTCGCCGTTGTGCTTGATGTAGCCGCGGTTGAACTTCTCGACGCGCGAACGTGCGCCCGTGACCTTCCCGCTCAGGACGATCTCGGCGCCCAGTGCGCCGGACTCCATAATGCGGTCGATCGTGGTGTGGCCCGCCTTCCGGAAGTACCAACCGCGCTCGAGCGCGTTGGCCAGGCGGTCCGCGACGATGCGCGCGTTCAGATCGGGCTCGTCGACCTCCTGCACGTCGATCTGGGGGTCGTCGAGGTTGAACCGCTCTTCGAGTTCGCGGGTGACCTTACGGATGTTCTTCCCGCCCTTGCCGATGACCATACCGGGCTTTTCGGCCTTCAGGACGATCTGTGTCCCCATCGGCGTCTTCGCGACGTCCATCCCGCCGTAGCCGGCGCGACCGAGTTCGTCGGCGAAGAACTCGTCGATCTGGGAGCGCTGCAGTCCGTCTTCGATGAACTGGTGTTCGTCGGCCATTAGGCTTCGACCTCCTCGATTTCTTCGACGATCAGTTCGACGTCACAGATCGGCGTGTTCCACGGATCGGCGCTGCCGAACGCGCGGGGCTTGCGACCCTGTCGTTCGCCGACCTTGTGGGCGGCGACGTGCTTGATCGTCATCGATCGGCCGTCGAACCCCTGCTCGTCGGCGTTCGACGCCACGTTCTGCAGCAGTTCGAGGAACGCATTCGAGGCCTTCTCGGGGTAGCGTCCTGCGTCCCAGCCGTCGATGTCGGAGCGGTGTCCGACGCCGGTGTTGTGCTGTTTGAACGGCACGGAGCGCTTCTCGTCGATGACGTCCTGGAGGTAGTCCTCCGCGTCCTCGACGGACATCCCCTTGATCTCACGCGAGATGGCCTTGCTGTGCTTCAGGCTGATGGGCCGATCGCGGAGCATCCCCTTGGCGGTGGTCTCCGGGTCGGCCTCGACGCTGTAGTTGATACCCATTGTTATTTGAGCGGCACGAACTTCGAGGACCGGGTCGCGCCGATTCCGGCCTGACCGTGTTCGACCGACGTCCGGGTCAGCTGGAACTCGCCCAGGTAGTGCCCGATCATCTCGGGCTCGACGCGGACGCGCTCGAAGGACTGCCCGTTGTACACCTCGAACGTCTTCTCGACGAACGACGGCAGGATGGGCATGTCCCGGAGGTGGGTCCGGATCGGGTCGTTGGCCGTCTCCTGAGCGCCGGCCTCCGCGGCCGTCTCCAGCAGCTTCTCCTGCTGGACCGTGAGTCCTCGGGTGATGGTTCGCCGCTGTCGTGCGGGCAGCAGTTCTGCGACCTCGTCGAGCGACATCTCCTGCAGCTCGTCGAGCGTGTGGCCGCGGTAGGTGAACTCACCTTCGCGGCCGGTGCGGTATTCCGAACTCATATTATTCGTTGCCTCCCTTGCCACCGCGGCCGGTGCGCTTCGAGGCGATGTCGCCGACCTTCCGTCCCGGCGGGGCGTCCCGCGAGACGGACTTCGGCTGACCGGGGTGCTGGCGGCCGCCGCCACCGAACGGGTGGTCGACGGCGTTCATCGCGACCCCGCGGACGCGCGGCCACTTGATGCCGCGCGCTTTCATCTTGTGGTACTTCTTGCCGGCCTTCACGAACGGCTTCTCCGTGCGGCCGCCGCCGGCGACGACGCCGATGGTGGCGCGGCACTGCGGGTTCAGCCGCTTGACCTCCCCGGAGGGGAGCTTCACGACCGCGACGTGGCGGTCGTGAGTGAGAAGCTGTGCGCTCGTCCCGGACGCGCGGGCGAACTTCCCGCCGTCGCCGGGCTGGCGCTCGACGTTACACACCGGAACCCCCTCGGGGATCTCCGCGAGCGGGAGCGTGTTGCCGGGCTTGATCTCTGCACTGACGCCGACCTGGATCGTGTCGCCGACGGCGACGCCCTCGGGTGCGAGGACGAGCCGCTGGTCGCCGTCTTCGAACTCGACGGCGACGACCGGCGCGCTGCGGGCGGGGTCGTGCTCGATGTCGACGACCGTCCCGGAGACGGTGTCGTCCGATTCGGCCTTCTTGTGCGAGAGTTCGGCCTTGTAACGGTGCGACGGCGCCCGGAACGTGGACGTGCCGCGACCGCGACGTTGGCCCTGAATTCGACGTCCCATGTTCAGAACACCCCGATCCGCGAGGCGACTTCCTGTGCGTCGTCGTCGTCACCGAGTCGGACGGTCGCCTTCTTCTTCCCGCGCGGTGTCACCTGCGTGTTGACGTTCACGACGGACACCTCGTAGCGCGACTGCACCTCGTCTTCGATCTCCGCCTTCGTGGCGTCGAGATCGACGATGAACTGGAGCTTGTTGTCGAAGTCCATCTCGTCCATCGCCTTCTCCGTGACGAGCGGATGGTGGATGAGCGAACTCATCGGTTCGCCACCTCCTCGACGGCGCTCTCGGTGAAGAGCGTGAGTCGACCGGCCTGCGTCCCGGGGGCGAGATCCTCCGCGCCGACGTTGGCCGCGGTGACCACGTCTGCGCCGGCGAGGTTCCGCGCCGCCTTCGATGGCTCGTCGCTCGTGACGAAGAGGATCGACTTCGGACGGGTGTACTTCCGGCCACGGGTCTTCCCGCGTCCGGCCTTCACCTTCTTGTTCTCGTCGGAGCGCTCGATGTCGGCGTGGACGCCGAGCGATTCGAGCAGGTCGACGACCTCGCGGGTCTTCACGAGGTCCTCGAACTCGTCGGAGACGACGAGCGGGAGTTCGACATCGCCGTCGAACTGGTGGCCACGGTCACGGACGACGTCTTCGTCCACCGTGGCGGCGATCGCCGATCGGACGGCGAGCTTCCGCTCTTTGTCGTTGATGTCTTTGCCCTGGTCTTTCGACGCTTTCGGGGGGTGCGCCTTTCGACCCTTGACCGCGTGGGGCACGCGGCGGGCGCGTCCGTTTTCGCGGGGGTCGTGAGACATCCCGCGGCCGCTGCCGAACGATTCGGCCGGAGTTCGCAGCCCCGCGTAGGGGTCGGCACCGTACGCCTGTTTTCGGTTCGCCTGTGCGGCGACGACGGCGCGCTCGATGAGGTCCGGACGATACGGCGTCTCGAAGACCTCGGGCAGGTCGAGCGTGCCGGCGTCGTCGCCGTTCAGGTCGCGAATTGTTGCCTGCATTGTTTAGCCCTGATTCGATTCGGTCGACACGTAGCGCACCTCGGGGTCGAGGCGCGGCTGGTCGTTCGGTCGGACGGCCGGACGGAACCGCAGGAGGCGCTTGTCGGGGCCCGGGAGCGAGCCCTTGACGAGCGCGTACGGTCCGTCGACCTCGCCGTAGCCGACGAAGCCGCCGTCTACGGTCGGTTCGCTGCCCTCACCGATGTCGATGAGGCGCTTGTTCAGTTCGGTTCGCTGGTGGTAGCCGGTCTGGCCCTGCTGGGGCACGGTCGAGCGCACGCGGGAGGGGTTCCACGGACCGAGGTTACCGATCCGACGCCGCCATCCCTGGCGGGCGTGTTTGCCCTTCCGCTTCTGGACGCCCCACCGCTTGACGGGGCCTTGCGTCCCCTTGCCTTTCGTGACGCCGGCGACGTCGAGATACTCGCCGGCGCGGAAGACGTCGGAGAGTTCGTGCTCGCCGCCCTCGCCGACGAGGTCGAGCGCGAAGTCGATGCGTTCGGCGACGGAACCGCCGCCGACGCGCGTCTCCATCACGTCAGGCTTCTTCTTGGGAACGTTGGTCATCCCGCCCGGAACGGTGTGGGTGATGAGGCGGACGTCGTCGACGTCACCGGCTTCGACCGCAGCGCGGAGATCGTCGGCGTCGTCCTCGAAGGTGTCCTCGTTCGGAAGGTCGAGGACGCGATCGAGGTCCTCGTCGAACTCGCTTGCCCACACCTCGGTCAGGGGCTTTGCACCGTACGGCGTGTCTTCGTAGGCTCGAAGGGCGACGGCGCGCATCGGCGGCGTCTCGACGACGGTCACCGGAACGGCCTCCTCCATCCCTTCGCGGGGGGAGTTGGCCTCGTCGTTGACCATCATCACCTGGGTCATCCCGGCCTTGTAGCCGGCGAAGCCCTGGATACCCGGGGACCCGTCGTCGTCGGGCCACGACCGGATGCGTGGGACTTCCTTGGCCGCACGCTTGCGCGGGCTGAAGCCCATCGAACCTTTTCGTGGTCTGCTTGGTTGTGGCATATGATCACTCCGTGAGTGTCAGGGACGCGAGCGAGGCGAACATCGCTTCCTCCGTTCGCACCACCTCGCTGCCCTGTCGCGGAATCGTATTCAGCCAGAGATCGAACCCCGGACCGTCAACGGGTTCGACCGCATCCTCGACGTCGACGTCGAGGATGGCTGGAAGCCCGCGGCCTGGTGACCCGAACGCGACTGTCGCCCCCTCCCGCTCGATGCGAGCAGAGAGGTCCGGCAGCCACGACGTGGTCAACGGCTGGCCGAAGCGGGACGTTGCGATAGTGACGCCCGCGTCGGTGCGGCCGAGCGCTTCCTGGAGGTCCATACGGGACACGTCGAAGCCCGGAACGGGCTCGTCGACGATCCGCGCACGGACCGGTTCTCGCGAAGAGATCCTGATGGCGACGCGCGTCCCCTCTGCGACCTCCATCGACGGAGGCGTGTGGAGAGAGACCGGGTGTTGCAGTCCGCAATTGACCCGAACGCGGCCGTCAGGTCCGACCTCGGTCACGATTCCCTGTGTTAACGACCCCGAACCGTTCGATTCGGAGCCGGTCATAGACGGGACGCGGAGGGGCGGCAGAACGCCGACGTACTCGAGTTCGTCGCGTCGCCCCCAGACCTCCTTTCGGAGGTGCGGTGGCGTGGCGGCGTACCGCAGCACCGTTTCGACGAACTCGCCTCCCCAGCGTCGCTCGCCTTCCCGGTCGGGGAAGACGGCGAGCCGATCCGCCCGGAACACCGTCGCCGCGCGGGCGACGTAGCCGAGTTTGCGAGTAGCCTCGCGTTTGTCCTCGGCCTCTCGGACGAGAGAGGACGGCACGAGTACGGTCAGCGTCATACCGGTCCCTTCAGCGTCACGTCTAGACTGTATCCCTCGTACCGTAGGGGAGCCTAAAAGACTAGCGAAAGCGTTTCCGGGTGAGAGGGCGTCACACGCCGCCCTGCGGCGGTTTCGGAGTCCGCTTCTGTGGTAGTTCCCCCCACGCCATCGGCCGGTTTTCTCTCCGATTCGCAAGTCTTATTTATCAATCTCGCATTTTCAGGAATGCAGACGCAGACCACGACGCGCTGGTAGTGTAGTGGTATCACGTGACCTTGCCATGGTCACAACCTGGGTTCAAATCCCAGCCAGCGCATTTCTCCCGACGCGAACCATCGAGCAGTGCGTTCGTAGATCCGCTCGAACCCCGTCAAAAGCGTTGCTGTCGTTCCCGCCGGCTGCCAAGTCCGGATACAGACTACTCCGCGGCGTCTGAATCTAGCGACGGTGGAGACGATGCCAGTCGACGACCTTGCCCGAAACGATGTCGTAACAGCCGATCCGGAGACGCCCGTCACAGAGCTCGCAGCGACGATGGACGACGAGAACGTCGGAAGCGTCGTGATCACGAACGGCGAGCGGCCGGTCGGGATCGTGACCGACAGGGACCTCACGGTGCGGGTACTCGGGACCGACACCGATCCGAACGGACAGACGGCCGCGGACGTGATGACCGAAGAGCCGCACACGCTC
This sequence comes from Halobellus sp. Atlit-31R, assembly GCA_003665935.1. GTDB lineage: Archaea > Halobacteriota > Halobacteria > Halobacteriales > Haloferacaceae > Haloquadratum. The sequence continues at coordinate 19,831 of QPLR01000002.1, read as the reverse complement.
GACCGGAACGCGGGCTTCTACGAGGCGGCGACGCTGATGCGTGACAACGGCATCCGACGGGTGCCGATCTGTGACGGCGACGCGCTCGTCGGGATCATCACCGCCGACGACCTGAGCGAACTGCTCGCGGACGAAGAACAGCGGCTCGCGGAGGTCATCCGGGCGCAGCGGCCGGCGTACTAACTCACGCACGCGGGGCCGCGCGCGAGCGGTCTGACCCGCGAGCAAACGTTTTGGGACTCGCGGGGGAACCGACGTGTATGACCGTGATCGCACTTCTCAGCGTCGCCCCCGTGATCGAAGGCAGTATGGCTGCGGAGGTCGCAGCCGCCGTCGACGCCTTAGCGGAGTTCGACGTCGACTACGAGACGAACCCGATGGGGACCGTCATCGAGGCCGACGACGTCGGGACGCTCTTTGCGGCCGCCGAAGCCGCACACCGTGCGGTCGACGCGGACCGCGTCAGCACGGTGCTGAAGATCGACGACAAGCGAACCAGTGATGGGCGCGCGCGTGAGAAGGTAGACGCAGTCGAAGCGCGGCTCGGTCGGCCGGCGCGCAGCGACGCGGAGTGAACAGCCCGGAGAGGACCCGAGCGGGCGATCCGAGGAGAGCCCGAGCGAGCGGTCCTGGTCAGAACGCTACCCTCTCCGGTAAACGAGGAGCGCAGCCGCAGCGAGCGCGACGAGCGCCGCGAGGACGCCGAAGCCGGGTGTCGTCGTCGACGTCCGGATTGTCGGGATCTCCGTCAGCGTCGTCGTTGGGGCTGCCGTCGTGGGCGCCGCTGTCGTCGTCGTAGTCGGCGTCGACGTGGTGGTCGTCGTGGTCGTCTCCGCGGGCGTCTGCGTCGTCGCCGTCGGGATCACTGCCTGAACGGTCCCCTCGACGGTGAGTTCCGGGGCCGGACCGCTGTCGTCGACTTCGATCGTGTACGCGTCGCCGGGGTTAGTGTCGTTGAACGACAGCGTCACCAGGAACTGGCCGTCGGCGTCGACGGTCGTGGTCGCAGTCTTCAGGAATGCCGGTCGGACGTTGTCGTCGCTTCGGACGCGGATGTTGAGCTCCGTTCCGGGCGCGACCGTCGCCTCGCCGAAGACCTCCTGGCCGCTCGTCTCGGTGACGTTGAACGGTTCGTTCATCGAGAGCTCGGCCTCGGTCAGCGAGAACGTCGTCTCGACGCGCTCGTCGTCACCGGATTCGGTCAGGTCGAGGTCGTTCTCGTCGTCGCCGAAGACGGTGAACGACGCGCGGAGATCCTCGTCGACCGCGAGCGACCCGGTCTCGTCCTCGCCGGCGTCGATCGCGCCGTCCTCGTCGGTGTCACGGACGCCGGTGGGCCCGTCCTCGCCGGTCCGACTGATCACGTAGTAGGTGTCGTTGTCCGAGTCCGCGACGACGCGTGAGTTGGTGTCGTTCAGCTCCAACACGAGCGGATCCCGGTTCGGGCCGGGGTCCCGTTGCTCGACGGTGAATCGGGCGGGCGGGGAGCCGCCGGTACCGCCGGCGAAGTCGAAGAACTCGGAGGTGACGGTGTCTTCCTCGAAGGCGTCGAGCGCGCCTTCGAGACCGGAGGCGCTGACCTCGTAGACGACGGTGTCGCCGGTCGCGATGTCGGAGTCGCGGGTAACCCAGTCCCCGGTCGCCTCGCGGACGTCGGCAGCGGTGTCGAGGTCGCCGTATCGGTTCCGCGGCGCGGTCCAGGTTCTGATCGCGGTCGTCTCGCGCGGCTGGAGAACCATCGTCGCGACGTCGGTCTCGCGGCCTTCGGCCTCGGCCGACACCGGGTAGCTCTCGGCGTCGAGGAGGTCGGAGACGCCGATGCTGACCTCGCCGTCGACGAGCTCGTCGTCGTCGCTGACGCTGAAGACCTCGTTGTCGCCCTCGAACGAGCCCGTGCCGTACGTCGACGCCGCGTAGCTGTCGAAGTAGACGGTGACGCGGTCGTCGCGCTCGTCGGCGTCGTCGCTGTCGCGGACGGTCACGCTCGCCCGGAACCCGACGTCCTCGTCGCCGACGATCAGCGTCGCCTCGCGGGTGTTCGAGAGTTCGATCGGGATGGCGACCACGTCACCACGGTTCTCTTCGAGGACGCGATCGGGGAACGTCGCTTCGGTGTCGCCGGCCTCGGTGACGGTGATCGCCTCCGACTCGACGGAGATCCCCGACGTCGTGTCCGTCACGCGAACGGTGTACTCGCCCGTGTCGATGTCGAGCGATTCGAGATCGTAGCTGAACTCGTACTCGCCCTGACCAGAGAGATCGGCGAATCGCTCGGTGTTGTCGACGACCTCCTCGTCGTCGAGCAGTTCTAGACGGACCTCGCGGTTGCTCGCTCTGGCCTCGACGGTTCCCTCGATCGCGCCGAGGTTCGTCACGTTCCGGTCGTCGATCGAGACCGAGAGATCGAGGTCGCGAACGGTGATCTCCGCGACGCCCTCGCCGGCGATGTCGGCCTCGTAGTCACCGAGCGCGCGGTCCGTGGTCGCGAAGAGGAACACCCGGCTGTTGACGCCGGTCGACCCCTGGAAGAAGTAGGTGTCCGTGTCGTCGTCGGTGCCTTCCATCGTCACGTCCGTGCCCGAGGCCGTTGCGACCACGGCGACGTTCGCGCCTTTGTAGGCGCTGATGCGTTCGCCGGCGGTCACCGACGTGCGGGCGAAGGTGACCGTCTCGTTGCCGGGATTCGAGAGCGCGTTGCCCTCTGGGTCTGTGATCCCGTCTTCGAGCGTGATCGTCATCTCCTGGCTGTAGGTCCGATCGAGCTCGACGACGGCTCGCCCGCGCGCCTCGCGGACGTCGGTGGTCTCGTTGCCGCTCGTCAGTCGGCCCTCGCCCTCGACGTACAGTTCGTAGTTCGACTCGAAGTTCTGGACGTCTTCGGAGAACGCGACTTCGACGGTCGGCGTCCCGTCGGACTCGACGTACTGGACCGCGTCCTCGAACGTGGGATCGCCCGGTGCGCCGCCGCTGAAGTTGACCTGAACGGTCTCTGCGAGCGACGCCGAGTCCTCGCCGTCGTCGGCGTCGACGGTGACGTCGAAGCTCGCCTGTTCCCGGTCGTCGGGGACGGCGGGACTGGTGAGGTTGACGCTACCCGCGAGGTAGGCGGTCGACGTCGACGGCGACGCCACGAGCGTCACACTCGTCGCGCTCTGGTCCGCGGAGTCGTTCACCACGGCGCCACCGGCGTCTTTCACTGCGACGTCCTCTGTCTCGACCGTGACGTTGTTCGGCACCGACAGTGAGAACGTGGTGTCCCGGCTCGTGTTGAGGCCGCGTACCGAGTAGTTGAACGTGTGCTGCGTCTCGGTCGATTCGTCGACCGCCGTCGGATTCAATCCGGCCTCGGAGGAGATTCCGATGTCGGCGTCGACAGTGAGCGTGTCGGTGGTGTTCGCGCTCGTCCCGTCGTTGTCCGTGGAGTTGATCTTCAGTCTGTACTCGGTGTCGCTGGCGGGGTCCGGCGCGGTGAGCGTCACGTCGCCGGCGAGAAAGACCTGCGTCGTATTCGGCGTAGCCGTGACCTCGACCGCGTCGCCGGAGACCGAGGCGGTATCGATTACGTCGCCGGACGCGTTCTGCATCTCGACTGTGGCACTGTCGATCTCGAACTCGCCGGGGACCGACAGCGAGAGCGTCGTCTCGCCGGTGGTGTTGACACCGGAGAACGAGTAGTTGAACGAGTGTTGCGTCGTGGCTTGCGCATCGACGCGGTTCGGGGAGATGGGCTCTTCGATGGCTACGCTGTCGACGGCGGCGACCGATCCGGCGAACGTGACGCTGCCGGCGAGGACCGACAGGATCACCAGCACCGCGATCGGAACCGCACCGACTCTGAAGGTAGGTCGTGTCATTGTGGGGGGAAGCGGTGGTGAACAGCGGCCGCGCGGTCGGGAGCAGCCGCCAGACGGGGACGACGTCGATCGCGAGTCAGGGGTGGCTCGCAAACGACAGCCTACCGATAACAACACGGTACGGAAACATAGGTTTTGTGTGCCGCACGGCGTTTTCGCCCCGGTCGGACTCCGAGCGCCGTAACCAGCGCGCGGTCCTGACGATTCAATACACTTATCAGAACTGATAACTGAAGCACTAGACTTAATTAAGGCTAGTCTGTACCGCTAAATACACCTCTCACGACGCAAGTAGCGACCGGGCAAATCGTTCGAACGACAGAGATTAGTCGTGGGACGGTATTCGCAACCAACAATGAGACTCAAACAACTGTTCACCGACGATTCAGCCGTCTCGCCGGTCATCGGGGTCATCCTGATGGTCGCGATCACGGTCATCCTCGCGGCCGTCATCGGCTCGTTCGTGCTGAATCTCGGCCAAGGCGTCCAGCAGACAGCACCCCAGGCGAGCTTTAGTTTCGATTACAACGGCAACAACGTCACCGTGACTCACCAGAGTGGCGACTCCATCACTGGCAGTCAGCTTAACACGACCGGCGTATCCTGGAACGGTGCACAGTCCGGCAACTGGAGTGACGTCGGCACCGTAAGCGCGGGGTCGGCAATCACCAAGAATGCGACGAATCCGTTCAACGGCGAGACGATTCGCGTCGTCTGGACGTCCCAGAACGGAGAGACGTCCGCCACGTTGAGCGAATCGACCGCCCCGAGTAACGCATAATGAATCTCAAGCAACTCGCGACTGACGACGACGCCGTCTCGCCGGTTATCGGAGTCATCCTGATGGTCGCGATCACGGTCATCCTCGCGGCCGTCATCGGCTCGTTCGTCCTCAACCTCGGGGGAAGCATCCAGCAGACGGCTCCGCAGGCGAGCTTCGACTTCGACTACAACACGAGTGCGAACGGCAACGTCACCATCTCCCACCAGAGCGGAGACTCCATCGAGGCGGCACGTCTGAACACGAGCGGACTCAACGCGGGGAGCGTCACGTGGACGCCTCAAGTGACAGGGAGCGTCTCTGCCGGGACGAGCGCGACCTTCGACAACGGTGCCGACTGGAGCGGCGAGACGGTCCGCGTCGTCTGGCAGTCCACGAACGGCGACACGTCCGCGACGCTGAGTCAGTCCACCGCCCCGTCCGAGTAGTTCTGACCGCGCCGTTTCGGCCGATCTAATTTTTTCGTGTGCGACCGTACTGGGATCTACAGTCGATCACGCAACCGGTCGCACGCCGTCGTGCGATCGAGTGCATAGTGACGTGCAAACGCTACTGTAGCTGTCGAAGCGTCGAAACAGTGAAAAGCGCTACTGCCGGAGGAGTCGCTCTCGTCTCAGACCGACGGTGCACCTTCGGAGGTGCCGACGAGCCACGTTCCGAGGGTGACGAGTCCCGCAGCGGGCACGAGCGCGTACGTGAACATCGGCGACGTATTCGGGAATGCTCCGGGGAGCAGCAGTAACGATCCGACGACTATCAGAGCGATACCGGCGAGCACGCGAGTACTGTCGAACAGGCCCATAGTCGCCACTACGCGCCGGTGGATATGGATTTTCCGCTTCTCGGCGTCGTCATCGCCCGACCGAACCGAACCGGACCGGACCGAACCGAACCGAACTGGACCGAGCCAAATTGCCGAGCACAGCGTCGACATCGAGGGCGGGCATTAAGCCGTCGCCGCCCGAGCCATCGCGTATGAACGCTGCGATCGTCACCGTCGGGAACGAACTCCTCGCGGGCGACATCGAGAACACGAACGCGACCTGGCTCGCGAAGGAGCTGACTCGCCGCGGCGTCGAGATCGCACGGATCGTCGTCGTCCCCGACGACGAGGCAGTCGTCGCAGAGACCATCCGCGCGTGGAGCGCGGAGTTCGACGCCGTCGTCGTCACCGGTGGCCTCGGCGGGACGCCGGACGACGTGACGATGCCGGCCGTCGCTGCGGGCCTCGAACGGGAGCTCGTCGTCGACCCCGTCGCCGAGGCGGACGTTCGGGAGACGCTCGATCGGATCTTCGAGGAGAACCCCGAACTGGAGTTCGAACTCCGCGTCGAGTGGTACGCCTCGATGCCGGCGGGAGCGACGCCGATTCCGAACCCCGAGGGGCTCGCGCCCGGCTGCGTCGCCGACGACGTGTACGTCCTCCCGGGCATTCCCGAGGAGATGGAGGCCACCTTCGCGAACGTCGCCGAGGAGTTCGGCGGCGACGTCGCCACGCGAACGCTGTACTCGCCCGCACCGGAGGGCGCGCTCGCGTCGCTGTTAGGTGAGGCCGCCGACCTGTTCGGCATTCGCGTCGGGAGCTATCCGAACCGGGACGCCGGCGAGACGCGGATCAAACTCACCGGTGACGACGAGGCGGTCCTCTCGGAGGCGATCGAGTGGCTCGAAGCGAACGCGACAGTCGACCTCAGGCGGGCGGACGGCGAGGACGCTGCTTCCGGCGGCGGTCACAGCGCGGGCGACGACAGTCACGGCGCAGGCGGCGACGGTCACGACGCGGGCGACGGCGAGGCCTGAGTCCGCACCGGGCCGGCGCGGAGGTGTCGCGCCCCCGGGTGCGTCGCGTGCCACCTCGAGCGCGCAGTTATCGGGGGTTCGGGAGACTCGACGCGTCCCGCGGCGAGATGGAGGCGAGCGAACCGCGGGACTGGATGATGTTGAACGCGGTCACGAGATCCGAGCGGGAGATGAGCCCGACGACCGCGCCGGCGTCGTCGACGACCGGAAGCCGACCCACGTCGTGCTTCTGCATCTGCTCGATGGCGGTCATCGCGTCCGCCTCCGGCGAGATCGTCGCCAGATCGTTCGACATCACGTCTCTGACGCGGTAGGCGTCGCGTTCGACCTCCCTGATCGAGCGAGCGTCGCTGAGCGTCACCATCCCGATGAGGCGGTCACCGTCCATCACCGGGTAGCCCGTGTGGCGCTCGGTGAACATCCGCTCGAGCAACTCGGCGACGCTCGCGTTCTCGCGGACGACGTCGAGTTCCGCACGCGGCGTCATCACGTCTTTCACCGTGACGTCCTGGAAGGCGGCCTTCATCACCGTTTGCTGGGCCTCCGACGACGCGCCGATGTAGATGAAGAAGGCGAGAGCGACCAGAAACAGGTTCGCGAAGAGGCCGAACAGACCGAGCAGGAAGGCGAACACCTTGCCGACCTCGGCGGCGATCTGGGTCGCCCGAGCGTGGGGGCGCGTTCGCGCGAGGAGTGCGCGAAGGACGCGGCCGCCGTCCATCGGGAAGCCGGGGAGCATATTGAACACCGCGAGCACGACGTTCGTCAGTGCGAGATAGCCCACGACGAATTTCACGGGATCCAGCGCCGACGGGAGCACCACGAAGGCTGCGTACGAGATCCCGCCGAGAGCGACGCTGACGATCGGACCGGCGACGGCGATGAACAGCTCCTGTTTCCAGTCTTCGGGCATCTCGGTGAAACTGGCGACGCCGCCGAAGAGCCACAGCGTGATCGAGTCGATCTCGTAGCCGTAGCGCATCGCCACCAGCGAGTGGCCGAACTCGTGGAGCAGCACGCAGATGAACAGTCCGATCGCTGCGGCCGCGCCGAGCACCCACTGCGTCGAGCCGGCCGTCAGCGGTGTGACGTCGATGGCCGAGCCGAACAGGTCGTTGAGGACGCTCACGAGCTGCCCGACGTCGTTCCCGATGAGCCACGCGAACAGGGGGAGGACGAGGAGGAACGTGAGATCGAGCTTGATCGGGATACCGAACGCGCTACCGATACGGATTCCTCGCATACGGAATCGTTGTCGGCCACGGGACTTAAGTCCAGCCGCGCCCGGATCGTACTGGATCCGCAGACGAACCGCTGAAATACCTCGTCCACGTACCGACGCTCGTGTCTCAACAGGTCGGCCGCGTCGACACGCTCTTTCTCCACCAGACCGGCGACGACTTCCTCGTGGTCGTCGAACGGGACGGCGAGCGCGTCTTCCGCGGGGTGCTCGAACTGAAGGAGACGGGCGCGGGGCCGCGTCCGGCGAAGTTCCGAATCAAACGCGGATCGACAGAGGAGCCCCGCGATCCGAGCCAGTTCGTCGAAATCGCGCGCCGAGCCTCGCGGATCCGGATCTCCGAGCAGACCTCCAGAGCGCACCGCGAAGAGCTTCGTGAGATGCTCGACGGCTACCAGTTGGAGGCGCTCGTCGTCCGGACCTGTCGCTACTGCGCCTCGGATGGGCGATATTCGCCGATCACCGAGGACACGGCCGTCAAGACCGACCGCGAGTACATCTGCCCCGACTGTGCGAAGCGCGAACTGGAGCGCGAACTCGACTTCTCGGCGTCGGGGCGGCTCACCGGTGCCGCACAGGACCGGCTCGAGGAGCTTCTCCTGGAGACGCAGGACCTCGATCGGATCTCGAACCTCCTCTCGGGGGGCCTCGACCCGGATCTCACGAAGTTCGACACCGTCAGCGCGACGACCGACGAGGTCGACCTCGTCGAGACGTCGACGCTCGATCTCCACCCCGAGCTCCAGCGGCGGGTGGAAGACCGCTTCGACACACTGCTTCCCGTGCAGTCGCTCTCGGTCGAGAACGGGCTGTTCGAGGGCCGCGATCAGCTCGTCGTGAGCGCGACCGCGACCGGGAAGACGCTCGTCGGCGAACTCGCCGGCATCGACCGGGCGCTGAAGGGCGAGGGCAAACTGCTCTTTTTGGTCCCGCTCGTCGCGCTCGCGAACCAGAAACACGAAGACTTCGAGGAGCGCTACGGCGACGTCCTCGACGTGACGATCCGCGTGGGAGCGTCCCGGATCAACGACGACGGGAACCGATTCAACCCGAACGCGGACGTCGTCGTCGGGACCTACGAGGGGATCGACCACGCGCTCCGGACCGGAAAGGACCTCGGGGACGTCGGGACCGTCGTCATCGACGAGGTACACACGCTGAAGGAGGAAGAGCGGGGCCACCGTCTCGACGGCCTCGTCAGCCGGCTGAAGTACTACTGCGAGGAACGCGCGGCAGCCAGCGACCACTACGGCGGCGCACAGTACGTCTACCTCTCGGCGACGGTCGGCAACCCGGAGTCGTTGGCGGAACGCCTCCGCGCGACGCTCATCGAGTTCGAGGAGCGTCCGGTGCCGATCGAGCGCCACGTCACGTTCGCTGACGGCAGAGAGAAGCCCGACATCATCAACAAACTCGTCAGACGCGAGTTCGACTCGAAGTCCTCGAAGGGATATCGCGGACAGACGATCGTGTTCACGAACTCGCGGCGGCGGTGTCACGAGATCTCGCGGAAACTGGAGTACGCCGCCGCGCCGTATCACGCGGGGTTGGACTACGGGCGGCGGAAGCGCGTCGAGCGGCAGTTCGGCGATCAGGATCTCGCCGCGGTGGTCACGACTGCCGCCCTCGCCGCCGGCGTCGATTTCCCCGCCTCGCAGGTCGTCTTCGACTCGCTGGCGATGGGCATCGAGTGGCTCTCCGTCCAGGAGTTCGAGCAGATGCTCGGGCGGGCGGGGCGGCCGGACTACCACGATCAGGGGACGGTCTATCTCCTCGTCGAGCCCGACTGCAGCTACCACAACACGATGGAGATGACCGAAGACGAGGTGGCGTTCAAACTCCTGAAAGGCGAGATGGAAGACGTGGTGACCCGGTACGACGAGACCGCGGCCGCCGAGGAGACGCTCGCGAACGTCGTCGTCGCGGGCAAGCACGCGAAGCGCCTGAACGACCGGATGGTCGGCGACGTCCCGACGAAGCACGCCGTCGGCAAACTGCTCCAGTGGGAGTTCATCGACGGCTTCGACCCGACGCCGCTCGGCCGGGCGGTCTGTCGACACTTCCTCTCGCCGAAGGACGCGTTCCGGATCCTCGACTGCATCCGCTCGGGCACGGAGCCGTACGCGCTCGTCGCGGAGATGGAGCTCCAAGACGAGTTCTGAGAGGGCGTCGGCGGGCGAGCGGGAGTCGCAGACCGCGCCGCCCGACGCCGAGATATCCCACAGTCTTTTGCACCGGCGAGTCGACCGCCCGATGTGGCACCGATACCGCCCGGCGTCGTCGTCGTCTTCCTCGTCGTCCTCGCCGCGCTCGCGCTGTTCGTGACCGAGCCGGTGCCGGTCGACGTCACCGCGATCGGTGTGATGGTCGCGCTGCTTTTGATCCAGCCGGCGTCTGCGGCGCTCTCGGCGATGGGGCTCGCGGCGGAGCCGATCGTGCTCTTCGCGGACTATCCGGCGGACGCGCTCTCGGGATTTTCGAGCGAGGCGACGCTGACGGTGCTCGCGATGTTCATCCTCAGCGACGGCGTCCAGCGCACCGGCGTGGTGCAGCGGCTGGGAGCGCGGATCGCGTCGTTCACCGAGGACAGTATGGACCGCCAACTGAGCGCGACGATCGGCGTCGTCGCCCCCATCTCGGGGTTCATCAACAACACCGCCGCGGTCGCGATCCTGCTGCCGATGGTGACGGATCTCGCAGAGCGCGGCGGGACGTCGCCGTCGAAACTGCTCCTGCCGCTCTCGTACGCGTCGATGTTCGGCGGGATGCTGACGCTGATCGGCACCTCGACGAACATTCTCGCCTCGGAGCTCTCGGGGCGGCTCATCGGACGGTCGTTCACGATGTTCGAGTTCACCCAGCTCGGGATCGTCGTCTCCATCGTGGGCACGGCGTACCTCCTGACGGTCGGCCGCTGGCTGACGCCCGAACGGATCAAACCCGAGCAGGACCTGACCGAGGAGTTCGAGATGGGCGAGTATCTGACGGAGGTCGTCGTCCGCGAGGACTCGCCGCTCGTCGGCCAGCAGGTCGGACGCGCCCTCGAGGAGACCGACTTCGACGTCGACCTGATCCAGCTGATCCGGGGCGGAGAGGTCTTCCTCGAACCGCTCGCGCCGAAGCAGATCCAGGCCGGCGACGTGTTCGCGCTGCGGACGGATCGCAGTACGCTCGTCGAACTGCTCGACGTCGAGGGGCTCGACGTCGTGCCGACGGCCGTCGACGAGTCCGAACTGGAGGCCGGCGAGGCGCGACAGAACCTCGTCGAGGTCGTCATCGGCCCCGGCTCGTCGCTGGTCGGCGAGTCGCTCGTCTCCGCGAGCTTCCGGCAGCGGTACGACGCGACGGTGCTGGCGCTGCGGCGCGGGCAGGAGCTCATCCGCCGACGGATGGACAACGTCACGCTCCGCGTCGGCGACACGCTCCTCGTGCAGGCGACCGCCGACAGCATCGAGCGCCTCGACGCGAACCGCGATTTCATCGTCGCACAGGAGATCGAACAGCACGACTTCCGCGGCGAGAAGACCCCGATCGCGGTCGGCATCGTCGTCGCCGTCGTCGCTCTCGCCGCGCTCGACGTCCTCCCGATCGTCGTCTCCGCGCTCGCGGGTTCGCTCGCGATGGTCGCGACCCGGTGTCTCCGACCCGCCGAGCTCTACGAGGCGGTCCAGTGGGACGTCGTCTTCCTGCTGGCGGGCGTCATCCCGCTCGGGATCGCGCTGGAGTCGTCCGGCGGAGCGACGCTCCTGGCTGGCGTCGTCGTCGCCGCCGGCGACCTGCTGCCGCCGATCGGCGTGCTCGCGGTGTTCTATCTCCTCACCGCGCTCCTGACGAACGTCGTCTCGAACAACGCGAGCGTGGTTCTCATGATCCCCGTCGCCGTCGAGGCCGCCCAGACGCTCGGTGCGAGCGCCTTCTCGTTCGTGTTGGCGGTGACGTTCGCGGCGTCGACGGCGTTTATGACGCCGGTCGGCTACCAGACGAACCTCTTCGTCTACGGCCCCGGCGGATACCGCTTCAGCGACTATCTGCGGGTCGGCGGGCCGCTGCAGTTGGTGTTCGCGGCCGTGACGACCGTCGGCATCGCCGTGATCTGGGGACTGTAGGCGGGCGCCGAACGAAATGGTTTAGTCGGTGACGCCTGCATCACTTAACGCGGGACCGTGGGTTAGCCTGGTATACTTCGGGCCTTGGGTGCCCGTGACCCCGGTTCGAATCCGGGCGGTCCCATCTCTGCGGCGCGAACGACTCGCGAGCGCTACAGCCGTGCGGCGACTCCACCTGAAGGACAAGAAACAGACAGCGACCGGCTCCGAAGCCTCACGTACTATCGACCGGCTCCGAAGCCTCGCTTATCCGAACAGCCGCCCGAGGAAGGTACGGGCCTTCGATCGCTCTGCGAGCAGGACAGAGCACTCCGCGTCCTCGACGATTTTGAAGTGGAGCGTTCCGGTGACGAGCCGCGTGAGCAGCCCCCGTTCGGTCGCACCCACCACCAACAGCGTGTGGTCTCGCGCCTCGCGTTCGATCGCACGCTCGACGTCGCCCGAGTCGTCGACGACGAACTCGGCGTCGCCCAGACCGCGCTCGCTCGCCCAGTCCGCCAGAAACTCCTCGCCGCGCTCGCGTTCCTCGGGGCTATCGACGACGTGCAGAAGCGTCACCGAGGAGCCGACGGCCGTCCGGAGGCTGGAGGCGACTTCCGCGCTCAGGTCCGCGTGGGGGGTTTGCGTGACCGGCAGGAGGATCTTCGATTCGTCCAGATCTCGGTCTCGCAGCACGAGGAAGTCCGAAGGCAGCCGGTTCGTCAACTCGGTCAGCGGCCGCTCGGTACGGACGGCGCTCCAGATCCGGTCGTCGCCCCAGTTCAGCAGCGTGAGGTCGGCGTTCTTCCGCCGGGCGATGTCGAAGATCTCCTCGAACGAACGGTGTGAGACGACCGTCGAACACTCGTAGCCGACGTCGTAAGAGCCGACGTGGTCACGGACGTCGTCGAAGAGATCGTTGGACTCGGCGACGATCCGCTGCCGCTGTTGTGGGCCGTACGCGCGGGTGGCCTCCGGAACTTGAACGACGTGGACCGTGTGGACGGTTGCGTTGTCGTGGGTGCTGGCGATCTGACAGGCGAGTTCGAGGAGCGGAGACTCCGTCCGTGGGTTGGCGATCGGGACGACGATGCGGTAGTCGGCGGACTCCGTAGTGTGGGTGGTCGTGTCGACGAGCGGGACGTAGGAACGGCCGGCGAGGCCGCCCAGGAGCCACTCCCGCGTCGAGAGCTGTCGGGAAGCGCCCTCGAACCGGGCCGATTCGAGCCGGGACTCGGTCGTCTGAAAGTAGTTGACGACCGTGACGAGCACGACGCCGCCGACGGTGTTACCGACGAGGACTGGAAGAACGAACTCCGAGAGTCCGATCCAGAGCGCGAGGTCGTTCCGGAAGACGAGATAGAGCATCTCGGTGAACGAGACGACGACGTGGAAGAGGTTCCCCATCGGGATCGCGAGAAACGCCAAGTAGACAACCGCGATGCGGGAGATGGTGTCCCGCGAGGCGTACTCGACCCACACGACACCGGCCACGATCAGACCGGCGAAGGCCGCCTTGACGAACAGCGTTCCGGACTCCGTCTCGATCCCCTTCTGAGCGAGGCGCAGCGCCGCCGTCGCTCCCTCCGGCGAGAGGACACCGCCGTAAGCGAGGGTGGCAGCGCCCACCGCACCACCGGCGAAGTTGCCTGTGAGCACCACGATCCAGTTGCGGAGCAGTGCCGGAACGCTCGCGAGCCGTTCCAGCGTCAGCGCCACCGGCGGGAGCGTGTTCTCGGTGTAGAGTTGGTAGCCACCGATGATGATGTAGATGAATCCGAGCGGATAGAGCATCGCACTCAGAACTTCGTGGCCGTCGGTCGACGCCGTCAGCGACGCGTACAGCAGGAAGGTGATCGAGATGGCGAATCCCGCCGCGAGCGCACTGAAGAACAGCTCACGGCTCCCGGACGTGATCTCTTCGTCCGCCGCTGCGACGATCCGCTGGAAGATCTCGTCGGAGGTGAACCGGTCCCGAACGACCGACCCCACAGCCGGTGCGCCGCTCCGGGACTGCTCGACCGCCTCGCGGACGCTCTCACTTTCCGACGGCGCATCGGTGTCTCGTTTGGAGGTCACAAATACTGAGATTCTATTTCCGTCGGGTGCTTTTTAATGCTTCCGAACGGGGTGTGAGTATGAACCAGCCGTGGCAGCGCCTCAGCGTGATCCTGATCATTCTGTTGGTCCTGTTCACTCCGGCGCTGATTCTGGTGGCTACGCTCGAAGCGCTGTTTCTGCTCGGAGAGATTACGCTGTCAGAGATCTCCGCGGTCGAGTTCGTAGAACTGTACGTGCTCGATCTCGCGCTGCTTTTGCTCTTCGCCGTCACGATCTACCAGATAGCGAAGTACGCTCTCGGCAGCCCGCTCTCCCTCTCTCGGGCGGACTCCGGCTCCGCAGAGCGCGCTGCGGACGACGACCGCTCTCAGTGAACGGTGAACGGAGACCGGAGACCGGAGACCGGCGTTCAGCGCCGGCAGCCGCGCGACAGGTGGCCGTCGGGAGGCTGCCAGCGGCCGGCTGCAGTAGCGCTGACAGAGCAGTACAACTCGCTCGTAGGCCCCGCCCGACTACTTGTACGCCTCGCGCAGGAACACGAGCGCGCCTCCGAGCATCGCGAGGTTGCCGAAGAACGCGAGCCGTTCGCCGCTGCGGGAGTCCTCGTCGGCGTTCCAGAAGTCGTGCATCGTCGCGGTCACGACCGCCAGAAACGTGACGGCCGCACCCGTCGCGATCCGCGGGAGTCGCCAGAACGCGACGCCGAGACCGGCGACGAGCATCATCCCCGACGCGAACGGCGCAGCGACGTCCGGCATCGGGACGCCCGCGGATTCGGCGTACTCGACCGTGTCGTCCATATCGCGGAAGTCCTCCGACGCCTGCAGTGCGAGTCCGAGTCCGAGCAGCAGTCGGCCGACTCTGGAGGGGGCGTCGCAGCCGCCCTCGGGGTCGGCACTGTCGGTATCGTCTGCCATATCGACGATGTCTCGCGGGAAGTTATAAGCGTTCTGTCGGGATCAGTGCCCGGCGCGTGCCACCCACGGCGACGTCCGATGCGGTCGGGGGTCGACAGTGTATTGTCGATCCGCCGGCCACACCCGACTATGGGAATCCAGACGGGTGATCGGGTCGCGATCGAGTACGTGGGCCGATTCGAGGACGGAACCGTCTTCGGGACCTCGAAGTACGCAGTCGCGACCGAGTCCGGACTCGCCGCGGCCGAAGATCGGACGGCGAGCGACTACGGGCCGCTCTCGTTCACCGTCGGCGACGGCGAGGTGATTCGGGGACTGGACGACGCCGTCCGCGGACTGAGCGTCGGCGACGAGCGCACGGTAGAGATTCCGCCGGACGCGGCGTACGGGGACGTCGACTCGGATCGACTCCGCGAGTACGACCGGGAGACGTTCGAGGGGATGGTCGGTGAGCCTCCCGAGGTCGGCCTGCACGTCCACGCGCAGAACGGCCTCCACGGCGACGTCGTCGCCGTCCGCGAAGAGACGGTCGAAGTCGACTTCAACCACGAGCTCGCGGGGAAGACACTCGTGTTCGACATCGAAGTCGTCGGGCGGGAGCGCGAGTAGCGGCGGTCGCTTGCCGTGGACGGACCGCCGGCCCAGAGTTCAAGTACGGAGCCGCGGCCAGCCCGCCCGTGCCTTCACCGTCCGAGACGATCCCGATCTCACATCTCGCTCGCGCGGCGTACTGCCCGCGACAGCTCTACTACGCCCGCCGCGACGACGACCACGAACCGCCGCCGGCCGTCGACGCGGTGCGGGACCTCGCATTCGAGTACGAGATGCTCCGGACAGCATCCGACCGAGAACTTCGCGAGCGCCCTCTGGCAGTGTCCACAGCGACCTATCGGGACAATCTGGCGACGCTCGCGGCGCGCGACGACTACGAGCGTCTCGCCGACCCGACCGACTGCGACGCGTTTCTCCGGGGGCGCGACTGCCACGGCGTCGCGCACAAACTCCTCGATCCGGCCCCGGACGGTGACGCGGCCGCTTCGCCGGCCCCGACGCCGACCGTCGTCTCGCCCGGTGATCCGCCGCCGCGGGGCGTCTGGGAGCCGCAGCGCGTGCGCGCCGTCGGCGTCGCGAAGGCGCTCGCGTGGGAGCGCGGCCGCGAGATCCCGCGCGCGCTCGTCGAGTATCCGTCCCACGGCGTCGTGCGGACGGTCCGGCTGACGACGCGGGCGAAGAGCGCCTACCGGCGGACGCTGTGGACGGTCAAATCGATGGAGGGCGTGCCCGCGCGAATCAGCGACGAGGCGAAGTGCGACGCCTGCGACTACCGGACGACCTGCGGGACGAAAACCCGTTCGCTGAAGACGATGCTCGGACTCGGCTGAGTCGGCCCCGCTCGGTCAGGCGTCGTCGACGACCGGCTCGGAGCCGGTCTCGTCGGTGAGCCACGCGACGATCGCGTCGGCCATCGCGCCGCGGCGGTGGACGACGTTCCGCTCGGGATCGACGACCGTGCTCTCGGTACCCGGCAGCGGGCCGACGTCGACGACGGCTCCCACCGACGCCCGGAGCTCCGGATCCAGCATCGAGACGTCCGTGACGCTCGGAGAGCCGCTGACGTTCGCGCTCGTCGCCGTCACGGGTGTCGGGGCGACGCGCTCGAAGAGCGCCAGGGCGACCTCGTGGTCCGGGATGCGGACCCCGACCCGGTCGCGGCCGGCGGTGAGCAGGTCCGGGAGCGACGGGTCGCGTTCGACGACGACGGTGACCGGACCGGGGAGGAACGCCCGCATAAACCTGAGTGCGCGCTCGCTCGGCAGCGTATAGCGCTGTGCAGCGGTGATCGTCGGGACGCCCATCGAGAGTGGCTTCGTCCGATCGCGCCGTTTCGTATCGAAGACGCGTTCGACCGCGTCGGGGTCGGCGGCGTCCGCGCCGAGTCCGTAGACGGTCTCGGTCGGGTAGACGACGGCCTCACCGCGCGCGATTGCGGCGGCCGCCTGGTCGAGTGCAGCGTCGATCCGTCCGTCAGGCGTCTCGTCGAACCCCGTCATCTACTGGTATCGACGGCGTCAGTCAGCAAGAGCGTGGTGGATCCGGAACACTGGCGACTGCGTCGCCTCCGACGGCTCTCGGACCGCCTCTCTCGGCACCCGCGCGGCCGCGGCGAGTGCGGCTCAGACGTGCTCGTCGATCGCGGCCGCGACTGCCTCGTAGTCGGGGAAGGCGGGCCACTCCTCGGCGACCCAGGCGTATCGGACCGTCCGCGACTCGTCGAGCAGGAAGACGGCGGGGCGGTGCTCCGTCACGCCGGCCATCCCGTCGAGATCGTGCTCGACGCCGTACTGTGCGGCGACGTCGGCGGCGGGGTCGGAGAAGAGCTGCGTGGCGGCGGGTCGTTCCTCGAGGAGCGTCGTGTGCTCGTACGGCGAGGAGATCGAGACGCCGGCGGTCTGGACCTCGGCGGCGAGGTCGTGCTCTTCGAGCTGTTTCCAGATGTACGTCGCCGGGAACGCGCCGTCCATCGGATGGAAGACTAGTAGCGTCGGCCCGTCGGCGACGACCGACGACAGCGACGCGTCCTCCCAGTACTCGTCGGTCACCAGCGGCCGCGTGAAGTCGGGTGCGGTGTCGCCGACCTCCGGGTGATCCGTCTCCGGCAGCGAGACGACCTCGAAGTCGAGCATCAGGCGGCACCCCCGTCGCCGTAGGTCTTCGTCAGGTACTCGACGATGTTCGCCGATTCGGCCATCTTGACGCCGGTCCGTTCGTCGACGATCGCCGGGACGACCCGCGTCCCCGAGACGCGTTTGACGACGTCGCGGTCGGCGTGCATCGGCTCGACGAAGCGGGAGCGGTACGGCAGGTCGAGTTCGTCGAGAACTCTGACGACCCGCTCGCAGAACGGGCACGCCTGGAGCCGATACAGCGTTATGTGTGGATCCGAATCGCTCATAGACGCGGTACGAACGAGGCGTCCGTAACGCTGTCGGACCGACGCCCCCGAACAGAGGGTCGCCGAACGGGGCATAGGACTCCCGGGCGGCGGGGGAATCGGTCGCGAGTTGGGGCGGCGCCGGTGAAACGAGAGTAACTCTTAATTCCGGGGCCAGACAAGGTGACGTAGTTATATGGGTTTGTCCCCGCCACTCGCATCTCTCGTCGTCGACCGACCTCCCAGCATCGATGACTGGACAGCGGTCCAGCCGACTATCGAGCCAGCCGGCGGTGTCGTCGATCCCTCGGCGGCCGTCGCCTCGGTCCTCCAGACCCTCCCGATCAACGACGCGACAGTCACCGTCGCGGGCGCACTCGCGATCGCCGTCCTCATCGCTCTCTCGGCGTTCTTCTCCTCCTCGGAGATTGCGATGTTCTCGCTCGCGAAGCACCGGATCGACTCGCTCGTCGAGGACGGCGTCCCGAGAGCCGGCATCGTCGGCGAGCTCAAAGCCAACCCGCACCGGCTGCTGATCACGATTCTCGTCGGAAACAACATCGTCAACATCGCGATGTCGTCGATCGCGACGGCGATCGTGAGTCTCTACTTCGATCCCGGCGCGGCGGTGCTCGTGTCCACCTTCGGGATCACGACGCTCGTCTTGCTCTTCGGCGAGAGCGCGCCGAAGTCCTACGCCGTCGAGAACACCGAGTCGTGGGCGCTCCGCATCGCACGACCGCTGAAGTACTCCGAGTACGTCCTCCTGCCGCTGGTCGTCGTCTTCGACTACCTCACGCGCGTAATCAACAAGGTGACTGGCGGTCGCTCGGCGATCGAGACGTCGTACATCACCCGCGACGAGATCCAGGACCTCATCGAGACGGGCGAGCGGGAGGGCGTCATCGAGGAGGAGGAGCGGGAGATGCTCGACCGGATCTTCCGGTTCAACCAGACGATCGCAAAGGAGGTGATGACGCCGCGACTCGATATGACGGCCGTCCCGAAGGACGCGACTGTCGACGAAGCCATCGAGACGTGCGTGCAGTCCGACCACGAGCGCGTCCCCGTCTACGACGGTAACCTCGACAACATCATCGGGATCGTCACGATCCGCGATCTGGTGCGTGAGAAGCACTACGGCGAAGGGCCGGTCTCGCTCATCGACATCGTCCAGCCGACGCTCCACGTCCCCGAGTCGAAGAACGTCGACGAACTGCTGACGGAGATCCAGGACAACCGCCTGCGGATGGTCATCGTCATCGACGAGTTCGGCACCACCGAGGGCCTCGTGACGCTCGAAGATATGGTCGAGGAGATCGTCGGCGACATCCTCGAAGACGACGAGGAGGAGGCCTTCGAGGTGCTCGACGAGCGGGAGACGCTCGTCCGCGGCGAGGTCAACATCGACGAGGTCAACGAGATGCTCGGGCTCGAACTCCCCGAGGGCGAGGAGTTCGAGACGCTCGCCGGCTTCATCTTCAACCGCGCCGGACGACTCGTCGAGGAGGGCGAAGAGATCACCTACGACGGGATCGTCATCCGGATCGAACAGGTCGACAACACCCGAATTATGAAGGCGCGGATCACGACCCCCGAAGAGCCCGAGGCCGACGAGGGCGAGGGTGAGGCCGTCGACGAGGTTGAGCCATCGGAGTCGCCGGCACAGGGGGAGTAGCCGCGAGCCCCGACCGGTAGAGCGTCGCTCGCACATTCTGAAGGGTCGCGATCGGCGGGCGGTTAGCCGCCGGAATCGGTGGCCTCGCTGCCTCGTTCCCGTGTTCGGTCCACCTCCGAGCAGACAGCACAGTTCATCTGTCATTGACAAAGATTAGTTTTTATAATGCAAATTTTCCTTGTTTCTATGAGAGATAGAGATAAGAACGAGAAACATCTGTTTGTACGACGGTCAATTAATACGTAGCCATCGAAAGGAAAATTGCAATGTCAGAGTCTACAGCAGACGCGGTCGAGTCGGGTGAGACACCCGGAATCGGCGATCAGTTCCCGCAGCTCACGGTGGAGACGAGCCATGGCGAACTGACGATTCCGGACGACTACGAGGGACAGTGGCTCGTCCTGTTCAGTCATCCGGGCGACTTCACGCCCGTCTGTACGTCCGAGTTCGTCGCCTTCGAGCAGCGTCGCGAGGAGTTCGAGG
>QPLR01000001.1 GCA_003665935.1 Halobellus sp. Atlit-31R | reverse complement strand
TCTCGGATATGCCGCCGCGGCCGGCGAACTACGAGGACATCATCGCGACGAACCTCGGGCAGAACGTGGTCGAAGACGACGAGGCGTTCTCGCTGGAGCTCGGCCCGAACAACTGCGCCGCCAGTCAGGAATCGCTCGCCGACGACTGAAACAGACGACTCTAAGACACGCAAATACAATCCACACGAATGGTAATAGACCCACTTCCACTGCAACTCGTCGCCGAGCTGTTCCCGAACGGGATCAGCCGCTACGCCGTCGGGGGGTTCCTCGTCGGCCTCGGCGTGGTCGTCATCTATCTCGGCACCGGCATCCCCGCGGGTGCGAGTACGTTCCTCGAGTCGACGCTGTCGTACGTCTCGGACAAGTCGCGGTTCCAGCGATACGTCTCCTCGCGGAACTGGCGCGTCGTCTTCACGCTCGGCATCATCCTCGGCGCGCTGGCGTTCGCTGCGACCGTCCAGTCCGGGGTCATCACGACGTCGCTGTACGAGCCGGGATCGACCGGCACGCTGTACGAAGTCGCCGGCGTGACGCTCTGGACGACGGACGTCCAGCCGTGGCGGCTGCTCGTCGGCGGCGTCCTCGTCGGGATCGGCACACGGATCGGTAAGGGCTGTACGTCGGGCCACGGCGTCTGCGGCGTCGGCTCGGCGTCGAAGACCTCGCTCGTCGGCGTGGTGACGTTCCTCGCCGTCGCGATCGTGACCGCGCAGGTCGTCGCCGCACTGGGGGTGAGCCCGTGAGCGACCGTCATCCCCTGTTCATCCCGCTGATCCTCGTCGGCGGTCTGATCTTCGGGTTCGGACTCGGGTTCAGCCACATGGCGCGCCCGGAGGTCGTCATCAACTTCCTGCTGTTCGAGGACCTCGGGCTGCCGTTCGTGATGTTCGGGGCGGCGATCGTCTCCGGGATCGCCTTCGCGGTGATGCCTCGGATCCGCGACAGTGCCCCGCTGACGGGTAACCGGTACGAACGCCGGCTGAAGCCGTTCGACAAGAACGTCCTCGTCGGCGGTGCGATCTTCGGCGTCGGCTGGGGGCTCTCCGGCATCTGCCCGGGCGCGGCTTACGCCAGCCTCGGCGTCGGTAACATCACCATCCTGTGGGCGCTCGCCGGGATGTTCATCGGCGCGTACGCACAGGGCTACGCGCGCAGCTAACCGCAACGCGACCGGCCGCTTTTCGGCTCGCTCGAACGCGCTGTGCTGTCGAACTCTTGTCCAGCTGCCGCACCAGGCTGAGTGTGCTCTCTCGCCGCGCTGGGCCGTCAGACGCCACAAGTCTGCTCCTCGTCTGACGCGGTTTTAAGTATGGTAGGGAAGAGCACACGACTGGGCGCGCACTGACGGCCACATCAGTTCCCATCCTCCCACCGCGCGCCCGACACGCGGACGTTGCACCCCGGTACACAGCGTCGTCGTCCCCCGCGACGACGCACGCGGTTCGATTGTGACAGAAGTGACGCCGCTACGCGCCCAGAAGCGTCGCCTTCGTCCGTTCGAGACCGTCTTCCTCGACGACGAGCGCGAGGCGGTCGCCGGCTTCGACGATCGTTCCGGGCAGCGGAATCGTCATCGGCTCCCGGTCGCGGCCGTGCGCGTAGATCCGTCCGAGATCGTCGACGTCGACGTCGTTGACCTTCTGGCCGACCACCGGCGCACCGTCGGGCACTGTCACCGTCGTGAGCCGCAGCTGCTCGGTGAGCTCGCCGATGGCGTTGAAGCTCCCGCCGAGGAGCGCCGTCTTCGCACCTGCCGCGCCGAGGCGTTCGGGGTAAATGACCTCGTCGACGTCTTCGGCGTAGCGCTCGTAGATCTCCTCCCGATAGTCCTCGCTGATCCGCATCACGACGCGGCAGCCGAACTCTTTGCCGATCATACAGGCGGCGAAGTTCGTGTTCGGCTCACCCGTGAGGCCGCCGAGGGCAGTCGCGTCCTCGACGCCAGCGCGCTTGAGGACCGACTCGTTGCTGCCGTCGCCCTCGACAACGTCGAATCCGGCCTCGCGGGCACGATCCGCCTTGTCCGGGTCGTTTTCGACGACCACCACTCTGTGGCCCTCTTCGTGGAGAATCCGAGCGGTCCGCGCGCCGACCCGGCCGTAGCCGACGATGATGAACGACATATGACAACGTAACACACTCGGAGTACAAAAGCGTGAACGGCACTGATGCGAGGGGCCCGAGACGCCGGCCGCAGCCGACGGCGTCACTCGTGGCCGACTGACTCCGCCAGTCGCTCGCGCACCGTCTCGACGAGCCCGGCGAGGCGGCCCGTTCCGAACAGCGCGACGAGGACTGCGCCGACGGTGTCGAAGACGAGATCGAGGATCGTGTCCTCTAGACCGTACTGGACGAGCACGGCCTCGACGCCGAGTATCTCGGCTCCGTGCCTCGCCGCGAACTCGAGCACCTCCCAGAACACCCCCAGCGCGAGCGTGAACAGGAGCAAGAACGCCGTGAGAAACCGCGGGGGGAAGGACACCTCCTCGGAGTGCAGGTCGAGCGCTCGCGTGGCCGCGTACGCGACCGCGGCGACGAGGCCGGCTGAGAGCGTGTGCGTCAGGTGGTCGTACCACCAGACCTCCTCGTAGAGCCCGACAATCCCGAGCGCGTGCAGGAGGACGGCGAGTGTCACGACGAACGTCAGCCCCGGCGAGAGCCGGACGTCCCAGTCGCGCTCCAGTAGCGCCGGGAGGTAGGTCACCGCCAACGCGACGACCGCGTTGATGAGCACGCTGAGGTTCCGCGTCGCGATGCCGAAGCCGAGGATGACCGCGACGCTCATCCGCATCCCGCTCGCCGTCAGTCGCGCGCTCTCGGACCGGGAGGGCAGCCGCATACCGAACGTACGTCGCCCGTGGCAAAAAGTCCGCTCCGACTCGGTACCGCCGTCGCCCTCGTCGATTTTGCTTTCTCGTTTTCTCACCGACTGACGTGCTAGCGGGATACACGCAACGGTCTTACGGGCTATGGCCCTACGACCCGGTGATGATGGCCACCACGCACGCGCTCGCTGGCGTCGTGCTCGCGGTTCTGGCCGGCGTTCTGTTCCCCGAGAGCGTCGTCGGAACCTCGTCGATCCCGATCGCCGCGGCCGCTCTCGGTGGGCTGTTCCCCGACTTCGACCTCTATGCGGGTCACCGGCGGACGCTCCACTTCCCGGTGTACTTCGGGGTCGCCGCCGCTGTCGCCGGAGCCGTCGCCGTCGCCGCCCCGACGACGCTCACCGCCGCCGCAGCGCTGTTTCTCGCAGCGGCAGCGCTGCACTCCGCGATGGACGCTCTGGGCGGCGGCCTGGAACTGAAGCCGTGGCTCGGAACCTCAGAGCGCGCGGTCTACAGCCACTACCACGGTCGCTGGCTCCGTCCGCGGCGGTGGGTCCGCTACGACGGCGCGCCCGAAGATCTCTTCGTGGCGGTCGCGTTCGCCGCGCCGGCGGTGTACACTCTCGACGGCGTCGTCGAGACGGCCGTCCTCGCGGCCGTCGGCGTCTCCGCGGTGTACGTCCTCCTCCGGAAGCCGATGGTGATCGTCACAGAGACCGTCGTCGCCGCCCTCCCGCCGCGGTTCGTCGACCGGCTGCCGGCGCGCTTCGTCGAGGACTTCCACTGAGCGCGTTCCACGTCTCGGTTCTCGCGTTTCGTCCACCTTCTCGGGGTATCGGCGTTGGAACTCACAGCGACACGCACGCCGATCGCCCGTATACCAGTCGATATTAGATGTATGTATCTATCTGTCCAGAAATATTTTAGTGTAGTACCCCGTTCTTGATCATATGCCCGCAAACGATGGACGGACGGCGATCGAATCTCACACCGAGTACACGCACACCCGATTTCGGTGTCCGCGGTGTGGCACCGTCGTACCGAAGGAGGCTGCCGACGCCGCGCTGTGTCTGAAGTGTGAGCAAGCGGCGAGTGCGTGACGAGTTGGCACACGGATGCGTCGTACGACAGCGTGGGGGCTCTCACGCGTAGCCGGACCTAGGTGAACTCCTCGCAAAAACGAGCAGGTACGGGCCGACGCGAACCAGCGGACCGTTGTGCGCGGTCACGAGACCCACCCGTCCTCACTTTATGGACACGGGGAACCACATCGAGAATGTCCGTCAGGAGTTGAGAACTACCTGTCGGCGAACTTCTCGACTACTTAGTCGTCGTCAGCGGTGTACGCGCCGCCACGACGCTTGATACGTGCGACGACGAGCCGCCCGTGGTCCTGCCGGAAGCTCACGGAGAGCCGGAACTCCCCGACGCGTATCTTCTTGTACGGGCTGTTCTGGAGCGGCTCACCGTAGTCCGGCGGGTCGCGCCACGGCGAGGAGACGATTTCATCGAGCTTGTCGAGTATCCGGTCTTGGTCGGCGGGGGACAGTCCGTCGAGGTCGTCTTCGGCCGTCGAGGAGAGTTCCCACGTCCACCCGTCGTCACTCATCGCTCGTGCCGAACCGCTCGCGGGCCTCCTCGGCGCTCGTCGTCCGTCCCTCACGGATGTCTTCCTCGGCTTCGAGCAGGGCGACGAGTTCGTCGCGGTCGAACGTCGGGAACTCGACGGCGTCCCGAAGCGTGTACCGGATGAACTCGCTCCGGCTGTTGAACCCGCGCCCCTGCCACGTATCGTCTATCTGTTCGAGGAACGACTCGGTGAGTTTGAAGTTGACCGTGGCGATGTCGTTCCCGCCGTCGTCGCTTGTGGCCGCTTCAGACATACAAACGTAATACGTTAGTCTTACCAATAGTGGTTTCGGCGGAACATCACTCGCCGCGTAACCGACGTGGATAGCCGCATCGAGAAGCAATTATATCAAATTTCTGACTAAAATTCAGTCATCCCTCTGTGAGTGTGGATTAGCGAAATCCGGGGTTCCCTCGAGGGGACGCGCCCCCGGTCGATTTCGGGTCTAGTCCGTCGCTGTCTGTAAATTAGTTTGTGTGAACTGACACTTAACCGAATCGCAACACGGCGAGGGATGCCCTGTTTAGCGAGAGAAGCGAATCTCGAACAGATTTTATCCAGACGAGTAGCCAGAAAGGTGTGCGCACAAAGAGTGTACGGCGGAAGAGCCTAGGCCGGGATTTGAACCCGGGGTCTCGTCGCTGTCGGGCGTTTTCACGCCCTCCGGCCTCGTCACCAACGGACGCGCCGTTTACGCAGGCTGTACCCAGACAGCCTATGAGCCTGAAACCAACGCCGCCGCACGAAGCCAAGAACCGATTCCTGAAAGACAAGAAGCCGGGCGTCACTCGGAAGACGCTCAAGAACTACCGAACGTCCCTACGACAGTTCTGCGATTGGCTAGACGGTCAGCAACTCACGGATCTGAACGACCTCGACAGCGAAGTTATCCAGCGGTACAAAGAATACCGACTCTCGAAAGTGAAGGTCATCACGGCGCGGCAGGATATGATGACCATTAAGCAGTTTATCGAATTCTGTGAACATATTGCGGCTGTTCCACGCGGGATGGGCGCTATGGTTCGGATCCCTTCGGTCAGCGAGAGTGACGAAATCTGCGACGATCTTCTCACCCGAGACGAGGCTACCAGAATACTGGATTTCCTCGCTAAGTACGAGTATGCCAGTAACCGCCATATCACGCTACTAATTCTCTGGAAGACAGGTATGCGTATGAGCGGGCTTCGGGCACTCGATCTCGGCGACTTCGATGAGGGACGGCCCGCCTTGGAGATCCGACACCGACCTACTACCGGGACGCCGCTGAAGAACAAAGAAAAGAGTGTACGAGATATTCTCATTACTCCTGAAACAGCCGAGACTGTCGCCGATTACATCAAACAGACCCGCCCTGACGCGGAAGACGAACACGGCAGGAAGCCCCTCCTTGCCTCACAATCCGGACGCGTGGTTGAGACGACTATCCAACGGTACGTCTACACATCAAGTCGGCCCTGCTACTACAACGGCGGGAACTGCCCTTTCGACCGGGATCCGGAGACGTGCGAGGCTATGTCTTGGAACGCCTCCTGCAAGTGTCCCGGCTCGGTTAGCCCGCACGCCCTCCGTCGGGGCTACGTGACAGCGGCGCGGAACGCGGGACAGCCCAAGGACGTGACAGGGGAGCGAGTCAATATGAGCGGGAAGGTGCTAGATAAGCACTACGACAAGGGGTCAAGTGCTGAAAAGGCGGAGCGACGACGAGACCATATCAGGGATATCTGACCGCCACTCTGCTACTTGCAGTGTCGGGGTCGGAACTGATTCCAACTGCATCAAGCCATATTGATGGAACTCAGATACTACTTAATTGCCCCTGTATCTCGTTATTGATATATTCGCTAAAGCGGAAGTGATAAATTGGATTTTCAAGATCAGTTTCACATCCTGCACACTGGGCGTTCCATTCTTCCGTGGAATCTAACTTGGCCCACGTTCCGCCGCAGTTAGAACAGTTATTCATCCTTTGCCATCGCTTTCCCGTGTCAACACTATTTTCTGAAAGCTGGATAGACGGAACGGTGAATCCATATTCTGACTTATGATATTGTCTGATAGCGTCAGCGATATCACGGTAACCCAATATATCCGTGGGGGTGTTCTTTATATGAACGTGTGCTTCACTCAGATTACCCCATTCTGTAAGAGCAAACCGAATAATGTCGTCTGTTCGGCTAACAATATCATCTTCAGTCCAGCCCTCTTCCGGTGAAGGCAACTCAGCGAGCGACTGCATCTTAGAAGAGTTGTATGTGGTTTTGTACTTTTCAACATAATCTGCGTCACCAGCCGAAGAGTTATCCTCAGGCCCAAGTAGCACAAGATTTCCCAGCATATCGGTGTGACTCTCAATTGACCGCTCTGAATCTGATGACTGGGGATGTATATGTTCAATAGTTATGCCTTGCTCTTTCCAAGTTGAGAATGGCGGAATCTGCGAAAGGGACGCCTTTTCATTTGATTCTCGTAGGTACTTTTCATATTTGTAGAGTAGGTACCGAACAACCTCCTTATTCCGCACTCCCCTCCAGCCGTCGCTACGATCAGATCCCTCAAATAGATCCTTTCGACGTAGACAATCTATGAAATAAGTGTCAGGGGCATTTCTGCCAATCTCAGATTCAATCATTTCGCAAGTAGACGAAATGGCTTGGTCCGAGTCATCAAACTCTAATTTGTTCGGATCACCGTCAAATATCCTCTGAGCTTGTTCCCTCCTTCCAGCCCACTCAATCCAGTAGCCGTGCCTCTGGAGGGAAGCTCTACCTGCGTCAGTTCGACGTCCAGCGATATTGTAGACACGGAAGGATAGTTTCTCGCAAAGGATAACAATCTGATAGAATTCTCTACCAATTCCATACTGATTGTAAGTGGCCATCAGTAGTGGAAGGAAATTACGAGACACAGGCAGTCGGTTCAGTCCATCAAGCCGTTCAATAAGCTCGGTTAGTTCTTCTTCACTGAGACTTGTGTTGTCACCGATAATTGACTTTGGGTTTTCGATTTTCGCAAACGCCTCAGAACAACCTACACTACTCTCAAGATATGATTCAATCCACTTGATTATTGAATCTCCGCTCTGGTCTGTTGATGCGTGCTTGCGTAGGTTCTTAACCCGCCTGTGAACCGTAGTGTATTCATTGTTTGATTGCTTAGCCAATACAATTTCTCCCGAAAACAGTGTCCAGTGGTATCTAACAAATGCGTCTATTTCAGTGTCGTCGCCGCCGTTTTTGGTTATGTTTTCTAATACAGTACCAAATCTATCAAATATTCTTCTTGCTAAGTCGGGATCATCCAATCGGGAGGCGCAATACACTAAGTAGCTCTTTATACGATCAAGTGTTGTAAGGTCCTTACCACGATCGTTAACCACCTCAAAGAGTCTCCCCGCTTCTGTTTCATCCTGTATAATATATGTGGTAACTTCAAGACCGTTCTTGACAATCTTACCAATATCCCGAAGATAATTATAGTATTTATCATAGTCATCATCTTGGACGTATTCAGTTCGTTTTGATTCGAACCACTCCTGTATCGTCTCCTTAGACTCTATGAGTCTCCTTTGAGCGATATTCTCGGGTTCAATGTCTTCTGTACCATCATCATAAATAGTAATAGATTGATATACGCTGTTATTTAGCGAGTCAAGTGTTATTCTTTCTGAACTGTGATAGCTGACAAAAGATTTGTCATTTTCTGCCGCCGTTTCTGCAGGAGACATAGAGTAGTTTTGAGACAAGTTGCCGCGCTCTGAAATATGATGGAGTTCGGAATTTAGACAGCTCATAAACATCGACACAGTAGTCATACGTTGCTGGCCATCAATGATATCGTAGAGATCAAACACCTGATTCCCGGCATCTCTTTTGCCTTTATCTAACAGAACAATGGTGCCAAAGTAATGAGAGAATCCCGTTCTTTGTTTTATGTTCTTTTCTTCATAAGTATATTCCAAATCACTAATAAAGTCGTTAATTTCCTGTGAAGTCCAGGAGTATCCGCGCTGGTACTTTGGTATGTCGAATACTGACTGATCAAACAACTTTCCAACTTCATTTTGATAAACATCTGCCATAGGAGTAGTGTTGTAGTTGGTTAACTAAAGACTTCGGCGCACAGCTCACAGTTAGGAGAGTCAAGACGGGGGTCTAAGCTTAAGATAGTGTCGGACAATTCTAGCAGCCCGCTAGCGTCTCTTTGTTTTGTATTCAAAGTTTGACAATTCTGGATACTGCCACTCAATTGAACGCAGTCCTTTGTAAAAATTGAAACCCGTCAATTACCACCAATTATGTTCTATGAGTCCTGTTCGATATAATACGAATCATATAGTCTTAAAATAAACCCTGGCCCCGTGGACTCATTTAGATAATCACAGGTGTGGGGGGTAGGTAACTTACCAAGCCGGAAGGTCAGTCTATCCCCAGTTGTGACTCCCGGGTGGGCGGGGGTCAGGAAAATTTAACGATCAGAAGACAGGGAACTCCAATTCTTCCGGCCATCGAAGGTCGTCCTTCAGTTCGATCTTCTTTGGATGGCGTCCGTCTTCCTCGCTTTCCGTGACGGTGGCTATTTCAAGAGTTTCCAGCAGGTCCATCCGGCTGTGTACAGTCGGGCGACTCACTTCCAGAATCGCCTCCACGTCACTTGCGGTCAGCACCTCTCCTTGGCTGGGGCCTAACAGCGCCCGAATCAGAGGCCGGCGCTTCTCGGGAATTGTAGAGAGAGCGATACGCCCAGACGTTTCGAGGTGTTCAACAGTCACCTGACGACGGCCGTCAAGGACAGCACGGCCCTTTGCGATGTTGAGTAGTGTACCAGCAATCCTGTGGCCTCCTTCTTGACGTGGCACTCCGTTATCGTCAACCGTAGCACGACCGGCTCGGACGATTCGGGTCAGGTCTTTGAGTGCAGACCGTACCCCGGGACCCAGAGAATTGACGAACTCAACACCCCCAACCCCTCCAGTATTAGCCCACAATTGGCAGAGGAAGGTCTGAACAATCGCGTTACAACGCTGAACACGTTCGGAGTAGTTGGAGCCGTCAATCACGTCATCAACGATGGAGTCCATATCGGAGGTTCCTTGCTTCTCGTGGAAGACCAGCCGGTTTCCGACTGTTCCCATCACCCGCCACGCACGCGGGGAAAGCGGTGTTGTGGCTCCGATGTAATTAAATCGGTATTCTTTCCCGGTGTATCCGCGCTGGCCGTGTGAGCCACTATCCCGAGTGTACCCGTCACCGTCCATCAACGGTGCCATAATTGACATACGCTTGTAGACGGACTCTTGATCTCCTGCGAACCACGTCGCCATATCCCGCGAAAGGAGTGTCTTGCCCTTTATCCGGGGCAACAAGTCCACCTCCTCTAACTGCTCCTCACTCTTTGAAGAATCGTGACTGACAAACGACGCCGGCGTCACGTCGTCAGATCGGTATATCTGCTCATCCAGTCCCTCGAAGAACTTCAGGATAGTCGTCTTTCCGCTCCCTGAAGGACCGGTAATGACCAGTCCAGTCCCCCCCGATTGGCCTTGAAGAAGGTGAGTCGCGTGTGCGGATAGAACGGCTTCCGTTACGTCCCACGTCCGTTCATCAAACTCCTCGCATACGACTCTCTTCACTTCCGCGAGCGTCACATCGTCCGTCTGTTGTTCATCAGTCGATTCCTTACCGAAATTTGGGTCGTAGTAGTTGTCAGTCATTGCTATTGATTTATTGATAGTTATTTCGCCATACGTCTGTCCGCCCCGCTGTTCGTCCCACTTTGACCGCATAAGTCCGGAGCGACGGAACAGTTGATCAATCCGCTGTTGATCCCCACCTGTCCAGAACGCGAGGTTCGCACAGAGTGCCGCGTCAGCCTCGCTGTGGCTCTTGTAGTCGGACGTTTCCCCGTTCCAGAGTTGGGAGAAACTCTCCCCGTTGTGGGCTGTCTTTGCCTTCTCAATCAGCTCCTCGTCGGGGAAAGGAACACCATCGGTAGAGTCACGCCCCCCACCTGTGATTATCCCCGAGTTGGGTGAGTCGGCTATGTGGCTAACGTGAACAGTCTCCAAAGCCGCTTGTCGTGCTTCTATCGTTGCTGTTGTTCCATCGAGACGGTTCCCGGTGACGGTGAAGAACCGCTTTTCATCGTATAATTCAATACTGCCAGAACGATTCGCGCCTTCGGGTAACTCTGCCTCAACGATGATATGGAGACCTGTTCCAGATGGACTTACCTCGGTGTACGAGTCGATCTGTGATAGGATCTGATTCGCGGTCTGTTCAATGCCGTCCGTCTCTGTGAGGCAATCATCGAGATCTACACCGGCGAAGGGATCGGCCTTTGTGAATACAAACCCAATACCGTCTGTAATATCTACGTTTGTGCCGTGATACGTTACGGCCGTCGTATATGACGACCACGTATCTGAATTACCAATGCTGGCAGGAGCGCCTGTTTCAGGATTGACGGGGACTTTCGCGGCCTTGCCCTCCCGATCTTGGAACCGCCAGCAAACCCATTGTTTCCGGGATTTCAGTTCTTCCGGAATATTTTCGATTTCGATACGAGAGTCTAAACGATTTTCTTCTTTCTTCATAATTTAGATGGAATAATAATAATATATACTATGCGCTCTTACGGTAACTATCAGATATATTTTGCTTTGATAAACCTCCACGGAGAGATCCACGGCTGGGCCGCGCTTCCTGCTGGAAACGGATAATCGCTACACAGAGTTGCATTCCGAGCGAAAAACTCGATACCAGCCGCCCTGGCTTCTTCCCGTCTACCTATTAGAATTGCTAATATTATAGTTATCGGATGTATTCTGACATTTTGGCTCGTATGTGGCCAATTCAGAAGGGACCTTACACGCGAGGCAGTCAGCCAAATTTGTCGAGGCAGGTTACATCAGATATCACGCGGGCTTCCAGGTGGTGTAACAACCGGGGGGAGGGGGCCGGCGCTTCTTGCCTCACTCGGAGTCTACAGCAAGTTCATACAGTCGCTTGTGTAACCGCGTAACGTAGCCGTGTTCGGTTAGTCGTTGGAGTCGGTTCCGAATGTGCGAGTGAGAATAGTCCCGCTGTACGGCGACAGAAGCGGCCATACATCTTTGTCCCCTATCTCATCTTAGTTTACATCGGTCAGGAACTGATCTAAATAAAAGTACGGCGACATAGACAAGCGGCGTCGGATGTTGTAGATCGTGTTACCGGGTATCCTGTAAGCCGGTCGAAGCTAACGTTTGGATTAATAGGTCAACTGATCTTGAACCGGTCATATTCTCGATGGCAAAGAAGAGTTCAGGTGGTCGAGTGACTCCCACATACTCATCGGGAAACAGCAACAATAACAGTGGAAAGTAGTTTTCATCAGGTACTATAAACAACTGCTCGCCGGATTCTACCATTTCGGAGGTCGAGGTCAATGATAGTACCTCCTCAAGGAACCGTTTTCTGACGCTCTGGCTCTCTGCGTAGGCTCTCTGTAGTTTATTCTTTTTTTCCGTATTCACCTCAACGCCAGATTCAGTTACTTCAATGACTTCTGCTTCTTTGAGGTATTCTTCAATCGCATCAAAACTGACCTTTCCTACTTGCTCAAAGTCAGATTGTTCGAGTAGGTGGCTTACTGGATACAAAGGAGCAATAGTACGAACCGCGCCGTAGATCTCGGCGATGAAACTTTCTGGAGCGATATTCCCCTCATTTCCTCTCTTTTTTTGTACGGACTCCTCGGTCAGATGGTACAGAACGGATTCTTGTGTAATAGCGAGCGTAAATCGCCGATTGTTCCAATCAGGAGTCAGGGTATATCCATCAGAAGTAGGGTTGACTCCAAGTGTGTCTTCTCCAACTTCTAACAGTACTTCATTATCCCTTCTGACTACACTAATATCAGTAAGCCAGTCGGGATTAAACTTCATCACGGCTCATATTGAACCTTGAGTGATGCAAGATCCGCGAGGCATATAGAATTTCTGGAGATTAAGATCCACAATCACGTGTCTGGGCATCGCCGTCCTATAGGGGAGAGAATCGGGCGCGGCGGGGATTGGGCCTTCTTGCCGAGTTGGTCTCCTTTTTTAGAACCGTAAGACGGAGTTGGCGCGTTGCGCTCGCGGGAGTCCTTCTGGGCCACTATGTACCGGAGCTTTTGTCCGATAAACGGGTAGAATTCTCACCGATGATCGGCGACAGAGTTATGCTAGAAGGCCGCTGTGTAGGAATTACAGTCTGCGCCGCAGGCGCAAGCCTAGGCCGGGATTTGAACCCGGGGTCTCGTCCTTACCAAGGACGCGCTTTACCGCTAAGCTACCCAGGCGCGTTTTTCCGTAACGCGGATTCGTCTTTAGGCGTTTCGATTCCCGCCGGTGACGCGTGGCACGCGGAACCACTCCACAGCTCGGGGATCGGCCCTACGAATCGGTCGCCGAGGAGGGCACGCGGTCGTCCGACCCGCCGCCGACGGCCGACAGCGACGCGATGCGCTCGATCGCCGACTCCGAGAGCGCGACGTCTGCGGGCTGTAGCTCCCCGCCGAGATCGCACTCGCGGGCCAACTCGGAGACGTAGTCGAGCAGCGCCGGTGGCGGCGTCTCGCCGGCGGCCGTCAGCCCGGTGACGACCGCGAGCGCGAAGACGTCGGCTTCGAGATTCCGATCCAGCACGTCGACGTCGGCTCCCTCGCCCTGTCTGAGTGTCTGATCTCGTCCGAACGCGCGGACGACGTCGACCGCGCGGCCGGCGGCGTCGGTCCGAGCCAGGAGGTAAAAGCCGCGGGAGACGAGCACGTCCGCAGCGAGGACGTCCAGATCGGCGTCGATATCGCCGGAGAGATCGCTCTCGTCGGTCCGCGTCCAGGGTTCATTATGTGCGAGCGATCGCGTGAGCCGCAGCCCCTCGTAGATCAACTGCACGCCGGCGGCGCGCTCTGCGAGCCCGTCAGTGTCGGTTTCTACTCCGGTTTCGGGTGCGCGAGCGCTCACCAGCGCCAGCACGGCTGGGGTCATCGGCGCGCTGGAGAGGCGATCGAACAGCACCTCGCGGAGTCGGTCGGGCTCGATGTCGTCGACCGCCTCGTGCGCGGCGTCACGGACCCGCACGGCGTCGTCCATCGATCCTTCCTAGCGACGGGAACGGCAAAGACCTTTGGAAACCCACCGGTCCGCCGGGCGGCGCTGAGACACCCTGCCGCGTCGCCCCGGGTCCGGACCCGCCGGACACGGACTGACGCCCACCTGCAGCGTGGATGCGGGGCCGGCAGCCGGCTGTCGCGATCCCGGTCGGGGCCCGCTACCCACCGTCTCAGCGCAGTTATTGCCGATTGTTACGGATCGCTGTGCAGCTCTCACGCGCGTCGCGCACTCTCGCAATCGGTCGTGCGGCCGCCCCCCGTTTCGGGACGCTTTTCGCCAATCAGCCCAAGGGAGCAGTATGTTCACCGGAATCGTCGAGACGACGGGCACGGTCGTCGAGGCGACTGACGACGAGGGCGGCCGCCGCATCCGCATCGAACCGGACGCGAACGCCGAGTACGCTGACCTCCACCACGGCCAGTCGATCGCCGTCAGCGGCGTCTGCCTGACCGTCGAGGAGTTCCAGACCGACCCCGCCCAGTTCGAGGTGTTCCTCGCGGCCGAGACCGTCGCGAAGACCTATCTCGGCTCGGTCGCGGCGGGTGACCGCGTGAACCTCGAGCGCGCACTCGCCGCAGACGGACGATTCGACGGCCACCTGGTACAGGGCCACGTCGACACGACGACCGAGGTCACGGGCATCGAGCGCGTCGGCGACGACTGGGTCTTCGAGTTCGACCTGCCCGAGCCGGTCGCACGCTACGTCGTCGCGAAGGGGTCGGTCGCGCTCGACGGGATCAGCCTCACAGTCGCCGAGCGCGGCCCCGAGCGCTTCGGGATCGCGATCATCCCGACGACGTACGACCTGACGACGCTCTCGGAGAAGTCGGTCGGCGATCCGATCCACGTCGAGGTCGACGTGGTCGCGAAGTACGTCGAGCAGATGGTGTCAGGGTACGCCGACGCCCTCGGCGACGGCTGATAGAGAGTATCGTAAGTCCCCATAGGTTTCTCGCCGGACGGTACGGCGAAAATCTCCGAACAGTTACCACAATCCCTGTGAGCGCGCGGTGTCGGAGACGCCGGCGCGCGCTCACTCGAACTCGGTCAGCTCCGAATCGAAGTCGGACTCCGTCGTCGCCGGCGTGTGGGCCTGGTGGTAGCTGTCGCGGTACTTCTGGATCTTCCGGAGCAGGAAGAGCCCGAAGATGCCGTCGTAGATGAGCACGTAGATCAGGTACGGCGCGAGCCCGGAGAAGCCGGTCGCGATCGAGACGGCGGCCGTGCCGATGCCGACAGTCGTGTTGTACGTCGCGTGGACGAACGCGGCCAGCAGGATCCCTTTGACGACGATCGGGCCGCGCTTGCCCGGATTAAACTTCGCGAGCCCGAGATAGTAGCCCGCGATCGCCGAGTAGATCACGTGCCCCGGCCCCGCCAGCGCGCGGACGGCGGTAATGCCGCCGCCGACGCCGATGAGTCCGAGGCCGAGATCGAGCCCCTGATTCGGGAGCTGTCGGGTGATGTACAGCGCGTTCTCGATCACCGCGAAGCCGAGGCCGGCCATCGCGCCGTAGACCGCCCCGTCGAGGACCGCGTCGAACCGGGCGTCGGTGTAAGCGTACAGCCGGACGGCGAGCAGTTTCACGCTCTCCTCTATCGGCCCGACGACGAGGAAGAAAAACAGCGCCGAGCCGAGGAAGCCGAACACGCGGAAGTACGGCTGGAGGACGGTGTTGAGCACGGCGGCGAAGTTCGCCGTCAGGACACCTAGGAGGAACGTCGCGACCAGGAGCGAAAGCGGCTCGTTCGACGACACGTCCGTCGAGTAGACGTACGCAGCCAGCCCGATCGCGGGGATCGCCGAGAGGACCGTGAGCAACCCCGTCTGCGGGTCGGTCAGGGCCGCGAAGCCGCCGATCCCGATCAAGAGCAGAAACGCGAAGAGCACCACCGCGAGGCGGGCCGATCCGGCGACGACCCGCCAGAGGAGGGTAGACACGCTGTCGAGCAGTGTGCGCTCCTCCCAGGTCGCGATGTCGTAGAGGTCCACCGAGCCGTCGGACGCCTCCTCGACCGGATCCCGTCTCCCTGACATCGCTCGCGGATTCACACCCTGCCGCCTAAGGTCTTCGGCCCGTCGCAGGCGCTCACGCCCGCACCGACGGGCTGGATTCAAAAGCCGCCCGCTCGTAGCGGCGCGTACCGATGCATTTCGATCAGCGGACACAGGCTGCGCTGCAGGACGTCGGCCTCGATCGCGAGGCGATCCGGGAGGCGTCAGATCTCGTCGCCGCGGCCGTCGAGCGCGACGCGAGCGATCTTCGGGCGTTCTTCGACCGCGACGTCGTCTACTCGGATATGGAGAAGGCCCACAGCACCGCCGAGATCCACGAACACGACGTCGACTTCCTCGATCTCTTCACGCACGGCGGCGACCTCCGCGGCTACCTCCGGTTCGACGCGTGGGGCGTTCCCGTTGAGGGCGGCCGGATCCTCTCCGACGACGTCGTCGAACTCTCGCTCGGACCGACCGTTCACGACCGCGTTCGCTTCGCCCACGACGCGGACGCGCTGCGATGAGCCGGCCAGAGGTGCGACGCCGACGACCGACGACGAGCGCCGGGTGGTGCGGCGTCGATGAGTGACGACGAGACCGCGACCGGCGACGACTCCGATTTCGACACCGCGACCGGCGACGACTCCGATTCCGAGGCCACCCCGTCCGTCCGCGTCCGCGGCATCTACACCACGGCCGTCACCCACCAGCTCCTCGAAGCGGGTCACGCGGTCGTCCAGGCCTCTGAACCGATCCGCGAGCGGTTCGACGCCGAGTTCGGGGACGGGACGCACGAGGTCACGGTCGCGACGACGACTGACCGACAGGGCGTGGGCCTCCACGGGAACGCCGACGGAGTTGCGGCCGTCGACGCCGAACTCCGGACCGTCGCCCGCGACACGTTCGGCTGGACGGATCCGACGCCGCCCGGAGCCGTCTTCGACGCACGCGTGACGGAGACGCTCGGCTCCGGGGCGATCTGCGATCTCGGCGACGCCGAGGGGTTCCTCCCGTACGGCGACGTCGACGGCTATGTCGACGAGGGCGACGCCGTCCGCGTGCAGGTTCGCGAGAGCGCGCCCCCGTGGGTCGACCACCGCGCGCAGCTCGGCACCGACGTCCGGGCGGACGGCGGCCTCGGGGCGCTCGTTCGGGGCCGCGACGGCGTCACCGTCGACACCCGCGACGACGCTGCCGGACGCGAACTCGCGGGGATGACCGACTTCCTCTCGGTCGAGGTGCCCGACGGCTGGGGTATCGAGTGGTCCCACGCCGCCACGCGCGCCGATATGGACGCGCTCGGAGACGCGCTCTCCCGCGCGGTCGACCGCGCCGACGACCTCGCAGCGGCGCTCGACGCCGGCGAGGCCCACGAGTCGGAGACGGGCGTCTGCGCCGCGCCGACGGCCGGTCGGTGGCTGTGGTTCGGCCGCGAGTCGCGCTTCGCGCTCGACGAGGCCCGCCGCGCGGTCGCGCCGACGATGCCGGGCCACCACCGGACGAAGGCCGCAAGCGAGTCCGCCAGCGCGGGCGTCGACCTCGCGGAGGCGCTGTGCGGCTCCAGCGAGGGCAGCGAGTTCCCGTTCGCGGTCGTGACCCGGCAGTTCGGCCCGGTCGAGGGCGACTCCGTCGACATCGTCCACGGGAAGCCGGACGGCCGCGCGTTCTCGCTGGGGCGCGGCGAGGTCACCGAGTGGGACGCAGACGGCACCGTCGCTGTGACGCGGACGCTCTCTGGCGGCGGGACGTACGACGCGCTCGGGACGCCGCGGGAGGCGGGCGACACCGCCCTGACGAAGTTCCGCGAGGGCCGGTGGTGGTATCCGACCGTCTACCGCAGTGCCGATGGCGCGGCGAAAGGGACCTACGTCAACGTCTGCACGCCCGTCGAGTGCTTCCCCGACGAGATCCGGTACGTCGACCTCCACGTCGACGTGGTGAAGCGGCCCGACGGGACGGTCGAGCGCGTCGACGACGACGAACTCGACGCGGCGGCCGACGCCGGAGCGGTCCCCGAGGCGGTCGCGAAGAAGGCGCGCTCGGTGGCGACGAGTCTCGAACGCGCACTCTCGGAGTGAGCACGTCGGATCTCCGCAGGCCTCCGCAGGCTTCCGCAGGCTTCTGCAGGCTTCCGCAGGCTTCTGCAGGCACTCGTCAGCCGCCGCTCCGGCGACCGCACGCGGCCCTTCTCTGGTGCGGTTCACCATCACACGATCCGGCGGCTGTGACGGCCGTTTCGGCCGCGTTCGCGGACGATTTATGCTCCCACGGCGAGTAGAGAACAGCAACTTTATCAGTCGTTCGCGGCGAATTGCTCCCAAGATTACTCTCTAGGAGGTCAATGGTGACACAACAAACACAACAACCGGAGGTGAACATCGGGCTCGTCGGTCACGTCGACCACGGGAAGACGACACTCGTGCAGGCGCTGTCCGGATCGTGGACGGACCAGCACTCCGAGGAGATGAAGCGCGGCATCTCCATCCGACTCGGATACGCTGACGCCACGTTCCGGAAGGTACCAGACGTCGACGCGCCGGAGTGCTACACGGTCGAGGAGACCGGCCCGGACGGCGAGGAGACGGAACTGATCCGGACGGTGTCGTTCGTCGACGCGCCCGGTCACGAGACGCTGATGGCGACGATGCTCTCGGGAGCGGCGATCATGGACGGGGCCGTTCTCGTCGTGAGCGCGACCGAGGACGTCCCGCAGGCCCAGACCGAAGAACATCTGATGGCGCTCGACATCATCGGGATCGAGAACATCGTCATCGCCCAGAACAAGATCGATCTCGTCGACCGCGACCGCGCGGTCGAGTCCTACGAGCAGATCAAGGAGTTCGTCTCCGGCACCGTCGCCGAGGACGCGCCGATCGTCCCAGTCAGCGCACAGCAGGAAGTGAACATCGACCTCCT
The DNA here is from genome assembly GCA_003665935.1 of Halobellus sp. Atlit-31R. Classification (GTDB taxonomy): domain Archaea; phylum Halobacteriota; class Halobacteria; order Halobacteriales; family Haloferacaceae; genus Haloquadratum. The sequence continues at coordinate 746,259 of QPLR01000001.1, read as the reverse complement.
CATCGACGCCATCGAGCGGGAGATCCCCACGCCCGAGCGCGACGAGACGGAGTCTCCGCGGCTGTTCGCCGCGCGCTCGTTCGATATCAACCGCCCGGGGACGACCTGGGAGGACCTCGCCGGCGGCGTCGTCGGCGGCTCCGTCGTCCAGGGCAAACTCTCGACCGGCGAGGAGCTGGAGCTCCGCCCCGGCCGCGAGGTCGAGGAGGGCGGCTCCTCGGAGTGGCAGCCGATCACGACCGAGATCCGCTCGCTGCAGGCCGGTAGCCGCTCCGTCGACGAAGTGCGTCCGGGCGGTCTCTGCGGCATCGGCACCGGGCTCGACCCGAGTCTCACGAAGGGCGACGCGCTGGCCGGCCAGGTCGCCGGCGAGCCCGGCACGCTCCCGCCGACGCGCGAGCAGTTCACGATGGACGTCGAGCTGCTCGACCGGATCGTCGGCGAAGACGAGGGCTCGGTCGAGGAGATCTCGACCGGCGAGCCGCTGATGCTCACCGTCGGGACCGCCACGACCGTCGGATCGGTCACGAGCGCACGAACCGGCGAGGCCGAGGTGGCGCTGAAGCGCCCCGTCTGCGCCGAGGCCGGCTCGAAGATCGCCATCAACCGCCGCGTCGGCGCGCGCTGGCGGCTCATCGGGATCGGAACGCTGCAGTGACCACGGCGAGCGCCGCGCGTGCGACCAACTGACGCCGACGGGAGACGAAGACGATGACGACGACGACGACGACGATGACGATGACGACGGTGATACTCGACACCAACGCGCTGATGATGCCGGTCGAGCTCGACGTCCGCGTCTTCGACGAACTCGAACGGCTCGTCGGCGCGGACGCCGATCTGGTCACCACCCGATCGGTCGTCGCCGAACTGGAGAAGCTCGCCGCGGCGGGCAGCGGCGTCGAAGCGACAGCCGCGAGCGTGGGCCGGGACCTCGTCTCGCGGTGTCGCGTCGTCGAGACCGGCGAATCGTACGCCGACGACGCGGTGGTCGAACTCGCCGAAGCAGAGGGCGATTACGTCCTCACGAACGACAGGCCGCTCCGCGACCGACTGCTCGAACGCGGTGTTCGCGTAATCGGTTTAAGGGGCCGAAACACATTGGAAATAACAGAACCATAACGTATGTACAAACGGGTACGACTCAAAGATACAGTCGAGGTGCCGCCAGCGCACCTCGCAGACGTGACGCCACAGCGGGTCAAGCGGCTCCTGCAGGACAAACTCGAAGGCCGGATGGACGAAGACGTCGGGAGCGTCGTCAGCGTCATCCGGGTCCACGACATCGGCGAGGGGACGGTGCTCCCCGGTCGCGCCGGCGTCTACTACGAGGCGGAGTTCGACGCGATCACGTTCGACCCCTCGATGCAGGAAGTCGTCGACGGCGAGGTCGTCGAGGTCGTCGAGTTCGGCGCGTTCGTCGGCATCGGCCCCGTCGACGGACTGCTGCACGTCTCGCAGATCTCCGACGAGTATCTCGCCTACGACGGCGAGAACCAGCAGCTCGCGTCGACCGAATCGAACCGGACGCTCAGCGTGGGCGACTCCGTCCGCGTGCGGGTCGTCACGAAGAGCATCGACGAGCGCAACCCCCGCGACTCGAAGATCGGCCTCACCGCGAAGCAGCCGGGGCTCGGCAAACACGGGTGGCTGGAAGCCGACCGCCAGGCGGGCACCGCCACGACCGAGGCGGAGGGGACGTAGATGGCGGAGTCCCGTCTCGCCTGCCGGGAGTGCCACTACATCAACCACGCCGACGCGCAGGCGTGTGAGAACTGCGGATCGAGCAGCCTCACCGAGGACTGGGCGGGCTACGTCGTCATCACCCATCCCGAGGAGTCCGAGATCGCCGCGGAGATGAACGTCAACGAACCGGGCGGCTACGCGCTGAAGGTCCGCTGAACGGATGCTCTCGCTGCCCGCGGCGCTCCGCGACGCGTTCAAAGAGCCGCTCGGGCCGGTCTATCGGGACGCCGACGCGCTCCTCGGCGACGCCGGACGCCCGATCGTCGCCGTCGGCGACGTCGTCACCTACCACCTCCGACAGGCCGGCCACGTCCCCGCAGTCGCGCTCGTCGACGGCCGCACCGAGCGCGAGGCGGTCGACGAGACGATCAGCGACGCCCTCGCGGACCCCGAGCACCGCCGGGACGTCGAGAACGCGCCGGGACGCATCTCGAAGGCGTTGCTCGCGGCGCTCGCCGACGCCGTCGCGGCCGACGACCCCGTCACGATCGTCGTCGACGGCGAGGAGGATCTCGCGGCGCTTCCTGCTGTGCTCGTCGCGCCAGTCGGTGCGACGGTCGTCTACGGCCAGCCCGGCCAAGGGATGGTCGCCGTCGCCGTGACTCCCGACGCGAAGGTCGAGATGCGCTCGCTGCTCGAACAGATGGACGGGGACGTCGAAGCCGCCCTGTCGACGCTCGGCGTCGCCTGACTCTCCGCGATCCGATTCTCTGCGGTCTGCAGTCCGAACTCCTGCAGGCTGACACGAACCCGGACGCGCGGCACTCGACGCTGCTCGCCCGCCTCCGACGATGCGTTCGGAGCCTCCGATTTCGCCGTCGCTCCCACCTTCGAAATCCTTTTACTCCTTTCGGATGGATGGTAGAACAACTGAACCATGGAAATCGACATTATCTCCGAGGACGAGAATCCGATGTTGCATCGGACGGACGTCCGGTTCGAGATCGTTCACGAGGACGCGACGCCGTCTCGACTCTCCGTTCGCGACAGTCTCGCGGCGAAACTGAACAAAGACTCAGACGAGGTCGTCGTCCACGAACTCGACACGAAGTTCGGGATGCGGAAGACCGTCGGCTACGCGAAGGTCTACGACTCGCCGGACTTCGCCCGCGACATCGAGCAGGACTACATGCTCGACCGCAACAAGATCGAAGCCGAAGAGGCCGCCGACGCGGAAGCCGAAGAGGCATAACCCGGCCGTAGAGGCCACGAGAATTACTTTTCGATGCGAATCGTCGGAATCGAAGGCACCGCGTGGGCCGCCAGCGCTGCGCTCTACGACACCGAGACCGACGCGGTCGTCATCGAGTCCGATCCGTACCTGCCCGACAGCGGCGGCATTCACCCGCGCGAGGCGGCCGAGCATATGGGCACGGCCATCCCGGCGGTCGTCTCGACGATCCTCGAACACGCCGCCGAGACCGGCGACGGCGACGGCCTCGACGTCGACGCCGTAGCCTTCTCCCGCGGCCCCGGCCTCGGGCCGTGTCTCCGCATCGTCGGGACCGCGGCGCGCTCGCTCGCACAGACGCTGTCGGTGCCGCTCGTCGGTGTCAACCATATGGTCGCCCACCTGGAGATCGGCCGCCACCAGTCGGGCTTCGACTCGCCGGTCTGTTTGAACGCCTCGGGGGCGAACGCGCACCTGCTGGGCTATCACAACGGTCGCTACCGACTCCTCGGCGAGACGATGGACACGGGCGTCGGCAACGCCCTCGACAAGTTCACGCGCCACCTCGACTGGGCGCACCCCGGCGGACCGAAAGTCGAAGCGCGGGCGAAAGCGGGCGACTACTACGACCTCCCGTACGTCGTCAAGGGGATGGACTTCTCGTTCTCGGGCATTATGTCGGCGGCGAAAGACGCCGTCGACGACGGCGTCCCGGTCGAAGACGTCTGTGCGGGCCTCCAGGAGACGATCTTCGGGATGCTGACGGAGGTCGCGGAGCGGGCCCTGTCGCTGACCGGCACCGACGAACTCGTCCTCGGCGGCGGCGTCGGCCAGAACGCGCGGCTCCGCGAGATGCTGGCCTCGATGTGCGAGCAGCGCGGCGCGGACTTCTACGCGCCGGACCCGCGATTCCTGCGGGACAACGCGGGAATGATCGCGGTGCTCGGCGCGAAGATGTACGCCGCCGGCGACACGCTCGACGTCGCCGATTCCGCCGTCGATCCGAACTTCCGCCCCGACGAGGTGGCGGTCACCTGGCGCGGCGAGGCGGAGTCGGTCGTCCGCGACCCCGCGGCGTCGCAGACGATCCGCGGCGCGGAGGCGACCGTCACGTTCGAGCGCGACCGCGTCGTCAAGCGCCGCGTCCCGAAGGCGTACCGCCACCCGGCGCTCGACGACCGGCTCCGGGCCGAGCGGACTCGCGCGGAGGCGCGACTGACCAGCGCCGCCCGACGCGTCGGCGTCCCGACGCCGGTCGTCTACGACGTCGACCCCCGAGAGGGGACGCTGGTCTTCGAGTACGTCGGCGACGACGACCTCGCGGTGGCGCTCGCGGCCGACCGGTGCCGCGCCGTCGGCCGCCACCTGGCGACGATCCACGACGCCGGCTTCGTCCACGGCGACCCCACGACGCGGAACGTCCGCGTCGGCGACGAGCGCACCTACCTCGTCGACTTCGGCCTCGGCTATCACACCGGCCACGTCGAGGACTACGCGATGGATCTGCACGTGTTCAAACAGAGCGTCGCGGGGACCGCCGACGACGCCGCACCGCTGCTCGACGCGTTCGAGTCGGGCTACGCGGCCGTCGGCCGCGAGGCGGTCCGGCGTCGCCTCCGAGAGATCGAGGGGCGCGGCCGATATCAGTGAGTCGAGGCGGCGCGCGGACACCGGTGTCGGCTCGGGGCAGTCGGGCAGAAGGGGCAATCAGGACGACGACCGCGCCTCGAAACTCCGCCACCGGACTTCCCCGATGGCAAAACGATTTATCGGAGCCCGGCGTACGTGTAGGTATGGCAGACAAACCGCAACAGGGTGAGATTCTCGGGATCCCGTACAACTTCGAACGCCCGTCGATCGGTCGGATGCTCTCTTCGTACTGGCAGCCCGGCAAGGGGATGCTCGTGCAGAAGCCGTTCGGCATCGGCTACTCGCTCAACCTCGCGAACTGGCGGTCGTGGGTGGCGCTCGGCGTCGTCGGCGGACTCCTCTGGCAGGAGCAGAAGTCCCGCAGCGCCGACGAGGAAGCAGCCGAAGAGGACGACAGCGGTCCCGTCGAAGTCATCGTCGACTGAGCGGCCGACCGGAGCCGGAACCGTCTCGTCGCGTCCGCGACGCGGAACCGACGACGCGGAACCGACGACGCTTTCTCCCGACCCGCCCGACCTCGGAGCGAATGCTCCGATACGTCACGACGAACGCGGGCAAGGTGCGCGAGGCCCGCGAGTATCTCGACGGCGTCGAGCAGCTGAACTACGACTACACCGAGATCCAGGCCGCAGAGCTCGGTCCGATCGCGGCGCGCGGTGCGCGGGAGGCGTACCGCCAGGCCGGCGAGCCCGTCCTCGTCGACGACGCCGGACTGTTCGTCGAGGGGTTCGACGGCTTCCCCGGCCCGTACTCGTCGTACGTCGAAGGGACGCTCGGCGTCGACGTCGTCCAGCGCCTCGTCGCGGGCGAGATCGACGCCCCGCGCCGGGCCTCGTTCCAGTGCGTGCTGGCGTACTGCGACGGCGACGACTTCGCGGCGACGCCCGATCCGGTCGACCGCGAGGACCGCAGCGCGGCCGCGGCCGCTGGTGCGGTCGACGACGCTGACGACGACGCAGCCGACGACGGGACGCTCCCAGTGAAACTGTTCCGGGGGTCGGTCCGGGGTCGGATCGTCGAACCGCGCGGCGAGGGCGGCTTCGGCTACGATCCGATCTTCGAGCACGACGGCTCGACGTTCGCGGAGCTGGCGGCCGACGAGAAGAACGCCGTCTCCCACCGCGGCCGCGCCCTCGCGAAGTTCGCCGAGTGGTTCCAGACGCGACCGGTGTAGCCTGCGCGCCGCACTGTGTCTCGCACCGTACGACGCTCCGAAAGCCGCTCTCGGCCCGCAGCCCGCCCGTTATCAGCCTGTGAGAACGCGTTGATAGACTTATCAGTCGACTCCAGAGAGTATGCCGTATGCACCTGCTCGAACCGTACGAACGGCTCCTGTGGGGGACGATGGACGTCCTCGGCGTCTCCCGTTCGGTCGCCCGGAAGGTACACGTCGCGGTCGGGATCCAGTTCGTCATCTCGGTCGCGCAGGCGGCGCTGCCGTGGGTCGCGACCGGCGGGACGCAGACGCTGCTCTCGTCGCTTTTGCTCGTCGGTGCGATCGTCGCGTTCCTCAACACGGTCCTGATCGTCCGCCGCGACGTCGTCACGCCGATCGACCAGCTCTCGACGTCCGCCTCTGCCGTCGCGGACGGGGATCTCTCGACCCCGCCGCCGTCGACTGACGGCGACGACGAGGTGGCGCAGCTGGTCGACGACTTCGGCGAGATGCACGAGCATCTCCAGTTAGTGTCCGCGCAGGCGACTGCGATGGCCGACCGGGAGTTCGACGACCCCGTGCTCGACGAGCGGCTCCCCGGCGAGTTCGGCGACTCGCTCGGCCGGATGGCGTCGGACCTCACGACGCACACGCGGGCGCTCCAGCGACTGGTCGACGCGTTCGGCGAGGCGACAGAGCGCGCTCGCGAGGGCGATCTGACGGCCCTGATGCCGGCCGAGGAACTGGCCGCCGAAGACGACCGCTACGGTGCCGTGGCGCGGTCGTACAACGACTTTCTCCGCACGCTCTCGGCGACGCTGAGCGACGTGCAGACGTTCGCCGACGAGGTCGCGGAGATGAGCTCCGACGCCCAGACGCACGTCGAGCGCGCGACCGAGGCGAGCGAGGCGGTCGCCGCCGCGGTCGACGAGATCGAAGCCGGCGCCGACGAGCAGACCGAACACCTCCAGACGGTCGCCTCGGAGCTGTCGACGCTGTCGGCCACCGTCGAGGAGATCGCCGCCTCCGCCGACGAGGTCGCCGGCACCGCCGAGCGCGCTGCCGAGCGCGGCCGAGACGGTCGCGACGTCGCCACGACGGCGATGGAGGAACTCGACGCCGCGGAGGAACGGATCGAGGAGACGGCCGCCGCGGTCGAAGAGCTCGCCGCACACATCGAGGAGATCGACGAGATCGCCGAGTTCATCGAGGAGATCGGCTCCCAGACCGATATGCTCGCGATCAACGCCTCGATCGAGGCCGCCCACGCCGGCGACGCCGGCGACGGCTTCGGCGTCGTCGCCCAGGAGGTCAAGTCCTTGGCCGAGGAGACCCGCGAGTCCGCCGACGAGGTGTCGGCGCTGATCGAAGACGTCACCGAGCGCTCGGAGGCGACGCTCGCGACCGTCCACGAGACCGACCAGCAGGTCAAATCCAGCGTCGAGACCGTCGGAGAGGCCATCGAGGAGTTCGAGTCGATCGTCGGCGACGTCGAGGGGATCGACGCGAGCATCCGCGAGGTGAGCAACGCGACCGATCAGCAGGCGGACTCCTCACAGGACGTCGCCGCCCGGGTCGACGAGGTCGCGAACATCTCCGAAGAGACGACCGCCCAGACCGCCACCGCCGTCGAGGACGCCACCCAGCAGTCGGCGTCACTCGCCGAACTGGAGACGCAGGCGAGCGATCTCTGCGGTCGCGCGAACGACCTCGACGAGCTCGTAGACTCCTTCGAGATCCTCGACGACCACCGCGGCGGGGCGGACCGTTCCACCCCGGCGCCCGATGCCGACGGCGACACCGCCAGCGCTGCGGAGACGGCACGCCCACCCGCGAACGCGGCGGCGGACGACTGAGCCGCCTCGCTCCGCTATCCGTCGCCGACGGATCCGTCAGCAGTCTATATCCTTATCTGTCCGCCGGTCGAACCCGGAGATATGAAGATAGTGCCGGACACGAGCGCGGTCGTCGACGGTCGCGTGTCCGAGCGAGTCGAGTCGGACGGCGAGGTCGAGGTGCTGGTCCCCGAAGCCGTCGTCGGTGAACTCGAATCCCAGGCCAACGACGGCCTCGACACGGGCTGGGAGGGGCTCGAAGAACTCCAGCGTCTCGCGGAGCTCGCCGACGAGGGGGCGGCCGAGGTCCGGTACGTCGGCCGGCGGACGAAGCCCAGCGAGGCCACCGGCGCACACGAGGGCGATATCGACGCGCTCATCCGCGACGTCGCCGAGGAGCAGGGGGCGACGCTCTTGACGAGCGACGTCGTCCAGTCAGAGGTCGCGAAGGCGAAGGGGATCGACGTCGAGTACGTCGAACCGCGTGTCCGCGGCTCCGGCGAACTGGTCATCGAGGAGTTCTTCGACGACCAGACGATGTCGGTCCACCTCAAGACCGGCACGAAGCCGAAGGCAAAGCGCGGTGCGATCGGCGAGATGCACTACCAGACGATCGACGAGACGGTCTCCGACGAGGCGCAGTTGAAGGAGTGGGCCGACGACATCGAGGAGACGGCCCGGACCCACCCTGAGGGCTTCTTCGAGCTCTCCGAACCGGGGATGAGCATCGTCCAGTTCCGCGACTACCGCATCGCCGTCGCCCGGCCGCCGTTCGCCGACGGGATCGAGATCACCGCCGTGCGGCCGATCGTCAAGACCGATCTGGACGACTACGAGTTCGCGGACGAACTCCGGGACCGCCTGCAGGAGCGCCAGCGGGGCGTCCTCATCTCCGGGTCGCCCGGTGCCGGGAAGTCGACGTTCGCGCAGGCGGTCGCGGAGTTCCTCACCGACAGCGACTACGCCGTGAAGACGATGGAGAAGCCCCGCGACCTCCAGGTCGGCCCCGACATCACCCAGTACACCGCTCTCGACGGGGATATGGCGAAGACTGCCGACTCGCTGCTTCTCGTCCGTCCGGACTACACGATCTACGACGAGGTGCGGAAGACGAAGGACTTCGGCGTCTTCGCGGACATGCGGCTCGCGGGCGTCGGGATGGTCGGCGTCGTCCACGCGACCCGCGCCATCGACGCCCTACAGCGGCTCGTCGGTCGGGTCGAACTCGGGATGATCCCGCAGGTCGTCGACACCGTCGTCTACATCGAGGACGGCCGCGTCGACACCGTCTACGACGTCACGACGGAAGTGAAAGTCCCCGAAGGCCTGACGGCCGAAGACCTCGCGCGCCCGGTCATTCAGGTTGCGGACTTCGAGACCGGCCGGCCGGAGTACGAGATCTACACGTTCAACCGCCAGGTCATCACGGTCCCGCTCGGCGACGCCGGGGGAAGCGAGGAGAGCAGCGTCGGTCGCCTCGCCCGCCAGGAGATCGAACGCGAGATCCGCTCGATCGCGCGCGGACACGTCGAAGTCGAACTCCAGGGACAGAACAGGGCCGTCGTCTACGTCGAGGAGGACGACATCTCCTACGTGATCGGCAAGGGCGGCGGGCGCATCTCCGACGTCGAGGATCGACTCGGCATCGATATCGACGTTCGGACGCACGACGAGAAACCGGGGAGCGGCAGTGCGGGCGGTGGAGCCGGCGGAGCCAGCGGAGCCCGCGGAGCCGGCGGCGCTCAGTCCTCGGAGGGCATCGTCGTCACGCCCGAGGTGACCTCTCGCCACGTCGTCGTCCGGATGGACGAGCACGTCGGCGAAACCGTCGAGATCCGCGCCGACGGCGAGTATCTCTTCACCGCGACCGTCGGCCGCGGCGGCGACATCCAGGTCTCCCGCGGCAGCGCTATCGCGGACGAGCTCGAACAGGCGATCGACCGGAAACAGCAGATCACCGTCCACCCGGCCTGAGCGCGACGGGCGCTCGCGTCGCTCTGCCGCGCCGCCGCTCGGCCACCTCGCTGCTCGGTCGACTCGCGCCCCGCTGCCGGACTCCCCCGCGTCGCTCGCTGACCGAATCGGACGATTCTTCTCCGGGCCGCCGCACTCTCGACTATGGACTCCGACACACCGCCGGAAGCGGTGCTCGACGAACTCTTCGCGACGATCGAGGACCGCAAGGAGGCGCTGCCAGAGGGCTCTTACACCGCGTCGCTTTTCACCCACGAAAAGGGCGAAAACGCCGTCTTAGAGAAACTCGGCGAGGAGGCGACCGAGACGATCCTCGCGGCGAAAGACGACGACGAGGCCGAACTCCGCGCCGAGAGCGCCGACCTCGTCTACCACCTGCTCGTGTTGCTCTCGATGAAGGACGTCACGCTCGACGAGCTCCGAACGGAACTCCGCGATCGGTTCTGAGGCGCCTGCGGACTCAGCCGGCAGCTATCGGAACTGAACGCCCAGATCGTGCAGTCCGTCGTTGTTCTGGGCGACGTTGATCAACAACGGCGTCAGCGACTCGATCTCCGCGGCGTTCGCGAGGCCGCCGGCGTCGAGCGCGCGGAGGCCGTCGATGTCCTCGGCGATCCCGCTGACGACGTCTTTTGCGTCCTCGTCGTCGGCGACGACCAGCGTGTCGATGCCGAGGTCGGCGTCGAGATCCGACAGCCGGCCGGCCGCGAGGTTGTGGAACGCGCCGACGACGGGGACGCTCTCGGGGGCGGCCTCGGCGACGAGCGCCGTCACGCTGCCCGCGCCCGGCGGGTGGTAGTGGAACCCCGACTCGTCGCGTTTGATCCCCGTCGCAGGGGTGACGAGCACGTCATCTTCGTCGAGACTCTCGGCGACGGCGTCGACAGTGTCGGCGACGTGGTACGGCGGGACGGCGAGGACGACGACGTCCGCGCGGTCGGCGGCCATCGCGTTCTCGAAACCGGTGACCTTCGTCTCCCGACCGTGCTGGGCGACGGTCTCCCGATACGCGTCGGCGGCTTCGTGGGCCGCGTCGGGGTCGCGAGAGCCGATCACGACGTCGTGGTCCGTGTGGTAGGCCCAGCGGAGCGCGAGGCCCTCGCCGATGTCGCCGGTCCCGCCGAGAAGTGCAATTCGCATATCTGAGCCTGGGACGGCGGCGGGTAAAGCGTTGCGTGACCGGGGATGGCTGCCGGTTTGAGGTCCTCCCGCCCTCGAGGGGTGGGCGTCCGCCCGTTGCGTGTCACTCCAACTCGCGGTCGTCGTCCCGCGCCTCCCGCGCGGCGGGGACGTACACGACGAGAAAGCCGAGCAGCGGCGCGACGACGAGCGTTCCGAAGAGCACAGCCGTTCGAATCGAGGTCTCTGGCGGCAGCAGCCCCCACACGCCGAGGCCGAGGACGTCGACGACGACGATCACCGCGGCGAACCGGAGGAAGTTCGAGCGGACGTCGCTCACACCGCTTCGCCTCCGGCTCCGATGGGGCGTTCGAGGTACGGTGCGTTCATCGACTGTCGATGGGTCAGTGCCGCAGAACACTCGTTGGGGGGCTCAGTTTCCGTCACGATCTACTCGAACAGCAGCGCCGGGAGATCGTTCACGGAGTCGACGACGGCGGCCGCGCCGGCGGCCTCGTACGCTTCCCGGCCCGATTCCCCGGTCAACCCACCGGTCAGGACGCCGATCCCGTGGTACGACCGCTCGGGGTCGCTCTCGGCGGCGTTGACGGCGGTCTTCACGTCGTCGAGGGTGTCGCCGGCGAACGCGACGCTGTCGGCGTCGAAGCGCTCCGCGAGCGTCACGAGCGCGTGGGGGTGCGGCTTCCCCTGCGCCCAGTCGTCCATCGTGAAGCGGTGGGCGTCCGGAACCGAGAGCCCGACGCGGTCCAACGCGATCTCCGCCTCCGCGGCCGGCCGGCCCGTGAGGACGCCGACGTCGGCGTTCGCTTCCAGTCGGTCGATGGTTTCCGGTTCGAGGATGACCGGCTCGTCGTGGATGTAGCCGGCCGTCTCGAACGGGGGCTCGCCGTGTTCGAGCTCCCGATACAGCTCCGCGCCGAGATACAGCGCCTGGAACGCCGCCCGGAGTCCCTCGCGGTCCCAGGCGTCGCGGACGGCCGCGAGGTCGTCGGCGTCGAGGTGAGCGGCCGCGACTGCCTCGGCGGCGTCGAGGCCGCCACTGCGGGATTCGATCCGGTCGGCGAACGCCGACAGCGCGACCGGGTCGCGGTCGTCGACGAGGACGTACAGCGCCGCCGCGTAGGTCACGTCCCAGTCGTTGTTGAAACCGCCGGCGTTCTTGAACAACTGGACGTCGCCGCGGTCGATCGTCCGGTCGTACAGGCGCTCGACGGACTCCACGATGGCGCGGCGATACGAGTCGGCCACGTCGAGGAGGACGCCGTCGATGTCGAGGACGACCGCGTCTGCGTGCATACTGCTAGGCGGCCGGGCGACGGTCTTAGCGTTGTCCTTTCGCCCCGCGCTCGCGGCCGCTCGGCACTGCTGTCCGGGAGCGAGTTAGGAGTTATTTTAGGGAGGGGTCGCCAGAAGTGAGATATGGACTACGACCCGCAGGAACTCGAAGCGCGGTGGCGCGAGCGGTGGGCCGAGGAGGGTCGCTACGAGGCCGACCCCGTCGGTGCCGACGCTGCTGCCGCCGGGCCCGACGCCGCCGACGAGGACGCCACGTTCATCACCGTCCCGTATCCGTACCCCAGCGGCGGGATGCACATCGGTCACGCCCGGACGTACACCGTGCCCGACGTCTACGCTCGCTACCGGCGACAGCGCGGCGACAACGTCCTCTTCCCGATCGCGTGGCACGTCACCGGCACGCCGATCATCGGCGCAGTCGAGCGGCTGAAGAAGGGTGAAGAAGAGCAGCTCTCGGTGCTCCAAGACACATACAACGTCTCCGAAGAGACGCTCGCGGATCTGGAGACGCCGATGGGCTACGCCCGCCACTTCATCGAGCAGCACTACAAGCGAGGGATGCAGAACCTCGGGCTCTCGATCGACTGGCGGCGGGAGTTCACCACGAACGACGACCGCTACTCGAAGTTCATCACCTGGCAGTACCAGACGCTGCGGGACCGCGGCCTGCTGGAGAAGGGGCTGCACCCTGTCAAGTACTGCACCAACGAGGAACAGCCGGTCACGACCCACGACCTCCTCGAAGGCGAGGAAGCCGAGTTCCAAGAGTACACCCTCGTTCGCTTCGGCCACGACGACACCGTCGTTCCGATGGCGACGCTCCGCCCCGAGACCGTCCGCGGCGTCACCAACGCCTACATCGACCCCGACGCCGACTACGTCGTCGCCGACGTCGACGGCGAGGAGTGGTTCGTCTCCGCGCCCGCCGTCGAGAAGCTCCAGCTCCAGGGCCACGACGTCACCCCGAAGCGGACCGTCGCCGGTGAGCACCTGGTCGGCGAGCGCGTCACGAACCCCGTCACGGGCGATGCGGTCCTCGTCCTCCCTGCCGACTTCGTCGACCCCGAGAACGCCACCGGCGTCGTGATGTCGGTGCCGGCGCACTCGCCGGACGACTACGTCGCTCTCCAGGAGGCGAAGGCCGACGACGAACGGATGCGCGAGTACGACATCGACCCCGCCGACGTCGAGGCGATCGACCCCGTTCCGATCCTCACCGTCGAGGGATACGGCGAGATCCCTGCGAAGACGGCCGTCGAAGCGGCCGGCATCGAGTCCAGCGCCGATCCGGCGCTCGAAGACGCGACGAAAGAGCTGTACAACAGCGAGTTCCACGGCGGTCGCCTGAACGACGCGTACGGCAAGTTCGCCGGCGAGGTCGTCGAAGACGTGCGCGGCCGGTTCCGGGACGCCTACCGCGACGAGGGCGCGTTCGGCACGATGCAGGAGTTCTCCGAGGACGTCGTCTGCCGCTGTGGCGGCGACGTCGTCGTCGCCGAGCAGGACACGTGGTTCCTGCGCTACAACGACGCGGCGTGGAAGCAGAAGGCTCACGACCTCGTCGCGCGGATGGAGGCGATCCCGGAGAACACCCGCGGCGAGTACGACCACACCATCGACTGGCTGAACGAGTGGCCCTGCATCCGGAACTACGGGCTCGGGACGCGGCTCCCGTGGGACGACGAGTTCGTCATCGAGCCGCTGTCGGACTCGACGATCTACATGGCGTACTACACCATCGCCCACCGCCTGGACGAGATCCCCGTCGAGGACCTCGACCGAGAGTTCTTCGACGCGCTGTTCTACGGGGCCGACGCGGTCGACGACCCCGACGAGCGCGCGCTGGAACTGCGCGCGGAGTGGCTCTACTGGTACCCCGTCACCTACCGCTTCTCGGCGAACGACCTCATCTCGAACCACCTGACGTTCTATCTGTTCCACCACGCCGAACTGTTCGACCAGGCGCAGTGGCCCGAAGGGATCGTCATTATGGGGATGGGGCTGCTCGAAGGCGAGAAGATGTCCTCCTCGAAGGGCCACGTCGTGCTGCCCGGCGCGGCGATCGAGGAGTACGGAGCCGACACCGTGCGGTTCTTCCTGCTGAACTCCGCGGAGCCGTGGCAGGACTACGACTGGCGCGCCGAGCAGGTCGGCTCCGTCCGGACGCAGCTGGAGCGGTTCTGGAATCGCGCGCAGGATATCGTCGACGATCCCGGGCCCGAGGAGCGTCCCGCGCTGACGACGGCGGACCGCTGGCTGCTGTCGCGGCTCCAGCGCACCGTCGCCGAGGTGACCGAGGCGATGGAGGGCTCTGAGACGCGGACTGCGAGCCAGGCGGCCTTCTACGACTTCGAGGAGGATCTGCGCTGGTACCGCCGCCGAACCGAGCAGTCGCGGCCTGCGGCGCGCTGGACGCTCCGGACGGTGCTCGAGACCCGGCTCCGACTGCTCGCGCCGTTCGTCCCGTTCCTGACGAACGAACTCCACGAACAGCTGACGGGGACGCCCGCCGAGGACGCCCCGTGGCCGACAGTCGACGAGTATCTGCTGGATCGCGGGATCGAGATCGCGGAGACGCAGGTCGAGCGGCTCGTCGACGACATCCAGGGCATCCGGCAGTCGCTGCAGAACGCCGACGAGGACGTTCCCGAAGCCGACCCCGACCGCATCCGCGTGACGGTCGCCGCCGACTGGAAGCACGACGTGTTCGGTACCGTCGCCGACGTCGGTGCGGATCAGGGTGCGGTGATGAGCGAGGTGATGCAGGACCCCGACCTCCGCGAGCGGGGGAACGCGGTCAACGACCTCGTGGGCGAGCTGATCGAGTTCGCGCGCGGTCGCGACGACGACGAGCTCGCCGCGCTCGCCGACGTCGACGAACAGGACGCTTACGAGCGCGCCGTCGACTTCCTCGGCGCGGAGTTCGACGCCGAGATCGTCGTCGAGAAAGAGGGCGAGGACGTCGACGCACACAAGCAAGCGGTGCCGTTCCGCCCGGCGATCGAACTCGAAGCGGTGTAGGCTCCGGCTCGCGCTCGCTTCCGAGCCAGCGTCTCCGCGCTCAGGCCTCCGGGACCGATCGCTCGCGTCCCGCCTCCCCCATATCGAGCACTGCCGTTCGTCTCGATTCTCTCCACCGATAACATCCGCGTAACCTGCTGTACCTCCGCAATCTCGGCTGAATGCTCGTTCCAACTCGCGAAGGTTTATCACCGTTGGACCGCTCGAATCGTAGTAATGGCAGAGGCAGCAGAGGAGAGTCTCGACGACCTCCCGCCGAGCGCGAAACTGGTCTTCAAAGTACTCGAGTACAACGGCCCACTGACTCAGAAGGGGATCGTTCAAGAGTCGATGCTCTCGGCTCGGACGGTTCGCTACGCACTCGAGCGACTGGAAGGAATCGACGTCGTAGACGAGGACGTCTACTTCGCCGACGCACGACAGAATCTCTATCAACTCACCGACGACGCGCCCGAGACCCACCCCGCCGAGGGCGACGGTGACGAGGCGGAAGCCTGCTGCGCGGAGTGAACGCGCCCCTCCTCGGTCGCGGCGACTGACGATTTTCCACGTGAAGTTATCCCTTCCCACCCCCGAGTAGGGGTATGTCACTGTCGCTCGACGCCACGCAACTGGACCGCTACTCCAGACACATCATTATGGACGAGGTCGGCCCCGAGGGACAGGAGCGCCTGCTCGACGCGCGGGTGCTCGTCGTCGGTGCGGGCGGGCTGGGTGCGCCGGTGATCCAGTATCTCGCGGCGGCGGGCGTCGGGACGCTCGGCATCGTCGACGACGACGTCGTCGAGCGGAGCAATCTCCAGCGCCAGGTCATCCACCGCGACGACGACGTCGGCGAGCCGAAAGTCGAGAGCGCGGCGGCGTTCGTCGAGGGTCTGAACCCCGACGTCGACGTCGAGACCTACCAGACCCGACTGGCGAAGGAGAACGTCGCGGAGGTCGTCCCCGGCTACGACCTCGTCGTCGACGCCTCGGACAACTTCCCCACGCGATATCTCCTGAACGACTTCTGCCGACTGCGAGAGATCCCGATCGCCCACGGCGCGATCTACAAGTTCGAGGGCCAGTTGACGACGCTCGTCCCCGGCGGGCCGTGTTACCGGTGTCTGTTCCCCGAAGCGCCCGAACCTGGGACTGTGCCCGACTGTGCGACCACGGGCGTGCTCGGTGTCCTCCCCGGGACAGTCGGCTGCATCCAGGCCACCGAAGCCGTCAAACTCGTCCTCGAAACCGGCGACCTGCTGGAGGGACGGCTGCTGTTCTACGACGCGATGGAGCTCTCCTTCGAGACCGTCCCGTACCGAAAGAACCCCGAGTGTCCGGTCTGCGGCGACGATCCCATCGACTCGATCGACGACGTCGAGTACACGGCAGCCTGCACGGTCAGCGGCGACTGACGACGGCGACGGCCGTAGTCGAAAGTAGCGAACAGTCGGCACGCGCACTCGATACCCACGCCGACGTGCCGAACTATCGCAGTCCGACGCGGGATGGCGGCTACGTCACGGGAGCGCTGGCCGCTCGATGTGCAATAAAGGCTTGCGCGGAGTCCACGGCCACACCGCAGCGTTTTATCCGCGCGCCGTCCAGGTGCGCGTATGGCCTCGCAGGGAATCGTCGAGGAGTTTCTCTCTCTGAAGTCCGACACCGACGCGGACGTGCTGACGATGCAGTGCGGCGACTTCTACGAGTTCTTCGCGGACGACGCCGAGCTGGTGGGCGAGGAGCTCGAGCTGAAGATCTCCGAGAAGTCCTCGCACGGCTCGTCGTACCCGATGGCCGGCGTCCCCGTCGACGATCTCACGCCGTATCTGAAGGCGCTCGTCGAACGCGGCTACCGCGTCGCCGTCGCCGACCAGTTCGAAGACGACGGCGGCGACCACTACCGCCGGATCACGCGGGTCGTCACGCCCGGGACGCTCCTGGAGACCGACGACGCAGACGCACGATACATCGCCGCGGTCGTCGGCGATCCCCCGGCGGGTGGAGACGGGCGAGCCGGTGGCGGTGCGTCCGGAACCGACGGCGTCGGGCTCGCGTTCGCGGACGCGACGACCGGGCAGTTCCTCGTCACGACCGCGGCCGACTCCGACGACGCGCTCGCGGAGCTCTACCGATTCGGACCGGTAGAGATCCTCCCGGGTCCGGACGTCCGCGGCGACGACGCCCTCGTTCGGCGGCTCCGAACCGAGACCGACGCGACCGTCTCGCTCTTCGAGGTCGACGCCTTCGCGCCGGGCCGGGCGAGACACCGCCTCACCGAGCACTTCGGGAGCGAGACGCTCGACAGCGTCGGTCTCCGGAGCGAGGCGGCGATCCGTGCCGCGGGTGCGGTCCTCCGGTACGTCGACGAGACCGGCGCGGGCGTGTTGCCGTCGATGACGCGGCTGCGCGCGTTCGAGACGAGCGATCACCTCGAACTCGACGCGACGACCCAGCGCAACCTCGAACTCACGGAGACGATGCAGGGCGAGCGCGACGGCACGCTCGTCGACACGATCGACCACACGGTGACGAGCCCGGGCGGGCGGCTCCTCCGGGAGTGGGTGACGCGCCCGCGGCGCGACCGGACCGAACTGACCCGCCGTCTCGACTGCGTCGACGCACTCGCGGCGGCGGCGCTCGCCCGCGAACGCGTTCGGGAGGCGCTCGACGGCGGCTACGACCTCGAACGGCTGGCCGCCAGAGCCGCGTCCGGAAGCGCCGACGCCGCGGATCTGCTCGCCGTCCGCGACACGCTCGGAATCCTGCCGGACGTCGCGGACGCGATCGCCGACTCCCGGCTCGACTCCTCACCGCTCGCGGCGATCGTCGAGCGCCCCGACCGCGACACCGCCGCTCGCGTGCGCGAGGAACTCGACGCCGCGCTCGCCGCGGACCCGCCGAAGACCGTGACGCGGGGCGGGCTGTTCCGCCGCGGCTACGACGACGAACTCGACGATCTGCTTGACCGCCACGAATCGGCCCAGGAGTGGATCGACACCCTCGCCGAGCGCGAGAAACGCCAGCACGGGCTCAGCCACGTCACCGTCGACCGGAACAAGACCGACGGCCACTACATCCAGGTGGGTAAGTCCGTCGCCGATCAGGTGCCCGAGCACTACCGCGAGATCAAGACGCTGAAGAACTCGAAACGGTTCGTCACCGACGAGCTGGCCGAGCGCGAACGGGAGATCCTCAGACTCGAAGACGCCCGCGGCGACTTGGAGTACGAGCTCTTCTGCGATCTCCGCGAGCGCGTCGCCGCCCACGCCGAACTCCTGCAGGACGTCGGCCGCGCGCTCGCGGAGGTGGACGCGCTGGCGTCGCTCGCGACCCACGCCGCCGGCAACGACTGGACGCGGCCGGAGCTGACCGACGCCGGGCCGCTGCGGATCGACGCCGGGCGACACCCCGTCGTCGAGCAGACCACCGAGTTCGTCCCCAACGATCTCCGGATGGACGACGACCGGGAGTTCCTCATCGTCACCGGCCCGAATATGAGCGGGAAGTCGACGTATATGCGGCAAGTCGCGCTCGTCACGCTGCTCGCGCAGGTCGGCAGCTTCGTCCCGGCGCGGGCGGCGACCGTCGGCGTCGTCGACGGCATCTACACCCGCGTCGGCGCGCTCGACGAACTCGCACAGGGGCGCTCGACGTTTATGGTCGAGATGCAGGAGCTCTCGAACATCCTCCACTCGGCGTCGTCGGACTCGCTCGTCATCCTCGACGAGGTCGGGCGTGGGACGGCGACGTACGACGGCATCTCGATCGCGTGGGCCGCGACGGAGTACCTCCACAACGAGGTCCGCGCGAAGACGCTGTTTGCGACGCACTACCACGAGCTCACGTCGCTGGCGGAACATCTCGACCGCGTCGCGAACGTCCACGTCGCGGTCGACGACGCGTCCGACGACGTGACCTTCCTCCGCACGATCGAGGACGGCCCCACGGACCGGTCCTACGGCGTCCACGTCGCGGAGTTGGCCGGCGTCCCCGATCCGGTCGTCTCCCGCGCCGACGAGGTGCTCGCCCGCCTCCGCGCCGACGAAGCCATCGAGGCCCGCGGCACCGGCGACGGCGGCAGCGAAAGCGACTCGACGCAGGCGGTCTTCGACCTCTCGGCGGGGCAGTTCGTCGACGAGACGACGAATGCGGAGACGACGAGCGCGGAGGCGACCGACGGGGGGCGATCCGACGGGGTCGACGGCGGAACAGCCGACGGTGCGGCAAACGACGCGACTGATTCCGGGGGGATCGCAGCGTCGCCGTCGGACCCGGATCCGGAGCTGAACCCGGACCCGGATCCGGACCTGGACGCGATCGCCGCCGAGCTGACGGATCTCGATCTGAACGAGACGTCGCCGATCGAACTGATGACCACGGTTCAGGAGTGGAAGCAGCGGCTCGACGAGCCGTAGCCCGAATCGGGGGGCCCGGTGGTCCGCGAACGGACCACACCGACCGGTAACGATTAGGGCGTCTGCGACCACGGTCTGTGTAATCTATGTGCTGGGACGAGCGACCGCGCCGCCGGTCGATCCGTCGACGGGACGACCGACTGCGGCGTGCGACGATCGACCACCGGTCGGGTGACGCGTCGTGACCGACAGCGGGACCGGCGAGACCGAGGCGGCCGACGAGACCGACGCGACGCCGACCATCCGCGCGCTCGACGAGCGGACCGTCCGGCAGATCGCCGCCGGCGAGGTGGTCGAGCGCCCCGCATCGGTGGTGAAGGAACTACTCGAGAACGGCCTCGACGCCGGCGCGGACCGCATCTCGGTCGCGGTCGACGCCGGCGGGACCGAAGGCGTCCGCGTCCGCGACGACGGCGTCGGGATGGATCGGGAGTCGGTCCAGCGCGCGGTCGAAGAGCACACCACGAGCAAGATCGAGGACATCGGCGACCTCGAAGCCGGCGTCGGGACGCTCGGATTCCGGGGCGAGGCGCTCCACACCATCGGCGCGGTCTCGCGGTTGACGATCCGGACGAAACCGCGTGGCGGCGACGGCGTCGGCACGGAGCTCCGCGTCGAGGGCGGCGAGGTGACCGAGGTCAGTGCCGCGGGCTGTCCGGAGGGAACGGTCGTCGAAGTCGCCGACCTGTTCTACAACACCCCGGCCCGCCGGAAGTTCCTGAAGACGACCGCCACGGAGTTCGACCACGTCAACACCGTCGTCACGCACTACGCGCTCGCGAACCCCGACGTCGCCATCTCGCTTGAGCACGACGACCGAGAGGTGTTCGCGACCGAGGGCCGCGGGAGTCGCCGCTCGACCGTCCTCTCGGTGTACGGCCGCGAGGTCGCAGAAGCGATGATCGAGGTGGCGCACGAGCCGGCCGCGGGTCCGATCGAGCGCGTCACCGGCCTCGTCAGCCACCCCGAGACGACCCGTAGCACCCGCGAGTACCTCTCGACGTTCGTCAACGACCGCTACGTGACCGCTCGCGTGCTCCGGGAGTCCGTCCTCGACGCCTACGGCGGCCAGCTCGCGGCCGACCGCTACCCCTTCGCGGTCCTGTTCGTCGACGTCCCGGCCGACGCGGTCGACGTGAACGTCCATCCGCGGAAGATGGAGGTCCGGTTCGACGACGAGGCCGGCGTCCGCGAGGCCGTCACCGACGCCGTGCGGGGCGCCCTCCTCGACGCGGGGCTGATCCGCTCGTCGGCCCCCAGAGGCCGCTCTGCGCCCGACGAGGCGGCGATCGAACCCGAGTCACCCGCGACGGAGGTTCGCGGCGGCGCAGGTCACGGCTCGCCCCCGAGTGAGCGCGAGACTGCGGGAGAGGGAGCGCTCGAAGGCGGACACGGCGGAGCGCTCGAAGACGGGCAGGAGGAGGCAGCCGGTGCCTCCCGCGACGAGGTGGCCGAGACTGGCGAGACGAGCGCGACGCCGGACACCGACGCTCGGCTCGACGCGGACCGCTTCTCCGACTCCCCGACGAACGCCGCAAGCGGCGCTGACAACCGCGCCAGCACCGGCGACGGTGACGGCGGTGGGGCAGACGGCGTCGGTCCCGACGAGGGCGACGACGCCGACGGGGACGACGACACTGACGGGGGTCGCGACGTCGACGAAGGGGACCACATCGCAGAAACCGACGATAGTGACCGAAGCACATACACCGCCGAGAGCGGTCGCGCCCGAACGGTCGACCCGACGGACGACGACGCCTGGACGGTCACTGCGAGCGGGCGCGACCGCGAGCGCGACCGGAATCGCCGCGGGGCCGGCGGCGGGCCGGATCGGACGCCGGCAGACGAATCGACCTCCGGCGGGTCGCCGTCGGACCCGCCCACGAACAGCAGCCGGACGGCCGTCGCGGACACCGACGCGGAGCCGGACACGGCGACCCACGCCGGCGGCGACACGGACGCGGAGTCGACGCCGTCGGACGCGGGCCGGCCATCGGAGCGCACCGGCGAGTCGCGGCCGACGGGCATCGTCGGGCCGACGGTCCAGCGCGACCTCCGGGGTGAGACCGCGACGCTCGAACCCGACTTCGACTCGCTGCCGTCGATGCGGATCCTCGGCCAACTTCACGACACGTACGTCGTCGCCGAGACCGACTCCGGGATGGTCCTGATCGACCAGCACGCGGCCGACGAGCGGGTGAACTACGAGCGGCTCCGGCGCGAACTCGACGGCGACGTGGCGACGCAGGCGCTCGCCGAGCCCGTCGAGCTCGAACTCACCGCGCGCGAGGCGGCGCTGTTCGAGTCCTACCGCGAGGCGCTGGTCTCGCTCGGCTTCCGCGCCGAGCGCGTCGACGACCGCACCGTCGAGGTCGAGACCGTGCCGGCGGTGTTCGCCGCGGCGCTCGATCCCGAACTCCTGCGCGACGCGCTCGCGGCGTTCGTCGCCGAGGAGGGCGGCGCGGAGACGGTCGAAGCGGTCGCCGACGACCTGCTCGCGGACTTGGCGTGTTACCCCTCCGTGACCGGCAACACCTCCCTCACCGAGGGTTCGGTCGTCGCGCTCTTGGACGCGCTCGACGACTGCGAGAACCCCTACGCCTGTCCGCACGGCCGCCCCGTCGTCGTCGCGATCGACGGCGACGAGATCGCCGACCGCTTCGAGCGCGATTACCCGGGCCACGGGGGCCGGCGGGACGCCTGAGTCTCCCGCCCGACCGCGACTCCCGTCGACGTCCCCAATCTCCGGAACTTATGTAGCCGGTCGGAGAACGGGCGAGTATGGCGGATATCGTGACTTTCGGCGAGACGATGCTGAGGCTCTCGCCGCCGCGGGGGGAGCGTCTCGAACGGACGCGCGAACTCGACGCGCAGATCGGCGGCGCCGAGAGTAACGTCGCCGTGGCGGCGGCGCGGCTCGGCTGCGACGCGGCGTGGCTCTCGAAGCTCCCGGACTCGGCGCTCGGACGTCGAATCGTCTCGGAACTGCGCAGCCACGGCGTCCGGACGGGCGTCGCGTGGGACGACTCCGCGGACGCCCGACTGGGGACGTACTACCTCGAACACGGCGGCGAGCCGCGCGGCACCGACGTGATCTACGATCGCGCCGACGCGTCGGTGACGACGGCGACGCCGGACGAACTGCCGGCGGCCGCGCTCGACGGCGCGTCGTACTTCTACACCAGCGGCATCACGCCGGCGCTCTCGCCGACGCTCGCGGAGACGACCGACGCGCTCCTCCGGGCGGCCGGGGAGGCGGGCGTGACCACGGCGTTCGACCTGAACTACCGCTCGAAGCTCTGGACGCCGGCCGAGGCGAACGCGGGCTACGAATCGCTGTTCCCGCACGTCGACGTCCTCGTCGCGGCCGAACGCGACGCGGCCACCTGTCTCGACCGCGACGGCGACCCCGTCGAAGTGGCGAACGGTCTGCTCCACGACTTCGACTTCGAGACGGTCGTGCTCACCCGCGGCGACAACGGCTCGATCGCGGTTCACGACGGCGAGGTGTTCGAGCAGACGGTCTACGACGCCGAGACCTTCGACGCCATCGGTACCGGCGACGCCTTCGTCGGCGGCTACCTCGCGGCGCGCACGGACGGCGGTGACGTCTCGGACGCCCTCGCGTACGGCGCGGCGACAGCGTCGCTGAAGCGCACGCTCGACGGCGACCTCGCGGTCGTCACGCCCGCGGAGGTCGAGCGCGTCGTCGCCGACGACGCCGGCGGCATCTCTCGGTGAGTGTCGGCTGATGGATCTCACCACGAGCGGCCGATACCGCGTGCTCGGACGCCCCCGCGACCTCGACGAACTGCTTCTCGTGTCGGTGGGGCCGCCGGACGGCGGCGAGGCAGTCGAGAGCGACGCGAGAGCAAGCGGGTCGCCGACGGGCGAGTCGACCGAGAGTGACGGCGAGAGAGCGACAGCCTGGGAGGCGGGCGATCCAGACGAGGCGTTCGCGCCGACGTACGTCGACGCCACGGGCTACGGCGGCGAGCTCGCTGCCGCGGTCGACGGGCTGCACGCTGGCGTGCTCGTCGACGCGACGCTGGCGTGGTCCGACGGCGACCCGCGGTTCGAGTCGGTCGACGTCGTCGCCGACACCGTCTTCGAGTTCTACGACGGCGTCACGGGCATCTTCGAGGCGGCGACGCAGACGTGGATGGTCGCCGAGGCCGACAACGCGGCGATGAACGGTCGCGTGACGAAGAACACCGACGGCGAGCCCAACGGCGCGCTCTACGTCTTCGCGAAGCAGTCTGGCGCTCGCGACCTCTTCGAGGAGTTCCGAACCGGCGTGACGCCGCTCGACCCGCTCGTGCGCCGCGCGGACCGCGGCGAGTCGGTCCCTGCCGAGATCGAACAGCCTCGTGCGGTGTTCGTGCTCCGCCCCGCTGACGAGCCGTTCATCGTCGTCTACGTCGTGTTCCGCAGAGACAGCGTCTTAGCGGAGACGCTCCGCTCGACGTACGGCGACCCGAGTTCCTGAGCGGAGACGGCGCTCCCGGCACCTGCGAGCGGGCGGCGGATTCGGCTTCCGGGGTCGGGCCGAGACGTGTCCGACTCCTAGGGATTAATATCGACGGGTGCCTGAGTTAATATATGACCGTCGTCAGCGTCTCGATGCCCGAAGCGTTGGTCGAACGAATCGACGACTTCGCCGAGGAGCACGGCTACACCGGCCGGAGCGAAGTCGTCCGCGAGGCTTCCCGGAATCTGCTCGGCGAGTTCGAGGACAAGCGGCTGGAGGACAGAGAGCTGATGGCCGTCGTGACAGTCGTCTTCGAGTACGAGACGACGAACGTCGAAGAGCGAATGATGAAGCTCCGCCACGAGTACGAGAACCTCGTCGCCTCGAACTTCCACAGCCACGTCGGCGAGCACCGCTGTATGGAGCTTTTCGTCCTGGAGGGCGGCCTCGCAGACATCTCGACGTTCGTCGGCAAGATCCGGGCGACGAAGGACACGCTCAGCGTCGACTACTCGGTGATGCCCGTCGACGAACTCAGCGGGTTCCCCGACGCGGAGTGAGCGGGTCTCGGTGGGGGCGTCACGCACCGTCGTTAGTGCGAGCGTCACCCCCTCGGCCCCGTCAGTCGTCGTCGGTGAACCTCATTCCCGCAGCCCCGTCAGTCGTCGTCGGCTCCGCCGTCGAGTCGCGCCGTACACCACGGACAGAAGTCGAGATCCGGATCTAACTCCTTTCCGCACTGCGGGCACGTCTCTTCGGTGTCCGACGCTCCCGTCGCATCCACCGACGCCGCGCTGTCGGCGGCAGACGCCTCGCCGTCGCCGTGAGCGTGGTCGTCCGCGTCCGTCGACCTCGCTGCGCGGTCGACGCTCGCCGACCGGTGTTGGCGACGCCGCGCGAGGACGTAGGCGTCGGCGACGCTCGCGATGCCGACCGCGAGCACGGGCGCGAGCGACATCGGATCGCCGCCGCCTCCGTCGAGAAGCGTCTGTGCGGCCTCGGGCGGTACGAACAGCACCGAGGTGAGGACCGTGGCGGCGAACCACCCGAGCCCACGCCGCCACCGCCTGAGATAGAGGTGGCCGAGCCCGGTGGCGAGCGTCCCGAGTAACGCCGCGAGCCACGGCCGTTTCTCCCGCTGACTACTCATACCTGAACTTTCGGACGCGCCCGATTAGCTCTTGTGGGTCGTCCTCACGCCTCCGACTCGTCGACGGCGAACTCACGGAGCGTCTCCAGCGGGACCGAATCGAGCACCGCCTCGCTCGTCGCCTCGAGGACCACCGGCGGCGCGACGCCTGCGCGCCGGGCCTCCTCCCAGCGCGGGACGCAGAGACACCAGTGGTCGCCGGGGTCGAGTCCGGGGAATCCAAACTCGGGACGCGGGGTCACCAGATCGTTCCCCTGCGCACGGGAGTACTCCAGGAACTCTTCGGTGACGGCGGCACAGACCTCGTGTCGCCCCGGATCGCGAGCGAGGTGCCGGCAGTGCCCGTCCCGGAGGAACCCCGTCTCGGGATCGTAGCTGCACGGTTCGAGTTCGGATCCTAAGACGTTCGTTTCCCCGCTTTCCTCGCCGTCGCTCGACGTCTGGTCCACCATACCGGTATCTTGGGCCGAACGCACAAAAACGCCGTCACTGTCGACACGTCCGGCGCTGAGTGGTCGCCGTCGCCTGCCGATGTCGACAGCCGGAGCGACGCACAGACGTCGGAGCGTGAGAACGTCGCCGTCGGGGTAGTGGCGATGGGCCGTCACCGGGGACGGGCGGTGACCGCCCCTACAGGTGAGTAAGACGGGTGCTTCGGGGGTTGACCCCGAGGCACGTCACCGACCCGTCCCTTCGGCGCCGGTGCCGGACCCTCCGCCGCTGACGGTCGACGATGCGGTCTCGTTTTTCACCGTCACGGTGAACTGCGACGTCGTCGAGATCACCGACGGGTGGTCGCTGGCGACCGACTGGTAGGCGTCGTAATCGATCGATCCCGGCCCGTTCGCACCCCGGTTCGTGATGTCCGGGTAGCCGTCCGTCCCGTTCATCAGGAGCACGGAGTTCCCCGAACCGTCTTCGACTACGTCGTCACTCCGGACGTACTCGAGCCATCCCTCGCCGAAGTCGTCGCTGAGGAAGCCACGCATCGAACTGTTCATCGACTGCAGCGCGAACGTGTACCGGATCTGGACGGTGTCTGTGTCGGACGCACCGTCTTCGTCGACGTCGAAGTGGTCCGTGCTCTGTGCGGCTCCGTAGTAGCCCGCCTCGGCACCCGGGAAGTTGTTCACGAGCGGGAGATCCCCGTTCGGTCCCGGCAGCGAGGAGTCGCCGGTCCCGACAGGAACGTCTTCGGGACCGGACAACTCCCAACTGTCGAGATACTCGGTGGCAGCGTCGGCAGCACCCATCGAACTCCCTGCCAGGTACGTCGACGCGCTGGTCGGGTGATCACCGAAGTCGGCGTTCTCGTAGTCCGGACGACCGAACTCGTTGACGACTTCGATCGGGCGGGGGAGCGCACGCGGGTCCTCCGCACGGCCGTCGTCGAGGTAGCCGCTCGACGTGCCCGCGTTCCCACGACTCGCAGCGTCCCGCTCCATAATCTGCGAGAGCGGGTCGTTCAGCTCGTAGAAGCCGGTCGTCCCCGGCTTCGACGTATCGACCCCGGAGAGCGTCTTCGTGGATGGCGTGAGCCACGGCGTCATCCGGAAGATCGGAGACCAGTCGCTCCACTGCCCGTCCTCACGGGTCCGCCCCTCGAAGAGAACGAACACTTTCCCGACCGCGGTGTCGAGGCCCTCCCACTCCACGCGGAAGGCGGGGTCGATCGTGACTCGCGTGAGGTCACCGCGGTCGTTCTTCACCGCGCCCGGATTCTGGGACGAAATCGTCGCCGACGCACCGACCGCACTTCCGCTCAGCGCAGTGAAGCCAGCGCCCATCGAGATCGCTCCACCGAGCCCGGCGAGTAGTCGCCGTCTGGTGGCGTTCAGTTTCCCGGCCATCGTTCAGGGATCCTCGTTTTGACCGCTCGCGTCGGCGTTTCCGGACCCACCGACGCTTATCGTCGCCCCCTCGTTGGTGACGCCGACGTCGAAGGTGGTGCTCTGCTCGGCCGCCTCGAACACCTGACTCGAACTCAAGAGCGTGAAGTCGTCGAAGAGATACTGCTCGTCACGCCCGAAGTTCACCGACTGGACGATGGTGTTCATAAAGTACTGAGCTTTCGTGCTGTCCTCGCGCGGCGTCTGACTCGGCGGCAACGGGTCCTCCTTGAGGAGCTCGCCGTTCGCGTAGAGCCGGTCGCTCACGCCGTAGCGCGGGTGGAAGATGAACTCCAACGTGACGAGCCCACCGTCCTGCGGATTCACGTCGCTCGGCATCCCGAGACGCTGATACTCGATGTCGTACTCGTCACCGACGCCGTCGCCGTCACCGACCGACGCCGGGTCCCAGTAGTAGAACCCCGGCTGGTCGGACTCCGCGTTGTCCAGCTGTGAGGCGGCCTGTGAGTCGAGGTAGGTGACGATGTTGTAGTCCGACGGGTCGCCGCCACGTCCGGTCGTGAACCAGAAGCCGAACCGGTGCTTTTGATTGCTCTGCGTCTCCCAGGTCGGATCGACGTAGATCGTCACCAACTGGCGCGCGTCGTCGCCGACGTGCCAGTCCGAATCGGTATCGCTCTCGGCGTACTTCAGTCCCTGATTGTCGTAGAATCCACTGGTAGGCCCGTCGCTATCGACGTTGAGGGCGAGCATATCTTCGCCGTCGAGCGTCTCTCTGGTGATGTCCTGTTCGTACGACGGACTGTGCTTCGGGCTGTTGCGGTCGAGCACCCAGCCGGCACTACTCGATCCGGCCCGAGCCTCGTCGCCCTCTGCGCCCGTCAGCTCGTACTCGACTGTGTATTCGCCGAGCGACAGACGGACTTTCGCGTACACCGTCGTGGTGACGCTGTTGCCGTCTCGGTTCGACGCGAAGTCGTCGAGGCTGTAGTGACTCGAGTCCGTGACAGAACCGGTCACCGAGAAGCCGCCCGCGGCGGCGTTTCCGAGGCTCCGGTTCCGGCCGATGAGCCCGGAGGTGCCGACGACGTCCCAGTTGCCGTCCTTTCCGACCAGCAGCTCGACCTCCGCGTAGTCGGGGACAGTGTCGACGCCGTCGAACTGCCAGTCGCCGGAGATCGTCACGAGGACGTCGGTCAGGGTCCCGTCGTCCGTCGTCACGCTGTCCCCGCTGACGGACAGATTGTTCAGCGAAGCGGCTGCTGCGGCCTCACTGAATGCTGCCCCCAAAGCGAGGGTGCTACCTACCGCGGCGATACCACTGAGTGCTCTTCGTCGGGTGATCGGTAGTTTCGACATCGTGACTCGTTCTACCGAGGGACGACGTCGGCTCCACCAAGTCGGTGGGAACCACCCTCCCTCGGTCCAACGAGAAACAGCCGCTACACCGGTCTTGTTATAAACGAGCTATCGATCGCTTGTCCACTGCTTAGACACTGTTTAATAGTTGCTTAGAGCTAACCTGTCCTCGACGTAACTGAGTGTCAGTCGCTGGGCCGCCTCTCGACTCGTCGCACCAGACTCCGGCGACGACCGTCGAAACTGATCAGGACACCAGTGAAAATATTCATCTCGGTAGTTTCTATGCTTCACTATGGACGACAGTTCCTCATCACCGATACGGACCGAGGACGAAACGGATGGCGACGCGAAGGTCACGTTGGACGAGGTCGACCGAGGCGTGCTGTACGCGCTCCAGCGGGACGCGCGCAACGTGACGATCAGAGAAATCGCAGCCGAGGTCGAGGTGTCCGCGAGCACGGTTCGCAACCGCATCGAGAAACTGGAGGAATCGGGCGTGATCCAGAGCTACGCGCCGCAGATCGACTACGAACGTGCGGGCTTTCCCCTGAAAATCCAGTTCGTCTGCACTGCCGACCCCGACACTCGGTCGACAGTCGCGGTCGATGTACTGGACGTAGAGGGCGTCATCGAGGTCAACGAGATGGTCACCAGCGAGCGCAACCTCCACATCCAGGCCGTTGCGACCGCAACCCGCGATCTCACACGTATCGCCGAAGAGTTGACCGGGTATGGGGTCAGAGTCCACAGCTCGGAGATCATCACCAACCACTACTCCAAACCCTGGGGCCACTTCGCGTTCGACACTGACAGATAGCGAGCGTCTGAACCGATGTTGCTATTCCACGCGTTATTTCGCAGTATATCTGCGAAATTCGCAACAATGTAATTGTTAGATTCGCAACTACTATGTGCTTTTACGTGGTAGTGTGACGTCGACTATGCCTGAAGCAGAGGGGAGGACGGTGATGCTGGACGATACGTTCGACGCACTAGCGAGTCGCCAGCGACGGCGGGTCCTCGTGTCACTGCTCGACCACAATCCGCAACCGGACCAGCTCGAAGGGGCAATCGCGGAGGCAGATGGGGAGAACGAGCGCATCCGGGCAGCGATGTACCACAACCATCTCCCGAAACTGGAAGCACGTGGGTTCATCCGTTGGGACAGGAATACACACCGGATCGAGAAGGGGCCCGCCTTCGGGCAGATTCGACCACTCGTAGAACTGCTCGACAGCCACGCGAGTGAACTTCCCGGCGCGTGGCCCTAACGGGTCGCAGCGGCGCGATTCCAATTGTTCGATCGGCAGCCCACCTACAGATGAGCGAGGCGAGGACCTCGGGGCTCGCTTCAGAGGAACTCCACCACTCTTGCTGTCGCTCGGACAGTCGGATGGGCCCTGACGGATTCGAACCATCGACCACCCGGTTATGAGCCGAGCGCTCTAACCAGACTGAGCTAAGGGCCCGACGGTGTATGCTTCCGCGGTCTCCCTCTTAGACGTTACCGTTACGGGAGCGCGCTCGGCAGTCGCGAGTGCGATACGTGCGACTCGGAAGTCGACGTCGAGAGGAAGTAGCGCCGTCGCCAGGGCTCGAACCTGGGACCACCTCGTTAACAGCGAGGTGCTCTACCAACTGAGCTACGACGGCTCGTGTCTGCACACGAACGTACATCGAGGTAGTATGATAGGGCTTTCGTTTTCGCCGTACGGATGCGACGTGCCGACACGGCTGCGGCCGTCCACGGAACTGTCTCCGGTGCATCGACACTCTTTCGCCGGGGCCACTCGAAGCGGGAGCAACGATGGCCGACGCCGACGAGAGACGCCAGGTGATCGAACGCGTCCGCGGGCGTGTCACCCCCGACGCTGCCGAACGCGAGGCGATGCGCGACGCGGTGGCGTCGCTCACCGAGCGCGTCGAAGCCGAACTCGCGGAGTTGCCGGTCACGGGCGACGTCGTGCAGGTGGGGTCGACGGCGCGCGGGACGTGGCTCGCCGGCGACCGCGACATCGACCTGTTCGTCCGCTTTCCGCCGTCGCTCGACCGCGAGACCCTGGAGCGCTACGGGCTCGAAATCGGCAACGCGGTCCTGCCCGACGGGCACGAGGAGTACGCCGAACACCCCTACGTGAACGGCGTCTTCGAGGGCTTCGACGTCGACCTCGTCCCCTGTTACGACGTCGGCGACGGCGCGGCGCTGCAGTCGGCCGTCGACCGCACTCCGCACCACAACGCCTACCTCCGGGCGCGCATCGACGACGACCTCGCGGGCGAGATTCGCGTGTTCAAGCAGTTCCTGAAGGGGATCGGGGTCTACGGCAGCAATCTCCGGACCGAGGGCTTCTCGGGCTATCTCTCGGAACTGCTCGTGCTCGAACACGGGGACTTCGAGTCGCTTCTCGAGTCGGCGGCCGACTGGCACCCGCCCGTCGCCTTCGACCCCGAGGCCCACGGCTCGACGTCCCACGACGACCCGCTCGTGATGGTCGATCCCACCGATCCGACCCGGAACGTGGCCGCCGTCTGTTCGGCCGCCAACGTCGCCCGCCTCCAGCACTACGCTCGCGCCTTCCTCGACACGCCGCGGGAGGCGCTGTTCGAACCCCGGAGGCCGGACCCGCTCACGCCCGAGGCGGTGCGCGCACATCTCGATCGCCGCGGGACCACGCCCGTCGCGGTCGTCTTCGACGCCCCGGAGATCGTCGACGATCAGCTGTACCCACAGCTCAGGAAGTCGCTGTCGGGCGTCCGCGACGAACTCGACCGCCGCGGCTTCGAACCGATCCGCGCCGCCACGTTCGCCGACGACCGCGCGGTGCTTTTCGTCGAACTCGCCCACCGGACGCTCCCGGCGATCGAGCGCCACGACGGCCCGCCGGTCCACGTTCGGAAGCACGCAGCGGGGTTCTACGACGCGTACGTCGAGCGCGACGGGCGCGGTCGTGACGAGCGAGAGCAGGAGCAAGAACAAGACCAAAATCCAGAACCGGACGCCGGCAACGACTCCCCGCCGGACGTTTACGGCCCGTTCGTCGACGGCGACCGCTACGCCGTCGAACGGACGCGGGAGTTCACCGACGCCGCCGCGTTTCTCGCCTCAGAGGAACTGTTCGGCGTCGGACTCGGTGCACAAGTCGAGACGGCGCTACAAACGGCGTACGACGTGTTCGTCGGCGACGAGGTCGCGACGCTCTGTGGAGAGTTCGGTACGGATCTGGCGGCGTACTTCGACCCGCAGCCTTGAGAGACCCGACCGCGACTCCTCAACCGACCTGCAACCGCGAGCGACGTCCCCACTGTCTCAGTCGAGGTCGTGGGCGCTCCGCACGTCCTCGACGAGTCGCTCCGTTCGGTCGTCGGGGCCGTCGTCGGGGTCCATCGGGGAGCGCCCGTCGAACGTCTCGTGGACGATCGCGACGCCCTCGGAGAGGGTGTCGAGGCCGTAGCCGCCTTCGAGGACGAACGCGAGCCCGGCGTCGACGTCGGCGGCGAGCGAGCGGATTCGGTCGGTCAGGAGAGCGTACCCCTCCGTCGAGACGCGCATCCGCGAGATGGGGTCGTGCCGATGGGCGTCGAAGCCGGCGCTGACGACGAACAGATCCGGGTCGTACCGTTCGACGGCGGGGCGGAGCACCTCGTCGACGACGAGGAGGTAGTCCTCGTCGCCTGCGCCCGCCGCCAGCGGCACGTTCAGCGTCGTGCCGTCGGCGTCGCCGGTTCCGGTCTCGTCGACCTCGCCGGTTCCCGGATAGAGGCCCTCCTCGTGGGCTGACGCGTAGAGGACGTCGCGTTGGTCGTAGAAGATGTCCTGGGTGCCGTTACCGTGGTGGACGTCCCAGTCGAAGATCACTGCGCGGTCGACGTCCGCGTCCGGATCGTCCAGGAGCGCCTGTGCGGCGACGGCCGCGTTGTTGATGAAGCAAAACCCCATCGCGTCGTCGGCGACAGCGTGGTGGCCCGGCGGGCGACCGACTGCGAACGGCGTGTCGCGGCCGTCTGCGCCGGCTGCGGCCTCGCGTGCGGCCCACTCTGCGAGTCCCGCCGACGTGAGCGCAGCGTCCCAGGTGTCCGCCGAGGCGACGGTGTCGGGGTCCCAGTTGCCGCCGCCGTCGGCGCAGAACGACCGGATCTCGTCGACGTAGTCGGCGTCGTGGACGGCCGTGACTGCCGACTCCGTGGCAGCGTCGGCCTCGACGTAGGAGACGCCGTGGCGCTTCGCTAGTGCGCGACGGATCGCCCGCAGCCGGTCGGCCGTCTCCGGATGCCGTTTGCCGGTGTCGTGTGCGAGACAGGTCTCGCTGTAGCCGAACTGCATCGCTACTCGAAGAGGGCGAAGTACGTCTCGATGTCTTCGGCCTGGACCGTCCGCCGATCGGCGTGTCGAGCGAGCGTGGCAGCCGCGCTCGCGACGTTGTCGGCGTAGTCTTCGAGGATATCGGCCAGGGCGATCCGGGCGTCCATCGAGACGCGGTACCGGTCGTCGATCTCGAGGCGTGCGATGCGGTCGATCGGCGCGATCGGCAGTTCGAGTTCGCGACGGCTCACGACCTGCTGGACGTCGAAGTCCTCGGCCATCAGCGTCTTGCGCCCGTCTTCGGCCGCTCTCTCGGCGGCGTCGACGGCGAGCGCCGCCCCGTGCTGTTGAACGCGACGAGCGAGTTCCTCGGCTGCCCCGGAGCTAACCCGGAGGTCGCCGGCTCTCCGTCGGATGATAGTGTCTACGGGGGCGAACGGCAACTCGACACTCATTACCAACATATGCGGGTCGACCTGCGTATAATCCTTTCCTTGCCTTCTCTCCGGCCGCGTCGTGGCGTCTTCCGTGGAGAGCAGGGCTAGCTGTCGCTCGTCCGCTCTCTCCGACCGCGCGCGGTTCGCCCGCTCAGTTCGCCCGTTCGATCTCGGTAGCGGTGATGGTCCCCTCCTCGATCGGACCGCTGACGGTCACTTCCTCGCCGAGCCGGAGCGACTCGTCGGTCTCGACGCTTCGCGTCTCGCTGCCGTCGTCGAGGACGACCGGGCTGCCGGCCTGAACGACGGTTCCGGTGAACGTCTCAGTGCCGCCCGCGGCCGATCCGGCGTCCGCGGACTGGTCGGCGACCGTCGCGGCGACCGCACCCGATCCCGAATCTTCGGGTCCGGTCGTACTGCCGTCTGTCGCCGCGTCGTTCGCGCTGTCGCCGCCGGCGTTCTCGAACGCGCCCAGTCCGGTCGACTGGGCCGCCTCGGTGTCGGTGTCTGCGGCGTCCTCGGGCGCGTCGTCCATCACGCTGACTGTCGACTGCCACCCGGCGGAGGCCTCGAGGTCGTCCTGCCAGCCGTCCTGAATCTCGACGTCGGTGAAGACGACGTAGTCCGCGAGGTCGATGTCGAGGTCGGCCTTCTCCCCCCAGAGTGCGACCCGGATGTCGCCCGTCTCGTCTTTGATCCGGACGTTGCGGACTTGGCCCTCGGAGCCGTCGTCGCGGTCGAACGTCCGCTTCGGGTCGGTCTCGATGACGCCACCGGCGAGGTCGACGGTCTCGCCCAGTTCGAGCGCGCCGACCTCCGTGGTGTCGGGCACGTACTCGATCTCCTCGTCGACCGCTTCGAGCGCGCCGCGGTTGCCGACGTGGAGTTCGAGCGTCCCGTCGCGCTCCCGCACGTAGCCGTCGACGACTTCGACTGCGTCGCCGCCGTCGAACTCGGCGGCCAGGTCGGCCTTCTCGTCCCACAGCGTCACGCGGACGCGCCCCGTCGGATCGCCGAGCGTCAGGTTCGAGACGCGACCCTCGGAGCCGTCGTCCCGGTCGAACGTCCGGACGCTGTCGGTGCTGAGCACGCGCCCGGTCAGGTTCACGTCCGAGAGCCCGAGCGAAAGATCCTCCACACGGTAGGTGTCGAGCGCCTCGACGTCGACCTCGGCGTCGGGTGCCGGTTCGACCTTGTCGACGTCGACTTCGACGCCGTTGTACCCGTCTTTGGGTCGCCCGGCAACGCGGAGGACCTGACCGATCTCGAGGGAGTCGACGGCGTCTTCGGCCATATCGTCCCACATCGTGATCCGGATCCGGCCGGACTCGTCGGCGACTTCGACGTTGACCACGCGCCCGTCGTCGTCCTCGCCGTCGCGGTCGAACGTCCGGAGATCGCCGATGCTCATCACCTTCGCGAGGAACTTCACGTCGTTCATCCCCGGCGCGACGTCGGCGACGCCCTCGACCTCCTCGTCTCGGAGCTCGTGGGCGATGAGCATCGCGGCGGTCTCCTCGTCGGCGAGCCCGCCCATCTGTTCGACCTTGTCCTCGACGGCGGCCTCGAACTCCTCGAATTCGACGTCGGTGTCGAGGTCGTCGTACACGTCTTCGATCGCTCCCATCTACGCGACACCCCCATCGCGGCGGCGGCCCTCGGGTCCGAGCGCGAAACCCGCGGGTCGAGCGGATGTGGCCACAGGCATATCCTCAGCCAGGGTAGGCCGCCGCTTAAGCGTTGTCTTGTCGGTGGTACCGCCGCCTGCGCCGGCCGTCTCGTCAGCCCGTGATAGCTCTCGATTCCGTCCCGAGTCCGTCGCGCTCCCGTCCGTTCGTGGCACGCGGGCAGTGCCACCGCCGTCGTATATGAACGTTCGCGACGCGCCGGACCGGTGGCCGCGCGAACCCCGCTGGCTCGCCGACCGCCCGCGACCCGCTATCGCGTCACGTCCGCGACGGTCCGCCGTCCGTCGACGTCGTCGTGGACGACCGTCACGCCGACCAGCTCCACGCCCGCGGTGTCGACGTCGACCTCGTAGCCGAGGTTCACGAGCACCTCGGCGCAGGCCTCGTCGGGCTCGCGCTCCTCGACGGCAGCGACGACGACCGTCGCCACGCCCGTTGTCCGGTCGTAACTGACGTCCTGTAACCGCGGCACAGTACAGGCGTTCTTCCCGACGACGCAGCCGACAGCGGAGACCGTTCCACCGTCACCGAACGAGACAGTCGCCGAACCCGGATCCGGGCACCCGTCGCGGGGGAGCAGCGTCGCGGTGACGCGACCGGGTGTCACAGTCGAACTGTCCGGCGTTTCATCGCCGGTCGGTTCCGCAGGGGTCGCCGTGGGCCGGTCCGTCGTCGCTGTCCCCGGCGTGGGTGACTCCGACCCGGTGCAGCCGGCGATCGTGGCGGGGAGAGCGGCTGCCAGACTCGCGAGAACCGTTCGGCGCAGCATACTCACTGCTACTGGACACCGCACAAAAGCCGTACCGAACGGTCAAACGGTCCCTTGTGCCATCCGAGTCGACAGGCGGGGGTCGATCGTCGGCTGCCCGTCCGTGTGTGTCGGTGCCGCAGTCCCGTCGCATCGTAACCCTCATAAGTGAATGCGGAGTACAAAAGAATGAGTCCTGGTAGGGTAGTGGACTATCCTCTTGGCTTGCGGAGCCAGGGACCGGAGTTCAAATCTCCGTCAGGACGTTTCTGCGAGACGCAACGTGACGAGCGAAGCGAGGAGCCTGCGTCTCGCGACACGCTATAGAGATTCGAGCAGCGAGCAAATCTCTGATTTGCGAGTGGGTTCAAATCTCCGTCAGGACGTTTCTGCGAGGCGTGACGTGACGAAGAGCCGCACGGAAGCGTCCTCGAGGAGGCCGTTCACTCCTCGTCGTACCGCGACGGCGCGTCCGCGTCGTCGTCGAGCCGTCGGACCGACGGCGTCGTCCGCCGGTCGAGTCGTCGGGGGCCCGCCTCCGCGGGCTCTCGGTCGTCGGCGTCGCTCGCCCACGCCTCGTGACAGGAGAGACAGTAGTTCCCGTGATAGCTCTTCGGGCGGACGAACTCGGTGCCGCAGTCGAGACAGGTCACGTGCGAGCGGGTCATCGGGCGCACCTCCGGGACGGGGTTGGGGACTGTGTGGTCATACGCTGTTCGTCAGTACGCTAGTCCTGCAAGCGGATAAGTTCGTCACCGACTCCCACGGCGTCCGGGAGACCGCGACGAACGCCGAGTATTTACTCGCTCGTCGTCCACCTTCACCCGTGGAAGACGCGCTCCGGGTCGGGGTCGCCGTGTTTAACGCCGGCGACCACCGCGCCGCGCACGACGCCTGGGAAGAGCCGTGGCTCGACTGCGAGAACGGAACCTCCGACGAGCGGTTGCTCCACGGGCTCATCCAGTACGCGGCGGCCGTCCACCACGCCCGGCGGCGCAACTGGAGCGGCGCACGCGGACTCGCCGAGAGCGCCGCGGCGTATCTCGCTGAGGTGGACGACGACCGGGGTATCAATGTCGGGGACGTCCGCACGTATCTCCGACGACTCGCCGCGGATCCAGAGCTCGCCGAGCGGCGACGGCCCCTCGCGCTCCGCTACGACGGCGACGCTCTGGTGCCGACGGATCTCTCCTTCGAGAACGCCGCCGCCGCGGCGACGCTTCTCGCTCGCGAGTACGACGCCTTCGAGGTCGCCCTCGTCGAGGACGCGGTCCGGTACGCCCGCGAGGCGGTCGACGCGGACAGTGGGGGGCCGGACGGCGACGCCGCCGGCGACGCGTCCCCGCGTGCACCTGACGGCCCCTCGTCGGGGCGTTCGCGGGGCTTCGTCGGACTGGTGTTCGACTTCGCCGCCGACCGAGAGCGGCGGGCGCTCGTCTACGATCGGCTGCGGGCTCACGTCGAACGACGCCGGAGTCGGGAGCGCGACGTCTCGGGACTGTTCGAGTGACCGCGACCAGCCCGTCAAAAAATTGAATCGTCAGCGGAGACTACACGTCACCGAGATGGCAGTCCAAGACGAGATCAAAGACGCCGTCGACGACGGACGAACGACACTCGTTCGGGTACTCGCGGAACACGGCGTCCTTCCGACGGTCGTCGAATCGGGCGGCTCGAACCTCGGCGGCCTCTCCGCGTCACCGACGTTCAGAATCGAGACGCCGGACGGCACGAGCGTCGCCGACAGGCAGACGCGCTCGCAGGTGGTCGACGCGCTCGGCTTGCAGTCGGCCGACGACTGCGATCTGATCCGCGAGGAGATCCGATCGCACGACGCCTGGAGCGGCACCTGACCGTCGCTCGCGTTCGATCGGCTGGACGGGGCAGTGGTAGAAGCCGGGCTGTGACCGTCGCGTTCGGTAGACGGTCTACGCGTCGTCGATGCGCTCGTCGGCGCGCCACTCCGCGGAGTTGTCGACGGGATCGTAGCCGAGGACCGCCTTCGCGCGCTCGATGGAGTAGTACTTCCGATCGTTGTCGGAGATGCCGTAGACGATCTCGTAGTCGTAGTCCGCGAGGATACAGCGCTCGAAGAGATGCGCACAGTCGCGGTAGGAGAGCCACATCGCCTGGCCGCGCTCGTAGTCGATCGGGGGGTGTCCCTCGGTGAGGTTGCCGATCCGGACGTTGACGACCGAGATGTCGTGGTGGTCGTGGTAGTATCTGCCGAGGACCTCGCCGGTCGCCTTGCTCACTCCGTAGAGGTTGCTCGGTCGGGGCAGTTCCGTCCCGTCGAGGCGGAACTCGTCTTCGGGTCGATACATCGCCGGCGTCCGCGCGTCCGTCTCGTACGCGCCGACGGCGTGATTCGAGGAGGCGAACACGAACTTCTCGACGCCCGTCTCGACGGCGGCCTCGAACATCGTCTGCGTGCCGTCGATGTTGTTCTGCAGGACGCTATCCCACGGTGCCTCCGGGCGCGGATCGCCCGCGAGATGCACGACGGCGCGACAGCCGTCGAGGGCGTCGCGGACCGCCTCGTCGTCGGTGATGTCCGCAACGAAGACGTCCTCGTCGGCGACGCCGTCGGGACGTTTCGCGTCCGGCAGCGGCTCTCGGTCGAGCAGTCGCCAGTCGAACGCCGCGCCGACGTGGCGGAGGATGGCCTGCCCGACGCGCCCGCCCGCCCCTGTCAGGAGAACCGGATCGTCCATTCAGACGGCTATCCGGACAGGGAGGGCAAGAAACGTCCGATTCGCGCCGGTGACGGCGATTCGACACGTCCTGCGGTCACTACCGGCGACGACCGCCGTCACCGCTGCCGACAGGCCCTTAGCCCGCGGCCTCGGACTCCGAATATGAACGACGCCGACGAGGTCGGGACCGACGCCGAGCGTGCGTGCTTCGAGGCCGGAATCAAGTTCGGGACGCTCTATCACCAGTTCGCGGGAACGCCCGTGAGCCCCACGAGCGCCGAGAGCCTCGGACGGGCGATGGAGGAGGCGATCGAGAATCAACCCTACTGCGCTGCCGTCGACGTCGACGTTCGAACCGACCGCATCGCGGCGGAGCTGGAGTCGCAGTCGGCCGAGTACACGGAGCTGACGGGACGATTCATCGACGTGGAGATGCGGATCGAGTACGACGGCGTGACCGTTCGCACGCGGATGGATATGCAGGGCGATTACCCGCTGATGCGACTCGTCGCGGTCGAGGAGTGACCCACGCAGTACGCTTCAGACGTCCGATTTCACTTTCACTTCCGGGCGTGTTTTTAACCCCTCGCGAGCCGAAGCCGCTGGTATGAGTAGCCAGAGCACACTCGGCGACGACGACCTGTTCGGAGAGGCTGCTGCGGAGATGCGCGAGGAGGTCGAGAGCCACCTCGCGGAGGCGCGCGCGGAGCTTCCCGCACCCGACGCGGTGTGGGACGCTGAGGCGGACAACGTCCTCGGCGTCCTCAACGCCTTACGATCGGCGCTCGACGTCGGTGAGGCGGAAGCGCACCTCAGACAGGCCAAGAAGACGTTCATCGTCGGGCAACGCGCCGACGCCTTCGACGACCCCGACGCGATCGAAGCGCAGATCGAGTCGGTCGCGGAGCTGCTGGCGTCGATCGCGGACGCCGAAGAGCTCGTCGGCGACCTCACCGGGACGATGCCGCAGCTCCGGAGCCAGCTCCAGGACGCGGCAGCCGAGAGCGACGCGGGCGGGGCCGAGGAGGACGCCGAGTCGGCGGACGCGAGCGCAGACGAGGCCGACGCGTAGCGACGCGCGAACGCCCGAGCGAGAGCAGCGCGGCGAGCGGACCGAACGCCCGAGACACATCACGGCGCAACGGTATTTAAATAGCCGACCC
The DNA here is from genome assembly GCA_003665935.1 of Halobellus sp. Atlit-31R. Lineage (GTDB taxonomy): Archaea > Halobacteriota > Halobacteria > Halobacteriales > Haloferacaceae > Haloquadratum. The sequence continues at coordinate 707,005 of QPLR01000001.1, read as the reverse complement.
CCATATCGTCAATGCGATGAGTCTCTTCGATACGATCGTGTCGTCGCTGCGCTCGCTCGTAGGCGGCGAGAGCACAGACGAGTCAGACACGTCGGCGTCGTCTGACTCGGCGGGGAGAGTCTCCGTCGAGCGCGACCCCGACCGGGAGGCAGCCGACGCCTCGACGGAAGCGAGAATCAAGGGCACTGCGGACGGCGCAGAGGAGGACCCCGACGCCGAGACGACAGCCGAGACCGACGTTCCGGACGAGGCGGCGGACGCGGCCGCCGCCGAAACCGACGCCGCGGCGTCGACGGAGACGCTCGTCGACGACGAGACCGGGATAGAGGCCGCTGAGGCCGTCGAGACGGCCGGCGAAGGCGACGAGGCGGTCACCCCCGAGCCCGACGCCGACGAGGTCGAGACCCCGACGGACGCGGCCGCGGCCGGGACCGACGCCGCGGCGTCGACGGAGACGCTCGTCGACGAGGCGGCGGGCCGAGAGCCGGCCGAGGCCGTCGCACCCACGGAGAAGGCAGACGGCGAGGAGGCGGACGAGGCCGACAGCGCGGACGCAGACGAGGCCGAAACTGACGCTGACGCCGGCCCCGCCGACGAGAGCCCGCCGGTCGAGACGCTCAAAGGGATCGGGCCCGCGTACGCCGAGCGCCTCGGAACCGTCGGCATCGAGACGGTCTCGGACCTCGCGGCTGCCGACGCCGACGAGGTGGCCGCAGAGATCGACGTCTCCGCGAAGCGCGTCTCTCGCTGGATCGACCGCGCGAGCGATCAGTCCTGACTCGACACGACACTCCGACTCTCGACCGAATGGACGACCTCTACTACCACGTCGACGGCGAACTCGTCCCGGCGGACTCGGCGACGGTGAGTGTCCGCGACCGCGGATTTACGTACGGCGACGCGGTCTTCGAGACGCTCCGGGCGTACGGCGGCGACGTGTTCCGCTGGGACGCGCACGCCGAGCGCCTCGCCGACTCCGCAGCGGCGCTCTCGCTCGACCACGGCCTCTCGGACGCGGAGCTGAAACGCCGCGTCGACGAAACGCTCCGGGCGAACGACCTCGACGACGCATACGTGAAGCTCTCGCTCACTCGCGGCGTCCAGCCCGGCAAGCTCACCCCGGATCCCGACGTCGACCCGACGGTCGTCGTTCAGGTCAAACCGCTTCCGCCCGGCGGCACCGCTTCGGCCCCGATCTGGGACGACCCGGCGACGCTTCAGACCGTCAAGACGCGCCGGATGCCCGACGACGCGCTGCCGTCGCAGGCGAAGACACACAACTACCTGAACGGCATCCTCGCTCGCATCGAACTCCGCGTCGCCGACGCCGACGAGGCTGTGATGCTCGACGAGGCGGGGAACCTCGCGGAGGGGGCGACGAGCAACCTCTTTTTCGTCGCCGACGACGCGCTCTGTACGCCGCGTCTCGACGGGCCCGTGCTTCCGGGCATCACTCGCGCGGAAGTCCTCGACATCGCCCGCGCGGAAGGCATCCCGGTCCGGGAGGGCGAGTTCGCGCCCGACGACCTCCGCGGGGCCGACGAGGCGTTCGTGACGAACACGACGTGGGAGGTCCGCCCCGTCGAGACGGTCGACGGCATCGACGTCGGCGGCGGCCCGGTCACGACGCTGCTCCGACGGGTCTACGACGCCCGCGTCGAGCGCGACCACTACGACGGTGCAGCCTCCGACGAGCGCGACCACTACGACGGCGCGTCGGCCGAGTGACTCGCGGGAGCGAGGAACCATAGCGACGGCGGCCTCTGGCACCGCTTCCGCCCCGAACCGTCACGCTTGAATCGCCGCACTCCAAACGCGCGGTATGGACGAGGACCGCCGCATCGCCGCCACCGACGAGGTCTCGGCGGACGAGACGCTCGTTTTCACCGCGAAGGCCGGATTCGAAACGACCGAGGGGCTGCTGACGCGACGCGAGGACGGCACCGTCGTCGCGTACACGAACTACTGCCCGCACTGGCGGGACGTCCGACTGGACAAGGGGTCGAGCGCGCTGGTCAGAGACGGCGAACTCGTCTGCCAGAAACACGGCGCGACGTTCGAGAAACGGAGCGGCGACTGCAACTTCGGTCCCTGCGAGGGGGCCGTCCTCGACACCTTCGAGATCGCAGTCGAGGACAGCGCGATATACCTCGTCGACGACGAGTGGGACGCCGCGGAACCGGGGCTCTCCGAGGAGCGGGACCTCTCCTCCGGCGGTCGGATCGACTTCTGAGACTCGGCGAGCCACGGACGCGTCGCTTTCGGGGCGCAGTCACGTGAGGAACGGTCGGCGGACGCATCGGAGCCGACGTCGATGGGTACCTCCGGTGAGGAGGTAGTAGAGTTCAGGAGAGTAGCGGGAGGTAGATTTGAACTACCGATCTCCGGGTTATGAGCCCGGCGGAATCTCCTGGCTATCCCATCCCGCTACCAAAACGAAACCGTGGGTTACGGTTAAGGATTGTGTTTCGCCCGCCGTGTGGCAGTTTCCCTCGCGGTCAGGACCGTGTCACTCGCCACGTCAGCAGGCTCTCTGCGACGTAGTTCAGGAGCATCGACCCCGCGATCGCGATCGGGATCGGGATCAGCTGCCAGAGGTCGAAGCCGAAGACGACGACGGACAGGTCGAGCTGGCGGAGCGACCGCACGATCAGAAACTGGACGGCGAGGCCGCCGCTGCGGACGAGATTCGAGCGGACGAACCGACTCAGCGTCGGAATCGCTCCGGACGCGCCGAGCTCCGAGAAGGTCCACCGCTCGTTGATCGCGAACATCACGACGATCGCGACCTCCGCGCCGACGAGCTTCGCGTACTCGCCGAGGACGCCGAGGCCGACGATGAGCGCCGTCGTCGTGGTGATGTCGAAGACCGCGCCGACCGCGCCGACGGAGACGAACTTCCCGAACCGGACGCCCGAGGCCAGCGCGTCGACCGTCTCGCGGACCATTCAGTCGGCCTCGACGGCGTCGGTCGCGGCGAGCCGCTCGATCAGCGAGGGCTCGGTCTCGCGGCGGGCGTCCAGCAGCTCGTGCAGTCGATTCTCGCGCAGGACTCGCGCGCGGTGCCGCGCAGTCACGAGCGCGCGGCCCAGCCGCAGAGTCGTCCGGATCGGCGAGACGGTGGAGCCGGGGCGGTCCTCCCAGCGGACGGGGATCTCCGCGAGCCGGTGGTCCAGCGCGCCCGCGACGGCGACGAGTTCGATGTCCCAGGCGAAGCCGGGCTCGTAGAGGTGCGCGCGGACGTCGCGCCACGCGTCGGCAGACAGCGCCTTCGCGCCGCACTGGTAGTCGTACAGCCGTTCGTCGAGGAAGCGGCGGGCGAGCCACGCGAAGCCGTCACCGAGGCGACGACGGGCGAACGTCTGGTGGGAGGCGACGTCGGCGTCGGGGTGGCGACGGGATCCAGTCGCCACGTCGGCCCTCCCGGAGGTGACCGCGTCGACGACGGCGGAAAACGACGTCGCCGGGGTGCTGCCGTCGGCGTCGGCGAACGCGAGCACGTCGACGTCGTCGACGAGCGCCTCGAACCCGGCGGTGATCGCGGCACCTTTGCCGCGTCGGGCGTCGACGGCGGCGATCTCGACGCAATCGGGGAGGGTATCGAGCCGGGGTCGCAGGTCCGCCTGCGGCGCGTCGAGTTCGACCCGAACGACCTCGGGGTCGAGCCGCGCCGCGAGCGCACGGAGGTACGCGCCGAGACGTTCGGGATCGGGCCGATAGGCGGGGACGACGATCCCGACGGAACGAGTCATCGGTTCCAGATACTGGCTTCCGGGTAAAAAACGAACCGCTACCGCCCGGGCGTCGAGTGTCGCGTGCGGCCCGACGCGACCCGGCGCATCACAAAACGTATGTCCCGCCGTCGCGGCCGTTGCGATACGGAGAATGGAGTACGCCCTCGTCGCTCGCTGGCTGGTCCTCTACGCTGCGCTCTTCGCGCTCGGCCTCCCGGTCGCTGCCAGGCTCTTCCCGCGGGCGAGGGGTCGCGGCGCGGGTCTGGCCGTCCCGGCCGCCGTCGTCCTCCTCAGCGTCCCCGCATACTGGGTCGGGCAGGTGGCGTGGGGACCGGCCGCGCTCGCGGCCGGCGTCCTGTCACTTTTCGCCGGGAGCGCACTCGCCGCGCTCGATCTCGCTGCCCTCCGGGCGGGTCGATTGCGCCTCGACGTCGACGTCGACCGCAGCGCCGCGACCGACGCCGCCGTCGTCTTCCTGCTCGGCTTCCTCTTCGTCGTCGCGATCCGGGCTTTCGACCCCGCCGTCCACCCCGGCGGCGGCGAGAAGTTCCTCGACTTCGGGCTGCTGAAGACGCTCCGGCGTTCGCCGGTGCTCCCGCCGGAGGACTTCTGGTTCGCGAACGCGCCCGTGAAGTACTACTACGGCGGCCACCTGACGGCCACGCTGCTGTCGTGGCTGACGGGGACGCCGCCGCGGTTCGCCTACAACCTCGCGCTCGCGGGCTTCTACGCCGCGCTCGTGACTGCGGCCTTCGAGCTCGCGGCCGCCATCGGCGCAGATCGCGGCCTCCCGCGCCGACTCGCCGGCGTCGTCGCCGTCTTCTTCGTCGGCCTCGCGAGCAACCTCGTCACCGCGGGCCGACTCGCACTGCTCGCGCTCCCGGACCCGCTCCGGCAGGCGGCCGCGGCCGCCGTCGCCGCGCGGACGGACTACACGGTCGAGCGGATCCTCGCGGGTGCGGACAGTTTCAGCTACTGGAACGCCTCCCGAGTCATCCCCGGCACGATCAACGAGTTCCCGCTGTTCGCGTGGCTGAACGGCGACCTCCACGCACATATGACCGGCACGCCGACGCTGCTTTTGGCCGCGGCCGTGGGCTACGCCTACTACCGGACGCCCGCCGACGAGCGGTGGCGGCGGCGCGCGCTCGTCTTCGCCGCCATTCCGGTGCTTGCGTCCTGGCAGGCGATCCAGAACACCTGGAGTTTTCCGAGCGTGCTCGCGCTCGGATGGCTGGCCGCGACGTTCGCTCCTGCAGACCCGTGGACGCTGGTGCCCGGCACGGCGGCCGTTCGACCGCGGATCCGCGACCTCGCTGATCGAGCCGTCAGCAGCGGCGACGGCCCCGTGTCGGCGGCAACGGACGAACTCGGCCGCGTTCTCGGTGCCTCCGTCGTCGCCGCCGTCGCCGCCCTCGTCGCCGTCCTCTTTGCGGCTCCCTTCCTCTTCGGGGCGGCGACGGGTGGCGGCGGGCGCTCGGTCGAACTCCTCGGTCCGGAGATGCGTAGCAGCCTCGGTGCGCTGCTCTTAGTTCACGGCGCGTTCGCCGTCGGCTTCTGCGGGTATCTCCTCGCGCGGCTCCGCGTCGCCCGCCCGTGGTATTTCCTAGCCGGACTCCTGATCGCCGGCTACGTCGGCAACGCGGTCGGCTTCGCGGCGCTCGCGGTGTCGGTGCCGATTCTCGTCGTCGCCTGGGTCGGTCTCCGACTCTCCCGAGCGGTCGGCTACGAGGCAGTGCTCGTCGTCGCGGGCGCGGGACTCGTCACGCTCGTCGAACTCGTCTACGTCAACGAGCAGGCCGGTCCCGGCCGGATGAACACCGTGTTCAAGACGTACGCGCAAGTGTGGGTGCTCTGGGGCACGGCGATGGGCGTCGCCCTCCCGGGGCTCGCGCTCGAACGGTGGGGGGCAGGCGACGCCGCCGCAGGCGGATCGACCGGAGATGACGCCGCGGGCGGGGTAGCCGAGGGCGGCGACGTCGCGGGCGAGGTAGCCGAGGACGGCGCCGCCGTGGGCGAGGTAGCCGAGGACGGCGACGTCGCGGGACCGACGGCGTCGGGCGGTTCCGGCGCCGCGGCGGCGATTGCCGGGCTCCCGTGGCGGCGCGTCGCGGCCGTCGTCCTCGCGGTCGCGCTCGTCGCCTCGACGAGCGTCTACGGCGTCCTCGCGGTCGGCGCGCACTTCGAGCGCGGTCCCGCCGGCGGCCCGACGCTCGACGCGACGCAGTTCGTCGAGACCGACCACCCCGAGCAGGCGGCGGCGATCGACTGGATCGACGGCGTGGAGGGCCGGCCGACGATGCTGGAAGCGCCGGGGGCGACGCTCTACCCCGGCGGCACCGACGGCCGCGAGCGCGCGATGTACACCTGGAACGCGAACCCCGCCTCGAGTCTGACCGGCGTCCCGACCGTCGCGGGGTGGCGACACGAGATCGGCTACCGCGGCCGCGAGGCGTACGTCGACCGCGTCCGCGACGTCGACGCGATGTACGCGGAGAGCGCGTCGACACGGGCGGCGCTGTTCCGCGCTTACGAGGTCCGGTACGTCTGGGTCGGCCCGAACGAGCGCGCCCGCTACGGGTCGGTGTCGTTCGAGTCGGCGGCGATCGACGTCGTCCACCGCTCGGGCGACGTGACGATCTACGAGGTCTCGCTCGACGAGCTTCCGAGCGGGTCGGCGGACGCTCGGTAGCTTCGACGACGGAGTGCCGCGGACTGCAGAATCGACCTTACGCGCCGCGCTTCGAGAGCACCGTCACGGCGTCGGCGTCGACGGCGACGACGTCGAGGAAGTGCGGGACGTACTGCCGCTTCTCGAAGGCCTCGCGCTCGTCTTCGGTGCCGACCGTACACCACAGTTGCGGCTGATCTGCGCCGTGGTAGTCGCTCTGGCGGTCGATCGAGAAGCAGACGACCTCCTCGCCGTCGACCTCGATGGTCGCGCCGCGATTGATGCCGGGGTCCCCGCGGATGATGACCTTCTTCATACGTCGACGTTCGCTCAGTCGGGGCTTAATCGCTTCGGAGACGCCCGAGCGGCAGCCGCGACCACCCGGGCGACGCACCCGCACAGCAGCCCTCGCAGCGTCGATCCGAACCAAACGGGTTTTAACCGGCCATATCGAAACGTCGCCAAGGTCGATATCTATGGAGATGCCACGCCGATTCAACACGTACTGCCCGAACTGTGACGGGCACCACGAGCACGAGGTCGAGAAGGTCCGGACGGGCCGCTCGACGGGAATGAAGTGGAACGCGCGGCAGACTCGCCGCGGCAAGGCGACGATCGGAAACGCCGGCAAGTTCTCGAAGGTGCCCGGTGGGGACAAGCCGACGAAGAAGACGAACCTGAAGTACATCTGCTCGGACTGCGGCAAAGCCCACATGCGAGAAGGGTGGCGCGCGGGCCGTCTCACCTTCCAGGAGTGACGATGGCAGGAAACTTCTACCGCGTTCAGTGTCCGGACTGCGACAACGAACAGGTCGTCTTCGGGAAGGCGTCGACGACAGTCAACTGCGCCGTCTGCGGCACGACGCTCGCGACGCCGACCGGCGGCGACGCCGAGATCCACGGCGAAGTCATCGAGACGGTCGAGCGACGCTCGGCCGAGGCGTAAGTCTCCGCTCGGAGGGTTCAATATATGAAGTACAGCGGTTGGCCTGAATCCGGTGAACTCGTCGTCGGCGACGTCGACGAGATCACGGACTTCGGAGTCTTCGTCGACCTCGACGAGTACGAGAACAAACGCGGCCTCTGCCACATCAGCGAGGTCGCCAGCGGCTGGATCAAAAACGTCCGCGATCACGTCCGCGAGGGACAAACCGTCGTCGCGAAGGTGATCGACGTCGACGAGAGCGCCCAACAGATCGACCTCTCGATCAAGGACGTCAACGAGCACCAGCGCAAAGAGAAGATCCAGGAGTGGAAAAACGAGCAGAAGGCCGACAACTGGATGGAGATCGCGTTCGGCGACGACGTCGACGACGAGCGCTACAGCGCCGTCGCGAACGCGTTGCTGGCGGAGTTCGAGTCTCTCTACGACAGTTTCGAGTCGGCCGCGATCCACGGCGCGAGCGCGCTCGAAGACGTCGACCTCGACGACGAGGAGATCGAGGCCATCGTCGAGACGGCCCGTCAGAACGTCTCCGTCCCGTACGTGAACGTCACGGGCTACGTCGACCTCCGGTGTCCGGCCGGCGACGGCGTCGACCGGATCAAGACGGCGCTCAAGGCGGCCGAAGGCGACGACGGGGAGATCCCCGACGAGATCGAACTCGAAGTCACCTACGTCGGTTCGCCCGAGTACCGTATCCGCGTCCGCGCGCCCGACTACAAGACCGCCGAGGACGAACTGGAGGCCGCCGCCGACCGCGCTCGCGAGTCGATCGAGAGCGACGGCGGCACGGCCAACTACCACCGCGAACGGCACGAAGACGACGAGTAACGCCGTCTTCCCCCGCCACTCGTGAAATCCGACATCCGCGTGTGCTCCGTCTGGCGCGACGCCCACGACCGCCCGGTGTACACGCTCGCGTCGACCTGCCCCGACTGCGGCGCGCCGACGGAGAACTCCGCGCCCGCGCCGTTCGACCCCGAGGACGCCTACGGCGAGTACCGACGCGCTCTTAAACGCCGCGTCCGCGAGTGAGGGTATGGACGACATCGAGATCGAGACGCTCGCAGAGCCGACGCTCCGCGATCCGGCGCTCGTCGAGGGCCTCCCCGGCGTCGGACACGTCGGAAAACTGGCCGTAGAGCACCTGTTAGAGGAGTTCGACTCCGACCTCGTCGCCCGCGTTTACTCCGACGAGTTCCCGCCGCAGGTCGGCGTCGACGAGGACGGCGTCGCCTCGCTCGCCTGCGCCGAGTTCCACGCCGTCGACGCCGGCGAGCGGGACCTCCTCGTACTGACCGGCGACCACCAGGCGCAGTCGCACTCGGGCCACTACCACGTCACCGACGCGTTCCTCGACGTCGCGACGTCGTTCGGCGTTGCGGACGTCTACGCGCTCGGCGGCGTCCCGACGGGCGAACTCGTCGAGGAACCGGACGTGCTCGGCGCCGTCAGCGACGCCGACGCCATCGACGGGCTGACGGACGCCGGCGTCGAGTTCCGCGAGGGCGAGCCCGCCGGCGGCATCGTCGGCGTCAGCGGCCTGCTGCTCGGCCTCGGCGGTCGGCGCGACTTCTCGGCCGCGTGTCTGATGGGCGAGACGAGCGGCTACCTCGTCGACCCGACGAGCGCGCAGGCGGTCCTCGAAGTGCTGGAGGAGGTCGTCGGTTTCGAGGTCGGCTACGACTCCCTCGAGGAGCGCGCCGAGGAGATGAAAGAGGTCGCCGAGAAGATCCAGGAGATGCAGAGCCAACAGCAGGGGATGCCGACCGACGACGACCTGCGATACATCGGCTGACTGAACTCGATCGACTGAATCCGGCCGACTGAACTCGATCGACTGGATCCGCTGACGCCCCGTACCGCGTCGCTCCGACCGGCGCTGTCTCCAGCGTCACCCCCGCCGGCGTCGAGCGCTCACGCCTCGACGATGTCGTCTTCTGCCGCCGGCGGGACCGCGAGATGCCCATCGAGTGACGTCACCGCGCGCCCGCCCACGCGGACGTCGCCGTCGACCCGCACTCGCACCTCGCTGGGGCGATCGAGGAAGTGTCCCTGCTCGAAGACCATCTCATCGGGGACGTCGTCGAACGCGCCGATAGTACGGAGATAGGCCCCACACGCGCCGCTCGCCGTGCCGGTCGCGGAGTCCTCCGGAATGCCGACCGACGGCGCGAACGTCCGAGCGTGGAGTGTCGCGTCCGCTCCCAGCGCGTCGAAGGTGAACGCGTAGACGCCGGCCACTTCGTACTCCGCGGCCAGCGCCTCGACGGCACCGAGGTCGGGGTCGGCCGCGCCGAGGTGCTGCAGGAAGTTCACCGGGACGATCAGGAACGGCAGCCCGGTCGAGGCGACCGCGACCGGCGCGTCAGCGCCGACGTCGCGGAGCGCTGCGGGGTCGATACCGAGCGCCGCTCCCAGTCGTTCGTAGTCGGGGTCGACGACGTCGACGCGCGGCGTCTCCTGGCGCATCCAGATGACTCCATCGGGGGCGAGCTCGACGTCGAGGACGCCGACGTTCGTCTCGACAGTGTGCTCGCCCGACTCGATCGCTCCCGCCTCGCGGAGCTGGGCGTGGGCGGCGATCGTCGCGTGGCCGCAGAGATCGACCTCCTGTTCCGGCGAGAAGTATCGCAACCGGCGGTCGGCCCGTTCCGACGGGAGCACGAAGGCCGTCTCGCTCACGGCGAGTTCGCGGGCGATCGCCTGCAGTTGGTCGTCCGCGAGCCCGGTCGCGTCCGGGACGACGCCGGCCGCGTTGCCGGCGAGCGGGTCGGCGGTGAACGCGTCGACGAGCAGCGTACGGCGGGTTTCCATACCCGCTGGAACGGGACCGCGGGGCAAAAGTCCCGGCCCTCCAACGGCGGCATCCGGGCGCTCTGCCGCTCCCGGCCACCGATAGAATGACCACCCAGGAGTCGATACCGTGATCCGAATGCCGTCTGCGCAGTTCCTCGACTCGGTGCTGGAAGCGCTCTCTGCGGGTGTCGCCGTCGTCGACGCGACCGGGCGGATCACACACGTCGACGATGCGTTCTGCGACGCCGTCGGCACCGACCGGACGGCGCTCCTCGATGCGGATCTCTTCGACGAGCTCGTGGCCGCAGAGCACCGCTCCGCCGCCCGCAGCGAACTCCGCACGCGACTCGATCGAGGCAGCGACGACAGCGACGACGCCGACGGCCCGCGGGTCGCCGTCGGCAGCGACGGCGCGTCCCACGACCTCGTCTGGCAGTCGACGATAGCGGCAGACGGTGAGCGGTTCGCCGTCGGTCGGCTCGACGACCGGACCGAGACGCTGTGGCCCGACTCCGTCGCCGACCCGTATCGAGCGCTCGTCGAGAACGCCCCCGTGCCGATCATCGTGAGCGATCGGACGGGCCAGATCCGGGCTGTGAACGCCGAGGCGGAGGCGTTGATCGGGCGATCGCGGACGGAGCTGACCGGCGAGCGAGTCACTACGCTCCACCCCGCCGCCGACGCGGCGCGGTACGAGGAGCTCTTCGGAGCGCACGTCCGGACCGGCGGCACGCGGCGGTCGCTGCCGGACGGCGAGCAGATCCACGTCGTCGACGCCGACGGTGATGCCACCCCGGTGGAGATCAGCGTCGCGACGGTCGAGAGCGGGGGCGAGGCGTCGACCGACGAGACGTTGATCCACGGCATCTTCCGCGACATCTCCGATCAGGTCTGGTACGAGCGGACGCTCGAGGAGCTCCACGAGAACGCGCGCGACCTCGTCCGTGCCGAGACCGAGGCCGAAGTCGCCGAGTCGATCGTCGAGACGGCGGTCGAGACGATCCGCCGGGACGTCGTCGTCGTCTACCGGTTCGACGCCGACGCCGAGCAGCTCCGCCCGATCGCGTACTCCGAGCAGACGCCGGCCGTGTTCGGCGAACTGTCGCCGCTCTCGCTCGCCGACAGCGTCGTCGGCGAGGCGTATCTGCGGAACGACTCCCTCCGACTCGACGACGTGCGTACACACGAACGCGTCCACGACCCCGAGACGTCTGTCCGGAGCGAACTCGTGGTACCGATCGATGGCTTCGGCGTGATCGTCTGCGGACACCCGTCGGCCGGCGAGTTCGACGCCACCGACCAACGGCTGGTCGAACTGCTGTCTAAGAACGCCGAGGCCGTCCTCGACCGCACCGAGCGTGAGCAGGAACTCCGCCGACAGCGCCAGGAGCTCGAACGCCGGACGAAGACGTTACAGCAGGCTGAACAGCTGAACGCCGACATCCGTGAGATCGTGCGAATCGCGATCACGGCCGACACGCGGGCGGAACTCGAACAGGAGGCGTGCGAGCTGTTCGGCGGGGCCGATCCGTTCACGTTCGCGTGGATCGGAGCGCCGGGGCCCGAACGCGACGAACTCGTCTCCCGAACGTGGGCCGGTGACGGACAGGGGTACCTCGACGTGGCCGACCTCTCGCTGGACGACGGCGTTCGGGCTCCCGCCGCCCGCACGGCCCAGACCGGCGAGACGACTGTCGTCGAAAACACGGCGGTCGACGTCCAGGAGTACCCCTGGCGACGCGACGCGGTCCGTCGCGGGTTCCGATCGGTCGTCGCGGTCCCCCTTCAGTATCGCGGGGTCCTCTACGGCGTGCTCACGGTCTTCGCGGACCGGCAAGACGCCATCTCCGGGCGGATCGCCGCCGTGCTCGAAGAGTGCGGCGAACTCCTCGCGTCGGTGATGAGCACGATGGAGTGGGAGGATGCGGTGCTGTCACGCGGGGGGACCGAACTCGAGTTCGCGATCGGGTCGCCGGCGTGCCCGCTGCTCCGCCTCGCACAGGAGCATCAGTGTTCGTTCTCGTTCAGGGGACTCCACCAAAAAGACGACGGCGACACGACGGTGTTCGTCCGGTCGCTCGCTGGCGCTGCGGACTGCCTCACCGAGACCGCTGCCGAGTCCACCGGGATCTCGTCCACCCGGCAGCTAGGCGACGACGCGCTCTTCCAGGTGACGCTGTCGGAGCCCTTCCTCGCGGCCACGCTCGCGCAGTACGGCATCCGACTGCGACGGATCGTCGGCGAGGGCGAGACCGACGCCCGCGCTCGAGTCACGATCCCGGCGACGATGCCCGTCCACCGCGCCGTCGAGATCGTCTCCACGGCGTATCCGCAGACCGACCTCCGCTCGGTCGACGAACCGGGCGCGCCACCCGTCACCGCGCAGCGATCCACCGAGTCCGCGCTCCACGCGCTCACGGATCGCCAGCGTGAGACGCTGGAGCTCGCCTATTACGGAGGTTATTTCGAGTCGCCGAAGACGCTCTCCGGGGCCGACCTCGCGTCGAAGATGGACATCTCCTCGTCCGCGTTCCACAACCGCCTGCACGCCGCCCAACGGAACCTCCTCGGAATGATCTTCGGCGAACAACCTCCGACTACCGACCTCGAATGAATATGTGGTATGTGAACTGGCTATCAGCTGGAAATATCATCGCCGGGATTTTTGCATCATAAAATCAGCCATACGCACAAACTGATGACTGTGGGGGCATCGGACGCTGGCAGGTCGTCGGCGACAGCGGTGAGCCTCGGTTCGGTCGCAGACGCCAGTCTCGGGAGTCGCAATGGCTGACCGCCGCCTCTCTACGGGCGTCGACGGCCTCGATGCAGTGCTGGAGGGCGGACTGATCCCCGGACGCGGCTATCTCGTTCGCGGCGACCCGGGGACGGGGAAGACGATCCTCGGCTGCCACTTCCTGCTCGACGGTGTCGACCGCGGCGAGACGGCGCTGTTCGTCAATCTAGAGGAGTCTGCAGCCGACATCAAACAGAACGGCGAGGCGCTCGGTTTCGACCTCGACGCCGTGGAGTTTCTGGACTTGAGTCCGAACGCGGACGTGTTCGTCGACGACAGATCGTACACTGTCTTCGAGGCGAGCGACGTCGAACAGGAGCCGTTCGCCGAGAAGGTCACCGAAGCGGTCGAGGCGGTCGACCCCGACCGCGTCTTCGTCGATCCGATCACCCGAATCCGACACCTGACTCGCGACGACCGGACGTTCCGGAAGCAGGCGATCGGGTTCATCGAGTATCTGACGCGTGACGACGCGACGGCCCTCTTCACCTCCCAACACACGGACCATTCGCCCGACGAAGACCTCCAGTTTCTCAGCGACGGGACGATCGAACTCGGCGACGCCTCGTCCGGACAGTCGATCTCGATCCCGAAGTTCCGGGGTTCGGGGGCGCTGAGCGGCACGCACGCGATGGAGATCACCGACGAGGGGATCGTCGTCTACCCGGCGTTACAGCCCGCCGACCACGCACAGCAGTTCGTGGCCGAACCGGTCTCCTCGGGCGTGCCCGGCCTCGACGAACTGCTCTATGGCGGGATCGAGCGCGGCACGGCCACGGTGATCAGCGGTCCGACGGGGGCCGGCAAGACGACGCTCGGGACGCACTTTATGAAGGAAGCCGCGAAGCGCGGCGAGCGATCCGTGATCTACCTCTTCGAGGAGAACGCCACCACGTTCCGCGAGCGGTCGGAGTCGATCGGCGTCCCGGTGACGGAGATGTGCGAGAGCGGGTCGCTGTACGTCGAGGAGATGGAACCGCTACAGCTTTCGCCGCAGCAGTTCGCCGGGCGCGTGCGGCGGGAGGTCGAGTCGAAGGACGCCGACGTCGTGATGATCGACGGCATCGACGGCTATCAGGTATCGATCCGCGGGCCCGAGGAGGAACTCGTCAGACGCCTGCACGCACTGAGTCGCTATCTGAAGAACGTGGGGGCGACCGTCATCCTGATCGACGAGACGCCGACCGTCACGGGGGAGTTCGCGGCGACGGGCACCGAGCTGAGCTACCTGGCGGACAACATCATCTTCCTCCAGCACATCGAGCATCAGGGTCGGCTCCGGAAGGTCGGGGGCGTCCTCAAGAAGCGGACCAGCGACTTCGAGCGCTCGCTCCGGGAGTTCGAGATCACCGGGCGCGGGCTCGAAGTCGGCGAACCCCTGACGGAACTGCGGGAGATCCTCTCGGGCGCACCCGCGTGGGAACCACCCGAACACGATGAGTGACGAGCTGAGAGACGAGCGCTCCGGCGCGACCGACCCGCGGGGATCGAACACACAGGGGCGGATCGTCCTCCTCTTCGACCACGAGGAGAACCGGCGTCGCCTCCGACAGTGGCTCGACACCGGGTCGCCGTACACGCCAGTCGTCGCTACCGATCCCGAGGAGGTCGACGGGGACCTCTGCCTCGTCGATCCGGCGGCGCTCGCGCGGCACCACGAGTGGATCGAGACGTGCAAGCGTCGGGAACAGCCGCAGTTCTTCCCCGTTCTGCTCGCGGCCGTCGACGGCGGCGACGCGCTCTCGGAGCGGCTCCGATCGGTCGTCGACGAGGTGGTCTCGACGCCGATACGGATGCCGAAGCTCCGACAGCGGCTGGAGACCCTCATCGAGCGGCGCCGGCTCTCGGCGGATCTCGCGACCCGGCTCGAACGCAGCGAGGAGCGGTACGAGGCGATCTTCGCGGCGGTCGACGACGCGCTGCTGATCGTCGACCCCGCGGCGGATCGGGTGATCGAATCCAACCCGCGGGCGACGGAACTGCTCGGCTACGCCCACTCGGAACTGGCGTCGCTGTCGCCGTCGTCGGATCTCCACCGCGAGCGACCGGACGCGTTCCGAGCGTTCGTACAGCGCGTGCTGGAGGAGGGGCGAGCGCGGACCGAGGCGCTCACCTGCACCCGCAAAGACGGGACCGTCATCGAGACTGCGATGTCGGCGAGCGTCCTCGACCGACCGGACGGCGGACGGCCCCACGTCGTGTTGAGCATCCGGGACGTGACCGAGCGACACGAGCGCGAGCGCACGGTCGAACGGCAGCGCGACCGACTCGACGAACTCACCCGGATTACGCGGACGCTGCAAGAGACGACGGCTGCCGTCGTCCAGGCGGCCGATCGGGAGGAGCTCGAGCGGAGCGTCTGCCGGCGGCTCGCGGAGTCTGAGCCGTACCAGTTCGCCTGGATCGGCGAGCGAACGTTCGATACCGGCGGCGATCCCGTCGTCGCGCGGGCGACGGGGGGCGACGCGGCGGCGTATCTCGACCGTGTCGACATCACCGCCGGCGACGACCCGACCGGACAGGGCCCGACGGGCCGTGCGCTCCGAACCCGCAACGTCGAGACCGCCCGGCGCGTCGACGACGATCCGCAGATGGCTCCGTGGCGGGACGCCCTGCGCGCTTTCGACGTGTGCGCGACGGCCGCCGTGCCTATCCAGCACGACGGTTCGCTCTTCGGCGTCCTGAACCTCTACACCGACCGGGAAGACGCGTTCGGCGTGGAGGAGCGGGAGATCCTCGCCGACCTCGGGCGGACGATCGGCCGCGAGATCACGGGGATCCGCGCGCGGGAGGAGGCGGAACTGTTCGAGCAGGCGATCGAACACACCGGCCACGCCGTCTACATCACCGACACCGAGGGGACGATCCAGTACGCGAACCGCGCCTTCGAGAGATCGACCGGCTACCAGCGGGAGGAGGCGCTGGGGCGGACGCCCCGAATCCTCCGGTCCGGCGAGCACGACAGGGCGTTCTATCGGGACCTCTGGGAGACGATCACGGCCGGCGAGAGCTGGGAGAACGAGGTCGTCAACCGGCGCAAGGACGGTCGCCGCCAGTACATCGATCAGACGATCACCCCAATCTTCGGCGACGACGGCACCGTCGAGCGGTTCGTGGCTGTCAACACCGACATCACGGAACGACGACGGCGTCGTCAACAGCTCCAAGTGCTCTATCGCGTCCTCAGACACAATCTCCGCAACGAACTGAACATCATCGACGGCTACGCCGATCTGCTCCGGGAACGCGGCGTCGACGCCGAGAGCGCGATTCCGAGAATCGTCGACGCCGTCGACGAGCTGCTCCGGATCAGCGACCAGGCCCAGCGGATCGAGGATACGTTCTCGAACGACGAACGACACAGCGTCGTCAGGCCGCTGGATCGCATCGTCGAGCGAACGAAGCGCGACGTCGTCGACCCGGCGTCGGACGTCGATGCGTCGGTCGACGTCCCACAGACGACCGTCCGGGTCGACGCCGAGCTCGAAACCGCGATCGAGGAACTGCTCCGCAACGCGATCCAGCACAACGACGCCGAGCAGCCGACGGTGCGGCTGGCTGTCGATGTGGCGTCGGACGCGGTGAACCCACACGCGACGATCGTCGTCCGCGACAACGGGCCGGGAATCCCCGAGCACGAACGGCTCGTGCTCGAAGAGGGCGAGGAGACGCCGCTGCTGCACGGCAGCGGGCTCGGCCTGTGGCTCGTCAACTGGGTCGTGACCGAACTCGGCGGGCGGATCCGGATCACCGACAACGACCCCCGAGGTACGGTCGTCTCGATCACGCTCCCGGTCCGTGCGTGAGGCCGCCGGCGCCGCCGGCCGACACCGTCGGTGCGGACCCAGACGAACAGATTAAGGATGGGTCCGCACCCTTCACCTAACGGTGACTGAAATCTATGGGCGACCTGCCCGACCAGTTCAACTGCACGATCACTAATTGGGAGTACATCTACGGGCTCTGTCGCGACGTCAGCGATCAGGTGAAGACCGCCGAGTTCGAGCCGGACGTCGTCGTCGCGCTCGCCCGCGGCGGCTGGTTCGCGGGCCGGTGTATCTGCGACTTCCTGGGACTGGACGATCTGACGAGTCTGAAGATGGAACACTACGTCGGCACCGCCCAGAAGTCCGACGAGCCCGAGGTGCGCTATCCGATGCCCAAAGGCAGCGTCGAGGGCAAAGACGTCCTCATCATCGACGACATCGCCGACACCGGTGGGTCGATCGAACGCGCCTACGAGTACGTGACCGACCGCGACGCGGGTGAGGTTCGCACCGCGACGCTGCAACTGCTGCAGACCAGCGAGTTCGAGCCCGACTTCGTCGGCGAACGCCTCGAAGAGTGGACGTGGATCGTCTACCCGTGGAACTTCATCGAGGATATGATCGACCTGATCTCGGGCGTGATGGAGAAAGCCGACGAGGAGACGTTCGAGACCGAAGACGTCCGACACTACCTCTCTGAGTTCCACTCGGTCGATCGGATCGAGATGGAGATCGCCCAGCCCGACCGGATGAGCGAAGTGATGTCCGAGATGGAGCGCCGCGGCTACGTCGAGGCCGCCGGCACCGACGCCTGGCGGCTCCTCGACAACGACGGCATCGGCCCGTAGCCGGCTTCGAGCCTCGGCCCGCGACCGAAGCGTTTGAGTAGCGACTTCGAGTGGCCTCCCACGTGGTCTCTCTGGTCTCCGTCTTCGCGACCGCCATCCTCCCGATCGTCGCCGTCGGCGGCGTCGGCTACCTGCTGGGGCGCGTCCGCGACATCCAGACGGACGCGCTCAACACGGTCGTCGTCTACGTTCTCGCGCCCGCACTGATATTCCACAGCCTCGCGACGACGACGCTCGCGCAGTCGACGCTCGCGCGCATCACCGCCGCGATCCTCGTCTTCCACGTCCTCACGATCGTGCTCGCGGAGGCCGCCGGCCGCATCTTCGGCGCGTCGAAGACGGCGCTGGCGGCGCTCACGCTCGTCATCGCCTTCCCGAACACCGGCAACTACGGCGTCCCCGTCTCCAGTTTCGCCTTCGGCGACACCGGCCGCGCGACGGCGGTCGTCTATCTGTCCGTGCAGGCCGCGCTCATCTACACGGTCGGCGTCTTCCTCGCCTCGCGGGGGAGCGCCGAGAGCCGCCTCGCGGGCGTCAAGCAGGTCTTTCGCGTGCCGCTGATCTACGCCGTCGCCGCCGCGCTCCTCGCCCGCGCGCTCGGTATCGTCCCGCCCGCGGGCTCGACCGCGATGTCGACGCTCCAGCTCGTCGGCGACTCGGCGATCCCGGTGATGCTCCTGCTTCTCGGGATCCAGTTGGCCCGGACGAACGTCGGGTCGACGCTGTCGTCCGTCGGCGGCGTCGTCGGGCTGAGGATGGTCGTCGCGCCGGTGCTCGCCGTCGGCGTCGCGCTCGCCGTCGGCTTCTCCGACCCCACGGTCGCGCGGACGTTCGTCCTCGAATCCGCGATGCCCTCGGCGGTGACGCCGCTCATCCTCGTCGGGGAGTTCGCCGACGGGGAGGTCGCGGGCGTCCCCGTCACCGAGTTCGTCTCGACGGCCATCTTCGCGACGACGGTCGTCTCCGTGCTCACGCTGACGGTGCTCATCGCGGTGCTCGAAAGCGGCGCCGTGCTCTGAGCGCGCGTCACGCGGGAACGACTCCCGCGCCGACGGCGACCCACTACGCTTTAGCGGCGTCGCGCGAAGTGCCCAATATGGCTATCGGATTCATCGGCGGCAGTGGAATCTACGACGCGTTACCGCTGCGAGACACGCGCAGAATCGACGTCGACACCCCCTTCGGGAAGCCGTCGGCACCGCTCACGGTCGGCGAGTTCGGTGACACGGGCCGGGAAGTCGTGTTCGTGCCGCGACACGGCCCCGATCACCAGCGCTCGCCGACGACGCTGCCGTATCGCGCGAACGTCTTCGCGCTGAAACAGCTGGGTGTCACCCACGTCCTCGCCTCGAACGCCGTCGGCAGTCTCCGCGAGGAACTGCCGCCGCAGACGCTCGTGATCCCCGACCAGATCTACGACCGGACGAAGCACCGCGACCTGACGTTCTTCGACGAGGACGTCGTCGTCCACCAGCCCTTCGCCGACCCCTACTGTGCGGACCTCAACGAGATCCTCGCCGACGCCGCCGAGTCGGCCACGGACGCCGACGTCGTCCGCGGCGGCACCTACGTCTGCATCGAGGGGCCGCAGTACTCTACGCGCGCCGAGAGCGAGTTCTACCGCGCGCAGGGCTGGGACGTCATCGGGATGACGACGGTCCCCGAGGCGAAACTCGCCCGCGAGGCCGAGATGGCGTACGCCACCGTCACGGGCGTCACCGACTACGACGTCTGGAAGGAAGACAGCGAAGTCACGCTCGAGGAGGTGCTCGAAAACGCCGCCGAGAACGAGACGGCGATCAAAGAGACCGTCGAGGCGGCGATCGAGGCGATTCCCGAGGATCACGCCTGCGACTGTCACACGGCGCTCGACGGGACGATCAACACGCCCGACGAGGCGATTCCGGACGCGACGAAAGACGACCTGGAGCCGCTCATCGGCGCGTACGTCGAGTAGCCCGAGGCGTCCGCGTCCGGTCCGGACTCCGCTCGGTCGCCGTCAGTCGTCGTCCGCGTCTGGTCCGGACTCCGCTCGGTCGCCGTCAGTCGTCGTCCGCGGTCGGGACGACCGCCTCGTCGGCCGCCTGCTCGCCGTCGTCTTCCGAGGTCGGTGGCTCCGCGTCCGGATCGCGGACCCAGAGGTCGCCGAACAGGTCGTCCTGCTGGAGTCGGACGTCGCCGCGGTGCGAGAGAAAGAGCAAGGCGAGGTAGGTCGTCACCGGCGTCTCCGCCGCCTCGGCGATCTCTGCGAACAGGACCTCCTCGCGGCCGTTGTCGTAGTGAACGTCGATCGCCTCCCGGACGGCCGCGATCGACGTCTCGATGTCCTCCGTGTGGGCCGTGTCGGTCACGTCGGCCGCGGTCGGCTCGTCGGTCTCGCGGAACTCGTCGGCCGACCGGTAATCGAGCGTCTGCGTGCCGCGGCGGTGGCCCCGCGGCGACTCCGAGGTGTCGTACTCGCGGCGGCGCTTCCACCACGACTGCCGCTCGGCCTCTCGGAGCTCGCGGACGAGTTCGTCCAGCGTCTCCGGCGACCCGCGGGCGTGCTTGCGGTCGAGCCGGCGATCCATCTCGGCTTCGAGCGCGTCGACGGGATCGAACCCCGACCCGTCCGCACCGTCGCCGGCGCTGTCTGCGATCGGGCCGCCGCTCTCGAGTGCGGCCTCCCACGGCTCCAGTTCCTCCTCGGGGTCGTCGTCGGGCTCCAACAGCGCGTCGCTCTTCATCCGCAGCAGCACGGCCGCGTAGAACAGCGCCCGACCGGACGTCCGCAGGTCGGTCTCGTCGAGCCGTTCGAGGAAAGCGTCGGTCGCCTCGACTAAGTCGACGTCCCAGGGGTCGATCTCGCCTTCCTCGGCCAGCTGCACGAGGAGTTCGACCGGCTCTACCTCGTCGTCGACGTCGCCCGACGGCTCCGGGTCGCGATCGGCCCCGAGACCCTCCGAGAGCACGCTTCCGCCGGGCGTCGAGCCCGCCGAGTCAGTCATCCGCCGGCACCTCCGCCTCCTCGTCGCCGCCCAACTGGATGCCGGTGACGGCGCTGACGTTGTCGCCCTGCATCGTCACGCCGATGGCGCGTTCGGACCGTTCGAGCAGCGCCGAGCGGTGCGAGACGACGACGAACTGCGCGTCCACAGAGAGGTCGTCGACCATCTGTCCCACCCGCTCGGCGTTGGCGGCGTCGAGGAAGGCGTCGACCTCGTCGAGCGCGTAGAACGGCGCGGGGTTGTGCCGCTGGATGGCGAAGATGAACGCCAAGGCGGTGAGGGACTTCTCGCCGCCGGACATCGCGTTCAGCCGCTGGATCGGCTTGTCGCCGGGCTGGGCCTTCATGGTCAGCCCGTCCTCGAAGGGGTCCTCGGGGTTTTCGAGGTGGAGTTCGCCCGTCCCGTCGGAGAGCCGCTCGAAGATCTCGGTGAAGTTCTCGTTGATCGCGTCGAACGCCCGCATAAACGTCGCCTTCTTCTGCGCGTCGAAGCGGTCGATCCGCTCCTCGATGGCCTCGCGCTCGTCGACGAGAACGTCCCGGCGCTCCCGGAGGTCGTCGAGATCGGATTCGACGTCGTCGTACTCGTCGATCGCGAGCATATTCACCGGTTCGAGCGCCTCCATCTCCTCGGTGAGCCGCTCGATCTCGGACTCGACTTCGTCGTGGTCGGGAACGTTCTCGGGGTCGTACTCGCCGACCTCGGCTTCGAGCTCGTCGATCTCCCAGTCGAGCCGTTCGACGCTGTCCCGGAGTGACTCCAGTCTCGACTCGATCCGGTCGACCGCCTCGCGCTTCTCGTCGCGCTCGCTCTTGGCCTCGCGGAGCGTCTCCTGGAGGTCCGCGCGGTCCGCCTTGAGCTCTTCGAGCTCCGATTCGAGCTCCTCGACGGCCTCGCGCTTCGCTTCGAGCGCCTCTTGGCGCGACTCGATCCCGGTCTCCTTCTCGCGGATCACCTCGCGGGCGTCGGCCTTCCGCTCCTGTGCGGCCTCGATCGTCGCTTCGAGGTCGTCGACGGCCTCCTCGGCGTACTCTTTCTCTAACTGTAGTTCGTTGAGCCGCCCGTCGAGGTCGTCCATCCGGCGCTCCTTCTCGTCGATCGTCGCCCGGATCTCGTCGGCTTCGGCGGTCAGCTCGGGGATCTTCGAGTCGGCGAGTTCGGCTTCGAGGTCGTCGACGTCGGCTTCGACGTCCGCGATGTCGTCGTCGAGATCGTCGATCTCGGCGTCGAGCGCGCGCATCTCCTCGTCGACCTCGGCGCGCTTCTCGCGCAGGCGCTCGATCTCCGATTCGAGGGCGTCGATCTCACGCTCGGCGTCGTCGACGTCGGCCTCGGCGTCCTCGATGTCGCCCTCGATCGAGCGGACCCGGTCGCGGGCGTCGGCCGCGCGGCTCCGGGCGTCCTCGACGTCCTCGTCGAGCTCGCGGATCTCCGCCTGGAGGCTTCGGCGACGGTCTTCGAGGTCGGAGATCGTCTCCGCCAGTCGTTCGAGGCGACCGCTGCCGGACTTCGAGAAGGAGTAGTGCGAGCCGCCGCCGGAGCCGCCGGTCATCGCGCCGGAGCGCTCGACCAGGTCGCCGTCGAGCGTCACCATCCGGTACTCGCCCATCAGGTCGCGGGCCGTCTGCATATCTTCCACGACGAGCGTCGAGCCCAGGACGTACGAGAAGACGGGCTCGTACTCGGCATCGTAGTCGACGAGGTTCCGCGCGAAGTCGACGACGCCGGGGTGGTCCGGCAGCCGGGGCAGCCCGCGGTCGTCCATCTTCGTGATCGGCAGGAACGTCGCCCGCCCGGCGTTCCGGGATTTGAGGTAGTCGATGCAGTCGGAGCCGACGCCGTCGTCGTCGACGACGACGTGGGCGAGCCGGCCGCCGGCGGCGGTCTCACAGGCGGTCGCGTACTCGCCGTCGACCGCGCCCAGCTCGCCGACGGTGCCGTGGACGCCGGACAGTCCGGCGTTCTGGATCGTGGTGACCGCCCGCGGCCAGGAGGTGTCGCCGTCGTCGCCCGCCCGGGCTTCGAGCGTCGCGTACTCGGCCTGCTTCGACTGGATCTCCTCGACGACCTCGTCGAGGTCGTCTTTGCGCTCTGCCTTCTCGGCCCGGAGGTCGTCGACGACGCCCTCGATCTTCGATTCGTTCTTCTCGGCCTTGTCGAGCTCCGAGTACAGATCCGACACCTCGGCTTTCAGGTCGGGCAGCCGCTCGCGCAGCGTCTCGATCTTCGCTTCGGTCTCGGAGATCTCGGTCCCCCGTCGTCGTGTGTCGTCGAGCAGCCGATCTTTCTCGCGCTGGCGGTCGTTCCGCTCTGTCTTCAGCTCCTCCAGTCGCGACTTCTTCGCTTCGAGGTCGGCTTTCAGTTCGTCGTACTCGGTGTCGACGTCGTCGATCTCGGCGGTAACTTCGGCCAGATCGGTCTGGAGTGAACCGATGTCGGACTTCACGGAGGCCTTCTCGACTTTGACCGAGCGGATCTCCGCGTCGAGGTCGTCGATCTCCTCCTGCTTGCGGTCGAGCTGGACGAACGCGTTCCGGCGCTCGCTCTCGGCGTCGTCGATGCGCGCTTCGGCGGTCTCGATGGCGTTCTCCAGCCGGTCGATCTCGCCTTTGACCGACTCGATCTCGGATTTGATCCGGAGCTGTTCGTCCTCGCCTTTCCGCTCGATCTCGCGGGTCAGCTCCCCGAGTTCGTCCTCGAGCCGCGTCACGCGACCCTGCCGGCGATCGAGCTCCTCGCGGTGCGATTCGAGCTTCGACGCCGTCGCGTCGACCCGGGTCTGCGTCGCCTCGCGGTCCTCGCGCTTGTCTTCGAGTTCGGCCGCCTTCTGGTAGCCTTCGTACTCCTCGCGCTCCTCGCGGAGCGACTGGTACTCCAGGGCGGTCTCGCGTTCGTCTTCGAGCTGTTCGAGTCGGGTCTCCTTCTCTTCGATCCGGAGGTCGGCCTCCTCGATCCGGTCCTCGACGGCGTCGAGTTCGGTGAACGCGTCCTCTTTCTTCGCGTCGAACTCCGCGACGCCGGCGATCTCGTCGATGATGCCCCGGCGCTGGTAGGGCGTCATATTGATGATCTCGGTGACGTCGCCCTGCATCACCACGTTGTAGCCCTCGGGCGTGATGCCGGCCTGCGCGAGGAGGTCCTGAATGTCCGAGAGGTTACAGGAGCGGCCGTTGAGGTAGTAGTACGAGTAGTAGTTCTCCTCGGTCTCTTTGACGCGGCGCTTGACGCTGATCTCGTCGACGTCGCCGACGTCGTCGCTGCCGGCGGCGTTGACGACCTGCGAGCGCTCGAGCGTGCCGTCGGCGTTGTCGAGAACGACCGTGACGGTGGCCTCTTTGGGTCCGCTCCCGCCGCCGTCGCTCCCGTCGGCGTGACCGGGGTTGTAGATGAGGTCGGTCAGTTTCTCGGCGCGGATGCCGCGCGTTCGGGCCAACCCGAGCGCGAACAGGACGCCGTCGATGATGTTCGATTTCCCGGAGCCGTTCGGCCCCGTAACGACCGTGAAGTCCTCGTAGAACGGAATCCGTGTGGGCCGCCCGAAGCTCTTGAAGCCGTCGAGGACGAGCTCTTTGATGTGCATTGGTTGCTCGTAACGGGCGGAGCGCCCGATTATGCGACGATGATGTCGTCGTCTTCGGTCGCCGCCTCGTCGTCACCCTCGGCTTCGTCTGTCTTAGTCTCGTCGTCCCGAGACTCGACTTCGTCGGGGATCCGGTCGTCCTCGTCGGCGTCGATGAAGTCGGCGTCGTCGGACGGCTGCGCGGACGTCTCGCGTCGGGACTCCGCCTGCGCCCGCGACTCGCGGGAGTAGCTCGGCTCGGCCTGCTCGTCCGGTTCGGTCTCGGGCTCGGACTCGGCGTCCGAGGCGGACTCCTCGCCCGACGCGACGACGTCGTCGTACCCAACCGGGCGGCGACCGGTCGCGAGATCGACCTCGACTTCCTCCTCGAGGAGTCGGACGCGCTCTTTCGTCTCGACCAATTCTTCTGTCAGACCGTTGACTGCTGCCTGTAGCTCCGCGACCTTCGACTCGAGTTCCTCCACACGGTTGCTCATTGGGTATACAGCCCGTCTCTGGCCACATAAACGTACGTCAGACACCTACCCGGAAAGTGATAGTTGTACGGAAGGTCCCCGCTAGGCGACCACGGTGGCGCGGCCGGCGCCGGCGACGCGTCTGGCCCCGATTCCATCGATGACGCCGGCGACGCGTCTGGCTTCGACTACGTCGATGACGCCGGCGACGCGAGCGATCCCGACCTCGTGGCTCACCGGAGATGCCGATCGAAGAACGCCTCGGTCCAGCCGAGCGTGAACGCTCGCTGGGTCTCGTGGACGTCGTGGCCGGCCTCGGCGGCGACGACGCACTCGGCCGTGACGTCGGCCTCCTCGAGCAGGTCGTGGAACAGTTCCGAGGCCATCGCCGGAACGGCGTCGTCGTCCTCGCCGTGGAGCAGCAGCGTCGGCGGCGGCTCCATGCCGGACTCGGCGCCGACCGCTGTCGCCGCGCTGTCACCTGCCGCCCCGGAGTCGCCCAGTGCCGGCCCGGAGTCGCCCAGTGCCGCTCCGCTGCCGAGATACGTCGACGGCGACGCCCGCTCCCACGCCGCCGCCGCGGACTCGCGGTCGCCGCCGAGCAGCGCCACGAGATCGTCGGTCTCGGGCTGGTGCTCCAGCGCGTAGGTCCCGCCGACGCCGACGACGGCCGCGAGGGCGTCACTCGCGCGGACGGCCGCGTCGCCGTCGACGCCGACGCCCGCGAAGTCGTCCGCGGCTGGCGCGAGCGACGGCGTATCCGCGCTCACCGCGGCGAGCACGGCGAGGTGCGCGCCCGTTCCGTGGCCGAACGCGCCGATCCGATCGGCGTCGACACCGACCGCTGCGGCGGTCGCGCGGAGCCACCGGATCGCGGCCTTCAGGTCTCGGATCTGCGCGGGGAACGCGGCGACGTCGCTGCCGCGGTACGCCGGGACGGCGCAGACGTACCCCCGCTCGGCCAGATCCAGCGCGTAGCGCGCCAGCTCTGTGTGCTCCGGTGCGCGCCCGCGACTGCCGGGGACGAGCACGACGGCGGCGCGTCGGGCAGCGCCGTTTGCGCCCCCCGATAGTCGGTACAGCGCCAGCCGTAGCGGATCGCCGGCCGGCGTCGCGTAGGGCACTCCGCGGTGGACCTCGATGTCGGCGTCGGCGAGCCTCATCGCTCCTTCCGTCACCGGCCGCCGCGGAATAGGTTTCGCCTCCGCTCGCGGCCACCCGTCCCGTTAGCCTTTAGCCGCGCTACGTCGAACCACGCGTCAATGACCGCGAAGGCGCTCTCCCAGCGCGATCTCGCCACCGTCATCGGGCTGGAGGTCCACGTCCAACTCGAGACGGACACGAAGATCTTCTGTGGGTGTTCGACCGATCCGGCCGCCGACGAGGAGCCGAACAGCCGTACCTGCCCGACCTGTCTGGGCCTGCCGGGCGCGCTTCCCGTCCTCAACGAGGGGGCCGTCGAGGCCGCCGTGAAGGTCGGCAAGGCGCTCGACGCCGACGTCGCCGCACACACCCGCTTCCACCGGAAGAACTACTACTACCCCGACCTGCCGAAGAACTTCCAGATCACCCAGTACGACGCCCCGATCTGCGCCGACGGGACGCTCGAGGTCGCAGTCGAGGGCGAGCGCCGCGAGATCGGCATCGAGCGCGCCCACCTCGAAGAGGACCCGGGCAGCCTCCAGCACAAGGGCGGCAGCATCGACACCGCCGAGTACACGCTCGTCGACTACAACCGCGCCGGCACGCCGCTGATGGAGATCGTCACCCGCCCCGACTTCCGCAGTCCGCAGGAGACCCGCGCGTTCCTCGCGAAGCTCGAAGAGGTGCTCGAGTATCTCGGCGTCTTCGACTCCACGCGCGACGGCTCGCTGCGCGTCGACGCCAACATCTCGCTCGTCCCGGCCGAGGAAGTCGCCGACGACGGTTCGATCGGCGTCGAGTCGCTCGAGGCGGCCAACCGGACCGAGGTGAAGAACATCTCCAGTCACAAGGGCGCAGAACAGGCGCTCGCCTACGAGGTGACGCGCCAGAAGAACGCCGTCCAGCGCGGTCGCGCGGTCGAACAGGAGACGCGCCACTGGGACGAGACCCGCGGCATCACGGTCTCGATGCGGTCGAAAGAAGAGGAGAAAGACTACCGCTACTTCCGGGAGGCCGATCTGCCGCCGCTCGAGGTCTCCGACTGGAAGGCGCGGATCGAGATCCCCGAACTGCCGGACGCCCGCCGCGAGCGCTTCCGCGAGGAGTACGGCCTCGATCCGGAGTCGGCCGCGAAGCTCACGTCGACGAAGGAGGTCGCGGACTTCTTCGAGGACGTCGCCTCGCAGTTCGACCCCGATCTGGCGGCCACGTGGGTCGCCGACAACCTCTTGGGCGAACTCAACTACCGGGATATGGCGATCACCGACGTCGCCGGCCGCCTCGACGAGTTCACCCGGCTCGTCGAACTCGTCGACGCCGGCGAGATCACCACGAAGAACGCCGAGGAGATCGTCCTCCGGGCGATGCTCGACGAGGGGAACGATCCCGAGACGATCATCGAGGCCGAGGGTCTCGGGACGGCCGACGACGACGAGGTCGCCGTCGCCGTCGCGGACGCGATCGACGAGAACCCCGACGCCGTCGAAGACTACCACGCCGGCGAGGGCGGCGCGATCAACTTCCTCGTCGGGCAGGTGATGCAGAAGACCGGCGGCAGCGCCGACCCCGGCGACGTGAATCAGCTGCTCCGCGAACAGCTCGACGAGTAGCGACCCCGTCGCGCCACGGATCCCCAAGACGCCTGTTCTACGCGCACGGGCGCGCTGTCCCCCGATTTATCCCGATTCGGCGCGAAAGCTTTAGGCCGGCCCCTCGCTTATCGCCGGGCAATGAGTCAGGGTCCGGAGCTCATCGTCACCGAGAAGGACAACGCCGCTCGGCGGATCGCCGATATTCTGAGCGGCGGGTCCGCCGAGGCCGACCGCCTCAACGGCGTGAACGTGTACAAGTGGGGCGGCAAGCGCTGTATCGGCCTCTCGGGCCACGTCGTCGGCGTCGACTTCCCCCCGGAGTACAACGACTGGCGCGACGTCGAGCCGGTCGAGCTGATCGACGCGCCGATCGACAAGCACCCGACCCAGGAGAACATCGTCGCGGCGCTCCGCCGGCTCGCTCGCCGCGCCGGCCGCGTCGTCATCGCGACCGACTACGACCGCGAGGGCGAACTCATCGGCAAGGAGGCGTACGAGCTCGTCCGCGAGGTCAACGACGACGTCCCGGTCGACCGCGTCCGCTTCTCCTCGATCACGGACAACGAGGTGACCGAAGCGTTCGCGAACCCGGACGAGCTCGACTTCGATCTCGCGGCCGCGGGCGAGGCCCGACAGATCGTCGATCTCGTGTGGGGTGCGGCGCTGACGCGCTTTCTCTCGCTGTCGGCCCGCCAACTCGGCGACGACTTCATCTCCGTCGGGCGGGTGCAGGGACCGACGCTGAAGCTCATCGTCGACCGCGAGCGCGAGATCGAGGCGTTCGACCCCGAGGACTACTGGGAGCTGTTCGCGGACCTCGAAAAGCACGACAGCGACGCGGACGGCTCCTTCGAGGCGCAGTACTTCTACCTCGATGACGACGGCAACGAGGCCGAGCGCGTCTGGGACGAGGACGCTGCGGACGCCGCCTACGAGACGCTCCGATCGGCGGCGACGGCGTCTGTGGAGTCGGTTCGCCGGCGGACCCGGACCGACGACCCGCCGTCCCCGTTCAACACGACGCAGTTCATCCGCGCGGCGGGCTCGATCGGCTACTCCGCCCAGCGCGCGATGAGCATCGCCGAGGATCTCTACACCGCCGGCTACCTCACCTACCCCCGGACGGACAACACCGTCTACCCGGACGATCTCGACCCTCGGGAGCTTCTCGACTCGTTCGTCGGCACGCGGGCGTTCGGCGACGACGCGGCGTCGCTGCTCGAACAGGAGGCGATCGAGCCGACCGCCGGCGACGAGGAGACCACCGACCACCCGCCGATCCACCCGACGGGCGAACTGCCGAGCCGCACGGAGCTCACAGAAGACGAGTGGGAGGTGTACGAGCTCGTCGTGCGGCGGTTCTTCGCCACCGTCGCCGAGCCGGCCACCTGGGAACACCTCCGGGTCGTCGCGGCCGTCGCGGGCGACGAGGGGGAGCTCTCGCTGAAGGCCAACGGCAAGCGCCTGCTCGAACCGGGCTATCACGCGGTGTACCCGTACTCCAACGCCAGTGAGTCGTTCGTCCCCGACGTCGCCGAGGGCGAGGAACTGGCCGTCACCGACACGCGACTGGACGCGAAGCAGACCCAGCCGCCGCGGCGCTACGGTCAGTCGCGGCTCATCGAGACGATGGAGGCTATCGGAATCGGGACGAAGGCGACCCGCCACGACGTCATCCAGAAACTGTACGACCGCGGCTACATCGAGAGCGACCCGCCGCGACCGACGCGGCTGGCCCGCGCGGTCGTCGAGGCCTCCGAGGAGTTCGCCGACCGCATCGTCAGCGAGGAGATGACGGCCCAACTCGAGCAGGATATGCAGGCCATCGCCCGCGGCGAGGCCACTCTCGACGACGTGACCGACGAGTCTCGCGAGATCCTCGAAGCGGTCTTCGAGGGGCTGATGGAGTCCGGCGAGGAGGTCGGCGACCACCTCCGGAAGTCGCTGAAGGCCGACCGGACCGTCGGCGAGTGCCCCGACTGCGGCGGCGACCTCGTCATCCGCAAGAGCCGGCAGGGGTCGTACTTCATCGGCTGCGACTCCTACCCGGACTGCACGTACACGCTGCCGCTGCCGTCGACCGGCAAGCCGCTGATCATGGAGGAGACCTGCGAGGAGCACGGGCTCCACCACATCAAGATGCTCGCCGGCCGCAAGACGTTCGTCCACGGCTGCCCGCTCTGTAAGGCCGAGGAGGCCGACGAGCAGGAGGACCTGGTGATCGGCCCCTGTCCGGAGTGCGGCGAGGAACACGGCGGCGAACTCGCGATCAAGCGCCTCCGGTCGGGCTCGCGGCTCGTCGGATGCACGCGCTACCCCGACTGCGACTACTCGCTACCGCTGCCTCGCCGCGGCGACGTCGAGGTGACCGACGAGACCTGCGAGGAACACGACCTCCCGAAACTTCGGATCACCTACGACGACGACGACAGCGACCCCTGGGAGCTGGGCTGTCCGATCTGCAACTACCGCGAGTACCAGGCCGAACAGAGCGCGAGCGGCTCCGACCTAGAGAGCGTCAGCGGCATCGGCGAGAAGACGGCGGAGAAGCTCAAAGACGCGGGCGTCGAGGACGTCGCCTCGCTCAAGGAGGCCGAGCCGGATTCGCTGGCCGACCAGGTCGACGGCGTCGGCCCCGACACGGTGCGGAAGTGGCAGGCGAACGCCGACTGAGGCGGTACGCTCTTGCCCCTCAGACCGCGATTTCGGTCTCGTGAGCGGCGGTCGCGAGCGCGTCGCGAACACGCTTTGCGGCGGCGAGCTCCTCGGCCTCGGCGACGTTCTCCATCAGCACCGTCTCGGAGGGGAACAGATGCTCGCCGAGGACGAGTCCGTGGTCGCGGGCGGTCGACCCCGTCATCGTCAGATAGACGCCGAGCCCGACGTCCGCGATGGCGGCCTCCTCCTCGCGGTCGTCGCCGGGGTAGGCGAAGGAGACGCCGTCGAGCGGTCGCGTGCCGAGGACGGCCTCGACGAGCCGCTCGTAGCGCGGCGAGATGCAGAGGTCGCCCTCGTAGCCGGCGACGAACTCCCGATCGAGGTCGGCCCCCGGCGGGAGGATCTCCGGCCGCGCCATCAGCGTGTGATACACCGTGTCGCCGAGTCCAGAGACGACGCGGACGTCGGTGTTCATCGGGTCGATCCGGGCGTTGACGTCGGCGATCGAGCCGACGCCCTCGGGTTCGAGTTCGACGACCTCCTCTAAGACCAGATCCGCGCTGTCGAAGCCCAGAGCGAACTCGTGGGTGCGGAGCGCGCGGAAGGGCTCCTCGCGGCCGACGAACTGGACCGGCACGCCGTCGACGTCGACGGTGAGGCTGTCGAAGACGATCCGACGTGGCATCCCCTGCCGGTCGTCGCGGAGCAGCGTGTACTCCGGCTCGTAGTCGTCGTCGAGACCGGAGTACGTCGCGAGCCGCTGGTAGACGTCCGCGCCCGGCTCGGTACGGCCCTTCGTGACCGCCTTCTCGTGGCGGAGCGTCGAGATCACCTCGTCGGCCACGGTCGCGACGTCGTCGGCGTCGGCGTCGGACTCCGAACGGCTCGCCGCGTGTCGCGCTGCGACGTCGGCGACGCGTTCGAGAACGGCTTCGAGGGGTCGGCCCTTGCGGGGGACGGCGACGCGAATCGCCTCCGTCTCAGTCATTGTCGGACGCACGCGGCGGCGCGCTAAACAGATTGCGCTTCGCGCGCCGATCGACGCGCCGGCCCGTCCCGCTCGCTCACTGCCCGCCGGGGCCGAAGGCGTCGTTGAGGCGGTCGCGGAACGTCTGCAGTTCTTCGATGTCACGCTCGATCGACTCGAAGCGGTCCAGCTCCGCCGAGAGCGCGGCGACGTCAGCCCGGAGGTCGTCGATCTCGGCTTCGAGCGAGTCGCGCGTGTCGACGACGTCAGCATCCAGCGCCGCGATGTCCTCGCGAACGTCGCCCATCTCCTCGTCGAGCCGCGAGACGCGCGCGTCGGTCTCGTCGACGTCGGTGGCGACGGTCTCGAGGTCTGTCGCCACGCCGTCGACCTCGGCAGCGACGTCATCCACGTCGGCGGTGACGCCGTCGACGTCGGCCGCAAGTCCGTCGACCTCCGTCTCGACCGCGTCCACATCGGCAGCGACGTCGCCGACGTCGGCCGCGACCCCGTCTACCTCCGCTTCGACTGCGTCGACGTCGGCTTCGAGGCCCGCTACGTCCGCTTCGACCACATCGACGTCGGCCGCGACGTCGTCGACGCCCACTTCGACGTCCGCGACCCGGTCGGCCGTCGCGTCGAGGCGGTCTTCGATCGCGTCGGCCCGCTCGCGGAGGCCGTCGACGCCGGCGGCAGCAGCCGCGGCGGTGTCGTCGACTTCGCCCACCCGACGCGTCGTCTCCGTGATCCGCTCGTCGTTCGTGCCGACGTCGTCACGGAGCGTCGAGACGTCGTCGCGGATCGCCTCGCGGTCGGACTCGGCGTCGTCCAGCGCGCTCTGTAGCTCGTCGATCTCGGCCGTGACCTCCGCCAACTCGGTGTCGAGGCGGTCGACGAGCTCCGCGCCGGTACCTTCCTCGTCGATGAACTCCGCGATCGCGTCGGCGTAGGCGTTGAGATCCTCCATCTGCGCCTGCACGCGCCGGATGCGGACGTCCGCGCTCCGGGGCAGTCCGACGTCGATCTCACCGCGCAGCGTTTCGAGGTCCGTCTCGTCGACCTCGCCGGCCCGGATCTCCTCGGCGAGCGTCGCCGCCAGGCTCCCGGACGCCGCGCTACCGGCTGCCGCGGCGTCCGCTGTGGCCGCGGCCGTGGACGGCTCGACCGCATCCGCCGCCGACTCCGACGGTTCGGCGCTCGCGGCCGTCTCGGGCTCGTCAGCCCCGGCCACCGCGACGTCCGACGCGTCCACGCCCGGTTCGTCGACGTGTTCTTCTAGGTGGTCGTCGACGTCGGGCGACTGGCTCTCGGCTTCGACGTCGTCAATCTCGGTCTCGGCGTCGGCGTCGACAGCCTCGCTCGCGTCCTCGACCGCAGCCGCCTCTGCCTCGATTTCGGCGTCGTCGGGTTCGACGTCGTCAATCTCGGTCTCGGCGTCGTCTGCCTCCGCGTCGTCAACCTCGGTCTCGGCGTCCTCCTCGTCGGCCCCTGTATCGACGTCCTCCACCTCGTCGGCGGCGGTAGCGTCCGAAGCCGGCTCGACGGCCGTCCGCTCGTCGTCGCTGCGCCGTCGCAGCGCAGGCGTCAGATCCGTCGCGATCTCGCGCGGGATGGCTCGGGGGTCCGCAGCGACGTCGGCGGCCTCCGCCACGCTGTCAGCCGCCTCCGAGCCCTCTTCGGCCGGCGACGCCGCACCGTCCTCCGCTTCGGGATCGGCATCCTCGTCGGCATCCTCGTCGGCATCCTCGTCGGCGACGACCCCGTCCTGCCGGTCCTCCGGGATCAGTTCGTCGGCGGCCGGGTCGGCGGACTCCGGAGCCGGGTCGCGCTCGGGCTCGGAAACCGAGTCGTAGCCCGCGTCGGACTCGTGGCCGACGTCTGCTGGACGCCCAGTCTCTCTCGCGAGCCGTCCGTTCCCCTGGAGCGCGTCGCGGACGAGTTGGCTCCGGTCCGCGCCGAGGATGTCCTCGACGTCCGAGTCGCTCTGCTCGCCACTGGGGTCGTCCCGGACAGGGGGTCGTTCGAGGATCGGCTCGCCGAGGAACCCCTCGACGTCCGACGTCTGTTCGAGACGGATCCCGTACACCGTCGTCGTCGCTTCGCTCGGGTCGAGCGTTCGCTCGTACTCGACGCGGTGGTCCTTGTAGGCGGTCCAGTTGTCGCTCTCGTAGTCCGGGTGGAAGCCGACTCCCTCCATCGGGAAGTCCTCGGGGATCTGATCGACGAGCCGGACGTGCACGGGGACGTCGCTCTCGGAAACGAGCCGGAATTTGATCGCCGGAACGGGGAACTCGTCGTCGACGAACGACTTCTCTACGCGCACCTCGTCGTCTGAGACGGCGGTCGTTCGATCGGCGTCGGACTCGTGACTCATAGCCGTTGGTACCGAAACTGCTCATATAAAACATCCGGGCAAAATACTGCTCCTGATAGCATCGACCCGAGACGCAGCCGACTGCGCCGCACCGACCTCACAGATATTCCACATTTTTTCACCCCAATCGGAAGAAAATTTCTGGCTCGACACGGCAGAAGTCTTTTTCAATCGGGAAGCCGACGCCCGAACGATGGCAACCGACGACGACGCGCCCGCGGCCGACTCCGAGTCGGCCGACGAGGACGCGTTGGAGGGGGGCGGGGACGAATCGCCGTCGACCCTCGAGGGGGACACCGTCGATCGGGCCGCCGGAGACGCGGCGGACACGTCAGTCGAGGAAGCTGGGGGGCTCCCGGCGACTGACGCCGCAGACGTACCGGCGGACGGATCGAACCACCACACAGAGACGACCGCCGACGCGCGGATCGGAAGCGACGACGCCGCCCGGGACGCATCCGCCGACGAGTCCGACGAACCGGGCGCGGACGGTCCCGAAGTCGCGGTCGGCGCGTACACCTGGGCGGACTTCCTCGACGAGTACGGCGTCGACGGCGACGTCACCGCGCTGTACCGCGGCCTCGACCCGCGCGAGGTCGCCGCGGACGACGATGACGCGGCGAACGCGCGCTGGGACGACGGCGAGACGGTCGAGATTCCGACGCCGACGCGCGCCGACTGGGACGAAGTCAGCCTCGACCCCGAGGCGTATCTCGGCTTCCATCCGGTCGACACCGACAGCGAGGTGACCGCCGCGATCGCGGAGGCCGCTCGCATCTCAGCGGAGTTCGAGGCGTTCTGCGATCCGGCGACGACGCCCGTGGTCAAAGACGTCTGGATGTGGGAGCACTACAAGCGCGAGTACTACTACGAGGACGACGGCTCGCGCCCGCGGGACGATGCTGGCGAGATCGACCGCTTCGACGGCGAGGACGCGCTGGGCTTCGACCCCGACGTGACCGAGAACGCCCTCGCCCGCGGTGGACAGCGCGCCGCGGAACTCCGAGCCGTCGTCGACGAGCGCACGGTCGACGTCGACCCCGAGTTCGACGAGGACGCCTTCTTCACCGACGTGCGGGGCGCGACGACGGTCGCCAACCGCTACGACCTCGAGAAGGCCGTCCCGCTCTCGAAGAAGACGCACTTCAAAGAAGTCGAGCGCTACTGGGTCGACAAACCGCACGCGTTCGTCGTCATCTTCCACTCGACGAAGGAGAACGAGAAGAAGTACTACGTGATCGACCCCTACCAGAACCGGATCGAGGACGAGCTGGTGGAGTTCCTGACCGGGAAACTCCGGACGGCGATCAAATACGACGACGACAGCGTCGTCGGCGACGGTCCGACCACCCGGCGGCGCGTGATCGAACAGCAGGCGCTCGAACTGCTCGATCGGTACAACCTCTATCAGGTCCCCGACCGACCGCACCAGGCCGGCCTCTCGATTCTCCCCTCGCGGTCGGCCGACACGGAGGGCGGGGGGCTGCTCTCGCAGTTCGACCTCGACTTCGACGTCCCCTTCGGAACTGACGAGCCGGCCGAGCAGTCGACTGACTCGGTGGCCGCCGACGGCTCCGGCTCGGCGACGGCTGGCGGCTCGGCAGCGGCGTCCGAACACCGACTCGCCTCGGTCGCCCGGTCGCTCGGGCTCGAAGCGGGATCGCTCGGCGGTCGTCTCGACGGCCTCTTCGCCGATTCGACGGCCGGGCGACCCGACCCATCGCTCGACGGGATCGCCGCGCGGCCGGAGCCGGCGGTCCTCGCGGAGGACGCCGCGCGGCTCACCGACTACCAGGTCGAGAAGCTACTCTACGTCCTCCGGCGGGACTTCATCGGCTACGAGCGGATCGACGGCATCAAACACGACGTGAACGTCGAGGACATCTCCTGTGACGGCTACAACGCCCCGGTGTTCGTCTATCACTCCGACTACGAGCAGATCATCTCGAACGTCTACCACGGTGAGGCGGAGCTCGACGACTTCGTCGTCAAACTCGCCCAGCGGTCGGGCAAAGGCATCTCGAAGCGACGCCCGCAGGTCGACGCGACGCTCCCGGACGGCTCCCGCGCGCAGCTGACGCTCGGCCGCGAGGTGTCGGACCACGGGACGAACTACACGATCCGGCAGTTCAAGGACGTCCCGTTCACGCCGATCGATCTGGTGAACTGGAAGACGTTCTCCTTAGAGGAGATGGCGTTCCTGTGGCTCTGCATCGAGAACGACAAGAGCCTGATCTTCGCGGGCGGGACCGCGTCGGGGAAGACGACCTCGCTGAACGCGGTCTCGCTCTTCATCCCCTCGAACGCGAAGATCGTCTCGATCGAGGACACCCGCGAGGTGGAACTCCCCCAGCGGAACTGGGTCGCCTCCGTCACGCGCCCGTCGTTCAGCGACGACGACCGCGGCGACGTCGACGAGTTCGACCTGCTGGAGGCCGCGCTGCGGCAGCGCCCCGACTACATCGTGATGGGCGAGATCCGCGGCGAGGAGGGGCGGACGCTCTTCCAGGTGATGTCGACGGGTCACACCACCTACACGACGTTCCACGCCGACAGCGTCGGCGAGGTCCTCAAGCGCTTCACGACCGACCCGATCAACGTCTCGAAGACGATGTTCACGGCGCTGGATCTCGTCTCGATCCAGACGTCGACCCGCGTCCACGGTGACAAGGTCCGCCGGAACAAGTCGCTGACCGAGATCAACCACTACGACGCCGAGAACGACGAGATCAACGTTCAGGACGTCTACCAGTGGCAGGCCGAGGGCGACGAGTTCCTCAAGATGGGCGCGTCGAACACGCTCGAAGACGTCCGGTTCGACCGCGGCTGGTCTCGGGAGCGACTCGACGAGGAACTGTTCAAGCGACGGGTCGTCCTCGCGTACCTGATCGACCGCGGGCTGAACACCTACACGCAGGTCGCGGCGACGCTTCAGGCGTTCATCAACGACCAGGAGACGATCCTCGCGCTGATGGCGCACGACGACCTCGAACGGAGTCTCGAAGACCTCCGCGAGATGGAGTCCGTCGAGATCGACGTCGACCCCGAGAAAGAGGAGATGGTCCCGCGCCCCGACCCCGACGAGGACATCCGCGAGCTCTGTCGGGAGATCCTCGACCGCGCGGCGGAGGAACTGTGGCCCGACTACCAGGACCTCGACGACGTCGAGGTCGCGGACGCGCTGATCGACGTCGACACCGCGCCCGACGTCACGGCCGACGTCGGCGAGCACTCGGAACTCGACGCGCTCGAAGAGCGGAGCGAACAGCCCGCCCTCGAGGACTCGATCCGCGAACAGCCCGACGCGCTCGACGGGGAGACCGCGACGGAATCCGAGACGGACGGCGTGCTCGACGGCGACACGGTTACGGAGTCGGCGGCTGCCGGCGAGACGCCCCCCGAGAACGACGCCGTCAGCGACGAATCGGGCGACGATAACGCACACGCCGCCGACGAATCGGGCGACGATAACGCACACGCCGCCGACGAACCGGGCGACGACAGCGGAGACGTCGTATGGGGCGAAGGCGGGGCCGACGCGGCGGACGCGACAGCCGACACGGAGTCGTTCGACCTCTTCGAGAGCGACTCCGAGACTGCCGAGGAGCCCGACTCCTCAGGCGCGGACGCCTCCGGACTCTCGACGGACGACGACGGACGCGGACGATCGAGTGCTGCTGGCGACGACGACTTCGGCATCGGGGACCTGCTCGACGGGACCGCGGAGGTCGACGACGGCGACGGCGACGGCGACGACGAGGAGGGGATGTGGGACTTCGGGGAGTTCGAGAGCGTCGAGCCGAGCGACGCCACGGAGAGCGACGCTCGAACAGGCGACGACCCCGCTGGCGGATCCGAGGGCCGTGACGACGAATCCGAGAGTCGAGGCGAGGACCCCGACGACTCCGACGACGAATCCGAAGACCCCGACGACTCCGACGACGAATCCGAGGACCGAAGCGAGGAGACCGGCGACTCCGACACCGCTACCGACAGCGACGGGACGGGAGGTGGAGAACGGTGAGCCTCGACGTCGGCGAGGCCGACGGCGAAGCCCTCGACCGGAGCGACGACGCGCTCGGCGACCTCTTTTACCCCGTCTTCCAGTTCCTCTTCGACGAGGACGGCGACTTCGTCGGCGACGTCGGGACGAAGCTCGAACAGGCGCGAATGCCTGCGACGGTCGAACTGTATCTCTCGCACGCGCTGGCGGTCGGCGTCATCGCCGGCGCGCTCCTCTGGCTCGTCGGAATGCTCGCCGGCTGGGCGATCTTCGAGTTCGGCCTGATCTCGTCGGACGCCGTCGGCATCGGGCTCCCGGTCGGTGACGCCGCGACGGCCGCCGCGCTCGATGCGCTCACCGTCCCGGCGGTCACGCTCGTGTCGGGCGTCGTCTTCGGCGCGATCGGGTTCGGGCTCGGCTTCGGAAGCCTCGTCGCCGTCCCCTACTCGAAGGCGTCCGGACGGAAGCGCGAGATCAATATGCTGCTCCCGGACGCCATCTCGTTTATGTACGCGCTCTCCGTCGGCGGGCTGAACCAACTGGAGATTCTGGAGGCGATGGGCCGCGCCGACGACACCTACGGCGAGGTCGCCCAGGAGTTCCAGAGCATCGTCCGCGAGACGGAGTACTTCGGGACCGACTACCGGAACGCGATCAGAGAACAGGCGATGACGACGCCTTCCGAGGAACTCTCGCAGTTTCTGACGGATATGCTGTCGATCGTCAACTCCGGAGGCAATATGGAGCAGTTCCTCGACGACAAGAAGGAAAAACACCTCCGGACGGCCAAACAGGAGCAAGAGACCGTCCTGGAGACGCTCGAACTCTTCGGCGAGATGTACATGACGCTCTCGCTGTTTCCGTTGCTTCTCATCATCATCCTCGTGATTATGAGTATGCTCGGGCAGGCGCAACAGAGCCTGCTGTACGGCACGGTGTACGGCCTCGTGCCGCTCACCGGCGTCGGCTTTCTCGTCCTCGTCTCGACGGTCAAACAGGACGAACCCGGCGACGGCTATCTCCAGCCCGCAAACAGCTCCGATCGGCTCGAACAGGTCACCCGAGAGGGGCTGTTCCATATGGGTCTGATCGAGAGCTTCGTCGGCGAGTACCGGCTCTTCGACCGGATTCGGTCGCGCGAGGGAACGTACAAGACCGGCCAGTTACTCCGCAACCCGCATCTGTTCTTCCGGGAGCACCCGCTGTACACGCTCGTCCTGAGCGTTCCCGCCGCGCTCGTGCTCGTCGGGCTCTCGGTCGTCAACGGCGCGGCTCCGCTCTCCTGGCAGGGGATGCTCGACAACCCCGTCTGGGGCACGTTCGTCTGGTGGTACGTACCGGTCTACGTCGTCGGCATCCCGCTTGCGGTCTTTCACTCCTGGAACGTCCGCTCCCGGAACGCCGTGGTCGGTAAACTCTCGGACAACCTCCGGAAACTCTCCAGCGCGAACGACACGGGGCAGACGCTGCTGGAGTCCGTCGAGACTGTCGCGTCGACCTCTTCGGGGAAACTCGCCGAGGAGTTCGAGATCCTCCACGCGAAGGTGAACTACGGGATGAGTCTCCGAAGCGCCCTCGTCGAGTTCAACAACAAGTACCACATCCCGCGGCTCGCCCGGACAGTCAAACTCATCTCCAAGGCACAGGAGGCGTCGAGCCAGATCACGGAAGTGCTGACGACCGCCGCACAGGCCTCCGAGAATCAAGACGACATCGACCGCGAGCGCAAGTCGCGAACGCGGATGCAGGTGGCGATCATCCTGATGACTTACCTCACGCTGCTCGGCGTGATGGCCATCCTCAAGACCCAGTTCCTCGACGTGATGGCCGGGCTGGCGTCGCAGGCGGGCTCGTCGGGGGGCAGCGAGCTCTCCGGACAGGGGATGAACTTCGGCGGCGGCGTCGACACCGATCTGCTCTCGGTGTTGTTCTTCCACGCTGTGACCCTGCAGGCGGCGCTCTCGGGGTTCATCAGCGGCTACATCCGCGACGCCGAACTCGTCTCGGGCGTGAAGTACGTCGTCGTCCTGCAGACGATCGCGCTCGTCGCGTGGATGGTGGTCGGCTGATGCGCGCTCAGACGACGATCGACTTCGCGATCGGCGTGAGCCTCTTTCTCGTCGTCGTCGCAGTCGTGGTCGCCTTCGTCCCGACGATCTTCGCGCCGTTTCAGGGCGGCGAGGGCTCGCAGACGGCCGATCGGATCGCCACGTCGCTCGCGACGGAGACGCTCGGTCGGCCCGCGGAGCCGTACGTCCTGAACGACACGTGCACGAACGCGTTCTTCGAGCAGATGTCGACCGGCGCGGACGCGCCGACGACGTGTCGCTTCGATACGACCGCCGGCACGACACGCACGGTCTTCACGCTCGACGCCTCGCGAGACGCCAACGTCTCGATTCGCACGCTCGACGGCGCGGTCGCCGCGGGTGCCGGCGGGCCGCTCACGGCCGGACCGCCGGTACCGGAGACCAGATCCGTCGCGTCCGCGCGCCGGGCGGTTTCGTTCGACGGTGAGACCCACCGCGTACTCGTGAGGACGTGGTAAGATGTCGCGTGCACAGGCACACACGCTCGAGGCGCTCGCGGCGGGGATGATCCTCGTCTCCAGCCTCGTCTTCGCCCTGCAGGTGACTGCGGTGACGCCGCTGACCGGTAGCACGTCGAGCCAACACATCGAGAACCAACAGACGGCCGTCGCCGAGGGCGTTCTCGCGTCGGCCGACGAGCAGGGGATCCTCCACCCGACGCTCCTCTACTGGAACGAGTCGACGGGCAACTGGCACGGCGCGACGACCGACGGCTACGTCCGGAGCGGCCCGCCGACGGAACTCGGCTCGGTCCTCAACGAGACGTTTCTCGAGCGCGGAATCGCGTTCGACCTGACGCTGTACTACATCGACGACGACGGCGACCGCAAGCCCCGTCCGATCGTCGATCTCGGCCAGCCGAGCGATCACGCCTCGAGCGCACGACGGCTCGTCACGCTCTCGGACGACGACCGCCTGCGCGAGCGGGACGGATCGGTCTCGGCGGCGACGCTCTCGGACGCCTCGTACCTCGTCGACGACGCGGATCCGACCCAGCAGCTGTACACGGTCGTGGAGGTGGAGCTCGTCGTATGGCGGATCTGAGCCCGCGGCTCCGCGGCGATCGCCGTTCGGGTGCGAGCACCGACGGTCGAGGTCGCCGGTCGGACCGCGCCCAGCTTCTTCTGGTGGGAGCGCTCGCGCTCGCCGTCCTGTTCGTGGCGTTGGCGCTACTGCTGAACACCGCAATCTACACTGGAAACCTAGCGACGCGGGAAGCCGGCGTCGACTCCCCCAGTGCGCTCGGCTACGTCTCGGAAGTGCGGACAGCCGGCGGCGAGGCGATCCGCTCGGTGAACTACCGCAACAACTCCTCGCACGCTGCGCTGAACGCGTCGCTTGGGGCGACGATGCGACTCTGGGACGACGCCGCGGGACACCACCGCGCCGTCGTCGGAGACGGTGCTGACGCCGACGTCGTCGGCGTAACGAACGGGACGCGGATCCAGCAGGACGACGCCGGCCGGAACTACACGAGCGAGAGCGGGGCCGCAAACTGGACCGTCGCCGACGGGAGCGACCTCTCTGGACTCCGTTCGCTTCGGCTGACGGTCGACCAGACGTTCCTCGCGAGCGGCCCCGGCGGCGACGTCTTCCGCTTGGACGTCGCCTCTGACGCGGGCACCCGGACCGTCTCCGTCTACACGAACGGCGGCGATCCGGAGGTCCGCGTTTCCGAGAACGGCTCGGTCACCGCGACGTGCGCGCCCGGGTCGGTCACCGGCGACACGTTCGTGATCGACGTCGCGAACAGCTCCGTCGGAGGCGCGTCGTGTCCGGGACTCGCCGTCGTCGAGGCCGTCGGCGACGATCTCGAAGTGTCGTACGCCAACGGCGACGTCGCGGGCGGGGCGTACACGATGGTGGTCGACGAGCCCCAATCGGACCTGGCCGTCTCCGGACTCGCGTCGCCGGGGTCTGGCTCGCCGTACTGGACGGACGCGCTCTACGCGGCCGATCTTCGCGTCACGTACCGGACGCCGAACCTCGACTACGAAGCGCGGATCGAGGTGGTGCCGGAGTGATCTCTCGACGCGACCGCGCCGTTTCGATCACGGTCAACTACGTGATCGCGCTCGGTATCACCGCGGTGCTCATCTCGGGGCTACTCATCGGTGCGGGGAGTTACGTCGAGAACCAGCGCGAGCAGGTCGTCCGCGAGGAACTCGGTGTCCTCGCCGGGCAACTCGCCGCGGGAATCGAGGACGCGGACCGACTCGCCGACGCACGAGCGCGCTCGCGTTCGGTTCGCGTCGGCGTCTCTCTCCCCGACCGGGTCGCCAGCGAGTCCTACCGAATCGAGATCACGGAACTGGCGGATCCGCCCGGACAGCCGGCCAGACACGAGCTGACGCTGCGCTCGGCGCAGTCCGACGTGGGTGTCACACAGACGATCTCGACGACGGTAGACGTGGCAGAGGGGTCGGTCCTCGGCGGGTGGACCGTCGTGGGACTCGATGCGAGCGGGTCGGAACCGGTACTCGTCGTGGCCGACGGTGACGCGTCGGCGTCGCTCTCGCTCGCCGGCCCGC
Organism: Halobellus sp. Atlit-31R; assembly: GCA_003665935.1. Taxonomy (GTDB): domain Archaea; phylum Halobacteriota; class Halobacteria; order Halobacteriales; family Haloferacaceae; genus Haloquadratum. Next base: position 665,066 of record QPLR01000001.1, on the reverse strand, counting down.
CGGAGGCGGGAGGTGACCTCGACGGATGACGCACCGCGCGCAGTCGTCGAACATCGCTCTGGTCTTGCTGCTGGCGCTGACGATCACCGGGGCGGGCGTCGTCGTCGCCGTCGGCTCCTCGGCACTGACAGACGTGCAACAGGAGGCGAATGCCGATCGGGCCGCACACGCGATGACTCTCCTAGACGCCCGCGCTGCGATGGTCGGACTCGGGGAGGGATCTGTCCAGACGGTGCGACTCGGCCGCTCCGGGGGCGGCCAGTACACCGCCGAGTCAGAGAGCGGCTGGCTCCGAATCCGCCACCGGAACTACACCGACGACGAGACCGAGACGATCTACAACGCTTCGCTCGGGTCCGTGACCTATCGGACCGAGACGACGGAGATCGCCTACCAGGGTGGCGGCGTCTGGCGATACCGGGACGGTGGCACGACGATGGTGTCGCCGCCGGAGTTCCACTACAGGGATCAGACCCTGACGCTGCCGGTCCTGCGTGTCCGCTCGGCCGAGACCGTGAGTGGGAGCGCGACGGCGACGATCCGGCGCTCGGAGGAGACGGTCCGGATCTTCCCGAACGAGACGGGCACGGCCGGCGACGACGTCGGCGCCCCCTACGACGAGGCCGTAGACGGCGTGACCCGGCAGTACTACAACCCCGTCCGCAGCGGCACCGTCGCGGTCACCGTTCACAGCCAGTTCTACGAGGGGTGGGCGGAGTACTTCCGCACGCGAACGACCGGAAACGTCTCCGTCGACGATGGGAACCGGACCGCGACGGTCGTCCTGCAGACGGCCGGTGTCGTCGGCGCGTTCCCGCTCCCTGCGAAAGACGACGGTGTGGCCGTCCGAGGGATCGCGGAGGGACACGCCGTTACCGACTTCCAGACGTCGATCAAAAAGGACCACGGGACGTTCAACAACCTCTACGTCTCGTTCTACATCGAAGACGGCGACAGAGCCTACGAAGCCGCTATCGAGGTCCCGAACGGGATCGGCAACAACTACTGCAACGGCGGGGCGTCGAACGAGCAACTGGCGATGGATCTCTACTACGACGACGCCTCGACGCCGGAGGACGTCCACCGCTGGACGAACGGCAGCATCCCGTCTAACTCCGGGCCGGTACAGCTCGCCTGCGAGGGCGGCGATACGGTGATCGAAGTCGACTTCACGAGCTCCGCACAGTCCTTCACCTACGGCTCGAGCAGCGTCGGCCACGACACCGCCATCGACTGGGACGCCCGCGAAGCGACGGCGACCGCGGAGCCGGTGTCGTTCACTCACACCGGCGACGACGGCGAGAACACGACCTACGAGGACGCCGACGCTCAGACCCTCCGAATCCTCACGCGCCACTACTTCGCGACGTTCGATTCGAAGTTCGTCCTCCGTGTCGACCACGGTCCGGGGAACCGCGGGACCACCCAGATCGATCAGAGCGCCTCCGGCGGCGTCCTCCGCTACGACACGACCGACTCCTCGGCGTACATCACCTATCTACACGTGACCGAGAACAACGTGACCGTGGCCCTGGAGTGAGTTCGCGTGAGACGGCGTCGTCACTCGAACGTCGTCGACACACGCAGCCAGACGACTGTGACACGGTCGACGTCGCTACGAGTGCACGACACCGTTCCGGACGTGCTCGGCGTCGGCTCGCTGACTTCGGTGCACGCGAAACCGACCGATTCGTACTGCCGGGCCCAGGCGTCAGTGTACGGGCTCGTGACGTTCACGCGGACGGTGTCGTGCACCACCGATTCGTTGTCGTAGAAGAGGCGCGACCGCGTCGCGGCCGTCCGTATCCGGACCGTCTGTGACCCGCCCGTGCTCGTCGGGCCGATGTGCTCCTGTTTGAGGAGCGTGAGCTGTACGTGGTCGTCGTCGACGACGAGCGGCGGGCCACGAACCACCGCAGCAGTGCCCCGGTCGCTGTCCCGGAGTACCGCTCCGTTGCTGAGCCGGATCTGTCCGCCCGCCTCGACGTCGTAGACGATCGGCCGCAGCGCGTACTCCCAGTGGGTCGGCGCCGCGCCGCCGCCCGGATCGACGGTCACGTTCATCGAGGCGTCGTCGACCGAGCGAAGCGTCGCGTCCGCGAGCTTTACCTCCGTCCCTCTGCTCGGCACGCCTTCGGTGAGATCTCCGAGGTTGTCTGCGAGAACGTCGAAAGCGCGCTGGGCGTTCTCGACGCGTTCTGCGTCCCGCGCCGCTTCGAGTTCGGCGACCCCGACGGCGTAAACTGTCCCCACGGACGCGACGACGAGCGCGAAGACGAGCACGAAACTGACCGTCTCGCTCACCGCGCGGTCTGCGTCCCCCCGCGCACTCGTGCCGCGGTCGGCGTCGCGTCGCATACTCGCGCTTTCGTGGTAATCCAAATAAGTATACTGTCGGCTGCGCCCGCTCGTCCGACGGCGTCTCGCCGCCTCCCTCACGGCACCTGCAGGGATCCGGTGTCGGGGTCGATCTCCACGAACGCGACGCCGGGACTTCCGGGGTTGTAGAGGTCTGCGTACCCCGCCGTCGTCTCGACGACGTCCCGGCCGCGGACGTGCGTGTGACCGCCGAAGACGACCTCCGGGCCGGCGGCGGCGACCGCGAGCTTCAGCGGGATCGAGCCCTTGTGGAGTCGGGCGTCGGCCCCGTCTTCGGAGTGATGGTGATCGAACGCGACGTGGAACGGCGATTCGTGGGCGAGCAGCACCGTCGTCGCTGCGTCGGGCCGCCCGTCGGATTCCGACCCGCTCTCGGCGTCGCCGTCGGCGTCGCCGCACAGTAGCCCGGTGAGCGACGCGAACTCTGCCGCGAGCGCGTCGAGTTCGCTTGCACACGCCGCGCGGCGGTCCGGTGCGACGCCGAGTTCGGCCGCCGCCTCCGACGCGGTCAGATCGCCGTCGAGGAACCGGGCGACAGTCGATTCGACGAGGCCCGCGCTTCGCGTCGCCCGTTGGGCTGGACTCTCGCGCGCTGCGTCGGTGTCTACGATGCCGGGGTACCGGTCGTACTCGAACGCCGGCGTCAGATCGAACTGCTCACAGCCCCAGCCGACGAAGCGGAGGCCGTCCAGCGCCGGCTCCGGCGACGACGTGCCGTCGATCGTGCGGCCGTGGGCGACGGCGACGTTCTCCAGCCCCTCGGTCAGCCGGCGAGTACACGCGGCCGGATCGTGATTGCCGGGGACGGCGACCACGGGGACGCCGACGGCGTTCAGCCGCTCGAAGAACGCCCGGCCGCGCTCTTCGTACGCCTCGCCGACTGCCGGATCGCCGGCGTGTTCGGCGTTGTCGTCGACGACGTCGCCGATCGAGACGATGGCGTCGACCTCAACCGCGTCGAGATCCGGGCAGCCCGGCGGGACCGCGGGACCGGTCGTACTCAGATGGAGGTCGCCGAGCAAGAGGAGTCGAGCCATCAGTGGCGAAGAGAGGGTAATCGCCGACAAAAAACCGCGTGTTCGGCCGGCGACGCGAGCGGGCTCAGTCGTCGCTGGTCTGTGCGAGCGCGTCGCCGTCGTCCGCCGCGGTCGCGCTCGCGGCGGGCGGCAGCTCCTTCCGGACGTCGTCGCGGGCGCGCTCCTCGATGACCTCCGCGTAGGCGTCGGGCATCACCTTCACGAAGTCGGTGACGACCTCGCCCCAGTCGTCGAGCATCCGCGCCGCGCGGTCGCTGTCGGTGTAGGTCGCGTGGTTCTCGACGAGTCGGCGGAGCATCCGGGTGTCCGCGTCGTCGAGCGTCGCTTCCAGCGAAACCATTCCGGTGTTGGTCTTCGCGGCGAACTCCCCGTCGGGGTCGTAGACGTAGGCCACGCCGCCGGACATCCCGGCCGCGAAGTTGCGGCCGGTGTCGCCGAGGACGGCGACGACGCCGCCGGTCATGTACTCACAGCCGTGGTCGCCGACGCCCTCCACGACGGCTTTCACGCCGGAGTTCCGAACCGCGAAGCGCTCGCCGGCGACGCCGTTGACGTACAGTTCGCCCTGCGTCGCGCCGTAGAGCGCCACGTTGCCGATCAGGACGTTCTCGTCGGCCTCGTAGGCGGCGGTGCCGGGCGTCTCGACGATTATCTTCCCGCCGGAGAGCCCCTTGCCGACGTAGTCGTTCGCCGCGCCGGTGAGGTCCATCGTCACGCCGTTGGCGAGGAACGCACCGAACGACTGCCCCGCGACGCCGTCGAACGTACAGCGGATCGTGTCGTCCGGGAGGCCGTCGCCGCCGTACGCCTTCGAGATCCGGTTCGAGAGCATCGCCCCGACCGCGCGGTCGACGTTCGAGATCTCCTCGTCGATCGCGATCGGCTCGCCCTCCGCGAGTGCGGGCTCGGCGCGCCGGATGAGGTCGTGGTCCAACTGGGCCTCGACGCCCTCGTGGACCTGGTCTTCGGTCTTGCGACGCGTGTCGCCGGACGGCTCCGCGATGACGTCCGAGAGGTCGAGATGCTTCGCCTTCTGGTGGTCCGTCTCGCGCTGGGCGAGCAGCGAGGGGCGACCGATCATCTCGTCGAGCGAGCGGAAGCCGAGGTCGGCCATAATCTCGCGCAGCTCCTGCGCGATGAACGTCATGTAGTTGATGACGTGCTCCGGCTGACCGGGGAAGCGCTTGCGGAGCTTCTCGCGCTGGGTCGCGACGCCGACCGGGCAGGTGTTCTCGTGGCACTGCCGGGCCATCACGCAGCCGGAGGTGACGAGCGACGCCGTCCCGAAGATGTACTCCTCGCCGCCGAGCAGCGCCGCGACTGCGACGTCGCGGCCGGTCTTCATCCCGCCGTCGACGCTGACCCGGATCCGCGAGCGCAGATCCGTCGCCCGCAGCATCTGGTTCGCCTCCGCGAGGCCGAGCTCCCACGGGAGGCCGGCGTTCTTGATCGAGGTCTTCGGCGACGCGCCGGTCCCGCCGTCGTGTCCCGAGATGTGAACGACGTCGGCGTTGGCTTTCGCCACGCCGGCGGCGATGGTGCCGATCCCCGCCTCCGAGACGAGCTTCACGTTGATGTCGGCCTCGGGGTTCGCGGTCTTCAGATCGTGGATCAGCTGTTTGAGGTCCTCGATCGAGTAGATGTCGTGCAGCGGCGGCGGCGAGATGAGGCCGACGCCGGGCGTCGCGAACCTGACGTGGGCGATCATCTCGTTGACCTTCTTGCCGGGGAGGTGGCCGCCCTCGCCGGGCTTCGAGCCCTGCGCCATCTTGATCTGGATCTCGTCGGCGCTCGTGAGATACTCGGAGGTGACGCCGAAGCGACCGGAGGCGACCTGTTTTACGTTGCACTCCTTCTCGGTGCCGAACCGCTCCGGCGGCTCGCCGCCCTCACCGGAGTTGGACTTGCCGCCGATGCGGTTCATCGCCATCGAGTTGTTCTCGTGGGCCTCCGGCGAGAGGCTCCCGAGCGACATCGCGGCCGTCGAAAAGCGGGTGACGATCTCCTCGACAGGCTCGACGTCCTCGATCGGAACCGACTCGCGATCGGCGTCGAACTCGAGCAGACCGCGGAGCGTCTGCAGCTCCTCGCTCTGGTCGTTGACGAGGTCGGCGAACTCCTGGTACTTCTCGTAGTCGCCGGAGCGGACCGCCTGCTGGAGCGTGCCGACGGTCTGAGGGTTCCACTGGTGGTGGATGCCGTCCGAGCGGTGTTCGTACTCGCCCTGTCGGTCGAGTTCCGGATCGGCACCGTAGGCGACGGCGTGCCGCGTCCGGACGTCCTCTTCGATCACGTCGATGCCGATACCCTCGGTCCGGATCTCCGTGCCCTCGAAGTACTCGGCGACGAAGTCCGAGTCGAGCCCCACGGCCTCGAAGATCTGTGCGCCCTGATAGGACTCGACCGTCGAGATCCCCATCTTGGCCATCGTCTTCAGGAGGCCGTCCTCGAGCGCCTGCTTGTACGCCGCGATCGCTTCGTTCTCGTCGGCCCCGTCGGGACCGGCGACGACGTCGGAGATCGTCTGGTAGGCCAGATAGGGGTTCACCGCGTCCGCGCCGTAGCCGACGAGCGTCGCGATGTGGTGTACCTCGCGCGGGTCGCCGGACTCGACGACGAGCCCGGCGTGGTTCCGACGGCCGTTACGGACGAGACTGTGGTGCACCGCGCCCGTCGCGAGCAGACTCGGGATCGCGACCCGGTCCGGACCGAGGTTCCGATCCGAGAGGACGACGACGTCGGCACCCGCCTCGATGGCGTCGACCGCGTCGTCGCGGACGCGCTCTACGGCGTCCGCGAGAGGCCGCTCGGGGTCGTAGGTGATGTCGACGATCGTCGACGCCATCGCGTCGGCGTCGTCGCCACCGAGCGACGTGATCGCCGCGGTCTGTGCGTCGGTCAGGACGGGAGAGTCGAGGACGAGCTGTCGGGCGTGCTCCGGCGTCTCGTCGAGGAGGTTCCGCTGCGCGCCGAGCCGCGACTCCAGCGAGGTGACGAGCTCCTCCCGGATGTAGTCCAGCGGCGGGTTCGTCACCTGCGCGAACAGCTGCTTGAAGTAGGTAAACAGCGGGCGGTTGAAGTCCGAAAGCACCGACAGCGGCGTGTCGTCGCCCATCGAGCCGACCGGATCCTTGCCTTTCTCCGCCATCGGCTCGATGAGGTGGTTCAGTTGATCGTGGGTGTAGCCGAACGCCGCCTGCGCCGCGCGGAGGTGCTCGACGTCGTCCCGCGGGCCGTAATCGTCGTCGCCTACCAGCTCCGCGAGGTCGCGCTGTTCCTGAGCGACCCACTCGCCGTACTGCTCGTCGGTGAGCGACTCGAAGACCTCCTCGTCGGGGATGACCCGTCCCTCCTCGGGGTCGGCGACGAAGAGCTGTCCCGGCTGGAGCCGGCCGCGCTCGCTGATCTCGCTCGGGTCGGTGTCGAGTGCGCCGACCTCGCTGGCCATCACGAGCGTGTTGTCCGTCGTGACGTCGTACCGGCAGGGGCGGAGGCCGTTCCGGTCGAGGACGGCGGCGACGCGGTCGCCGTCGGTGGCGGCGACGAGCGCGGGGCCGTCCCACGGCTCGATCAGCGACGCGTGGTAGTCGTACCACTCACGCCGCTCTGCGGCCATCTGCTCGTCCCCGCGATACGCCTCGGGGATGAGCATCCGGAGGACGTGCGGCAGATCTCGACCGCCCTGCAGGAGCAGCTCGACGGCGTTGTCGACGGAGGCGGTGTCCGACTGGTTCGGATCGTTGATCACGGGCTTCAGCGTCTCGAGGTCTTCACCGAAGTCCGGATGTTCGAGGTCGGTCTCCCGGCTCCGCATCCAGTTGATGTTGCCCTGGATCGTGTTGATCTCGCCGTTGTGGACGATGTGGCGGTACGGATGTGCGAGATGCCACGCACCCAGCGTGTTCGTCGAGAAGCGCGCGTGCACGAGCGTCAGCGTCGACTGGACCCGCTCGTCGGCGAGATCGGGGTAGTAGTCCGCGAGCTGTTCGCCCTTCAGCAGGCCCTTGTAGACCACCGTCTGCCGCGAGAGCGAGCAGACGTAGAAGCGGGCCGCGCCCTCGGAGTCTAACTCGTCGATCTCGCTTTCGACGTCGCGTCGGGCCACGTACAGCATACGGTCGAACGTCTCGGCGTCGCGGTCCTCCTGCGGTGCGACGAACACCTGCCAGACGTCGGGCTCGGAGGCGAGCGCGGTCGCGCCGAGGTCAGAGTTGTCAGTGGGGACGTCGCGCCAGTGGAGCACGTCGATCCCGTGCGCATCGAGAACGCGCTCGAAGATGGCGATGAGGCCCTCGCGGGCGGCTTCGTCCCGCGGCATAAAGATGGAGCCGACCGCGTACTCCGACGGCAGTTCGGCGTCGACGACGTCGTCGAAGAACTCGTCGGGGCGCTGAATCACGATCCCGGCCCCGTCGCCGGTGTTCTCCTCTGCGCCGGTCGTTCCGCGGTGCTCGAGGTTCTCTAGCAGTTCGATCCCGTCGGCGACGGTCTCGTGTGAGCGACCGCCGTCGAGGTCGATGACGGCACCTACGCCGCAGTTCGACCGCTCGTCCGACGGGTCCGCGAGCCCGCAGGACTCGCCAGTCGTGTGTCTCTGTGGCTTGGTCATATGACCACTTAGCACGACCCCGTAAAGGACCTTCTCCTGAAAGCATAAGGGTTCACTATATACATACAAGGACGTATATACAATACAAATCCGAGTCAATTACTGTTCGACGTACGCCGAACCACACCGACGACGCTGACGGACGTTAGGTGCGAAACTCGAACCGTGCGCCGCCGCGCTCACTCGTCGTCAGCCGCATCTCCCAGCCGTGTGCGTCTGCGATCTCTCGGACGATCGCGAGTCCGATCCCGGTGCCGTCGTCCGTCGAGTATCCGCGCTCGAACACGCGGTCGAGATCTGCGTCCGCGATTCCGGTGCCGTCGTCGGCGACGGCGAATCCGCTCGGGAGCGACTCGACCCACACGTCGTCGCCGCCGTGCTCGACCGCGTTCGCGAGCACGTTCTCCAGTAACTGCTGGAGCCGATCCTGATCGGCCTCGACACACTCGAGCGCGTCGCGCACCTCGATCGTCGTGTGATCCGCTCTCCCCTCGACGACGCCCCACGCGTCTGTGACCGCGGCGTCGAGGTCGACCTCCTCCGTCGATCCGATCTGCTTTCCCTCCCGAGCCAGCCACAGCAGGTCGCCGACGATCCGCTCCATCCGGTCCAGATTCCGCTCGACGTGCGTGAAGTGCTCCGGATCTCCGTCCTCGCGGGCCAGATCCAAGTAGCCTTGAGCAGTCGTCAGCGGGTTCCGGAGATCGTGGCTGATCGTGCTCGCGAACGCTTCCAGCCGCTCGTTCTGTCGCTCTATCTCGCGCTGCTTCGCCTTGTCCGCCGTGATGTCGCGACCGATCCCGGTGATCCCTCGGACCGTCCCGTCGGTGTCTTCCAGCGGACTGGCCGAAAGTTCGTACGTCAGCGGCCCTTCGTCGGACTCGACTGTGAACTCGGCCCGCGCGGGCTCGCGCTCCTCGAGGACGGCCCGGATGTGCTCGCTGACCTCCGTGACGTCGCCGTCGGGGACGAGCGCGCGGAGCGGGATTCCGTCCAACTCCTCGCCCGAACGGCCGACGGCGTCCGCGAGGCGTTCGTTCCACCGCACGAGTCGCTTCTCGGTGTCGAACGCGTAGAACAGGTCCGGGATCGAGTCGAGCATACTCTCGACGAACTGCTGTTCCTCGCGCAGTTCGCGCTCGTACGCTTTCCGCTCCGTGACGTCTCTCGTGATGACGAGGAACCGATCCTCGCCTTGGATGTCGAGGCGCCGGATGTGGACTTCGGCCGGAAACGCCGAGCCGTCGGTGCGTTGGAACTGCGTCTCGACGGTCACCCGCTCGTTCGTGTCGAGGCCCGAGAGGACCCTGCGAACCGCTCCCGGATCCATCGTCCGGTCGACGTCCCAGACCTTCTTCCCGACGATCTCGTCTGCGGATTCGCCCATCACCTCACAGAACCGCTCGTTCACGTCCAGTATCGTTCCGTCGGCGTCGTGGACGTCGATCATATCGGGCGACTGCTCGAACAGGACTTCGAGGCGAGCCGTCTTCCGCCGGAGTTGCTGTTCGCGCTCCCGACGGTCGGTGACGTCGCGGACCGTACAGACGAGCGATCCCTCCTCGGTCTTCGAGAGCGAGTGATCCTCGACGAACGTGCTGCCGTCGGCCCGGAGCCCGACCGTTTCGCCCTCCCAGGCGCCCTCCTCCTCGACGGTCGGGAGGACCTCCTCTCTGATCTCTTGGACGTCCTCTTGGCGGTAGAGCAGTCCCCAGTGTTCGCCGAGCAGTGCCTCCGGTTCGTAGCGGTACAGCTCCGCGTACGCCTCGTTGACGTAGACGAACTCGCCGTCGGCGTCAAGGATGCTGATACCCTCTTGAGCGGTCTCGATGGCGTCGAGGTGCCGCTGTCGCTCCCGCTGTGCCCGCGCCCGCTCTACGTAGTTCGAGAGTCGATTCGCCAGCAGTTTGTACTGCTCCGTCCCCGTGCCCTTCTGGAGGTAGTCGGTCACGCCCGCGGAGATCGCCTCGCTGGCGACCTCCTCGGATCCTTTCCCGGTGAACAGCACGAACGGGAGATCCGGCTGGCGCGCTCGCACCGCCTCCAGAAACTCGATTCCGTTCAGCCCCGGCATCTCGTAGTCGCTGACGACGCAGTCGAACGCCGACGCCGCGAGCAGGTCGAGGCCCTCGCTCGCCGTCGTTGCCGTCTCGACGGCGAACCGCTCGTCCTCGCGTTCGAGAAAGTCCGCAGTCAGCGCACCGAGGTCAGGTTCGTCGTCCACGTGTAGAACCCGAACAGGAGCGTCCATTAGGTAACTCACACGACGACGTGGGTATATAGTTTTACCAGACTGCAGACCACAACGTTTTCCGGGGCTGACGGCCGGTTCTTCGGGTGGCTGACGTATTCTTCGACGGACACCTGCGCTGTGCTCGGCTGCGTGACGGTCGATACGTCGGGTTTAACTTTTTGTACGATGCCGTCGTCGAGCTGGATATAAACACCCACAAATGGCCGGCGCATCGCACATGACTCCACAAAATACTCGTAAAACAAGATGAACAGAAGCCGACTGCACCCGCCGACGCCCCTCCGCGGTCCCGCGGACGCAGCGACCGTCCGCTCGACGCTGACACCGGAGGTCGGGCCGTAAGATGGCGCACACGTGGACGATCGGCGGAACGGAGTACGAGTTCGAATCGATTCAAAGCGTCTTGGCCAAGGCGAACGAAGAGAAGACCGGCGACGAGTTGGCGGGCATCTCCGCGGAGTCGGACGCGGAGCGCATCGCGGCCAAGGACCGCCTGAGCCAGATGACACTGGAAACGCTCTACGAGAACCCCGCAGTTCCGTACGAGCGAGACGAGGTCACGAGAGTCATACGCGACGCCGTCTGCCAGGAGACGTACGAACGACTGCGGCACTGGACAGTCGCGGAGCTCCGGGAGTTCCTGGTCGACACACAGACGACCGACGAGGACATTCGAGCCATCCGAGACGGGCTCACGAGCGAGATGGTCGCGGCAGTGACGAAGATTATGTCCAATATGGATCTCATCCTGGTCGCCTCGAAGATGACTGTCACCGCTCGGTGTAACAACACGATCGGGACCGAGGGAACCATCTCGTTCCGTCTCCAGCCGAACGACCCGACTGACGACGTCGAAAACATCATCGACGCGGTTCGTGAGGGCTTATCGTACGGCGTCGGCGATGCGGTTATCGGGATCAACCCGGTGACCGACAACGTCGCGCAGACGACCGAGATTCTCCGGGCGACGAAGGAGTTCATAGAGGAGTGGGAGGTACCGACGCAGAACTGCGTCCTCGCACACCTCACGACGCAGATGGACGCGGTCTCGGCGGGGGCCCCGGCCGATCTCCTGTTTCAGAGTATCGCTGGAACCGAAGCGGGTAACAGCGAGTTCGGCGTCGACGTCTCGTTGCTTTCGGAGGCCAACGAGCTCGGACGGCGCGAGTGTACGGCGTCGGGGCCGAACGTGATGTACTTCGAGACCGGGCAGGGAGCGGAACTCTCGAACGACGCGCACGAGGGGATCGATCAACTCACACTCGAAGCCCGCTGTTACGGGCTGGCAAAGGAGTTCGATCCGTTTCTCGTGAACACGGTCGTCGGTTTCATCGGCCCCGAGTACCTTTACGACGGCAAGCAGGTCACCCGTGCGGGACTGGAAGACGTGTTTATGGGGAAGCTACAGGGCATCCCGATGGGGATCGACGCCTGCTACACGAACCACACGAAAGCGGATCAAAACGACATCGAGAACCTCGCCGTGTTGTTGACTGCGGCCGGCGCGAACTTCTTCATCACCGTCCCGATGGGCGACGACGTGATGCTCAACTACCAGTCGAACAGCTACCACGACGGCGCGACCATCCGCGAGCTGTTCGATCTCCGCGCGGCCCCCGAGTTCGACGCCTGGCTCGAATCGGTCGGAATCACCGAAGACGGCGTCCTGACCGAGCGCGCGGGCGACCCGACGATCTTCACCTGAGCATATGACGACAGACGACAATTCGGAGATAGCGATCGACAGCCCGAACGACGAAGCTCGGTATCGGAAGATGCGTGAGCGTCACCCCTCGCGTGTCGGGGTCGGGCGCGCTGGATCGCGACCGAGAACGAGCACCTTACTGCAGTTCCGGCTCGACCACGGGGAGGCACGCGACGCGGTTTCGACTCACGTCCCCGACCAACTCGCCGAGCAGCTCGGACTCGTCTCGATCCAATCGAAGGCGAGTAGCAAAACAGAGTTTCTCGCGAATCCCAACCTCGGTCGAGACATCACCGACGAGACCGCGGCGACGCTCCGCGACCAGTGCGTCGAAGGACCAGACGTTCAGATCGTAGTCAGCGACGGCCTCAGCTCGACCGCCGTCGAATCGAACCTCCCGGACCTGTTGCCGTCGCTCTTCGACGGCCTCGACGCGCGGGACCTAAACGTTGGGACGCCGGTGTTCGTCGAGTACGGGCGGGTGAACGTGATGGACGCGATCGGCGAAGAGCTCGACGCCGACTGCTGCGTGAACCTCATCGGCGAGCGACCGGGGCTCGCGACCAACGAGAGTCTGAGTGCGTACTTTATCTACGGGCCACTGCGCGGTAGCTCGACCTCCAAGAAGTCGGTCATCTCCAACATCCACCGCAACGGCATTCCGCCCGTGGAAGCGGGCGCGGAAATCGCCACCGTTCTCGCCGAAATCTACGAGAACAAACAGAGCGGGATCGATCTAGGCGATCGATGAGCCGGGGCTCACCCGAGGTCGTCCACAGCATCGGCATCGATATCGGGACGACGACCACACAGATCGTCGTCAGCGATCTCACACTCCGCGTGCCGTCGTACGACGGTGCGGCGAAAGTCGAAATCGTCGACCGCGAACTCGTATACCGGAGTCAAATACACGAGACTCCCTACGACCGCGGGACGCGGATCCGCACTGCGGCAGTCATCGAACTGATCGACGACACTATCGAGCAGGCTGGATTCCAGCCGAACGAGATCGACACGGGCGCAGTCATCGCGACGGGCGAAGCGGCGAGAACGAAGAACGCCGAGCCGCTGCTGGACCGACTGGCCGCTCGCTCCGGACAGTTCGTCGTCGCGGCAGCGGGCGCGTCCCTCGAGGCGATACTGGCGGGACGCGGGGCCGGTGCAGGCGCCCGGAGCGAGCGCCAGAAGTCGACAGTCGTGAGCGTCGACATCGGCGGCGGAACGACGAACATCGCCGTTTTCGAGGGGGGGACCGTCCGACAGACGCGGTGTATCGACATCGGCGGCCGCGACGTCCGCTTCGATGCAGACGGCGCGATCACGAGCGTCGCCGACTCCGTTGGGTCGTACGTCGAATCCAGCGGCCCTTCCCTCGTCGTCGGTGAGAAACGCCCTACAGCGGCCTACCGATCGCTCGCGAACTGGATGGCGGCGCGAGTGTTCGACAGCGTTGATGGCCCCCCGTTCGACGAGGAGACCGAGGCGCTCGCTATCGGAACGCTCCCGACTACGGGAGTCGACGTTGACGAAGTAATCTTCACGGGCGGGGTCGGCAGACTCGTCGGCATCGACGCCGAGCGTGGCGCGAACGTCAGCGACCCCTTCGAGTTCGACGACTTCGGGGTGTTTCTCTCCACCGCGATTAGAAACCACGATCGGTTCCAGACGCTGCCGATCCACCGCTCGGGGACGGATATCCGGGCGACCGTCCTCGGCGTCGGCACCCAGTCGATGTCGTTCAGCGGGCGTACCATCGCACCGGACAACGACCTGCTGCCGACCCGAAACCTCCCGGTCGTGTCGGTCTCGGGACTGGACGCCGGTGACACGGCCTCAGACATCGAGCAGCGGACCGCCGCCGCGATTCGGGGGGCACGGGACGATAGGGGACGTTTCGACGAATTTTCGTTGTACGCGCCGTCGATCGGTGAGCTCACCTACGAGCGAGTCGGGCTCGTTGCCGAGGGGATGGCGGCGGCCTACGACGGTCTGTTCGACGAACGCGTTCCGTTCATCCTCCTCACCAAACAGAACTGCGCGAAGGTGTTCGGTCAGACGTTCGAGACGGTCGCCGGCTCGCGACCGGCGATGGTGCTGGACGAGATCGAGATCACTGGCGAACGGTACATCGACCTCGGTACCCCGATCGCAGAGGGGACCGCCGTGCCAGCAACGGTGAAGACGCTGATATTCGACGAGTGATCCGCTCCGCAGCCGGTATTGTATTTACAAAAATAACTGGAATAATTGAACAAAAACACAGTATAAACAATGGTTAAGTAAAAAATTTGCTCTACTCAGGTCGTATCGGTATAAATGACCGGAAATTGCCGGCAGAATTGTAATGCCTGCTTTGCAGCTAACTGTAGTGTGTGATGGGTCAGCAGAAGGCAATACGCGACGTAGTGTGGTTGCCAGCGAATCTGTGCCATCAATACGATCAACAATGACACGACAATCTATCTCCCGCCGTCGACTCCTCAAAACAAGCGCGGCCAGTCTCGCGGCAACGAGTACGCTCGCTGGCTGCCTCGGTGGCGGCGGGTCCGGTGACGGTGAGGAGACGTGGCGGACCGACCCTATGGCTACCGTACCCGCACCCGAATACGACGAACTGTACACGAAAGGTGACGGCGACAGCTCGGGCGAGACGGTAAACCACCTGACGTGGACCGGATACGACGCGTCGAACGTTCAGGACTCGTTCAGGGAGGACTTCGACGCGAACACGCAGCTGGATCTCTTTACCTCCAACCCTAAAGCGTTCAACCGTCTCAACTCCGGCGAGTGGGAGCAGTTCCACCAGGCGACGTTCGATATGGCCTGGCTTCCGAACCTAGCCGAGGCCGAACTGATCCGCCCTATCGACTACGACGCGTGGAAGGAGTACACCTTCGATAAGTACATCGACATCTTCAAGCCCGAAAACGGGTACGAGTACGCTTTCCTCGACGAGGACGACTACTCCTTCGACGTCGACGGAACGATGTACGGTGCGCCGCAGCGGTTCGGGTGGGCGTCGTTCGTCGTCAACACTGACACCGTCTCGGAGTCCGACTACAGCAGCTACGACGCCGCTTGGTCCGACGAATACGACGTTGGAGTCTACGATCTGATGTTCTGGGGTGTGCAGGTCATTATGCTCCGGGAGGGAATCGACCCCTACAAAGAACACACCGAAGAGGAAGTCGAGCAAGTCCGACAGGCGACGTTTGACCTCTTCGACAACGCGAAGACGCTCCTCCCGGACTTCGCGTCGATGAATCAGGCGCTCAAATCCGGCGAGATCGACATCGGATTCATCTCCGGGAACTGGATCAACGGCACCCTCCGACGTGGAGACAACCTCCAGTTCGAGGCGCACGTCCCCGAAGAAGGCGGTATCATCTGGGTCGAGACGACGACCTTCGTGAAGGGCGATCAGCCGACTGTCTCGGACAACTACCTCGCGCATATGCAGAAAGGAGAGACGGCGTTCAACCTATCGTGGCCGACCTCCGGCGGGACCAACGTCGTCCCACACGCGACGGCGTGGGATCAGTACGACGACTTCCAGCGCGAAGTTCTCCGTGTCGACGACGTGCCGGACATTCTCGACCGGAGTGTCTTCTACACCGGCGTTCCGGACCTCGAGAAGTTCGAGCCGATCTGGCGCGAGGCGAAGACCAGACTCTGAGGCCCCGGCCACGGCTCGGGATCAGTCACCTATCTTCAATGCTGCGAACAAAGAATTTACGACGCGAATACGGAAGCACAGTCGCTATAAACGACGTGGACATCGAAATCGAGACCGGAGAGTTCGCCTCCATCGTCGGGCCGTCCGGCTGTGGGAAGACGACGCTGCTTCGGATGCTTGCGGGGCATCTTGAGCCGACCTCCGGCGAGATTACGCTCGACGGCGCCGACATCGTGAACACGCGACCGAAGGACCGCCCGACGAGCCTCGTCTTTCAGACGTGGGCGCTGTTCCCGCATATGACCGTTCGCGAGAACGTCGAATTTCCGATCAGGGCCGCCGGCCGCGAGGTCGGCCGAACGGTCGAAGAACTGCTCGAGCAGGTCCGACTCGATCCGGACGAGCACGCAGACAAGAACGCGAGCGAACTCTCGGGCGGCCAGAAACAGCGCGTCGCACTCGCCCGGTCGCTCGCGTACGATCCTGACATCCTGCTCCTCGACGAGCCGCTCGCGTCACTCGACTACGCGCTGCAAAAGCAACTACAGCGCGAGCTCGCCGATCTCAACAAAGCGCTCGATATGACGTTCATCTACGTCACACACTCGCTCGAGGCGGCGCTCGTGATGAGCGACAAGCTGTTCGTCCTCAACTGCGGCAACGTCGCACAGACGGGACCGCCGGAGGAGATCTACCAGAGCCCGGAGTCACGGTTCATCGCGGATTTCATGGGCGACGCAAACATCTTCGGCGTCGAGACGGCGCGAACCGATGGTGGAGACGCAACGATCTCCAGCGATCAGTTCACCGGAGAAGCCGCCATCGGAGCGGATCACGACTACGACGAGCAGAACCACCTCATCGTCCGCTACGACGACTGCGAGGTCGGGCCGACACTCGACTCCGACCTCGGTATCGAGGTGACTGTTGACAATATTCTCGTCCGCGGTAACACCGTCCTCGTGGAAGGGACGCCTGACGCGACCGACGAGCAGTACGTCGCAGAGGTCGGCTTCGAGTGGTACCAGGAGACCGACCTCGACATCGGCGACGTGGCGTACATCCAGTGGGACGCCGAGAAGTCTGTCTTGGTGCCGGAGTGAGCGATGTCTACGAAAGGTAAACTTAGAAGTAGTGTCGTCCGGGCAGCCACGTACACTCGGGAAAGCGAGAACCCGCTGTTCGAACTGCTGCGTCCCCCGTGGGTGCTTATGCTCCCGATTCTCCTGCTGCTAGCGTTTATGTTCGTCGGCCCGATGCTCGCCATCGTGCTGTTTTCGCTACAGTCGGGAAATCAAATCGACCTCGGTCTGACGAGTTGGACGTTCGAGCACTACGGCGAGATCATCTCGGGAATGGTCAGCGGGACCGGCGTCTACGGCCAGGTTCTCGGGAACACAGCGCTCGTGAGCGCGGCGACGGTCGTCGCGACGGCCGTCGTCTCCTACCCCGCAGCGTATGCGCTCGCTCGCAAAATAAAGCGGTACAAGCTCGTCTTCCTGCTCGTTCTCATCGTGCCGCTTTTTACGAGCGTGAACGTCCGTGTGTTCGGGTGGGCGCTATTCTTCGTGAAGAACGGCGTGCTGAACAGCATCTTCACGCTCTTCGGGGGACAGGCGTCGGCCTACCCCTCACTGCTGTACAACCGCTACACGGTGGTGTTCGGGACGATGTACGTCTACCTGCCGTTTATGCTGTTCCCGATCTACCTCTCGCTGCTGAGCATCGACGACGTGACCTTCGAGGCGGCACAGGACCTCGGGGCGGGCACGTTCACCATCTTCAGGCGGATCGTCCTCCCGCTCAGTATGCCCGGCGTCGTCATCGGGTCGCTGTTCGTGTTCGTCCTGAGTCTCGGAGCCGACGTGGAGGCGCAGATTCTCGGCGGCGGCTCGGTGTTCACGATGGCGAGCAACATCAACTACTCGTTCGGGTACTCACAGAACTGGCCGCTCGGGTCGGCGCAGGCTGTCGGCCTCCTCGTGATTACTGTCGTCGTGGGGGTCGTCATCCTCCGTTCGCTGGACCTGCAGGAGATCGCTTCGCGAGGTGACGGACGATGAGCACGACGCAGGGCCCGACTGCCAGGCTACTGCGGGCGGGCGTGTGGTACGGCTACGTACTGCTCGTCGCGGTGTTCCTGATGATCCCGCTTTTTACACTCGTCATCGCGTCGTTCTACGACGGGCGATTCCTCTCGATCGTCGATTACGCCTTCACGCTCCACTGGTACGAGGTGGCGCTGTCGTCAGACAGCATCACTTCGGCGCTCGTCAACACGGCTACAATCGCCATCCCCGTTACCGTGCTCAGCACGATCATCGGCACAGGTGGCGCAATAGCGTACACCCGCTACGAGTTCCCGTACCAAGAACAGTTCAAACTCATCGCGTTGCTCCCCGTCTTCTTCCCGCTGCTCTTGCTCGGCCTCGGAATGTCGCTGTGGACGAACGTTACCAACCTCGGATACGGAATCGTGCCCTCGATCGTCGGCGAACTCGTCTGGATCTCCCCGATCGTGATGTTCGTCGTCTCCATCACTGCTCTGGGCGTCGACCCCGACGTCGAAGAGGCCGCCCGCGACCTCGGCGCGAGCACGCTCACGCTCTACAAGGAGGTGATTCTTCCGCTGATCGCCGACGGGATCGTCTCCGGTGCTATCTTCGCGTTCGTGCTCGCGTGGAACAACTACTACATCGTCTCGTATCTGTCGGGTGCCGAAAGCACGATCACCACGTGGATCCACGCGAAGATGACCCAGGGGTTCACCCCGACGGTCCCGGCGGTCTCGTCGCTCATCTTCTACCTCTCGCTCCTCCTCATCGTCGCCGTCGCGGTCTTCGAGTATCGGCAGCCCCACCGCGAGTGAGCAACTCGCCGGGGCGTCGTCACAGCGTCCCCCGAGGTCGATGCACTCACTACGTCACCTTATACTTAATAAAACACACACCAACAAATTCCACGAAACCTATAATACGTCTAGCGCGGTTTCTGTTACCAGACATCAGCGTCACTATGCTCGAATACACTTTCGAGATCACCCACGAAGGCTGCTGGACGGAGACGATGAACGACTCGTTTCCGATGATCTCTGCGACCATTATCTATTCGTATCAACTACGGGAGACGAGCATCACAATGATCGAAGCGACGAACGTCTCGCCGACCGACGTGGACGCGTTCGTCGCGTGGCTTAGCGACCACGAGATTATGACATCCGCGACCCTCGTTAGTTACGACGAGAACCGGGCGGTCGCGTACGTGAGCCTCGCTGGCGACTACGAGACGGGGACCGATGCGGAGGACACCGAACCCGTGTTGAACGTTCTGCTCGAGAACCGATGCTTCCCGACCGTCCCGCCGACGGTCACTGACGGGTCCGAGCGCTGGAGCGTCCTCGCGCGAGACCACGCGAGCGTCTCCGAGACACACGCGGCGCTGCAGTCGATGGGCTCGGTGGAGGTGACTGCGCTCACGTCACCGACCCACGACCGACTTCTCACCCGACTTGCCGAGGTGAAAGCGGCGATCGAAGCTCTCTCGCCGAGACAGCGCGAGGTACTCTCGCAAGCCGTCGCGGAGGGGTACTACGACTCACCGCGGGCCTGCGGTATCGAGGATCTCGCGGCGATGGACTCCGCGAACACCTCCACGGTCGGCGAGCACCTGCGCCGGTCAGAAGCGAAGATCTTGAACGCAGTCGGATCGCTCCTGAGTGCGAACGAGGAAACGCGGAAGGCCAGCCGACGGGGACAGCCCGGAACACAGCCGCCGTAGCCGCTCTGCCTTATCGACCCGTGAACGGCTGGGCTCCCGCTTGCTTCGTCTCAGAACGTCTCGAGGTAGGTGTCGCGCTCCCAGTCGCTGACGGCCTCCCGAGACCGATCGAACTCGTCGCGTTTGAGTCTCACGAACTCCGTCACGAGGTCGTCACCGAGCGCGTCTCGAAGGACGTCGTCTGCCTCGAGATAATCGAGAGCGCTCCAGAGCGTCCGCGGAAGCGTCTCGCAGCCTGCCTCGTGTGCATTGACCGCGACGGGATCTCCGGGCTCTGCCTCGGATCGAATCCCGTCGAACCCGGCGGCGAGGGTTGCGGCCATCGCCAGATAGGGATTGCTCGCCGAGTCGGGGACGCGGTACTCGATGCGCGTTCCGGGGCCGGACTCTGGGGGGACGCGGAGCGCCGTCGAGCGGTTGTCGAACCCCCACGCGATCGCGGTCGGTGCCCAGATACCGGGAACGAGGCGCTTGTAGGAGTTCACCGTGGGCGCACAGATGGCGGTGAGCGCCTGTGCGTGCTCGATGATACCGCCGAGAAAGTGGCGGGCATCGTCCGGGAGCCGCGCCTCCCCGGCGCGGCGAGCGTCCGCAGTCGCGGTCCCGTCGGCCGCTGCGAACCGGTTCGTCTTCCGGTCCGGATCCCAAAGACTCAGGTGGAGGTGCATCCCGTTGGCATCCTCGCCGTCGAACGGTCGAGGCATCACCGTCGCACCGTGCCCGTGCGATCGGGCTGTCGACTTCAGAAGGTGCCGAAAGAACATTACGCCGTCCATCGTTGAGCGCGCCGCACCGTACTGCAGACTCACTTCGTACTGTCCCGAGAGGGACTCCTGGTGGATCCCCGTGAGGTCGAAGCCCGCCTGGCCCATCGCAGCGTACCACTCGTCGAAGAGGGCTGCGGCCTGGTCGATGGCGTCCGCGTCGTAGGACGTCTTCGCGTTGAACGGTCGCCACCCACCGTCGTCGGGCTCGAGCAGCGAGAACTCCACCTCGACGCCGACCTGTGGAACGTACCCCGCCGACTCGAGGTCGGAGACGACGCGTCGAAGCGCGCTGCGTGCACACAGTGAAAAGTCGTCTCCGCTGATCGTCTTCAGGTCCGAAAAGACCGCCGCCTCGCCGTCACGCCACGAGAGCTTCGTGAGCGAGTCGAGGTCCGGAACCGCGAACATATCGCCGTCCTCCGGACCGTACTTCGCGTCGGTGAGGAGCCCCGAGCCGAGCGTGAGTTCGGCAACGCTATTTGCGAAACTGACCCCGGCTTCGCTGGTCGCATCGAGTTCGGTCGCCGGTATCGACGTCCCACGAGCGACGCCGTTGAGGTCCACCCAGAATAACCGAATTGTTTCGAATTTATCCGGAGTCTCGCTCATACATTCTTTAAATTCCGTACCGGGTGATTACTCTGCCGGAAATGACACGACGAGGTTTCACGTCCGAAACCAAAACACTATCCTGCGTTTTCGGCCCGCCCCGGCCGGGGTCTGAACCGGCGCAAGACGTCCCTGCTCGCTTCGCTCGCGACGCTCTTTGATTCAACTCCCGCCGTGACGCATTCGCTCGTCACGTTCGTTTCTCGCAGAATGCGCCGGCCGGGATTTGAACCCGGGCCATGAGCTTGGAAGGCTCAGGTCCTACCACTAGACCACCGGCGCTCGTTCGGCCGTCCACCGCGGTGCCGCGGCGCCGACCTTCACTCACCTCTTCCCGGTCCCCGGATAAGGATGTTACCCTTTCGAGTCGACCCGAGCGCAGGCACCTCATAGGGATTATCGTAACTGTTCGGCGATTCTCGCCGTCCCGTCCGGCGAGAGATCTACGTGGACTTACGATACTCTCTATCAGTCGTCGTCGGCGAGTTCGGGTTCGGGTTCGGGTTCGGGTTCGGACTCGGACTCGGACTCGGACTCGGATCCGGATCGGGGCGTCTCGATCGGCGGCGCGCGCGCCTCCTCGTACTCTCCGGCGGCGGCGTGGACGCGCCCGCCGAGCCCCGGCACCTCGGCCTCTTCGACGGGACCGGTCGCGCGGAGGGTCTTGAGATCGCGTGGGAACTCCCGCAGCCCGTAGTGGATGGCGAGTCCGGCCTGCGCGCCCTTACCCATCGCGACCGGGATCTGGTTGTGCCCGGGCGTGATGTCGCCGACGGCGTAGATCCCGTCGACGGTCGTCTCCATACTGTCGTCGACGACGACGGTGCCGTCGTCGTTCAGCTCACAGCCCAACTGGTCGGCGAGCCCGTCGTTGTAGTTCGAGCCGTACATCGGGAAGCCGCCGCGGTACTGCCGGACCGTCCCGTCGTCGAACTCGAACGCCTCCAGCCAGCCGTTGTCGCTCTTCTGCATCCCGGTGATCTCGGCCTCGACGATACCGACCGGATGCCCGCGGAGCTGTTCGTCCGTCTGGTCGCTCCACTCGGGCGCATCGCCGCGGAGCAGGACGTCCACGTCGTCGGTGAAGTTGAGCATGATCATCGCGACGTGGGCGGCCGCCTCGCCCGTTCCCATCACGTAGACCGGGCGGTCGATGAACATGTACGCGTCGCAGTGGAGACAGTAGTGCAGCCCCTTGCCGGTCCGTGGCACCGGCGGGTCGGGGCGCTCGTCGTTGAATCCGACGCCGAGGACGACGCGGTCGGCCCGGAACTCCGCGTCGTTGCCGACGAGCCGGAACCGGCCGTCGTCGGTCCGCTCGGCCTCGACGACGAAGTCGCGGACGACGTCCGCACCGTACGCCTCGATCTGTTCCTGTGCCGTCCCGAGGAACTCGTTGCCCGAGGTGTGCTCGGGAACGCCGATGACGTTGTGCGTGTCCAGCATCATCGCCGCGCGGCCGCCGCCCCGGTCGACGACTACCGTGTCGTGGCCCAGCCGGGTCGTGTACAGCGCGGCCTGGATCCCCGCTGGACCGCCCCCGACGACCGCGACTTCGTAGTCGCGTACGTCCTCTGTCTCACTCATTCACTCTTCACTTACAATCGCGCGGACTTAAACGCAGAGTTCGCGTGCGTCGTGATCGACCAGCCGCGAACGGTTCAAGTCGGGTTCGTCGGCGGACCGTTCCCCGAGGAACCGCGCCCTGGCAGAACGTTACTCGCCGACCGCCGGCTCGACGACGGCGTAGCAGTTCCCGCTGGAAACCGTCGAAGCGACTACGTTCAGGTCGCTCGCGGCCAGATCGGCGTCGAACTCCGTCGGGTCGTAGATGTGGTAGAATCGCGGGACGCGCTCGCCGCCGGGCAGCGTCCACTCGACGGTGGTGTCGAAGCCCGCGGTCGCGTCGAAGCGGTCGTGTTCGGTCGACCACGCGCTGACGAGCGCCCGACCGCCGGGAGCGAGGACGCGCGCCACCTCCGAGAGACTCCCGACGCGCTGGTCCCGCGAGCGGAGGTGATGCAGCGTCGCGACGTAGACGGCGACGTCGACGGCGTCGGCCCGGAGCGGCAGCCCCGCCGCGTCGGCCTGCACGAGATCCAGCGACGCGCCGAAGCCGCGCTCCAGCGCCCGCGACCGGGCGGTCCGCAGCAGTCCGCTGCTGACGTCGACGCCGACGACGCGGTCGACGACGTCGGCCAGCAGTTCAGCGTGACGGCCGTTTCCGCAGCCGAGGTCGAGGCCGACGCGGTGCACCACTCCGTCCCCCACGCGGTCACCGTCGATCGCCGGTCGCGCGCCGTCGGTGATCGCCGATCCGACGGCGGCGTCGCGGTCGCCGCCCGCGCCGCGCCCGAGAAACGCAGACACCTCGGGCCAGGGGTACTCCCGCGTCGACGCGAAGTGCTCGGCGATCCGGTCGTACGTCTCCCTCACCGACCCGGGCGTCGCCGGCCGCTCGTCGTCCATACCGAGTCGAGACCGCGGGCACACAAAGTGCCGACGGTCCGTGTGGCCACCGTGGGACCGCACGACGGCTACAGTGCCGTACGACCGCTCCCGCCCTCGTCGCGTGCGACCCTTTCACAGGATGATAAAGACGACGTACGTGAGCGCCAGAAGGACACTCGCGTGTTTCAGCCCGTCCGCGACGCTCCCCTCACCTAACTGCCCGGCGACGATGCCCGAACAGACGCCCTGGATCGCCGCGGTGTGGAAGAACAGCAGTTCGTATGCGTCCGTGTTCACCGTCCGGAGGCCGCCGAGGACGCCCGCGTCGACGCCCTGAATCTGCCCGGTGGCGGACCCCCCCGACTGGCTCGCGGCCTCGATAGCGGGGATGAACGAGACCGTCAGCGCGACGATGATCCCGAGGAAGACGAGGAAGGAGACGTAGATCACGACGAGATACGTCAGCATCTCCTGTCGCCGCTCGCGACGGAGCCGCCGCGTCTCCTGGGCCTCGTCGGCAGCGATGTGCAACACCGGGCTGATGTCGCCGCTCGCGGCCATCGCGTTCCGGATGAGCGTCACCGCGCGCGACACCGCCGGCGAGCCGGTCCGACGCTCCAGCCGCCCGAGCGACTCGCCGACGCTTGCGCCCCACTGGATGTCCCGCCACACGCGACCGATCTCGTCGCCGAGCCGCCCGAGTTCGGCGTCGGAGAGCCGGTTCAGACAGCCGACGACGGTGACGCCCGCCTCGTTGATGCTCGCCATCCGGTCGAGGAAGTCCGGCATCTCCGCCTCGATGGCACGCAGCCGTCGCTTGTCGATCTCGTGGGCGACGGCGATTCCGGTGAATCCGAGGATCGCCGCCTGGACGATCGGGCCGTCGAGCGCCCGGACGATCGCCGGGAGCGCCGACGGCGAGCCCGCAGCGGCCGCAACGGCCGCCTCCCGGACGGCGCTGTCGACGGCGAGTGCGACGAGTACGAGGCCGATCGGGCCCGTGAGAAACAGCGTGTACGCCGGTCGCCTCAGGAGCGTACCGACGGGGTCCGAGAGCGTCTGCTGGACCGCCCCGATCTGATCGTACACCGCCAGCCGCGCCCAGTTCTCGGCGTCGGGTCCGACAGCGCCGACGGACCCGCCGTCGGTGACTTCGACGGCGCTGCCGTCGGCCTGCTGCGTCGACGTGCGGTCGCTCCCCGCGAGGACGGCGGCGGCGTCGGGCTGGTCGCTCCCCTTTCGTGGGACGTTCAGCCCCTCGGTCATACTGTCGACGTAGACCACGAAGCCGAACGTCAAAAGCGGGACCGCGGCGTAGCTCACGATCCGCACGAGCGAGAGCGTGTTCTGGATGACGAGCCCCACGACGACGAGGACGGTGATGAAGAACAGCGGGCCGGCGACGAGCACGGTCACGTACACCTCCGCGAACGTCGAGAGGAGTTCGAGATACTGTCGCTGCTGGGCCTCGGCCTCCTCTTGGAAGCGCTCGTACTGGTCGTGCAGGAACGCCGAGACGCTCTGCCCCGACGAGAGGACGCTCGCGAGGTTCTCGGTGAACTCTTCGAGGTTCTGGCTCGGCGTCCGACCCGCCGTCTCGTGCAGTGCCGTCAGGACGTCCGTCCCGAACGCCTCCATATCGCGAACCGCGACGCCGAGTTCGCGGGCGGCCTCGCCGTAGACGTCTCGGTTCTGTGAGAGCGTCCGCAGCACGGCCTGAAACGGCATCCCGGAGCGTGAGAGCGCGTACACGAAGGCGACGGTGCGCGGCATCGTCGCGTCGATCTCGATCCCCCGAGCGCGAGCGCGCTGGTCGAGATACGTCCAGCGCGCCCAGTAGGCCCCGACGGCGAGTCCCGCGCCGACTGTCGCACTCGACACCAAGAGCAGCGCGAACAGCTGCAGCAGCGAGAGATCCGGGACGCGAACGATCGCGGCGAGAAAGCCGAGCGGCCCCGGCAGCGCCGACCGGAGCACCTCCGCCTCGACGGCGAGCGACCGCAGGACGAACGCCCCGAGATAGACGCCGTAGACGCTCCCGGCGACGCCGGCGACGGCGGCGACGAAGAGCGTCTGGGAGGCGAACACCCGGTAGCTGTCGCCGACGAACGCCGCCCGCATCCGCTCGATCCGCGCTCGGCGATCCGTCGACTCGACGACGTACCGACCGAAGATCGGCAGCGCGAGCCGGGAGACGAGCAGGCGCGCCCGCCGGCTGACCGGGACGAGCGCTGCCGGCAGCGCCAAGAGCGTCACGACGACCAGCGGTGCGTACCCGAGTAGTTCAACGCCCGCCATCGACTCTGGCCCCCTCGCCGTCGTCGAGTCCGCCGGACGACCTGACGACGTCGGCGTGCCCGCCGGACGACGCCTCGGCGGCTTCGAGGCGATCCATCACGCGATCGGGGTCGGCGTAGTACTCGTTGACTAAGGCGGTGAACTCCCGGAAGTCGGTCGTGTCCAGTTCGGCGAGCAGTTCGAGGAACCGTTCCCGGCGGTCGATCTCGCGCTTCAGCTCGGTCCGGCTCCAGCCCCGCTCCCGCTGGATCTCGTCGACGAGGTTCGAGTCCGACCGCCGGAACGTGTCCGTGTCCGCCTGCCAGGTGAACGCTCGCGAATAGTCGAGTTCGCCGGTTCGCTGGTCGATCTCGCCGATCTCGCCGATCGACTTCGAGCGGCGGACGCGCTCGCCCTCGACGCGCGTGAGCGTCTGCACGCAGAGGAGATCAAGCGACTGCACCATCGCCCGCGGCACGTTGATCGGCTCGTTCTCCAACCGGTTGATCACCGTCTCGATGCTGTCGGCGTGCATCGTCGAGAAGGTGGTGTGGCCCGTGTTCATCGCCTGGAACAGCGTCACGGCCTCGTCGCCCCGCACCTCGCCGACGATGATGAACTCCGGCCGGTGGCGGAGCGCCGAGCGCAGCAGATCGTACATATCGATGTCGGTCCCCTCGTGCAGCCGCTCTCTGGTGACCGACGAGAGCCAGTTGTCGTGGTACAGCGACAGTTCGCGGGTGTCCTCGATCGTCAGCACCTTCGCTCGCGGCGGGATGAACATCGAGACGGCGTTCATCGAGGTCGTCTTCCCCGAGGCGGTGCCGCCGGCGAAGATCAGGCTCTTGTTGTTCTCGATACAGAGCCACAGATACGCCATCTCCGCGACGGAGAACGTCCCGTAGTTGATGAGGTCGACCGGCGTGAACGGTTCCTCGGCGTACTTCCGGATCGTGAACGCCGATCCGCGGGGGGTGACCTCCTCGCCGAGCGCGAGTTCGACGCGCGAGCCGTCGGGGAGCGTCGTCCCCACGACGGGGTCGCCGACGCTGATGTGTCGCCCGGACTCTTGGGCCAGGCGGATCACGAAGTCGTCGAGGTTCTCGGAGCCGTAGACGACGTTCGTCGCGACGTCGGTGTACTCGTCGTGGTAGACGAAGATCGGGAGGTCGTAGCCGTCACAGGAGATATCCTCGATGTGCGGGTCGTGCATCAGGGGGTCGATGCGGCCGAACCCGCGGAAGTCGCGGGCGAGATAGTACAGCAGCGCGTGGAACGTCAGCATCGACACGTCGACGCCGTACTGCTCTAAGAGCGTCTGCAGCTCGTCCCGCAGCGTCTCCTCGGCGGTCGGTTCCTCGTCGGTGCGGTACAACAGCGGATCCCTGATGTCGACTCTGGCGCGCGAGAGCAACTCGACCGCGAACTCGTCGAGTTCGGGCTCGACCGCGTAGTAGTAATGTTCGCTGTCGTCGTCGTCGTACGTGATGACGACGTAGGCGTACGGCGCGTTCACCCAGTAGCGGTCGACGACCTCCTCGCCGACTGGCGGGTCGAACGTGGCGAAGACGCCGTCGTCTGGGCGGTACGGGCGGACGTCGATCGACGACCCGCGCAGGACCGCCACCGCGCGCTGGAAGCGCTCGCGGAGGTCGTCGACGGTCTCCTCGAAGCCGCCGTCGCTGCCGAGCGATGCGCTCCGCTCGCGACCCCCGTTCGTCCCCGGCTTACGGTTCGAGTCTGCGTCCCCCATAGCTGCCTCGTACGGCGTGTGCCGACCTTTTTACTCGAAGCGACTTATACTGTCGGCCGTCCGGGCCGGGATCGGTCGCGGGACCGGACGACCTCTCCTGGCGGCGGTCCGACGGCTCAGCGGTCGCCGCCGATGCCGACGATCTCGAAACGCGCGCCGCCGTCTTCGCTCTGTGTCGCACGAATCTCCCAGCCGTGGGCCTCGACGATGCCCTTCACGATCGCCAGCCCGAACCCGGTCCCACTCGACTGCGTCGAGAAACCGCTCTCGAAGAGCCGCTCGGCCGCCTGCGACGAAACCCCGTCGCCGTCGTCGGCGACGTACAGCCCGTCGACGTCCGTCAGCGACCCGACGGTGACGGTGACGTCGTCGCCGCCGTGTTCGATCGCGTTGCGGAAGAGATTCTCGAACGCCCGTTTGAGCTGGCTCCGGTCGCCACGGAGGCGGGTGTCGGTCCGGACCTGCAGTCCCGCCCCGTCAGTCTCGACGCTACGCCAGCATCGACGGAGGAGATCGTCCAGCCGGACCCACTCGGGATCCTCGACGCCGGTGTCCGTCCGTGCGAGCGCCAACAGATCGTCGATGAGTTGCTCCATCCGGTCGAGTGCGTCTTTGGTCATCTCCAGCCGCTCGCTGTCGCACTCTTCGCGCGCGATGTCGACGCTGAGGGACGCCACGTTCAACGGGTTCCGGAGGTCGTGAGAGACGACGCTCGCGAACTCGTCGAGTCGGTCGCGCTCCCGCTGGAGCGCGCGCTCGCGTTCCGTCTGCGCCGTAACGTCGGTGTTCGAGAAGACGACGCTCTCGACCGCGCCGTCGTCGTCGAACAGCGGCG
This sequence comes from Halobellus sp. Atlit-31R, assembly GCA_003665935.1. Taxonomy (GTDB): domain Archaea; phylum Halobacteriota; class Halobacteria; order Halobacteriales; family Haloferacaceae; genus Haloquadratum. The sequence goes on along the minus strand of QPLR01000001.1, from coordinate 636,937 downwards.
CACCGTTGATCTCGACGACGCGGCGCTCGCCGTCGGGCCACACGATGGTGTGTCGGTACCCCTCGATCGGCTCGCCCGACTGCAGCACCTGCCGGAAGGGCAGTTCCTCGTCCGGGATCGGGTCGCCGTCGAGATCTCTGATCTCCCATCTCGGGTCGTTGTACGTCCGCTCGGTCACTTCGCTCGGCTCGTACCCCAGGTTCGACTGCGCGCGCTCGTTGGCGAAGACGATCTCGCCGTCGCGGTCGACGCGCGTGATCGCCGTCGGCACGGTCTTCATCACCTGCTGTAGGCGCTGGTGATGTTCTTTCGCCGCTCGCTCGGATTCGTAGGCCGAGACCGCGTTGCGGACGCGGTTGGCCAGCAACTCGAACCGTTCCGGAGTCGTTCCCTTCTGCAGGTAGTCGGTGACGCCGGCCGCGATCGCGTCGCTGGCGACCGTCTCCGAGCCCTGACTGGTAAACAGCACGAACGGGAGGCCCGGGTGCTCAGTTCGGACAGCCTCGAGCAACGCGATCCCGCTCTGCCTCGGGAGGTCGTAGTCGGAGACGATGCAGTCGACGTCCTCGTCGAGTCGGTCGAGCGCCGCATCGGCGTCGGCGGCAGCCGTCACCGTGAACGAGTCCTGTTGGCGCTCTAGGAACGTCTCGGTGAGCTCTCTGAACTGCGGATCGGGCTCGACGTGTAACACGTGGACCGCATCCGCTCCCGACGCATCCATTACGCCATTCATCCGAATAGCGACTAATAGCCGTTTTCGTTTCGCTCGCTCGACACCAGACGGGGGTTCGGAGCGCAGCAAGCACTCGGAGCGCAGCGAGCACTCGGAGCGCAGCGAGCGGGAGCACGGGCCGCTACGCCCGGTCGACCGTCAGGAGCACGGCGCCGAACACGAAGAGGAACACGACGCCGACCGGCAGCGGCACGCCGGGGAACCCCCGCGTCGCGAGCAGATACGTCGCCACCGCGAGCACGGCCCCCGCGAGGGTCACGAGTGCACCCAGGAGTCGCACCGGGTCGACGGGACCCGCTTCGAGCGCATCCTCCTCGCGGTAGTACACGGCGGCGACGACGACGGCGACGGCGAGGACCGCCGCCCCGACCGCCCAGACCTGGTACGCGATCTGGATCGTCTGGCCGGCCTGAAACGCCACCGCCGAGAGCGGGTCGGAGACGCTGACGCGACGCGCGAGCGGCAGCCCGAACGCGTATCGGATCTGGAAGAACGGAAAGCGGACGAAGAGCACCGAGCCGCCGGAGACGCCGGTCGAGTACGTGACGTTCCAGGGAACGAGCGCGGCCAGCCACGTCGAGACGACCGCCAGCGCGCCCGCGTACTCGGCGCGAACCCACACCATACGTGCCCCCTGTCGGCGGTGACTTAAAAGCTACCGGAGCGCCCTCACCCGTCGCGCGGCGCGTGAGTCGGCGTCGACTGACCTACGCGAGGCCGAGCAGGTCGAACGGGTAGCCGTTGCCGCGCTCTGTGGCGTGCTCGTAGACGACGTGTGCGGCCGCGACGTCTTGGATCGCGAGCCCCGTCGAGTCGAAGACGGAGATCCCGTCGGTGTCGGTCCGTCCCGCCTTCGCCCCGGTGACGATCTCGCCGACCGAGCCGTAGATGTCGCCGTCGTCGAGGACGCCCGCGCTCCAGGGGACGTTGATCTCTCCGGAGTGAGTCGTCTGCTCGTAGTCGTCGATCACGAGCTTGGCGTCCAGCAGGATCTGATCGTCGAGTTCGTGTTTGCCCTCGGCGTCGGCCCCCATCGCGTTGATGTGGGTGTGGTCGCCGACGGCCTCCCGCGGGACGATCGGCGACTCGACCGGCGTGACCGTCGAGAGCACGTCGCAGGCGGCGGCCTCCTCGACGGAGCCGGCGCGGACGTCGAACCCGTCGTCGAAGGCGTCGACGAAGTCGGCGACCCGCTCCTCGTCGAGGTCGGAGATCACGACGGTCTCGACGTCGCGCACCTGCGAGATCGCGCGCAGTTGCGTGTACGACTGGACGCCCGCGCCGACGATACCGAGCGACGTCGCGTCGGGCACGGCCAGATGGTCGGTGGCGACGGCCGCCGCCGCGCCGGTCCGGAGCATCGTGAGCTCCCGGCCGTCCATCACCGCGAGCGGAACGGCGGTCTCGGGGTCGGAGTAGATCATCGTCCCCAGCACGGTCGGGAGGTCGAACTTCTCGGGGTTGTCGGGGTGGACGTTGACCCACTTGATCCCGGCGGCGTCCCACTCGCCCGCGTCGAGGTACGCCGGCATCGACCGGAAGTCGCCGTTGTACGCCGGGAGGTCGATGTAGGACTTCGGCGGCATCTGAGCGTCGCCGCGCTCGAATGCGGCGAACGCGTCTTCGATCGCTGGCACGAGCTCCGACATCGCCGCGTTCTCACGGACGTCCGCGCCGTTCAGCAGCAGCGTCTCCATATCGGGCTTTTCCGCGTTGCGCACTTAATTCATACTATTTCCGAATTGTATTTTACTATCTAGTAATTCTCCGTAGTTTACTCCAACTACAGCCGACAATGTGGAAATAGAGCTGTGAGGCAGAGTGAGATGCTCGGCGGTGCGGACCGGTCGCTGTCGGGCACGCTCTGCGGCAGGTACACGCGGTCAACTGCCTCGGGGTCAAGCCCTGTGGCATCCGCCTTGACTTTCTGTGAAAAAACGAGTGCTCGGTGGGGGTCGCGTCGGGTGCGGACTGTGTCGACCGACGATTCGGGAGCGATGCGTGGGTCTGGGAGTGTGTGTCCTCAGGCGGACGTTACATCGCGCCGCCCATTCCACCCATCCCGCCCATTCCGCCGGCGGGGGCGCCGCCCTCCTCGTCGCCGTCGCCGCTGGTGCTGAGGTCACCGGCGGCGATGATGTCGTCGATCTTGAGGACCAGGTTCGCGGCCTCGGTGGCCGAGGCGAGCGCCTGCTCTTTGGCGTGCGCGGGTTCGACGACGCCGGCCTCGAAGGTGTCCTCGAGGTCGCCGCTGAAGACGTTCAGGCCGGTGCGGACCTCGTCGTCCTCGTGGGCCTCGCGGAGGCGGACGAGCGTGTCGATGGAGTCGAGCCCGGCGTTCTCCGCGAGGACGCGCGGGACGAGTTCGAGGGCGTCGGCGAAGGCTTCCACGGCGAGCTGCTCGCGGCCGCCGACGGAGCCCGCGTAGCTGCGGAGCCGTCGAGCGACTTCGACCTCGATTGCGCCGCCGCCGGCGACGACGCGACCGTCGGAGACGGTCGTCGAAACGACGTCGAGCGCGTCCTCGACGCCGCGTTCGATCTCGTCGACGACGTGGTCGGTCGAACCGCGCAGCAGCAGAGTGACGCCGTGCGCCTCCTCGCCGAGACCTTCGACGTAGAACAGCTCGTCCTCGTCGTCGCGGCTGACCGAGCCGTAGCCGAGGTCGGAGCTGGAGAGACTGTCGAGGTCGGAGACGACGTTGCCGCCGACGACGTCACGGAGGAAGGCGATGTCGGACTTCTTCGCGCGACGGACCGCGAGGATGCCCTCCTTCGCGAGGTAATGCTGTGCGAGGTCGTCGATACCCTTCTGACAGAAGACCACGTCGGCGCCCGCGTCGACGATCTGCTCGACCTTCTGCTTGAGCTGCTGTTCCTCCTGGTCGAGGAACTGCTGCAGCTGGTCGGGCGACTCGATGTTGACCTGCGTGTCGACGTCTGCCTCCTCGACCTCGATCGGCTCGTTGAGGAGCAGGATGTTCGCCTCGTCGAACGAGGTGGGCATATCGTCGTGGACGGGATCCTTGTCGACGACCGCGCCGTTGAGGAGTTCGGACTCGGCGGTCGAGCGTCCCGTCTGGGTCTCGATGTTGGCGTTCGCCAGGTCGACGACGTAGGAGCCGTCGTCGGCCTCGACCGTCACGGCCTCGACGGTCTCGACGATTAGCTGAGCGAGAAGCTCCTTGTTGAGCTCGGAGCTCTTGCCGGTCATCGACGTCTCGGCGACCTTCTGGAGCAGTTCGGTGTCGTCGGGTTCGACGCTGTCTGCGATCTCGTCGACCGCCGCGCGGGCCTCCTGGCTCGCGAGGTGGAACCCTTTGATGACCGCCGTCGGGTGAATCTCCTGATCGAGCAGGTCCTCGGCGTTCTTCAGGAGCTCGCCCGCGATGGCGACGGCCGTCGTCGTCCCGTCGCCGGCCTCGTCCTCCTGCGTCTCGGCGACTTCGACGATCATCTCGGCCGTCGGGTTGTCGATGTCCATCTCCTGGAGGATGGTGACGCCGTCGTTCGTGATGGTGACGTCGCCCATCGAGTCGACGAGCATCTTGTCCATCCCTTTCGGGCCGAGCGTCGAGCGTACGGCTTCAGCGACGGCACGAGCGGCCTGAATGTTGTACTCCTGCGCGTCGCGGTCCTTGACGCGCTGGGCGTCCTCACCCATGATGATCATCGGCTGACCCTGTTGCATTCGCTGACTCATATCCACTGCCAGATTGTTTGTGATTCTATATAAAAACTTCGCTATCGGGCATCGTCGCCCACCGAGAGCCACCCGCCGACAATCCCCGCAGACGGTCCAGATGGGCACTGTCGACCGAGTATGCCGTGTTAATCTATCTCACACACTGTGGTACTTACACCGCCGTCCACCAGCAATTTATATACTCCGTTCCGGACTCCGCACCTCGCTTCGACGCGTCCCTGCGTGAACGGGTCGGCTCCCGCTCGCTGCGTGTCGGGCCGATACGAGCGACGCACGGCCTCAGGAGAGAGAGAGGGTCTTTCGCCGACGACGCCGTCGCTCGACAGAGTCGGCGTACGGGCAGCTACACGGACTCGTGGATCAAAAACGGGCGGCTCCGCCTACTCCTCGTCCGGAAGTTCGTCGGCGACGAACGGCCGCTCGCCCGCCGGCTCGAACGGCGGAAGGTCCTCGTCGGTCTCCAGGGCGTCGATCTCTTCCGCGTAGAGTTCCTCTTGGAGCTGGCTGCGCTTGTTCCGCCCCTTCCGCTCTCGGCCAGTTTTCGTGTCAGGCATTGTCAACCGTGTCGAGGAATCCCACAGTCATTAAGTTTGTGTCCCTCTAGAAGCCGTTTCCTTGTCGACTTCCGACAGCTCGGGGACTGCGGCGACCGTCGAGGTGACAGTGTTCGCTCGGCGACGAGACGCCTCGCTCGGACGCTGGAGCGAAGAGAACGCCGGGACAGGGATTTGAACCACGGTCGCAACGGCGTTGCTCCCTGATTCAAATCCTCTCGTGGTCGCTACGACTGCTCCAGCAGCGTTCGCTCGGCGACGAGACGCCTCACTCGGACGCTGAAGCGAAGAGAACGCCGGGACAGGGATTTGAACCCTGGATCCCAGAGGGAACACGCTTTCCAGGCGTGCGCCTTACCACTCGGCCATCCCGGCTCGAACTGAGGTAGCCTACTGAGTCGTTTAAGTCCTTCCCTTCGTCGTGAGCCGCGGCTCGGCGACGTACGAAGTCGCCGTCACGATCCCCCCGACGAGGACGGCGACGCCGACCGCGCCGAGGATGTCCAGCCCGAGCGCACCGACGAACAGACGGTACCCCTGGACGAGGACGAGAAACGCCAGCGTCCCGACGAGCCCCCACAGCACTGCCGACGTAGTTCGGTTCACGGACGTATCTCTCCCGCGAATCGGCTAAAATCTCTCGTCCCGCGGTGACCTCCGGCCACCGACGCTACGCCAGCACGTCGACCTCGTAGCCCGCTGCACGGAGCGCCGCCAGCAACGTCTCGATGTGGTCGTGGCCGCGCGTCTCGATGTCGATCTCCACGTCGGCCTCGTTCATCGCGACGTCGCGTGAGGTCCGGTCGTGCTGGATCGCGTAGATGTTCGCCCGCTGGCCGGCGATGATCTCGACGAGGTCCTGCAGCGCGCCGGGGCGGTCCCGCAGCACCGTCCGGATCTTCAGGTAGCGTCCGGTCTCGACGAGGCCGCGGACGAGCACGGTCGTCAGCTGATTCGTGTCGATGTTGCCGCCGCAGAGCGCCGGGACGATCGTCTCTCCGTCCTCGTAGTCGAACGCCTCGAACAGCAGCGCCGCCAGCGCCACCGCACCGGCCCCCTCGACGAGCGTCTTCTCGCGCTCCAGCAGATACGTCAGCGCGACGGCGACCTCCTCGTCGGAGACGGTCACGACCTCGTCGACGCGCTCGCGGATCACCTCGAACGGTCGCTCGCCGACTTTCCGCGTGGCGATCCCGTCGGCGATGGTGTTCACCGCGTCGAGTTCGCAGATCTCGCCGGACTGCAGCGACTGCGGGAGCGACGCCGCACCCTCGGCCTGCACGCCGATCACTCGCGTGTCCGGCTTGCGACCTTTCACGGCCGTCGCGATGCCGGAGATGAGTCCGCCGCCGCCGACCGGGACGACGACGGTGTCGACCTCGGGGCAGTCGTCGACGATCTCGAGGCCGATCGTCCCCTGTCCGGCCATCACCACGTCGTCGTCGAAGGCGTGGACGTACGTGCGCCCCTCCTCGCGCTCGATCTCGTGCGCTTTCGCCTGCGCTTCGTCGTAGTCTGCGCCGTACAGTACCGCCTCTCCGCCGTAGCGCTCGGTCGCTTCGACCTTCGAGATCGGGGCGTGCTCCGGCATCACGATCTTCGAGTCGACGCCGGACCGGCTGGCGGCCAGCGCGACTCCTTGCGCGTGATTCCCGGCGCTCGCCGTGACGACGCCCGCCTCGCGTTCGGCCGCCGAGAGCGCCGCGATCCGGTTCGTCGCTCCGCGGATCTTGAACGCGCCGGTGCGCTGGAACGTTTCGAGCTTCAGATGAACGTCGGCCTCGGTCATCTCCGAGAAGGTGTGTGAGTACTCCAGCGGCGTCCACCGGGCGATCCCTTCGATCCGGTCGCGGGCCGCCTCGACAGCAGCGAGAGAGAGCATACGACCCTGCTTTCCCGTCGGCGGGCCTAAGTGTTCTGTCGTCGGCTCCGGGGCACGCTCTGCTCGATGCCCCGTCGCGGGCCGCTCGGCGCCGTCGCTCCGGAGCGTGGAAGGGGGAAAGGGGGAATGCACGCGTGTGACGTGCACTTGAGTATGCAGCCGCGAGGTACATAAACATCCCCCACGCGAGGTGAAAGTAAAATCGACCGACAGCGGCGGGATCCCGGCCGCTGTCTGACGGTTGTCGGCCGCGCGTCTGCCGTCACCGACCGCCGTCGGGCGGTTCGGTGGGCACCTGACGAATCAGAACGGCTGCGGGGCTCTCGTAGGGGTACAGAAGCGTCGCTGCTGAAGAAAACGGGGAGACCGGCGCCGACTACCGCTCGTCGAGCGACGGGAAGTCCAGATCCTGCGGGCCGACGTAGCGCGCCCGCGGCCGGATCAGCCGGTTGTTGTCGTACTGTTCCAGCACGTGTGCGATCCAGCCCGCGACGCGGGACATCGCGAAGATGGGCGTGTAGATGTCGACCGGGATGCCCATCTGGTAGTACGTCGACGCCGAGTAGAAGTCGACGTTGGGCGAGAGACCCTTCTCCTCGGTGATGTACTCCTCGATGGCGACGGAGCAGTCGTACCACTTCGTGTCACCCGCGGCTTCGGCGAGCGCCTTCGACTTCTCGCCGAGGATCTTCGCACGCGGATCCTTGACCTCGTAGACGCGGTGTCCGAAGCCGGGGATCCGCCGCCCCTCGGCGAGGGCGTTCTCCACCCACGTCGTCGGATCGGCGTCGCTCTCGTCGACCTCCTTGAGCATCCGCATCACGTTGGCGTTCGCGCCCCCGTGCAGGGAGCCGGCGAGCGTGCCGACGGCCGAGGTGACGGCGCTGTAAAGGTCCGACAGCGTCGAGGCGGTCACCAGCGCGGAGAACGTCGAGGCGTTCAGGCCGTGGTCGGCGTGCAGAACGAGCGCCATATCGAACGTCTCCGCGAGCACCTCGTCCGGCTCCTCGCCGTTGAGCATATAGAGGAAGTTCGCGGCGTGGTCGAGTTCCTCACGCGGCTCGATGGCGTCGTCGCCGTTGCGGAACCGCTCGAAGGCGGCGAGCGCCGTCGGGATCTTGGCCGTGATCCGACACGCCATCCGGAGGTTCGCCTCGAGACCCGTGACGTCCTCGTGGTCGGCGTCCTCGTCGTACGCCGACAGCGACGAGACGATGGTGCGGAGCGCCGCCATCGGCACCTCGTCGGCGTCCGCGAGCTTCCGGATCTCCGCGAGCACCTCGTCGTTCAGTGATCTGGTCCCGGCCATCCAGGACGCGAAGTCGTCGAGCTCTTCGGCGGTCGGTAGCTCGCCGTGCCACAGCAGGTAGACGACTTCTTCGTACGACGCTTGGCGGGCCAGGTCTTCGATCGGATACCCACGATAGACCAATTTTCCAGCGTCGCCGTCGATGTAACTAAGCTCCGATTCGGCGACGAGGACGCCTTCCAGCCCGCGCTTCAGGTCGTCTGACATACCTATTCGATTCCTCTCCACGTGAAAAAAGCGTTATCGTTTCCGGGTGTCAGTCTAAGTCGCCCCGGTCGCAAGCCCTCGGCTCAGCCGTGCCGGATCTCCGGCGCCGTGGTGAGCGGACCACCAAGTGTTTTTGTGACCAGCGGCGAACGGCGAGGTATGGACCCGCAGGACGTCGAGTACGAGCCCGTCAGCGTCAAGGAGGTGCTCGCGGAGATGAAAGACACCGCCGAACTCCTCATCGATCTCTCGTACTCCGCCGTCCTCAACGGTAGCGACGAGATCGCCCGCGAGGTTGTCGAACTCGAAAGCCGGATGGACATCCTCCAGCTCCAAGGCCGGATGAGCCTCCTGATGTCCGCCCGCAGCCCCGAGGACGCCGAACAGCTCGCGCCGGTGCTCGGCGTGATGGGTGCCGCGGAGAAGATCTCGAACGCCGCGGGCGACATCGCGAAGATCGTCCTCGAGGACATCGGGATGCCGGACGCCATCCGAACCGCCCTCCCGGAAGCCATCGAAGTGCTCGTCCGCGCGACCGTCGCGCCCGAGTCGCCCTGGGCCGGGCGGACGCTCCGCGAGATCAACATGGAGACGGAGATGGGCGTCCGCGTCATCGCGATCCGCCGGGAGTCCGCGACGGGCAAGCGCCGCTGGCTGACGAATCCCGGCCCGGACAGTGAACTACAGGCCGACGACTCTCTCCTCCTTCGCGGCCCGCTCGACGGCATCGCGACCGTCTACGAGTCGGTGACCGGCGTGGCGTACGAGCCCCCGGACGCGGTCGAGCCGTCGATCGAGGACCTCGAACGCGCGGTCGACTCGATCACCCTGATGAAGGATATGAGCGAACTCGCCGTCGACTTGGCCTACGGCGCGGTGCTGTTCGACAGCGAGGGCGTCGCCGAGGAGGTCCACGAACTGGAGGCCGAGGTCGACGCGCTGAAGTCCCGCTTCGAGGCCTGGACGCTCCGAGCGGCGAGTCGCGTCGAGGATCCGGTCCGACTCCGCGGACTCGTCCACCTGGCGTCGGCGACGGAAGTCATCTCGGATGCGGCCCTGGAGATCAGCGAGGGCGTCCTCCGCGGCATCGACGCTCACCCGGTCGTCGCCGCGGCCGTCGAGGAGTCCGACGAGGTGATCGTGCGGCTGACCGTCGCGTCCGCCGCGCCGCTGGCGGGCACGACGCTCGGCGAGCAGATGGTCAAGACGCAGACGGGGATGCGCGTCATCGCCGTCCGTCGCGCCAGCGGGGACGAGTGGGTGGTCCAGCCCGGACCGACGACCGAACTCCGCGGGGGCGACGTCATCATCGCGAAAGGCACGCGAGCGGGGGCCGAACGGCTCGGCGAACTCGTCGGCGACGCTCAGGAGTTCGAGATCTGAGAGCCTCCCGTTCTCCGCGGCGGCGCTACGACGGCCACCCGCCGCGGACCGCTACAGTTGCCGCGTCAGCCGCACGGCCTCGACGACGGTCAGCACGGACGCGACCAGCAGCGCCGTCGACGTCGCGAGGACGAACGCGAGCACGAGAAACCACCCCTCGGCCCCGAGTACCGGATACTCGCGCGTGCCCGCGAACGGGCCGAACAGTTCGAGCACGCGGGCGAGGTAGGCGACGACAGCGAGCGCGACGCCGACGCCAGCGCCCACGGCAGCGTTCCGCGGGACGTGCAACGCGTTGACCAGCCCCGATTGCGGCGGCCGGTCGGGGATCTCCTCACTCACGCCTTCCCCTTTTGCTGCCGTCGACAAAGCGTCGTCGGTCGGCCCACGACCCCGGTGAATTCTGCTTCCTCCACCGCCCCGGATCCGCGAGAACAGCCAGTAGACGGGGACGAGCGGCCGAGACCGAACCCCTAAAGGCGGGTGCGTCCGAGTGTCAGACAATGACGACACTCGGAACGGCGAGTGCGGCCCCCGGTGAGATGGATACGGGCCGCCTCGAGGTCGGACAAGCCCGCGACGGCTCCACCGTCGGGCTCCCCTGTGCGGTCGTAAACGGTGCGTCCAGCGGGAAGACCCTCTATATACAGGCTGCCTCGGACGGTGACGAACTGAACGGCGTCGGCGTGATAAACCGCGTCGTCCCCCAACTCGATCCAGCGACGCTGTCGGGGACGATTCTCGTCGTCGGCATCGTCAACTACCACGCGTTTCAGGTCGCCGAGCACCGAAACCCGATCGACGACACGAAGATGAACCGGGCGTACCCCGGCGACGAGAACGGCACGTCCTCGGAACGGATCGCCGCGGCGACGTTCGACGCCGCCAAACGGGCGGATCTGATCCTCGATCTCCACCAGGGCTCGACCTCGCGGATGATCGACGAGGTGCGCGTCCGCTGCGGCCGGCGGCACCGGCTCCACGACGAGTGCCTCGAGCTCGCAAAGACCTTCGGCTGCGGGTACGTCCTCGACCAGAAAGGCCCCGAGGGCCAGCTCGCTCGCGCCGGCCCCGACGAGGGGGTCCCGACGATCGATCCCGAACTCGGCGGCTGCGTCGGCTGGGACGAGACCAGCATCCAGGCCGGCGTCGACGGCGTGTTCAACGTCCTCCGGGGCTACGGCTTCCTCGGCGGCGGGTCGACTCCGGAACGCCAGACCCGCGCCAAGGGGTTCGATCAGTTCGGCTCGCCGACCGGCGGTCTCGTTCGGTTCCAGGTCGACCTCGGCGACCGCGTCTCCGCGGGCGATCTCCTCTTCGAGGTGACCGACGTCTTCGGCGAACTGAAAGCCCGCGTGACGGCGAACAACGACGGGATCTTCTGGCGCACCCGCCGGCTCCCGCAGGTCGCCAGCGGCGAGTACGTCTGCTCGGTCGGCACCAACGTCGACGCGTACTGATCGTATGTCCGCCGCACTCACGCTCCAGTGTCCCGGCTGCGGACGGACCTACGAGACGTGGACTTGGCGCTGTGACTGCGGCGGTCCGCTCGACTTCGCGTCGGAACTGCGACCGGCAGCGGCCGAGCCGCCGACCTCGTGGGCGGACACCCGCGCCGGACTGTGGTCGTTCGCCGACTTCCTCCCGGTCGACGCACGCGTCTCGCTCGGCGAGGGCGTGACGCCCCTCGTAGACGCGCCCGGGTGGGACGCGGCGTTCAAACTCGAGTACGTCTCCCCGACCGGCTCGTTCAAGGACCGCGGCGCGACGGCGACGCTCTCGGTCGCCGCGGCGCTCGGCGTCGATCACGTCGTCGAGGACTCCTCGGGAAACGCCGGCGCGGCGATCGCGACCTACGCCGCCCGCGGCGGGATCGACGCCGACATCTACGTCCCGGCGTCAGTGAAGCCGGCCAAGCGCCGCGCGATCGAACGCGCCGGCGCGACACCGGTCCCGATCGAGGGGAGTCGCGAGGACGTGACGGCCGCCTGCGTCGACGCCGTCGAGGCCGGCGACGCGTGGTACGCCTCCCACGCGTGGAACCCGGCGTTCTTCGCGGGCACGGCGACGTTCGCCTACGAGCTGTGTGCCCAGCGCGACTGGACTGCGCCGGACGCGGTCGTGATGCCGCTCGGCCACGGTACGCTCTTTTTGGGCGCGTACCGCGGCTTCCGCGCGCTCGCCGACGCCGGGTGGATCGACGAGCCGCCACGCCTTCTCGGTGCACAGGCGGCCGGCTACGCGCCGATCGTCGCGGAGCTGCACGGCGAGCGCGCCGCGGCGGGCGCAAACGACGTCGCGGACGGCATTCAGATCCGCGAGCCGGTCAGGAAGCGCCAGCTCCTCGCCGCGATCGACGCCACCGACGGCGACGCCGTCGCCGTCTCCGCCGCCGCTGCCGAGCGTGAGTGCGACGCGCTCCACCAGCACGGCTTCTACGTCGAACCCACCTGCGCGGTCGCGCCGGCCGCGCTCGAAGTCTACCGCGAACGCGGCGTCGTCGGCCCCGACGACGACGTGGTCGTGCCGCTCACCGGTAGCGGTCTGAAGACGCAGTAGCGACAGACTCGGCGACGCGGTTCGATCTCGCTACCGACGGCGACTCAGCTGTTCGTCCCAGTCGATCCAGTCCTGTTCCCAGCCGGTCTTCGCGAAGTAGCCGTCGGCGCTGGCTCGCTCGGCGTCCTCCCGCGCGGTCCGGTTTCGGGCCGGCGCACTGCCCTGCTCGCCGTCGACCAACAGCGGCTTGAACGCCACCGGACCGTGCCGTTCGATCACGTCGCCCGCGGCGTCGACGGTGACGAGCGTCTGCTCGGGCCCGCCCAGCGGGAGGACGAGGCGACCGTCGGCGGTGAGCTGGCCGACCAGTCGCTCCGGGGGGTCGATCGCGGCCGCTTCCACCAGAATCCGGTCGAAGGGGGCGTACTCGGGGAGGCCGTTCGCGCCGTCGCGGGCGTCGACGAGGACGCCGCCGTAGCCCGCCGATTCGAGGTTCGAGCGCGCCGCGTAGACGAGTCGGCGGTCGATGTCGACCGCGTGGACGCGCGTCTCGTCGAGGAGTTCCGCGAGCAACGCCGCGGTGTAGCCGACGCCCGCCCCCACGACGAGGACGTCGCCGGTCTCGTCGCCGGTCTCGCGACCGGTCTCGTCGCCGGCGTCAGCGGTGTCGCCTCGGGCGTCCGATCCGGCCGTGGCCGTGCCGCCGGTGGAAGACTCGACGTCGAGCGCTGTGAGCAGTCGGGCGACGATCTCCGGCGAGAGCGTGCCGGCTGCGTCGCCGCTCTGATCGTCGTACGGGGCGTCGTCGGCGAACTTCCGACGGGGGACCGTTCGCATCGCGAGTCCGACGGCGGGGTCGACCGTGAGCCGCTCTTCTAGGCCGTCGACCATATCGCCGCGCAGTTCCCCGGGATCCATACGTCGCACTCGGGGGTGCCGACTAATCAACTGCACGCTCCGGCCGCGAGTGACGGCCGGGGTCGCGCCCTCACCAGGCCGACCAGGCGGAGGTGGTCCGGTCGGTGCCGTAGAGCCGCTTTACGTCCTTCGCGTAGACCATATCGCCCTCGTGGTCGAGCTTCCCGTGTCGGTACTCGGGGGCGTCCTGTCGGACCTGTATCGCCTTCACCTCGAACTCCTCGTCGCCGAACGACTCGGTCTCACCGACGACGAACTCGTGGTCGCCGGGGAGCTGCAGGTCGAAGCTCCGGGTCGACTCTCGATCGCCCGTCCCCTCCTTGGGGTTGACGGTCACTTTCACGGTGACGTTGTCGACTGCGCGCGTCCAGATCGTGTCGACGTCCTCGATAGTCGCCTCCTCGGTGCGCTGTTCGGGGCCGACCTCGATGCCGGTGATCCGAACGAGCATAATGGCCTCCTCGCTGTCGACGATGAACTCCTCGCCGACGGCGATCGGCTCCTCCGGGGGGGCGTCGACGCTCGTCGAGAAGGACTCGCCGTCCTGCGAGACGATGACGTCGCGCTCGACTTCCGTCTCCGTCTCGATCTGCACCTTGTGGACGTGACCGCACTCCGTACAACGGACGGTGTGGTGGCCGCCGCCCTCTTTCAGCACCTCGTGAACCGTCGGTTCGGCGGGCGAACAGGAGGGACATTCGACCGCGATGCGGTCCTGTGGCGTACTCATACAGGCTCGTAACCCACCGGGCCGTAAAAACCCGCTCTTCCGCGAACACGCGTGTGAGACGCTGGCTCACGGACCGCGGGAGGCGCCTACTCCTGACACCACTCGATGGCGTCCGCCGTGACGTTGAACGACTTGATCTCGGCGTCCGCGTCGATCTTGGTACTCACCATACTGCCCGCGATCCCCTCACCGACGTAGGCCAGTTTGTCCGTGTCGGCCGCGTCTGCGAGCTTCGACCACTTGTCGCCGACGTGTTCGATGAACTCGGACATACTCTGTCCGAGTCCCTCGGCGTTGTGGACGGCGACCACCGTCGCGTGTATGTCCACGCCGCCGGCGACGCGCTCGTAGTGGCTCTCGCCCGTCTCGCGGGCCTCGTCGTCCAGGAAGAACTCGCTCGCGTCCATCACTTCCCAGACGCCGACGCCGCCGTGCCTCTCGAACTCGACTATCTCCGGAAGCTCTGTAGTCACCACGCCACCGGGTACCACGGTACCGGATATAATCATTCCTTCACAATTCTCACGTTTGAGAAGCAATATAGAGGCTATTCGAACATACAGCGACAGTACGACAGAAAAATCAACATATTTTGTACTATATAGTTGGTTGGAATACGGACACTAGATTCCTTTCGATCGCTGACGGGCGCTGTCTCCGCACCGGTTCCAGCACCACCGGCGGACTGCTCACGGCGTCGAGCGAACGCGGCGTCCGCCGCTCGCTCACCGCGGAAGCTCCACTTCCTCGCCGTCCTCGCAGTCTCACCGCTCGGCGTTCGGAAGGTCTACGACCTCCCCGTCCGCCCGGACGGTCGGCTCCCGCACGATGCCGTCGAGGTGCAGCGGCGCGTCCGTGTCGCCGCCGATACCGGCGTCGTCGCCGATCGCGATGTGGACCGTGCCGGCGGCCTTCTCGTCCAGCAGGACGGAGCCGACGAGGTCGGTCACGCCGACGTTGGTGCCGATACCGAGCTCGGCGAGGTTGTACGCGTCGCGGCCGACCTCCTCGGCTGCCGCCTCGACCTGCGAGCGAATCTCGTCGTCGGAGATCTCGGTGACGTAGCCGCCCTCGACCTCAAAGCGGAGCTCCTGCCCCTCGTCGAGGCGGCCGTGCGGTCGCATCGTCCCGTCGACCACGTAGGTGCCGTCGGCGCTCGTCGGCGAGACGAACACCTCGCCTGCGGGCAGATTCGAGAAGTCGCCGGGGTCGTGCACGATGCCTGAGTCCGTGTGCCACGCCCGGTCGCCGACCTCGAAGGTGACGTCCGTGCCGGCCGGGGCGGTCACGCGGATCTCGTCGGCGGCCTCGACCTGCGCGAGCACGTCGCGGCAGTGCTGAGCGATCGCGTCGTAGTCGGCGTCGAGTCCGGTGACGAACACGTCCTCGGTGATCCCCGGCAGCGTCGCGCCGCGTGCGCCCGCCTCGCAGGCGTCGCCGCGAGCGCGGGTGTGACTGATGCTCTTCGTCGTCGGCGCGAGGAACACGTCGGCGGCAGCCATCGCGGCGGCGACCGGCTGGGGTGGCTCCTCGCCGTGCTGGTCGCCCGGCGGGTACCGCAGGATCGTCACGTCGTCTGCGACTGCGGACGCCGCTTCGTAGAGCGCCTCGCCGATCGGCCGCCGCTTGTCGTCGGTCACGACCACGCACGATTCCGCGGCTCCGAGCGCCATACACTGTTCGACCGCCGTCGCCGCGGCGGTCGCGAGTGCGTCGTTCGACATACTACCGCCTCGGTCCCCCGCGGAGTTAGGCGTTCGCATCGATCCAGTCGCACCGTCTCCTCGCCTACCCCCCCGAAACTCCGATCCGGGCTGTGAGGCCGTGACACCCCCGCCGACGGGTTACTCGGCTGCGGGGAAATCGCCCGCGTTACTCGGCCAGGAGTTAATTTCTGAAGGATATCCTCCGAAATAACTATGCGTGTGGTCCGAGGATTTGGAAGTGATGATACGAGTGGGTGTCAACGGTTACGGAACGATCGGCAAACGCGTCGCCGACGCCGTCTCGGCCCAGCCAGATATGGAAGTCGTCGGTGTCGCGAAGACGCAGCCCAACTTCGAGGCCCACACCGCCGTCGAGCGCGGCTACTCGATGTACGCGGCGATTCCCGAGCGCGCGCCGCTCTTCGGCGACGCCGGGATCGAGACCGCGGGCATCGTCGACGAACTGGTCGCCGACGCCGACGTGATGGTCGACGCCACGCCGTCGGGTATCGGCGCGGAGAACAAGTCGCTGTACGCCTCCTACGACACGCCGGCGATCTTCCAGGGCGGCGAGGACGCCGACGTCGCCGAGGCGAGCTTCAACGCGCGATCGAACTACGACGACGCCCGCGACGCCGACTCCGTCCGCGTCGTCTCCTGCAACACGACCGGACTCTCGCGACTCGTCGCACCGCTCGAAGAGGAGTACGGCGTCGAGAAGGTCCGCGCGACGCTCGTCCGTCGCGGCGGCGATCCGGGCCAGAACTCCCGCGGTCCGATCAACGATATTCTCCCGAACCCGATCGGCATCCCGTCGCACCACGGTCCCGACGTCAAGACGATCTTCCCGGACCTCGAGATCGACACGATGGGGCTGAAGGTCCCGGCCACGCTGATGCACGTCCACGCGCTCAACGTCACGCTCGAATCCGACGTGACGGCCGCCCACGTCCGCCAGCTGCTCGAGGGCGAGTCCCGCGTCTACGTCATCCCGGAGGGCCTGGGACTCGACGGGGCGGGCAAGCTGAAGGACTTCGCGCTCGACGCCGGTCGGCCTCGCGGCGACCTCTGGGAGAACTGCGTGTGGGGCGAGTCGATCGCGGTCGAGGGCCGCGACCTGTATCTCTTCCAGGCGATCCACCAGGAGTCCGACGTCATCCCGGAGAACGTCGACGCCATCCGCGCGATGACCGACGCCGCCGACAGCGACGAAAGCATCGAGCGCACCAATCGGACGCTCGGCGTCGGCCTCTCGGGCGACCCGGCGGGGTTTAGCGACTCCGGTCAGGTCGAAGCCGAAGCGGCCGACGACTGAGGATCAGCTCAGCCCGCTCGCTTTCCGTTCTCGACACCTCTCGACTCTGTGCGATCCCGCTCGTTTCCGTCGGTCGTCCCGAACTGTTCCCGACTCGCAGCGCCGCTCACCGACTGAGTTCGTGAAACGTCACCTCGCCGGTGTCGGTGTCCAGCGTCGCGACGTGGTAGGCGTCGTCAGCGCCGGGAAAGGCGAGCCCGCCGGGGTTGAGGTGGATCGTTCCGTCGCGCTCCTCGTGGGTCCGCTGGTGGGTGTGTCCGCGGACGACGTAGTCGTACTCGCCGCAGCCGACGAGCGCGTCGACGAGGCGTTCGCTCGTGCCGTGGTACGCCGCGATCTCGACGCCGTCGACGGTCAGGGCGGCGCTCTCGCCGTGATAACTCCCGAACTCCTCGATCGTCTCAGCGAGCGCCCACTCGCCGTCGTTGTTGCCGCGGACGGCGTGAAACGCGAAGTCGCCGTCGAAGACCGCGGCCGTGAACGGCGCGACGACGTCGCCGCAGTGGATCACGGTCTCGACACCCGCGGTCTCGAACGTCTCGACTGCCGCACGTGCGAGTCCGAGGTCGTCGTGCGTGTCCGAACAGAGTCCGATGCGCATAGCCGGCCGATTCGCCGCAGACCCGCTTCAGCGTGTCGGCGCTCCGGCAGTCAGTCCTGCTTCAGCGCTTCGACGCCCGCCAGCGGCTGTCCGGTCAGCGCTCGGATGTACGCCCCGCCCGCGATCGAGACGTGGTCGAAGTCGGCCTCGTCCAGCCCGTACATCTCGATCGCGCGGGAGGTGTCGCCGCCGCCGACGACGGAGAAGCAGTCGGTCTCGGCGATGGCTTCCAAGAGGGTCACGGTGCCGACGGAGAACCGCTCGTCTTCGAAGACGCCGAGTGCGCCCTTGACGAAGACGGCCTCGGAGCCGCGGACGACGTCGGCGTACCCCTCGGCGGTGTCGGTGCCGACATCCAGGAAGGAGACGTCTTTCTCTTCGAGGGCGTCGACGTCGATCTCCGCGCGCTCGCCGTCGGCCTCGTAAGCCAGATCCGTCGCCAGCGTGATCTGGTCGCCGCGCTCTGCGAGCATCTCCGCGACGAGGTCGTGGTTCTGCTCCCACTGGGTGTCGTAGAGGTCCTGCTCGGGGTCGAGATCGAAGCCGACCGGGCGGCCCGCGGCGCGGAGGAACAGTTCGCCCGCGATGCCGCCGAGCAGGAAGTCGTCGACGTCGTCGCCGAGGTTGTTCATCACGTCGATGACGTCCGTCGCCTTCGTGCCGCCGACGGCCATCGTCACCTGCCCGTCGAACTCCTTCTGAGCGATCGCGGTGTTGGCCTCGTACTCGGTCTGCATCACGCGCCCGGCGTAGGCGGGCAGCACCTCGGGGAAGCCGACGAGGGAGGCGTGCGAGCGGTGCGCAGCCGAGTAGGCGTCGTTCACGTAGGCGTCGAAGTGGGGCGCGAGCGCCCGGACGAACTCGGTGTCGGCCTTGACCGCGGGCGCTTCCTCGGGCAGTTCCTCGTCGCACATCCGCGTGTTCTCGAGGAGGAGAACCTCGCCCGCATCGAGCGCGTCGATGGCTTCGAGCGCCGCGTCACCGTAGGTGTCGGCGACGAAGTCGACGTCGCGGCCGACGTGGGCGGCGAGGATCTCGGCGTGGCCGGCCAGCGAGACGAAGTCGTCCCGGCCCGGTCGTCCCTGGTGGGCGAGGAGGACGACGCGGTGGCCCGCGTCCGCGAGCTCGCGGACCGTCTCCGCGTGGCGCTCGAAGCGGCGGTTGTCCTGCGGTTCACCGTCCTCGATCGGGGAGTTCAGGTCGAGGCGGACGAGAACGCGCTGGTCTGAGTCGAGGTCGTCGAGGGTGTCGAACGTGGCTGTGGCGGTGGACATTGTGCTCTGTCTGGTGTGCTCGGAAGGGTCGTACTTAGTGGTACTCGGACGAGCATACGTAGTGGTGACCGGAACGGCGCTCGTGTGCGAGGGACCGCGGGGGCTGGCTACTCAGCCGTGCGTAACGAAGTGGGCGACGTCGAGCATCCGGTTCGAGAACCCGAACTCGTTGTCGTACCACGTCAGGATCTTGTAGAGGCCGCCGCCGTTGACCTGATTCGTCGATCGGAGGTCGACTGTCGAGGAGAACGGCAGCCCCTGGACGTCCGCGGAGACGACCTCGTCGTCGGTGTACCCCAGTACACCCGCGAGCGGGCCGGCGTCGGCAGCGTCTCGGAAGGCGTCGTTGACCTCCTCAACGGAGGGGGCGGCGTCGAGCGAGACGACGAGTTCGGTGATCGACCCGTTCGGTACCGGGACGCGGATCGCCATTCCGTCGAGTTTGCCGTCCAGTTGCGGCAGAATCTCGGTCGTCGCCTGCGCCGCGCCGGTCGAGGTCGGGACGATGTTCTCGGCGGCGGCGCGTCCGCGACGCGTCTTCGACATCGGACCGTCCACGAGGTTCTGGCTGCCGGTGTAGGCGTGAACGGTCGTCAGCAGGCCGCTCTCGATGCCGAACTCCTCGTCGAGAACCTTCGCGACGGGGCTGACAGAGTTCGTCGTACAGGAGGCGTTCGAGACGACGTCCTCGCCCTCGTACTCGTTGTGGTTGACGCCGTAGACGAGCTGTTTCACGGGTTCGTCGCCCTTCGGCGGCGCGGAGATGATCACCTTGTCGGCGCCGGCTTCGAGATGCGCGGACGCGTCGGACTTCGTGCGGAAGATCCCGGTGCACTCGAGCGTGACGTCGACGTCGAGTTCGTCCCACGGCAGCTCCGTGGGATTCTGGACGTTGTACAGCGGGACCGACGTGTCGCCGACGACGAGCGAGTCGCCCTCGCGGGAGACCTCGTCGAGGCGGCCCATCACCGTGTCGTACTTGGCGAGATACGCCATATCGTCGAAGTCCATCACGTCGTTGATGCCGACGAGATCGATCCGCGGATCGTCGCGGACGGCACGGAACACGTTGCGGCCGATCCGACCGAAGCCGTTCAGCGCGACGCGGACGGCCTCACCGTCGTCGACGTCCGAATCCATCCCTGATCGTTCACTCATATCTGAGTACACTCTGTCCTTCTACTTGAATCCCTATGTCATCGCTCTTCCGCCGAAAAACGGTGAGCGAGCGGGTCTCGGTGCGATGTTTGCTCTCGACTACGCCGGTCTGTACTCTTCGCCTGCCGACCGCCCGCCGACCGCCCGCCGACCGCCCGCCGACCGCCCGCCGCTCGCTGTTCGGAGCCACTCCGTCGCTCGCGCGCAGATCGCGGTGTCTTCCTCCCTCTCATCGAACAAAACCGACGTACGGGCCCGCTAGCGGCCGTCGACCGGCCGATTCCGCCGGGGGGAGAAGGCTTTTGATCGAAACCCCCCTAGCAGGGGGTGATGAGAGACGACCGCGACGACCCGTTCGACGACTTCTTCGAGGGGATCGAACGGATGATGGACGAGATGACCGGCAACGACGCCACCGGCTTCGCCTCCGAGACCCACGTCGACATCTACGACGAGGGCGAGGAACTCCGACTCGTCGCCGACCTCCCGGGCGTCACGAAGGACGCCGTCGAACTGAAATGCGACGGCGAAGTGCTCACGATCTCGGCCGCCGGAGACCGTCGCGAGTACGACGAGCGCATCCGCCTCCCCGCCCGCGTCGACGAACACAGCGCGAGCGCGTCGTTCAACAACGGCGTCCTCCAGGTTTCGCTTCGGAAGGTCGACGACTCGGCCTCGATCGACCTCGAGTGAGGACGGTCGACGACGCGACGGGCCACGCGCCGGCCGCCGCAGCGACGTAGTGCCCCGACTTCCGCGCCTCACTCCTCCGCTGTTCGCCGGATCAGCGCCGCGAGCCTGTCCCAGAAGCCGTCGGCGTACTTCCCGTCGTCTATCGTCGGTCGCGCGTTCGTCTCTGAGACGACCGCTCTGTCGCCGGCGACGAGCACGTCGACGCCGAGATAGTCGATGTCGAGCGCGTCGGCGGCGTCGACGGCGAGCGTTCGGAGCTCGTCGGGCACGTCGATCCCTCGCGCGCTCGCCCCGCGGTGGACGTTGTGCTTCCAGCGCCCGGCGTCGCGGGCGTCCGCCGGGAGCCGGCGCTCGACGCCCCCGACGACAGCCCCGTCGAGAACCATTATCCGGTAGTCCCGCGCGTCCGAGAGGTACTCCTGCAGGAGATAGGACTGGTCGCCGGTCGCGCGGTAGTCGTGGACGAGGTTCAGGTAGTCGACGATCCCCAGCAGCGAGTCGAGGTCGGCGGCCTTCGCGACTCCCACGCCGCGCGTCGCGGAGTTGGGCTTGACGACGACCGGGAACGCCAGATCGGCGACGGCGGCCGCGACGTCCTCGTCGCTGACGGGATTCGAGACGAGTCGCGTCTCGGGGACGGGCACGCCGGCGCGAGCGAGCGCCGCGATCACGCCCGCCTTGTTCCGGGAGGTCACGACGGCGTCGCGGCCGTTCACCCACGGGATCGCGTGCCGCCCGTCGACGACGCCGCCCTCCATCAGCCGGCTGGGGTAGACGAAGCCGACGTCGAACTCGCGGGTCGGCGACGTCCCGAGATCGACGACCCGTTCTTTCGCCTGGAGGTGGTCGACGTCGACGCCGCGGGCCGCGAGCGGGTCGCGCATCCGCTCGAACGTCTCCGAGGACGTCGTGACGGCGAGTCTGAGCATCAGCTACGGGAAGGTCGCGAGAGCGCAAAAAGCGGCCGGTTCGGGCGTCTTCTTCCGGGGGTCGATCCGCGGTCGGCGACTTACGAGACGAGGAGCTTCTCGCCCTTCTCGACTTCGATCCGGCACGGCGGCGACATCTTGTTGTACGCGCGGCGGAGCGCGTCCTTCGCGACGTCGGCGTCCTCGGGGTTGCAGTAGACGGTGAAGACGCGCTCGTTGCGCTGGATGCGCGCGGCGGTGCCGACGGGCTTGCCGAACGCCTGCCGCATTCCGTCGGAGACACGGTCCGCACCCGCACCGGTCGCCTGCTTGTTCTCGCGCAGGACCTGGTGGGGGAACTTCCGGAGGACCATCTTGTAGTTCTCCTGTCCGACCTCCTTGAGCATCACGCGGTTCGCCGACAGGCGTGCGGATTCGAGCGAGCCGTGGCGGATCTGACACTCCTCTTCGATGCTGAGGCTGATCTGGACCGGGTAGTCCTCGGGGCCGGTCTGGAGGTTGCCCATATTGTGCTGTGCGATCTTCGAGCCGGGAATGCCCGTGATGTACTCACGCCGCGTGAACGACGGCTTCGACAGCTCCCGGTACATGGAGGCGGGTTTGTCGGACATAGTTACTTGTGCAGAACAACGCCCATACGACCTAAAAGCGCTTCGAACTGGTCCCCACCGTCGGACGCCGACTCGCCGGACGCGCGGACGTAACGGACGCTACCTGCTGTCCGCGACGTCGCCGACGCTGCTGCCGTCACCGCTACCTTCGCCGCCGACGCTGCCGCCGTTACCGCTACCTTCGCCGCCGCTGTTATGTTCGCTGCTTCTGACGCTTTCCCCTCCGGTCGGGTCGAGCGCGACGAACTCCAGCCCGCGCTCGTCGAGGAGCGACGCCGCCCGCTCGGTCACCGACGGGGCCACGAGGATGCCACGTACCCCTTCGTCGGGGAACTCCTCGACGAGCGCGTCGACGTAGCGCCCGAGCTGGCTCGCCGCCGACGGACCGACGCGCCGCCGTTTCAGCTCCACCACGACCGGCCGGTCCTCGCTGTCGGCACCGAAGACGTCCACCGGTCCCGCCGTCGTCTCGCGCTCCGTGGCGACCGGAGCGAACCCCGGTTCGACCAGCGCGGGGTCGTCGAGGATCCGCTGACGGAGGTCCTCCTCGCTACCCGTCAGGGTCAGATCGCTCCGGTCGTTCACCTCGTAGGCGGAGACCTGTTCGAGCCGCTCGAAGTCGACGTCCAGCCGTTCGTCGGGCGTGGACCGTTCGCTCCGGATTCTGAGCCGTCCGTCGCGGACGCTCGCGCGGTGCGTGCACCCCGGCGGCTGCCAGTTCACCGGCTTGCGCTTCTCGTCGGTGTGGACGAGGATCGTGCCGTCCGGCTTGCAGACGACGAGCCGGTCGCCGGGCCCGAGACTCGACGACGCTCGCCCGTCGTATTCGACGGTGCAGCGCCCGAACACCGTCACGAGCCGCCCGTCGCCGAACGCCGTCTCTAAGAGTCCGAGGGCGTCTCGGTGGGTCGGACGGTGCAGCGTCGTGACCGACATCTCTCCGGGAGTACCCGCTCGTCGGGTAAAAACCGCGCGTCGCTTCGCCGGAGACGCACCGCTGCGTTACTCACGTCTGTCCAGCGCTAGCTACTCTCGTCCGGTGCTGGCTACTCTCGTCCGCTACCCGCCACGCTTTATCACCGCACGCGCGAGAACTCCGACGACCGCTCCGACGCCGTTCACGAGGGCGTCGGCGGCACTCGCCGTCCGCGCTTCCAGTGGGGCCTGCAGCAGTTCGACGCCGACGCCGGCCGCCGCTGCGAGACCGACGGCGACGAGCGCGACGCGGACGTCCATCTGCCCCGGTCCGCTCCCGGCGGAGAGCAACCACGCGAGCACGCCGTAGGCGACGAGGTGTGCCACGGTGTAGCTATCGACGACGACACCGCTGCTTCCGGCGTCTCCGACCGCGCCACCGCCGCCGAACGTATCGAGGAGGACTGCCGGATCGACGACCGATGCGAACACGACGACGAGAGTCCACGCGACAGCGACACGCCGAGCACGGCGGGACCGAGCGTCGCGGTTTCGGACTGCGGCGGCGGTCATCGGCCCGCCCGGACCGTCACGCGGCGCATCAGCGGAGTTCGCTCACCATTCCGTCGAGCATCGCTTGCCCGGACTTGAGTAGCGACGACTTGGTGAGTTCGTCGACCTCCGAACGGGTGAGTTTGAAGTCGAACAGATCGAGGTTCTGGCGCAGATGCGTCTCGTCGGCCGACTTGGGGATGACGACGACGTCTCGGTGCTGGGTCGCCCATCGGAGCACGATCTGGGCGGTCGTCTTGTCGTACTCCTCGGCGAGTCGCTGGACGTCGTCGTCGTCGAGCGCCTTCCCACGCGCCAGCGGGCTGTAGGCCGTGAGGAACATCCCCTCCCGTTGGCAGTATCCGAGCATCCCGCGCTGGGGCTTGTAGGGGTGAAACTGCACCTGGTTCGTCACGATCGGGCTCTCGGCAGCGTCGCGAGCGCGCTCTAAGAATACCTTCGGAAAGTTGCTGACGCCGACGTTGTAGACGAGACCCTGATCGACGAGGTGATCCATCGCGCGCATCGTATCTCCGACCGACACGAGCGGGTTCGGCCAGTGCAGCAACAGCAGGTCTACGTAGGGCGTATCGAGCCGTTCGAGGCTCTCCTTCGTCGACTGGAGCACGTCGTCGTGGCTGGCGTTCCTGGGCGAGACTTTCGTGGTCAGAAACACCTCCTCGCGGTCGACGTCGGCGTCGGCGAGCGCTCGTCCCACCTCGGCCTCGTTGCCGTACAACTGCGCGGTGTCGATGTGTCGATAACCCATCTCCAGCGCCGCCGACACCGTCTCGTAACACGCCTCGCCCGTGAGCTGCCACGTCCCGAGCCCCACCTTCGGAACGCGCGTGCCGTACGCCTCGGCGTACTCCATCTCGACCATACCGCCACTTTGGTCGCCGCTGTGGAGAACGTGTCGACTGCGGTGGCGGTTTCGCCCGCCCGTCCGGCCTCGTAGTCCGAGCGCGCGAGTCGCCTCTGGGCGATCTCGACCGACGGCGTCGCAACTCTCGAACGAAGTGCCGAAAGAAGGATGCTTCAGAGAACTGCCGCAACCGAACCGGAGCCGCTCGCCCGCTCGACCGCCAGCCTCCGTCCGCTACGTGGGGTGTGTCGACTTCTTACAGGCGCTCGACGTTCTTCGCGCGCGGGCCCTTGTCGGCCTGCACGATCTCGAACTCGAGTTCCTGGCCCTCTTCGAGGTCCGGGCCGCCGATGTCTTCCATGTGGAAGAAGACGTCCTCGTCCGCGTCCTCGGTGGAAATGAAGCCGTAACCGCCTGTGTCGTTGAAGAAGTCGACAGTGCCGTTTGCCATTGCGACCGTACTCTATCCCCGGTTAGTGATAACTGTTGTGCGACTCGTGGTACCACGCCGGGTGCCAGGGAACGCCGGTGCAGACGCTCCCGACCCGACTGTCCGAGTGCGCGTCGATCGCTCTCGGCACGCACACGCCGATCGACCCAGTGCCGTGATTCTCGCCCGGTTCGGCGCCGATATCGGTGCTGATTAAGTAGTGTCTTTCGGAGCGTACGGTATGGTCGACCCTATCTCGGCGACGCTCGGGGCGTTGACGCTCGGTGTCAACGCTGCCAGCGCCTACCATCAGCGACGGTCCGTCGCCCCGGACGGCGGCGTCGACGAAATCGGCGGCGTCAAGCAGTTCTGGGACGCGCACCGTCGAGACGCGCTCGAAACCGGGTCGTACGTCACCGTCGAGGGGACGCTGTCGCTGTACGCACCGATGATCTTCGGGGACCCGCGGCTCGTCAAGCAGCGGCACTTCGAGTTCAGAGACGCGCTCTCGACGGAGGCCCCGACGAGCATCGACGCGCTCGTCAGCATCAGCTCGGGTCAGCCCGTCGTCCGACTGGAGCCGATGCGCGGCGTCTACTACGCCGGCCTCTACGAGGGCATCGGACGCAACTCGATCCCGATCTTCGTCGACGAGGCCCGCCTCGACTCTTGGCGGGAGGCGCACGCGACCGCCGGCGCACACGTGTGGGACGTCGCGCTGACCGGGCAGGTCGACGATCTCCCGACGGAGTGGGACGACTTCTTCTCGATCTTCGGCCTCGATCAGGAAGCGCCCGAATACGCGATCTACGTTCAGGACGACGACGCCTCGAACATCGAATATCGGGGCAAAACGCCGTTCTTCGAGGCGGACGTGTGGGCCGCGTACGAACACGATGGCGGTCACGGGTGGATGACTCGATGTCCCGACTTCGCCGAGCGGGCCGAGATGCGGCGATCGATCGACGCCATCATCGACAATCTGGAAGGCGTCGACGGCCCGGTCGAACTCATCTCACAGTACGACCTCGTCGACCGGCCGTTCGGAACGAGCCCCCGCATCGACCAGACGTCGACGCACGTCCAGGAGATGTCGAACCGGCGCGTCCGCGAGAACTACATCGACGAAGTTGCCGAAATCGTCGACGACTACACCTGAGTCGTCCCCTGGCCGGCAACGACGCCACCGTACCGGGCGCTCGTGACCGAACGGCACGGCAGTATGGACAGTGTTCATCTGGGATACGAACCGATCACATCACTTCCTCGCTAACGTAATACTCCAACAACCGCAGCTTAGCTTCCTTGGTTGGGGCCGCCGACAGGGGTGTGCTTTTCAATTCGGTTATCGAAGACTGCGAGAACTCGTCCGGTAGTTCGGGTCCGTCCTCATCCTGTTTGACATTCTCTGCAGCGACGCTCTTCCACATAAACAGTACTCGTAAGGCCGTTGTCTCGGTATCTTTCAGTTTCAGATCACCGATCGTCTCGAGCGTCAGATCCACTACCTCGTCGCTGAGCTCTGGGAGTTCCGACGCTTCGCGTGGCTCAACCATACCGACGGTACCTGTCTGTTTCTATATACTCTTTTCTAAGCACTGTACCGTGATCGATCGTATTCCGACGTACGGCTCTCTTTCTCTCCAATTACGTTGTATACGCCCGCTGTCCGAAAACGAGTATTTCAACGACATCCCTCGCTGCTTGCCGCCCGTCTCGTTCGCAGCGACGGAGACTCTGAATGCGGCCTCTCGAGGAACGGCGCGCTTTCACTCATACGCCCGAGTTTGAATATTTGAAGGAGGCCGAATCATTTGAACCAGGCTGCACAAGACCTAGCAGAATAGCAACTCGAATCCGGGATCGTGGACGGAGCGTATGAGCGGGCGTGAGCGTATCCGGCACGTCGTTGAGTTGCTGGACGAGCCAACGCCGGTTCGGGAGATCGCGGACCGAGCGGATGTCTCGCGCGCGACGGCCGACGATGAACTCCAGCGACTGCAGAGTGACGACTGGGTCACGGAAACGACTGTCGACGGGACGAAAGCCTACGACCTGAATCCCGTTCGGATGCTCTTCGACGAGGTGACTGACCTGATCGAGGCCCACTCGCGTGACGAGTTGGAGAGTCAGCTCACGGAGCTGAAGGAGGAACAGGAAGAGCTGGCCACGGAGTGCGACGTCAGTTCCCTCGACGAGTTCCGAGAGCGACTCGCGGACGAGGAGTTCTCGGCTGGGGAGCTTCGTGAGCGGCGTAACGTAATCGCCACCTGGGAGGCGATCAACACCGAACTCGAGCTCGTGAAACACGCCCTCTAACTGTATGATGACGTCGTGGAACTCTCGTCACCGCGGACGGACTCTCCCTCGACACTCGCGTAATGGTCGTTTTCCTCGCTAACCGAGCGAACTTGCAGAGTAAGCGGCTCCACGACCGCATCCAGAACTGGCTCAGCGGTGCGTTCGAGAACGTTCGCCGACGACGTGCTGAGCCGCGTGAGGCCGGCCCGTACCGGACCGTCACGGAGGTAGACCCACGCCAGTTCCTCGGTGACGACGAATATCCAGTGGCGACCACACGGATCGAGATCGGATTTCAACTGCAGACTGGGGAGCCCCACGAGTACTACTGGTTCAACTGGATCGAGCCAGAGCGAAGTCTACTGGTGGGCTGGCATCAGGACGACACGCACGACGACCTCGGCCCAGTGCACCTGCAAGTCAACGACGGCGCGACGCCCGTCGCGCACGAACCAGCGGAGTTCATCGACTTACGTCCGCTGGACGTCGTCGAGCGCAGACTCAACTCGCTTCGAGACGCGGTCCTCGCTGTCGAGTGGGAATAGGGACGCACGTGAGTACGTATTCGAGATCCTCTGCGCAATAACAACTGACTGGATCGAAGTGCGACCACAGTCACGGCTCGCGGTCGGTAAATCGGTCCCAAGAAACAGTAAAAATCGCCCGCGCAGCACCGCAGGTATTCGAACTCTGAGTCTAATGCCGCCTCCCGGATTTGAACCGGGGACAGCTCGATCTTCAGTCGAGTGCTCTCCCAGTCTGAGCTAAGGCGGCGCGCATCTCAGAGAAGACCGAGTATATAAAAAAGGGTTTCGGATCGCCGCGCCGTCGTCGGAGGATCGACCGACGGCGCTCCGGGACCGCTGGAGCGATGCCACAGACTCCTCGACACGCTCGCCGCGTTGCGTCGGCAGCGGTGGGCTCGGGCGGACTCGAACCACGGCCGTTCCGCTTCGCTTCACTCCCTGATTCAAAACCGCCCTCGCTGTCACGGATTCGTGCTCGCTGTCGCTCGCACAGACGTAGTGGGCTCGGGCGGATTCGAACCACCGGCCTCTTCCTTGTAAGGGAAGCGTCATAACCAGCTAGACCACGAGCCCGTACGCGGAACGAATTTACACACGGGGATAACGGTTTCCAATCTCGGCGACCGAACGGGTCTACTGCCGAACGCAGATGGCTCACGAGCGTCGGCCTCTCGGGCGTCGAGTCCCTTCACACCGGACCGTCCGACAGTATTACGCCAGCGCGCTCGAACCCTCGCGTATGGTCGATCGGTCGACGCTCGGACGGCTCACGCTCGCACTCGCGGCGCTGCTCGCACTCGGCGTCGTCGCGGTCGCGACGAACCCCGGACTGCTCCCGACCGGCGAGTACGAGCGGACGACCGTCACCGTCGTCGACGACGCGACCGGTCAGACGCTCGCGTCGGTGGACGCCCGCGTTGCCGACACCGGACAGAAGCGCTACACCGGTCTCAGCGACACCGACTCGCTCGGCCCGAACGAGGGGATGCTCTTCGTCCACGACGCCGAGGACCGGCACGCCTACGTGATGCGCGAGATGGCCTTCCCGATCGACATCGTCTTCGCCGACGCCAACGGGACGATCACGACGATCCACCACGCCGCACTGCCGCCCGACGGGACGTCCGGGTCGGAACTGACGCGCTACCGCGGCCGCGGCCAGTACGTGCTTGAGGTGCCGTACAACTACACCGTTCGGCACGGCATCGAGCCGGGCGATCAGGTTCGGATCGCGGGGCGGTGGGGACCGGAGAGCGGCGGATAGCCCGCCGGGTGCGGGGCTGTTGCGCGAAGCGAAAGGCCGAGGACCGACGCGCCCCTCGGAGCACGTATGGACGGCTCGATCGACACACTCGGCGCACTCGACGGCTGGCAGGCGGACGGCTACGCCGCGCGCGTCCACTATCGCGGCGCGGACGACCACTACAGCGTCGAGTTCTACGAACCCTCCGCGTGCGTGCTCTACTGGAAAGTGAAGGGCGACGGCGAGACCGCGGTGCCGGTCGGCCGCGACACCGTTCCCGACCCGCTCCGGACGCGGATCCGCGAGGACCTCGACGCGGCCGGAATCGACCCCGACGTCGAACGACGGTCGCTGTGAGCCGCCGTCGATGCCCTCGATCCGACCCTTTAGGTCCGACGAGCCCTGAACGTTGGTGATGGATACTCCCGCGGACGAAGACGACCCGTTCGAGCGGCAGCGCGAGCGGGCCGAGAATCCGATGCGCCGGCTGTTCGCCGAGTACGGCCGCGAGAACGCGTTCGCGTTCGTCGTCGGCCTCGTTTCGAGCGTCGTCGCCCGGCTCCTCGATCTGTTCCCGCCGATCCTGCTCGCTGTCGCCGTCGACTCGATCTTCTTCGACGAGCGGCCGTTCTCGCTGTGGCTCGTCCCCGACGCGTGGCTGCCGGGGACGTCGACCGAACAGCTCTATCTGTCGGCCGGGCTGATCGCGGTCGCCTTCTTCGGCGGGGCGGCGTTCCACTGGACGCGCAACTGGGGGTGGAACTCCTTCGCCCAGCACATCCAGCACGCGATCCGGACTGACACCTACGACAAGATGCAGCGGCTGAATATGGACTTCTTCGCGGACAAGCAGACCGGCGAGATGATGTCGATCCTCTCGAACGACGTCAACCGCCTCGAACGCTTCCTCAACGACGGGATGAACTCGGCGTTCCGCCTCGGCGTGATGGTCCTCGGCATCGCGGCGATCCTCCTGTACTGGAACTGGCAGCTGGCGATGATCACTCTCACGGTCGTCCCGCTCATCGGCTACTTCACCTACCGATTCGTCCAGACGATCCAGCCGCAGTACGCCGAGGTCCGCTCGTCGGTCGGCCAGCTCAACTCCCGGCTCGAGAACAACCTCGGCGGGATCCAGGTCATCAAATCCTCCAACACGGAGACCTTCGAGTCCGACCGCGTCGACGGCGTCTCACAGGACTACCTCGACGCCAACTGGGACGCGATCCGCACCCGGATCAAGTTCTTCCCCGGGCTCCGCGTTCTCTCGGGCGTCGGTTTCGTCTTCACCTTCCTCCTCGGCGGCGCCTGGGTGCTCACCTACCGGCAGACCGGGAGCGCCCCGCTGTTTTTCAGCGGCGCGCTCACGCCCGGCGAGTTCGTCGGCTTCATCCTCTTCACCCAGCGGTTCATCTGGCCGATGGCCCAATTCGGACAGATTATCAATATGTACCAGCGAGCGTACGCCTCCGCGGCCCGGATCTTCGGGCTGATGGACGAACCCTCCCAGATCGCCGAGGCTCCGGACGCCGAGGACCTGGTCGTCACGGACGGTCGCGTCGTCTACGACGACGTCGACTTCGGCTACGACGACGAGGAGACGATCGTCGAGGACATCACCTTCACCGTCGACGGCGGCGAGACGCTCGCGCTGGTCGGCCCCACCGGGGCCGGCAAATCGACCGTGCTCAAGCTCCTCCTTCGGATGTACGACGTCGACGACGGCGCCATCTCGATCGACGGCACCGACGTCCGCGACGTCACGGTGCCGAGCCTCCGGCAGTCGATCGGCTACGTCAGTCAGGACACGTTCATGTTCTACGGCACCGTCGAGGAGAACATCCGCTACGGGACGTTCGGAGCGACGCACCAAGACGTCGTCGACGCCGCGAAGGCCGCCGAAGCGCACGAGTTCATTCGGAACCTCCCCGACGGCTACGACACCGAGATCGGCGAGCGCGGCGTGAAACTCTCCGGCGGGCAGCGGCAGCGGCTCTCGATCGCCCGCGCCGTCCTCCGCGATCCGGACGTGCTCGTCCTCGACGAGGCGACCTCAGACGTCGACACCGAAACGGAGATGCTCATCCAGCGGTCGCTGGACCGCCTGACCGAGAACCGGACGACGTTCAGCATCGCTCACCGCCTCTCGACGATCAAAGACGCCGACCAGATCGTCGTGCTCGAAGACGGCCGCATCGTCGAGCGCGGCGATCACCAGGAGCTACTGGCGAACGACGGCCTCTACGCGCACCTCTGGGGCGTGCAGGCCGGCGAGATCGACGAACTCCCCGACGAGTTCGTCGAACGGGCCAGTCGACGCGTCTCGCAGACGAGCGTCGAGACCGACGCCGACGACTGACCCGATCTGCAACCGCTCCGGTACCGACTGCAACCGCTACTGGAGGCCGGCCCGAAGCGCGTCGTTCATCGCCTCGATCGGCGCGTCGCGGCCGGTCCAGCGCTCGAACGCCTCGACGCCCTGGAACAGCAGCATCCACGCCCCGTCGATCGTCGTCGCACCTGCCGCCGCGGCCTCGCTGAGCAGTCGCGTCTCGATCGGCGCGTAGACCGCATCGAGGACGGCGAGGTCGGCGTGCAGGTGTGCGGCCGGCACGGGCGTCTCGCCGTCGTCGGGTTCCATCCCGACGCTCGTCGCGTTGACGAGCAGGTCCGCGTCGGCGACGCGAGCGAGCGAGTCGAGCCCGCCCGCTGTCGCGCCCGGTACGTCCGCGGCGAGTGACTCCGCGCGCTCGACCGTCCGGTTCGCGACGTGGACTGATGCGCCGGCGTCCGCGAGGGCGAACGCGGCCGCTCGCCCCGCCCCGCCCGCTCCGACGACGACTGCCTCGCGGCCGTCGATGGCGACGTCGTGGTGTGCGAACGCCCGCTCGACGCCGGCGACGTCAGTGTTGTACCCCCGCGGCGTCTCGCCGGTGAAGTCGACCGTGTTCACGGCCCCGACACGACGGGCGACGTCGTCGGGCTCGACCGCGTCCAGCACGTCCTGCTTGAACGGGATCGTGACGTTCAGTCCCGCGATGCCGAGCGTTTCGGCGGCCGCGACAGCGTCGGCAGCGGCGTCGCGATCGGGCTCGAAGGTGACGTAGCGCGCGTCCATCCCGAGCGCCGTGTAGGCCGCCTCGTGCATCGGCGGCGACAGCGAGTGTCCGACTGGATTCCCGAGGAGTCCGAATACGTCCATATCCACGCGTCACCCCGCGGTCGGATTAAATGGTCGCTCGCTGGCCAGTGTCGCGCATCTGTCGCGACGACGTCGGGCGGTCCCCCGTCGCCACCGGGTCGGCGACTCGACGCCCCGGTGCTGCTCCGAGACATTTTATACCGTGCCGCGACGACGCACGCTCGTGATCGGATTGGTCGTCAGTCGAGCGGACAGCGCGTCGGTCGCGATCGGCGCGGCGCTGCGCTCGCTCGCCGAGTGGGAGACGCACGAGGATGCCACGCGAAGCGACGCCGACGGCGGCGGGACGTACTACCGCCACGGCGACTTCGAGCTCCGGGAGTTCGACGCGTGGCACCTCGAACTCGACGGCGTCGCAGAGGCGTTCTCGACGCCGCCGTCCGTCGTCGCCTTCCTCTCGCGACACTCCGGCGAGACGGGCCCGCTGCTGACAGCGCACTTCACTGGCAACTTCGGTCCGGCCGAGTACGGGGGCGAGCCGGGCGAACTCGCGCGGGCGTGTCCGAACGTCCAGCGCGCCGTCGTCGGGGCGTTCGACCGCCACGCGCCCGACGGCTACGAGGTCGGCATCGAGTGTACGCACCACGGCCCGAGCGACGTCGGCGCGCCCTCGCTGTTCGTGGAACTCGGGAGCAGCGAGGCCGAGTGGAACGACCCCGCCGGGGCCGAGGCCGTCGCCCGCGCGGTGCTGGAACTCGCGGACGTCTCCCCGGACGCGACGTCGACTGGCAGCGGCGCCGCCCCTCGGCAGATCGTCGGCTTCGGCGGCGGCCACTACGCGCCGCAGTTCGAGCGGATCCTCCGCGAGACCGACTGGGCGATCGGCCACGTCGCCGCCGACTGGGTCCGCAAGTCGATGGGCGACCCCGAGGCGAACGCGGGCGTGATCGAACGCGCGTTCGAGCAGTCGGCCGCGACGCGGGCGCTCGTCGCGGACGACGACCCGGCGCTGGAGGCGGTCGTCGAAGATCTCGGCTACCGCGTCGTCGGCGAGACGCGGCTCCGAGCGACGACCGGCGTCGATCTCGCCCTCGTCGAGCGGCTCGAAGCGGCGCTCTCCCCGATCGAGTCCGGGCTCCGACTCGGCGCGCCCGCGAAGGAGGTAGAGACCGTTGCCGTACCCGACGCCTCCGGCGGCGACGCTGGGGACGCCCCCGACGGCGACGACGGGGCGCCCTCCGACAGCGACGCTGGAGACGCCCCCGACGGCGATGCTCTCGCCGACGCCTCTGAGAGTGGCATCCTCGTCGATGCCTCCGACAGTAACGTACCGGCCGGTGCGTTCAGCGTCGTCTCGCTCCCCGACGACCTCCTCGCCGAGGCGTCCGGAATCGACCAGAAAGCGGCGATGGCGGCCGCCGAAGACACGCTTGTCGCGTTCGAGACGGTCGAAGGCGGGACGATACCTCAGGGACGCGCCGCCGTCGGCGACGCCGGCGGCGTCGACTCTCTCGTGAACGCGCTCGTCGCGATCCTCGTGGAGAAGTACGACGAGGTTACCGTCGAGGATGCGCGGGTCACCGCCACGCGCGAGACGTTCGATCCGGCGGTGGCTGCCGCCGCTGGCGTTCCGGAGGGGCCGGCGTTCGGCCGTCTGTCGGCCGGCGAGACGGTCGACGTCGACGGCCGCGAGGTGACGCCCGCCGAGGTCCACACCGAGGAGACGGTGACGTTCCCGATCGGTGACGCCGCACAGTCAGTACGCGCGGAGTAACGCCGTTGGTGACTCCTCGCCGCGCGTGCCACCACACGCCGACTGCGTCTGTCGTCGAATTTCCGTGTCCGGCCGCCTCAGCGTCAGACGCCCGTCCGACGTGAGGGGAAAGATAATTAGGCTGTATTCGGTAAGGACGGCCATACTATGGACTCCATCGTCGACGATGCGATAGACGAGGCCGAGGAGACGGGGGATGGGAACGCCGTCGACGCACCAACGGGCGGGGAGATCCCCCGCACCGGCACGATGACCGACGAGGAACTGCAGGAAGTTCTCGTCGACCTCCAGACGGACATCACGGTCGTCGGCTGCGGCGGCGCCGGCGGCAACACCGTCAACCGAATGCACGAAGAGGGGATCGAGGGCGCGACGCTCGTCGCCGCCAACACCGACGTTCAGCACCTCGTCGAGATCGAGGCCGACACCAAGATCCTGATGGGCGAACAGAAGACGCAGGGCCGTGGCGCGGGGTCGCTCCCGCAGGTCGGCGAGGAGGCGGCCTTGGAGTCCCAAGAGGAGATCTACGACTCGATCGACGGCTCCGATATGGTGTTCGTCACCGCCGGACTCGGCGGCGGCACCGGCACCGGCTCGGCGCCGGTGGTCGCGAAGGCGGCTCGGGAGTCCGGCGCGCTCACCATCGCTATCGTCACGACGCCGTTCACGGCAGAGGGGGAGGTCCGCCGCACCAACGCCGAAGCGGGGCTCGAACGCCTCCGCGACGTCGCCGACACCGTCATCGTCGTCCCGAACGACCGGCTGCTCGACGCGGTCGGCAAACTCCCGGTCCGGCAGGCGTTCAAAGTGTCCGACGAGGTCCTGATGCGGTCGGTGAAGGGGATCACCGAGCTCATCACCAAGCCCGGCCTCGTCAACCTCGACTTCGCCGACGTCAAGACCGTAATGGAGCGCGGCGGCGTCGCGATGATCGGACTCGGGGAGTCGGACTCCGAATCGAAGGCGCAAGACTCCGTGAAGAGCGCGCTCCGCTCGCCGCTCTTGGACGTCGACATCTCGGGGGCGAACTCCGCGCTCGTGAACGTCACCGGCGGGTCGGATATGAGCATCGAGGAGGCCGAGGGCGTCGTCGAGGAGATCTACGACCGGATCGACCCCGACGCCCGGATCATCTGGGGGACCTCCGTCGACGAGGAGATCGACGGCACGATGCGGACGATGATCGTCGTCACGGGCGTCGAATCGCCGCAGATCTACGGCCGCAGCGACGACGACGCCCAGCCGCAGCCGAAGCCGTCGCCGCAGGGGCAGCAGCCGGCCGACGGCGCAGAGATCGACTACGTCGAGTGATGGCCTCCGCCGTTGCCCCACAGCGCGAGACGGGCATCAATAGATAGAAAAAGCCCGGCACATTAGCTACGACACAACGATGGACGTCAAGTACGACCTGACCAGTTACGTGCGGGTGCTGAAGCTGGCGAGCACCCCCTCGTGGGAGGAGTTCTCCCAGATCGGTCTCATCGCCGGCGCCGGCATCGTTCTCGTCGGCTTCCTGGGCTTTCTCATCTACGCGGTGATGAGCTTCCTCCCGGGAGGTGTCTGACGTGCCGATCTACTCGGTCAAGACCACGGCCAGCCAGGAGCGAACAGTCGCCGACATGATCGCCAACCGCGAGGAACCGGAGATCCACGCCGTGCTGGCTCCAGACTCGCTGACGAGCTACGTGATGGTCGAGTCGGACAACGACGCCGTCATCTCCCGAGTCCTCGAGGAGATCCCGCACGCTCGCGGCCTCGTCAAGAGCGGCGGCGTCGCCGGTCAGTCCTCGATCGCGGAGGTCGAGCACTTCCTCTCGCCGACGCCGGACGTCGAGGGCATCGCAGAGGGCGACATCGTCGAACTGATCGCCGGACCGTTCAAAGGCGAGAAGGCCCGCGTCCAGCGGATCGACGAGACGAAAGATCAGGTCACGGTCGAACTCTACGAGGCGACGGTTCCGATCCCGGTCACCGTCCGCGGCGACCAGATCCGCGTCCTCGACAGCGACGAACGCTGAACGGCTCTTCTGCTCGGCGCTGGCGTCGTCGTCGCGAGAGACCTCTCCGGTACAGAGAGGACGGAACGGAGAGGACGGGACGGAGAATCGACCGAGCGTCGGGAGGGCGACTGCGTCGGTGGAACGCGTCGGTGATAGCGTCCCGCTGGCGGCGCTGACGGCGCTCAGAGGGCGTCGCGGCGTTTGAGTTCTTCGACGACGTCGCGGAGATCCGCCTCGTCCTCGATGGCCGCCTTGATATCCTCGCGGACGCGGACGGCGGTCGAGTCGGCGTCGTAGGCGCGGACGTACTCCGCGCGGGAGTGTTCCTCGAACGCGTGTCGGATCGCGAAGTAGCCGTCCGGGACGATGCTCCCGCAGACCGTACATTCGTGGCGGTCGTGATCGACCGTCTGGTGGATGATCGCGGACTCGACGTCCTCGAACCGCTCGCCACAGTCGCCGATGCCGCACTTCCACAGGGACATACCACACGGCACGCACAGGGGCGACAAAACCGTTCCGCAGCGGCGGGAATAGAAATCACTAACCCGCGGCCGTTCGGACTGACTGGCGTGACCGATACGGCCGCGTCCGGACCGGATGCCCCGATCGACGCCGATCCGAACGCGGCGACGCGAACCGACGGCGGCGTCGACGCCACGGCGACGACCCGCGTCGATCTCCACGTGAAGCTCCTGAACGAGCGCGTCGTCGCCCGCGCGAAAGACCGCGGCATCGACGTGCTCGTGTACGCGCCGCACTTCACGCGGCTGCCGACGATCCGCGAGCGTGCGGCTCGCTTCTCGGACGACGACCTGCTCGTCGTCCCCGCCCGGGAGGTGTTCACGGGCTCTTGGCGCGACCGCAGACACGTCCTCGCGATCGGGCTCTCCGATCCCGTCCCGGACTTCATCTCGCTCGATGGGGCGTTCGCAGCGTTCGACAGACAGGACGCGGCGGTCCTCGTTCCGCACCCGGAGTTTCTCAACGTGAGCCTCGATCGCGACAAGATCGACGCCCGAATCGAAGAGATCCACGCGGTCGAGACGCACAACTTCAAACTCCTGTCGCGAGACAACCGTCGCGCTCGCTCGATCGCGCGCGATCTCGACTGTCCGGGGTTCGGGTCGTCGTACGCCCACCTCCCCAGCAGCGTCGGCGAGGCGTGGACGACCTTCGAGCGGGCGATCGACTCCGAGGCCGACCTCGTCGCGGCGCTGCGAGAAGGCGCCGATCGCCGCGTCTTCCGGCGTCGCGGTCCCGCACACGCCGCCCGCGGCCTCGCCGAGTTCGCCCACCTGGGGTACGAGAACTCCTGGGGGAAAGTCGACCGCCTCCTGCTGTCCGGCACGGAACCGACACACCCGGACCACGTCGCCTACGAAGGCCGCTTCGACGACGTCAGCGAGTACTGAGTGCCGAGCAGCGACCGAGCGGCCGCGACGCCGGCGAGCCCGGCGACCGCGTCCCGTTACAGCCCCACCGCGGTGCCGATCACGTTCGTCGCCTGCGCCAGCGA
This sequence comes from Halobellus sp. Atlit-31R, assembly GCA_003665935.1. Taxonomy (GTDB): domain Archaea; phylum Halobacteriota; class Halobacteria; order Halobacteriales; family Haloferacaceae; genus Haloquadratum. Next base: position 599,462 of record QPLR01000001.1, on the reverse strand, counting down.
CGTGTCGAGCGCGAACACGTAGTTGTGGACGAGCGCGAGGACGACCAGTTCCATCGCGGTGACGGCGACGGTCACTTTCGTGGCCCACTCGCTGGAGGTCGCTACGCCGGTCGGGAGGTTGTACTCCGTCGGCGAGAACGGGTAGAAGAGCGCGATCCCGCGCTTCGAGCCGACCATATCGAGGAGATAGTGCGTCGCGACGCCGATCCAGACGAACTGGAGGTTCCCGAAGACGTAGGGGAACGCCAGGAAGATCGCCAGAACCGGGAGATTGTGCAGCGTCTTTCGGTGCCGACCGAACGCCGTGTCGACGTCCGGAAAGAGCGCGCCGAGGACGACCGGCAGCGACAGTTCCACGACCGTCACCGCGGTCTCGCCGGCGAGTCCCGCGGCGGCGTCGAGGGTGACTGCTCCGCTCTCCCCACCGACCAGTGGTCCCGACGTCGGATCGACCGAGAGGATGACCCCAAGCCCGATCGCCAGCAGCGCCCCGTTCAGTACGTGCCCGTCTTTGTTCATCGGCAGTGAGTGGGTCTGCCGCCCCTACAAACGTTGTGCCCCGACTCCGCCCGCCGTCGATGGATCTGTTCGGTCCCGACGGCGCGCGTCGCTACTCCTCGACCGCCTCACGGAGCGTTTCGAGCGCCCGGCGGGCGATCTGTTCTTTGATCTCCGTCCGACTGCCGTCGAACTCGAAGCGGTCGACGCGGGTGTAGGACGCCCCGGTCCCCCACTCGCCGCGGTAGGCGACTCCGATGTAGACGGTCCCCACCGGCTTCTCGGCGGTCCCGCCCTCCGGCCCGGCGATGCCGGTCGTCGAGACGCCCCAGTCCGTTCCGGACGTGTCGCGGACGCCGGCGGCCATCTCGCGGGCGACCGGCTCCGAGACCGCGCCGTGGTCGTCGAGCGACTCCCGCGAGACGCCGAGCGCGGTCAGCTTCGCGTCGTAGGAGTACGTCACGAGCGACCGGTCGAAGTAGTCCGAGGACCCGGGCACGTCGGTCAGGAGCGACCCGATCAGCCCGCCCGTACACGACTCGGCGACTGCGACCGTCTCGCCGGCGTCCCGCAGGGTGTCGCCGACGCGGACTTCGATCGGCGGCTCCGAAGCGAACTCTCGCATACGTCCTCAGAGGGTGGCGAGCAGTAAAGAACGTCCGCCCGTCGGGACGGTCTGTAGCCGTCGGCGCAGTCGGTGGTCGTCGGCGCAGTCGGTGGTCGTCGGCCCAGCCGGCGGTCGTCGGAACAGTCCGCAGTCGCCTGTGCGGACCACGACGCGGGCGAAAGACACACTTCGGTCGCCTCCCTCGCCCGAGACGAGATGACCGACTCGGACGACGCGTACGACGAACCGCTGTTCTACCGCGTCATCCAGTACGCCGCCGCGGCCGACCGCGACGTCGTGACGATGGTCTCGGGGAACCCCGACTGGGACCCGCCGACCGCGCTCCGGACGGGACTCGAAAGCTACGCCGACGGGGACCCGCAGGACTTCCAGTATCCGCCGAGCGAGGGGCTCGGCGACCTCCGGGAGGCGATCGCGGCGCGACGCGACGTCGACGAGGACCGCGTCGTCGTCACGAACGGCGCGGCCGAGGCGAACTACCTCGCGATGGCGGAGGCGATGGAGCGCGACGCCGGCGCGGAGTTTCTCCTCACCGACCCCGTCTATCCGTACTACCCGGGGAAGGCGACGATGCTCGGCGGGGCAGTGACCCGCGTGCCCGTCCACGAGGACGGCCGCGTCGACGTCGCCGGGATGCGCGACGCGGCCTCGGCCGAGACCGCGATGATCGTGCTCAACACGCCGAACAACCCGACCGGGACCGTCTACAGCCGGGACGCGGTCGCCGAGCTCGCCGACGTCGCGGCCGCGAACGACGCGCTCTTGCTCGTCGACGAGGTGTACGACCACTTCGACTTCACCGGACGGTTCGAGAGCGCGCTCACGCTCGACCGCGACGACGTCGTCGTCACCTCGTCGTTCTCGAAGTCGATGGCGATCACGGGCTTTCGCGTCGGCTACGGCGTCTTCCCCGACTCGCTCGTCGACGACGCGCGGGCGCGACATATGCTCGTCAACGTCACCGGGAGCCGCCCCGCGCAGGCGGCCGTCGCGAACGCGCTCCGGGAGACGCCGCCCGCGTACTACGAGTCCGTCCGCGACACCCTCCGCGAGCGGATCGACGCGTTCACCGACGCACTCGACGCCGCGGGCGCGGACTACACCACTCCGGAGGGCGCGTTCTACGTGCTGGCGCGGTTCGAGGGCTTTCCGGGGACGATGTCGAACGTCCAGCAACTGATCGACGAGGCCGGCGTCGCCGGGATGCCGGGGGAGGCCTTCGGCGACGCCTACGACGACTGGATCCGGTTCTCGCTGTGTACCGACCGGGCAAAAGCGGCGGCCGACCGACTCGCGACGTACTTCGATCGGCGCTGAGCCGACGCACCCCGACTCGTCTCCCCTCGCTCCGGGGAGACGGCCCGGTCGCCGACCGAGAAGTACACAAGTCCCCGTCTCGTGACCACGCGTATGTCGAGTATCGACGTCGACGCCGCCGACGAGGGCGACGACGCGCGTACCGAAGACTCGCCGGACGAGAACCACGACCACGCGGTCGACGTCGAAGCCGTCGAGCACGTCGACCCGATTGAGGACACCACGGACGCGACGGGGCTCCCCGAGACGATCGACGCGCCCGACTACGTCCTCTACGGCGGGAAAGGCGGCGTCGGCAAGACGACGATGGCGGCGGCGACCGCGCTCGCCTCCGCGGCCGCCGGCACGTCCACGCTCGTCGTCTCGACGGACCCGGCGCACTCGCTGTCTGACACCCTCGGCGTCGACGTGCCCGCCGATCCGACGCGGATCCGGGAGTCGATGCCGCTGTACGCCGCCGAGATCGACCCCGACGCGGTCGTCGCCGGACCGTTCGGCGGGGCCGGACCGGACGCGGCGGGCGACGCCGCGGACGGGTTCGGTGGCGACGCCGATTCCGGCGGCTTCGATCAGGACGCGAACGTCGAGGGTAACCCGTTCGCCGGCGGCGGGCCGGACGCCGCTCCCTTCGGCGACCTCGGCGGGATGGAGGACCTTCTCGGCGGCGCGATGGGCCCCGGCTCGATGCCCGGCGCGGACGAGGCTGCGGCGATGCAGCAGTTGATGGAGTATCTCGACGATCCGCGCTTCGATCGGGTCGTCGTCGACACCGCACCGACGGGGCATACGCTCCGACTGCTCGAACTCCCCGAACTGATGGACTCGATGGTCGGCCGCATCGCCAAACTCCGCCAGCAGTTCTCTGGGATGATGGAGGGCGTCAAGGGGATGTTCGGGATGGGCAGCGGCGAGGACGCCGCCGCGCCCGACCTCGACGAACTCCGCGAGCGGATCGAGCGACTCCGAACGGTCCTCCGGGACCCCGCGAAGACGGACTTCCGCGTGGTGATGATCCCCGAGGAGATGAGCGTCGTCGAGACCGAGCGCCTCGTCGACCGACTCGACGGCTACGGGATCCCCGTCCAGACGCTCGTCGTCAACCGCGTGATGGAGAACCTCGCCGAGGTGACGAGCGCGGACGTCGACGACCGCTGGATCGTCTCCCCGGATCTGGAACGCTGCGACTTCTGTCAGCGACGCTGGCAGGTCCAGCAGGACGCCATCGGTCGAGCGACGGACCTGTTCCGGAGCCGAGACGTCAAGCGCGTCCCGCTGCTCGCCGAGGAGGTTCGCGGCGAGCGTGCGCTGCGCGTCGTCGCCGCCTGTCTGGAGTAGCGCCCGCGGGCTACAGTTTTCTGAGGTACCGGTAGGCGGTGTCGAGCCACCGCGCCGGGAGGTGCCGCGCCAGCACGGAGATCCGCGCCGCCGTCCCCGGCTGATACCGCGGCTGTGGCTTCGTCGAGGACGCGGCGTCGAGGATGTCCTCGGCGACCCGCTCGGCCGAGATCGCGCCGAGGCCGCCGCCACCGATCAGCTGGGTGTCCGAGAACAGCTCGTAGAAGGACTCGTACGCGCCCGAGCGCTCGATGCCGTCGATCCCCGCCGCGTCGTCGTCGCCGTCGCCGTCACCGTCGTCGCCGTGGACCTCGCGCTCGGCGCGGTCGGTGAACTGCGTCTCGACCGGGCCGGGCTCGACGAGCACCACGTCGATCCCGTACTGGTCGACTTCGTTCCGCAGCGCGTCGCTCATCGCTTCGAGCGCGAACTTCGACCCCGCGTAGACGCCCCCGCCGGGGAACGAGATCCGGCCGGCCGCGCTGGAGACGTTGACGACGGTGCCGTCCTCCTGGCCGCGCATCTGCGGGAGGACCTTCCGGATCAGCCGATGCGGGCCGTAGACGTTCACCTCGAACTGCCGGTGGACCTGCTCGGTGGGGACGTCCTCGAGCGGGCCCATCTGCCCGAAGCCGGCGTTGTTGACGAGACAGGAGACGTGGCCCTCCTCTTCGACGATGCGGTCGACCACGCGGTCGACGTCGTCTTGATCGGTGACGTCCAGCGTGGCGATGTTGCAGCCCTTCTCACCGAGCGTCTCGATGTCTGCGGGGTTGCGGGCCGTCGCGTAGACGCACCAGTCCTCCTCGAGGAAGGCGAGCGCCGCCGCGCGACCGATGCCGGACGAACAGCCGGTGATGAGGACCGTCTTCGGATGCACGGTCCGAAGAACGACCCGCGCGGTGTTAATTGTGTGCGGTTCGCCGGCGTCCGGTCTGCCGGTCTCGCGGGGGCAGTGCCACACGCTTAACTTTCTGCCCAGGGTGGCAAAGGTATGCGATTCGATCGACGGTCCGGGGTCTTTCTCCACCTCACGTCCCTACCGGGGCCGCACGGCGTCGGCGACTTAGGCAGCGGCGCGCGCACGTTCGTCGACTGGCTTGCGGACGCCGCACAGTCGTACTGGCAGTTCTGTCCGGTCGGGCCGACGGCGTCGGTCCACGGCGACTCGCCGTATCAGGCGTACTCCGCGTTCGCGGGGAATCCGCTCCTCGTCAGCTTAGAGCGTCTCGTCGACGCCGGCTATCTGGACGATGCGGATCTCGCGCCCGTCCCCGACTTCCCCCCGCACGACGTCGACTACGACCGCGTCCGCGAGTACAAAACCGAGAAGCTCCGGCTCGCGGCCGAGCGGTTCCACGCCGACGAGGCCGTCGCCGACACCGACGCGTTCGCGGCGTTCCGCGAGCGCGAGTCGGCGTGGCTCGACGACTACGCGCTCTTTATGGCGTTGCGGACGCGGTACGACGGCGCGTGGACGTCGTGGCCCGAGCCGATCCGGACGCGCGACCCCGACGCGCTCGCGACACACCGCGAGGAGCTCGCCGACGAGATCGCCTACCGCGAGTTCGTCCAGTTCGTCTTCGACCGGCAGTGGCACGCGATGCGCGAGTACGCCACGGCACGCGGCGTCGAACTCGTCGGCGACCTCCCGATCTACGTCGCTCTCGACAGCGCAGACGTCTGGGCGAGCCCCGAGACGTTCGCGCTGACCGCCGACCACGAGCCCGCCGCCGTCGCCGGCGTGCCGCCGAACCCCGACGACGAGGGCCAGCGCTGGGGGAACCCGGTGTACGACTGGGACGCGCTCTCGGAGCACGACTACGACTGGTGGCTCGCGCGGCTCGATCGCCTCCTCGACCTCGTCGACGTCGCCCGCATCGACCACTTCAAAGGCTTCGACGAGTTCTGGGCGATCCCGGCGGACGCGGCGTCACCGGCCGACGGCGAGTGGCGCGACGCCCCGGGCGCGGAGTTCTTCGAGACCGTCGAGGCGGAACTCGGCGAACTCCCGTTCGTCGTCGAGGATCTGGGGTTCCTCGATCAGGGGCTCGTCGACCTCCGCGAGCGCTTCGCGTTCCCGTCGATGCGCGTGCCGCACTACGCCAACTGGTGCCAGGAGGGGGATATGTACCAGCCGATGCACTACCCCGAGAACAGCGTCGGCTACACGTCGACGCACGACACGAACACGATCGTCGGCTACTACGAAGCGCTCCCGCCGCAGCAGCGCGACTGCCTGAACTACAACATCGGCGCGGACGGCTCGGAGATCAACTGGTCGATGATCGAGGCCGTCTGGCGGTCGGACGCCGTCCTCGCGTTCACGACGGTGCAGGACGTGCTCGGTCTCGACGAGCACGCGCGCTTCAACCGCCCCGGCACCGCGCTGGGCAACTGGACGTGGCGCTGCACCGAGGCGATGTTCGAGGACCACCTCGCCGAACGGCTCGCTCGCCTGACCGACGAACAGATCCGGAACTGACGGGGCGTCGTCGTCGCGTCGTCGCGTCACCCTCGCGCCGCACCGTGTCGTCGCCCCCGTGCCTCTGCCGTCCGCGCTTTCGCCCGCGCGTCCGCTCGCCGCATCGAAACCCGCATACTTGCCGGGTCCCTCGAACGTCTCGATGACGCTCGAATCCGGCGCGATCCCGCTCTCGGAGATCCCCGGCCCGTTCGATCTGCAGGCGACGCTGGAGAGCGGGCAGTCGTATCTGTGGGACCGCGCCGACGGACGGATGTACGAGTCGATGGACGTTCACGGCGGCGACGCGTGGTACCAGACCGTCGTCCCGCCGATCGACGGCGTCACCGACGAGGACGTCGTCGTGCGCGTCCGCCAGCGCGACGACAGCGTAGAGTGGGAGGCGTCGACCGACCCCGTGCCGCTGCTGCGGCACCTGCTGCGCCTCGACGACGACCTCGACGCGATCTACGCGGCGACGCCCGACGACGACCTCGTCCGGGCCGCGTACGACGCCTACCGCGGGATGCGGCTCGTCCGCGACCCGCCGTTCGCCTGTCTCGTCTCGTTCATCTGCTCGGCGCAGATGCGCGTCGCACGGATCCACCGGATGCAGATGGCGCTGGCCCGCGAGTTCGGCACGCGCCACGAGGCCGACGGCGAGCAGTTCGACGCGTTCCCGACGCCGGCGCAGCTTGCGGCGCAGAGCGAGGAGGATCTCCGCGAGCTCAAACTCGGCTACCGGGCGCCCTACGTCCAGCGGACCGCCGCGATGGTCGCCGAGGGCGAGGCGCACCCGAGCGAGGCAGTCGGCCGCGACTACGAGGACGCCCGCGAGTATCTGACGCAGTTCGTCGGCGTCGGTGACAAGGTCGCCGACTGCGTGCTGCTGTTCTCGCTCGGCTACTTGGAGGCGGTCCCGCTCGACACCTGGATCCAGAGCGCCATCGCCGACTACTTTCCCGAGTGCGACCGGAGCAACTACACCGAGACCTCGCGGGCGATCCGGGAGCGCCTCGGCGGCGAGTACGCGGGCTACGCGCAGACGTACCTCTTCTACTACCTCCGGGCGCGCGGCGACGACTAGGCGGCTACCCGGCGGGTACCCACTGGGTCGTCCCGGCGGCGAACCTTTGATGCCTCGGGCGACCGTAGCTTCCAGTATGGACTGCAGAGTCGTCGTCGAGGCCGCGATACCGGTGTACGACGTGACAACGCCCGACGAGGCGATCCGTATTGCCATCTCGAAGACGGGCGAGATGCTGAATCCGGATCTGAGCTACGTCGAGATCTCGATGGGCTCGCGCACCTCGCCCGACGGCGAGGAGCTCCCGCCGGCGTTCATCGCGGCCGACGAGGCGCTGGTCGCGCTGGAGCTGGAGATGACGGTGTTCAACGTCGAACGGGAGGAACACGCCTCCCGAATCGCCCGGAAAGAGATCGGCCAGCGGCTGGAGAACGTCCCGCTCAAGGTGCTCTCCGTCGATCCGATCGAAGACGACGATGCCGACGAGGACGCGGTAGACGAGGACGACGACGCAGGCGGCGACGAACCCGACGGGAGTTCGGACGGGCAGGCTTCCGACGACGACACCTCGAACGGTGACGACCTCATCCCCGAGTTCGACGAGCTCGTCGAAGACGGGTGATCGGACCGTCGGTCACCGTCTCTCGTCGCGTTCGGTGAGCGCGGCGCGGTCCCATCGTTGATCTCTCTGCGTGGGTCGGAGACGTCGTAGCCACCGCTGGCCGTGTAGCGGTCGGAGGATACGGCGAGTCGTCGCGTTCAGTCGGCGGTCGCTGCGACGCGCTCCTGTTCGACGTCGTCGAGCGAGGCGGTGATTCCTTTGACCAGTTTGAAAACGGCGGCTTTGTGATCGGTTTTCGATTTGTGAATCGATGTCGGTCGGACGCCGAGTTCGTTGTACGCTTCGAGCGATACTTCCTCGTCCTCCCACGCCTCGACCTGCGTGTGTACCTCTGCAAGCAGGCCGTGAAGGTGGATGAGCTCCTGCTTCTTCATGAGCAAAGGTGGATTGAGACTCGAAGAATATATTACTATCCTGAGTATCGTTAACACACTCCTGTCGAATACACCCGAGAAACGCCCCAAATCGGCTGATTCCGGGTCGACAATAATGAAGAATTATGACACAGCAGGGGCGGTCCCCGCATCGCTGTTGGACTGTCTTCATATCATATAATAGGGATTTACGTGCTGCACGTGGGACGTGTCTCTGAACTCACGGACGTCCGGGCGGAGAACCGACAGCAGTATGAACGCTTTACACTTCGCGGTCCCATAAGGGGGGTATGGACTACGAGGACCAACTCGATCGAGCACTCGAACAGTCACCCGAAATCGCGGAAGGTGGCGAGCGCTTCGAGGTCCCGGATCCGGAGGTCCGCCAGGAGGGCAACGCGACCGTCTGGGAGAACTTCGAGGCGACCCACGACAGGCTCGCCCGCGATTCGGACCATCTGGTCCGGTTTCTGCAGTCGGAACTCGGCACGAGCGCACAGATCGACGATCGCGGCCGCGCCCGTTTCACGGGAGACTTCAAACAGCGACGCGTCGCCGAGGCGCTCTCGGCGTACGTCGACGACTTCGTCACGTGCAGCGAGTGTGGCTCACCCGACACTCGACTCGTCGACGAGCGCGGGACGACGGTGCTGAAGTGTGACGCGTGCGGGGCGCTCTCGTCGGTTCCGGATCTGTAACGCGGGACAAAACGGCGTTCGGTTCGCACTGCGATCGGCGCACGGGCGGAGTCAAACCTCCCGTGACGCCTCGCTCACTCGAACTGCTTGACGGTGTCGAGGTCGCGTTCGGTCCGCATAAACTCCGCGAGGCGGCGGGTCGCGCCGCACGACGAACACGTGTAGTTCTCGCGATGGTTGGGCAGCGACGTCGGCTGCGCCTCCCAGTCTTTCCCGCATTCAGGACACAGCAGTCGGACAAACGCTTCGACCATAGCCCAACCGACTCTCGGTACGTCAATAAAGGTTTTTGCGGGGGCGACATCACCCGATCTCTCCGGCGTACCACCCGTTTTGATTCCGCTTTCAGTCCGGCGGGCTACTCGTCGGTTCGTCGGTTCCCCGCCTACGCGATCACGCCCGGATCGTCGACTTCGAGGAGCTCCTTGTAGCGGTTACGGATCGTGACTTCCGAGACGTCTGCGACGTCGCTGACCTGACTCTGAGTCACTTTCTCGTTGGTGAGCAGCGCGGCCGCGTAGACTGCTGCCGCCGCGAGGCCCACGGGTGATTTCCCCGAGTGGATCGCCGCCTGCTTCGCGTTCCGAAGCAGTTCTCGCGCCTGTCGCTCGGCCTCGTCGGAGAGCCCCAGTTCCGACGCGAACCGGGGCACGTACTGCTCGGGGTCCGCCGGCTCGACTTCCAGTTTGAGCTCGCGGACGATGTAGCGGTACGTCCGGGTCAGCTCCATCTTCTCGACTCGGGAGACGCGCTCGATCTCGTCGAGCGAGCGCGGCGTCCCGGCCTGTCGCGCCGCGGCGTACAGCGCGGCGGTCGCGACGCCCTCGATCGAGCGGCCCGGCAGGAGGTCTTCGTCGAGCGCGCGGCGGTAGATGACCGAGGCGGTCTCGCGGACGTTCTCGGGGAGGCCGAGCGCCGAAGCCATCCGGTCGATCTCGCCGAGCGCCTGCTTGAGGTTGCGCTCCTTCGAGTCGCGCGTGCGGAAGCGCTCGTTCCAAGTGCGCAGCCGCTGCATCTGCTCGCGTTGCCGCGAGGAGAGGGCGTTGCCGTAGGCGTCTTTGTTCTGCCAGCCGATGTTGGTCGACAGCCCCTTGTCGTGCATCAGGTTCGTCGTCGGCGCACCGACCCGCGACTTCCGGTCGCGCTCGGCGCTGTCGAAGGCCCGCCACTCGGGACCGCGGTCGATCGAGTCCTCGTCGACGACCAGTCCACAGTCCGCACAGACGGTCTCTCCGCGCGTGCCGTCGGTGACGAGGGAACCGCCGCACTCCGGGCAGACGTGCTCCTCGTCGGCGGTCTGCTCCGTCTCGTCGGCGTCGTCGGTGCGTTCGTCGTCGGTTCGCGTTTCGGTCTCGTTAGTGGTCACTCTTGTCTCGTCCTCGCGTTCGTCGTCTCGCCGCGTGTCGCGGCCCGCCGTGTGCTCTCTGGTTCGTGTGTCACTCATGGGTTGGAGGGGGGTTCGTTCGCGGCCGGAAGGTGAGAAGGAGAGGTGGCCCGACCCGAACTGACCTTACTATCTGTAAGTAGTAGAGATATTTAAATGTGTCGCTAATTTCCCGGCCGTAGATAACGATTTTTGAGCCCGGATACGGCCGTATTAGCGCTCTCCGGGATCCGAAGTAGCTCGCCGTCAGTCGCAGTTCGAGAGTATATATACGTTCCGCAGATCCGGGCGGTCGACGGCTTCACAGCCAGCCTTCTCGTCGGAAGTGCAAGAGCAGAATGAACGTGACGAGTCCCATCCCGGCGACGACTGCCGGGTAGGCGTACGGCCACGCCAGTTCGGGGAGGTTCGTCGGATGGCCACCGAAGTTCATCCCGTAGACGCCGGCGACGAACGTCAGCGGGATGAAAATCGCCGCAACGACGGTGAGTCGCTTCATCACCTCGTTCGTCGACTGCGAGACGACGTTGAGATAGATGTCACGCGTCCCGCGCGTGAGGTCGCGGTACGTCTCGGTGAGGTCGACGAGTTCCACCAGATGATCGTAGACGTCGCGATAGTACTTCTCGGTCGGTTCGCGGACGCCCTCGGCGTCGCCGCGCGCCAGCGTCCCCACCGCTTCCCGCATCGGCCAGACGACCTTCCGGAACGAGAGCAGATCCCGGCGGACAGTGTTGAGGCCCTCGATGAGTTCCTCGTCGGGCGTCGAGAGGATCGCCTCCTCGATCTCCTCGATGGTGTCGCCGACGGTGTCGAGCAGCTCGAAGTAATCCTCGACGGCGTGGTCGAGCACGCGGTAGGCCGCGAAGTCCGGCCCCTGTCTCAGCGTCCGCCCCTCCTGATTCTCGACGGACTGCCAGACGTCGGAGACGACTGCGACGCGGTCGGGCTCGGCAGTCATCGTCACGAGCCAGTCGTCGCCGAGAAACAGACCGATCGGCTGCGTTCGGATCTCCTCGTCGAACGTCGTCTCGCCGTGTTCGAGCGCGACGGTCTTCACCAGGACGAACGTGTGGCCCTCGAACTCCTCGGTCTTCGGCCTGACGTCGCTCCGGACGTCCTCGAACGCCAGGGCGTGCAGCGAGAACGCGTCGGCGACGATCCGCTCTTCCTCCGGCGTCGGTGCGCTCACGCGAACCCAGGTCGTCCCGGGCGCGCTGCGCGCCGCCGCGAGGTCCCGCTCGCTCTCGATCGTGCGGTGCTCGACGCGCCCGACGTCGTAGACGATCGCCGAGATCACGTCGTCTCACCCCCGTCGTAGCCGACTGCGTAGAGCGTCACGCCGACCATCACCCCCACGAGCGACGCCGACCGCCCGGAGTACGGGACGGCGACGCCGATCGCGTAGCCGACGACCGCCAGCGCGGTGAGCGCGACGCCGACCTGTCGGGTTCGTCGCATAGCTCACGGTCTCGGGGTGGGGCAAAAAGTGTTGCTCGGGTGAAAAGAAGAGCGCGTGTGCGCCGTCGTCAGCCCGCTCCTTCGGCTCAGGTCGAGACTGGGTGTTCGAGCGCGCGCATCATCGAGAGGACGTTCTCCTCCTCGCCGTCGAGTTGCTGGGGGTAGACACCGATCGCGAGCACGAAGTCGTCGCCGTCGCGGTACTTCGTCACGTGCACGAAGACGTCGATCTCCTGCCCCTGCACGGTCGCCGTCCCGGCGAACTTCGTCACGGTGGTCTCGGTGCCCTGGATCGTGACGTTGCGCTCGCTGACCTGTCGGACGTCGCTCAGGCCGGAGTAGCGCTGCTGGACGAACTCCACGAGCCGCTCGTTCGAGAACTGCCCGATCGGATTGAGCGTCTGGCCGGCCACCTCGACGGCCGGCGTCGAGACGACGGTGAAGACGCCGAGTCGCGTCTCGCCCAGCAGTCCGAGATCGAGGCTCTTCTCGTAGCTGGTGATCTGATTGGTGGCGACGACGCGACGTTCCTGGCCGGCGACCTCGAACGTCCGGTTGATCGTGACTTCCCGCGTGCCGTTCGACTCGTAGCCCGCCTCTTCGACGGCCGCGTCGGCGACGGCTGCTGGCTCTGCGGCGAACGTGAGCGCCTCCTCCCCGGTGACAAAGCCGAGGCAGCCGCTCGTCGACAAGACGAGTGCGACGGCGACGACGGCCAGTGCGCGACGGTTCGGTAGCACGCCAGAAGCTACCCGACCAAACGGATATAAATCCGCGGGTCGATGCCGTCGATCTCTACCCGAGATACGCCACCGACACCGTATGCGCCCCGGCGTCGGTCGTCAGCGTGAGCTCCTCGACCAGCCGGGTCCCTACCGTGGCGCGCCACTCGTCGACGGCCGCCTGATGACGGTCACGGTGCCGATCGCGCGTGTACGGCGTCTCCGAGGCGCGCAGTTCGTCTTCGGTGTCGTCGACGGTCGGATACGGCGGCGGGTCGGCGACGAACCGCTCGGGGTCGAGGTGGATCGGCGACGCGTCCCCGTCTGCGGCGTCGATGTCGGCGGCCCTCCCGGCGCCCGGTTTCGCCACCGCCTCCGACTCCTCGTCGGGGCCGACGACGCCGACGTCGTGGATCCGAGCGCGCATCCGCCCCGAGAACGGCGGCGTCACGCGGAGGACGATCGTCCGCCGGCTCCGCGAGGCCGATTCGAGCGCATCGATCACGTCACCGGTCGTCACCGCGAGCGATCTGATCCGATGTGGATCTGCCGGCGAGGCGGTTTCGTCGCCAGCGGAGCGCGCCGGACCGTCGCTGGTTCGCTCGTGCTCGACCATCTCAGATCGCGCCCCACCGTGCGGTGGTTGTCGATCCGAGATCACCGTTGCACTCCGGACACCGAGCGCGGAAAGATCCCGGTGAGACGCGGAAGCCGCAGTCCCGACAAACGAACGATTGTCGACCACTCATCACACCTGTTGAACGGATTCTGGCGTGTTAACTCTTACCGTGAGACGCACGGAGGAAGCCCTCTGGAGGGACGGTACGTACCCGTCCGATCTTGGACAAACCATAACGTATTCATTGACACGAGTGCGTACCGTCTGAGATGAGCGACCTCGGCGATCCCGAACGCTATCGGATCCGTGAGGTCATCCGACGCGTACACGAAGCCCTCATTCAGGCCGACACGCGGCAGGATCTCGAAGCGGCGGCCTGTCGCGCGTTCGCCGACTCCGGCTCGTACGCCCTCGCGTGGATCGGCGTCCACGACCCCGAGACCGACGCCGTCGTCCCGAGCGCTACTGCGGGGGCGAGACAAGACTACCTCGACGGGATTTCGATTACCGTTTCTGACCCCGCGGACGCGAAGGGGCCGACGGCCTCCGCGATCCGCACTGGCAGGACGCAGACTGTGCAGACCATCCAGTCGGACCCCGACTACGAGCCGTGGCGCGAACGGGCTCTCGCCCACGGCTTCGAGTCGAGCGCCGCGATCCCGCTCGTCGAAGACGATCGGACGCACGGCGTTCTGAATCTGTACGCCGATCGGCCGCAGGCCTTCGGCGACGACGAGCGGACGCTCCTGACGGAGCTCGGGGCGACGATCGGCACCGCGATCGGCGGCGTCGTGGCTCGCGAAGCGCTCGAAGCGCAGAAGTGCCAGTACAAACAGCTCACCGAGCGGATCTCCGACGCCTACTACGCCGTCGATTCGGAGTGGGTGATCACGTACTGGAACGACCAGATGGCCGACCGAACCGGTACCCCCGCCGCGGACGTCGTCGGCGAGGAACTCTGGACGACGTTCCCGGAGGTGAGCGGGACGGAAGCGGCCGCACGATACCGGACGGCGATGGAGACCAACGAGTCGCAGTCGTTCGAGACGTACATTCCGGAGCCGTTCGACTACTGGGTCGAAGTCGACGTCCATCCCGACGACGACGGCCTCTCGGTCTTCTCACGGGAGATCACGGAGCGGAAAGAGCGCGAACGGAAGCTGATGGAGGCGAAACAGCGCCTCGACGCGATCGTTCACAACACCTCCGAGGCCGTCTACATCAAGAACCGCGACGGCGAGTACCAGTTCATCAACGACGTCGGTGCCGGTCTCCTCGATTCGACCCCCGAGGAGATCGTCGGCAAGACCGACGCCGACCTGTTCGACCCCCGGAGCGTCGTCGGGATCGAAGCCGACGACCGGCGCGTCTACGAGAGCGGCCGGGGCGAGACCTGGGAGCGGCTCTACTACGTCGACGGCCGCCGGTTCGTCTGCATCGACAACAAGTTCCCCTACCGCGACGAGTCCGGCGAGGTGATCGGTCTCATCGGTGTGAGCCGCGAGATCACCGACCGGAAGGCGTACGAACAGCAACTGGAGGAACAGCGCGACGGGCTGGATCTCCTGAACAGGGTCGTTCGCCACGACATCCGGAACAAGCTCCAGATCGTGCTCGGATACGGCGAACTGCTCACGCCCCACGTCGACGCCGACGGACGGGAACACCTGCGGAAGGTCCTGAAGAACGCCGAGTCGGCGGTCGAACTGACGCACACGGCGGCCGATCTCGCCGAGGTGATGATCCACCCGGACCGTGGGGAGTTACGGGTTTCACTGAACACGATCCTCCGGGCGCAGATCTCCGAGGTCCGCGAGACGTTCGACGAGGCGACGATCTCTGTCGACGGGCCGCTTCCTGCCGTCGAGGTGCTGGCCGACGACATGCTGTCGTCGGTGTTCCGAAATCTGCTGAAGAACGCGGTCCAGCACAACGACAAGGACGTCCCGACAGTCACGGTCTCGGCCGACGTCGACGCGGAGACGGTCACGGTCCGCGTCCGGGACAACGGGCCGGGGATCCCGGAGTCGTTGCGACCGACGGTCTTCGGGAAGGGCGAGAAGGGGCTCGACAGCGATGGGACCGGGGTCGGCCTCTATCTCGTCCACTCGCTCGTCACAGACTACGGCGGCGACGTCTGGATCGAGGGCGACGGTGCTGCGGACGCTCCGGCGGCCGCCGACGGGACTGACGCCGACGGGACTGACGCCGACGAGACTGACGCCGACGCCGACGGAACGACGTTCGTCGTCGAGCTTCCGACGGCCTGAGGGGACTCCCGGCGCGCGTTCGAGAATACATATACGGGTCCGTCTGCTGGTACGGGTATGAGCGATCAACGTCCCGACGCGGGATGGTTCGTCGGCGTCGATCCGGGAGACCCGGCTGCGGCCGCCGCGGCGATCTACGGGAACACCGCCGAGTCACCGCAGGACTGGCCCGCCGAGGCGGTTCGGTCGGGGTTCGCGGACGACGGCGCCGACTACTACGAGACGCTCCACGCGGCCACGCTCGCGGCGACCCGCGAGGCCGTCGCGGAGCGGGAGCGATCCGACGACCAGCAGCTCAAACACGCCGTTCGAGCGATGGACGACGCCGAGCGGACCGCGAACGAGCTGGCGGAGCGACTCGTCGAGTGGGCGGGCGCGTTCGACCGCGACGTCCCGGCCGGGACCGACGGGGCCCGCGAGGTCGTCGCGTGGGAGCCATCGACGCCCGCCGAGGAGCGCGTCGTCTCGCTGGGCCAGCGCGTCCTCGACCTCGACGAAGAGCGCGCCGAACTCCGTTCGTTCGTCGAGTCACACGCGCCCGAGGTCGTGCCGAATCTCGCGGCGATGGCCGGTCCGGTCCTCGCCGCGCGGTTGATTTCGCTCGCCGGCGGGCTGGAGCCGCTGGCGAAGAAGCCCGCTGGCACGGTGCAGGTGCTGGGCGCGGAGGACGCGCTCTTCGCCCACCTGCGCGGTCGCGGCAGCTCCCCGAAACACGGCGTCATATTCACCCACGAGTACGTCCGCGGGACGCACCCAGAGAACCGCGGGTCGGCCGCGAGAGCGTTCGCCGGAAAGCTCGCGATCGCGGCCCGGATCGACCACTACGCCGGCGAGTACAAGCAGTCGGTGCACGACGACCTCGCCGATCGGATGGCGACGATCCGCGAACGGGAGGTGAACCGATGAGCCCACCGCTGCCGGACGGGGTCGAGCGCCGCCGGTTCGACGGTCGCGAGCGACTCGCGACCCGCGGCGAGCCGGTCTACGGCGAGCCGCAGGACGAGGCGGGCTGGCGTGCCTGGGACGCCGGACGATCGAAGCTCGGTGCGATGCTGGAACTGGGGATGGACGTCGGCGTCGACGGCGGCGCGGGCGTGCTCTATCTCGGTGCGGCATCGGGAACGACCGTCTCGCACGTCGCCGACTTCGCCGGACCGACGTACGCCGTCGAGTTCGCGCCGCGACCGACGCGCGATCTCGTCCGCGTCGCGGAGTCGCGGCCGAACCTCTTCCCGCTCCTGAAGGACGCCCGCGAGCCGGCGACGTACGCACACGTCGTCGAGTCCGGGCTGGACTGTCTGATCCAGGACGTCGCGACGCGCGGGCAGGCGACCGTCGCGCTCCGAAACCGGCAGTTCCTCGCGCCGGACGGCCGACTCCTCGCGGCGATCAAAGCGCGGAGCGAAGACGTCCTCAGCGACCCCGAGGAGGTCTTCGACGACGTGCTGACGGAGCTCCGGTCGGGGTACGAGATCCTCGACACCCGGCGGCTCGATCGGTACCACGAGGACCACTTGGCAGTCGTCGCCGAGCCGCGAACGGAGGGCGCGGAGTGAGTCGGCCGGTCGCGTCGGTGCCGGGGTCTCCCCGCCGGCTCGCGGCCGTTCGGCGGGTGGGCGGTCCGGTCGTCGGAGCCCGCGACATATTTAATCGGCCGTCGCAAACCACGTGCCGATGGAGCTAGGGTCGGCGGACGCCTTCGACCGAATGGGCACGCTCGGCGTCGAAGAAGAGTTCTACATAGTCGACGAGCGCGGCCGCCCGGCGTCGGGCATCTCGGACCTCGTCTACGACCACCCGCCGGACGGGGTCCTCGCGGACCGCCTCGACCACGAGCTGTTCCAGTTCACCATCGAGACGCAGACGCCGCTGATCGAGTCCGTCGATCGCGCCGGCAACGTGGTCCGCGAGGTCCGCGACGCGCTCGTCGATCACGCCGCCGACTACGGCTACCGGATCGCGTCTGCCGGTCTCCACCCGGCGGCGAAGTGGCGCGAACTCGACCACGCCACGAAGCCCCGCTACAAGTCCCAACTGGACCGGATCCAGTACCCACAGCACCGCAACACGACCGCCGGCCTCCACGTGCACGTCGGCGTCGACGACGCCGACAAGGCGACGTGGATCGCGAACGAGCTCCGGTGGTATCTCCCGCCGCTGTTGGCGCTGTCGGTCAATTCGCCGTTCTGGAACGGCTTCGACACCGGATTAGCGTCGGCCCGCGCGAAGATCTTCGAGGGGCTCCCCAACACCGGGATGCCGACCTACTTCGAGGACTTCGAGGCGTACCGACGCTTCGAGCGCCGGATGGTCGAACTGGGATCGATCGAGGACCGCGGCGAACTCTGGTACGACGTCCGTCCGCACACCGGTCACGGGACCGTCGAGGTCCGAACGCCCGACGCCCAGACCGACCCCGCAGCGACGGTCGCGTTCGTCGAGTACGTCCACGCGCTCGTCGAGGATCTCGCCGCCCGCTACGAGGACGGCGAGTCGGGGACGGAGATCCGCCGGGAGATTCTCGACGCCAACAAGTGGCACGCGATGCGCTACGGCTACGACGCCGCGTTCGTCACCCGCGACGTCGAGGACACGGTCACGGTCGAGGAGTTCGTCGCTGCGGAGTCCGACCGGCTCGGCCTCGACAGCCTCAGTCGCATCTTCGAGGGCGAGAGCGGCGCGGCGCGGCAGCGACGCCTCCGCGACGACGAGGGACTCGATGCGCTCTGTGAAGCGCTCTGTCTCGACTGACGACCGAGAAAGGCTTTTGTCTCGCGAGTTTTGACCTTTCGGGTAGAACAGTATGTCCCCCGACGAGCCAACCGACGAGACAGACAGCGAGGAAACGGATCGACAGCGCGCCGATGCCGACGCGCCGGACGAGAACGACGACGCGGGCGTCGACATCGAGGTCGGAGACGACACGTACCACGGCGCGGACGCAGGCGAGGCAGCCGACGGCGAGGCGGCCGGCGACGACAGCCCCCGCGCACGACTCGAAGCGGAGGCCGACCGCGCCGTCTCGGAGTTCGACGAAGGCATCGTCGACCTGTTGGCGTGGCTGCTCGACACCGAGACGCGCGCCCGGATCTACGTCTACCTGCGGCAGAATCCCCACGCGACGAGCGAGGAGGTCGCCGACGGGACCGGCCTCTATCCGAGCACCGTCCGCGAGGCGCTCGCGGAACTGCACGAGGAGGGGACCGTCGAGCGCCGCAAGCGCGAGAGCGCCGGCGCGGGCAACAACCCCTACGAGTACGTCGCGATCGCTCCGAGCGAGCTGGTCCGGGGCGTCGCCGCGCAGGTCCAGTCGGAACTGAACACGGTGTTCAACCTCGACCACCGTCTCGGCGGCGGCTCCGAGAGCGAGGAGGCGACCAGCGTCGGACCGGTCACGATCACTGTCGACGGGGACGAAGACGGGGGCGAGACGACAACGGGCGCTCACGCTGCCGAACCGGCGGACGGAAGCGACGAAGACGCCGACGCAGAACACGACACCGACGCGGAACACGACACCGACGCGGAACACGACACCGACGACCACGCCGACGACACGGAAGACGACGGTGAAGAGGCCTAGCGCGCCCGTCGACGGCCGACGCTTCCGCGCCATTTTTAACGCTGCCCGGGAGACGTATCTGCAATGACCGGGCCTTGGACGGAGTGGGACCACGTGCTGAAAGTGGACCCGGACAAAGATCTCGTCGACGGCGAGACGTTCGAAGACGTCTGTGAGACGGGCACCGACGCGATCGAGATCGGCGGGACCCTCGACATCACGACCGAGAAGATGCAGCGCGTCGTCGACGCGTGCTCGCGCTACGACGTGCCGCTGTACCAGGAGCCGTCGAACCCCGGCGTCGTCATCGAATCCGACGCGCTGGACGGCTACCTCGTGCCGACGGTGTTCAACGCCGACTCCTCCTTCTGGGTGACCGGCGCGCACAAAGAGTGGGTCCGCATCGACGGCCCGCTCGACTGGGAGCGGACGACCACGGAGGCCTACGTCGTGTTGAACCCCGACGCGTCCGTCGCCGAACTGACCGACGCCGACACCGACCAGAGCGCCGAGGACGTCGCCTCGTTCGCGGCCGTCGCCGAGAAGATGTTCGGCCAAGAGATCATCTACGTCGAGTACTCGGGGACGTTCGGCGATCCCGCGAAGGTCGCCGCCGCCCGCGACGCGCTCGAAGAGTCTACGCTGTTCTACGGCGGCGGGATCCACGATTACGAGACCGCCTACGAGATGGGGCAGAACGCCGATACCATCGTCGTCGGCGACCTCCTGCACGACGAGGGCGTCGACGCGGTCCGCGAAACCGTCGAGGGCGTCAAAGACGCACAGGCGGAAGCCGTCGTCGAGTAACGCCCTCCGACTCCGTCAGCCTGCTGTCCACCCGTCCTGCGAACCGGCCCGCTTTCGCTTCTCTTTGTCAGTCCACAGTGACCTCGAACGCAGCGGCGCGCGTGAGATGAGTGGCCAGTTCGGCCAGCGATGCCCGGGTCGGCTCGTCGAGACCCGCGATCTCCGCCTCGGCGGAGGTGGACTGATCGACCCGCACAGCGAGCAGGTCGTCGACGACCCCGCGTGCAGCGCCGGCGAGCGACGCGACGAACGCTCGTCTAGAGGGCGACAGCAGAGCCGTTGACTGGCACGGCGTCGCGAATCTGCCTTTTGCGACAGCGCCACTCGCTGTTCTGTGGGGAGACGACACACTCTGGGTCCGAACCGCCCGTTTTTAAGACCGGGCGGTCGGTACCACGTGGTATGCAAGGCAGAACCTTCACGGCCGACGCCGAGCCCGGCGACGACGTCACCGTCGCCGGCTGGGTCCACGAGGTCCGTGACCTCGGTGGGATCGCCTTCCTGATCCTCCGGGACAAGTCGGGGAAGATCCAGATCAAACTCGAGGAGGACTCGATGGACGAGGAACTCGTCGAGACGGGCCTCGACGTCTCCCGCGAGAGCGTCGTCACCGTCACCGGCTCGGTCAAAGAGGAGCCGCGCGCGCCGACCGACGTCGAGATCATTCCCGAATCGATCGAGGTGCTCGCGGAGTCCGACACCGAACTGCCGCTCGACCCCTCCGGAAAGGTCGACGCGGAGCTCTCGACGCGGCTCGACAACCGGACGCTCGACCTCCGCAAAGACGAGGTGAAAGCCATCTTCGAGATCCGCGCGGAGATCCTGCGCTCCGCCCGCGAGGCCTTCCGCGAGATCGGCTCGACGGAGATCAACACGCCGAAGATCGTCGCCACCGGCACCGAGGGCGGGACGGAACTCTTCCCGATCACGTACTTCGGCGAAGAGGCGTTCATGAACCAGTCGCCGCAGCTGTTCAAGCAGCTGATGGTCGGCTCCGGCCTCGAACGCGTCTTCGAGATCGGTCCGATCTTCCGCGCCGAAGAGCACAACACCCCGCGGCACCTCAACGAGGCGACGTCGATCGACTTCGAGTCGGCCTTCATCGACCACACGGAGGCGATGGACGCCTGCGAGCACGTCGTCAAGAGCGCCTACGAGGGCGTCGCGGAGAACTGCGAGCACGAGCTCGAACTGCTCGGTCTCGACGAGGAGTTCGAGGTTCCCGACGGCGACTTCCCGCGGCTCACCTACGAGGAGGCGATCGAGCGGATCAACGCGACGGGCGAACTCGACGAGCAGCTCGTCTGGGGCGACGACCTCCCGACCGAGGGCGAGCGCGCGCTCGGCGAGGACGTCGGCGAGCACTACTTCATCACCGACTGGCCCAGCGAGATCAAGCCGTTCTACATCAAGGACCACGACGACGACGAGCAGCTCTCGACGGGGTTCGATATGATGCACCCGCGGATGGAACTCGTCTCCGGCGGGCAGCGTGAGCACCGCTACGACCACCTCGTCGCCGGCTTCGAGCAGCAGGGGCTCGACCCCGACCAGTTCGAGTACTACACGAAGATGTTCAAGTACGGGATGCCGCCGCACGCCGGCTGGGGTCTCGGCGGCGAGCGGCTCGTGATGACGATGCTCGGGCTCGACAACATCCGCGAGGCCGTGTTGTTCCCGCGAGACCGGCAGCGGCTCTCTCCGTAGAGCCGCCACGCAGTCGAGCGGGAGCCAGAAAAGCGAGCGAAGTGAGTTTTTTCGCTGTTCCCGCGAGACCGGCAGCGGCTCTCTCCGTAGAGCTACTCCCTCCGTAGGGCGGCTCCCACCGTAGCTCGGAGCCGCCGGCAACACCCTCCCACTGTTCGCACTCGCGATCGACGGCCGCCTCGCGGCCTCGCTGGCGGTTCTCTCTGCCAGCGCCGACCGCCCGCCGAAACCGCGCTCGATTTAACGGGGCGTGCGCAACCGAGGCACGATGACCGACGAGGCGACGGCATTCGTTCCCGGGCACGTCACGGGATTCTTCAGCGCGCACCCGGACGCGGACCCGTCGGTGGCGGGCTCTCGCGGCGCGGGGGTTACGCTCTCACACGGCGTCGACGTGCGCATCGAACGCGGCGGGGGCGACGCCGCCGTCACACTCAACGGCGAGGCGACGAGCGTCGACGCCGTCAGCGGGGTTCTCGACGCGCTCGACGCGACCGACGCGAGCGTGGCCGCCGAGACGCCGCTCCCGCTCGGCGCCGGCTTCGGCGTCTCCGGCGCGATGGCGCTCGGGACCGCCTACGCTGTCAACGCGGCGTACGACCGCGCGCGAACGGAGAACGAACTCGTCACCGTCGCCCACTGCGCCGAAGTCGAGGCGGGGACGGGGCTCGGGGACGTGGTCGCGCAGGCCCGCGGCGGGCTGCCGATCCGGCTCGATCCCGGCGCACCCGGCCACGGCCGCCTCGACGGCGTCCCGGCCAGCCCGCGCGTGGAGTATCTCTCCTTCGGCTCCGTCTCGACCGAGGAGGTCCTCTCTGGCGACACCCGGGCGCTGACCGCCGCGGGCGAGCGCGCGCTGTCGGACCTCCGGGAGCGCCCGACACCCGCCCGGCTAGTGTCGCTGTCGCGGCGCTTCGCTCGCGAGGCTGACCTCCTGACGGATCACGTTGCCGACGCCGTCGCCGCCGTTCGCGCCGCGGGCGGCGACGCCGCGATGGCGATGCTCGGCGACACCGTGTTCGCGTTCGGTCGCGACCTCTCGGCGGCGGGCTACGATCCCGAGGTCTGCTCGGTGCACGCGGCGGGCGCGACGCTCTGCTCGGGAGCCGTCGACGACGCCGACGAAACAGGCCGCGCCGACGACTCCGATCGTGCCGACGACCTCGGCACCGACCCCGACGACGGGACCCCGCCGGAGCGCGTGTGAGGGCGGTCGCCGTCGCCCGTCGGAGCAGATGTGAGGACAGCCGTCGCCGCTCGCCGAATCGGCTCGCTTTTTGTCCGGCCTGTCGATGTCGAGGTATGAGCGAGATCGACGTGCCGGAGAGTCACCCCCGGTACCAGTCGCTGCTCACGCGACACCGCATCGAAGCGGGCGTAGAGAAGGGCATCACGAGCAAACAAGGCCTCATCGCCGAGGGCCGTGGCGAGGCGTTCGACTACCTGCTCGGCGAGCGGACGACGCCATCCGCCGACCGGGCCGAACGTGCCGCCGCCGCGTTACTCGTCCTCGCCGACCACCCGGTCCTCTCGGTCAACGGCAACGTCGCCGCGCTCGTCCCCGGCGAGATGATCGAGCTCGCGGCCGCGGTCGGTGCCGACGTCGAGGTGAATCTGTTCAACCGGACCGAAGAGCGGATGCGCGCCATCGCCGACCATCTCCGCGAGCACGGCGCGGCGGCGGCGGGCGTCGAGATCAAGGGGCTCACCGCCGACGCCCGGATTCCCGGCCTCGACCACGAGCGCGCGAAAGTCGACGCCGACGGCATCGGCGCGGCCGACGTCGTGCTCGTCCCGCTCGAAGACGGCGACCGGGCCGAGGCGCTCGCAGAGATGGGTAAACGCGAGATCGTGATCGACCTGAACCCGCTGTCGCGCTCTGCGCAGGCCGCCGCGGTTCCGATCGTCGACAACATCCTGCGTGCAGTACCGAACGTCACAGAGCACGCACGGGAGTTACAGGACGCGTCCGACGACGAACTGGAGACGATCGTCCGCGAGTTCGATCCCGACCGGGCGCTCGATGCGGCCGAGGACGCGATCCGGTCCGGACAGTTAGAGTGAGCCGCAACGCGGCGAGGCGGCGTCCGCTACTGCTCTCGCAGCTCGGCGTCGGTGAGCGCGTCGTTGAGATCGTCGCGGACGAACTCGCCCGTCTCCCGGTCCATCGCGGTCGTGACGATCCGGTTCTCCTGGACGCTGGAGCCGTCCCGGAGCAGCAGCCTGACGTTGCCGTTGTCGTCGGCCCGTGTCACCTTCGCTCTGAGCCCCGTCCGTGAGCCCATCCCGCCGGCGTCGATCGGGCCGGGGACGATCTTCTTGACGTGCGGGTGGTTGGCGACGACGCTGATCGCTCTTCGTCCGTTGCGCCCGCCGATGAGCGTCGAGTGCGACCCGCCGAGCTTCTCTCGCGGCGGCGTCTCGACGATCTCCAGCGAGCGCTCGCCGCGGCGATCCAGCACGCGTTCGACGGGATCGTCGGCGGCGACGCGGTAGAACTCGTGGTGCAACTGCGCTCGCGTCTCGCGGAGCACGTCCCGATCACCCGCCGCGAAGACCGTCTCCGGGCGCTTCCGGCGGATCTCGTCGGCGACGCGCCCCGCGAAGTTCCGCAGTTCGACCACCTCGGCCTCGGGGTCGTCTTCGGGGACCGTCGTCAGCGTCGTCCGGCCGACGACCGTCTCGCCGTCCAGCATCGTCAGCTCCGCGCGGTCGCGCTCGAACACGACGACGACGGCGTCGCAGTTGGCCGTGTTGCAGACCAGACAGTAGTCTCCGGGGCGTTCGAGGGGCGTTCCGCACCGCCGACAGTCCATAGCGGACGAAGACGACGGCCGGATAAAAGCGCGGCTATTGTCGCGACGCGGCGGTCGCGACTCTCCGCCTCGACCTCACAACTCCGTCGGGCTCGTCTTCAGATACTCCCGGAGGAGCACCGTCGCGTACGATCCCGACGGCAGCGAGAACGCCAGATCGTAGGCGTCCTCGCCGTCCTCGATCTCGGTGTCGACACCGACGCACGTCCGCAGCAGGACGGCCCGCCGCGTGCCCGTCGAGTGGAACTCGCCCGGCAGATCGAAGTCGGACGGTTCCAGCCCGAGTTCGTCGAAGACGGCGCGCTCGACGTCGCCGGGCTCGCCGTCCGCGAGTTCGGTCTCGGTCCCGACGAGCGGTGCCGTCACGAACGCGCGGCCGCGCTCGCAGTGGCGGCGCATCACGTCGACGCGGCGCTCGGTCGCGACCTGCCTCCGGTCCGTGTCGGGGCGGTAGAGTCCCTCGGGCGCGTCGGTGTCGGCGAAACAGACGACGTCGCCGGCGACGGGCGACGCGAGCGGCAGCCCGCGCGAGAGCCGTTCGCTGACGATCCGGTTGAACGCGTACGACTGCGCGGCGTTGACGAACAGCCGCTGGAGGTTCTGCGGGACCGCTTCGAGCGCGTGCCGCCAGTCGCGCTCGGTCTCGTCGCCGTCCTCGTGCAGACGGTGCAGCATCGCGCGCTCGAAGCGGAGCGCGCCGGGCATCCGATCGAGCGCCGCCTGCCAGTCCGGCTCCGCGGTCGCGGCCTGTTCGTCGACGAACGCGCGCGCCGCCTGCGTCGCCTCGGGCTCCGTCTCGAACGGGTTCCCGACGTACGTCAGTACGGCGCCGCGCCAGTCGCCGCGGGCGATGCATAGACCGACCTCGTGCGTGACAGGGCGACGGCTGCCGAACCGCTGGTGGCCGAAGTAGTTCGGCACCGCGACGTCGACGCCGTCGGTGCCGTCGCCTCGCGCGTCCGCGTTCCCCTCCCCCGCGAGATGGCCGTGCAACTCGGCGGTGACGCCCTCGACCGGTGTGACGTCGGCGTCGCGGACGCGGATCTCGAAGGCGTTGCCCGCCAGGTCGCCGAAGTGGAGCGCGCGACCGACTCGTCCGAGCGCCTCGACGTCGGCGTCGGCGACGTCCGGGAGGTCGCCGGCCGCGACGTTCGCGAGCGTGAACAACTGCGTCGTGACCGCGTACTTGTCCTTCGTGCCCGCCCACGACACCCGCTCACGGCTGATGCCGAGCGCGTTCGAGAGCCGGCGGGCGAAGTCGTTCGTGTCCCACTCCCGGAGCTCCGCGCGGACCAGCAGATACGGGTAATCGCCCGTGTCGGACTCGAGCGGCTCCGGCCGCATCGTCTCCAGCTCGCGGACCCGGAAGTCCGCGGGGATCGTCCGCAGTCGACCGCCGGTCCCGTCGGCGTCGCTGTAGTAGTACTCGATGCCGACGCGCCGTTCGAGCGGGTGTGCCTCGCGCATCTGATCGTCACGGAGTTTCCGCTCGGCCGATAAGGCCGCTCCGGTTCCGCTGGCGGCGAGGCTCGCTCCGTTCGGATCCGCTCGTCGACCACAGGCGACGTCACACCCGCGGCTGCGGTCTCAAATGCCGGTGATCTCGAACCGCGCGCCGCCCGACTCGGACTCCTCGATCGCGACGTCCCACCCGTGGGATTCGGCGGCGGCGGCGACGATGTTCAGCCCGAAGCCCGTTCCCCGGTCGGCGGTCGTGTATCCGTACTCGAAGACGCGCTCGCGGTCGTCGACGACGATCCCCGGCCCGTCGTCGCTGACGACGATACCGCGCCCGTCCCGCAGCGCCGAGACCCGAACAGTGACGCCGCCGTCGTCGCCCGCGTGCCTGACGGCGTTCTCGAAGAGGTTCTCGAACAGTCGCCCGACGCGACCCTCGTCGGCTGCGACCGTCCCGAGGTCGTCTTCGACGACGAGCCGTCGGCCGTCGCACTCGCGCTCGGTCCTGTTCACGGCGTTCTCGCGCCGCTCCTCGTCGTTGCTGCAGCCGACGACGGCCTCCCACGCGTTGTCGACGACCTCGTTGAGGTCGACCTGCTCGAGGTCGTCGATACGCTGGCCGTCGCTGACGAGCGTCCGCACGTCGTCGACGATGGCCGCCATCCGGTCGTGAACGCGGTCGAGGCGGTCGAGGAACTCTTCGCCGCCGCTGGCTTCCTTGCGCAGGATGCCCACCTGCGCCTGTGCGGCGTTCAGCGGATTCCGGAGGTCGTGAGTCAGAATCTCGGCGAACCGTTCCAGCTCGCGCTCGCGCTCGGTCCGCTCTGTCACGTCGCGAACGACGCTCACGAGGCAGTCGCGGCCGCCGACGGTCGTCGGCGAGAGCGTCGACTCCGCCCAGAAGGTCGTCCCGTCAGCCCGCTCCGCTTCCCAGTGGAACGTCGCCGAGCCCGTCTCTCGGGCGGTCTGCTCCGCTTCCGTGCGTGCCTCGCGCGCTTGCTCCGGGGCGGCGGCGTACGTGTCGTCTCCGAGTTCGCGAAAGACCGTCGGCGTGTATCCGAACAACTCCTCGACTGCTCCGTTGACCACGATCGCTTCACCGCTCGCAACGTCACGAGCGATCACGGCGTCGCCGAGGTCGTCGACGACCTCGAGCAGTAAACTATCCGCATTCGCTCCCGCGAACTCGCTCATTACGTGTAACTCCTCACGGATGTGTGGTAAGTGATTTGGCCGTTTCGCAGACCCGCCCGCGCCCAGTGTGTCCCGCTCACGGCGTTTAGCGTCGTGTTTTGCGGGGATGGCCTTCCTCCGGACGTACGGCGACGGTGCAGTCGTGTCTCCATCGTCGGTCGGCCGCGAGAGTCCGTCTCAGTACAGCGATAGATCACCGGTCACGCGGTCGACGTCGGCCTCGCGGCCGGGTCCGACGGCCAGGCAGGTCACCGTGCCGGGATCCAGCTGCGTGTGGCCTGCGTCCCTGACGACGGCGTTCGGCAGACCGAGCCGCTCGGCCTCGTCGGCGAGCCGAAACAGCTCGGACTCGCTGCCGGCTTTGAGGACGACCTTCTTCTGGCCGTCGCCTTTCCACTGTTTCCGCGTGCGCTCGTCGGTGTCTTCGTAGGCTGACAGCGAGGCGTGGGCGACCTGCGCGGCGAGCTTGCCGCGCCCCATCCCCAGATCGGTCCGGGCGACGATGGCTTGTTTCATACGCCAGGGTGGCGCGCGAGGTCGTATATGTCCTCGCTTTGTCCGTGATCGCACTCGCCTTCCCACGTGAGGCCCGAAGTGGGTGTCTTTACGTCCTTCGCTCACGCTCGTCCTGACGATGATACTCTCTGACGACGACATCCTGGCTCGCCTGGAAGCGGGGGACCTCGTCGTCGATCCCATCGACGACCTCGATATGCAGGTCCAGCCGGCGAGCCTGGATCTGCGACTCGGCGAGGAGTTCCTGGAGTTCCAGCGGACCAACATCTCGTGCATCCACCCGAACCGGGAGGCGGAGGTCTCCGAGTACGTGACCGAGACGCGCGTCCCCGAGGGCGAGGAGTTCATTCTCCACCCCGGCGACTTCGTCCTCGGAACGACGAAAGAGCGCGTCGAGATCCCACCGGATCTCCTCGCGACCGTCGAGGGCCGCTCCTCCCTCGGCCGTCTCGCGATCGTCATCCACGCGACCGCCGGGATCGTCGATCCGGGCTACGAGGGACAGATCACTCTCGAGCTCTCGAACCTCGGCACCGCGCCGGTCGCGCTGACGCCCGGGATGCGCGTCTCACAGCTCGTCTTCACCGAGCTCACCCAGCCTGCAGCGCGCCCCTACGGCGCAGAGCGCGGCTCGAAGTACCAGGGGCAGGAGGGACCGCAGGCCTCGCGGATCGGGGCCGATCCCGAGTTCGCGGGAGAGCCGGAATGAGGTTCATCGAGGAGGTGGTCGTCGAGGAGTTCCTCCCGACGTTTCGCTCGATGCTGGCCGAGGAACTCCGCGATCGCGGCCTGACGCAACACGAGGTTGCGGAGGCGCTCGGAATCAGCCAGTCTGCGGTCTCGAAGTACGCCCACGGCGAGATCAGTCGCCGCGAGGAGATACTCTCCGACGACCGCGTCGCCGACCTCGTCGAGCGGATCGCCGACGGTCTCGCGACGGGCGATATGAGCCGCGTGCAGGCGCTCGTCGAGGCGGAGGTGCTCGTTCGGGAACTGGAAGCCGGAGACGTCCTCGCCAGACTCCACGAGGAGGCGGTGCCGGAGCTGGCGGACTACGACGGCTACGTCCGGATCCACGACCCCGAGAGCGGTCTCCGTACCAGCGAACAGGTGCGATCCTCCCTCCGACAGGCGCTCCGCCGACTCACCAACGCGAGCGGCTTCGCGGGCCTCATCCCGAACGTCGGATCGAACCTCGTCGAGTGCCTCCCCGAAGCGTCGACCGTCGACGACGTCGCGGGCGTTCCGGGCCGGATCTTCGACGTCAAAGGCCGCGCGACAGTCCCCGGCGACCCGGAGTTCGGGGTCAGCGAACACGTCGCGTCGGTGCTCCTCGCGGCGCGCGAGGCTGGCTACGACGTCCGCGCGGCGATCAACGTCAGATACGACCCCGAGATCGTCGCCGATCTCGAGGCCGCGGGCTACGACGCGGTCGAGTTCGACACCGACGCGCCGACCGATCCGATCCGGGCGTCGCTCGCCGACCGCGACCCAGACACGCTGTCGGAGACGTTCGTCTGCTATCAGACCGGCGGCTACGGCATCGAGCCGATCACCTACGTCCTCGGCCCCGACGCCGACGCCGTCGTCACTGCGGTCAAGACGCTGCTCCGATCCGAACCCTAACTCCCTGCACAGGCGGCTCCGTTCGCGGACACCGGCGCGATCGGCCGAACGACTTAGGCCGCTACGGCTCCACCCTCTCAGCGATGACTGATTATTCGGAGTTCGCGCGGCGTACGACGCCACAGCGGGGTGTCTGTCGATGAATATGCTCGTCGACGGCGAGTGGCGGACCGACGCCTACCAGACGACGAACGAGCGCGGCGAGTTCGACAGACAGGAGACGACGTTCCGCGACTGGATCCGCGACGACCCGGACGCAGAGTACCCCGCCGAGTCGGGACGCTACCACGTCTACATCTCCCGTGCCTGCCCGTGGGCGCACCGCGTGGCGATGACCCGTCGACTGTTGGGACTGGAAGACGACATCTCGCTGTCGATCGTCGAACCGGTGCGCTACGAGGACGGCTGGGAGTTCTCCGCGGAGTTCCCCGACCCGCTCTACGACGAGGCGTACCTCAGACACCTCTACACGCGGGCGGAGGCAGACTACACCGGCCGCGTAACCGTGCCGGTGCTTTGGGATCGCGAGCGTGAGACGATCGTCAACAACGAGTCCCGCGAGATTATGCGAATGCTCGGCACGGAGTTCGCCGACGCCGACGGCGTCGACCTCTGGCCGGCGGGCTACCGCGACGAGGTCGATCGGGTAATCGACGAGGTCTACGAGCCGATCAACAACGGCGTCTACCGCGCCGGCTTCGCCGACACCCAAGACGCATACGACGCGGCCGTCGCGGAGGTCTTCGACGCGCTCGACCGCTGGGAGGCCGTCCTCGACGAACAGCGCTTCCTCGCTGGCGACGTGTTCACCGAGGCGGACCTCGCGATGTTCGTGACGCTCGTCCGATTCGATCACGTCTACCACACCCACTTCAAGTGCAACCGCCGGCCGATCCACGAGTATCCGAACCTCTGGAACTACACGAAGGAGATCTACCAGCTCCCGGGCGTCGCCGAGACGGTGAATCTCGATCACATCACGCGGCACTACTACGTGAGCCACGACGAGGTGAATCCGAAGCGACTCGTCCCGACCGGCCCCGACATCGACTTCACCGAGCCGCACGACCGCGACCGATTGCCCGCCGACCTCCCCGCGGAACTCCGCGCCGACGCCGCCGTCGTCGACGACTGACGCGCTCGCGCCCTCACGGGGTGATCCGTTCTCTCCGTCGCGCCACTCCACTCTACTCCGTCGCGCCGCCCCACATCGTCGCGCCACGTCTCCCAGCCGACTGCGACGCGTCGCCTTCTTGTCCGCCGCCGTCGTCCTCTCGCGTATGACCGACAGCGACGACGCGACGGCGCAGACGCCGGCCGAGACGCGACGCAAGACGCCGGGCGGCGGCGTTCGCCCCGACGCGACCGAGATAGCGCCCGATGCGCCGCCGGAGTTCGGACTGGTGCAGGCGTGGTGGGGCGACGGCAAAGGGAAGACGACTGCCTCGCTCGGGATGGCCTTCCGCGCGGCCGGGCACGGCTACCGCGTGCACGTCCTCCAGTTCCTGAAGGGCGGGGCCGACTCCGTCGAGGGCGTCCGCGGCGAGTACAACGCCATCGCGGCCGTCCCCGGCATCTCCTACGAGAACACGGGTCACTACGGCTGGCACGGCCTGCTCGACGGCTCCGACGACGACGAGCACCGCGCGAAGGCCCGCGGCGCGCTCGAACGGACGCGCGAGATCGTCGACGGCGCGGCCGACGCAGATCTGACCGCTCCCCTCGATCTCGACGGCGACCCCACGGCGGGCGTCCACCTGCTCGTCCTCGACGAGATCCTCTACGCCGTCGATCAGGGGCTCGTCGACGAGTCCGACGTCCTCGACCTCCTCGACGACAAGCCCGAGCGTCTCGAACTCGTCCTCACCGGGAGCCACTCCGAACCGACGTATCTGCTCGACGCCGCCGACCTCGTGACCGAAGTTCGAAAGGTGAAACACCCCTTCGACGCGGGCGTCCGCGCTCGAAAGGGGACCGAGTACTGATGGCCGACGGCGGGGACGCCGAGACGATTCTCGTCGCGGGCACGGCCAGCCACGTCGGCAAGAGCACCGTCGCGGCCGGGCTCTGTCGACGGCTCGCGAGCGCCGGGGTCGACGTCGCGCCGTTCAAAGCCCAGAATATGAGCAACGAGGCCCGCGCCGTCGTGCGCCCGACCGCGGTTCGGTCGGGTGAGCAGCCCGCGTCCAAGGTCGTTCAAGACCGCGAGCAGCCTGCGTCCGAGGCGGCTCACACTCCTGCGTTCGGCGAGGTCGGCGTCTCTCAGTACGTCCAGGCCCGCGCCGCCGGCGTGCGAGCGACGACCGATCACAACCCCGTCCTGCTGAAGCCCCGCGGCGAGGGCGAATCGCAACTCGTCGTCGACGGCGTCGCGGTCGGCCACTACGCCGCCGGCGACTACTACGCCGAGCACTGGGACGACGCCCGCCGCGCGGCCGAGGCGGCGCACGCGCGTCTCGCGGTCGCCAACGACGTCGTCGTCGCCGAGGGTGCGGGCTCGATTGCGGAGGTGAACTTCCACGACCGGGACCTCGCGAACGTCGAGACGGCGCGGTTCGCCGACGCGCGGGTGCTGCTCGTCGCCGACATCGAGCGCGGCGGCGTCTTCGCCTCGATCTTGGGGACGGTCGAACTCCTGCCCGACGACGTCCGCGAGCGCGTCGTCGGCGTCGCGATCACGAAGTTCCGCGGGGACCGCTCGCTGCTGGAGCCCGGCATCGCGGAGATCGAGGCCCGCACCGGCGTTCCCGTCCTCGCGGTCCTCCCCTACGACGATCCCGGACTCCCGGCGGAGGACAGCGTCTCGCTCCCGGCCGTCGGCGAGCGCGCGGTTCGCGGCGACGACGACGGCGTCGGCGCGGATCGAAGCGTCGTCGTCGCTGTCCCCCGACTCCCGCGCGCCTCGAACACGGCCGACGTCGACCCGCTCGCGGCCGTGCCGGGCGTTCGCGTCGCCTTCGTCCCGCTCGACGCGCCGCTCGATGCGGCCGACGCGGTCGTCCTGCCCGGGACGAAGAACACAGCCGACGACCTGCGAGCCCTCCGCGAGGCCGGATTCGCCGACCGGCTCCGGGAGTTCTCGGGCCCCGTCGTCGGCCTCTGCGGGGGCTACCAGCTCCTCGGCGAGCGCCTCGTCGCGGCCGACGTCGAGAGCGCGGGCGAGGACGGGACGACCGAACTGCGCGGCGTCGGACTGCTGCCCGTCGAGACGGAGTTCTCCCCCGACAAGCGCGTCGCGCCCGTCACGTGGGAACTCGACGGGGCGGGGCCGCTCGCCGGCGCGTCGGGACGCGTCGCGGGCTACGAGATCCACGCCGGCGAGACGCGGGCGAGCGACGACCACGGCGCACACGCGAGCGGGTCGGTCGCGACGCCCTTCGCCGCCGACGGCCGCGACCCGATCGCGCTCGGCGTCTCCGCCGGTCGCGTTCTCGGGACCTACCTCCACGGGCTCTTCGAGAACGACGTCGCCCGCGAGGCGTTCGTCGACGCCGTCTTCGCGAGTGCGGGGACGTCGCGGCCGCCCGAGGCGGAGGGGGACGCGCAGGGAGCGGGCGGGCCGCCCGGCGACGAGCCACGATCGGCCGGCGTCGGCGCGCCATCTGATTCCTACGACCGCGCCGCCGCGCTCGTCGACGCCCTGCCGCTGGACGTGCTCGCCCCGGACGCCGCCGGTTCGCGCTGAGCGCCGCCGCGGAATCAGCGGTGAAACTCGGACTCGAAGATTTTTCCGTGGGTGCCGTGAGGGTCGCGTATGGTCGAGGCGTTCGCCGTCGCGAGCGGGAAGGGCGGCACCGGAAAGACGACGAGCACGCTGGCTCTCGGGATGGCGCTCGCGGAGCGCTACGACGTCACAGTCATCGACGCCGACACCGGGATGGCGAACCTCCTCTTTCACGCGGGGCTCGACGACGCCGACGTGACGCTGCACGATCTGCTGGTCGCCGATCGCGACGTCGCCGTCGACGCCGCCGTCTACGAGCGGTTCGGGATGTCGGTCGTCCCCTGCGGCACGAGCCTCACGGCCTTCGAGGCGGCCGATCCGGGCAAACTGCGCGACGTCGTCACCGAACTCGCAGCCGACACCGACGTGCTGCTGCTTGACTCGCCGGCGGCGCTCGGCTCGAAGAGCGCCGTGCTCCCGGTGGTGCTCGCCGATCGCGTCGTCGTCGTGCTCCAGCCCACCGTCCCCTCGCTCTCTGACGGGCTGAAGGTGCAGGAGTACGCCCGCTCGTACGGCACCGAGACGGCGGGCGTGCTGTTCAACCGGGTTCGCCCCGACGAGGACGTCGCGGCGATCTCCGACCAGGCGGCGCGGTACTTCGGCGGGACGACGCTCGCGAGCGTTCCCGAGAGCGACGCCGTGCGGGCGGCGCGGCGGGCGGGCGAACCGCTCCTCGCCCACGCGCCGACCGACCCCGCGGCCGACGCGTTCCACGAGGCCGCCGGAAATCTGGAGGTTCGGGCGGGCGACGCGGCTGGCGTGGCAGACCGCTTCCGGAGTGCCGTCGTCCCGGATCGCCCCTGACGATGGTGGCGGACGGCCACATCCCGGAGGGCGAGCTCTGTCGCTCGCGGACAGACGCCGACGTCGGTGCGACGCTCGCCGACGTGCTCGATCGCCGACTCACCGGCTACGTCGTCTTCGAGCCGCAGGACTCGATCCTCTTCGGCGACGACGAGCGGGCGGTGCTCACGTTCGAATCCGGGGTCCCGGTCCTGGCGTACTACCCCGCAAGCGACGCCGGCGGCCGGGAGGCGCTCGACGCGCTGACGGGCGAGTTGTTCCACGCCGAGATGTACGAACTCCCGGCTGCCGCACTGGAGGCGGCACACGAGGTCGAGGACCTCCGAGTCGGTCCGACCGTGCCGGCAGACGCCCTCGCCGGCGACGAGACGCTCGTCGAGCGAACCCGCGCGGCCGCTCCCGACGACCGGCTGGTCGACGATGGGGGAAGCGCCGTCGAAGCGTTCCTCGCCGACGCCGACCGCATCGAGTCGATCCGCGAGGAGGCCCGAGCGGAAGCGCAGGCCCGAGCCGCCGAGTGGGGGCTGAACGACCAGCTCGACGGCGAGACGCCGCCGACCGAGACTCCCGCCGCCAGCTCCGAGAGGCCGAGCCGGGGCGACGACGGACCCCCGTGAACGCAAACGCGACCGTATATATGCCCTCGGGGTCGTAGACGTGATGTGAGCGTCTTCTCGCTGTTGCGCGCGCGGACGGCGGCCGACTTTGCCGATTGGTTTCGGCCCGGTGGCGAGTACCTTCTCCGCGTCGCCGACGGAATGGGGTTCCACACCGGCGACCTCGCCGGCTTCATCGACGAGGCGGAGACGGCGATGCGGGCGAACCGAACTGGTGCGGACGTCGCGCCCGCGGTCAACCGCCTCATCGCCGCCGACCTGTACGCCGACGCCGCCTTCGGGCTCCCCTTTCTGGAGTGGACGCCCGTCTGGTACGAACTCTCGTTGACTGCCCCGACGGCGTACGCCGAGTGGCGACTGCGACGCGTCGCCGACCAGTACGCGGCGACCATCGACCACCTCTCCGTACCGCGGTTCAGCCGCCACGACGACGTCGTCTCGCGCGGTGCCCCAGCCGTCGACTCGGTCTCGGGATTCGCAGACCGGTTCGCCTTCGCCGACGCCGTCCTGCATCTGGAGTGGTTCGACTACGTCGCGACCGAGTGTGGGATCGCCGTGCCGCCGGAACTGATCGCCGAGGCGCGCGACCAGACCGTCGGCTACTACGTCGGTGAACTCACTCTCGACGATCTCGACCCGACCGTCCGGCGACTCCAGTACCTGCTTTTCACCGACGACGAGTGGGTCCGCGCCGTCGACGAGCGGTACGGCCTCGACAGCTCGCTCTTGGCGCTGTGGGAGCGCGTCTGTCGCCGCGAACGCGAGCGGTTCGGCGGATAGCCCGGTCGACGTCGCGGCCCCGCCGCCGTCGCTACGCGAGAGCGGCCACTCGACTACTTGAGCCCGGTGCTCGCTATGTGGTAGCGGAGGACGTCTTCGGTTCCCTCGACGAACGGGGTGAGATCGACGGCGTCGAGGCGGTCGCAGACGGCGTTCAGCCGCCGATACTGGTCGTTCCACTCGGCGAGGAACTCCGCTTCGAGGCCGCGT
The DNA here is from genome assembly GCA_003665935.1 of Halobellus sp. Atlit-31R. GTDB lineage: Archaea > Halobacteriota > Halobacteria > Halobacteriales > Haloferacaceae > Haloquadratum. The sequence continues at coordinate 564,222 of QPLR01000001.1, read as the reverse complement.
GCCTCGATCCGCTCGACGACGCGCGCGGCGGCCTCGGCGTCCGGAGCCTCCGGGTCCGGCAGCTCGGCCGGACTGACGATCCCCCGTTCGAGCGCGGCGACGACGACGCCGGAGCTGACGTCGCCCTCGTACACCTCCCGTTCCCAGGTACTGACCCAGTTTCCGATCCGGGCCATCCGCTGGGCGGCGTCGACGGCCGACCGCAGCTCCGGGATCGACTCGGTGAGATCACCCGACGCGTGCATCAGATCGACGTCGAGATAGCTCTGAAGTCCCATATTGTGCGTCTCGTAACGCCAGAGATCGTCGACAGTCGCCTGCTCGGGGCGTTCGATGGCGAGGGTGCTGTACTCGATCGCGGTGACGGCCTGCCTGAGGTCGAACCGGAAGCGGGGACTGTACTGCTCGAACTTCGGACCGGCCTCCAAGCGTGCGTCGATCGCCTCCCACACGCGCGTCGCGAATGCGACGTACCGCTCGTCGACCGTGTCTGACGTAGCTCTCGCTCCAGCGACGTCGCTCCCGACGTCGCCTCCGGGGCGGACGAGGCAGGCGACCGCGTCGAACGTCTCGTAGTCCCGGTACTTCTCGAGGAGGTCGTCTAAGATCGTGACGAACAGGACGAGCATCGTCTTGTTCGTCGCCACCGCCTCCCGGTGCGGTGCGTCGACGAACGGCATCGTGTTCGCCGGTGCGAGGTTGTGGACCCACTGCCAGACGAACGGCGGCCGTGCCGCCTCGAACGACTGATACTCCGAGACGAGCGCCGCCAGCGACTCCGGGAGTTCGTGCGTTCGGACAGATTCCAACAGCGCTACCGCTGTGTCACCGTCGGTCGACTCCACGATACTCGCTGCGGGATCGTCCAGTGCTGAGATGGTTCCAGCTATTCGGCTCGTTATCATAAGTGATGTGGCAGATATCAACGCAGTGTCACGGCGGAACGCCACGCAGTCTTCTGATTATTGCCCGAGATAATCGCCGTCAGCATTTATATACGAACGGGGAGGACGCGACGATATGTCCGACCGAGACAACGTCGAGGTGGCGGGATGACTCCGGCCGCCGCACGGGGCAAAACTGCCCCCGACGCGCCGGTCGTCCCGGCCCCGGAACCGCCGGACAGCACCGACGCTTGGTACGCGCCGGCGGTCCACGCACAGTACGAAGTCACGCCCGGCGTCGTCACGACAATCCGCGACGCCCCCGACGGCGTCGGCTTCGCCTATCAGATCCGAGAACCGACGCTCGGAGCCGACTCCGAACGCGCGCTGGAATCGGTGCTCGCGTACTTCTCGAGTGTCGAGCCCCGGCGGCCACTCACCCGTCAGGGGACCGCAGAGCGCGCGGCCGCGGGGTTGCCGTCGAAGTACCGACGCGTCCTCGACCGACTGCTGGACGTTTCGCCCGCCGCCCGCCGCCGCATCGAGTACTACGCGACCTGCGAACTGCGCCTGTTGGGTGCCGTGACCCCGATCGCACTCGACGACCGCGTCGACGTCGTCGACGTCGACGGCGAGACCGACGGCGCGCTCGTCGTCCACACGGAGAACTACGCGCCCGCGGTCACGCCGTTCCGCGCCGACGCCGAGTTCGCGACCCGGGTCGCGGGCGAGCGCCTCCGCAACTACACGGTCTCGTTTGCGGGGTTCGACGTGGAAGTCGTCGTCCACCGAGACCGACTGCTCGGCAGCGATCGCTTCGAGGCGAAGTACGCGGTGCTGGAGCCGGACCTGCTCCCGGGCGACGAGGAACTGGTCGCCGAGTGCAAAGAGCGGATCTGGGAGGCCAACGTCGACGAAGTGGTCGAAGACCGGACGGCGTTCATCCGCGACCGCGCCAGGCAGTTCCTCTCGCGCCGCCTCACCGCACGCGACACCCGCGCGTGGCTCGAAGCGACGCGGTACCGCGCTCGCGATGCGCTCGCGGCGTACGGCATCGGCGTGCCGCCGGTCGACCGTCGGTACGCGGCGGATCGCCTCGACGACCTCGTCTACTACGTCCTCCGCGACTACGTCGGCGAGGGCGTGCTCACCGTCCCGATTCGTGACCCACATCTCGAAGACATCGAGGCGAACCGCGTCGGCGAGCGCGTGAAGGTCGTGCCGCGCGCGGACGTCGTCCGGGCCGGCGAGCGCGTCCCGACGAACCTCATCTTCGAGGACGAGACGAGCTTCGTCAACGTCGTCACGCAGCTCGCGGCGGCCGACGGCGTCGAGCTCAGCGCGAGTCAGCCCTCGGCGAAGGTGAATCTCCGTCCCGAGGGGGTCGCGCCGGACGCCGACGGCCACGGCGAGACGATCCGGTGTGCGGTCGCGCTTCCGGTCATCTCCGAGGACGGCCCACACGTTTCGATCCGGAAACAGGCGTCGTCGCCGCTGACGCCGATCGACCTGATCGAGTCCGGCTCGATCCCGACCGAACTGGTGACGCTGCTGTGGCTGCTCTACGAACACCACCGCGTCGTCCTCTTCTCGGGCGCGACCGGCGCCGGCAAGACGACGCTGATGAACGCCCATATGCCGTTCATCCCGTACGACAACCGGCCGATCAGCATCGACGAGGGGTCCCGCGAGGTGTATCTCCCGCACGAGACGGGCGTCTCGCTGACGACCCGCGACCACGAGAACGAGTACAAGCGCGTCTCGATGGCGGATCTGATGACCGAGGCGAACTACCTCAACCCCGACGTCGAAGTGATCGCCGAGGTCAACACCCCCGAGTCGTTCGAAACGTTCGCCGAGGTGCTGAACACCGGCCACGGCGTCGTCGGGACCACACACGCCGAGGACATCGAGACGCTCGTCAACCGCGTCGTCGAGCAGGGGCTGCCGGTCTATCTCCTGCGGGAACTCGACCTCGTGGTCTTCCCCCGGCGCGTCGACGGCGAGCGGTACGTCGGCTCGGTCGTCGAACTCGTCTCCGAGTCCGAGTACGAGGACCTCCCGGCGTCCGCGCGGACGGGCGTCGTCGAGAAGGACGGGGCGCTGCTCTACTACAACGAACTCCTCTGGCGCGAGACCGACGGCTCGTTCGCGATGGCATACGACCACCCCTCCCTCGGCGGCGAAGAGGCCGCGACCGAGGGAGAGACCCACCGCCGGGCGCTCCGCGTCTTCCACCGCATCGCCGCCGCTACCGACCGTGACGTCGAGACGATCGAGCGCGAGTTCCGCCGGAAACGCGGCTACGTCGAGTATCTCCGCCGGGAGGGCGTGACCGACGTCGACCGGCTGTTCGGGTTCCTCTCGGATCTCCGCACCGACGAGGCGGCGACCGTCGAGCGCGTGCGGCGGCAGCGCGCGCACCACCCCGGTCGCAGTGACGGCGATCGCGGCGGCACCGCTGACGGCGACAGCGATCACGGCGGCACCGCCGACGGCGACGTCGAGACGTCGCGATCGACAGCGGCGGACGATTCGGCGACGACTGCGGACGATACGACGCGAGACCGGTACCGCCGCGGGGGGCCGTCGTGAGCCGAGCCGACGGGAATCACGGTACGGGCTCGACGGCTGATCTCTCGGGTGGGCCGACGAACGCCGGCCCCACCCGGAACCGCTCGAACGCCTCGGCCCGGTCGTTCGGTGCGTTCGACCGCGCAGCCTACGCGCTGTTCGCGAGCCGCGCCGACGCGCGGCGGCACGAGCGCGACCGCCGGGCCTACCGCGGGACGAACCTGCCCGTCGCGTTCGATCTGTATCTGGCTCGCGCCTACGCGGTCTCGTGGCTGCTCGCGCTCGTCGTCGGCGGGGGCGTCGTCGCCGTCGGGCTCGCACTCCCGCCCGCAGCCATCGAGTCGGTCGCGGTCGGCGTACTCGAACGCGTCGGCCGTGTCGGGACCGGCGCGCTGGACGGCGTCGCAGTCGACTCACTGCAGGTCACGCGGCGAAGCGCGGTCGCGCTATCGGCGGTCGTCGGACTGCTCGTCGCCGCAGCCGTCCGCTGGAGCGCCGTCTACGCCGGCGGCCGATACCTCCGCTGGCTCAGCGCGGCCCGTCGGGCCAACATCGGCCGCACGCTGCCGAGCGCCGTCCGCTATCTGAACGTGCTCGCGTCGGGCAGCGACGGGCGACGGGCGATGCTCCGCCGCGTCGCCGACACCGACGCCTACGGCGAGACGGCCGTCGCGCTGCGGAAGGCGCTCAACACCGCGGCGATGACGGGAAACGTCGACGAGGGGCTGCGTCGAGTCGCCCGCGACACCCCGGCACAGGACACGCTCGCGCCGTTCCTCCTGAAGTTTCGCGAGCACGCCGAGCAGGGACCGGACGCGCTCCGGGAGTATCTCTCGATGGAGAGTCGGATGCTGCGACACCAGCAGGACCGGGACCGCCGCCGGGCGCAGGGCTTTCTGGAGCTGCTCGCGGAACTGTTCGTGGTTCTGCTCGTCCTCCCGGCGCTTCTCGTCATCGTCGTCACGGTGATGAGCATCGTCGCGCCCGAGCTTTCGGCTCCCGTCGCGACGCCGCTCGGCGCGGTGACGCTCCGGGCTCTCGCCGTCTATGGCAGCGCCGCGTTCATCCTCGCGGTCGGGCTCGGGACTGCGGGGCTCGTCGCACGGCTTCGCCCGCCGGACCAGCACGTCACTTACCGTCGCCCCGAGCGCACGGTCGACGCGCTCCGCACGGCGACGACGAACCCAGCGAGTGCGAGCGTCGCGTTCGCGCCCGTCGGCGTCGCAGCGCTCGTCGCGGCGGTCCTGCTCGGCGTCGACGTCGTCGTCGCGTTCCTGATCGCGTACGTCGGCTACGCGATCCCCGTCGGCCTCGTCGCCGTCCGCCGCGCGCGACTCGACGACGCGAAGGACCACGAACTGAAGGACTTCGTCCACGCCGTCTCCGGGCACGTCAACCTCGGCCGGCCGTTCTCGGCGGCGGTCGAGCACGTCGCCCGCGACGTCGACCTCGGGCCGCTGAACGCCGACGTCGCGGATCTCTCGATGAACCTCCAGCTCACGACGTCTGCTCGGCGCGGCGACGCCGACCTGCGGACCGCCGCCCTCGATCGGTTCGTCGACCGCGTGGGAACGCCGATGGCGGAGCAGACGGTCGGACTGGTCGTCGGTGCGCTCGACGCAGGCAGCGACACGGGCGTCGTCTTCGAGACGCTGCAGAGCGAGGTCGGCCGCCTCTACCACGAGAAGCGGGCCCTCCGCTCGGGGATGCTCGTCTACGTCGCCGTCGGCTGGACGACCGCGCTCCTCGTCGTGGGGATCAGCGTCGCGACGAGCGCCAACGTCTTCGCCGGCTTCGATCGGCTGTCGACGATGTCGGAACTGTCCGGCGTCGCCGTCGACCCCGGCGCGGTCGACCTCGCCCGCGATCAGTACCGAGTCTACGTGACGACGCAGGCGACGATGCTCGCGTCCGGTTGGTTCGCCGGCGTCGCCAGCCGCGGGCAGTACGAGGCACTCTTGCACTCCGGCTGTCTGGTCGCGATCTGTCACGTCGTCTTCACCGCGGCGGGGTTGATATGAGCGTGAGCACTGAGACGAAGCGGGCCCCCGACCGCGGCCAGACGGCCGTCGTCGGCGTCGCGCTCCTCCTCGGGGTGACCGTGCTCGCGGTCGGCGGGCTGACCGCGACCGCCGGATCGCTCGTCGACGACGGTGCCACCTCGGCAGCGGCGACCCGCGTGGGGGCCGACTTCGAGACGGCACTCGAACCTGCCGCCGGCGACCGGGCGACGACCGTCGAACTCGCGACCGGAACGGTCCAGGTGGTCAATCGAACGGTGTGGCTCCTCGACGGCGACGGCGTCGTCTGGGCGGGCCACGCCGGCGCGATCGTCTACGCCGACGGCGGCCAGCGCGTCACCGGCTTTGCCGGAGCGGTGGTCCAGCGCGACGAACGGGGGAGCCGCGTCGTCGCACCGAGCCGCGTCGCTCCCGCGAACGGCACCCTGTACGTCGGCGTCCCGGTGCTGAACGCCAGCGGCGCGGACGGCGTCTCGACCGGCGGGCACCGGCTCGTGGTGCGGCTCCGAACCGACGCCGACACCGACCGGGTCGACCTCCCGGCGTCCACGTACCGCGTCGGCATCGAGACGCGGGCCCCGGCCGCGTGGGAACGCCACCTGCGGGAGCGCGGGGCGACGACATCGCGTCGCGACATCGACGGCGACGGCGTGCCGAGCGTGATTGCGTCGTTCGGTGGCAGACGCACCGTCCACCTCGTCGTCCACGACGTGCGGCTCGCCGTCGAGGTGGGTCGATGAACGGCGGTGACGCCGCGCAGCAGCGAGCGCCGCTGTTGCAGGAGCGGGATGGAGCGCCGCCGTTGCAGGATCGAGATGGAGCGCCCTCGCTGCGGGACCGGGATGGAGCGCTCTCGCCGCGGATTCAGCATTGGACGTCGCCGGAGCGCGGGCTCGCTCCGGCCGTCGGGAAGACGCTCGAACTCGGCGTCGGCGTGCTGTTCGTCGCGCTCCTGACGACGACGCTCTTCGGCGGCATCGCACCCGACTACCGAGCGGCTGTCGGCACCGAACTCGGCGATCGAACGGTCGTCGCGGCCGCCGAGCGCGTCGAATCCGCGGTTCCTGCAACCGCTAGCGCGCACGTCCACCGCAGCGTGGCGGTTCGGCTTCCGCCGGCGATCCGCGGCGATCCGTACCGGATCGTGGCCGAAGACGAGTCGGCCGCGCCGACGCTGCGACTCGTCCACCCCGACGACGCGGTCGGCGGTCGCGTCCGGCTCTCGGTGCTCCCGCCCACAGCGCTCGGCGGCGCGTGGCGCAGTTCGTCGCCGTCGCGGGCGGTCGTCACTGTCGTCGACGACCGCGTGTCGGTCCGGCTCGTCGACGAGGGCGACCGGGAGTCCGCGAAAACCGCAGAAACCACGAAAGCCATACGAACCGCAGAACCCGCGAAAGCCATACGAACCGCAGAACCCGCGAAAGCCATACGAACCGCAGAACCCGCGAAAACCGTAGAAACCGAGCCGACGAACGTCACCGCGCCCGTTCCGCCGCGATCGCTGCGGGAGGAGGACCCGTGACCGCACGCGCTCAGGCGAACCTGATCGGCTTCGCCGTGGCCGTCGTCGTGGTGACGACGGTGACCGTCGGCGGCGTCACGCTCGCGAACGATGCGCTCACCGACGCCGACCGGACGCCGGAGACGACGCACGCCGCAGCGCGCCTCGCCGAGCATCTGACTGCCGCCGATGCGGCACACACGCGGGGTCCGAACGTGATCCGTTCGGCAGCGGTGCGAAACCTCAGCGCCACCGCCCTCGACGCGACGGTGCCCTCGATCCGGGGGCGACCGATCCGCGTCCGACTCGGCGGCGACGTCGTCGCTGCGCGCGGGCGTCTCGCCGCCGACGAGCGACACGTCGACGACCCGGACGTCGAACGCGTCGCGCGCACCGTTCGCGTCGAACGCACCCACCGCGAGACCACCGCCGTCGACCTCTCGGAGCGCCGCGACCTCACGCTGCGCCACCACGCCGGCCGCGTGAACGTCTCGATCGACGCCGGCCGCGCCCGCGGCGTGACGACTGTCCGAGCCGGCGGACGGATCGTCCTGCACGACCCGTCCGGCCTCTCCGGCGACTACTCCGTCGCCGTTCCCGACGTCCGGCCGCTCGTGATCGCGTTCGAGTCGGACCGCGGAGCCGCCTCGTCCCCCTCCGGGACAGTGACCGTCTCGCGGCGGACGACGAACGCCAGCGCCGAGCGACTGGAGGTGAGCGTCGGTGCGTGAGACCGCCGATCGGGCGCAGCTCGCGACCTCGCTCATCGAGGCCGTCGTGGGCGCACTGTTGATCCTCTCAGTCGTCGCCGGCTTCCTCTGGCTGCCGACGGCAGAGAGCGAGACCGGGGCGGATTTCGACCGAACCGCCGCCGACGCGCTCGCGGTACTCGACGCCGAACCGTCGGCCGGAGCGGGACACAGTCGACTCGCGGCGGCGTGCCGGTCGCCGGGCGCGTTCGCGACCGAACGCTCCGCGCTCCGTGCGCGGCTAGATGCCGTCCTACCAGCGGGCGCACTCGGACGCCTCACGCTTCCCCACGGAACGGTCGGCCCGCCGTCGCCGAACGGCGTTCCGTCCGGGCGTGCGTCGCTCGCGACGGGGCGGTGTACGGTCACGCTCCGGGTGTGGTACCCGTGAGCCGTCGCTCGTCGCGTGCACCGTCGAGCGCGTTTCGAACCGACGACCGCGGGCAGATCGTCCTCGTTGCGGCCGCGGTCGTCGCTGTCGCGTTGCTCTCGATGACGCTCGCGTACGCGCAGTTGGGCTACGACGCCGACCGGACGACGGCCGGCGCAGTGGACGTCGCCTCGCTCGCAGAGATCGATCGAAGCCTGACCGCGTCGTTCCGAGCGGCCGTCCGTGACGCGCAGTCGGAACCGGCGCGAGGCGCTCGCTGGCGTGACCGGCAGGCGGTTGCCGACCGCATCTGGACCGCCGTCGACGCCGACGCCGGCCGACTGGAAGCGGCGCACGCCGCTGAGGAGCGAGCGCTGACGGTGACGGCGGACGACGCGGCCGCGGCCGCGTGGGCGGACGAGCGCTGCCCCGGCGGTCGTGGCCGCGAGTTCGGTCCGTGCCGGGCGGTCGACGGGGTCGTCGTCCAGGAGCGAGCGGGCGAGACGGCCGTCGTCGCTGCCGTCGTTCGAGTGCGGATCGTCTCGCCCGCGGAGTCGACGACGGCGACGCTCGTGTTACGGGCTCTCTGAGCGACTCGCTGTCGGTCCGGACTCCCTCTCAGCCGCCCAGCGCAGCGAAGAGCGTGTAGCTCCCGACGTAACAGACCGAGATCACGGCTGCGAAGCCGACGCCACCGAGCAGCGGCCGCCGCAGTCTGACGATCCAGTAGAGCGCCGCGAACATCGCGCCCTCGGCGACGACGATGAACGCCGGAACGGTCCCGAGCATCGCGAACGGGGCGGTCGCGTAGCTCCAGATTCCGGCGTAGTGTGCCCCGTACTCGAAGCCACCGACGAGCAGCATCGCGGACACGGCCGGCCCGACGGTGGCCGCCACGGGACCGGCGACCGCAGCGAGACGGCGACCGAGATAGCCGAAGTAGGTGACGACGAGCGCCCACGCGATCGGCATGTACAGCGGCGAGCTAACGAGCATCGGCAGCGACTGCGGATACACGAGCGATCCGGTCGAGACGAGAAACGCGTCGACGCCCACCTCGAGTACGCCCGCGACGCTCCCGAGAACGAAGACGTCGCGTATCTGTGGGGAGCGCCACGCGATGCCGACGCCGACGAGATACAGCAAGCCGTTGTAGGCGTACGTCAGCCACAGCGGCGTCTCGAAGAGGACGACGTGGCCGAAGACGACCAGATTCACGCCGAGCCAGGCGAGCACTCGCCGATCGGTTGCCGTGAGCGACTGGTGATCGAGATCCGGTCGGTCGCCCGCCTTCGAGTTGCGTAGTTCCCTCATTCTCGGAGACTCTACTCGACTCTGCGCGCCACCGGTATTGGCTCTCCCGGATCGCTCGCGGCGGTCCCTGTCCCCGGCGCAGTCGCGTGGCTCGCTGCCGCGGCCTGCGTCGTCTGTTCTCGCCCCGTCAGTCGATTCTGCACCGCCGGATTGACTGGTGGTTTGATGTAGCAGGCCCACTTCGGGACAAGACGACACTACTCTCGTATGTCGTGGACACTCACTGCGATCTCCGCGGTCGGCTTCGTGACTGTCGCCGTCTACGCAGCGGTGGCGACTCTCGGATGGCGCCACAGCGACCTCCGCTGCGGGCCGGAGATCACGGTGCTCCACATTGCGGTCGGGATCTCCGCACTCGCGTACTCGATCCAGTTGGGGTTCGACTCCGTGGCGGCGCAAGCGCTTTGGTGGAAAATCTCCTTCGCCGCCTCGACGGCGGTTCCGGTCCTCTGGCTCATCTTCGTCGCGCAGTACGTCAGCCACTCCCAGTGGGTGACGCCCGGCCGCGTCGGACTCCTCGCCGTCGAACCACTGCTCGTCGCTTTCGCGGTCGCGACGAACGGTTCGCACGGCCTCGTCTGGGCGATCCCACCGGGAGCGACCGCCGTTGCCGGCTCGGGACTCGACGCCGTGTTGGGTCCGCTCTACCTCGCACACATCGTTCTCGCGTACGTCGCGGTCGGGCTCGGGATGGGGCTGATCTTCCTCGTCGGCCTCCGCTGGTCGCTCGTCTACTGGAAACAGGTGGCCGTGCTGCTGGTCGCACCCGTGCCACCGTTTCTCACGAACTTGGCCTTCACAGCCGGCGTGAGCCCGATTCCCGGCGTCGACCTGACACCGTTCGTGTTCACGTTCACCGGCGTCGTGCTCGTCCTCGGGCTCTACTACTTCGATCTCCTCGAGCGCGTCCCGATCGCCCGGCGACAGGCGCTGCAAGCGATGGGCGACGGGCTCGTCGTGCTCAACTCCGACCGCACCGTCGTCGACGCCGACGACATCGCTCGCCGCGTGCTCGATCCCGCGCCCGAGCCCGGACAACCGATCGAGCGAGCGTTTCCCGACTGCTCGTTCGACCAGCTGCACGGGACGACGATCGCCGACACGAACGCGTTCGCGTACGACGTCCGCGTCTCCGAACTACAGGACGAGCGCAGCGACGAGATCGGATACGCCGTGGCGCTGCGCGACGTCACCAGCCGGCGTCGGTACGAGCAGCGTCTGGAGGTGGCGAACCGCGTCCTGCGACACAATCTCCGGAACGATATGAACGTCGTCCGCGGATACGCCGACCTCGTCGCGTCGGGGTCGACGGAGGAGACGGCGCGGGCCGCGGAGTCGATCCTGAATCGCACAGACGACCTCCTCACCGTCAGCGACAAGGCGCGAAAAGTGTCCAAACTCGACGACTCACACGCGCGAACGCCGACGACACACGACGTGACCGAACTCGTCGACAGCGTCGTCCACCAGGCCAGACGGATCTACCCCGACGCCGCGATCCGGTTCGACGGCGCAGCGCGAGCAGAGGCGGAACTCACGGCCGCCGGGGCGCTCGCGACAGCCGTGGAGGAACTGCTCGAACTGCTCGTCTCGCAAGCGGACCGCGACGATCTCCTCGTCCGGGTCGCCGTCGAGGCCGACGACGACGTCGTCGTCCGGATCGAATCGAACGGCGCGGGGATTCCGGCCGTCGAGCGTGAGACTCTCGCGGCCGGATCGGAGACGCCACTCCAGCACGCCGAAGGACTCGGCCTCTGGCTCGCCTACTGGTGCGTGATCGAGAACGGGGGCACACTCGACTTCGCGGACGGGCCCGAGTGGGACGACGCGGCCGGCGTCGTCGCCGACTCCGCAGCCGAAGGCGATCGATCGCCTGTGGACGCCACCGCGCAGAGCACCGACGGCGGTCGTCACGCGGACTCGACCGGCGCAGATTCCGGGGGGGCAAGCGTCGTTCGCCTCACGTTCCCCCGTACCGCCGACTGACGCGGCGGCGCCGACCGGCTCGGAAAATCGAAACCGATTAAACGGGTCGCCGTCCAACTGTTGGTGTAGCCGAGGTAGCCTAGCCCGGCCAAGGCGGCAGATTCGAAATCTGCTGTCCATTCGGACACGTGAGTTCAAATCTCACCCTCGGCGCTCCGTCTTCTACACCGCCGAGCGACGCGTTCGTTCTCGCGTCTCACGACCGCTCGCTCAGACCACTGGACGCGTCGCTGATCGATCAGAATCGAACGTCGGCGTCGCTGCGCCGACGTCAGTCGTCCGCGAGGGCGTCTTCGGGTTCGGGGTCGGCGTCGTCGCCGGCGTCGCGAGCGAGGAGTCGGTCGAGCGCTTCGACCATCGCCTCGACGCTGCAGCGGGTGATGTCCGACTCCGAGGTGGCGACGGTGACCGTCCGGTCGCCCTTCGACATCTCCACTTCGACGGTGACGACGGCGTCGGTGCCGCCGGTGATGGCGTCGACGTGGTACGACTCCAGTTGGGCGTCGGCGTCGGAGCCGAGCGCCGCCCGCACTGCCTCGACGGCGGCGTCGACGGGCCCGCTGCCTGTACCGGAGGCGACGCGCTCGTCGTTACCGACGCGGAGGCGGACCGACGCGGTCGGTGTGCCGCCGCCCGACGCGGCCGTGAGATCGAGGAGTTCGACGTGACGGTCGCGCTCGCGACCCTGCACGTCTTCGGCGATCGCGAGTAAGTCGGCGTCGGTGACGCGCTTGTCGCGGTCGCCGAGTCGTTTCACCCGGTCGACGATCGCCGCGAGTTCCTCCTCGGAGACGTCGACGTCGTGTTCGTCGAGCGCGGCGCGGACGCCCGCGCGGCCGGCGTGCTTCCCGAGGACGAGCCGTCGTTCCCGCCCCACCAACTCCGGCGGGTAGGGTTCGTACATCGTGTCGTCCTTGAGCGTCCCGTCGGTGTGGATCCCGCTCTCGTGGGTGAAGGCGTTCTCGCCGACGACCGCCTTGTTCGGCGGGAGCGGCACGCCCGTCCCGTGGGAGACCTGCTGTGCGAGGTCGTACACCTGATCGAGATCCATCGTCTCGACGCCGTAGCCGTGCGCCAACGCGATGGCGACCTCTTCGAGAGCGACGTTGCCGGCGCGCTCGCCGATGCCGTTGATTGTCCCGTGGACGAGATCCGCACCGGCCGCGAGGCTGGCCCAGACGTTCGTCATCCCCAGTCCGAGGTCGTCGTGGGTGTGGGTCGACACCGGTCCGAGTTCGGCCAGCCGGGAGACGTACTCGTACGTCGTCTCCGGCGTGGCGTGGCCGACGGTGTCGGCGTAGCACGACCGGTCCGCACCGGCGTCGAGCGCCGCACGCATCAGCCGTTCGAGGAAGTCCAGCTCCGCGCGGGAGCCGTCCTCGCCGATGACCTCGACCCAGAGGCCGTGGTCCTTCGCGTACGCGACGAGGTCGCCGGTCGTTTCGACCACCTCGTCGTGGGTGGTGCCGACCTTCCGCTCGACGTGCTTGTCGCTGGCGGGCACGACGATGGTGACGCCGTCGACGTCGCAGTCGAGCGCGAGGTCGACGTCCCGCTGGACGCCGCGTGCGAAACTCGTCACCGTCGCATCGAGGTCGAGTGCGGTCACCTGACGGATGGTCTCGCGCTCGCCTTCGCCGGTGACGGCGCTGCCGGCCTCGATGAACTCGACGTCCGCCCTGTCGAGCGACCGGGCGATGTCGGCCTTCTCGTCCGGCGTCAGCGAGACGCCGGGTGCCTGCTCACCGTCGCGCAGAGTCGTATCTAGCAGCTGTACAGAATCGTCAGAATCCACGATGGATGCGAGGGGGTTGTCGGGGTTACCCCCGAATAAATCGACCACGAGTCATGTGCTCACACGGACTGTGGACGTACAGATATTTAAACTAACGCCTCCCGACAAGCAGTCCCGCTTCGCTCCCGGTCGGCTCCGATCCCGCGGTCACTCGACCATACGGACCGTATCGCCGGGCTCGACGTCGGCGGCGGCTCCTGCGGGTAGTTCGACGACGGTGTCGGCGGTCTCGGCCCCGAGGCCGCGCCACGCACGGAGGCGCTGCTTCGCTCTCACCTCGTCGTCGACGAGCCACAGCGCGTCGAGGTCGAAGGGGACGAACACCATATGGAGGTCGCGCTCGCCCGCCTCCGCGAACCGGAACACCATCGCGTAGTCGTCCGGGACCGACCGTCGAAACATCAGCCCGCGCGCCTTCGAGAGAAACGTGTCGACGACCTCGACGTCGCTGGCGAGCGTCCGACTGTCCCCGTCTCGTCGGTGTTCGAGTCGCACACGCGACGCTCGCTCGGCGGCGGAATAAATCGCACGGATGCGCCCCCGCCCGCTGTGGTATCGGACGCGACGCACCGGCGGATTCAACTCGCTGGCGACGCTGCGGAGACGTATGCAGGAGACGCCCACGGGAACGCCGGTCGGCGTCGACGACCCACACGACCACGCGGGCGTCTGCGACCATCTCACGGGCGACGGCCGCTGTCGCTTCGCGCTGAGCCGCGCCGGCGACGACCCCGAGTTCGCCGCGGCGCGCCGTGCGGCCGACTACGACTGCGTCGCTGCCGACGAAGGCTGTGAGTTCCGCGACTGTCCGCACTACCGATCGACCACGGACGGCCGCGAGTGCGTCCGCTGCGGGCTCGAATCGGTGCCGATGGCGCACGACGGCTCGCGGCCGCTCCTCGAAGAACACCACCTCTCCTACGGCGAGAGCGCGAGCGGCCGCGGCAGAGCGGTCGGCGACGACCCCGAAAGCGGCGGCAATGCCGGCGACGCTGGCGACCCCGACGCGACACCGAGTCACGAGATCACGGTCGCGCTCTGCCGGTGGTGTCACGCGAAGATCCACAACTCCTTCGCCCGGATCGACGACGACGCCGAACCCGCCCCCGAAGCGTTCGCCGCCCGCGAGGAGCGGCGCTCGAGGGAACAGACCGAGTTCGGGTTCGCCACCGCGCGCGAGCGGCGCGACGCCGACGACTCGTGAGGGTCAGGGAACGAGTACGACCGGCACGCCCCGTGTTTCGAGAATCCGCTCGGGAGTGCTGCCCGAGAACGCCGCGTCGGCGAACGAGCCGTCCCGGTAGCCCATCACCACCGTGTCGACGTCCTCGCTGTCGACCACGTCCAAGATCTCCGCCCGGAGGGCGGCCATCGAGTCCACGCCGATCACGGAGTGTTTCGCGACGTCGGCGTCGACGCCCACCTCAGTCGCGATCGAGCGGATCTCGGCGACGCCCAGATTCTCTTCGAGACTGATCGTCTCGGTCGAAAGCTCGATCGCGGTGACCTCGAGACCGTCCCGACCGCCGAATACGTCGAAAGCGTACCGGACCGCCCGCTCGCTCGCCGGTGTGACGCCGAACGCGCTCTGTGGCACCTGACTCTCGACGGGTACGATGTCGAAGGGTAGCAGTAGGTGCATACGCCGGTCTCGCGGCTACGAGCTTGTTAATTTCTAGCATCGTCCCGACTGGGCGGGAACTCCGGCGACGGCCGGCGGTGTCAGTCTGCGATCCACGGCCGCCCGCATCGCCTTCGGTGTGTGTCGTCTCCAGACCGGGCGCTTTTTGCCCTCCTTCGCTGTACGAGTCTCCAACTGATGACCCGCATCGTCGTCATCGACAACCACGGCCAGTTCACCCATCTGGAACGGCGCGCGCTCCGCGACCTCGACGTCGACGTCGAACTCCTCGACAACGACACGCCCGCTGCAGAGATCGACGCCGACGGCGTCGTCCTCTCCGGCGGCCCGGATATGGACCGCATCGGCAACTGTCGCGACTACCTCGACCTCGACGTCCCGGTCTTCGGGATCTGTCTCGGGATGCAGATCCTCGCGGCCGAACTCGGCGGCTCGGTCGGCTCCGGCGACTACGGCGGCTACGCCGACGTCGACGTCCGGATCCTCGACGAGGACGACCCGCTCGTCGGCTCGCTCGCGCCCGAGACGCGCGTCTGGGCGAGCCACGCCGACGAAGTGAAAGCGGTCCCCGAGGGCTTCACCCGAACGGCGACGTCCGACGTCTGCGACGTCGAAGCGATGAGCGACACCGACCGCGACCTCTACGGCGTGCAGTGGCACCCCGAGGTCGCCCACACCGAACGCGGCGAAGAAGTGTTCCGCAACTTCGTCGCCATCTGTGAGTAAGACGCCCCCGCTCGTCCCCCGCTCACGATGACCTCGACACAAAGCGACCTCGCCGGGCTCTCGCGATTTATCTTTCGCGCGCCGAGTTGGTACTCCAGTCTCGCCTTCGCGCTCCTCTTGGCGGCGCTCGCGGGCGTCGCCGCGTTCGACTCCGGCGCGTACGCGCGCACCTGGCGCGGCCTGTTCTTCCTCGGCCGCGACGCCTGGGAGGGCATCTTCTTCATCGGCGTCCCGACCGTCGTCGCCGCGTTCGGAACGACGGGTGTCGACCGGTTCGTCGGCGGGAAACTGACGTGGAACCGCTCCTCGCTGCTTGCGTTGGTTTCGGAGATCATCGTCGTGGTGATCGTCACGCTCGCCGCCATCGTCTCGGTGTTTACGGGGCTCGGACAGCAGTTCGTCTTCGACGCGCTCGTGGTCGCGCTCGCGTCGGTGTTCGCCTTCCGACTGCTCGTCGTGATGGCGGTCTCGCGGTCGTCGCTCCTCGTCGCGGCGATCCCGGCGAGCATCCAGACCGTCGCCGCCGCCGTGCTGCTTTTCATCTACAGCGGCACGCTCCGACTGCTCTCCGTCGGGGGCACCGTCCTCGACGCGTACCTGATGCCGTACCTCGCGCGCTCGTCGGACGCGCCGGCGGAGTTCTCCGCGATCTCCGCGGAGCACTTCCTCCTGCTCGCGGTCACGTGCGGCCTCTACGCGCTCTCGGTGTACGCGTTCGTCGTCGCCGTCGACCGCCCGTGGCGGCGGAGTCTCGGCGTCTCGCTGCTCGACTTCCTCCGCGGCTTCGTCGGCCACGTCGCCGAGGGCTCACGCGAACTCGAGGAGTTCTTCCAGCAGCTCGGCGAGGAGGCGATCGTCCCCGTCTCGGTCCTCTCGTTCCGCACGGCGGCCGGCGAGGAGAAGGCCCGGTTCGTCCTCCCGATGATCCACCCCGGCCCGATGGGCGAGATCGGCGGCGGCAACTTTCCCGAACGGGTCGCCGGGGACTGCTCGGCGCTCGTCTTCCCGCCGCACGCCACCGCCGGCCACGACTTCAACCTCGTGACCGAGGGGGAGGTCGACAGCATCTTGGACGCCGCGAACGCCGCTGCCGACCGGATCTCCTACGCGAACGAGGCCACGCGGAGCGTCCGAACCCAGTCCGGCGAGGCGTCGATGCTCGGGCAGGCCTTCGGCGACGACGCGCTCTTGATCTCGACGTACGCGCCCGGTTTCGCCGACGACGTCGAGTACGGCGTCGGCCTCTCGACGGCGGCAGAAGCCCGGACGAACGGGCTCGACGACGTCGTCCTCGTCGACGCCCACAACTCCAACGACGGACTGAACGGGCCGGATCTGGGGCACGTCACCCCCGGCTCCCAGCGCGCGTTCGATATGATCGGCGCGGCCAGCGTCTCCGGCCAGCGGCTCTCGACGGCCGACCGCCACGCGCCTCGTCTGGGTGTCGCTTGGGACGAGACCGACTGGGGGCCGACCGACGGGATCGGCCCCCTCGGAGTGCGCGTCGCTGTCACCGCGGTGGACGGCCAGGAGACGGCGTACGTGCTCGTCGACGGCAACAATATGGAACCCGGCCTGCGGGGCGAACTCGTCGACGCGCTCGTCGAGACGGGCCCGGTCGACGAGGCGGAGGTGATGACGACCGACACGCACATCGTCAACACCGTCGAGGCGGACAATCAGGTCGGGGCCGCCATCGAGTGGGACGACCTCCGAACGCTCGTCTGCGACCTCATCGAAGCGGCTCGCGCGGATCTGGAACCGGTCGAGGCGGGCGTCGCCGTCGAGCGCGCGGAGGTGACCGTCTTCGGCAACGACCGCACCGAGACGCTGGCCAGCCACGCGAACGCGGTCGTCGCGATGGGCGGCGCGTTCGCGGTCTCGATCATCCTCGCGGCCGTCGCGGTGAGCGTTCTGATCTTCCTGTTCGCGTGAGTCGCTACCGACGGCGTACTCCTCTCGACTGCGCCCGAGAGCGCCGTCGCTGCTCGAACGTGAACCACCGCCGGTCGAGAATCACGACCGACGACCCGACTACTCGTCTGCGTCCGCCGCGAACAGGTCGTCGACCGCCTCCCCGGCGGCCCGGGCGGCCTCGTCGGCGACGGCGTCGGCGCTCTCGTCCGTCTCGTCGGGGGCGTTGACGTAGACGTCGACGTCGAGGACGCCGTCCTCGAACGTGACGGTCACGTCGAAGTCGGTCAGCTCCGACTGCTTGTAGTGGGCGAAAATCACGCCCTCTGCGGCCTCGGCGGCCGTCTGGACGACTTCTTCGTCGGTCGGCATCGGCTTATGCGCCAGCGCCGCCGGGGCCCATCGGGCCGCCGCCCGCGCCGCCCTGGAGCATCTGCTGGAGCTCTTCCTGCAGGCTCTCGAACTGCTGTTCGACGCGCTCTTCCTGTTTGCCGAGCTGTTCGACGCGGATCTCGAGGCTGTCGACCTTATCGGAGAGCTCCTCGTGAGCGTCGTCGTAGTCGGTCTCGACGAGCAGTTCGCCGACCTCGCGGTACATCGTGGTCGCCTCGTCGATCTCGTCGAGGGCGTCGAGCGCCGTCTTCGACTCGTTGAGCGTGGACTCGGCCTGTTCCTTCTGCGCGGCGACCTTCTGGGCCGTCTCCTGAAGGTCCTGCAGTTCTTCGAGCTTCTCCTGCGCTTCCGGCGGCAGATTACCCTGCATACGCGTGGCGACGGGATGCGGACTGAAAAAGGCCCGTATTCTCCGCTCGCCCCGCGCTCACGACACTTCGGAGCGATCGCCGCCGTCGCCGTCGTCCGGTTTCCCCGCGCCGGCGCTCGCTCCCGCCTGTGCGACGTCCTCGGCGACCTGCACCAGCCGGATCCACGTGTTCACGCCCGCGCGCAACGCGACGAGGTCGGCGGCCGAAACCGCGACGTGGACTGTGCGACCGTCGCGTGTGACGTCCGCTCGGGACCTGTCGTCCGCGATCTCGCCGACCTCGACGCGGACGCTCTCGCCGACCCGGCGGGCGAACCGCTCGTCGTCGTACTCGAAGTCGATCGCGGCCTCGTGTGCGGCCCCGTCCGTGGGGCCCCGTCGGCTCGGCATCGAAGAAAGGGTTACTCGACCGGAACGTCCTTGACGTCCGGGGCGCGCTCCTTCAGCAGAACGCGGTGGCCGCAGTACGGACAGCGGACGCCGCCGTACTCGTCCAGTTCGACGTCGCGCTTACAGCGTGAACACTTGTAGCTCATCGTTCAGGTAGTGGATCGACTGGGTTACTCGTCGCCGTCGCCGGAGAGCGCGGCGCGGATGGAGCGACGGACCTGCTTGCCGCCGGGGGTCTGGGGTCGGTAGCTCCCGCCGGTGAAGATCTCGCCGGTCTCGTCGTTCTGCCAGATGCCGGGTTCCAGACGGGTGACGCTGTCCTCGTCGACCGTCGCGGTCCGCATCTCCTCTTCGATCTCCTTGACGCGTCGGCGGGCAACGCGCCCGTATCGCGCTCCGAAGCGACCGGCACTGCCGGTCTTGCGCGCTCTGTTGTCGGCCATAGTACCGCGTTGTACCGCCGGCGGCGGGATAAACCCTGCGAGATGGATCGCCGCGCGGGGGAGCGGGCGCGGCTACACCGCTTCGAGGAAGTAGTCGAACGCGCCCGAACCGACGTGAAAGTGCGCGTACGTGCCGAGCGTGCGATACTCACGGAGACCGTCGTTGGCGCCGTCGAGCCCCGCGCCCCGGACCATCTCGAAGGCGTAGCGGGCGTCGGGGGCGGCCGTCGCCGAGGAGTAGTGGAACTCGTGCCCGCGCCGCGTCCCGCCCGCGGGCGAGAGCAGACAGTCCTCGCGAGCGCGGACGCCGACGTGGTCCAGCCCGACCGGCCGGTCGGTCATCCGCGTCTCGACCGGCAGCACGCCCGCCATCGCGTGGGAGTCGCCGTCGCCGGTCGTCAGCGACTCGCCGAGGATCATCATCCCGCCGCACTCGCCGAATATCGGCACTGCGTCGGCGGCGAGCGCCGCCAGCTCGTCGAGCGTCCGGGAGTCGGCCAGCGCCGCGGCGTGGCGTTCCGGGTAGCCGCCGGGGAGGTAGACCGCGTCGCAGTCGGGGACGGCGTCGCCCGCGACGGGCGAGAACAGCTCGACCGATGCGCGGGCTGCCAGGCGGTCGCGCGTGCTCGGGTAGATGAACCGGAAGGCGTCGTCGGCGGCGACCGCGACGCGGAGACCCGTCTCGTCGGCGGCGCGGAGAGAGGGCGCGGTGTCGAAACGCGGAGATCGAACCAGATGCAAGAGGGTGTCGGTCCGGATCTGCCGCGCCGCGCCGTCGAGCGCCTCCGCGGTGACGGGCGACTCGTCGCCGAAGTGCAACCCGAGGTGTCGACCGGGGATCTCGAGACCGTCCAGCGGCGGCGTCCGGCCGACGTACCGGAGCCCCTCGACGGCGTCGCGGATGCCGCGTTCGTGCCGACCGCCGTGAGCGCGGGCGGCGAGCAGCCCGACGACGTCGACGTCGTAGCCCGCGCGGTCGGCGTACTGCTGGAACCCAAGCGCCGTAGCGGCGACGCTCTCCATCCCCGCGGTGGCGTCGACGACGAGCACGACCGGGAGGTCGAGCGCCTCGGCGACGGCCGCGGTGCTCACGTCGCCGTCGTAGAGGCCCATCATCCCCTCGACGACGCAGACGTCGCCGTCGTCGGCCCCGCGGGCGTAGGCGCGGTGGATTCCCGACTCGCCCGCCATCCACGGATCGAGCGTCCGCGACGGCCGGTCGAGGACGGCGGCGTGGTGACTCGGATCGATGAAGTCGGGGCCGGCCTTGGCTGCGACGGGCGTTCGGCCGGCACGCTCGAGCGCCCGGCAGACGGCCAGCGTCGCGACGGTCTTGCCTACGCCGGAGGCCGTCCCCGCGAGGACGACGCCCGGGAGGTCAGAGGGCACCGCGTCGGTCGTCATCGAGAGACTGTCGACGGCCCGCTCGGTTAAATGGTTTCGTGCGGGAGTGCCTCCAGCGACACCGGGCTCGTAGCTCACCGACCGTGATCGCCCGCGCCCCCGCCGCCCGCGACCCGCGACACCCGCGCACGCTCGGCGGTCACGACGCCGTACTCCGCCGCTTCGACCGACGCCGGCGGCTCCGCGTCCGCGTCCGCGTACCGCGAGTCGAGCGCGGCCACGAGCGCGTCGCGGACGCAGGCCCGCGCGGCCGCACCGACCGCCGTGGCGCTCCCGGAGAACGGCGCGGGTTCGCCCGCCGGGTCGCAGCCGGCGAGGACGGCGTCGGAGGTCGTTCCGGGGAAGCCGGTCCGCGCGAGCAGCGTCGTCGCTTTCGCCTCCGCGGCGACGGCGACGAGGTTCGGGAGCGCGCCCGGTTCGAGCGCTCGGGTCGTTCCGACGACGACGTTGACGGTGCCGACGGGCGGCCGCCCGTCGGCGTCCGACCGACGGTCGCTCGGTGCGGGCTCCGCCGTCTCCTGCTCTACAGGCAGCGCCGCCGGGTTGCTCACGCCCGCGGTGACGACGGCCTCGACGGGGCCGAGGCGCGCGCGGTGGGCGTGTCGCATCGAGACGCCCGTGAGCAACGCGGGGCCGTCCCCGTCGAAGCCGGCGCGTCGGCGACGCCTTCGTACGTACGCGGCCACGTCGACGTCGTCCCAGCCCTCCGGAACCGAGAGGAGATACGCGGCGTCGGCCCGCGACTCGCCGCCGTCGTAGCCCGTCGAGAGCCATCGGGTGCCGGGCCGGGAGAGCCGGCAGAGCTCGTCGCGGACGGTCGCCGTGAACACCGTCGCCGGAGCCGACGCGTCCGACCGACTCGGACCGCTCGTCATCGCTCGAGCAGGGCGTCGAGCAACAGGTCGTTCTCGTGCGGGCGGCGCACGGCCACGCGCACGTGCGAGTCCAGGCGCGCGAACGTCCGCGCGTCCCGAACTACGACGCCGCCCGCGCGAGCGCGTTCGAGCACCGCGTCGACCGATTCCTCGCCGACGTCGAGGAGCAGGAAGGGGGCGTCGGAGGGGGCGACGTCGAAGGAATCGGCGAGCGCCCCGCGCATCCGTTCGCGCTCGGACGCGACGCGCTCGCGCGTGCGCTCGACGAATTCGGCTTGCCGGAGGCAGTGCGCGCCGACCGCCGACGCCGGCGTCGAGAGCGCCCACGCCGGGCGAGCCGTTCGGAGCCGCTCGCCGAGGTCGCCGGTCGCGACGGCGAAGCCGGCGCGGATGCCCGGCAGGCCGAACATCTTCGTCAGCGAACGGGCGACGATCGCGCCCGCCTCGCCCGCCAGACTCGGCGCGTCGGTGAAGTCCAGGAACGCCTCGTCGGCGACCAGCGGGACGTCCGACGCGCGGCACTCCGACAGGAACCGCCGGAGCGCGTCGCGGTCGGCGAGCTCGCCGGTCGGGTTGTTCGGGGTGCAGACGACCGCAGCGTCGCACTCGGCGGGGTCGCAGTCGAGGAGCTCGTCGTGCGCGACGCCGACGGGCTCGCCGCCCTGCAGGCGGATCTCGCGGGCGTACTCGCCGAACCCCGGCTCGGGGACGAGCACGCGGTCGCCCGGCGCGACGGTGACGCCGAAGGCGAGCCGGAGGGCCGCCAAGCCGCCGGCCGTCGGGATCACGGCGCCGGGGTCGCAGTCGACGTACGCCGCGGCCGCCGCGCGGAACGCCGCGAAGTCGTCGGCGTACCGCGTGGCGTCGGCGAGCGCCGCCTCGTAGACGGCCGCGACGCCCTCGGGCCGGACGGGGTTCGTGTTCGCGCTGAAGTCGACGCGGCTCGCGTCGTCGCTGCCGCCGTGCGGGACGCGTGAGACGTCCGCGATACTGTCAGGATCCATCCGATTCCTCCGCGTCCGTCTCCGCGTCCGCCTCCGCCCGGCCCGCGCCGAGTCGATCGAGCACCGCGTGCGTCGCGGCCGTCACCTCGTCGAGCCGCTCGGCCTCCGCGGCGAGATAGAGCGCGCCACCCATCCCCGCGCCCTCCTTCGCGACGCCGTCGGCGTAGGCGGTCAGCGGCCCCGCGTCTGGGGCGTCGAAGCCGGGGTCGGCGACGGAGAGATCGAGTTCGAGACCGTCGGCGGCGTCGCCGAGCCCCGGCACGTCGGCGGCCAGATACGGCGTCGTCGCGAGCGTCGCCCGGTCCGGGACACCGGCGTGTCTGACGAGCGCCGCGGCCGCGAGCAGCTGTGTGCCACCGCCGAGGACGACCTCGGTCCCGGCCTCGAGCGCGCCGGCGGTGAGCCCGGCAGCGACCGCCAGCACCGGATCCCCGACGGCTCGGAGAACCGGTCCCGGCGAGTGGGCTCCCCCGCCCGGATCGAGATCCGACGCCGCCAGCGCGTCGGCGACGACCTCCGATTTCAGCCCGACGGGGTTCTCCGGGAGCGACGACGACGTCCGGACCGCATCCTCGCCGAGCGCGCGGAGGACTGCGAGCGCCGTCGTCGTCCCGCCCGGGATCGTCTCGCCGACGACGATCCGGTCGTCCGGGAGCTTGCGCCCGTACTCCCGCGCGGCCGCGAACGCGCCCGGCGCGGTCGGGACGGGGTCCGGCTCCCGGATGTCGCGACCGGGGCGGGCACCCACCGAGACCGTCGGCGCACCGGTCGGTCGCGCCAGCCCGCCGTCGACGACCGTCAGGTCGAAGCCGAGCCGTTCTCGGACGGCGCGCGTCACGGCCGCGGGCGTCGGACAGCCCGTCGGACTCACGGGCGTGACGGGCGCGCGGACCGTGTCGCCGTAGGCGAGGATCTCGGCGTCGGCGCTGGGCGTGTGTGCGAGCAGCGCCCGGGACGCACCGGCGGCGCTGATCCCGTCGATCTCGGCCGTGCGGGTCGTCCCCGCGACGAGGATCACGCGCACAGCGCCTCCGCGAGCGCTCTGTCTGCGGGTCGGTTCACGTTGACCGCGAGGCGAGCGTCGTACGTCAACGCCACGGTGTCGTCGTCGCCGGCGACGACGTTCAGCCCGGTCGGTGCGACCTCGCGCCCGTCGTGCTCGAAGGCGGTGTCGACCGACGCGCCGAGACGACGCTTCAGAGCGGCGGGCACACAGACCGTGAGCGACGTCGGGGCGTCGTCCGCCGACGCTGCGCTCTCGCTCTCTGTTCCGCCGGTCGCCCGCGCGAGCGCGTCGTCTACGTGCGCCGACGCAAGCAGTGGGAGGTCGGCGGGAACGGTGAGTACGGGCCGTCCGACGGCGTCGAGCGCCGTCGTGAGGTCGGCGACGTAGCCCTCGCCGGGCGTCTCGACGACCGCGTCTGCGACCTCGCGCGCCCGTGCAGCCGTGTCGGGTGCGTGGGGCGAGACGGCGGCGTAGACGGTTCCGTCCCGTCCGATCCGACTGCCGCGGAGGGCGTCGGTGACGCGGACGAGCATCGACTCGCCGCCGATTTCGACGAGCGGTTTCTCCGTGCGTGCCGCCGCACCGTCCGCTCCGCGCAGCCGCGTCCCGCAACCGCCGCACATCACCAGAGCGTCCACACGATCACCCCCGCGTGGACGCCGGCGACGCGCCCGAGCTCGTTCGCCGCGCCGAGGACGTCGCCGCTGACGCCGCCTAACGCGCCCGTCGCCCAGCGACCGACCAACCACGCGACGGCGACGGGGGCTGCGACCGCGGCGAACGGCCCCGCGTAGCCGGTCCCGACTTCCGCCGCGAGCACGAATATCGGCAGCGTGGCGACGACGACCGGTAGGAGGTCAGTCGGGGTCGCGTTCTCGGTCAGCGCCGAGCCCAGTCCCTCGTGGGCGGCCTCGCGCGTGCAGACGAGCAGCGCGATGCCGGTCTTCGATCCGACCTCCGCCGCGAGCGCGAGCGTGAAGCCGACCAGCGAGAGCGTCCCGGCGAGACCGAGCGAACCCAAGCCGAGCGTCACGAGCGCGAGCGACACCGCGAGCGCGCCGCCGACGCCGGTTCGGGAGTCTTTGAGCACCTCGCGGCGACGGTCCGTATCGACGCCGCCGTGGACTGCGGCCGCGTCGCCGAGATCGGCGAGGCCGTCAGCGTGGGTGACGCCGGTGAGGAGCACGAGCGTGACTACGTAGAGCGCGGCCGCGCTCGGGACGGGGATCGGGACCGCAAGCGGGAGCGCGGCGAGCCCGCCGACGACGTAACCGACGAGCGGGACCGTGACCGGCGTGCGCCGGAACGCCTCCCACGCGGCGTCGCCGCCGCCGACGGGAAGCCGGGTCAGAAAGCGCAGGGCCCCGCGCAGCGCGGTCAGAACCACGCGATCACCCCCGCGAGCGCGACCGCGAGCAGCCCGGCGCGCCGCGTCACGCGAACCGCGGCTCTCGCCGCCCGAACGTCCGGGAGGGGAGCGCCCGCGTCGAGGTCGTAGGTCCCCGGCTTGTGCAACCGAGCGGGCAGCAGCGCCGCCATCGTCGCCATCGGCCACCCGGAGTTCGGCGACGACGGCCGCCGGGCGAGTTCCCGGACGCGCCGTCGAAGCGGGAGCGTCGGCTCACCGGCGGCGGCCGCGAGCAGGAGCGCCGAGAGCCGCGCCGGAACCCACATCACGGCGTCGTCGAGACGAGCCGGGGCCCAGCCGACCGGTTTCGAGCGGTAACCCAGCATCGAATCGAGCGTGTTGACGGCTTTGACCCAGGCGGCCGCGCCGGCAGCGAGCGCGAGCGTGAGCGCCGCGGGCGCGCCGGCTGCGGCGGTACCGAAACTGGGTGCACCAGCCAGCGACGCTGCGCCCCCGGCGACGACCGCGAAAGCCAGGAGCGGCGCGACGAGCCCGTCGGCGAGGTTCTCCGCGAGGCTCTCGACTGCCGCCGAGCGGACGTGTGCGGCGTCCAGCGACGTCGCGTCGCGCCCGGCAAGCGCCCGGAGAGAGACGCGGGCGGCGGCGACGTCGGTGTCGCTCTCGCGGATCACGGTCCGGCCGCTGTCGAGGAGGAGTCGGAGGCTCGTCGTCGAGAAGAGCACGCCGCCGGCCAGCGCCGAGCCGAGCCACGGGTCTACCGCTGCGCCGCCGCCGACGAGCGCGGTCGCGACGCCGGCGAATCCGAGCGGCACGGCGGCCGCGACGACGGCCCCGGCGAGCCGCGGTCGCACCACGCTCTCCGTCCCGAACTCCGCTACCGCCCGCTCGATCCGTGCGACGACGCGACCGAGGAGTGCGACCGGGTGGATCCTCGCGGGCGGCTCCCCGAACGCGGCGTCGAGTCCGGCTGCGAGACCGACCGCGACGGTCGCCGTCACCGGCATCCGGACTCGCCTCCGACCGGGTCGCGACTCCGCGGCGATCCGCCGCCGCGAAACTCCGCCGCCAGCGCGCCGAGGCTCGTCTCGGTGACGTCGCGGAACGCTCCGCCGACGGCCTCGACGCCGCCGTCCGTCGCCGGGTCGTCGCCGATATGGACTAGCGTGGCGGCGTCGACACCGAGTTCCGCTGCGACGGCCTCGAACGCCTTTCGGTGGGGCTTGCGCCACCCACAGCCGACGCTCGTGACGACCGCATCGAAGGCTGCGGGGTCGAGCGCCGCGCGGCGCAGCGCACGCGGGACGAGTTCGGGCACCGAGCAGTTCGAGAGCAGACCGACCGGACCGCGTGCCCCGGCGGCGTCGACGGCGTCGACAGCCCCGGGAAGGGTTCGAACGTCGGGGTCGAACGCGGCCGCGACGGCGCGGCGGGCGACGGTCGCCGTAACGTCGACGTCGCGAGCGCGGAGCGCCGCAGCGACGTGATCGGGCAGCGACACCTCGGTTCCGTCCGGGGCGTCGAGGTGCGGTTCGGCGTAGACGGTCTCCCAGTCGCCGGGGACCGTGACGCCGCGGTCACGAAGCTCGGCTGCCACCGCTGCGGCGGGATCCCGCGGGCGCTCGGCCGCGACGAGTGTGCCGAAGAGGTCGAACGTCACTGTCACTACGCTTGGATCGGTGAAAGTCGACTTGAATTTGCCGGCAGCGGTCGACGACACCGCCGGGTGAGCGACGGCTGACATCCGTCAGACACGAAGGAAGATTCAAATACTCGCTGCCGAATGATGAGACGATGAGCAAGATCACGTTCCGCGCCGACGACGACCTCGTCGAGCGGTTGGAGGCGCTCGACACCTCCAAGAGCGAGGCGATGCGCGAGGCCTTGCGTACGTATCTCGACGGAACGGACCGTGATCCCGATCCCGACGTCGGCACGGACGACCGGCCGGGAGCCGACCCCGTCGACGATGTCATCCGGGCGCGCGTCGACGAACTCGTCGCCGACCGCATCGACGAACTCGCCGAACGTCCCCGACGCGGGGGCCGGGATCTCAGCGTCAGCGTCACCGTCGACGGCGTGGCGCCGTCTGACTCGGTCGAGTGGGGCCCGACGGCGGGCGAGAGATCCGGCCGAGACGAGCGTAAGACACGCTCCGAGACCAGCGACCCCGACGCCGACACGGAGGCCCCCGAGCAGACGTGTGACAAGTGCGGCGAGCGGGTGGACGACGACCACGTATACTGTCCGAACTGCGGGGAGAAGTCCTCACACCGCGTGTTCTGCGAGTGCGGTGACGAGCTCCGGTCGGACTGGGCGTTCTGCCCCGGCTGCGGACGCCGAACCTCGGCAGCCGACGTGCTCGAACAGCCGTAAACAGCTCTGAAACGAATGTATACGCGCATTTCGGCCGATTGTCTTACGATCGGCGTTATCTTTATAAGGTATCGCTCTGTGTTTTCTCCCGCGTAAGACGGTCGTCTTACAGGACCGTCGGGGGTGGCGGAGCGGACCGCTGTCTGCCGATTTCGGTGTTGTGAGACAGTTGCACAGGTGTGCGCGCCGTCTTACCGGGGGAATGCAACAATGGAGCGTGTGACACTACGAATTCCGAAGCAGCAGATCGAGGAGGTCGAACAGATGGTCGAGACCGGGGAGTTCCCGAACCGGTCCGAGGCGATCCGCTCGGCCGTGCGTGAGATGATAAACGAACAACAGGCCGAGAGCCGCGACTCGCCGACCAAACATACGTGGGCCAAGGTGTAGACGATGCAGGATATTGTTAGAGAGGCTATGCAGCGCGACGAGGAGGAGCGAGACGCGACCACCGAGGCCCCGGACGGTGAGGAGTTCGGGAATCCCCGAATCGTCATCGTCGGCTGCGGCGGTGCCGGCAACAACACCGTAAACCGCCTCTACAACATCGGCGTCGACGGTGCTGACACGGTCGCGATCAACACCGACAAGCAGCACCTCAAGATGATCGAGGCGGACACGAAGATCCTCGTCGGCAAGTCGCTGACGCAGGGGCTCGGCGCCGGCGGCGACCCCTCGATGGGCGAACGTGCCACCGAGATGGCCCAGGGGACGATCAAGGAGGTCCTCGGCGAAGCCGACCTCGTCTTCGTCACGGCGGGGATGGGCGGCGGCACCGGTACCGGGGCCGCGCCGGTCGTCTCGAAGATCGCCAAAGAGCAGGGTGCGATCGTCGTCGGGATGGTCTCGACGCCGTTCAACGTCGAGCGGGCGCGGACGGTCAAGGCCGAGGAGGGACTCGAAAAGCTCCGCAACGAGGCCGACTCGATCATCGTCCTCGACAACAACCGGCTGCTCGACTACGTGCCGAACCTCCCGATCGGGAAGGCGTTCTCCGTGATGGACCAGATCATCGCCGAGACGGTCAAAGGCATCTCCGAGACCATCACCCAGCCCTCGCTGATCAATCTGGACTACGCCGATATGTCCACGATTATGGATCAGGGCGGCGTCGCGGTGATGCTCGTCGGCCAGACCAAAGACAAGAACAAGACCCAGGAGGTCGTCAACGACGCGATGAACCATCCGCTCTTGGACGTCGACTACCGCGGCGCCTCGGGCGGACTCGTCCACATCACCGGCGGTCCCGACCTCACTCTGAAGGAGGCCGAGGGCATCGCGAACAACATCACCGAGCGGCTCG
Source organism: Halobellus sp. Atlit-31R (assembly GCA_003665935.1). Taxonomy (GTDB): domain Archaea; phylum Halobacteriota; class Halobacteria; order Halobacteriales; family Haloferacaceae; genus Haloquadratum. Next base: position 535,816 of record QPLR01000001.1, on the reverse strand, counting down.
AAGCACGCGCGAACGTCATCTGGGGCGCGCGCATCCGCGACGAGTACAAGGGGAAAGTCCGCGTGATGGCCATTATGACGGGCGTTCAGTCCGCACAGGTGCTGGGCCCGTCGGCCCAGAAGCAGGCAGAAAAGTCCAAACAGAGCATCAAATCTTCGGAGTTCGACGCGAGCGAGAACGTCGATATCGCACAGAGCGGCTCCAGCACCAACGCCGGATCGACCGCGACTGGGGGGTCGTGGCAGTCCGACGGCGGTCGAGAGCAGCGCGAACAGCAACACGGGGTCGACGTCATCCGCTAACGCAATCGTCACCACGCCCGGCCAGTTCCAGTCCGGCCGGGACCCGCAGAGAGCCGGCGTACGCGGCTCGTTGTCTCCAGTCCGTACGAGTTACCGTCGGTCGGTTTTTTCTGTTCTCGACGTCGCCGCCAGTCCCGAGTCTTTCAGACGGCTTCGAGCGACTCCAGCAGTCGACATTTCCGACAGACGTCCCGCGTCGTCTGCGAGCCACAGCGCTCACACGGCTGCAGATCGGGTCTCGACTCGCCCCGGTAGCGGTCGGCCGCCATCGACGCCAATTCCTCGTAGCCCGAGAGGATCGAGTGTCGCGTTCCGGGATGTCCCTCCTCCAGTTTCAACAGCAGCTCTTGGATCTCGCCGCGGAACGCCTCGGAGGCGTGCGGACACTCGGTGATGTGTGCCGGGAGGTCCCGGAGGTGCGCGTACAGTGCGACCTCCTTCTCGGGCACGTCCCGGAGCGGCTTCGCCCGCGGCACGAACTGCTCGGACTCGGTTCGCTCGTCGAACGGGCCGAGGCTGGCGTCGAAGTGTTTCGCCATCTGTTCGACGTCGCCTTCCAGAACGTTCATCAGCGCCGTCTGCGCCTCGTCGTCGAGGTTGTGGCCGGTCAGCATTATGTCGGCATCGAAGTCCGCAGCGTACGTCTCGAGCAGGTCGCGACGGAACACACCACAGTACGCGCAGGCGGCCATCCCCTCGGGGTCGTCCTCGACGACGTCGTCCATCCGGACGCCGAACTCCTCCTCGTAGGAGACGAGTTCGTGTCTGATGTCGAGGTCGGCGGCCAGTTCGACGCAGGCGTCGACGCTCTCGTCGCGGTAGCCCTCGATGCCCTCGTGGATCGTCAGCGCGAGGATCTCGATCCGGGGGTCGCGGCCGAACGTCTCTTCGAGAATCTGCGTGAGCACGACGCTGTCTTTGCCGCCCGAGAGGCCGACGACCCACCGCTCCGGATCGTCCGGCGAGGCGTCCCGCGGAACGAGGTCGTCACGGCGAATCCGGCGGCGAACGCGCTTCTCGACGGACGCACAGAAGTGCTTGTCACACAGGTGTGCTCCGGAGTAGCCGGCGTGCATCACGGCGTCGCGGCCGCACTTGTCGCACTCCATCGATCCGGCGTTGGCGATGCGGGAGGATACGGGTTTCGTCTCGGACACTCGCCTGGCGGGAAGTAGAACGCGCACAAAGCGCCCCAAATGGGGGAACGCGCGATCGAGGGAGAGGGGGGGATGGGGGAGGCACCCCAGAGGGTTGCGTTGCCCCGAGTAGCCACCGTCACGGTGGCCGATCGATCGACACCCCCGAGGTGCCAGAGTAGTGTATGAACACCGCACTCAAAATTCCTCCGAAACCGGAGTGTGGACGGCCCGAACCGTCGGTATAAAAGTCAGACAGCTGACTATTGGTCGCTTCGGACCTCGCCGTCGAAACACATTCGGCGACTGATGCCCGATAACGCCGTATGGAACGTTCGCGTGCGTTAGACCGGGTCGAAGCCGTCCTCGACGCCGTCGAGTCCGAACCGATGCCGGTCCCCGTCCGTGAGGTCTGGGTGTACGGCGACGTCGCACTCGGCCTCGATCCCGTCGACCGTCTGGACGTCTATCTGACGAAGGACCTCATCCTCCGGGGCGACGCCGACGCCGCAGCCGAATTCGAGACTACGCACGGCGTGAAGGGCGTCGGCCAGAGCGTCTCCGCCGCGTGGGCGGCGGCCAATCCCGACCTCCTCCGTACGAACGCCAGCGGCCACGCCGCCCCCGAGAGGTGTCTCGCCGCACAACTCGCCCCCGACGACGAGCCGATCCATCTGGAGGTGTGTAACGCGTCCTTCGAGGACAACGTCCAACAGCGATTGCGGGGTGCGCTCGCCCGCGACGCCTACGAACAGATCCTCGACCCGCGGGGCGTCTGCCTGTACGCCGACGGCCAACGCTCGCAGTCGGCGCTGGAAAAGCTCCGCGACGGCGAACTCGTCTTCCCGACGCTCGACGCCGCCCTGTCGATGCTCGGCCTCGACGAGTCGACGGCCGAGGCGGCCGCCGAAGCGGTCACGGCGTCTCGCGCCTCCCAGTCGGGGCGGACCGTTCGCGGCGACGTCGTCTGAGCGGCGGCAGTCACTCGACGTTGCTCACGCGGCCCACAACGACGTCGAAGGGCACCACTTCCGCGCGACGGTAGGTTCCCTCCCGCATCGCCGCGACGACCTCGCGCCCCATCTCCCGCCACTCTCGCCGGAGCGCGTCGTACTCCGCCGCCGGGAGTGACCGCCGGAGTTCCGTCTCGTGGTCCGCTAGAGCCGCACCGCTGGCTTTTCGCGCCGCCGCTCGCAGTTCCACGTCGTCGTACGGGGGCTCGACCAGTTTCCGGTGGTAGTACCGACGCGTCTGGATCGCGTCGAGCCCCGCCTCGCGGAACAGCGACGTCAGCCGGTCTCCCATCGCGACGTCGGTCTCGACGCCCTCGATGTAGGCCTCGCGGACGGTCCGTTCCAACTCGACCTCTGCGGCGACGGTCGAATCGACGCCGACGTCGGCGTTGTCTGGCTCGATGGCGGCGACGAGCTCCGTCGAGAGGTCGGCGAACGCGCCCAGTGCGGCCGCGGGCTCCGGGAGATTGACCAACAGCGCCTGACAGACGACCAGATCGAACGATCCGGGCCGGAACGGCGGCCGCGTCGCGTCGCCGGCGACGACGTCGAGCCCGGTCTGCTCGCGGCCGACCGCCAGCAGCTCCGGGTCGGCGTCGAGACAGGCCACGCGTCCCGGCGACTCCTCGTCGAGCACGCGCGCGAGTTCGCCCGTTCCCGCGCCCGCGTCGAGAATCCGCTTGCGGTCCCCGAGCGACAGCGGCGCGAGCGCTGCCCGGGACTGCTCCCACATCCCGGCGCGCGTCCGACGCAGATACTCCGGCGAGAACTTCCGCACGCGCCTCCGTTCCGGGGGCGCGGTGAAAAACGAGTCGGTCACGCGTCGCGGCGGCGTCGCCCCAGCACTGTCCCGCCGAGCACCGCACCGAGCAGCGCAGCGACGCTCGCACCGATGCCAAAGCCGGGCATCTCGGTCGCCGTGCCGGCGGCGGTGTCACCGTTTGCGGGGCCCGACGACGCGGTCGGTTCGGGGTTCGGCGGTGACATCCGGGAACCCGCCGACGTCGTTCCCGCCGCCGTCTCCCCGGACGCGGCTCCCGCTGTCGTGGTCTCACTCGGTGTCTCCGTCTCGCTCGGCGTCGGTGCGGGGGCGGTCGTCAGCGCCGCGAACACGCCGGCGTGATCCGACAGCCACAGCTCGGTTCCGTCGACAGCGAACGTCTCGACGCCGAGCCGCCGCACGCGGGTCGCCCGGAGGCCGTCGGCGAGCACGTGGTCGATTCGCTCCGTCAGCCCGTCCGGGTCGGGAGGCCGGAGCGACGACGGGCGACAGCACGTCCCGCCGATGGGGTCGTTCGTCGCCGTCACGTCTGCTGTCGCCGTTCCGTCCGACGTCGCCGTCACGTCTGCTGTCGCCGCTCCGCCTGCGGCCCTCCCTTCGGTTCCCGGCTGTTCACTGTCCGCCGATACATCGGAGGCGACGTCCGAGAGCGACTCCGTCAGAACCTCGTACGCCCCGTCGCCGCCGGGGGCGTCGTTGAGGTCGCCGAGGGCGACCGCTGGGGCCGAGAGGGTCTCGATCGCGGACGCGAACTCCGCCGCCTGCGCGGTTCGAACGCTCTCCAGCGCCGATTCGAGGTGCGTGTTCACGACTGACAGTCGATCGCCGTCGACGCGGAGGTCGGCGCGGGCGTATCCGCGCTCGATCGCGACCGCTCGTTCGGCGCTGAGTGGAAGCGACAGCGACTCCTCGAACGTGTGGGCCGACGTCGCCTCGACGGTCACGTCCGCGTCTTCGCGGACGAGGATGGCGTCTCGGTCGGTCAGTCGGACGTCGATCGCCTCGCCGTCGACGCGGCCCGGAAACTCCAGGTCGGCGTTCGTCGCGACCGCGACCGTCCGGTACGGCGTCCCGCGAGCGCGCAACGCTGCCCGGAGCGCGTCGAGGAAGTCGACCACGACGAGGTCGGCGTCCGGCGATTCGGGGTCGTTTCTCGAGCGGGGGCCGCGACGGACGACCGCCGCCTCCTGGAGGCCGACGACGTCCGGTTGCGCCTCGTCGAGGACGTCTGCGACGGCGCGCATCCGCTCGCGGGGCTCGCTCGCCTGCACGTCGGCGTAGAGCTGGCCGACGCGCTTCGGGACCGGGGCGTCGGCGGTGTCGCGTGCGATCGAGAGGAAGTCCGCCCCCAGACCGAGGTTCTGGGTCGCAACCGTGACGTCGAGTTCGCCCTCGGTCGACTGTACGGATGGGAGGTTGGCCGCAGCCCCCGAGCTGGCCGTGTTCGTCTCGACGCCGCCGACTCCGCCTGACAGCAGTGAGCCGGCGGCGAGTGAGCACCCACCCGCGCGAAGCAGACTCCGGCGGGAGATGCCTGCCGCCGACGTCACCCGGTCGATTTCGTCCACGTCTCCGGTATCGAGTTCGGGCGGCAAGAACGTTCCCCGACGAGCGTGACAGCTCCGCTCCGGCTGTGACCGCTACTCCTCGCGGAGCTCGCGGACGCGCTGGATGTTCCAGGCGAAGCCTTTGTCGTCCCCGTTCGGCGTCTCCAGCACGAGCGGGACGTCCGCGACCGCGTCGTGGTTGACGAACGCGCGCATTCCGTCCTCGCCGATCAGCCCCTCACCGATGTGGTCGTGTTCGTCTTTGTTGGTCCCGCACTCGTGCTTCGAGTCGTTCAGATGCACGCAGGCCAGATTTTCGAGTCCGACTTCGCTGTCGAGTTCCTCGAACGTCTCGTCGACGCCCTCGGGGGTCGAGAGATCGTAGCCGGCGGCGAAGGCGTGCGCCGTGTCGAGACAGATCTCGAGGTCCTGCGCGCTCTCGTCGAGGACGTAGCCAAGGTGCGCGAACTCGTCGCCCATCTTGGTTCCCGACCCGGCGTCGGACTCGACGAGGACGGTGACGCCGTCGGGGACGTCGAGTTCGTCGAGCGCCGAGACGGCGTTGTCGAGGCCCTGCTCTTCGCCCGCACCCGTGTGCGCGCCCAGGTGAACGTTCACGTAGGGGACGTCGAGCTCCGCGGCGGCGTCGACCTCCTCCTGCATCGAGTCGATCGACTTCTCGCGTAGGCCGTCTTTCGGCGTACAGAGATTGACGAGATACGACGAGTGGATCACCCAGGGGCCGACGTCGTGCTCGCTCGACGACTCGCGAAACGCCGCGGCGTCGTCGCCGTCGATGTTCGGATCCTGCCAGACCTGCGGCGAGTGCGTGAAGATCTGGCCGCAGTTCCCACCGTCTTCGAGCTGTCGATCCACGGCGTTCGAGACGCCGCCGGCGATCGACTCGTGTGCGCCAACTCGCATACTCGACCGCTGGGTCCCCGGCAGTAAAGCGACTTCGGGTCGTCGGAGGGCCACCGGCCGCGACCCGAAATCGGTCAGACGCGGCCGTCGGGTCGCCGCCGGACCCAGTCTTCGGCGGTGTACTTCTCGGCTGCGCGCTCCCGTGCCTGCTCGAGTTCCGCGTCGGTCCACTCGCCTTCTGTCGCGTCGGCCCACGCCGCGAGCGCTTCCTCGACGGCAGCGACGGTCTCAGCCCGCGAGACGTCGGCCAGTTCGTCGACGCCCACGACGCGCTCGCGGAACTGTTCCGGAGTCACGTCGTGGTCGTCGAAGGCGGCGAGATGGTCGGCTGCCCGCACGGAGTAGGTGAGCGATCCGTGCTGGACGACGGCGTCACGGCGACGGTACTGCGCGTTGCCGCTGATCTTTCGGCCGTCGGCGACGACGTCGTGGGCCGGGTGCAGCTCCCGGAGGTAACACGCGGGCGACCAGATCTCCGGCAGCGACTCGGAGACGTAGTCGGCGTCGATTCCCAGGCGACCGAAGGCGTCGAGAATCGGCTCACAGAGCAGATGGTACGCCTCCATCAGATCGCCTGGTAGCTCGGATTTCGGCGCGGTGATCGAGTACGAGACGTCGCCCGCCACATCGTGGTAGATGCCGCCACCCCCGGTCTGTCGACGGGTGACGGAGACCCCGGCCTCGGCGCAGTGGTCCCAGTCGACGGTGTCCGGATCCTGTCCGTAGCCGAGCGACAGGGTGCTCGGGTTCCACCGGTAGACTCGCACGGTCCTCGGCCCGCCGTTGGCTGCCGTCTCGGCGGCCACTTCGTCGAGCGCCATCTGTAGCGGGCCGTCACGCGCCTCCTCGCGAATGAGCCGCCACTCCTGATCTGCGAGGGGACCGGCTGTCTCGTCTGCCATACCCGAGGCTACGTCCGGGCCCCGAAAGCGGTTTCGCTGGCGACACGAGCGGGCGTTCCGTATAGCACGATGCCGTGTATTCGGCCCTCGTACCGACTCGCGAGCCTTTTAGGCGTCGCTACCCTCGATTCGGTATGGTGCGGAACGTCGCCGGCGTGATGGCCGAACTCGAACCCGAGGACTTCTACCTTCTCTCCGGCGTCGAGCAGGGGATGCGCTTTTCGGAGTGGGTGAACCGTGGGAAACTCCCCGACCTCTCGAACCTCACGCCCGAAGAAGTCGAGTACCGACTGGACAGATGTGCGACCCGCGGGCTGATCGAGCGGAAGACGATCCAGTACGAGGGCTACACGCTCACCGCCGAGGGGTACGACGCGCTCGCACTTCGGACGTTCTCCGAGCGCGACACTATCGAGGGCGTCGGCGCCCCCCTCGGCGTCGGAAAAGAGAGCGACGTCCTCGAAGTGCAGTCGTACACGCCGCTGGCGTTGAAGTTTCACCGGGAGGGGTACACGAACTTCCGTGAAGTGATGCGCGAGCGCGACTACACGTCCGACAACCGCCACGTCTCGTGGCTCTACACGGCGCGGAAGGCCGCCGAACGCGAGTACGAGGCGCTGGAGACGCTTTTCCCGACGGTGTCCGTCCCGCGACCGATCGATCAGAACCGCCACGCGATCGTGATGGCGAAACTGGACGGCGTCGAACTCGATCGGGCGAAACTGGCAGACGACCAGGTGGCCGGCGTGTTGGACCTGATCCTTCGGGAAGTCGCGGCCGCGTACGAGATCGGATACGTCCACGCCGATCTGAGCGAGTACAACGTCGCCGTCAGCGAATCGGGCGTGACGATCTTCGACTGGCCGCAGGCCGTCCCGACAGACCACGAGAACGCGCGGGAACTTCTGGACCGGGACGTCGACAACCTCCTGTCGTACTTCAACCGCAAGTACCCCGGCCAGATTCCCGCTCTCGACGCCGACGCGCTCGGTGACAGCGTCGCCGCCGGAGACTTCGAGACGATCCGCGACCACGTCGCATAACACACACTCTGTAGCACTTGAAACGCTGACGCCAAGAGCCGTCTCGGCACCAGAAATATATCTCATAGCGCGATACAGAACCGCTCACGTGCCTCCTTGCGGCAACGGGTTCGACGGCGGACGCAGGGTCGGGCTCCGGGCCGGAACTGACGAACTCCCGCCTCAGGAACCGGGTCTCCGTCTGACGCGGGCGTTACGTTCATACACGATGACGTTCAACCGTACTGTAGGGAATGAGGCGGGACTACTTCGAGTTGGACGTCGAGAACGTCGCGTGGGTCGACGGCGACGGTGACCCCAGGAAGCCGCTGGTTCGCATCGAGTTCCACGGACCGACAGAGGTGCTAGAGCGCCGGTTCACCGACCAGAACGGGACGTATCTCGACGCCAGCGAAACGGACGTTGCGTTTCGGTTGCAGGACCCTGTCGACGAACCCGGGGCCGCTGGCGTAGTCAGCGTCACGAACCGCATCACGGGTGACTTCGTGCTCGAACTCAACGAGACGGCGGACGACGTGCTCACGTTCATTCGCGCTGCGCGGGAGTACGGTCGTGATGCGACCGACTCCGAGAACGGCCGCTATCGCGTCGAGGTGCGAATCGAAGGGGAGAACGTCGTCGTCTACGAGAAGGAGACGTTCCTCGTCTACGACGCTGACGGCAATCTGCTCCGCTCTCACAGCTTGATCCCGTCGGGCGTCGAACTCTGATTCCGGCCCGAACCGGACCGATTTTAACGCACTCGCCGCTACGTTAGCTACCGTGGAGAACGTCACCGACAGAACGAGCAACCCCTTCGATATGCGACCGCCGTGTGAACATTTCGTCCCGGGGTACGGCGACGCCAACGCGGACTTCCACGTCGTCGGCGACCATCCGGGCGTTCACGGCGGACTCGACACCGGAGTGCCGTTCACGAACGAGGCGGGCCGTCGACTCCAGACCGCGCTGGCCGCCGCCGGACTCTTGACCGCGCCGGGTGACCGCCCGGAGGCGACGGACACGTTCCTCTCGTACATTCACCTGTGTGCGCCCGACGACGGCGAACCGACGCAGTCGTCGTACGACGACCTGGAGCGGTTCTTCGACGCGGAGCTCCGTGCGATCGCCGCCCACGTCCTCCTGCCGGTGGGTCCGCGAGCGACGGCGCACGTTCTCGAAACGTACTCCGCTCGGGCGTGGAAGACCGAGATCGATATGGACGAACTGCACGGCCGCGAACTGCACGGAAGCGGGTTCTTGGTGCTCCCGATCAAAGACCCCGTCGAGTGGGAGCCCTCGGACGAGGACCGGCTGATCGAAGCGATAGAGGCCCTTCGCTCGACGGACTTCCGGCGCGAGGCCGACCTGGGCCGGTTCAACGCGGGTAACGACCCGTATATGGTCCGCTGACCGACCACCCGGCGCGCGCCCTTCGTTACGACGCTCTCTCACGTCGGCCGGACTCTCGCCCTGTGCAGTATTTCAACAATTGTTCCGGAGAGATTCGATTCGTCCGGCGATCGCTCGTGTGACGAAAATATTCTACGTTTCTACTGTATAAAACCGAATATTCCTATAGATTCGTAAGCAAGTACGCTGCTTCCTGGTGGATATTGGCACTATCCGGGCCCTTTTTCAATACAAGCGTTCAACGAACTATCGACGCGCGTGGTCCATAACTGCCGGGCGCGTCGTACAAGGACCTGCGAGACTGGTGCTCTTCGCAGTGGCTTGGTCAGTCAGGGGTCCGCCCTATGCGGCCCCGCTTCCTTTCGACGTTCTCACCCGGAGCGGGCCCTATCAGCTACCGAACACGACCCGGCCGACGTCGCCGAGGAACAGCACCGTCGCACCCAGCGGCAGGACGACGAGGACGGTGAGCACGACGCCGTCCGGAGCGATGATCACGGGACCGACTGTGAGGCCGGCGAGTGGTGCGAGGCTTCCGAGGAGATACAGATACGCCGACCCCCGCCCGAACGCGAGCACGACCGCTGTGAAGACGAACGCGAACGCGCCGACTCCGGCCGGAAACAGCAGTGAGAGCGGCGCATCGACCGCGGCAGTGTTCAGGACGAACGTCCCCGGTGCGACGATCCGTGCGCTCGTCAGCGCTCCCACCGGATCGGCCGTCACTGCCGCGCTCAGGCTCGAAACCGCGGCTGCGTTCGCGCGGACGTACTGACTGACCCCGGCGAGGTAGAGTATCGCCGAGAGCGCGACGCCGAGCCACCCGTACAGCAGCGGGCTTCCGAAGCCACCCGACGCACGCGCTGTCGACGCCGTAGTAGCGGCGTGCGACGACGCCGTTCCCCCCTCGTTTGCGGACGGCGAACTCCCGCCACCTGTGCCCGAGGAGTGGCTATTGCCGGCTGTCGACGACCGGTTCCGGCCCGCCGCCGACCTCCCTGTTCGGGTCGTCGACCGGCCTCCGCTTCCCTGTGACCGCGTGCTGCCGGCCGTGGCCGTTCGATTCGTCCGGTTCGCTCCGTCACTCTCCGTTCGCTTCCGTCGTCGACCGAATCGGCTCGATCCCCCGGCGCTCTGTCCCGCAGCCGCAGACGACGAACGGTGCGTCTCTGATTCGTTCTGGGTGCCGGTGTCCTCTGTGGACCCGGACGTCTCTGTCGCGCGGTCGCCGCCCGTCGCTGGACCACCGCCCGTCTTCGTCGGCAGGCCGTCCAGGCGCTCTCGGACGTACTTCGCGTGTCCCAGCCGGTCGTAGGCCGCTCGCTCGGTCTCGTCCGAGAGTACCTCGTGGGCCTTCTTGAGCGTCTTGAACTGTGCGTTCGCCCGGCTGTCGTCGTTGACGTCCGGGTGGTACGTTCGGACCTTCTGCCGCCAGGCGCGGTGTATCTCGTCGGTGGAAGCGTCCTCGGACACCTCCAGCAGATCGTAGAAGTCCTCCATCCCCTTCTCGCGCCGTTCGACATCGACTGAATTGAATGTACCGACGCGCGCCAGCCTGACGCCGTCGGAACAGCGCCGGTATGACAACCCTCATTGTGGTTCGCGCGACTCCTCGCGGTATGGACGTCACCCGAATCGCGCTCGGAAACACGGTCTTCGAGGGGCAGAACAACGCGTACCTGCTCGAGGGGGACGTGACGACGCTCGTCGACGTCGGCGCAGCGACCGCAGACGTGCGCGAGGACCTCCTCGATGGGCTCTCCGCGGCGGGCGTTTCCGTCGCCGACCTCGATCGGATCCTTCTGACTCACTGGCACTCCGACCACACCGGCTTGGCGGGCGAGCTCCAGGCCGAGTCCGGCGCGCGCGTGTTCGCTCACGAGGCCGACTGCGGGCTGATCGCGCACGACGATACGGCGCTGGCCGAACTGCGGGAGCTCAGGACGGAGCGGTTCGCGCAGTGGGGCATCCCGGCGGACAAGCGCGAGGAGCTCGCGGCCGTCCAGTCGGCGTTCGAGGACGTCGCGGGCGAGCCGGTCGACGTCGACCCGCTCTCGGACGGAGAGACGGTCGTCGCCGGCGACGGTGCGCTCACCGTGCTACATCTCCCCGGGCACGCCGCCGGGCAGATCGCGTTTACATACGAACGGGACGCCGAGGCCGGAGACGACAGCGGGGCGGACGCTCGCCCGCGATCGGAGGCGTTCGTCGGCGACGCGATCCTCCCGCAGTACACGCCGAACGTGGGCGGTGCGGACCTCCGACTCGACCGCCCGCTCGAACGCTACGTCGACAGCCTCGACCGACTCGTCGCCCGAGACTTCGACCGCGCGTGGCCGGGACACCGCGAGCCCATCACTGACCCGTCCGGACGGACGCGCGTCATTCGCGAGCACCACCTCAAACGGACCCAGCGGGTCGTCGAAACGCTCCGCGAGCACGGGCCGGCGGACGCCTGGACCGTCAGCGCGCACCTGTTCGGCGAACTGGAACACATTCACATTCTCCACGGGCCGGGCGAGGCGTTCGCCCATCTGGACCATCTCGAACACGCCGGCGTCGTCGAGCGCGACGGCTCCGCGTACCGACTTCTCGACGCCGAACCCGACGTCGCGGGCCTGTTCCCGAATACGAAATACTGAAACGCCGTCGTGGGAAACGAAGAGGTATGGAACTGCGGGTCATCGACAAGACGGACGAGGAACTCCGCCTCGAGGTCGCGGGAGAGGATCACACGTTTATGAACGTGATCAAAGGCGCACTCCTGGAGACGGACGGCGTCGCCGCCGCGACGTACGACGTGAACCCCGAGCAGTCGGGCGGGCAGACGGAACCGATCCTCTCGATCAAGACCGAGACCGGCGTCGATCCGCTCGACGCGCTCGGCGACGCCTCGCGCAACGTTCAGGAGACGGTCGACGACTTCTCGGCGGCGTTCGAGGCCGCTCAGTAACCCGTTCTCGCAGTCCAGTCGGTTCGGCGCGCTGGCGCGAACACGCTACGCCGTCCCCTCAGAGTCGAACGGGGACGTCGCGGTCGTCGAGGTACTCTTTGACGTCGCGAATGCTGTACTCGTCGAAGTGGAAGATCGACGCCGCGAGCCCGGCGTCCGCCCCCGCCTCGGTGAACACCTCGTACATATCCTCGGGGCTGCCACAGCCCGAGGAGGCGATCACCGGCGTCGAGACGGTGTCACAGACCGCCTTCGTCAGCGGGACGTCGTAGCCGTCCTTCGTGCCGTCGGCGTCGATCGAGTTGACGAACAGTTCGCCCGCCCCGCGGGACTCGGCCTCGCTCGCCCACTCGACGACGTCGATGCCGGTGCCCTCCCGGCCGCCTTTGACCGTACACTCGAACCAGCAGGACTCGCCGTCGACCTCGACGTAGTGTTCGCCGCCCTCGTCGAAGCGTCGTTTCGCGTCCACCGAGATGACGATACACTGCGAGCCGAAGGCGCGTGCGCCCTCGTCGATCAGATCGGGAGTTTCGAGCGCCGCGGTGTTGATCGATACCTTGTCCGCGCCCGCCCGGAGGGTCTCCTTGATGTCCTCGCGGGTCCGGATTCCACCGCCGACGGTGAGCGGGATGAACACCTCGTCGGCGACGCGCGAGACGGTGTCGAGCATCGTCTCGCGGCCCTTCGCAGACGCCGTGATGTCGAGAAAGACGAACTCGTCTGCGCCCGCCTCGTTGTAGCGTTTGGCCATCTCGACGGGGTCTCCCGTGTACTTCAGATCCTCGAAATTGACGCCCGTATAGACCGCCGGGGTCCCGTCGTCGTCGAGGTCGACGTCGATACAGGGGATGATCCGCTTCGTCAACGTCATTACTAGCGCCAACAACCCCCGCCCTCAAAAGGAGTCCGACCCCGCCGGTCCGCTCTGCCGAACGACTCAACCGAGTGGAACCCTGTGTCCCAGATATGGCAGAGGACGCTGTCGACTCCGAGACGACGGCCCCGTGTGATCGCTGTGATACGCCCATTTCGACGGACGCGGAACGCTGTCCCGTCTGTGGCTACCAGCCCGCCGGTTACAATCCGCGCCTGCTGCGCGTCGGGGAGGTCGTCTTCGCGACCACGATCACCGTCTCGGTGCTCGTCTTCGTCGCCGGCGTGACAGGCATCGCAGCGGGACTCTTGGCAGTCGATCTCTCCAAGGCCGCGATCGTCACTCCGTATACGGCGGGGATCTCGGGGTTCTTTCTCTACTACGTCCGCAACAAGCGGCGGGCGAGTCCGACCGACAGCGAGATCCTCGACCGGAACTCGTGACCGCGACACTGCGCGTCGAAGCTACCGACGGCGAGCTTTTTGTAGGATGGCGGGCCCAGACGCCGCGTGCGCTGACTGTCGCTGCGACGCGTCCGCGGGTGTGCGACACGCCGCGTCGCTGATCGGAGCCGCACCGATCGTGTCGCCTGCTCGCACCCACGCGTAGCCACAGATTCGGGAGTGTTTTAGTAGCCGGCGGCCGACCACGCCGGTATGGCAGATCACGGCGATCACGACGACGGACACGACGACCACGACCACCACGGCGACGAGGAATCCGGACGGGTCACGTCACCGATGCAGGAGTTCGGGATGAGCCAGGTCACGACGGGGCTCGTGGTCTTGGCCGTCGGACTCGCCGTCACGTTCGGCGTCCCGCTTCTCGTCTGAGGCGTACCCGCGTTCGCGCGACGAACCGGCCGCTCGTTTTGCTCGGCTCAGTCGAGTTCCGCCTGCAGCACGTCGCGGAGCGACGCGATCTCGGCTGCGTCGATCGATAGATTCTCCCCGGCAACCGAAAGCGAGAGCGTCCCGTCTGCGGTCGCCTCACCGAGCGTCGTCACCGACGCGACGCCACCGAACGCCGCCTCGACGGCGTCGGGGTCGGTGGTCTCGACCACCGCGCGGCCGGGCGTCTCCTCGAACAGCGTGACGAGGTCGTCGACGGCGACGCTCGCGCCGACCTCCTCGGTCACCATCTCCGCGAGCGTCACCGCGAGGCCGCCGTTGCTCACGTCGTGGACCGACCGCGTCGTCTCCGCGTTCGCGACGTCCGCCAGCGTCGCGACGACCTCACCGGCGTTCGCCGGCAACGTCGGGAACGCGTCCGAGCCGCCGACCTGCGCGAGGAGTTCCGACCCGCCCAGCGCGTCGCTTCCGTCGCCGACGAGGACGAGGGTGCCGTCGCCGTCGAGCGCCGTCGGCGGTGCGTCGTAGCCCGCCTTCGTGCCCACCATCGCGAGCGTCGGCGTCGGCGGGATCGGTCCCGCCGCCGAGTCGTTGTACAGCGAGACGTTGCCGCCGACGACCGGCACCGACAGGTCGCGACACATCTCGGCGAGGCCGTCGACGATGGCCGTGAACCGGCCGTACACGTCGGGCTTCTCGGGGTTGCCGCCGTTGAGGCAGTCGACCGCAGCCAGCGGTGTCGCGCCTTTCGCCGCGAGGTTGGTCGCGTTCTCCAGTGCGACAGCGCGGGCTCCGTCGTGCGGCGCACAGTCCGTCCACGCCGGCACCGCTCCCGACGAGATCGCGAGGCCGGTTCCGGCTTCGCGGATCGCCAGCAGCGCGGCGTCGTCACCGGGGCGGAGCGCGGTGCGCGCGCCGACCTCGTGATCGTACTGACGGTAGACCCACTCCTTCGAGGCCGTGTTCGGCGCACCGACGACCGCCTCGAAGGCCGCGGCCAGATCGACGTCGGGGCGGTTTCGCTCGGGCGGTTCGGGCTCGACGGCGTCGAGGTCGTTCATCGGTGCCCCGTCTGCGAGATACTCTGCGGGCACGTCGACGACCGTCTCGCCCTCGAAGGTGCAGACGTAGTTGCCCTCGGTCACCTCGCCGATGACCGAACAGCCGAGGTCGTACTTTTCGGCGATCGCGGCGACGTCGTCGACGTCCTCCGGGCGGACCTCGTAGCACATCCGCTCTTGGGACTCCGCGAGGACGATCTCCAACGGGTTCATATTCGGTTCGCGCTGGTGGACGCGCCCCAGATCGATCCGCGCGCCGAGCCCGCCTTTGGCGACGAGCTCCGACGACGCGCCCCCGAGTCCGGCCGCACCCAGGTCCCGCGCGGACTGGACGAGCTCGCCGTCGATCAGTTCCTCGTTCGCTTCGACGAGGAGCTTCTCCGAGTAGGGGTCGCCCACCTGCACGGCGGGGCGGTCCTCGGTTTCTGCGTCTTCCGCGAGGTCCTCGCTGGCGAAGGACGCGCCGCCGAGGCCGTCGCGTCCGGTCGCGTTCCCGACGAGTACGAGCTTGTTCCCGGCCTCCTGGGCCTCTGCGGTCACGAGCCGCTCCTCGTCGAGCAGCCCGACGCAGGCGACGTTGACCAGCGGGTTGCCTTCGTAGTCGTCGTGGAACTCGACGCTCCCGGCGACGCTGGGCACGCCGATCGCGTTTCCGTAGTCGGAGATCCCCTCGACGACGCCGTCGAGGAGGTATCGGGTGTGTTCGCGATCGAACCCGCCGAAGTAGAGGCTGTCGGCGAGCGCGATCGGATACGCGCCCATCGAGAGCGTGTCGCGGACGATCCCGCCGACGCCCGTCGCTGCACCGTCGTAGGGGTCCACGTAGGAGGGGTGATTGTGGCTCTCGATCCCCATCGTGATGTACGTCTCGGCGTCTGCGTCGCCGCCGTAGTCCGGGAGTCGGACGACGGCAGCGTCGTCGCCGGGGCCGACGACGACCTGCGGCCCGTCCGAAGAGAACGCAGACAGCAGGGGTCGAGACGAGCGGTACGCGCAGTGCTCGCTCCAGAGGTTCTCGAACAGCGCGGCCTCCGTCTGTGTGGGGTCGCGCCCGAGTTCGGCCGTGACGAGTTCGCGATCAGAGTCCGGCAGGCTCATTCACTTCCCTGTTCAAGAAGGTGCGATTAATGCTTTTCTGTGTGCACGGACGTGCATTCCACCGCAGCGCGATTGACTGCGATAGTACACTGCGCGGCACGGATCGGGGCGCTTTTTTAATCCGGGTTTCTATGCCGACCTGTGCTATCGGTCGAGCTGCACGCGCACTCGTCGCTGTCGTACGACGGCCGCGACCCGGTCGAACTGCTCTTAGCGCAGGCGCAGGCCATCGGGCTCGACGCGCTCGCGGTGACCGACCACGACGAGATCGACGCGAGCCTCGAAGCCGCGGAGTTGGCTCCGGAGTACGACCTCGTCGGCATCCCGGCGATGGAGGTGACGTCGGCGGCCGGCCACGTTCTCGCGTTCGGCATCCAGGAACTCGTCCCGGCGGGGCTCTCCTACGACGAGACGCTCGACCGCATCCACGACCAGGGCGGGATCGCCGTCGTCCCGCACCCGTTTCAGTCGTCTCGACACGGGGTCGCGGCGCAGATCACCCGCGACCAACTCGCCGACGCCGACGCCATCGAGGTGTACAACTCGCGGCTGTTCACCGGCTGGGCGAACCACAAGGCCAAGCGCTTCGCGACCGCACGCGGACTGCCGATGACTGCCGGGAGCGACGCCCACATCAGCGAGATGGTCGGCCAGGCCGTCACGAAGGTGTCGACCGAGGATCGCTCGGTCGAGGGGGTTCTCGACGCCATCGTCGCCGGCGAGACCAGCGTCGTCGGCCGTCGGACGCCCTGGCGCATCTCGTTCAGACAGTTCGGTGGCGGGATCAAGCGGCGCATCAAACGCACCGTCTCGGACCTCGTGTAGATGCCCCCGTCCGGACCGTCCGCCAGCGACGTACCGCTCGACGGCGCAGCTCCGGACACGGTTCGCGCCGCGATCGAGTCGCGCGATCCGCTCCCCGGCACTGCGGGCTTCGCGGGCGTGGTCGACGACCTGCTCGTCCGCGACGTCCTCGGCCGCCGTCCGCTTTTCGTCGACGCCGGCGACTCCACAGCCTGGGCGCTCGATCCGCGCGAACTCTCGGACCCGGTCTCCGTTCCCGCGGGCACGGTCAGTGCGGTCGAGGCGCGTCCCGAAGCGTCCGACCCACTCTGGACTCTGCCGGATCCCGACCCGACTGACGACGACGCTGCAGTCGCCGCGGTCCGGGATGCGGTCCTCGGTCGGACGCGGGCGCTCGACGGCGACGACGCCGGCGACGTCGCCGTCGCCTTCTCGGGCGGTGTCGACTCCGCACTCGTCGCCGCCGGCGCGTCCGACGCCCCGTGTTACGTCGCCGGCTTCGAGGGCTGCCACGACGTCGCCGCCGCGCGCGAGGCGGCAGCGGAGATGGACCGCGACCTGCGCGTCGTCGAGCTCACGCACGCGGACCTCCGCGAGGCGGTCCCGACACTCGTCGCCGTCACGGGCCGCACGAACCCGATGGATCTATCGATCGCGCTCCCGCTGTTTCTCGTCGCCGAGCGCGCGGCCGCCGACGGCTTCGATCGCCTCGCGCTCGGGCAGGGTGCCGACGAGCTCTTCGGCGGCTACGCGAAAGTCGCGAAAGCCCCGGACGACCCCCGCGTCGCGGCCGACACCGTCCGCGGTGCCCGTCGCGAACTCCTCGACACGATCCCCGCACAGGCCGAGCGGGACGTCCTCGCGGTCCGCGCTGCCGGCGTCGAACCGGTCGCGCCGCTCCTCCACGACGCCGTCGTCGCGGCGGCGCTCGACCTCCCGGAGCGACTGCTCGTCGACGGCGACCGCCGGAAGGTCGCGCTCCGGGAGGTCGCCCGCGGCGTCGTTCCGGAGTCGGTCCGGAGGGCGGACAAGAAGGCCGTCCAGTACGGCACGTACGTCTCGCGCGAACTCGACCGGCTGGCCCGGCAGGCGGGTTACAAACGCCGGATGGACGACCACGTCGAGCGGTACGTCCGGGCGCTCGTGAGCGACGGCCCCGTCACGCCGCCCGACGAGTCCCCGTCGTAGCGCCTTGCTTACTGGTCGGTGACTCGGGCCGCCCCGTAGCGTCTTGCTTACTGGTGGGCGATTCGGGCGGCTTCGATCGCTTCCAGCGAGAACTGCACGGTGTCGGGGTCGATGTCGCTCGCGCGGAGGTCCGTCTCGTCGTACCACGCCCAGACCGACGCGTCGGCCTCGTCGTCGCCGGCGGGGTCGATCTCGCGGGAGTCGACCCGCGCGAAGTACACGTGGTCGATGTGCTGGTGCCCGACGGAGCCGTCGTCCTGCACGTTGATGTCGTAGAGCATCTGGTGACGCGGTCGCGGCAGTTTTCGCCCGGCCGGCGCGTCGACGGCCTCGGTCCCGTCGAGCAGTTCGGCGTCGAGTCCGGTCTCCTCGCGGACCTCCCGTAGCCCCGCCTCGTGCGGGAGTTCGTCCCGGTCGACGTGTCCACCGGGCGGGATTCGGATCCCGAGCCGTCCGTGCCGGTGCAGCGCGACCGCGCCGCTCTCGACGATGTAGACCGTCGCGGTAAAATGTCGTGTCGTCTCCATACAGTGCCGTTCGCGGGACGGCCTGAGTCTCTTACTACTCCGGACGGCGGGCCGCGGTAGGTCGGCTCGGGCAGGTAGCAGTCTACTGCTCGGTGCCGTCGTGTGCCGCCCCGACGCCGCTCTTTCGCGCGACACCCTCCAGTTTTTCGCGCGAGAGGCGCGACACCACGAATCCGGGGATCCCGTCCGGCAGCGCCGCACGGAGCTCGTCGTCGCTCATCTCCGCGATCGGATCGGCGGAGTCGTCGACGTCGTCGCCGTCACTCTCATCCGTCGACGCGGTCGCCGTGTCGCGGTCTGGCGTCGTCTCGGCCGTCGGCACGCGGTTCCCCGCGGCGCGAGCACGCGACACCGGGCTCGTCGACCGCGAGGCGGTCGATCTGCCCGGCGAACGTGACGCCGTCGACCTGTTTGCCGATCGTGACCGACCTCGGGTCCGCCCGCCGTCGATCTGCACACCACCGTCAGTCGCTGACCGAGCGGCACCCGTTCCCGAACCGATGTCGAGGTCGCTGGTCTGCAGTTTCGAGAGGGCGCTGTCGACTTCGTCTGCCGTCTCCGACTGCGAACGGATGTTTTCGGTGATGGTGTCGACCTCGTCGGCGACCTCGGAGGCGTGCTCTGCGGCCTCGTCGACGACGCGGGCGATGTCGGAGCTGGCTTCGGCCTGTTCGTCGGCGGCCCGCGCGACCTCGTCGATGCCGTCGGACGTCTCCTCGACGGCGTCGACGATACCTTCGAGGGTGTCGACGGAGTCGTCGACGCTGTCGAGCGCGCCGTCGATGCTCGCGCCCACCTCGTCGAGACCGGTCGCGGTTCGGTCGATCCGAGCCGTGACCGTATCGATCATCTCCTCGACCTGTTCGGCCTGCTCTTTGGACTCGTTGGCGAGCGACTTGACCTCGTCGGCGACGACAGCGAACCCGGAGCCGGCTTCGCCCGCCCGCGCGGCCTCGATCGACGCGTTGAGCGCGAGCAGGTTCGTCTGGTCCGCGATGTCGTTGATCACTTCGACGATCTCGTTGATCTCGTCGACGGCGTCGACCAGTTCGTCGACCTCCTCTGTGATCTCCTCTCGCTCCTCGTCGAGCGCCTGCATCTCGCCTTCGGCCTCCGCGGCCGCGTCCATCCCGTCGGCCGCGAGCGACTCCGCCTGCTCACTCCGCGAGGAGACCTGATCGGCCGTCGAGGCGATCTCCTCGATCGTCGCCGACAGCGTCGACACCTTCCCGGCGATGTCTTCGGTGTGTGTGGACTGCTCTTCGGCGAGTGAGTCGATCCGGTCTGCGCTCTCCGCTGCGCCGTTCGCTTCGTCGCGAAGCGTCGTGACCGAGTCGCCGACCTCGCTTCGGAGCTCGCGCGAGCGTTCGATCTCTTCGCGCATCCCTTCGGAGTACGAGTGCAGGTACGTGTCGTTGACGACCTGCATATCGAGGTTGAGGATGCGCGTCGTCGCCATCGCGTTATCGAACCCCTCCTCGACGGCGTCGGCGACGGCGTCGGCGTTTTCGTCCGCTACCTGTGCGGTCGCCGCCTCGACCGTCGCTTCCTGCATCGACTCTAAGAACGCGTTCTGCAGGTTCGCGAACATCCCCCCGAAGTAGTGCAGCGGCATATCCAGTCGGTCGTGAAGCTGCCCGATGCGCGTCCGGTGCGTGAAGTACTCGGTGTCGTACTGCCCGCCGACGAGCATCCGGAAGTAGCCTTCGAGGATGGCCTGAATGTCCCCGTCCGAGCGCGGCGACCGGTCGATTATCTCGGCCGTTCGGTCGTTGCTGTAGGCTGGGTCGGCGAAGGCGTCCACGAAGTGCTGCATATTCGCCTCGACCTCGTCCTCGAGGTCGGTGAGACGACGCTCGTCTTCGTCTGTGAACCCGACGAACTGCTTCCGCCAGGCGATCTCGCCGGGTGTCAGTCCGATCGCCGCCGCGACCTCCTCGGTAGATTTTCCGGTGCCGATCGACGCGCCGTCGACAAGTGAGTCCATACGATAGTCACCAACTGCCGGATTATAATGGTACCATCCCGGTGATCACGCGTGATAACTGGCCAATCGGCGAGTAATAGCTCTAGCGGCACACGGCAGCCAGTGGTTTCAGCGCCGTCCAGAGCGCACCGAAACCCTTACTCCCGGGCCACGGTTCCTCACGGATATGAGCGAGACGCCCGTCGACGCCGAGGAGGTCGAACACGTCGCGGAGTTAGCGCGTGTCGACCTCGACGACGACGAAGTCGACGCGTTCACGACGCAGTTCGCGGAGATCCTCGAGTACTTCGAGGCCCTCGACGAGGTGCCGGAAGTCGAGAGCGAGGCCGACCTCGTGAACGTGATGCGCCCCGACGAGGTCGAGACGAGCCTCGACCAGTCCGAGGCGCTGCAGAACGCCGCAGAGACCGAAGACGGCTTCTTCAAAGGACCGCGGGTGTCCTGATGAGTCTGAACGCGTTCATCACCGAGGAGACGATCGAGGGGGCCGACGACGGCCCGCTCGCGGGCACGACCGTCGCCGTCAAGGACAACATCAGCACCGAAGGCGTCCGCACCACGTGCGGCTCGGCGATGCTCGAATCGTACGTCCCGCCTTACGACGCGACCGTCGTCGAACGGCTGAAAGACGCCGGCGCGACCATCGTCGGGAAGGCCAATATGGACGAGTTCGGAATGGGCGGCACCACCGAGACCTCGGCCTACGGCGCGGTCAAGAACCCCGTCGACGAGAGTCGCGTCCCCGGCGGCTCCTCCGGCGGCTCGGCGGCCGCCGTCGCCGCCGGCGAGGCGGACCTCGCGCTCGGCTCCGACACGGGTGGGTCGGTCCGCAACCCCGCCGCGTTCTGCGGCGTCGTCGGGATCAAACCCACCTACGGTCTCGTCTCCCGGTACGGCCTCGTCGCGTACGCGAACTCCCTCGAACAGATCGGTCCGATCGGAACGACCGTCGAGGAGACCGCCGCGCTCTTGGACGTCGTGGCCGGTCCGGATCCGAAAGACGGGACGACGCGGTTCGATCGCGACGGGGACGGCGATGCCACGCATCCCGCGGCGGACGCCGACTACGCCGCGGCTGCCGACGGCGACGTCGACGGAACGACGATCGGCGTCATCACGGACCTCCTCGACGGCGCGGACGACCGCGTCGTCGACGCGTTCGGGGCTGCGCTCGACACCCTTCGTGCGCAGGGGATCGAGACGGTCGAGGTGTCGCTCGACTCCCTCGAACACGCCGTCCAGGCGTACTACGTCATCGCGATGTCCGAGGCGTCCTCGAACCTCGCGCGCTTCGACGGCGTCAGATACGGTCAGTCCGGAGGTTACGAGGGCAACTGGAACGACGCCTTCGCCCGCGCCCGCGAGGAGGGCTTCGGCGAGGAGGTCAAACGCCGCATCCTGCTCGGGACGTACGCGCTGTCGGCGGGCTACCACGACAAGTACTACAAGAAGGCACAGGACGCCCGTGCGTGGGTGAAGCGCGACTTCGACGACGCGCTCGATCAGGCCGACGTGCTCGCGACGCCGACGATGCCCGTGCTGCCGCCCGAACTCGGTGAGAGCCTGGACGACCCGCTGCAGCTGTATCTGATGGACGCGAACACCGTCCCCGTCAATCTCGCGAACCTCCCGGCGATCTCCGTCCCGGCCGGCGAGGCCGACGGGCTCCCGGTCGGCCTCCAGCTGATCGGGCCGAAGTTCGGCGAGGAGTCGATCATTCGCGTCGCCTCGGCCGTCGAGCACTGAGGCGCGCTCGGTTCGGACCGTTTTAGCTCACTCCACTCCGCTCCGCCTCGTTTCCCCGATCGCCTCTCACCGCTGCCAGTACTCCGGCGTCAGCAACACGAGCACCGGGAAGATCTCCAGGCGACCGATCCACATCAGGAAGACGACGAAGAGCTTGCTCGGATCCGACAGGGAGAGATACCCACCCATCGGTCCGAACGACCCGAACGCCGGGCCGACGTTGCCGATCGCGGTCGCGGCGGTCGCGATCATCTCCAAGACGGTGACGTCGAGGCCGACCCGGAGCGCGTCGACGAAGAGGATCACGGCAGCGGCGACGAAAAGCGCCAGATACAGCAGCGTGAACATATAGATCCCCCGCAGCGCGCGCTCGTCGATCGGGTTGCCGCCGAGCCGGATCGGCCGCACCGCTTCGGGGTGGGCGGTCGTGAACAGCTCCCGGCGAACGGATTTGAGGATCACGTACCACCGGACGATCTTCACCGCGCCGCCGGTCGAGCCGGCGGAACCGCCGACGAACATCGCAAAGAGGAGCACGCCCTGCGCGGCCGGCCCCCAGGCGTTGAAGTCCATACTGGCGTAGCCGGTCGTCGTCACGATCGCGGCCGCCTGGAACGCGGCGTGGCGGATCGCGGGCTCGGCCTGCCCGACGATCTGCCCCGTGACGGTGTCGAGGTAGGCGGCGTCGTACGTGCCGCCCTCGGGTGCGACCTGCGCGAAGCCGCCCGGGGTGAACAGGATCCCGCCGATCACCGCGGTGAGAACCGCGAGGACGCCGACGTAGAACTTGAACTCCGAGTCGCGGATCAGCTGTCGCGGATCGCCGGTGAGGACGTGCCAAAACAGCGCGAAGTTCGTCCCGGCGGCGATCATAAATGGGATGATGATCCACTGGGCGGCCGCGCTGAACGCCTCGATGCTTCGCGCCTCCGGGGAGAAGCCGCCCGTCGGCATCGTCGTCAGCGCGTGTGCGACGGCGTTGTACAGCGTCATCGCGGGGTCGACGCCGGTGAGCGAAAGCGAGTAGAGCAGCGCCGCCTGCAGCACTGTGATCCCGAGATACGCGCCCCACAGCGCCCGCGCGGTCTCGGCGATGCGCGGCGTGAGCTTCTCGATACCGGGGCCGGGCGCTTCGGCGTCCATAAGCTGTGCGCCCCCGACCGAGAGCTCCGGGAGGATCGCGACGGCGAGGACGACGATCCCCATCCCGCCGAGCCACTGCGTGAGCTGTCGCCACAGCATAATCGACCGCGTGTGCGACTCGAAGGAGATGTCGCCGAGGACGGTCGCCCCGGTCGTGGTGAAGCCGCTCATCGCCTCGAAGAGCGCGTTCGTCGGCCGCGCGAGCGTCGACTCCGGGTGGACCGGGGCGACGAGCGGCGGGAGCCCGTGCGCCTCGATCAGATACGGGATCGTCCCGACGAGCGCGACGGCGAGCCACGTCGCCGCCACCATCAGAAAGCCCTCGCGCCCCCGGAGGTCGGGGTCGGGGTCGAGACGTTCGAGCCCGACGCCGAGCGTGACGGTCACGAGAATCGTCGCGAGAAACGGCGTAACCGGTTCTCCGTAGTAGAGGGCGACGACGAGCGGGAGACAGAGCGGCACCGCGAGATACTTCAGCACGGACCCGACGAGGCTGAAACTGGCGCGGATGTCGACTCGGAGATTCATCGAAACTGTGCCCGGTCGCTCACGGTGGCGGCGGGAAGGTGTTTCGGTCCGAGCGACGACGGAAGCGGCGAGCCGCGCGGAGACAGGGACTGCCGCGCGCTCATAACCGCGGGGCGATCTCGTCGACGACGTCGATGTCCGCGAAGACGACGACGTGGTCGCCGATCTGCGGCACGGTGTCTCCGCGCGGGGTGATGAACTCACGGTGGCGCGTGATCGCCCCGATGACGACTCCGTTCGGGAGATCTCGTGTGGACTCCCGGATCGGACGTCCCGCGAGGATGCTCTCCTCGTCGACCTCGATCTCCAGAACCTCGGCCTTGTCGGACTCGATGAGCGCGACGTTCTCGGCGTCGCCGTCGCGGGTGAACCGCGAGATCTCCTCGGCGACGACCCCGCGGGGGCTCACGCCCACGTCGACGCCGACCGTCTCGAAGAGGTCGACGTACTCGCTGGTGTCGATGATCGCGATGGTCCGCTCGACGCCCATCCGCGCGGCCAGAAGCGACACGAGCAGGTTCTTCTCGTCGGAGTCGAGCGTCGAGACGACCACGTCCGCGTCGCCGACGTGCTCGCGCTCGAGAAACTCGATGTCGGTCGCGTCGGACTCCATCACGACCGTACTCGGGAGTCGCTCGGCGAGACTGCGCGCCCGCTCGCCGTCCTGCTCGACGAGGCGGGGCCTGAACCCGCGCTCTTCGAGCAGGCGCGCGACGTGGTAGCCGATCTCGGAGCCGCCGACGACCACGACTTCCTCGGCCGTTCCCGGCGACTCGTCGGGGTCGACGGTGCGCGCGAACTCCTGTACGCTCTCGGGCGAACCGATGACGATGACGCGGTCCTCGGGGTCGATGACCGTCTCTCCCCGCGCGATCTCGACGCAGCCATTTCTGAGGATCGCGACGAACGTCAGCGAGTCGAACCGGTCTGACTCCGCGACGGTCCGGTTCGCAACCGGGCTGTCGGCGTCGACCTCGAACTCGGCCATCTGCACCTGCCCGCCGGCGAAGGGGTCGACGTCGCGAGCGGCGGGGAGGCCGATCATTCGAACGATCGACTCTGCGGCGAGCAGGTTCGTACAGACCATAAAGTCGACGCCGAAGGCGCGAGCCGATCGCTCCCAGGTGCGGAGATACTCGGTGTTCTTGACGCGCGCGATCGTGAACGCGTCCGAGATCGCCTTGACCGTCGAGCAGACGACGATGTTCGTCTCGTCGTCGTCTGTCGAGGCGATCACCATATCGGTATCCTCGATGCCGGCCTCCTCGAGCGCCGCCACTGACGTTCCATCGCCAGTGACACCGAGCACGTCGAGCGAGTAGTTCAGCTCCTCGGTCCGCTCGCTGTCGCAGTCGACGACGATCACTTCGTGCGCGTCCGCGAGATCGGCGGCGATGCTCGATCCGACCTGTCCCGCGCCGACAATGACTACACGCACTGACGACCACCCGGGTTCATCTCTCGGATGTGCCTGGCGAAGCCGTATCGCTCTTTCGGCATCGCCCCGGCCGTCTGACTCCGACCCCCGCAAGATTCTCAGTCCGGTCTGTCAGCCGGTACAATCAGTCGGACGCGCGCTTCGACCGCCGTTCGACGGTCAGATCGACCGGCCGTGAAGAGCCTTCGAGATCGGCGACGATCCGTTCGACGAGCCGTTCGGCCTCGCTCGTGATCGCGGGCTTGATCTTGTCGACGACCCAGCCCAACGAGACGAACCGCGGGAGGTCGATCCCGCCCTCGTTCGCCGAGGTGGGGTCGTAGGCGACCTCGAAGGAGACGCGCGAGGCGTTCTCGACGCCCTCCGGCGTGTCCTCGGGGAGTTCGTCGAGCCCCTCGATCCGCCAGCGGCCGCTGGCGTCGAGGTTCTTCACGATCCGCCACTCGATTCGCTCGGGTCGCTCGACGTCGGTCACCTCGGACTCGACGGTGTAGGTGAGCTTCCACCAGGAGAACCGAAGCGCGTAGCGCGTTCCCGCGCCGCCGTCGCCGCTTCGCCTGGCGACGTCGCGGAGATGCTTCGAGTAGTTCGCGTATCGGGGGAAGTCCACGAGGAACCCGTAGGCCTCCTCCGGAGGGAGATAGACGACGGTGCTGACGACGAGTTCGTCCACGCCTCTTGTACGAAGGGGTCATAGAAAGCGTTGTGGGCGACTCGGCGACGGAGCGTGTGCGTGTTCTGCGGGACGATGCCCTATCAGACGTGAGAGGCCGACCACAATCTACTTCCCCGGAGATGATCACAGTGGAGACGATGGTCGGGACGACGCTCCGGGACATAAGCCGGCACGTCGACTGTCTCGCGGCGCGAGACGGCCCGTACACCGTCGTGTGCGGACGGACAGGCTGTGAGCCGCATCCCGTCTCGGGGCTGCGCTTCGACGACAGAGACACGGCCGCGGAGGCCGCCGAAGCGACCGCGGAGTACCGTGCGACACTCAGGCAGTACGACCCGCAGGTGCCCTTCTACGAGCCGATCGTCCACGACGTCGAGGACGGCCGAGCCGGCCTCACGGCCCCCGGCGACGACGCGCGACTGCGGTATCTCTCGTTCTGCCACGACGTCGCCGGCGCGATCTTCGAGGCGTTCTCAGACGCCGATCTCCGGGAGGTCGAATCCGCGGCGATGGAGACGTATCTGACGCTCGCGGAGGTCGTCGACGACCGCGACGACTTCTGTCTCACGATGCTGTGGAGTATGACGAGCGAACTCGCCCACCGCACCGAGCGTGCAGACCACCTCGCCGTCGTCGACGCCGCCGCCGCGTCGCTCCGCGGGCCGTTCGGGTCGGCGACGGACGGGCCGGAATCGGGGGTCCGCGCGGCCGTCGAACACCTCGAACACGTCGGATTCGTGGGCTCGCAGTCGGTCTCGCCCACGGCCGACGGCGACGGCTGGACAGTGACGCTCGACGACTACGCCCTCGCCGAGCGGACCGGACGGCTGCCGACGCTGCCGATCTCGATCGCGCTCGCCCACCAGCTGCCGGAGACGCCCGTCCGGCTCGCGGCGGCGACTCCGCTCGGCGACCGGCGGTGGCGGCTCCGGGTCGAACCGGGCGCGGTCCCCCGAGGACTCGTCTCGGTCGACGCAACCGACGATCACCGCCTCTACGACCCCGACTCCGTGTACTGAGCGCGCTTCGAGCGCACCCCCGACCGTGAGACTCATCGGCCGTGACCGCGTCCCTCCGGATATGTCCGACCACGCGACCGACTCTGGCTCCGCGCAGGACGATGCGCCGACCGACGGCGACGCGACCACTGCGGACGTCCTCGTCGTCGGTGGCGGCGTCGCCGGACTCACGGCGGCGACGTTCACCGCCCGCGCGGGGCTCGACACGCTCGTCGTCGACGCCGCCGAGAGCATCCTGGCGCGGAACGCGCACCTGGAGAACGTTCCCGGGTTCCCGGGCGGCGTCGACTCGCGACTGTTCCTCGATCTGCTCCGCGAGCAGGCCGACGAGAACGGCGTCCGACGACAGACGGGGCGCGTCAGCGACGTCACGCGGGACGGCGAGACGTTCGCCGTCACGGTGGTCGGTGACGCTTCTGCCCCCGACGCTGAGGCGGACGTCGACCGACGGATCGACGCCGAGGTCGTCGTCGCGGCCTCGTGGGCCGACGCATCGTATCTCGACGGTCTCGGCGTGGAGACCCGCCGGGCGGGCTCGAAGCAGTACGTCGTCGTCGACGACCTCGGCCGCACCAACGTCGACGGCGTCTACGCCGCCGGCCGACTGACGGAGACGTACCACCAGGCCGTCGTCGTCGCGGGACACGGCGCGGAGGTCGGCCTGACCGTCGTCCACGACTCGGAGACGCCGTACTACAACGACTGGGTGACGCCCGAGGGTTACTTCACCGACCGCGGCCGCGAGGTCCCGCCGGGCTGCGAGGAGATCGACGCCGAAGAGCGCGAGCGCCGCGCCGCGGCGTCCCGCGAGCGAATGCGGGCGGCCTTCGCCGACCCTCACCCGGAGCCTCAGCGGACCCACCCGAGCCTCGTCGACGACGAACTAGGCCGGCTCGACGAGTAGCGCCGTCCCGTCGGCTGCCCGCTTTCCCACCGGCCGCCCGCTCTCCCGTCGAGGCCGCCCGTTCTCCCGTCGAGGCCGCCCGTTCTCCCGCCGAGGCCGCCCGTTCACCCGTCGGCTGTCCGCTCTCCCGTCGAGGCCGGCGGCGGTCGACCGCCGGAACCGGGGAGTTTTACAGTGCCGCCACCGAACGGTCGGCCGATGTTAGACGGCGTCAACGTCGCGCTCGGTATCTCGGGCAGCATCGCCGCCGTGAAGGTGGTCGAACTCGCCCACGAGCTGCGACGGCGGGGGGCGAGCGTCCGCGGGGTGATGACCGAGAGCGCGCGGGGTATCATCCACCCGTGGGCGGTCGAGTTCGCGACCGAAAACGACGTGGTGACCGAGATCACCGGTCGCGTCGAGCACGTCGAGCTCTGCGGTCGCGACGGCTGGGCGGACGTGCTCCTCTTGGCCCCGGCGACGGCCAACACCGTCGGGAAGATCGCGGGCGCCGTCGACGACACCCCGGTGACGACCTGCGCGACGACGGCGCTCGGTGCCGACGTCCCAGTCGTCGTCGCGCCCGCGATGCACGAACCGATGTACGACCACCCGGGCGTGCTCGACGCCATCGATCGCGTCGAATCCTGGGGCGTCGACTTCGTCGACCCGCGGATCGAGGAGGGGAAAGCGAAGATCGCGACCGAGGCGGCGATCGTCACCGCCACCGCGCGCGCGACGACCGAACAGACGCTCGCCGGCCGCCGCGTCGTCGTCACCTCCGGCGCGACCGCCGAGGAGATCGACCCCGTGCGGGTACTCACGAACCGGGCTTCCGGGAAGACCGGCCGCGCCGTCGCCCGCGCCTGTCACGTCCGCGGAGCCGAGGTCACGCTCGTCCACGACGGCGGCGACGTCCACTACGCCGACACGGTGACCGTCGAGTCCGCTGCAGAGATGCGCGACGCGGTTCTGGCGGCGCTCGACGGCGACGCGGCTGCCCCGGCCGACGTGCTCGTCTCGGCGGCGGCGATCTCCGACTACACAGTCGAGCCCGCCGACCGGAAACTCCGCTCGGGCGACCGCCGGACGCTGGAGCTCGAACCGACCCCGAAACTGCTGGACGAGGCCCGCGAGGCCCGTCCGGATCTTCCGATCGTCGGTTTCAAGGCTGAGACCTCCGGTGACGACGCAGCGATGACCGCCGCGGCCCGCGACATCCTCGATCGGACGGGACTCGCGTTCGTCGTCGCCAACGACGCCTCGGTGATGGGCCGCGACGAGACGCGGACGCTGTTCGTCGACGCCGACGACGTCGCCGAGTTCGCCGGGACGAAGACGGCGCTCGGCGGAGAGATCGCCGATCGAATCGCGTCGATACTCGACTGAGCCCCGCTCAGCGGTCTCCGTCGGCCTCGCTCGATCCGAACGGGCTGTACGGGTTCGTGTACTCGTTCCGGATGATCTCCTCCTCGACGATCTCGAACCCCAGCGAGCTGAGTTCGCGGCCGATCCGGCTCAGATCGTCGCTGTCGCGCCCCACGGCGGTGATGTGGACGTTCTCCTCGCCGGTCATAATCTCCCGGACGGAGATCACGCCCTCGACGTCGAGCGCCTGCTCGGCCAGCAGCTCGCGTTCGGGGATCGGCGCGGTACAGAAGATGATCGTGTAGAGCTGATAGCCCATCCGCTCGTAGTCGACGTCGACGTGCGTGCCGCGGATGATGCCTTCGGACTCCAGTTTGCCGATCCGGTTTCTGACCGTACTCGCGGAGACGCCTTTCGCCTCGGCGATGTCGCTGCTCGACGTGTGCCGAGCGTCTTTCTGGAGTGCGTAGACGATGTAGCGATCGAGATCGTCGAGGTCGACTGCAGCCATACTCTGTCTGCAAATCGAATCATAGATAGGTGTTGTGCTCCCCGGCCGGCGGACGACTCCAGGGCCGAACGCCTCGATCAGAAGAGGCGTCGCTGGACCGTCCGGGCGACTCGACCGCGCAGCTCGGACTCCTGTTCGTGCACGACGAGCACGGGCCGGTCGGTTCCGGTGAGATACGCGGCGATGGCGTCGTTGGTCCGCTCCGACGCGCTGACGACGATCAGGTCCGCGGGTTCGAGCCCCGAGCCCGATCCCGACGCGGTCCCGAACGGCACACAGCTCTCGACCGGCACCGAACAGAGCGCGGCGACCTCCGCGTGATAGTCTTCAAGCGTCTGCTCTTCGATGTCGGAGGCGTCCGGTCGCCCCGCGTACGCGAGCGTGATCGATCCGCCGGCGGAGGCGGCGAGCGCGTTCGCGACGGCGATCTTCGTCGGATCGTAGGGGCCTTCGTCCGAGAGGACGCCCACGACCTCCACCTCGCTCAGTCCGCCCGCGCTCGCGTTCAGGAGCGCCACGTCGCAGGGGGCGTGGCGGAGCACCCACTCGACGTCCGAGCCGAACAGGAGTCCGCGGAGCCCCGACGCGGGCGAGGCCTCCTCCATCAGGAGCACATCCGCGTTCTCGTGGTCCGCGTAGTTCACGACCGCGTGGCGGACGTCGTGGCAGACGATGGTCCCGCTGCTCACGGGGACCTCGAACTCGGCGTCGAGTTCGGTGGTCTGCGTCTCGAACTCCAGGTCCGCGGGCGACTCCGTCTCGGAGGCGTACGTCAGCGACACCTGATCGGGCACCCGCTCGAACCGGGCAACGACGACTTCGCCGTCGTTCGCGCGGGCGACGTCGGCGGCGACGCGGACGAACGAACGCTCCTCGGCTTTCGTGACCTCGTGGTCCAGCGCCACCAGCACTCGGTAGTCGCTCCCGGGCCCGTCGATCGTCTCCCGCGTCCGATCGACGGCGTTGCGACCGACCTGCCGGCGGACGGCGTCGACCGCCGCGCCCTCCCGATCGACGCGGCCCCGACCGTAGACGGCGAACCAGCCGATCCCGGCCACAGTCAGGACGACCGCCCCGACCAAGGGGACGGTCCCCATCTGCGTCAGTAGACCGAGTCCGCTGACCACGCCGACAATCTGAATCCACGGGTACAGCGGCGCGGTGAACGAGGGCTCGTACGCCGCGCTCCCCTCGCGGAACGCCACGATTGCGAGGTTGACGAGGACGAACACGAGGATCTGGAAGGCGCTCGCGAGCTTTGCGATCTCCAGTAGCGGGACGAACGCGATGAGCAGGAGAAGCACGA
Source organism: Halobellus sp. Atlit-31R (assembly GCA_003665935.1). Classification (GTDB taxonomy): domain Archaea; phylum Halobacteriota; class Halobacteria; order Halobacteriales; family Haloferacaceae; genus Haloquadratum. Next base: position 504,812 of record QPLR01000001.1, on the reverse strand, counting down.
CGCCGGTGAGCGTGATCGAGTTCGACGGCGTCCCGAAGCGGTCGCTGATCGACGCCATCAGATCCGGGACGAGATCGTCTCGGGCCATCGCAAACGGGTACCGCGACGACGAGAGGATCCCCGCGTTCGCGGTGCTCACGAGCGCCAGGATCGCCGCCAGAACCACGGCCGCGACGCCGGCGGTTCCGAGCGTCGCCTCCGCGGCGACTGCGACCGGGGTGGCGCTGTCGGCGATGCTCGCGGGGTCTGTGACCCCGAGCATCACTGTGACGATGAGCGCGTAGAGGACCGTGGTGAACGCGAGCGATCCCAGGATGCCGAGCGGGATGTTCCGATCCGGATCGGAGACCTCCTCGGCGACGCTCGCAACCTTCGTGACGCCGGCGTAGGAGACGAACACGAGACCGGTCGCCTCCAGCAGGCCGCCGATCCCGCCCCGCAGGAACGGCGTGTAGTTCTCGCCCTGTAGGGAGGGGACGCCGCCGAGCACGAACCACACGAGCGCGGCCAGCATCACGACGACGATGCCCACCTGCAACCGGCCGGTCTGCTTCGCGCCCAGCAGATTCACCACGACGAGGAGCGTCGCCAGCGCGAGCGCGACCGGGGTGGTGACGCTCGCCGGCACGTCGAAGATCAAGAGCAGGTACGGGACGCCGCCGACGAGCGCGAGCGCGCCCTTGAACGACAGCGCGAACCACGTGCCGATGCCCGCGACGGTGCCCAAGAGCGGTCCCATCCCGCGCTCGATGAACAGGTAGGTCCCGCCCGCTTCGGGCATCGCCGTCGCCATCTCCGACTTCGAGAGCGCTGCCGGGAGCACGAGCACGCCGGCGACGACGTACGCGAGAACGACCGCCGGACCAGCGATCTCGACCGCCAGCGCTGGAAGAATGAAGATCCCGCTGCCGACCATCGCGCCGATACTGATCGCCAGCACCGCGGGGAGTCCGAGGTCGCGTTCGAGCGCCTTCGGCACGCTATCCCACCGTCCGATCGGTGGTCAGGTCACCGTTCTCGCTGCGGTCGTCCTCGGCGTCGATCGCTCGTGCGCACTCGCGGCCGAACGCGTCGAGACCGCCCTCCATCGGTGTGAGCTCCGAAATCTGCACGCCGAGGGCGGCCACCGTCGCCTGGGCGACACACACCGTCTCGACGTCCAGTGCGCCGAACGCCTCACGGTTACGCGGATCGTTGACCAAGACGACGAGGTCGAGGTCGGCGTCCCGCAGGCGTAATCGCTGTGCCAGCAGGAGGTTCATCCCGTCGTTGTCGCCGACGAGGACCGCGATCTCGGCGTCGGTGGCGGCTTCGACGACCGCCGATTCGGCGTCGGTCACTGGTGTGTGCGTCGCGTGCACGCCGTTGGCGTCGGCGCGCTCGACGGCCGGTTCGCTGTCGTCGACGAATCTGATGTCGCCCGCTGTGGAGTGCGCTACGAGATCCTCCGCGAGCCGACGACCGGTCTGGCCGCCGCCGAGCACGGATACGTGTATGTCAGTCATTGGGATAATCAGAGTGCGGCGTCGATAGTAGTCACGTAACTCCGCGTAGAGGACAGAAACGGATAAATGCTTCTTTGAGTTGACGGAATGTCCTAAAGAACCGAATTATTTATCAGAAAGTTTCCTGACGCAGCAGAGAGCGATCACCCGGTAGACGACCTCCCCCGCTCCGAACTGCTGGGACACTGCCGCTCACGGCGACGGCGGATCGTCGCGTGGCTCGCCACGCAGAGCGGACGCGAAAATACGGAGGACAGACGCTCGCGCTACAGCAGACCGACGAGCGTCGCCGTCAGAACCACCACGACCAGGAGGATGCTCGTAGCGATGCTCGCTCGAAGACTGCCCTCCTTCAGCGTTCGTCCCTCTTCACCGACGAGCGCTCCAGCCGGGTCTCGAATCGCGCTGTAGGGGTCGCCGGCAGCGGCGAGCGCCGCGTTGGCTGCCGCGACGACCGCTCTGTCGACGGCGGCGAACAGGTCGGTGACGCCGCGGACGAGACCGCGCATCCCGTAGAAGGTGGCCGGTTCGATCACGGCGTCGACGTCGATGCCGGGGCCGACCTTCGAGAGCGGCTTCTTCAGGACCGCGAAGCCGACGACGCCGAGGAACGCGAGCAGGAAGCCCTCACCGAGGTGGCTCAGCGTGAACGGATGCGCGTCGGCGGTGCTGCCGGGCAGCAGCGCGAACAGCGCGTCGGGGTAGAGCCCGAGCACGACACAGAGCGTCGCGACGGTGAGCATCGCGATCCGCTGGCCGGTGACCGACCGGCGGATCGTCCACGTCTGCCCCTCGCCGTGGAGGAAGGCGTAGTAGCCGAACTTGATGAACGACATAAACGTCCCCACGCCGGCAGCCAAGAGGATGTAGAAGATGCCGTCGAGATGCTCCTTGTGGGCTGCTGCAGTGATCATCCCTTTGCTGACGAAGCCGTTGAAGCCGGGGAAGCCGCTGATCGAGAGCGCCGCGGCCGTGAACGCGAGTGCGGTCACCGGCAGCGCCCGACCCAGGCCGCCGAGTCGCTTCAGGCTCTGCTCGTTCGTCCGGGCGATCACGACGCCCGCGGTCATGAAGAGCAGCGCCTTGTAGAGGATGTGGTTGAACACGTGTGCGAACGCGCCGGCCGTCGCCAGCGCCGTTCCGACGCCGACGCCCGCGACCATGTAGCCGACCTGCGACTGGATGTGGTACGACAGGAGACGACGCATGTCGTTCTGCAGGAGGGCGTAGACGACGCCGACCAGCGCCATCGCCGCGCCCATGTACGCGATCGCGAGGTTGCCGTCGGGGAAGGCCCGCGCGAGGCCGTAGACGCCGGTCTTCGTCGTGTACACAGAGAGGAAGACGCTGGCGGCGACGTGCGGCCGCGGGTAGGTGTCGGGCAGCCAGGTGTGCAGGCCGACGAAGCCGACGTTGACGCCGATGCCGACGGCCGCCAGAGCCGCGGGGATCCCCGCACTGATCCCCGTGGAGGCGCTGAAGAGGAACGACCCGACCTCGGTGTAATGCCAGACGATCGCGGCCATCAGCAGACTGCCGCCGAGGCCGTGGTAGATCGCGTAGCGGAAGCCCGCGCGGACGGCCTTCCCGCCGTAGTCCCACACCAAGAGCGTGCTGGTGACGGCCATCAGCTCCCAGAAGAAGACCATCGTCAGCCAGTCGCCGGCGAAGACGGAGCCGACGCTCGTGCCGACGTAGCCGAGGGCGAAGGCCGTCTGGCGGTTCTCCGCGTTCGAGGAGTACGAGTACAGCACGGCGGCCGCGCCGATGAGCCCGAAGATGACGCCCATCAGCCGGGAGAAGGCGTCGACGTTGATCAACACGGCGTCGAAGCCGAGGAACGAGACCGGCAGATAGACGCCCGCCGGGACGAGCAGCGACCAGACGGCCACGCCGCCGGTCGCGAGCACGCCGAGCGCGTGTCCCAGTCGGCGCGACAGGAACGGCGCGACGACGGCCACGGCGAGGATGACGACTGCCGGCGGTACCACGGTCGGCACGTCGGCCGTCGGCAGCGACGGCACCTCGGAGGCCAGCACCGTCGCGTCCGCGGCGAGCGGCGAGAGGGCGGTCATCAGAACACCACCCCCGTCGCCTCGGCGACGACGCGCTGGACGAGCGCGAGGAACACCATCCCGCGCGGAACGAGGCCGAGCGCGACGGCGCCCGCGGCCGCGACGGTGATCGGTCCGAGCATAAACCACGTGCTCTCCTCGCCGAATCCGCGGCGTTCCCAGCCGGTAGCCGGCGGGCCGCCGTGGTGTCCGTGGTGGTCGTCCGCGTCTGCGTGTTCGGCGTGGTGGTCGGCATCCGTCTCCTCCGCGTCCTCGGGGTCGCTCTCGTCGGTGCGGTGATCGCTGGGGTTGCGGTCGACGGCGTACTCGCCGTTGCTACGGGCTTCGATCTCGACTCGACCCTCACTGTCGGAGGGCTCGACGTCCGGTTCGACGGTTTCGGCCGGATCGGCGGGATCGACGCCGGGGTCGGCTGCGGTTTCGGCGTTCGGAATCGGCTCGTCGTCGGCCCGCTCGTTTTCAGCCCGCTCGCCGCCGTCGGCGCGGACCCGCGGCCCGCCGATCGGGAACTCCACGAGCGGCTTCGCGTCGGTGTCCTCGGGCGTCTGGAAGAACGCCTGGTAGACGATCGGCCAGAAGTAGCCGACGTTCAGCAGCCCCGAGACGAGGAGAACGCCCGCGAAGACCGCGTTGCCGGTGTCGAGGCTCCCGATCAGGAGGTACCACTTGCTCACGAAGCCGGCGACGAGCGGGAGCCCCGCCATCCCGACGCTCGCGACCGCGAAGGCGGCCATCGTGACCGGCATCCGCTTGCCGATCCCGGCCATATCGCTGATGTCGTCGGTGTGTGTCTCGACGTGAATCGCGCCCGCACAGAAGAACAGTGTGAGCTTCATAAACGCGTGCGCCGGAATGTGTAGTAGTCCGCCGACGAGCGCCGCCGGCGAGAGGAGCCCAAGTCCGAGCACGATGTAGGAGAGCTGGCTGATCGTCGAGTACGCGAGCCGCCGCTTCAGGTTGTCCTGTCGCAGCGCGATGACACTCGAAACGACGATGGTGACGGCCGCGACGGCCGCGAGCGGCAGTCCGACACCCAGTTGCCCGACGGTCTCGGGGCCGAAGACGTCGAGTACGACGCGCGCGATGCCGAAGACGCCGCTCTTGACGACCGCCACCGCGTGCAGGAGTCCCGACACCGGCGTCGGCGCGACCATCGCGTCCGGGAGCCACGAGTGGACGGGCATCAGCGCGGCCTTCACGCCGAACCCGGCGGCCAGCAGCGCGAACGCGGCGCGCGCCAGCACGGGGTCGGCGGTCGCCAGTTCGGCGATGCCGCCGGGCGTGAACGCGACGGTACCGGTCGTCCAGAAGACCAGCACCGTCCCGGCCAGCACGGCGACGCCGCCGCCGAAGGTGTAGGTGAGGTACTTCCGACCGGCTTTCCGGGCCGTGTCGCTCTCGTCGTGGGCGACGAGCGGGTACGTCGCCACGGTCAGCAGTTCGTAGAAGACGTACAGCGCGACGAGGTTCGACGCGAACGCGACGCCGAGCGCCGCGCCGACGCTGCCCGCGAAGGCCGCGAAGTACCGCGTCTGAGAGTGCTCGTCGAGCCCGCGCATGTAGCCGATGCTGTAGAAGCTCGTGACGAGCCACAGCGCACTCGCGAGCAGCGCGAAGATCATCCCCAACGGGTCGGCGCTGAGCGTGAGGTCGATCCCCGGCACGAACGTTCCCAGTCGCGAGACGTGGGTCGTCCCCGCGAGCGTCGCGGGCACGAGGCTCGCGACGATCCCGAACGTCCCGAGCGCCGTGAGGATCGTGAAGCCTTCACGGACGTTCGGTCGACGGCGCGTTGCGACGATAGCGAGAATGCCGATAGCGGGGAGCAACACCGCCGCCAACGGCCTGAGAGAGTCGATCTCGGTCATTGGAAGTACACCTCCAGCACGGGCTCGAAGACGGCGATAAGGTCGGTCGCGAACAGCCCGAGTACGACCGCCCCGACGGCGGCGGCGACGACGATCGCGCGGGCCTCGACAGTGACGCCCGCAGCGGCCGTCGACGTCGATCGCTCGTCACCGGACGTCGACGAAGCGCCCGACGCGCCCCCGTCGGGAGTCAGCGCGGTGTCGGTGTCGGTCGCCGTCGCAGCGTCAGTGCCGCTCACCGCCTGCGGTGCGGTCGACGGCGCATCTCGGAAGTACATCCGCTCGACGACCCGCGCGAAGTACGCGAGCGTCAGGAGCGTGCTCACGACCGCGACGGCGGCGACGCCCCAGCGGCCGCCCTCGACCGCGCCGAGGACGATGTGCCACTTCCCGGCGAAGCCGATCGCCGGCGGGACGCCGACGAGCGCGAACGCGAGGACGGCGAACGCGGCGCTGACGATCGGGGCACGGTCGGCGACGCCCGCCAGATCGTCGACGGTGCGGCCGCCCGCGACGCTCGCGAGCGCGCCGACGCCGACGAAGAGCCCCGCCTTCATAATCGCGTGTCCGACGAGGTGGACGAGTCCGCCGGTCACGGCCGTCGCGTTGGCGACGGCGAAGCCGGCGATCACCAGCCCGAACTGCGCGACCGAGGAGTACGCCAACATCCGCTTGAGGTCGGACTGCAACACGGCGAGTACGGACCCGACGACCACACTGACCGACGCCAGAAGCACCAACGCGTCGAGCGCGAACGGCACCGCGGCGTCGAACGCGGGCGTGAACACCACGTAAATCAGGCGGAACAGCGCGTACGCGGCCGCCGTCGAGACGAGTGCGGAGATGTACGCGGTGATACTGTCCGGCGACTCCGCGTAGGCGTCGGGTTGCCAGGTGTGCAGCGGGAACAGCGCCGACTTCACCGCGAGGCCGACGACGAGCAGCGCGAACCCGGTCAGCACCAGCGGCGAGTCGTAACCGATCGTCTGCAACTGCGCCGACAGATCGGCCATATTCAGCGTTCCAGTGGCGATGTACAGATAGCCGACGCCGAGCAGATACAGCGACGCCCCGATCGTCCCCACGAGGAGGTACTTCAGGCTCGCGACCGCCGCGGCCGGCGAGCGCCCGGTCGCGACCAGCGCGTACGTCGCCAGCCCGGTGATCTCGATGAAGACGTACAGATTGAACACGTCGCCCGTCACGAACACCCCGGAGATGCCCGCGGTGAGCAACAGCAACTCGCTGTAGAAACTGTTGCCGTCCGGACCGCTCCGCCGCGAGTAGACGACTACGGCGACGGTCACGACCGAGACCAAGAGCACGAGCGTCGCGGACACTCCGTCGGCGACGAGTTCGATGCCGAACGGCGGCGTGAAGTTACCGACGGCGTAGGTGAATCGCCCGGCAGCGAGCACTTCGGCGACGACGCGCAGCGAGAGCGCCAGATGGGCAATCGCAGCGATAGCGGCCGCGACCCAGCCAGCGCCGTCCCACAGGCGCCCGAGCGCGATCGGCGCGAGCGCGAACACGATCGGCACGACGACCAGCAGGACGATCGCGTCAGTCATTCAGCTGTACCTCCCGGATGGCGTCTTCGTCGAGCGTCCCGTACGCGTCGTAGATGCGCACGACGAGCGCGAGCGCCACCGCCGTCAGGCTGACCCCGACGACGATAGCGGTGAGGATGAGCACGTGCGGCAGCGGACTCGCGTACGTCGCCGCGCCGTCGCCGTGCACCACCGGCGGTGCCGCGCCGTCGACGTAGCCGCTCGTGACGAAGAACAGGAAGACGCCGACCTGGAAGACGTTCAGGGCGATCACCTTCTTCACCAGGTTCGGGCTCGCCGTGACGCCGTACAGTCCGAGCGCGACGAGTGCGACGAACACGAGGTAGTTGTAGTGAGTCGCAAGCAGGTCGATCACGCGTGGTCACCTCCCGCGGCCTCGGTGTCGGCCTCGCCGTTCCCGTCCCCGCTCGCGACGGACCGGAAGTCTCCCTGTGAGAGACTGAAGAACAGGCTCACGAGGACCCCGGAGACGACTGCGCCGATCCCGAGCTCTACGAGCTCGATGCCGTACTTGACACCGTCCTTCCCGAAGCCGTACGCCGCGTAGTCGAGGAACGCGCCGCTCGACGCCAGCGCGCCCAGTCCGATGAGCGCGAACACGCCACCGCCGGTGGCGATGGCGACCTGTGCGAGCGGTCCCTCCAGCCACGCACGCGTCGGTTCGATCCCGAACGCGAACGCGACGAGCAAGACCGCCGAGGCGACGATGACGCCGCCCTGGAAGCCGCCGCCCGCCGACTCCGCGCCGTGGAACATCACGAACAGTCCGAAGGTGAAGACGAAGGGGACCACCACGCGGACCGTCGTCATAATGATCGTACTCTCGACGTAGGTTCGGTTCGGATCTGATTGACTCATACGTACGCCTCCTGTCGAAGGACGAGAAGCACCGCGAGGCCGGCGGCGATGACCACCGTCGCCTCGCCGAGGGTGTCGAACCCACGGTAGGCGGCCAGGACGGCCGTCACGACGTTCTCGACGCCGGTCTCGGGGTAGGCGTTCTGCAGGTAGTACTCCGTGATCCGCGAGGTCGCCACCGGCGCGTCGCTCGCGCCGATCGCCGGCAGCGACCGGATGGTCGTCAGCAGCGATCCGACGAGGACCGCGACGGCCGCGACAGACCGCCAGGCGATCCGCTCGAAGAGCCGCTCGCCGCTCGGACGGACGGTCTTCGCGATCGTCACGAGAAACAGCACCGTAGTGATGCCAGCGCCCACCGCCGCCTCCGTCAGGGCGACGTCCGGCGCGGCCAGGAGAATCCACGAGACGGCGATGCCGAAACTGAACGCGGCGAACGCGACGATCGCGTTGAGCACGTCCCGCAGGAAGATCGCGGCGATCGCAGCGAAGACCGCGAAGGTGAGGACGACGGCGAGCATCGTCGAAACGGCCGTCATTCGTCGCCCTCCTGCGTCCAGGGCGCGATCCCCTGATCGTAGGCCGCCCGCGTGATCGCGTGGGCGGCCGTCGGATTGGTCACGAACAGGAAGATTCCGAGCAGCGCCGTCTTCGCGACGGCCAGGTCAGCGCCGAACACCAGCGCGGCTCCGCTCAGCGTCAGGAGGATTCCCAGCGTGTCGCTCTTCGAGGTCGCGTGCGCGCGAGTGTACAAATCCGGGAGCCGGACGATGCCGACCACCGCGACGAACCCGAAGAACGTCCCCGCGGCGACGAGCGCGACGACGAGCAGTTCGGTGATCGTCATCTAGATCACCCCGCCCCGTTCGACAGTGAACTTCGAGATGGCGATGCTCATCAGGAAGTTCAGCATCCCGTAGACGAGCGCGATGTCGAGGTATCCGGGGCGGTCCAGCGCGGCCGCGAGCAGCACGAGCACGACGACCGCGTTCGTCCCGATGCCGTTGACCGCGATCACGCGGTCCTGCATCGTCGGCCCCGCGACGATCCGATAGACCAAGACGACCGCGAACAGCACGAACGCGCCCGCGGCGGTCAGAAGCACCGTCTCGAGGAGTCCGGAGACCGCCATCACTCGGTCTCCCCCGTCGGCTCGGGCGTCGCGTCGTCGAGACGCGAGACGCTCCCGCGCTCTGCCGGCGTCGGGATCCGCGCGCCCGACCGCCCGTAGTAGACGAACCGGACCGCCCGTTCGAGGCTCCCGGCCGCCAGGTCGTCGCGGGCGCCATCGGTCAGCGTGTGGATGTCGAGTCCGTCACGACCGACGTCGACCGTCAGCGTCCCCGGCGTGAGGGTGATGCTGTTTGCGAGCGTCGTCACCGGGATGCCACCCCAGACGGCCCCCCGGAACCGTCGCATCTCGGGGTCGATCGGCAAGTCCGGGTGGAGGATGATGTACGCGATCTCGACGTTGGCCTTCGCGATCTCCCAGACGAGATACGGGACGAAAAGCACAAGCCGGAGGATCCGGAGCGTGGTCCGACGCGGCGAGGGGGAGGCGACGAACGTCACGTTCGAGAACGCGACCGTCGCGAGCAGCGCCGTCAGTCCGCCTGTCACCAGATTGAACACGGTGAGATGTCCGGCGACGACGAGGTAGAACGCGAAGGTCGCGCCGAACGTCGCGAGTCCCTTGGAGACGGTTGCCCGCGAGACGAGGCGGGACCGCGTCGTCTGCCGCTCGACCGGCGCTTCCTCGATGGAGAGCTCCGAGCGCGACAGCTCCACCTCGAACGGTCGGAGCATCGGCGCGCTGCCGCCGGGCTGGAACTCGGGGTCGACGACGATGCGGTCGAGGCCGGCCTCGTGGGCGTACTCGACGAGGGTCGCTGCGAAGTCGCCGGGGCTGAAGAGATACCGGTCGACTCCGACGACGGCCGTTTCGATCTCCACCGTCGGTTCCTCCTCCTGATCGTAGTCGAGGTCTTCCTCCGCCCAGACCTCGACGCGTTCGAGGAGTTCCGTTGCGGCCGCCGTGTCGTCGGGGGAGTCGCCGTCGACGATGCGCCACCGTGCTGGATATACGAAGTGGACCGTGGCCTGCTCGTCGCCGTCGGTGGTGCCTGAGCGGGCCTCTCGAAGGGCGTAGGCGACCGTGTTGCGGAACGTGGAGGATTCGCCGACTGGAACGAGAATCCGGGCGCTGTCGGCGCTCACCAGCCACCACCCGCCTCGGTCGACACCGGCCGGTTCTCGTCGGTCACTCGATGCATACGTTACTGTATCGTTTACTAAGGGGGTCAAATACGTCTTCCGCTCTCCCGGAGATCCGTTCCCGATCCGATAGCTGATATTTAAAAGAGTCTGTCTAATCGTCCGGAGTCGGGGCTGCTCCCGGGCCGGGTGAGTCTGCGGGCCGTCGGACTACGTTTCCACGTACTGTCAAGTGCCTCGACTCACTGTAGTTTTGTATGCAACTCGTTCAGTTGTTCAGAGACGACAGCGCCGTCTCGCCGGTCATCGGAGTCATCCTGATGGTCGCGATCACGGTCATCCTCGCGGCCGTCGTCGGGGGGTTCGTACTGGATCTCGGTCAGGGTGTCCAGCAGACGGCCCCGCAGGCCAGTTTCGGCTTCGACTACGCCAACGACTCGGTCGACGTCGCTCACGAGAGCGGCGACGCCATCCCGGCCACGCAACTGAACGTGACGTCGGACACCTCGATCGACTACGCGAACTCGACGCCGTTCTCCGGGACGGTGACCGCCGGCAATCCGGCCACGTACAATCTCACCAGCGGCACCGAGTGGGACGGCGAGACCGTCCGCGTCGTCTGGGAGTCCGAGGACGGGTCGACGTCCGCGACGCTTGCCCGGTCGGCCGCCCCGGTCGCCTGAGCCCTGCCGACCGTCGTTCGCGAACGCCAGTGTGAGAGCTGGTGGCGTCCCCCGTGTGGGTCTTTGCGTCGGAGCGGACGAACCGCCAGTTTTTATTTTCGACCCGGAGTACCGACGACATGGACCAACTGCGGCAATCGCTCCTCGAAGCGCCGATCATCGAGAAGGGAGAGTACGAGTACTTCGTTCACCCCATCAGCGACGGCGTTCCGATGCTCCGACCGGAACTCCTCCGGGAGATCGTCATCAAGATCATCCGCAAGGCCGAGATCGACGACGTCGACAAGATCGTCACGCCCGCGGCGATGGGCATCCACATCTCCACGGCGGTCTCGCTGATGACCGACATCCCGCTCGTGGTCATCCGCAAGCGGCAGTACGGGCTCGACGGCGAGGAGCCGCTGAGTCAGCAGACGGGCTACTCCGAGAACGAGATGTACATCAACGACGTCGCCCCAGGCGACCGCGTCCTCGTCCTCGACGACGTCCTCTCGACCGGCGGCACGATGCGCTCCGTGCTCGACGCACTCGAGCACATCGGCGCGGACGTCGTCGACACGGTCGCAGTGATCAAGAAGGCCGGTCCGAACAAACTCGACGACAGCGACCACCACGTCAAGACGCTGATCAACGTCCGCGTCGAGGACGGCGAGGTCGTCATCGTCGACGAACACGGCGACGACTGACGCTCCCGCTTCGAGCGGGGGCGACGCGACACGCGGACCTTTTCTGCGGCGGGCCGAAGCGGTGGGTCGTCGACGAGATTCGTCGCCGGCGCACACGACGGATTGCGGAGAGTCGTGGCCGATTCGGTCACCGGATCACTGGATCACGAACTGCGGTTCGGCGATCCGCTCGGAGCGACACTCCGGACAGCGCGAGGGGTCGTTCAGCGGGTCGTCGAAACCGTCGAAACCGCACGCGCGACACTCGGGCGGCGCGACGAGGAACCGTTCGTCGCCCTCCGGGCCCTCGACGGAGCGTGCGACGTGATCGAGGTGGCGGTACACTGTCGAGCGGGGCACACCGACCGCCGTGGAGAGGTCTGCCGCGCCGTGGGGCTCCGCGCGCAGCGCGTCTGCGATCCGCTGTCGGGTCGTGGCCTCGTCCGACTCAGACATACGCCGTCGTAGGGGTCGGTGCCCTATATACTGTCCACCCGGGGCGGGCGACGACACCGCCGCCAACAAAATGTGATATACGTTCACGTATATTGATGCAATTCCCACGAGGGAACGGATATCAGATCGAACACGTTGGGAAACAAACTTGACACTCCGGGCTGACGGTTCATATATGAAGGCAGTCGTCCTCGCCGGCGGGTACGCGACGCGTATGTGGCCGATCACCAAGGACCGGCCCAAGATGTTCCTCCCGATCGGTGACGGGACAGTCATCGACGTCATCTTCGAGGACCTCGAGGCGGACCAGCGGATCGACGAGGTGTTCGTGAGCACCAACGAACGCTTCGCGGCGGACTTCGAGTCGTTCCTCGCCGACGCGCCGTACGAGAAGCCGACGGTCTCGATCGAGGAGACGGTCGCAGAGGACGAGAAGTTCGGCGTCGTCGGCGCGCTCGCCCAGCTCATCGACCGGGAGGGCGTCGAGGACGACCTCGTGGTCATCGCCGGCGACAATCTGCTCTCCTTCGACGTGAGCGAGTTCGTCGACTTCTTCGAGACTCGCGCGACGCCGTGTCTCGCCGCCTACGACGTCGGCTCGAAAGAGCGCGCGAAGTCCTACGGGCTCGTTCAGCTGGACGGGGATCAGGTCGTCGACTTCCAAGAGAAGCCAGCCGACCCACAGAGCACGCTCGTCTCGATCGCCTGCTACGCGTTCCCCGCCGAGACGCTCCCGGACTTCGAGACGTATCTCGCGAACGGCAACAACCCCGACGAGCCGGGCTGGTTCATCGAGTGGCTCCAGCGGCGCGGGACCGTCCGCGCGTTCACCTTCGACGGCGCGTGGTTCGACATCGGGACCCCAGAGAGCTACCTCGACGCCGTCTCGTGGTATCTCGACGGCGATACCTTCGTCCACGAGTCCGCGACCGTAGAGAACTCCGTCCTCGACGAGGACGTGCACGTGATGGCGGACGCGTCTGTTTCGGACTCGCATCTCGAGCGCGCGGTCGTGTTCAGCGACGCCACCATCCGCGACGCGGACGTCCGCGAGACGATCGTCGACGAACACACCTACATCGAGAACCTCGACCTCTCGAACGCCCTGATCGGCGCGCACTCGCACCTCCAGTAGCGCGCTGTGGCTCCTCTCGTTACTTCTTGGCCCCGCCGAGCCGTGCGTCCGTCACGCGAACGTGTCCGCGCGTCCCGTCCCAGACGGTCTCGTACTCCAGTTCGATCGGGCGGTCCATATGCGGCCCGTCGGTTACGAGCGTCTCGAACTCGCCGCCCTCCCCGAGAACGTGGACGCCGTACCGCGCGTCGAGTTCGACCAGTTCCGCCAGCGCGTCGGCGTCGAGCGTCCGCCCCAGCCACGACTCGTCGAGGCCGCGGGCGGCGACCTGGACGATCCGGATCTCGAAGCCGGCCTCGAGCATCGCCTCGGCGAGATCTCGCGGATCCCGCTGCCACAGCGGCGCGAAGAGGTCGATATCCAGACGATCACACATTCCCCGGATCCGGGACGTCTGGAACTCGCTTTCGACCGCCCCGGCGGTCACGCCTGCGAAGTCGCCGTCGAGCTCGGTTCGGTGATCGACGAGCGCGGCTTCGAGCGGTTCGAGCTCGCGGTCGCCTTGCGCCCCCGCGTCCGCGACGTCGGCCGCGCCGAGGTCGCCGGGTTCGACCTCGACGAGCGGGATCCCGAGGCTCTCGGCGGCGAGACTCGCCAGACGCGTCTCGGGGACGTGATACATATACGAGTCCTCGCCGGGGTGGACCGTCAGGAGGTGTGAGACGGTCAGCCCGTCCTCCAGCGCGCGGTAGAGCGCCCACGAGGAGTCTTTGCCGCCGGAGAAGAGGCTGACCCAGCTGCCGGAGTCCGTCATCGGCGTCAGTAGATGGCCGGCGTACAAACCCCCACCGGTTCGGTTTCAGCTGGAACGTCTCAGCGATTGTCGTCTTCGGTCCCGTCGCGGATCCTGTGGCCGTCGCTGTCGGTACTACCGCTGGAGCTATCGCCGTGCTCGGCCTCCAGCGCGTTCGCGATTCGCTCGGTCGCGTCGACCAGCCGGAAGACGGCGACGACGAGGAGCCAGGCGACGTAGACACCGGCGGCGATCCCTGCGAGAACAAACCACAGGAGGATCTGTCCGGCAACGAGGATGCTGTACGCGAACGTCACGACGGCGACGACCGCGAGCGCTATCTGGCCGCGTCTCGACGGGCGCGGAGAGTACTCGGAGGGCACAGCACGGACTGTTCGGTGGACCGACATAACAGCATCGGCGAGTCGGCGAGTCGGGTCGTCGACTCCAGCGGATCCGAATGGGCACCGCGACGATCGTCAGTGTTCGTCCTCGAAGCCGTGATCCATCTCCGGGACTTCGGCTTCGAGCCACTCGCGGAACCACTTGACACGCTTGAGTCGCTTGTGTGCGATGCTCTCGGCGGCATCGGAGTCGATCCGCTCTGCGGCGTCGCGGCCGCGTTCGAGGACGCGCTCGACCATCTCCGCGGCGTCCATGTGCGTTCGGGCCTCGTAGCCCATCCGGAGCAGCATCAGCGCCGTCCCGTTCGCACCGACTTTGTCGAGGATGTCCGCCTCGATGAGGCTCTGGGTTTCGAGCGACACGTCCGAGAGCGGTCCCTGGTACGAGTGGTCGGCGACGACCTGACACACCTGCTCGATGAACGACTGCGGGAAGTCGCCGTGGGTGTTCAGATACTCGCGGGCGACGCGTGCGCCCTCCTCGGCGTGGACTTCCTGGTCGGCTTCGAGCTTCGAGATGTCGTGAAACAGCGCCGCGACGCGGACGACGTCCGTGTCCGCACCCTCGCGCTCGGCGATCTGCGTCGCCAGGTGAACGACGTTCAGGATGTGGTTGAAGCGGTACTCCGCACTGTGCCAGGGGTACCACCGCATCCGGCCGCCGTCGTCTTCGCCTTCGACGCTCGCGGCGAGATAGTCGCGGACGAACCGTTGCATCTCCGTGAACTCCTCGTCTCCGACCGTCGACTCCTTGATCTCAACGCCCACGGAACCACCCCGCGTTCCGCTTCGTGGGAGGCCCCACGACGTCTGTGTTCGCATTCGAATTCATTACCTGATAGAATGTTTCTTCGCTTCTTAGGCGTTACGACGCCTGGGACCGAACGCGACGGCCGAGAGACCCGCCCGCTCGTCACGACGCTGCGGTTCGCAGCGACGACGCGCCGTGTGGTCAGTCGAGGCGCGTGACGAACAGCAGGACCGCAGTGAGTCCGGTTAGCGCGACGAACACGTCGAACTCGAACAGTCGCTCTCGGAGCGATTTGTGCTCCGAGTCGTCGACGAAGGTCCCGACGAGGCCGCCGAGATAGCCTCTCGTCGCGTCGACGAGCGACCCCTCGCTCGACCCGCTCGTCGGCGTCGCAGTCGCCGTGTCGGTGGGCGTCGCGGCTGCGTCGTCCCGGTCGTCGTCGTCTCTCTCGGCACTACTGCCGATACCACCGCCGCCGGCTCCCCCGCCGACTGCCCCCGGCCGCGCCGCCGCGGTCGCCGTCGCCGTCGCCGTCGTCGTGGCCGGCGCGACACCGTGTACTTCGCCTCGAACAGCGAGTTCGTCGGCGTCGGGAACCACACCGACGGCGGAGACGGTCTCGAAAGTATCACCGACGTCCCGTGCGCCGAAGTCGAACTCCGCTGCCCACGTGCCGTCGGGCTCGACGACCGCCTGCGACGTCTCCCGGAACGCGGGCTGCGTTCCGTTTGCCGGGCGGAGCCGGATTTCGACGGCCGTGCCCGGAGCGACTGTCGCAGTGCCCTCGATCGACTGATTCGCTGCGGCGGCGACGACGACCGGTTCCTCGGCCGTCGCGACCGCGGCCTCGACGAGCGAGTAGTTCGCCGTGACCGTCCGCTGGCCGCCCGCGACGTCGGCGAACGTGCCGTTCTCGTTCACCTCGAAGGACGCCCCGAGCGCGTCGCCGGCGGCGGGGTCGCCGGTTTCGGGTCCGTCCGCGACCGTCCCGACTGCGGTATCGCCGCCGGTGCCGGCGGCCGCGAACTCGTAACTCACCACGTAGGTGTCGTTCGCCGGGTCGGCGACGACGTTCGCGGCACTCGCGTTCAGCTCGAGCTGATACGCCTCTCGGTTGAGCGGTGCCTTCCGTTGCGTGACGTTCAGGGTGTACAGCGCCGTCTCCGCAGTGCCCGCCAGACCGAAGAACACCTCCGCCGCGGTGCCGTCTCGCTGTGCGAACTGGCCAGCTAGCCCCGGAACGACGAGCCGGTGGACGACGGTGTCTCCGACGGCGACCTCGCTCGCCCGCGTCAGCCGACCGGCTTCGATGGCGGCGGCGACGTCCGCTCGCGTCGATAGGTCCGCGTCCGCGGGCGCGACCCAGTTGGTGAGCCGCTTCGGTTCAGGCGTATCGAGCACGAGCGTGGCGGCGTCGTCCGCGGCGGCGGTCGGCTCCGTCCCTGCGCGAACCGTCACGTCGTACTCGCCTGCGGCCAACGAGTCCGACTCGGGTGCGGTGTCGCCGGGGTCGATGGCGGCTGCCATCACCTCGTCGGCCGTCCCCGTCCCCTCTCCCGGCCGCGCGCCGGCACCGACGACGTCACCCCCATCGTCGGGGAGCCGTTCGGTCCCGACGGCGGCGGCCGTGTTGAACCACAGTCGGACGCTACCGTCGCTGTTGCCGTCAGCGACGGTGGCGTTCGCCCGAAATCCGGAGTCTGCGCCGCCGATGGTCACCGTCGCAGCGTCGGCGTACGTCAGATTGACTGCGAGGCTGACGACGTCGCCGGCGTGTTCCTCGACGACGGTCGAACGAACCGACGCGGTGCGCAGGTCGTCGTCGACGACGGTGAACGGCTCGGAGCTCACGGCCGCTCCGGTGCCGACGTCAGTCACGTTGACGGTGTAGTTCCCCGGGCCGGCCGCCGCGAGCACAGACGCGGGGACGTCGAACCTCGTCTCCCCGTTGCCGGCGAGCGCGAGGCGCTCGCGATCGACTGCCTCTCCGCCTTCGTCCCGAAGTTCCACCGCGACGGTGCGCTCGCTCGCGTTCGCGCGAATGGTTCCTTCGACCGCCGTCGCGGTCGTGGAGACCCCGTCGTCGACCACGACGCCCAGTCCCAGTTCGCGCACCGTGACGTCCGTCGCCCGGTCGACACTGCCGTCTGCGAGTTTCGTTTCGACGGTGTACCCGTCGGTCCAGTTGCGCGCGTCCGTATCGATCGCGAACGCCTGACTCCCCGGTCCGGTGCGCCCGGCGAAGACGAACTCGCCGGTTTCGCGCTCGATGTCGAACGCCTGATCGACGTCCCCGGATCCGTCGTCGGCGACGAAAGCCACCGTCGCTCCCGCGTAGACGTTCGTCTCGCCGCCTCCTTCCACGACGGTCGCGTCCGTCACTGTCGCGTCGATCGGACCGGGCGTGATGGTCTCGCTGTCGATCGAGTCGTTTACTGCGTCGATCGTGACCGTCACCTCCGACTGCGGATCGACCGCGGTGTCGGAACTCAGGACCACCTGGCCGTCCGCCGAGCCGTCAGCGTCCAGCGCGTAGCGCCCTGTCACCTCGGTCCCGTCGACCGAGACGGCGATGTCGTCACCGAGCGTCAGCGATCCCGCCTGGTCGCCAGCCTTCGAGACGTCCTCGCTGAACGGGACCTCGATGACGCTCGCGGTGTGCGTGAGCGACGTGCCGGCGAGACCGTCGATCGTGAACTCGGTTATCGGCCCGAGCGTGAGGGGTTCGGGGTCTTCGTCGACGGTTGAGGCTGCCTGGCGAAAGTCCCCTGCACTTTGATCAGAATAGTTTACAATTAGATGATCTCCGTCAGCTACGTGTAGGGTTCCAATAGAGTCTGTTGTACTTATTGTGGACTGACCTATGAATTTCTGACCTGATTTCTGAGTCAGCTTAACCGTCTCGCCTCGGGTATAGCTAATGGCGTCGCGAGAATCTGGCGGACGATTGAACGTGATTGTCACCGTACCATTTTCATTTCGTCTAGTAGACATTATTGTATTTCCACCCCCGCTGCTGTCCCGATAATCTATGTCTGACTTGTCGACCTTGTTGTCTCCATTGTCGTCAGAGACGCTCGTTTTAGTGGTGTACACTTGTGCTGTACCAGGGAACTCACCATATACCGATACTCGAGACTCCGTATCCGACTCGATATTGACGACGTAATCCTCCGCCGTAGACAGGTCGCTGTCTTCGACAGTGACCGTGACGACGTCGCCATCAGCATACGTCGGCGAGTCGAACGAGATACTTCCTCGATCGGCGGCTACGACGGTGGAGAACGCTCCTGTGCCACCGAGTAGACCGACAACGAGAACCGTTACGAGAGAAATCGACCGAAAGTGATCTGTCTGCTCTATCATACGTGAAAGAGCGGGCCGTCGACGTACGAACTACCGAGAGAGACGCGAACGCAAACAGTTCTAGAACGGCGAGTGAAATAGGACACTGGCCGTAGGTGTCTGCCTCTGCTTCGCTCTGTCGGGTGCGTCTCCGCCTGCCGCCGGCCGCGACTCGTGAACGAATCGAGCGCCGGCGGCGGGACCTGCGAGCACGCATCCGTCTGTCGATTCGAACCCGGATAGGAGGACTAGAATGCGATATAAATAACTTTCTATCGAAACGTAGCAGTATTAATTCAATCTACTGCAAATACTTACAATATCGGAGTCGTCGAGGTCGATTCGGTCGCTCAGCGACTGTTTGAGCCACGCCGAGGTTTTTCAGGTGGCCTCGTGGATACTCAGACGCCCGCAATGGCCCCAGCAACGTCCCTTCACTGCCCGCTCTCCCGCACTTGTCTCGGGTGGCCACGCACCGTCTGCGAGCAGGATACTCACAGAGACACCGTCGGAGGAGTCGATGCCTGAGTTCACTGCCCGCCTCGCGGCAGGGATGCAGCGAGCTCGCGAGCATCTCTGGCTTTCGCTCGTTCCGGTGCTTTTCGCACTGCTGGATTCGAACAAGCTACTCGCCGTCGCGACGTTCGACGGCGGCCACATCGGCTTCCAGCTCGGACTCCCGCTCTCCGTCGTCACCGTCTGGCAGTTCGTGAGCGTGCCGAACTCGGGCGTCGCGGTGAATCCGGGGCTACCGATCGAGATGCTCCCCGTCGCGCTCCTGACTGCTCCGGTATTACTCGTCGCGCAAGCCGCCGCGATGGCGGGCTACTTCGGGGGCCTCCGAGACCTCTTAGACGGTGAGACCTCCCACTTCGTCGGGAACGTCCGCGCGTACTTCGCGCCGTTTCTGATCGCCGCCGCCGTGCCGTTTCTCGCGGTACTCCCGCTCGCAGTGGGCGTTTTCGGCGTCGGCGCGCTGACGGACGGACTCGGCGGGGCGGTGCTGCTCGTCGTCATCCCAGCGCTGCTCGTGTTCCTCGCCGCTGCCTACCTCCTGTACGCGACACCGTATCTGATCGTCCTGCGTGACACCGGAGTTCTCGACGCGGCCCGTGGTTCGTACGCGCTCGCCGTAACTGGTGGTCCCTACGCCTCGTACGCGGCCGGATTCGCGCTGTTCGTTCTCGTGGTCTCCCCGTTTGCGACCGCCTTCGTCGTGAACGTCCCACTCGTCGGACTCTTGATCGGCATCCCCGTGGGCGGTGTCCTCGGTCTCGGGGCGAACTTCGCGACGATGCGCTTCGTCGCGGATATCGATCCGCGGTCCGGCGTCGACCGCTCGTGGGACTCGGGCGCGAATGAATCGTCGACGTCGTCGCCCGGAGCGCCCGAGTGAAAATTAATCGTGAAGGATAGGCAGACTATTGTAGGACCCTCTGACTACCCGACGGTAGGATGAACGAATGGCGACAGCGGTCGGAACGCGGTACGAACGTCCTCTACCGACAGGCGGTTCGGCTTCCGCTCCCGGACGTCGACGCCGAGCGCGTCCTACACGAGAATATGATGCGTATCGCGGACGCTGGCGTACACAAGAGCGACCTCCTCGCCGATCCGGATGTCCCGCTCACCGAAGCGTACGAGTACGAACTCGGTCAGATGCGCCAGAGCTTCCAGCACCGCTTGCAACAGGTCGCCGGCGCTGATTACAACGACGTCGCCACCGCCTACATCCGCGGCGAGCGCGACGACTGGGTCGGAGCGCTCGCGACGTACTACCGCGAGTGCTACTACCGCCTCCAGGAGCGCTACACCAACGACGACCAGATCTTCTTCCTGCTCATTCTGCGCTATCCCGACTGCTTCACGGTCAACCTCGGCTTCGCCGACGGCGACGTCTCCGACGACGCCGTCCGCTACGAGTCGGCGACGCACACCGACATCGACGAGGAGTACCGCGACCGCTACTTCGCGGAGTGCCAGTACGCACAGCGCGAGGCCGCGGCGTACATCCGCGAGCAGGTCGACTGCATCCGCGATGCCTTCCCCGACCCGGAGACGACGCCGTTCGAGGACCGCAGGTACGGCGGCTTCGTCCACCTCACCGGGCGACGCGGCGAGGTGTTCTCGGAACTCCTCGAACCCGTCCGCCCGGATCCGGACCGCTTCGAGGACTGCCCGCCGACCCCCGGCCTCGTCCCGGAAGGCCCCGAAGCGACGCGCACGAAGCGCGAGTACCTCCCCGACGCCGAACTCGTCGCCTGAGGGCAATTTTGGCGGGGAACTGCGATGGTAATTTGCCGTCTGACGTAGACTGTCGCTTTGGTTACTCGGGCGTTGGTTGATCTTGCGTGAGAGTCAGAGCAAGATCCGCTCGCACCGTCTCGTTAGCGACGACGTTGCCGGCATTCTTCGGCAACCGGTAGATGAACTCGACCTGCTTGGTTTCGTCTTGATCGAGGGAGTGCGGTCCGCCAGTAATCCCTTCGATCCGTGTCGGTTTCCCCTGGACAAAGAGGTCGCCGTCGTCATCGTTGTCTAGTTCCGGCGCGTCAACGTTGCTATCGAGTCGGATCTCGAAGTCCAGCACGTCGTCGAGAGTGCGTTCGTTAGTGGGGTCGATTGTCGTGTATCGACTCGCGTTGCCGTTGAACCCCGGACCGAAACTAAATCCTGGCGTGAGGAGCACGCGATCGTTGATTCCGTCGCTCGGGCCCTGTCCATTTACTGCATCAAGTCCTTGATAGATGACTTGGCCACCGAACCCGAACGGGGTCGAACTCGAGAGCTTTCCGCTCCCGATCCCGACGACGTACTTGCCCGGTTCTGGATTGGACTGGGTGACGCCAGAAGTTCCACTGACGTTCGTGGAGGTGCCCCAACTTCCATCGAATTCTTTATATTGGAGTTCAGAGGCACCCGCGCTTCCGGTGACCTGGAAGTCTGCAGTCCCGTCGTTATCCGCGTCGAAGGCGAGTGCGAAATTGTCGCCGCTGCTTGCAGTTCCGAGCGGTGTTGGCAGGTCGATCGTTACCGTGACACCGCTGCCACTGAGATCGACTTCAGTTCTCGCGGTGTCCACGCCGAAGTCGGAGAGCAGGACTTCGTTATCGTGGGTATTGTAGTCGAAATATCCGGCCACTTGCGATTCGAAGGTGCGCACATTCGGCGAGGGAGCGCCGGGACTGCTCGGACTGTTGCGCACGTTCGTGACTTCGAGGTCCACCACCCCGTCTGCATCGCCGGTGTTGGTGATAGCGAACGTCTCTTTGCCCCCCTCGCCGGGCATCAGGTCACTCACATTGACGGTTGCCGACACGTTCGACCCGAGAGAGAGGTCCATCTCACCACTCTGGATGGTGTTGTTTTGACTCGAGGCGCTGTCACTCATCAGCGCTGTTGTTCCTGCCCCGGTAGCAGCTCCTGCTGCCCCGATCGTTACTAAGCCCGCGATCGCACGACGTCGTGTCAGGCGGATACTCCCTGACTCGTCTTTTTCTGACATTATCGATCTGGCACTCGACTGCCGAGCGCCCATCGATCGGTGAATTCGGACGTGTTTTTATATACTGCAGCTACCGCGCCTGTGACGTCCGATTAAACGTCTCTAACGGGCAAATAAAGAGCATCGAGAGAACGTCCACAGCGAATTCAACGAGCTGTGGTTCTCACTCCCCGGCCGCCTACCACTTGCGCTGGATGCAGAGTCATCGTTGATCGGCTGTCTACAGGCGAAGCGGGGCGAGTGCCTCGGTGTTTACCCCGAGGCGGTTCAACAGATCACAGTCTAACGCCCTGTCGGATTCCTCCCACGGCTAAAGCCGTGGGCTTCCTCCTTGCATCTGTGTGAGCTTGCGGCGGTTCCCACGAGTTTTACGAGTAGTCACATCCCGTCCAAGTGGATGCACTTGGTACTCTCCGAATCGTGCAGCGCAGCTCGAGGTTCGGGTAGTTGCAGCAGATCCAGAGTAGTCCCGGGCGGATTCGAACCGCCGTCATAGGCTCCAAAGGCCCATATGATTGGCCACTACACCACGGGACTGCATCTGCTACTCACGTCGCAGTGTTTGAAAAGCCATCGGGTTGCGACGGCCACGCTCGGCCCGAACCCACCGCGCTACTCGGCTGCGTGGTCGACGTTCACGCCGGCGTTTGCCTCGGCGTTTGCGTCGGCGTTTGCGTCGGCCTCGGCGTCGGAGTCCACCTCTGGATCCACCGGATCCGAACTGACTGCCGTCTGCCGCGGTTCCACGGAGAACCCGCCGCACTCCGGGCAGACGTGATACTGTACCTCGTACGTCGCCCCACAGCCCAAACACGCGTACGGAGCCGTCCGGTCGGTTGCCTCCGAGGCCTCGCGGGGTCCCAATCCCGCGAGTTCGAGGAGGCGATCGAGCGCCGCTGTCCCATCCATAGGGGGAATGACCGGCGGAAGCATCTTGAAGTTACGGGGTTCTCTGTCCGCGTTCGAAGCGGGTAAGAAACCGCGTCAGTCGGCGCGCTGCTCTTCGGCTTCGACGCCCTGCTCGGTGGCGATCTCGAGGTGGCGACAGGCGTCGGTCTCCGGATCGAAGCAGTCGGGACACTCGGGGTTGCGGTCGATGATCGTGTCGAGTCGCTCGGCGACGAGGTCGTCGATGACCGGTTCGAGTTCGCGCGCCTCAGCGCGGAACTCGTCGACCGAAAGGACGTTCGCGAGGAAGCGCTCGATGATGCAGTACGTCTGCAGCGCGTCGCGAGCGCGTACGATCCCCTCGTCGGTGAGGCTGACGCCCTTGTACTTCTCGTGTTCGGCGAGCCCCCGCGATTCGAGCTTCCCGATCATCTCGTTGGCGCTGGCGGGGCTGACGTCGAGTCGGTCCGCGAGCGCGCCCGTCGACGCCGGACCGTTCTCCATCTGCTGGAGGAGATAGATCGCCTTGACGTACTGGTCGGCGGTGTTCATCTCGTTGCTCCCTGTCGCATTCGGTCTCCGCTCATTGTCGGTCGTTCATAACGTTGGTGACTGCTTCGACGCCCTCGGCCTCCTCTTCGCGAATCTCGACGAGCACGTCGATGAGTCGGTCGCGGTCGATCCCGAACGTCGTCTGCGAGGCCCGCAGCGCACCGATCAGGTCGTCGTAGAACTTGTACGCCGTCTCCTCGTTGCACAGTTGATCGTAGAGGACGTCGTCGAAGTCCTCCGGCTTCGTGTTGCCGTACTGCGCCTCGACGAGCGCTTCGATGTCGTCGAACGGGATGCTCTCGGCGTCGAGTTCGTCGACGAGCGCCTCGAGCCGTTCGCGATGCTCGGCCGACTCCGCGGCGGCGTGTTCCAAGAGTTCGCCGACCGCCTCGTCGGATGCGGCCTCCGCGTCGAGCGACTGGTAGTGCTGGTAGGACCGGGCCTCGACGACCTCCTCGAGGACGATGCCGATCTGGAGCAGCCGCGCGAGCTGGTGGTCGGAGCTGACCTGTTGGCCGACGCTCACGGCGCTTCACCCTGATTATCGGACGATACGCGGTTCATACTCGATGGGTGGATAGTCACGGACTTAAGCGGTTCCCCTCGATACCAGATGCTTCGGCTGCAGAGCGAGGACGCGCCAACGACGCGTTCGGAAACCGTTTTGCTGCCGCAGCGGCGAATACCGGTATGCTCTACGATGCGGCTACGGACCCGGCGGCGCTGACGCCGGAGGCGTTGCGCGAAGCCTACGAAGCACAGCTCAGAGCCGTCGTGACCGATACGAGAGCGGAGACCGCTGCCGAAGCTGCAAGCATCGACGTCGACACCGCCGAGGCGCTCGCCGCGGGTCCTGTGCCCGATCTGAGCGTCGAGGACGCGGCTGCCGTGCTCGCACTCGACGAGGACCGACCCGACGCCGAGGCGATCGTGCTCGAACTCCGGGACCACCTCCTGATGGCGATGACGACCGGCGTCGTCGACGTCGACACGATCGCCGCCAACGTCGATCTCGGGCTCTCCGGCCAGGAGGTCCAGCAGGCGCTCGAAGGGCGGACGACGATGACGCTCGAACAGCTCGCGGCGATCCAGCAGTATCTGGCCGCTCGGAACGACCGCTGATGGCCCGCGCAGTGATCGTCGGCTGCGGCTACATCGGGCTCGAACTCGGCCGGCAGCTGGACGCGACCGGGCACGAGGTGACGGGCGTTCGCCGCTCCGACGCCGGCCTCGACGCCGTCGCCGCGGCGGGGCTCGACGCGCAGCGTGCCGACGCGACCGACCCCGACACGCTCGCGGCGCTCCCGGACGCCGACTGGGTCGTCTTCGCGGCCAGTTCCGGCGGCCGCGGGGCCGACGCCGCCCGCGATGTCTACGTCGACGGACTTCGGAACGTCGTCGCGGCGTACGCCGAGCGATCGTCGCCACCGGACCGACTCGTCTACACGTCCTCGACGGGCGTCTACGGCGACCACGACGGGGCCTTCGTCGACGAGGAGACGCCGATCGAGCCGACGACAGAGAAGACCCGCGTGCTCGCGGAGGCCGAACGGCTCGCCCGTGAGGAGACGGCCGCGGCCGGGATCGACGGGACCGTCGCGCGTTTCGCCGGTCTGTACGGCCCCGACCGCTACCGGCTCGACCGTTACCTGAACGGCCCCGTCACGGAGGGCTACCTGAATATGGTTCACCGCGCCGACGCGGCCGGATCTGTCGCGTTCCTCCTCGAATCGGACCTCGCACGCGACGATGTCGTTCTCGTGGTCGACGACGAACCGGTCGACAAGTGGGCGTTCGCCGACTGGCTGGCCGCGGAGTGCGGCGAGCCCGCGCCGCCGAAGCGGACGATCGAGGAGCGACTCGCCGATCCGGACCTCTCATCGGCCGCGCGTCGCCGGATCCAGACGAGCAAACGCTGCTCGAACGACCGACTGCGCGAACTGGGCTACGACCTCGCGTATCCCACCTACCGGGAGGGCTACCGGGCGGCGATCGAGGCCTACCGCGACGGGACGGACGCCGCGGACGTCTGATCTCGCCCCCTGCCGCAGTCGTTCGACGGCGCTCGGCGGCGTTCGCCTCGCGCTCCGAGTGACGCTCCCCGAGTGACGTTCCCGAAGCCACGCGCTCTGAGCCGACCGGCAGACCGAGGGAATCTTCTTAGGGCAGGGCTCGTACCGGAAAGATATGTTGTCTCCGCACGGGAACGTCGGCACCGTCGTCGGGTCGGCGCTGATCGACCGCGCGAGAGACCTCCTCGTCGACTACCCTGCCGTCGCGGTCGCGGTCGTCGTCGGCGCAGTCGCGGTCGGCCTCGGGCTCTACGTCATCAGACGGTTCCAGCGGCCGATGGGGACGCGCTTTCTCGAACAGCTCTCCTCGCTCGACGAAGTCGCGGTGCTCTTGCATCCGAATCCCGACCCCGACGCGATGGCGACCGGTATCGGCGTCGCCAGCCTCGCAGAACAGGTCGACACTGACGCGACGGTTCAGTACGCCGGACAGGTCCGTCACCAGGAGAACCGCGCGTTTCAAACGGTGCTGGACATCGATATCGACCGCATCACTCACGTCAGTGACGTCGCAGCCGAGCACGTCGTCCTCGTCGATCACAACCGACCGCGGGGCTTCGCCGGCGCGGACAGCATCCTCCCGTTCGCCATCGTCGACCACCATCCCGGCGACGGCACGGGCGAGGAGTTCACCGACGTGCGAACGGACTACGGAGCCGCCTCCAGCATCGTCGCCGAGTACTTCGAGGACGTCGGCGCACAGCCGGTCCCGCCAGCAAAGCACGCCAGCGAAGTCGGCTCGGCCTACACCGTCCCGTCGAAAGTCGCGACCGGCCTCCTCTACGGAATCTTGACCGACACGAAGCGACTGACCGCCGGCTGCTCGGTCGCCGACTTCACCGCCGCAGGGTTTCTGTACCCCGGCGTCGACGAGGACCGACTCGATCGGATCGCTAACCCCGAAGTGTCGACCGAGGTGCTGGAGCTGAAAGCCCGCGCGATCGCCGGTCGGGACGTCCGCGGCCCGTTCGCCGTCAGCGACGTCGGACGGATCACAAACCCGGACGCCGTTCCGCAGGCGGCCGACGAACTCGTCCAGTTGGAAGGTGTCACCGCCGTGGTCGTCCTCGGCGAGCGGGACGGAACGATCCACCTCTCGGGCCGCTCGCGCGACGACCGCGTCCATATGGGCCGCACGCTCGGCTCCGTCGTCTCAGACCTCAAGAGCGCCTCTGCCGGTGGGCACGCGCGGATGGGCGGCGGACAGATCGTCCTCCACGGGGGTGAGCTACAGACGGCGGTCGGCGAGACGATGCCGCGGGAAGCACTCTGTGACCGCCTCTTCGAGTCGATGTCGGGTGACGTCTGACGCCGTCGCCCACGCGCCGGAGTCCGACGGCCGTTTACCTGCACGGGTTCTAAAACGGGTATGGCGACGAGTCAGGGGACCTGGGGGTACCGCGAGCGCTTCGGCGACGCCTTCGCACGGACGTACTTCCGACGGTTCGGTCCGGGCGTGACGTCGAGCATCGGCCTCGGGACGTACCTGGGTGAGTCGACGCCCGAACGCGACGAGCGGTACCGCGAGTCGCTCACGGAAGCGCTCGCCGCCGGCATCAACCACGTCGACACGGCGATCAACTACCGATACCAGCGCAGCGAGCGCGCCGTCGGCGACGCCCTCGCCGCAGCCGACGTCGACCGCGAGGCGGTCGTCGTCGCGACGAAGGGCGGCTTCGTTCCGTTCGACGGCACGCGTCCGGACGATCCGGGCGCGTACGTCCGCGAGGAGTTCGTTCGCCCCGGACTCCTCGACGTCGACGACCTCGCACACGGGAGCCACGCGATCGCGCCGGCGTTCCTCTCGGAGCTCGTGGACCGCTCGCGCTCGAACCTCGGTGTCGACACGATCGACTGCTACTACGTCCACAACCCCGAGACGCAGTTGGCCGTCAGAGACCGCGACGCGGTCTACGATCGGCTCGAAGCCGCGTTCGAGGAACTCGAACGCCGGCGGCGGGCGGGCGACGTCGGCGGGTACGGCGTCGCCACCTGGGATGCGTTCCGCGTGCCGCGCGACCACGACGCCTACCTCTCGCTGCGCGAGGTCGTCGCCCGCGCCGACGCAGCGGCCGAGACGGCCGGCGCGGCGGAGTCTGGCCTCGAAGCGATCCAGTTGCCGTTCAGCGTCACGATGGCCGACGCGTTCACCGTCGCCGCGCACCGCCACCCCGAAAGCGGCGACGACGTCAGCGCCCTCGAGTACGCGCAGGCCACCGGACTCGACGTCGTCGCGAGCGCGACGCTCGCACAGGGTGAGCTCGCGTCGTCGATCCCGGCGGCCGTCGACGCGGAACTCGTCGGGGAGACCGCCGCCCAGCGCGCGATCAACTTCGCTCGCAGCGCCCCCGGCGTCACCACCGCACTCGTCGGCACGAGTTCACCGGCGCACGTCCCCGAAAACATCGCCGCCGGCACGTTCGAACCGCTCGGCGCGCGGGCCTTCGACGCCGTCTTCGAGTGACGACGCGCCCCTCGCTCTCGGGGCGTCGCTACCGCAGTTCCTTCCACTCCGTTCCGCAGTCGGGGCAGCGCCGCACGGTGTAGACCTCGTCGGGGTCGTTCTTCGTCTTCAGTGCCTGGCCGCACTCCGCACAGGTCAGTCGTTCGTACGTGTCTTTCTCCAGCTCCCCGTCTCGAAGCCCCTTCCGCGTCGTCTTCATAGCCACATCGAACGTCGTGGCCGTGAGGTAAAAAGATCAGTATAGCGCCGACCGTCGCGAGCCGGGTGACAGTGAGGTACCACACCGCGACGAGGCTGCGACTCGTGACGGGGTACCGTACCCCGACGAGCCCCCGGATCGCAACAGTTGACATCCCGTGCCGGCAAGGATCGATCGTGTCTCGGGGTCGACTGTTCGGTACGCTCTGTTCGATGATCTTCCTCGTCAACCTCGCGCGAGTCGTCTTCGCGCCCCTCCTGCAGGAGTTCATCGCGGTGTTTCAGATCGGTGAGGGGACCGTAGGAATCATCGCGACTCTCGCCTGGCTCGGGAGTGCGCTCCCGCGGCTCCCGACCGGCTGGATTCTCACCCGCGTCCCCCGCCACTACGTGATCCTCGCGACGGGCGGCGTCCTCACCGCCGCCGCGGCGTTCACCGCGAGCGCGACCTCCGTCGAGATGGTCGGCGCCGGCGCGCTCCTGATGGGGCTGTCCTCCGGCGTCTACTTCGTCGCCGCCAACCCCCTCGTCAGCGAGCTCTACCCCCAGCGAGTCGGCTGGGCGCTGGGCGTCCACGGGATGATGAGCCAGCTCGCCGCCGTCGCGGCCGCGCCGCTCGTCACGCTCGTCCTGACGTTCTTCTTCGAGTGGCAGGTCGTCTTCGTCGTCATCGCCGCCGCCGCTGCGATCGTGACCGTAGCGCTGTATCTCGCCGCCCGAACGACTGATCTCCCCGATGCCGGCACCGAGGACAGAGACCTCCTCGGGGCGGTCCGGTCGGAGTGGCGCGTCGTTCTCCTCGGAGTCGTCGTCGTCGGTGCGACGGGATTCGTCTGGCAGGGCCTGTTCAACTTCTACGAGCTGTATATGGGTACGAAAGGCCTCGACACCGCGACCGCGAAGAACTTGCTCACCGTCATCTTCGCGGCGGGCGTCCCCGCGTTCTTCGTTTCCGGGCGGCTCGCGGACCAACTCCCGCGTGTCCCGTACATCCTCACGATCATCGGATCGTTCACCGTCGCGGTCCTCGTGCTGACGGTCACGCGCGGGCTCGTCCCGATTCTCGTCCTCACGGCGATCATCGGCTACGTGATCCACAGCCTCTTTCCGGCGATCGACACATACCTGCTCGACACGCTGCCCGACGAGACCCGAGCGAGCGCGTACGCGTGGTACTCCGGCGGGATGATGGTCGTCCAGGCGACGGGATCGTCGGCCGTCGGGATGCTCCGCGAAACGGGACTGGCGTACGACGCCATTTTCACGCAGCTCGCACTCGGTCTCGCGGTCGTCGTCGGAGGGCTAGTCGCCCTCCAGCAGACCGGTCGGCTGCCGCAGTGACGCAGACCGAGTGCGGACCGGGGGGCTCCGGAACCCGCGCGCTTTTGCTCGTCCCGTCCTGAGATTCGGGCGATGGAGTACGTGCAAGGCCGGGTGGCGACGCTTCACGATCTCGCCGACCCGCTTCCGACCGTCCCGACCGATCGCGCGGCGGTCGTCGTGCCGATGACGGAGCGCGACTGTCAGGGAGACGCCGCCGATCGGGCGCTGCGGACGCTCGAACGGCTGGATCCCGCCCGGGTCGTCGTTCCGCTGCGCGCCGCCCCCGAACGGGTCGGCGCAGTCAGAGAGTGGCTCTCGACGTACGACCTGCGGTTAGAGTTGCTGTGGTGCGACGGCCCGCGCATCGCGGGACTGCTGTCCGACGCCGGCCTCGCCGGCGGCCGGGGCAAGGGCCGCGACGTGTGGCTCGCGCTCGGCCGTGCGACCGAGGCGGACTTCGTCGTCGTCCACGACGCCGACACGACGACGTACGACGAGTCGTTCGTCCGTCGCCTGCTGTTTCCGCTCGCGCAGGGGTACGACTTCTCGAAGGGCTACTACGCCCGCGTCGAGGACCGACGCCTCTACGGCCGTCTCTTCCGGCTCTTCTACGTCCCGCTCGTCCGCACTCTCGTCGACGCTCACCCCGAGCCGTATCTGCAGTACCTCGACTCGTTCCGGTACGCGCTCGCGGGGGAGTTCGCCGCGACCGCCGAGACGGCGCGCCGCATCCGCACGCCGCGGAAGTGGGGCCTCGAAGTCGGGACGCTCGGCGACGCCTTCGACGTCGCCGGCTTCGCTGGGACCGCGCAGGTCGACCTCGGCCGGTACGAGCACGATCACCGCTCGGTCGGCGGCTCCGCCGGGCTCTCGGAGATGAGCCAGTCGGTCGGCGAGACCCTGCTGCGGGGCGTCCTCGACCACGGCATCGACGTCGACTTCGAGACGCTCGCCGAGCGCTATCAGGTCGCCGCCGAGGCGCTCGTCGACCAGTACGCGCTCGACGCGGCGTTCAACGACTTCCGCTTCGACCGCGACCACGAGCGGACCCAGGTCGCCCGGTATGCGGCTGCCGTCACCGAACCCGGCGGGAGCGACGACCGACTCCCGGCGTGGACGAACGCCCCGATCACCGGCGACGAGGTGATGGCCGCGGCCGCGGCCGACCTCGAAGACGCGACCGGCTCCGGGCCGACAGACGCCCCACCGATCGACGCGGGCGGGGGTGGGGGCGGCGAGTGACCGACGGCGACCGCGCAGACGAGCGCCGGACGGACGAGTTGCAGCTGGACGAGATCGCCGGCGTCGTCGACCTCTTCGGGGCGCTCACGCCGGCCGAACTCGAACGCGCGCTGAACGAACTGGCGTTCAAGCAGCGCGCGGGAGTCGACGAGGACGTCGTCGCCGACGCCGTCGACGATGCGGTGTCGGCGTACGCGCTCGTTCGCTACGAGGACGGCGAGCAGACACTGCTCGCGCCGGGGCCCACCGCGTTCCCGACGCTGCCCGACAACGCCGAGGACTTACCGCACATCCTCGACGTCCCCGCACGAGAGGTCGAGCGCGAAGCCGCCGGTGCGGCGCTGGCCGAGCGGCTCAGGACCGACGCGGCGCGCGCCGTCTCCCGATCCGACGCGGCGGCGATGGAGCGGCTCCTGGACGTCACCTACGACGTCGACGTGTGGTCCGACGCCGTCGACGTCGACGACATTCGGGCGCGGCTCGACGACGCGCTCGCCGGCGACGCGCCCGTCGACGACCCCTGATCCGATTCTCCGCTCGACGGATTCGGCCGACAGTATAAGCCCTCTCGGCTCGTACCGCCGTCCCAGTATGGATCTCTCGCGGGTGGCGGCGCACAGACCGAAGCGGGTCAGCGACGCGGGTCAACAGGCGGCCGTCCTGGCACCGGTGCTGGTACGGGAGGACGAGAAGCACGTCCTGTTCACGAAGCGCGCGGATCACCTCGGCGAGCATCCCGGTCAGATGAGCTTCCCCGGCGGCTCGCGCGAGCCCGAGGACCCGGATCTCCAGGCGACCGCCCTTCGGGAGGCCGACGAGGAGATCGGTCTGCACGCCGACGAACCGGCCGTCTTCGGTCGTCTCGACGACATCCTGACCGTGACCGACTACGCCGTCCGTCCGTTCGTCGCCGCGATTCCAGACCGCGCGTACGATCCCGACGAGCGCGAGGTCGCCGAGGTCGTCCCGCTCCCGCTGTCGGAGCTCTTGGATCTGGACAACTACGAGTCAGAACAGCGCGAGTTCTCCGGCTACGGGACGCGCCGAATCCACTACTTCCACGTGGGCGGGTACACCGTCTGGGGGGCGACCGGGCTGATGCTCGCGCAGCTGCTGGAGCTGACGACCGACTGGACCGCGCCCGAAGAACCCGACCGGATCGTCGACTCAGACGCCGAGCTACCGGTGTAGCGCGCGGGCGCTCAGGCGTCGCTCTCGGCGTGGACGTCTGCGTCGCTCTCGCGCTTCGGCAGTCGGACCCGGAGGGTGCCCGCGTCGGTCACCGTCGCGGTGGCGCCTTCGGCGTCAACGGCGGCACCGTCGGGGAGTCGCGCCGCCCCGTCGAGGGCGAGTCCGCGACCGGGGAACCGCATCTCGAAGCCCTCGTAGAAGTCGCGGAAGCGGTCGATCCGGACCTGCACCGTCTCGTCTTCGAATCGGACCTGCACGTCTTTCTCCCGGACGCCGGGGGCGTCGAAGACGACGAGATAGGCGTCGTCGCTCTCCAGCAGGTCGTACGGGAGCGGCTTTCGCTCCTGAACGCGGGCGACGCTGCGCCCGACGCGTTCCAGGGCGTTCTCGGCGACGGACTCGCCGATCTCTCGCAGGCGCTCCGGATCACCGAGGTCGCTGAGCTTTCTGAAGCCGCTCATAGCTCGATCGCCTCCAGGGGCTCGTTCCCGTTGCAGTACGGACAGACGAAGTCGGCGACGCCGACGCTGTCGGGCATATCGTACGTGTAGTGAAGCTCGAACATATCCAGTTCGCACTCGTCGTTGGTGCACCGTACTTCGAGCGTAGCAGGCATATTCACGGCTTGGCCCGCCACGATGATAAGCGCGCGGGCTTGCGTTCTGCCCTCCGGTGGAGATCCGGAGGGATGGGGCAGACGCTCGCAGCGAGCGTGAGACCGGCGTCGACTACGCGTCGACTACGCGTCGACTACGCGTCGACTACGCTTCGAGGCCGAGCCCACTCGATTTGACGGCCTCGTCGACGTCGGCGTCGTCGTGGATGATCGCACTGACCGCGCGGGTGATCGCTTCCGGATCCTCGTGCTGGAAGATCGACCGTCCCATCGAGACGCCCGCCGCGCCGCCGTCCATCGCACCGCGAACCATCTCTGCGGTCTCGCGGTCGCTTCCGCGACTACCGCCGGCGATGACGACCGGCAGGCGCGTCGCCTCACAGACTCGCTCGAAGGAGTCGGGGTCACCCGAGTAGGCGGTCTTCACCACGTCCGCGCCGAGTTCCTCGGCGATGCGGACGGCGTGTGCGAGACTCTCGGGGTCGTGTTCGTCGACGCCGGGGCCGCGCGCGTAGCTCATCGCGAGCACCGGGATTCCGAGCCGGTGGGCGGTCTCGGTCAGGTCTCCGAGCTCGGTCAGCTGGTCTGGTTCGTGGTCGCTCCCGATGTTGATGTGGAACGAGACCGCGTCCGCGCCCGCGCGGAGCGCTTCTTCGACCGATCCCGTTCGCCGTTTGTCCTCCTCGTCGGGACCGATCACGGTCGATCCGTTGAGGTGGGCGATGTATCCCTTCCCGTTCTTGTGCTCGTGGACGCGCGGCGCGACGCCCTTCTGCGTGAGCACGGCGTCCGCACCGCCGCGCGTGATCGCGTCGACCGTGGATTCGAGATCGACGAGGCCCGTGACCGGGCCGAGGGTGATCCCGTGGTCCATCGGGACGACGAGGTATCGCCCGCCTGTGGAGATGCGATCGAGTCGGGCTGTGAGTCCTGCGTTCATTGTGTGTGAAACTGTGGCAACTGTCGGTTAATTGCTTTCCGCTTGGGGCACGCGTTGTTCGTATCCGCGCAGTGCACCCGCTTTGAGTTCGCGCGCCTTCGCTTCGAGTTGCTCGGCGACGGTCTCGGTCGACGCACCGTCGTCACGGCCGTCGGCGACGATGTCGACCAGCGCGCTTCCGACGATGATCCCGTCTGCGCCGCCGGCGACGATGCGCTCGGCGTGGTCGCCGCGCTTGATCCCGAATCCGACGGCCTTAGGCACGTCGTAGCCGGCGAGCCGCTCGAGGCTCTCTTCGGTCTGCCCGGAGACGTCGTCTTGCGCTCCGGTGACGCCCAGCCGCGCCTGCACGTAGACGTAGCCGGAGACCTGCGACATAATCCGGTCCAGGCGGTCGCCGCGCGTCGTCGGCGCGACGATGAAGACGAGGTCGAGGCCGAACTCGTCGCACGCCTCCCGCAGCGGATCAGCCTCCTCTGCGGGGAGGTCGGGGACGACGAAGCCGGAGAGGCCGACCGACGCGGCGCGCTCGACGAACGGTCGTGGGCCCGCCTCGTCGCCGTACTGGTAGATGAGGTTGTAGTACGTCATACAGACGAGCGGCACGTCGACGTCGAGGTCGGTGACGAACTCGAAGAACCGTTCGGGCGTCATCCCGCCTTCGAGCGCCCGCACGACGGCGCTCTGGATCGTCGGCCCCTCGGCGATCGGCTCGGAGAACGGGAGCCCGAGCTCGATTACGTCCGCGCCGCCGCGTTCGAGCGCCTCGACGTATTCCAGCGACGACTCGTAGTCGGGGTCGCCGGCGGCGAGATACGGGACGAACGCGGGCTCGTCGGCGAAGACGGCTTCGAGGTCGTCGGCCATCTCAGATGCCCCCCGAGAACTCCGTCAGCGACGGCGCGGCCTCGATGTCGCGCTTCTCGGTCTCCTCGATCGCGGCTTCGAGGTCTTTGTCGCCGCGGCCGGAGACGTTCAGCAGGATCGTCTCTCCGAGGTCCTCGTGGTGCGCTTCGAGGTAGCCGAACGCGTGTGCGGTCTCCAGTGCGGGGATCACCCCCTCAAGCTGCGAGAGGCGGTGGAAGGCTTCGAGCGCGGCGTCGTCGCCGACGTTGACCGCGTTCACGCGCCCCTCGTCGACGAGCTGGGCGAGCTCCGGGCCGACGCCCGCGTAGTCGAGCCCCGAGGAGACGCTGTGACTCTCCATGATCTGCCCGTCGCTGTCCTGGAGGATCTTCGTTCGCGCGCCGTGCAGGACCCCCTCGTCGCCGGTCGACAGCGACGCGGAGTTCGGCGCGACGCCGGCCTCCTCGTCGACGTCGAGGGTCGAACCGCCGGCTTCGACGGCGTAGAGGCCGACCTCGGGGTCGTCGACGAAGTGCGCGAACGTCCCCATCGTGTTCGAGCCGCCGCCGGCGCACGCGAGCACGGCGTCGGGGAGGCCGCCGGTCTGCTCGCGCAGCTGTCGGCGCGCCTCCTCGGAGATCACCGCGTGGAAGTCACGAACCATCGACGGGAACGGGTGCGGGCCGACGATCGAACCGATCACGTAGTGGGTGTCCTCGACGTTCGTCGCCCAGTCGCGCATCGTCTCGGAGATGGCCTCCTTCAGCGTGCCGCGGCCGGTCGTCACCGGGTTTACCTCGGAGCCGTTGAGCCGCATCCGGAAGACGTTGGGTCGCTGGCGGTTGATGTCGCGCTCGCCCATGTAGATCTCACAGGGCAGGTCGAGATGCGCGGCGGCCATCGCCGTCGCGGTACCGTGCTGACCCGCGCCGGTCTCGGCGACGATGCGCTCTTTGCCCATGTACTTCGCCAAGAGCACCTGCCCGAGCGCGTTGTTGAGTTTGTGTGCGCCGCCGTGGAGCAGGTCCTCGCGCTTCAGGTACACCTCGCGGTCGTACCGCTCGGAGAGGCGCTCGGCGTACTGGGTCGGCGTCGGTCGGCCGCCGAAGTCCCGCAGTCGCGCGCGGAACTCGTCCATAAATCCGTCCTCGTTTTCCAGCACGTACCGCTCGTAGGCGTCGGTCAGTTCCTCGATCGCAGGCATCAGGGCCTCCGGTACGTACTGTCCACCGTACTCGCCGAACTTGCCGTCCGCGTATTGCTGTGTCATCGTGTGTCTGAATCCGTGGTCGCGTCTGTCGTCTCTGTCACTGTGCTCGTCGTCGGCTCTCTGTCTGCCCGCTCGGCCGCCACCGTGGTGAGTCGCTCGGTGTTCGTCTCTACGTCGCCGTCCATAATTGCTGTGCCGATCAGCAGCGCGTCGGCGCCGGCGGCGCGCATCCGCTCGACGTCCGCGGCGCTGGAAATCCCGCTCTCGGCGAGGAGCGTCACGTCTTCGGGAACGCGGGGGGCGAGCCGCTCGAACGTTTCGAGGTCGACCTCCAGCCTCCCGAGATCGCGGTTGTTGATCCCGACGATCTCGGCCCCGACGTCGAGCGCGCGGTCGAGTTCTGCCTCGGTGTGAACCTCGACGAGCGGCTGGAAGCCGCGCGCCACGGCCGCCTCATACAGCGTCGCGAGCGAGTCCGTCTCGTCCGCGTCGAGGAAGCGCGCGATGAGCAAGAGCAGGTCCGCCTCGACGACGTCGAGCTGCGCCTCGCGGACGACGAAGTCCTTGCGGAGCACCGGCACGTCGACGGCCTCGCGGATGCGCCGGAGGTTCTCGGTCGAACCGCCGAAATGCTCCGGTTCAGTCAACACCGACAGCGCCGTCGCGCCGCCCGCGACCATCTCGCGGGCGAGCGCGACCGGGTCGTCCGTCCGCTCGCCCTCGGTCGTCGGGCTGGTCGGCTTGACCTCGGCGACGACGGGGACGCGTCCCGCCGCCTCCGTCGCCGCGACCGCCTCGGGAAACGGCCGCGCGTCGGCGCTGAGTGTCCCGTCACCGCCGGACCGCTCGCGGGCCGCCGCGAGTATCGACCGCACCTCGGGGGCAAGTTTGTCCTCACTAGCGTTCATCTATGTGCATTAACGGTCTCATTTGAACATAAGGCTTGCGCGTCGGCGCCGACTCCGGGAACTCCCGAAGCGGCCCCCGCGTCGGCCGCGCCCGGATCGCGAACGTTCAAGACCGGCGACACGCAATCTGGCGCTATGGACGTCGGTGTCTTCGCCCGCGAGTCGGAGCGGCTGGGTCGGACAGTCGAGGTCGGGGTCGCCAGCGGCCGTGTGATCAGCGTCGCCTTCCCGGCGTCACCGCCTGCGGACGCCGAGGCGGGCCACCCGCTCTTGGACCGGGTGTTCGCGTATCTGGACGGCGCGTCGGACCACTTCGACGACGTCGACGTCGCGCTCACCGTGCCCACCGGACAGCGACGTGTTCTCGACGCCACGCGGAATATCCCGTACGACGAGACGGTGTCGCTCGACCGCGTCCTGCGGATGGCGGATCTCGACCCCGACGACGCCGACGACGTCGCCACCGCGCGCACGGCGCTCGCGGAGAACCCGGTGCCGCTGTTCGTGCCCGACCATCGCGTCCGCGACGCCCCGAGCGGCGCGCCGGCCGCCGTCGCCGAGCGGCTGCGCGCGATCGAATCGGCGTGACCGACTGCGGTCAGACCCGTGTCCGCGACGGCGTGACCGACTGCGGCCGGCGGCACCCGGCTACGTCTCGCTGCGCGACCACTCGACGCCGAGTCCCTCGTGGACGACGAACTCCAAGGCGTTCACGAGATAGTGAGCGACCACGACGACGAGGAGGCTGCCGGTCGCGACGAACGCGGCCGCGAGAACGAAGCCGAGCGTCCCGGTCACGACGACGCCGAGTCGACCTTGCGCGCCGTGCCCGAGCGCGAACGCGCCGGAGGAGACGGCCGCCAGCAGCCACGGGGAGAGGTCGTAGCCGGCCGCGATGACGCCGACGAGCGCGCCGCGAAAGAGCAGTTCCTCGAAGCCGGCGATCACGGGCAGGACGACGAAGAGCAGCGTCGCCCACCCGAGCGGTGTCTCCGGTGCAAGCGCGCTGCGGAGTTGTTCGCCCTCTCCGAGACCGAACCGTGCGCCGACCGCCGCGCCGGCCTCGTTCGCGGCGTAGAGGACGAGTCCGAGCCCGACGCCGATGGCGACGGCTCGGAGGCCGACCGTCTCGCCGGCGAGCCCGAACGCCCACGCGGGGATCTCGGCGTACCACGCCCCCGCCAACAGGAGCACGCCGAAGAGCCCCTGCGAGACGGCGACGTTCGCCAGCAGCGTCGCCGTCGAGAGTTCTCGTGTCGGTGCCGCCCCGCTCTCGCCGGCGTCGACGACCCGGTACTCGATTCCGGACTTCGGGAGGACGATCGTCTCCTCGGTCCCACCCGGTCGGGGCCCGTCGCCCTCCGGACCGACGCGCTGAAACGTGCCGACAGCGGGTTCTGCGTCGCGGGCATCGGCGGCCGTCGGTCGTCGCGAGATACGCGGGTCCTCCGCGGTCGGTGCGCTGCCGGTTTCGGCCGCCGGAGGCGGGTCTTCTACGTTGTCAGCCTCGTCGCCGTCGTCCGCGCGCTCGCGCTGCGCTGTGGGAGCGTCGTCGGCGAGCACGCCGCGTGAGGCGTGCGAAAGTAAGAGTAGTCCCGTGGTGACGACGAACGCGAATCCGGCGAACGTCGCCCACTGGGGCATCGGGCGTTACTGCGGGCTCGGACTGGAGGGTCCGGAGACGTTCTCGCCCTGCGAGAGCGCAGAGCCGGTGATGCTCTTGAGCCGGTCGACCAGCGAGTCCTTCTCGGGTTCGCCTTCGAGGGCGATGTCGAGCACCTCGCTGATGTGGGCGACCGGGATGATCTCGACCATCTCCTCGTACTCCTCTTCGATCATCACGTCCTGCATGTTCGCGGCCGGGATGATGACGCGGTCACAGCCGGACTTCGCGGCGGCCTCGATCTTGTGGGTTACCCCACCGACCGGGAGCACGTCGCCGCGGACCGACAGTGAGCCGGTCATCGCCAGCGACTGGTCGACGCCCATATCCTCGAGCGCGGAGATGACGGCGGTCGCGACCGTGATCGAGGCGGAGTCGCCGTCGACGCCCTGTTGGCCGGTCTGGACGAACTGGATGTGGATGTCCTTCTCGGAGATGTTCTCGTCGGAGAACTTCTTGATGATCGCCGAGACGTTGGAGACGGCCTCCTGTGCCATCTCCTTCAGCTGACCGGTGGCGATGACCTCGCCGGGGCCCTGTGACGGCGTGACCTCGGCCATCACGGGGAGCATAATGCCCGAGTCCTCGCCCATCACGGCGAGCCCGTTGACGCGGCCGACCTCGTAGCCTTCCGAGACCTGCAGTTCGTAGTCCTTTCGGCGCTCGATGTAGTCGTCCGCGAGCTGTTGCTCGATCGAACGGCTGCGGCCCTTCGCCTGCAGCACGTGGTCGCGGGTGACGGTGTCGGAGTTCTCCGAGCGAGCGATGTCGCCGGCGACCCGGACCAGCCCACCCAGGTTCCGCAGTTTGAGCGTGAGGTGACCCTTCCGGCCGGCGCGGCGCCGCGCTTCGAGGATGATCTCCTCGATCGCCTCGGCGGAGTACTCCGGCAGACGACCGTCCTTGCTGACCTCCTGGGCCACGAAGCGGGCGTACTTCCGGCGCATCTCGGGGGTGTCCTCGATGGTGTCGTCCATGTACACCTCGTACCCGTAGCCCTTGATCCGCGAGCGGAGCGCGGGGTGCATGTTCTCCATCGCGTCGAGGTTCCCCGCGGCGATCATGATGAAGTCGGTCGGGACGGGCTCGGTCTGGACCATCGCGCCCGAGGAGCGCTCGGACTGGCCCGTGATCGAGAACTCGCCCTCCTGGATCGCCGTCATCAGGTGCTGCTGGCTGCGGATGTCGAGCGTGTTGATCTCGTCGATGAACAGCACGCCCTTGTTGGCCTTGTGGATCCCGCCGGGCTCGACGCGGTCGTGACTCGGCGTCTCCATCCCGCCGGACTGGAACGGGTCGTGCCGAACGTCGCCGAGCAGCGCACCGGCGTGGGCACCCGTCGCGTCCTCGAACGGCGCGGTCGTCGTGTCGGCGTTGTTCACGATGAGGTTCGGGACCATCGCGTCGCCACCGCGCGAGCCGTAGCGGAACGCGAGGTAGATGACGCCGGCCGCGAGGATGCCGAGCAGGATCTGCCCGGCGATGATGAACGAGTAGCCGATGACGATCGCGATGATGATCCACATGAGGAACGAGCGCATCTGGTTGCGCTTCCGCGCTTCCTCCTTGTGGGCCTCGACGATCTGCTCGCCCTTCCCCGCGGGTACGGTCCGCACCTTCGGGTTGTTCCCGTCGTCGGGGTTGTGGTAGACGAGGACGTCCTGCAGTTCTTCGGGCGGCAGCAGCTCCGACATCGCTTTCGCGAGCATCGACTTGCCCGTCCCGGGCGAGCCGATCATCATGACGTGCCGCCGTTGCTTTGCTGCCTTCATTACCACGTCTCGGGCGTGTTCCTGCCCGATGACCTGGTCGACGAGCCGGTCGGGGACGTCGATCTCCTCGGTGGAGTCGATCCGGAGTCCACCCAAGAGGTCGTCCTCGTCGACGTCGTCTGCGACCTCGGCGTCGACCTCGACGTCGCTGCCGAGGTCGTCGATGGTTCCCGTTACGTCCCCATCGGAGCGACCGTTCTGACTGCCGGGACGGCCGCCACGCTCGTCGGGTCCGACGGCTCCGTCGGACGGTTCGTCGGCGATCCCGTCGGGGAACCGCTCACCGTCGTCGGACGGCGGTGAGTCGGGCGCCTCGTCGGTGACGCCGACCCCCTCTTCGGGGGCGTTCTCGTCGGCTTCCGTGTCGTTACTCATAGAATGCTTCGCTACCTGTACGGTGGAACGGACGACTGATATACTTTCTCCCCATATGCGTTGGTACTGCACCCGCGATATCGGCTGTTTCAGACCGCTTGTGTACTGTATTACCGGTCTTCCGCGTCTCGGGGTCTTTATAAACAAAGGCGGCGACAGATAACCTATGCGGGGGTTCTACATCGGCCGGTTCCAGCCTTACCACAACGGGCACCACAGAATGGTCGAAGAGATCGCACGCGAGGTCGACGAACTCGTCCTCGGAATCGGATCGGCGGGCGACTCCCACAGTCCGCGAAATCCCTTCACCGCCGGCGAGCGCGTGATGATGGTGACGAAGTCCGTCTCCGACCTCGACGTCACCACGTACGCGGTCCCGATCGAGGATCTCGACCGGAACTCCGTGTGGGTGAGCCACGTCCAGAGTATGTCGCCGGCGTTCGACGTCGCCTACTCGAACAACCCGCTCGTCATCCAACTGTTCACGGAGGCGGGCGTCGAAGTCCGCCAGTCCCCGATGTTCAACCGCGACGTTCTGGAGGGTGCGGAGCTCCGCTCGCGGATGATCCACGGCGACGACTGGCAGAGCCTCGTCCCCGAGCCCGTCGTCGACGTCGTCGACGAGATCGGCGGCATCGAGCGCATCCAGCGCGTCAGCGACACCGACGCGAACGGCAACAGCAGTTCGGACCCCGAGTGAGGCACAACCGATGCTCACGCTCGCCTCCGACTTCGGGTCGCCGTATCCGGCCGCGATGAAAGGCGTCCTCCTCCAGCGGACCGACGCTCGCCTCGTCGACGTCGCCCACGACCTCCCCCGTCAGGACGTCCGCGCCGCCGCGTTCTGGTGTCGGGAGACGCTCCCGTACTTCCCGCCCGCCGTCCACCTCGTCGTCGTCGACCCCGGGGTCGGGACCGACCGCGACGCGCTCGTGGTTCGCGCGGGCGAACACGCTCTGGTCGGCCCCGACAACGGCGTGTTGCTGCCGGCAGCGCGCCGCATCGCCGCCGAGACAGGCGCAGACGTTCCCCTCGAATGCTTCACCTACGACTACGACGACCCGCCGTCGTCGACGTTCCACGGGCGAGACGTCTTCGCGCCCGCGGCCGCTGCGGTCCACGAGGCCGGCGTCGACGCCCTCGAATCGCTGAACGAGGTGACAGCGGTCGAGACAGTTGCGCCAGACGACCCGCCGGAGGCGGCGGCCGACTGTCGATTCCCGGAGCCGACCGTCGACGCCGATGCGAGGACGGCCCGCGGCGAAGTCCTCGTCGTCGACGACTTCGGCAACGCGATCACGAACGTTCCGGGCTCGTTCCTCGACGGCCGGGAGGGCGACCGCCTGACGGTCAACGGATCCGCAGCGACGGTCACGACCGCCTTCGCGGACGTTCCCCCTGGCGCGCGACTGGTGACCGTCGGCAGCCACGGCTACGTCGAATGCGACGTCAATCAGGGTCGCGGCGACGAGGCGTTCGGCCTCACAGCGGGCGACGAGGTCGTGCTCTCGGACTGAGAGTTCGGCCGCGCTCAGTTCGCCACGTTCCAGCTCACAGCGCTCAGTTCGCCGCGATGACGTCGTCGATGCGGACGATCATCGTCGCGGCCTCGGTCGCTGCGGTGACCGCCTCGCGCTTCACCGCCGCGGGGTCGAACACCCCGGCCTCGATGGGGTCGCCGATCTCGCCCGTGCGGCCCGTCAGGATGATCCCCGCGATCCCCTCGCGGTCGAACGTCGACCGGAGTTCGACGACAGCGTCGATCGGGTCCATCCCGGCATTCGTCGCGAGCGTTCGCGGGAGCGCCTCGACGGCGTCGGCGAAGGCCTCGACGGCGAGCTGTTTGCGTCCCTGCACGCCGCTTGCGGCCGAGCGGACGTGGTCGGCGATCGCGACCTCGGTCGCGCCGGCTCCGGGAACGACACCGCCCGCATCGATCGCGGCGACGGTCACGTCGACGGCGTCCGAGATCGCGCGTTCCAGTTCGTCGACGACGTGTTCCGTACCGCCGCGCAGCAGGAGCGTCACGGTCTTCGCGGCGTCGCCGCCCTCGACGAAGGTGAGTTCGTCTTCGCCGAACGTCCGGGTCGAGACGCGTTCGGCGTGACCGAAGTCGTCCGGATCGAGGTCGCCGACGTCGCCGAGCTGTTTCGCACCGGTCGCGCGGGCGACGGCACGCGCGTCAGAGGACTTCACGCTCTCGAACGCGAGAATGCCGTGCCGCGCGAGGTGGTCGACGACGCGGTCGGCGATCGACTTCGTGTCGAAGACGACGTCGACGCCGGCGTCCGCCAGCGCCGCCGCGTAGCCGCGTAGCTCCTCGTCTTCGGCCTCGATGGCGGCTTCGAGTTGCTCGACCGACGAGATGCTGTACTCGGTGCCGACGTCGCCCTCGCGGACGTCGAGTTCCGTGGTGAGGACGGCGACGGTCGCGTCCTCGACGGCGCGCGGCATCCCGTCGTGTGCGCGCGACTCGTCGACGACGACGCCCGAGACCAGTTCGGTCGCCGACGACGCCGCGCCGGTGCGCGTGAGGATGCGTACGTCCTCGGGGTCGAAGGGTCCGGTGCCGTCGTGGACGGCCCGGACGGCGTCGACGACGCGCCGTGCGAGCACGTCGGCGGTGACGTCGCCGGTGCCTTTGCCCGTCATCGACGACTCCGCGACCGCCGCCAAGACGTCGTCGTCGAGGTCGACGTCCAGAACTTGGGCGTCGATTGCCTCCTGAGCCAACTGCGCAGCCTCGGTGTAGCCCTCGACGATCACCGTCGGATGGAGATCGTCGTCGAGCAGGTGCTCGGCGTGCGAGAGGAGCTCACCCGTCAGAATCGACGCCGTCGTGGTGCCGTCGCCGACGCTGTCCTCCTGCGTCTGGGCGACCTCGACGATCATCTGGGCGGCCGGGTGCTCGATGTCCATCTCTTCGAGGATGGTCGCCCCGTCGTTCGTGATGACGACGGTCCCCGTCGAATCGACGAGCATCTTGTCCATCCCGCGCGGGCCGAGGGTCGTGCGGACGGCGCTCGCGACGGCCTTTCCGGCTCGGATGTTCGAGGACTGCGCGTCACCGCCACGGGTCCGCTCGCTGCTCTCGGAGAGCACGTACAGCGGCTGCATACGTGTCGACATAGTTATGAAACCTCGATCGAGAAAAGGTTAGCAGTTCTATAAGTATATTTCGGATAGCGCGCTGCTAAGCGCCTCTGCGTGTAGTTCAGTTTCTTCCACCGCTCGGTAGTAGCCCGGGGCCGACACGACGTGACATACGTTGTATGTGTTCTGGAGCGCTGATTCGCCGCCTCGGACGCCGGGCTGACTCTCCCCGAGAGCATTCGCCAAGGTATATTTGCGTCCCCCGACAGTCTCCGACGATGCTCGAGTTGAACCACGGGTTTCGGGTCGTCGACCTCCACGCGCGGTTGGACCCGACCGACGAGGCGGAGGTCGCGAGCCGCGGCCGCGAGACGACCCCCGAGGCGCTGGAACGCGAACTCCATCAGGCGGGCGTCGTCAGGGCCGTCGTCTCGCCAGGGAGCCGCCCCGCCGGTGAAGGCTATCTCCGGGCCAACAACGCCGTTGCTCGGCTGAGCGTCGAGCGACCCTTCCTCACGTTCGCACGCATCGATGGTCCGCGCGACCCGAGTTCCCGTGCGTCGGCACGCCTCCGTAACCTCACCGCATCGCGGGCGTCACACCACGCGAGTCCGGACGACATCGAGCAGTACGCCTACGACGACCGCTTCCACGGGTTCACGCTCGCGCCCACGGAGGACGGTCTGCCGGACGAGCCCACGCTGGAGCAACTCGAGGACGTGGGTCTCCCGGTCGTCGTCGACGGCGGTCGCGCGTTCCCACCCTCGGCGGTCGCAGAGACCCTCCTCGACCGCGACTTCCCCGTGATCCTCGCCGGATTCGGGGGGTATCCGCTCGACCGCGACCTGATGGCGAGCGCCATCGACCTGCTGGACGAGTACGACCAGCTCTACCTGGACACGCGGCACGTCCAGTTCCGAAGCGTGCTCGAACGGGCGTTGCTCGAACATCCCGATCGGGTGCTCTTCGGCAGCGGCGCACCCGAGATCCACCCGAACGTGGGGGTGATGGAGATCCTGACGCTCGACGTCTCCGAGGACGCGATGCGCCGGGCGTTCTCGACGAACCCCTCCCGCGTCGTGC
This sequence comes from Halobellus sp. Atlit-31R, assembly GCA_003665935.1. Classification (GTDB taxonomy): domain Archaea; phylum Halobacteriota; class Halobacteria; order Halobacteriales; family Haloferacaceae; genus Haloquadratum. Next base: position 460,608 of record QPLR01000001.1, on the reverse strand, counting down.
CGGCGCTCGCTCCCGGCGAAAACTGACTGCGCTCCGCGTTTGCGCTCCTCACTGCATCCGTCTTCCTCTCCGCGCTGCCCGGCTTCCCTGCGGACTCAGCGCCAGTCGTACTTCGCGACTGCCCGATCGGCCCGCTTCGAGCAGCCGTGCGGATTCCGCGTCGGACTTCTGTCTCTCGCGCGGGCAACCATCCCGTCCGACCAGCCAGCCGCGACGCCAACGCCGACGTCGCGTCCGGTGCCGATCCAGCCCGTGGGCGTGGCTTCGCCACCGACGACGTCACGGGCCGACGCGAGCGCGTCGGCTCCGGCGTGGGAGACGATTCGTCGCAGCACGGTCGGGCGGAGCCCGTAGTTCTTCACTAAGCGATACGCCAACGCCCGATACTTCCACTCGTGGTCGCGTTCGTCGACGCCGCCATCGGCCTCGTACTCAGTGCGGACGGACATCTCGGACTTCCAGGCGACGTCGTAGCCGAGTCCGGCGAGCCGGTGGGCGGCGTCGCGTGCGCCGCCCGTTTCGAGGTACTCGTCGAAGCCGTCGAGACGGTCGAGCACCTCGGTCCGGAAGGCGACGTTGCCGCCGTTGAAGTACGTCACGTCCCGGCCGCGGATTCGCCGTCTCTCCGGGGCCGTCGTCGTCATTCCCGCGGGCAGCGTCTCGTGGACCGGCCCGGTCACGACCGCCGCGGTCTCCAGCCCGGATGCCACGGCCGCCAGCCAACCGGCTTCGAGGGCGAGATCTTGCCGGAGAAGCGCGATCGTCTCGCCCGACGCGGCTCGGATCCCCGCGTTGCGGGAGACGTTCAGCGTCCGGTCGGAGACCTCCACGAGCACGTCGACGTCGTCTCGGTCCCGGATCATTCCGGTCGTCCCGTCGGCCGAGGGACCGTTGACCACGACGACCTCGGCGTCGGGCACGCGCGCGGCCAGCACGTCGAGGCTGGCTGCGAGGTGATCCCGCTCGTTCAGCGTCGGGATCACTACCGAGAGCTCCATACCCGTCGGTTGCGACACGAGAACTTAAATGTCGCACCTCGGACCGACCGCGACAGCGACTGTCAGTTCCCGGTCGGACGGCCGCCGACGCGGGCGGCCTGCTGCTACGACTGGGCGTCCGTATCGACCGTCGCGGACCAGTACGACACCGACGCCAGCGCATCTCCGAGCGCCGTCTCGCCGATCGAGGTGTCGAGGTCGCGGAACTGCTGGGCGACGCCGTTCGGGATCTTCCGGTAGAAGCCGTACGGGAGGAGGAAATCGTGCTGTGCGTCGACGAGCGATAGCCCGGCGTCGTCGACCAGGCGCTCGACCTGTTCGGGCGAGTAGAGATGCGACCCCATCGGGAGCAGCCAGTTGTAGACGATGCGGCTGCTCCGCTCGTTGAAGGTGTCGAAGAAGACGACGTCCTTCGAGACGCGGGCCATCTCGGTCAGAAACTTCGCCGGCGTGTCCGCAAGGTGGAAAAAGCGCATCGCGAAGACGGCGTCGAAGTGGTCGTCCGGGAAGGGAAGCCGGGCGGCGTCGCCGCGGAGGAACTCGATGTGATCGGCGACGCCGGCCTGCCGGGCCTTCGCACGCCCCTGGGCCATCATCGCGTCGGAGATGTCGAGCCCGACGATGTTCGCGCCCCGCTCGGCCAGCATCGTCGTGAACCGCCCCGTCCCGCAGGCGATTTCGAGGACGTCTCTGTCCTCGACCGGCCCGATGGCCTCGACGACGGCCCGTTTCTCCCGGCTGTCGATGAGTCTCCCGCCCCGCGAGAACCGCTTCGAGTCGTACTCCTGGGCGACGTCGTCGGCCTGATACCACTCCTTTCCTTTCACACTGTCTGGGACTCCACGCTCGCGGATTAAAACCGTACTGGATGCGTGTCGCGCGCCGCATCGCTCGACCGAGCGGTCTCCGCTGTGCCGACGCCGCCTACAGTTCCGTTCCCACGCCCTTGTATGTGTTTAAGGTCTACGGATTGTATTGTCACACTTGTAGCCAACATTTACCACGATCACGTCGTTTTGAGAGCGTATGAGCACCAGTACTGCAGATATCGACGGAGACGAGCTCCTCTCGGAGTCGGAGTTCCGCGATCGGCTTCGAGAGCTCCCGCCGAGCGCGAAGCTCGTCGCCAAGGTCCTCGAGAGCGACGCACCGCTCTCGCAAGGGCAACTCGCGGACGAATCGCTGCTCCCCGACCGGACCGTCCGCTACGCCCTCAACCGACTGGAAGACGCGGATCTCGTCGGCTCGCGCTACAGTTTCAAAGACGCGCGGAAGCAGGTCTACTACCTCAACACCTGACGCGGACCGACCGCTCGGGCCGACGTTACTCCAGTCTGCTCTCCTCTCTTCGGTGGCTCTGCTGTTTTCGTCTCGCTCCTCTCTCTCTCCTCGCTGCCGCCGTGTCCGTGCGCTCGTGACGGTAGCACTGTCCGACGGTAGCGCGAGCCGCCAGTAGCGCGAGCCGACGGTAGGGTTATCGGGCACGGGTGGAAACGTCGGGTCGTGACATCGGTCCGCTACCGCGACGTTCCGCTGCGCCGAATTCCGATCCCGGTCGACGGCCGCGTACCGACCGGCTCGACGAACGCGTATCTCGTCGGCGAGGATCCCGCGCTGCTCGTCGATCCGCCCGCTCGGACCACCGAGCTCGACGCTGCGGTCGACGGCGCGAACGTCGAACACATCGCCATCACGCACGCGCACCCGGACCACGTCGGAGCCGTCGCACCCTACGCCGCGGCGACTGACGCGACCGTCTGGTGTCGGTACGGTCGCGAGGGGCGCTTCGCCGAAGCGACGGGAGTCGCCCCGGATCGCACCTTCGCCGAGGGGACCGAACTGCCGGTCGCCGGCGGCGTCGGTGTCATCGACATTCCGGGCCACGCGCCGGACCACGTCGCCTTCGAGACCGGCCCCGGGACGCTCTGCGGCGACGTCGCCGTCGCGGAGGGCAGCGTCGCTGTCGCCGCCCCCGAGGGCGACGTTCGCGCGTATCTCGTCGCCCTCCGGCGGCTCTACGCCCGCAATCCGCCGCGGCTCTACCCCGGACACGGCCCCGCCATCGAGGACCCGCGGGCCACCTGCGAGCGCCTCCTCCGGCACCGCCTCGACCGCGAGCGGCGCGTCCTCGAAGCGGTTCGGTCCGGTGCGGCCGACGTCGACGCGGTCCTCGACGCCGCCTACGACGCGGATCTCGCTGGTCTCCGCGATCTCGCGCGGGCGACCGTCGTCGCGCACCTCGACAAACTCGCCGTCGAGGGGGCCGTCGCGTTCGACCGCGACGCGGAGACCGTCGGGCCGCGCTGAGTCCGCCCGCGCGGACCGAGAGGATTTTGTCCGCGCCGCCGTGACCCATCACTGTGAGCGACGCACCGACGCTCGAGGCGGAACTCGACCGCGCCCGCGACCTCTCTGTCTCGGAACTGGCAGACGCGATCGAGTCGATCGGCTTCGAGTGCACGCGCTGCGGTGCGTGCTGTACGGGCCACGAGGAGTCCGGCGAGGTCGAACCCCACACGGCGACGGTGTTCCCCGACGAGGCGCGTCAGCTGCAGGCTACAGATCCCGACGACGCCTACGACTGGCGCGACGTCGCCCGACCGATGCCGTACGGACTCGTCGACGGCGACGACGGCCCGGCGGGCGAGACGTTCGAGTGGGCGCTTCAGACCGACGCCTGTGGCGACTGCGTCTTCTACGAGGAAGACGCGGGCGACAGCGGACAGCCCGGCACCGGTGCCTGTAGCGTCCACGCGGACCGCCCGCTCATCTGCCAGACGTACCCCTTCAGCGTTGCGCTCGGCGGGACGAGCCAGCCGATGGGCGAGGCCGTCGACGAGGCGGGGGTCGTCCGCGCCCACGAGTGTGAGGGGCTCGGCCGCGACATCTCCCGCGCCGACGCCGAGGCGCTGGCCGCGGCGCTCAAAGAGCGTGCGATCCGAGAACTGGAGGAGGCGGTCGGCGTCCGGGACAACTACGCCCCCGTCGACGCCGACGGCGTCGTCGTGTACGACTCCGAGGGGCCGAAGCGCCCTGACGGCTCCGCGATCGACGCCGACATCGAGCAGTAGCCGGGTGGCCGAGTGGACGAGTAGCCGGGTAGACGAGTGGCCGGGTGGCCGAGTGGGCGACGCCGGCCGCGAACGCTGCGAACGCCACGTCTGCTCCCACGACGGCGGCGGGCAGTGGCTTCTTGCCCCCTCGCTGTCTACCGACGCGGCGATGGCAGACGACCTCTTCGAGCAGGTGGCGAGCGCGACGGCGGGCGACGAACTCCGGCTGACGCTCGATGCGGATTCGACGTCTGCGGGCGGGACAGCGACGGTCGCCTCTCCGGTCGACGTCCGCGTCACCGACGTCCGCGAGGAGACGCTCGACGCGCGGCAGAAAGACCTCGACGTCGAGGGGATCATCGACCGACGGCTGCTGTTTCTCGACCCCGCCGACAGCGACGATGGCGACACCTACGTGATCGAGTCGCGGAGTCCGGTCGTCGGCGAGGACACCGTCCTGCCGCTGCGGGCCGGCGGACCGGACGACGATCGGGTCGTCGACGCGGGTGCGGAAGCGGACGCCGAGTCGACGGTCGCGGTCCTGCGCGCCGTCGAGATCGTCTCCTGACTCCGGTCCGGTGCCCCGCGCCGCTCCGCAGGTCGCCCTGTAGCCCAAACACCTTGTGGCGTCCCCGACGAGCCTCGGCTATGCGAATCAGCGTCATCGGCGGCAGCACCGTCGACGAAGCGGCGGCCGACGCGGCGACGGCCCTCGGCCGACAGATCGCACAGCGCGGTCACACCGTCGTCTGCGGCGGGCTCGGGGGCGTGATGGAGGCCGTCTGTCGCGGGGCGAACGCGGCCGACGGCCGCACGATCGGGATCCTCCCGAGCGACGACCGCGCCGACGCCAATCCGTACGTCGACGAGGCCATCGCCACGGGACTCGGGCACGCACGCAACGCACTCGTGGTGATGAACGGCGACGCCGTCGTCGCGATCGACGGCAGTGGCGGGACGCTCTCGGAACTCGGCTACGCGGCCGTCTACGGGCGCCCGACCGTCGGAATCGGTACGCACGAGACCGCGCACGTAGAGCCCGTCGAGACGGTTGAAGAAGCGGTCGAGTACGTCGAGCGGGCGGTCGACGGCGACGGCGGCGATGACGGTGACCCCGGCGGCTCCGCGTGACGACTGCGACGCGGCCCGGGGCCGGATGGGGCTGCCGGCGAGTCGGTCACCAGGTGCCGTGGAACGTGTCGAACGAGAGCGAGTCGAGCGGCTCGTCGCCGACGGCGATCCGGTACTCCTGGGGCGTCAGCATCGGCTTGTGGAACTGCGGGCCGTCGTCGGTCGTGATCCGGGGACAGCCGGTGTTGACGAACGCGTCCATATCGAAGTTCCGTAGGCGGTCGGGCGTCACCTCGTCCATCGTGATCAGATAGGCGTCGTCGTTGTCCTCGATGATCGACTCCGCGATCTCCATTCGGCCCTGCCCGATCTTCGTACAGAAGATCACGCCCCACTTTTTCGCGTCCATCGCGCGGTGGACCGCGCCGTAGCGCTGCTTCATGAACTTCTCCGTGTCGGCGACGGTGACGACGTTGTTGACGGGGTCTGCGATGAGGACCTTCTTCTCGGGGTGTTCCATCGCGAGCCCGAGCGGGTGGAACTTCCCGCCGCCGACGTAGAGCACCTGATCGGCGTCGATGTCGGCGGAGGCGTAGTTGCAGCCCAGGACCTGCCCCTCGTAGGTGAGCCGGTCGTCGCCGCGCCGGGTGTGGACGTCGAAGCCGCGCTCTTCGAGCCACTCGACCATCTCCTCGAAGCGGTTCATGTGCTGGGCCGTTGTGACGAGCCCGACCTCCTCGTCCGGCAGTTCGTCGACGGCCTCCTCGAGGATCGGGAACGGATCGACGTTCGAGAAGAGCGGCACGTAGATGATCTTCTCCGATTCCTTCATCGGCGAGTGGCCGAAGTGGACGAACACGTCGGTCCGCCGCATCAGATACGTGTCGAGGTCACACGCGCCGTAGCAGGGCTGTCCCGAGAGCATAAAGGTCACGTCGTCGTCGCACAGCTCCCGCAGGTCGTCGGCGACCGCCGGGCCGCGGCGTTTCAGCCCCTCGGGGAACTGGAGGCCGACTTTCGTCGCGTCACGTTCGTCGATCGCCTCGACGATGCGGTCGAGTTCGTAGTCCCACTCCCGGTCGTGCTTCAGCGACATCCCGGTGTTCCGGAGGTCACCTTCCGTCGCGCCGTCCTGACTCATTGCAACGCCGTAGCCGGTCGACGCTCATAACGCCGGCGGTTCTGAGAACCGCCACGAAGACCGCCAACGAGCGTCTCCGTGTGCCGCGGGACGCGGACGCGATCACGCCGCTCCGGCATCTTGAAACGCGTCGCGTCCGAAGGGCGTGCGATGAGCGTTCAGACAGACCCGCTCGAAGAACTCGGTCGCGACCTCGGAGAAGCCATCGCTGAGACGCCCGAGTACGAGGCGTTCGCGGACGCGAAAGCGGCCGTCGAGAACGACGACGACGTGCAGGCACAGATCTCCGCGTTCCACGAGCTCCGCGATCAGTATATGCAGGCCCGACAGACGGGGTCCGCCTCGGAGGCGGCGCTGCGTGAGGTCCAGTCGGCCCAGAAAGAGCTCCACGAGATGCCGAAGATGGCCGCCTACCTCGACGCTCAGGACGAACTGCAGGAGCGCCTAAAGGCGATCAACGAGGCCATCTCCGACCCGCTCGCGATCGACTTCGGCGGCGAAGCCGGCGGCTGCTGTCACGACTGAGCGGTCGCGCGCCGGAGCGCGTCCTGATTTCTCGCTCTCCGAGCGTTCAAGTACGAAGCCGGGACCACGGCGCGTATGCTCGCAATCGCCGGGGGAAAAGGCGGCAGCGGTAAGACGACGACCACGCTCGGACTGGCGCGGGCGATCGAGGGACCGACGCTCGCCGTCGACGCCGACTGCGACCTGCCGAACCTCCACGCGCTCGCGGACGTGCCACGCGACCCCTCGCCCGGCGGCCTCGGCCACCCTGATCCGGGGTCGCCGGACGCCGAGACGCGGGTGCTCCCGGCCCCACACGAGGCACCGGACGGCATCGGCGATCGACTCCGACGAGTCGCCGACGACGTGGACGACACCCGCGTCCTCGTCGACTGCCCGGCCGGTGCGGGGCCGGACGCCGCCGTCCCGCTCCGTGTCGCGGACGCGGCGCTTCTCGTCGCGACGCCGTGCGTCGCTGCCCTTCGCGACGCTGCGAAGACGGCGGCGATGGCTCGGGCGGTCGGCACGCCGGTCGTCGGCGGCGTCCTCACGCGGGCCCGGGTCGAACCGCCCGACGTCGCGGACCTCCTCGGCTGTCCCGTCCTCGAAACGGTCCCTCCCGTGAGTGAGCCGCTGGCGGCACCGGCTGTCAAACGGGCGTACAGTCACCTCGCACGGAGCGTTCGCGGCCGACCGAAAGCCTAAGCCGGTCGACCACGAACGCGGTGTCGTGACGAACAGGCTCTCGACCGGCGTCAGCATCCTCGACCGCCAGCTCGACGGCGGGATCCCGCCGGGGAGCATCGTGCTTCTCGCGGCTGACCCCGCGAGCCAGTCGGAGCTGTTTCTCTACGAACTGACCGCCGTCCGCGCGACGCTGTATCTCACCACGATCCGGTCGGATCAGGCGATCCGGGACGCGATCGACCGTGCGCCCGGCCACGTCGGCAATCCGACCGTCCGAGACGTCGGCGGCAACGCGCCGCTCGACACGGCGAACCGGTTCATACGGGACCTCCCGGAGGGCGCGAATCTCGTCGTCGACGTCGTCGACGCATTAGAAGAGACCGAACCGGCCCGGTACCGCCAGTTCCTGAACGAACTCCAGACGCATATGGTCAACACCGGCGGACTGGCGGTCGTCCACGGCATGAAACAGGAGACCGAACCGCGGAACCGGAGCTACACGAAACACATGGCCGACGTGGTGTTCGACCTCCGCACCGACGTCGACGGCTCCGAGATCGAGAACCGCCTCGCCGTGCCGAAGTTCCGCGGCGGCCACCCGCCCGAGGAGACGATCAAACTGCGGCTGGGCGAGCGGGTCACCGTCGACACGAGCCGCGACATCGCCTAGACGCCCTCCGTTCTGGAACTCAGGCGACGACGCCGAAGTACCCGAACGCGCCGAGCGTGACCGCGACGGTCAGAAGCGACCAGTTCCGCGGCGTGGCGAGGCCGCCGAGCGTGAGGCGGCTCGTGAACTGCGAGAGGAAGTACGGGCCGAGCGGGAGCAGCCGCCAGACGAAGCTCACCTCGCGGCCGAGCCCGTAGCGGAGCGCGAGCGTCAGGCCGACGGTACAGGCCGCAGCGACGGCCGCGACCCGCAGGTCGTCGGTCGCGAGGCCGGCGTCTCCGAACGCTGTGGTCGTCGATTCGTCTGACATCGATAGTGATCGTCCGAGCGTCGTCAGGCGGGAGCCGTCCCGCCGTCGATTCGTCGCACCCGGCGTGAACCCGGATCGCCGGAGCCGTTACTCTTCGAGGTCGGCGTCGAGCTCTTCGGCGAGCTCGTCGGCGTCGACGTCGACGTCCTCGATCGCGTCCTCGATGTCTTCGGGGGCCGCGCCGCCCGCGCCGCCCATCATCCCACCGAGGCCGCCCATCATTCCGCCCATCCCGTCGATGGTCTCCTGGACGATGACGCGGTCGAGATCGAGCCGGTCCATCACGTCCTGTGCGATCTGCTGCTTCGAGAAGAGCCACTGCTGGTTCATCGTCATCTGCGGCGTCGCCTCGATGTACAGCGTCTCCTTCTCGACTTCCACCGTCTCCGTTTCGGGTTCGGCGCCCTCGTCGTCCTCGTCGGACTCGACGACCTGCTCTTCCTCGACGGTGTCGGTCTCGATCCAGACCTCGGGGGCCTCCTGAAGGTACATCTCCAGCATACTGGCGGCCTGCTCCTCGGGGTCGTCGACCAGATCGAGGACCTCGTACTCGTACTCGAGGTCGTCGCCCGCGAGCGGGTGGTTGAAGTCGACGCGGGCGCGACCACTGACGATCGTCACGATCTGGCCCTGTTCGCCGTCGATCTGGACCTGCGCGCCGGGGTAGCGGCTCTCCTCGTCGATCTTGTTGGCGCTGACCGTGCGGACCTGATCGTCGTCGTACTCGCCGAACGCCTCGGCGGCGGCGATCTCGACGGTGCCGCTGTCGCCGACCTCCGAGCCGATGAGCGCCTCGTCGACGCTCTCGAAGACGTGACCGGCTCCGACCACGATCACGCGCGGTTCGAAGTCGTACTCCTCGGTGTCGATCTCGGCTTCCTCGGCCGTCTCCTCGTCGGTCGTGTCGACGACGCGGCCGTCGTCTGTCGTCCGGATCGTGTAGGCGAGGCGGACGAAGTCGCCGTCCTGGATCGCGTCCTCGGCGACCTCCGCTTCGGCGTCTGCCTGCGATTCGTCGGCGTCCGCCTGCTGTTCGTCACTCATACGCTGATCATCTCCCGTGCGACCCTTAAGAATCACGTTTCGACTCGGATACGGACGGTCGCTGCAGCGACCCCTCGACAGGTGAAGCGCGGGGCGGTATCGGGGGTCGGCGGCGTGAACGACAGCGACTGCGACAGCGCCTCTCGAGCGCTCTCGCCGCAGACTGACGGCGTCGGGACGCCGCGGTGGGAAAAACCGGGAGACGGAGGACGCGCCCCCGACTAAACACTGTGTTGCGGAATACCGACCACACGACTCAGGACGTAGCCGAGACTGAGGCCGTAGATCCAGTGCCCGAGGAGCGAGAAGACGAGGAACGCCGCCGACGTCAGGAGACCCGCGTCAGGCCAGAAAGCCGGCACGAACCCGAACCAGAACGCCGTCGCGAACGTCGCGCCGCGAAGGTACCGCGGCGACTCCGGCGGGAGGAACGCCCCCACGACGAGGAACGTGAGCGGCAGCACGATCGCGCCGCCGAAGACGAAGAGTGCAACGCCGAGATAGATCGTCGGATCCAGTCCGAAGAACGTGGCCAACTCGGCGAACTGCGTCACTGGCCCGGTTCGGAACAGCCCCAGAAGCTCCGGGACGCCGACGAGGATGGGAGCCATTGCCGCCGTTCCGAACAGTCCGCCTGCCATCGCGCCGAGGACGACGCGGGCGGTGATCGCTATCTCGAACGACTCGATACCGTCCCCGTCTACCGTGTCTGCGGGGCTCTCTGCGGTTTTGCTGCTCATCCTATAATCCCATCCAGATGTACTCTTTCTATAATAATAAATCGCTATGTTTATCGCGTCGACGGAGTTCGAGAGACGGTCGATTCCGACCGTTTTTCTCCGGCGGGGTCGACCGCTCGCGTATGTTGGAAGTCGAGATCAAACTGCGCGCCCCGCACGGCGCTGTCCAGTCGGCGCTTGCCGAGGCGGACGCGGCGCTCGTCGAGCGAGTCACGCAGGTCGACACGTACTACGACGCGCCGCATCGCGACTTCGCCGAGACAGACGAGGCGCTCCGCATCCGCCGCGAGACGCGCGACCCTGACGCCGACGCCGACGCCGATCCGGAACGCCGCCCCGACGACAGCTCCCCGCAGGCGGATCAGGAGTCGACGACGACGAAACTGACCTACAAGGGACCGCTCGTCGACGCCGAGTCGAAGACGCGTCAGGAGTACGAGACGGTCGTCGGCGACGGCGACACCGCAGACGCCATCTTCGAGAGCCTCGGCTTCGAGCCGGCGGCCGTCGTCGAGAAACACCGGCGCTTCTACCGTCTCGACGGTTACACCGTCACGCTCGACCGGGTCGATGGTCTCGGCGAATTCGTCGAAGTCGAGGCCGAGGCGGCGGAGCCTGCGGACGTCGACGCCGTTCGGCGGGGCGCGTTCGAGGTCGTTCGGACACTGGGGCTGGACCCGGACGACCAGATCCGGACCTCGTATCTGGGGATGCTGCTCGACGCCGCCTGAGATTCTTCCTGGTAATATTATAACGACGGATCTTTTCCGCAAGTTATAGAACGAGCCGGGAAGTAGCGGGGAGTAATGACCGAACGGAACATTGCTATCGAGACTGCGGACCGGACCGCAGTCGAGGACCAGGAGGTCGAAATCGTCGAGCGGAAGGGTATCGGCCACCCGGACTCGATCTGCGACGGGATCGCAGAGAGCGTCTCCCGTGCGCTCTCGCAGCTCTATCTCGACCGCGTCGGGAAAGTCCTCCACTACAACACCGACGAGACGCAGCTCGTCGCCGGCGAGTCCGCCCCCCAGTACGGCGGCGGCGAGATCGTCGAACCGATCTACGTGCTCATCGTCGGCCGCGCGACCAAGGCCTACGACGGCCAGCGGCTGCCAGTCGACGCGACAGCGCTGGCCGCGGCCCGAGACTACCTGAACGAGAACATCCCGGAGCTGGAGGTCGGCACCGACGTCGTCGTCGACACCCGCCTCGGTGAGGGCTCCGGCGACCTCCAGGACGTCTTCGGCGAGGACGGTGCCGAGGTGCCGATGTCCAACGACACGTCGTTCGGTGTCGGCCACGCGCCGCTGACCGAGACCGAGGAGATCGTCCTGACGGTCGAACAGGAGCTCAACGGCGCGTACGCCGCCGAGCACCCCGAGCTCGGCCCGGACGTGAAGGTGATGGGCAAGCGCGAGGGCGACACCATCGACATCACCGTCGCCGCGGCGATGGTCGACGCCTACGTCGATGACCTCGACGACTACGACGACGCCGTCGAACACGTCCGCGAGTTCGCCGGCGGCGTCGCCAGAGGACTGACCGACCGCGAGGTCCACGTCGACGTCAACACCGCCGACGACTACGCCGAGGGCTCGATCTACCTCACGGTGACGGGCACCAGCGCGGAGATGGGCGACGACGGCTCGGTCGGCCGCGGCAACCGCGCCAACGGGCTGATCACGCCGAACCGGCCGATGAGTATGGAGGCGACCTCCGGGAAGAACCCCGTCAACCACATCGGGAAGATCTACAACCTCCTCTCGACGGACATCGCCGAGACCGTCGTCGCCGACGTACACGGCATCCGCGACCTCCAGGTCCGCCTGCTCTCGCAGATCGGCCGACCGATCGACCAGCCCCACGTCGCCGACGCGAAAATCGTCACCGAGGAGGGCGTCGACCTCGAGGAGATCGAGCCCGAGATCCGCGAACTCGTCGACGACAGACTGGCCAACGTCACCGACGTCACCCGACGCGTCATCGAGGGCGAGCTTTCGACGTTCTGAAGCCGACTGCCGCCCACTGTCCGGTGTGAGCGCCACGAACGCCACAGGCGCGGCCACCCCGACGAACGCGGTGATCGTCGGCCACGGCGACTTCGGAGCCAAGAGCAGCGCAGTCCGCGCGAAGATGGCCGAGCGGGTCGCCGCCGACGTCGCCGCCGCCCTCGACGCCGACGGGATCGACGCGTCCGTCGAACAGCCGTGGTCCCGTACCGTCGTCCGGACCGATCGGGCTCCCGAGGCCGCGCGGATCGCGGCCACGATTCCCGGCGTCGGCTTCGCTCGCCCCGCGGTCGCAGTCGCACCTCGACTCGATGCGATCATCGAGGCGGTCCGGACGCTCGCGGCGGCCAGTTCGCAGACGGCCGCGGAGTCGTTCGCCGTCGACAGCGACCGGGTCGGGCCGGCGTCGGCGCACGACTTCTCGAACCGCGATCTGAAGGTCGAGGCCGGACGCGTCGTCGGCGAGGCGACGGGCAGCCCGGTCGATCTGGACGATCCCGACCGAACGTATCGGATCGAAGCGCGCGAGGCGGAGGCGTTCGTCTCGCTGCGGCGGTTCGACGGCCCCGGCGGGCTCCCGGTCGGCACACAGGGACGCACCGTCGTCCTCGTCAGCGGCGGGCTCGACTCCCCGGTCGCGATGTGGCGACTCCTCCGGCGCGGCGTGGCCGCGATCCCGGTCTACGTCGACCTCGGGGGGTTCGGGGGCGCGGACCACCGCGCCCGGGCGATCGAGGTGATCGACACGCTCGCGGCGCGCGCACCGCGCGTCGACCTGCGCCCGCGCGTCGTCGACGGCGAAGCGTTCGTCGCGCGCGTCGTCGAAGCGACCGACGACACTCGGATGCTGTCGCTTCGCCGTGCGATGTTGGCCGCCGCGGAAGCGGTCGCCGAGCGCGAAGACGCCCACAGCCTCGCCACGGGCGAAGCGCTCGGACAGAAGTCGAGCCAGACCGGCGCGAACGTCGCGGTGACCGACGCCGCGGTCTCGCTGCCCGTCCACCGGCCGCTCCTCACGACCGACAAGGCCGATATCGTGGCCGAGGCGCGGGTCCTCGGAACGTTCACCGACGCGACGCTGCCGGTCGGCTGTGAGCGGATCGCGCCCTCGCATCCGGAGACGAACGCGACGCTCGCCGGCGTCGTCGCCGCCGAACCGCACGAGCTACTCGACGTCGCACGCGAGGCGGGGCGAGCCGCCGACGTCGTCTCCCTCTGACAGCGTGCAGCGTCGAATTGTGTGAACGTGTACCGATCAACGCGCGAACGTTTCGCTCGGACGCTTTTTCCTGTGAAAGACCGGGTTAAAATGGGTTTACATACTTCGGGACCCTACGAATACTTAATGTCGAAGACGTGCCGCCCCGCCCCATCGGCGTCGGATCTCGAGTGGACCGTGAGACAGGTGGTCCCGCGCAGCGAGTGGGACGCTGCCACCGAGCCGTGTCCGGCCTGCGGCGAGACAGTCGATCTGAACGGCCCGCACTACCAGGTCGAACTCGACCGCGAGCGGGCGCCCGGAGCCGGCTCGAAACTGACGCGTGAGCGCCGGTTGCTCTCGCTCTGTGATGAGACGTGTGCGACCGACTGGCTCGACGGCGCCGAGATCGGTGAGAGCCACCCGGCCGAGTAGCACTCGCTCGCCGCTCGCCCCCGCGTCTCGGCCCCGCCCCCGACCGCCGCAGTTCGATGGCACTCCCGTCTGATCACACATCTCCTCTCTTCTCCTCTCCGTCCCGAGTCCGGACGGGTCCCCCGATTTCCGCCTCTCTCGACCGAGAGCGCACCGCAACCGATTTACGACCGGATTTGCAACCGGCGCACAGTTCGTCGCGTCACCGCGCGACTCCCCGATCCAATGACTCACACGTCGCTGCGTCCAGTTCCCGCAACGCCCCCGAGACCGCTCGGCCGCCGATCGGTCGCCCAGTCGTGACCCGCGTTTGCTTCGTCGGCTCGCCCGACGTCGACGTGCAGTACGAACTCCTCTCGCGGGAGACGGCCCGCGAGGCGCTGTCGACGTACGAGCGCTACGCCCCGTTCGAGAACTCCCTGGCCGTCGATACGGTGAGTCTCGGCGCGGCGGTGTCGCTGTGCAACGACCTGAACTGGTATCTCGTCCGGTTCGTCGATCTCGCGATCGTCCGCGAACCGAGCATCGCGAGCGACGAGTGGCTGAGCCGGTCGCTCGCGGCCGCCGTCCGCGACGGCGACGTCCCGCCCGAATCGACCGGCGACCGGTTGGCGATCTACGGCGTCGACGACGGCCGTCTGGTCGAGCCGATGTACGTCACCCGACGGCCGGACGGCACCGTCCCTTCTTACGATCTGCGACCGGTGGCGGAGACGGTGGTGGTCCGGGTCGGCGCAGACGAGTTCGACGCTCGGTGATCCCCCTCTGTGCCGGTCGGTCGTCTGACGCACGTCTGCCGTGTGCGCTCACCGCGAAATGCGCGCTGCGAAGAATTAAGACGGGCGCTCCCGACCACCGGGATATGGACGAGACACCCCAGAAGATCACGACGCTCGTCGGGCGCGAGGTGTACTCGAACGAAGGCGTGTTCGTCGGCGAAGTCGCAGACATCCGCCTCGACCTCACCGAACGACAAGCCGTGACCGGGCTCGCGCTCACCCAACTCAACGACGAACTCTTCTCCGAGATCGTCGACGGACGAAAAGGCGTCATTCTCCCGTACCGTTGGGTCCGCGCCGTCGGTGACGTTGTCCTCGTCAACGACGTCACGCTGCACGACGTCATCGAGCAGATGTCGCGACCCAGCGGCAACGAAGACGACTCGGCATTCGCGTAAGCCCGACCAACAGTCCTTTGCGGGCCGAGGGTGTACGCGGGAGTATGTCGGACGAACCAGACGATCACGCTGCCGAGACCGACGGAGAGGAAGCACCGGACGCCGAGGGCGACGGCGAAGAGGAGAAGTCCTTCCGCGAACGCGTCGAAGAGATCCGCGAGCGACGCGCAGAGGAGCGAGAAGAGGGCGACCGCCCCGACCCCGAGGAGATGATGGGCGGCGGCCCCGGCGGTGCCGGCGGCAACCCCTTCGCACAAATGATGAGCGGAATGATGGGCGGTGGCCCCGGCGGAATGGGCGGCGGCCCGGGCGGTCCCGGCGGGATGGGCGGCCCCGGCGGCCGCGAAGAGGAGTCCGCGGGCAACGAGGAACTCGTTCGCGAGGTCCGACAGCTCCGCGACGAGGTCCGCGACGCTACGCGTCAGCTCCAGCGGATCGCGCAGGCCGTCGAAGACCTCGACGACTGAATCGGCGGCGTCACGACTGCGTTTTCTCGACGACTGAATCGGCGGCGTCACGACTGCGTTTTCTCGACGACGTCCGCGTACAGTGACGACAGCCGCTCGACTGCGTGTTCGACGCTCAACTGCTCGCGGCGTGCGAGACAGGACTCCGCGAGCGACGCGCGGTCGTCGAGCACTCGGCGGATCGCGTCGCGGCACCCGTCGACGTCGCCGTGGGTGTAGTGGTACCCCGTGACGCCGTCGTCGACGGTGTTCGAGAGCGCCCCGGCGTCGACCGCGACGACGGGCGTCCCGCAGGCGTTCGCCTCCAGCGCGACGAGCCCCTGCGTCTCGACGGGGCTCGGGAAGACGAACGCGTCGAGCGCGGAGTAGAACGCCGGAAGCTCCTCGCGCGGGAGAAAGCCCAGAAAGCGCGCGTCGAGGTCGAGTTCGCCGGCCAGCGTCTCCAGGTCGTCGCGGGCGGGGCCGTCGCCGCCGACCACGACCGTCGCGTCCACGCCCGCGGCCGCCCGGAGAAACTCCGCGAGGTTCTTCTCGTAGCCGTGGCGGCCGGTGTACCCGACGAGCGGCCCCGAGGGCAGGCCGTAGCGCTCGCGGAACGCCGCAGCATCCGTCGGCGCGAAGAACTCGACGTCGACCCCGTTCGAGAGGACCACCGCCGGCGTGTCGACGGCGACGTTGCCGACGGCGCGCTCTCTGGCGTCTTCGCTCGGGCAAACGACCGCGTCGGCCTGCGAGAGAAACCACCGCTCGTAGCGCTCGGCGATCCGTTCGATCCCGCGCTCGACGCGCGGTCGTGACGTGAGGTAGTCGGCGTACTCGGCCGTCGGTGTGTGGTAAGATGTCACGAGCGGCAGTTCCTCGCGGCGGGCGAGACGGACGCCGCCGAGTCCGACCGCGAAGGGCGTGTGGGCGTGGACGACGTCGACGTCCTCGACGGCTCCCGGCACTCGCGGCGTCCCCACCCGGAAGCCCTCGTACATCGGGAACGGGAGGCTCCCGACCGGATACTCGCCGTCGTCCGGGTCGTAGGCGTCGCTTCCGGGGTAGACGACGTCCATCGTCCCGCCGCGGTCCCGCCAGCGGTCCCGCCAGGTCTGGATCGTGTAGGAGACGCCGTTCACCGTCGGGAGGTACGTGTCGGTGAACGCGGCGACCGAGGCGGGAGGCATCGGCGGCGATTCTCGGACGCGGGGTTAATCAGTTGCGAATCGGGCGCGGGGTCAATCAGCTACGGATCGGACGCGGACGCCGTCCGCTACTCGCCGCCGGTGTCGGCATCGGCATCGGCGTCGGGGTCGGCGTCGGCAACAGCACCGACGTCGACCGGCCGCCCCGCTCGCTTCGCTGCGACGACCTCGCGATACGCCGCCGCGAGGCGCTCGCCGACGCGATCGAGGCTGTGCTCCAGCGCCGTCTCGCGGGCGTTCTCGCCGAGCCGCCGACGAAGCGTCTCGTCTTCTGCGAGTCGCTCCACGGCCTCGCGGAACTCCGCGTCGGTCTCGCATTTGAGACAGTCGTGGCCGTCGGTGTAGAACTCCTCGAAGACCGGGATGTCGCGGAGGACGACCGCCTTCCCGCAGGCCATCGCTTCGAGCACGGCGATCCCCTGGTTCTCGTTCTTCGTCGGGAACAGGTAGACGTCGCCCGCGCCGTAGGCCCCGCGGATGTCGTCGATCCAGCCGGTGAAAGTGACGTTCTCCGGCGGGTTCGCCGTCCAGCGCCGGACCGCCTTCGACGCGTGCGGCCCGGTGTCGTACGGCCCGAACCACGCGAAGTCGTACGGCGTCGACTCCGCGACGCGACAGAACGTCGTGAGCCCTTTCCGCTCGAAGACGTTGCCGACGAGAAAGACGACCGTCCCGCCGAGATCGTAGCGCTCGCGGTACTCCTCGCGGAGGGACTCGAAGCCCGACAGCGCGTCGACGTCGACGCCGTTCGTCATCGGTCGGATCGGGGCGTCGACGGGGTACGATTCGAGGACGCGTTTCGTATACTGGGAGGGACAGAGCACCAGGTCCGCCTGCGAGTAGAACCACTTCAGGTAGCGGCCGAGCGCGGGCGCGATCGTCGTCGAGCCGCGGAACGACTCCGCGAAGTCCTCGCGGGTGACGTGCGTGTGGAGCACGAGCGGCCGGCCCGTGCGCTTGGCGTGCCGCGCGACGGCGAGCGACCCCGGCCCGACGAGGTTGCAGTGGGCGACGTCGTACTCCCTGAGGAGTCCGTCGCCGGTCGCGACCGACCGAAGTCCCGCGAGGGGGTCGCCGCCGCGCCACGGCGAGGTCACGACCTCCACGTCGGTGCGTTCGAGCGCGGCGCGCTGTTGGTCGGCGGCCGTCCCGATGCCGCTTCGCGCCAGTTGGGATTCGAGTTCGAGATAGTTGAGCGCGCGGAGAGCCACGTTGCGTTGGCGTTTGCGATGACCCCATTTATACTGTCCTGCATCGGCGCGAGTCACCGCCAGGGAGCGCAGCGCTGTGGAGCGTCTCGGACCGTCTGGACGAACTATGAGGCGTCTCGGACTGTCTGGACGCACCGCGGTGTCCGCAGAGCCGTCGTCGACGCTCGGTACGAAGCGAGGAGCAGTCAGCCGTCGGTGCGGCTCGGCCGGAGAGCTGTGCCGGCCGAGTTAGCGGTGCTGGGCCATCTCCGGCGGGACCAAGAGGACGTTGTTGTGGCCGCGGGCGACGATGTCCTCGGAGACGCTCCCGAGCAGGAGGCGGCGGAGGCGGCTCTGTCCCCGCGTTCCGAGCAGCGTCGTCGTCGCGCCGACGCGCTCTTCCTCGGCGAGGATCTCGTCGACGGGGTCGCCCCGACGGACGTTGGTGCCGGCTTCGATGCCCATCTGCCGTTCGATCTCGGCCGCGAGCTCGTCGAGCTCCGACTGGGCGTTCTCGATCTCGGTGTCGCTGTTGGTCACGTGGAGGAGATCGATCTCCTTCGTCGCCCCCGAGAGTGTCGGCATATACTCGAAGGCCTGCTGGGCGTTCTCCGAGAAGTCGGTCGCGAAGAGGACGTGCTCGAAGAGATGCTCCTTCACGACAGCCTTGTCGGCTTCCGGCGGGGCGATCCGCTCGACCAGCAGCGGCCGGACCGCCGTCCGTGCGACGTTCCGCGTCGTGCTCCCGACGAGTCGGTTCTCGAGCGGGCTCGCACCGCGCGAACCGATGACCACCATATCCGCGTCGAGTCGATCGGCGAAGCCGTTGATGCGTCGATGTGGTGTCCCCCGTGCGACGTGGGTCTCGACGTCGAAGCCCGCCTCCTCGAACACCTCTCGCTGCGTCTGCAGCGCCTGTCGGGCGTCCGAGGCGGCCCCCATCCCCGGCAGCCCGGTCGTGACGTTGTCGGGAACGACCGTCACGAGGTGTACCTCCGTGACGCCGATGTTGTCCAGGCAGTCGAGACACGTTCGTGAACGGATCGCTGCCTCGTTCGCGTCCGAGAGGTCTGTGGCGAATACGATGCGCATACTCGCCGTTCGCTCTCCACGAACTAATATTGTATGGTGAACACAAGAATCTGAGATGCTGGGTCGCCTGATACGTCTGCCCGCGGCCAACTCGGAACGTCTTTTTTGGCTCGTCCCGACGCGTCCGTATGGGCATCCCGGCCGAACGGATCGAACGACTGCACGACCTCGCTCGGGAGGCGACGGCCGGAGGCGACGTCGAACTCGCGCGGGAGTACGTGCGCCTCGCCCGTCGGATCGCCGAACGAAACCGGTCGGGCCTGCCACGCCGATTCCGGCGGTTCACCTGCGACGAGTGCGACGCCTACCTCCGGCCCGGATCGACCGCGCGAGTCCGTCTCCAGTCGGGCCACGTCGTCGTCCGCTGTCTCGCCTGCGGTGCGACGAAGCGCTACCCGTACGGCGACGAGTAGGATCGGCTTCTCGGCCCCTCCATCGGCTGTTGACGACTGCTCTTCCCGCAAGAGTGTTAAGTTTCAAACCGGGGGCCATCGTAGCAGGGTCGTATGGACGAACAGGAGTTACGGAAGCAGGCGCACGATCTGGACGTCACTGTCTGGGTCGGAAAAGGCGGTCTCGATCCCGTCGTCGAAGAGCTCTCGGATCAACTGGCAGAGCGGGATCTCGTCAAGGTGAAGTTCCTGCGTGCGGCCCGCGGCGGCACGACCGTCGAGGAACTGACCGAGGACCTCGCGGGGCGCGTCGACGCGCAGGTGATCGAGACGCGGGGTAACACCGGAGTCCTGTACCGATGACCGCTGGAGCCGTTCTTCAGACCGGAACCGGGCTGAGCGGCTCTATCGCGCGATTCATTGCGGGGTTCGGCGTTCCGGACGCCGCTGCGGGACTGCTCGGTCAGGTAGTGGCTTTCCTCGTCGTCTTCGCCGTCGTGTTCGTCGTCGGTCGGAGCATCGTGCTCCCCTTGGCCGACCGGATGATGAACTCCCGCGGTCTCGAACCGCACGCCCAGAAGCCCCTGCGACGACTCCTCGTCGTCGCCGTCGGCTTCGTCGGCCTCACGGCTGCGTTCGGGGCGGCCGGCTACCCCAACTTCCTGCAGTCGCTCGCGACGATCGCGGCCGCGGCGACGCTGGCGATCGGGTTCGCGATGCAGGACGTCTTACAGAACTTCGTCTCCGGGATTTTCATCTACACCGACAAGCCGTTCAAGATCGGCGACTGGATCGAGTGGGACGGCAACTCCGGCGTCGTCGAGGACATCAGTTTCCGCGTCTCCCGTGTCCGCACGTTCGACAACGAACTCCTGACGGTGCCGAACTCGGCGCTGACCGACGGCGTCATCAAGAACCCCGTCGCGAAGGACAAGCTCCGCCTCCAGATCCCCTTCGGCGTCGGCTACGACGACGACGTCGACAGGGCGACGGAGATCATCGTCGAGGAGGCGGAAGCGCGGGACGACATCCTCGAGGACCCGGCACCGACGGTTCGGCTGACGGAGCTCGGTGACTCCTCGGTGACGCTGATGTCGCGCATCTGGATCGCGGATCCGAGCCGCGCGGACTTCGTGAAGACGCGTGCGGAGTACGCCCAGAGCGTGAAGCAGCGCTTCGACCAGGAGGGAATCGACATCCCGTACCCGAACCGGACGCTCGGCGGCGAACTCACCCTCGCCGGCCTCGAAGAAGTCACGCCCGCAGACGACTGAGCGCCAGTCTGCGTGGGCTGCGCCCGTCGGCAGCGCCTACAGCTCGATCCGCTCGACGAGCTGATCGTCGGCCTTCGTGTTGACCGCGACGATCCGGATGTGTGATTCGAGACCCGAATCCCTGAGCTTCGCCTTCAGGAGGTTGTCGACCTGGTAGACGCCGGCGGCGTTGACCATCTCGATCTCGACGAGCACCGCCGTGCCGTCGCCGGGGCGAAGCGAGACGCTCTCGATCGCTTGGCTGGAGAGCGTGTTGATCCCGCGACCGCCCTTCTCGTAGGGGATCCGCGAGCGGCCGCGCTCCATATCGAGCGCGTCGGCGACGCGGATGACGCCCGCTTCGGTCGTCAGCGGGTCCTCCGCGGTGTGGTGACAGAGGATCGCGTGCAGCACCTCGGCCTTCACTCGGACCACGTCGGCCGTGTCGTAGAAGTCGAACTGCGGGAGAAAGCGGTCGAGGACGTCGGCCGCGAGCGGGATCGAGTAGTAGGCGTGTTCGTCGCGGTGAACCACGTGACCGATGTCGTGCAGCGTCGCCGCCAGGGCGACGATCACCGCCTCGTCGGCCTCGTCGAGGCCCTGCTCGGTCGCGCCGTTGAATGCGACGCTGCCGCCTTTCAGGAGGTTGTAGAGGTTGAGCGCGCGGTTGCGAACGATCTCGATGTGCTTGGTCCCGTGGTCGTTGTAGCCCTTTCGCGTGACTGCGTTGACGTTCTGGGCTTCCAGATAGGTGACGACCTCCGGATCAGAGAGGAGTTCGGGGAGGACCGTGTTGAGCCGCTGGTCCGGGAAGTTGTGATCCGCCTCCGGGTCGTACTCGTGACCGACGTGCTCGGTAGACTCAGCCATACTCGTTGGTCTACTCCGGGGTCTGCAAAGTACCCTGCGGGCGCAGTCTCACGAGAAAAATTCGCGTCGTGTCGTCGGGAGCGGCTCAGGCGCTCGCGGCTTCGGCCGCGTCGGCCACCTCGTCGTAGTCCGGTTCCGCGCCGGGGTCGTCGCTCACCCAGGCGTAGGTGACCTCGCCGTCGGCGTCGACGACGAAGACCGCGCGCTTGGCGACGTTGTAGACGCCGAGGTCGGCGAAGTCCATCGCGACGTCGTAGGCGTCGATGACCTCGCGGTTCGTGTCGCTCAGCAGCGCGAAGTTGAGTTCGTTCTGGCGGCGGAACTCGTTGAGCGTGAACGGCGTGTCGATGCTGATCCCGTAGACGTCCGCGCCGACGTCCTCGAAGTTCGCCATCTGATCGCGGAAGGTGCACATCTCCGTCGTGCAAGTGCTCGTGAACGAGGCCGGGAAGAACGCGAGCACCAGCGGCCCCTCGGAGAGGTGGTCCGAGAGCGTGAACGAACCGATGTCGCCGTCTGCGAGCGGTACAGTGAAGTCCGGGGCGGTATCGCCGGCTGAAACCATACTCTCGGTCCGCGGGCCGTCCGGTTCAATGTTGCTGTCGCTACGTTCGATTTCCTGTTTCTGGCTGTGTTTGACGGGGTGGCCGAGCAAAAAGCCTATAATTGCGACTGGGTTAGGTGCTGGTAGAAATGTCCGTAAGTGTTACCCCACTGTTCCCGGGGCTCCCGGGTGGGCCGGAAGTGCTCGTCGTCCTGCTCATACTGGTGCTGCTGTTCGGCGCGAACAAGATCCCGAAGCTCGCTCGCTCGACGGGCCAGGCGATGGGCGAGTTCAAGCGTGGCCGCGAGGAGATCGAGGACGAACTGAGCCAGATGGAGGACGAAAAGGAGAGCGAGGACGCGGAGTCGACGACGTCGACGTCGAGCGAGACCTCCACCGAAGCGAACTGAAGCGCTGCCCCACCCGGTGTTTTTCGCGGAACCGTATCTGTTTAAGCGACGGCTGTGCTATCCTGCGGTGGGACGTGTGGCCCAGTGGACCAAGGCGAGGGGTTCCTAACCCCTAGAGCGCGGGTTCGAATCCCGTCACGTCCGTTCGCTTCGCTCACTCCCGCGACGACCTCCCGCTCGCCCCGCTCCCGAGAGTCCCGTCACGTCCGTTCGCTTCGCTCACACCGCCGGTACGGATCCGTGTCCGCGCTCAGAGATCTATGCGATCGCCGATCTCGGCAATCTCCAGCGACGCCGGGTGCGCGTAGCTCCGCGCGTGGTGGTGGAGTGCTTTCGGATCGGCGGTCATTCCCTTCCACATATCCCAGTGACTCGGGAGGAACCGGTCGAACTGCAGATCGGAGGCGGCCTTCACGGCCTCGTTCTCGGTGGCGTACCAGCGCGTGCGCTTCGGTTCGCCCGTCTGCTTGTCGTCGATGTTTCCGATCGCGCCGAACGCGAGCACGCCGAGGTCGATATCGTAGCGCGCGCCCACCTCGTCGAAGTCGTCGTGCGGCTTCGTGTCGCCGCCGTGGAAGAACGTCCCCGACTCGTGCTCGAAGACGTACGAGACAGGATGCGTCGAATCGGGGTCGTGTGCGATCTCGACGTGGACGGTGAACTCGCCCACTTCGAGGGTGTCACCCTCGGCGACTTCGGTGAACTGCTCGTCGGTGACGTCGTACTCGTCGAGCCACGCCTCGTCGTCGAACGCGACTGACAGCGAGTCGTCCGGGGCGTAAAAGGACGCGCCGGTGCGTTCGAGTATCGGCGCTTGGCTCGGCCCGTGCGTGTGATCGGTGTGCTCGTGCGTCGCGAAGACGGCGTCCATCTCGGCGACGTCGTCGGGCGCGAACGGGACGGGGATCATCCGGACCGTCCGCGGCGGGTCGCCGGTGCCGAGGTAGGGGTCGATCGCGACAGTCGTTCCGTCCGATCCTTTCAGGATGAAGCCGTTGCAGCCGAGATACCAGATCGCGACGGTGTCCGGGTCGGCCGATTCGACGGCGCGGGGGAGCCACTCGCCCCAGTCGCTGTGGATCATACGTACCGGTGCACGCGGCCGCAGGCTAATTCTGTCGGTCGTCGTCGCGCCCGCGGTCCCGCCCGATCGGTACGGGGGAGGCGGTCCCTCCGATCGGCGCGTTCGCACATCGAATTGAAACGTTCGAACAAATATCGGACAAGGAAGCACAAGTACGTGTATTACGAATACAATGAATAGCAACGTTCTCAAACGATATCGGCAGAAGATACTTACAGTACACTTCCGTTCGACTCTCTGTTATGTCTCATCGTGATCGAAAGACCGCCCACTTCTCACAGATGGATGCGACGATGCGTCGGCTCGGATCCTGGGACCCACGCCCGGTCTCCGACGGCTCCTGACCCCGGCCGCAACTCTCTCACAGCGGTATCGGAAGCCACCGCAGCGCGGCGACTACGTCCGCGGGCGGGATCACCGGGTCGTGCAACGCGAGCCAGTCCAGCAGCGTCAGCCCCAGACCGTGCGCGACGATCGAGGGGAGCAGCGACCGGCTGTGATAGTCGACCGCGCCGAAGAGCACGTCTGTCGGTCCCGACAGCAGCAGTTCGATCGGCGGTTTCCCGACGTGGTGAAGCGCGTAGACCACGGGGCTGATGAAGACGCTCTTGAATCCGATGTCCTCGCTGACGCCGACACAGAGGAGTCCGCGGTAGTACGTCTCGGCGGCGACGACGACCAGTAGCTGCTGGACCGAGTGCGGCAGAAACTCCCCGAGTGCGGTCGTGGTGTGCCACATCGGGTAGTACGCGCGGATGCTCGGCAGCGACGAGCCGACGAGGTAGAACGGGAGGACGAACGCCGCGAGCAAGAGCGTGTCACGGAGCGCCCGGCGGTCGACGCGGAACCCGAGCGTGCGACCGTGCGTGATCGCGAGCACGGCGGGAACGAACAGAAACACCACGGCGTCGCGGACGACACGCGCGGTGAGGTCCGAAGGCGGAACCGACCACGAACTCCAGAGTATCGAGAGCGCGAGTCCGACGATCAGCGACCGCTGGAGCCAACTCGACTCCAGAGCGGCGGTGCGAATGCGGGCGAGAACGGACACCGTCGTGGTCGGCGCTTACTCCGTCTGGACGGGGCCGTCGCCGACGACCTCGCGGACGCAGTCGACGAAGGTCTGCCGGGAGTCGAAGTACGTCTCGTCGACGTCTTCGAGGACGTCCGAGAGCGTCTGCGGACCGGACGGCGTCCGAACGACGCTTTCGCCCTCCTGTTCGACGATGCGGCTCATCTCGTGAGGCCAGGTGAGTCGCGCGGCGACGCGTGCCAGCGGCTGTCCCTCGATAGGGGTCTCCTCACCCAGTTCCACGACGGGGCCCTCGGATTCATCCTCGTCTGCCATACCCGGCGGTTGGCGAGCCCGTACAATAATCTCTTCGACACGCACGCAGCCTCGTAGCGTCCGTATCTTGGCGTTTTCGGAGGCTCTACTTCCCCCGGCACGATACGCACCCGGTGCTCTCTGCCCGCCCGGATCACCGGCCGTCCGCGCCCGCCGCCCGCCGACGTTCGCCGTTCGCCAGTACGCGTCGTACGTCCGTCTGACGCATCGTTTTGTGTGGTGAACTCGAACACCGGGTATGACCAGTCTCTCGGAGGTCTACAGGGGGAAGCAAGCGGAGACGAGCCTCCAGCGACTGCTCTTCGGATTGGGGCTGTTTCTCGCCGGGGCCCTCCTCGTCGTCTCCGGCATCGTCGTCGCCACTACGGACGTCCTCTACGGGGCCGATCCGGCAGCGCTGACGGCCAAGCGCCAACTCGGGGGCGTGCTCGCCGGCGTCGGCGTCCCCGCGGTCTTCCTCGGCATCTTCGCGGTGCTCCCGTCGGCGCGACTCACGAAGGCGGCCGCCGTCGTCGGCGCCGGGATCGCCGTGATCGGCGTCGCGCTCTTCACCTACGCGTACCCCTGCCGCTGGTCGGGGTCGCTCTGCGGGACCGGCAAGCCCGATCTGACGCTTCTGACGGTCGGCGTCTACTTTCTCGGCGCGATCATCACGTTCTGGTGTCTCTTCGCCGGCGTCGCGAACTTCAAGACGCGCAACGATCCGGGCGGGACCGCGACGGTGAACGTGACGCGGAAGCGCGAGACGCAGTACGTCCCCGTCGAGCGCTCTCGCGGGGGCCTCGGCGGGATCGGCTTCTTCGGCAGCACGCCCGACGGCGACGTCGAAACTCAGACCGCGGGCACGTCCGGAACCGGCGCGTCCGGTCGCGCCGGCAGCACGCCCGGTCCGGCGTCGGACGGCGGCACCGACGCCGACACCATCTCGTCGCCGCTGGACGAACCGTCCGGACGACCCTCGCGCTCGCCAGACGGTGCAGCGGCGGGGCGACGAAACCGGTCAGCCAGCCGCGCGCAGGGGCCGCAGTCGCCCCGAGACGACGGTACGGCGACCGCGTCGGGACCGGGAACACCGGGAACGACTCCCGGCGACACGTACTGCGGCAACTGCGCGCACTTCGAGTACGTGCGAACCGACTCGGGGATCCAGCCGTACTGCGGCGCGCACGACGAACTGATGGAGGAGATGGACCCCTGCGAGGAGTGGACGCCGCGGTCGGATCGCCACCGCTGACCGCCGGCGAAACTACGAACGGAGCAGGCCGAGTGCCTCGGGGCTCGCCCCCGAGGCAGTTCACAGCCCGCCGAGCGTCTCCCGGACGTCCTCCCAGTGGCTGCCCTTCCAGAACACCTGTCCGCACGACCGACAGCGCCAGCACTCGGTCTCTGAGGGGTCAGGAGTGTACGACGGCAGCGACTCGTTTTCCGCGACTGGCCGGAGCTCGCCGTTGCACGCGCTGCAGTGCGTCGGCGGGTCTTCGAGCGTGAGTTCGTAGCCGGCCTCGCCGAGCTCCCGGAGCTGGTCGCGGACGTCGCGAGTCGTGAGCAGGACGGCCTCGGAGGCCCGGTCGGCGAGGGCGGCGTCGCGCGTGAGGAGTACCCTGTCGGACGCCTCGACCCGCGCGAGGATCTCGTCGTCGGTGGGATCGTTGCCGGGCTCTCTGCCCCACTTGCTCCCTTCGTCGAGGATGTACGTGGCGTCGTAGCCACACATCCGGAGGTACGTCACCAGTTTGCCGAGCATTGCGTCGAGGAGGAACCGGTCTGAGGATGCGCTACGGGTCATCTTTCGAATCAGTGGAGGAACGAACGGAGTCCGTCGATCTCTCGCGTGTTCAGTACGTCGGCGGCCTCACACCAGCCGCGGCGAGCCGTGTGCACGCCGTATCTGATGTACTCCAGTGCGCCGGGGGCGTGGCCGTCGGTGTCGACGGCGATCGTCGCCCCGGCGTCGACCGCGACGCGAACGAGTTCGCCGTTGAGGTCCAATCGCGCCGGGTCGGCGTTGATCTCGAGCGCCGTTCCGGCGTCCGCCGCGGCCGCGGCGATTCGGGCGATGTCGAGGTCTAACCCCTCGCGCTCGTTGATCAGCCGACCGGTCGGGTGGCCGAGAACGTCGACGCTCGGATGTTCGACGGCGGCGACGAGCCGCTGGGTCGCCGTGTCGCGGTCCTGCCCGAGCGCGGCGTGGGGCGACGCGACGACGAGGTCGAGCGCCGCCAGGACGTCGTCGTCGGTCGAGAGCCCACCGTCGGCGTCGATGTTGGTCTCGACGCCGTGCAGCAGCGTGAGGTCGGCGTCGACCTCCTCTCTCACCTCGTCGACCGCGTCCATCTGCGCCCGGAGGTCGTCGTCTTCGAGGCCGACGCCGCCGACCATCCCCGGCCCGGTCGCGTGGTCGGTCACGGCGTAGTACTCGTAGCCTCGGGCGGCGGCCGCATCGGCCATCTCGGCGATCGACGCGCGGCCGTCCGACCAGTCTGTGTGGGTGTGGAGGTCGCCGCGGACGTCGTCTTCGTCGACGAGGTCGGGTAGCGTTCCCTCGCGCGCGGCGTCGATCTCGCCGGTCCCCTCGCGGATCTCCGGCGGAACGAGCGGGAGATCGAGCGCGGCGTACATCGACTCCTCGGTCTCGCCGGCGATCCGCTCGCCGACCCGCTGGCCCGCGTCGGGGTCGTCGACGTCTGACACGTCGAACACGCCGTACTCGTTCATCTTCAGCTCGCGGTCGATCGCGAGGTTCCTGAGTTCGACGTTGTGCTCCTTGCTGCCGGTGAAGTACTGCAGCGCCGAGCCGAACTCGCTCGGATCGACGACGCGGAGATCGATCCGGATGTCGTCGACGCGCAGGCCCGCCTTGTGCTCGCCCGCCTCGATCACGTCCGACGCGGGCGGCCACTCGAGGAACGCGTCGACGACAGCCTCGTTCGCGGTGGCGGCGACGAGGACGTCGACGTCGCCGATCGTGTCGCGCCAGCGGCGGATCGAGCCCGCGACCTCTGCGCTGTCGACGCCGTCGGTCTCGCGGAGATAAGTGAGAATCTCGTCCGCGAGCGGGCGCGCGTCCCCGAGCCGCTCGCGCTTCTGCGCCTCGCGCGCGAAGGCGACGTTCTCGCGGATGTTCGCCTCCGTCTTCGGGCCGAAGCCGTCGACCTCCTGAATGCGTCCCGCCTCGGCGGCCGTCGCGAGCTCGTCGAGCGTCGTGATCTCGAGCGCGTGGTAGAGTTTGCCGACTCGCTTCGGACCGACGCCCTCGACCCGCGTCAGCGCCTCGATGTCGACCGGGAGCTTCTCACGGAGGCCGGCCAGCTCCTCGATCTCTCCCGTCTCGATGTACTCGACGACCTTCGCGGCGATCGCCTCGCCGACGCCGTCGATCCGCTCGACGGCCGACTCGCCCTCCGCGGCGAGCTCTTCGATCGGCTCGTGGTGTTCGCGGATGTTCTCGGCGGCGCGTCGGTAGGTGTTCGGCTTGTACTCGACGCCGTCGGCCTCGAGCAGGTCCGCGAACTCCTCGAGCCGGTGGGCGACTTCGGCGTTGCGGGTCACCGCCGCCCTCCGCGCGTGTTGCCCGTACCCTCGTGGCCGAGGGCCTGTTTCAGGAAGCTCATCCACCGCTTCTGATCGGCCGCCTGCTGCACCTTCGCCTCCTGTTCGAGATCGACCGGGCGCAACTGTTCGAGCGCGTTCAGCGCGCGGTCGATGCCGATGATGCTCTCGGCGAGCCGTTCGCCCTCCTCGTAGGAGACCTCGCCCGACTCGATCCGCTGGCGGCGCTGGAGGCGCTCGCGGCGGAGGTTCTTCTTCGCCTGCTCGACGCGTTCGCGCTCGCCGGACGGGATCGTGTCGCGGCGCTTGATCTCGAAGACGAACTCCCGGAGATCGATCTCCTCGCCCTGCACGTCGATCCGATCGGGGATGTCGACGCCGACCGTCGCGCCCTCGCGGTCGACGCGCTCGAGCAACTGCTTTCGTTGGAACTCCTTCACGGCTCTCGTTTGCAGTTACGCGGCCGTCCACTTCGCTCCTTCGCCGCCTCTCGAAGGGGATTTCGACCCACCGGACCGTCTCTCGATCGTCAGCGACGGCGGCCGTCTCTGCGCGGAGACGAAACTTCTTATGACTCACCACGGAATACGAAGGGTATGGGATTGTTCGACCGACTCCGCGGCACAGATCACCCGCGGGTCGCCTTCATCGGTATCGACGGCGTTCCTTTTAGCCTCCTCGCCGACAACCCCGACCGGTTTCCGAACTTCGCCGCGCTCGCCGAGGAGGGGAGCGCCGGTGCGATCGAGAGCATCGTCCCGCCGGAGTCCTCGGCCTGCTGGCCGTCGCTGACGACCGGCGTCAACCCCGGTGAAACGGGCGTCTACGGCTTCCAAGACCGCGAGAACGGCTCCTACGACACCTACGTCCCGATGGGTCGTGACGTGCAGGCGACGCGGCTGTGGGACCGGGTCACCGACGCGGGTCGGCAGGCGAGCGTGATGAACGTCCCCGTGACGTTCCCGCCGCAGCGGAACGTCCAGCGGATGGTCTCGGGCTTTCTCTCGCCGAGCGTCGACAAGGCGGCACACCCCGACGAGTTCCGCGACGAACTCGACGCGATGGGCTACCGGATCGACGTCAACGCCAAACTCGGCCACGACGAGGACAAAACCGAGTTCGTCGAGAACGCGCACACGACGCTCGACCGACGCTACGAGGCGTTCGACAGCGTCCTCGACCGCGACGACTGGGACCTCTTCTTCGGCGTCTTCATGACGACCGACCGGGTGAACCACTTCCTGTTCAAGGAGTACGAAGACGACGGCGAGAACAAGGCGGCGTTCCTCGAGTTCTACGAGAAGGTCGACGAGTACGTCGGCGAGATCCGCGCGTCGCTGCCGGACGACGTCACGCTCGTCGTCGCCTCCGATCACGGCTTCACGTCGCTCGACTACGAAGTCCACTGCAACGCCTGGCTCGAAGAGACCGGCTGGCTCTCCTACGAGGACGACGACCACGAGGAACTCGGCGACATCGACGACGACACGCGGGCGTACTCGCTCATTCCCGGGCGGTTCTACGTCAACCTCGAAGGCCGGGAACCCCGCGGTGGCGTTCCCCAGGAGGAGTACGAGGCGGTCCGCGCGGAGCTGAAAGCCGACCTCGAGGCACTCGAAGGGCCGGACGGCCGCAGGGTCGCCGAGCGGGTCGTCGAGAAGGAAGACGCCTTCCGCGGCGACCACGACGACATCGCGCCGGATCTCGTCGTCGTCC
Organism: Halobellus sp. Atlit-31R; assembly: GCA_003665935.1. Classification (GTDB taxonomy): domain Archaea; phylum Halobacteriota; class Halobacteria; order Halobacteriales; family Haloferacaceae; genus Haloquadratum. The sequence continues at coordinate 430,466 of QPLR01000001.1, read as the reverse complement.
CGAACCACGGCTTCGACCTCAAATCCGGGTTCAAAGGCCACGACGACGTGTTCGGTACTGGGCCGCGAAACGGGATGCACAGCTTCGACAACGCGACGCTGTTCGTCGACGACCCCGACGTCGAGATCGAGGACGCCGACCTCTACGACATCGCGCCGACGATCCTCGACCTGCTCGAAGTCGAGTACACGCGGACCGAGTTCGACGGCGCGAGCCTGCTACAGCAGTAGCGCCGGAAGTCGACCGCAGACGCCCCAGCGGATCTACAGGGCAAAGCGAGTGCTTCGGGGCTCGACTCCGAGGCGGTTCACAGCAGGTCGTCGAGGTCGTCGCTCGCCCACATCTCTGCGGCGTCCGCGGGCTCTTCTTCGGCCTCGGCTTCTTCGTCGGCCTCCTGTGCGTCTTTCGCACGCTGCATAAACGTCTCCAGTCGCTCGGAGCGCTCGACGCCGCCGAGGAGGACCAAAGTGGCGAGGCGACCGCTCGAGAGCGGGAAGTCGCCGCCGCGGACCTGCAGGCTTCCGGTCTCCTCTTCGACCCACCGGCGCGCCCGCTCGACGCCCTTCCGCGGAATCGCGTCCTGTTCGCCCGCGACGATCAGGAGCGCGGCGTCGGCGTCCGTCGCGTCCGGGAGGCTCGACCCGGTCAGGAGGGCGCGGCGGGTCGTGCTCATCACGGTGTTGATGTTCTCTTCGGCGTCGGGAGCCGCCTCCGCGGAGGCGTAGCCGAGTGCGGCGATCCCGCCGCCGCGGAGCGTGTTGATGATCTCCGAAGAGTCGACGACGCTTTCGGCGACGCCCTCGACGGCCTCTCCGGATGCCAAGAGCAGGCCCACCCGTCTCGCGATCTCCTCGTTGATCGCGTCGAACCCTTCGGTGATGCTCTCGCCCGCCGAGCGGAAGGCGTCGTTGTCGACGAGGAGGAGCGCGTCGGCCTCGCGGGCGAGCGTCTTCAGCGACCGCCCGGCGTTGACCTGGTACATCGACCCCTCGTCGCGGCCGGGGAGGATGCCGAGCCCGTAGACGGGGATGTCGTAGATGCGTTTGAGCTCCTTCGCGAGAACGGGTGCGCCCCCGCTGCCGGTGCCGCCGCCGAGCCCGGCGACGACGAAGATCGACTCGACGTCGGCCGAGATCCGGCCGTCGAGCGCCGAGAGCACCTCCCGTGTGTCAGACTGCATCAGTTCGGCCCCGAGCTCGTTGTCGCCCCCGACGCCGTGGCCCTTCACGCGGTCTTGACCGACGAGAACGGTCTCGAAGGGGAGACCGCGGAGGTCGGCCTCTGCAGTGTTGACCGCGACTGCGCCGCGGATGGAGCCGAACCCCATCCGCTCGTCGTGTTCGACCAGTTCGCGGGCGAGTTTCCCGCCGGCCTGGCCGACGCCGATCAGGACGGACTTCATACTCCGATTATCACTGAGGTGGGACTTCAACGTTCGCCCCACGACCGCGTTCTCGAAGGACTGGCCGATCTGTGACCCGACGGTGACCCGCCCACCTGCACCTGCGGGTCTCTGCGCCGCACCGGCCGATCGTTTACAAGTGATGACGCGACCACGGCCGGTATGTCGAACGATCCAGCCGGTCACGACGCGTTCGCTGCTCGCCTCGATCCCGTCGAAAACGTCCTCGGGGACTCGGCGTCCGCGGAGCGCGCAGGCGACGACCCGTACGCCGCCCCTTCGGTCACCGACGCCGATTCCGACAGCGACGAGGCCAGCCCCGACGACGCCGCCCACGATGCAGCGCCGATCGACGCGGAGCGTCTGGCGAGTATCGAGGAGCGGCTCACCGCACTGGAGGCCGATCTCGACGCCGTTCGCGGCCTCCTCGACGGAGTCGACGCGGTCGACGAGGCCGTGGAACGCCGGGCCTCGATCGCGCTGGCCAAAGTCGAAGCGCTCGAACGGGAGGCCGACACCGAAGAGCGAGGGCTCGTCCGGGAACGGATCCCGGAGACGGGCGCTGACGACCCCGAAACGCGTGCAGGAACGCGAGCCGACTCGACGGGTCGTGACTCGGTGGCGGACCGAGAGCAGATGCGGGACGCAACGACGAAGCCCGACCGACGCCTCGGATCCGGCACTGACGCCGCTGCCAGCTTCGACGGCTCCGACACCGCTTCCCGCACGCCTGACGCGACCGACGGTACCGCAGAGCGAGTCGAGTCCGCCGGCGGCGCTGTCGGCCGCGCCCCGAACGCCGGCGGATCGACGGACTGCGGGTCGGACGCCTCGCTCGCGTCGCGACTCCGCGGCGTCTTCCGGTGATCCGCATCGTCGTCGCCGCGATGCTTGCGGTGGCGACGCTCGCGGCTGTCGTGCCGGCGGTCGATCACGCGCGGGCCAAGAGTACCGACGCCACTATCGAGAGCGCCGTCGATCGGTTCGAACGCGCCGGACGCACTCTGGCAACGACTGAGGACGCCACGACGAAGCGAAGTTGGGCGGCGACGCGGCGCGTCACGGTCAGACTGCCACGCCGATCGCTGACCGCCGCCAGACCTGCGTTCGTCGCGGTCGGCGGACGGCCGGGCGGTCCGGGGAACCGGTCGGTAGTCGCCTTCGCACTGGCGTCGTCGCCGACGCGGCTCCGCGGGCTCTCGCTGCCGATCCCGATCAGGACGCCCGCGGGTCCGGTCGTCGTACGGGAGCCGGGGCGCACGAGCGTCTCGCTCGCACTCGTTCGCCAGCGGGGTCGCGGCGGCCCCGAACTCTTCGTCGCGCGGGAGCCGCCACCGACTCGATCCGGCTGATCTGTCGCCTTCCTCCCCGATCGTTTATATACGGTGACGGGACCAGCCGCGGTATGCCCACTGACCTCGATTCGGCGTTCGGCCGGCCGCCGTCGATCGCTCGCGTTACGTCGGCGATCGCGAACGCTGTCGGCCTCGATTCGACCGCCGACCGGCCGGAGACTTCCTCGGACGCATCGGACACGGTAGGCCGTGACACGGATCCCGACACGACGGCCGACAGCTGTCGGTGTCGGCCGACCTTCGAGCGGCCGACCGGCACGGGCGTCTCGGACCGCCGGGAGCTCGTCGTCGATGCCGCCGACTGCCCCGGCAACGGCGTTCTCGAATCCAGTCGCGGATGCCGGGCGACCGTCGTCACGGCGCTCGCAGAATGCGACGTCGACGCCGTCCGAACGCGTTCGGCCGGACGTGACCGGATCTACACCGACGGTTCGGTCGGGTTGCTTCTCGCCGCGGGCCGGTTCGTCGAGCGCGTTCGCTTCCACGACGAGTCGCTGGCCGAGCGCGCCCGCCGGGATCCGCTCGCGGCCGCCCGCCGAGCGAGCGGCCGCGCGGGTGCCGTCGCTCGTATCGCCGCCGAATCCGGACTCGCAGATGGCGCGTCGCGCGGACGGACGGAGCCCCCGGCCGTCGGCACTGGAGACGAACGCGGCGACGACTACGAGGGCGTCCTGCGCGCGTTCGTCGGTCCCACGGTCGCTCGTGCGCGCGTTGCCCGCCAGCCACCGTCCCGCGCCTCGCTCCGACGGACGGACGAACTCTCGACGGACGCGACCGCTCGGCTGTTCGAGACGACCGACGGGCCGCGGTACTATCTCGATCCGGTCGCCCACGAACTCGATCCGGAGGCAACAGCGACGTTGGCGGCTGCCTACGAGGTGCTCGCGAACGGCTCGGTCAGCGGCGGCCCGCGGGCCGCCGGACGCGCCGTCCGCCGCGTCGCCGGACCGGACGATCCGATCGAGACGCTCGCCGCGGTCCTCGACCGCCACACGCGCGGGCTCGGCGTGTTCGAGCATCTCTTCGCCGACGAACGCGTCTCGGACGTCGTCGTCTCGGCCCCTGTGAGCGACTCGCCCGTGCGAGTGGTCGTCGACGGGGAGCGTATGCCGACGAACGTCCGACTGACTCCCGACAGCGCGGCGTCGCTCGCTTCGCGCTTCCGCCGGGAGAGCGGACGCGCGTTCTCGCGCAGTTCACCGACGCTCGACGCGTCCGTCGTCGCAGAGTCCGGACGCCGGGTTCGCGTCGCGGGCGTGACCGCCCCGGCGAGTGACGGCGTCGGGTTCGCGTTCCGGACGCGGGACGACGCGGCGTGGACGCTCCCCCGGCTCGTCGCTGTCGACTCACTCACCCCGGAGGCGGCGGCGTTTCTCTCGGTCGCCGTCGAGCGCGGTGCGGCGACCATCGTCGCCGGAACGCGCGGCGCCGGGAAGACGACGCTGCTCGGCGCGCTCCTGTGGGAACTCCCGCAAGCGACGCGACTCGTGAGCATCGAAGACACGCCGGAGCTCCCGGTCGAGGCACTCCGCGAACACGGCCGCGACGTGCAGGCGCTGCACACCGACGAACCCGTGTCGCGTTCGGATGAAAGCGCTGGAACAGGCGGTTTCTCCCCGACGCAGGCGCTCCGGTCGGCGCTCCGGCTCGGGGACGGGGCACTCGCCGTCGGCGAAGTCCGCGGCGAAGAGGCCGGCGCGCTCTACGAGGCGATGCGCGTCGGCGCGCACGGGCACGCCGTCCTGGGGACGATCCACGGCGACTCCGCGGCCGCCGTCCGCGAACGCGTGGTCTCGGACCTCGACGTCCCGCCCTCGTCGTTCGGTGCGACAGATCTCGTCGTCACCTGCGCCCACGACGGCGACGCACGCTACGTCGACGCTGTCGAGGAAGTCCGAGTCTCCGACGCGCAGACGACGTTCCGGCCACTGTTCGAGCGTGATTCGGGAACGCTCCGACAGACCGGCTCGATCGACCGCGGGGACAGCGCGCTGTTCGAGCGACTCTGTGGGGCGGGCGAATCGTACGGCGACCTGCTCTCGCTCCTGCAGCGGCGCGCTGCTCGGATCGAGCGACTCGCGGCTGCGGGACTGACAGCTCCGCGCGATCGGACGCGCTCGAGTGAGGGCGGTCGCTCCTGTGACGGAGGCCGTTGATGTCGAGGCTCTTTGACTCTGACTCTGACCATCTCGTCCGTGCGACGCGCACGCTCGCGAGCTGGTACCCGAACGCGGTCGAACCGACGGCGGAGCTTCACCAGTCGCTCGCCTTCCTCGAAAGCGACCTCCGCGCCGATACGGTCGTCAGCGCCGGTTACGTGCTCGCCCCGATCGCGACCGTACTCGCGTTCTGTGCGCTCGTGTTTGCTGTCCCGTCGCTTCCCGTTGCGGCCGCTGCACCGGCCGCAGCGGGGCTCGGTCTCGGGAGCACGCATTTCGTCCACCGGCTCCCGGTCGCCGCCGCAACACTCCACCGGACGCGCGCGCTGGGCGATGCCCCGGGACTCGTCGCCCGCGCGGCGCTGCGACTCCGGCTGGACGCGACGCCAGAGCGCGCGGCTGTGTTTGCGGCGCGGACTGGCGAGGGCCCCTTGGCCCGGAGTCTCGCTGCCCACGCAGAGCGGACGCGAGGCGGGCCGTCGGCGGGGCTCGATGGGTTCGCCAGTGAGTGGCGGTCGTGGTTCCCGGCGCTTGAACGCTCGACGTCGCTCCTTCTAGCCGCCGTCGATGCGCCACCGGAGGAGCGCGACGACGCACTCGACCGGGCGCTGGCGACCGTCTTGGAGGGGGCTCGTACCGAGATGGCCGAGTTCGCCAACGACGTCCGCGGGCCGGCGAGCGGGATCTACGCGTTCGGTGTGCTCTTGCCGCTCGCTCTCGTCGGCGTGCTCCCCGCTGCGCGTGCCGGCGGCGTCTCCGTCCCCGCGGCGGCGTTCGTCACGATCTACGACGTCGTGCTTCCCGCGGGGCTCGTCTTCGCGGGCGCGTGGCTCCTCCTTCGACGGCCGATCGCGCTCGCGCCGGCGCGCGTGACGACTGCCCACCCCGACGTCCCGTCCGGACCGGCGGCTGGCATCGCGGCGGCCCTCGTCGGCTTCGCTCTCGGTGCGGGCCTCGGATCGCTGGTCGCGTCGTGGGCGACTCCGGTCAGTGCGGTCGGACTCGCTCTCGGTGCGGGGCTCGCTGTTCACTACCGCCCGATGGCGGCCGTTCGTGGGGACGTCACCGCCGTCGAGTCGGGGCTCGCGGACGCGACGGCGGTGGTCGGCCGCCGCGTCGGAGCCGGCGAGTCCGTCGAGACGGCGATCCAGTCGGCCGCAGACGCGACAACCGGTCGAACCAGCGAGGTGTTCGACGCCGCCGCAGGCGTACAGCGCCGACTCCGTGTCGGCGTCCGACGGGCATTTCTGGGTCCGCACGGCGCGCTCGAACACGTCCCGAGTCCGCGAGGGCGCGCGACGGCGTCGCTTTTAGCCGTCGCCGCGCGGGAAGGTCGACCCGCCGGACCGACACTCGTCACACTGGCCGATCACCTCACCGAACTCCGTCGGGTCGAGGCAGACGCGCGCCGGGAGCTCGCAGCGATCACGGGTACCCTCGGGCACACCGCGGCGCTGTTCGGTCCTCTGGTCGGCGGTGCAACCGTGGCGATGGCGACACAGATGGCCGCGTCCGGCGTCGAGTCGACTCGTCGAACTGTGGGCGCTTCGCCTGCGGACGGTGCGAGTCTCGCCGGATCAGTGGCGCCGGGAGCGACCACGCTCGACCCCTCGCTACTCGGGACTGCAGTCGGCGTCTACGTGCTCGCGCTCGCGTCGATCCTGACTGTCGTCGCGACGGGGCTGGACCGCGGGCTCGACCGCTCGCTCGTGGGGTACCGGGTCGGTCTCGCGCTCGCGTCGGCGACGGTGGCATACCTCACGGCATTCGTCGGTGCGTCGATGCTGTTCTGACCGGAGCGTGCGCCGACGCCGACCCGCGCCGGTCGACGCCGAGCGTTTATATACGGTGCCGGAACCAGCCGCGCTATGTTCGACGTAACTCTCGATGCGTGGTACGCGTGGATCGGACTGTCGCTGGCCGGCGTCACACTCGTCGGCGCAGCGGCCGGACTGCCGACAGCTGCGCCGCCTGACGCCGGAGCCATCGCAGCGACGATCGACCGCGTCGCCGCCGCGGAGTACGCCGCGACCGGCGAACATCCGCTCGGCGCCGACGAGATCCGACTCGGTACGCGCCGCATCGGCGTCCGATCCGATTCGGGGACGGCGCACGCGACGCTCGCATTCGGAGTTGTCACTCCGGTCCCCGTCGGCGACTCGCCGCTTCGGTCGGTGTTACACGGCACGCCGCCGGAGCAGGTGTTCGGTTCACCGGAGGCGTTCCGACAGGCGGTCGTCGACGCGCGGGCGGACGCCCAAGAGGCTCCCTGGCGCGTCGTGGATCGGACGCTGATCGTGCGCCGCACGACGTGGGAGGGCGTCGATGTCGTACTCGTCGACGCGTAGAATGGACGCGATAAACCGCGGGCAGACGTCGCCGATCGCGGCCCTCGCGGCACTTTTCGCAGTCTGTGCCGGGCTCTCGCTGTACGCCACGACGCTCGATTCCGTGACGCCGTCGGAGACGACGAACGAACTCGCGGAACCGACGCTGGAGCGCGTTTACGATGCGATACACGACGGCGGGGTCGTCTCTCCGAGTCGTCTCACGCGAGCGACACAGGTCGGACCGGAGGGCTACCGCGTCGCGGTCGCGGTCGCGACGCCGGACGGTCGCTGGACGAACGGCCGTCGACCGCCGCGGGAGGCAGACGGCGGCGTCGACAGCGCTGTCCGTCCGGTGAGTGTCGCGACGGGCCACGGCGACGTCGTGTGGGGACGCGTACGCGTCTGGGTGTGGCGATGAACGTCGCCATCGACGCGGTCGTCTGCCTGTTGCTCGTCTCTGCGGCCGTCGTCGGCCTCGTCACCGTCGAGCAATCGCCGCCGGCGGGCCCTGATCGGGCCGACGCTGTCGCTGATGCCCTCGCGACGACGACCGCGCAGGTCGACTACTCGCTTGCACCCGGCGTCCGCGGCCTCGAAGACGCAGACCACCGAGACGCAGACGGGGGGTCGATCAGCCCCGACTCTCCCGAACTCGACCGAATCACACACGGGAGCCTCGCCGGGCTGCTCGCTCGCGCCGCGACGAGCACCAGCGGCGTCGCTGCCGCCGGCCGCGACTCCGATCCCCGGGCGTCCCCGCTCACACAGGCCCGGACGGACTTCCGTCGGGGCGTCCGCGACGCGGTTCGCGCTCGGACCGGTGCGACTGTTCGCGTCGACGCCGTCTGGCAACCATACCCACGAGCACCTGTCGGTGGCGCCGTCGGCGTCGGTCCCGAACCGCCCGCGGATGACATACACGCAGCGACGCTCACGATCCCGACCGGCGTCGAGTCGGTGGCTGCGTCCGAGGCGAGCGACTTCGAGACGCTCGGTACTGCGGTCGCAGAGCGAACTGTTCGGGTGCTCGTTCCCCCCGGACGTGCGCGCGTCACACTCCGCAGTGAGGACCCGGCTGCAGCGCTCGTGCGGCACCGCTACGCGCGACTCGACGCGAAGACGAACGCGTCGCTGGCAGAACCGCTCGCGACCGAAGACACCGACGCGGCGAACGCACGAGTCGCGGACGCGCTCGCGCCGCGGATGACTGCGGACCTCCGCCGGCGGTACGACACGCCCGAGGCGGCCGCAAAATCCGTATCCGTCTCCTCGGTTCGACTCGTCGTCCGCACGTGGGCCGCGCCGGGGGGCGATCGCTGATGCGGCTCGCAGACGACGATCGCGCTCGGATCCCGTTCGCACTCGTCGGCATCCTCCTTCTCGTCGGCAGTTCGACGTTTGCGGCCTCGCTTGCGACGCCGGGACCGGAGCCGGTCGACCGATCCACCGACGTCGTCGCCGATCGCGTCGACGCCGGAGTGACGACCGCACTCCGCGGCGCCGTCCGGGATGGGGCTCGGGCCGCTGCCCGCGACCCGGTGACGGCCACGGCAGACACTGCGGCCGGGCGTGCACTCGGCGAGGAACGCACGTTCCGCAGGTATCTCCGGCTCCGCGTGTTCCTTGCCGCGCGCGAAGCTCTCGCCACTGTCGAGCACCGCCGTGGAACGAGCGTCGCGCGGGCCTCGCTCGGCGAGTCCGTCGACACCGTTCCGGCGGCGCTTCGTCACGTGGCTGTCGAGAGCGTCGACGGCGGGACGGAGCTCCGAGTAACGATCCGAAACCTCCGTGTGACTGTCGAGCGCGACGGAAGCACTGTCGACACGCTCCGGGACGACCGAACGGTCACGGTCGGCGTTCCGGTCTTGGCGCTCCACGACCGAACGGAGGCGTTCCAAGCGCGTCTGGACGCCGGCCCGCTCGAAGCACCCGGACTCGCGCGCCGGATGACTGTCGGCGTCACGGCGATGGCACAGGCCCGTGGGCTCGGCCAGTACGCCGGCCTCCCGATCTCGAACGTCGTGGCGAACCGCCACGTCGCGCTCTCGACGAACGCTGGGCTCCTCGACGCACAGCGAGCCGCCTTCGGTCGCGCCGATCCGGACGCCGCCGCCGGAGTCCGCGCAGCGACGCTACAGACCGGCGTTCGCGACGTTCTCGAACCGAGAGCGGACCCGCGCGTCGTCTCCGCTGTGACCGGTCGGCTCCCGGACGCTAACGCCGCGGAGCGCGCCGAGTCCGATTCGGGCGGCGGGGCGCTGCCCGCGACGCGGTCGATCACCGTCGGCGTGAACGGCACCGCCGACGAGGCGTTTCTGGCGCTCCTCCGCGGCAGGCGCGGTACCGACAGCCTCGATTCGATCCGCCGCGACGGATACGGAGCGGTTGTCTCTACCGACGCCGACGCGAGAACGATCCGAAACGGCCACCGCCCGGCGCCGCACGCACCCGGACCAAACTGGACACTCGCGTTCTCGGACACCTCGACCGACGTCTCGGTCACGGGAGGAGGACGTTCAGACGCCGTCTCACGCATTGGAACCGGAACCGGCACCGGAACGTGGCGGCTCTACAGTGCGGACCGACGTGTCGTCGAACACCGGACCGTCGAGCGGACCTGGGTGAAGGTGAACGCGACGCCGCGAACGACCTCGGCGTCGTGGCGGGACGTCCACCGTGTCCGCGTCACGGCTACGGGACGGCTCGCCTCGGGCCCGGCACCGACTCGTCGGGTCACGTCGGCCTTCGAGTCCGGCGGTGCGCTCGACGGCCCGAACCTCCGGGAGGGGCGTGCGGCCGCTCGTGATCTCGTGTCGGACCTCGGTGGTCCCGACTCGGTCGCTCGACGCGCGGTGACCGGCGGGCGAACGAGCGCCACGACGCGGATCGTCGGCGCACGCCCAAGCGGGCTGGCAGACTGGGTGTACGCGGACCTCGCTGACCTCCGAGACCGCGTGCGTAACCTCTCGGTCGAAATCGAATCGAGTGCCGCAGCGACCGGGCAGACCAACGGTGCGGCGAAGCTCGCGAGACTCGTTCGCGACCGGCGCGCCGACCTCCTCGACGCGCCCGGAGCGTACGACGGCGTCGCGGACCGAACCCGCGTCGCTGCCCGCGCTGCGTACCTCCGTCAGGTCCTCGGCGATCTCGACGCGCGCGCGGCACAGACTCGCGACCAGAACGCCGGAATCGGCCGTGCGCTCGACGCCAAGGGCATCGTGGCGTCGCGGGCGAACAAACTCGCCGATCTCACACCGGAGCCGCCGTCGCCGCGAGTGTCTGTCGGTACCACGACGGGGGTGCGCGGCGAGACCGTGCTCGTCCCCGACGGCGACCCGGCGTATCTCGGCTCCAGCCCGGTCGACGCAGCGCTCGTCGATGGGGTCGCCGACGACGAGCAGTACGTCGGGCTCGCCGTGCGGAATCTGAACGTGTTCGCCGTCCCCTACGGCGAGGCGGCCGACCTCGTCACGCGAACGCTCTTCGGTGATTCCGGGCGCGTCTCGCTGCACACCGCGGGGCAGGCGCTCGTCGCCGCCGACCGTACGCTCGCGGTGCATCCGGACCAAACGCTCAGACAGCGCCGTAACGCGCTGCGACCGAAAGTCGCCCGATCTATGACCCACGTTCGGCAGCGGGCAATCCGGACGCTCGCCCGCGAGACGTCGCTCGCTTCGGGAGAGCGGACTGCCGCCGTCCGACGGGCGTTCGGCCGCTGGGACGGTCCGGGCGAGCGGGCGATCGCGGCGACGGACGGCTCGCTGGCTCGGGCCGTCGCAGCCGCGGCCGTCACTCGCGCGAGCGGTGGATCCGTGAGCACGGCCCGCGAAGACCGGATCCGAACGGCGCTCCGCGTCGATCTCCGTCGCACCGCGACCGCGGCCGACGTTCGCGTTCGCCAGTCGGCTGTCGAGGGTACCGTCTCGGCGACGCGCGAGATCGGCCGCGAACTGGCCACGCGGACCGCAGAACGGGCGACACAACGGGGTGTCGAGCGCGCGACGAACGGCACGATCGGCGAGGTACCCGCGGGACTCCCGATCCTGCCGACGCTCAGCCCCTGGATCGCGACGACGAACGTCTGGGTCGTCGAGTCGCGCGGGGCGTACGGACGATTCGCCGTCGAGACCGAGTCCGGATCGACGACGTACGTCCGAGACGGTGCGACAGTCGCATTCGACGTCGACGGTGACGGCACAGACGAGCATCTGGGGCGGAGCGAACGCATCGACTTCCGCGTCCGAACGGCCGCTGTCGTGGCTGTCCCGTCCGGGAAACTCGGCGTCGGGGACACAGACGGCAACGTCGACGAACGGTCGGTCGCCTGGAGCGGGCCGGCTCCGGGGCCGCGGTGTGTGACGCCGACCGGACAGTGTGCGAGAGAATAAAGCGGAGAGCTGCGAACTGCGAGGGCCGCTCAGTGCAGCCGCGCGGCGATCAGCTCTTCGAGGTCGTCACGGAACTCCGCGACCTCGATCTCTTCGAGGACGGGGACGAAGAAGCCCTCGACGAGCATATTCCGAGCGCGTCGCTGCGGAATCGCCCGCGAGATCATATAGAACAGGTCCTCGCGATCGACCTGTCCGACGGTCGCAGAGTGCGACGCCTCGGTGTCGTGGTTGTGGATGATCAGTTTCGGCGACGCGTCCGCCTCGCTCTCGTCGGAGAGCATCAGCGTGTTCTCGCGCTGGTAGGAACTGGTGTTCCACGCGTCGCGGCCGACGTCCTGCACGCCCTCGTACACCGAGCGCGCCTCGTCGTCGAGGACGCCTCGTGTGACGAGGTCTGCGGTCGTGTGTTCGGCGTTGTGCCAGACGCGGGCGTTGACGTCGAAGTGCTGGTCCTCGTGACCGAAGAACGCGCCGACGATCTTCGTCTCGGCGGAATCGCCGTTGAGCTCGGACTCGACGTCGCTGCGCGTCAGTCGCGATCCGAGGTTGCCTTCGATCCAGTTGACCGTCGCGTACGTGCCGACGTCCGCGCGCTTGAGCGCGTAGCTGTAGGTGTCTTCGGCGAGGTTCTGCAGCGATCCGTACTGGACGTAGGAGTTCTCGCCCGCGTCGATCTCGACGAGGTTCGAGAAGTACCGAGCGTCCTCGACGTCGGCGCCGGACTCGATGCTCTCGAGGATGGTGACCGACGCCGACTCCTCGGTGATCACGAGCGTGTGGCTGAACAGCGACCGGGAGTTCATCTCCGCGCGGATCGTCACGTCCTCGGCGTCGACGCCCTCGGGGACGTAGACGACCGTGCCGGTCGTGAACAGCGCGGCCGACAGCGCCGTGAGGTAGTTCTCTTCGGGCTCGATCGTCGACCCGAACGCGGACTCGACGAGCTCCGGATGCGCGTCGAGCGCTTCGGTGAACGTGAGCACTTCGACGCCCTCGTCCGCCGTCCGCTCGGTCTCGTCGACCTGTTCGAGCGGGTCGACGAGCGACTCGAAGTCGAGCGCCTCCAGGTTCGTCCAGCGCCGGCCGGGCGTCTGGATGACGTCCGGCAGATCGAGCGATTCGAGCGCCTCCAGGGCGTCGAGCCGTGCGTCGAGCAGCCACTCGGGCTCGTCGCGCTGCTCGGAGATCTCGCGGACCGTCTCCGCCGAGAGGTTTGCGGGAAGTTGTGCGCCGCTCATACTACCCGAGGCTCCCCTCCATCTCGAGTTCGACCAGCCGGTTGAGTTCGACCGCGTACTCGATCGGTAGTTCCTCCGTGATCGGCTCGATGAAGCCCGAGACGATCATCTGTTTGGCGTCGTCGTCGTCGAGACCGCGCGACTGGAGGTAGAAGATGTCCTCGTCGCCGATCTTCCCGACCGTCGCCTCGTGAGCGACGTCGACCTTCGACTCGTTGATCTCCATATACGGCATCGTGTCCGACGTCGACTCGTTGTCGAACATCAGCGCGTCACACTCGACCGCGGTCGAGGAGTCCTCGGCACCGTCGGCGATGTGGACGAGCCCGCGGTAGTTCGTGCGGCCGCCGTCCTTCGAGATGGACTTGGACTCGATCGTCGACTTCGTGTCGGGGGCGTTGTGGTAGACCTTCGCGCCGGTGTCGATGTTCTGGCCCTCGCCCGCGAAGGCGATGGTGATGTGGTTGTCGGACGCGCCGCGACCCTTCAGGACGGACGACGGGTACAGCATCGTCGCCTTCGAGCCCATCGAGCCGGAGATCCACTCCATCCGGCCGCCGGCATCGACGATCGCGCGCTTGGTGTTGAGGTTGTAGGTGTTCTTCGACCAGTTCTGGACCGTGGAGTACTGGACGTGGGCGTCCTCGCCGACGAACACTTCGACGCCGCCGGAGTGGAGGTTGAACGCGGAGTACTTCGGGGCCGAGCAGCCCTCGATGTAGTGGACCTCGGCGCCGTCTTCGGCGACGATGAGCGTGTGTTCGAACTGGCCCATTCCCTCGGAGTTCATCCGGAAGTACGCCTGCACCGGCATCTCGACGGTGACGCCCTCGGGGACGTAGACGAACGAGCCGCCGGACCAGACCGCGCCGTGGAGCGCGGCGAACTTGTTGTCGCTCGGGGGGACGCACTTCGTCATGAAGTGTTCGCGGACGATGTCGGGGTGCTCCTGCACCGCCTTGTCCATGTTCATGAAGATGACGCCCTTCTCCTCCCAGCGCTCCTGCATATTCTGGTAGACGACCTCCGACTCGTACTGGGCACCGACGCCCGAGAGCGCGTTCTTCTCCGCCTCGGGGATGCCGAGCTTGTCGAAGGTGTCTTTGATCTCGTCCGGGAGCTCCGTCCAGTCGTCGACGCCGGCGCGGACGTCGACGTCCGGTCGGATGTACGGGACGATCTCTGCGATGTCGACCTCCGAGAGGTCCGGCTGGCCGGGCCAGTCGGTCGGCATCGGCATCTCTTGGAACTGCCGCAGCGCGCGCAGACGCCGCTTCAGCATCCACTCGGGTTCGCCTTTGTCTTCGGAGATGACGCGGACCGTCTCCTCGGTCAGGCCTTTGTCGGTCTGGAACGCCGAGGACTCCTCTTTCTTGAAGTCGAAGCGCGCCTCGGTGTCCGTCTCTTTGAGGTGGTCTTGTTCTGAGCTCATTGGTGTGTCTGTGTTGTTACTATGTCTCTGTCCGTATCAGGCTGTTCCGTACACTTCGTCGCGGACCCAGTCGTACCCCTTGTCCTCGAGCTGCTCGGCCAGCGACGCGTCGCCGCTCTTGACGACCTTCCCGTCCAGCATAATGTGGACGTGGTCGGGCTCGACGTACTCGAGGATCCGCTGGTAGTGGGTGATCTGGAGGACGCCGGTTCCCTGCTCGTCGCGGAGCGCGTTGATCCCCGCCGAGACGTCCTGCAGGCGGTCGATGTCCAGGCCGGAGTCGATCTCGTCGAGGACGGCGATCGACGGTTCGAGGATCGCAGCCTGCAGCACCTCGTTCTGCTTTTTCTCGCCGCCGGAGAAGCCGGCGTTGAGGTACCGCTGCATGAACTTCTCGTCCATATCCAGCAGCTCCATCTTCTCTTTGAGGAGCTGCTGGAACTCGGCGACGCCCACTTCGCCGTCGTCTGCGGGCCCCTCCATCGGAGAGGTCTCGTAGCCTTCGTCCGCTTCGGCCTCGTCGGCCTCGTCGGCCTCGTCTTCGTCCTCGAACAGCTCCTCACGTTCCTCGATCTTGGCGTTCAGCGCCGTCCGGAGGAAGTTCGTCATCGTGACGCCCTCGATCTCTGCCGGGTACTGGAAGCCGAGGAAGATACCGAGCGCCGCGCGCTCGTTCGGCTCCAGCTCGAGAAGGTCCCAGGTCAGTTTCTCTGCGGGGACGTCGTCGTCGACGTTGTCCTCGTCGAGGTGGAGGAGGATCTCGCCGTCGGTTACCTCGTAGGCCGGATGTCCGGCGATGATCTTCGCCGTCGTCGACTTCCCGGACCCGTTCGGACCCATCAGGGCGTGGATTTCGCCCGATTTGACCTCCAGGTCAACGCCACGAAGAATCTGTTCGCCGTCTTCCTCCGCCACGCTCGCGTGGAGGTTCTTGATTTCGAGTGTAGCCATCGTTGTTTCGTTGCCTCGTACCTCTAAAGTAGTAGCTGGCACCCATAATGGTTACGCATTCACCAGTACACAGTTTATAGTCTGGAAAATTTATTTCCACTTTGCGAAACCAGATGTGGGTACGCCCGGTCGCTGGCGGCCGCTTTTGCCGACGCCGCTAGACGAAACTCCCCAGTCCGGTCTGTTCCTGCCCGGACTTCACCTCGTCCCACGACATCCCGAGTGCCTCGATGATCCGCGCGATCGGTCCCTTCAGGGTCTTCTCGAGCATCACGTCCCAGTCGACCTCGAACTCCGCCGGGAGCTGGTCGTCGTACTCGATACAGATGACGTCGGGATCGCGCTTGAACTCGCCGTAGAGCGCGTCGCGCTGGGGGTCGAACCCCTCCTCGGCCTCCATCTCGCGGAACCACGACGGGTGGACCTTCTCCAGGTAGATCCGCTTGGGTTTCGAGCCGCGGCCGAAGTTCGTCCCCAGGAACTCGTTCGCGTACTTCGCGCCGCGGACCTGCGCGGTCGCGGTGTCGTAGGCGTCGAGTCGCTTCCCGATCCCGCCGGGGATGCCGATCTTCTCGACGGGGATCTCGCCGGACTCGAACTCCTCGATGATCCCGTGGAGGTAGTCGCTGATGTCGTCTGTGTCCTCGCCGTGGACGATCATCTCGATGACGCGCTTCTGCACCTCCTTGGTGATCGGCGCGATGTCCGAGCGCTTGTACTCGAATCCCGTGATGTCGATGTCGTCGACGTCTTTGCCCTCTTTCCAGACGATGTGGCCCGCGTAGCGCTTCTTCTTGCCGGCCTGGAAGAACCGCCGGTAGAGCTTCTCGAACTCGATCTGGAAGCGGTGGTACGAGGCGTCGAGCTCTTCGAGCGCGAACTGGTCGTAGGAGTCGTTGATATACTCCTCCAGCTCGAAGGACTGCTCGATGGCCTCCTGTTTGCTGACGTCGCCGCCGAGTTCCAGCATCACCGAGTCGGTGTCGCCGTAGATGACTTCCCTGTCGAGTTCGCTCGCGGCCTCGGCGGTGTGTTCGATCACGTCACGGCCCGTCGCAGTGACGGCAGCGCCCATCTCCTTGTCGTAGAGGCGGAACCGATCCCATCCCAGGACGCCGTACAGCGAGTTCATTATGACTTTGACAGCCGCCTGCTGGCGGTCGTACTGCTCGTAGGCCGGCGTGTCGGGGTCGTTGTCGTTCCGCAGCGACTTCTTCTCCTCGCGCTCGGCGAGGAGGTCGTCGATCATCTCGCGGATGATCCCGTCCGGCTCGCGGCGGAAGTGCGTCCCGTTCGGTGCCTGGAACGTCTCGTCGCCGTAGCTCTCGGGGTCGACCTTCGTCTCCGGTGACGCGTTGATCGTCACCATACACATCGGATAGAGGCTCTTCAGATCCAGCACGGTGACGTTCTCTTTGACGCCGGTGGCCGGATCGAAGACGGCCCCGCCCTCGTAGTCCTCGGCGTCGGCCTGTCCCTTCGACGGCAGTGCGAAGCGGTTGTGGGCCTCGTGCAAGATGTAGATGTCGACGGTGTCGCCGGGCGTCGTCGCGTCTTCGAGCTTGCAGCCGACGAACGTCCGGACCTCGTCCCAGAAGGCGATGACGTCCTGTTTGCGGTCGATCTCGACGCAGAGCTCGACGTCGCGGACGTTGTACTCGAGCAGTCGCTCGGGCTCTCGTTCCCACAGGTCGCCGATGTCGCCCGCGTAGCGCTCCTTCCCGACGTCGAGTTCGAGTTCCCCGACCGCGTCGAGCCGGTAGGACTCCAGCTCGGTGAACTGCGTGCGCTTGTACGCGTAGAGGAGGTCGAAGACGACCCGACCCTTCACGTTCGGTCCGCCCCAACCGCTCCGCCAGACCTCGTCGATCCGGGAGAACCGCTCGGGAGCGAGGTCGTACTCCGAGGCGGGATCGAGCACCTCCATCCGATCGAGGAGATACGGCATATCGAAGTCCTCGAAGTTCCAGCCGGTCAGGACGTCCGGGTCGGTCTCCTCGACGTATGCGACGAACGCGTCGAGCATCGCGTCCTCACTGTCGAAAGACCGGACGTCGACCTCGGTGTCGTCTCGAAGCGGATCGTAGGTGCCGAGCTCGTCGGGGGACTCGACGTCCTCGCTGGCTCCGGGTGCGTCGTAGAGCCACGCGACGTACTGATCGCGCGCGGAGTCGTGACTGGTGAGACAGACGATCGGCTCCTCGCCGTCCTCGGGAAAGCCCGAGCGGTCGTCGACCTCGATGTCGAAAGTGTTCACCCGAAGGGGCGCGTCGACCTCGACGGGCTCGATCTCGTCGTGCGGGATCTGGATCGCACCCGTCGCCTCGTCCTCGTCGCCGAGGCGACGCTCGGGCACGCGGATGCCGCTCTTGATGTCTTTGTCGATGAGCAGGCGGTTCGGAAAGAGGATGTCTGCCTCGTAGTGGTCGAACTCGTCGCGGATCTGGCCGACGTCCCGCGGCGTTCGGGTGCAGATCTTCGTCAGTTCCTCGCCGCGGATGCTCTGGTACCCCTCCTCGGTTCGCGTGATGACGTCCTCGTCGAGTGCATCGTCGTCGAGCGTCTCGGTCGGGGCGTAGAAGTACGGCTCGAAGCCGAGCACGCGGACGTGCTCGGTCTCGTCGTCCGGCGTCCGACCGAAGACGTGCAGGACGGGATACTCCCGGCGACCGCTGCCCTCGATGGAGTAGTTGACCTGCGTCACTAGCAACTCGACCGCGCCGTCGGCGTCGGGGAACCGGATGTCTTCGGCGTCGACGACCTCCGAGACGTGTTGCGTTCCGTTTCCGGCGACGGCGACCGCCTCCGCGTCCGGCCGGGCGTCGTCGACGGTGTCGTCGCCACCGCCCCCCCAGTCGTCCGTGAGCCCTGCCTGTTCCATAGGGGCGCTTTCGGCATTCCCGAGTAAAAGCTTCGGCATTGTGTCCGCTCCCGGGGCTCTCGTCCAGTTCCGCCCGGTGTGCACTTTGGCCTCCGCTCGCGCGCTCGCGCCCGGTGGATGGCGTCCCCCCGGCTACTCCCGTTCGGCGTCGACCGCAGCTCCTGAAACGGACGCAAGACATATAGTGTGGTACATCATAGCACAGGCCACGATGGTCGACCCCGCAGATTTCGAGCGGACGGATCGGTCGCCAGCCGCACCGGCGCGGGTGGACGAAGCGAACGGTCTCGACGACGTCGAGTCCTACGAGGTCGCCGACGGGATCGTGTTCTACGATCCGCAGAATCCGCTCGCGTGGGTCGAAGCGTCCACCGCTGTCTCGCTCACGGAGTGCTGTTAGCCCGCGATACGCACCACGGAACGAACTGCTTTTGCGACGGCCGCTCCTTCGCCCGACTGTGCCGACGGATTTCGACGAGCGGCTCGAAGAAGCGCACGAGCCCAACCCCGAAGACCGGTGGGGCGATCCCGAAGACCGGTGGGGCGATCCCGAGACCGATCTCGTCTCGGTGCCGTCGGTCGACGCTCCCGGAGACGAGGACGCGGCGGGTATCGACATCGACAGCGACCTCGCGAAGCTCTTCTGGCTCGCCGTGATCTACACGAACGTCGCTCTCGGCGGCGTCAGCATCGGCCTCCTGCTCGTCGCGTTCCGGGGCCAGTGGACGTGGGGCGGCGGCGCGGTCGCTGTGGGGCTCTTCGCGTGTTATCGGACCTACGACATCTACCGGACGTACCAGGCCGAGGTCGTGACCGACGACGACGGCGCGGACACCGGAGATCACGATGCGGATTCGACATCCGGGTCAGATGCGGATTTGACATCCGAGTCAGACGCGACGGCGACGTCCGAGTCAGATGCGACGGCGACGTCCGAGTCAGACACGACGGCGACACGCGACGCCGACGAGCGCCGGTGACTCGGCTGCCAGCGCAACGCCTAAGCGCCGCTCGGGACAGATACGAGTATGCAGACCGTCCGCGACGACGACGGAACTCGGTATCTTCTCGTCAAGCGTTCTACAGAATCGAGTCGCGTGCGCGACCCCGAGACCGGCCAGGAGCGCTACCTGCCGAACGAGCGCCTGACCGCCGACGCGGACGACGCCCCGCTCTCGGTCGCCGCGGCGGGTATCTCCGGCCCGGTCCGACGCGTCGTCACGGCCGCGCACGACGACCGCTCGCTCGGGCTGCTCGTGGAACTCGCCGACCGCGGCCCGCTCTCGGTCGTCGAACTCCTCGACGCCTACGACCTCTGTGAGTCGGATCTCCACGGACTGCTCGGCGAGTTTCGCGCCGCCGGACTGTTGACCGAGACGGTCGTCCACGGCGAGCGCGGCTACGATGCGACCGCGACGACGGAGCGTGCGGTCGCGTCGCTCCGCGGAGTACACGAGAGTGGTAGCGGTGACGACGACGAGGATGGCAGCGGCGGCGAAAGCCACGACGCGTAGTCGGCGCTATCGCGTTTTCGCATCGAACCCGAAAAAGACGCTTCGACAGAAGCGCGTGCCGGCAGCGAGGCCGCCGAATCAGGCGAACGCGCGGCTCGCGTCGCCGTCGGTGCTCGCGTCGGCCTGAATCTTCTCCCAGGCTTCGACGAAGTCGGCCATCGTGATCTCGGTGCGGTCGTCGCGGATGGCGAACATCCCGGCCTCGGTGCAGATGGCCTTGATGTCCGCGCCGGACGCCTCGCCGGTCAGTTCGGCCAGCCGGTCGAAGTCGACGTCGTCGTGGACGTTCATATTGCGCGTGTGGATCTGGAAGATGATCGCGCGGCCGTCCTGGCCGGGCTTGGGGACCTCGATGAGGCGGTCGAAGCGGCCGGGACGGAGGATCGCCTCGTCGAGCATATCGAAGCGGTTCGTCGCCGCGATGATCCGGATGTCGCCGCGCTCGTCGAAGCCGTCCATCTCCGAGAGCAGTTGCATCATCGTCCGCTGGACCTCGGCGTCGCCGGAGGTCTTCGAGTCCGTCCGCTTGGAGGCGATCGCGTCGATCTCGTCGATAAAGAGGACGGCGGGCTCGTTCTCCCGGGCCACCTCGAAGAGGTCCCGGACGAGCTTCGCGCCCTCGCCGATGAACTTGTGAACGAGTTCGGAGCCGGCCATCTTGATGAACGTCGCGTCCGTCTGGTTCGCGACGGCCTTCGCGAGCATCGTCTTGCCCGTTCCGGGCGGTCCGTAGAGCAGGACGCCCGACGGCGGCTGGATGCCGACCTTCTCGAACATCTCGGGTGACTCCAACGGCATCTCGACGGTCTCGCGCACTTCCTGCATCTGCTCTTCGAGGCCACCGATGTCCTGGTAGGTGACGCTCGGACTGTGGTCCACCTGCATCACCCGGGCACGGACGTCGGTCTCGTTGTCGAGGCGCTTGACCACCGACAGCGAGTTGTTGACCGCGACGCGAGCGTCGGGTTCGAGCTCCTCGCGCATCTCGTCTGTGACCTCGGTGAGCGCCTCCTGGTTGTTGCCGTGCTGTTTGATCACGACGCCGTCGTCGGTGAGTTCCTGGACGGTGGCGACGAACAGCGGCGACTGCTTGAGTTTCTTGTTCTCGTGCGTGAGCCGCTCGAGCTTCTGCTGGTACTTGTTGTTCTCGGCGTTCGCGTCCAGCAGCTTGTCCCGCATCTCCTCGTTTTGGGACTCGAGAATGTCGAGGCGCTCTCTGAGCGCCTGGATCTTCTCCTGCTGCGACGCCGCCTCCTCGTCGTAGGGGAGTTCGACGTCGTCCACAGTGTCAGTCATCACCCTCCGTAGGATGTGGCTTCATAAGAGACTTCGGGTGAGAGAAGCAGTAACATAGGATAATTGAAGCACGCCAGGGCGCTTCGGACACCGGGCTGAGCCGGTCGGCAGCCACCAACGAGGCGGGACTCGTGAACAGCTGACGCACCGATATCGACGACAACAGCCCAGACCCTGACTGCGAACGGCGCTTCGGCACCCGTCCTAATTCTTGATAGTAATATTCTGATACAGTAAATATTATCAAGCTACATCACTCAGAGAGAGATACGAATGAGCACTACAGAGGCACTCGCCCCCGAAGAGGAGTCGACCGACCGCTGGGACCCGGTCCGCGAGATGCCACCGAGTGCGAAGCTCGTCGCGAAGGTCCTCGACTACAACGACACGCTGACGCAGAGTCAACTGGCCGAGGAGACGCTGCTTCCGCCGCGAACCGTCCGCTACGCGCTGTCGCGGCTCGAAGACGCCGACGTCGTCGAATCGCGCTTCTCCTTCACCGACGCCCGCAAGCGGCTGTACACGCTCCGGCTTTGAGCGCCCCTCTCTGGAGGCCGCGACCGCTCGATTTCGGTCATCCGCCGCTACAGCGGTCTCCGGACGTTCAAGTGGGAACACGGCGCTATCGACGCCGTGACCAAGCCGTCTCCCGAGTCCGTCCGACGCTCGCTCCGTGCGCTCGCAACCGGATCAGCTCCCGACCGAGAGCGGACGCAGGCAGCCGCGACCGACGCAGCGCACGGTCCGACCAGCGTCGACGCACCGCCATCCGAGGCCGGGTGCGACGATGAACGACTCGAAGCCGTGATCGCAGACGCGGACGAGGCAGCATCGTGCGCACGCGCGGGAGCAGCGTTCGTCCGAGCAGGCCGTCTCCCAGCGCTCGACGAGGCGGTGCAGACGGCATCACGGCGGGAGGCCGACGAACTGCACCGACGGGGACAGCGAGCGGCCGACGTACTCCGGCGTTTCGACTCGGCGCTGCGCGGGGATATAGAGCCCGACCGCGCCGACCGATCCACTCACGACTGCGTCACCTCGTCGGAGTCGCCGTCCCGTGCCGACCACTTTCACTCCGCTCGCGGAACCGTTTTAGGATCCACCGGACAAGATGTGGACAGATGACACGGGTGATCCACACCGGCGACACCCACCTCGGGTACCAGCAGTACCATTCGCCGGCGCGTCGCGCGGACTTTCTCGACGCGTTCGAGCAGGTGATCGACGACGCAGTCGAGATGGGAGTCGACGCCGTCGTGCACGCCGGCGATCTGTTCCACGACCGCCGTCCGGAACTGCAGGACCTCCTCGGAACGATCCGCGTCCTCGGACGGCTTCAGGACGCCGAAATCCCGTTTCTCGCGGTCGTCGGAAACCACGAGTCGACGCGCGGCGGTCAGTGGCTCGACCTCTTCGAGAATCTGGGCCTCGCAGAGCGGCTCGACGCGACGCCCCGCGTCGTCGGCGAGACCGCCTTCTACGGTCTCGACCACGTCCCCGAGTCGCGACGCGACGACCTCGACTACGGCTTCGAGTCACACGACTGCGTGCACGCCACGCTCGTGAGCCACGGCCTGTTCACGCCGTTCGCACACGCCAACTGGGACACCGAGACGGTGCTGGAACGCTCGAACGTCGACTTCGACGCTGTCCTCCTGGGCGACAACCACGCTCCGGGCACCGAGACCGTCGACGACACCTGGGTCACCTACTGCGGATCGACTGAGCGTGCGAGCGCGGCGGAGGAAGCGGCGCGCGGATACAACCTCGTCACGTTCGAGGACGCAGTCGACATCCGACGGCGCACGCTCGACACGCGGCCGTTCGTCTTCGTCTCGGTGGCGCTCTCGGCGGGCGAGGGAGCCGAGCGCGTCCGCGAGCAGCTCCGCCAGCACGAGGTGGCCGACGCCGTCGTCGTCGTCGAGATGACCGGCGAGGGCGAGCCGGTGACGCCGGCTGCGATCGAGGAGTTTCTCACCGAACGCGGCGCGCTCATCGCCCGTGTCACCGACCGCCGTGAGCACGAGACCGACGCCGAGATCGACGTCTCCTTCGCCGACCCCGACGCGGCCGTCGACGAGCGCGTCCGCGACTTGGGGCTCTCTACGGCCGCGCTGGACGTCGACGAGACGATCCGGGCGAGCAAGACGCCGGACTCGAACGTCCGCGACGTCGTCCAGTCGCAGGTCTCGGAGTTGCTCGCCCCCGACGGCGATGGCGACGCGTTCGCGGCCGCCGCAGAGCGCGAGGGAGGCGACGACGGCGCGAGCGCTGTAGGCGCCGCGAGCCGCGAGGCGAACGCTGCGGAGGAGGCGCCGAGTGCGACCGACGACGAACCGAGTGCGGCCGACGATGAACCGAGTACGGCTGACGACGAACCGGACGCCCAGTCGCGGTCGACGGACGCCCAAGTCACGATGGAGGACTTCTAGATGCGCTTCGAGCGGATCAGACTCCGGAACTTCAAGCCCTACGCCGACGCCGACCTCGACCTCCGCGACGGGGTGACGGTCATCCACGGCCTGAACGGTAGCGGCAAGTCCTCGCTGCTGGAGGCGTGCTTCTTCGCGCTCTACGGCGCGCGAGCGCTCGACGAGACGCTCGACGACGTCGTCACCACGGGCGAAGACGAGGCCGAGATCCACCTCCAGTTCGTCCACGAGGGCGAGACGTTCCGCATCGAGCGACGCCTGCGGCGCTCCGGCGACCGGATGCAGACCGTGGCCTGTACGCTCGAAGGCCCCGACGTCGCCGTCGACGGCGCGACGGACGTCCGGGCGTTCGTCACCGACCTGCTCCGGATGGACGCGGAGGCGTTCGTCAACTGCGCGTACGTCCGCCAGGGCGAGGTGAACAAGCTCATCAACGCGACGCCGGGGCAGCGGCAGGATATGATCGACGACCTCCTGCAGCTGGGCAAGCTCGAAACGTACCGCGAGCGCGCCAGCAAGGCCCGCCTCGGCGTCGAAGACGTGCTCTCCGAACAGCGCGGTGCGCGCGCGGAGCTCGATTCGCAGATCGAGGCCAAAGAGGACGCGGGGCTGCACGAGCGCTTGAACGACCTGGAGACGGAGCTCTCGGAGGTCGACGCGGAGATCGACCGGTTCGAGGAGAACAGATCGCGCGCCGAAGACACCTACGAGGAGGCGGCGTCGGTACTCGCTGACTACGAAGAGACGAGAACCGAACTCGACGATCTCGACGCCGACATCGAGGAGCTCCGCGAGACGATTCAGACCGACGAGACGACGCGCGAGGAGTTGCGCGAGGAGATCCTGAAGGCCCGCGAGCGAATCGACGAACTCGAAGACGAACTCGGTGCGGCGCTCGCGGAGACGGGCCTCGACGCGGCCGCTGCCGAGCAGCTCGATGCGGACGCGATCGAAGCCCGCCGCGAAACGCTCGACGACGAAGAGGACGAGGTTCGCGAGGAACTGCAGGCGGCGCGCCAGCGGGAGACGATGCTCTCGAACCAGGCGGAGAAGTTGCGGGAGCGCGCCGAGGAGTTCGAGTCGCGCGCCGCGGAGACGCGCGAGCGGGCCGACGAGGCCGACGCAGCGGCCGAGAACGCGGCGACGCGTGCCGACGACCGCGCCGGCGAACGCGACGCTGTCGACGCCGACATCGAGGGCCTCCGCGAGCGGTTCGACGCGGCACCGGTGGACGTCGGGGAGGCGACGACGCACCGCGAGTCGGTACAGCGCGACGTAGCCGAGGTCCGCGACGACCTCGCGGACGCCCGTGCGGAACTCGAGACGGTTCGAGAGCGGCTCGACGAGGCACGGACGCTCCAGTCACAGGGCAAGTGCCCCGAGTGCGGCCAGCCCGTCGAGGACTCCCCGCACGTCGACGCCATCGGCGAGTACGAAGAGCGGATCCGGACGCTCGAATCCGCCGTCGAGGAACTCTGCGAACGCCGGGACGCGCTCGAAACGAAGCGGGACGCCGCCGAGTCGCTCGTCGACGCCGAGACGCGCCTCGGCAATCTCCGCGAGAAGCGGTCGCTGCTCGAAGACAGCATCGCGGACGCCGAATCGACGGCAGAAGAGCGCCGGGCGGACGCGAAGTCGCTCCGCGAGGAGGCCGTCGAACTCGATGTGGAGGCAGCCGAAAAGCGCGAGGCCGCCGACGGGCAGTCCGAGGCGGCAGCCGACGCTGCGGCGCGCGTTTCGGAACTGGAGGCCGACCTCGACGGGATCGAGGCGGCCCGCGAGCGCCTCGACCGCGTCGCGGACCTGCGGACGCGGATCGAAGACGTCGACGACCGCATCGATCGCCTCCGAGAGAGGCGGGAGTCGATCGCAGACCGTAACGACGAGCGACGGACGTACCTGCAGGAGAAGCGGGAACGACGCGCGGACCTCGCCGACGCCATCGACGAGTCGCGGATCGAGGAGGCGCGGTCGAACAAGGCGGAGGCCGAGGAGTATCTCTCGAACGTCGAGGTGAAACTGACGGAGCTGCGCGAGCGGCGCGACGAGCTACAGAACAGCATCGGGGGCGTGAGAGGCGAACTCTCGCAGCTCGAATCCCTCCGCGAGGACCGGGCCGCGGTCGCGGACCGCGTCGACGACTTGGAGTCGCTCCGCGAGGAGATCTCGACACTCGAATCCACCTACAGCGACCTGCGCGCGGAGCTGCGACGCCGGAACGTCGAGACGCTCGAGCGGATGCTCAACGAGACGTTCGAGCTCGTCTACGGGAACGACGCCTACTCGCGGATCAGACTCGACGACGAGTACGAACTGACAGTCTTCCAGAAGGACGGCACCGCGCTCGAGCCCGAACAGCTCTCCGGCGGTGAGCGCGCGCTCTTCAATCTCTCGCTCCGCTGTGCGATCTACCGGCTCCTCGCCGAGGGGATCGAGGGCTCCGCGCCGATGCCGCCGCTCATCCTCGACGAGCCGACCGTCTTCCTCGACGCCGGCCACGTCTCGCGGCTGGTCGACCTCGTCGAGGAGATGCGCCAACTCGGCGTCAAACAGATTCTGATCGTGAGCCACGACGACGAGCTCGTCGCAGCCGCCGACGACCTCGTGACCGTCGAGAAAGACCCGACGAGCAACCGTTCGTCGGTCGACCGCCACGATGATGCCTCGGTGGCAGCGATCGCCGCCAACGCCGGCGATTAGCTTCGCAAGGGCGTCGCGCGCGACCGATACCGGAGGAAGCCGAATCACTCAACACCCGCGCCGTCGACGCTCGCGTATGGGCACGCCGCTCTCCGACCGCGACGCACAGGCTGCGGAGGTTCTCGACCGACTCTACGAGGAGTATCCGGACACGACGATCTCGCTGCGCTTCTCGAATCGGCTGGAACTGCTCGTCGCGGTCGTCCTCTCGGCGCAGTGTACCGACGAGCGCGTCAATCAGGTCACAGAGGAGCTGTTCGAGACGTACCAGAGTGCCGACGACTACGCCGACGCCGACGAGGAACAGCTCGCCGAAGACATCTACGGGATCACGTTCCACAACAACAAGGCGGGCTACCTGAAGTCGCTCGGCGAGACGCTCCGCGACGAGCACGACGGCGAGGTGCCCGACACGATGGCCGAGCTCACGGCGCTCTCGGGCGTCGGTCGGAAGACGGCGAACGTCGTCCTCCAGCACGGCCACGACGTCGTCGAGGGCATCGTCGTCGACACGCACGTCCAGCGGATCTCGCGCCGACTCGGAATCGCCACGGAGGAGACCCCCGAGAAGATCGAACGAGAACTGATGGAGCTCGTCCCGGAGTCCGACTGGCAACAGTTCACGCATCTGTTCATCAGCCACGGCCGTGCGGTCTGTACGGCGCGGAACCCCGACTGCGAGGAGTGCGTGCTCGAAGAGATCTGTCCCTCCTCGAAACTCGACAGCGACGTCGACCTCGCGTCGGGCGAAGCCTGGTCGTAGGGCGATCGGGTCCCGGCCGACCGGTCAGCCGAGGATGTAGCGCCCGACGTACTGGTACAGCCCCAGCAGCCACGCGAGGAACCAGAAGATCACGTAGCCGAAGACGCCGATCCGGAGCCGTCCGCGCCACGCGCCCATATCCGGGTGCAGATCGTTCAGATCGACGTCTTTGGTCGGGTCATCGTAGATATCCGCGTCGCGCTTCACCTGCACGATGCGGACGATCCCCGTCAGCGCGAACGCCAAGAGCGCGTACGCCTGCAGCCCAAGAATCGCGTGGAGGACGGTCACCCCACCGAGCTGATCCAGGAGCCGTGGGAGCA
This sequence comes from Halobellus sp. Atlit-31R, assembly GCA_003665935.1. Taxonomy (GTDB): domain Archaea; phylum Halobacteriota; class Halobacteria; order Halobacteriales; family Haloferacaceae; genus Haloquadratum. The sequence continues at coordinate 403,299 of QPLR01000001.1, read as the reverse complement.
TCCACGTGAACACCGGGATCGTGTTGAGCACGAGTCCCGGGACGATGAATTTCAGATGATACGTGAGCACGTCCCAGGTCACGACTTCGGCGTCGATCATAATCCACGCGCCGTAGAGATAGAACGGAAGACTCGACGTGACCATCAGGGCGGCAGCCGTCGCGATGGTCGAATCGGATACCATCGGTGCGAGTATGGACTCACTGGGCGTAAAGGGCCCGACTCGGAGCCGGGGCAGCCGACGCCGCGGAATCCACGCGGGGTTGCGGTCGCGAGAACCGTTACCCTAAGGAGTCTGCCGCACCTACAGACAGGAAATGACGGAGTCTCCCGAGGAGTCGTACGCGGCAGACCGCCGATCGGACGCGGCTGTCGACGACGAACCGTCGGCCGCGTCGGACTCTGCATCGGACGCCGCCGCCGATGCCGACGCCGACGCCGGCGCTGCCGGCGAGTCGAGCCCCGAGTCCGACGACCTCGACGCGCTCCGGAAACGAGTCGAGGAGACCTACGACTTCGACGACTTCGGCCCCACAGATATGGCCGAGATGAGCCTCGAAGAGTGGGAGGCGGCGTTCGACCCCGACACGTGGATCGTCGGCGAGGAACTGCTCGACCGGGTCGAACACGAACTGAAGGCTCGGGTCGCGATCCGCGAGATCTTCGCGATCGTCGAACGCGCCACCGACGCCGAGAAAGACCGCGTCGTCGCTTACTCCGACGAGGGTTACGCGATCGTCTACGCCGACGGGAGCGTCGAGGGCGAGGGAACCGTCCTCCGCGACGTCAAGCCGACGGTCGCACTCTGCTCGATGGAGAGCTACGAGCTGATGCCGGCCCCCGAGGACGTGACGCTTCCGGAGCCGCAGGACGTCGTCGAGGGGAGCGGCGAGTTCGGGAATCTGATGCTTCAGATCGTCGCCGGCGTGCAGATGTTGGTCGGCGTCGGCCTGCTGGTCGCGTGGCTCGCGCTCCCGTCGCTGTCGACGGTCGTCGCGCCCATCGCCGCGATCGGATTCCTCGTGATCGGCTTCTTCCTCTTCGTGGTCGTCGCGAACGCCAGGCTCTCCGACCGGTTCCGGACCGAGGAGTTCCGGAACCGACTGCGCGCGCTCGACGCTGCCGGCGACGAGCGACTGGAGACGCTGCTGAATCAAGCCGAGGGCGGCGACGCTGCGACCCCAGTGGGCGGCGACGGCTCAGGTTCCGAAACCGGAAATACTGACGGCGAGGCCGATCCGGACGCCGGCGACACGGCGACAGCGGACGAGTTGGGAGGCGGGGCTCCGGACGGTCAGGATGAGAGCGACTGAGAGATCCATAGACGGCCGCACAGCCGACGACGGCCGCGAATCGTGAGGCTTGCCGTGTCGGGGAGTCGGTGGGTTTAAGCGCGTTCCATCCTCACCATCGCTTGTATGAAGAGGCGGGAATTTCTGCGAGCAGCGAGCGTTCCTGCTGCTGCCACGACGGCCTCTGCCACCGCCGGTCTCGGTGCCGCCCAGGAGACGACGGAGACGTCGGGCGGCACGGCGACCGGCACGGCAACCGGAACCAGTACCGGCACTGCGATGGGTACTGGCACGGCAACGGGAACCGCGAGCGACTCAGGCGGAGGCGGAGGCGGCGGGAGCGGCGAGACCGTAACGGTGACCGTCGGTCCCGGCGGTTCGCTAGTGTACGAGCCTGGAACGAGCGAACCGCTCCAGATCGCTCCTGGAACCACCGTCGAGTTCGTCTGGGACTCCGACAACCACAACATCGTCGTCGATAGCCAGCCCGACGGCGCGAACTGGCAGGGACACGAGCCCCTGGAGAACACGGGGTTCTCCTACTCGCACACGTTCGACACGCTCGGCACCTACGAGTACTACTGCGAACCGCACCGAACGGCCGGGATGGTCGCCACGATCGAAGTCGTCGAGAACCCAGACGCGGGCGGCGGCGGTGGCGGCGAGAAGGAACTGCACGAGCTCGGCGTTCCGATCCACGCCCACTGGGTCGGCGCCGCAACGATCCTCGGGATCGTCGTGACAGTGATATTCACGTTCTACATCCTGAAATACGGTGAATCGGCCCACACGGGCACGGGGAGGAACTGACGATGTCCTCAAGCGGCAGTACCTACGGCGACATCCACCGGTACGAACCGGCTCGTGAGAGCACCGCGGCGGCGATCGCCATCGTCCTGCTCACGACCATCGAGGTCGTGTTCGTGTTCCTGTTCACGTACGGCCTCATCTCTGGGTGGGGACTGACCGACACCGGGAATATGTACCTCGGTGCCGTGTTGGCGGTCATCTTCGTGGACCTGGCGTTCATTCTGGCGATGTACCGCAAGGAGTTCCTCCCGGACGTCGTGATCGTCAAGAAGCGACGCCGAAAGTGGGAGGATCTCTACATCCGTGAGGACGACGTCGACGGCACGCCGTTCGCCGACGGCGCGTGGGATCAGGTCAAACGCGCAATTTACCCGTACTACAAGCGATAACAATGAGTCTCGAAAAGAAAGACGAGTACGATCACAAAGGCTGGATGAAAGAGAAGGATCTGACTCCGATCGAGTCGACCTTCCTCACGACGCTCATCTGGCTGGACAAGCGGCTTCGCATCGTCGACTATCTGGAACTACTGGAGACCCTCTACTACCGGGTCAACCTCCAGATGCCGAAGAGCCACACCGAGCAGTACAACCTCGACAACAAGTTCTGGTACTGGTACCCGCTGTACACGCTGGGGCTGTTCTCGACGCTCGCATACGTCGTTGCAGCCATCTCCGGCGCGCTCTTGGGGTTCTATTACAGCCCCTCCGCAGCAGCCGGATCAGAAGCGGCCGGGACCGTCGCCTACGAGAGTATCGCGTTCATTATGCGAGACCTCCAGTTCGGCTTCATGCTCCGTTCGATCCACCGCTGGGCGGCCCAGGTGATGGTCGCCGCGGTGTTCCTGCACATGCTCCGCGTGTACTTCACCGGCGCGTACAAGGAGCCGCGTGAGCTGAACTGGCTCATCGGGATCGTCCTGATCAGCTTGACGATGGTCTTCGGCTACACGGGCTATCTGCTCCCGTGGGACCAGCTCGCCTACTGGGCGGGCCAGATCGGCGTCGAGATGGCGCTGTCGGTGCCGCTCGTCGGCGAGTGGGCTGCACAGCTCCTCTTCGGCGGCTTCTCACTGAGTCAGGCGACGCTACAGCGGATGTACATCCTCCACGTGTTCCTGCTCCCGTTCGTGGTGACGACGCTCATCGCCATCCACATCGGCATCGTCTGGGTGCAGGGCATCGCGGAACCACACTAATCCAATGACCGACGAAGACACCACCACCGAATCAGACGACGTTCGCACCGACGGCAGCGGCATCGTCGCGCCGGACGACGAGACGCCGACGTGGCGCGAGCGAAAGGAACGTACGCAGGGCCTCTCGCGGCTCACCTACGAGTACTTCGAGCGCGCCCGCCGTGAAGACCAGGACCTCAGACAGGAGTCCGACTACGTCGAACGCGACGTCCTCGCGTTCCCGACGTGGCCCCACGAGGTGATCCGGAATCTCGCGATCGCGAGCTTCTTCGTGGGAATGCTGCTGTTCCTGTCCGCGACGCTGCCGCCGCACATCGGTTCGCCGGCGGACCCGTCGAGCACGCCCGCGATCATCCTGCCCGACTGGTATCTCTACTGGTCGTTCGGCCTCCTCAAGCTCGGACCGCTGAACCCCGAGCTGTCGATCTTGGGCGGCCAGAAACTGATGGCCGACCGGACGTACGGCGTCCTCGCGAACCTCGTCGTCGTCGGGATCGTCGCGATCGTCCCCTTCCTCAACAAGGGGAGCGCACGGCGACCGGTCGAGCAGCCCTTCTGGGCTGCCGTCGGCGTCGGCGGCGTCATCTTCGCGTTCACGATCAGCGTCTACTCGGCGAAGAACCTGATCCCGATGAACGTCGACCTGCTGTTCGACTTGACGTTCCTCCTGCCGATCGTCGCCGGGTTCGTCACCTGGGCAGTGCTGAAGACGATGCGGGAAGGGTACTCCTACGACCTCAACCGCCGGTACTACCGGCTTCGCCCCCCGAAGTAGCGAGGACCGCTCGCCGCGTCCTCCGCCTGCTGCGCCTTCCGCTCGCTGCGTCCTGCCGATCACCCGCTGTACTCGTTTCGTGTGTTCACGCGTCGGAGCGACTGCCGAGACACGGAAAGGCACATTTCGCTCCCAGTCGTAGAAGGGGGTAATGACCGAAGGAGACGCGACCGGTGCGACCGCAGCCGAGGGCTCTGACGCGCCGTCGACCGAGCGTGGTGGCGGCCGCGACGTCGTCGTTCCGATGCCGCTGTACAAAGTCGTCACCGTGTTCTCGACGCTCATCGCCGTCGTGAGCGTGATGCTCGGCTTCATGTTACTGGACGCAGCGACGCTGAACGTGAGTTTTCTGGGGAACGCCGTCCGCGGGGCGCTCGCGTTCGTCGGACTCGCAATCGCCGACGGGATCTTGAGCACCGTCTTCGCGGCGCTCGGGCTCGCGATCATCGCTCTCGGTGCAGGCGTCTACATCATCGGAACCCGGTTCCGCGCCCGTGGAATGGGAAAGTCTCAAGAGGACTCCGGCGAAGATTCGAACGACAATGGCTGACGAGTTTATCAAGGGGCTGGGCATCTTCACGGGCGCAGGACTCGCGTGGATGGTCCTCGCTGGATGGTACCGAACCTCGAGCTTCGAGAGCAGCCAGCAGCTGGTGGAGCCGGTGTCGCTCAGCGACTCCGCGACGATGTTCGACACCCTGGGCGTGCTGTTGATGGACGTGTTCTTCTGGTTCGCGATCATCGGTGCGCTCGCGTTCTGGGTGGGCATCCCGGCCGTCCGACAGGCACGCGAGGCTCTCGAAGAGCGCGTCCAGTAGACCCGCTTTTTACGCGGCCGCCACGTCCGGACTGACTCGGCGGTCGACCGTCACCCAGTCGCTGTCTTCTCCGACGCCGCGCCGGATTGGAAAAACTCTAATGAGTCCTGCACCGAAGTGCTTGTATGCAACCGCTACAGTTCCTCGTTCCGATCGACGCGCTGGAGGGGGTCAAACCCATTCTTCCGGTCGTCCTCGTCGGCTTGGTACTCGTGAACTTCCTGACGCGCGCGATTCAGCACCGGCGGCATCACAAGCAGGCTGAGTCGGGAGACGACGACGAGGAGATCAGCCGGTGGCTCCCGCACACCGCGACCACGCTGGGACTCGTCCTGGTGTCGTTTCTGTTTATGATCGTCGAGCCACACGGCGGGATGGTGATGTCCGTGCTGGCGCTTTCGGTGTTCGTCTCGGACTTCTTCGAGTACGAGTCTCGCCGCGTGGAGGCACGCTCGAAGAGCAAGAGTCTGGGACGCCCCACGACGGCTATCGGCTCCGCCGTGTTCGCGCTGCTGTACGCGAGCTACCAGGGCTTTTTCTATCTCGTCGAGCCGCTCTGGAACACGATCGTCTGAGGGCGACTTTTCTCGCCGTCACCCGTCGCCGAGCGTCTGCGGACGAACGAGCGAGAGCTCCCGTCCGACCGTGATCTGAATCGGCGTCTGCGGCGGAACCGACCGCACCGAGTCGTCGTCGAGCAACAGAGAGACGGCCGCTTCGTCGCGTTCGACCGAGAGCGATGTCGGCGGGCGGAGCACCCACGAATCGGCGTGCATCGCGTACGGGGAAATCGGGACGGCGACGAGACCTGTCTCGGGAGCGAGCAGCGGTCCGCCCGCGTCCCGGGCGTAGCCGGCGCTCCCGAGCGGCGTCGCGACCACGACGCCGTCGGATCGAACCGTGTCGCGCCACCCGTTCGGTGACTCGATGGCGTACTCGGAGATGCGCGCGGGCTCCGACGTCAGAAGCGTCACGTCGGTCACGGCTACGCCGGCGGTCGCCCCGCCGACGTCGACTTCGAGCACCGGATGTGGGACCGTCTCGAACGCCGCCCGCACCAGCGCGTCGGCGGCCGACGTGACCGCGTCGCTGGACAGTTCGTATCGGCCCGCGCCGACGTCGACCGGAACGACCGGTTCGTCGAACTCACTCGCCCCGAGCGCGATGAGCGCCTCTTCGCCGACCGCGAACACCGCCTCGACGTCGTCGTCGACGCTCACGGCACCGTCGGTCGGCGTCGTCCGCTCGACGTGCACCGCCTCGTGGGCTGCGACCGCGTCGGCGACGGCGTCTCCCGTCGAGCCGAGGTCGCTCACGACGGCGACGGAGGTTCGGCTCACGGAGCCGCCCCCGTCCGGTCCTGCCTCGTCCGCTCCGGCTCGAGTCCGGGCATACCCGGCGCTACACTGCTGAGGAAAAAAGACCCAGCGGTTCGGTGCGCTCGCCGACAGCGTCCCGCGCGGGCCCATCCGCCGTACGGGTTCGTCGCCCACGACCGCACGGCCCCTCCGAGCGGCTCACCCGCCGATCCCTTCGCGAATGGCCGCTAGCGACTCCGTCGGGAATTCGACGTGGGGAAGCAGTTTCGCGTCGTCGACGACGACCAGCCGGCAGTCGGCGGCGTCGGCCAACTCCCGCCCGCGTTTCAGCGGCGTGATGTCGGCTTCACGGCCCCACAGGATCGTGACGGGAGCCTCGACGGCGGCGAGCGTCGCTTCGAGATCGAACTCGGCGTTGAGAAAGCCGCTGATGAACGACGCAGGTGCGTAGCGGGCGTTCGGCTGATGGGCCGTCCGCCACTCGTAGGCCATCCACTCGTCGGTCACGCGGTCCATATCGTAGTAGCCGTGATCGGCGTTGAAGTACCGGATCGACGGCTTCGACGCGAGCAGATTGAACAGTCCCTCGCCGAGGACCGGGGCGCGGAGCAGTTCCCTGGCGACGACGTTTCGGTCGGGACCGCCGCGCTCGGTCGGGCAGACGAGCACGACCGACGAGAGCTCTAGATCGTCCGCGACAGCTGTGAGGTACGCTCCCGTCAACGAGGATGCGACGACCGCCGGCTCGTCGAACGCGGCGACGAAGTCGCGGACGAACTCCTCGTAGAACGTCGCGGAGTATCTGAGCGGCGGCCGTTCGGACGTTCCGAAGCCGGGCAGATCGGGCGCGATCACGTGGTAGTCGTCGGCGAGGTCGTCGAAGACCGCGCGGAACTCGCCGTTCGAGCCGGCGGCGTTGATGCCGTGCAACAGGACGAGGTCGCGATCGTCCGGGTCGCCCGCCTCGGCGTAGCGGACGTCGATGCCGTTCCACTCGAACGTCCGGTGGTCGCCGTCCAGTGCGGGCTCGAGCGGCGGCGCGCGTCGTCTCAGCGCAGTGTTCGCCAGGGCGACGGCTCCCGTTCCGGCGACGAGCGCGCCGGCGACCGATCGAAGCTTCATACAGAACGGCAGGACCGCGAGCGCCTTCAGACTGCTGGGTGGAGACGGAGGTGCTCAGTCGGCGTCCTCGTCGCCCTGCTCGAACTCCGCTTCGATGCACTCGCGGAGCGGCCCGACGACCGACGCCGCGAGAGCGTAGGGATCCGTCTCTCGGTCGAGCACGCGCGCGGCGAGCGCATCGACGCCTCCGCGGCGTCGGAGTTCGGCTTCCAGTAGCTCGTTGGCGTCGGCGCGCACCTGCCGGCGGATCTCCTCGGCGTACCGGGCGCGTGCTCTCGTTTCACGTTCGCCGGAGTCGCGGAGATACGCGGCGTGGGCGTCGAACGCGCCGACGAGGCCGTCGACGCCCTCGCCAGTCGTCGCGACCGTTTCGACGACCGGCGGCTCCCAACCCGCCGCTCCGGAGTCGTCAGTGCGGTCGCCAGTGGCCGTCTCGTCCGTCGCTGCGTCCCCGACGTCGACTCCGTGGTGACCACCGGCCGCGGCCCCCGACCGGGGCGGCGTCTTCGCTCCCTGCCGTCGGTGGATCATCTCCTCCAGTTCGGTGACCGTCCGCTCGACGCCCTCCATATCTGCTTTGTTGACGACGAACACGTCCCCGATCTCGAGGATTCCGGCCTTCAGCATCTGGACGTCGTCGCCGCTGCCGGGTTGGACGACGACGGCGACGGTGTCGGCGGTGCGGACGACGTCGACCTCGTTCTGCCCGGCCCCGACGGTCTCGACGACGACGACGTCTTTCCCGAACGCGTCGAGCGCCGTCACCGCGTCCGTCGTCGCGGTGGAGAGCCCCCCGAGACGGCCGCGAGTGCTCATCGAACGGAAGAACACGTCCATATCGCCGCCGGTCGACGCCATCCGGATGCGGTCGCCCAGAACGGAGCCGCCAGAGTACGGCGAGGAGGGATCGACGGCGACGACGCCGACGGTGTCGCCGCGCCGCCGGCAGGCTTCCGCCAGTTTGTCCACGAGCGTCGACTTCCCCGCGCCGGGGCTCCCGGTGATCCCGACGACGGCGGTGTCGCCGGCGTGGGGGTGGAGTCGAGCGACGAGGTCGCGGTGCCCCGGTGCCCGATTTTCGATCCGGGTGATGACTCTCGCCAGCGCGCGGTGCTCACCCGCGAGCAGCCCTTCGACGAGCCGCTCGTTCCGCGCCAGCGTCTCCGAGCCGACGTCTTCGAGCTCCGCGGCCGACTCCTCGCCGGCTGTCGGATCGGCGTCTGCTCGTTCCATCAGTCGTGTCGGGGGGCGTGCTCCCGGACGAAGTCGATCGTCTCCTGCATCGGCGTCCCAGGGCCGAAGATCGCTGCGACGCCCATCTCGCGCAGCTCCTCGCGGTCCTCCTCGGGGATGATCCCGCCGACGATCAACAGCGTGTCCGCGAAGGCGTCGTACGCTTCGAGCCCCGCGACGACCTTCGGCACGAGCGTGTTGTGCGCGCCGGAGAGAATCGAGATCCCGAGCACGTCGACGTCCTCCTGGACGGCCGCCTGAACGATCTCCTCGGGCGCGCGGTGGAGCCCCGAGTAGACGACCTCGAAGCCGGCATCTCTGAACGCGCGGGCGATGACGTGTGCCCCGCGGTCGTGCCCGTCGAGCCCCACTTTGGCGATGAGACATCGGATCGGCCGGTGTTGCTGTCCCCGCTCCGCATCGGCGCTCATACCGACCGCTTGGACGGCCGGCCGCTTGGTTCTACCGCCGACCTTCCGGCGGGTCGCCGTCCCCGCCGACGTAGATGCCGTACGCGCACCGATCGACGCCGGGTGGCGACACGGGGACGACGCTGAGATCGAACGTCCGCGTCGATCCGTCTGTGGTCGATCGTTCGACCGTCCCCGCCGCGGTTTCCCCAGTGCGGAGCGCCGTCCGATACCGTTCGAGTTCCGTCGGCGTCGCACCGGCGCTCGACAGCGACTGACCGGGCCGAGGATCGCCGAACTGCCCCGCGTACGCGCAGTTCCGCTCCTCGATCTCGATGGCGTCGTCGCGCTGCTCGACGAAGACGGCCGGCACAGGGTGGTCCCCGAAGAACGCGTGCAGACGGTCGCGCTCTTCCCGGAGCGTCACTTCGCGCTCGACCCGGTCGAGCGCCTCCTTCGTGTAGCCGGCGAGAATATCGACGAACTCGCGGTCGCGCTCGTCGAACGCCCCGCGTTCCTTCGACGCGATCTGGACGACGCCGTGGTCACCGATCGGGACGCTCAACACGGCGTACAGTTCGTCGTGCTCCGGAATCGCGTCTGGATCGGTCTGCATATCGTCGACGATTTCGGACTCCCCCGCGGCGAGCGTGCGCCCGGCGATTCCCTCGAAGATTCCGCTGGGGCTCGCCGGAGGGTCCGGCAACGTCGACACCCGCGGGACGAGCAGTTCTCCCTGCGCGAGCAGGACGACCGTGTAATCGAACGCCAGCGCCTCCACGGTCGCGTCGATGGTTCGGTCCAGCACCGCTTCGACGGTCTCGCACGCGGTGATGTCCTCGGCGTAGTGACTCAGCGCCGTCAAACGCGCGTTCGCCTCTCGAAGGTTGCTCTCGGCGCGGTTCGTCTCGATCTCGTCGCGGACGCGCCCGACCAGTTCCTCCAGCGTGCCTGTGGCGGCGGTTCCGTTGACGACGCTGACTGCGGGGGGGTCGTAGACGACGATCGACACCGACCCGTTCGTGATAAAATCGCGGATCAGCGTCGGTTCGGCACCGAGCAGGACGACGCAATCGAGCGTCGGCCCGAGCTCTGCGACGTACTCGACGGCTGTCTCCTCGCGCCGTGACAGGAGTGTACCCGGGAGCTCCCGGTCGAGTGCTGCAATGATCGCGTGTGCGCCGACGTCGTCGCCACCGCCGCCCTCGGCGCTGGGGTCTGTGGAACATCCGTCGGAGGCATCCTCGCTCTCGCGTGAGGCGTCTGTCGCCTCCGACCTCTCTGCGTCGGAGCCGTGACTCCCCTCGGCCCCGCCGTTGGCCGCTGGCTCGGCAGCGCCAAACGCAGAAGAGACGATCACGAGGATGCGACTCCCGGTATGTTCCTTCGCCATACACCGAACCTCGCACGTCAGGCCGTTAAGACGTTCGGTGCGCTGACTGTTTGTACGGATCGAATCGGCCGAACGTCAGAGTTCGAACTCCAAACCGTCTTTTTATCTTGTATTCGTGCACGAAGGCGGGTGTAGAATAGAGTCCAGCCGCAGAGCGCTACGTCGGATCCGATTCGTGTTCAGACGGCGTGTTCGTTCAGGAACTCGACGATCTCCCCGTAGGCCTCGATTCGGTTGTCGAGCTTCGTGAGCCCGTGTCCCTCGTCCTCGAAGACGAGTTCGCGGACCGGGACGTGCTCGCTGGCGGCCTCGACGAGTTGGTGGGCCTCCGAGACGGGGACCCGCGGGTCGTTCGCGCCGTGGAGCACGAACAGCGGGGCGCGGATCTCCTCGATGGTGTTGAGCGGCGAGATCGACTCGAGGAACGCCCGGTCGTCGTCCAGCGAGCCGTACTCGGCTTCGCGGAGCTTCCGCCGCCACTCGCCGGTATTCTCCAGGAACGTGACGAAATTGGCGATGCCGACGACGTCGACCCCGGCGGCCCACAGGTCGGGGTACTCCGTCATCGCGGCCAATACCATAAACCCGCCGTAGGAGCCGCCCATCGCGACGATCCGGTCCGGATCGACGGCCGGGTGATCGTGCAGCCACTCGACGGCCGCCTCGACGTCGGCGACCGAGTCCATCCGATTCTCGACGTCGTCGAGGTGGCCGTATGCCTTCCCGTAGCCCGCCGAGCCTCTGACGTTCGGCTCGAAGACGGCGTACCCGTTCGCGAGGAAGTACTGCGTGACGGCGCTGAACGACGGCCGGCGCTGGGACTCGGGACCGCCGTGAATGTCGACGATCACCGGCGTCTCGCCCGCGCCGGTATCCGTCTCCGGGAGCGTGAAGAATGCCGGGATCTCGCGGCCGTCGAACGTCGGATAGTGCACGAGCTCGGGTTCGACGAAGGAGTCGCGGGGGATCCCGGCCGTCGCTGCACGGGTCCAGCGCTCCGCCGCCCCGGTGTCGGCGTCGACGACGTAGACGTTGGCCGGGTCGCTGCGGCGCGTCACCGTGATCGCGAATCGCTCGCCCGCCGAGTCGAACGCGACGCCGCCGGCGACGCCCTGCGGGAGGTCGGGGGTCACCGGGTCCGCGATCGTCTTCGGGCCGACGAGTTCGCCGACGGTCAGTTCGGTGTAGCCGTCGACGTTCGTCGAGTAGACGATGCGGCCGGACTCGTCGTCGATCGCGACGCCGTCGATCTCCCACTCGGCGTCCGTGGCGACGAGCGAGAACTCGCCGCTGTCGACGTCGACGCACCAGAGGTCGAGCGTGTCGCTCTCGCGGTCGGAGACGAGATAGACGACGTCGCCGTCGGGTCCCCACTCGGCGCTCTGGAACCGAACGGTTCCGTCGTGCGGCGTCAGATGCGTCAGGTCGCCGGTCTCGACGTCGAGTACGGAGACGTCCTGATCGAAGTTCGAGTACGCCTCCGAGACGACGAGCCGCGAGTCGTCGGGTGACCATCCCCCGACCGTCAGCCAGCCGTCGCCCTCTGCGACGAGTTCGGCCGCTTCGCCCTCGCGATCCCGTGCCTGCACGTAGACGTCGAACACCGACTCGTCGCGTCGATTCGAGGTGAACGCGAACTGGTCGCCGTCGTGACTCCAGCCGCCCCAGCGGTGCTTCGCGTCGGGGTGGGCGGTCAGATTCGTGATCTCGCCCGTCGGGAGGTCGTATCGGAACAGCTGCTCGCGCTCGTTGCCGCCCTCGTCCATTCCGAAGACGAACTCCTCGCGCTCGGGCGAGAACGAGGCGAACGTCGCTCGCTCCTCGAAGAACGTCCGCTGCTCGGGCCAGCTGCCGGGGCCGGCCACCGTCCACACCTGCGGCACGCCCGTCGTGTCCATCAGGAACGCGATCTGCTCGTCGTCCGGGGCGACCGACGCGCCGTAGGCGCTCCGGACGTTGAGGTAGCGCTCGATGTCGTGGGCCATACGTCTTGGTTCCGCCGGTACAGACGAAAGCGTTCGGGTCAGAAATGTATCAGTTGAGTGTGCGCGAACTCCGGTTCCGTTCCGCGCGCGACCCGCCGGACTCCGCTCGGCTCCGCTCTCAGATCATCTCTTCGGCTTTCAGTCCCTCGATGACGTCGTCGACGAGCGATTCGGCGTCGTCGTACGGGAAATCCTGGTGCGAGCCGAGTTTCGCCGCCATCTCCATCGCGGTGATCGTCACGTCACCGGCCTCGAACTTCGTGCCCGGTCCGCTCGGGAGCGCAGGGACGAGGTCCATCTGGCTGGTGACTGGGTAGTCGGCACCGCTGAACGCGTCGATAAACTGCTGGCGGAGTTCCGCCTCTACGTCTGCCATAGCCGAGATGTGCAACACAATCCGCAAAAGCGTTCCGAAACCACCACAAATTAGTTGAGAGTTTCTCCCCGAGCCCGCAGACTCTTATCTCCTGCCCGAAAACGGTCTGCGTATGCCTGGCGGTGACTACGGCGTCGAGATGACCGACGCCGAGTGCGCGGCGTTCCTCACCGAACGCGGACACGGTGTGCTCTCGTTCGGCGGTGACGAGCCCTACGCTCTGCCGATCTCGTTCGGCTACGACGTCGATCGAAACCGGTGCGTCTTGCAGTTCGTCTTTCCCCGAGACAGCGAAAAACGAGCGCGTCTCGACGCGTCGCCGGCGGTCTCTCTGGTCTGCTACGACTGGACGACGCCCGACGACTGGTGCAGCGTTCTCGTTACGGGACGCCTCCGTCGCATCGCCGACGACTCTCCGGACGCGATCGACGCGTCAGAAACCTTCGCAGCGGCGGCCGACGTCACGGGGCTGAGCGCGTTCGGGACGGAAGCAACGGAACTCGACCTCGAGTGGTACGCACTGGAGATCGACGAGATGAGCGGCCGCCACCCGCCGGCGGCCGACTGAGCGCTCCGACCACGGATCAAACCAAAGTATTCACTACAGGCGACTCCTAACGCCCGTGTATGACTGACGGCAACGCGGAGATGTCCCGTCGCGCCTTCCTCACGACCGCGGCCGGTACCGCAGCGGCCGCCGGTGCTGCTGGAACCGCTGCGGCCCAGGAGGGCGGCGGAACGAAGACGGTGATGGTCGGTCCCGGTGGATCGCTGGTTTTCGAGCCCGGAACGAGCGAACCGCTGCAGGTCACGCCCGGCACCACCGTCGAGTTCGTCTGGGACTCCGACAACCACAACATCGTCGTCGACAGCCAGCCCGAGGGCGCGAACTGGGAAGGTCACGAGCCGATCGAGAACACCGGCTTCACCTACTCACACACCTTCGAGACGCTCGGCACCTACGAGTACTACTGTGTGCCCCACGAGAGCGCGGGGATGGTCGCCACCATCGAAGTCGTCGAGTCCATCTCGACGCCTGCGCCCTCGAACGTCCCGACGGTTCCGGACTCCGCGAAGACCCTCGGCGTCGCGACCACGTTCGCGATGGTCGCCACGCTCGGTCTCGCCTTCTTCTTCCTGAAGTACGGCGGCGACTACGAGATCGAGGAGTAGTCGCGGTTCGGCGGCGCCGACCCGCTGTCGTCTCCAGTCGCCCGCTCCCCGCTTCCCGCTCGGCTCTGCAGAGCGCTCAGAAGAGGCCGAACTCGTCGCGCTCGGCTTCGTAGACCCGCTCGTACGAACGCATCACCGCGTCGTGGTCGTAGTCTGCGAACGCCTCGTTGATCGACGCCCGCTCGTGGCCCGCGGCGGCGACGACCTCGTCGGCCAACTCCTGGGGGCTGGTCACCCGAGCGCCGCGCTCGCAGTTCTCGACCAGTTCGTGGGCACTCGACCGCGCCTGATACTCGACGATGCCGACGCAGCCGCAGGCGAGCGCCCAGAGGAGCCCGCGGGGAAACGGCTCGACGGTCGCCGTCTGGGCGAACACGTGCGCGCCTCTCAGGATCGGGACGAACTCCTCGGGCGCGAGGTCGCCCAGGAAGGTGACGCGGTCGTCGATCCGGAGATCGGTTGCGGTCTGCACCGCGGCGTCGCGCTCGGGCCCGTCGCCGACGACGGCCGCACGCCAGTCGCGGTCCCGGAGTTCCGCGAGCGCGAGGAGAAACGACTCGACGTTCGCGTGTTCGTCGAGCCGGCGGGCGTAGACGAGGTCCGCGCGAGCGTCGACCCCCGCCTCACGCACCAGATCGACGTCGACCGACTCGGGGACGACGCTGACCGCCTCCGCGGGGACGCCGTGCTCGCGAACGTCGGTCTTGACCATCCGGGACGGTGCCAAGACGCGGCTGGCGCTCTTGGCTGCTCGGCTGCGCATCCGGTCGGAATCGTTCTCCCGGGCTGCCCACCAGTCGACGACGATCGGCACTCGCAGCACGCGGGCGGCCGTCTTCGCGGCGACGACCTGTGACGGCGGGCTGTCGCTGGCGTGGATCACGTCCGGCGCGGCCCGTCGGAGCGCGAACGGCAGTTTCGAGGCGAACGTCCGCACTGAGGGCGTCTCACAGACCGCGACGTACTCGACGCCGTTCTGCTCGAAGGCGTCCAGCGGGCCGTCCCACCACTGGGCACAGAGAAAGACGACGTCGTGGCCGCGCGCCGCGAGCTGCTCGGCGACTCGCCGCGCCCGCCTCGTCGCGCCGTCGGAGCGGCGCTGTTCGGGGTACAACGAGACGAACGCGACGCGCATACCCCAGGATTTCCTCGGGGTGATAAAAATCCTCGACATTCGGCAGTCTGCCCCGGATGCGACGGAGGCCGAGTGCGGTCACTTCAGACTTCAGACGGCGACGAGCGCCGCTGCGGCCGCTTCGATGTACTCCCAACCGTAGAGGTGGTTCAGCAGCAGATACGTGACGACGCCGAGTGTGAGCGAGAGCAGCCACGCGCTCGCGGCGATGCGACCGACGCGACGGTGGGGCGTCTCGGTCCGGAGTTCCGTCGGCGAGTGCGTGAGTCCGAGCACGAGCGCGTACAGCACGACCGGGACCGAGATGATCGAGAGGATGATGTGGATCGCGAGCATCGCCAGATACGGGTAGTACGCGAACGTCGGGCCGACGAACTCCTTCGTGCCGCCGCCGCCGATCTTCGTGAGATACATCACGAGAAACACCAGGATGAGAACGAACGACGTCACCATCGCAGCGGCGTGTTTCTTCACCTCGTCGCGGCGGATCCACCGCCAGCCGGCGGCGATCACGAGGACGTTGATCGCGTTCACGACGGCGATCGCGTCGGAGAGTCGGTTCACTGCGCGCAGCGACAGGTCGGGGAAGACGCTCCCGGGGACGAGTCCGAGAAAGGTGCCGACGACGGCGACGTAGCCGACGATCGAGAGGACGATCGTGACGGCGACGGGATGCTGCTTCGCCGCGTTGTCGGCGCTCGAAGTTGCCATACTCACGGGTGAGGACTCTGCCGTATTCCGTCTTCGGATCGGCGGCCCGACCGGGTCGGCCGACTCCCGCGGCCACGGCGAACGGACGGGTGGGCGGCGTCAGATGACGCCGGTGAACGAGGCAGCCTCCCGCGCCGCCGCCTCGCTGACGCCGTCGCCGAGGATCGTGTACCGATCGCGGATCGTGTGTGCGGTCGTCACCGCCTCGAGGAAGGTGGCGTCGTCGATTCCCAGTTCCCCGGCGGTCGTCGGCGCACCGACGTCGTCGAGCGCGTCGCGGATGTCGGCCCACTCGCCGCGCTCCCCGGAGTGGAGATACTCGGTGACGACGGCGGCGACGCCGACCTGGTGGCCGTGGAGCGCGCGGCCGGGGACGAGCCGGTCGAGCTGGTGGGAGATGAGATGCTCGGCGCCCGACGCGGGCCGCGAGGAGCCCGCGATCGACATCGCGACGCCCGAGGAGACGAGCGCCTTCGCGACGAGCCACGCCGACTCCTCGAAGCCGGGCTTGATCGCGTCGGAGGACTCGACGAGCATCTCGGCGGTCATCTGCGAGAGCGCGCCCGCGTACTCGCTGTACTCGACGTTCTTCAGCCGGTGGGCGAGCTTCCAGTCTTTCACCGCCGTGTAGTTCGAGATGATGTCTGCACAGCCTGCCGTCGTGAGCTCCCAGGGCGCTTCCGCGAGGATCGCCGTGTCGGCGACGACCGCGAGCGGCGGGTCGGCCGCGACGGAGTGTCGCGTGTCGCCCTCCGGGATCGACGACCGACCGGAGACGATGCCGTCGTGGCTCGCAGCCGTCGGGACGGAGACGAATCCGCAGTCGAGTCGGTCGGAGGCCATCTTCGCGGTGTCGATCGGCTTGCCGCCGCCCAGTCCGACGAGATACCCCGCGTCGGCCGCTTCGGCGGCGTCGACGACGCGCTCGATGGCGTCGAAGCTCGCCGTCTCGATCGTTATCGTCGCTGGATCGTCGAACTGTGCGCGAACTCGGTCGCCGACCAGACCGTCCGGCGTCGGACTCGTCACGACCAGTGGGCGGCCCGAGAGATACAGCTCCGCCAGCGCGTCGGAGAGGTCCTCGAGGACGCCGTGACCGACGAGGACGTTCCGCGGGAGCTTGATCCACGTCGTCTTGTCGAACATACGCATCGTACCTGACGGGGGCGTTAGAATATACTGGTTCGGAGAGTGAGAGCCGCCGTCAGATCGCTCGCACCGCGGCCGCGACGCCGCGTCTGACGGCTCCGACGACCCCGGCGACCCGGATCTCGATCGTTTCGACGCCGAGGCGGTCGGAGAGTATCCCGGGCCGCGCTCCGACGCCGGCGACTGCCACGGTCCGGTCGCGAACGCGGAACTCGACAGTGAGGTCGGCTCGGGACAGCAGTTCGTCCAGGCGACTCTCGGAGCCGTCGGGCAGTTCCCGAAACGCCCGGACGGCACCGAGCAGCGAGGGGAACATCACGAACACCCGCTCGCCGATCGATCGCACCTCGGCCTGCGTCCCGGCGACCTCGACGGTCAGATCCGCGTCCACCGAAATCGGCGCGGGCCACTCGCCTTCGCGAGAGTCACTCACGCTCTCTCGTGGTGATTCGGACGGTACCGTCGACGTGCCACGTGGCGTGCTCTGCGTCCGGCCCCGTCCCGCTGGGCACCTCGACGGTCATCTCGTCGAACTCGTAGGTGATCTCGGCGCCTCGTCCGGTCAGGCGATCGTAGAGACCGATTGCGAGTTCGGGCCACGTGGTCGTCTCGTCGACGCGATCTTCGGGCGACTGTGAGTCTGACATCATAGATTAATTCATTTCTGTGGTTACATACCTTGCGGCCGACCCGGACGGATCAGCGACTGGCCGGCAGACTCCGGTCGCCGAGAGCGAAGCCGCGCTGCCTGTCGCGACCGGCCTCCCGCTCACGCCAGGGTAGTGACGCTCTGTACCAGGAACAGGACGCCGAAACCGGCGAGGACGACTGCACTGATTCCGGCGACGATCGGGGCGAACGCCTCCACACGGCGCTCGGCCCCGACCAGCGCGGCGGGGAAGCCGGTGATCCACAGGACGAGTCCACCGAAGAAGCCGGTGACGAGCGCCGGCGACCCCGTCTCGACGACGAGAAGCCCCGCGAGCGACGAGCCGACGTACGGCGTCTGTGCGAGGACGTCGAGCGTGCCGGGCTGGAGCAGTCCGACACCGATCGTGAGCCAAAAGAGGATCTGGTAGGGGTTCGTGAGCGCCAGCACGAACGCTTTCCGGAATCCGGTCCCGACGCGCGGGTCGGATTCGTCCGTGGCTCCTGCACCGGCCCGAAACGACGACTGGAGGTCGCTGACTGCCCCGTAGGCGAAGTACAGCATCAGGACGCCGCCGACCCCGATCATCCCGGCGCGGACGAGTGGGAACCGCTCGACGAACGCGACGACCCCGAGCGCCGCGAGCACGAGGAAAATCACGTCGGCGCTCATCGCGCCGAGGCCGGCTTTGAACCCCGCCACCCAGCCCCGGACGACGCTCTCCTCGGCGATGATCGCGTTCATCGGTCCCGGTGGTGCCGCGAGCGCAACCCCGAAGACGATACCGGCAGAGAGGGTCACAAAGAGACTCGACATCACTCCCGACGAGGGCTGGAACTGCGAAAAAAGGTCCGGAAGCGCTTCCAGATCTGCTGTGCCGCCGCCACGGTCACGCCGTGGCTACACCAGGCCGGCCGCAGCGGCACTGACGGTCGCGATGAACGTCTCCCAGACCGAGAAGCCGGTGACCATCGACAGGAGCGTGTCCAGGCCGAAGAACCCGAAGAGGATCGCGGACCCGAAGTGCGCCTTCCGCATATTGAACTTGTGCGCGAAGGTGTGGAACAGATACGCGTTCGCGAGGCTGATCGGGACGATCGCGAGCATCTCACCGACCCAGATGGCCGACGTCGCGCCGTACTGGACGGCGAGTCCGATCGTGATAAGCTGCGTCTTGTCACCGAACTCGCCGGTGACCATCATCACGAATATCGGGAGGAATCCGCCGAACGACCCGGCGTAGCGATCGAGCGGCCTCGGGAGGTCCAGTTGCTCGAACTCCACGAGTCCGCCGTCGGTCAGGCTGGGATCGTCGCGACCTTCACGCCCAGCGGCCGGAGCCGACCGATACAGGAGCGCGGCGAAGAGCAGAAACAGTGTCGCCGTCACGGCGTCGAGAACGACTGGCGGCAGCGCCGACTGGAGCGCCCGACCGAAGAGGATCTCGACCGCCGTCCAGCCGGCGAACGCCGACCCGGCGGCGGCGACGACGACGCGCGGGTCGTACCGCGTCGAGAGTCCGGCGATGATGAACTGCACCTTCTCGCCCGGGAGGACCGCCAACTGGGCGACGAACGCGACGACCACGATCTCGGCGTAGGAACTCACGCGTCGCCCACCTCGCTGGAACTGTCGGGCGCAGCGGCGTCGGCCGCAGAGCGGACGTAGATCGCCTCGGCGACCGACTCCGGGAGGCTCTGCTCGGCGTCCGACTCGGTGCGGACGGTGACCATTCCGAACGGCGCGACGTCGACGACTTCGAGCCGCGTTCCGGGTGTGAGCCCCGCCTCGGCCAGATACTCCAACTCTTCGCGGTCTCTGTCGCTGACGCGCGAGACGACCACACGGTCGCCGACTTCCTGCGCCGACAGCGGTGTCGCTTCGTCCTCTTCGAGCGGCGTCAGGTCTGCCGACGGGATCGGGTCGCCGTGCGGATCGACGACTGGGTCGCCGAGCGCCTCCGCGACCCGGCGCTCGAACTCCTCGCTGATGTGGTGTTCGAGCGCGTCGGCCTCGTCGTGGACCTCGCTCCAGGAGTAGTTCAGCCGTTCCGCGAGATACGCCTCGAGCAGCCGGTGGTGGCGGAGAATCTCGAGTGCGACCGTCTCGCCCTCAGGTGTGAGTTCGACGCCTTTGTACTTCTCGCGCGTCACGAGTCCCCGTTCTTCGAGCGTCCCGAGCATACTCGTCACGGTCGCCGGCGTCTTGTCGAGGGCGTCTGCGACTGCGGACGTGGAGACCGGCGGCCCCGAGCGGGCCTGAATCTGATGGATGGCTTTGAGATAGTCCTCCATCACGTCGCTCAACATACCTCGGTTTAGAATAGTCTAAAATAATACTCTGTCGGTTCAAACAACGGTTAGCGCCGGTTCGGGCTCAGATCCCTTTCCCCATCAGATGGCTCCGGAGGACGTCGGCGGTTTTAGTGCCGGACTCGGTGTTGAGTACGACGACGTGATCGTCGCCGCCGACGGCGCCCTCGTCGGCTAGCACTCCCGCGGCAGCGACGGCGACGCCGCCGGCCGGGCCGACCTCCATTCCAGCCGTCTGTGCGGCCACGACCGCACTCTCGAGGCTACTCTCGTCGTCGACGGCGACGAACTCCCCGCCGCTCGCCGCTACGGCATCGAGCGCCGCCGCGGCCCCGTTCGGCTCGGGGACCTCCAGTTCGCCGACGATCGTGTCCGGCGACTCCCAGGGCTCGGTCTCCTCGGCACCGCGCTCTGCGGCGGCGACGAGCGGCGCACACCCGGACGGTTGCGCGGCGTAGATCGGGGGCATCTCGTCGATCGCGCCGATCTCGCGAAGTTCCCGGAAGCCCTTCGCGACGCCCGCGACGACCTCGCCCGTCCCCGCGGGGAGGACGACGGCGTCCGGCGTCGACCACTCCAGCGACTCCGCGATCTCGAAGGCGACGGTCTTGATGCCGTCGTGTCGGTGCGGGTTGTCGAACTCCTGGAGCGTGTACCACTCGGACTTGAGCTGCTCGTGGAGCGCGGT
The DNA here is from genome assembly GCA_003665935.1 of Halobellus sp. Atlit-31R. Taxonomy (GTDB): domain Archaea; phylum Halobacteriota; class Halobacteria; order Halobacteriales; family Haloferacaceae; genus Haloquadratum. Next base: position 382,751 of record QPLR01000001.1, on the reverse strand, counting down.
CTCGGCGTCGGGGTAGCGCCCGCCGGCGACGCGCATCTCGCCCCCGTGGACGTTCACCATCGCTTTGTTCGAGAACGGCGCACGGGAGGGAACGAACGCGTACGACCGGATCTCGGCCATTCCCGCGTACGACGCCGCCGACTGCCCGGCGTTCCCGGGAGTCGCGAGCGCGACGAGGTCGGCGTCGGCTTCGCGTGCAGCGGTCACAGCCGGTGCCAGGCCGCGATCGAGGACCGTCCCGGTCGGATTCCGGCTCTCGTCTTTGATGGAGAGTTCGGCGAGGCCGACCTCCTCGGCGAGGGTCGGAGCCGAGACGAGCGGCGTGCCGCCCTCGTCGGCCGTGACCGGCGACTCGAAGGCGAGCAGATCGGCGTAGCGCCACATCGACCGCGGCGCACCGTCGAGTGCGCCGTCGCCCCACTCGACCGCGTCGTAGTCGTACGCCGCTTCCAGCCACGCGCCGGCGTCGCTGTCGCCCGTCGCCGTCGCGTCGTAGCGCTCGTCGGTCGCCGTGCAGCGCAGCCCGCGGAACGCCTCGTTCGTTTGCATACCGGGGATAGCGATCGGACGGACAAATCGCTATTCACTTCCACCCGCTGCCGGCCCACTCGCAGTCTCTTTGTGTCCCCCGATCGAACCAGTTCGTATGAATGGAGATTCCGTCGTCGTCGCCGGCGCGGGGCTGGCGGGACTCGTCGCTGCACGTCGACTCGCCGCGGCAGGCGCGGACGTGACCGTGGTCGAACGTCGATCGACCGTGGGGGGCCGGGTGCGGACGGAGACGCGGGACGGTTTCACGCTCGACCGCGGGTTTCAGGTTCTGTTTACGGCCTACCCTGCCGTGCGCCGCGAACTGGACCTGAACGCGCTCGATCTTCGGTACTTCACTCCGGGGGCGGTCATCGCCCGGCCGGGGTCGCGCTCCGTCCTCTCTGACCCCCTGCGCGACCTCCGGGCGCTGCCGGCGTCGCTCCGTAACGACGAGGTGACGTTCACGGACAAGGTGCGGACGCTCCTGCTCCGACAGCACGTCGACACCCGGACGGAGTCCGAAGTGTTCCGGAGCGCCGACCGCTCGATCCGCTCGTATCTCCGCGAGTGGGGCTTCTCGGAGGGGTACATCGACAACTTCGTGGCTCCGTTCTACGGCGGGATCACGCTCGACCGATCGCTGTCGACCTCGAAGCGCGTCTTCGAGTACACGTTCAAGTCGCTCTCGGACGGACGAATCGCCGTCCCGGCAGCCGGGATGAACGCGATTCCCCAGCAGCTGGCCGACCGAGCGCGGGACTCGGGAGCGTCGATCCGGCTGTCCGAACGGGTCGAGTCGGTGACGGACCACGGCGACGGCGTCAGCGTCGAGACCGATTCGGAGACGATCTCCGCCGACGCGCTCGTCGTCGCGACCGATCCGAAGGAGGCGGCCCGGCTCACCGACGTCGACGCGATCCCGACCGACGCACGCGGGTGCGTGACGCAGCACTACCGGCTCCCGGCGTCGGTCGCGCCGACGACGCGGCGCAAACTCCTCCTCAACGCGGGGGACCCCTCGCCGAACACGATCGTGCCGATGTCGGAGGTCGCCCCGGAGTACGCCCCCGAGGGCGAGGCGCTGTTCAACGCCACGTTCCTCGGCGAGGGGGCGTTCGACCGCGAGGCCGGGGCGCTCGCCGACGAGACGCGACTGACGCTCGAGTCGTGGTATCCCGACCGGGACTTCTCGGATCTCGACCCCGTCCGCACCCATCGGATCGAGTTCGCGCAGTTCGACCAGCCGCCGGGCGTCCACGAGACGTTGCCCGACCACCGCGCGCCGGGCGGCCGGACGTACTTGGCCGGCGACTACACCGCGTGGTCGGCGATTCAGGGCGCGATGCGGAGCGGTCGCGAAGCGGCTAGAGCGGTCGAGCGCGATCTCTGAGCCGAGCGCCGGCGGGTGACGACCGCTCAGAGCATCCGCCGAAAGGACGAGAGCGGCGGAAAGGTGAGGGCGTCGTCGGTCCCGTCGTCGTAGACGATCGGCCGGGCGCTGCCGAGATCGCCGATCAGCGGTGACTGGAGGTCGGCCGCGCGTGCGCCGTTGATCTCCACGCCGGCAGCGAGGCGCGAGAACGCCGGCAGCATCAGAACGTCCGCCTCGCGGTAGCCCGCCGGCGCGTGTAGGAAGCAGGGTCGCCGCTGTCCTTCGATCTCGATCGCCGGGTGATCGTGCCCGACGACGTACAGCTCCGCGTCGAGCGGCGGCTCCGCGTGCCCGTGGCAGACCACCGTTCGGGGTTCGTCGCCGACGACGTAGGCGTCGCGGACGTCCTCGCGGATCGAATCGAGCATCGCGTCGTGGTTCCCGCGAACGAAGACGACCTCGCTGCCGGCGTCGCGACACGCCGACGCGAGCTCCGAAACCGTCTCGCGGCTCCGGTCGGTGACCGTCCCGAACCGGTGGAGGACGTCGCCGGCGAAGACGACCGTCGACGGATCCGTCTCGGCGACGCGTGCTTCGAGGCGCTCGACGAGGTCGCGGCGCTCGCCGAGCGGGAACGCGACGTCCGAGGCCTCACTCCGCCCGACGTGGAGATCCGAAAGGACGAGCGTGTCTGCGTTCGGGAGGAAGAGACTCCGCGAGCGGAACTGCGCGTGGTCCACGAGTTTCGTAGGGACGCCCCGGTCATATCGGTGACGGCTGCACGGGACAGGAGCGTGCAGACGGACCGGACACCGGGCTCGTCAGGTTCCGGTGGCATTTTCTCGGCGGCCGCCGAGAGTGTGGATATGAGCGGAGCGCTCGAGGACAAGCGGACCGCGACGCGGTTCCGTATCCTCGTCGAAATCGCCGACCGGCAGCCGGCAGTGAGCCAAGGCGAGATCGCCGAAGCGGTCGGCGTGACGAGCCAGGCCGTCAGCGAGTACATCCGGGAACTCGTCGCCGACGGCTACGTAGACAAGGAGGCCCGGTCGCGCTACCGGGTGACCAAAGAGGGCGTCGACTGGCTGTTCCAGGAGGCCAAAGGGCTCCGCCGGTTCGCCGAACACGTCACAGACGACGTCCTCGAGAGCGTCCAAGAGGACGCTGCGATCGCGACGGCGGCGATCGACGCGGGTGACACGGTCACGCTGACGCTCCGAGACGGCTTGCTGCACGCGACGCCCGACGACGCCGGTCCGGCGACGGGCGTCGCCACGACGAGCGCGGCGGCTGGCGCGGACGTGAGCGTCACCGGCTTCGAGGGCGTCATCGAGATCGATCCGGGCGAAGTCACTGTCGTTCAGGTGCCGTCGGCGCGTGCCGGCGGTAGTCAGGCCGTCTCGCCCGACGAACTCCGGGCGATCTGCGCCGACGTAGAGGTCGTCGTCGCCGCGGGCGTCGAAGCGGTCGTCACGCTCCGGACGGCCGAGGTCGACGCCGAAACGTCGTTCGCGGCCGGCGACGTCGCGGCTGCCGCAGCGGCGCGCGGCGTCGACGCCGTCGTCGTCGCCACGGCGGATCTGGTCGGACGCGTGACCGACGCGCTCCGCGACAGCGACGTGCTGTACGAGGTGACCGAAGCCCGAAGCGGCGAGAACGGCGCCGGGGGATCCGGGGACACAGAACGGACGAGTGCGGGCGACGCCGAGACCGAAAACGACGCCCCTCGGTAGGAACGGTGAACGCCGGAGCAGGCGCTACAGAGCGGGCGAGCAGGCGGTACTGCCTCCGGGGTCGTGACCCCGCGTGACTGCCCACGACGCGGCGTACCGCGCTCCCGCGACTCGCGCCGTGACCGGAGCTACGTCACGGCGGGTCTGGACGCGGACTCGTACAAAAAGGCTCGTCGTGGTTCGCGGAGCGTGTCGTCGCAGACGCGTCACTCCGCCGCGTGCTCTCTCGCCGTCGCGTACGCCTCCTGCAACTGCTTGAACTCCGCCTGCGACCCGCCGTGGTCCGGATGCACCGACTTCACGCGGTCGCGGTAGGCACTCCTGACGGCGTCGGGGCCTGCACTCCGCGAGAGGTCCAGGTAGTCGAACGCCTCCGAGACGGGATCGACTCGCCCGTTCGAGCGCGGACCGCGGTCGAACGTCGGGACGTCGAACGGGAGTCGGCGGCCGAGGGCGTGGACGGGCATCTCGTGTTCGCAGAGCACGGTGTAGGTGCCGGCGCGTTCGAGCCTGAAGTACGCCTGGGCGTCGAACGTGATCGCGACGTCCCGACGCGGCAGGTAGAACTCGACAGTCTCGCCCCGAACGGCGTGGTCTTCGGCGAACGGTTCCGCGATCTCGCGGAGATACTCGCGGATCTCCATCCGGCGGCGCGTCGATCCGTCGATTCGCTGGCCTGTCGGCGTCGGCTCGTCCGGAAAGAGACGTCCGCCGACGACGAAGACGCCCGCAGCGACTACGGACGCGATACCGCCTCCGAGGAGGCCGACGACGAGCCACGGCGGTAGCAACGAGACCCACTCCGGAAGCACGTCCGTACGAAGGCGGCCGTGCCTAAAGAATTTCTCGCCCTCGTTCGGGCGACTCGGAGATCGCGGTATCACGTACCACGGCCCGTGGTTACAAATTGGGAATTCGGTCCCGAGTACCTTTTATTCGGCGTCGGGCGCTTCGGAAAGTACTTTAGTGATATCTGCGGACTTGCACACGTTAATGGCTGTAGCTTGGCTGGACGACGTGCGGTCCGCCGACATCGAGAGGGTCGGTGGCAAGGCGGCTTCGCTGGGCGAACTCACCGCGGCAGGGCTGCCTGTTCCGTCGGGATTCGTCGTGACCGCCGGGACTTACCGCGAGTTTATCGAGGACGCGGGTATCGACGAGGAGCTGTTTTCGGCTGTCGACGTCGATCACGAAGACACCGAGGCGCTCCGCGAGGCCCACGAACGCGCTCACGAGCTTATCATGGACACGCCCGTTCCCGACGACGTGCGGGACGGAATTCTCTCTGCGTACGGGGACCTCGGCGACGGCGACCGGTTCGTCGCCGTCCGTTCGTCCGCGACCGCCGAGGACCTGCCGGACGCCTCGTTCGCCGGCCAACAGGAGACGTTCCTGAACGTTCAGGAGGACGCGCTGGTCGAGCGGGTCAAAGAGTGCTGGGCGTCGCTGTTCTCACAGCGTGCGATCTACTACCGGAACCGACAGGGGTTCCCGCACGATCAGGTCGACATCGCCGTCGTCGTGCAGGAGATGGTCGACGCCGAGAAGTCCGGCGTGCTCTTTACTTCCCATCCCTCGACGGGCGAGCCCCAGATCATCATCGAGGCCGCCTGGGGACTCGGCGAAGCCGTCGTCTCGGGTTCGGTCTCGCCCGACAACTACGTCATCGACCGGGAGTCCGCCGAGGTCGAGACCATCACCGTCGCCGACAAGAAGATGATGATGGTCAAAGACGACGCGACCGGCGAAACCGTCGAGCAGGAGGTCCCGGACGAAAAGCGAAGCGCGCGCGTGCTCTCGGACGAAGAGATCGAAGAACTCGTCGCGCTCGGTGAGCGCGTCGAAGACCACTACGAGACGCCCCAGGACGTCGAGTGGGCGATCCACGAGGGCGAGGTGTACATGCTCCAGTCGCGACCGATCACGACGATCTCCGACGACCCCGGTCCCACCGCCGAGGAGGCGGCCGCAAACGCCAACGGGGGCGGAGTCGAGGCGGCCGACGCCCCGGAGTCCGAGGACGTCCTCCTTCGCGGGCTCGGATCGAGTCCCGGCATCGCCTCCGGCGAAGCGCGCATCGTCACGAAGCTCGACCACCTCGACCAGGTCGGCGAGGGCGACGTCATCGTGACCGAGATGACGATGCCGGATATGGTGCCGGCGATGAAGCGCGCCTCGGGTATCGTCACCGACGAGGGCGGAATGACCTCCCACGCCGCGATCGTCTCGCGCGAACTCGGCGTCCCGGCGGTCGTCGGCGCCGGCTCGGCCACCCGACAGCTCGAAGACGGCCAGCCGATCACCATCGACGGCGACAAGGGCACGATCCGCGAGGGAGCCGAAGCCGAGAAGGAGACGCCCGCCCCCATCGAAGAGGCCCGGCCGAAGACGCCCGTGAAGCCGATGACGGCGACCGAAGTGAAGGTCAACGTCTCGATCCCGGAGGCCGCAGAGCGCGCGGCGGCGACGGGTGCAGACGGCGTTGGACTCCTGCGGATCGAACACATGGTGCTCTCGCTCGGCAAGACGCCGACCAAGTACATCGCCGACAACGGCGAGCGCGCGTACGTCGACGAACTCGTCGACGGCATCCGAACCGCCGCCGAGGCGTTCTACCCGCGCCCGGTCCGCGTCCGAACTCTCGACGCGCCGACCGACGAGTTCCGGCAGCTTGAGGGCGGCGACGACGAACCGCGCGAGCACAACCCGATGCTCGGCTACCGCGGGATTCGGCGTTCGCTCGACAATCCGGGGCTGTTCAAGCACGAACTGGAGGCGTTCCGCCGGATCTTCGAGATGGGCTACGACAACGTCGAGATGATGTTCCCGCTCGTCAACGACGCCGAGGACGTCTTCCGTGCCCGAAATCTGATGGAACAGGCCGGCATCGACCCCACGAAGCGCGAGTGGGGCGTGATGATCGAGACCCCAGCCGCGGCGCTCGAAGTCGAGTCGATGGCCGAGGCCGGCATCGACTTCGCCTCCTTCGGGACGAACGACCTCACGCAGTACACGCTGGCGGTCGACCGCAACAACGAACGGGTCGCCGACCGCTTCGACGAGCTCCACCCGGCGGTCCTGAAGCTCATCGGCGACACGATCGAGACGTGCCGCGAGCTCGACGTCCGGACGAGCATCTGCGGGCAGGCCGGTTCGAAGCCGCAGATGGTCCAGTTCCTCGTCGAGAACGGCGTCTCCTCGGTGTCGGCGAACATCGACGCCGTCCGCGACGTCCAACACGAGGTCAAGCGGGTCGAACAGCGCCTGCTGCTCGACTCTGTTCGCTGACCGGGTGAGGCCCCGATGACCCAAGCGGAACCACTAAACGCGGTCGGGGTATACCTCGCCCTATGCAGCGGGCGGCCCCGCAGGAGTTCGACCGCGTGCTCTCGTCGATGTGCACGGAGCCACATCCCGCCGCGCGGGACGCCGCAGAACGCTTTCTCGCCACGAATCCGGGCGACCCGGCGACGTACGCCGAGATCGCCGAGCTCGAAGCGCGCGCCGTCTCCGAACTCGGGCGAATCACCGGCCTCGACGAGGCGACCGCCACGGGTGTCCGCGCCGACCGGCCAACGGAGGCGGCCGCCCCCTACGGCTACGTCACGAGCGGCGGCACCGAAGCCAACATCCAGGCGGTCCGCGCCGCCCGCGACCGCCGGCGTGTCGCCGACCCGAATCTGGTCGTCCCGGAGAGCGCCCACTTCTCGTTCAACAAGGCCGCAGACGTTCTCGGCATCGAGTTACGAACCGTCCCGACCGACGACGACCACCGCGCGGATCTCGACGCCGTCGCCGCCGCGGTCGACGATCAGACGGTCGTAGTGGTCGGCGTCGCCGGCAGCACCGAGTACGGCCGCGTCGACCCGATCCCCGAACTCGCCGCAGTCGCCCACGACGCGGGGGCGTACTGCCACGTCGACGCCGCCTGGGGCGGCTTCCTCCTGCCCTTTACCGACCACGCGTGGAACTTCGCACACGCGCCGGTCGACTCGCTGACCATCGACCCCCACAAGTGCGGCCGCGCCGTCATCCCCGCCGGCGGTCTCCTGTTCCGCGAGCGGGCCGGGATGAACGCTCTCGCCGTCGACACGCCGTATCTGGAGACGCCGTCGCAGGCGTCGCTCACCGGGACGCGGAGCGGTGCGGGCGTCGCGAGCGCCGTCGCCGCGATGGACGCGCTGTGGCCCGCCGGCTACCGCCGGGAGTACGAACGCGCGGACCGGCTCGCGCGCTGGCTGGCGACGGAACTCCGTGAGCGCGGCTACGACGTCGCCGACGTCGAGCTCCCGATCGTCGTCGCCGACGTCGACGCGCCAACCTTCGAGCGGCTCCGCGACCGCGGCTGGCGGATCTCCCGCACCGGCTCGGGGCTGGCCCGAGTGGTCGTGATGCCGCACGTCACGCGCGAGATGCTGCAGGCGTTTCTGACCGACCTCGACGACCTCCGGTGAGCCGTCTCGGGGCCGACTCCCGAGGCACTCGCGTGCTCATCTGCGGACGCCCTCGCGCGGGACGACGGAGCCTCATCGAAACTCAAGACTTACGACCCCGTGTGCCTACCTCTCAGGTATCGTGCCCCTCCCCGTGACGACAGTCCCGCTCGCGCCCGTCGTCGACGCGGTCGGCCCCGCCGGCGTCGTGCTCGCGACCGACCTGCTGCCCGACTTCGGTTGGCTCTCGGCGGCAGTCGAGACGGCGACCGGGTGGCCCGGGCTCGGCATCATCTTCGTCTACTCGTTTCTGATCGCGTTCGCGCTGCCCGGCGTGAGCGAGATCGTCCTCCTCGCCCCGCTGAACCTCGGACTCTCCGAGGCGGGTCGACTGACGGTCATCACGATCACGACCGGGCTCGGGAAGGCCGCGGGCAGCGTCTTCGCGTTCCACATCGGCCAGGAGGTCAAGGACGCGGGCCCGGTCATCCGCTTCCTGCGGAACTCCCGCTTCGACGTCGTCGGCTGGTCCGAGCGCCGGACCGTCGAGATCGTCCAGAAGTGGGGCTACGCCGGTTTGGCGGCGGCGCTCTCGGTTCCGTTCTTCCCGGACACGCTGTCGATCTACGCGTTCGCGGTGCTCGAAGAGGACTACGCGAAGTTCGCGGCCGCGACATTCGTCGGGAGCGTCGGTCGGCTGGTCGTCACCGTCATCGGCGTCGGCACTGTGCTCTCGATCGTCTAGTTGGGGTCGACCGCGTCACCGAGAGGCGCCCCGCCGGCGACTCCGAACCAGCGGGATTTTGGTCTCCCCCCGTCCAGTACCCGCTGTGAGCCACGAGGACTTTCCCACTGAGCATCCGGCGGTGGTGACCTGTGGGCTGCCGTACGCCAACGGCGACCTGCACATCGGCCACCTCCGAACGTACGTCGGCGGCGACATCTACAGCCGCGCGCTGAAGCGACTCGGCCAGCAGACCGCCTTCGTCTGCGGCTCCGATATGCACGGCACCCCGGTCGCCGTCAACGCCGCCGAGGAGGGCGTCACGCCCGAGGAGTTCGCGCTCCGCCACCACGAGCAGTACGAGGATACGTTCCCGAAATTCGACGTCGACTTCGACAACTACGGGCACACCGACGACGCCACCAACACGGAGACGACACAGGAGATCGTCCGAACTCTCGAGGAAGAGGGCTACGTCTACGAGAAGGAGATCCCGGTCGCCTACGACCCCGACGCCGACCAGTGGCTCCCCGACCGCTTCGTCGAGGGGACCTGCCCGTACTGCGGCGAACACGCCCGCGGCGACGAGTGCGACGAGGGCTGCGGCCGCCACCTCGAACCGGGCGAGATCGAAGACCCCGTCTCGACGGTTACCGGCAACCCCGCCGAGTACCGGAACCGAGAGCACAAGTTCTTCGCCGTCTCCGACCTGCAGGAGTATCTCGGCGAGTTCATCGACCGCCTCGAGGGCACCTCGAACGCGCAGAATCAGCCCCGCGAGTGGATCGAGGGCGAACTCCAGGACTGGTGTATCACCCGCGACATGGACTGGGGCATCGACTACCCAGGCGAGGACGACCTCGTCCTCTACGTCTGGGTCGACGCGCCGATCGAGTACATCTCCTCGACGAAGCAGTACACAGACCGCGTCGGGGCCGACGCCTTCGACTGGGAGCGGGCCTGGCGCGAGGACGGCGAGGTCGTCCACATCATCGGCCGCGACATCATCCAGCACCACACCGTCTTCTGGCCGGCGATGCTCCGCGCCTCGGGCTACGTCGAACCCCGCGCGGTGATGGCCTCGGGGTTCATCACGCTCGAAGGCAAGGGCTTCTCCACCTCGCGCAACCGCGCGGTCTGGGCCGAGGAGTACCTCGACGAAGGGTTCCGGCCGGACCTGCTGCGCTACTACCTCGCGACCAACGGCGGCTTCCAGCAGGACGTCGACTTCTCGTGGGCGCGCTTCCGCGAGCGCGTGAACAACGAGCTCGTGGGGACGGTGGGCAACTTCGCGTACCGTTCGCTGCTCTTCGCCGCCCGCGAGTTCGGCGGCACGCCCGACGCAGCTCTCTCTGCCGACGTCCGCGAGCGCATCGAGACTGCGATGGCGGAGTTCGAGGCTGGCGTCAACGACTACTCGGTCCGGGACGTCGGCGACGCGGCCGTCCGACTCGCGCAGTTCGGCAACGAGTACATCCAGCGGAACGAACCCTGGAAGCTCGGCGACGACGACCCCGAGAAGGCGCAGGTCATCCGCGACTGCGTCCAGCTCGCGAAGGCCGTGGCCGTGCTCTTCGAGCCGGTCACGCCCGAAGCGGCCGAGCGGCTGTGGGCGGACCTGAACGAGGACGGCGACGTCCACGGCGTCGGGCTCGACGCCGCGCTCGACGCCCCGGTCGCGACCTTCGAGGAGCCGACCGAACTGTTCGAGAAGATCCCCGAAGAGCGCGTCGAGGAACTCAACGAGAAGCTCGACGCGCGGGTCGAAGCGTCCGCCGCGGCAGATGACGCCGACGAGACAGCGGCGGACGGTGACGTGGCGGCCGACGAGTCGGACGCCGCCGCCGCGGCCGACCTCGAACCGCTCGCCGACGAGCGGATCGGGTTCGAAGACTTCCAGGAGCTCGACATCCGCGTGGGCGAGATCGTCGCCGCCGAGGGGATCGAGGGTGCCGACAAACTGGCGAAGCTGACGGTCGACATCGGGCTCGAAGAGCGCCAGATCGTCGCCGGCATCAAACAGCTTCACGACGTCGACTCGCTGCCGGGCACGAAGATCGTCGTCGTCGCCAACCTCGAAAAGGCCGAACTGTTCGGCGTCGAGTCCAACGGGATGCTGCTCGCCGCGGGCGACCAGGCCGACCTCCTGACGACGCACGGCGACGCCGTCCCCGGAACGAAGATCCAGTAGCCCGCGCACGGCGTTCGCCGGCCTCACCGCTCCTCCGACCGGCGAAACCTCTTCGAAGTCCGCGTCCGCGTCCCATCGTCGGTCTTTTTAACTCATTCCCGAGTATGTCGTTCTATGAAACGAGCGAAAATCGTCTGTACGCTCGGCCCGGCGTCCGACGACGAAGCCACGATTCGGGCCCTCGCGGAGGCCGGGATGAGCGTCGCGCGGTTCAACGCGAGTCACGGGACGCCGGACCACCGCCGGAAAGTCATCGACCGCGTCCGCGCGGTCGACGACGCCACCGAGCGCCCGCTGGCCGCGATGGTCGACCTCCAAGGTCCCGAAGTGAGGACCGCGCCGCTCGAAGAGCCCATCCATCTGGCGGCCGACTCGGAAGTCCGCTTTGTCGAGGGCGACGACGCGACGCCCGAGACCGTCGGCCTCTCGTACTCGATCGCGGCGGCCGAGCCGGGTGATACGGTTCTTCTCGACGACGGCCGGATCGAGGCGACGGTCGTCCGCGTCGACGGCGACGGCGTCGCCGCCCGGATCGACTCCGGAGGCGAACTCGGGGGTCGCAAGGGCGTCAACCTCCCGGGCGTCGATCTCGACATCGACCTCATCACCGAGAGCGACCGCGCGGAACTGGCCGTCGCCGCCGAGAAGCGGGCCGATTTCGTCGCGGCCTCGTTCGTCCGCTCGGCCGACGACATCTACACGATCAGCGACGCGCTCGACGAACTCGGCGCGGACATCCCCGTCGTCGCGAAGATCGAGCGCGCGGGCGCTGTGGAGAATCTCGACGAGATCATCGACGCCGCCTACGGCGTGATGGTCGCCCGCGGTGACCTGGGCGTCGAGATGCCGCTCGAGGACGTCCCGATCATCCAGAAGCGCATCATCCGCAAGAGCCACGCCGCCGGAACACCGGTGATCACAGCGACCGAGATGCTGGACTCGATGGTCCACGCCCGCCGACCCACGCGCGCGGAGGCCTCCGACGTCGCTAACGCCGTCCTCGACGGGACCGACGCGGTGATGCTCTCCGGGGAGACGGCCATCGGCGACGATCCCGTCCGGGTCGTCGAGACGATGGACCGGATCGTCAGACAGGTGGAAGCCAGCGACGAGTACGCCGACGGCCGCGAGCAGCGGATCCCGACGCCCGAAGAGGACTCCCGGACGGAGGCGCTCGCCCGCTCGGCGCGGTATCTCGCCCGCGACGTCGGCGCGAGCGCGGTCGTCGCCGCCTCCGAGTCGGGGTACACGGCGCGAAAGACGGCGAAGTTCCGGCCCGCGGTGCCCGTCGTCGCCACCACCCCGAACGACCGGGTCCGCCGCCAGCTCGCGCTCTCGTGGGGCGTCATCCCGGTGTACTCGGCCTACCGCGACGGTATCGACGCGATGATCGACGACGCGGTCGACGCCGCACTCGACGCCGACGTCGCTCGGTCGGGCGACACGCTCGTCGTCCTCTCCGGAATGATGACCGAGCTCGAAAGCACGAACACGACGAATATGCTGAAACTCCACGTCGCTGCGGAGGCCGTCGCGACCGGTCGGAAGGTCGTCGGCGGTCGGGTCGCGGGCCCGCTCGCCGTCACCGAAGACGGGGACCTCTCGTCGGTCCCCGAGGGCGCAATCCTGGCGCTGCCGGCGAGCTTCGACGGCGAGTTCGACGGCGAGGCGGCCACGCTCGGCGGCATCGTCGACGCGCGACCCGGGATGACGGGCTACCCCGCGCTCGTCGCCCGCGAGCTCGACATCCCGATGATCTCGGGCGCGCCGCTGCCGACGTCGCTGCCGACCGGAACGACGCTGACTCTCCACGCCGAACGCGGCGTCGTCTACGAGGGAGACGTCATCAGACACCGGACGCGCGACGCCGAGATTCGGTAATCGACCGACCACGTACCGGTGGCGAGCCGGCAGGCCTTTTCGTGTGGCGCACCTACGTATCTCCGATGAGTAACCCGGACACCGCCCCCGACCGGGAGACCGGCGAAAGGCGTCCCGATCGGGAGAGTAGCCCGCCTCCGACCGGTCCGGCCGCCGAGTCGTCGTCGACGGAGCCGGATCTCGGACCGCAGTCGACGGACCCGGACGGTGACGGCCGCGACGACGGACAGCTGCCGATCCAGCGCCCCCCGATCGAACCCGGCGACCCCGGCGCGGAGAACGCTCTCTTCGTGGTGCTCGGCGTCCTCGGAACTGTCGCCCTCCTCGCGTCGGTGGTCGTGCCCGGTGCGCTCTGAGTCCCGCCGAGCGCCGAGCGCCGAGCGCCGAGTGAGGCCGCCGACGCGACCGTGAGTTATCAGTTCTGATCCTGTGACCGCAGCGTTTTATGCCAGTTGGTCGGTAGCGTAGGAAGACGACCGTCTCGCCGATGTCCCACGCTCACCCCCTCATCGCCCTCGCTCTCGCCCTCTCCCTTCTGGTCGGCGGCGCGACGCCCACCGCCGGAGCCGCCGCTGTCGCGGCCGACGACGTCGGGTTCGGGACGCCCGACGACGCCGCGCCCCCTCCCGCTCGGTCGCTCGCAGACGAGCGGCAGCCGCCGCTCCAGACTGACGACGCGTCGGCGTCGTTCGCCGAAGGCAACGTGACCGTCACCCGCGGCGACGAGGTGACGATCGCCGTCTCGCACTCCGATGCGGCGACCCTGACGATCGGCGGCCCGGAGTTCGGCTTCCACACGACTGTCGACCTCGGCGGCAGCGGGACCACCGAAGTCACTCTCGACACCCGTCGGACGACCGCCGCCGACCCGACCGCATTCGTCGACGGCGGGTCGCCGACGCTGCAGTCCGAGCCGCTCGACGAACCGCTCGAGCCCGAAGATTACCTCCTCCGCGTCGACATCGACGGCGTCGAGCGCGACATCGGAACGCTCACCGTCGAACCGCGCGGCGAAACGACCGCCGAGGCGTACCGCGCGCCGGGTGCGTTCACGCCCGCGGAGTACGTCGGCGGCGGCGAGGAGGGCGACGCCGACGTCGGACCGCTTGAAACCGCGACGAGTGCCGGTTCCGACCTCGCGCGCGGCGACTACGCCGTCGTCCGCTTCGAGGAGAGCGGGCTCGAAACCGCGCTGAACACGAGCGATCTCACCGGGACGGCGGCCGCGAACGGGCTCAAGGTGAACTTCACGCAGGCGGCCCCCGGCCCGAACCTGGAGCCGCGCGAGTACGTCGCGACGTCGTCGGCGAACGTTTCTGTCCTGCCGAATCTGGAGAACGACGAGATCTACGTGCTGTGGGACACCGCCGACGTCCCGATCGAGAACATCGACGAGCGGAACCGCTACCGCGCGGCGCTGACGCTCACCGACGAGAGCGGCCTGTCGGAGTCGTCGGAGACGATCGCGGCGACGACGTTCCATCTGCACACCCAGCGCGTGTCGCTGTCGCCGACGAACGACTCCGTCCACTACCCCTGGGACCCCGACAGTTTCACCGTCGAGGGGACGACGAACCGCGCGCCGAACACGGAACTGGAAGTCCGGCTCCGCTCGCCGGATCCGAACGCGTTCCTCCAGTTGCGCGACGCCGACGTCGGGCCCGACGGCGGGTTCCAGGCGTCGTTCGACCTCTCGTCGGTCTCACGCGGGACGAACGCCACGCTGTGGGTTCGGAACCACTTCTTGGAGACCGCACAGGACGTCTACCTGGTCGCGCCGGATCCGAGCGTCCGAATCGAGAACCAGACCGCCAACGGCACGACGCTCGAGGTCGCGAGCGCGGAAGTCCCCGAGGGCGGCTTCGTCCGTCTGGTCGACGCCGACGGGGCCTCGGTCGGCCGGAGCGACTACCTCGCACCCGGCGAGCATACCGAGGTGACGGCCGAACTGGGAACGCCGCTGTTCGAGACGCAACGGATCCGTGCGGAGCTGGTCCGCCCCGGTGAGGAGCAGTCCTACGACCCCGAGGCTGCAGCCTACACGGCCAACGGGAGCGTCGTCGACGACGCTGCGCTGATCGATTTCCCGCCGGCCCCGACCGAGACGAGTACTCCGACGCGGACGGCTACCGCGACTGCGACGCCGACGCCGACGGCAACGCCGTTCCCCGTCGTCACGCGGACGCCGCTGGCTCCGGCCGGTGCGTCGCAGTCGACGATCCCGCTGTCGCCGGGCGTCGCGGTCGTCGCACTGCTCGGAGCCGCGGCCTTGCTCGCCCGCAGGGGTGGATCGGCGTGATTCCCGAACTAGTGCCCGAGGACTTCGTCGCGTTCCTCGCGGATCTGTGGCGCGAGCGCGGGTGGGAGGTCTCCGTCCGGGAGCGCTCCGACGAGACGCGCTTCGTCGTCGGCACGCGCGGCGACGGCAAACGCGGGATCATCTACGTCTTCCCGACGGCGACGTCGACTGTCACCGAGCGGCATCTCAAGCAGTTCGTCGCCTTCTGCCGCAAGCGCAGCATCGACGTCGCGGTCGTCGCGACGCAGGGCGCGTTCGCGGAGGGAGCGACGAAGGTCGCCTCCCAGCGGAGCGTCCACCTCCTCGATCGCTCGACGCTGGCCAACACGGTCGAAGAGGGCGGCTTCGAGGACGTGTTGGCCCAGTACACGGAGACGAACGGCCTCGTCGCGGTCGTCGAGCGACTGCAGGCGCTCGGCGTGCCGATCCCGGCGTCCGTCGCCGACCGCGCCGGCGAGATCGGGGACAGTCTGCCGGATCTCGGCAGTCGTCTCCCCGACATCGACGATCCGTTCGCGGCGATCCGTTCGGCGCTCGGCCGCGGCGACGACGCCGGGGAGTCCGATGAGTCCGAAACACAGTCCGACGCATCGGGTGGAACGACAGCGGACGACGCCGACGGCGACGGCGACAGCAACGACGCCGACGGCCTCGCGGACCGCGTCCGTGCGCTCTCCTCGCGCTCGCTCCCGGCGGCGGTCGTCCCGCTCGTCCTCGCCGTCGCGTTCGTCCTCGGCGCTGTACTGGGACCGATGCTCGGCCTCGGCGGCCCGTTCGCCGGCGGCGGTAGCGGCAACGACCTCGGCGTGTCCGCAGTCTCGACGGCCGGACCGAACGCCACAGCCGACGTCCGCTGGAACGCGAAGACGACCTCACAGCTCACGGTCAACGGAACGACGTACGACGCTCCCGACGATCAGACGTTCCTCCTGGTCCGGATGAACGTCACCAACCGGGCGGATAGCCCGACCCAGTTCGCTCAGTCGGCCTTGGCCGTGGAGGTCGCGGGGGAACGCTACGGCCACCAGCCGCTCGACGGCGTGACCGGCTTCCCGTCGGCCGGACTGTTCGAGCCGGCCGAGTCCCGCGAAGTGTGGACCGTGTTCACCGTTCCCGTAGATGCCCGGAGCGCGACGCTCCTGACCACCGGGGAGCTCCGGGTGCGATTCACTCGGGAGACGGAGATATCCCCGGAAGCCACCGTCCAGGATCGTGGGTGAGGCCCGTCACACACCCCCGACCGTCAGACGTGCCGTGCCGCTCCTGTGACAACGCTTAATCGTCCGCCAGACCTACGGCTCGTATGTTCGACGGAGCGCTCTCGGTCGCTCTCCAGCTCTCGATCCCGCCGGAGACGCTACCGCTGCTGTTGGTCGCCGCCGGCCTCGGTGTCAGCTTCCTCGAAGCGTTCGCGCCGGGCGCACACTTCATCGTGCTCGGTATCGCGCTCCTCGCTGCCGGGCTCGTCGGCCTGCTGCTCGGACCGCTGGCCTCGCCGATCGTGCTCGGCGTCCTCGTGCTCGTGTTCGGATCGCTGGCGCTCTACGGCTACCGCGAATTCGACATCTACGGGGGCAAAGGCACCGCGCAGACGAGCGACTCGGCGAGCCTCAGAGGACGGACCGGCCGCGTCACCGAGCGCGTGACTCCGGCCGAGGGCGAGGTCAAACTCGACGACGGTGGCTTCAACCCCTTCTACGCGGCTCGATCCGTCGACGGCGAACTCCCCGTCGGCACCGAAGTCGTCGTCGTCGATCCCGGCGGCGGCAACGTCGTCACCGTCGAGTCGCTCTCGACGGGCTACGACGAGATCGACCGCGAACTCGACCGCGGTCGCGCGGCGAGAAACGACGTCGCGGGCTCTGACTACGACGACGCCGAGATGGAGACCGAAAGCGCCTGACCGTACAGCGACGGGTCGCATCGAGACGCCACCAGTCGGACCCTCTCGACCGGACTCCACTCTCGCACCCACAGCGTACCTCGGCGCGCCGTACCGCGCTCGAAGCAACGTGATGTGACCACTGGCCGTCACACGTCGTTCCGGCGTCCTGCGGTCTCGGATCGATGCCGGCCAGGCCAACGCTTATCAGAACGACACACTAACTCCGCGTATGGTACTTGGTCCCGTTCCGCTGCAAGCCGGCATCGGCATCCCGACGATCGGGATACTCGTGCTCCTACTCGCCATCGTCATCGTCTACCAGATGGTCGAGATCGTCGACGCCTACGAGAAGGAGGCGCTGACGGTGTTCGGCGAGTACAGGAAGCTCCTCCAGCCCGGTATCAACTTCATCCCGCCGTTCGTCTCGCGGACGTACCCGTTCGATATGCGGACGCAGACGCTCGACGTGCCCCGGCAGGAGGCGATCACGCGCGACAACTCCCCGGTGACCGCCGACGCCGTCGTCTACATCAAGGTGATGGACGCGAAGAAGGCGTTCCTCGAAGTCGACGACTACAAGCGCGCGGTCTCGAACCTCGCGCAGACGACGCTTCGGGCCGTCATCGGCGATATGGAACTCGACGACACGCTCAACAAGCGGCAGGAGATCAACGGACGCATCCGCCGCGAACTGGACGAGCCGACCGACGAGTGGGGCGTCCGCGTCGAGAGCGTCGAGGTCCGCGAGGTCAACCCCTCCCAGGACGTCCAGCAGGCAATGGAGCAGCAGACCTCCGCGGAGCGCCGCCGCCGTGCGATGATCCTGGAAGCGCAGGGTGAACGGCGCTCTGCAGTCGAGCAGGCCGAGGGTGAGAAGCAGTCGAACATCATCCGCGCACAGGGTGAAAAGCAGAGCCAGATCCTCGAAGCGCAGGGTGACGCCATCTCGACGGTCCTGCGCGCGAAATCCGCCGAATCGATGGGCGAGCGTGCGATCATCGAGAAGGGAATGGAGAGCTTAGAGACGATCGGGCAGGGCGAGTCGACGACGTTCGTCCTCCCGCAGGAGCTCACCAGCCTCCTCGGTCGGTACGGCAGACAGCTGACCGACTCCGACGTGCAGGAACAGGCCGGCCTCGACAGCCTCGACTTCGACGCGGAGACCCGAGAGCTCCTCGGTCTCGACGACATCGAGGAGATCCTCGGCCAGATCGATCAGGCGACCGAGATGGACGTCGAAGAGCTCGAACAGGAGGCCGAAGCGATCAAGCGCGGCGCTGGGACCGACATCCGGAGCGCCGACGCGGTGATCGACGAAGCTGACGCCGGCGAGGCCGCGATCAAAGACCCCGAGGACGTCGTCGCCGACGCCCGAGCCGACGAGCCGACGCCCGAGCCGGAGCCGGAGCCGGAGACGGGTGGCGGAGACGCCGGCACGGACGACCGGGCCGTCGAGACCGAGAAAGAGTAGCCGGTCGGTCGCGGAGTCAGCCGACCGGCCGCTCGTCGAGTCCAGCTGATCGGCCGGTCGTCGAGTCTAACCGTCTCTCCCCCCTGACACGAGCGAAGCGCTTTTCTCTTCGCCGAATCGTACTACCGGTGAACACGAATGCCGAATCGCGACGTCGACGAGGAAAAGCGGGCAACGCTCCGGCGCTTCGCCGCGCTGGGGGCTGCGTCGCCGCTTGCTGGGCTCGGCGCGAGCGGTGAGGCCGAAGCCGCGTCCGATTCGCCGCCGACGAGCGACGCCCGCGACGCCATCGTCGGCTACGTCGCCTCCACGCCGGGGGCGCACTTCTCGAAGATCCGCGACGACCTGAGCCTCGGGACAGGCGAGACCCAGCACCACCTCCGACAGCTCGTCGACGACGGCGCACTCGAGTTCCGGCGCGACGGTGACTACAAGCGGTTCTTCACGGCCGGCCGATTCTCCGAGTTCGAGCAGGTCGCGCTGGGCTACCTCCGACGACGGACGCCGCGCGGGATGCTCGTGACGCTCCTCCGCGGTCCGGGCACGACCGGCGCGGAGATCGCGAGTCGGCTCGACGTCTCGCGAGCGACGGTGAGCGGTTACGCGCGCGAACTCGACGACGCCGGACTGCTCTCACGCGACGGCGGCTACGCGGTCGAACGGCCCGAAACGGTCCTCACGCTCGTGGTCAGGTACGCCGACTCGCTCGGTCCGGGAGCAGTCGCGATGGCCGACGAGGCCGACTCGCTGATCCGGTACGATCCGGGCGCGGCGGGGTCCGAGTGATCCCGTTCGGTCGTTCGACGAACGCCCGCTACTGCGTCACTTTCCAGGTCGTTCCGGAGGAGTAGCCCCACTTCTCGACGGTGAGACCGACGTCGCCGTCGAGGATGGCACGCATATTTGCGCCGACCTCTTTCGCCGAGAGTCCGAGATCTTCGGCGATCAGGCGCGATTTGAAGTACGTTCGGTCGTCGGCGTTCGCGCGGAGGTACTGGAGGATCTGTCGCTGCTTCTCGCTGAGGTTCGGTGCAGTCGTCGCGGAGGCGGTCGCGCTCATACACGTAGCAACGGCCTATCTCCGTATGAGCGGTTTGGTACGTGCGGTTAACACGGCGCAGTGATGCGTTTTTCGGCGAATCGACCCGCGTTTCGGGGGCCTCTGGTCTGCCTGGCGGTACGGTCTCCTAACCACGGAATACGCTCGCCTACCGTCGAGGTACGGTCACCCAGCTGCCCGGTTCGGGTCGATCCCGCCGGCGGACGAGCCGTGACGCTTCGCGTGCTCGTCCCCCCGAGGCAGAAAGTTCATACGCGCCGCCCGGCCAAAACGCACTAATGGGCCCTTCCGACGGTGCCGCCCGCGACCCGCCCGCTGCCCCTCCGAGCGACGGTTCGGGGTCCGGCGTCTCCGTGAGCGTCGTCCTCCCGGCGTACAACGAGGCCGACACGATCGAGTCGACCGTGGAAACAACGCTCCGGACGCTCGCGGACTTCCTCGAACCCGGCGTGTTCGAGGTCGTCGTCGCCGAAGACGGCTGCGACGACCGGACGCCCGAGATCGCCGACCGTCTCGCGGCCGCTGACGACCGCGTCAGACACTTCCACAGCGACGACCGACTCGGACGCGGCGGGGCGCTCGAACGCGCGTTCGAGGCCGCTCACGGCGACGTGCTCGTCTACTTCGACACGGATCTCGCGACCGATATGCGACATCTCGAAACGCTGGTCGAGCACGTTCGGTCCGGCACCGCCGACGTCGCGACCGGCTCGCGCTGGATGCCCGAGAACGTCGCCGACAGGCCGGCCAAGCGCGGCGTCCCGAGCCGCGTGTACAACGGCCTCGTGCGGACGTTCCTTCGCTCTGAGATCCGCGATCACCAGTGCGGGTTCAAAGCACTCAGCCGCGAGGCGTTCGAGACGCTCGCCGCCGAGGTCGAAGACGACCACTGGTTCTGGGACACGGAGGTGCTCGTGCGGGCGCAGCGCGCCGGCTTCGACGTCGTCGAGTTCCCCGTCGACTGGACGCCGAAGGGCGACACGAAAGTCGACCTCGTCCGCGACGTCCTCGGGATGGGGAGTCAGATCCTCCGCACGTGGTGGCAGCTGTCGGTCCGCCCGCGGCTCTCACAACGCGTCGGCCTCGTCGCCGGCGCGGTGCTCGCGGTCCTCGCGCTGGTACTGATGACGCAGTATCTCGACTTCGGGACGGTGCTCGCGGAGATGCGCGATGCCGACCCGCGCCTGGTCGGCGCGGCCGCGATCGTCTACGTTCTCTCGTGGCCGCTGCGGGGCTTCCGCTACCGCGACATTCTCTCGGAACTGGGTTATCACGAACGCCTCGGCTTTCTGATGGGCGCGGTGTTCATCAGCCAGACGGGCAATCTGGTGTTTCCCGCCCGCGCGGGCGATCTGATCCGCGCCTACGTCGTCAAGGCCCGGCGCGGGATCCCGTATCCGTCGGGCTTCGCGTCGCTGGCGGCCGAGCGCGTCTTCGATCTGCTCACGATCGCCTCGATGGCCGGCGTCGTCCTCCTCGGCTACACGGCGACGGGGCAGACGGCCGAACTGGCCCGGACCCTCGTCGGCGCGGAGGGTGCCGGTCGCGTCGCCGTCATCGTCGCGATGGGCGTCGGCCTCGTCGCGATCGCCGCCGTGATCGGGATCGCGCTGTCCGCCCGGAGCGACCGCGACGTCGTGACCGCGCTCGTCTACCGGGTGAGCACGGACTCGTACGCCGACTTCGTCGCCGGCGTCGTCGGCCGCTTCGTCTCCGACCTCCAGGCCGTCGCGGGCACGCGGCGCGGCTTCGCCCGCGTCGGCGCCTCCAGCATCCTCGTCTGGACGCTCGACGTCGTGACCGCGCTGCTCGTGCTCGCGGCGTTCTCTCCGGGGCTCCCTCCCGTGGAGCTGATCGCGGTGAGCTTCTTCGCCGTCAGCGTCGGCAACCTCGCGAAGGTGCTCCCGCTGTCGCCCGGCGGCGTCGGGCTCTACGAGGGCGCGTTCACGCTGCTCGTCGTCGGGCTGACGCCGCTCGGCGCGGAGCTCGCGCTGGGTGCGGCGGTGCTCGACCACGCGGTGAAGAATCTCGTCACGGTGATCGGCGGTTACGCTTCGATGCTCGGCCTCAACGTCTCGCTGACTACGGCGGTCGAGGAGACGCGCGACGTGCGGGACGCACGCGAGGACGCCGCGGAACTCGACTGAGCCGGTCCCGGCTCGCTGTCCCGCTGTGCGGCCGCGCCGCTCGTCGATCAGTAGAGGTCGCTCACGAACGGCGCGGCGGCCGCCACGACGGCGTCTTCCAGCGCGTCCGTTCGGCTCAGTCGCCCGTCGGTGAACGCGCCCGCAGCGCCCTGCTTTTTCGCCACGTTCGACTCGCCGAGGACGTCGTCCATCACCGGCCCAAGCTCCTCGCCGTCGCCGATGCGGGCCGCGATCGAGGGCGGCAGCAGGAGGCTCGGTCCGGAGCCGACGCCCCAGCGGTCGCCGTCGGTGACGGCCGCCCACATCACGAGGTACGTCCCGTCCGTCGCATCAGTCTCGGCTCCCGCAGACGCCCCGTCGCTCACAGTCGCCTCGACGCGCTCTTCGCGGTCCGTGTGACCCGTGTCGACCTCACACTCGAACGTGGCGACGCCGCCCTCGATACCGACGCCGAGGCGGGCTTCGTCGGGACTGTCGCCGTCGGGACCAGCTCCCTCGGAACCGCCGCCCACGATAGACGCGAGCGCGGCTTCGGCCCGGTTGCGCGCGCCCTGTCGCGTCTCGACGTGCCCGACTGGCTGCTCTGCAACGCCCGAGGGGACCGCTTCGGCGACGACGGTCGCGCCGGCGAAGACGCGGGCCGTCGCGTCGCGCTTCACCGGGTTGCCGCTGCCGACTGCGACGTACATACCGAGCACTGATCGAGCGGGGGCGATACGTGTGTCGCTTCCGCGCGCGTTCAGTCCGCTCCGTGGAAGCGTTCGACGAGCGTCTCGACGCCGTCGAGGAGCCGCGGGCTCGGCTGGTTCAGGAGGTCGTCGTCGAGGACGTGGACGGCGGCGTCGAGCTCCCAGCCGCGGTCGACGAGGAGGTCCGGATCGGCGCGTTCGCCGTGCCCGCAGTGGTGGATGATCACGTGATCCGGAGCCGCGGTTTCGACCCGCTCGCGGGTCACTTCGCGGGAGCGCTCGCCGGGCTCGCAGAAGGGGTATTGGCCTCCGGCCGTCTCGACGACCTCCGGGACCCAGTTGCCGGCCGCCATCGGCGGCTCGCCCCACTCCTCGCAGTAGACGACCGGGCGCGTCCCGTCCGTCAGCCGGTCCGCGACGCGCTCTCGGACGGCGTCGAGTCGCGCCCGGGCTGTCGTGGCCAGTCGATCGCTGGCTCCTGGACGGCCGACAGCGCGGCCCAGCGTCGCGAACGAGTCGACGACGGCGTCGAGCCGGTCGGGTGCGACGTGACACACCTCGTAGCCGCGGGCACGGAGTTCGTCGCGCACGTCGGCCTGGAGGTCGTCGGCGGTGCAGACCAGCTCCGGATCGAGGTCGGCCAGTCGGTCGTAGTCGGGGTTCAGCCAGCCGCCGACGAGCGGTCGGTCGAGTGTGCAGTGCGCCGTGACGCCGACGACGAGGTCACTGGCCCCCATCGCCGCCAGCGTCGCCGTCGCGCTCGGGGCGAGCGAGACGACACGCTCTACACCCCCGACGGACTCGGATTCGGGGCTCACAACAGGCTCCTCGGAGGCGGTCATACGTGTCGTCGGCCGTCGACGATCAAGGGTGTTGTGGACGCGGTCGCGTCAATATCTGCTGCGAGCGGAAGCCGACGAACGAGTATATAAATCCTCACGGTCGTTTTCGATGGACCGCACGATTCGGGGCTCTGCGCTCGATTCGGGCGAGCGATTCCGAACCGCTTTTATATTCTCCGTCGGTCCAATGGGTACGGACCGCTCCGGGCCTCTCTTACCGTGTCTGTGGCACGGAGCATTCGTCGCTATACCGATGAGCGAGAAGAGTACGTACACTCGCGTGAACGCGAGAACGAGAGACGAATCGCGAACGAACGACGGCCGAGACGGTGACTCGGCCGGCCAGCGGTGGGTACGCCCCGGCGAAGAGAAAGAGGAAGAGACGGAGTCCACCGACGAAGAGCTCGCCTGCCCGGAGTGCGGCGGCAACGTCGTCGTCGACGACGAGCACGGCGAGACCGTCTGTGACGACTGCGGCCTCGTCATCACCGAGGATTCGGTCGACCGCGGCCCCGAGTGGCGCGCGTTCGACGCAAAGGAGAAAGACCAGAAGTCCCGCGTCGGTGCGCCGACGACGAACACGATGCACGACAAGGGGCTGTCGACCAACATCGACTGGCGCGACCGCGACGCCTACGGCAACTCGCTGTCGTCGAACCAGCGCCAGAAGATGCAGCGGCTCCGCAAGTGGAACGAGCGCTTCCGCACGCGCGACTCGAAGGAGCGCAACCTCAAGCAGGCGCTCGGCGAGATCGACCGGATGGCCTCGGCGCTCGGCCTCCCCGAGAACGTCCGCGAGACCGCCTCGGTCATCTACCGTCGCGCGCTCGACGAAGACCTGCTGCCCGGCCGCTCCATCGAGGGCGTCGCCACCTCCTGCGTCTACGCCGCAGCGCGGATGGCGGGCGTCCCCCGCTCGCTCGACGAGATCGCGGAGGTCTCTCGCGTGCCGAAAAGCGAGGTCGCTCGGACCTACCGCTACATCGCCCGCGAACTGTCGCTGGAAGTCAAGCCCGCCGACCCCGAGCAGTACGTGCCCCGTTTCGCCTCCGAACTGGGGCTCTCAGACGAGGCGAAACTGCGCGCCCGCCAGCTGCTGAAGAACGCAAAGGAAAAGGGCGTCCACTCCGGAAAGTCGCCGGTCGGGCTCGCCGCCGCGGCCGTCTACGCGGCCGCGCTGCTCACCAACGAGAAGACGACGCAGGCCGCCGTCAGCGACGTCGCAGACATCTCCGAAGTGACGATCCGGAACCGCTACCACGAACTGCTCGAAGCCGAAGAGAGCATCGGCCTCGCGTAGTCGTTCCTCCGGTATCGCCCGACAGTCGCCCTTCGGCGTACCAACCGTCATTCCCGGGAGTTTAAGAACACCCATACCGTGGGGTGCGGATATGACTGGAACGCGACGCCGTGCGATGATTGCGACCCTCGTCGCCGTCCTCGGTGCCAGCGTTGGCGTCGCAGGTGCCGGACACCTCTACCTCCGTGAGTGGCGGCGCGCAGCGGCGTGGTTCTCGTTCGTCGTGGGGGCGGCACTCGTGCTCTTATCGCTTTTCGTCGATCCGGCGACGATCAACCTCGCGGATCCCGGCTCTGTCGCGGCGGCGCAGCCGTCGTCGCTGCCGCGGACGGTCACCGTGCCGGTGTTCGCGCTGCTGTTGCTCAGTGCGCTCGATGCCTACCGACTCGCCACGCGAGGGCCGCGGTCGTCGGACGAGCCAGAGTGTCCTCGCTGCGGCGGCGAACTCGATCCCGACCTCGCCTTCTGTCCGTGGTGTACCGCTCGCTTAGAGCACTACGCGGCCGAAGACGGAGAGCGCGGAGACCGCCGTACCGAACACTGACGACGCCGCGGCGGGCGCTCGGTTTACTTCTCGATGATGCTCTCTTCGACGGCCTCGCCGAAGTGCCGCGCCGTCTGCTCGTAGAACAGTAAGACGTCGTCGCCGGCTTCCAGATCCGTGACCGCGGTCCGTCCCTCGTGGGTGTGAACCTTGATCGTCTCGGCGTTCTGGAGCAGCGTCTCGACGCGGTCGCCGTCGACTTCGGCCTCGATACGGAACATCGGTCGCTTCTCGATCTTCACGCGGCCGACGACGGCCTCGCGCGTCTTGCCGCCGGCGTCGACGACCTGGACCTCGTCGCCGCTTTTCAGCTCCGAGAGGTACTTCGTGCCGCCGTCGGGCGTGCGGACGTAGGCGTGGACTGCGCCGGCGTTGACCCGGAACGGTCGGGAGGCGACGTACGGCGACTCGGCGGTCTCGGCGTGGACGAAGAAGAGCCCGCGGCCCATACTGCCGACGAGCATCCCCTCGTCGTGCTCCAGCAGATTCCCCGTGTCGACGCAGACGCGGTCGGCCATCCCGGTCCGCTCTATGGCCGTCACGGTCGCCCACTCCAGATCGAGCGTCTCGCGCTCGGCCTCGTCGCGGACCTCGACTGTCTGGCGGATCTCGTCGGGGTCGTCGGAGTCCAGCAGCACGCCGTCGGCACCGAGTTCCAGCGTCTCGAAGGCCGTCTTCGCCTCTTCGGCGGTGGTGACGCCCGCGATCAGATCGGTCTCGTCGCCGATCCGCGCGATGAGGTTCTCAAGCGGGATGATCGTCCAGTCCTCGCCGACGACGATGGTGTAGTCGGCGTCGGCTGCGGCCTCCTCGGCGAACGTCTCGTACTCCTTCGAGAGGATCCGGACGTACGCGCCCTGCGCTCTGTCGTCTTTGCGGCGGAGCGTCGTGAGGTCGGCCGAGCCGGAGAAGTCGCCCGGGAGATCGACGGTTCCGTCGCCCTCGCCGTTCTTGCCGACGATGTAGGCGTCGGCCGCGTCAGCCGCGTCGTCCGTCTCGCCGAACTCCGCGGCGCTCACCGACTCGTCGTCGTCGGCTTCGACGTCGTCGATGAGTGTCGTTTCGGCGTTCGCGCGGAACGCGGCCACGGAGACGTCGCCCAGCGAGCGGACGCGCGCCACGTCTCCCTGGTCGACGAGCACCCAGTCGACGCCGGCTTCGAGCCCCGCGGTGATCCGTCGCTTGCGTGTCTCCCAGTCGCCGACGCTGTCGTCGGCCTTGAGCCAGACGCTTCGTGTCATCGTTGTCGGCTCAACTCGGCCGGCGCGCTTGAACGTGGCGACTCTGCGGAGGCTTGCCGCAGTACGGCTCGCCGAGTCGGAGCGTCAGCCCTCCTCGCAGGGCTCGTCGACGGCCGAGACCGGGCGCGGGGCGGCCGGTTCGCCGTCCGGGTCGCGCAGCCGCCGGTGGTACCAGACGACGTCGTGCCAGTCGCCGAGCTTGAAGCCGGCGGCGGGGAACGCGCCGACGCGCTCGAACCCCTGCTGCTCGTGGAAGCGCTCGCTCTCGGGGTTCGGCATCCCCAGCGCGGCGAACGCCGAGCAGTAGCCCTGCCGCCGTAGCGTCTCGAACAGACGCTCGTAGAGCCGCGTGCCGACGCCCGATCGGTGCGTCGCGCGGTCGACGTAGACGGACGTCTCGACGGCCCAGCGGTACGCCGCCCGCTCGCGCAGCCGACTCGCGTAGGCGTAGCCGACCACCTCGCCGTCGTCGCTACTCCCGTCCGCAGTCCGTCGTACGGCGACGTACCAGGGGTACTCGTCGACCGCGCGCTTCGCGCGGATCTTCGATTCGAGCTCTTCGACCGTCGGCACCTCGGTCCGGAACGTCGCCGGCGAGTCGCGGACGAACGGCGCGTAGATCCCACGGATCGCGGCGGCGTCAGTCGGTCTCGCGGTCCGGAGCGAGACCGTCGCGTCGGACGCCGTCGCGTCTGTCGCCGCAGTCTGGGGTCCCGAGTCGGCGTCCGGACCGGAGTCGTCGCTCATACGTACCGTCCGACGCCGCGGCGTAACTGCTCTTGCGGTTGCGGCACGGTATTGTACGACTGTGATCCGGCGCCGTCCGCGTCGGGGGTTTCACGGCCTAATCGCCGCGCGTCGGGGTCACGGCCAGACCACCGCGCGTCGGGGCTGCTACGATCCGACCACCGTGCGTCGGGGTCACGGCCAGACCACCGTGCGTCGGGCCAGAGAGTGACCGTTTTACCGCTCGGCCCGCTGTGTTCCGGTATGACTGATCCGGCCGACCTCTCGGTGACGCTGGTCGACGGCTACGTCGACGAGCCGGCGCACTTCGGCGTGCCGCCGTACATCTCGACGTATCCGCGGTTCACGGCCGGGGCGATCGTCGACGCCGGCGTGCCCGAGGCGAACGTCACCTACCACACGATCGACGAACTCCGCGAGGACCGACACAAGTGGGCCGACGTCGCCGACGCCGACCTGTTCGTCTACCTCGGCGGGATGACCGTCCCCGGCAAGTACGTCGGCGGGACGCCCGCCGAACCCGACGAGGTGCGCGAACTCGCGTGGGTCGCCGAGGGCGTCTCCGTGATGGGCGGGCCGATCCGCTTCGGCGTCGGCGAGGAGAACGCCGGCGCACAGGAGATGCAGCGGCAGGATCTCGACTACGACTTCCTGGCGATGGGCGACGTCGAGGCCGCCGCCCACGACCTCGTCGATAACGGCCTGGAGGGCTTCGAGAACCGCTACCGCGACAACGACGAACTCGACCGTTGGGCGGCGGCGGGCGCGTTCGTCGTCGAACAGCATCCGAACCACCCCGACTACCTCATCGCCGAACTGGAGACCTCGCGCGGCTGCGCCTACCGGTGTTCGTTCTGCACGGAGCCGATGTACGGCGACCCGTCGTTTCGGACGCCCGAGTCCGTGGTGCGGGAGGTCGAACATCTCTACGGGCGGGGCGTGCGACACCTGCGGATCGGCCGGCAGGCGGACATTCTCGCGTACGGCGGCGACGGCGAAGCGCCCAATCCCGACGCGCTCAGGCGACTCTACGGCGGTATCCGGGAGGTCGCCCCCGACCTCGGGACGCTCCACCTGGACAATATGAACCCGATCACGGTGGTGAACTGGCCCGAGAAGTCCCGGGAGGGGATCCGCATCATCGCCGAGCACAACACGCCCGGCGACACCGCGGCGTTCGGGCTCGAGTCCGCCGATCCCGTGGTCCAGGAGGAAAATCACCTGAACGTAACCGCCGACGAGTGCTTCCGCGCCGTCGAGATAGTCAACGAGGAGGCGGGCTGGCGGCCCGGCGACGACCCCGCCGACGCTCCGACGCACGGGACCGACGCCGCAGAGCGCCTACCGAAGCTCCTGCCGGGCATCAACCTCCTCCACGGTCTGAAGGGCGAGCGCGCGGAGACGTTCGAGCACAACAAGCAGTTCCTCGAACGCGTCTACGACGCCGGGCTGATGGTCCGCCGGATCAACATCCGGCAGGTGATGGCGTTCGAGGGCACCGAGATGGCCGACGAGGGCACCGCCATCGCCACCGAGCACAAAAAGCGGTTCAAGCAGTACAAACGCGAGGTCCGCGAGGAGATCGACCGACCGATGCTGCGGCGGCTCGCGCCCGTGGGCACGGTGCTGCCGAACGTCCACCTCGAATACCACCAGGACGGGCGGACGTTCGGCCGACAATTGGGAACGTACCCACTCTTGGTCGGACTCCCGGGTGAGCGCGACCTCGGGCAGACGCTCGACGTCGCGGTCGTCGATCACGGCTTCCGGTCGATGACGGCGGTGCCGTATCCGCTCGATCCCAACGCGGCGACGATGGACGAACTCACCGCGATTCCGGGCATTGGCGATCGGACGGCCGGCGACATCGTCGTCAACCGTCCGTACGAGACGCCGACCGCAGTGCCGAGCCCCGAGATCGACTTCGCGACCTTCACCGGGGGGTACCCGACTGACGAGCGGCCGAACGCGGACTGAGCCCGAGAACTAGATCTCTTCTTCGATCACTTCGCCGACGGCGAAGTTCGACTTGACCTCGGTGACTTCGATCTTCACTCGGTCGCCGACGTCCGTGTCGGGGACGATGATGACGTAGCCGCGTTCGACGCGGGCGATGCCGTCGCCCTGTTTGCCGATGTCCTCGATCTCGACGTAGCGCAGTTCGCCGGGCTCAACCGGCGGCTGCGGCTCCGACGAGGGGCGTTCGGACTCCGACGACTCCGAGGTAGACTCGACGGCACGAGAGATGAGAGCGACGCGGTAGGCCTCGCCGGGCTCGACCGACCCGGTCTCGACCTCGCGCTTCGGTACTTCGACGACGTAACGATCCTCTTCGGCGCGAACGTCCGCGTTGAACAGACACAGGAGTTTATCTGAGATTTCCACCGTGTAGACCTCCGGTCGTAGGTCTCGGGGAACTGTTAAAGTAGTACCGCCAGTTTCGGTGCTGCAGCGCCGGTTCTCCGCGACGCAGCGGCGTCCGACGCGTCTAGCCGAAGTCGCCGAACGTCGTCTGCAGCCCGGCCGCCATCGTCGACTTCCGTCGGAGCATCGGCAGCGAAACCGGCAGATGCGTCGTGACCCCGCGGACCGCGTCGCCGAACGTCTCAGCGGTGCCGTACTCGTCGTCGAAGGCGTCTCGAACCGTCTCGCGCACCTGCCAGACGCCGACGGGACCCCAGTAGTCCTCGGAGACGTGCCGGAGGACGAGCGCCTTCGCCTGGCGGCCGCGGTCGTGCAGGTGTTCGAGCACGCCCAAGCGCGCGGCGTGGTAGGCCCCGGCGGTCTCCTCGACGTAGCCCGTGCGTCCCTCCGAACCCTCGCGGTCCGCGGCGAGATACATCCCCGCCTCGGGGTCGGGGTTCCAGACGCTGCCCGGCGCTTTCATCTCGACGAGCTCGTACTCCCACTCGCCCGGCGCGAGGAGCACCCAGAAAGCGTTGCCGAGGAACTCGTTGCGGTGGATCTCGACCGCGTCGATGCTGCGGTTCGTCCGGATGCGCCCCCGGAGATACTGGCCGACGGTGTCGTCGACGGCAGTGATCGACCAGCGCGTGGGGACGAGCCGCCGCTGGTCGGTCTGCCCGAGCGCGCCCGCCGAGAGGATCGTGTTGATGTCGTAGACGTCGAAACCGCGGCGGTAGAGATAGTTCATCGCGCCCTCGGCGTTCCAGTCGTCGTCCTCGAGCGTCTTCTCGACGGGGCGAGGGACGTGGGGGTTCTCCGCCAGCTCCGCGGAGCGAGCGCGGGCGCGGGGGCCGACCGGCGTGGCCACGTCGTCGACGCCGACGTCGAGGTCGACGTCCGGACGCTCGTCGAGCCCGATCTCGACCGTCACGGGCCGGTCGGCGATCGCCACCTCGCGTTGGGTGCCGAGGAAGCCGTTCCAGGAGTCCGCGACGTTCGTCACCTCCTGTGACCGGTTCGAGTTGAGCAGCGACGTGCGCCGCGCGAAGACGTCCGAGATCGAGACGCCGTCGTCGTACCACGCGCCGGAGGTCTCGAACTGCGCGGCGTCCTCGTCGTGGCCGACCGGCGAGAGCAGCCCGGTCGAGACGCGCGGGTAGTTGGACGTCCCGACGAAGATCGACGGCGAGACGCCGCCGTACAGCGAGTCGCCCTGAATCGTCTCCTCGAAGCGGTCCTGGAACGTCTCCAGGTGGTCGAGGATGTCGTAGGACTTCTCGGCGGCGAGTCGCCGACGCTCCGCGCGCTCGTTGCGCTCGACGTCGACGTACTCGTCCAGATTCATCGTGTGGGTGTGTGGCGGCGACGGGTATGAACCTTCGGCGTCGGAGCCGCTCGCCGTCGGAGTCGCTCGTCGCCGGGGCTGTCCGTCGTCGGAGCCGCTCGCCGGACCGAATACTACGTCTTCGAACCGAAGGGTATCTTGCGGGGGAGCCGAAATACCATCTCACGTACGAAATGAGTCGAACCGAAGATCTCACGCAGGGCATCCGCGAGCATCTCGGACAGTTTTCCTTACACGTGCTGCTCGTGTTCGCCACCGGACTGACCATCGGGTCCGAACGCGCCGTCGTCCCCGTGCTGGGCCGGGACGTCCTCGGCGTCGAGTCGCTGTTCGTGATCGGCTCGTTCGTCGTCTCGTTCGGCTTCGTCAAGTCGCTTCTCAACCTCTATGCGGGCAAGTGGGGCGAGGAGTACGGCCGCAAGCCCGTCCTCGTCCTCGGGTGGCTGACCGCGCTTCCGCTCCCGATCATCCTGATCTACGCGCCCAGTTGGGGGTGGATCACCGTCGGCAACGTCCTCTTGGGAGTCAATCAGGCGCTCACGTGGAGTATGGCGATCAACGCGAAGATCGACCTCGCGGGCCCCGACCAGCGCGGGCTCGCGGTCGGGATCGACGAGGCGTTCGGGTACACGGGCGTCGCCGTCGGGGCGTGGGTGACGGGTATCATCGCCGCTCGGAGGGGTCTCCGCCCCGAGCCGTTCTACTTCCTGGCCGCGGTCGTCGTGCTCGCGGTGCTGATCTCCGTCTTCCTGATCAGAGAGACCGTCCAGTACGCCAACGCGGAGGGCGACGACGATCACCACGACGCGAACCTCCCCTTCGTCGACGTCCTGAAGCGTGCGACCTACGGCGACCGGACGCTGTTTGCGGCCGCGCAGGCCGGCCACGTCGAGAACTTCGTCGACACGCTCTTTTGGATCGCCGTGCCGCTGTATCTCACCGGCCAGAATCTCGGCATCGACGCGGTCGGCCTCGTGATCGGCGTCCACAGCGCGATGTACTTCCTCCAGATCGGCACCGGCGGACTCGCCGATCGGATCGGCCGCCGCCCGCCGGTCGTCGCCGGGATGTTCCTCGCGGGCGCCGGCGTCCTCGCGATGCCGCTCGTCACGGGCGTGCTTCCGTGGGCCGCGCTCGCGGCGCTCTCCGGACTGGGGATGGCGCTTCTGTATCCGAACCTGATGACCGTTCCGGGCGACGCGGCGCACCCCACGTGGCGCTCGGCGGGGATGGGCGTCTACCGAATGTGGCGCGACTCGGGCTACGGCGTCGGCGCGATCCTGATCGGGCTCGTGATGGAGTTCGTCGCGCCCGCGGCGGCGTTCTACGTCACCGGGATCGCGATGTTCCTCTCCGGCGCGATCGTCTACGTCTGGATGGAGGAGACCCATCCGGAGTTCGGCACACACGAGCCGCCCGCGCCGGCGACAGAGACGGCTCGGGGGGCCTCGACCGACTGAAAACGGGGTACGGGGTCCCGATGCGTCCCCGGCTGCTCGCCCCGGCAGACTCAGCTGTGGATGCCCATCGCTTCGATCTGCTCTTGGTACCGATTCCGGATCGTGACCTCAGTCACCTGCGCGACGTCGGCGACCTCCCGCTGGGTCTTCTTCTCGTTGCAGAGCAGCGAGGCCGCGTAGATCGCCGCGGCCGCGAAGCCCGTCGGCGACTTCCCGGAGAGCAACCCCTTCTCCGCCGTCGTCTCGATGATCTCGTCGGCTTTCGACTGGACCTCCTTCGAGAGATCCAGCTCCGAACAGAACCGCGGGACGTACTTCTTCGGGTCGACCGGCTTCATCTCCAGACCGAGCTCCTGAGAGATGTAGCGGTACGTCCGGCCGATCTCCTTGCGGTCGACCCGCGAGACCTCGGAAATCTCCTCTAAGGACCGGGGAATCCCCTCTTTCCGGCAGGCCGCGTACAGTGCGGAGGTAGCGACGCCCTCGATCGAACGCCCGCGGATGAGGTCCTCGTTGAGCGCGCGGCGGTAGATGACCGACGCGACCTCCCGTACGGACCGCGGCACGCCCAGCGCCGACGCCATCCGGTCGATCTCGGAGAGCGCGAACTGGAGATTGCGCTCGCCGGCGTCCTTCGTCCGGATGCGTTCCTGCCACTTCCGCAGGCGGTGCATCTGCGACCGCTTGCGCGAGGAGATCGAGCGCCCGTAGGCGTCTTTGTCCTTCCAGTCGATCGTCGTCGTCAGCCCCTTGTCGTGCATCGTCTGCGTCGTGGGCGCGCCCACGCGGGACTTCTCCTGGCGCTCGGAGTGGTTGAACGCTCGCCACTCCGGTCCGGGATCGATCTGCTCTTCCTCGACGACGATCCCCGTCGGCTCGTGAATGAGTTCTCCGTCTCCCGTCCGGACGAGGTCTTCCTCGTCCATGTCCTCGATTTCGATGTCGTCTTCCGCTCCGTCCGCCTCGTCTTCGCGCTCGCCCTGCCATCGCGTCCTCTCGACGTCCTGTTCCCGCTGGCGGGTGGGCCGTGTCATCGCATTTTTATATTCGCTGTCTCGACACCATTAAACCCTTTGCCGGTCTGGGGCGCGTCACGACGGACAGCCGGGGCGCACATCCGGGTCAGCGGGCGGCGCGCTCGGGCGAGCAGCGGGCGCTGCGGACCGTCCCCCCGCGCGCTCGGCCCGTGAACGGAGATCGAACGGTTCTTTCCCGCGCTCCGACTCCCTCCGGTATGCCGAGTGTGGAGTGCGATCCCGACGTCGCCCGCGAGCGACTCGAAGCCGCCGGCGTCGAGGTCGACGCGGGCAACACCGATTACGAGCGGTGGCGCGCCGAACGCGGCGGTGCGACCGCCGTCGCCTACGACGATAAGGTAGTCGTGCAGGGCTCCCGTCCGACCGACCTGCTGGCGATCCTCCGGGCAGACGACGGCGGTCGCGCGCACGTGTACTTCGACGGCGCGAGCCGCGGCAATCCCGGACCGGCCGCGATCGGCTGGGTGCTCGTCACGAGCGAGGGCATCGTCGCGGAGGGGAGTGATCGGATCGCCGACACGACGAACAACCGCGCGGAGTACGCGGCACTCGAACGAGCGCTGGAAGCCGCCCGCGACTACGGCTTCGACGAGGTCGACGTCCGCGGCGACTCACAGCTTATCGTCCGGCAGGTCAAAGGCGAGTACGATACGAACAACCCGAAACTGCGGGAGCGACGGGTCCGCGTGCTGGAACTCCTCGACTCCTTCGATCGCTGGTCGCTCGAACACGTACCGAGAGCGGTAAACGATCGCGCCGACTCACTAGCGAACGAGGCGCTCGACGATGGGTAACGATCACAGCGAACCGGTCGATCGGACGGGAAGCGAGGCGGGCGACTCCGCCGTTCCCGCCGCCGACCGCGAACGGACAGGAGACGACGAACCGACCGACGAGCAGCCGGAACTCCCCGGCGACGTCGTCGAGGAGGCCGAGCGACTGACGCGACTGGCCGAGGAGGCGGCCGTAGACGACGCTGCCGCGGCGTACCGCCAGCGGCGCGACGACGTCGTCGACGCCCACGACTTCACGGCCCGCGTTCGCGAGGAGGACGACACGCTCGTGCTCTATCCCGAGGAGTGGGTCGAGGACGGAACCGTCCAGTTCGACCGCATCGCCGACACCGACCGCGCGGTCGAGGTGTCGCTGTCGGGGCCGGACCACGGCGCGGAGTGGGAGGAGATCGAAGAGGAGAACCAGGCGATCGTCGACGCAGTCGAGACGGCGTACGGTCCCGCACACGCCGGCAACGTCCGCGCGTTCGCGGACTTTATGGGCAATCACTATCTGAAGACCGTCGCTGACGCGACGCTCGACGAGCGTGAGGAGTTCCTCACGGAGTACTATCCGCGCAACGCGTGGCCGTCGAAAGAACAGGAATCCATCGTCGTCGACAGCGTCGAGCTCGTGGCCGAGGTGGTCGACGACGGGGTGCCCGGAACCTGATCCCGGTTATCGGTAGGCTTCGACGAGGTCTGCGAGTTCGTCCGCGCGTTCGTCGCCCGTGACGAACTTCGCGAACATCCAGTCGAACTGGTCGAGGAGCGCGCCGTGGCCCTGATCGGTCAGCTCGTACTGGTTCGTCCGCTTGTCGAGTTCGCTCTTTTCTACGAGCCCCATCTCGACGAGATCGTCGAGGTTAGGGTAGAGCC
The DNA here is from genome assembly GCA_003665935.1 of Halobellus sp. Atlit-31R. Taxonomy (GTDB): domain Archaea; phylum Halobacteriota; class Halobacteria; order Halobacteriales; family Haloferacaceae; genus Haloquadratum. Next base: position 347,761 of record QPLR01000001.1, on the reverse strand, counting down.
GACCGTGGTTGACTTCCGTACCATAGTACGTCTCGAGTTCCCGTTTGATCGCGAGCCCGTACATCGGCTCCTCGGCGAGGATGACGAGGATGTTCTGCTGGAACGCGGTGAGGTCACGCACCACGCCTTCGCTGTCAGTAAGTGTTTGTGCCTCTGACATACACGCTGAGATGGGCTCGGGATATATAACGCTTCTCAACCAATCTTCACATCGGGGCTACATCTGCCAGAACGCGGGGTTGCGTGCCCGCAGACGGGGGATTTGTACGATTGCTGTTGTCGGTACGTGACAGAAACTGTTCACCGGTGTCCTGATCCGCGTATTCTCAGGAGAATATCACAGGGCTACCCCGTCACAGACAGCTGGTATCCTATCCAGTGATAGGTCACGTCGTTGGACTGTCTGCGAGGCGATGCGAAAGGACTTTTTGCCCGTTCGGAGACGCATCATCTATGTCGAACCTCTGGACAGACATCGAGACCGGCCCGGACGCGCCGGACGTCGTCTACGCCGTCGTCGAATGTCTCAAGGGCGAGCGGAACAAGTACGAGTACGACAAGGACGTTCCCGGCGTCGTCCTCGACCGCGTGCTCCACTCGAACGTTCACTACCCCTCCGACTACGGCTTTCTCCCGCAGACGTACTACGACGACGAGGATCCCTTCGACGTCCTCGTCCTCGTCGAAGACCAGACGTTCCCCGGCTGCATCATCGAAGCGCGCCCGGTCGCGCTGATGCGGATGGACGACGACGGCGAGAAAGACGACAAAGTGATCGCTGTCCCCGACGAGGACCCGCGCTACGACGACGTGCAGGACGTCGACGACCTCACGGACCAGCAGAAGGCCGAGATCGCCGAGTTCTTCGAGACGTACAAGAACCTCGAAGCGGGCAAACAGACGGAGACGCTCGGCTGGGAAGACGCCGACGCGGCCAAAGAGGCCATCGAGCACGCGATGGACCTCTACGAGGAACACTTCGCCTAACGACGGTCACCCGCGTTCGCTCGACGTTTTCTACGGTCCGTCGCTCTCACGGCTTCTGCTCTGGGAGCACCGCCGCCGCCGTTCCGTCCAATGCCCGCCAGTAATCACCACCGATAGGCGGGATGATTTATGCGTATGGGTAATTATTTGACTGTGCGCGCCGAAGTACGAACTGAGATGGCTGCCAAGAACCCCCGCCTCGGCGTCGCTCACCCGACGGTCGTGCCGACCAACCACCGCCAGCGCGACACCGAGGAGACGCCGACCGACGAATCTGACGAGAGCGACCGGGGTACCGACTCCGGCAGGGCCGCGCCGTAGTCTCGGGTCCGTCCGAGCCGTCACATCGACTTAGTTCTGTCCGAGCCTGCCGCGGCGAGCCGCTCCACCGCGAACCGTGTTGGGTGAAAAGTACAAGACTGTCGCACCCGTAGGGCGTGATATGCGTCAGAACGTCGGTCGAATGGACAGACGCGCACGGATCGCAACGGGAGCAGCACTCGTCGGTGCGGGGATCGTGTCGCGCGGTCCCGTCCGCAGCGCGGCGGCTCTCGGCGTCGGGGGGACGATGCTCGCGACGGGGGCGACGGGCTACTGTCCGGCATACGAACTCGCCGACGTCGACACCCGCGGGAACGGCGACGGTCCGGACGACACCGCCGGCCGGGAGACCGCCCCCGACGCCGATCACCACGGCGAGGCCGGCGTTACCATCCCCGTCGAGAGCGACACCGACGCCGACTGAGCGCCCGGCCACGCGGGCCCGGCACCTGCACAAGGGAACCGTTTTTACTTGCGCCGTGACTACTGGCAGTGATGGCTACCTGCGACGAGTGCGGGAAGCACGAGAATATGCCGTACCAGTGCCGCCGGTGCGGGGACACGTTCTGTGCTGAACACCGGCTCCCGGAGAACCACGACTGCCCGGGGCTCCAAGACTGGAGCGACCCCTCGGGCGTCTTCGACAGCGGATTCGACGACTCAGTCCAGAACCGCGGCGGAACGGCCAGTTCGAGTGGCCTCGCCGACCGCCTGCTCGGGACCGGCGGCCCGCTCGGTTACTTCCGCGACAATATGAGCTACGTCTTCCTGGGCGTGATGTGGGTAACGTTCGCGCTCCAGTACTTCGTCTTCCCGTTCCTGTTTGCGGCCCCGCCGCGGAGCAACCTCTGGCAGGCCGTCTTCGTCCTCTCGCCGGACCACATCGGCTACGTCTGGACGTGGATCACCTCGATCTTCGCCCACGGCGGCTTCACGCACATCGCGTTCAACAGCATCGCGCTGTACTTCTTCGGCCCGGTAGTCGAGCGCTACATCTCCACGAAGCGCTTCGTCGCGCTCTTCTTCGGCGCCGGCATCATCGCGGGGCTCGCGCAGGTCTTCTCGACGCTTCTCACGGTCGGCCCGTTCGGCGCGGGCGTCGTCGGCGCGTCGGGCGCGATTATGGGCGTTCTCGGCGTGCTCACGATCCTGAACCCGAACCTGAAGGTGTATCTCTACTTCATCATCCCGATGCCGCTGTGGGTGCTCACCTTCGGCTTCGCGGCGTTCAGCATCGTCGCCGGCTTCGGTGTCGCCGGCGGCGGCTTCCTCGCGGGCAACGTCGCACACCTCGCGCACCTCGCCGGCCTCGTGGTCGGGCTGGCCTACGGCGTCCGCGTGAAGGGTCGCGTCGGCGTGCCACAGTCGCTGCAGTTCGGTCGCGGCGGCGGCGGAATGGGCGGCCCCGGCGGTCCCGGCGGTCCGGGCCGGCGGCGCTGAGCGAATGGAGCCAGTTCGCCCGGAGTTCGTTCCCGATCCCGCATCGACGCGTGCGGAGATGGAGTCGCTTCAGCTCGACGTCGCCGCGGCCGCGACGTGGGAGGACGCGTTCTCGTTCGATCCGGCAGCCGTCTCGCTGCGAGCCGACGGTACGCTCGACGCGGCGACCGACCCCGCGGAGCAGCCGCTCGTCGCCGGCGTCGACCAGGCGTTCCTCGACGATCGAGCGGTGAGCGTCGTCGTCGTCCGGCGCGGCGAGACGGTCGTCGAGCGCGCTCACGCCGTCACCGACCTGGAAATTCCCTACATTCCTGGGTTGCTCGCCTTCCGCGAAGGGGGCCCGATCATCGCGGCGTTCGCGGACCTGTCGTGTGATCCCGATCTCGTCGTCTTCGACGGTAGCGGTCGTATCCACTACCGGCAGGCGGGGCTGGCGACGCATCTCGGTGTGTTGCTCGACGTGCCGAGCGTCGGCGTCGCGAAGGGGTTACTCTGCGGGACGCCCGAGGCCGACGTCGACCGTCGTCCGGCCGGCTGGCGGACGCCGATTCTGGCCGATTCGGACGTCGTGAACGCCCCTCCCGGCACGGTGATCGGCCACGCTCTGCAGTCCAGACAGTACGACTCGCGGCCGATCATCAATCCGCTGTACGTCAGTCCCGGCCACCGCGTCGGCGTCGGGACCGCGACCGATCTGGTCGAGCGGCTCTGTGCCGGCTACAAACTCCCCGAACCGACGCGCCTCGCGGACGCCTACGCCGACGAGGTGAAAGCCGACGTCGCGTAGTGACGGTCCGGTCGGAGAGACGACACGGCAGAGTAGCGAAGACCGGGTCGGGTATCGACGACCCGCCCACCGGCTCGGCGACGCCCCACAGTCGCCCGTTCGACGACTCGAAAACACTTATTCGTGCGCTCGCACTCCCAACGCGTATGAGCGAAATCGTTGTCAGCCTCCCCGACGGCTCCGAACTCTCCGTCGCGGAGGGCGCGACGGTCGAGGACGTCGCATACGAGATCGGACCCGGACTCGGCCGTGACACCGTCGCAGGCGTCGTCGACGGAGAACTGGTCGACAAGGCCGCGCCCGTCCACGACGGCGCGGAGATCGTCATCGTCACCGACCAAAGCGACGAGTATCTCCGCGTCCTCCGGCACTCGGCCGCACACGTCTTCGCGCAGGCGCTCCAGCGCCGCCACCCGGAGGCGAAGCTCACCATCGGGCCGCCGACCGACGAGGGCTTCTACTACGACGTCACGAACGTCGACCTCGACCAGGACGACCTCGAGGCGATCGAAGCCGAGATGGAGTCGATCATCGACGCCGATCTCCCGATCGAGCGCGAACTTCGTCCCCGCGAGGAGGCGCTCGAAACCTACGCGGACAACCCCTACAAACAGGAGATCCTGCAGGAGGAGGCCGCCGGCGAGGATCCGATCTCGTTCTACGTCCAAGACGACTTCGAGGACCTCTGTAAGGGGCCGCACGTCGAGTCGACGGGCGAGATCGGCGCGGTCACGCTCCTCAACATCTCCTCGGCGTACTGGCGCGGCGACGAAGAAAACGACACGCTGACGCGCGTCTACGGGACGGCGTTCGAGTCCGAATCCGACCTCGAAGAGTATCTCACGCTCCGCGAGGAGGCCCAAGAGCGCGACCACCGGAAGCTCGGGCAGGAGCTCGATCTGTTCTCGATCCCGGACGTGACGGGCCCCGGACTGCCGCTGTACCACCCGAACGGCAAGAAGATCCTCGACGAGCTGTCGGCGTACGCCCGCTCGCTCAACCTCGACGCCGGCTACGACCCCGTCGAGACGCCGCATCTCTTCCGGACGGAGCTGTGGAAGAAGTCGGGCCACTACGACAACTACGTCGACGATATGTTCCTGCTCGACGTCAACGACGAGGAGTACGGCCTGAAGCCGATGAACTGTCCGGGCCACGCGACGATCTTCGACCAGAAGTCCTGGTCCTACCGCGATCTGCCGGTTCGTTACTTCGAGGACGGCAAAGTCTACCGGAAAGAGCAGCGCGGCGAGCTCTCGGGCCTCTCTCGCGTCTGGTCGTTCACCATCGACGACGGCCACCTGTTCTGCCGCCCCGAGCAGATCGAGAGTGAGGTCAATCAGGTGATGGACGCCATCTACGAGGTGCTCGATACCTTCGACCTCGACGCCCACGTGGCGCTGGCGACCCGCCCCGAGAAGTCCGTCGGCGGCGACGAGATCTGGGAACAGGCCGAGTCGCAGCTCCGATCGGTCCTCGACAACCAGGGGATCGACTACGATCTCGAACCCGGCGACGGCGCGTTCTACGGGCCGAAGATCGACTTCGCGTTCGAGGACGCGCTCGGGCGGAAGTGGGACGGCCCGACGGTTCAGCTCGACTTCAATATGCCCGAGCGCTTCGAGCTCTCGTACACGGGCGAGGACAACGAGGAGCACCGCCCGGTGATGATCCACCGCGCGCTGTACGGCTCCTACGAGCGCTTCTTTATGGTGCTCATCGAGCACTTCGACGGCAAGTTCCCGTTCTGGCTCGCGCCCGAACAGGTCCGGATCCTCCCGATCAGCGACGACCAACTCGGCTACGCCCACCGCGTAAAAAACGAGCTCGGCGACTTCCGTACCTCGGTCGAGGACCGCTCGTGGACGCTCGGCCGGAAGATCCGCGAGGCGCAGGAAGATCGGGTACCGTATATGATCGTCGTCGGGGGCGACGAGGCCGAAAGCGAAACCATCTCCGTGCGGGATCGAAAGGAGCGAGAGCGACAGGACGTCACGGTCGAGGAGTTCCGCGCGCACCTGGAAGGCGAGTACGCCGAAAAACGGCTCGAGCCCGACTTCATCGACGTCGAGTAGCGGGAGGACAGCCCACCGCCGACGCCCGCAGTTTTCCACCGGCTCCGACGCCGCCTCAGTCGGCGTCGTGGCCGTAGTCCGTCGCAGCCGAGTGCGCTTCACAACGCCCCGTCCGGCCGCCCGACAGCGCACAGACGTAGCCACGAATCCTGTGTAGCCGACGGTCCAGTCGGTACTTCAGGCTCGACCGGTGGAGCAGCCGGCGTCGAGCGAGAAGCGAGTGTCGCCGTGGCGGTAGCCGTAGCCGTGGTCGTCCCCGTAGCTGCCGACCGGTGAGTCGGACTGGACCGACCTGCTCGCGCACGAGGTCGTGCTGTACGAGGACGAACCCCGCGAAGATGCCGAGAAAGCCGACGACGGTAGTCTGTGTCACGACCTGCCCGAGCAGGAGCCAGCCGCCGAGCGCGGCGACGACCGGCTGGAAGTAGCCGACGAGGTTGCTCTCGGCGGGACCGATCCGCTCGTGCAGCGCGAAGTAGACGAGGAAGCCGATCACCCCGGAGGCGATCGTGAGATACGCGAGCGCGGCGAGGGCGGTCGGCGTCCACGCGACGGTCGCGACGGCTTCCCCGCGGGCGAGCGATCCGGCGAAGAGCACCCCGGCTCCGAGCAGCATCGCCCAGCCCTGCATCGACACGTCGGCGAGCGTCGTCCGGAGCGGCGTCGAGAGCACCGAGCCGAGCGCGAAGACCGCGGCCCCGGCGAGCAGCAGGCCGACGCCGAGGAGGTCGCTCCCGAGTAGGTTCGCGGGCTCGAGGTCGGCGACGACGGCGACGCCGAGGAGGCCGAGCAGAAAGCCGCCGGCCGCGACTGCGTCGAGCGAATCGTCGAGGAGCAGCGCCGCGAAGACCGCCGTGAGAACGGGCGAGAGGCTCACCACCACGGCCGCGACCGGCCCGGGAACCGAGAGCTGCCCGACGTAGAGCAGGGCGTGGTAGCCGCCGACGAGGAACGAGCCGACGACGACGACGTTCAGCCACTCGGTGCGGCCGCGCGGACGGAGGCGGTCGGCTGTGAGCGCGGCGTAGCCGAGGACGATCACACCGGCCAGCGCGTAGCGCACACCGGCGAAGAAAAGCGGCGGAACGTACGCGAGTCCGGCGTCGATAGCGACGAACGAGAGTCCCCAGAGCGTCGAGAGTGCGACGAACAGCAGGACTTCGGGTGGGAGAAATCGGGAACGAATCCGGCGTATCATAGAGATATCTTCATTTGAATCCGGAACTGTTTAAACTTGACTACAAGATTTTGTTTTACAATCGTTTTGATTCCAATAATATTAGGAATATAAGCGTCACTGTACAACGATGCTTCGTCCCCCCTCGCAGTGGCGACTCGTGGGCGGACGGCCGTCAGCCGCCGAAGTGCGGGTAGCGTTCAAGTGCTTCGACCACCTACTCCGATGCAGACAGTGCAGGTGAACAACCCCGAGACCGCTGCTGCAGCGGTGAAACGATGAGCGAAGATAGCCCCGTCGTCGTCGCGAAACGGGTCGACGGCGGCGACGACACCGATCTGAGCGAGATCTCGGATCTGGCGCGTGCGGCCGGCTACGACGTCGTCGGCCAGCTCGCCCAGTCGCGTGAGGAGGACGCCGCCTACCACTTCGGCGAGGGGAAAGTCGAAGAGCTCGCCGCACTCGTACGGGAGACGGCCGCCCGAGCCGTGATCGTCGACAACCGTCTGGGGCCGTATCAGACGTACAACATCGGCGGGAAGCTCCCGGAGGGCGTCGAGGTGATCGATCGCTTCACGCTCATCTTGGAGATCTTCGGCCAGCGCGCCAACACGCGCAAAGCGCAGTTGCAGGTCGAGCTCGCGGAGCTCCGTTACGAACTCCCACGCGCGGAGGCGAAAGCGTCGCTGGCGAAGCGCGACGAGCGCCCCGGATTTATGGGGCTCGGGGAGTACGACGAGAGCCGCGAGCAGGACATCAAAGCGCAGATCTCCCGCATCAAGCAGGAGCTGGACGCGATCGCCGACAAAGAGGAGACGCGCCGCGAGCAGCGGCGCGAATCCGGCTTCGATCTCGTCGCGCTCGCCGGCTACACGAACGCCGGCAAATCGACGCTGATGCGCCGCCTCGCGGACGACCTCGACGTCGGCGAGAACGAGGATCTCCACCCCGATCTCGACCCGACGGCCGAGTCCGAGGACCGGCTGTTCACGACGCTCGGGACGACGACGCGGCGGGCCGACACGGGCACGCGGGACATACTTCTGACGGACACGGTCGGGTTCATCTCCGACCTCCCGCACTGGCTCGTCGAGTCGTTCGAGTCGACGCTGGATTCGGTCTACCGCGCCGACCTCGTGTTGCTCGTCGTCGACGCCTCCGAGTCGATCGCCGAGATGCGTGAGAAGCTCATCACGAGCCACGACACCCTCTACGAGCGCAACGAAGCGCCGATCGTCACCGTGCTCAACAAGGTCGATCGGGTCGACGACGACGAGCTGGCGGAGAAGCGCGCGGCGCTCGACGCGCTCGCGCCGAACCCCGTCGCCGTCTCCGGACTCACCGGCGAGAACGTCGACGCGCTGACCGCGCGCATCGAGGCCGAACTCCCCGACTGGCGCGAGGAGCGACTCCTGTTACCGCTGTCGGACGACGCGATGAGCCTCGTTTCGTGGCTCTACGACCACGGCCACGTCGAACGCGAGGAGTACACCGGCGAGGAGGTTCTCCTCGAGTTCTCCGCACGCCCGGCCATCGTCGAGAAGGCGCGATCGAAGGCGGCGGCGATCAGTGCGCCGGCCGCTCAGACGGAGCCAGCAGAGCCTGGAGCCAGCGCCGACGGCTGATCGGCCGCGACCGTCCGGGCGTTACGCCGTGTTCTCGGCCCGACGCTTCTCCTTCGTGAGCACTTCGACGTCCGTGATCCGCGTCTCGGGGTACTGCCCGTCCGCCGTCTTCTCGGCCGCCTTGACCATATCCCAGACGACGTTCAACCCGGTCGTGACGCCCTCGAGCGCCTCCATCTCGCAGCCGGTCTTGCCAGTCGTCTCGACGGTCACGGTCAGCTGTACTGCGTCGACGCTCACGTCGAAGTCGGTGTCGACGTTCGTGATCGGAATCTGGTGACACATCGGGATCGTCTCCCAGGTGTGTTTCACGGCCTGGACCGCGCCGACCCGTGCCGTCGCGAGCACGTCGCCCTTGCCGATCTCGTCGTCGCGGATTGCGCCGACGGTCGACTCGGTGAGGTGGATCGTTCCGCGCGCGACGGCCCGGCGGTGGCTGTCCGGCTTCGAGCCGACGTCGACCATCTGTACGTCGCCCGTCTCGTCGACGTGTGTGAGTTCCGCCTCCGCACCGTCGGTCTCCTCGCCGACGGCGTCCTCGTCGGTGGCGTCCTCGTCGGCGGTCATTCGCTGCCCTCCCGGAGCGCCGCGGGCAGACGATCGATCAGGTCCGTCGCCAGGAGGCCGTAGCCGTTCGCTTCGACCGCGGCGTCGCCGGCTCGCCCGTTCGCGTAGGCGGCGACAGCGGCCGCCTGCAGCGGCGCGAGGACACAGGTCAGCGCCCCGGCCGCGCCCGCGAGGACGTCGCCGGTGCCGCCGACGGTCATCCCGGGGTTGCCGGTCCGATTGATGCGCGTCTCCTCGCCGTCGGTGATCACGTCGTAGGCGCCCTTGACGAGGACGACGTGGCCGAGATCCGCCGCGAACCCTCCGATCAGGTCCGCACGCGTCCGCCAGTCGGCGTCGGTTTCGCCGCCCATCGCCCGTAGCTCTCCCTGGTGGGGCGTACAGAGGAGCGTCGCGTCCGTCTCGACGGTCGGGACGACTTCGAGGGCGTCGGCGTCGACGACGGCCGTCCCGTCGTACCGTTCGAGGAGATCGCGGACGGCCGCCAGCGTCTCGTCGTGACTCCCCAGCCCCGGCCCGAAGACGGCGACGTCGTGGTCGGCCGCAAGCGTCAGGACCTCGTCCACGTGCCCCGGTTCGAGGTGGTCGCCGTCGTACGGACGGAGGATGAGGTTCTCGCTGTAGCCCTGTATCTCGCGGGCGACCGACGCGGGGCAGGCGACCCGGACGAGGTCGGCGCCGGCTCGGAGCGCCGCCTGCGCGGCGAGGGCGGGCGCACCGGTGTAGGGACCGCCGCCGACGATCAGGACCTCGCCGAAGTCGCCCTTGTGGCTCTGGGACGGACGGCCGAGCTGGAGGAGGTCGCCGGGACCGGTGAACCGCTCGGCGGCCGCCGGGATCCCGATGTCGGCGACAGTCAACTCGGCGTCGAGTGCGGCCAGCCCGGGCTTCTCGTCGTGAAAGGTCACTACGTGGTCCGCGTCGACGGCGACGCCCGCGGCCGTACCGGTGTCGGCGTCGACGCCGGACGGAACGTCGACTGCCAGGACGGTCGCACCGATGCGATTGAGCTGCCGTGCCCCCGTCGCCTCTGGCTCGCGCAGCGCCCCTGTGACGCCCGTGCCGAGCATCGCGTCGACGATCAGGTCGGGGTCGTCGAGATCGAGGTCGGCAGCGTCAGCGACCGCGTGGGCGTCGTACTCGGCCGCACGCAGCGCGTCCCAGTTGTCGCGGGCGAGGTCGGTCGTGATCGTCTCTGGGCGACCGAGCAGGTGAACCGTCACGTCGTAGTCGTCGAGGAAGCGGGCGGCGACGAGCGCGTCGCCGCCGTTGTTGCCGCGACCCGCCACGATCGCGATGGCGGCCTCGGGGTCCGCCAGCCGCTCGACCGCGCGGGCGACGGCGTTACCGCTCGACTCCATCAGCTGTTTCCGCGGGACGCCGAGCGCCTCGGCGTTTCGGTCCACCGCGGCCATTCGCTCGCTCGTTATCATCGTTCACAGTTCGGGCCGAGCCGTCCTAAAATGCGAGGGATGCCGCGTTCTCCCCACTGCAGATCGCGCAGTCGGTTCCCGCAGCGGTGCGTGACCTTCTCGATCACGCGTGATCGGATGTGTGTCGGAAATACGAAACGTTTAGGCTGCAGTACGTGAAACGTGATGATATGTCGGGGCTGCTGCCCTCTGAGACAGAGTCGCGTCCCGTCGACGGGGACGGTAGCGACGTCCGTGTGCTTCCTCTCGACGACGACGAGGCCGCCCAACTGATAAACTGTCTCGCTTCCGACACAGCTCGCTCGACATTCTCGGCCCTCCAGGAGGACGCCGCGACCGCCTCTGAACTCGCAGACGCCGTCGGGACGTCGCTGCAGAACGTCCGTCACCACCTCGACAATCTCCGCGACGCCAGTCTCGTTCGCGTGGTCGGCACGCGCTATTCAGTGAAAGGACGCGAGATGAAAGTGTACGCTCCGACCCGGGACTCGCTGGTCGTCTGCGTGGGTGGGGAAGCCGAGCTCGGCCGCGCGTTCGAGTAGCCGGACCGCGCCGGACCCCACGACACCGTTCTGCCGAGCATTTATGTAGGGAACTGCGCCCACTCACCGACACCACTATGAGCGCGGCGCAGCCACTGCATCACGTGAGTTGGCAGGCGGTCTTCGGCCACGACGAGCCGTACTCCGAGCAAGCGGACGGCATCGACGCGGCCGTCGACGTCGCCGAAGAGAACGGTTTTCTGATCGTCGAGGGGGCCTGCGGAACCGGGAAGACGATGCTGGCGCTCTCCGCGGGCATCGACCGCGTCCGCGACCCCGACTCCGATTACGAGCGCGTCCTCGTTCTAACGAGCGTCAAGCAACAGCTCCGGCAGTTCGAGGCCGACCTGCGAACGATCAACGCGAGCCTCCCCGACGACTGGTCGCCCGTGTCGGGGCTCACGCTCGTCGGCAAGGCGGACGTCTGCCCGTACAGCCGCGAGGGCGTCGCCGGCGTCGACGACGAGACCGTCTACGACCGCTGCGAAGGCCTGCGGGAGCGGACGCGCAACCTCACGGGCGACGGCGGCGAGACTTCGACCGGCACCCTCGTCTCGGAGGCGCGACAGACTCAGACGGGCCTCCTCGACTCGGGGTCGACGCGGGGGCCGGAGTATCTGTCGACGGCCGGCGAGCCGACGCCGTATCTCCCGGAAACCGCCACGTACGGCGACACGGAGTACTGCCCGTTCTACGCGACGTTCCTCGACGACGTGCCCGACGACGGCGATCCGGTGGAGGCGGTTCCGTTCGACCTGACCGAGCGCGGGCACGTCGACACCGACGAACTCGTCCGACTCAGCGCAGGCTACGGCACCTGCCCGCACTCGGTGATGGGGGCCGTCCTCCCGCACGCGGAGGTCGTGCTCGGGAACTACTACCACGCGTTCGACCCGCAGACGGTCGGCTCGTTCACGGGTGCGCTCGTCGACGACGAGACGTTCGTCGTCTGCGACGAGGCGCATATGCTCGAACCGCGCGTTCGCGATCTCGTGAGCGACGGCGTCGCCGAGTCGACGCTGCGCGACGCGGAGACCGAACTGACCCGCGTGCTCCAGCCCGTGGCGTTCGAGGACGCGGGGAAGTCGACCGACGAGAGCGGAACGGGAACTGCCGACGCCGACCTCGTCCGCGGTGAGCTCGCCGACGCGGACGTGACGCTCCGGGAAGTCCGCGAGACGCGCGAGTTCCTCGCGGAGCTCCGCTCGGAGATCGACCGCCGCGTCGAGGCGCATCTGGACCGGACGCTGCCGGACTGGCGCGCCGACCTCACCCGGCTGGACGACGCGGAGATCCCCCTGCGGGACCCCGAGACGCCGGGCGTCGACGAACTCTCGGAGTGGGCCGAGGCGGCTGGCTACGACGAGGGCACGTGGCTCCGTGCGGAGTCGGTCGGTGCCGTCGTCGCCCGCATCCTCGACGAGGCCGAAGACGACGACGTCCGCCGGGCCGCGCCCGCAGTCGGACGCACGCTGGCGAACTGGGCGCGAACCGACCACGTCGCGTACTTCCGAGAGATCGAACTCGAACGGACCTGGGACGAGACCGCCAGGCAGAACGACTGGCGACGCGCCTACAACGCCCGACTGGCGCTACACAACTGCGTCCCTGGCGAGGCGATCGCGGAGCGACTCGGCGAGTTCGGCGGCGGCGTGTTGATGTCGGCGACGCTCGAACCGATGGACGTCTTCCGGGAGGTGACCGGCCTCGACTCGCTCGCCGACGACGGGCGACCGATCGCCGAACGGACCTACGGCCTCTCGTTTCCCGAGTCCAACCGCGCGTCGTTCGCCGTCGACGCGCCGAAGTTCACTCACGAGAACCGCGGCGCGAGAGGCGAGCAGAACCCCACGCGCCGCGCACACGTCGACGCCGTCTGCGAGGTCGCCGACTCGCCGGGGAACGTCCTCGTGGGGATGCCGAACTACGCGGAGGCCGCGTGGATGGCCGAGGCGCTGACTGACCGGCTGGATCGCCCCGTCCTGCTCGACGAGGCGTCCGACGACGAGGCGACGGAGGCGCTGAAAGCGGAGTTCTTCGGTGGCGACCGAAAGGTCCTCGTGACGAGTCTCCGCGGCACGCTCACCGAGGGCGTCGACTACCGCGGCGACCGCCTCGCCGCCGCGGTCGTCTGCGGCGTGCCGATCATCGACACGTCGAGCCCCCGGACCCGCGCCGTGAAGACGGCCTACGACCGCCGGTTCGGCTCCGACGGCGCGGGGAGTCGCAGCGGCTTCGAGACGGCGCTCACCGTCCCGGCCGTCCGAAAGGCCCGGCAAGCGATCGGTCGCGTCATCCGCGGCCCCGACGAGGTCGGCATCCGCGCGTTCGTGGATGCCCGCTACGCCCGCGGTTCTTGGGATAGCGTTCGGGGCTACCTCCCCGAGACCGAACGCGCCGAGTTCGACCCCGTCAGTCCGGATCTGCTCGGCTACGGCGTCGATCGCTTCTGGTCGTCGCTAGACGAGCGCTGAGGGCTGCGACCCCGAGGCGTGCGGCTGCGGCTACCCGTCGTACGCAGTCTTACACTCGTCAGAACAGAAATGTCGCTCTCGCACCTGCCCGTCGTCGACCCAGGTGACGACGCGGTGTGTCGGGGAGCGCACGATCGTCTCGCCGCAGGTCGCACAGGTGGGTGCGTCAGATTCGTCGACGTCCTCTCCGAGGTCGGAGGTCGGATCTACCATCTCTTCGGGTGATTCGCACTCCACGACACTTGATTCCGTCCGACCCGGCGGTACTTGCCTGCCAACAGTAGTGGTTTAGTACGTCCGTAGCGATATTCCGACTGTGGACTGAGATGTCCGACTTGCCCGGCACCCCCGAGAACGACGTTCCAGAGTCGAGAACCGAACGGCCCGACGACGAGTCGAACGCATCGTTCGAGCTCCGAAGCGTCGTCGTCCGCTACGCGGAACGACCGGATCGATGTACGATCTACCCACGTCGGGAGAGCTGCTGTGAGCACGTCGACGCCTGGCTCTCTGCGGATGCGGACGCCTTCGTCCCGATCGAAGAGATGCGGTAGCGACACGTCCGCCGCAGCCTCAGACGTTGATGTCCTCGAACTCTTCGTTGACGATGAATCGACCCTGTGGCGTGAGATCGACCGGCGGCTCCTCGTCGGTGATGAGATCGTCCTCGTGCAGCGATTCGAGGCGGGCCTCGAGTTCGGCGCTGTCGATGTCGAGCAAGGAGGCGAGGTCGATGTCCTCGGCCGTCGAGTACAGCCCCACGAGCACCTCCAGTTCGGTCTCGGCGACTTCGACGTCGCGGACGTCGCTCTTGATCCAGTGGTAGATGAGTCGGAGATACCGACCGAGGATGTTCATCTTCCGCCGGGAAGTCATCGAGATCTCGGAGGTGACCGTCTGTCCGTTCTCGACGTGCTGGACTGAGAGCACGAGGACGGAGTCGCCGCCGTCGGTCGTCCGTTCCATCACCTCGAAGAAGATGACCGACGCGAGGTCGATCGAGAACGGCCCGTCGGATTCGGACTGGACATCGCCGCCGGGGAACGACACCGACTCGTAGTCGAGCTTCAGGCCGGTCTTCTCCTTCGGGGTGTCCATCACGCGCCCGCCGATCTTCGCGGGATGTTTCACGAGCGCCGTCGATCCGTTGAGCGTGGCCCGGAAAAGCAACAGCGAGAACTTCTCGATCGTCTCTCTGTCGCCACCGATGACGGTCGTCCGCCGGTAGTCGCCATCGACGTAGCCCACCATCACGGTGTAGTCGAAGAACTCCTCGACCTCCGGCGGCACCTGTCCGACCGCGATGTCGAAGATCGAGGTGATCGGAATCGTCGTCTTCGTGTCCGAGGTCGCGAGGACGAGTCGCCGCTCGCTCATCAGTACGCGCCCCTTCACCGGGTCGAACGCCGCGTCGCCGCCGGCGACGAAGTTCGCGACGAAGTCGACGACGATCGACTCACCGGTCCGGGCTTTGCGCGCGGACGTGGATTTCGACTTCGACGCCGAGCCCGACTCTCCGGGTCCGTCCCCGTCGTCGTCGCTACCGGACTGCTGTCGGTACGCTTCGAGCAGTTCCGAGCGCTGCTCGGCCGCTTCACCGTGTTCGGAGTGCGTCTCCGAGGAGTCGCTGTCGGAGTCTGTGGCCGTCATACGCTGATCAGCCCCCCGGCGAGCCACGACGTCAGCACGGCGCTGCCACAGCCGATCCAGACGAGGACGACGAAGTGGAGGTAGGCGTTCACCTTGTGCCCGCCGTCGACCATCCGGATCATCAGCGCCGAGAGCGCCCCGTTGAACAGGATGATGAGCGACAGCAGATACTCGATGACCGGGATGTCGTAGACGCCGGCGTAGATGATCTGCCCGAACTCGAACTGTGCGAGGTTCAGGTCCGAGGAGAACGTCGCGAGGATCTCGACGACTTCGAGGCCGATGAAGAACGCGAACGACGCGGCGGCAGTGATCCCGTAGAGGACGCCGATGAGCGTCACCGTCGCCTGCTCGCGCTGGCGACGGAGCTTGATCACTTCGTTCATATTCTGGGAGATGAGCTCGCCGAGCTGTTTCGGCGTCCCACCCATCTGTCGACCGACGAGATACATCTCGGAGAACTTCTGGATGAGGTAGGAGCTCGTCTCCGCGGTGAAAAAGAACCACGACCGGTCCGGCCCGACGCGCATATTCAGTCGCGTATAGAGGCGATCGATCTCACGAGAGAGCACGCCGAAGTCCTTCTCCCGGAGCGTCTCGAGCACTGCACGCGTCGTGGACTGCTTTGCGCTCTCGGAGGCTCCGAGCGCTCGGATGAACCCCGGGAACTCCTCGTCGCGTTCCTTGATGCTGTTCTCGTGGTGGCGGGCCACCAGGCCGGGCACCGCCAGCGGCGTCAGCGGGGTCGCGATCAGTACCGGGATCGGGATGTCGAGCATCACGGACTGGATCGACTGCCCGATCGACGTCCAGCCGGCGACGCCGACGGCCAAGATTCCGACGAAGACGAGACTCAGCGCGACCGATCCGTAGAGAGCGATGTCGACCTGTCGGTCCATCTTCGTCCGGTACTCGTCCTGCTGGTACCACAGCGGATCGTGCGGGGACATCGTTCTGATGACGAAGTAGAATCCGAGCTGGACGAAGACGAACAGCACGATGACCGCCGCGATCGTCATCGTCGCGTCCGTACCGGTCAGGATCGGCAGGACGATCGCGTTGATGATCGCGAACGTCATCGAGAGAATCATCGAGAGATACAGGTCCTTCATCACCTCGAGATTCCCGAGTGCGCCCTCGTAGACCGTGACGTACTTTTCGATCATCGTCTGCTGTTCCCCGAGCAGGAAGTCGTCGAGGCTCTGGCCGGCGTTCAGCGAGTACGCCAACCGGTCGAGGAAGTCCCCGAGCTCCTTAGACGGGACGGCGCGCGCCCGCCGCCTGAGGCCGTCGTCGAGCGACTGGTTCCACGTGTCGACGAGTTCCGTGATCCGTCGCATCTCGACGGCGAGTTCCCCGTACTCCTCCTCCCGGCCGAGCTGTCTGAACACCGCGACGCGGTCGATATTCGTCGTCGACAACACCGTCAGGTGCGTGATGACGAGGTGCAGTTGGTTCTCCAGCCCGCGTCGCTGCTGTTCGACGAGCAGTCGCGGGTAGAGCACGCCCGCGACGAGCATCAGCGCGCCGAGGAGGAAGATCGGAATCCGGACTAAGATCGGAAGTGGGAGGAGTATCGCCCCGGCGACGCCGAGGACGAAGAGGAGCACTGTCGGCGCGAGAACCGTGAGCGCGTACTTCCGGTTCTCCATCGGCATCCGCTCGTAGGAGTCGAGTACGGACGCCGCGAAGTCCTGTAGCTGCTGCCGCTGTGCCCCGAGTCCAGGGTCGACGTCGGAGTTGGTTCCGCTCATCGATCTGCCTCCTCGTGGCTCATCTGTGCTCCTCCGATTCGCGCACTGTGCGGTCGCTCACGTACATCAGTCGATCCTCGTCATATCGAACGGGATCCCTTCCGTCCCGTCGCGCTGGTAGTCCTCGATGAACTCGTTGACCTCGTGGTAGCCGACGATGTTCTCTTGGATCGCTCGCCGGACGAGCTCCGAGCGAAACTCGATATCCTCGTAGATCTTCCGCGTGTCGTCGTAGCCGAGCAGGGTCGCGATCTTCTCCTCCATGATGAAGGAGTTGTTCCGGCCCTGGAACACGATCTCGTCTTCGACAGGGTCCCAGTAGAACGCCTCGCGGGTGACGACGCCGCCCATCTCCTTGGAGTACCCTTCGATCTCCTGCACCGAAGTAACGCGGCGGAGCGTGTCGTTGCCCCGCTTGACGCGGTTCTGGAACAGCGCGATGTCGCAGTTCGACATGAACGTCTCGGGGACGTTGATCGGGTCCCCGGTGAACCGCTGGATCATCGAGACGATGTCGGACGCGTGGAACGTCAGCATCACCGGGTGCCCCGTCTGGGCGGCCTGGAACGCCATCCGCCCCTCCTCGCCACGAACCTCCCCGACGATGATGTAGTCGGGGCGCGAACGCAGCGCGGCCGCGACGAGGTCGAACATATCGACCTCCGAGTCCGCGCCGCGTCCCTCGCGGGTGAGGAGCTGCTGCCAGGTGTCGTGCGGGGGGAGCACCTCGGCGGTGTCCTCCGCGGTGTAGATCTTCGAGTCCCGCGGGATGAACGACGTGACGGCGTTGAGCGTCGTGGTCTTGCCCGACGCCGTCTCGCCGACGACGAACACGGTCCGCTCGTTCTCCAACGCGATCCACAGATACGCGGCCAGCTCCGGCGACAGCGTCCCCCACTTCGCGATCTGGAACACCGACAGCGGGACGTCGTCGCCCTGACGGATCGTGAGCGAAGACCCCTTCAGGGAGACGTCGTCGGAGTAGATGATGTTGATACGTGAGCCGTCCGGGAGCGTCGAGTCGACGATCGGGTGCGCGTCGGAAACCGGGTCGCCGATCCGTTCGCCCATATTCCGGAGCCAGTTGTCGTACTGCTCGCTGGAGTCGAACTCGACGGTCGTCTCCAGCAGTCCGAACTCGCCGTGGTCGACGTCGACCTGCCGAGGCCCGATGACGTGAATGTCCTCGTTCGCCGGGTCGCGCATAATCGGTTCGAGCGGACCGAGGCCGACGATGTCCCGAACCAGCCGATACTGGACTTTCTCGTATGTCTCCTCGGACACTTCCAGCGGTCCGAGCTCGAGCCGCTGGACCAGCTCCGCGAGCCGACCGTTGTGCTCGCTTTCGAGGACGACGATCTCTTCGAGCAGCTCCTGAATCCGGTCTTCGTACTCTGTCTCCTCGGCAGGTGCGGGCTTCGTCACCGACCGCTCGAGGAGTTTGTCCTTCACCTGCCCGAAGAGATCTCGCTCGTCGTCGTCTAACTCGGGTTCGATCGTGTAGTACTTCGTCGTCTCGCCGAAGTTGCCGTAGACCTGGCAGTAGATCGGCCCGCCGACGTGGTAGATGATGTTCGGACGGCGGGACTCGTAGCCGTCCGGTTCCTCGACGAGCATCGGAAACTCGCCCGTGATCTGCCGGAACCGCTTGAGGTGGTCCCGGAGGTGGCCCCAGCGCTGGGCGTGCCGCCGCAGTTCGTTGTCGATACTCGAAGAGCCGTGTTCGGTTGCCATCAGGCGACACTCCTGGACTCGATGACGATCCCGATCCCCGAGCGGACCGAGAAGCCGACGCGGTCGCCGACCTGCTGGCCCATCCCGGCGAACCGCTTGACGAAGATGTTTCGGCGGACGTCGTTGCCGACTTCGACCATCTCCAGTTCGAGATAGACGTCCGCGATCGATCGGAAGGGGCCGATCGCCTCGTCGTCGACAGTCGAGGGGTCGACCGTGAGAACGATCGTCTTCCCTTTGGTCGTCAGATCACGGAAAAAGGAGATGATCTCCAGCGCCGCCTGTCGCTCCTCGTTCTGTCGGACGAGCGCCTCGAACTTGGGGTCGTTCCGGAGAATTGCGTCGAAGGTGTCGACGATGATGACGTCGGCTTCCCACATCGTGTCCGCCTCCATCATCCGCTTGAGGAGCTGTTTCCGCTCGTCGTCCTCCCCGCTGCCCGTGAGCGTCCCCGACGCGTCGATCTCGGCGGGAACGAAGAGGATGTTCTCGTCGAGGAGCGGCTTGACGACGTCGTACGTCAGCGAGTGCATCTGATCGAGAAAGCCGCGGACGCCGAGCTCCGTCGAGATGAGCGTCGTCACCACGTCCTCCTGTGTGAATCCGTAGGTGAGCCGCTGAGAGAGCACGCTCTTTCCGGCCCCGTAATCCCCCTCGATGAGGACGATCGAGCCCTTCGGGATCCCACCGCCGAGCTCTTTCTCGAGGCGATCGTGGTCTTTGAGTCCGAGTGAGAATTGATTCGATCCCATAGTTAGGTGTTGAAGCGGAAGTTCTCTTCGTCGCCGTCGACGGTCAGCGTGACCTGGTGATCGCCACCGGCGAGATCGAGGTCGCCGATCGTGACCTCGACGACCCCGTGCGGCGTCCACTCGCCGTTACTGCCATCCACGAGGGCGACGCTGACGTTCGCCCGGTATTCGGCATCGACGATGACGTCGAACGTCTGTCCAGTCGCCGGCAGCGTTCGCTCACCCGTGTTCTTGACGTACAGCCTGACCGTGCTCGCGCTGTCGTTGTACACGCTGCTGTCGGAGCTACTGATTATTTCGATGTCGGTCCGGATGTTCTCGGCGACGTCCGCGCCCCGATCGTCGAGCGCTCCGCTGATCCCGGTGACGGTGTCGATGAGGACACCGGCGACCCCCGCGGCGATGACGATACTCGCGATGAACAGGATCAGGCTCGGGACGGAGACGTCGGCCATTCAGTTCACCACCTCTACGGTCGTGTTACTCGCCGCGACGCCATTTTCGGCGACGATCTTGACGTGGTCGGGTTCCTGGCCGACGTTGGCGAACAGCGCGAGCGTCTGATCGGCTCCCCACACGTCGGTCGCGTCGTCGGTTCCGACCTCGGTGGAGATCGGCTCCTCGTACTCGTTGTCGAGCAGTAGGGTCGTGCCGTTGACCGACAACGCCGTCGTCCCGGTGTTTTTCACGTCGACTTCCAGATTGCCGCTCGAGCTGTTGTAAATGACTCGCGTCACGTCGAGCGCCGTGTTTCGACGGTCCAGCAGGCGCTCGCTGTCGTCGTCGTGGGCCTCCGCGATCTGCTCTGCGCTACCCGCTGCTGCGGTGTAGAGCGTCCCGGAGGCGATGAGGACACCGAGAAAGATGACTGCCGTCGAGCCGCTAACGCCGAATCCCACGGGAACCCCCTCCGAGCGCCGATAGTTCTTCGAGGAGCCGCGCCTCGTCGACGTCGCCGGCGAGCCGACTGATGTACGTCAGGCTCTCTCGGTGGTGTTCCACGCGCAGATCTCGTGGCTGCTCCGTCGTCCCCGCGGTGGCGGCGTTGCGGACGTGTTCGCTCATCGTCCGCTCGACCTCGCGGGTGATCCAGCCCTGCGACCGGTACTGTCGGAGCGCCCGTGCGGCACCGATCGCCCCGCCGACGTCGACGAGGAACCGGGTCCACTCGAGGACGACCGACTCTGCGGTGTACCGCGCCGGGAGTTCGGACAAGTAGACGTCCGGGTCGTGCGCTGGCTCGGCCGCCGTCGTGGAGTGCTGCGTAGGAGTCGGCTCCGCCGACGGACTCGTCGACTCGCTCGCTGCCTGCTCCGGTTCCACCGCGTCGTCCTCGTCACCAGTCTCGAACAGGGTCCCGTCGGGCTCGACTTCCATCTCTTCGGCCTCCTCGGGCGCCTCCTCGCCCCGTTCTTCGACTGTCTCCTCGAAGTGATCGCCGTCGAGAGCATCGTCGAGCGCTTCCTGGGCGGCATCGGTCGTTTCGTCGTCCATCTCACCCTCGGGCGCTTCGCCCTCGCCTTCGGCGTCGGCGTCCTCTTCGACCTCTTCCCAGCCCTCGTTCTCTTCGTACTCGGCTTTCAGCTCGTCGAAGCTGCTGCCTCCGCCCGCATCGCCGTCTGCGTCGTCGTCGGCCTCGTCGTCGAGTGCCGCCCCGGGGTCGTCGCGGTTCTCCTCGGCGAGCTCGTCCTCTGCGGCGAGTTCGGCTTCGTCCTGCTCGGCATCGAGGTCGCCGAAATCCTCGTCGAAGAACGATTCGGCATCCGCGCTCGCGACTTCCGAGTCTAAGTTCTCTTCTTCCTCCTCTTCCATATCGAAGAGGCCGAACGCGCCGTCGCCTTCGAGTCCGCCCATCTCCCGAGCGTCGTCGACGAAGGGGTTGATGCCTCGAGTCACCATCTCGTAGATGTCGAGGAGTTTGCGGATCGTCTCGTCGAGTTCTTCGACGGTCTCGCCGATCTGCTTGTTCTCCTCGCGGACGGTGTTCATCCCCGAGGAGATCGAGCTGACCTCGTTCTCGAGCTCGGAGATCCGGTCTTCCATCTCCGCGATAGTGTCCGGATCGATGTCGGGTCCTCCGAGATCGTCGCCGCCGCCGTCGAACCCGTCCATATCGCCCCCGAGACCGTCCATATCTCCCCCGAGGTCGTCCATATCGCCGTCGAGGTCGCCCATCTCACCGTCGAGATCACCGAGATCCTCGTCGAATCCGAGTCCGTCCGTCGCCACGGTGTCGGACTCCTCGCCGTCGTCGCCGTCCATCCAGTCCATCACGCCCATCCGCACCGCCTCCTGTGGGGACGACCGCGACCGCAAAGCCCGGCCGTGACCCGGCACGACCGCTGCGGCCCGACACACCGCCCTGCGGACCGTGCCGAGTACGTGGTCCGACCGGTCCGGTCGCCCGGTCTCGGTGGAACAGGTAACATTGGTGCAAATATCCAGTCTTCGGTACAAGAAGGTTCGCTCCAAATTATCGCTCGTGATAGAAGCGGGATACGTCGGCGTCGTGGCATACGACAGCCGTCCGAGGTGCGAAGAATTATCCGGATACGGAACCGACGTTGCAGCTAACATCGTCAGGAAGTGACCACACGTATGCCAGAACTCGTCAAAACCGGCATCGAGGGGCTCGACTCGATCCTCAATGGAGGAATCTTCAAGAACGCCGCGGTGCTCGTCAGCGGCAATCCGGGGACCGGGAAGAGCATTCTCGGCCTCCAATATCTGTACAACGGCGTCGATATGTTCGACGAGGGCGGGATCTACCTGACCTTCGAGGAGTCCGAAGAGGACATCAGCCAAGCGGCGGCGTCGATCGGCTTCGAGAAGTGGGACGAGTTCGTCGACTCCGGGCGGATCAAGATCTACGACAAGCGAACGCTGCTCCGCAGCGGCGACTTCTCCTCGACGCTCGACACGATCCTCGCGGATCTCCAGGATACGCAGTACGACCGACTCGTTCTCGACTCACTGACGATGTTCCAGCTCTTCTTCGAGGACGAACAGGAACAGCGACAGTATCTCCTCAAGTTTATCGACATTCTGAAAGACAGCGGGCTGACGTCGATCCTGACGATGGAGCAGTCCGCGATGTTCCCCGAGACCGAAATCGGCTTAGAGAACTTCCTGACCGACGGGAACATCTACCTGATCCAGTCGCCCGCCGGGTCGACGTCGAACCGGTACATCTGGGTCGCGAAGATGCGCAAGCAGGCGATCAAGAACTCGATGTTCCCCTTAGAGATCGACGAGGGCGGGATCAAGGTGTACGAGCAGGCGGCCGGGTTCTCGATGGTCGGCGATTCGCCGCCGTGGTTCGGTGAGGAAGATGGGAATTTGGAGTAGTCGAGCAACGCTTCTAGGGTAGTCTCGACGTCGCGAGAGCGTCCGCTCACTCAGTATAGTACTCTGACAGTGCGGTCGCTCGTGAAGTGTGAGAAAAGTGGAAATTCGTTTGTCGTCGACGTGGAGGCGTAGACCGGAGCTTAGAGCTTGACCGGTTCGCCTTGCTCTTTGCCCGCGAGCTGCTGGGGCATCGTCACGATGAGCGTCGTCGTGCCACCCGTCTGGCTCGTGATGTCGAGTTGGACCTTGCTACCCGTGTCGAGACCGTCGTACTTATCATCGTCAGTTCCCTCAATAGCTGACGCATTGATAGTCAGTTCGTAGCGGTCACTACCGCTGTTGAGGACCCCAAACGACCCGTCATCATCAGTACCCTTCACAGCGGTGAGGTTGAACTCTGATGCGGTCCCTGCGGAAATATTATTATTGGTCGAACTGTTCGTCAGCGTCGTTACCTCACTGTCGCTAAGATACTTAACTGACGTAGTGTTCAAGTCGACAGCGCTCGACCCCGCTGCGAGGCGAACAGTCATCGTGATGTTCGCGATCGTGTCGTTCACCCCGACTGTACCGTGCTGATTGACCACTTCGACTCGGTTCGTAACCTTGTCGACGCTCTCTTGTCCTGCATCCTCCGCAGTCGCTTGGAGGAAGCCGGCCGTGTTCACGAGGACGCCCGCCGCGATCGCGGCGACGAGGACCATCGCGATGAACACGATGAGCGTACCGATACCGACCTGACCGCGGTCGTCGTCGTTGTTGAATATTTCTCTCATTGTGTCACCTTATAGTGGAACCGGGTCGTTGTCGTCCTGACCCGCGAGTTGCTGGGGCATCGTCAGGATGACCTGCGTCGAACCGCCGGAACGGCTGGTGATTTCGAGGTCGACGCTGTCACCCGTCCCGAGACCTTCGCCGTTCGCCTCGACGAGAGATGTGTTGATCACAATCTCGAAGCGGTCAGCCTGACTATTGAGTACGGGGTAGGAACTATCACCGTCATCGTCAAGCGAGTATGCTGTGTAATTCGACGCTCCCAGTGCGGTGACATCACCTAGGTCCGAACCGCCGTTTGTTGTCGCATTCTCGTACACGAGATTTTTCGCCTCCGTGCCACTCACGTATTTTATCGTCGTGTCTTCGAGTGAGACGGCCCCGGAACCGGCGGCTAGCCGGACAGTGAGGTTCAGACTGTCAACTGCCTTTCCATCTCCCGTTTCATTAACAATTCCGTGCGTACTAACCACGTCGAGTCTATTCGTCACCTTGTCGACGCTCTCTTGTCCCGCATCCTCCGCGGTCGCTTGGAGGAAGCCGGCCGTGTTCACGAGGACGCCCGCCGCGATCGCGGCGACGAGAACCATCGCGATGAACACGATGAGCGTACCGATACCGACCTGACCACGGTCGGCGTCGTCTTGTTCGAACATATTGTGTTGTCTCCAGTCTGGCCCCCCGCTCCCCGCTGGAGGTGAGAGCCTTCGCGTGCAACAATCCGTGGTCCGTACATAATGGTATGGACCCAGATATCAGCACTGATATCGAACTTGGACAGCAGTATACGGCCGACTCAGACGGCCTCGATGCGAAGTCGGCACTGCCAGTCAGGAATCAAAATCGAAACTCTGGTCGCACCGTTCTCACAGCTGGGTTCAGAACAAGTCAACTAAGATATACGATCGGGGATGGGAACGTTCTCTCTGACAGGCCACACTGATCAGCAAACACTGTCTTCTGCAATCCGCATCTGCCTCGCCGACGCCGCAGCACCCGGTTACTCTTGGGAGATCTTCCGCCAGACGTCGTCGAGTTTGTTCTTCACTTCGGGGCGCTCGGTGACCTGGACGTTGAGTTCGTCGCCCTCGAAACTGATCACGATCTCGTCGATATCGCGGCGGTAGACGTTCGTTCGGCGGTGTTCGTCCGAGAGGACGCGGTCGTGCAGTTCGAGCAGTCCGGCGCCCGTGAGCTCCTCGATGCGGCGATAGCACGTCGCGATCGGGATGTCGAGCATCTCGCTGAACTCCTGTGCGGAGTGTGCTTCGTCGGCGGCGCGTAAGATGTCCGGGTTGTACTCGTTTCCGAGCGCTGCCAGCGTCCTGTCGGACTCCATAGATAGCGCGACGTTTCTACTGCACTTACGTGAATGTGACGGTCCAAGCGATTTCGAATTCGATACTGGAAACGGCCGGTGAGAGCCGATCGATTTGCGGTGCTGCTCCCTTCACTGACCTGCGATGGGCTTATTATCGCGCCGACGGCACCTCGAAGTATGGCTCCTGACCCCCCGAACGACGCGCGTCGATCCGTGCGCGACGAGGAGGGCGTGGTCAGGCCGGACGAACTCGACTACACTGCGTCCGAACGGGTCGCAGAGCTCTCTGACGGTCGGTACGTCGTCGCCACCGACAACGACAATTCGCCTTCGATCGACGACCCCGACGACGCCGACGACACCGAGGAGCGCGGGCAGCTCGCCCGCCAGCAGATGGCTCGGTACCTGTCGGATCGGGACACCGACTACGGGTTCGTTCTCACGGCGGCGTTCGAGGGTGAGGTCGGCCACCACGAACTGCTCTCGGACGACGTGGTCACGGCCTTCGGTAATCTGGCCTCGTGGTACGTCGATCAGATCGACACCACGGCGTCGAAGACGGAGGCACTCGGTATTCTACTTCTCGCGTCCGAGACGCGCGTGTCATATCCAACGAAAGCGCTCGCGTCGATCCTCAGCGAGCACGACCTCACGCTCGACGATTCGATCGGGGACCTCGTAACGGCGCTCTCCGACGACGGCCTACAGATCCCGCCGGACGACGGGTGAGGCGAGCGGAAATACCGTATCAGCGCTGATAATGGGGACGATGCGTTTATACAGCGTTTCCCGGAAGTGGAGATATGGCACGTACCGTACTGGTCGTAGACGACTCGGCGTTTATGCGGAACCTGCTGAAGCAGTTGCTCGAAGACGATCACGAGGTCGTCGGCGAAGCTGAAAACGGCGTCGAGGCGGTGGAGCTCTACCGCGAGCTCGACCCCGACGTGGTCACGATGGACGTCGTGATGCCGATCAGAAACGGCATCGAAGCGACGTCGGAGATCAAGTCGATCGACTCCGACGCGGCCGTCATTATGTGTACCTCTGTGGGACAGGAGGAGAAAATGCGCGAAGCCGTCGAGGCCGGTGCGGACGGTTACATCACGAAGCCCTTCCAGAAGCCGAACGTGCTCCAGGCCATCGACGACGTGGTGGGCGTCGAAGCATGAACCTCGACGTCCAGTCGCTTCGGACGTTCAGTCGTCTCGCCCACTCGGGGGCGGAAGAAGCGGCCGGATCGCTCACGACGCTGACGGGCTACGACGCCCGCGTGGCAGTCACCAAAGTCGAGATGGCGACCCGCGACGACGTCGAGCGGGAGTTCCGAGAGCGCGATCTCGTGACGGTCCACATCGGGTTCTCGGGCGCGATCGAGGGCCATACGGTCCTCGCGTTCGACCGCGAGCGTGCCGTCTCGCTCGTCGACGCCCTCGTGCCCGGTGCGTCCGAGGACCCCCACAGTGAACTGGCGACGAGCGGCCTGAAGGAACTGGGAAACATTATGCTCGGCGGGTTCATCGACGGCTGGGCGGACTTCCTCGGTGCCGGGATCGACATCACGACCCCGACGTACGTGGAACTGGACGCCGGCCAGTCGCTACGGGACTTCGTGGACGACCCCGAGGCCGACGCGGACGGACAGCTCGGCGGCGAGGTCCCCGAAGACGCTATGCTCGGGACCGAGATCGACTCAGACCACGTGCTCGCGTTCCGGAACCACCTCGAGACGGTCGACGAGGAGGCCGGCTTCTACATCTATATGCTCCCGACGCAGGGATCGGTCGAGACGATCATCGAGGCCGCCGGCGACACCGACGACGCGATCCCGGTCGAGACGTTCACGTCCTTCTCACAGATGATCTCCGAAGGGGCGGGGCAGGCGTCAGAGGACCTGACGGCGATGACCGGAATCGACACGAACGTCGACGTGAGTCGCCTGAGCTTCGTCCCGGTCGAGGGCGTCCCGATGGAGCTGACCGACGAAGCCCGACGCGGTGTCGTCCTCGAGTTCTCCGGCACGCCGTCCGGCTACATCGCAATCCTCTTCGACCCGGACTCCGCCGAGAGTGTGGCGAACGCACTGATGCCGGGGATGGACGCCGACCAGGCGATGCGTCAGAGCGCGCTCCAGGAGATCGGCAACATCGTCACTTCGGGCTTCCTCGACGGCTGGGCGAACGCTTTAGAGACGACGATCGACATCTCGCCCCCGACGTACGTCGACGACATCGCCTCCGCGATCGTCGACCCGTTGGTGACGGAGCTCGC
Organism: Halobellus sp. Atlit-31R; assembly: GCA_003665935.1. Lineage (GTDB taxonomy): Archaea > Halobacteriota > Halobacteria > Halobacteriales > Haloferacaceae > Haloquadratum. The sequence continues at coordinate 320,729 of QPLR01000001.1, read as the reverse complement.
ACGGACGCAGGATTACGCGTTCCTCATCGACTCGGCGATCGTGACGCCCGACGAGACGTTCACGTGTGACATTTACGCGCTGCCGGACGAGCGGGAACTACGCGCGGCCTTCGACCAGCTCGCGCCCGAGGCGAACTGAGCTCACAGTGGCGACCGGAGATCGAGACAGCTGTGCGTGCCAATCCGACGCTGCGAGGTGACGACCCTGTCGCGTCGCCTCGTCACCCCTCGAACAAACCGATGAAGATATACACGACCGAGAACCCGACGGATCGATCGTCGCCGAAACGAGTCAAAGTCGGGGTCGCCGACTACGCCGTCGCAGAAGCCGGTTCGAAGCTCGTGACCAGTGGGCTCGGCTCCTGCGTCGGGATCGCTCTCGCCGACGTCGACGCCGGCGTCGCGGGACTCGCACACGCGATGTTGCCTTACGCAAGCGCCGACGATGCCGATCAGGCCGACGAAGACGTCCCCGAGGATGACCGGCCCGCCGGGGCCAAGTACGTCAACACCGCCGTCCCGGGGCTGCTGCACTCGATGGAGGAGGCGGGTGCGAACCGGCCACAGATCGAGGCGCGACTCGCCGGCGGCAGCGCGATGTTCGAGTTCAACTCCGCCGACGGCGGTGTCGGCGACCGGAACGTCGCCGCTGCCCGAAAGACTCTCGAAACGTACGACATCCAGATCGTCGGAAAGGACGTCGGCGGCGACTACGGCCGGTCGCTGTCGTTCGAGGTCGCGACCGGCGAACTCTCCGTCCGCCGTGCACACGGGGAAACGCACGTTATTTAGCCGACAGTACACGCCGTCTAACGTCCTTTACTGTCAGTACACGCCATCTATCGCCGGTGCACGCCACCTAGCCGATAGTCGACTCCACTCGGTCGGCCGCGTGTCCCCCGTCTAGCCGGTATCTCGTCTGATAATTTCGGGGGCACGTTTATGCACGCCCCTGCAGTCCGTCGAGATACGACCGACGCGGCGGTTTCGCCGCGTCACCGGAGACACGCTATGCCCATCGATCCCGACGACTACGACCTCCGAGAACTCAGACGCATCGCGGACGAACGACGAGGCGCGCGCCGTGCGGACGACGACTACGCCGCGGAGGAGCGCTCTCGCGACGCCGCACGACCCTCTGCGGAGCGTCGTCGTGACCGGACAGAGCGGCGTCGTCCGAGCGAGCGACGCGACGACTTTCGGCGTCGCAGCGGGCGGCAGAGCGAGAGCCGCCAGAGCGACAGCCACCAGAGCGACAGCCACCAGAGCGACAGCCACGGCTCGGATCGAACGCGTGATCGCAGTGACGCCCGCCGACGAAACGGACGGACGAGCGACCGTCCTCGCGATCGGGATGTCGGCGACGTGTCCCGACAGAGCGACGAACGGGAACACGCGGGCGGGCGTGACACCGACGGGGATGCGGACGACGACAGCGACCGGGGCAGCGACGGCGACGACCGGGATTCGCGGAGTTCAGCCGGTCGATCCGCCGAGCGTCGCGGCCGCCGGCGCTCCGAGCGCCGTCGAGTCGCCGATCGCGGCGGACGCACGGCCGACCACAGCGACGAGGTTTCCGTCCGTCCGCGGGAGGGGGTCTCCCGCCCACGCCGCGGCGACTCGGACCACGCTCGCGGTCACGACGAAGTCGTTCTGGCCGACCAGATCGCGCGCGATCTCGGATTCGGCGAGCGCAGTCGCGAGGAGTTCCGACGCGGCCGCGACTCCCGCCCCCGACGTGACGCACGTGGTCGAACCGATTCGCTCTCTCGGCCGCCTGCCGAGACGGGCCTCGAAAGTGCAGACGACGTCGGACAGTTCCAGTTCGACACCGAGATCCGCGAGCGCCCGCGGGGGCGAGCCGGCGAGGCGCTCCGGAAGAACCAACTCGAACAGTTACTCGTTCACGAGACCGCGGCGTCGGAGGGCCTCTCGAAGCCGTATCTCGGATCGCTCCCGGACGCCTACGCGGCCGAACGGCTCGTCTTCGACTGGCTCGAATTCCTCGTCCTCAAGGGCGGCTTCAAGCGGACGATGGACGCACTGCGCTACTACCACACCGTCGAATGGCTGACCGAAGACGTCGAGTCCGAGCTTCAGGACTACCTCGTCGGGTTCTCGGGCGAGGTGTCGGAGACGACGGAGTACGACGTCGACGACCACCATCTGAGCCTCGTCTACATCGCGCGCCTCGCGTCGATGACCTGAAGCGGACCCCCCACTCGTGTCAGTGGATATACCAACAGGCATTTCTACTCGTTCTGTCTCGGTGCTCCTATGGGAGACAGTGAAGAGGCCACATCCGAGGACGCGGAGACGGAGACGGAGGCGGAGTCGGAGTCGGAGGCGGTGGAGTCGGGTCCGACACCGGTCGGCGTCAAACTCGGAAGCACGCGGACAGTCCTCCAGTACGTCCGTGACGGGGAGATTCACACGGTCCGAACGCTAACGTGTCTCGCGACGTACGACGACGCACTCACGGGCGAAGAGCGCGTGCTGTTCGGCGAACAGGCCGCACAGGAGTATCCCGACGAGGTGGAGTACATGCTCCGCTCGGGGCTGCCCGAAGACGAAGACCGCGCCGAACTCGCCTCGAAGTTCTTCGCGGAGGTCGTCGCGTCCGAAGGCCTCGACGCCGACAGCGCCGTCGTCTACGCGATTCCGACGATCGACAACGAACCCGGACTGGCGAACCTCAACCGCGTCATCGAGGAGAGCCCCGTCGGCGACGCGTTGGTCCGGAGCTTCCCCGAATCGCTCTGCGGTGCGATCCCCGCCTTCGGCGAGGACCTCCGCGCGATCGACGAGGTGTTCGCCGCGGTCAATATGGGATCGACGAACCTGGAAGCGTCCGCGTACCGACACGGCGAACAGCTCTCGCCGTTCGTCTCCGGCGCCGTCACGGGCAACGAAGTCGACCGCCGCATCGCTAACGCCGTCGAGGAGGAGACTCAGGGTCGGGTCAACGTCGACCTCACCACCGCCCGCGAGTACAAAGAGGAGCACGGCGACTTCGACGACTTCGACCCGTTCACGGACGTCATCCAGCAGCCCGGCGGCGGCGCACACGAGTTCACCATCGAGCGCTCGGTGATGGAGCCGCTGAACGACTACGTCGACGACGCTGTCGACGAGGTCGCGAACAACTTCCTCGCACAGTTGGCGAACGACCACATGAAGCCGTACCAGCTCGCGCTCTCGAAACCGATCGTCCTCACCGGCGGGATGGCCTGCGTCCCGGGCATCGTCGACGTCTTCGAAGAGCGGCTCTCGGCTGAACTCGGCCGCGACGTCGAGTGCATCTCGGCCGATCGCCCGGATCTCGCGCCGGCAGAGGGCGCGCGTCGGATCGCCGAGCGACTGATCGAGTGAGACCGTCCGGCGGCCGTCCTGCGGTTCGTTCTCACTCGGTGGCAGCCATCCCAAACGCCTAACTGGCACTCGGAGTACCGTCACGTATGTACGATCGGATCCTTCTTCCGACCGACGGCAGCGACTGTGCCGACCTCGCGGTCGAGCACGCGATCGACCTCGCCGCACAGTACGACGCCGAGCTGCACGTGCTCTCGGTCGTCGACGCCAGAGACGTGAGCCACAGCGCGCCGGCGATCAGCCCCGAGCAGGTAGAGCAGACCCTGCGCGAGCGCGCCGAGGCAGTCGTCGAGGAGGTCGCCGAGCGCGCGGCCGACGCCGACGTCCCCGTCGTGACGGCTATCGAGCCCGGCATCCCGGACGACGTCGTCGTCGACTACGCCGCCGACCACGACTGCGATCTCGTGGTGATGGGGACCCACGGTCGCACCGGCCTCGAACGCTACCTCCTCGGGAGCGTGACCGAACGGACCGTGCGCCGCTCCGACGTGCCCGTGCTGACCGTCCGATCCCCCGAAGAAGGCGACGAGTAGCACCGAGAGCATATCGCGGGACGGACGAGCCACGCTCGCCCCCGACGCGGCCCGACCGCGCCGCAGCGCGGTCCGGCCGCCCCGTCTTCCGCCGGGCAGCCGAAGGCGATTTTATATACGCCCGGAGACCGTTCTGGCGGGTATGGAACTCCGCAGCCTCCTCCGCGGGCGCGTCGAGTGGTCTCGTCTGGAGGCTGTCGCCCGCGCGATCCGCGACCGTTACGACCGCGAGGAGGTCCACGTGCGGTTTCTCGACGCCGACAACTGGCTCTCGACCCCGATGGTCGTCGACGACCGGTGGTTCGTGAAGGTCATCTCGCGGCAGAATTCGATCGTCCACGCGCTGTTCACTACGGGGCGGAATCTGGGCGCGTTCTCGTCGGGGACCGAGGGGTTCTTCGAGCACTTCGACACCCCGGTCGAGATGGCCCAGCACGAACTCGAAGCGACGCGCCGAATGCGCGAGATCGGTCTCAACGCGCCCGAACCCGTCGAGGCCTTCGAGGTCGACGGGCTCGGCGTCCTCGTCTTGGAGTATCTCCCCGACTTCCGGACGCTCGACGAGCTGGACGAGGCGGCGGAGGCCGACCTCGCACCGACGGTGTTCGAGGCGTTGCGAGCGATGCACGAGCACGACCTCCTCCACGGCGACCTCCGCGCGGAGAACGTCCTCATCCGCGACGGCGAGATCTACTTCATCGACGCGACGAACGTGAACGAGGAGGGCGCACCCGAGGCGAAAGCCTACGACGTCGCCTGCGCGCTCGGCGCGCTCGAACCGCTGATCGGAGCGAAACGGACAGTCGACGCCGCACTGACGGCGTTTTCGACCGACGAACTGCTCGATGCCGCGCGGTTTCTCGACTTCGTCAACATCCGCCCCGACCACGACTTCGACGCCGCGGTGCTGAAAGGCGAGATCGAAAAGCGCGCCTCGTCGCCGTAACGAGCGCTCGAATGCGAAGGGGGGAGGATGGGTCTGCGGAGGCGGAGGCGGGAGCGAGCAGCAACTCCCTCTCCGGGAGGAGGGAGCGCTGGGCGCGGTGGGCCGCAGCGGACCCCGAACACTGCGGCGGCGTGCGGCGGATCTGTGCCGACTGCGACGAGAAAAGCGTCGGTCGTCGGCGACTGAGCGTAACAACGGCAGGCGAATAAACCCACCGGCTCCGGCGCGTCCGCCGCGCCGTCGAGACTGCGTCGCTACGGCGACTCGACGGCGCGGCCGAGCGCGCGTTCGAGGTTCTTCAGTTCCTCGTCGAGGTTCCGCTTGAAGAAGCGTTCGACTCCGGGAACGCGCCCGTCGACGACGAACTCGTTCACGAGTCGGGTGTGGCCGTCCGTCGGCTCGACGGTGTGTTCGCCGGTGACGCGGAGGACCGACGACTTCCCGACGAACTTGACGTGTCGCGGCGGGTCGCGTTCGACGTCCTCGGTCTCTACGCGCGCGGTAGATTTCACGAGCGGAATCGGCAGCCGGACGTGCCACGTGGCCGCCCCGGTCTCGTCGTCGACCTCGTAGCGCTCGACGACGCTGATTGCGTCTGCTCGCTTCGATGGGTCGGCGATGAAGTCCCACACGGCCTCGGGCGGGGCGTCGAACTCGAAGACCCGCCGGACGCGAACCGTCATACCCGCACGTGGCAGGCAGAGGCAAAAAAGTCCCTGAATCGAGCGGCAGTGTCGATGGCAGTCAGCTCAGCTACGGGTGACCCGCCAGGTAGTCGACCGGGCCCGGCCCCACTTTTCGATCTCGACGTCGTCGGACTTCTCCGCCAACTGGGGGAGGCGAACCCCGACCTGCTTGGCCGAGAGACCGATGGCGTCGGCGATGTTCTTCGCGCGGAAGTACCGTTCGCCGGCGGAGACGCTCTCGCGGAGGTACGAGACGATCCGTTTTTCTTCTTCGGTGAAGTCACTCATTTGACCGCATTAGGAACGGTTCGGTATTAACGGTTACTTCGTGTCCGGACTCCCTGGGAACGGACTCAACCGAACAGGTGGGTCGCGGACACCGCCAGCGAGGCTGCGATCGTCGCGGCGGCGAAACCGACGGCAGCGACGATCTGATCGCCGGTCAGCCCCGCGGCGAACATCGTGACGACGCCGAGGATCGCGACGATGGAAAAGAGGACAGTCAGGCCGATGCCTTTGTCAGAACTGGCGGATGCGGTCTCCATACTCGCAGATGTCCCGGTCCGGACTTAGTTCATACGAATCGCGGGGCCGTGTCGCACACCGCGGGCGACTCCCGATGCCGACTAGCCGATCGTGACGTGTTCGGATTCCTCGTTCAGCGCCAAGTTCGCGGCGATTTCCGCGTTCCGCATCGCGTACTGGGCCGTCTGCTGGAGGCTGACGAGGACTTCTCGGGTCCGCAGCAGCTCCTCGTTATCCATCTCGGGCAGGTCGTCGAGGATCTCCTGCTCGCGGTCGCTGAGCTGTCGGAACAGCGTGCGACACTCGACGGTCTTGTCGTAGTCGCGCTCGACGACGGACTGGACTGCCGTCCGCGTGAGCTCGTCGACCTGATCGGTGAACTCGCGGATCCGACGCATCGTCTTGCCGTCGACGTCGAGCGTGTGACCCTCGGCGTCCATCGCGATGTTCGCGATGTCCTCGGCGTTGTCCGCGGTCAGTTCGAGGTTCTTCGCCACCGAGCGGTAGCCGATGAGCGGGAACCCCGATTCTAGGCCGACGGCGCGGGCGAGATTGGGGTTTTGGTATGCGGTGAAGATCAGCCGGAGCAGAAGCACGAAGATTTTGTTCGCCTGTCGCTCGCGGTTCAGCGCGCGCTGGGCGAGATCCGTGTTGCCGTGTGCGAGCGCTTTGACGGCTTCGCCGCGCATCGTACTCCCGGTGTTTTCGAGTCGTTCCAGCAGGTTGTCGAGCGTGAAATCCTCCGGGTCGACCGAACACCGGATCGCGATGCGATCCGGCGTCTCCTCGATGACGCCGAGCCCCATCAACTGCGTCTCCGCCTTGTAGACGGCGTTGATGTGCTCGGAGTCGAGCGCGCCGTCGCTCTTGTCGATGTGGATCACGCGTCGCCCGAGCACGTACTGAGCCACGATCGCCCGCTCCAGTGAGTCGGCGTCGAGATTGTCCGCCCGGATCGTCGCCGAGGAGTCCTCCTGGCTGGCAGACTCCGGCAGCACCGTCAGGGTCCCCTTCCCACCCATCCGCAGCGAAACCTCGTCGCCTTTGTCGACGTTGTGGGCTTTGGCCCACTCCGCCGGCAGCGTCATCGCCAGCGTCGATGGACCGAGCCGCTGGACTTTACGCGTCTCCATATCTGTTTCTGACCTCGGATGACCTTAATCCTCACTATATGCCACTTATATTGGATAGTCTATGTTAGATGACGTTGAAACCGAGACGGGGCCGGATCGCCGAGTCAGGCGATCCGCATCATCCGGCGCTCTACGCGCCCGACCCGAACTTTCGTCCAGCCGCGGAGTTCCTCGTCGAGGTCGGGATCGTCGGTGTCGACGCGGAGTTCGCCGATCGTATCGAGCTTCGCGCGAGAAGCGACGACCTCGACGTCACACTGGCGGATCACGTCGGGCGAGAGCTGTGGGTTCCCGCGCCCGAAGACGAACCCCTGACCGCCGATCGGCGAGACGACGACGACGTTGTCGCCGTCGGGGTCGAGTGCTGCGAGGATCTCCGCCTCCGTCGCGTCCACCGCGAGCACCTCGCCGTCCCGCCAGACGTCGACGCCGAGCGGCGACCCCTCGAAGCCGAGCGCCTCCTTGATCGCCCCGACGGTGCTTCCGGGGCCGAGGACGAACGTCTTCCCGCTCGCCCGGATGTCGTCTGCGACGCCCGCGACGAGCGCTTCGACGTTACCGCCGCCGAGCTGTTTGGACGACTGGAGCTCCTCGGCCACGGGGACGTGCGGGACCGCTCGGAGTTCGGGGTGGACCTCGCCCTCGCGGTACTCGTCCTCGTCGATGTCGAGGACCTCCCGTCGCTCCGTCCGCTCGAACGTCAGCACCACGTGTGCGGCGTCTTCGGGCGAGACAGCGAACACCGACGAATAGACCTTCACACCCGCCGGGACCCCGAGGATCGGTGTCTCGGTGCCGTCGACGGCCGCTGCGACGTCCGCGGCGGTCCCGTCGCCGCCGACGAAGAGCACGAGGTCGACGTCGGCGTCGCAGAACGACTCCACGGCTCGCAGCGTGTCTCCGGCCCCCGTCTCCGCACCCTCGGGCGTCCCCAGAACCTCGGGCTCGAAGCCCGCCGCGCGAGCGATTTCTGCACCCATCTCGCCGCCCCACGTGACCAGGTCGACGTCGTCACCGCCGCGGTCCCGAAGCTCCTCGAGTGCCCGCCTAGCGCGGTCGGGCGCGCGCGGTTCCGCTCCCAGCCGGCGCGCCGCCGCAACTTTGCCGTCAGTTCCTTTGAGCCCGACGCGGCCGCCCATCCCCGCGATCGGATTGACGACGAGACCGATACGCATACCGGAACCGAGCGGCGGTGCGAGGAAAAGTCCCCCGGTGCCCGGCGGCGCTTCGGCCCTCTGCACTGGATTACTGAACGTTTAAGAACTGGGCCTCGGAAGGTCTGGATATGCTCCCACTCGAAGTCACAGGCGAACCGTTTCCGATCGCCGAGACCGGTGCGGTCATTCTCCTGCTCAGCGTCGCAATGGTCGTCGGCTGGCTCTACTACCTGTATCGGTAGCGCTCGCTCCGACTGCAGCGCCGGCCCTGGACGGACTTTTTACCCCTGTTTTCCGTCGACGACGCCGTCGACGAGGTCGACCCGGTCGCTGAGCCACCGACGCGCGTCGTCGACGACGGTCTCGTCGGTCGCAGTGAGCTTCACCCGGACCGAGTCGCCAGGGTAGCTCCCGACTGTGACGTCGAACCGCTCCCGCAGCTGCCCGAACCGATCGATCAGTTCGCTCTCCGGTTCGTCGACGTCGACGACGGCTGTGTACGTCGTCTCGCCCGAGAAATCCTCGGCGACGCGCTCGAACATCGCTTTCATCTCGCCGGGGACGCCCGGGAACACGTAGATGCCCTCGACCACGGCACCGGGAGCGACACCCGCGTCGTTGGGGAGCATCCGCGCGCCGGCGGGGAGGTCGGTCGTCCCCTCCACGAGTTCGTCCGCGGAGTAGCCGCCGTGCTCGGTCAGCCACTCGTGGGCGGCCGCGTGGGGCTCGACGCTCCGCCCGACCGCGGCGGCGACGCCGTCGACCGTCACGTCGTCGTGAGTCGGGCCGAGCCCACCGGTCACGAGGACGGCGTCGTGCTCGGCGCGATATTCGTTGACGACTCGGGCGATGTCGGCGACGACGTCCGGGACGGTGGTGATCCGCCGGACGTCGACGCCGCGCGCTGTCAGGCGCTCGCACAACCACGAGGCGTTCGTGTTTACCGTGTCACCGGAGAGAATCTCGTCCCCGACGGTGACGATTGCGGCTCGCATACTCGCGGTACGATTGAGACGGACAAAAGCGACTCGGCAGCGGTCGGAGCGAGACTGATCTGGAAGCGGCGCGAACAGAACGCGAAACGGGCGAGAAAGCGCCGTTGCGACCGCTTCAGCGCATCCCCGGCGGCGGTCCGTCGTCGAACTCGTCGTCGTCGGTGTCGACATCCATACCCATCTCGGTCCGTTGCTGACGCAACTGCTCGATCTGGCGGCGATAGTAGAGGAGTCCGCCGATACCGACGAGACCGACGAGAGCGACGATGCCGCCGAAGACGTAGAGATCGCGCTGGAGGTAGTACCGCACGGAAACTGTCTCGGCGGTCACCGCCTCCTGCCAGACGATGTGGACGCGGCTGTCGCCGTCGATCGTCGCCTCCGAGCCGCCGGGCGAGACCTTTCCGAAGATGGGGAAGTCGATCCGGCGGTCCGGCGGCAGCACTACCTCGTAAGTGCCGTCGACGTACGTCGGCAGCGTGAACCGCTTGGGCGTGCCGCCGCTGGTGTAGGCGAGCTTCCCGCCGCTCGCCGGCGCGTCTGCAGGCAGCGACACGATCATCTCGTCGCGCGTCCGGCGGATCTCGCCGCCGGCCTCGCGCATCTCGGTTCCGTTCACGACGGTGCCGTTCGGATACTGGTACCGGACCGCCTGGACGGAGAGCGGGTTGGTCCCGCCGAAGCCGTCGCGTCTGAACAGCTCGGTCGTCGAGCTGTTCGTCTCCATTACGGCCCTGAACTGCGTGTTCTCCTGAACGGTGATATGGACGGTTCGGTTCGTCTCCCACTCGTAGGCCGCGGCCGGATCGCTGTCCACCCGGTCGGCGGGCACGGGACCGGTCCCGATCCCGAGACAACCGCTCATCACTGCGAGCAAGGCGAGACTACCGGCCGCGAGGAGGAGTCGACGATTCATAGGGTGCGGAAGTGGATCATAGCGTTCAGAGTCGGCGAGGCCTCACGTCAGGACGCACTTCAACTCCGACGGGAGATACGAGCCGATGCTGGCGAGCAGCCCCGGCGGATCGGTCCCCTCGGGGCAGACGATGCTCTGTTCGAGTAGTCCGAGCCGCTCGACAGTAACGATGTCGGCCGCGTGGCCGGCGCGGTTGACCGTCGCTCGGACCTCACCGCGCGTCGCGCTGTTGACGTTCACCCGACCGCCGCCCTCCTCGCGCGTCCAGTCGTACAGCCGGTCGCGCTCTTCGTCGGCGAGCCGTGGGTCGTCGCCGTAGACGAACCGCAGCGGCGTGTGCTGGACGACGCCGAACCGGTCCCGGATCTGTGAGGGCGTTCCCGTGCCGAGCCCGAGCTCGTCGCCCGAGACGCGGACGCGGTTCCCGTTGCCGACGTCGAGCACCCAGCCGTCTTCGTCCCACGCGTCGAGCGTGCCGACGTACGTCTCGCCCGCCTCGTGATCGGGCGTGATCTCGCCCCACGACTCCGCGAGGAGGTTGGCCGCGACCGTCGCGTCGTCGCCCTCCAGATCGACGTCGAGGAAGTCGTCCTCGCGAACCTCGACGGTCCACTCGACGTCCAGCTGGCCGATCTCGTTACCGACGAGCGAGTTGAAACTGTCGAGGGCCCGCCCGCGGGCGTCGCCGTCGACGTAGCATTTGGTTGCGAGCGCGACCATCAGCGGTCTCGACCCACGTCCACGTTGAGTTCGTCGCGGAGTTCCGCGATCCGGCGCTCCATCGCGCCGACCATATCGTCGTTCTCCATCGGTTCAAGCGGCGCGCCGGTCTCGGGGCACTGGAAGCCCTGCTCCATCGCCTCCGAGAACTCGAAGCGGATCCCCGCCGGCTCCGAGAGGTAGAACTCGTGGGTCCGCTCGTACTCGAGCCGCTCTTCGAGCGCGTCGAGAAGGCGGTGCATCTCCTCCTGTAAGTTCTCCGGGATGTTCTCGTAGTGGAACGTCCAGAGGTAGGTGAGCCACCCGGAGTCCTCGTCGCGAACCCGGCGATACGACGCCAGGTCGTTCTCGTAGAGGATGAAGAGCGCCCGCCGGACGTCGTTGAGCTCGAGGCCCAGTTCCTCGGCGAGTTCCTCGTCGGTCACCTCGCCGTCAGGCGGGGCCGCGGCTACCGGCATCCCCGTCGGTCCTACCAGTTCGTGCAGGTACTTCTGGATGACAGGGTCGTTTAGCAGCTCCTCAAAAGCCATTGTACTCAGTTGCGCCGCTCAGTCGTTTTAAAGTTGCGGATGCCGAACTGCTACCCTTCACGTCCACCCCCGAACCCGTCGCCGACCACCGATTCGTCAGGGCGTACAGTTATTGTCCGCGAGATGTCTGGTAGGCACGTGTCGGAACACACTCTCTCGACGGCGGACCTGCGGTCTCGGATCGAGACGCTCGACGTCGACCTTTCGGGCGGAACGACGGCCGGGTACCAGCGATTCCAGTCGCACTTCGCCCTCGGGTCGGTCCAGATCGCGTACGGTGAGTCGGGGGCGATCTACGACGAATCGGTGTTTCCGGGCGTCGTGTACCCGCACGAGGAACTGGACGCGACGGTCGTCGTCTCCGGGGACGGAACGGTCGCGGTCGTCGACGCGCGCGACGCAGCGCACGCCGACGCCGTGCTCACTGACGCGGTCGAAACGCTCGACGAACTCGGACTCATTGTCGGAGACGGCCCGGAGACGACGGTCGTTCCCGCCGAAACCGTCCCCTTCGCGCTCGACCCGCCGGAGGTCGAGACGATCGGCTTCGGCTCGGAGAGCTTAGAGGACTGACGGGCACGTCACGGACCGTCGAACGACGCCAGCGGCCAGACGTTCAGGACTCGTCGGCGTCGACGACGCGCTTGCCGCGGGCCTGCGGGAGCACTCGCCGCTCGGCGTCGGGCCACTCCTGTTCGAGTTCGCGGCCCTCGAAGAGTCGATCGAGGAAGACGGCCAGCCCGGCGACCTCCGAGTGGGGTTGGTTGGTGACGCCGACGTTCCAGTCGGCGTGCTCGTACACCTCGAAGGGGACCTTCTCGCCACCGACGACGACGAGCAGCGGGTCCTCGCGGTGGGCCGCCCGCACCTCGTCTTCGACGTCCTGAATCCGCTCACCGTACATCGTGAGGTGGACCACCGCGCCGTCCCACTCGCGGATCGTCGCGTCCAGTTGGTCCGTGAGTTCGACGTCGAAGGGGCCGCCGAACCGCCCGGTGATGTCGCGGACCGTCTCCTCGGACTGCCCCGCGTTGTCGGGGAAGAGCACCCGGTCCGCGCCGAGCGCCCGCGCGGTGAGGCCGACGTGCGTCGTCATCCGGTCGTCGCGACCGGGGCGGTGGCCGTAGCGGAGAACGGCCACCTCTGGTTCGTCTTGCATAGCCGAGTCGAGACGGTGCGGCCGCTAAGGCGCTTCGGATGGCGTACGCCCCCGGCACGAGTGGTCACGTCTCGAAAAGGAGAACGCACTTACCGCCGCCACGACCAGAAGTGATATGAACCTCTCTGGGAAGCGAATCGTCGTTACCGGCGGCGCGGGGCTCGTCGGCTCACACCTCGCGCGGCGACTCCGCGACGACAACGACGTCGTCGTCGCCGACGACCTCTCGAAAGGCACGCGCGACCGCGTCCCCGCGGGCGTCGAGTTCGTCGAGGCCGATCTGACGGCTCCGGCCGACGTCGCGGACGTGATCACCGCCGACGTCGACGTCGTGTTCCACCTCGCGGCGTACACCGACACCAACTTCGCCGACCCGCGGAAGCTCTTCGAGGAGAACACCGAGATGACGTACAACGTCCTCGAACGGATGGACGAAGTCGGCGTCTCCGACGTCGCGTTCACCTCGTCGTCGACGGTGTACGGCGAAGCGCCGCGACCGACGCCGGAGGACTACGCGCCGCTGGAACCGATAAGCGTCTACGGCGCGTCGAAGCTCGCCGACGAGGGACTGCTCTCGACGTACGCCCACAGCAAGGAGTTCACGGTGTGGTGCTTCCGCTTCGCGAACATCGTCGGTCCGCACCAGCGCGGCAACGTCGTCCCCGACTTCATCGAGAAACTACTGGCCGACCCCGACACGCTGGAGATTCTCGGCGACGGCCGCCAGGAGAAGTCCTACCTCCACGTCACCGAGTGCGTCGACGCCATCTGCCACGTCGTCGAACACGCCGACGCCGCGATGAACACCTACAATCTGGGAACGCGAACCACGACCTCCGTGAACCGGATCGCCGACATCGTCGCCGACGTGATGGATCTCGACCCCGACTACGCGTACACCGGCGGCGACCGCGGCTGGGAAGGTGACGTCCCCCGGATGCGGCTCTCCGTCGAGAAGCTCGCCGGCCTCGGCTGGGAGGCCGACGCCTCCAGCGACGACGCCGTCCGGCGCGCGGCCGAAGAGCTGCACGCGGAACTGCGTGCCGAGTCCGAAGCGTAGCTGCGAGCGCGTCGCGGCGGCCGCCGGCTGCGGTCTTCCGGCACCGGATCGGAACGGCACCGCTTTGCCTCCGCGACCGTAACGCTGGATCGTGCAGTTCGTCGGCTACGACACGAGCGGGCCAGGTCTCTACGTGAGCCACGCCAGCGGCACGCCAGACGCCGACCCCGACGAGACGACAGACACCGACCCCGACGGGACGACCGACGTCGACAGCGGCAAAACGCCCGACACCGATCGCACCGACGACGCCCCCCACGACGTCGAGTACGTGTCGCTCGATCCGGGCACCGATCTCGCGTACACGCTGGCGGAACGCCACTGCGCCGGTGTCGTCACCGACGAGGGGCATCTCCCGTGTTCGAACTCGTCGGCACCGTACTGCCCGCAGCACCGTTCGACGTGGGTCTGTGCGAAGTGCACGGGGACGTGTCTGAAAGACGAGATGGACTGTTTCGAGGAACACGCGATCTACCTCGCGGCGTTCGCTCCGGACGCGTTCAAAGTCGGCGTCACGAAGGCGTGGCGACTGGAGACGCGACTCCGCGAACAGGGCGCAGACCGCGGCGCACTCGTCCAGACGGTCCCGGACGGGCGCATTGCGCGGGAACGCGAGGCCGAGATCGCGGTCGAGATTTCCGACCGGGTCCGCGTCCCGACGAAGCGCGCGGGCCTCCACCGCGGCGTCGACGCCGACGCGTGGAACGAGCTGCTCGCAGCGTACGACGTCGACGACGCCGACCGCTTCGACTTCGAGTACAGACTCGACCTCTGTGACCGCCCCGTCTCCGAGACGATCGCGACCGGGACCGTCCGGGGCGTACAGGGGCGACTGCTCGTGCTCGATCACGCCGGGAGCACGTACGCCGTCGACCTGCGGGATCTCGTGGGGTACGAGGCGACGCCGGAGGCGACGACGCGCGACGTGCAGGCGAGCCTCGGCGCGTGGGGTTGACCTGCCGCGCCCTTCGTCTGCGATAACCCACGCTGTACCCGAATTAAACGGGCCAAATCCGAGACGAGCGACGTAGACGAGGAGGCGAGCGATGTCGACGACGCGACCCCGACTGGCCGCAGCGACTGCGGGCACCGAACTCGACTCCGAGGACGAGGGCGGGGATACGGAGTGGGCCGAGTACGACGTCGACGACAGGACCGTCGATCTGACGCGCCTGCAGGGCGCGAACGCGACGGTCAGCGTCACACAGAACGGATCGGCCGTCGCAGACGCAGCGGTCTCCGTCGGCGAGGACCGCGTCGGAACGACCGACGCCGACGGCACGGTCACGGTCTCGGTGCCCGACGAGGGTTCGGAACTCGAAGTGCGGATCACACGCGGTGACGCCGAGACGAAACTGACGGTCGATCTCGACGCGCCGTCGTAAGTCCGCGACGGAGCCGCGTCTCCACTCTTCGACGTGAGAACGGTATGAATGGCGGACAGCGGGATTGCCCGACGTTCCGGCACGGGGAATCCCGGTCGCCTCCTCCACCCCGCGATCCTCCGAGCGACGAACGTCCACTGGTCCGCTGCTCGCTTCCGCGCCTGACGGGATGCCAGCGGCGAATCGTGGCAGACCGACCCTGCGGCCGGCGTTCACGAACCGCCGTCCCCGAAGGACGAGGTTTCGACGTTGGCTTCCGGGGCCCGTGTCGGTCTGACCGGACGCCCCCGGGTTCGGTCCCCGCTGAAGGCCAAAGATGCGGGTGAAGAGCAGGGCCTAGCTGCCCGACCTAGTCCATCATAAAGTAGACTGGGGCAACATAAGGGGCTTTCGACTCTGCGACCCGCCGATCGCCGGACGCCGGCGGGGTGATTCGGCGTCGCCTCCGGACCGGCCCTCAGCGCAGGACGCCGCGAGCGTAACTCCCTGCCGCGATCGCGGCGACGGCCGCGCCCGTGACGACGATCCACCGGTGCGTCTCGATCCAGGCGTACTCGGCGGGGAAACTGAAGAGCAGCGTCGGATCGATCGACAGTGCCCACAGGAGTGAGAACACCACCATCGCGAGCGACGAGACGAGTGCAAAGCCGGCGAGCGTCTGGGGGTCCGACCGTTCCTGTGCACCGGCCAGAAAAACCACCACGTCGAGCAGCGCGAGCACGCCGACGACCGAGACGCCGATCGGACCGGACGCGTAGTACTCGGCGACGCCTGCAGCCGGTGCCGAGATGACGAGCGCGGGCGCGAAGACGACCCCCGCGAGGACCAGACACACGATAGCACCGATCGTCGGGGCGACGGACTTGAGATCCATAGTCGTATTGCACGTGGCACTGGCTCGCGTGTAAGCGCTTCGAGAGCCCACGCGATTCGGCCCACACGTCGAGGACGTCGAGGTCGGCCTTCCGGAAGGGAAACCGGTAAGCCACCACCCCGTCGTTCTCGACTATGGATCGCGTAGCGATCATCGGCGCGTCGATGACCCAGTTCGGGCAGCGCGAGGAGTGGATCCGCGGGCTGCTCGCCGAGGCGGGAAGCGCCTGTCTCGACGACGCTGGCGTCTCGGCCGACGCCGTCGATCACCTGTACGTCTCGAATATGGCGAGTGGGGAGTTCGAGGGCCAGACCGGCGTCCCGAACGCACTCGCACACGACCTGTCTGCGGTGCCAGCATACACGGCGCGGATCGACCAGACGTCGTCCTCCGGCGGCGCGGGCGTGTACGCGGCCTGGCAGTCGGTCGCCTCCGGCGCATCGGAGATGACGCTCCTCGTCGGCGGCGAGAAGATGACGCACCGGTCGACCGCGGAGGCGACGGACGTCATCGCGTCGCTGACCCATCCCGTCGAGTACAAACACGGCGTCACGCTCCCCTCCTTTGCGGGACTGACCGCACGCCGGTATCTCGACAAGTACGACGCACCGCGGGAGTCGCTCGGCAGGGTCGCGGTGAAGAACCACAAGAACGGCGTCGACAACCCCCACGCGCAGTTCCAGAAGGAAGTCGACCTCGACACCGTCTTGGAGTCGCCGATCGTCGCCGACCCGCTCCGGCTCTACGACTTCTGTCCGATCACGGACGGGTCGGCGGCGCTGCTGTTCTGCCCCGAGTCCGTCGCCCGCGAGCACGTCGACGAGTACGCCGTCGTCTCCGGGATCGGCGGCGCGACGGACACCCACGTCGTCCACGAGCGCGCGGACCCGACGACGATGGGCGGCGTCGTCAACTCCGCCGAACAGGCATACGAGATGGCCGAGATCGGCCCCGACGACGTCGATATGGCGGAACTCCACGATATGTTCACCATCCTGGAGTTCCTCCAGTCGGAGGACCTCGGCTTCTTCGAGAAGGGCGAGGGGTGGAAGGCAGTCGAGGACGGCGTCACCGACCGCGACGGCGAACTCCCGATCAACACCTCCGGCGGCCTGAAGTCCAAGGGCCATCCCCTCGGCGCGTCCGGCGTGGCACAGGTGTACGAGATCTACCAGCAGGTCACCGGCGACGCGGGTGCGCGGCAGGTCGACGCCGAGACCGCACTCGCCTGCAACGTCGGCGGCTTCGGGAACTGCGTGACGACGACGATTCTGGAGGGCCGCGTATGAGCGACGAACCACAGGACCACAGTCCGACCGACGAGAGCGAGCAGACGATGGAAGCGTACCGCTACCCCGACGGGAGCATCACCTACCCCGGCCACCCGTTCGGACCCGGCGGCGAGGAGCCGATCGGCACCGTCGATCTGAGCGAGTACGTCGCCGAAGTTATCACCTGGACGACCTCGACGGCGACACCGCCCGGCGTTCGGCAGCCCAACACGCTCGCGATCGTCGAGTTCGACGTCGACGGCGAGCCCGTGCGGGCGATCGGGCAGGCGACCACCGACGACGTCGAGGTCGGGGACGCGGTGCAGCCTGTCTACTGTGCAGAACTCAGAGACCCCGAGGAAGGCATCCGCGAACCGGCGAGCCAGGAGTGGGACGGGTTCCGCTTCGAGCCGGTCGAGTGAGCGTATCGGCCGACGGCGCTGTCCGGCCTGCCGGCGACGGCCGGGGCGATCAGATCGCGCTGCGAACGCGGCGGGTAATCTCGTCGACGTCGTAGTCGTCGTCGGCTTTGTCCCAGACGACCTCGCCGTCGACGGCGACCGTCAGTATCCCGTGGTCACCGGTCACGAGCGCGACGCGGTCCAGTCGATCGCCGAACTGTTCCAAGAGCGCGTGCTGGATCCGCTCGGCGCGCTCTAAGAAACCACAGGGGACGCAGTACTCGATTTCGATCGTGGACATCGGTGCCCGGAATTTCGCGCTGTGCCCTGTTAAGCGCGTCGCGGGCGGGGATTTCCTCTCGAGGTCAGACGTTTGCTCGCCGGCACCGAACGTTCAATTTGGTATGTGTCATCACACCCACCAGTTGCGCGCGTCGACAGAGCACGACCGCGCGGTCGCCGTGGGTGACGAGGGCGGGGAATCGGACGGAGATACCGAGTGCAGCGAGGAACCCGTCGAAACGCGCGACGCGGAGGACCGACTCGCGCCACAGCCCGTCGGGTTCGCCTGACGAATCGACCCCACTCAGCCCAGCCGACGCCCGAGGAGCGGCCGCCAGTACAGCAGCGCGACCGTCACCAAGAAGACGACCGTCGAGACGTCGTAAGAGAAGTCGAACGTCGCGGCGACGATCGCCGAACTCCCACCGAGGACGCCCGAGAGCAGCGACGCGAGGATCGGCCACGAACAGGAGACACAGGAGAGCAAGCCGACCACGCCCGAGACGGCCGCGCCCGCGGCGTCGATGACGGTCGCGTACACTAGGTACGCCAGCGCGACGTAGCCGACCACGCGCGCGGGCATCAACACGAGTGCAGCCCACGGCGTCGAGAGGATCGGCGCAGGGCCCCATCCGGGCGCGAGCGTCGCCAGCCGGATGCCGAACTCGCCCGCGCCGGGACGCATCGCAGTGACGACGACGCCGCCAGCCGCCGCGAGCGCGAGGAAGTAGAGCACGGCGACGGCGGCGGCCCGGCGACGCGTCCGTTCCTCGGCCGGACTCGGATCCGTCTTCCAGATCGCGAGGACGCCGACGAAGATCCAAACGAGCCCGTAGACCGCATACCGCGGCTGGGTGATCGTGATTCCCGAGGCGAGGACGTACGCGACCGCAAGCGCCGCGAGCGTGTTCCCGACGAGCGCCCCGTAGAGGAGGTCGCGCGTGTCGACGCGCACGCGTGCGACAGACACGGACTACACCGCCAGCGTGTCGATGACGACGGCGAGCAGCAGCGCCCCGAGATACGCGTTCGACGCGTGGAACGACCGGAACGCGGCGTCCTCGGTCTGCTCGTAGTGCAGGCGGATCGCGAAGTAGAGGAAGATCGCGCCGAAGACGACGCTCGTGAGGGCGTACGCGACGCCGAGGGCATTCAGCGACGCCATCGCGCCCGCAGCGACGAGCGTCGCCGCGAGATACCAGAGGATGTGTTTTCGGGTCGCCGTCTCCCCGCGGACGACCGGCATCATCGGGAAGCCGCCGCGCTCGTAGTCGTCTTTGTACGCGAGCGCGAGGTTGTAGAAGTGCGCCGGCGTCCACAGGAAGATGACGGTCGCGAGCGCGAGGCCGCCGAGGCCGATCTGGCCGTCGACGGCGACCCACCCGATCAGCGCCGGGAGCGCTCCCGCCGCGCCGCCGATGACGGTGTTTTGGACCGTGTTCGGTTTCAGCAACAGCGTGTAGACGATGCTGTAGAACAGGATCGCGGCCACGCCGAGAACCGCCGCGAGGACGTTCACCCACGCGAACAGCGCGATCGATCCCGCCGCGAGCAGGAGGCCGAACGCCAGCGCGTTGCGGACGGGAACGAGATCCGTCGCGAGGGGGCGGTCGCTCGTCCGCTGCATCCGACGGTCGATGTCGCGCTCGAAGACGTGGTTGAAGGTTCCGGACGCCCCGATCGAGAGGACGCCGCCGCCGAGCGTCGCGAGTACGACGCCCATCGTCAGCCCGCCGTTCGTCGTCGCCGCCAGCGACATCCCGGCGGCTGCGACGAGCGAGAGCAGCCACATCAACCGCGGTTTCGTCAGCCTGACGTACGCCGTCACCGTCGCGACGAGCCGCTCCCGTCGGTCCGTCGGAATCGTCGGCTCGTACGACGTCTCGACCGGCGGGTCGAGATCGACGCCGTCGACGGGCTTTTCGGACGGGTCACCGGTCTCCCGTTCGAGGCTCCACGCGAGCGCGGCCACCAGCGAGACGAAGATCCCCATCCCGACGGTGAGATGCGCCGCCGAGAGCGTCGCGTCGGCACCACCGAGCGCGACGAACGCGCCGAGGGCGGCCTGCACTGGGTACAGCAGCGCCGCCAGGAACGTCGCCCCGAGGACGCGGCGGCCCGCACCGGCACGCACGCCCGTGACGACCGTCACGACGCCAAGCACACCGACGGCGACGGCCAGCAGGCGATGGCCCACCGCGAGCCAGCCAGCGGTCGACGTCGGGGTCGCCCAGCCGTCGCCGCAGACCGGCCAGGCGGTACACGACGCGGCCGCGTCGGTGAGGGCCGTCGTCGCGCCGACGAGAAGGAGGAGATAGACGCCGATGGCGGTCGCTGCGAGCAAACTGTGGAATCTGTTGTGAGTTGCAGTCGACGCCACGAAATTCACCTACGCAACGTTGGGAATCACCGTACTTATGGTCCCCGCTTTCCCGAGCGGGATCGGGGCACTCCGCGGGTACATGTCAGTTTACGATGACCGAAGTCAGCAACTATTTACGTGGCTCTTTCTAACGGCCGGATGATGCGAAAAACTCGCTTGGGACTCGTTTCCCTGCTTACGGTGGTGGTGGCGGGCTTTATCGCGGACCCGGTCGCCGCGCAGGCGTCCGCCAGCTCGGAGCTCATCAACGGGCTGAACGGGAAACTGCTGTACATAGCGGTTCCCATCACCATTCTCGTCGAGGGGATCCTCATCTACACGGTGGTGAAGTTCAGAAACAACGACGATCCGTCGCCGACGCAGGAGAACCGTCGACTGGAGATCACGTGGACGATCGCGACCGCGATCATCCTCCTCTTCGTCGGCGTCGCGTCCTACGGTGTGCTCGCGAACGAGAACATCACGGCGCAGGACCCACAGATCGAGGGCGCCGGCGGCGAGCCGGTCGTCGTCCACGCGGAGGCGTACCAGTGGGGCTGGGAAATGTCCTACCCCGAGTCGGGTAACTTCTCGACCGGGACCGAGATCGTGATCCCGAAGGACCGGTCGGTCCGGTTTCAGGTAACCTCGCGCGACGTGATCCACGGCTTCCACGTGCCGAAACTGGGGCTCAAGTCGGACGCGATGCCGGGACAGGTGAACACGATCCAGACCGTCGCCTACGAGGAAGGCACCTACCAGGGCTACTGCACTGAGTACTGTGGCGTCGCCCACTCGCAGATGTACTTCACCGTCGAAGTCGTCTCGCAGGAGGAGTACCAGCAGTGGCTCGACGAGCAACAGAGCAGCGAATAATCGACTCCCGTCCTTCTTCCTCTTCCTCCTCCCCTTCTCGTTTCGCTCCGCGAGCGACGGCTCCACCGAGTTCCTCTGCGATCGGGGTCGGGGAGACAGCGGCACGAGCGCCGCCGTCCGCCCAGTTCGTCGGGACGACTACGCCTGATCGGCGTCGGAGATCGCTTCCTCGGTCGCCTCTCCGTCTGCCGGACCACGCTCGGCGAGAATCCGGTCGATGATACGGCCGGTCGAGAGGAGCTCGCCGTCGTAGCGAGGTTCACGGGCCGACGCTCGATCGACCGCACAGTCGATGCCGCGTCCGGCGAGCGCGTCGCGAATCGCGTCGGCGTCGTGGTGCTGGTCGTGCCCGAGGACGATGACGTCCGGGTCGATCCGTTCGATCGGAACGAAGATGTCCTCACGGTGCCCGAGATGGGCCTCCGTCACCATCTCGAGTGCGTCGACGACGTCGCGGCGCTGCCGGTCGGGCAGGACGGGGCGTTCTTTGTGCGTGACGTTCTCCCGGCGGGCGACGATGACGTGCAGTTCGTCGCCCATCGCGGCCGCTTCGGAGAAGTAGTGGATGTGGCCGGGGTGGATGAGATCGAACGTTCCCTGTGCGATGATGCGGCGGGTCACCGGGAGCGCCCCCCTGCGTCCCAGTAGCCGTCCGCGGAGCCGCCGTCGTAGTCGAGGTCCAGATCGGCCTCGGTGAAGTCGAAGAACTCCTCGGGGTCGGGGAGGTCGACGTCGAGCACGTCCAGCGTTCGCGGGTCGCCGTTCTGGTCGAACGCCCGCCAGTCGGTCGGGCCGTACGGATGCCCGAGGATGATGTGGACCTGCCCCTGGCCGAACGTGTCCAAGTCCGCGTCGCTCGGGCGGAGCACGCCGTTCGGATGGGAGTGGATCGAGCCGACTGCGTGGCGGTCGTTGGGGATCATATTGCTGTCGACGGTCGCACTCGTCGGATCCGACCGCGTGCCCGGAACGATCAGCACTTCCGTGACGACGGTCCCCGAGCGGTCGAGATCGAAGTTTCGGGCGTCTTCGCCGCGGAGAAAGCCCATATACTCGTTGGGGTGTGTCTCGCGGGAGGCCTCCCGTGCGAAGTCGAGCGCGTCGGCGGCGATGCCGATCACCTCACTCGACCGGAAGAGTCGCATACTCCGTTCTCCGGTTCGTCGCCTTCTAAGCGTTCCGGTCGTGCGTCTCGAAACCGCCCAACTGGGTGGACCACCGAGCGAAACAGCGGCGTGCGCGGCTCGTTCGTACAGATTGTAAAGTCTTAACCGCGACGCACCACTTCTCGCCAGTATGACCGCCGATAACGCCGGGGATTCCGGCGGCGCGTCCGCTCCGGATTCGGAGTCGGACTCGCGACCTGTCGTCTACGATCTCGCACCGAACTGCACGCTCGACGACGTCGACGCGGGCGAACGCTACCACGCCGTCGTCAACGGCGTCGTCGAGTACGGCATCTTCGTCGACATCTCCGACGAGGTGTCCGGGCTCGTCCACGAGTCGAACCTCGATCGCTCGTACGAGGTGGGCGACCGACTGACCGTCGCGCTCGAAGAGATCAAAGACAACGGCGACCTCGCGTTCGACGTCTTCACCGGCTCGTCGTATCAGACGGTCGTCGTCGATCACGAGCCCGACATCGCGCCGATCGCGGGACTGAGCGCCGGCGACGACGTCTACGTCGAAGGCCAGGTCGCACAGATCAAACAGACCGGCGGCCCGACCGTCTTCCGCATCGCCGACGAGACGGGCATCGTCTCGGCTGCCGCGTTCCGCGAGGCGGGCGTGCGCGCCTTCCCGGCCGTCGAACTGGACGACGTCGTTCGGATCGGCGGCAGCGTCGAGTCCCACGACGGCTCGCTTCAGCTCGAAGTCGAGTCGATGACGCGTCTCGGCGCCGAGGCGATGGCGGCGGCCCGCGAACGGCTCGACGCAGCCTTCGAAGAGCGCGCCGCGCCCGAAGACGTAGAGCCGCTCGTCGAGTGGCCGGCGTTCGAGAAGCTGCGTGAGGACCTCCGCGAGGTCGCTCGCTTGCTCCGCCGGACCGTCCTCGAAGGACGCCCGATCCGCGTCCGACACCACGCCGACGGCGACGGGATGTGCGCGTCCGTGCCGGTCCAACTGGCGCTGGAGAACTTCATCGAGGCCGTCCACGACGACGACGACGCCTCCCGACATCTGGTCAAGCGGCTGCCCTCGAAAGCGCCGTTCTACGAGATGGAGGACGTCACGCGGGACCTGAACTTCGCGCTCGAGGGCCGGGCCCGCCACGGACAGCGGCTCCCGCTGCTTCTGATGCTCGACAACGGCTCCACCGAGGAAGACGTGCCCGCCTACGAGAATCTGGCCCACTACGACGTCCCGATCGCGGTCGTCGACCACCACCACCCCGATCCGGAAGCGGTCGACGACCTCCTCGACGCGCACGTCAATCCGTACCTCTACGACGAGGACTACCGGATCACGACGGGGATGATGTGCGTCGAGCTCGCGCGGATGATCGACGCCGACGTGACCGAAGAGCTCCGGCACGTCCCGGCGGTCGCCGGGCTCGCGGATCGCTCGAAGGCCGAGGCGATGGAGGACTTCGTCTCGCTCGCCGAAGCGGAGGGGTACGACCGCGACCGCCTGCTCGACGTCGGCGAGGCGCTCGACTACGCCGCCCACTGGCTGCGCTACAACGACGGGCAGTCGCTCGTCAACGACGTGCTCAACGTCGGCTGCGACGACGAGGACCGCCACCGGGAGCTCGTCGACTTCCTCGCGAGCCGCGCCGAGCGCGACGTCGAGCGGCAGATGGACGCCGCCGCGCCGCATCTCGAACACGAGCGACTGGAGTCGGACGCGCACCTCTACACGGTCGACCTCGACGAGTGGGCGCACCGCTTTACCTACCCCGCACCGGGCAAGACCACCGGCAAGCTCCACGATCGCAAGGTCCGCGAGCACGGCGAGCCGGTCATCACCATCGGCTACGGTCCCGACTTCGCCGTCCTCCGCTCGGACGGTGTTCGCCTCGATATCCCGCGGATGGTCGCCGAACTCAACGACGAGATCGTCGGCGGCGGCGTCTCCGGCGGTGGCCACCTCGTCGTCGGCTCGATCAAGTTCGTGAAGGGAATGCGGTCGGCGGTCATCGACAGCCTCGTCGACAAGATGGCCGACGCGGAACTCGACGCGGAGCTCTCCTCGCAGGCGATCGTCGACACCGAGGCTTGAGCGACGGTCGGACCTGTCGGCCCACTCACTCGAACGCCACTGTACGTCGGAGCACGAGCGCCGCCAGCACCACTGCCGCGAGCGCCCCGAGCACCATCGTGAGCTGTCGCTTCCACGCCGACGCTGCGCCGCCATCAGACGCTCCAGCGGCGCGCCAGTCCGCGTCGAACGTCGAGCCGTAGTACGCCGCCGCCTCGTCGCCGTCGAGTGCGAGCGCGACCTCCCTGTTCTCGGTCGCGGCGTGTTCGTTCCAGTTGAGACTACCGACGACGACCGTCTCACCGTCGATCACCGCGCCTTTCGCGTGCACCTTTCCGAACCGGCCGGTCGGCCGTGCGATCCGGGCCTCGATCGGGTGCCCACGCTCGCGGAGGCGCTCGGTTCGGTCGACGACCGCGCGGTTCGACTCCGCGTCGTACCACGCGTTCGACAGGAGGATCCGCACCTCGACGCCGCGCTCGGCGGCGTCGACGAGCGCGGCGAAGTACGGTCCCTCGGGGTCGAGACGCGGCGAGAGGACGGCGACGCGATCGTCCGCGTCCGCGATCGCCTCTTTGACCGCTGTGCCGGCGTTACCCGGAGCCGTCAACACCCGTACCTGATCGACGGCGACGGTCTCGGGACCGAACTCGGTCGGGTACGACTCCGAGGCCAGTTGTTCCTCGACGAACGAGGCGTTGTCCCGGTACTCGCGCCACGGGACCGCGTCGATGCCGTCGGCGTCGTGGACGAAGACCGCGGCGAGCTCGTCGGCCGTCCGCGACGAGTGGACGCGCGCGCCCCAGCCGCGGCTGTCGTGCCCGCCCGTTCCGGCCGGTTTCCAGTTCTCCGTCAACACCAGGGCGTCGTCGTCGCTCACGGCGTACTTCGGGTGGTGAAAGGCGAACCGTGCGTGCGGGCCGTCGATCACGCGGACGTCGACGCCGCCCGCGACGAGGCGATCGAGCTGTGTGCGCTGACCGGTCGTCATCCCGCCGACGGGACCGCCGTCGAGCAGCACTCGCACCCGGACGCCGCGGTCGACGGCGGCCAAGAGCACGTCGGTGATGCGCGGCGAGGCGAAGGTGTAGCCCGCGAGCAGGAGTCGGTTCTCCGCGTTCTGTAGCGTCTGCAGCGGGACTTCGGGGGCGTCCGGCAGGACGAACGCCGTGGCCGTCGCCGGCCCCGTCGCGACGACCTCCCGGCGGGTCAGCCCGCGAGGCGTCCACCGACCGGTCGTGGCGTTCAGCCGTTCGCCTTCGCGGGCGCGGTCGTAACTGACGGTATCGACGGCGACGCCACCGCGACGCAAGACGAGCCGTTCGCCGCCGTTCGAGAGCGACAGCGACGCGCGGGCGACCGGCACGTCGACGCGGTCCCGAGTCGCGTTCGGCGTCGCAGAGAGCGCAACGACGCCGCCGGCCGACGGTACCCCGACGGTCGATTCCCCGTCCGAGAGCGTCAGGTTCGTCGCGCCCCCGGCGTCGACGACGACGAACTCGCCGGCGTCTCCGTCGGCGACCGGATCCGGGACCGTGGCGACGAGACGGGGCGCCGTGGATCCGGTCGCCGTCGCGTTCGACGTAGACGCTTCCGGAGCCGTCGTCGGGGACGTGGCCGCGGCCGGAGCGGTGGCTCCGAGAACTGCGACTGCGACGAGAACCAGCGTCCAGACGAGTCGCCGCGGCGTCGGCCATCGGGACGTCTTCCCTCCGGACCCGGAAAACCGCCTGGCGTCCGCGCGTCGGCTCGACGCTCGTCTGCGATGCGCTCGTGGTGCCACGGGACCTCTGGCCCGCGGCTGCTATTTGAACCTCCGCCTACGCGGTCGGCGCTTCCGCGTCCGCGTCGGCGTCGTCGTCGCCGAGCGCCTCACTGGCGAGGTCGGCCTCGTGCTGGACGAGGAAGGAGCGTTCGTCGCCGTAGGCCGCGACGGCTTCGAGCGCGTCCTCGGTGCCGATCTGTCGGAGCGCCCAGGCCGCAGCGGCGCGCACGGTGTCGCTGTCGTCGTCGGCCAGCGCGTCCGAAAGCGGCGCGACCGCTCGCGTGTCGCCGACGAGACCGAGCGCGCGGGCGACGTACGGGCGGACGTTGTCGTTCTCCATCTCGAGTTTGTCGGCGATCGGCTGCGTCGCGTCCGTCGACCCGATCTCGCCGAGCGCGCGGAGCGTCACCTTCTGGAGCGCGGGGTCGGAGTCGGCATCGACGTACTCGACGAGCGTCTCGACGGCCGCATCCGCGCCGGCACCCATCCGGCCGAGCGCTTTGATCGCCGCCTTGTCGCGGCGCTGAGCGAGCTGGTGCATCTCCTCGAACGCCTCCGGGTTCGCCATCCGGATCAGCGCGTCCATACAGTGCTCCTGCATAAACTCCGACTGGAGCTGGTCCTTCGCGAGCAGCACCATATCGACGCGGCCGAGCGACTCCCACTGCTTGAGCGCCGACAGCTCCGGCGGGTAGTCCTTGTAGTGACCCAAGACGTCGTAGAACCCTTCGGCCATCAGCTGCTCGTTCGTCTCCAGGTCGTCCCACTCTTGGGCGTCGTCGAGCCCGGCGTCGAGGTCGTCGGTCGCTTCCAGCAGCGACGCGATCGTGTCGGCGTCGTCGTCCGCGTCGAGCGACGCGTCCTCGACGGCCGCGACCGCGTCGTCGAGCGCGGCAGTGAGCGCTTCCTCGTCGTCACCGTCGAGGGTGACGTCGGCGTCCAGTGCGTCGGCCACGGCGTCGGCGAACGCCGAGACGACGTCGACGACCTCGGACTCGCCCTGCTCGGTCCACCGCGTATCGACTACGGTCGATCGCGCGTCTTCGACGGCCTCGACGACGTCGCTGCCGTACGGGCCGCGCTGTGAACCCAGTTCGTCCCGGAGGTCGGAGACGCGGGATTCCAGCTCCGCCCGCGGATCCTCGGCCTCGTCGTCGTCCTCGTCGGGCTCGGGTAGCTCCGCGGCGTCGAGATCGGCGTCGATCCCGTCGAGGTCCGACTCGACGGCGTCGAGATCGGCCTCGGTCTCCGCATCTTCGAGGGCAGCCTCGACGTCGTCGAGGCGCTCGTTCAGGGTTTCGGGCGTCGCGTCTGTCGACTCGTCGGACGCCGCCGTCTCCTCCGCGTCGGCGGCCGTCTCGTCGTCCCCGTCGCTCATACCCCGAGTATCCGTCCGTACCCGAAAAGAGCGTTTCCCTTCTGTCTCCGCGGACTCCCGACGCTACTTAGGGGCCGCGCGCGCTACGACCACCGATGACCGCTCCGGGCGACGACGCGGCGAGCGAGGCGAACGACTGGGACAGCGCGGCGTACGACGGCTCACACTCGTTCGTCTACGAGTACGGCTCCGACGTCGTCGAACTGCTCGATCCACAACCGGACGAACGGATCCTGGATCTCGGCTGCGGCACGGGTCACCTGACCGATCGGATCGCGAACGCGGGCGCGGAGGCAGTCGGGCTGGACCGCTCCGCCGAGATGATCGAGACCGCGCGCGCGGCCTATCCGGAGCGGGAGTTCGTCCGGGCGGACGCCCGCGACTTCGACGTCGCCGGGTCCTTCGACGCGGTGTTCTCGAACGCCGCCCTGCACTGGATCGACGCCGCGGACCAAGCGGCCGTCACCGACGCCGTAGCCGACGCACTGGAGCCGGGCGGCCGGTTCGTCGCCGAACTGGGCGGTGCGGGGAACGTCGACACGATCGTCGATGCGATCGAGACCGAACTGGACGAACGGGGCGACGAGCCCCCGGCCGACCCGTGGTACTTCCCGACGGTCGGCGAGCACGCCACGCACCTCGAATCGCGCGGATTCGAGGTCCGGTACGCCCGACTGATCGACCGCCCGACCGAACTCGACGAGGGGGAGGATGGACTGGCAGCGTGGATCGAAATGTTCGGCGACCGACTGCTCGGATCGGTGCCGGCGGCCGAGCGTGACGCGGTGATCGCGGGCGTCGAAGACCGCCTGCGCGACGACCTATGCGAGGACGGCACGTGGATCGCCGACTACCGGCGGCTGCGGTTCGTCGCCGCACTCGGTTGACGCGGGCCGCGGCGGCGAGTGCGTGCTCCGCCGCTACACCGTGTCGAGATACGTCTCCGCGAGTGCGTCCAGCGCCTCGTGGTGCTCTGTCGTGTGCGGCGCAGTCAGCGGCGACACCGACACCTTCCCGTCGACGACCGCGCGCCGGTCCGTGCCGGCTGGATCCGGGATGTCGCCGGAGCGCATCCGCTCCCAGATCCCGTCGTGGAGGGTGATTCGCCCGTTGCCGTCGTGTTGGGCGGTCATCTCGTAGAGGGTCGATGGCCGCGTGATCTCGATCGGCGCGGGATCGCTCTCGGGGTCGACGATCGGCGCGTTGACGTTCAGATACTCCGCCTGCTCGAAGACGCCCGCACCGAGCGCGTGCTTGAGCAGGTACGTCGCTGTCCGCGTCGCATTCGCGAAGTCCGCGGTCTCGGTCGCCTGCTCGTGCCACGGCGTGTCGCCGCCGCCGGGCACGTACATCGACACGGCGATAGCCGGCACGTCGAAGAACGCGGATTCGACGGCCGCGCTGACCGTGCCCGACCGGCCGAGGACGTACGCGCCGAGGTTCGCCCCCTTGTTGCAGCCGGAGACGACGACGTCGACGTCCGGGCAGAGCGATTCGAGGCCGGCGACGACGCAGTCGGCGGGTGTCCCGTCGATCGCGTAGCCGAGGTCGTGTGTGCGAACCGCGACGTCGTTCGAGAGCTGGCGGCCGACGGCGCTCTGATCGTCTGCGGGTGCGACGGCCGTCACGTCGGTGAATTCGGACAGAGCGTCGTACAGCGCCCGGAATCCGACGGCGTCGATGCCGTCGTCGTTCGTCAGCAGGACAGAGAGCGTGTCACTCATACCGCTACCTTCGCGGCACGCCGGAAATGTGTACCGCCCGGCGTGAGGTTCGGGAACAGTCGACACGGGGGCGCGAGCGCACGGCTCAGGCGAACCACTCGACGTACGTCTCGTCGTCGACGACGAGGTTGTACGCGCCCTCGTCGCCGTTCCACAGACAGAGGACGTTCTCGAACGTCAACACGTCGCCGTAGTCGGCTGTCAGCAGCGCCTCGTTCAGCGGGTCCCTGGCGGTGGAGACGGCGTAGTGCTCGACGGCCTCGCTCCCGTCGCCGACTTTGAAGAGCGGGTTCGCGTCCGGGTCGTCGGTCAGATCGCGGCTCAGTTTCACCGCCAGCAGGTCGATGCGGTTGGTGACGTGACGCTCCATCTCGGCCATCTCCGCGTGGCGGTCGGGGTCGGCGACGACGTCCACGCGGCGTTCGCCGTCCGGTCGCAGAATCGCGTAGGAGAACTGCACCGTCTCGTTTCTGAACGTGCCGTCGCCGGGCGTCCGAGGGCTGTGCTCGGTTCCGGCGGCGTCTGGGTCCGTGGCGTCGGCGGCCGCGGTGCCGTCGTCGCCGGCGTCGGACCCGGCACCGTCGTCAGCCGTTCCCGCGTCGTCGAGGCGGCGCTGGAACGCCGGCGCGGCGATCTCCGGGCGGCGGTCGAACGACCAGCCTCGGTCGGACGGGGCCCTGCCCGGCCACAGGCGGAGCGTCGGCGCGTAGACCGACGTCCCGGAGTCCGGCGGGGCGAGCGCCCGCTCGACCGCGCGGAGTTGGGTGCTGGTGTTGCGGTCGGCTGGCGCGAGCGCGACGAACGAGCCGTCGTCCGCGACGGCGTCGAGATACCGTGCGGCGACGGCCTCGGGCTCGTCGAGCTCGCTCAGGACGTTCGCGAAGAGCACGAGATCGAACTCACGCTCGGGCTCGAACGCCTCGGCGGTCTCGCGGTGGATCGTCGTCCGGAAGTTGCGGCTCGTCTCCCCCAGCAGTCGTTCGAGGACGTCGGCCGACGCGGAGGGCTCGACGGCGTGATAGTCGACGACGGCGTCCTCGGGCAGGTAATCGTGGAGGCCGAGCGCCGGACCGCCGGTCCCGGCGCCGACGTCGAGCACCCGCAGCGTCCGCGGCAGGTGGTCGCGCTCTGCGAGGTCGTCGAGGACGTAGCCGATCGCAGCGTAGTAGTCCGGGAGGTGATAGATCGCGTAACCGAGCGCGGCCACGTCGTCGTACTCGACGGGGTTCTGCCGGTAGTAGTCCTCCTTGAGCCGTCTGATCGTCTCCCGCAGTCGGTCGCCGCTCTCCCCGCGATGCCAGTTCGCCCCGTAGCGCTCGACGAGGAGATCCTCGAGCGCGAACGCGTACGGCTCCGGGAACGTCTCGGGTTCCCATCCCGGTTGCGGGGCTGGCGCGTCGCTCACCGGCACGAACGTGCCGTCCGTGCGCTCTCTGAGCCCGAGGTCGTACGCCTCCTCGCGGAGCGTCTCGCGGACCACCGCCGGGTGCGGTGTCCCGTCGATGTACTCGTGGATCTCTTCGGGAT
This sequence comes from Halobellus sp. Atlit-31R, assembly GCA_003665935.1. Taxonomy (GTDB): domain Archaea; phylum Halobacteriota; class Halobacteria; order Halobacteriales; family Haloferacaceae; genus Haloquadratum. The sequence continues at coordinate 289,951 of QPLR01000001.1, read as the reverse complement.
CGATCGGGCGGACGTGCCGCAGGTACTTCGCGTTCGCGCGGACGGCCTCGCGGTCGATCACTGCGCGTCCCCTCGGTCCGGGTCGTCGCCTCGCGCCGCCGGGCGGCGGTGCTGGCCGGCTTCCTCGTACAGCGCCTCGAACGCGTCGGCGTCGGCTTCGGCGATGCGGCGTGCTGCCTCCGCGACGGCGTCGGCGCCCTCGAACGACTCCTGGATCTCCCGGTAGACGCGCGGGGTCCCGTCCGTGACGGTCTCGACGAGCTCGGAGAGCGCACGGGAGATCGGCGTCGCGAACTCCTCGCGGACGTCGGCGGCCGCCAGCGCGTACGCGAGCACCGCCGTGTGGGCTCCCGCCTGCACCGTCTCCATCGCGGCGTCGTGTTCGGCCGGATCGGTCTCGAACACGCGGTTGTCGGCGTCGGCGACGGCGTCGAGCACGACGTCGGTGACGGGACCGTCTGCGTCGACGACTGCAGCGACGTTTCCGGGCGCATTCGCCGGGGCGAAGAGCGGGTGTAGGCTCACGCGCTCCCGGTCCGGCAGGTGTTCGCGCATCGCGTCGACGGGAGCGGCCATCACCCCAGTCACGTCGATCATCGCGCGCTCGGCGCGCTCTGCGTGGGCCGCTACCGCGTCTTCGATCGCACTGATCGGCACAGCCAGACAGACGGCGTCGAACGTGTCGGTCGTGTCGAGCGCGACAGCGCGCCCGTCGACCGCGTCCGCAGCGGCGCTCGCGACAGCCCAGTCGCGGTCGGCGAACGCCACGTCGAAGGCGGTCGCGAGCGTCTCACCGGTCCAGCGGCCCATCGCGCCGGCTCCGACGACGAGTACCTCCATTGGGCCGGACTACGCGCCGCCGCAATCAAAAGGGTTCGGTGACGTCGCCGTCGGAGGCTCTCGGCGACCCGGATCCCCGTACAAGAATCAAGGGTGATACTCGGGGGCGTACGTTTAACCGACCGTTTGTTCTACCTCGATCAGGGAAAGCAGACGATACTGTCGCAACTGTGTCCGGACGAGTCGAGCGACGCGCAACCGACACAGCCACTGCGAGAGAGGAAAACAGGGATGAAAACACGCGTATGCGCTGTATAACAATAGGGGAATAAGGACAGAAACCACTGATGAAGTTTCCCACGGTCTCCGGGAGAGACACGCAGGGGCGTCGGCTGACGCTGCCGGACGATCTGGACGGCGAGCAGACGCTTCTGGTCGTCAGTTTTCATCAACGACAGCGGTCGCTCGTCAATTCGTGGCGGCAGTTCGCCGCGGAACTGTGCGAGCACTTCGATCACTTCGGCTACTACGAACTCGTCGTCTGCGGTAACGGCGGGATGCTCCCGCCACAGTCGATGGGCGGGATGTCGCCGACGAACGCGCGGCAGCAGACTCACGACAACACGGTCTTCCTCTCGGTAGACAAGCAGGCGTTCCGGCGCCGACTCGGGATTCTCGGCGAACAGACGATCTACGCGTTTCTGATCGAGGACGAGAAGGTGGTCCGGCAGGCGGCCGGCGTTCTCACGCCGAAGACCGGCGAGGCACTGGAGTCGCTGCTCCGATCGCACCGCGACGAGAAGAACCGGAATCCGGGCGGCTCCGAGCACGCCGGCGAGTCGTCGAGCTGATCGCCGCTGCTCCGCCCGGCCACCCGTACCGCCGGTCAGCGCTGTAGGTCGATCGGATAGTCGGTTAGATTCTCGTACCCGTCGTCGGTGACGACCACGAGGTCCTCGATCCGAACGCCGCCGACGGCGGGGTCGTACAGCCCCGGCTCGATCGTGACGACGTGACCGGGCTCCAGCTCGCCGCCGTCGGGGGAGACGCGCGGCAGTTCGTGGACGTCGAGGCCGACACCGTGACCTGTCGAGTGGATGAACCCCGTCTCCGTAGTCGGATCCGAGCGGAGCGTCGGGAGTCCGGCCTCCTCGTAGACGTCGCAGGCAGCGTCGTGAACGTCGCGGCCGGTCGTGCCCGGTTCGACGGCGTCGAGCGCGGCGTCGAGCGCCTCGCGGGTCAGCTCGAACCACTCCCGGACGATCTCGGTGGGCTCACCCTTCACGAACGTCCGCGTCATATCGGCGTGGTACTTCGTCGCCTTCGATCGCGGGAAGATGTCGACGATGATCGGCTCGTTCGGGCGTAGCGGGCCGCTGCCGCGGTTGTGCGGATCCGCGGCGGCCGCGCCGCAGGCGACGATCGTCTCGTCGAGCGCGCAGCCGTGGCGCAGCAGCGTCACTTCGATCTCCTCTTTGACGCGCTCGCTCGTCAGGACCGCGCCGTCGAGGCGGAGCACGTCGCTTTCGTTCTCCTCGTCCCCGCCCTCGTCGTCCCCGTCCGAGGTCCCGGTTACGGCCTCGTCGAGCAATGCCGCTGCGGCCTGCATCGCCGCCTCGTTCGCACGCTGGGCGGTGCGGACGTGATCGATCTCTGCGGGCGTCTTCCGCGCGCGAATCTCTGTGACGACGTCCTCTGTCTCGGGTGCGACGTCGACGTCGCGGTCGCGTAGCCGGTCGGCGGGGCCGAGCGGGAAGCGCTCCGGCGTGGCGACGCTGTCGACGCCGTGGTCCTCGAGCCACTCGGCGACGACGTACGCCTTGGCCGCCCCGGAACCGTGTTCGGCCGCCAGCGGGCGGTAGTCGTAATCCGCGAGGCGCGAGACGTCGTCGGCGCGGCTCTCCGTCTTCGCGCGGCCGTACTCCAGCGCGGAGACGAGCAGCGCCGTCGTCTCGGGGGTGTAGACGGTCACGAAGGGGTCGGGGGCGTCGAACCCCGAGAGGTAGCGCTGCGTCGAGTCGGCGCTTGCGGCGTCGACGAGGTAGCCGTCGACCCCCTCGGCGTCGAGATATGCGTCGAGCTGCGAGAGATCGGGTTCCATAGGCGTTCGGTCGAGTGGGACGGATAAAGAACTCCGCATCGCGTCGTTCCGATCCCCCGCGGGGTGACCGACACCCGACGGTGGACCACAACCGTATTACGGGCGCGACGCGGTCGTTCGACTATGGCTGTCGAGAACGTCATCTGGCCGCGCTACCTCGATGCGTCTCTCTCCCGGGAGGACGGACGACGGGTCCCGCTCGACGACGCCGTCGAGGACCCGACCGTCGACGAGATCGCGCAGGCCGTCCAGCAGATCGGGTACGACGCCGTCATCGAGCGCGACGTCACGCACCCACGAGAGTGGGAGTCTCGGGGGCGCGTGCTCGTGAAGGGTGCGGAGGACTCGACCAAGAACGACCTCGTGCAGGCGGTCGCCGCCTACGTCGGCATCCTCAGGGACTGAGATGCAACGGCTCGGCACCGTCTCCAGAACGGCACAGAATCTGCTCGTCGTCCGCTGCGACGACGCCGACCATCCGGCCATCGGTGCGGAGGCAGTCGACGAGTCGCTCACCACTGTCGGCCGCGTCGTCGACGTTTTCGGCCCGGTATCGCGACCGTACGTCGCCGTCAGTCCCTCGGGCGACGTCCCGGCGGCATCGGTCGTTGGAACGCGACTGTACGCGCGCTGAGGACGACCCGAAGCGGCCGCGGGTGACTCGGAAAAACTCATTTCTGCCGACAAGACGGGCTGAGACTTCCCAAATGGTTAGCGGTGGTGAATATGATTTATTACAGCTTGGATCCACCGATATCGCGTATGGACCCCCTCCGGGTGGCCCACGTCGGCGTGTTCGGAGCCGCAGCGCTTGTGTGTGCGGCGAGCCTGCTGCGGGCGGATCGGATCACCGACACGGAGACGCGGTGGGGTATGGTGGCCTTACTGGTCTGTAGCAGCACCTGGGCCGCCACGGACGCGCTCCGTCTCGTCGTGCCGGGTGTCGACCTCAAGATCCTGCTGTACCTCGTCGGTCTGGTCGCGGGGCTCTCGAGCGTCTGGGCGTGGCTGTACTTCTGCTCGGCGTACACCGGCCACGGCTACCACCGACACCCCACCGTCCGCTGGGTCGGAGCCGCGGTGTTCGTGTTCGTCGTCGTGGTGAAACTGACCAACCCGCTCCACGGGCTCTACTTCACCACCAGTTTCACCACGGAGCCGTTCCGCCATCTCGCGATCGAGCTCTCTACGGCCCACTGGATCGTCACCGGGTTGGCGTACGCGCTGACTGCGGTCGGGTTCTATCTGCTCTACGAGGTCTTCACCGAGTCCCAGCTCGAGACGTCGATGCTGGGCGGACTGGTCGGGATCACGGCCGTTCCGGTCGTGTTCAACCTCGTCGCGTACTCGACGCCGGGGCCGTTCATCGCGATCAACTACGAGCCCATCGGCGTGGCCGTCTTCGCCGTCGGCGTCCTCTACGCCGTCGACGAGCAGTTCGTGGCCGTGCCGCGGTTCTGGCGGAATCACGTCGTCGAGACGCTCGACGACGCCGTCGTGCTGATCACGCACGACGGGGTCGTCCGCGACGCAAACGACGCAGCAGTCGCTACGTTCCCCGTACTGGCCGAGGCCGTCGGTGAGCCACTCGCGACTGCGGTCCCGGAACTCGAACCGGTCCTGCGGGCGGGCGACGAGATCGTCGCCATCGACGGCGACTCGAAGACGCGCTATTTTCTCTGTGAGCGCGCTCCGGTCACGAGCGGGACGCAGACCGTCGGGGAGGTACTGATCTGCACCGAGGTCACCAAAGTCGAACGCCAGCGTCGCGAGCTACAGCGCCAGAACGAGCAGTTCGACGACTTCGCCGACGCGATCACCCACGAACTCCGGAACACGCTGTCGATCGCCGAGGGGTACCTCGACGTCGCGGGAACGGCGGTCTCCGACGACACCCCCGAGAGAGTCGCCGACGCCCACGAGACGATCGCGGAGTCGCTCGACCGGATGGACCGGATCGTCGGCGAGCTCTGGACGCTCGCACACTACGGCCAGATGCCGGAGGAGCTGGGATACGTCGACCTCCGTGCCGCCGCCGGGCGGGCGTGGAGGGACGCAGCGTACCCGGAGATGGACCTGATAGTCGAGTCCGACGCCGCGGTGGCCGCAGACGAGTCGCGGCTGGTCGAGCTATTCGCAAACGTGTTCGAGTTCGCGGCCGTGACCGACTCCACGCGGGTCGCGGTCACCGCGGCGGACGGCCACATCACGGTCGTGACCGACGGTGACCCGATCCCCGAGGAGAAGGTGACGCGGGCGTTCGAGTACGGCGAGGCCGTTCCCACGGCCGAGGCCGGGCTGCTCCTCCCGACAGTCAGGACGCTCTGTCGCGTCCACCGCTGGAGCGTCGACGTCGATCCAGCGGTCCACGAGGGCGTTCGACTCGACGTCAGCGGCGTCGAGACGCGCGAGCGGGTCGCCGGAGCCGCCGGCTGAGGTGGCACGCCGAAACACAATCCCCATAGTGGGGCGGCGGGAAGCCTGCGTGTATGCGAAGACGCGTCGCCGCCGGCGTCGGGTTCGCGGCCCTGCTGTTCTTGCTCGTGCAACTCGGCGCGCTCGCGCTCGTGCCGACGTTCTACGAACAGGGCTATCAGACCGTCGAGGACCCCTCGGATCCGACGAACAGCCTGATCTACATCGGTGCGATCCTCGTTGCAACGGCCGCGATGCTCGCGGCGTTCAAGTTCGACCTCGACTGGCTGGTCAAGGGGTTCGTCGTCCTCGCAGCCGCGTCGCTCGCGTGGTACGTCTTCTCGGTGTTCCTCCCACCGCTGCCGGCCGTCGGGGCCGCGATCGCCCTCGCGGCGCTTCTGGTCGTCCACCCCGAGTGGTACGTCATCGACGCCGCCGGCGTCCTGATGGGCGCTGGCGCGGCAGGCCTCTTCGGGATCAGTTTCGGGCTCCTGCCGGCGATCGTGCTGCTCTCGATCCTCGCGGTCTACGACGCGATCAGCGTCTACGGCACCGAACACATGCTCGATCTCGCGGAGGGCGTGATGGATCTGAACCTCCCGGTCGTGCTCGTCGTCCCCACCACGCTCTCGTACTCGCTTCTGGCGGCGAAGGCCGACGCCGCGGGCGGCGACGAGGATGATAAGGGGAGAGACGAGTCGGACGACGGCGGAGACGCCGGACCCGGCGACAGTGGCACCGAGTCGGGCATCGACGTCGACGTCGACGTCGACGCCGACGTTGACAGCGCCGACGCTGACGCCGACGCCGACCCGATCGGAACCGAACAAGACGGCGACTCGTCGGACAGCGACTCTTCGGACGACGACTCTTCGGACGACGACTCGCCGGACGCAGACGTTCGCGACGCCTTCTTCATCGGACTCGGCGACGCCGTGATGCCGACGGTGATCGTCGCCAGCGCGGCGTTCTTCCTCCCGGCGTCGCTCGCCCCGTCGCTCGGCGTGCCCGGGCTCGCGGCGTTGAATCTCCCCGCGCTGACGGCGATGGTCGGGACGTTCGCCGGGCTGTTCATCCTGCTGTGGATGGTGCTGAAAGGGCGGGCACACGCGGGGCTGCCACTGCTGAACGGCGGCGCGATCGGCGGCTACCTCGTCGGGGCGTTAGTCAGCGGCGTTCCGCTCTTGACCGCGCTCGGACTGTAGGGAGCCTTCCGGCTTCGGGCTTCCGGCTCCCAGCTCCCGGCTCCCGGCTCACTCCGCGTCGGCCTCGGGTCCCGATTCCGCCCGCGACTCCGGGGCTTCTTCGGCACCCTCGCGGACGTGAACGGCCATCCCCGTCTCGAAGTCTGCCATCCCGTCCGCGGAGAGCTCCGCCCGCCCGACGGCGATGACGGTGTCGTCCTCCAGCACGACTGCGACCTCGTCGCCCGGTCGAACGGCCGGATCGACGTCGCGGACGAACTTCGCGAAGGCGTTCTTGCCGTCGCGGACGAACGGTTCGCTCTCCTCGCCGACGACGACGCGGGCCGCCGGGTGTTCGAGCGCGCCGACGAGCCGCCGCCCGCCGGCGACGCCGAGTGTGAATCGGCCGTCGGTTCCGTACGAGACCACGCGCCCGTCCGGGGAGACGATCTGTCGCGGCCGCCCGCTCGTGGAGCGCCGAATTGTCAAAGCCTCGGCTCCGTCGCTCGGGAACAGTGCTTCGCCAGCTCCGGATCCGAACTGGTAGTCCGCGATCGTCCGCAGTTCCGCGAGCGTCTTCTCGCGGGTCGCGTCAGTCATAGCCGATCGTTCCGTCCCGACTGTCAAGACGTTCGCGGTCCACAACCGCCGCGTCGCGCCGGCGCACGGGCTCTCGTTCGTGGCTGTCCCATACTGGCGGCTGTGAGCTCTGCCAGCCGCGCTCGCTGTCGAGCCGACTCGAAAACCTATATCCGTCGGCAGCGGCTGCCGTTCGGTATGGCTGTCAACGTGCGGCTGGTCGCTGCCGGGGCCGCGCTCCTCGCCGCGAGCAGCGGCCTGTTCCTCCAGACGGGCGTCAGCGACCGCTTCGCTGCGGCCGTCGCGCTCGTCGCCGTCGCCGGCTCCGCGGTCGCCCTCCTGCGGATGGCGGACGGCGACGCTCGCGCCACCTGAGTCTCAGTCGGCAGACGTCGGCCGCCCTCGTCGCTCAGAGGAGGAAGGTATCCTGTCGCTCTGAGAGATCGAGGAACGTGTCCGCGGCGTCGATCAGCTCTTCGGCCGTCGACTCCTCGAAGGCCATCACCTCGACGCGGACTCCCTCGTGGCGGAGATGCGAGCACAGCCGCGAGAAGTCGCCGTCGCCCGTACAGAGGACGACCGTGTCGACGTGGTTCGCGAGCGTGACGGCGTCGAGGCTCATCCCGACGTCCCAGTCGGCCTTCTTCGAGCCGTCGCCGAACGTCTTGATCTCCTTGATCTTCGGCTCGAAGCCGATGTCGACGAGCGCATCGAAGAAGCTCTCCTCTTCGGGCGAGTCCGCGCGCACCACGTAGGCGATGGCGCGCGTGAGGTCCCGACCCGCGACGCCCTTCTCCAAGAGTGCGGAGTAGTCGATATTTCGCGAGTAGAGGCTCTGAGCCGTGTGATAGAGGTTCTGTGCGTCCGCGAGCATCGCCACCCGCTGACTCGGGTGAATTTCGGTCATACAGACACTGGGGAGACCAGACTACATGAATGTCCGGTCGTGGCGGTCCGGGACAGCGGTCGGATCGGAGGCCGCGCGGTCGACGGCGAAACGTATATGATTCCGGAGGATAGTCTCGTGACTGTGACGCGCGCCACGACGTCCCCCGCGGCTTCGCCCCGTCCGCCAGTGGCTCGTGGCCCTCTTTTCCGCGGCAAAAAACGCTCGGCGTAACGCTTCCGGCGGGAGTGGCATCCCCGTCTTTGGCGACCCCACGACCGGGCGCGCACCGACGTTCGACCGACAGCGACGAACCCCACTCGACAGTACACCCCACCACCGATGACACAGATCGACTTCACCGGCGTGTTCCCCGCGATGACCACGCCGTTCACCGACGACGAACAGATCGACCACGAAACGCTCGCCGCCGACGCCCAGCGCCTCGAAGCCGCCGGCGTCGCCGGACTCGTGCCCGCCGGCTCCACCGGCGAGAGCGCGACGCTCACCCACGACGAACACATCGAGGTCGTCGAGACGGTCGTCGAGGCCGTCGACGACGTCCCCGTCATCGCCGGCTCCGGCTCGAACTCGACGCACGAGGCCCTAGATCTCTCACAGCGCGCGGCCGACGCCGGCGCGGACGGACTGCTCCTCATCTCGCCGTATTACAACAAGCCCGAACAGGCGGGTCTCCGCGAGCACTTCCTCGCGGTCGCCGACGCCGTCGACCTCCCGCAGATCGTCTACAACGTGCCGAGCCGCACGGGCCAGAACGTCGAGCCCGAGACGGTCGCCGCGCTCGCCTCGCACGAGAACGTCGCGGCGTACAAGGCCGCCAGCGGCGACATCGCACAGATCTCGGAAGTGATCGAGTACACGCGCGACGAGGAGCTCGCGGTGCTCTCGGGCGACGACGCCCTGACGCTGCCGATCTGCTCGCTCGGCGGCCGCGGCGTCATCTCCGTCGCCGGGAACGTCGAACCCGAGCGGATGGTCGACCTCGTCGACGCCGCGCTCGCCGACGAGATGGAGCGCGCCCGCGAGCTCCACTTCGAGCTCTCGCCGCTGTTCCGACAGCTCTTCGTCGAGACGAACCCCATCCCGGTGAAGGCCGCGATGGAGGCCCGCGGCTACGGTCCCGGCCGACTCCGCGCGCCGCTTACGGACCTCTCGCCGGAACCGCGCGAGGAGCTCGAAGCCATCCTCGCCGACCTCGAAGCCGACGCCGACCAGCGCGAACAGCCGGAGGCCGTATAGATGACCGGCGAGCTCCGCGTCGCGATCACCGGCGCGAGCGGCCGGATGGGCGGGGAACTGCTCGCCGCCGCGGCCGACCGCGACGACGTCGGCTTCGTTCTCGCGGCGACCCAATCGCCCGGCGCCTTCCCGAGCGGTGACGTCCCGGCTGCCGACGCCGTCGTCGACGACACGGAACTCGAGACCGCGCTCTCGGAGCACGACGTCGACGTGCTCGTCGACTTCACCGTGCCGGGTGCGAGCGTCGACTACCTGCGGACGGCAGCCGCAAACGACGTCGCCGTGGTCGTCGGCACGACCGGCTACAGCGACCTCCAGCGCACCGAACTCGACGAGGTCGCCGAAGCCGTTCCCTTCCTGAAGGCCTCCAACTTCTCACGCGGCGTGGCTGCGCTCCGGCGGGCCGTCAGAGAGGCCGTCGCGGCGCTCCCCGGCTACGACATCGAACTGACAGAGACCCACCACAACGGCAAGCGTGACGCGCCCTCCGGCACCGCGCTGACGATCCTCGACGACGTCGACGAGGTGCGCGGCCACGACGCCGAGCGCGTCGACGGTCGGGTCGGCGAACAGCCCCGCGAGGGCGACGAGATCGGCGTCCACGCCCGGCGCGCGGGCGACGTCACGGGCGAGCACGAGCTGCTGCTCGCCGGCAACGACGAGGTGCTCGAACTGACGCACCGGGCCGGCTCCCGCGGCATCTTCGCCGCCGGCGCACTCGACGCCGCGGCCTGGCTCGCCGGGCGCGATCCCGGCCGATACGATTTCGACGAAGTCTTAGATGCCGACGGTGACACGGGAGCACACGGCCAATGACGCTCGAATCCGACGTGACGGACCTGTGGCAGCGCTACCAGGACGACGAACTCACCGCCGACACCGCCGGCTCCGCCGCCGAATCGACGCTCGACGCCTTCCTCGAAGCCCTCGAGACGGGCGAGGTGCGCGCCGCCGAGCAGGTGGGCGACAGCGGCCCCGACGGCTGGGTCGTCAACGAGTGGGTCAAGCAGGGGATCCTCCTCAACTTCGGCCTGCGCGAGACGCTCCCGCGCGAGTACGGCGACGTCACGTACTACGACGTCCTGCCGCTGCGCTCGACGACTGACCTCGGCGGACGCGGCACTCGCAACACGCCCGACGGCACCGCGATCCGACGCGGCGCGTATCTCGGCTCCGACTGCATTATGATGTCGCCGTCGTTCGTCAACATCGGCGCGTACGTCGGCGACGGCACGCTCGTCGACTCCTGTGACACCGTCGGCTCCTGCGCGCAACTCGGCGAGAACGTCAAGCTCGGCGCGAACACGCTGATCGGCGGCGTGCTCGAACCCGTCGAGGACGCGCCAGTCATCGTCGAGGACGGCGTCTCGCTGGGCGCGGGTTGCCGCGTCACCTCCGGCTTCCACGTCGGCGAGAACACCGTCGTCGGCGAGAACACGCTGCTCAGTCCCCGGATTCCGGTCTACGACCTCGTCGAGGAGGAGGTCGTCTACGGCCACCTGCCCGCGAACCGACGGGCGTTCACGCGCTACGTCGAGTCCTCGCTCGGCGATCACGACCTCTTCGAGTCCGGCGCGTACAAGCCGGCGGTCGTCGCACTCGACATCGAGGACGACACGCTCGACAAGACGCGCCGCGAGGAGGCGCTGCGGGAATGAGCGACGACGGCGACGGCGGGCCGTCGGTCCGTCGCCTCGCCGAGTGGGACGCGGAGACGCTCGCCGCGCTCGCCGACGAGTACGAGACGCCGCTCTACGTCGTCGATCTCCGGCGGGTCGAGGCGAACTGCACCCGCCTACAGGCGGCCTTTCCGGACGCCGAGGTCCGCTACGCGGCGAAGGCACACACCGGCCAGCACGTGCTGCGCACCGTCCGCGAGACCGGACTCGACGTCGAGTGCGCCTCGGCCGGCGAAGTCGAACGTGCGTTCGCGGCCGGCTTCACGGGCGATCGAATCCAGTACACCGCGGTCAATCCGCCCGCTCGCGACCTCGATTACGTCGTCGACCGCTGGCGCGAGCAGCCCGGGCTGACGATCACGGTCGGCGCGGCGGACACGGTCGACCGCCTCCGCGACCGCGGCTTCGACGGACGGCTCTGCATCCGTGCGAACCCTGGCGTCGGTGCAGGCCACCACGAGAAGGTCCAGACCGGCGCGAACGCGAAGTTCGGCATCCCGAGCGAGCGCGTCCCCGACCTCGCGGAGCCGTGGGCCGCCGAGTTCGACCTCGTCGGCGTCCACGCCCACGCCGGCAGCGGCATCTCCGGCGAGGACCTCTCGGAGCACCGCGAGTTGGTCCGCCGGATGGGCGATCTCGCTCGCGAGGTCGAGTCGCGAGCCGGGCCGCTGGAGTTCGTCGACGTCGGCGGCGGCTTCGGCGTCCCCTACCGCGACGACGAACCGCCGTTGGATCTCGACGCGGTCGCTACGGCGACGCGCGAGGCGATCGGTGACGTCGACGCGACGCTCGCGGTCGAGCCCGGTCGGTACGTCGTCGCCGATGCCGGGGTGTTGCTCACGCGGGTCAACACGGTCAAGGAGGCCCGCGACGCCACCGTCGTCGGCGTCGACGCGGGGATGACGACGCTGCTCCGCCCGGCGATGTACGACGCCTACCACGAGATCCGGAACCTCTCTGCGCCCGCGGACGCCGATTCGCACCCCGTCACCGTAGCGGGACCTATTTGTGAGTCGGCGGACGTACTGTGTGAGCACAGATCGCTCTCGCGGCCCAGACGGGGGCACGTCCTCGTCGTCGGGAACGCGGGCGCGTACGGCTACGAGATGTCGAGCACCTACAACTCCCGACCCCGGCCGGCGGAAGTCGCGCTCTCGGAGACGACGGTCCGACTCGCTCGGCGACGGGAGACCCTGGCTGACCTCACCGATCTAGAACAATGAGCCTGCTGCACGATCGAGTACCAGTAGAGAAGTACCACGGCACCGGCAACGACTTCATCGTCGTCGACGCCGTCGAATCGATTCCCGACCGCCCGGCGTTCGCGGTGTCCCACTGCGACCGCGAGACCGGCGTGACACACGAGCGATCGCCACGAACCGGCGCCGACGGCGTGCTCTTTCTCGCGCTCGAGGACCGCTACTCGCCGCCCCGGATCGTGATGACGCTCGTCCAGCCGGACGGCTCCGTCGCGGCGATGTGCGGGAACGGCGCGCGCGTCGCCGCCGCGTGGGGGGCCGAGCGAACCGGCTCCGAGGAGCTGATGATCGACACGCCCGCGGGGACGCGCCGCGCGGTCGTCGACGGTGATCACGTCACCATCGAGATGGGCGAGCCGAGTTTCGCGCCCCGCGACGTCCCGCTCGCCGGCGACGCCGAACTGATCGAGGAAGACGTCGAGGGGCTCACCGTCACCGCGGTGAACACCGGGGTCCCGCACGCGGTCGCGGTCGTCGACGACGTCGACGCGGTCGATCTGGAGACTGTCGCGCCGGACGTCCGCTACGCAGACGTCTTCCTCGAGGGGGCGAACGTCACGCTGGCCGCGCGCGTCGACGACGCGGACGGCGGCCCGCACTTCCGCCAGCGGACCTACGAGCGCGGCGTCGAGGGCGAGACGCAGTCCTGCGGGACCGGCGCGGTCGCGGTCGCCGCGGTCGCAAAGCGGCACGGCCTCGTCGACGCCGACGCGCCGGTGACGGTCAGCCCGCCGGGCGGGGACTTGGCGATCACCGTTCCCGACGACGGCCCGGCGACGCTCGCCGGCCCTGCCGAACGGGAGTTCGCGAGCGAACTCGACGTCGTCGTCAGGTCGGCGTAGATGGCGGTCTTCGATCCGATCGCGTTTCTGGAAGCGAGCGTGCCGATCGCCTCCGACGAGGACGTCGGCGAGATGCGCGAGTTCCTGGTCGAGACGCTCGAGTCGCACGGGGTGGACGCCCGCGTCGACGACGCGGGCAACACCCTCGCCGCCACGGGTGCAGCGCCCGCTGACGCCGACACACATCTGGTGTTCAACACGCACATCGACACCGTCTCGCCGCACGTGCCGTTCTCGCGCGAGACGGCCGACGGCGAGACGACCCGCATCCACGGCCGCGGCTCCTGCGACGCCAAGGGGCCGCTCGCGGCGCTGCTCGCGGCGTTCCTGGCTGTCGACCCCCGCGACGACGCCCGCGTGACGCTCGCGGTGACGCCCGACGAGGAGCGGCTCTCGACGGGCGCGGCCGCGCTCGATCTCGACGCCGACTGCTACGTCGTCGGCGAGCCGACCGACCTCGACGTCTGCACCGCGGCGAAAGGACGGTTCCAGGGGACGCTCACGCTCACCGGCTCGGCCGCTCACGCCGCCGAACCGGACTCCGGAGTGAACGCGGTCGCCGGGCTGGAGGCCGCCCTCGCCGCGATCCGCCGGTTCGACGACGACCGCGACTCGCACCCGCAGCTCGGCGCGGCGACGCTGACGCCGACGACCGTGACCGGCGGCGACGCGACGAACCAGATCCCGGCGCGGTGCGACCTCGTCCTCGACCGCCGGAGCGTCCCGCCCGAGACGGCCGAGGGGTTCCGCTCGGAGTTCGAGGCCGCCGTCCGCGACGCCGTCGCGGACGAGGTGGGCGTCGACTTCGCGCTCACGGACCGGGAGACGCCGTTCCTGGAGGCGTTCGCGACCGACGCGGACCACGAGTTGGTTCGGACGCTCGCGGCCGCTGCCGAGCGCGCGGGCGGCTCCGGGGCGATCCGCCCCTTCACGGCCGCGACCGAGGCGTCGTACTTCTCGCCCGCACCCGTCGTCGTCTTCGGGCCGGGCGTCCTCGCCGACGACGCGGGAGCCGTCGCACACGCAGAGCGCGAGTACGTCGACGTCGAGGACGTCGAGCGCGCGGCCGCCGCCCTCGCCGACGCGACAGAGCAGTTAGTCGGCTGAGCCGGTTCGGCGCTCGCGCTCAAGCGACTGTTTGAGTATTCCTCGCCTACTTGGCCGCCGCATCCATCGTTTCGAGTGGGTATGACCGACAGCCCTCCAACAGATCGTATCGCACAGCTCTCCGCGCGGCTCGCGAGCCGAACGCCGACGGCCCGTACGCTCGTCTCCCTGACGCTCGTCGCCGGACTCGCGCTCTCGGTCGCGGTCGCTGCCCCCGCGACTGCGCAGTCCGACGGCGGGACGTTCCAGCTAGCGACCGATTCGGTCACGTCGACGACGAATGCGACGATTTCGGGGACGACGACGCTCGAGCCGGGAACCGAGCTACAGGTCCGCGTCCAGTCTACAGGCGAGACCGACCCACAGTTCCTGAAGACGTCCGCAGCAACTGTCGGCGACGACGGGTCCTGGACCACCACCTTCGACCTCTCGGCGGTCGAGACGCACGACACGATCACCGTCACCGTCGTCGGTCCCGACGGGGATCCGACGGCCGACTTCGACGCCTCGGTCCGGAACGACCGGGCGACCCCCAGCGAGACTGGATCGAGCACGTCGACACCCGGATTCGGCGTCGTCGTCGCCGCTGCCGGGATTCTCGGTAGCTTGCTCGTGCTTCGGCGTCGCCGCCGGCGTTAGCGTCGCCGCCGGCGTTAACCTCGCCGCCCCCTCGTCCGCCGAACTGACCGATCCGTAACTGCCATACTCGCCCGCCCTGTCCGTCCGAGTATGTACGAGGCGGTCCACGCCCACCCGGACGGAGAGAGCACGGCCGCACGCTTCGCGACGACGGCCGACCGCTACGGCTACGACGGCGTGATCGTCCGCGCGGACGACGCCGATCCCGACTACGAACGGCTCCGCGAGCGCCTCGGCGTCGACGTCGCCGACGCCGCCGAAATCGCTGCCGCGGACCCACAGCACGCAAGCGGCGCGGTCGGGAACGCGCGCACGAAGCACACGCTGGTGTTCGTCCGCGGGGGAACGAACGCGCTGAACCGCTTCGCCGTCGAACAGGACCGCGTGGACGTCCTCACGCGCCCGTTCGAGGGCGACGGCGACGGTGACGGCGACGTCAACCACGTGCTCGCGAAGGCGGCCAGCGAGCACCGCGTCTGGATCGAGGTGAATCTCGGACCCGTACTCAGAGACCGCGGCGGGCACCGCGTCCGCCACCTCGACAAGCTCCGGCGACTGCGGCGGCTCGTCGACCACTACGACGCGCCGTACGTCGTCAGCGCGAATCCCCGGTCGCACCTGCAACTGCGCGCGCCGCGGGAGCTGGTCGCGCTCGGCGGCGAGATCGGACTCGGTGAGGACTGGACCCGCGCGGGGCTCGACGCGTGGGGACGGCTCGTCGCCCGGAACCGCGAGCGGCTCTCCGAGTCGTTCATTGTGCCGGGCGTCGAACGTGGCCGGTATGAAGAAGACGATTGACGAGCACGCCGCGCGGTTCTCGGCGGCCGCCGCGTCGTACGACGACGAGCAGGACTCTCGGGAGTATCTCGCCTGTGCGGATCTGGTCGTCGAACACGCCGCGCCCGGACCCGAGGACGTCGTCGTCGACCTCGGGACCGGCACCGGTGCCATCGCGCTCGCGCTCGCACCGGCCGCCGACCGCGTGCTCGGGCGTGACATAAGCGAAGGAATGCTGGCGGAAGCGCGCGCGAAAGCCGCCGACGCGGGGATCGACAACGTCGCCTTCGGCGAGGGGCGCTTCCGCGAGCCCGACGTCGGTCCCCACCGCGACAGCGTCGACGTCGTGACGACCAACTTCGCGATGCATCACCTCTCCGACGCCGAAAAGCGCGAGGCGATCGCGGTGATCGCCGAACTGAACCCGCGGCGCTTCGTCCTCGGCGACGTGATGTTCTTCGGGACGCCCGACCCAAGCGAGCCGTTCTACAACCCCGAGGTCGACGATCCGGCGACCGTCGGGGCGCTCGTCGACGCGCTGACCGACGAGGGCTTCGTGCTCACGGCCGTCGAGCGCGTCCACGATCAGGTCGGCGTGCTCGTGGCCGAGCGGTTCGGCGACGCAAGCGAGCGCGTCAGCGTCACGGAGGAATCGGACGCGACAGCGGCCGACGCGGAGTGACGCGCCCGTGAAGCACCTCCCGAAGCACCTCCAGCCGCGGTGGCGCTACCTCGCCGTCGAGATCGAGGCGTGGCCCGACGCGCAGTTCGACCGCGGCGCGTTCCAGCGAGATCTCTGGTACGCCGCACAGAACCTCTACGGCGACGTCGGGAGCGCCGAGACCGACCTGACCGTACTCTCGTTTCGCTTCGACGGCGGCGACGGCGAGACGATCGTCCGGGCGTATCGCGGCACCGAAGACCGCGCCCGGGCGGCGCTTGCGACCGTCGACGCCGTCGACGGCCACCCCGTGGGACTCCGCGTCCGCGGAATTTCGGGCACCGTGCGTGCCTGTGAGGAAAGGTATTTGAACGGCCGGACCGGACGTGGCAAACAGAGAGACGTCGTGTTCGAGAACGAACCCCGCCCGGCCGTCGTCCGCGAGACGCGCGTCGACGTCGAGGCGACCGACGGGTTCGCGGGCGCGACGCGGCTCGATTTCGAGTGATACTATGCAGGGACAAGCCCAACAGCAGGCCTACGATCGTGGGATCACGATCTTCTCGCCCGACGGTCGTCTCTACCAGGTGGAGTACGCGCGAGAAGCAGTAAAGCGCGGGACCGCGAGCGTCGGGGTCCGAACGCCCGAGGGAGTCGTCCTCGCGGCCGACAAGCGCTCGCGCTCCTCGCTTATGGAGCCGTCGAGCGTCGAGAAGATTCACAAGGCAGACGACCACGCCGGCATCGCTTCGGCGGGCCACGTCGCGGACGCGCGACAGCTCATCGACTTCGCGCGCCGACAGGCGCAGGTCAACCGCCTCCGCTACGGCGAGGCCGTCGGCATCGAGACGCTGACCAAGAACGTCACCGACCACATCCAGCAGTACACCCAGGTCGGCGGCGCGCGGCCGTTCGGCGTCGCGCTGCTCATCGGCGGCGTCGAGAACGGGACGCCGCGTCTCTACGAGACGGATCCCTCGGGGACGCCCTACGAGTGGAAGGCCGTCTCGATCGGCGCGGACCGCGGTGACATCCAGGAACACCTCGAAGAGAACTACGACGACGACCTGACGCTCGACGAGGGCGTCGGCCTGGCACTTCGTGCGATCGCCTCGGCGAACGACGACGAACTGACCGCCGCCGGCGTCGACGTCGCGACGATCTCCGCGGACTCGGAGGCGTTCGTCGAACTCGAAAACGACGAGATCGAACCGTACATCGTCGAGAACGACCTCGAACCGAGCGACGAAGACGAAGACGAAGACGAAGACGCCGAGGAGTAGCGTCGCCGAGCCGCGGTCCGTCTCCGCGCTCCCTCCTGCCGCCAGAATCGCGCTCGCTACGGCCGAGTTTACGACGAATCGCGCAGCCGACCGCACGCCCTCGTGCGACCGAGTGAGCGAAGACTTGCAGGCGTTACTGTAGCCGGCGCCGCGTGCGGTGCCTCGACGACCGCGTGACAACGCAGCGGCGACGCTACGAATCGAACCGAGTTCCGAAAGGAGTCGGCGGCGAGTCGAACGCGACGGCGGTCCGCACTCGCGGTCGGATGGAACCGAGCCCCGAGTCCGGGCTCAGTACTCCTCGTAGGCCAGGTTCATCAGCCACTGCGAGAAGGCGTCGCTGTTGTGGTTGACCTCCTCCTCGCCGATGAACGGCGAGAGCATATCGCCCGCCATCAGCAGCGAGAAGTCCAGGTCCCGCGCGGCCGGCTCGAGGTGGTAGGTGTTGTGCCCTTGATACACCGTATCCTCGCGCTCGATGAGTCCGAGCGAGGCGAGTCGCTCGGCGATCCGGCTGCCTTTCCGCGAGGAGATGTCGAGCTCCTTCCAGAAGTCGCTCTGGTGGATCCCACCCGTCTCTCGGATGAGTGCCAGCGCTTCGCGTTCGTCCTCCGAGAGATCGGCTTCGGCGGCTGCGCTCATACTCTGTCCGACGCCCGCGACTCGTTTAAATTTGACCTTCGACGCGGTCGAACGGCGTATCGCACGGCGCACCGTCGGCGAACTGGAACGCCGCGTCGCCGTCGGCGTAGAGTGTGATCAGCGACGACGACCGCGTTCCGAACTTCCGACGTCGATCGGAGTCGTGGACGCAGACCCCGAACTCGTGGCTGCCGAGCACCTCGGCGGCACGGTCGCGCCACGCGGCCGCCGAGTCCCACCTCGTCGGGTCCAACTCCTCGCGGACGCGACCCGCGTCGTGAGCCTGGACGGCCCCGACTTCTGGCCGCCACGCGGGTTCGACGAACTCGCCGTCGATGCCGACGTTGACGACGACGTGGACGCCCGGCGTCAACTCCCGCACCGCGAGGTCGCCGTCCCACTCGAAGTAGTACGCCGTCGGGTCGTCGCGTGCGGCGACGACGAGGTGAAAGCCGTCGTAGGTGTCCTCAGCGACGGCAGCTTCGACGGCTGCGCGCGCCTCGGCGGCGCTGTCGGCGCGCAGCACGTCGCGGACGAGGAGCCCGCGGGAGCGCTCGCCGCCGTCGGGGACGTCGACCCAGCGGTTCGTCAGGCCGGCGAAGACACCGTGCTCGTTGTAGCCGATCCACGTCCCCCCGGCGACGGCGTCGCGCGGGGCGACGAACGCCGGGTCACCGTCGGCGACGGTCGGCGGTTCCGACTCCCGATCCAGCAGTTCGTCGCGGTTCGCTGCGACGACGACGGGCGCGTCGTCGAACGCGCGCCAGGCGAGCGTCAGTGTACACACGCCAGCCTCTTGGACCGAAGACGGAATATACTCTCTGCCCGGCCGAGCGGTGTCGTGGTGGTCCCCGGTCGGACGCCGACGCCCAGGCCGAGGCTGACTCCCGCCGTTCAGTAGTGCTTGAACAGCAACTGGCGAACGTCGTCTTTTGTTCGGGCCTGCGCCGTCGTTCCGTCGGGCAGGTCGACTTCGTACGGCGCGTCGCCTGCTGACTTCCGCCACTTGTCGTCGTGCGCGTCGAGCAGCCGGTTCGCCGTCGACAGCAGCGAGCCCGGATCGCTCGGCGTCGCCGACCGCGTCGACTCCCCGCTCTCCTCGGGGTCGCCATCGGTGCTCTCGCCGGAATCGTCGGGATCCGCGGCGTCCGACTCTGACTCGGATTCGGACGTGGCTTCAGAAGCCGGGGCTGCCGCGGACGCCGACTCGTCTTCCACCGCCGACTCCGCCCCTGCGTCGCCGGTCGACCCGTCCTCCTCCGCCCCGTCGACGGCCTCCGCTGTGCGCTCCGGATCGACGGCTTCGAGTCGCCTGGCGACCTCCGCGACGCCGAGTTCACCCACCAACTTCCCGCGCATCGTGTCAGCGTCGATACCGCTACCCGGAACCTCGTCGACGTCGGCGGCGATCTGCTGGAGCGCGGGGAACTCCGCTGTCGCGATTCGCTCGTAGGCCTCCGCCCCCGGTCGGTCGAGTTCCTCCGGCGGCGTGTACGTGTCTAGCAGGTACTGGACGACGTCTCGGGTCCGAACGTGGCCGTAGGTGTCGACGTACGCGTCCGCGATGTCGCCGCTGATCTCGTCGATCGTCGCCTGCTGTTCGTCGGTCACCGGGATTTCGGGCATACTCGGACCCTTGTCACCGATGGTCTTTATACTGCCCTCGCACGGCGAGCGGGGAGACTCCGGAGATCCCGAGAAGAGCACCGGGACTCGAGGACGAGACTCCAGCACACACGATCACCGAAACGGGCCAAACGCTTAGGTCGTCAGCCGACAACTCGGTCTACGTCGGAGCAGTCCAACGAACGCCTATGAAAAACCGAGCAGTCGCCGCGGTCGTCGGTGTGACCCTGTTAGCGGTCAGCCTCTGGCTGCTCCTCGACCTCGCCAATCTGGTGTCCGTCGAAACTCTGGGCTCTCCCGAGGTGCTGTTGATGCTCGTCCCCAGCGCCCTCGCCATCGGCTTCGCGCTCGTGGTGTGGCTGCGATGGTAGCCGGGCAGTAGCTGCCGGCTCCCCCACCCGACCGATCAACAGTTATCGCGGTGTCGCACTCGAACTCCCGCCCGACTCGACTGCTCCGCGGACTCGGTCGGCGACCGCGAACGGGCCGCCGCGACGCTGCGACGCCTCAACTCAGGATGTTGACCACCCACGTCGCCGCGGCGACGACGACTAGCACTCCTCCTTCGGCCCGCGAGAGAACTTCGTCCGTCCAGAAGAGCACAGTCACGAGAACCGTGAGCCCAAGCAGCCACAGCGTGGTGTCGAACGCCGTCGGGACGACCGAGAGTGGCCGGATAGCCGCTGCCAGACCGAGGACGCCGAGGGCGTTGAAGATGCTGCTCCCGACGAGGTTCCCCGCAGAGAGCCCCGCCTGGTCTCGCCGGGCCGCGGCGACCGACGTCGCGAACTCGGGCGCGGACGTACCAGCGGCGACGATCGTCACGCCGATCAGCCATTCGGAGACGCCGGCGATCCGCGCCAGCGACGCCGCCGACGAAACGAGGATGTGCGCCGAGAGGATGATGCCGGCGAGCCCCGCGACGGCCCGCGCGACGTCGATCCAGCCGCTGTCGCCCGCGGTGATCGTCTCCCCGCTGAGTTGCTCGCTTCCGGTTCGGACGAGCAGCGCGAGATAGCCGACGAGCAACGCCACGAGGAGTCCGCCCTCGATCCGGGAGAGACGCAGATCCGAGAGCACCGCGAGCACGACCCCCGTCCCGAGGATCAGCGAGAGACTGTCCCGACGGACGAGCGCCGTCGAGACCGGCAGCGCCTTGATGAGCGCGACGCCGCCGAGGATGAATCCGAGATTGAAGATGTTCGAGCCAACGACGTTGGCGACGGAGATGTTCGATTTCGCCGTGAGCGCGGCGTTGAGCGTGACCGCGAACTCCGGTGCCGAGGTCCCGAACGCGACGACGGTGAGCCCCACCAGGAGACCGGAGAGACCGAGCCGGCGAGCGACGCCGCCGGCACCGGCGACGAACTGGTCAGCACTGATGCCCAATCCCACGATGGCGGCCACGACGAGAGCGGTATGTACCGAGACCGATGCGAGAGCCATTGTCGGGTGATCGTCAGACGGAGGGAAATAGGAGTGTGGTCTGTCGCGAACGCTCGCGGGTCTCGATGCCCGGCCGCTCCGCAATCGAGGGCTCGGCAGACCTCACGGGCGACGGACACGCGCACCGACGAGTTGCCTTTGAGCAGGAGGGACCCGCCACTCGGCACGCCGTATGCGTCGACGACCGCGTCGACGCGGCGGAGTTCCCGCGCCGAGAGGTCGCGTCGCTGCGTCGAATCCGTCGCGGTTGACGGCGTGGCCGTCGTCGTGGGGGAGCCCGTCACCGCTTGGGATGTTGCAGCCGGCGACGCCGTCCCGATCGTAGCACCGGTCGCAGGCGACTGCGGCGCGGGGGGACGCAAACGAGCGTAAAATATCTGTTGCCGGGACCGCACTCACCGACCGGTCGATCCCGAAGCGCGGCGCGACCGGGAACTAGTACAGCAGCAACAACAGCAGCACCTGCGGGAGCAACAGGAGGACGATCGAGAGGATCGCGACGACCGACATCGTCCGCACGAGCTCGTTCGCGTCGATGACGTCGAAGCCGAGAATCGTCACCAGCACCATCGACTGGTACGGGAAGAAGTACGAGGTGTCGAGCGCCAGCGCCTCCGCGAGGATCACGGGCACCACTGGCAGGCTGGCCTGCTCTGCGTAGCTGATCACGACGGGCGTGATGACGCTGGCGAGAGCGACGGCCTCGATGAGGACCATCAGCAGACTCGTGACGGCGAAGACCGCGAGCATCGCCAGCCACAGCGGCAGATCCGAGGGGAGAAGCGCCAGCAGCGAGCCCGCGGCGGTGTCGGTGAACCCCGTCTGCTGCAGCCCGGACGCGATCGCGAACACCGACCCGACGAAGAACAGCAGCGAGAAATCGACGTCGGCGACGCTCTCGAACTCCATCACGCCGATCCGCGGCGCGATCGCGAGCCCGGCGACCAGCAGTGCGCCGAAGACTGGATGCAGCCCGTGCAGGAAGTCCGTCGCCCAGACCGCGACGCCGACGAAAAGCAGGAGCAGCATCCGCCGCTCTGTGCCCGTCGCGGCGCGGTCGTCGCCCGTCGGCGGGTCGATCCCCGAGTCCGGGGCGGGCCGGTAGAGCACGTACACGACAGTGACGATGAGCGCGGCTCGGGCCAGACTCGTCACCGGGAACATCGCCAGCAGCCACGCCGACCAGCTGATCGTCTGGCCGGCGACCGACTCCAAGATCCCGGTCGTGATGATGTTCGGCAGCGCAGCGGTCAGCACGCCGCCGGCGGCGTGCCACGTCACGAACAGCGGGCCGACGAACAGGCCGACTCGGGCCCGACGGGAGTCGAAGAGCGTGCCGATGTCGGCGAGGATCGGCGCGAGTACCAGCACGCGCACGAGCGCCGACGGGAGCAGGAGCGTGAACGCCAGACCGGCGAGACTGAGCCCGACGAGGAGTCGGCGATAGAGATCCACGGTGTCGTGGCCCTCGTCCGCGGAGATCCACGAGAGCAGACGCGCCTCGAAGAACGCGCCCAGACCGCTCTGGCGGGTCGCTTCGCCGACGATCAGTCCGAAGCCGATCAGCCACGTCGCCGGCGACTGAAACCCGGTGAACGCGAGGCTCGGTGAGAACGCGACGCCGACGGAGCCGATCGTGAGGAGCCCGACGAACCACGCGGGGAGCGGGTTCCCGATCCAGAGCACGATGCTGAACGCCGTGATGGCCAGCATCGTCGCAGCGTCCGGCGGCACCGGCGCTCCGAGCGCGACCGCTGCGGCGACGACGACCGCAACTGGGACTGCGTACCACGACCGATCCATTGGCTGACTCATACCCGAGGGGGACTAAATGGCCGTCGACTTCTGCGCGGCCGGTCGCTTATAATCGCTTGGGGCGACGGTGAACGTATGTCCGACGAAAAGCGCTGTCCGGACTGCGAGGAACCGCTCACAGAGATGCGGCTACAGGGCTCTGATGCGGTCGGTACGCCGACGATCGTCTCCGAGGAGCCGACCGACGGGTTTCTGAGCAGCGTCCGCGCCGACGAGATCCTCACGCCGGTCCCGTACGTCTGCCCCGACTGTCGTCGAACGCTGTTCTACGCCGAGGAGTGAGCTCGTCCGCGGCTCGCGTCGGTCCGGGTCAGTTCGCGGGCGTCGAGCTCGCGGTCTGTGTCGTCGCCTGCTCTTTGGCCTGCTGGAACGTCTCCGCGGGCAGCAGACCGCTCACTTCCTCGAACGAGAGCGCCCCGATCAGTTCCGTCGCCGGCCCCGACACCAACAAGACGCTGAACTGCTCGATCGAGTTCTCGACCGTCAGCCCCGACTCGCTGACCCGTTCTTCGAACGCGCTCACCGCCGCCGAGCGGAGTTCGGACTGCGCCGTGCGGAACTGCGTCTGCGCTTCGGTCTGCGAGATGTTCCCCGCCTCGAGCTCCGCGCGGATCTCCTCTTCGCGCTGTCGGAGCTGCTGTTCGTCGGGCTGCAGCGCCACGGTGACCGTCGCCGCGTCGCCGTCGGCACTCCCGGTCGTCGTCCCCTCGTCGTTGGTCTGTTGTGCGTTACACCCGGCAAGCGAGAGCGCGGCCCCGGTTCCCGCAATCTCGAGGAACCGGCGGCGACCAGTGTCGAAGTCCATTCCTCTAGACGTTCGTGGAGATCCGGTTAACCGTGGCGAAGTCGACGCGGGGGCGTTACTCGCCTCGTGGGCCGGTGTCGCGCCACTTCAGGGACTGCCGGTTCAACTGTTCGACGGCTGGCCGGCCCTCCTCGAGCATCCGATCTGCGATGTCGATCGCCTTCCGAAGTTGCTCCGCCGATAAGTGCTCGTACGCCGGACGCCCGTCGACGTGCTCGTACCACTCGGCCTCGAACAGATTGTCCAGTACGACGCGCCCAAAGCAGTGATCCAGGCGGATCGGCCATCTCTCCGCCTCTGCTGCTCGTGCCGGGAGCGCCTCGGTCACCTTGTGAACGTACTCCGCTCGGAGGGCAGAGAGATCCTCGCCGGAGAGCGTCTCTTGACTCATCGTCTCTCCCAAAGGCTTGGGCCGCTCGGGTTTCACCTTACCGGCGGCCTGAGCGCTTCGCCTGCCGTTCACGCCGTTCGGCCGTGATCGATCGGCATCCCGCAGTACCGACAGACCGGGCGGAACTCCCTCGCGTCACCGCCGGACGGCGGCGATCCGCGTTGCGATTCCAAACGCTCTCTCTTTCGTGAGGGGGTCGGCTCAGACCGATAAAATGCCTTTTTCGGGCGCTTCAGCGGCTGTAACGTCATCCGGTACTCCCTCGTTACGAGCGTTACTAGAAATGGACTCGCCGGGATTTGAACCCGGGGCCTCTCCCATGCCAAGGGAGTGATCTACCCCTGATCTACGAGCCCGCAATCGCATTACTTCGTATTTCGCTTTCGTTCTTAAGGGCTTCGACTTGGTGGGATCGGTCGCGGGTCGCAACCCTTTTGTCGTCCTCGCGGGTGGCTACAGACGGGAACAGCACGGCCGCAAATCTGACTCGCCGCGCCCGTCGCGGCTTGGGATTGCGGAAGTGCGACGCTGCCGACGCCGTCGGCAGGTCAATCGCGTATTCTGCGGTCTGTGCCGTTCCAACCCGAATACAATGGCACGAATGCACACCCGCCGCCGTGGCTCGTCCGGTTCGGACAAGCCGGTGGCAGACGAACCCCCGGAGTGGAGTGACGTCGACGCCGAAGCGATCGAAGCGCGCGTCGTCGAACTGGCAGAGCAGGGTCACGACCCCAGCCAGATCGGCCTGAAGCTCCGCGACGAAGGCGTCAAGGGCGTTCCGATCCCCGACGTCAAGGTCGCGACCGACAAGAAGATCACCACGATCCTCGACGAGAACGACGCGGCACCGGAGCTCCCCGAGGACCTCCGGAACCTGATGGAGCGTGCGGTGCGGCTCCGACGCCACGTCAACGAGAACCAACAGGATATGCAGAACAAGCGCGCGCTGCAGAACACCGAGTCGAAGATCCGTCGGCTCGTCGACTACTACCGTGGCGACGCGCTCGAGGCGGACTTCACCTACACCTTCGACCTCGCCGTCGAACTCCTCGAAGAGTAACCGACACACCGCACTGACCGATGGCTTCCCGATCCGACGCCGGCCCGTCCGCGAGCGCCCCCACCGAGAGCGTCGCGTCGGCGCTGTCCGGAGCCGCGTTCGTCCGCGTCCTCGCGGTCGACGACGGCGGCGCGCTCGCCGCGGCCGGGCTACTCGCGAGCGGGCTCCGTGCCGTCGACGTTCCCTTCCAGGTGCGCGTCGCCTCGGTAGGCGTCACCGCACCGGCGGCAGCGGACGACGGCCTCTTGGTGACCGTCGGCTCGGAGCGACCCGAGGCGGACGTGACAGTCGCCCCCACCGACGAGCCGGTCAGCCTGCGCGCGTACGAGATCGCGACGGCACTCGACACGGACGACCGCTCCGACGAGCACGCCGCCTCCGATCGAGTGCTGGCGCTCGCCGGCGTCGTCGCCGCGGGCGCACATCCCGACGCAGTTGCTGGTGACCTCGTCGAGGCCGCAGTCGAGACGGACGCGATCGAGCGCCGGCCGGGCGTGGCGATCCCCGTCGACGACGCCGTCGACGGACTGACACACTCGACGCTGCTCCACGCGCCGTTCTCCGCTGACGGGGATGCGGTCGAATCGACGCTCTCCCCGGATGCGACGTCGACGGAACGCGACGCCGAGGCGCGACGGACGACTGCCTCGCGAGTCGCACTGGCGGTCGCGGGCGACGCCGCGGCGACGCCACGGGCCGCGACGTCGGTCGAGCGGTTCCTCCGCCCGTACGCGACGCCCGAGGCTCCGACGGCCACGCTCGGCGGCTTCGCGGACGTGCTGAACGCCGTCGCCGTCGAACGCCCCGGCACGGGCGTCGCCCTCGCACTGGGACACGGCGGCCGCGACGCTGCGCTCGACGCGTGGCGCGAGCACGCGACGGCCGTGCACGACGCGCTGGAGACGAGCAAGACGGGCCGCTACGACGGCGTGTTCGTCGTCCGCGGCGACGTCACCGACGACGTGACCGTGTCGGGGCGGCTGGCGACGGTCGCCCGGCTCGCCCGCGACTTCCGGTCGCCCGAGCCGCTCGTCGTCGCGCTCGGTGACGGCGTCGCAGGAGTCGCCGCCCAGCAGACGGGAGCAGCGACGGCCGCCGCAGCCCTCGCGTCGGAGTTCACGTCGCCCGACGCGGCGTGGCTCGGCGGCCCGAACCGGGCGGTCGCACGCTTCGATTCGGACACGGCCGACGCGGAACTCGTCGCGGCGATCAGGGAGGCGACGCAATGAGCGTCCACATCAGCATCAGCACTAGCACCGGCACCGACACCGGCACCCGCATCCCCGCCGGCATCGGACGCGGAAGCGGCATCGGCACCGGCATCGGCATCGGCATCGAAACCAGGATCGGTGCACCCGACCGGGAGGTATCGAGATGACGAACGAGAACGATTCGGACGCGGCGCGCGAGTGCGCGTCGCGGACGGCCCGCCTGCGGACGACGCACGCCGACGCCGAGACGGTGGCGGCGGCGCTCCGTCCGGACAACACCGACTCGATGGCGATGGTCGTCGAGGGCGACACGCTCGTGACGACGATCACCCGCGAGACGACCGGCGGGCTGCAGTCCACGGTGGACGACACCGTGGTCAATCTGACGGTGGCGGACGCCATCGTCGACACGACCCAGACATACTATGAGTGAACGATCAGTTTCGAAGCAGAAGCGCGGCAAGCGATGGTACAGCCTCATCGCGCCGGAGCAGTTCGACCGCACCGAACTCGGCTCGACCTTCGCGGACGAGCCCGAGAAGGTCTACGGCCGAACCGTCGAGGTGACCCTCGGCGACATCACCGGCGATCAGGGCGAGAACAACACGAAGCTCACCTTCAAGGTGAACGACGTCTCCAGCGACGCGGCCTACACCGAGTTCGTCAAACACGAGCTCGCACGCGACTACGTTCGTAGTCTCGTCCGCCGCGGCGCCTCGAAGGTCGACGTCGCGATCACAGTGCTGACGACCGACGACTACCGCGTCCAGCTCCAGCCCGTCGCCTTCACCACGAAGAAGGCCGACCGCAGCCAGGAGAAGGCGATCCGGCGCGTGATGATCGACCTCGTCGAGGAGGCCGCTGCAGAGCGGACGTTCGCCGAGCTCATCGACAGCGCCATCGAGGGACGCCTGTCCTCTGCGATCTACGGCGAAGCGAAGACCATCTACCCGCTCCGTCGGGTCGAAGTCCAGAAGCTCACCCTCGAAGCGCGACCCGAAGAGGTCGCCGCCGAGGAAGCGGCCGCCGTCGACGTCGACGAAGAAGACGTCGCCGTCGACGAGTAACGCGGCGTCGACTGTCCGAGAGGGTTCCGTTTTTTCACCCGCCCGAGCCGACAGGCTCGCGATCGCGCAGACGTCACTCCTCGACGATGATCGTCCCGACCATTCCCGCCTGCTCGTGCGGGATGCAGAAGTACTGATGCTCGCCCGGCGTCTCGAACGTGTGTGACCACGACTCGCCGCTGTCGATGACGCCGCCGAACCGCTCGCGAAAGCCTTTCTCGGCCGCCTTCGTCGTCTCGTAGTCACCGCTGGCGAAGAACTCGGCGTCGTCGGGGATCCGATCGCCGTAGGCGGTGACCGTGTGCCCGCGCGAACTCGTGTTCCGCCAGACGACGGTGTCGCCGACGGAGACGGTGAACGTCGGCGGGTCGAACGCGATCGCCGTCATCCCGATGTCGTAGTCGGCCTCTGCGCCCGCAGAGCACCCCGCCAGTCCGGTCGTCGCCGCCGCGGCACCGAGTCCGGCGAGCAGGCGCCGACGGGAGACGCCGTCGTTTCCCAGCACTCTCTGTCCACTCATACGCGGACGTCAGGGAGCGAGCGCTAAATGTGGCGCGGTCCGGACGGATGTAGCCGGATCCGGATGTAAAGAGGTAAACCGATCGTCCGAGTCGGCCGAGGTATGCAACCGCGGTTCGTCGGTCGATTGGGCCTCGCCGACGCGGTGACGGTCTCGAACGCGGCACTCGGATTCGTCGCCGCCGTCGCCAGCACGGTCGACGTCGAACTCGCGGCGCGGATGCTCCTCCTCGCTGCGATCGCCGACGCGCTCGACGGCGTCGTCGCACGCCGCCGCGGCGGGACGACCGTCGGCCCCTATCTCGACTCGCTCGCCGACGTCGCCTCTTTCGGCGTCGCGCCTGCACTCTTGGTCGCGATGACGGTCGCGGACTCGTGGGGACTCGGCGAACCACGGGGGCTCGTGGCACTCGCCGGCTCGGCGCTCTTCGTCGCGACCGCAGTGACCCGACTCGGGCTCTACACCGCCTACGACAGCGACGCCGCCGAGACCGAAGGCGTACAGACGACGCTCGCGGCGACGATCCTGGCGGCGACCGTCCTCGCCGGCTTCACGAGCCCGGTCGTGCTCGTCCCCTTGGTCGTCCTGCTCGCGGCGCTGATGCTCGCGCCGATCACGTACCCCGACCTCCACGCGCAGGACGCGCTCGTGATGGGCGTGGTTCAGGCAGCCGCGATCCTCCTCAACGGGCCGACCGGCCGACGGCTCGCCGGGCCGGTCGGCGAGGGCTTCGCCTACGGACTGCTGTTTCTGTCGCTCGCGTACCTGCTCCTCGGACCGCGATTCTACTGGCGGCGGGACTGACACCGTCGAGCGTAGAGCGTGACCGCCGTACGCCTTCGCTGGGCAGTCCGGGCCGCAGTTGCGTGCGTCCCTCGCGGTCACATCCCCATGTCTTCGGCCGCCTCGGGAACCGGAAGGTCGTGCGGCGAGACGCTGAGCAGTTCGGCCGCGTGATCCAGCGCCATATCGAAGCCGTAGTAGCGCTCGAGCTCGTCGCCGTTCGCACTGGGGCGGACTTTGAGCATCGCGTACCCCTCGATGTTCTGTGCGATGGCGGCCGTCGTACCGCCGGCATCGAACGTCAGCACTCGCTCGGTCTCGGTTTCGGTGTAGCGCGCCGTGATCCCGTCCGCTGTCGCTTCGGTGCTCGACATACTCTCCCTTGGGAGGCGGGGGAGTCGAACTTACCGGTTCGACTCCCCGTTCGGGGCGGTGAATCGACGGGACTCCGTGGCGACGCGAACACGAACACAAACACGAAAGCGAAAACGAAAGCGAAAGCGACGTAGTCGTCCGCAGGCACCCTCCGGCGATGGCGAAATGGCTCCAGAGCGGTCGGCGGCGGGACCTGTGTGCGCTGCTCTACGAGGCGGGGACGCTCCGCGGCCAGCAGCTGAAGACGACGCTCGAACGGCACTACGATATGCGACTCGACCCGCAGTCGTACTACGCGACGCTCGACGCACTCGTCGAGCAGGGGCTCCTCGAGCGCGAGACCGAAGGGATCCACGACGTCTATCGGCTCACCGACGCCGGCGTCGACGGCGTCGAGTCACAGTACGCCTGGCTCTCGGCGCGCGTCGACGGTCGGTCCGACGCGGACCGCGAGGACGCGAACCAGGAATGAATTTATACGACGCGTGGTATTGTTGGATACCAGATGCCCGGCTACAATTCAGTATCTAGCGGATCCGACGTTCTCGACGGGATGCTCGACGGGGGCTATCCGGCTAATCGGTCGATACTGCTCACCGGAGCCCCCGGCAGCGGGAAATCGACGCTCTCGATGCAGTTTCTGCAAGCCGGGCTCGACGCCGGCGAGGAGTGTCTCTTCATCAGCACAGAGCAGACGATCGGCGAACTGCGCCAGTCCTTTTCGGACTTCGAGTTCGATCTCCACCACGAGAACCTCTCGATCACGTCGATCCACGCCGGCACCGGCCGGACGATCGAAGGCGGCGACGACGACCTCACGCTCCAGACGCTGAGCGAAGAGGACGGGGAGATCCTCTCTGAGGGCTTCAAGCCGCCGTTCACCGGCGAGTACATCCGTCAGTTCCTCGAACGGTTCGCCCCGGTCGACCGCGTCGTCCTCGACAGCGTCTCCGGGCTCTCCGTCATCACTGACGATCCCCAGCGCTTCCGTCGCTCCGTGCTCGATCTGATCCGTTTCTTCTCC
This sequence comes from Halobellus sp. Atlit-31R, assembly GCA_003665935.1. Taxonomy (GTDB): domain Archaea; phylum Halobacteriota; class Halobacteria; order Halobacteriales; family Haloferacaceae; genus Haloquadratum. The sequence continues at coordinate 259,734 of QPLR01000001.1, read as the reverse complement.
GATCAGTTCGAGGCGACGAGTCTGTTCACCGCCGAACGAACCGGGGACAGCGAGGTGACGAGTGCGCTTCGGTTTACCACCCACGGCGTCCTCGAACTCACGAAGCGACGCGTCGAGTCGGACCCGCACCACTTCCTCCGGGTCGCGAAGATGCGCGGCGTCGACTACGACCGCCGCGAGATGGAAGTGGAGTTCGAACCGACGGGGCTCCGAGTGGCCCCGGAGCGGCGATCACAGCCTCCCGTGCTGAAAGATCACGAACACCAGTCGGTCGGAATCGACGGCCTCGACGCGCTCTCGGGGGGCGGCCTCGTCCGCGGGACCGGCGTCCTACTGGAACACGACGGGCGCGCGAACCTCACCGTGCTCTTCAGCGCGCTGCTGAAGCACGGACTCGAAGCCGACGACGCGGTCATCCTCGTACCGACGATCGAACTCCGAGAGACGCGGACCGACCAACTGATGGCCGGCCACGGGTACGATATGGACGAACTCCTCGACGCCGGCCGGCTCTCGGTCGTCGATCTCGTCGGGACGTGGGACAACGACCGTCCGAACGTGTTCACGCCCGAACACGACCACGAGACGGTGATGAATCTCCTCTCGCAGTTGTACGAGGGCGTCGACGGGACGACCTACTCGCTCGTGAACGCCGACGCGATGGTACACACGCTGGGGGCGGCGGCCGCCCGGACCGTGCGGTACTTCGAGGAAGCGCGACTCCTCGACCCGGAGAGCGCACTGTGCCACGTGCTGAATCCGAACACCGTCGACAACCAGGTCGCCGCGTTCTACCGCGACTCCGCCGAACAGACGCTCGACACGTGGATCGACGACGCGGGGCTCCAGTATCTGACGCTCCGGAAGTCTCCCTGTGGATTCGTCGGCACGACGTCGCTCGTCGAATACACCGAAGAGCCGCCGTACCTCCGCGTTCAGCAACCACCACAGACGCGGGAGAACCCCCGCGCCGAGGCGAACCCGTACGCCGCTACCGACGACGCCGAGTGAGGGCCTCAGAGCTCTCAGCCGGTCGGCGAACCCAGTCGTCCCTCGCGTCTCGCCACGAGTTGTCTCCGTCGTGACACTCCGTCGACGCCGGTGTGTGCGGCCCGCTCGCGTCCGAGCCGTCTACAGAGTCCTCCAGTTCGCTCATATCGCACAATACTCCGGTCGACCCCACGAAGCTTTTTATGCCGCCCTCCGTAGACGTTGACACTCCGAATGTCTCAGCAGGATGAACGCCCCCGAGTCGACCAAGCCGACCTCCAGTGGTGTCACGAGTCGGTGCAGGGGGTTTCTCGTACTTTCGCGCTCACGGTAGACGTGCTCGACGAACCGATGTCGTCGTACATCTGTCTCGGGTATCTCGTCTGCCGGATCGCAGACACCGTCGAAGACGCCTCGCACATTCCACCGGCCGAGCAGGCGACGCTGCTCCGCACGTACGACGCCGTTCTCGCCCCCGACGAGGAAGCGACGGCGGCGGAGTTCGCCGACGCTGTCGAACCGCATCTCCCCGCCGAGGACGCGATGACCGACGACTGGGCGGTCGTCCGCGACTCTCCCAGAGTTCTGAATACGTTCCAGAGCCTCCCCGACGACGTCCAGCGAGCCATCGTCCCGCCGGCGCGTGAGCTCGTCCAGGGGATGGCAGAGTTCGTCGAACGCTACGAGGACGACGGCGGGCTCCGGATTCAGACCCGGAGCGAACTCGAGGAGTACTGCTACTACGCCGCCGGCACCGTCGGCAACCTCATCACGAACCTCGTGACGCGCCACGACATCGCCGCCGACCGACGCCGTCGGCTGTACGACACCGCCGAGGAGTTCGGTCTGCTCCTCCAACTCGTCAACATCTCGAAGGACGTGTACGACGACTACACCGCAGAGGACAACGTCTACCTCCCGGCGGAGTGGCTCCGAGAGGCCGGCGTTCCCCAGGACGACGTCCTCGCCGAGGAACACGAGGCGGGCGCGGCGTCGGTCGTTCGCCGCACCGCCGAGTTCGCGGGGTCGTTCCTCGACGACGCCCAGACGTATCTGGAGACGGTCCCGCTCCGCGACGGCAACACCCTCGAGGCGTGGGCCATCCCGTTCCTGCTCGCGGTCGGCACACTCCGGGAGTTGCTCTCGCGTCCGGAGGACGCGCTCTCGGCTACCGGTGTGAAGATCTCTCGGCAGGAGGTCTTCGCCGTGGTCGCCGAGATGAGCAACGGCGGAAGCCGCGAGACGCTCGGCGACCTGCGGGAGGACATCGCCGCCGGTCCGTACCACCGCACGCCGTCGAGCGCGGACTGACGATCGCCCGGCCGGCGCACGGACGACGCGCGGAAACGCCGACGCCTCGCGGATCGTACCGAGCGTTCCGAGGCCCGATACGACGAGTGGAGGGTCGCCGGGGTATCCGGGGCCGAGCGCGAGTGGCATCGTACGTTTTGGGAGGGTTTTTAGTCATCGGATCGAAACCATCGGCTATGGGTACCGAAGAAGCACACGACGACCACGGACACCACCTCCCTGCAGTCGAGGACTGGCCCCGTGGGTTTGGTGAAGCGAGTTGGTGGCCGTTCGTTACCGCGGTCGGCGGCGCGGGCGTCTACGTTGCGGCTGCCCTCTACATCCTCGGTCGCGGCGACGGCGCGATCGTCAGCCCGCTCGCCGGTCCGATGGCGCTCGTCGTCACGGTCGGCATCTTCCTCGTCGGACTGTACGGCTGGGTGTACCACGCGTTCGTGACGAAGTTCTGGTCGCGCGACGCGAGCACGAAGGGCGCGAACAAACTCCGCTGGGGAATGCTCGCGTTCCTCGGCTCCGAGCTAGCGACGTTCGGCGCGCTGTTCGGCTACTACTTCTACATCCGGGCAGGAGACTGGGGTTCGATCTTCACGGACGTCCCGACGCTGACGGGCTCGCTGATCCTGATCAACACGACGATCTTGGTCCTGTCGTCGATCACGCTCCACTACGCCCACGTCGCGATCCGGAACGACGACCGGCAGAACTTCCTCATCGGGCTCGGGCTGACGCTGCTCCTCGGTGTGATCTTCATCGGCGGCCAGATCTACGAGTACTACGAGTTCATCGTCCACGCCGACTTCACCCTCTCTTCGGGGCTGTTCGGGTCGGCGTTCTACGGCCTCACCGGCCTCCACGGGCTCCACGTCAGCCTCGGCGCGGTCCTCTTGGGCATCGTCTTCGTCCGCGCGCTGCTGGGGCAGTACTCCGCCGAGCGGCACGTCTCGGTCAGTACGGCCTCGATGTACTGGCACTTCGTCGACGTCGTCTGGATCTTCCTCGTCGTCGTCCTCTACGTTGGCGCGGAAGTCGGCGCCTGACCGCCGCGGCCCGTCCCACGATTCAGGTCGCGCCCGGCGACTTCACGATTCTGCAGCGACTTCGGACCGAGCGTTCGTGAGTAGAGACCTCTCACGGGGACGTCGGCGAGGGGACTCTCTCACGGGGACGTCGATTGGGGTCTCGACACTCTCTGTGGGGTCTTGGCGCGCTCTGTACGCACCGTTCCGGCGACTCCGAAACCGGATCAGTTTTCATACCCCTCGTCCGTCTGTCGGGTATGAGCGAGCAGGAGACCGACGAGCCGACGGTGCCGATCGTCTGTGAGGCGTGCGGAACGACCTCCCGTGTGGCGCTGTCGGATCTCCGCGAGTCGCTGGAGACGCACAACGAGCACCGCCACGACGGCGAGGAGATCGCGCAGGTCGACCCCGTGATCGCCGACGCTCTGGCGGACGCCGTCGCCGACGATCTCGGACTGCTGGAGGACGAGTGAGAGAGCAGCCGCTCGAACGTCGTGTCACGACGACGGTCCAGGCGGCCCGATGACCAGTCGACCGCCGGATCGCCGTTCGAACAAACCAAGGCGCTGACAGCGCCAACTGAAGCTTGTGCAGCATCGTTGAAAAGCGTACCGCCGTTCGGCCCACGTTTCCGGCTGTTTATACCCGCCGCACGCCCAGGGAGAGTATGCTCACCTTCATCGGCCTCGGACTGTACGACGAGCGCTCTATCACCGTCGAGGGCCGAGAAGCGCTCGCCGACGCCGACCGCGCCGTCGCCGAGTTCTACACGAGCCACCTCGTCGGGGCGACCGTCGACGACCTCGCTGCGTATCACGACATCGACATCGAGGTCAGAGACCGCGCGGGCGTCGAGCAGCATCCGGACGACGTTCTCGACGCCGCCGAAGACGAACACGTCGCCTTTCTCACCGCCGGCGACACGATGATCTCGACGACGCACGTCGATCTCCGGCTCCGGGCGATCGAACGCGGGATCGACACGCGAGTGATCCACGGCGTCACCGCGCAGACGGCCGCGAGCGGACTCACCGGGTTGCAGAACTACCGGTTCGGCAAGGCCGTCACGCTCCCGTTTCCGTACGCCCACGGGGCCGACGGCGTGCCGCAGAGCGTCGTCGACTCGATCGAGGCGAACCGCGAACGCGGCCTTCACACCGTGGTCTACCTCGATATCAAAGCCGACCGCGACGAGTATATGACCGCGGACGTCGCCGCGGAGTTGCTCGCGGCGGGCTGGCAGGATACCCTCGGCGTCGTCGTCGCTCGCGCCGGCAGCCCCGAACCGACAGTCGTCGCTGACCGACTGTCGGCCCTGGCTGCACAGGACTTCGGCGACCCGCTCCACCTGCTCGTGATCCCCGGCGACCTCCACCACGTCGAGGCCGACGCGCTGGCGACGCTCGGTGGCGCGCCGGACGACGTGCTCGAGGAGTCTCGGATCTGACGCGGTCGGGGGAGACCGAGTCGGACGTCGCCGCCGCGATTCCGGTTACGCTCCCGAGCGACCGAGCCCCAGCTCCGATTCGAGATCGTACTCGTCGCCGGTGAGCATGAACAGCACGTCCTCGATGACGGTCAGAAGCTCTGGGAGCTCGCGCACGACGAGGTAGGTGATGCCGACGAGGACGACCACCGCGAGCACCTGACTGATGATCCGATCCGAGATGAAAAACGAGACCATATACGGATCCGAGGAGCCGAACAGAAACAGGATCTCGTCGACGAACCACTGCATATACTGCTTGCCGAACGCGATCGTGATGAACGTCGTCCGCAGGAGATTCAGCGCGTAGATGATCGGGACGGCGATCGCCATCGCGCGCAGTTTCCGGCGCAGCGGGGCCTTCACCGCGGCGATCAGGCCGGCGAAGATTGCGATGCTCCCCAGCCCCGTACACGCGAGGACGACGGCTACGGTCAGCCGGTGGGCGCCGTCGAAGAACAGGAACGTGTTCTGATACCCCTGCTCGCCGACGATCATCTCCGGCTGGTAGCCGAGCGACTGGACCAAGAAACCGGTCTGGGCAGCGACCGTCTCCATCAGGACGCCGCGCGGAGCCGGGACGCCGACCCCGAGAAGCGAGAACGCCGGAATCGTCTCGAAGGGGAGGTAGATCAGCCCCATCGCCGCCACCGCCCGCGAGAGCACGTACAGCGAGTCGCGGCCGTTCCACAGCAGGTAGCCGGCGTACAGCGACGCCGGGACGGCGGCCACCGCGAGTATCCCCTCGACGTAGCTCTTGTGGACGAACGCGAAGTGCGGCACCAACTGGAGCCAGAAGACGGCGAAGCCGACCCACGCGCCGGCCGTGGCGTATCGCGCGAGCGACTCGTTGCGGTCTTCCGAGAGCGCTCCGACGGCGAACGTCGCGATCACGACCCACGCGAGCGCGTCGGAGAGCAGGCCGGGCATATCAGGTGGAACGATGCTGACGAATAAATCCCTTGTCGTTCCGGGCAGAGGTCACGAGGACCAGTGCGAGCGCGTCAGGGTTCGAGGATCTCGATCTCGTGGCCGTCCTGGTCGGTCGTGAACGCGTAGCGGTCGTCGCAGGACGCCGGGTCGCGGTAGTCCTCTGCCTCCCGTTCCATCAGCGTGTCCCAGTAGTCGTGGAGGTCGTCCGCGCGCACGCAGAGGTGGCCCCAGGCGTCGCCCATCGTGTACGAGCGGCCGTCGTAGTTGTACGTGAGCTCGACTGCCATCGCGGCGTCGCTGGCGCCTTCGGGCTTCATAAAGTAGTTCGCGAAGGTGTCGGACTCCCAGCGGCCGGTGTGTTCGTACTCGAACTTCCGGGTCCAGAAACCGAGCGCCTCGTCGGCGTCCTCGACGCGAATCATCGTGTGGTCGATGCTCCACGTCGCACCCTGCTCGGGGTCGCGCTGGACGATCTCGACCTCGTGGCCGTCGGGGTCTTTGACGAACGCGTAGCGGCCGCCGCAGGACTCGGGGTCGCGGTAGTCTTCCACGCCCTCGTCCATCAGCTGTTCGTAGTGGGCTTCGAGTTCGCCTTCGGGAACGCGGACGGCGATGTGGCCCCAGGCGTCGCCCATCTCGTAGGTCCGGTCGTCGTGGTTGTAGGTGAGTTCGAGCATCGCGCCCTCCTCGTGCATCTCCGTTGGCCCGAGGTAGACGTTGGTGAAGGTGTCGGCCTCCCAGCGACCCTTCTCCTCGTAGTTCAGATGCGTCGTGTACCACTCCAGGGACTCCTCGAGGTCTTCGACGCGCATCATCACGTGATCGAGTACTCCGGACATACGCGGACGGACGGACGCCGCGGGCAAAAAGGATGCTGAAGCGGACCCCGACAGGGTAGCAGTGCCGATTCGGGCCGACGCGTACTACGAGGAGTCGAGGCGACGCCGCAGCTGCGCGCGGACGCGCGGCCAGTACCACCACCAGACGACGACGAGGAACGCGACCGTCCCGACCGGCCAGGCGGTCCGGTACGGCTGGACGGAGAAGCCCCACGCCAGACGGAGCTGCGCCACGGCTGCGACGACGAGGAGCCCGGCGGTGACCCGCGGATCCTCGCGGCCGGTTCGCCAACCGACCACGGCGCTCGCGAGCGCGAGTCCGTAGAGCGCGACCGACAGCGGCCACGCGAGGATGTACTCCGGCAGCCCCTGCGTGTAGACGAAGAGGAAGTCCGAGAGCGTCGTCACCTGTACCGGATTCGTGTTGAACAGCCCCCACGCGAAGAGGAACGTGGCGTCGCGGCCGCTGAACACCTGCACCGACCACGGCACGGCGAGGAGTGCGAGCAGCGCCAGAACGGTTCGCGGCGTCGAACGGGACACGGTCGGACTCGGTGCCTGACGGCCAAGAGCGGACCGGTCTGCAGTGGCCGATCCGCTCTCCGTGATCGGACGGCCGAGACTACTTCCGGGCGACGACGCGCATCACGTCCTCGTCCTGCAGTTCGTGGTCGCGCCCGACCTGCTGTTCGTCGTGCTTCGCGCTCGGGCCGGTGACGCGGGCGAAGCGGAAGCGTTCGTCGAGCGTCCCGCCGAGTTTTCGGAGCGCGTCGTCGACGGTGTTCTCCCCTTCCATCAGGACGAGCGGCTCGTCGTAGTCGACGCCGCGTCCGGGCTTGTCCATGTACACTCGAATCAAGCCGAGCGCCTCCCAGACGTGCTCTTTGAGCGCGTCGAGCCCCTTCTCGGCCTCGGCGCTGATGAAGACTGCCTCGTCGGGGTCGACGCCGACCTCGCGGAGGTTCTCCTCGACGGTCGGCAGGTAGTCGCGGTCGATGAGGTCCGCCTTGTTGACCGCGACGATCGACGGCAGGTAGACGCGGTTGTCCATGATGCCGTCGATGAGTTCGTCGATCGTGGTGTCGCCGCGGACGGTCACGTCGGCGTTGACGTAGCCGTGCTCGCGCAGGACGCTCGCGATCGTGTCCTCGTCGAGCGAGACGTCGTCGGAGGTGGTGACGTGGATCCCGCCCTTCCCGCGCTTCGAGATCGTGACGTTCGGCGGCGACGTGTCGAGTCTGATCTTGTTGTCGTACAGTTCGCGCTGGAGCCGCTCGTACCGTTCGATCTCGAAGACCGAGAGCAGAAAGACCACCAGATCGGCGGTGCGGACGACCGACAGGACTTCCTTGCCGCCGCCGCGCCCACCGGCGGCCCCCTCGATGAGTCCCGGAACGTCGAGGATCTGGATGTTCGCGCCGTTGTACTTCAGCATCCCGGGGTTGACGTCGAGCGTCGTGAACTCGTACTCGCCGACCTCGCTGTCGGCGTTCGTGAGCGCGTTGATCAGCGTCGACTTGCCGACGCTGGGGAAGCCGACGAGCGCGACGGTCGCGTCGCCGGTCTTCTCGACCGCGTAGCCGTGACCGCCGCCGCTGGAGGACTGCTGTTCGAGTTTCTCTTTCTTCTCCGCGAGCTTCGCCTTCAGCCGGCCGATGTGCGCCTCGGTGGCCTTGTTGTAGGGCGTGTTCGCGATCTCCTCGCGGAGTTCGTCGATCTCTTCCTCCAGTCCCATCGCATATGAGTCGACGACCTGCGTCGAAAAAGTTGTTCTTTCGGAACTGGCCGTGCCCGGCCGATCCGAGACAGTCGCCTCTGCGGGGTTTTGCCCACCAGACCGCACGACAGCGTGTGATCTCGCACGTGACCGGTTGCGACTGTGACCACGGCACAAATCGAAGCCCTTTGTATCTCTCAGCACGTGTTGCCGGTAATGGACGCTGAACCGGGACTTTCGGAGCAGTATCGGATGGCGAGCCCGTGGCCGCTGTTCATCGCACTGGGAATTCCGATCGCGGAGATCGGGATCCTCTTCAGCCTGTTCCCGCTCGCGGTCGGCGGGCTCTTGCTGTTCGGCGGGAGCGTCGCCGGGATGGCGACGGAGACGAGATACGCACAGACCCCGTGGCGCGCGATGGTCGTCGTCGCACTCCCGCTGGCGGCGCTGGGGCTCGGGTTCGTCTACACCAGTATCGACCTTCCGGACCGCGGGTTCGCGATCGTCGCTGCCGCGGCGATCCTCGTCGCGGGCGGCCTCGCCGGGTCGCTCTTCGCACAGGACCGCGAGGAGCCGACGTACTGAGCCACGACGCTCGCCCGGCGATATCTCCGCCGTATCGCCGACGTGTGGTCGGTGACGACACGCATCGAATCAACAACCTATTTTATTCTCCACTGGAAAGATCCACTATGGCGAACAAAATCTTCGATCGGGACACACTGCTCGACCTTACTGTCAATATGGTCCCGTTGTTCATCATGGCGTTCTTTATCATCGCGTTCGCCGTGATCGCACCGTTCGGGATCGATCCGCTCGCGTCGTCGCTCCAGTTCGGCCTGCTGGCCGTGCCGTTCGTTCTGCTGGCTATCCTGACGTACTTCGCTGGCCGTGCGGTCGCCGGCAGCGAGATGACGGGCAAGCTCTACCTGCCCGGTCAGGCTGGCGTCGAGGGCGCAGAGCCGCTCGAAGAGGGCGAAGACCCTGCCGAACAGTTCCAATCGGACGCCTCCGAACCTGCTGTCGAGGGTGATACCGACGCCGCCGCCGACGACGCCTGAACGGTCCCGATTCTACGCCCCTCCTGCTCGGCGAACCGACCGACTAGCACCGTCTCCGTCGCGTAATTCGAGGGACACCGTCACGGCGTCCCGAACCTTTCATTACCTTCCGTTACACAGGTACCTCTATGGAGGTCAACGGACAGCTAGCACTGACGGTTCTAATGGGGGTCCTCCTCGTTGCCGTCGCCGCGTGGATTGCGCGGGTGGAAAACTGGCGCTCGTACAGTCCCGTCGCCGGAGGCGGTGGGTACGGGCAGCAAGATAGCTACGTTTCCGAAGAGAAACCGTCTGGTATCATTCGCTGGTTGACGACGGTCGACCACAAGGACATTGGGATCCTGTACGGCGCGTACGGGCTCACGGCGTTCGTCGTGGGCGGCCTGATGGTCGTTGTGATGCGGATCGAGCTTCTCGATCCCGGAATGTCGATCATCTCGAACACGTTCTACAACTCGCTGCTGACGAGTCACGGCATCACGATGCTGTTCCTGTTCGGAACGCCCATTCTAGCGGCGTTCTCGAACTATCTGGTGCCGCTGCTGATCGGCGCCGACGATATGGCGTTCCCGCGAATCAACGCCATCGCGTTCTGGCTTCTGCCGCCGGCCGCGCTGCTCATCTGGGCGGGCTTCTTCCCGCTTCCGGACATCATCCCGGCTCAGACCGCCTGGACGATGTACACCCCGCTGTCTTCCGGTGTGGGTGCCGGTAATCAGGCGAACGCCGGCGTCGACCTGATGCTACTCGGTCTGCACCTGTCGGGCGTCTCGGCGACGATGGGTGCGATCAATTTCATCGCGACGATCTTCACGGAACGCGGCGACGACGTCTCCTGGGCGAACCTCGACATCTTCTCGTGGACGATCCTCACGCAGTCGGGGCTCATCCTGTTCGCGTTCCCGCTGCTCGGCAGCGCGCTCGTGATGCTGCTGTTCGACCGCAACTTCGGCACGACGTTCTTCGCCGGTGAAGGCGGCGCGATCCTCTGGCAGCACCTGTTCTGGTTCTTCGGCCACCCCGAGGTCTACATCCTGGTGCTCCCGCCGATGGGGATCGTGAGCTACGTCATTCCCCGGTTCTCGGGACGCCGCCTCTTCGGGTTCAAGTTCGTCGTCTACTCAACGCTCGCGATCGGTGTGCTCTCGTTCGGCGTCTGGGCACACCACATGTTCGCGACGGGCATCGATCCGCGCCTCCGCGCCTCGTTCATGGCCGTCTCGTTGGCCATCGCGATACCGAGTGCAGTGAAGACGTTCAACTGGATCACGACGATGTGGAACGGCCGGATTCGGCTGACGACGCCGATGCTGTTCTCCATCGGGTTCGTCTCGAACTTCATCATCGGCGGCGTCACGGGGGTCTTCCTCGCGTCGATCCCGATCGACCTGATCCTGCACGACACCTACTACGTCGTCGGGCACTTCCACTACATCATCTTCGGCTCGATCGGGTTCGCGGTCTTCGTCGGCCTCTACTACTGGTTCCCGATCTACACGGGCCGGATGTACCAGAAGACGCTCGGTAAGGCGCACTTCTGGCTCTCGATGATCGGCACGAACGTCACGTTCTTCGCGATGATCCTGCTGGGCTACGGCGGGATGCCGCGCCGCTACGCGACGTATCTGCCGCAGTTCGCGACGATGCACCAGCTCGCGTCGGTCGGCGCGCTGATCCTGCTCGCCGGTCAGATCATCTTCGTGTGGAACTTCGTCCAGTCGTGGCTCGAAGGCCCGGAGGTCAAGGACGGCGACCCGTGGAACCTCCGCGACTCCGGCCTCTACACCGCCGAGTGGGACTGGTACGACAAGAAGCTGCAGACGGCGATCACCGACGGCGGAGAGGAGAGCGAGGACGCGGCCCTGACTGACGGCGGTCAGCCCGAAGACGCCGCGGACGCCGCCGACGACGCGGGCGACGCAGACGACGCGTAAGCTCGACGCACACCTTTACTTCGTTTTCACGTTTCACAGCGGACGCGACGTCTCACAGCCCGCCGCCCTCGGTCTACTGCCCGACGGCACCGGACCGAGGTGCCGCTCGACAGGACGCCAGCACTGCGCGGATACGACTCTCACGTGCAACTGCCGAGTTCGTCACCGGCGGCGGCCAGCCGTCCGGCGCACGCTCAGACGGCGAGAAAGAGCCCGGTCGCGAACATCAGTACAGCGATCGCGCCGAGGACGACGCCGAGAAGGTCCCTGTCGCTCATACCACGAATTCGGAGCGCGTAGGCAAAGATGCGTCGGTTACGCGTGGCGGTCGCGAACGGGTGGCTTAACAGCCCGCACTACGCAGAGTACGACGTGAACGGGACCGACAGCTCGGCGGACGGAACACGGGAGCAGACAGCCGACGCGGGCGCCGACACAAGCGCAGACGCAGACGCCGACGGAGGGGGTCGCAGCGGCCCGCGGTTCGTGCTCGTACTGTACGTCGCACTCGTCGCCGTCGCGGCGACCGCCGGGTTCCTGACCGGGACGTTCGTCGAGGGGCTCCGGCAGCCGCGGTTTCTGTTTCTCGTACCGTTCCCCGCGACGCCGGTCGGGTTCGCCGCCTACGGCGGCCTGACGATCGCGCTGGTGCTCGGGATCCCGCTGTCGCTCATCGTGTACGTCTCCCAGGGGATCGACGACGCCGCCTGAGTCGTCGCGGCCTCGATCCCACAGCCCACGGCCGAGCGCACCCCCGCGACCCTTTTTATTCCGGGCGGCTGTAGAGACCGACGATGGACGTAGACGACCACGCCGAGGAGCTCGCCTCCGCCCTCGGTGTCGACAAAGCGGAGGTCAAATCCGACCTGGAAAATCTCGTATCGTACAGCGTCCCGATCGACGAGGCGAAACAGAGCATCCGACGCAAGCACGGCGGCGACGACGGTGGTGGCGCGACACCGACAACGAAGGACGTCGCCGACGTCACGACCGCGGACAGCAACGTCACTGTGACCGTTCGCGTGCTTTCTGTCGGCCGGCGCTCGATCCGGTATCAGGGCGAAGAACAAGTCATCCGCGAGGGCGAGTTCGCCGACGGGACCGGGCGGATCTCCTACACCGCCTGGGAGGACTTCGGCTTCGAGCCCGGCGACTCGATCACTGTCGGCAACGCCGGCGTGCGCGAGTGGGAGGGCGAGCCCGAGCTGAACGTCGGCCAGTCTTCGACCGTCGCAGTCGAGACGACGCCGGTCGACGCTCCCTACGAGGCGGGCGGCGACACGGACCTCGTCGACGTCCGCTCCGGCGACCGCGGCCGGAACGTCGAGGTGCGCGTCTTGGAGTCCGAAGAGCGCGTCATCGACGGACGGAACGGCGAGACGACGATCCGCTCGGGCGTCGTCGCCGACGAGACCGGCCGGCTGCCCTTCACCGACTGGGAGGCCCGCTCTGAGCTCCGCGAGGGCCACGCGTTCCGGTTCGAGGACGTGTACGTCCGCGAGTTCCGGGGCGTCCCGCAAGTGAACCTTTCGGAGTTCACGACGGTCACGCCGCTGGCACGCGAGATCGACGTCGACGACGACGCGCCGCGGATGCGCATCGCCGAGGCCGTCGGGTCCGGCGGCCTCTTCGACGTCGAAATCGTCGGGAACGTGCTCGAAGTCCGCGACGGCTCGGGGCTCATCGAGCGCTGTCCGGACTGCGGCCGCGTGCTTCAGAACGGCCAGTGCCGCGTGCACGGCGACGTCGACGGCGAGGACGATATGCGCGTGAAAGCGATCCTCGACGACGGCACGGACACCGTGACAGTGGTCCTCGACCGCGACCTGACCGAGGAACTGTACGGCGGGACGATGGCGGACGCGATGGCGGCCGCCCGCGCCGCGATGGACAAGGAGGTCATCGCCGACGAGATCAGCGAGACGGTCGTCGGCCACGAGTTCCGCGTGCGGGGGAACCTCTCGGTCGACGACTACGGCGCGAGCGTCGAGGCCAGCGAGTTCGAGCGCTCGAGTGCCGATCCGGCCGCGCGTGCGACGGCGCTGCTGACGGAGGTGCGATCGTGAGCGACGTCGAGAACCGCCGCGAGGTGGCCCGGCGGCTCTTCGCCGCGGAGTTCGAGGACGCGACGCTGTCGTACTCGGAGGGCGAGGAAGAGCGTGCGCCCAACTACGTGGTGACGCCGACTGGCGCGCGGATCAACCGCCTCTTCGCCGTCGGCGCGCTCACCGAGGTCGAACAGGTCAACGACGACATCGTCCGCGGCCGGATCGCCGACCCGACGGGCGTGTTCGTGACGTACGCGGGCCAGTACCAGCCGGACGCGATGGGCTTTCTGGACCGGACCACGCCGCCGTGTTTCGTCTCGCTCACGGGCAAAGCGCGGACGTACCAGCCCGACGACTCCGATCGGATCTTCACGTCGGTCCGACCGGAGAGCCTCAACGAGGTCGACGCCGACACGCGCGACCGCTGGGTCGTCGCCGCCGCGGAGGCGACGCTCGAACGCGTCGCGACGATGGCCGCCGCCCTCGCTGTGGACGTCCGCGGAGAGGACCTCCGCGCGGCGCTGGAATCGCGCGGCGTCGACGCCGCGCTCGCACAGGGGGTCGCGCTCGCCGTCGACCACTACGAACCGACCGAGCACTACCTCGAAGCCGTGCGGACGATGGCCGTGCAGGCGCTCGAACTGGTCGCCGACGAGCGCGAAACCGTCGAGCCGCCGGCGGTCGCGCCCGACGAGGCGGGTCCGGACGAACTCGGCCCGCTGCCGGTCGTCGCCGCGGCGTCGACGGCTCCCGGCGATACCGCCGCGTCGGTGACGACGGTCGAAGACGTCGAGTCGGCCGAAGCCGACGCAGACGCGGGTGCAGAGACGGCCGGAGTGGACGCAGACGCGGGTGCAGAGACGGCCGGAGTGGACGCCGACACGGCTGCGGACGCTGCCGAGACCGACGTGCATACAGACGCGGTGGATGCGGACACAGTCGATGCGGACGCCGCAGGCGTGAGTGCGGTCGACACAGACGCCGCAGATGCGGACACAGTCGATGCGGACACAGTCGATGCGGACGTCGTGGCGCCAGACACCGAAGGAACGACCGAAGCAGCGCCGACAGAGCCGAACGGGGCGGAATCCGTCGAGGCTCCGGCTCCGGACCCGGATCCAGGCAGCGACGACGTCGCGAGCGACACGTCCGACGCCAGTGGCGTCGACGAGCTCGGCGACTTCGGGACGGACGCAACCGAGTCAGTGGCAGACGCCGAGACGTCGGGCGATGTTGAATCCGACCCCGGCGGCGATCTGGCAGCCGAGTCGGACACCGGCGCCGGCGCTGGCCTCGACGACGGCGAGATGTACGAGCTCGACGAGGAAGAGCGCGCGGAGATCGAAGCCGAGTTCGGCACCGAGTTCTCGACGGGCAACGAGGTCGACGACCCCGGCGAGGCGGACATCGACGTGCCGGACGTCGAGGAGTTGGAATCGGAGGTCGACACGGCGGAGTCAGCGGCCGACACCGAGGTCGCCACGGATCCCGACCCCGGAGCCGCCTCGACGTCGGCTGGCGTCGAATCCGAGACCGAGGCCGACGCCGCAGCGGACGCCGGCGCCGACGCCCCCGTCGCCACTGGCGCGGACTCCGATGTCGCCACCGACGCCGAAGTCGAGACCGACTCCGACGCGGGCGATGCCGAACCGGCGGCGGAGCCGACCACAGGCGATGCCGAACCGGCGGCAGAGCCGGCTGCGGACGTCGACCTCGAGGCCGCTGCTGTCTCCGTGATGGGCGACCTCGACGACGGTGACGGAGCCGACCGCGAGGCCGTCGTCGCGGCAGTCGTCGAGGAGTACGGCGTCGACCCCGACGAAGTCGAAGACGCCATTCAGGAGGCGCTGATGAGCGGACAGTGCTACGAGCCCGCCGAGGGGAGCCTGAAGGCGATCTGAGCCGTGCCCTCGTCCGACTCCCCCGGCGCCGGATCCGCCGACCCGACCGATCCGGCGGCGGCCGGGGCCGACAGCGCTGCGCCGCGGCCCGACAGAGGACGAAGCGCGACGCTCGTCGAGCCCGTTCCGGGAGCGCCCGCGGCGGTCGCGCGGGTGG
This sequence comes from Halobellus sp. Atlit-31R, assembly GCA_003665935.1. Classification (GTDB taxonomy): domain Archaea; phylum Halobacteriota; class Halobacteria; order Halobacteriales; family Haloferacaceae; genus Haloquadratum. The sequence continues at coordinate 244,338 of QPLR01000001.1, read as the reverse complement.
CGGGCGATCGGGCGCTCGTCGTCGCCGACTACCACGCCGGCATCGAGGCCGGCCTGCGCTACGAGCGCGGCGTCGAACTCGACAGCAACGCGGCCGTCCGGCGGGTGCGCCTGCTCGGCCTCCTCGACCGAGTCGATCCGGACCGGCTCGTCGTCCTCGGGGATCTGGGCCACCGGATCGGGAACCCCGACGGCGAGGAGGCCGACGAACTCGACGAGCTACTGACCGCAGTGCTCGACCGCGTGCCCGTGACGCTCGTCCGCGGGAACCACGACGGCGGCATCGCCGAGCGCTTCACGTCCGGCGACGCACCCGAGGGCGTCGACGGCGTGCGACTCGACGTCACCGACAGCGGCGGGGTCCGCCTGGGCCGCGTCGGCTTCGTCCACGGACACACCTGGCCCGCTGAGGAGGTCCTCGGGAGCGACGTGGTCTGTATGGGCCACGAGCACCCTGCGGTCCGTCTCGAAGACAGTGTCGGCGGCGGACGGAAGGAGCGCGCGTGGCTCCGCGGCCCGCTCCGCCCCGAGCCGTTCGCCGAGCAACTGGACGTCGACGTCGCGGCGCTCGACTGGCGCGACCCCGAACTCGTCGTCGTTCCGGCGTTCAACGACCGCTCGGGCGGGACGTGGATGAACGTCGCCGGACAGGGCTTTCTCGCGCCGTTCCTGCCCGACGCGCTCGTCGACGCCGACGCGGACGCGTACCTCCTCGACGGCACGAGGCTGGGACCGTACCGGTCGGTGTAGTCGCGGCCGATCGACTCGAAGGCCGCCCGCCGCGCCTATACCGCGCCGACGAGCGCTCCGAGCGCGAAAAGGATCGACCCCGCGACCGCCGCGACGACGACGAGGTTCCACTCCTCGGGGCCGCCAACTCGCTCGGGCTCGACGAGCGCGTAGCCGGCGCCAGCGACGAGGACCGCGCTGCCGACGGTGCCGGCGACCGACCCCGGCTGTGACGCGCTGGCCGTCGGCGCGAACGTCGCTATCGAGAGCAGGCCGTACGTGAAGAGGGCGAGCCAGAACGTTCGTCGGGGATCCATTCGGCAACGGTTCGCCTCGCGGACAAAAGCCGTCGTGGGTCGAACGCTGACTCCAGGCGGGTGCACACCTCGTCGCAGACCGGTCGGCGTCTCGCTTTTGCGTCTTCAGCGGCAAGGTAATGTATGCGAATATCAAGCAAGGTGATGCTCGCTGGCGTGCTGGTGTTCGTGATCCCACTTCCGGGGACGTTCATCCTCGGCGGTCTCGTCGTCGCGCTCGGCGGCGGCCTTCGATTGCTCGGCGAGTAAGCGGTTCTCAGCCGGGCTGATCGGTGGCCGAACGCTGCCCTTAATCCCGTCGCGCCGGTAGTACAGTCGATGGCTGATGGCACGTCAGCGCGGGGAATGGACGCGTTCACGGCGCTCGGCGGGTCAGTTCGACGGGCGCTCTCCGAACGCGGCTTCACGACGCCGACGGAGCCGCAGCGCCGCGCGATTCCCCCGCTCGCCGCCGGGCGGAACGCGCTCGTCATCGCCCCGACCGGAACCGGGAAGACCGAGACGGCGATGCTACCCGTCTTCGATGCGATCGTCCGCGCCGACCCGGAGGAGCGCGAGGGGTTCTCCGCGCTGTACATCACGCCGCTGCGGGCGCTCAACCGCGACATGCGCCAGCGACTGGAGTGGTGGGGCGAGACTCTCGACGTCGAGATCGACGTCCGTCACGGCGACACGACGCAGTACCAGCGAAAGAAGCAGGCCGACGACCCGCCGGACGTGCTCGTCACGACGCCCGAGACGCTCCAGGCGATGCTGACCGGCAAGAAACTCCGAGGCGCGCTCGCCGACGTCCGTCACGTCGTCGTCGACGAGGTCCACGAACTCGCGTCCGCGAAACGGGGCGCGCAGCTGACCGTCGGGCTCGAACGCCTGCGCGCCCTCTCGGGGGCCTTCCAGCGGATCGGGCTGTCGGCGACCGTCGGCTCGCCCGCGGAGGTCGGGAGGTTCCTGACCGGCGACCGCGACTTCGAGATCGTCGAGGTCGACGTCGGCAGCGACGTCGCCTTCACCGTCACACACCCGACGGTCACATCGGAAGACGAGCAGCTGGCCGGCCGGCTCGCGACCGACGCCGAGATCGCGAGCCACGTCCGCGTCATCCGCGACCTCGTCCGTGACCACGAGTCGACGCTGGTGTTCGTCAACACGCGACAGACCGCCGAGGCGCTCGGCTCCCGATTCAAGAAGCTCGACGAGCCCATCGAGGTGCATCACGGGTCGCTGTCGAAAGACGTCCGGATCGACGTCGAGGACCGATTCAAGGCCGGCGACCTCGACGCGCTCGTCTGCACGTCGTCGATGGAGCTCGGCATCGACGTCGGCCGGGTCGACCACGTCGTCCAGTACGGCAGCCCTCGGGAGGTCGCCCGCCTCCTCCAGCGCGTCGGCCGCGCGGGCCACCGCCGCGACGAGGTCTCTCGGGGGACGCTCGTCACCGACGAACCGGACGACACGCTCGAAGCGCTCGCGATCGCCCGGCGCGCGGAGGCCGGCGAAGTCGAGCCCGCGCGGATCCACCACGCCAGCCTCGACACCGTCGCGAACCAGATCGTCGGCGTCGTGATGGACGAAGGCGAGGTGTCGGCGCGGCGCGCCTACGAACTCGTGACCGCCGCGTACCCGTTCTCGGATCTCGACGAGGAGACGTTCCGGGAGGTGGTGCGGGAGCTCTCGAAGAACCGGCTGCTGTGGCTGGCGGAGGACGCCGACCGCCTGGAGAAATCGAGCGGGACCTGGCAGTACTTCTACGCCAACCTCTCGATGATCCCCGACGAGGAGACCTACGAGGTCCACGACATCTCCTCGCGCGGGCAGATCGGCACGCTCGACGAGCGCTTCGTCGTCAACTTCGCCGAACCGGGGGCCGCCTTCGTCCAGCGGGGGGAGATGTGGCGCATCAACGACATCGACGACGAGGAAGCGCGGGTGAACGTCACGCCGATCGAGGATCCGACCGGCGAGGTGCCCTCCTGGACCGGTTCCGAGATCCCCGTTCCGGCCCGCGTCGCCAACGAGGTGGGCGAGATCCGCGACGTCGCGGCCGAGCAGTTCGAGCGCGGCGCGTCGCGAGCGGCGGTCGCCCGCGACCTCCGAGGGCGGTATCCGACCGACGCCGACACTCTCGCCGCCGCGCTCGACCCCATCGAGCGACAGGTCGAGACCGAAACGCCGGTGCCGACGGCCGACCGCCTCGTCGTGGAGGGGCAGGGCCGGACCGTGGTAGTGAACAGCTGTTACGGTCACCGCGTCAACGAGACGGTCGGGCGACTGCTCGCGGCGCTCGTCGGGCAGCGCACCGGCTCGTCCGTCGGATTAGACGTCAGCCCGTACCGGATCGAACTCGAAGTCCCGGCGCGGGCGTCGCTGCGGGACGTCACGGACGTGTTGGAGACGACCGACCCCGCACACGTCGAGGCCGTGCTCGAACTCGCGCTGAAGAACTCCGATGCGCTGAAGTTCACGCTCGCGCAGGTCGCCGCGAAGTTCGGCGCGCTCAAGCGGTATCAGGGTCGGGAGCGCTTCGGTGCGGACCGCCTCCTCGCCGCCTTAGAGGACACGCCGGTCTACGACGAGGCCGTCCGCGAGGTGTTCCACGTCGACCTCGCGGTCGAGGACACCGCAGCGATGCTCGGACGGCTTCGCGGCGGCGACGGCGGCGACGATGGCAGTGCGCTCAGCCTGGAGACCGCGCGCGAGCGGACGCCGATCGGGACCGGCGGCCGATCCAGCGGCCGCGAACTGCTGGTCCCCGAGAACGCCGACGCAAGCGTGATCGAGGCGGTCGAAGAGCGGATCAGGAACGACCGCGTGCGGCTGCTCTGTCTCCACTGCACCGAGTGGGAGCAGCAGACGAAGGTGCGGCGCGTCCGCGACCAGCCGGAGTGTCCGGAGTGCGGCGCGACTCGCATCGCGTGTCTGAACCCCTGGGACGAGGAGACGGTCAGCGCCGCCCGCGCCGACCCCGACACCCGCGACGAGGAGGCCGAACGGCGCGTCCAGCGGGCCTACCGGTCGGCCAATCTGGTCCAGAGCCACGGGAAGCAGGCCGTGATCGCGCTCGCGGCGCGGGGCGTCGGCCCGCAGACCGCGGCCCGGATCATCGGCAAACTCCGCGAAGACGAGGCCGATTTCTACCGTGACATCCTCGAACAGGAGCGGCAGTACGCCCGGACGCAGTCCTTCTGGGACTGACCCGCTCGTCGCTTGCCGACCGGTCCGTCAGTCGGTCGCTCGCCGTGTACTCGTCAGGCCGAGGACTCGACGGCGTCGAGCGCCGCCTCGAAGTCCGCGCGGGTCAGGCGCACCTCGTCGGCGTGGTCGTTCGCGAGTTCGCCCTCGTAGTCGTCGGCGACCCGCTCGATCGCCCGCATCGACGCCTCGCGGACGAGAGCGGCGACGTCAGCGCCGGAGAACCCCTCCGTTACCCCGGCGAGCGCCTCGGCGTCGACGTCGTCCGCCAGCGGCTTGCCGTCGAGGTGGACGCGGAGGATCTCCCGACGAGCCGCCTCGTCCGGGGCCGGGACGTGGACGTGAGATTCGAGCCGTCCGGGGCGGAGCAGCGCCGGATCGAGCGCGCCCTTCCGGTTCGTCGCCGCGAGCACGACGAGGTTCGGGTGATCGGCCAGTCGATCGAGTTCGGTGAGCAGCTGTGAGACGACGCGCTCGCCGACGCCCGAGTCGCCGCCCGCGGTGTCGCGGTCGGCGGCGACGGCGTCGATCTCGTCGAAGAAGACGATCGCCGGCGCGGCCTGACGGGCGCGCTCGAACACCTCGCGGACGGCTTTCTCGGACTCGCCGACGTAGCGATCCAGCAGCTCCGGCCCCGCGACCTGCACGAAGTTGACGCCGCTCTCGCCGGCGATGGCGCGCGCCAGCAGCGTCTTCCCGGTTCCGGGCGGCCCGTGCAGGAGGACGCCCGTCGGAGGATTCGTCTTCGCGGCCTCGAACAGCGGCCCGTAGGTCAGCGGCCACGTCACGGCGCGTTCGAGCGTGCGCTTCGCCTCGTCGAGACCGCCGACGGCGTCGAACGTGGTTGTCGGCGACTCCGCGACGTACTCCCGCATCGCCGAGGGTTCGACCGACGCCATCGCACTCTCGAAGTCCGCTCTGGTCACGCGAAGCGCCGCGATCGGCGCGTCGACGTCCGTCTGCCTGCCACGGCGGAGCGCGTTCATCGCCGCCTCTGTCGCCAGCGACTCGAGGTCTGCGCCGACGAACCCGTGCGTCCGCGCGGCCAGGCGATCGACGTCGACGTCGTCTGCCAGGGGCATCCGCCGGGTGTGCACTTCGAGGATCTCGCGGCGGCCCTGCTCGTTCGGCACGCCGATCTCGATCTCGCGGTCGAAGCGGCCGCCGCGGCGGAGCGCCGGATCGAGCGTGTCGACGCGGTTCGTCGCGCCGATCACGATCACGTCGCCGCGAGCGTCGAGGCCGTCCATAAGCGAGAGCAACTGCCCGACGACGCGGTTCTCGACGTCGCCGCCGTCGTCGCGCTTGCCCGCGATCGAGTCGATCTCGTCGAAGAAGACGATCGCCGGCGCGTTCTCGCGGGCCTGCGTGAACTTCTCGCGGAGCTTCTCCTCGGATTCGCCTTTGTACTTCGACATAATCTCCGGGCCGGAGATGTCGACGAACGTCGCGTCGACCTCGCTGGCGACGGCCTTCGCGATGAGCGTCTTTCCGGTTCCCGGCGGCCCGTGCAAGAGGACGCCCTTCGGCGGATCGATCCCCAGGTGCGCGAACACGTCCGGCTCCGACAGCGGCAGTTCGATCATCTCGCGGACGAGGTCGAGTTCGTCGTCGAGGCCGCCGATGTCCTCGTAGGTGACGGTCGGCGTCGATCCCGAACTCCCCGCGCTGCCGCGGTCGTCGCCGGGGCTGGTGCCGTCTCCGCTGGAGCCCTGGCCACCGGAGATCGACGAGACGACCCGACTCAGCCGTCCCTCACGCGTCAACCGGAGTCGCGTCGCGTCGGTGACACGGACCATCCCGTCGGGCGTCGTCTCGCTCACGACGAAGGGATCCTCGCTCAGCGACTCGAAGTGGATCTGGCCGCCGGGCTTGATCGGTCGGTCGCGGATTGCGCGCTTTATGAGTTCGACCGCGCGCTCGTCGTCTTCGAAGGCGACGTCGGCCGGCATCGACAGCGTCACCGAGGCCGCGTCCTCGACGTCGACTTTCCGGACGCGGACCGTCTCGTCGATCTTCGCGCCGGCGTTCGTCCGCGTGTCGGCGTCGACGAGGACGACGCGCTCGGGCACGTCGCCGCCGGCCGGCCACACCTTCGCCACTGTTTCTCGGTTGCCCGCGACGACGACGGTGTCGCCGCTGAGAACGCCCAGTCGCCGCCGCGCCGGCTCGGGCAGTCGCGCGATCCCGCGGCCGGCGTCTCGCTTCTCGGCCCCGCGAACGGTGAGTTCGAGGCCCTCGTCCGCGCTCATACCGCTCTTAGGACGCGACCGCTCTTTTGTCTTGCCCGGCGGCTCGGAAGACGGCGCGGGGGAAGGATTTTGCACCGAGGCAGCCACCCACACAGTATGGTGTCGACGGTCGAGCGGGACGGCCAGACGTGGTACGAGTGCGAGGAGTGCGGCCTGTTGCTCGAAGACGAAGCGGAGGCGAAGACGCACGAGCGGAACTGCGACGCGGAGGATCCGTCGTATCTCCAGTGAGCGTCGCAAGGGCGCGCGGCCGGGCGGAGCGCGACTGCGGGTGTGACTGTTCGGTGTGCGCGGCGCTACTGCTGCGGTGCCGCCGTCGCACTCAAGTGAGCAGTAACCACCCGGCGGTCGCCACGGCCGCGCCCACGACGACGAGGACGACGAACGCGAAGAGCGCCTCGCCGACCGCGGCGATCACCCCGATTCCGACGGCGACGGCGACGGCCGCGAGCGCGCCGAAGGCGAGTCGTTCGGAGCCGACGTCGACGGCTCTCGCGAGAGCTCTCCCCTCCCCGACGAGCGTCCGGGCCGCCTCACCAGCGAGCGACTGTGCCGTCCTGCCGCTGTTCGAAGGAGACGGCGACGGGCGCTTCCGCCGGACCACCGTCTGTGGGCCGTCGCCGCCGGCGTCCGACGATGGGGCCCCGTTGCCGGGAGCGCCGGCCGCGGCAGACGAGACCGGGGCACGCTCGGGGTCGTCGCCGGCCCGACCGCGATCGGTCTGACTCGCTGGCTCGTCGTCGCGCTCCGTCGCTGTCGTCGACTGCGTCGCGGACGCGTCGGTCCCGGCTTCAGACGTCGACGCTGTGACGCCGTGTGTGGCTGTTGGCCCCATCCTCGCCCTCCGCTCGACGGTAACGTTCACGTACGCTGTCTCGGCCCCGTAGCCCGAGACGATCTTGAGTCGTCCGCTGACGCGCTCTCTGTCCGCGGCGACGCCGACCGGGATCCGGATCGTCTCGCCCTCCTCGACGTAGTGGTTCACGGCGTCGACCCGGGCGACCCGCGAGAGGTCGTCGTCGAGATGCAGATGGACGTGGACGGGTCCCCCGTGGTTCTGCAGGTAGACGTGGAACGGGCCGGTGACGGTGAGCCCGCCGGGGGCCTCGACTGCGTGCACCGTCTCCCGGTTCAGTTCCACGGCGAGCGACTCTGGCACGTAAGCCTACACGTAGCGTACCTGTAAAAACGTTCAGGCGATTCCGCGATCCACTGGACGGTGCGACGACCCACGCCGTTTCCGACAGCGCTCTCGGCGGCGAGATTTATGAACCGTTGACAGAAACAACTGGGCGATGGCGACGATCGAGGTCGACGGACTGACGAAGGCGTACGGCGACACCCTGGCGAACGACGACCTCGAATTTTCGATCCGGGAGGGCGAGATCTTCGGCTATCTCGGCCCCAACGGCTCCGGGAAGTCGACGACGATCCGGCAGTTGATGGGGTTTCAGTCCCCGACCGCCGGCACGGCGACGCTCTTCGGGACCGACGTGCGGGATCAGGCCGCGCTCCGAGAGGTGAAGTCCCGGATCGGCTTTCTCCCGGCCGAGCCGGCGTTCGACAGCGGGGTGACGGGGGCGGCGTTCCTCGACTACCAGGCGCGGCTGAAAGGCGACTCCCGTCGGTCGGAACTGCTCGAACTGTTCACCCCGCCGTTGGAGCGGAAGATCCGCGAGTACTCGACGGGCAACAAACAGATGCTCGGGATCGTGCAGGCGTTTATGCACGACCCCGACCTCGTGATCTTAGACGAGCCCACGTCCGGGCTGGATCCGCTCAAGCAGGAGGCGTTCAACCGCTTTCTCCGTCGGGAGTCCGACGACGGTCTGACGGTGTTTTTCTCCTCGCACGTCCTGGGCGAGGTCCGTCGCGTCTGCGACCGCGTCGGGATCATCAGAGACGGCCGTCTAGTGACCGTCGAGAGCGTCGACGACCTCCTCCAGCGCGGGGGCAAGCGCGTCCGCCTCCACACGGACCCGCCCGTGACGGCGGCGACACTCGACGTCGACGGCGTCGTCGACTTCGAGTCCGAGGGCCGGCAGGTGCAGTTCACCTTCACCGGCGACTACGACGAGCTGTTCGCGGAGCTCTCACAGCACCACGTCGTCGACATCGAGATCGACGAGCCGCCGATCGAGGAGGTGTTCATCCACTACTACGGCGGCCCCACCGCGGGAGGCGACGGAGAGAATGCGGCTTGACACGGCCCGCTACGAGGCGCGACAGCGCGTCCGGAGTTCGCTCGCGCTGGCGGTGCTACTCGGCGCGTTCTCGCTGCTCATCGTCTACCTCTACCCGTCGATCGCCGAGGCGGGTGCCGACATCGACGCGCTGATCGAGGCGTTCCCCGAGGCGTTCCAGGAGGGACTCGGCGTCGAGGCCTACTCGACTGTCGAGGGGTTCGTCGCCGCCGAGCTGTACCAGTTCATCTGGATCCTGTTGCTCGGCCTGTATATGGCGTACGCGGCCGGCGGCGCCTTCGCGGGCGACATCGAGTCGAAGCGGTTCTATCTGGTCCTCGCCGCGCCGGTGTCGCGAACGCGGATTGCCGTCGAGAAGACGATCGCGCTGCTGACGCCGCTCGTCGTGCTCAACCTCGTGATCCCGCTCGTCGTCTTCGCCGGCACGGTCGCGATCGGGTACCCGATCGATCCGTTCTATCTGCTCGCGGTCCACGGGCTCTCGATCCCGTACCACGTCGTCTGCCTCGGTATCGGGCAACTCCTCTCGGTGACGTTCAGCCGCGGCAACACGGCGCAACTGGGCGGCATCGCGACCGTCTTTCTCCTCTTTCTCCTCGACTCGGTCACCGTCGGCACCGACTCCGAGTGGCTGGGCGACGTCAGTCCGACGCGGTATATCGACCCGACCGAGATCCTCCTCCACGAGACGCTCTCTGTCGGCGACGCGCTCCTGCTGCTGGCGGTCGCGCTACTTTTGCTCTTTCTCAGCGTCGTTCGCTTTCAGGCCCGCGACATCTGACGGGGCGCGCCCGTCGTGTCGCTCAGACGTTACGTTTTAACTGTTGGCGGGTGGTGTGTCCGTACGTCGACAGTGTCTCGCGCCCCCCTCGGAGTCGCCCTCCTGCTTCTGCTCGTGGTCGTAGCGGCGGTTCCGGTTCCGATCGTCGCTATCGAGGATGTGACGGGCTCGCCGGCGATCTCGGTTCAGAGCCCGGACAACGAGTTCCTGCCCGGCGAGGAGGGCACACTGTCGGTCTATCTCACGAACGAGGGGAGTCTGCAGTCGTCCGGGCCAGCGCAGTACGTCGAGCGCGTGACGACCGCGCGAGCGACGACGGTGCAGGTCCGGAGCGGGTCGTCGCCGATCGAGGTGAACACGGGGACCTATCCGGTCGGCAACGTCCCCGAGGGGCGGACCGGTCCGATCCCGGTCTCGATCACGGTCCCGGAGGGCACGCCGCCGGGGACCTACCGGCTCCCGGTTCGCATTCGGTACACGTACGCCCCGAAGGTGGAGTACGGGTCCGGGACCGACGGGCCCGAGTACAGATACGTCGACCTCGCGAAGACGTACTCGCTCCGCGTCGTCGTCGAGGACCGACCGCAGTTCCGCGTCGTCGACGTCGACTCGACGGCGCGCGTCGGGAGCTACGGCCCGCTGTCGATGACGGTCCGCAACACGGGGACGGAGTCGGCCCGCGACGCGACGCTGCAGGTGAGTTCGCCGGACGACGAGGTCACGTTCGGGACGGGCTCTGCGGCGTCGGAGGCGTACTCCGGGGCGTGGGACCCCGGTGAGAATCGGACGTTCGCGTTCCGGACGCGCTTCGCCGACGACGCGTTGCTCCGGGAGTATCCGCTCCGCGCGACGGTGTCGTACACCGACGCCGACGGGATCGAGCGCACGTCCGGCGCGTTGACGGCGGGCGTGACGCCGCGGGAGGAAGTCACGTTCGACGTGGTGAATCTCACGAGCGCGCTGTACGTCGGCGAGCCCGGGACGATCCACGGGACGATCCAAAACACCGGCCCGGTCCCCGTCGCCAACGCCGTCCTCCACTACCGGCCGACGGGAGCGAACGTCGCGGCAGTCGACACGGAGGCCGCACTGGGCCGCCTCGAACCGGGTGCCGAGCGCGACTTCGCCTTCGAGGTCGACGTCGGCGACGGCGCGACGGCGACCGACCGGCAGCTGAACCTCTCCGTTCGCTACCGGGACCCCGCGGGCAACCGCCAGACGAGCGACGAGCTCGAACCGACGGTGTCGGTGCGCCCGGAGCGCGACTGGCTGACGGTCACACCGGAGAACGCCACCTTCGAGATCGACACGGACAATCGGCTGACCGTCCGCGTACGGAACTCCGAGCGTGCCGCCCTCACTGACGTGCGGGCACGCCTCGAAACCGAGCCGCCGTTCTCCTCGGAGTCGCGGACGGCGTACGTACAGCGGCTGCCCCCCGGCGACGCCGAGCGGCTCGCGTTCGCGGTCACGGTCGACGAGGACGCGGTGCCGACGCGCTCGTCGGTCACCCTGAACGTCACGGCCGAGCGCCCCGACGGCGAGCGGATCGCCCTCGACAGCTACGTCGTGCCGGTGACCGTCGTCGAGGACGCGGGCGCGAGCGACACGACGCTGCTGGCGGCTGGCGTCGTCGCGGTCGTGCTCGCCCTCGGCGTCGGCTGGTGGTGGCTCGGCAGGCGTTGAGGGCGTCGCTGGTGGTGGTTCGGCAGGCGCTAGGAACGTCGGCTGGCGGGCGTAGTGAGAGAGCGATCGAAAGGAGTTCGGTCGGCTACTCTTCGTCGCGCATATCCGGCGGCAGCAGGTTCGGAATGCCGTCTTCGATGGGGTAGACTTCGCCCGTGACGGTGCCGACGAGTCGGCCCTCGATGATCTCTTCGCCGTCGCGTTCGTCCACTTCGAGTTCGAGGGCGCTCTTGTCGAGGGGGTCACAGAGGATGTCCATCAGTGACTCTTTCATCACGCTACAGGAGGCAAGCGGCGGTGAAAAGGCTACGGGTTCGTAGGCAGCGTTCGGCGCGGAGCCGAGCGTGCTCCGACTACGCCTGGAAGGGGTTCGTCAGTTCGATCGTCTGGGCGCGGTCGGGGCCGACGCCGACGGCGTACACCGGCGCGCCGACCTCCTCGGCGAGGTAGTCGAGATACGCCTGTGCGGCGTCGGGAATCGCGCCGTAGCCCTCGTCGGCGACGGCCGACCAGTCGACTTCCGGCCACGGCTCGAACTCGCGGAGGTTCGGCTCGCACCGTCCCCAGCGCTCGGTCGTCGCGGGCATCGTGAACAGTTCCTCGCCGTCGAGGTCGTAGGAGTGACCCACCTGCACCTCGTCGAGTCCGGCCAGGACGTCGATGTGGTTCACCGCGAGGCCGGTGAAGCCGTTCGCCCGCGCGGCGTGGCGAAGCATCGGGACGTCGAGCCAGCCGATGCGGCGCGGCCGGCCGGTGACGGTTCCGAACTCGCCGCCCTTCTCGCGGATGTAGTCGGCGAGCTCCTCGTCGTCGCCGGTGAGTTCGGTCGGGAGCGGTCCGGTGCCGACGCGGGAGAGATACGCCTTGACGATACCGACGACCTCGCCGCGGCCGACCACCGTCGGGCCGACGCCCGTGCCGGTCGCCGCGCCGCCTGCGGTCGGGTTCGAGGAGGTGACGTACGGGTAGATGCCGTGGTCGATGTCGATCGAGGTCCCCTGTGCGCCCTCGAAGAGGACGCTCTCACCGTCGTCGACGCGGGAGCCGAGGAACTCCCCGGCGTTGACGGTCATCGATTCGTCGGCGAAGCGCTCGCCGATCGCTCTGTACTCCTCGAAGACGGCGTCGACGTCGAACGCGTCGCCGGCGTCTACGCCGAAGACGTCCTCGGCCAGCGCGCGCTTCTGCGGGACGACGTACTCGAGACGGTCGCGGAGGACCTCCGGGTCGAGCAGGTCGCCGACGCGGATCCCGCGCCGTCCGGCCTTGTCCTCGTAGGTCGGGCCGATGCCGCGGCCGGTCGTGCCGGCGTCGAGGTCGGAGTCGGATTTGGCCTCCTCCTCGATCCCGTCGAGGACGCGGTGGTACGGCATAATGACGTGGGCGCGCCGAGCCACCCGCACGTCGGGCTCGAGGCCGCGGTCGCGGAGGTCGTCGATCTCCTCGAACAGCGTCTTGGGATTGACGACGCAACCGTTCCCGAGGACGCCGATCTTGTCGCGGACGGCACCGCTCGGGACCAGCGAAAGCTTGTACTCGTCGCCGTCTTCGACGACGGTGTGGCCGGCGTTGTCGCCGCCCTGATACCGGGCGACTACGTCGGCGTCGCCTCCCCACAGGTCGACGAGGGCACCCTTGCCCTCGTCGCCGAGCTGGGAGCCGACGATCGTGACGGTCATACACGGCGCTTCTTCGTGCCACGTAAAACCCATTACGGTCCGCCGCCGCGCCGCCTCACTCTCCGGTACTTCGGTCGACGAGCCACGGGACTCCGACCGAGGAGTGACTTGCGTCCCGGCCCCGCGCAGTCCGGCGACTTGGCGAACACCGCCGACCCGAACGGTTAATTACGCTCCGGTGTAACGCGGTAGTAGCAGCCGTGGTGTGTTCTGTCGGGTCAGAGGGCAACATTTAAATCCTGCCCAGACAAGTTAACAGATGACATGATAGACCGACTCGAAAAGGAAGTGGATATGCTCGAACGGCATTTGCAGGTCCTGAAAATGGTCATCGAGAGCGAACCGATCGGGATCGTGAAGATGTCGAACGAGACCGGCTACCCACACCACAAGGTCCGCTACTCGCTGCGTGTCCTCGAGGAGGAGAACCTCATCGAGCCGTCCAGCCAGGGTGCGATCACCACCGAACGGACCGCCGAATTCGTCGACGAGCTCGACGAAAAGCTCGATCAGATCGTCGACAAACTCGACGAGATGAAGATCGAAGAGGCCGTCGAAGTCGAAAGCTAACTCCGAACGCGTCCACCGCCACCCCGTCTCCCGGCGTTTCGCTGCCGCCTCGTTCTCCTTACAGATCCGGAACGTTCAGGTGGAACTCCCCGTTTCGAGCTTCGACCAGACAGAGGTGGTAGCCGCGCTTCCGCGAGAGTTTCACGTGCGAGAGCTTCTTCGACCGCGAGAGCAGGCCACCGCCCGTCTCCTCGGCGACGGTCTCTAAGGCACCCGGTTCGTAGAACGATTCGGTGACGTAGAAGCCGGCCGCGAGCGCCTCGTCGTTCGAGGCGATTGTGTTCGTGTTCTCGACGAGCGACCCGACCATCGCCTCGGTCGTCGCGTTCCGCGAGGCGTTGATGTCCGCGACGAACAGCGCGTCGCCCATCTTGTCTCTGAAGATGACGTCGAAGTCGCGTTGTTCGACGCCGTCGACGGTGTCGACGCCGACGGTCCCGAACAGTTCGATCCGGTCGATCGCGGGGATCGAGTCGAAGACGCCCGAGAGCCCGGACTGGTTCCCCGTCTCGCCGATCTCGTAGAGGAGGTCCGTCACGACCCAGTTCGCGAACGCGTACTCGGTGCTGCCGTGGAGGAACTCCTCGTACGGTCGGTCGTCGACGGCGAGACCGTCCGTCTCGAACGTGGTGTGATGTTCGAGCCGGAGATTCTCGCTGACGTCGGCCCGTGCGGCCTCGCCGTCGTGTGCGTGCTCGAGGGTCGCCTCGCTCTTTCGGTCGTATCGCACGAACAGGTTCGTCCCCGACAGCGCCGCCTCGGGCGACATCGACTGCGCGGGCGCCTGTGGCGCGCCGTCGCTCGTCTCCCGGAGTTCGGCCTCCAACCGCTCGACCTCAGCCTCGAGGGTCTCCCGTTCGGCCTCGAGCGTCTCGATCCGGTCGCGGTACTCCTCGCGTTCGGTTTCGAGTTTCTCGATGCGCTCGCGCCGCTCCGCTCGCTCGGCGGTCAGATCCTCGCGCTCGGCTTCCAGCGCCTCGACCCGGTCGCGGGCCTGCGAGAGTTGGTTCTGAAGTCGCTCGGCGCTCGGTTCGCTGCTCGGGCGGTTGCGTCGCTGCGTCGAGGCGGCGGCGCCCCCGCTCGAGGAGGCGCTCGTCCGACTCTGCGCCGCCTTCCGCGCGGTCTGTTGCCGCTGCATCCGGGCGGTGCGTTCGCGCGTCGGCCCGCGGTCCGAGTCGGCGCTCGCGGCGCTTTCGGTCGTCCCGTTCGAGCTCGACTCGCCCGGATCGAGCGACGGGATCGTCTTCGCCTCCCGCCAGCGCGCCTCGTCGGAGAAGACGCCGGCGTCGGATTCACCGGCCGGCGACGGCGCGGTCGTGTCAGCCCCGCCGCCGGCAGATGCGCTCCGCCCGGCCGTCGGCGCGGTGTCGGTCGTACCTGCGGTGCCAGCCGCGTCGGCAGCGGATCCCGTCCCCGGCGCTTTGGCCTCGTCCGCGGGGGACTCCTCGGCCGGCTCCGGGCCCGTGGAGCCCGCCGAGGCCGTGTTCGGCCGCGCGTCGTCGCCGGCGACGCCCGTCTCCTCGCCGGTCGCGGCGTCGTCCCCGTCCCGATCTACGCCCGCCGTGTCGGCGTCGCTGGCGGCTGCGTCGTCGGTCTCGGTGGACGGTTCCGAAGCCGCCTCTCCGGCCTCCTCGCTCGCGTCGACCGACTCCTCGCCCGCGTCGACTGGCTCCTCGTGCTCCGGCTCCGGCTCCGGATCGTCGGTCTCGGCGGTCTCGGCGGCGTCTGTGTCCGCCTCGGGCTCCGGCTCCTCGCCCGGTTCCTCGTCCTCCGCACCCGGTGGCTCCGGCAGGTCGACGATCTCGACGTCGACGTCGACGACCTCGTAGATCCCGACCTCGTCGGCGGCCGTCTCGAAGGCGTCCTCGCCCGTGACGAGCCGTTCGGAGCTCCCCACGAAGGCGGCGCTCATCGACTTGCCACCGTAGTAGACGACGTAGTAATCCCCGGAGAGAACGTTCTCGGAGAGCTCGACGTAGCCCGTGAAGCCGCCGTTCGAGAGCGTCTGGTCGGCGTCCGACAGCGGTGTCTTGTTCGTGTAGTACCTCGCTTGCGTCTCGCCCCCGCGTTCCTGCATCGCAAAGAGGAGCGGGAGGCTCGGGTCTGCCGCGCGGTATGCGGTCAGCTCGGCGTCCTCGAAGTCCCCGATTCCCCCCTCGAAAACGCCGACGACGCGGCCGTTCAGGAAGAACGCCCACGTCATCCCGGCAGAGACGGCTCCGCTGAACTCCGCGTCCGCGAGCTCGTGGAGCCCCTCGTATCCGTCCGACGCGGCGACCGTCTCCCAGTCGGTCACCACGTCGATAGTTCGACTGTTCATCCCTGTGTGTATCACAGAATCCAGATCAAATACTTTCCGGAGACTCAAGGGTCTCACCGGTATCCGCGGCCTGCGCAGGCTACGGACCCCGATCTACCCCCGGCGCGTCAGACGCCCGTCGGACAGTGGGTCGCCTGGTGGGTCGCCCGGCCCGGTCTGCTCATCGACCGCAGCCGCTCCGGCGAACTTTTGCGTGCGGACCTCGAGCGACAGATATGACAGACGGGTCGACCTGGTCACCCTCCAAACCCCAGCGACGACTGGGGGTCTATCTCGGCGTCGCGGTCGGCGCAGTCGTGTTCTACACCGTGCTCTACCGGTGGACGATGGCGAGCTTCGAGGGCGTCTCCGTGGGTTGGGCCGAGTCGGCCCACATCGTCGTGGAGACGTTCACGACGACGGGCTACGGGGAGGACGCGGGCATCTGGAGCGCTGCCCCGACGTATCTGCTCTCGATGGCGATGCAGTTCACCGGCGTCGCGCTCATCTTCACGACGCTCCCGCTGTTCGTCGTCCCGCTAGTCGAACGGGCGCTCGAACGGGATCCGCCGGCGGAGTCGTCGCTGTCGGAGCACGTGGTCGTCACGCCGCTCACTGCCCACGGCGAGATTCTCGTCAGTGAACTCGACGCGGCGGGGATCCCACATCTCGTGCTCGAACCGGACCGCGAGCGCGCCCGCGAGCTGCAGGACGAGTACGACGTCGTCCACGGCGACCCCGAGTCGGTCGCGGATCTCCGGGCCGCGAACGCCGACTCCGCGGTCGCGCTCGTCGCCGATAGCGACGATCGAACGAACGCCAGCATCGTGCTGACGGCCGAGCAACTGGATTCGGACGTTCGCATCGTCAGCCTCCTCGAGGACCCGGCGGTCGAGGACTACCACCGCTACGCGGGCGCCGACGACGTCGTCCTCCCGCGGCAGCTCCTCGGCGAGAGTCTCGCGCGCAAGGCCGCCTCTCCGATCGTGCCGAGCGACGACGCGATCCCCCTCGGCGACGGCTTCGAGATCGCGGAGGTGTTGATCCACCCCGACAGTAGACTGGAGGGGCGGACGATCGCCGAGTGCGAGGTCGGCCGGCGCACGGGCGCGAACATCATCGGCATCTGGTCCCGCGGCGAGTTCGTCACGCCCCCCGACCCGGACACCGTCCTCGACGGCCGCACGACGCTGCTCGTCACCGGCCGCGAGGAACAGCTCTCGCAGCTCAGGGCGCTCGCCCGCTCGGAGGCGCGACGGCACCGGCGCGGCCGCGTGGTCGTCGCCGGTCACGGCGAGGTCGGGTCGACCGCCGCCGCGGTGCTGACCGAGTCGAACGTGCCCCACGTCGTCGTCGACCGCCAGGACGGCGAGGGGGTCGACGTCGTCGGCGATGTCACTGACCCGGACGTGCTCCAGCGAGCGGGCGTCGGAGACGCCGAGAGCGTGCTGATCGCCCTCGACGACGACACGACCGCCATCTTCGCGACGCTCGTCGCCGAGCGGCTGGCTCCCGACGCGGAGATCATCGTCCGCGCCAACGACGCCGCGAGCGTCCAGAAGCTCTACCGCGCGGGCGCGGAGTACGTCCTCGCGCTCTCGACGGTCAGCGGCCGGATGCTCGCGTCGAATCTCACCGACGAGGAGGTCATCGCGCCGCAGTCACAGGTCGAGGTCGTCAGAGTGGACGCGCCCGGTCTCGCCGGTCTGTCGCTCGCGGAGGCAGACGTCCGGGCCCGCACCGGCAGCACCGTGCTGGCGGTCGAGCGCGGCGACGAGCTCCGGACGGACGTCGGCCCGGAGTTCACCGTCGAGCGGGACGACAGCGTCGTCGTCGCCGGCACCGACGACGCCGTCAATCGGTTCAACGAGCGCTTCGGCTGACTCGGCCGCCGAGGGGCCGGCGTCCCGCGAGGCTCAGGGCCTGCGCGTGTCGAGCTCGCAGATCGCGGTCGCGAGCACGTCGACGCCGAGGCCGATGCTCGTCTCGTCGACGTCGAAGGTGTCGGTGTGGTGGCCTCCGGGGTGGTCCGTCCCGACGCCGACGTAGGCGGCCTTGCCGCCGCGCTCCTGGACGTGCTGCATCAGGTACGTGGCGTCCTCGCTGCCGCCGAGGTGGTCCGAGTCGAGGATCGACGTCACGCCGTCTGTGGCCCGCGCCACGTCGCCGACGACGGCGGCGAGTCCCCTGTCGCTGCGGGTCGACGGGGCGCGCCCCGCCGTGGCGACGTCGACCTCACAGTCGTGCAACTCCGCGGCCGAGCTGAGCACGCGCCGGGCCCGCTGCTCCATAAACTCCATCAGCTCGGTCGTATCGCCGCGGACCTCGCCCTCGATGGTGACGCGTTCGGGGACGATGTTCGTCGCCGTTCCGCCCTCGATGACGCCGACGTTGACGCGGGTCGCGCCGGCGGCGTGCCGCGGGATCGCGTAGAGATTCTGGATCGCCGTCGCGGCCGCCTGCATCGCGTTCGCGCCCGTCTCCGGCCGAGCCCCGGCGTGCGCCGGTGCACCGACGAACTCGGCTTCGAACTGTGAGACCGCGAGGAAGCCGTCGACGCCGGCGACGACCTCGCCGGAGGGGTGGTCGAGGCCGACGTGGACGGCCAACAGGTAGTCGACGTCGTCGAGACGGCCGGAGTTCGCCATCGGCTCGCCGCCGACGATCCGCTCTTCGCCGGGCTGGAAACACACTTTTATCGTCCCCTCGAAGTCGCTGTCGAGGACCGCATCGAGGACGCCGACGCCGATCGTCGCGTGAGCGTCGTGACCGCAGGCGTGCATGTAGCCCTCGTGTTCCGAGCGGAAGCCGCTCGCCGCGGGGGCGTGGCCGTCGGCGGACGACTCGGTGATCGGGAGCCCGTCGATGTCGACACGCAGTGCGACCGTCGGCCCGTCGCCGCGCTCGGCGACGGCGACCGCGCCCGTGGTGCCGCCGTCGAGTCGGTCCAGAATGTCCGCGCGAGCGCCCGCCTCCCGGGCCTGCGTCAGCCACGCGTCGAGCTCCTCGTCGTCGGGAACGCCGACCCGATCGTCGGAGAGCACTTCCGATCCGACGTAGAGGGCGTCGAGGTCGCGGGTCTCCAGCTCGTCGACGATCCGGGCGGTCGTGTAGAACTCCCGCCAGGCGGGCTCGGGGTGACGATGCAGGTCGCGTCGGAGGTCCACGAGGTCGGCTGTGGTCATACTCGTCTCTGTGTCGTCGGGCGATAAAGCGGCGTCGGAGCCGACGGCCGCGCGACCGGGGCTCGCGTGGATCGATTCCCTTAACGGGAACGGGTACAACCGACCGTTCGATGAGTGACAGCAGCGACGCGTCGAGAACGCTGAGCTTTCACGGCGGTCGGGCCGCGAGCGCGGTTCCGATCGCGTTTTTCATCGTCTGGGCAGTCTTCCAGAGCGGACTGCTCGGGATCGGGGACACGACGGGGCTTATCGTCGGCATCCTCGCCGGCCTCGTCGTCGGGATGTTCCTCGTTCGCGGGCCGTGGAAGACGTATGCCGACGTCCTCTTCGACGGGATGACACAGCGGGTCGCCGCGACGGCGATCGTCGCGTGGCTGTGGGCCGGGATGTTCGCCGAGACGATCCAGGTCGGCGGCTTCGTCGACGGGCTCGTGTGGGCGGCCGACGCCGTTCAGGTCGGCGCCGAACTGTTCCCGGCGCTGACGTTCATTCTCGCCGCTCTCCTGGCGACGGGGATCGGCACCGGCTACGGCACGGCGATCGCGTTCACCGCGCTCGTCTTCCCCGCGGGCGTCGCGATCGGCGCAGACCCGATCCTGCTCTTCGGTGCGATCCTCTCGGGGGCGGTCTTCGGCGACAATCTCGCCCCCGTCAGCGACACGACGATCGTCTCGGCGGTGACGCAGAACGCCGACATCGGCGGCGTCGTCGCCTCGCGGCTGAAGTACGCCGTCGTCGCAGCGGTGTTCGCCTTCGCCGCGTATCTCGCGGCCGGACAGGCGATGCAGGGCACGCCGGTCGACGTCACGGGTGCCGGCGGGGCGGGGACCGCGCTCGGCCTCGTCCACCTCGCGTCGATCGGCGCCGTGATCCTGACGGCGATCCGCGGCCGGCACATCGTCGAAGCCATCTCGTGGGGGATCGTCCTCTCGGCGGCTCTCAACCTCGTCTTCGGGCTCGCTGACGTCTCGGCGATGCTCGCTTTCGAGGCCTCCAGGGAGTCCGCGCTGGTCCAGTCGATCGACGCGACCCCCGTCGTCGGGGCGTTCGTCGTACCCGTCGCCCCCGGCGAGACGGCCGTCGCCGGCAGTCTCTACACGGGCGCGGCGGGCTTCTTCCCGCTGATCGTCCTCGTCTTGCTGATCGTCGCGGCCGCACAGGTGATGCAGCGCGGCGGCGGCTTCGAGGCGATCCAGGAGTTCCTGCTCGAACGCGTCGCGACCACGGTCCGTCGCGCCGAGACGACGATGGTGCTCGGCACGGCCCTGGTGAACGCGATGATCACGATCAACACCGCAGCCGAGATCGCGATCGCTCCCTACATCAGGACGCTCGGTCGCCGGTTCAACATCAACGGCTACCGGCGCGCGAACATCCTCGACGCCAACACCTCCGCGCTCGGGTACATCTTCCCGTGGGGCGGCGGACTGTTGGCGGGCTACTCGGCGATGCAGCGGCTCCCCGACCAGTACGAGTGGTTCACGCAGGCGATGGTCGTCAACCCCGCCTCGGTGTTCCCGTTCGTCTTCCACGGGTGGTTCCTCGTCGCCGTCTTCCTGCTGGCGGCGTGGACGGGCTACGGCCGGGAGTACGTCTCCGACCGCGCGAGCGAGGAGGTGAGTCGCGTATGAGCCGCTTCGAGAAACTGTTCGCCGGGCTCCGGTTCCGCACCACGACGCCCGTCTTCGAGGTCGGCGAGACGGTGCCCGCGTTCGTCACCGGCCGCAGCGAGTCCGGCCTGCTCGTCCGCGTCGGTGACACCGTCCTCGAACTCCCCGACGCCGACCCATCGCTGCTGGACGCGAAAGTCACGGTCGAGATCGAGTCGTTCGACGAGAGCCAGCACCGCGGGACCGCACGCGTCGTCGACGTGTTCGACGAAGAAGAGTAGCGACGGCCGGAGCAGTATCGTTCGGGGGCCGCAGAACTGCGGTTTCTCACACAGTCCGGATCCGCGCAGTTCAGTTCGCTCGTCCCTACGTAGGTAGGCAGCGCTCACATCATCGAACGGTGCGTTAGGTGTATGTATGGTACACAACGCACATCTACCTGACCCGGCCGACTACGAGTGGGAGTTCGAAACCGTCTCTGACGTGGGAGTCTGGAACCTGCGCGGCTGGCAGGGGTTCGCCGACGAGGATCTCGAAGCAGTGAGCAGACACTACCGCGAGCGGGCCAGCGAAGACGACATCACCGCGTCGATCGCCATCTTCGGTAGCGAGACGAATCTCCCGAAAGAAACCCAGGAGTACATGGGTGACGAGTGGTCAGCGAACGGCGAGTACGCCGGCGTCGACAAGATCGGCTTCGTCTCTGAGGGGATCACGGCGCTGGCGGTCAAATCTCAGGTCGAAGTCCCCGGAGCCGACGTCGAGAAGTTCAAAGACGTGGATGCGGCCATCGAGTGGGCGCGCAACTGAGACCGGGGAGTGCTGCGCCCGGTCTCCACGCGTGGCGAGCGGTCCCGAGACCGCGTCAGTCGCGTAGGTGACCGAGCGGCTTCTTCTGTTCGACCTCGATCTCGACGTGGAGGCTCTCGGGGAACTCCATGTGGCCGACCTCGCGGGCGATGTGGTCGTTGCCGTGGATCTCCAGGTGCCGTGAGTAGACAGTGTAGCTCCACGCGGAGAACTCGTCGCCGGGCTGGAGTCCCCGGTACTGCGGCACTGTGACGGTCTCCGGCGGATCGGCGTGCGGTCCTTTACACTCAGCGCCTTTGCGTTCGAGCATCGTTTTGAGGTCGGAGACTTCCGATTCCAGTTCGTATCGGTTCCCGGACTGGAACCGTAGTTTTGTGACGAAGGTCATGGCTGGGGTCTCGCTGGGATAGCAGATAGGTCGTCGCCGAGCCGTAAAAACACATCCATAGGACTGCAGTTCCCCGAGAGACCCAGCCCACTCGCGTGACGGCTAGGCAGACGGACTCCGATATATACGTCCGATAGTCTCTTAACTCCCTACCCGGTTTATCCATCTAATGACTGTGGAAGCGGTTAGCGCTGGAGCGATCCTCTTCCGCGACACACGCGGCCAACGGGAGTATTTGCTCCTGAAGAGCCGACCGGGGGACTGGGAGTTCCCCAAAGGCGGTGTCGAAGGAGAAGAGGAGCTCCAGCAGACAGCCATCAGAGAAGTGAAAGAGGAGGCCGGGATCGAGGACTTCCGGCTCATCGACGGCTTCCGGAAGGAGTACGACTACGTGTTCGAGGCGAACGGGAGGACGATTCACAAGACGGTCCACCTGTTCATCGCCCGCTCGTTCGAGGCGAGCGCGGAGCTCTCGAACGAGCACCGCGACCTCCAGTGGCGCGACTACGAGCAGGCGATCAACACCATCACCCAGGACGGCCCCCGCGACATCTTCGAGCAGGCTCACGACTATCTCGACCAGCTCGCGGCCGAGAACGGCGAGAGCAGCGACGGCAAGTATCTCGCCTGAGCGGCAGGGCGACGCGTGTCCCCCGGAACCGCCGAGTTCGGCTTCGAACTGCTAGTCTGCCGCTGGGCGGAGGCGTCGTGGCCGCCCGAGGAGCCGCGCGAGGACGCCGTCGTCGTCGCCCGACAGCTCGGCACCCGCGAGCGCCGCTGGGACACGGTCGTCCTGGAGTGTGACCCGGCGGGACTCGCCGCCCGCGCGCAGTTCGGCGAGCGCGAGCTCGACTCGGATCTCCTACACGTCGTCCGCAACGCACCCGCCGAGTGGGCGTGGTACCGCGACGCACTCCCGGATCCCGGCTACCCGTGGCGCTACGTCCGCGCCGCCGTCCACCGCGCCGCCGACCGCGACGTCGTCCAGACGCGCCGTCGGGGCAACCGCATCCAGATCAGGCGCGTCGCGCCGTATCCCGACTGGCTCCGCCGGATCGTCGCCGTCGAGAACAAACCCGACCTCGACGCCTCCGCGGCCCGCGCCCTCGCCGGGCAACTGGAACACGACGTCGAGTCGGCGCTCGCCGACGAGGTCTGGGTCGCGACCGAGGCGACCGGCGGGCGCGTCGAGCCGGCACTCCTGGAGGATCTGCCGGTCGAGGTCGGCATCCTGGCGGTCTCGGTCGCGGCCGGCGAGCGCGACGGACCGCCGACCGACGCCGCGGATCGAGCCGCTGCGGGCGCCGCGGACCGAACCGCTGCAGACGTCGAGTGGTACCCCAGCGCGGTGACGCCGGACGCGACTGACGCCGGCCGGGAGCGCCGCCGCCTCGTGCTCGCAGAACGCGCCTACGGCCGCGGCTGGCGGTCGTACCACGAGACGATGCGGCCCGACTGTCGGCACTTCGAGCTCCACCGCCAGGGACGCGCGCTGGTGCCCTACTGCGCCGCGAAGGGTCGCCCGCAGACGGCTGCCGAATGCGCCGGCTCCTGTGCGGAGTTCGAGCCCGAACCGCCGGCCTGGCGCACCCGCGGGTGGCCCATCGAAGGCGGTCCGGGGAAGGGCATCAAGCGGCTGTTGCGGCGGCGTCGCGAGTGGATCCGCCGGCGGGAGCGGGCGGGGCGCGACAGCGAGTCGACGCACCGAACCGACTGAGTTCGCCGCCGCGTCAGGAGTCGGTCACTTCGACGTCGATCTCCTCTCGGGGAGCTGCGAGCCGGAACGTCGGAACCGTCCGGTAGCGCACTTCGACGACGCCCTTCCGGCGCAGGCTCTGGAGCGCCTGACGAACGTCCTCGACGGGCGGGTCGACGTCGAACGCCTCCCGGACCTTGTTCAGCACGCTCACGACGCTCTCGGAGCGCTCCTCGGGACCGGCGACGACCTGGAACACCTGCGATTCGAGCGTCGGAACGCGGATCACCGAGGGGACGCCGTCCTCGTCGTCGCCGTCGCCTTCGACGCCGGGCTCTACGTCGACGAGGTCGGCGGCCTCGGCCGTCGCACGGATCAGGCTGTTGTCGTCGCGGTAGTAGTAGTCCTTGAGTTCGTCCTCGAGATACTGGTGGACCTCGCTCCCGGACTCCATCCCCCACTGGTCTTGGAGCTCTTTGTTTTTAGTCGGCTGCAGGCGGACGACGTCGGCGAGCCGATCCTTCGCCTGCTCGGAGAGGGCTCGATTATCTGTCACGCCCGACTGTTCGCACCGTAGTATTAAGACGTTTCAACATCCGCGACGTGGTCGCGTCGATCCCGGTTCCTTAAGTCTCCGAAGCGTCTGAGTCGGGGTAAGATGGAGTTCTGCGACGAATGCGGCTCGATGATGAAGACCGAGGACGACGTCTGGGTCTGCGGCAGCTGCGGCTACGAGAAGCCTCGTGACTCCGCCGAGGAGGAGCATATGACCTCGACGGCCGCCCGCGAGGAGAGCGAAGTCGTCGATATGTCGGATGTCGACGACGCCGAGATCGGCCCGACGACGACCGTCATCTGTCCGGAGTGCGGCAACGACCGCGCGCGCTACGAGATGAAGCAGATCCGCTCGGCCGACGAGTCCGAGACCCGATTCTTCACCTGCACCGAGTGCGGCCACAAGTGGCGCGAAGACGACCACTGATCCGGCGGACGCGCCGCCGCGACCGGCCGCGCTGACCGACTGGTCCGTCCCCGGAGCCGAGCGCGATCGACCGCCCCGAATTAAGTCGGCCGCGGCCGAACGCCTTCGCGTGACCTCCGACGTCGCGCCGCCTGAACTCGACCTGCCCGACGGGTGGCGACTCGTCTCCGAGGAACTGACGACGCCGTTCGACGTGCGCGTCGTCCGGATCGAGGCAAACACCCGGATCTACGAGGACGTCGCCCTCAGAGACCGACTCGACGACGTGACGGGGACCGAGACGACGTGGCGATTCGTCTTCGCGAGTCGGCTTCACATCTCGCCGGCGACGTCGCCGTCGACGGCGCTGACGCGACTCGTCGAGGACCGCGCGACTGCGAAGTTCGTCGACGTCCTGAAAGCGCGTGGGTTCTCTGCGGTCGAGCGTGCCGATACACACCGGATCGACGTAGACCACAGAGCGGTGGAGGCGACGCGGTACCGCGCGCGGGTGCGGGTCGACGGCAGCGAGCGACCCGTCGAGGCGTACTTCGCTGCGTGGCCCGACGGGACGGAGTTTCTGCTGGGCGGCGGGGCGTACCCGCTTACCGTGCCCGAACCGGAGACGTTCGATCCCGAGCGCGCACGCTCGGAGCTCTTCGAGATGCTGCGCTCGATCGAGTGAACGCGTTCGGAGATCGACGACGTCCGTCGTCGGAGCGCGTCCCGCTCAGCGCTCGCGTCGCGCGAACGTCAGATAGCCCGTGTGACCGACCCCGGCCGTGGAGGGCCGGGAGCCGCGCTCGCCGAAGTCCATCTCGCGCTGGATCGTCTCGTACGTCTCGACGTCGACGAGTCCGGCCGCCCGCGCCGCCTCGACGACCTCGCGCGTGCCCTCGACGAACGGTGAGTAGACCGCGAGATGACCGCCGTCCGCGAGGAGGTCGGAGGCGCGCTCGACGACCGCGGGCGCGTCGCCGGTGTCGAGCGTGATCGCGTCGAAGGGACCGTCCGCGACGGCGTCGTCGAGGTGGGCCGTCAGGTCGCCCGTCCGAACGTCGACGCGGTCGGTGACGCCGGCGAGCCGCATATTCTCGCGCGCGACGTCGGCGAACCCGTCGTCGATCTCGTAGGTCACCACGTCGGCGCGGAGCCGTCCCAGATACGCCGCCAGGACGCCCGTGCCGGTGCCGGCGTCGAGCACGCGGTCGCCGGCCGCGACGCCCGTGTGACCGATCACGAGGCCGATGTCGCGGGGCATCATCGGCGCGCCCGTGCGCTCGAAGTGGTTGAACAGATCCGGACCGCGCAGCCGGCGCACGACGAACGCCTCGCCGAGATGCGTCTCCAGCACGTCGCCGGGTTCGACGTCTTCGGGGACGTCCAGCACGCCGAGATCGGTCTGAAGCTCGTCGCCCGGGGCGCGGAGGTACTCGCGGTCGTCGTGGACGAGGAGGTAGCTCACTCCAGGCGGGCGATAGCGGCCGCGAGGTCGCCGTCCTCCGCTTCGAGCGCCTCGCGTGCCGTGTCGGGCGTGACGCCGGCCCGCGCGGCGACCAGTTCGACGTCGTCTTCGGGGATGGCCTCGTCGCCGGCGTCGCCGGCGTCGCCCTCGTCGGCACCGCTCTCGTCGGCGTCGCTCGCTTCTGTCCCGCGCTCGCGAGACTCGGGTTCGCCGACGACCTGGTAGGTCTGCTGCCCCTGCGCGTCCATCCGGGTGACCTGCGCGTCCGAGAAGACGAGCTCCTCGTCGGCCGTCCTGATGATGACCTCCTCGGCATCGAGTTCGGTGACGTCGATGCCCATCTGTTTCATCATTTGCTGCATCTTCCGCGGGTTCATACCGCCTCCACCGAACATAGTTGCTCGAAGCGACGGCGGCCGATAGCAAAAGCGTGGCGAACCACGTCGTTCGCGCGGGCTTCGCCGGTGTGTCGGCCCTCGTCGGAGACCGTGACGGCGTCACTCGTCCGCAGAGTCGGGTTCACACTTGAGTCCGGTCACCTCCTCGATGGGCAGCTCGAAGCCGACGATCGAGAGCTGTCGGCGGGCGACGCCGGAGAGGTCGGGCGACCAGGCGTTCTCGTCCATCAGTTCGCCGATCTCGGCCCACTCGTCGGTGCCGAGTTCTCGCAGCGGGCCGAAGGCGAGCACGCTCCGCCAGTCGGTCTGTGAGGCGAAATCGTACACTGCCAGGCAGGCACGTTCCGTCGTCTCGCTGTAGGCGAGTTTGGTGCTGTCCGGCCGGAACTGCCAGTAGGCGAAGACGGCGCGGCCGGACTCGTAGCCGAACGAGATGGGGACCGCGTAGGCGCGATTCCCGTCGGCCAGCGAGAGCACGCCGGTTCCGCGCTCCTGTAGATAGGCGTCGATCTCCGCGTCGGTCATCCGCCCGCCGCGTACCCGCTCGGGGGCTGCGTCCTCGGTCATAGCACGCCGTTTGTCGGGGTCGATAATGGCCTTGTTCCCTCCGGGGCGTCGGCTCCCCCGTGGGGCAGTTTCATATCTGACGGCTCCACACTGTGGAGTATGTTCGACCCCGACGACCTCGCGACGATCCGGGAGGCCAAACGCGAGTGGGAGGCCGAGACGCTCTCACCGACGCTGGAACGCTTCGGGGAGCGGCAGGAGACGTTCACCACCGACACCGGCGGCCAGCCCGTCGACCGACTCTACACCCCCGCCGACGTCGCCGACCTCGACTACGAGGCGGACCTCGGCTTCCCGGGGGAGGCCCCCTACACGCGCGGCGTCTACTCGACGATGCACCGCGGGCGACTCTGGACGATGCGGCAGTACGCCGGGATGGGCACCGCCGCCGAGACCAACGAGCGCTTCCGGTATCTCATAGAGCAGGGCTCCTCGGGGCTGTCGATGGCGTTCGACCTCCCGACGCAGAAGGGCTACGACTCCGACGCGGGGATGGCGGCCGGCGAGGTCGGCAAGGCGGGCGTCGCGATCGACAGCCTCCGGGATATGGAGGTCGTCTTCGACGACATCCCGCTGGACGAAGTCTCGACGTCGATGACGATCAACGCGCCCGCGGCGGTGCTGCTCGCGATGTACGTCGCGATCGGTGACCGGCAGGGAGTCCCGCGCGATAAACTCCGTGGCACGATACAGAACGACATCCTCAAAGAGTACATCGCGCGGAACCTCTACATCTACCCGCCGGAGCCGTCGATGCGACTCATCACGGACGTCTTCGAGTTCTGTGCGACCGAGGTGCCGAACTTCAACACCATCTCGATCTCCGGCTACCACATCCGCGAGGCGGGGTCGACGGCGGCCCAGGAGATCGCGTTCACGCTCGGCGACGGCATCGAGTACGTCGAAGCGGCGGTCGACGCTGGCCTCGACGTCGACGATTTCGCGCCGCAGCTCTCGTTTTTCTTCAACGCGCACAACAACGTCCTCGAAGAGGTCGCGAAGTTCCGGGCCGCTCGACGCCTGTGGGCGCAGATTATGGAAGAGCGCTTCGGCGCGACGAACCCGAAGTCGAAGCAGCTGAAGTTCCACGCCCAGACCGGCGGGTCGACACTCACCGCTCAGCAGGTCGAGAACAACGTCGTCCGCGTCGCCTACCAGGCGATGGCGGCCGTTCTCGGCGGCGCGCAGAGCCTCCACACGAACGGGAAAGACGAGGCGCTGTCGCTGCCCACCGAGCAGTCCGTGCGGACGGCGCTCCGGACCCAGCAGATCCTCGCACACGAGTCCGGCGTCGCGGACACGATCGATCCGCTGGGCGGGAGCTACGCGGTCGAGGCGCTCACCGACGATATCGAGGCCGAGGCGGCCGAGATTCTGGACGCGGTCGACGACCGCGGCGGGATGCTCGCCGCGGTCGAGTCCGGGTGGGTCAAGCGGCAGATTCAGGACGTCGCCTTCGAGCGCCAACGGGAGATCGAGTCGGGCGAGCGGACCGTCGTCGGCGTCAACGAGTACCAGGTCGACGAGGAACCGCACGTCGACGTAGAAGAGGTCGACGAGCGCGACGAGGAGCGGCAGAAAGAGCGCTTGCGAGCGGTCCGCGACGAGCGCGACGGCGAGGCCGTCGAGGCGGCGCTCGCGGCCGTCAGAACGGCCGCTGCGGGCGAGGAGAACCTCCTCCCGCCGATCATCGACGCCGTGAAGGCGTACGCGACGGTCGGCGAGATCTCGGACGTGCTCCGCGAGGAGTTCGGCGAGTACCGACCCTCCCTGTAGGACTGCGACTGTGCGCGATTGCGGCTGCGGCCGCGGTTCGGCGTGACGGCGGCGGTCTCTGTTCGGACGTCGACGCCGGAGAGCGTTCGGAGCGCGTTGAGGCCAGTGAGCGTTCGGAGCGCGTCGACGGCGGTCTTTATCGGCCCATCGCCCTACGCGTTCGGTATGACGACGACGTTCGATCACGTGGGCGTGGCGACGACCGACGGGGCCGAGCTGGCGGCGACGTTCGAGACGCTCTTCGAGGCCCCGCTGGTTCACGAAGAGGTCTTCGACGGGATGGCCCTCCGCTTTCTCGAACTCGGCGACGGCTACCTC
The DNA here is from genome assembly GCA_003665935.1 of Halobellus sp. Atlit-31R. Classification (GTDB taxonomy): domain Archaea; phylum Halobacteriota; class Halobacteria; order Halobacteriales; family Haloferacaceae; genus Haloquadratum. Next base: position 215,459 of record QPLR01000001.1, on the reverse strand, counting down.
GAACTGCTCGAACCCGCCGCGGACGGGACGATCGCTCGGTTCCTCGACGGCCACGGGCCGGGGATCCACCACGTCGCGCTCCGAACCGACGACGTCCGCGCCGCGCTCGACCGAGCCCGCGACGCCGGCGTCGCGCTCGTCGACGAGGAGCCGCGTCCGGGGGCGTGGGGCCACGAGGTCGCGTTCCTGCACCCGAAGTCGACAGGCGGCGTTCTCGTCGAGTACGTCGAGCGCGACGACGCGCCGTAGCCGCCGGCGATCGCAGCGGGAGCCGACAGTATTAGGCGACGCGCCACGTCGGTAGCGATGATGCGCGATTGGCTCTCTCACCGCGTCCGGATCGAACCGGAGGGCGACGCCCTCGTGACGGCGGCGACGGGCGACGCCTACACGTTCGCGAACCTCGACGCGCTCGTCGACGATCTCGCCGGGCGACTCGCCGCACTGGGCGTCGACCGTGGCGCACACGTCGGTGCCGTGCTGGAGCCGAGACTGGAGTACGCCTGCCTCGTTCACGCTGCGATGCGTCTCGGTGTCACGCTCGTCCCGATGGGCGATCGCCTCACTGCGCGGGAGCTCGCCGGGCAGATCGAGACCGCAGACGTCTCGACCGTCGTCTGCGGTGACGCGACCGAGGCAGCCGTCGCGGAGGCCGCCTCGCGCGTCACAGGGGACGCCGAGGCCGTCACCGGAGCGGGGACCGGGGTCGCGAACGGTGGCGTCGACGACGCGGACGGAGCTGACGCCGCCGTCAGCGTCGTCAGCGTCGACGAGCCCGAGCGCGACGCCGTCACCCACCTCGCGGATCTGCGGCCCGCCGCGGTGACGCCCGCGGAGTGGTCGCTCGACGACACTCAGCTCGTGCTCTTCACCTCGGGCACGACCGGCGATCCGAAGGCGGTCCGCCTGACGACCGGGAACCTCCTCGCCAGCGCGATCGCCTCGGTGTTTCGGCTGGGATTCGATCCGGCGGACCGGTGGCTCGTGACGCTCTCGCTGCACCATATGGGCGGGATCGCGCCGGTCCTCCGGATGCCGCTGTACGGGATGACGGTCGTCCTCCGCTCGGGCTTCGACGCCGGGCCGGCGGCGGACGATCTGGACCGCTACGACGCGACCGCCGTCTCGCTCGTCCCGACGATGCTGCGCCGGATGCTGGACCGCCGTGGGACGCTCGCGGACTCGCTCCGTGTGGTGCTTCTCGGCGGCGCACCCGCCACCCCGGAGTTGATCGAGCGCTGTCGCGACTACTCGGTGCCAGTGTACCCGACGTACGGGATGACCGAGACGGCCTCTCAGATCGCTACCGCCCGCCCGAAGGAAGCGTACGCGGACCCCGACAGCGTCGGCCGCCCGCTCTTTCTGACCGACGTGACCGTCGTCGGTCCCGACGGGACGCCGCGCTCCCCCGGCGAGCCGGGCGAACTCGTGGTCGACGGACCGACGGTGACGCCGGGCTACTACGGCGACCCCGACGCGACCGCGACGGCCTTCGGCGAGTTCGGCTTCCACACCGGCGACGTCGGGGTCGTGGAGGCGAACGGAGCGCTCACCATCCTGAACCGCGTGGACGACCGCATCGTCACCGGCGGCGAGAACGTCGATCCCGGCGAGGTGGTGGACGTCCTCCTCGCGCATCCGGACGTGCGCGAGGCGGTCGTCGTCGGCGTCCCCGACGCCGAGTGGGGCGAGCGCGTCTCCGCGGTCGTGGTCCCCGAGGGCGACTCGGTCGACCGCGACGACCTGCTCGGGTTCGCCCGCGACCGACTGGCCGGTTTCAAACTCCCGAAGGTGGTCGCCGTCACGGAGTCGCTGCCGCGAACCGTCTCGGGAACTGTCGACCGGGAGGCCGTCCGCGAGCGACTCTCCGGTGATCGCGGACGTGGCAGGCCAGCGACGACCGCGGAGGGGGACGTCAACTCGAACGGAGTGGACGGGGACGACGAGAGGGATGCTGCGACGGAGCCGAGCGAGACAGACGCGGCCGACACCGACTCCGAGTCGACAGCAGACGGCGCGGACGCCTCCTGACCGCATCGCACGCCGCGGGAAATTTATATACAGACCGCGACAGTTGTCAATCGTGCCGAAGCTCGAGGAATACGAGGACAGACCCGCGTACTACGTCCGGGCGAACACCTCGGACGCGGGCGAGGTCACGTACGACCTGCTCGAACCGGGACGGTCCGTGGTCTGGACGTACGGCCTGCGCGACGGCGACTCCATCCCGTGGGCGGTCGTGCGGGCACTGGACGTCCTCGGCGTCATCGACCCCGGCGGCGAAACGACGCTCGGACCCGGCGAACTCGCGCCAAACATCGACTCGGGCTCGGAGACGCTCTCCGACGACGAGGCGCTGGAGTTCATCAAGATCGTCCAGACGCAGCTGGGACCGACCCGAGCCGATCTCGTGGAACTCCGGAAGATCCTGGGCCTGTCCGGGAAGAAGGCGGAGCTCGCCGTTATCGGCGTCGCTATCGACGAGTACATCGAGAACCGCTCGGCCGCGAACGCGTTCCCGACGCCGCTCGACATCGAGTCGAGCGACCACCCGACGACGCAGAGCAACACGAGCATCGAGTGGTCGGACGACGACGGCCACGAGCGCGCGAAGTTCCAGATCAATCTCACGACGGAGTCGCCGAACCACACGCTGTATACGATCCACTGCATCCACATCTCGATGCGAGACGGCATCGAAAAGTGGCACGCGAGCATCGACGCCGACCCCTCGTGGGGCCGAAAGATCTACGTGATCAAGCAGAAGGCGGCGATCATCCCGACACTCGTCTCGAAACTGGAGGCGGCGACGATCCCGCTCGGAGACCCGTCGGAACAGCTCGATCCGACCGTCGGGAACTGGTTCGACTAGTCGCCGTCGCGTTCGCAACTCCGGCCGCCGAGATCAATCGAGAACTCGTTTTAAGTTTTTCAAAGTTCCGAGAATTATTTGCTGGTGGGATCCCAGCGGGTGCTATGGACCTTCTCGACGAGTCGATCGTCCCCGAGCACGCTCGTGAGGTAAAGCAGGAGGCGCGCGAGTTCGCCGACGAGTATATCCGGCCGAACGCCGAGGAGTATTTCCGCGCCGCGGAGTACCCCTGGGAGATCCTCGAAGCGGGGATGGACGCGGGACTGGTCGCTCAAGACATCGGGGAGTCGTACGGCGGCCGCGGGCTCGACCTCGAGCAGATCCTCGCGATCAACGAGGAGTTCTACGCCGCCGACGCGGGGATCGCGCTGACGCTGATGCTCGCGTCGTTCGGCTGTGAGATCGTCGAAAAGTACGGAACCGAGGCGCAGAAAGACGAGTATCTCCGACCGGTCGCGGCCAACGAACAGATCTCGGGGCTCGCCGTCTCCGAACCGGGGACCGGATCGGATATGGCCGGGATGACTACCACCGCCGACCGGACCGACGACGGCTGGGTGCTGAACGGCGAGAAGTACTGGGTCGGCAACGCCGTCGAAGCCGACTGGCTGACCGTCTACGCGAAGACGGACGACAGCGACGACCGCTACTCGAACTACTCGATGTTCATCGTCGAGACCGACACGCCGGGGTACGAGGCCGAGCACATCCCCGAGAAGATGGGGATGCGCGCCTCGAAACAGGGTCACATCGTCTTCGACGACTGCGAGATCCCCGAGGAGAACCTCGTCGGAACCGCCGGCGGCGGCTTCTACGTCCTCGCGGACTTCTTCAACCACGGCCGCGTCGTCGTCGGCGGCCACGGCCTCGGTCTCGCCGCGCGCGCTATCGAGGAAACGTGGGCGTTCGTCCACGACAGAGAGGCGTTCGGGCGGAACATCTCGGAGTTCCAGTCGACACAGCACATCATCGCCGATATGCGGATGGAGTTCGAGGCCGCGCGAGCGCTCAACTGGCGGGCCGCCCACAAAGTCGAGACCAACGAGGACGCGGGCTTCTGGGCGGCCGCGACCAAGACCAAATCGACCGAGGTGGCGATGCAGTGCGCCGAGCGCGGGATGCAGCTCCACGGCGGCCGCTCGGTTCTCGAAGAGTACCCCATCTCGCGGGTCTACCGCGACGTCCGCATCCCCGTCATCTACGAGGGCGCAAACGAGATCCAGCGCAATCTCGTCTACAGACAGGGCAGTATCTGAGGCGAGTCGCGTGCGGCCGGTCGTCGCTGCCCGCCGATCCCAGCGCAGTCGCCCGGTTCGGGACCGCCCTATCCCTGTAGGGCCGGGAGTCAATGTGGTGTCGTCCGTCCTCTGTAGTACAGAACGACGATGTCCAAGAGCCAATCCTCACTTACGGAACTGACTGAGTACTGCGAGCAGTGCGGCGCGCGAACCCCTCACAACGTCTCGATCGAACTCAAAACCGAGAGCAAAAAGGAGACGAACCGGGCGTTCTCCCGAGAACCCTACCGCGTGACGCAGTGCCACGCCTGCGGCGACGAACGCGCCCAGCGGATGAACGACGCATAAGCTCGGCGCCGTCGAGTACGACCCAGATTTCTGCGCCCGCGGGCTGCTCTCTGCACCGCCCGCGGTTTTCCCTTTTCCGTTCCGTCAGTCGTCGTCAGTCGTCGTCAGTCGTCGTCAGCGGCGTCGCCCGCCCGCTTTACCACGCGCCGGTCGGACGACGTCTCCGCGAAGAACGACTCGATGAGCTTCCGCTCTCCCGACCGGATGTGCTCGTGGAACGTCGGTGCCGAGATCCCCAGCGACGCGGCGACTTCCTCGGCGGTGCTGCCGCGCGGCCACTCGAAGTAGCCCGACGCCAGCGCCGTCTGCATCACCTCTCGCTGTCTGTCGGTCAGTTTCTCCTCCAACTGAGAGCGGAACGACGACGTCGACTGCACCGTCTCTTCGACCTCGCGCTTTGCGACCACCGATACGTCGGGGTACGACGACTGGACGGCGTTCGTCAGGGCTCTGAGGTCGGACTGTGGAGGCGTTCTGACGATTAGTTCGCCCTCGCCCCTGGTGGCGCTGAACGACTCGGTCGTCGCACCCAGTTCGACGAGCGTGACGACCACCGACGCGTCGGTCAGTCGGAACTCGAAGCGGGTCTCTCCGCCCTCGTCGGAGATGACGCGGGCGTTCGCGAGCGCGTCGAGCGGGGCGACGGCCGAGAGGACGGCCGGCGGCTCCACCGCTTCGACGGCGACGTAGCAGGAGACCACGCCCTCGTTGGCCAGGGAGGTGCCGTCGAGTTCGACGGTCGTATCGAACTCCAGAGAGAGGTCGACGAGGAGATCGCGGGTGTCGGTGTGCTCGAACTCCAGTTCGACCGCGCTGTCGCCGTGGAGCAACTGCTTCGACTCGGCGGCGTTGATACCGTGCCCGACGGTCTCCCCGACGTCGCCGAGCATCGACCGTTCCTCCTCGGAGATCGACCCGCGCACGTAGACGACGAGCGCGCCGTACGTCGTCTCACGATACGTGATCGGAATCGCCACGACGCTTCGCTCGCCGCCGACGGGATCCGAATCCGCCAGGACGGCCGCGGCGTGGGCTGGCGAGACCGACTCGGTCACGACGGAGTCCGTGTCGATCGCTTCGCGCACGAGAGCGGTGGGATCCGCCGAACTCCCCTCGGCGAACGGCGAGGCGATCGACGCGGCCGCGGACTGACACTCGACGACGTCGATCGCTTCGTTGTACCGCGCCATCCACGCGCCCTCGTAGGGTGAGGACTCGAACGACGCACACACAGTGTCCGCGATGTCGTCGCGGGTGCTCGCGTCGACGAGTGCGCGGTCGACGTCGCGGAGGAAGCCGTTGATGCGTCGGACTCGATCGAGCTGTCGTTCCCGCTCGCGGATCTCCGATTCGCGCTCCTCGCGGAGTTCGCGGACCCGCGCCGTCAGATCGTCGAGCGCGTTCGGATCGCCGAGGTCGCCGAGGTCGCGCTCTTCGAGCACGGCCTCCGTCGACTCCAGCGCGAAGTACTCGCGGACCCGGTCGTCGAACTCCGAACGGACGAGCAACTCCTCGACCGTCTCGGTGACGCTGTCCTCGTCGACCGGCTTGACGAGGTACTCGTCGAACGGCATCTCGACGATGTCGGTGTCGGGCTCGACCGCGGTCATCATCGCGATGCGGCAGTCGTAGCCTCGCTCGTCGATCGCCGCGAGGACGTCGTCGCCGGAGATGTCCGGCATCCGGCGGTCGAGCAAGACGACGTCGACGTCGTCGTCGATCCGTTCGAGCGCCTCCTCGCCGCCGTAGGCGACCCGGACGTCGAAGTCGTCGCGGAGCCAGTACTCACAGGTGTCGGCGAGGTCCCTGTCGTCGTCGACGACGAGGACGACCGGATCGTCGTCCACCGCGTCGGCAGAGCGCCCAGGCTCGTCGGTCGGCGTGGCACGGCTGTCTTCGGTCGTACTGGGGCGGCTCCCCGACGCGGTCGGACTGCCCTCCGACCTCGCCGGACTGCCGTCCGACAAGCCGTCCGCTGTCATTTCTACTACGAGAAGGAAACGATTCCACCGATAAATAGCTGCCCCTACCCGTTTAGGGCTCGGACGCCCCTAACGACGTAGGGGGCCGTGTTAGGATAGTACACCCCGTCGTACCAAGTGGATATGATCGACCGATCCGTCGACGAGGTGGCGCGCGATGCCTGAGTGTCAGAACTGTGGATCATTCGTGTCCCGGGACTACGTCCGGGTCTTCGCCCCGGAAGGGTTCAAGAACGCCCGCGTCTGCCCGAACTGTGAAGACGCGATCCGGGAGGGAGCAGAAGTCCGAGACGCTCGTGCACGACGCGTCTCCTCGTCGCCCTGAGGCGAACGCCTCGGCGGGCGCGTCCCCCCAGACGCCCCTCCGCTCCATCCCCCGACGCACAGCGGCAACCGCCTCTCCCCCGCGGTGCCGCCATCTCTCGCCGCCCGTCCATAGCCCACCCCGCTGCGCCCTTCCTCCCATTTCCCCCGATACCACCTAGCGACCGCTCTCCGGGCGACCGCTCTCCGGTGACCGCTCTCCGGTGACCGCTCTCCGGCGACCGCTCGACAGCCGAACCGCAAACCTACAAGACGCCTCCGCTGGAGGTGAGGCTATGCGACTGGAGGACTACTGGGGGGTCGGTCCGAAGACGAGCGAGAAGCTTCGCGAGTCGATCGGCGTCGAGCGTGCCGTCGACGCGATCGAGACCGCAGACATCCGCGCGCTCGCGGACGCAGGAATCCCGCGCGGACGCGCCGTCCGGATCCTCCGCCGGGCGAACGGCGCGGCCGGCATCGAGACGCTCGGTACCCGCGACGCTCGCGACGTCTACGACGAACTGCTCACGCTGGCGAGCGAACACGCGCTCACCGCGCACGCTGCCGACCGGATCCGCGTGCTGACGCCGCTGTCGGACGTCGACGAGCGGGAGTCGCGGCTCGACCGCGTTCTCGCGGCGCGGGACGCGTGGCTCGCGCTGGACGACGACGACCGCGCGGCCGTCCGTGCCGCCTTCGACGCCTACGACGACGCCGGAGGCACGGACCGCGTCGCCGTCGACACGGCGCTCGCGCTCCGCGAGGCGGGGCACCGTGGCGGTACCTTCGGCGCTCTGGACGACCTCGACGACGAGGCGCTGCGGAGCGCTGCCGCCGCCCTCGGGACTGTCGACGACGACGGGAGCGTCGCGCCCGGAACCGACGACGAACTCGACCGTCTGCGCGAGAGACGCGACGCCGTCGCACAGCTGGAAGCGGGCGCACTCGACGTCCTGGAGTCCGTGCGCGAGCGGGGCGTGCGGAGCTTCGAGGAGTTCCGCGCGGCGTTCGTCGAGTACGTCGCGGGCGAAGCGGGCGTCCGTCGCGGGCGCGTCGAGGCCGCTGTCGCGGACGACGCCCACGACGAGGCGGACTTCGCGGCCACCTCCCTCCGTACCCTCCTCTCGGAACTCGACGGCGAGGTCGAAGAGCGCGAGCAGGCCGTCGCGGCCGACCTCCGCGAGTCGATCGAGACCGCGCGCGAGGACGTCGAGACCGCGGTCGGGGCCGTCTCCGAGATCGCCTTCGACCTCTCGCTCGGCCGGTTCGCCGTCGAACACGACCTGACGCGCCCGCGGCTCGTCGCCGACGGGCTCGCCGTCGTCGGTGCGCGGAACCTCTCGCTGTCGGGGGAGATCCAGCCCGTGACGTACGCGGTCGGCTCCCACGACCTCGACGCGCCCGACAGTCTGGGCGAGGCGGTCCCGCGGCCCCCGTCCGGCGACCGCGTCGCCGTCCTCACCGGCGCGAACTCCGGCGGGAAGACGACGTTGCTCGAGACGCTCGCGCAGGTCGTGCTCCTCGCCTCGATGGGGCTGCCGGTGCCCGCAGCACGCGCCGAAGTCGGGCAGTTCGATACGGTGGTCTTCCACCGCCGCCACGCCAGTTTCAACGCCGGGGTCCTGGAGTCGACGCTGAAGTCGATCGTCCCGCCGCTGTCGACCGGCGACCGGACGCTGATGCTCGTCGACGAGTTCGAGGCGATCACCGAGCCCGGCCGCGCGGCGGATCTGCTGAACGGGCTGGTGGATCTGACGGTCGACCAAGACGCCGTCGGCGTCTACGTGACCCACCTCGCCGACGACCTGAGCCCGCTGCCGGCGTCGGCGCGGATCGACGGCATCTTCGCCGAGGGACTGACCGAGGACCTCGCGCTCCGCGTCGACTACCAGCCGCGGTTCGGGACCGTCGGCAAGTCGACGCCGGAGTTCATCGTCTCGCGGCTCGTCGCCAACGCCCGCGACCGCGCGGAGCGGCGCGGCTTCGAGGCGCTCGCGGCGGCAGTCGGCGAAGAAGCCGTCCAGCGGACGCTCTCGGACGCGGCGTGGTCGAACGACTGAGCGGCACCGAGCGACGTGACGCGGCCACCAGCCGAGCGGCGTGACGCGGCCACCAGCCGAGCGGCGTGACGCGGCCACCAGCCGAGCGGCGTGACGCGGCCACCGACCGGGCGGGCGAGGTGACGCCGCGCGGCGCGCTGCTCGGCCGAACGCTTTTGCGCCGCCCCGTGGTAACGACCCACAATGGTGAACCTCCCGTGGGGTCGCCGCGATTCCGGCGACGACGACGAGGCCGCGACCGCCCCCGACGACGACCACTCGGACGCGCTCGTCGTCTGCACCTTCCAGGACGGGACGCTGATCGTCTACGCGGACCGCGTGAAGATCGAACGCGTGGACCGCTCGCAGTTCGACGACAAGACGATCCCGGCGGACGAAATCCGCGGCGTCGACCTCGCGAAGGGCCTGACGATCGGCTACCTCCAGATCGAACAGACGGACGTGCCGGTCGACTCCGGCGGCCTCCTCAGCGATCCAGTCAACGAGAACACGCTGCACTTCGGCCGCGGCGGGCGCGACTGCGCTGCCACGGCCAGAACAGAGATCCTCGCCCACGCGAGCGGGTGACTGCGTCGTCCGTGGAAAGCTGCCGCGTTCAGCGCGGCCGCCGGACTCACATCTCCGCGCCCTGCTCGTCGATCGCGTCGGCCGCGATCGAGCGTCCGCGGGCGTTGAGCTCCACCTCGTGGCGGATTCGCACCTCGTCGAGGACGTCGTGGTCGATGAGCCGAACGAACAGCTCTTCGACCTCGTCGACGTCGATCCCGAGAAACGCGGGGATATCGAACGGCGAGACGCCGGAGTAAAGCGCCATCAACACCTGCTTGTCCTGCCGCGAGAGGTCGAGCGCGGTCTCGGACTGCTCCTCGCCGATCCGGAGCAGCGACTTCAGGATGCCGACGGCCCGCTCCGGCCCCGAGATGTACGTCTGCACGCTCGTCCCGGCGTCGTCGGAGTGTTCGACCTCGATGACTTCCCGGCGCTCCTCGCGGACGGTCCGGCGGCCCATCTCGATGTCGCCGATGTCGTCGAGCTGAATGCCGACGAACGTGCCGGCGACGGTCGCGACGTTGACCGCTTCGGTCTCGACCTGCATCTTCGCGCGCTCCCACTCGGTGTTCTGGACGACGCCGCCCTCGACGGCGGGGTGTCGAACGAGAAACATCGTCGAGGAGAGCAGCGCGTCGTAGAGATCCATCTCGAACTCCTCGAACTCCGCAGGCGCGACGAGAATCACGTTCTCGCCCCCGTCGAACTGCAGCGCGATGTAATCGGAGACGGTGGCGACGCGCTGGTTCACGTCGAAGCGGCCGCCCACCTGTTCGATCTTCGACAGGGGGAACGTTCGCTTGCCGCCCGTCCCCGCGAGCACGATGCGGCGGTTCGAAAGCAGGATGCGGCCGTTCGTCCAGCCGGCCTCGTTCCGTTCCCGCCCGTCACGGAGCGCCTGCAGAAACCGTCCGCGCGTGTCCGCGAGCTTCGTTTCACCTGGTTTCACGCTCACCTCACCTCCGAGTTCGAGACGACTCCGTGTCCGCCGTATCGCGATAGATTCGCAGCCGCTTTTCGACCGGCTCGAACCGGTCCCGACAGGACGCCGGGACGGTTTCGGTCATCCCGATCGTCAGGTAGCCACCGGGGTCGACGGCGGACCCGAGCGTCTCGAAGATGGCTTCTTTCGCCTCCCTATTAATATAAATGAACAAGTTCCGGCAGATGACGAGATCGAACGTGTCCGGGGGCTCCTCCTGCACGAGATCGTGGCGGCGGAAGGAGACCAGATCGCGCACTTCGTCGGTGACGCGGTAGGTGTCGCCCTCGCGGTCGATGTACTGATCGCTGCTGGCCAGCGGCTCCAGTTGCTCTTCGAGGTCGTTCGTCTCCGAGGCGTGGTACTCGCCTTTCCGAGCGGCGCTGAGAATCTCGGGCTTGATGTCGGTGCCGAGGATCTCGACGCGATTCTCGTCGATCCGATCGTCGTCGATCGCGAGCATCGCCGCCGAGTACGCCTCGCGACCGTCCGAACAGGCCGCACTCCAGATCTTGGTGCGTCCCTCGGCGCTGAGTTCGGCGATGAGTTCCCGGAGCGCCTCCCAGACGTCCGGGTTCCGGAAGAAGCTCGTGACGTTGACGCTGAGCGCGTTCAACAGCGCTTCCTGCTCGTCTTCGTCGTCCTCCAAGAGCGCCTGGTACTCGTCGTAGTCGTCGACGCGCCGGCGTCGCATCCGCGCGGAGACCCGGCGGTCGAGATACGAACGATTGTACGAACTCGTCGCGAACGACAGCGACGACTCGACGTACTCGAGAAGCTCGTTGAACGCCCGTTGGTCAGGGTCGTCGTCGTCGGTGTCGACGTCCAGCCCCATCAGTCGGCGGCCCCCTCGACTTCGGCACTGTCGTCCTCCGGCGGGACCCACTGCCGACGGGCCTGTTTGCCCGCGTCGGGGATCGAAAGCGAATTGACGTCGAGGATCGGCACGACGTTGCCGTCGCCGACGACGGCCGTCCCGGAGAGCCCCTCGGTGCCCTTGAGCGGCCCCTGGAGCGGCGTCACGACGACTTCCTCCTGCCGAGCGACGTCGTCGCAGCGCAGCGCGACCTGCCGGTCGGCAGGTCGGATACGGACGATCATCCCGTCGTCGAGCCGCTCGTCGTTGAGGTCGAGCGCGCCGCGGAGGCGGATCAGCGGGAAGATGCGATCCTCGTGGACGATGACTTCGGCCCCGTCGACGCGCTGAACGCGCGTCTGCCGGGAGATCTCGTCGATGTACTTGATCGGCACGCCGAACTCCCGGTCGCCGACGCTGACGAAGAGCACCTTGATGATCGCGACCGACACCGGCAGCCGGATCGAGATCGTGGTGCCCTCGCCGAGCGTGCTGTCGACGTTCACCGAGCCGTCGAGCGACTCGACGGTCGTCTTGACGACGTCCATCCCGACGCCGCGGCCGCTGACGTCCGTGATCTCTTCGTTCGTGGTGAAGCCGGGGTGGAAGAGGTAGTCGTAGATCTCCTCGTCGGGGAGCTCCGCGAGCTCCTCGCGCGGCCGAATTCCCTTCTCGGCCGCCTTGTCCCGGATCACGTCGGCGTCGACGCCCGAGCCGTCGTCTTCGACCGTGATGACGACGGTGTCGTGCTCGCGCCGAGCGCGCAGTTCGACCGAGCCCGTCTTCGATTTGCCGGCTGCTTCGCGCTCCTCGGGCGGTTCGATCCCGTGATCCACCGCGTTCCGGAGCACGTGCATCAGCGGGTCCGAGATTTCGTCGAGGATCGTCCGGTCGAGCTCGATGTCCTGACCCTCGACGGAGAACCGCACCTGCTTGTCCTGATCGCGGGCGAGGTCGCGGACGAGCCGGGGGAACTTGTCGAACACCTTCTTCAGTGGGATCAGCCGCATATCCATCACGGTGTCCTGCAGATCCGAGGAGATCTTGTCCAGCTCGTCGAGGTTGTCGCGACCGGCGTCGTCGTCGTCGCCGAGCGCCTGCCGGAGCTTGATTCGGCTCGTGACCAGCTGCTCGACGAGGCTGTGGAGCTCGTCCAGCTGATCGACGTCGACGCGGACGGACTTCACCGCCGAGATCGAACGGGCCTCCTCGTCCTCGTCCTCGTCCTCGTCGTCGCTGGCGTCTCGCCCGGTATCGGTGCCGCTCTTGCTCGCGCCGCTGCTCTTGCTCTTGTCGCTGCCCCCGCTCTCGTCCGCGACGCCCTCGTCTCTCGCGCCGTCGGCGGCTGCCCCACCGGCGGCTGTCGAACTGTCGGGCTGATCGGCCGACCCGTCGTCGGACTCGGCCGCGCTCGTGTCCGCATCGGTCGGCGCGTCCGTCGCCGACTCACTCGCGTCCGCGCCCGCTGTGGGCGCTGCGGCGCCCGCGTCTCCGTCCGCCGTGTCGCCGCCTGCTTCGTCGTCGCCTGCTTCGTCGTCGACGGTGCCGTTCGATGTGTACGCGCTGACCACGGCGTCGACTGCTTCGGCCGCCGAGTCGGCATCGACGTCCTCCGTCGGTGTCGAGGTTGAGGCTACGCCACCCTCCTCGGCATCGGCGTTGGCGCCGGCGTCGGCATCGCTCCCGGCCGACGGGCCCGCTGCAGACTCCGAGGGTTCGTCCGCGCCGGCGTCCGAGGGGGCCGACGTCGCGCCGTCGTCGGCCGCGCCGCCGGAGGCCGCATTCCCACCCGGATCGGCAGCCTCGGCGGTCCCGTCGTCGAGCACCGAACTCACGTCGGTGAGCGTCACCGAGTCGACCTTCCAGAGGTCCGCGAGCGTCGCTTCGAGGTCGTCGCGCTCCTCGTCGGCGACGAAGACGACGAAGTCGTCCCCGAAGTCGCCTTCCTCGATCGAGTTCAGATTCGGCTCCGCGCCGACCACCGCGAGGTCGTCGGGGAGCCCGCCCACGAACAGGCCGCCGTCGACGCTCTTCATCTCGCCGACGTCGAGCGCGATCTCGGCGTGGAACAGCCGCTCGGCGTCGGCGACCTCGGGATCGTCGGTGTCGAGTGCGTCTCTCGCCCGCGCGAGCGCCGCCGCGTCGTCGGTCGCGTCCGCGGACTCAGACGCCGCGGCGACGTCCGCGGCCGCGTCCGTATCGTCCGCTTCCGGCGTTCCGTCTGCCTCGTCGACCGCCGTCTCTGCCGCCGCGTCGCCCGCCTCCGGATCGGGCTCCGCCGCGGCGCGGATCTCGTCGACCAGGCCGCTCGGATCGCGCTTGGACTCGCCGTGCTTTTCGATCTCGTGGAGGATGTCGAGGATCTCGTCCATCCCGTCGAAGACCAGATCCATCCGCTCGTGGGTGACCTCGATCCGACCGTTGCGGACCTCGTCGAGGAGATCTTCGACTGCGTGTGCGACCGTCGCGGCGTTGTCGAAGCCCATCGCTCCGAAGTTCCCCTTCAGCGTGTGTGCCTGGCGGAAGATGTCGTCGACCGCCTCGGCGTCGTCGGGGTTCGACTCCAGGTCGAGAAGCGAGTTGTTCAGTTGGGTGATGCTCTCCTCGGACTCGGTGATGAATTCCTGGTAGAGTTCGTCGTCCATCGGTCACTCCTCCGCGAAGTACTGCAGTACGTTCTCGGCGATCTGTTCGGCCGGGGCGACCACCTCGACGCTTCCCGTCTCGATCGCGCGACGGGGCATCCCGAAGATCGCCGACGTCTCTTCGTCCTGGGCGATTGTGTGGCCGCCGCCCGTCGCGATCCGCTGCATTCCGTCCACGCCGTCGCGGCCCATTCCGGTGAGGAGCGTCCCACAGAGCGGCCCGTCGACGGTCTCGACGGCCGAGGCCATCGTGATGTCGATCGCGGGACGAACGCCGTGAATCGGCTCCGTCTCCGTCAGTTCGAGCCTGAGCCGACCGCTCCGGTCGCTGGTGGCGAGCAGGTGATGCCCGCCCGGGGCGACCCGCGCCTCGCCGGCCTCGATCCGCTCGCCCGACTCCGCCTCCGCGACGTCGTACTCCGACCGTCCGTCGAGTCGGGTCGCGAACCGCGAGGTGAAGCCCTCGGGCATGTGCTGGACGACGAGGATCCGGAGGTTCGCCGCCCGTGGCAACGCCCCGAGAACGCGCTCGACGACGTTCGGGCCGCCGGTCGAGGCACCCACGACGAGCGTGCCCGTCTCCGGGTAGGGCCTGGCCGACGCCGACGCGCTCGCCCCCGCCGCCGTCGCGGTCGACTGCTCCTCGGGTCCGTCGGTCGATCCAGCCTCAGCTGCGCCCCCGCGCGCTTGTCGTCCCGCGTCTGAACTGCTCGCGGCACTCGGCCCCGAGTCCGGACCGCCGGTCGTCGCCGATCCGGACGCGGCGGCAGCGCCGGCGGTCCGATCGGACCCCGACCCCGTCGTTCCGGACGAGCCACCGCGGTCCCGCGACGAGAGCCGGGCGTTCGCCGAGAGGTCGACCCGCGCCGCGGACTCGACCTTCTCGACCAGTTCGCGCTTCACGCGCGGCATCGACGAGGTGACCTCGCCGCCGGGTTTGGTCACGAAGTCGACCGCACCCCGGTCCAGCGCCTCGAAGGTCACGTCGGCGTCCTCCTCGGCGTGTGCCGACAGCATCAGGACCGGCGTCGGGTGGTCCGCCATAATGGCGTCGACGGCTTCGAGCCCGTTCATCGTCGGCATCTCGATGTCCATCGTCACGACGTCGGGGTCGTGTTCGACCACCGCGTCGAGCGCCTCCGACCCGTCCGCGGCCTCGCCGACGACTTCGATGCCGCCCTCTTCGAGCAGGCTCCGAATGAGCGTCCGCATAAATCGTGAGTCGTCGACGATGACCGCCCGCGTCGACCCGTCGCTGCCGCCTGGTTCGGAGGCCACGCTCATCGGTCCTCGCTCCCGTCTCGGTGACCGCACACCCGAACGCTCGCCGGCGTCGGACCGCGATCGATAGACGCCGGAGAACTGCCCGCGGTGTTCGGGCCGTGGCGTCGCCACCGTCCCACAGCCACGTTCGGGGGGCCCACGGCGTGCTCGCACCCGCTCATCTCTACTGCAACGATTCCCAACTAGGGGACTTAAGCGCTCGCCGGTGAAAATCAGCCGTGATAATAGCGTGCGTACATTTATTGCCGACGTCGTCGCCAAAATCAGGTAACAACTGGCGGCTGTGACGGCCGCCAGCACCACCGCTATGTCGCAGGAACGAACCGCGGCGGCGGGCGCTTCAGACCCCACCGCCGCAGACGACGCCGACGCCACCGCCCGCCAGATACAGGTCCTCGAGTTCGAGTTGGGAGGCGAGACCTACTGCGTCGACATCGACTACGTCTCCGAGATCGTCGACCGCGGCTCGCTCACCTCGGTTCCGAACGCGCCCAACTTCGTCGAGGGCGTGATGGATCTCCGCGGCCGGACCACCTCGATCGTCAACCCCAAGACGCTCCTGAACGTCGAGAACACCGGCGAAGCGAGCCGGATCGTCATCTTCGACGCGACTAACTTCGAGGACGACGCCGCCGTCGGCTGGCTCGTCGACGAGGTCGACCAGGTCGTCCGCGTCTCGATGGACGACGTCGAGGACCCGCCGATGGAGCGCGGTGACTTCATCGAGGGGATCGTCCGGCAGGAAGACGAACTCGTCGTCTGGATCTCGCCGACGAAGACGGTCAGCAAGTAGTCACCCGTCCCCCCTCGAACCGCCGACGGTCGACGGTCGAACCGCCGACGGTCGACGGCCGACGGACCGGAGCGGACAGCTTCTGCCGACGTAGTCTCACTGCCGACCGCGACGTTCCAGGCGTTCCCCGTCGTCGCCGTCGTCGTTTCTGCCCGTCGCGACCAGAGCGGAGACGGCGACGCAGCCACCGGCGACCCCGAACGCGGGCAGATAGCCGACTGCGCCGGCGATCGCTCCTCCGACGACGCTCCCGACGCCCCCGCCGAGGCTCGCGATCGCCGTGTAGATCCCGAGCGCCTGCGCGCGGATCGGCTCCGGTGCGAACTGCGAGACGAGCCCCGTCGCGGTCACGGCGATGACCGCCCACGACGCGCCGAGCGCGAGGAACAACAGCCCGACGACCACCGGGCCGACGGGAGGTGCGACCGCCGCGCCGACGAGAGCGACGACCGGGAACGCACCGGCTCGAAAGAGGAGCGCGCCGAGTTGGAGCCGGACGGGATCGAACGCCGCCGCGGCGGCTCCGGCCCGAGCGTACGCCGCGGCCGACGCCGCCGAACTCAGGATGAAGAGCAGGAACACCTCGTCGGTGGCGTAGCCCGCGTCGACCAGATACGCCGGGAGCGGCCCGAAGAACGCCGAGAAGCCCGCGAAGAAGACGGTCGCGGCGAGGAGATACCGGGCGAGCCGGCCCGAAACCCGTCCGCGGAACCGCGCGACCCCGTTCCCGCCGAATCCGACGTCGCGGAGCGCCCAGTAGATCCGTGCCGGCCCGAACGGCACGGCGCGGGCAGCCCGCTCGGCGCTCCCGTTCGCCGCCCGGTGGCGAGGCGAGAGCCGTCGGAAGCGCCGGTCCGACATCGTCGCGGGCTCCGGATAGCGGAGGAAGACGACGAGAACGCCGACAGCGGTGGCAGTCGCACCGACGACGAAGAAGAGTCGCTTCGCCGCGAGCGGCCCGAGCCCGAACTGCGATCCCGCGAGAGTGGACCAGACGCCGCCGGCGAGGAGGCCCGCCAGCCAGCCGTACCCCTGGTAGTGGTTCAGCAGCCCGAAGCGCGTCGTCCACCTCGACGGCTCGTGTCCCTCGACGACGACGACGTTCAGCACGGGCGCGGCGGCCGCGACGACGAACCACAGGGCGGCGTTGGCCGCGAGCACCGTCCACGGCGAGTCGAGGAACGGCAAGAGGAGGAGGACGCCGGCGGTCGACGCCAGCGCGACGATGATGAACGGCCGGCGGCGGCGCGTCCGCGTCACCAGCTCCCCCCAGAGGACCGCTCCGGGCGCGCCGGCGAACGCCGCCGTCGCCGCGATGAGGCTGACGAGGAACGCGCCCGCGCCGAGGTCGATCGCGTAGAGCGGGACCAAAAGCGACGCCGCCCCGACCGCGGCGTAGCCCAGTGCCCAGCCGTACAACCACGCGTCCGTCGCTCCGTCCTGCTCGTCGGCGTCGCTCACACGTTCTGTGACGGAAGGCCGCGGTAAAACTGTTGCCTGGCTGACGGTAGCCGGCGAGACAGCGACCGCGCAGTCGCCACTCGGCGTTCGTCGTCCGCCGGGCGTCCGGATGATTAATATGTGATTCGGTCGTCATTTAAATCTGATATGACGCGAACGACACGGTGGCTCGCTGTCGGAGCCGGACTCCTAGCCGGCGGCGCGGGCGCCGCGGTGTGGCGCTGGAAGCAGCGGCGACTCGACGCTCTCGCGGCCGACAGCGCGCTCGTCACGACCGAGCGCGGCGCGGTCGAAGTCGCCCGGCGGGGGTCGGGCCACCCGGTGGTGGTCCTCCACGGCGAGCCCGGCGGCTACGATCAGGGGCTGCTCTTCGGCGACGCGCTCTTCGGCGACGCGCTCTTCGGCGACGACGTCGAAGTCGTCGCCCCGTCGCGGCCGGGCTACCTCCGGACGCCGCTCGGCGACAACGGCTCTCCCAGCGCCCAGGCTGCGTTGTTTGCGGCGCTGCTCGACGAACTCGACATCGACCGGGCGCTCGTCGTCGGCGTCTCGGGGGGCGGCCCCGCGGCGCTGCAACTGGCGGCCGATCACCCCGAGCGCGTCTCCGGACTGCTGCTCGCGTCGGCGGTGACGACCGAGATCGACGCCCACGAGTACACCGTCGGCAATCCGCTGCTCGACTCGCTGCTCACGTCGACACCGGCGTTGGACCTCCGATCGGGGCTCGTGGCCGCGCTCGCGCGATTCGCCCCGGACGTTCTAATCGAGCGCGCGTTGCGGATGTGGTCGACGCTCGAAGGCGAGGCGCTCGAAGATCACCTCGACGCCGTCGAGAGCGATCCGGCGCAGCGCCAACTGCTGCTCGACGTGCTCGCGTCGGTTCTGCCGGCGAGCGCGCGGATCGACGGAGCGCTGAACGACCAGGACTGGTTCGGCGAGCTCCCCCTCGCCGACTACGAGACGATCGCCTGTCCGGCGTTGGTGATCCACGGCGAACACGACGGTGCCGTCCCGATCAGCCACGCGGAGCACGCGGCCGAGCGGCTGCAGAACGCCGAGCTGCTCCGCCTGCACGGAGACCACTTCGCCTTCGTCGGAGCCGACACCGAGCGGGCCGAGGCGCGGGTCCGGGCGTTCCTCGAGTCGGTGCGGGAAGCCGAGCCGGCCACGCCGTCGTAAGGCGATCGAACGCGGTTCGCAGCCGCGGTCGACGCCGATCGGAGACGAGCGCCGCGACCGGCGACCACCGGCAGAGATCCCGAACACAAACATCAAGACTGCGGGTGTCGCACCGTAGTGCAACGCGGACCTATGCGCCAGTATCTCGACCTCGTCACCGACGTCCTCGAATCCGGGGGCCACAAGCCGAACCGAACGGGCGTAGACACCATCTCGGCGTTCAGCCGCCACTACGAAGTCGACCTCGCCGAGGGCTTCCCCCTGCTCACGACGAAGGACCTCTCGGGGGCGCGGTGGAACTCGCTGATCCACGAGTTCGTCTGGTATCTCTCCGGGGAGGAACACATCCGGACGCTCCGCGAGGAGACGGGGATCTGGGACGCCTGGGCCGACGACGAGGGACGGCTCGACACCGCCTACGGACGCTTCTGGCGTCGGTATCCCGTACCCGAGACGGGGCTCCCCGGCGAGTCTTGGCCCGACGACGGCCACCGCTGGATGAACGAGGAGGGCACGTTCGATCAGATCCAGTACGTGCTCGACCAACTGGCGGAGAACCCGAACTCGCGGCGGCTCGTCGTCAACGCCTGGCATCCGGCGAACGCGGCCGTCTCGACGCTCCCGCCGTGTCACTACACGTTCGTCTGCAACGTCCAGGGCGACCGACTCAACGTCCACCTGACGCAGCGCTCCGGCGACGTCGCGCTCGGGATCCCGTTCAACATCGCGGCGTACTCGCTGCTCGCGACGGCGCTCGCCCAGCGGACCGGGTTCGAGCCCGGAACGTTCGCCCACACCGTCGTCGACGCCCACGTCTACTGCGGGGCGGGCGACCGGGGGGCGTGGTACGCCGACCACCTCGGGGAGTTGCAGTCGCGCCTCGCAGACGTCGGGGACCGAGCCGAGTATCGCGACGTCCGCGAGTGGCTCGTCGAGACCGCGCCGCCCGAGGCCGACGGCGAGGAGCGGTACGACCACGTCCCCGGGCTTCTCGAACAGTGCGCGCGTGAACCCCGGCCGCGGCCGACGATCGACGTCGCCGACGTCCCACTCGACGATCTCACGTTCGACGACGTGTCGCTGTCCGGATACGACCCCGCACCGGGGATCCGCTTTGCGGTGGCCGAATGATGACGGTGGAGTTCGTCCTCGTCGCCGCGGTCGCGGAGAACGGCGTCATCGGTCGCGACCGCGAGATGCCCTGGCACTTCAGCGAGGATCTCGAGCACTTCAAGCGGACGACGACCGGCCACCCGGTGATCGTCGGACGGAAGACGTACGAGACGGTCGTCGACGCGCTCGGCGAACCGTTCCCGGGGCGGACGAGCGTCGTGCTCACCTCGCAGTCGCTCGATCTGCCAGCCGGGGCGGTCGTCGCCAACTCGATCGAAGAGGCAATCGACCTGGCGGCCGCGGACGCGGCGGATCGGGGCGTCGAGACGGCGTACGTCGCCGGGGGCGGGCGCGTCTACGAGCAGTTCCTCCCGCACGCGTCCCGCCTGATCCTCACCGAGATTCACGCGGCGTACGACGGCGACACGCACTTTCCCGACTGGGACGACGCCGAGTGGGTCGCCGTCGACCGCGACGAGCGCGACCAGTTCGACTTCGTGACGTACGAGCGACGGCGCGGGCGCGGTTCGTCGGATCCCGACTCGGACTCGGACTCGGACACGGACTCGCATCCGGATTCGGATTCGGAGTCCGCACCGGCGTCGACGTCCCCGTCGACGGAGTCGCGCTGAGGAGATGCGCACCGGGATTTTTGTCACGCGCCCTGCAACATCACGGTGGTATGACCGCGACATTCGAACTGTACGAGGACCGCGCCGGCGACTATCGCTGGCGACTCATCCACGCGAACGGGAACATCATCGCCGACAGCGGTGAGGGGTACGCGACGAAACAGAAGGCGAAGCAGGGAATCGAGAGCGTAAAGCAGAACGCGGCTGACGCGGAAGTCGTCGATCCCGAGACGTGAACGTCGCCGCTCGCCACACCGCCCTCCGACTCCTGCTCGATTCGCGTCGTCGGCACTGAACGGCCCTCTCGCGTTCGTTTCTCCCGTACGCGGTCGCCCGCTCGAACCGTCGATTCCGGTAATATCGTGTGCCGGTGGTGGCTTTATCCGTCCCCAGGTCGGAGTAGAGGTAGATGAACCGAAACGACCAGCAGGCGTACGATCGGGGGACGTCGCTCTTCTCTCCGGACGGACGCATCTATCAGGTCGAGTACGCTCGCGAAGCGGTCAAGCGCGGTGCGCCGAGTCTCGGCGTTCGCACCGCCGACGGCGTAGTGCTCGCGGCCCTGCGCCGGACCAGTTCGTCGCTGATGGAGGGCGACAGCATCGAGAAGCTGCACAAACTCGACGACTATCTCGGCGCGGCCTCGGCCGGTCACGTCGCCGACGCCCGGCGGCTCATCGACGACGCGCGCACGGCCGCCCAGCGCAACCGGCTCCGCTACGGCGAACCGCTGGGCGTCGAGACGCTGACGAAGACGCTCTCGGACGAGATTCAGGAGACGACGCAGTTCGGCGGCACGCGGCCGTTCGGGGCCGCCCTTCTGGTTGCCGGGATGGACGGGGAGGGGCCGGAGGCCCGGCCGCGGCTCTTCCAGACCGACCCCTCGGGCGCACCGCAGGAGTGGCGCGCCGTCGCGATCGGCTCCGGCCGCGACGACATCCAGGAGTTCCTCGAAGAGCACTGGTCGGCGGAGCTCTCGATCGACGACGGCGTCTCCGTCGCCGTCCGCGCACTCTTGGAAGCCGACGACGACCTCGACGCCGAGAACGTGAGCGTCGCGACGATCACGCCCGAGGGGTACGAGACCGTCGGCGACAGCGAGGTCGGAGAGATCATCGCCGAACACGCTCCCGAGAGCGACGACGACGGCGAGAGCCGGTAACTCGGCGGCTCTCACCGGGCGGATCGGACCCGCTACGTACGAGATACCACGGCACAGCGCGGGCAAAACGGAACCGTTTTACACGTCCCGGAGATACGCAGTAGTGTAGCACCGCTCCGTTGGTGTAGTCCGGCCAATCATCTTGCCCTCTCACGGCAAGGACCAGGGTTCGAATCCCTGACGGAGCACTTCTCTCCACAGTTCGCCTCCTCACTGCCCTGTATCGCCCGAGCAGGCCACGTTCCGCCGCTCAGAACCGCCCGGTCGGGTTAGTATCTATCCCGCGGAATCCTCGCCCCTCAGGGTGGAGAGGACGCCAATTGTTTGACGGAAGTCGTTGCCGCGCCATACACCCGTCGAGATGGTTGGCAAAGCGGAAGAATCCGCCTTCGGTTTGCTAGAAATCGACACGACGTTCCTCGGGTGTGCCGAGTTGGATGAGGACGGTACGTCGTGTCGCGTCGTTCATCGAAAATCCGTACGCACGGCCGACGCCTCATAGAGAGAGCGTGTAACCTCGGAAGCCGGCCGTACTACCGGGCGTGGACGACGGCATCGAGTGTCGGCGTCCGCCGCGGGGTCATCCCTCGTGGGACCCGCCTCGCACCGCCCGTGAACTCCCTACGTATCTTCCTCCTCATCACCGGTGCGTCGCCGCCACCACACTGCGAAGAGGGCGACACTCATCAGGCCGACGATCAAGACGCCGACGACGAAGCTGTTCGAGCCGCCGGACGGCTCCGCCGCGGCAGCGGTCGTCGCCGCCGGCTGCCCTTCGAGCGTTCCGATGGCGGTGTCGGACACCGAAAGCGTCAGTTGGTCTGCGGTTTCGACTGTCGCCTCGAAGGCGAGCGTCGCCGTCTCACCGGGCTCGACCGCGACGGTGACGGTGTCGACTACCACAGTGCCCGCAGCCAGCTGGGCCGTGTACGTTCCGTTGGCGGAGCCGACGTTCTCGACGGTCAGGGCGGCCTCGACCTCACCGGAGAGGGCGTCGGCCTGGAGCAGCGTCGGTTCGTCGACGCTGAACGCCGGTGCTTCCGAGCCGATGACGAACACGGACAGTCCGGGCGACTCGGCCTCGAACCGATAGAACGCGTCTGACTCGCCGACGAGCCGCGTGTCGAGCGGCCGGAAGCGGTCGCCCTCGTCGCGGTAGAGCCGGACGGTGTCGACGTCGGAACCAGTTGCGTCGAGGTACGACTTCCGAACTTTGAACCGGTGCGTGACGCTCGAGAGGTTCGCATCCTCGAAGGTGTGATCGACGATCAGGTAGCCGACGGGACGCTGCGTCGTGGCGTCGACGAACCGCTGTCCGTCGGTCGACAGCTGCGATCTGGTCACCACGAGCTCCGATGGCGACTCGACACCGTCATCCGGAGTGGCGCCGGCGGCGGCGATCGACTCCACGTCGAGCTCACGACTCTCGACGGAGAGGTTGTAATCGCCACCGCGGCGAACGGCGAGTGTCATCCGTTCCGGGACGATGTTGCCCGACGACTGATCGGCGGTCGGTCGCTCGTCGTCCGCGTCCGGCACCGCATCCGCATCGGTCTCTGTGCCGAGCAGATCGATGTCGATCTCGGAGTCCTCAGCAGCGCCGGTGATGTCGACGCGCTTTCGGCTGCCAGAGCGCTCGTACGCCGTGTCCGTAGACGTGCCCTGTCCTGCCGATTCGGTGCGGACCGTCACGCTGTGCAGTTGTTCGGTCGCCTCGGACTCGCCGCCGTCACCCTCGCCGCCAGCGACCTCTCGCGGACGCTTGTCCGGCGACCACTCGGAGTCACCGCTCGATCCCGAGCTGCCGGCGGAGCCGGAGTCACCGCCGCCGCTGGTACCGCCACCACTGGTGCCGCCGCCGCTGGTACCGCCGCCGCTGGTGCCGCCGCCGCTGGTGCCGCCACCGCTGGTGCCGCCACCGCTCGTGCCGCCACCGCTCGTGCCGCCACCCGTCGAACTCGGCTTGGCGAGGTTCACGGTGTGCGTCCCGGCGGGGAGGTTCGCGAACGACAGATTCCCCGCGGAGACGGTCGTGTTCTGCAGTTCAGTACCGGTGTCCGCGTCGAGGGCCCGGACCGTCACTCCGTCCGCGAGACCGGTATCGTTGAACGAGACGTTCAGGGCCTGCCCGGCGGTGTAGTCGAAGTCGACGGCCGTGTCTCCGGCGGCGTACGTCGCGTTGCGGAACGCGAGTGCGCTCACGTTCGTGTGGATCGTCACCGGCTGCTTGTCGTCGGCGTCGACGCGGATTGGCGTCGTCGCGACGACGGCGGAGACGTTCGTCGTCGTCCCGTTTCTGACGTCGACTGTGATGTTCCCCGCGCCGACCGCCGTCAGCGTGAGGTTCGGGAGTGCCAGCGTATCCGACGCGGTGAACGGCGTCCCGTTGACGAGCGGCCCGTCGCTCGCATCGCGTACCTCCAGCCCGTCGTCGGTGACGTACACGATCGTCCCGCTACCGGGCGCTGTGGCGGCCGCGGGAGCAGCCATCGCTGCCGGCGCGACGACGGACACGAGGAGTGCCACGACGACGGCCGTCACCAAGCGGCGCCGGGTCGCGTGCGCCTCAGTCATCTGCAGGCTCTGCGGACGGCTGTGACCAGCCGAGTCCGAGTTCCGCCTCGATGCTTTCGAGGCGCTGGCTGAGTTCCTCGTTCTCGGCGCGCACCTGTTCGAGTTCCGCTTCGTACGACGCGATGGTCTCGTCGCGGCGACTGACCTGGTGCTCGAGGTGGTCGATGCGGTCGCGCTGGTCGTCGATCCGCGCGTCGCGCGCCTCGAGTTCGAGGTCGACCGCTGCGAGTTCGTCCTGGCAGTCGTCCTTCGTCGCTTCGAGATCCGCGAGGCGGTCGCGGTTCTCCGAGACCTCTGGCGCGAGGAACATCCCGACGCGGTCGTAGCGGACGGCGTCCGGACGGCCCTCGTCGTCGTAGTTGACGATCTCCGGCAGTGCCTCGTCGACCTCTTCGGCGATCAGGCCAGTGTCGGCTTGGCCGGTCTCCTCGTACTCGTAGGCGGTGGGCTGGAGCTCCAGCACCCCCGAGGTGTCGGTTCCGAGCGGTTCGATGTTCGTCTTGTAGCGAGCACTGGAGGTGCCGATATTGACGAGATTGCCGCTGCCATCGATACCAACTGAACTGGCGCTGCCGTTGGGTGGTAGCCCCTGCGTCACTTGGACCTCTTTTGTGTTTTCGATGTAGAAGCCGCCGGAGGTGAAGAACCGGGCTTCTCCGTCGAATAACCCTTTGTTCGTTGCATCGCTTCCCAAGTCAGCGCCGGTGGCGTCCTTACCGTCGCTCCAAACAAAAGCGTTGGTCAAAGCGCTAGAGTCATCCCCAATCCCCGCCTCAGCTTTCGTTCCAAGGGCAAAGCTGTTCGACCCGCCCACCACGCAGTTGTTCCCTATCGCGACCGCATTAGGTTGCTTGACCTCATTGTTGCGGCCAATAGCGACAACATTTGGGGCGATTGCACTTGGACCTGTGTTTGAACTTCCAATCAGTATAGCTCCTCCCGCGTTGCCAGTCGCAGTATTATTATCCCCAATCGCGACGCTCAGAGGGGAGCTTCCTGCTATGGCCTTTGCTTGATTAGATTTACCGAGGGCGATACCCCCGCTGGCCGTGTTACCATCCCCACCGGCAATACCGAATGTGTCATCAACGGTGTTATCCTTGCCACCGATGATTGACGCATGGGCGGCAGTTGCGGTATTGTTTTGACCACCTGCGATCGCTCCATGTGTAAATCCATCACTGATGGCATTGTCCTCACCACCACCGATTGCGTTGGGACCTGCTTGAATCGAGTTGTTTTTCCCACCAGCAATTGCACTGGAATCACCGCTAGCCCCAAGAATTGAGTTGCCTGTCCCCCCACCGATAGTACTGTTATCTAATGATGCACTATTGTTATTTCCGCCAGCGACCGTGACGAAATCAGAGTTGGCTGAATTTGATTTCCCTCCACCAACCGTTCCTCCCCCAACACCACTACTCGCTGGCTGAACACTATTGGATTCACCACCGCTTATTGTGGCTGTATCGGCCTGCACTGAGTGGGTCTTGCCGAACACCGTAACGTTGCTGACATCGTTCCCATTCGAATCATGGTCAGGCGAGCCACCGACGACGTTCACGTCTTGCGCCGTACCGGCGCTGATCGCCCCCGTCTCCGTGACTTCGAGTGCGTCGATCGAACTCGTGGCAGTCGTAAGTTTGCTGACCGACGCGCTCCCGGTGTCGGCCGTCTTGATCTCGCCGGTGTTAGAGTCGAACTCGAGACCCGTGCCGAGGTCCGGCAGGATTTCGTTGTTGACGACTTCGAAACCGTTGCCGAGGTTCGGTTCGATGGCGTCGTTGGCGTCGAACTGGAGCCCGTTCCCGAGGCTCGTAGTCAGACTGCCGCTGCTGTCTTCGACACCCTGGCCGAGCCCGAGCGAGAGCCCGCTCCCGTCGACGCTGAGTGGGGACGTCGCGAGCGCTTCGATGGCGTCGTTGGCGTCGAACTGGAGCCCGTTCCCGAGGCTCGTAGTCAGACTGCCGCTGCTGTCCTCGACACCCTGACCGAGCCCGAGCGAGAGCCCAGCGGTGCTCGCGTCAAGCGGCGAGGCGGCGTCGACGTCGAGACTGTTACCGGACAGCTGAAGCCCGGCTCCGTCGAGGCTGTTGAGCGTGTTCCCACCGGTCACACCGCCCGCGAGCGCGTTCGCGTACAGCGTCTTCAGCGGCGTGGTGCTCGTTCCGATCTGGCCGGATCCGGATGCCGCTGCGCTGGCGCTACTGGATCCGAGTCCGAGGAGGCCGAAGAGGCCGCCGGTCAGGAGCAGTCCCCGACGGGAGAGTTTCGGATACTTTGGGCCGGTATCGGACTGTTCAGGGGTCGACGACGCACTACTGGCGGTCGAATCAGATTCGTCGGTGGGTTCTGCAACGGTGGGATCTGCCGTTTCGGTTGGCTTGTCTGACGTCATTTGTGGTTGGTCCGATTCGGAGTCGCGACGGGGTCGTAACCGCACTGGCCGAATCGTTCTACTGTCGGAAGGGTCTCAAGGGGGTATCGAACTGTCGTCGACAAATGACGAACAGAGCAGTGCGGTACTGATAGATCGCTGACTGACCGTCCGAGATACGTGTTCGCACAGGTCGTAGCGGAGATCGTCAAATGACGACGCAATCCTGATACCGTCACCCCTCGAGCGGAGTGTGGGGAGTGCACCGCAGTGCGGTCAGTGCAACGCTGCAGGTCGGAGTGAGGGGGACGGATGTCGAATCCTCCGACGGCCTCGGCGGTGGGGTTTCCCGGCCACGGACCGTGGCCACGACGGAGAGGGCCTCCCGCGGCCGACCGCACGGGGCCTGCGGCTCGTACGACTGCGAACCCCGATCGAGATAGCGAGCTACGGTCATACTCACGTTGAGATGCCTTTCCACTCCGCGGACTCGGTGAGAGCCGGAATCACGTCTCCAGCGTCGACGTTCGTCACCCCGACTGGCTGCCGAGCGGGTCGCCGGCGACGACTCGGCACGCCTCAGATCCTCCGGCGGTGCGGGGGCCCGCGTCGCTACCCCTGTACGGAATCCGACAGGATCCCCGAGATTCTCGAGAAGACCCGGCACTCGGCGTTGCGGATGTGATGGAGCGCCGTACTCCGTGAGATATCCAATACCTTGGCGACGTCTCCGGCGGTCGCGCGCTGTGGACGGTCGAAGAACCCGATCTGCGTCGCCACTCGCAACGCCTCTTCCTGTTTGTCCGTCAGGAGACCGCCCCTGACAGCGCCCACGAAGTCCGTGGTTCGCTTCTGCCGTGACTCGAAGGCCGTCTTCGGATACGTCTCTCGCACCGCCCGAACGATCCGTCGCACGTCGGTACGCGGCGGCGTATCGATCGTGACGGACACCGCCTCGCGAGTGACCCGGAGCTGGCGAACGACGCTCGCGTGCGGGGTGAGTATCGAATCGAGCGTCTGCTCACCGACAGTCGCGATCAGTGTCGCTCCCGTCTCCTCGGTGGTGATCCGCGAGACGTCGTCGATCGCGTCGATCGCGCTCACAGCGCTCGCGACCGTCTCTCCATCCGCGTCGGTTGAGCGACACGAAACGAGATACTGCGTGTTCCCGTCTTCTACCCCCTCCAGTTTACGTACCTGAAGCTCCGTGTCGTCGTCTCCTGGATACTGTTCGTAGAACTCCATCAGGAAGTGATCCTCGTCGATCCGAACGCGCACCTCGGTCAACGCGTCTGTCCCGAGTGCTCGTCGCTGTGCGCCGACTTCACTCCGGTAGGCCAACGATGCTGCGAACGTCACGAGCAGCCGCTCGAAGGTGTCGGTGACGTAATTGGGCTGGACTACCGTCAACACCCCGTAGAAGACGCCCTGGCGGACGATCGGCGTCGCAACGAGCACACCCGACTCGGAGCCTGTCGTGTCTTCGGCGTACACGAGCGGCTCGTCGAGCCCCGACAGCGAGTCGACAGAGACCGAGTCGCTACTCCACTTTTTGTCCGAGACGATCCGCTGGTTCAGCCGCTCGACAGCGGCGTCACCGTCTGCGTCGCCGACGAACGCGGTGTGCGAGCCAGCCGCCGCGATCACCTCTTCGACCGCTTCGTGGTCGCTGATCGGGTGTCGGGTCACCCAGGCGGCGGTACAGTCTGTCCCGTCGACCAGGCTCTGGCAGGCCTCCTTCGCAGCGATCAGGTCGGAGTCGCTCTCGAGCAGCATCTGATGGCTCTGTGACTGCCAATCCGACTCGACGTCGCACGTCACGTCAGTGAGGCTGTTGTACATCTTCACGAGCTGCTCGTCGTCGAACACCGCGATCCCCCTCATCAGGCAGTGTGCGATACTGCCGTCGTCCTTCCGGACTCGGACCGCTTCGGAGAACCGCCCGACGTCGTCTGTCATCGAGTCGAACGCCCACGGTTCCTTGGCGAAGATCGCGTCGTTCTTTTCGAGCACTCTGGGTAGATCTCCCTCGTAGATCCGCTCGAACGCGTCGTCGATCGTGAACTTCGACTTGTCGGCCGGGATGAGTTCCGAGAGCCCATCGTACGCGACGTCACGACCAGTGACGAAGTCGTGGAGGGCGAATGCGTCGTCACTGATCTGAACGAACAGTTCGAGATCCTCTCTGCTGGCACGGTTCGACGGGGCCGGCTTCGACTGTCGCGCCAACTCGACGATTTCCTCACAGATTCGCCTCCGTTCGGTCGGGTTGGGCGTCTGCCAGAAGAACGCGGCCGCGCCGGCGCCGAGCAGTCGCGTCTCGTTCGACGCCGGACCCGAGCTCGCATAGACCACGACGGGAGTCTCCGGAGCGGTTTCGGCGACCGCGGCGACGAACGGTCGCCCGTCGTCGTCGGCGTACACTCGGTTGTCCGTGACGACGCAGTCGATGCCGTCCGCGCCGATTCGGTCGAGGGCACGCACGGGATCCACCTCGACAACGACTCGCGGGGCCGGCGACCCCGTGTCCGGTTCGAGTAGGAGCTCCAGATCGGGGTCTGTGGCGAGGTAGAGGATCGTCGGCCGGGCCTCCGAATACACGTCAGAAGCGTGTTCTTCGGTGGTCATAGTTGCCGATCGGTGACAGTTGGCTTGACATACTAGCTCTGTCGCGACTCCGGACCGAAAACAAATAAATCAGTACTATCAGTATAAGTAAAATAAACGACAGCTTGAGCGGCTGTAAAGCTAAAATTTCGAAGGGTAGAAGCCAGGAGTGCGAGCCGTCACCGCTTCGTGTAGGCCGAGAAGTACACCGTCTGCTCGAACGCGAACAGCTGCAACAGTCGCAGCTTCCACTCGCCGGCGGTCGGATCGTCCACCTGAACCCGCTGAAAGACGCTCTCGGTCGCCTCGCTCGCGGACTGGACCGTCCCCGAGGGATCGACCAGATAGAGGTAGATAGGTCGCTGCGTCGTCCCGTACTTCGGCATCCAAGTGGCACCGGCGATCTCGTCCATATCGTCGGACACGTCCAGCGGGATCTCCACCTTCTCGAAGAGCAGGAAGGGGAAGATGAACTGGGTTTGGAACCGGATCTTCCCCCACCAGGCCCAGCCGTCGGTGGGCAGTTGGACGAGTCCGGCCCCGCTTGTGTTGTCGAACGACTCGGCGTTTCCCCCCGAGAGGATGAGGTGTGCGTACACCTGACCGGGGTCGATGCTCGCGCTCGCTCCCCTGAGCCAGTTGCGGAGCAGCCCCGCCGCGCCGGCCGCGTACGGCGTCGCACAGCTGGTGCCGGTGAACAGCCGCAGCGCCTCGGCTCCAGCGTTGCTCGCCGTCTCGGTGTTCGTCGGCGTCTGGATGTCGGGCTTGATGCGGCCGTCCCCGGCCGGGCCGCGACACTGGGCGTTGTACTGCGCGAGGTTGTTGTTCGCTTCGAGAGCGCCGACGCCGATCGCTCTGCGGGCGTTTGCGGGGCATCGGACTGTCTTCGGCGCGGGGCCGAAGTTACCGTTCGCAGCGACGGTCAGCGCCCCCGTATCGTACGCGTTGTCCGCTGCGGTCGCGATCGCGCTGTTTGCGTTGCCGCCGGGCTGCATCTCCGCGACGATCACACGATCGAACACGGCGAGCGCCGCCTCGAATCCGCGCAACGTCGCGCTGGTGTTGAGACCTCCGTTCCCGTAGACGTCGAAGCTATCGACCGTGATACCGGTCACGCCACGGTACGCCGAGCCCAGATCGTCGTTCCCCATCAGGATCGCAGCGGTCGACGTCCCGTGGTTCCAGAAGGCGTCGTCGGGATTCAGCCCGGTCCCGGTCCGACAGTTGTTCTGCGTCCCGTTGACGCAGTCGCGGTGGAAATCGAGGTTCGACGGGTCGACGAACAGCGTGTGGGTCCTCCGCACGCCCGTATCGAGGAGGCCGATCCAGCCACCGGACAGCCCGAGCCAGAAGTACGGATCGCTGTTGATGTGGGAGCGACCGGTGGCGACCGTCGGCGTCTGGTCTGTGACCTGACGCAGCGCCCGCGAGACGAGGTTCGCTCCCTCGACTGACAGCGGCGGTTCCGTGCCGGTGTCCTCCGGTTCCACGTACTGCACCTGGTACTCTCCGGCCAGCTCCTCGACCCACCCGAGCGGCATCTCGACGGCCACCGCCTTCACGATCCAGAAGGTGTCGACGATCTCGGCTTCGAACTCCGCCAGCAGCTCCTCCAGCCCCGCCAGATCCTCGTCGGGATCGCCGAAGTACGCCGCCTCGCGTCGCTCCCGGATCTCGTCGATGAGCGTCTGTGTCCGCTCGAACACCTCCTCGTTGGCGTCCGAATCGCGCGGTTCGTTCGTCGCCGGCTCGGGGAACTGAGGCAGCGTCGTGTCGTCGCGGAACGTGACGACTAGTTCCACCATCTCCTCGGGGTCGCCCTCGTCGACCCACTCCTGCAGGAGCGGGTGGATCGTCTCCGGGTTCCACTCGGTGAGTTCGACGTCGAAGCGCTCCTCGGCCTCCTCGAACGCGTCTTCGGGGATGTCGCTCGCCGTGACGTCGCGGGGCTCGGCGTCGACGATAGGCGTCTCGTACACGACGTTGACCGGGTCCTTCGACTCCCGGCCCCGGAGGGGATTGGGGAGATCGACCTCGAAGTACGTCGCCCACGACCCGCGCTCGGTGAACCGAGTGCCGTCCGCCCACGCCGTCTCTTCGAATCCGTCCTCGCTCTGAACGACGGCGTGTGCGGCGACGAACACCGACGTCGGCGCGACCGCCGACTGGCCGAGGTCTTCGACGTCGATGCCCTCGTACGTGACTGTTTGGCTCGGCGCGTCGGGCTTTCCCGTGTACGCGAACCGCCCCGGAGCGGGGTTCCCCGCTCTGGTCACGGGGATGCCGTCGGCGTCGGCCGCGACGTGGAGATGTGTCTCGACGAGCTGCCAGGTGGAGGCCTCCCCCGCGGAAGTCGTCGCCGTGTCGTACCGGACAGTCAGTTCGTCGACGCCGTCGTCTGTCTCGACAGTGACCGTCCCGACGTCGAGGTCCTGTCCGGCGTAGAGCGTGACGCCCTCGCCGGGACCGAGCGCGGCGTCGACCGCGTGCTCAGCACTCCACCCGTCCATAACAACACCACCGGCGTCGCCGGAGAAAAGCGTAGCTCCTGCGATGCCGTACGTAGCCGTCTTCAGGGCTGTGCGCCTGTCGATGTTGAACTGGTCGCTCATCTGTCTCTCTGGTGTCTCGCTGTCTCGTCGCGTCGCTCGCGCGCCTGATCGATTGGAGATAGCGTCAGCAACGAGATAAGCGTGCGATATGTTCTCACACCTCGGGAATTCGAACGACTATCCGACCAGTACGTGGCAGCGAGGATCTGTGCCCCCCGGCCGATCCCGACTTCGACCGCTCTCCCGGCGGACGTCGGAGGCCACCGCCTGCGGTTCGCACACCCTCATCTCAGCACTCGGGAGGCGTGAGTTCGGTCGGTGTCTCGGCGGCGACGGACGCCAC
The DNA here is from genome assembly GCA_003665935.1 of Halobellus sp. Atlit-31R. Taxonomy (GTDB): domain Archaea; phylum Halobacteriota; class Halobacteria; order Halobacteriales; family Haloferacaceae; genus Haloquadratum. Next base: position 183,547 of record QPLR01000001.1, on the reverse strand, counting down.
CGCGGTCGTCTCCGCGATGATCGTCTCGTCGTTCGGCCCCAAGAACGTGATCTCCACCCGGTCCTTCGGTTCGATCGGGCGGTCGCCGTCGAAGAAGACGGGGTAGCGGTTGGAGACCCTGAAGAACGGCTCGTCGCTGCCACGCGCGACGTCGTTGGAGTTCGACTCGACGTATCGCTCTCCGACCACCTCGGGGTCGGTCTGCCCGCCGCTCTGCCAGCGGTTGTGCGCCATCCGGATCGTGAGCCGCTCGCCGGCCCCGAGCTCACCGGTGCAGAACTCGCCGACGGACCCGTCGTGGTACTGCTGGTCGCTCTCGCGATCGAACCGGCCGGGGTTGACGAACCGAAGCGTCCCGCCGCTCCCGTCGTCGCCGCGCCACTCGATCAGGATCGCGCCCACTTCCGTCGCCTCGAACACCGGGCCGTACTGATAGTCCAGAGAGACGTGGTCGACGTCGCCGCGCGGCGGGTCTCCAGTGCCACCGTAGCCGGCTTTCCAGCCACCCCAGGAACGGTGTTCGACGCCGAGGACGACCTGTGCGTCGGTGAACACCCGCTGGTCGCTCGGCTGGGAGAGATCGGACTGGATCTCCAGCACCGGCCCGGACGCGAGCGCAGCCAAGATTACGACGATCGCGACTAAAAGCGTCGTCGCGATCGGTGACGTCGTCGCCCGGGCGTCGCTCCAACGCATCTACTGAGACCGTGGTTCGCACACCGTAAGAACTGCTTGGTCTCCACGGCGCGCGACTCACTCCGCGACGCGTGGCAGTTCGACGACGAACACGCTCCCCGTCGGCTCGCTGTCTTCGACCCAGACGTCGCCGCCGTAGCGCTCTACGAGCGTCCGAACGAGATACAGCCCCAGCCCCGATCCTTCGCTGTCTAAGCCTTTCTCGCCCTCCTCGAAGATGCGGTCCCGCTGTTCGTCGGAGATGCCCGGACCGTTGTCCGCGACGTCGACTCGGACGGTCTCGTCGGTCGCCGTCGCCGAGACGACGACCTCGGGGATCGGTTCGTCGTTGTGCACGACGGCGTTGTTCAGCAGATTCCGGAACACCGACCCGAGCATATCGTCCGCCAGCACCGCGACCGCGGGAAGCTGCCCGTCGAGCGTCACGAGGGCGTGCTCGTAGTTCGACCGGAGCTCGTCGATCTGCCGTTCGAGCGTCCGTCCGAGACGCACCGGCGTCCGCTCGGCGTCGGACTGCAGCAGCACGTCGGTGACCTCTCGGGCAGTCTGGGTGATCGCGACGGCGTCGCGCGCCGCGTCCAGCACCTTTCGCACGTACTCCTCGCCGTCCTCGTCGACGTGAGACTCGAGCATCTCGGCGTACGCGAGCACCAACTGGAGATCGTTGCGGATGTCGTGGCGAACCATCTGGTTGAGGATCTCGAGGTCGTCCCGCTGGCGCTCTAGGGTCCGCTCGTACTCCTTGAGCGCGGTCACGTCGCGGGCGTAGCCGAGCAGAGCGTCCTCGCCGCTTCCGGGGACTGTGTACGGGATCTTGGTCGTCTGGAGCACTTTGGTCTCGCCGTCGGCGGTCGTCAGTTCCTCCTCGGGGATCTCGCGCGACTCGCCCGACTCGATGACGTCGAGGTCGTCTTGCCGGAACTGCTCGGAGTCCCTGACGTCGGGAATGATCTCCTCCTCGCTGCAGCCTTCGACTTCCTCGGGAGTCAGGCCGTAGGCCTCCGCGGTCGCTTCGTTCGCGAGCAGATACTCCCCGTCGCGGGTCTTCGAGAAGATCAGGTCTGGTACGAGGTCGATGATCCGTCTGATCTGGTCGTGTGCGCGTTCGAGTGCCTCCTCGTACGCCCGTCGATCGGTGACGTCCTGTGCGATCGCGACGAACTTCCGCGGCTCGCCCTCGTCGTCTGTCAGCGGCGACACCGTCTGATCGAGGACGATCTGTTCGCCCTCGGCGTTCTCGTCGACGATCTCCCCCTCCCAGCGCATCCCCGCGTTGATCGTCTCCCAGAAGACGTCGTAGTAGTCCGCGTCGTGTTCGCCGGAGTTGAGGATGCGCGGCGTTCGCCCGATCGCGTCCGCCTCGTCGTAGCCGGTGGACTCCTCGAACGCCGGGTTGACGTACTCGATACGCCCGTCGGTGTCGGTGATGTACACCATATGTCCGGACTGCTCGACCGCCTCGCGGAACTGCTCTAGCTCCAGTTCCCGTTCCTTCCGCTCGGTGATGTCGACGAGATAGCCGAGGCGGTGTGTGATCTCGCTGCCGTCGCGGACGTTCTTGCTGTGCATCAGCACCCAGCGCACGTCTCCGTCCGCCGTCTCCACGCGATAGGGGTCGTGGCCGAACCGGTCGATCCCCCGATCGCTGTTCGCGGCGACTTCCCGAGTTACCCGCTCGCGGTCGGCGTCGTGGATCAACTCGGCGAACGGCACCTGCCCCGACTCCAGCTCTTCCGCGGTGTAGCCTACCACCGACTCCACGTTCTCGGAGACGTACTCGACGGACCACGCCTCCGGATCGTCCCACTTGAACAGCAGCGTCGGCCCCTGCGCGAACATATCGTGCTCCTCGCGGAGCGCCCGTTCGGCGCGTTTCCGATCGTCGATGTCGACGTGGATCCCGACCGCGCGAACCGGGTTGCCGTCCGCGTCGCGCTCGAAGATCTTCCCGATGTCGCGGATCCACTTCCACTCGTCGTCGGCCGTCCGCAGTCGGTGTTCGCTCTCGTAGAACTCGGTCTCGCCATCGATGTGTGCTTCCAGTGCGGCCTCGACGACCTCCATATCGTCGGGGTGGACCCGCCGTTCCCACTCGTCGAGCCGGGAGTCGATCGCCGCCGGGTCGTAGTCCAGCATCGTCGCCCAGTGATCGTTGAACTCGACGTCGTCGGTGGTCATATCCCAGTCCCAGACGCCCAAGTTCGCACCGTCGATCGCGAGCCGGAGCCGTTCGCTGAGCTCTCCGAGTGTCTGCTCCTGCTCTCTGCGCTCGGTGATGTCCCGACTGCTCACCAAGATTCCCTGGATCTTCGGATCGTCGAGCTTGTTGACTACCCGCTGTTCGAACCACCGCCACTCCCCGTTGGCAGCCTTCGTTCGCAGTTCGTTGCGGGCGGTCGCTCCGGGCTCACCGAGCACGGACTGGAACGTCTGCGAGGCGGTCTCGCGGTCGTCCGGGTGGATGTGCGCCAGCGGGTCGTCGTCGACGAGATCGGGAGCGTCCGGGGCCGGTACGTGTTCCCGGCAGTGGTTCTGGTACCGCACGGTACCGTCCGCATCGAGCAGCGTGATGACGTCGGAGGTGTTCTCCAGGAAGGCGTTGCGCTGGGACAGGCTCCGCTCGCGTTCGTTCCGCGCCGTGATATCGGTCGACACCCCGCAGATCGCCTCCACCGCCCCGTCGTCGTCGTAGACGGGCGATTTACGCGTGAGCCGAACGGTCTCGCCGGCGGCCGTCGCCACCGTCTCCTCGACTTCCATCGGCTCTCCCGTCTCGACGACCTGCCGGTCGTCGTCCCGGTAATCGGCCGCCCGGTCCGAGGAGAACAGCTCCGAGTCGGTCAGCCCGGCGACGTCGGCGTCGCCGTCGATGTCGAACAGATCTCGGCACGCCTGATTCATCAACAGGTAGCGGCCGTCGGTGTCCTTCAGGAACACTGCCGCCGACATCGTCTCCAGCACGGTCTCGAACCGCCGGTGCATCCGCCGCAACTTCTGCTCGCGCTCGCGCCGCTCGGTGACGTTCCGGGCGGTGCCGACGACCTGGGTCACCGCACCGTCTTCGGTGATCGGCGTCAGTTTCGTCTGCCAGTGGGTCGTGCCGGCAGGGAGATCGAGCGTCTCCTCGTACTCGATCGGCTCGCCGGCCTCGACGCAGCGGCGGTAGTTCTCGACGACTGCTGCGCCCTGCTCGTCGCCGAGCACGTCCCGCGGCGTCTGCCCCTCGAACTCCGCCTCCGAGAGACCGGTCTGCTGCCGGTGAGCCGGGTTGTTGCAGCGGAACGTGAACGCGTAGTCGCCGTCCGTGCGCTCCACGTCGACCACGAAGACGGCGTCGTCGATCGCGCGGAAGATGGTCTCATACATCGGTGCCGACCTCCCCGACCGCCTCGAACCGCACCCCGTCGCCGGAAACTGGATGTCCCGTCATTGCCCGTCTCCCTAGACTCCTGAACCGGTTAATCAAAGGAGGGGAAATACGGATCGGGTCGACAGGGCACAGTCGCGAACGGTGGGCTTCCGCTCGCTGCGTGTCACTGACTTTCGGCGAGCGCGTGTGCCACGTCGAGCAGCTGGACGACCGCCGTGTCGCCGATCCGGTAGTACGTCCACTTCCCCTGCCGACGGGTCTTGACGAGCCCGACGTCTTTGAGCTCCCGCAGGTGGCTGGCGACCGTCGACTGGGGGGCGTCCAAGACGACCTGCAGCTCACACGCGCAGAGTTCACCGTCTCTGAGCGCTTCGAGAATCCGGAGCCGGTGTTCGTTCGCTAACGCCTTGAACACCGCCCGCTGGGCGTCGACGTGCTGGTCGTCCGGTGCGAGCTCGAACAGTGACTTCAACCGGTTTTCTGGGTTCTCGTAGAGGCGATCGAGCGTCTGTCGTGTCGATTCGGGGACTGAGTCGGTCATCTTGTGGCGGTGGTCGTGTCGAACGTTCGTACCGTCGGGAGCGTCGATCTCGGGTACAGCCGGGTGTCGTCGTGTCGAGGACGGAACGCCGGCTGTGTGTGTACGTTACACATCGGGCGTCGTCGGTATGATACTGACGGTCAGAGCAGGAGATTGAACAGCAGCCCGATCGCCACGATCCCCGACGCGACCGTCACCGCGAACGACGCGATGAGCTCTTTCTTCATCACTTTCTTGAGTATCATGAACTGCGGGAGCGAGAGCGCGGCGACGGACATCATGAAGGCGAGTCCGGTCCCGACCGGCAGTCCCTTCCCGATGAGCGATTCGACGACCGGGATCACACCGAGGATGTTGGTGTAGATCGGCACGCCGACGGCGACCGCGCCGAAGACGCCGAGTGGCCCCGAGAGATACTCGGTGACGATCGTCTGCGGCACGAAGCCGTGAATGAGCGCCCCGATTCCGACCCCGACCACCACGTACGGCACGATGTCGGTGATGATGTCCTTCGCCTCCACGTAGGCCTGGCGCGCGCGCTCACGGTGCGTCGGTTCGTCGACGTCGACGTCCGAATCGCCGAAATTGAACTCTTTGATGTATCTGTCCAGGCCGGCCTTGTTCAGAACGAAGCCACTCGTCATCCCGATCGTGATACCGCTCACGGCGTACAGCGCCGTCAGCTCGAAGCCGACCACGCCGGGCAGCACGACGAGCGCGGCCTCGTTGATCATCGGGGAGACGGCGAGAAACGTCATCGTGACCCCGAACGGGAGCCCCGCCCCGACCATTCCGAGGAAGATCGGGATCGTCGAGCACGAACAGAACGGTGAGACGATGCCGAGCAGTGCCGCGAGGACGTAGCCGGTGATCGCTCGCTTGCCCGAGAGGTAGTCTCTGATCTTCTCGGGCGGGAAGTACGTCCGCAGGTAGCCGACGCCGAAGATCACCGCCACGAGCAACGCGAGGATCTTCAACGTGTCGTAGACCCAGAAGTGGACTGCCGCTCTGGGGGCACCGGTCAGACCGAGCGCGTCGACGACCCAGGTCGCGAACTGCTCGAATACCATCCTGTTACAGGTGCTCCTCGATGTACGCTTTCAGCTCGGATTCGGGCGGGTTCGAGCCGGTGAACACCAGCTCGTCGTCGATCTCGAAGCCGGGCGTCGACATAATCCCTTTCTCGGCGAGCGCCACGGTGTCGCCGACTTTCTCGACGTCGGCGTCGAATCCGTGCTCGTCGACGACGTCTTGGGTCTTGTCTCTCAGGTTCGCACAGTTGCTACAGCCGTCTGGTCCGTAGATCGTGATTTGCATAGGTGACCTCTGACAGCCGTCTCGGCCCGGGGACGGCAGACGCGAGCGACCGTTCGCGAGTCGCGACGTCAGCCGCGCCGGAGGCCGGGCTGTCGTACGTATCGAATATATTCGGTACGACGTAAGTACATTTCGATAAATATCGATCTGTTCGGGACTCACAGCCGACGTCTTTGCACACGGAGAATACGGATAATACGGGATAAATCCGTGAAAACGGCATATGACGGGGAGGCAGCCGTCGACAGACGTCGACAGTACCAGCCACAGTATCGACTGTGTATCGTATTTTTTCGATTTACCGCGAGGCTGCGCACGGTGGGAAGCCGTTCGAGACGCAACCGTGGCACCGGTTGGTCGTCCAGTCCTACGAGGAGTCAGCCCGAAGTGCCGACGAGACCGCGTCGACGACACGCTCCGAGAGCGATCTTTCGGCGGCTCGGTCTTCGGCGATCGCTTCGATCTCGTCGAAGAGCGCGACGACTCGCTGTTCGGTCTCGTCGCGGACCGCCCGCACGAGGTCCATCTCCTCGCCCTCGGGGTTCATCAGGGGCCAGACGCGCGACTCGACGCCGTAGTGCGACGGATTGAACTCCGCGACGGTACAGCCCATCGTGATCACGAAGTGGCTCTCTTCGAGGTCTTCCAGCACGACGAATTTCGGCGTGCGTTCGGCGAGATCGACGCCGAGTTCGTCCATCGCGGCGACCACCTCGTCGTGGACGCGGTCGGCCGGTCGCGTCCCGGCGGAGTGGATCTCGACGACGTCGTCGAGACCGCGACGCGCTCGCTCCCGCTCGGCGAACACGGCTGCCACCTGGCTTCGCCCCGCATTCTTCGGACAGATGAAGTCGATCCGGATCGGTCTCTGGTCGCTCATTCGCGAGGGAACTGTCCCCGCGGGCTAATCGGTATATATGTTCACTCGATAGTGAAACAAACTCGAACGTATCTGCTCCCGTTTTCAGCCCCTCGTCCTGCCCTCGGCCCCTCGTCCTGGCCTCAGCCCCTCGCTCTGCCCTCAGTCTCTGTGACACGGGGCGTTTTGTCCGTGGAGCCCCAAACACTCGTATGAGCAAGTCGCCGGAGGCGCTCGCAGGTGTTGCGGGCGTCGACTGCAGCGGGAAGACGGCGCTCGTCACGGGATCGACGAGCGGGATCGGGCGGGCGGCCGCGCTGGCGCTGGGCCGACTCGGCGCCGAGGTGATCGTCCACGGGCGGGACGCGGCGGCCGGTGCGGCCCTCGTCGACGAACTCGGGGCGCTCGGGGCCGACGCGACTTTCCTCGAGGCAGACTTCGCCGACGTCGGGGCGGTCCGCGACCTCGCGGACGCCGTCCGCAGCGAGACGGATGCGCTCGACGTCCTGCTCAACAACGCCGGCGGGTTCTTCCGCGAGGGACGGCTGACGGCGCTCGGGTTCGAGTACACGTTCCACGTCAACCACCTCGCGCCGTTCCTGCTGACCACAGAGCTACTGGATCACCTGCGCGAGGAGGCTCGCGTCGTCACGACTGCCTCCGCGGCCCACCAGGGCGTGTCGCTGGACCTGGACCGCGTGCGGGGCGTCGAGCAGTATTCGGGGACCTGGGCGTACAGCCACTCGAAGCTCGCCAATGTCCTCTTTGCGGCCGAACTCGCGCGGCGACTGGACGCCGCCGGGCGCGCGGTCACCTCGAACAGCGTCCATCCGGGCGCGATCCCCGGCAGCGGCTTCAGCCGATTTCTCCCGGGGCCGCTGCCGAAGCTCGTGCAGGTCCTCGACGTCGTCCCCGGAGTCACCTCCGTCGCGGACGGGGCCGCCGAGCTCCTGTTCGTCGGCGTCTCGCCGCGGACGGCGGACGTCTCCGGACGCTACTTCTCTGGACAGCAGCCGACGACGCCGTCTGAGGCGGCCCGCGACCTCGACGCCGCCCGGCGGCTCTGGGAGTACAGCGCCGACGCGCTGGACGTCGACGAGCCTCTGTCGGCGAGTCCCGACGCCTCGCGATGACCCACGATCGCATCCACGCGCGGGAGCCGAGCCACCACGTCGACCGGTGGTCCGTCGGGACGATCGAGTCGATCGCCGAGCGCCACGGCCACTGCGTCGTCACGGTTCGGCCGCCGGACGGCGACCCGGTCGAGTTGGTCGTCACGTTCGCGGTCCGCGATCTGTTTCTCGACAGACTGGACATCGGCGACGAGTCGCCGGTCGGCGAGCGCGTCTGGTACCGAAAGCACGGCGGCTGATCGGCGGCTCACCGCGGGGTATCGACGCGGCGGCTCACACTTCGTCGGCCCCCGAACCCGCTCGCCCCACGACGGCGTAGAACGGATCGCCGGCCCCCTCTTCCGCAATGCGGTTCACCGCGGTCAGCCCGCCGGCGTCGAGATACGCCTCGACCAGTTCGGCCCGCTCGGGCATCGACGCCAGCCGCCAGGCTCTGATCGCCTTCGTCGGGAACATCCGGTTTGTGAAACTCACCACGACGAGGCCGTCGCGGTCGAGCACTCGCTCGAACTCGGCGAACACCGCGGCCGGATACTGGAGATACTGCACCGACAGGGCACAGCAGACCACGTCGAACGCGGCGTCGTCGAGCGGCAGCGTCTGGTCGTCGTTGAAACTCTGCACGAACCACTCGTCGTAGCGGTCGTTCGCCGCGAGTTCGTCCGCGTTGAGGCCGTGGCCGACGACGCGATCCAGCGGGACCGCGGGGAGGTGAGACACCCAGCTGCCCATCGCGTCGAACACGCGGTCGCCGGGGTCGAGGAGGTCGTCGTACAGCGCAGTCAACCGGTCGCAGAACGCCTCGTCCGCGTGCGTGACGAACCGCGGCGCGTCGTAGAACCGGCCGTCGGCCGCGTCGTCCAGTTTCAGCCGGTCGGTGTCGGAGAGAAGCGTCACTGCGAGTTCGAACGCGCCCGACGCTGATCAATGTCTCGCGGCCGGGTCAGGAAAGCGTCGCGGACGCGAGCGTCGCCGACTGTTCGCCGTCCGGTCCTGTCCAGACGACGCGGAGCTCCGCGCCGGGAGCGAACTCGCTCAGCGGGACTTTGCCGGCCTCGTAGGTACCGTCCGCCTCCGCGACGATCCGCTCTGAGTCGCCGGCGGACACGTCGCCGGTCCACCCCCCGAGCGTGGGCGTGAAGGACCCGAGCTGCACCGCGAGCCGGTCGCTGTCGATTGTGTCCCCGGCCGTGTGCGTGATCAGGATGGAGTCGTCGTCGTCCCAGCCGTCGCCGCTGCCGCCGACGTCCCGATCGAACTCGAAGTCGAACGTCGCCTGCGGGCTGTCGCTCTGGAGTTGCCCCTCGACGCCGAGGAGGAGCGCTCCGACGACCGCGGCGAGGGTGATCGTGATGGCGAACATCAGGACGACGCCGATGACCGGAGAGACAGCGGCCCTGTTGCGGAGGAGTGGCGCGAGTTTCATTGTAGCGTGCCGGCGGGGTAGCGCACCGACCGCGCGACCGAGACCGCACGTCCGTCCTGACGCGGTGTCTGTCCCGTGTCGATCGCGACGCTGACGTTCCGGGCGATGACCGGCAGTAGCCATCCTGTGGCAATCGTATATAGCCTGTTCGGTGCTCACGTACTTGCACACTGACAGCCGACGGCTCCCGACGCAGCGAGCATACGCACCCTGCCCCGATTCGGGGCCGCTTCCCCGACAGTCCCGAGTCGGACGGTTCCGCGCCCGTACAGAGAGGTGACGGCGATCGCACCGCCACAGCCGGGGATCAGCCCCAGCAGCGCGCCACCGACTGGTTGGAGCCGTTCGGACGCGCCGAACCGCGAGGGGACGGCGTCGTCGACGACGCGCTGGAACAACTCCACGACGAGGACCGAGAGGGCGACGAACGACCAGACCACGACCCAGGTTTCAGTCGCAGCGCCGGAGAGCAGATCGACGATCGTCGTCGGCTCATCGCAGTACTCTTCTCTTCGGTCGCTGTCCGGACTGGACGTCGATCTGCGGTCCGACTCGTTGCGTCACAGGCCCACAAATTTTAGGCAAGCCTAAAAATGCGTTCGAGGTGGCCGCCGTTCTTGACGTCGAATCAGTCCGGAGCCGCCGACTTCTGGAAACGATGACCGGAGAGCCACCGTACGTCGTTGTAACCACGTTGCACGCGCCCGGAACGAGTAATTACGCCAGTGACGTTCTCCCGGATGCGCTGTCACGCGACAGACACTCACCGTACCGATGGTCCGACCGATCTGTTCCGGCCGCGATGCGCACACCACAGCCGCCTCCGGAGTGAATCCCCCCGGTAGACGGCCGACGCGAGCGGTAGGACGCGCCGAGCCGGGAGGGTCCGTTTGGTGAGCGTGACACGGCGAGCGGTTCTGCAGTGCCTCGCCGAATCGAGCGCTGCTCACGGTGGCGAGACGACGACGGTCGAAGCGCTCGCGGCGGCGCTCAATACGGACGAACTCACCGTCCGAGCGCATCTCCGGAGACTCGTCGACTGTGATGTCGCTCGGGTCTCTCCCGGCGGGGAGGTCCGCGTGACGACCACCGGCGAAGAGCTGCTGGATCTCGGTCTCGGCGGCCTCTCGGTCATCGATTCCGAACCAGACGACGCCGACGGCTGACCGCACGCAGACTTATATGCTGCCGGAGAGAGATTGCCCGTATCCGGAGCACAGCAACGTATGTCTGACAGCAGTGACGGGGGTGCCAGACCGTCCGAGGAAGTCCAGTACGACCCCCAGTCGGCGCGGTACAGCGTCTTCGAGTGTGTCGACTGTGACAACATCGTCCTCGCGCTCGGGCAGGACGACGCCCCGATGTCGTGTCACGGCACGCCGATGCAGCGAGTGACTCAGCCGGAGATGACCGTTCGAACGCCGACGATCAAGGAGGTCCTGCTCGAAGCCTTTGGGCTGCCGAAGGCCGGCCTGGATATCTGTCTCTGCGTCATCGGCGACGGGCCGCTCTCCGCGAAGGAAGTCGCGACCGCGCTCGGCTACGACCGGAGCACGGTGTCGCGCTATCTGAAACAGTTGGTCGAGCTCGGACTCTTGACCCGCTCGGAACTGAACCGCGAAGACGGCGGGGTCGTCAACGTCTACCACCCGGTCGATCTGGACCAGATGCGCCGCGAGACGCTCGTCGGATTCTACATCTGGGCCGGCGAGGCCGCCTCGCTCATCGAGGAGGCGAATCTAACGAAACAGGAGTATCTCGAGGAGAATCAGAGTCGGAGTCTCCCCGACGTGTTCTGGGACTCGGCCGTCGATCGGTGAGGACTGCGTTCGATCGAAGTAACCGGTCGCTGACACGGCCTCCGGGCCGACATCCCGCGGCAGCGTGTGCCTGTTGAAGACGGTTGCACAGCCGCGGCAGGCTCATCTATCGGTGATCGAAACCGCTCAGTCACACAGCGGGCCGGTGACGCTTCGCTCGAAGTGGGGATCCGCCCGCAGTGGGTACCTAGAGATGATCCGAGAAGGAGTCACCGCGCCCGAGTTTGCACTGCCCGGCACAGATTCGTCGGCCGACACGGACGTCGGACGGTATCGGCTGACAGACGCGCTCCAGCAGGGGCCAGTCCTGCTCAGTTTCTACCTGTTCGACTTCCACCCCGCGTGTACGACTGCGCTGTGTGATCTCCACGACCTCGCGTGGTTCGACATCGACGAGTCGGTGACGGTGTTCGGCATCTCCACCGACCGATCGTACAGCCACCAGGCCTTCGCAGAGGCGGAGCGGCTCGGCTACACGCTGCTTTCCGACAGCGACGGCAGCGTCGCCGAGTCGTACGGCGTTCTCTACGACGAGTTCAGAGAGCACAAGCGCATCGCGAAACGGTCCGTGTTCCTCGTCGACACCGACCGGACGATCCGCTACGCGTGGAGTACGGACGATCCGGCCGAGCAGCCGCGCTGGGCCGAGGTGGGGGAGGCAATCGAAGCCGTCGACGCCGCGACCTAACGCTCACTCACCGGCTCACGGTTCGTCAGATAGCGATCGTTCGAGGTCGTCGCGGAGCGCTTCGTTGCTGCCTTTGATCTCGTGGACCTCCTCGACGATCATCTCCGCTTTCCAACTCGCCTCGTCGGCCATCATCGCGAGTTCCTCGGTGCTCTCGGCCTGCTGGCCCGTCGCGGTCGCGATCTCGCTCATACTGCCGGAGAGGCGACCGGTGAGCTCTTCGATGTCCTCGAACGTATCGACCGACTCCGCCACTGCTCGACGACCGGCTTCGGTCTGTCGTGCGACGCCGTCGATGTCGTCTGCCACCCGTTCGGTCGCGTCCTCGATCCGCTGAACCAACTCCCGGATCCGTGCCGCCTCCGCCTGGCTGTCCTCCGCCAGCGACTTCACCTCGTCGGCAACGACGGCGAATCCGTCGCCGCCGTCGACACGGGCGGCCTCGATCGACGCGTTGAGCGCGAGCATATTCGTCTGATCAGCGATCTCGTCGATCGTGTCGACGAAGTGGTCGATCTCGTCGATCTGGTCGACGAGCACCTCGATCGCCTCCATCACCCGCGCGGCTCGCTCGTGGATCTCCTCGATCCGCTCGTCGAGGAGTCGGACCTTCGCACAGCCGTCCTCGGCGAGCGCCGCCGCGTCGTCGCTCTGGTCGTTGATCTCCTCGGTCGACGCGGCGACCTCCTCGACGGCGGCGCTGATCTCGCCGACTTCGCGGCTCAGTTCGTCCATATTCGACGACTGCTGCTCGGCGAGGGATTCGATCTCCGTCGACCGATCGGCGACCTTCTCGGCGCGCGCCCGGACGTCGGAGGTCACGCCGGACGCTGTCTCGGACTGTGCTCGAGCGAACGCAGCACCGACGGCGGCGACGTCACGTCCGACTACGCGCGCACAGTGGGACGGAGCGACCGCCTCCGCGCCCTCGGCCGTCGTCACCAGGTGGGCCTGCAGTGTCGCGAGGAGCGTTACGAGCGTGTCCTCGGACAGCGCGGCGTCGGCACAGGAGCGAGCGAACGCCGTCACGTCCGCCTGTGCTCCACTCGGGAGTACGGAGGTGAGATAGGCGCGTCCGATCTCTTGGAGGAGCTCTTCTGAGTGCCCCACGTCGCCGAGTTCGGAGGAGAGCGCCGCCGAAACGAACGCTGTCAACTCTGCTCTCTCGCACGGGAGGAGCTCGATGAGTTCGGCTCTGCGTGACTCGGTGGTGCGTCTCGAGCTCATTGTCGTCGCCCGCGCGATTCGCTCACGGGTCGTCTCCGCAACCGGGCGGCCCAACGACCTCGCTGTGGGGGGCTCGGTCGCGTCACTGGTGGGTGCGTTCGAGATGTTCGATGATCTCGTCACTGTTCGCGAGCCAGTCGTCTTCCAGTGCCGGATCGAAGAGCACTGGGACGCCGCGCTGTCCCGTCCGCTCGTACAGTTCGTCGCGATCGGTGTGTTTGTCGGGGACGACCGTCTCGTCGTACGCGATTCCCAGGTCGCTCAGCGTGTCTCGGACTTGCTTCGAGTACGGACAGTCCCGACGGTCGTACAGTTCCAGATCGGCCATCGTGCTCCCGAATCGATCGGTTCTCGTATTAGCTGTAGTCCGGCTGTGTAATCGAGTCACACGCTCCCGAATCGGTGGCCACCGCCGCTCGGCTGTGCAGTCCGCTCCCACACTTGAGGTACGCTTTTTTCTCGCTCAGTAGTCATCGATCGTATGACACAGGACGTGCCTGTCGAGGAGTACGAGGTCGTGGTCGTCGGTGGCGGCCCCGCGGGGCTGACTGCCGCTCTCTACAGTACGCGACTCGGACACGAGACGGCGCTCGTCGACCGCGGCGGCGGGCGCGCCGCGATGATGCAGGAGGTCCACAACCTGATCGGCGTGCCGGAGGAAACGAGCGGTACGGCGTATCTCGGCGTGGGCAAAGACCAACTCGAAGCGTACGGCTGCGATCTCTACCGCGATACGCTCACCTCCTGTCGCCGCACTGACGGCGACACGGTCGAACTGCGGGGTAACAGCGCGACCTACCGAGCCGACTACGTCGTCCTCGCAACCGGGATGAACGACGTGCGGCCCGATCCTCCGCTTCCACGGACCGGCCGCGGGCTCCACTACTGTCTCCACTGCGACGGCTATCTGTTCGTCGACGAGTCGGTGTACGTGATGGGCCACTCCGAAAGTGCAGCCCACGTCGCCGCGATACTGCTGAACTTCACCGACGAGGTCGACCTCCTCACCCGGAGCGCGACCCCCGAGTGGAGCGACGAGACGGCACAGATGCTCGCCGATCACCCTATCGACGTCGTTCACGAGGAGATCACCGGGATTCAGAACGGCGCGGACGGGTGGCTGAAAGCCATCGAGTTCGAGGACGGCCAGACACGGGAGTACAAAGGCGGTTTCGCGATGTACGGAGCCGAGTACAACAACGGCCTCGCCCGCGAACTCGGCTGCGAACTCAACGACGACGGGACCGTCGACGTCGACGACCACGGGCAGACGTCACGGGCGGACGTCTACGCGGTCGGCGATCTAACGCCGGGCCACAACCAGGTCCCGATCGCACTCGCAGACGGAGCCAAGGCCGGTATCTCGATCCACTTCGCGCTGCGCGACTTCCCCCGTGACCCGAAGAAAGTCGCCGAGGCCGGTCCCGTCCGAGCCGACGAGGTCCCCGGAATCCCGGACACCCTGCTCGAGCAGGCGGTCGACTTCCACACCTACGAGGAGTGAGCTCCAGACGTCGCCGCAGCACCGCTCAGCGTCTGTCGTGGCTCACCTCCTCGAGGCGCCCGTGCCAGGCGTGGAGGTCGCCGTCCGGGAGGTGCCAGACGACGTCGCCCTCGGTCGGCACGCGGAACCCGTTCCGCATCTCGTACGCCCGCCAGTGCCCCGTCCACGGCGTTCGCTCGTAGCGCCCGTCGACGCGCCGGTACCGGCCGTCGCTGTGGACCGTCCGCACCTCGTCGCCGTCGAACGTGAACGTGAGCGACGCCGACACGCCGCCGCACTCGATCGTCGCCGCGGCCGTCTCGTCGTCGATCGCACTCCACGTGACACCCGCCCGCGGTAGCAACGCTGTCGGATACCAGACGGCTTCGGCGAGATACCGCATCAGCTCTGCCTCGTTCAGCTCCGGACTCGCCTCGGCCCCGTCAAGCGGAATCGCTCCGGCCAGCGAGACGCTCGCCGATCCGTCACCGCCCACATACAGATCCCGGACGCGCACCGAGACGAGTGGCGCAAACCGCACCGCGGCGTCCCAGAGGAACCCCGGCGGGTCGGTGGTGACGTACTGCGTCGCCGTGAACGGTCGCCACGGCGAGTCGGCGTCACCGGTCCGGACCTGCCCAGCCTGCCGGAGAACCACGGAGTCGACGGCCCGTTTCCGCTCGGCGAGTGCACTGCGCACGTATCTCTCTACGGGCGGCGGCAGCGCCTCGAAATCGGGGCCGGCGACCGCCGGGGGGCGGTCTGTGGCCGCCGTCGCGTGCTCGTAGAGCGTTTCGACGCGGGAAGTAGTGCCTCGGCGGCGGATCGTCCGCACGAGCCCAGCGAGAGCGAGGGAGCCGACGAGCGCGCCTCCGACGACACGAGTCGTTCGCATAGATAGACGTCGAACGGCGCAGACCAAAGGCGTTCTCCGGAGCCCAGATCAGATTCCCGAGACCGTCGGCCCGCTTTCGCTGCGGGGCGACGGCGGCAGGACCGCACTATCGACTGCAACGCCACCACATCGAAGTATAGTAGCGTATTCGCAAACAGGAAAGCGGGAGGCCAACGGCTTCAGCCAGAGGACGGAGTTCGACTACGATACCGAGGCAATCCCCGGAGTACTAGCAACGTAACGAAGGTAAACCGTACAGAAGATCAAATATATACTTCTGAAAGATGCGCACAGATATATTGTCCCATATATATTTAAGAGGGCACGAGAAAACGTGCGACAGCCAAGCAAGGGTGATCAGTCATTCTCCGAGTCGAATTCCAGACTGTCCCGGCCGGCGTCGTCGCCGACCTCGAAGCGGAGATCCCGCGCGTGCGACGGGTCAGCTACGAGAACGCGTTCTACGCAAGCGACGGTGACTGGATCGAGTCGCTCGTCGTCACGTCGAGCGCGGAGTTCGATCCGCCGAGCGCCCTCGATTCGCTCTCTCGGGCGGAGCTGTTTCACCACGAGCGGACGTCCGCCAGTCCCGACGGGCAGATCACGCACCGCCTCACCATCGTCGCCCACGAGCCGTACCCGTTTCTGCTGGGCGTCGTCCTCCGGAAGCAGGCGATCCCGAACCGGCTCGAACTGCGCGAGGGCGTCATCAACGGCGTCGTCACCGTCGAGGAGTGGGAGGACTTCCGCGGACTCGCCGACACGATCCAGACGCAGTTCGGGCGGTTCGAGCTCCTGAGCGTCAATCAGGTCGAGACGACCGGCGCGCCACTGGGGTCCGGACAGCTCGACCGGGTCCTCAGAGACGAACTCTCCGAGGAGCAGCTGGCGGTCCTCCAGACCGCACACCGGATGGGCTACTTCGACGTCCCGCGGGACGCCTCGGCGGACGACATCGCCGACGAACTCGACATCGCACAGTCTACCCTCAGTGAGCGGCTCCGCCTCGCCGAGCGCCACCTGCTCGATCTCGTCTTCTCGCCCGACGCCAGCGCGACGGCGTCGGAGGCCTCCGGCAACTGAGCGCGGTCGCCAGTCGCCGGTCGCGGCGGCGTTCGATCGCCTCCCGCCGGGTGCCCCGTCGTCGGCAGGGTGTCGGCACCGCGACCCCCCACTCGAACGGGGCCATCCTGGATTGCACATAAAGAATGATGACTATTCGGTCGTTTCGGGAGTAGTTACACGGGGGTCATCACGCAACGGATAGCCGCTATGTCGAGGGACAAACCGTTCGAGATCGAGACGGGCAAACAATCGCGACGACGGTTCCTCCGGATCGCCGGCGTGGCCGGGGCCGCCGGGCTCGCAGGCTGCGGCGGCGGGGGCGGCTCCGATACCGAGACCGGCGGCTCCGGCGGCACCGACGGCTCCGGCGGTGGCAGTGGCAGCGGAACCGACGGCGGTGGATCCGGGAGCGGCCGATCGATCCAGTCACAGTTCTGGGAGGAGTGGCCGGTCGAGACGAAAGGGAAGTCGGTCAACGACGAGGCGGTCCAGTTCGAGTACACCGCCGTCGAGGGGCAGCCGCTCTCGGCGGTCGATATGCACTTCGCGCAGTCGGAGACGCCGTGGATGCGCGAACACGCGCTGATGATCCAAGAGTCGTTCAACGCCGTCGGCGTCCCCACGAACCTGATCAACGTCCAGCCGAGCACCCGCTACGGCGAGTACTGGCGCGCCGACATCGGCCACCCGGTCCCGGTGACGATGAACCTCCACGGGCCGGACCCCCAGCGCGGGCTCGACCCGAACCCGTTCCTGATGCGGGCCCACCCCGAGACCGGCGGGAACTACTACAACTACAAGAACGACGAGATCACGGAACTACTCGACGAGCAGGCGCAGACGATCGGCGACACGGAGACCCGCGCCGAGATCTGCCAAGAGATCCAGCGGAAACTCAGCCAGGACGCCTACGTCATCGCCTCGAACTTCCCGGACGTGATCACGGTCGCGAACACCGCCGACTGGGAGGGGTACGTCCCGACCCCCGGTAACGGCACGACTCGCGATTCGTTCATCTGGACGCAGGTCAACCTCCAGCCGCAGGGCGACTCGACGACGTGGGTCAAGGGCGTCACCGCGGGGATGCAGGGGACGAACCTCCCGTGGTCGACGGGCGGCCTCGAAGAGAAGCGGCTGCTGAACGTCTACGACGGCCTCTACGACGCCTCGCCCCAGCTGGAGATCGTGCCGGCGCTGGCGACCGGTCACGAGGTCGTCGACGACACCACGATCGAGATGGACCTCCGCGAGGGGGTCACCTGGCACGACGGCGAGTCGTTCGGGCCGGACGACGTGAAGTTCAGCGTCGAGATGTACAAGCAGTACACGGCACCGCAGCAGGGGCCGTTCTACACGCCGATCGAGAGCGTCGAGGTGGTGTCGACGAGCGGCGGCGGGCGCGTGCGCTTCAACCTCAGCGAGCCCGACGCCTCGTTCCTCACCCAGCGGGCGGTCCGGAGCGCCATCATTCCCAAGCACCGCTGGAGCGACGTCGACAGCCCCGGCGAGTACAACCCGGACAACCCCGTCGGCACCGGCCCCTTCCAGTTCGTCAACTGGGCGCAGGGCGACGAGCTCAGACTCGAGAAGAACCCGGATCACTGGCTGTGGGACGACGAGACCCGCCGAGAGCTCGTCGGCGAGGAGTACTTCGTGGCCGGCGACGGCATCGACGAGATGGTCACGGTGAACGTCGGCAACGTCTCGACGCTGATCGGGGCGATGCAGTCCGGCGACATCGACGCCATCGGGACGACCGTCTCCAATCAGCAGGCCGACCGCGCCGCACAGGCACAGGGCGTAGAGAAGCAGACGGCACAGAACTACGTCCCCACCGACGTGCACCTCAACCACATCGTTCCCCTGTTCCGCGACAAGACGTTCCGCGTGGCTCTCAGCCACGCAGTCGACAAGCAGGGCTTCGTCGACGGCGTCCTCGGCGGTCGGGGGACCGCCATCCAGGGACAGCGGCTCCTCTCGCCGCTCCTGACGCCGTACGCCGCCGAGACCGAACCCTACGAGTACGACGTCGAGGGCGCGCGGACGATGCTCCAGCAGGCCGGATACACGTTCAACGGCGACGATATGCTCGTGTGGCCCGAGGGAGACGCCTGGGACGCCTTCGCAGAACGAGTCGAGAACGGGCACGCGACCCGCGCTGAGCTCGACCAGGCCGACTTCTCCTGAGGCCGTCGATGAGCTTTCGTCGATTCCTCCTCAAGCGGACCGCGATCGCGGCGGTGCTGACGCTCGTCGCCGTCAGTGTCATCTTCGCGACGCTCCGCTTCCTCCCGAGTGACCCGTTCAGCGGACTGGTCGCGTCGGGGGCGCTGACGCCCGAGCAAGTGGCCGAACTGCGCGCGATGTACGGCCTCGACGAGCCGATCTACGTGCAGTATCTGAAGTACGTCCGGAACCTGTTTACTCTCCAGTTCGGGGTGTCGCTCACCCAGCAGCGCCCCGTGGGAGAGATCCTCGTGCCGGCGCTCGTGAACACGCTCGTTCTCCTCCTGCCGGCGCTGGTCGCGACCGCGATCATCAGTTCGCTCGCCGGGATGTACGCCGGCTGGAACCGGGGGTCGTGGTTCGAGCAGGCCGGGATCGTCGTCACGACGTTCTTCCGTGCGACGCCGGTGTTCGTGACGGGCATCCTGCTGCTCGTCATCTTCTCGTACGGACTGGGCTGGCTCCCCGCGTTCGGGATGCGCAGCGCCGTTGCCAACCCGGAGGGCTACCTCGAGACGTATCTCTCGGTCGACTTCCTCCGGCACTACGTCCTCCCGTTCACGGCGACGGCGCTGTTCTTCAGCGGCGACTTCCTGATGCTCGCGCGCAACTCCGTCATCGAGCGGAAGGGCTCGGAGTTCCTCACGCTGCACCGCGCGAAGGGGCTCTCTGAGTGGGAACAGCTCGGCCGAGCCGGCCGAAACTCGCTGCTGCCGCTCGTGACGTACTTCGCGCTCCGGACGGGGATGCTCTTTCAGGGCGTCATCACGCTCGAAGTGGTGTTCGCTTGGCCCGGCATCGGACGCGCGCTCGTCCAGGCGATCCTCAATCAGGACTACCCGACGGTGCAGGCGGCGGTGTTCATCATGGCGCTCGCAGTGATCATTATGAATCTACTCGCAGACGTGGCGTACGCAAAGCTCGACCCGACGATCGACGCGGGTGACGTGTGATGTCCGGATACAGCTTCGACCCCGAGACCGTCAAAGACCGACTCCGGTCTGAACTCGGCAGGGGCTGGCGGACGCTGGGCGTGGTCTGGCAGGACAACGGGGCCAAAGTCGGCCTCACCGTCCTCGCCGGATTCATCTTCATCGGCCTGTTCGGGCCGTACATCGCCCCGCACCACCCGATCGAGGACACCCTCAGGCAACAGGGGGCGATTATGCGCCTCCAGTCGCCGAGCGGCGCAGCACCGCTCGGGACGACCTCGTTCGGTAAAGACATCCTGAGCCAGTTCCTCGCCGGGGCGCGGCCGACGCTCATCATCGGGCTGTTCGGCGGCATCGGAACCGGGATACTCGGCTTTCTCGTCGGCCTCACGAGCGGCTACTTCGGCGGTCGCGTCGACGAGGCGCTGATGCGGACAGCGGACCTCACGTTCGCGCTCCCGCTGTTGCCGATGTCGCTCGTCATCCTGTCGTTCGTGACGCCGAGCGTCTGGCTCATCACGCTCGTGCTCGTCGTCTTCCTCTGGAAGATGCCCGCGCGGGTCATCCGCTCTGAGGTCATCACCGTCAAGGAGCGGACGTTCGTGAAGTCCGCGCGCGCCCGCGGGGCGAGCCACCTGCGCACGATGTTCCTGCACGTCGCGCCGAACGTCCTCGGTATCGGTTTCCTCTACACCGCCTACGCGGTCGGCTGGTCGATCGTGGCCGGCGCGTCGCTGGCGTTCCTCGGCTTCGGCGACCCGACGACGACGTCGTGGGGACGGATGCTCGAACAGGTGTTCCGCGCCGGCGCGATGCGGGTCGCCTGGTGGTGGGTGCTGCCGCCCGCGATCGGTATCGCCGCCGTGACGACCGCGGTCTTCCTCGTCGGACGCGCCTTCGAGGAGATCGTCAACCCAGAACTCCAGACGGAGGCAGAATGAGCCTGCTCGAAGTCGACGACGTGAAGATCACGTACCGAACCGAGACCGACGACGTCCACGCGGTCAACGACGTCTCGTTCAGCATCGACGAAGGCGACAACTACGGCCTGGTCGGCGAGTCCGGCTGCGGGAAGTCCACGCTCGCCAAGTCGGTCCTCGGCCTCCTCGACGACAACGGGGAGGTGCAGTCGGGGAGCATCCGGTTCAACGGGCGCGAACTGCTGGATCTCTCCGAGCGCGAGTGGCGCGACATCCGGTGGGAGGAGATCGCCTACATCCCACAGAGCGCGATGGACTCGCTGGATCCGGTGATGACCGTCGGCGCGCAGATACGGCAGGCGATCCGCAAGCACCGCGACGTCTCGAAGTCGACGGCCGACGAGCGCGTCGCCGAGGTCTTCGAGATCGTGGGACTGGACCCGAACCGGGTCGACGAGTACCCCCACGAGTTCTCCGGCGGGATGCGCCAGCGGGTCACGATCGCGATGGCGCTGGCGCTCGATCCCGACCTCATCATCGCGGACGAGCCGACAACGGGCCTGGACGTGATCGTCCAGGACAAGATCGTCCACAAACTGATGGAGATCCAAGAAGAGATCGACAGCTCGCTCCTCTTGATCACCCACGACGTCGGCGTCGTCGCCGAGACCTGCGACGAGGTGTCGGTGCTCTACGGCGGGAAGGTGATGGAGCAGGGAGCGACGTTCGACGTGTTCAACGACCCGCACAACCCCTACACGATGGGACTCAAGAACGCGTTCCCGGAGGTCGACGAGCTCGATCAGGAGGCGATCTCGATTCCGGGGTCGCTGCCGGATCTCACCGCGGAACCGACCGGCTGCGTCTTCCGCGACCGGTGTCCGTTCGCGACCGACGAGTGCGACACCGGCCACCCGTCGCTCGTCGACGCCGGCAGTCAGCTGTCGGCGTGCTACTACGCCGCCGACGCCCCCGATCTCCAGGAACGGGCCGCCGACCCCGAGACGTGGGGCGTCGACGTCTCCGAGGGCGAGTCGACCGACGGCCGCGGCGAGGTGATCGTCGAGACCGACGGGCTCGAGAAGTGGTTCGAGCAGACGCAGTCGGTCCTCTCGGAACTGCTCGGCGAGGACCCCGACTACGTCAAGGCGGTCAACGGTGTCGACCTCGACGTCCACGAGGGCGAGGTCGTCGGTATCGCCGGCGAATCGGGCTGCGGGAAGTCGACCCTCGCCGAGGTGATCTCCGCGCTGCAGTCGCGGACCGGCGGCGAGATCAGCTTCGAGGGCCAGTCCGTCGACCGCCTGCTCGACGAGGACACCCAGCAGTTCCGCTCGGAGGTGCAGTTCATCTTTCAGGACCCGTTCGACTCCCTGAACCCGCGGCAGCGCGTCCGGGCCGCGGTGTCGGAACCCCTCGAAATCCAGGGCATAGCTCCCGACGAGATCGACCGCCGCGTCCGCGAGACCGTCGCCGACGTGGGGTTGAATCCCCCCGAGAAGTATCTGGATCAGTACCCCGAACAGCTCTCGGGGGGCGAGCGCCAGCGCGTCGCCATCGCGCAGGCGCTCGTCCTCGATCCGGAGCTGCTCATCTGCGACGAGCCGGCGTCGATGCTCGACGTCTCCCTGAAGGCGAACATCCTCAACATCCTCCGGGAGATGGCCGACGAGCGCGGGATCGGAATCGTCTACGTCTCCCACGACCTGGCGAGCCTCTCGCAGATCACCGACCGGCTCGCGGTGATGTATCTCGGTCGCGTGGTCGAGCTCGGACCGACTCGGAAGGTCGTCGAGAATCCGAAACATCCGTACGCGGCCTCGCTGCTCGCGGCGTCGCCGAAGGCGGATCCGGACGCGGACCGCCAGCGCGTGTTGCTGCCGGGCGAGCCGCCGAACCCGGTCGATCTCCCGTCGGGCTGTAACTTCGCGCCCCGCTGTCCGAAAGCGAGCGAGGAGTGTCGGGCGAGCGAGCCGGAGCGCTCGGAGTTCGAGACGGGCGATCACGAGGCAGCCTGCTTCTTCCCCGTCGAAGACGCGGAGCGCGAACTGCTGACGGAGTACGCCCGTGCGCGTGAACGGCGGGAGCGGACCGACGAGGCCTCCGCAGCGGGCGACCCAACCCCGTAGCCGCCGTTCGAATACGGTTCTGACAGGAGTGTCGACCGTTCTCGACCCGCCGAGCGGCCCGCGGCGGCCTACGCCGTCCGGAGGAGGGCGTCGACCGCGAGCGGGCCGTCCTCGGTGACGACAACGGGGTTGAGATCCAGTTCCGCCACCGAGTCGACGGCCGCGGCGAGCCGTCCGACGTTCACCACGAGATCGACGAGCGGTTCCATCGGGAGCGGCGGGGCACCGCGCCGTTCTCCGAGGAGTTCCGCCAGCGCCGTCGACTCGACCGCGCGGCGGGCGTCGGCCCGGGAGAACGGCGGTACGAGCGTCGCGCTCTCGTCGAGCGCCTCGACAGCGACGCCGCCGGGACCGACAGTCACGACCGACTCGAAGACGTCGCCCGGCGCGACGCCGACGATCGCCTCGGTCCCGCCGTCTACCATCGGCTGCACCAGCGCGTTCTCGATCCCGTCGTCGCCGACGTGTGCACGCGCCGCCTCGACGACCTCCCCGTACGCCGTCCGCGCACCCGACGGGGAATCGATCCCCAGCCTGACGGCGTCGGCGTCGGTGCGGTGCGGGAGGGCCGGGGAGTCGACCTTGATCGCCACGGGGCCGTCGAACGCTGCCGCCGCTTCGGCGGCTCCGGCGGCGCTGGAAACGGCGCGCGTCGGGACCGTGGGCACGTCGAACTCCTCCAGCACCGACTCCGCCTCCGCCCACGGCAACACCTGTCCGGGAGGCAGGTCTGTCCCCGAGACGTCGTGTTGTGGACGTTCGAGGAGCGACGGCCGGTCCCGGAGTCGATCCCGAGTCGCGGCGAACGACGTGGTCGACGCGAGAGCGTCGAGACATCGCGAGGGGTCCTCGTAGACGGGGATCGTCTGTCGGAGCCGCTCGTAGGGGAGGGAATCGCGCTCGTCTCCGGGCTCTTTCCGCCCGGTCCAGAGGACGTACACCGGATCGTCGGCGCGTTCGACGATCGTCTGCAGATCGTCGGCGATCGTCTCCGCTCGGTCGTCGACGGCGGAGAGGCCGATCGCGAATACGTACGCGTCGAATGCGTCGTCCGCGAGGAGGGCGTCGGCGATCTCGGGGAGGACGTCGGCACCGTAGCCGCGGATGTCGGCGGGGTTGTGAACCGCGCCGTACGTCAGCAGCTCCTCCATCTCCAGCAGCGCCCGTTCGGTTTCGCCGGCGATCTCCGGGAGCGTGAGATCCCGGTCGGCGGCCATATCGGCGAGCAGGCTCGCGAGTCCCCCGCTCGTGGAGGCGATACAGATGCGGTCTCCCGCGGGTGGGTCGTACGCGGCGTGTGCGCTCGCTCGGGCGAGCAGGTCCGGGATGTCGGGCACCCGCTCGACGCCGGCTTGGTCGAACGCGGCCGCCCACGCCTCGTCGCTGCCGGTGAGCGAACCGGTGTGCGAGAGCGTCGCCGCCTCCGCGAGCTCCGACTGGCCGACCTTCACGGTCAGAACCGGCGTCCCGGCGCGCACCGCACGCTCGGCGACCCGCATAAACCGCTCGGGATCGTCGATCCCCTCGACGTACGTGCAGATCACGTCGACGGTCTCCCGGTCGGCGAGGTAGGCCACGTACTCGCTCAGCGTCAGGTCGGCCTCGTTGCCGGTGGAGACGATGTGGCTGAAGTGTCGGTCGCTGTCGGCCGCCCGCTCGAAGAACGTCGTGAACGCGAGCGCGCCGGACTGGCTGACGAGCCCGATCCCACCCGGCTCCGGCTCCCGAGAGCACGTCGCGGTGAGGGTCGCGCCCTGCGAGGCCATCACGCCGATGCAGTTGGGTCCGGCGACGCGGATCCCCGTCTCCTCGGCGACGGCAGCCAGCCGCCGTTCGAGTTCCGCACCCGTCTCGTCCGCCTCCGCGAACCCGGCTGTGAGGACCAAGGCGACTGGGACGCCTCGCTTGCCGGCCGACCGCACGACGTCGACGACGTACTCCCGCGGGACGCTCACGACGACGAGGTCGACGACCGCCGGCACCTCGTCGATCGCGTCGTAACACCGTCTGCCCCAGACCGCCTCGCGGTTGGGGTTGACCGGGTAGAGCGTCCCCTCGAACCCGTAGTCGAGGAGGTTCTCCACGAGGTTTCCCGAGTAGAACGAGTCGGGACTGGCCCCGACGACCGCGACGGTGTCGGGATGGAAAAGCGGGCTCAACTGCGGCACGCCGCGGGTCGGTCGATCGGACGCGTCGACTCCGGAGTTGTCAGCGGTCATCTCGGTCGCGACTTCGTGTGAGTCCCGTCTCAACCTCCCCCCGAACCGCATCAATCATCATCAGGGTTTAAGTCAGCGGACGCCCGCTGCCCGCGCGCGTTCGAGGATCGTTCGCGCACGCTCGACCAGCGGGGGATCGATCATCTGACCGTCCACGGTGAAGACGCCCACCGAGTCGGACCCCTGGTCGGCGGCGCGGTCGACGACCCGCTCGGCCCACTCGACGGCGTCGGCGTCGGGCGTGTACGCCCCGTTGATCACCGGGAGCTGGTCCGGGTGGATGGCGAGCTTCCCGTCGAACCCGAACTCGACGATCCGCTCCGTCTGGTCGCGGAGGCCGTCGACGTCGTCGATGTCGGTGTAGACGGTGTCGAACGCGTCCACGCCGGCGGCGCTCGCCGCGACGACGAGCCGCTGGCGCGCGTACAGCGATTCGGTCTTGTCGTCGGTGACTGTCGCGCCGACGTCGGCGGTGAAGTCCTGATCGCCGTAGGCGACGGCGCTGACGCCCGCCGCGGCGGCGATCTCCTCGGCGGCGACGACGCCTTCGGCCGTCTCGATCAGCGGGACGATGTCGACCGCGTCGGCCCCGAGATCCCGGACGTGGGCGCGCAGTTGCTCGACCGCCGCAGCGCCGTCGGCTTTCGGCAGCACCAGACTGTCCGGCGGAGTCGCCGCGTCACCGACCACCGCCTCGACGTCTCTGGCCCCACCGCGGCCGTAGGGGTTGATGCGGACGGCCAACTCCGGGTCGTGGTCGGCGTCGCGATCGAGCATCTCGCGGACGGCGCGGCGGGCTTCCGGTGTCCGGTCAGGGTGGACGGCGTCTTCGAGATCGAAGATCACCACGTCCGCGGGCGTCTGAACCGCCGTCTCCAGTTTGTCGGGGTCGTCGCCGGGGACGTAGAGGAGCGATCGACGAACCATACCCCTACACCAGACGCTCTGTCAAAAAGTCTACCCCTCGCGCCGAACGGCCACGGTCGGTGCCAGTGGTGGCCTCAGTCCCTGCCGATCGGCGAGTCGAGCGCCCGCGCGTCGCGGCCGGCCGGCTCGCCGATCGGGTTGAAACACGCCGCCGTGTGATCCGGTTCGGCCCACGTCCCGGCGGCCGGTTCGTCTGTCAGACAGCGCTCGGTCGCCTCGGGACAGCGCGGGGCGAATCGGCACCCCGAGGGGAGATCCTCGGCGCCGGCCGACCGGCGTTCGAGCGTGACCCGTCGCCGTGACGCGCGTGGATTCGACTCGGGGACGGCCGCGAGGAGCGCCTCGGTGTACGGATGTTTCGGATCGCTCACGATCCGCTCGGTACGTCCCTGCTCGACGAACCGGCCGAGATACATTATCGAGAGCCTGTCGGCGATCTGAACGAGGCTCGAGAGGTCGTGGGAGATGTACAGGACGCCGATCTCCTCGGTGTTGGCGAGCTCCCGAAGCAAGTTCAGCACCTCCGCCTGCAGGGAGACGTCGAGCATCGACGCCGGCTCGTCGCAGATGAGGAAGTCGGGATCGACGACGAGCGCCCGCGCGATGGCGACGCGCTGGCGCTGGCCGCCGGACAGTTCGTTCGGATACGCACCCAGATACTTCTCCGCGGGGGCCATCCCGACGCGCTCTAAGGTCTCCGTGACCACCTGCTCCCGCTCGTCGAGGCGGTACTCGTGGATGGTCAGCGGCTCCCGGACGAGTTGGCCGACGGTCAGGCGGGGGTTCAGCGACTCGTAGGGGTTCTGGAAGACGATCTGGAGCTTCTGTCTGAACGACTGGAGATCGCGGTCGGCGTAGTACTCGTGTGACCGCCCGTCGAAGGTGAATCCGCCGCCGGTCGGCTCTTCGAGGAGTGCGAGCGTCTGGCCGAGCGTCGTCTTCCCACAGCCCGACTCGCCGACGACGCCGCGGATCTCCCCGCGCGCGACCGTCGTCGAGACGCCGTCGACCGCGCGCACGTCCGACGTCTGGCCGCCCAGTGCGTCGCCGAGAGCGTCCCCGCGCTGGTCGTACAGCTGCCGGAGGCTCGAAGCGAGCCCCGTGATCAGCGGCGACACCCCCTCGGCGGGGAACTGACCCAGGAGCGACGTCGATCGCTCGTAGCGCTTTTCGAGGCCGTCGATCTCGAGTAACACGTCCCCGTCGGTGGTGCGCGTCCCGTCGACAGTGCCGCCCCAGATCGAGGGGTCGGCCGCCTCCCGCCGCATCCCGTTGGCCCGCTCGGCGTTGTGGCACGCCACCCTCTGCTCCCGGTAGGGCAGTTCTTCGAGCGGAGGCACGGTCGTCGCACACGCTTCGTCCGCGAACGGGCACCGCGGCTCGAAGACGCAGCCGTCCGGCTTCGCGCTCAGATCCGGGGGCTCGCCCGGCACCGACAGCAGTTCCTCGCTGTCGTCACCGAGCGCGGAGTTGACGTTCTTCAGCCCCATCGTGTAGGGGTTCGTCGGATTGAGTAGGACGTTCTCGATGCGGCCCTGCTCGAGGATCTGCCCGCCGTAGAACACGGACATCTCGTCGCAGGTCTCGGCGATGACGCTGAGGTCGTGGGTGATCAGGAGGAGCGAACTGTCGGTCTCCGCCTGTATCTGCAGGATGTTGTCGATGATCCTGTCCTGAACGATCACGTCTAAGCCCGTCGTCGGCTCGTCGGCGACGATGAGCGCCGGATCGAGCGCCAGCGCCATCGCGATGACGACTCGCTGGCGCATCCCGCCGGAGAACTCGTGTGGGTACTCGTCGACCCGGTCCGGATCCAACCCCACGATCCGGAACAGCTCGTCGACTCGCCGCTTCGCGTTCTGTGTCGCGATATCCCGGTGGGTCTGAATCGCCTGCCGGATCTGCGCGCCCACCGTCATCACCGGGTCGAGCGCGTCGATGGCCGTCTGCGGGATGAAGGCGATCTCCTCCCAGAGCAGATCCTGTCGCTCCGACGGGCTGAGCGTCAGGAGATCCTGCCCCCGGAACTCGACCCGCCCGGACTCGATCTCCGCGTGGTCGGGCAACAGCCCGAGGATCGCCTTCGCCGTCGTGGTTTTCCCCGACGCCGACTCCCCCGAGAACGCGTAGTTGACGCCGTCGGCGATCGAGAAAGAGACGCCGTTGACGCTGTGGAGCGGTCCGTCTTCGGTGTCGTACCGGACGACCAGATCCTCGACGTCGATCAGCGCCACCGACGCCACCCCCGCGCCGTAGCTCCCGACTGGGCAAGTGTCGCGCGAGGACCGGATGTCCGGCCCCGGAGTGATACTCCGCGCTCGCGATACATCGTCTCTACCAAACGTTATCGAATCATCATTAAGAATCCTCGGGTGATCTCGTCGCCGGGCCGTTTCAGTCCCGAAGCAGGTCGTCGAAGAGGGTCCGCTGGGCGGCCGCGAGGTGTTCGGCGAACGTGGAGGGACCGATACCGAGTTCGTCGGCGACGGCGGTCGCGTTAGCCTCGCGTGGGTACGTGAAGTAGCCCATCCGGTGGGCCGTCCGGAGGACTTCGCGCTGGCGGTCGGTGAGACGCCCCCGGTCGACGACGGTCGGATCGCCGGCACCGCTCGTCCGGCCGTCCCCTCCGTAGACGAGATAGTGGAGTTCCACCCCCTCAGCGGCGTCGGCGAGCTCGGCGACGATCGTCCGCAGGCGCTCGATGCCATCGAGGTGGAGGGTGAGGACGAGCGTGCCGTCCTGGAGCCGAACGTCGGCGACAGGCGAGCCGAGCGACTCGACGACTTCGCAGGCGCAGGTGGCCTCCCGGTCGCGCTCGAAGCGGTAGACGCGCTCGTCGCCGACGTCGACGACTGGGGAGGCGGCGTCGAGCGATGCAGCCGCCTCGGCGTCGTCGCTCGAGACCCTGAACTCCTCGGTCGTCCCGTCCGCGCCCGTCGCCCACGTCACGTCGGTCACGGGGGCGTCGCTCTCGACGGCGAGCGTCGCGAGTGGGCAGTTCGTCGGCTCGTCGACCGCCAGTTCCGCGCGGACGCCGTCTGGCATTGTTTAAGTCGCTCGACCCGGCGGTTAAAAGCCCCGTGATCGGCGCGCCGGTCCGGTGGCGGCCGCACAAAAAGCCCCGAAACTGTGCGGGACTGAGGCAACCCCCCTCGGGACCGTACGGGACGGTATGCGATCCCTACGGACTCACGTAGCCGGAGGTGTCGGGCCGGGCGCAGTGACGCTCTCGCGGGCAGCGCTCGCAGGACTCGTCGTTCTGTTCGTCGTGGCCCGTGGCCTCGGGACGACCGTGTCGCTCCGGACCCAGGCCGCCGTCTACCTCGTCGGAATGGTCGCGCTGAACCTCCCGCACGGCGGCTACGAACACTTCGCGAACCTGCGGCGGCGAGCGACCCGCTTTCGCGGCCGCTACGTGGTCGGCTATCTCCTCCTCGCGGGCGCGTTCCTCGGGCTGTTCCTCGTCGCTCCCGTCGTCGGGCTGGCGCTCGCGATCGCCGTCGCGGTGCTGAAGGGCGGCGGTGGCGACCTGTACGTCCTCCGGGCGACGACGGGAGCCGGGCACCTCCGATCGCGCCCGCAACGACTGCTTGCCGTCGTCGCGCGCGGCGGCGCGGTGATGGCCGTCCCCATCGTCGCCTTTCCGGAGACGTTCCACGCGTTCAGCAGCCTGATGGTGGCGATGGTCGACCCCGGCGGTCTCGCGGGCGTCGCTGGCTACTTCGACGTGACGCGGCCGTTGATCGGCGGTCTCTACGGCGCGGCGGTCCTCGCGCACCTCGGCCTCGGCTTCGTCCGCCGGCCGGGGACCGGAGCGTGGGCCGCCGACGCCTTGGAGACGGCGTTGCTCGTGAGCTACTTTGCCGTCGTCCCCGTGGTCGTCGCAGTGGGGCTGTACTTCCCGCTCTGGTACTCGGTTCGGCAAGTGGCGCGGGAACTCGCCGTCGACGATGCGCCGAGTGACGGGCCGGACCTCCTCGGTGGTCGCGACGCTTCGGCGGGGACGGTGGCGCTGCGTGCCTGGGGCGTCCTCGTCGCGGGTGCGTTGGCGACCGCCGCCGTCGCCGTCGCCTTCTGGCTGCTCGTCCCGAACCCGATCCCGGGCTCCGTCCGCTTCGGCGCCGTCGCCTTCTGGAGCGTCTTCATCAGCGTCATCGCCCTCCCGCACATCGTCGTCGGGAACGTGCTCGACCGTGAGCGGGGCATCTGGCACGTGCCGTGACGGGGAACTCCCCCGCCACTACTCCGAGCGGAGTAGCGCGGGGACGAGCGACCGGCCGCCGGCGTCGGCCGCCGCGGCGACGTCTTCGCGAACCGCGTCGGCGACGTGTTCGCCGCTGATGAGACACATCGGCACGCCGATGCCCGGGTCGGTGAACGAGCCGGCGTAGTAGAGTCCGGAGACGGCCGACGACCGGTGGTCGGGCCGGAAGGGGCCGGTCTGTCCGAGGGTGTGAGCGAGGCCGAGCGCCGTCCCCCGCGGGTAGCCCATCGACGCGAACTCGGTGACGGAGGCCGACTCCTCGACCACGACCCGATCGCGGAGGTCGACGCCCGTGTGGGCGGCTATGTCGTCGAGCACCGTCTCGCGGAAGCGCACCCGCTGGTCCGGGCTGTCGTCGAGTCCCGGCGCGATGGGAACGAGCACGACCACCGTCGAGTGGCCGTCGGGCGCGACGCTTTCGTCCGTCTGCGACGGGACGTTCACGTAGTAGGAAGGGTCGGCGGGCCACGAGGCTTGGTCGAAGATCGACTCGAAGTGCGGACGCCAGTCCGTCGGGAGCACGAGCGTGTGATGAGACAGCTCGGGCAGGTCGCCCTCGACGCCGAGATACAGCATAAACGCCGAGGGGGCGTACGTGCGGGAGTCCCAGTAGCCGGGGTCGTGGTCCCCGACTCCCGCGGGGAGCAGTTCGCGCTCCGCGTAGGCGGGCGGGACGTTGCTGACCACCCGGTCCACCGTCCGCCGGCCCTCCGCCGTCGTCACCGCTATCCCGTCGGCCGCGGGCTCGATGCCCGTCACGGCCGTCCCCCGCTCGAAGGTGACGCCGAGGTCCCGCGCCAGTTCGGCGATACCGTCGACGACGCCCGCCATACCGCCCTCGGGGTAGTAGACGCCCCGGTCGAGGTCGACGTGGCTCATCAGCGAGTAGAGCGCGGGCGTGTTGTACGGCGACCCGCCGAGGAAGACGAGCGTGTACTCCAGTAACTGCTTCAGCTTCGGGTGCTCGACGTAGTCGCCGACGTGGTCGTCCATCGAGCCGAGGAGAGTGAGGCCCCGCGCCGCCCGCAGCAGGCTCGGATCGACCCAGTCGCGCAGGCGCGGACGGCGCTCGTAGACGAACTCGGACATCCCGACGTCGTAGGCCTCGGCCGCGCCGTCGAGATACGCCTCGAGCGCGTCGCCGGCCCCCGACTCGTAGGACTCGAAGAGCTCGCGCTGTCCGGGTCGATCCGCGGGGACGGCGGCGCTGTCGCCGTCCTTCCAGAACACGCGGTAGTTCGGATCGAGCCGGGTCAGCGAGTAGTAGTCGGAGGGCTCACGCCCGAACTGCCCGAAGAAGCGCTCGAAGACCTCGGGCATCAGATACCACGACGGGCCGGTGTCGAACCGGAAGCCGTCGCGCTCGATGCGTCCGGCGGCGCCGCCGAGGTGGTCGCGCCGCTCGATGACCGTCACGTCGGCCCCGGCGTCGGCGAGGTGGCAGGCGGCCGAGAGCCCGCCGAACCCCGCGCCGACGACGACGACGGATTCGGAGTCGAGTCTGGTCGATTGCATAGGATCGTATCACCGTCGCGGCCGGCGTCCGGGCCGCAGACAGCTATCGTAGGGGCGCAACAGAGCAGAGGTCGATCCCCGAACTGTGCGGGGTTTTATCTGACGGTGTCCATCTGCAGTAGCTATTTGATCCTGTCCGTACAGCCAGCAGACCACGGAGGAGTCGTGTTCGATGAAGTCGTCGCGAATCGGAACGACGGTCTCGGTCCAGTCCGTCGGGCTGGCTGTCGCGCTCTCGGTTCTCGTCGCAGCCGTCGCCGCCGCCCCGACTCACGGGTTCACGCTCGCCCAACAGCGAGCGGTGGCCGTGTTCACGATCGCGTTGCTGCTGTGGCTGACGAAGCCCGTTCCGTACACCGTCTCGAGTCTGGTCTCGGTGACGCTGCTGTTCGCGCTCGGGGTCGTGGAGTCGTTCGGCGCCGCGACGACCGGCTACGCGTCGACGCTCGTGTTCTTCCTCCTGTCGCTGCTGTTGCTCGGGAACGCGATCGCGAGCGTCGGACTGGACCGACAGCTCGCGCGCCGGCTCCTCTCCGCGGAGAGCACTCCGAACCGAGCCGTTCGCTCGATCGCCGGCGGCGTGTTCGGGCTCGCGCTGGTGATGCCCTCGGCGATGGCGCGGGCGGTCACGCTCGTGCCGATCGTCGAACAGCTCCGCGAGTCGTTCGGGCTGACGCGGGGCAGCGGCTTCGACCGCGCCTCGTTTTTGCTCTTGGGACACGTCAACCCGATCGCGTCGATGGCGCTGCTGACGGGCGGCGGGATGCCGCTCGTCACCTCCGAGATAATCGCGACCTCGGTGCAGTCGCTGACGTGGCTCCGGTGGGCGGTGTTGATGGTGCCGCCGACCGCCCTGCTGTACGCGCTCGCGACGGTGAGCGCCGTGTTTCTCACGGACGTCGACGGGACGAGAACAGTCGGCCGCACCGGCGACGGCGACGGCGGTGTCGGCAGCGAGAGCGGCCGCCCGAACGGCGGCCGGGCGATCGCCGGTTTCGAGGGATCGGCGTCGCTGACCCGCGATCAGCGGATCGTCGGCGTCGTGATGCTCGGCGCGATCGGAAGCTGGATCGCCGGCTCGTTTCTCGGAGTCCCGACGGTGCTTCCGGCGGTCGGGGCGGTCGCCGTCCTCGCCGCCCCCGGCGTCGGCGTCGTCACGGCCGACGACGTCGCGGACGTGAACTGGGGGATCATCTTCCTGATCGGGGCGATGCTCTCGATCCTCGATGCGCTGGCGGCGACGCGCGCGCTCGACGCCGTCGTCGCCGCGCTCACACCGGTCGTTCCGTTCTCGGCGTTGGCCCACTGGCAAGTGATCGCGGTGCTGCTGCTACTCAGCGTGGCGATCCGCGTGCCGTTCTCGACCGCGTCCGCCGCGATCGTCGTGGCGCTCCCGATCGTGCTCGAGTTCGGCAGTGCGTTCGGCGTCGACCGCCTCTTCTTGTCCCTGTCGGTGCTCCTCGTCGTGGGCTCGACGACGCTTTTCCCGTTCAACACGACCGCCGTGCTCGTCTCGATGGACCGCGGCCCGCTGTCGCACGTCGACGTCGCCGGCTTCGGGCTCGTGATGATGGTGCTTTCGTTCGTGGTCGTCGTCGTCTCGTGGCTCTGGTACTGGCCGCTGGTGGCGTGAGCGGCGGCCGCGCTGCGGTCGTCGACGTCGGGGAAGGTCCGGCGACCCCTCGCTCACCGAGACCGCGACTGTCGACGGTCGTCGTCGGGCTCGATTCCGCCGTCGGCTTCCGCGGGGCCGGGCCGTCCCGCGGCGCTGACGCCCCGGTCCGTCCCCGGCGTCGGCGGAGTCGACTGCGGGTCCCGTCCGTCCCCCGGTCGACCGGCGGCTCCGACCTCGAAGTCGGCGACGGTGTCGTGCAGGTCGGCCGCGAGTCGCGAGAGCTGCTGGATGTTGTCGGAGGCCTCGGAGAGCGACGCGGCCTGCTCTTCGCTGGCCGCGGACACGTCGGTCGCCTCGGCGGCCGTCTGTTCGCTCACGGCCGACACCTCGTCGACCATCGACACCACTTCCTCGGAGGAAGCCGCCTGGTCGTCGGTCGCGTCGCGGATCTCTTCGATCCCGCTCTCGGCGCGCTCGATCGCGTCTGCGATCTCGTCGAACATTTCGACCGCCTCCTCGATCGTCTCGGCACCGGACTTGACGCGGTCGCTCATCTCCTCGATGTCGTCGACGGTCTCTCTGGTCGTCGCCTGAATCTCGGAGATCCGGTCGTCGATCTTCGCCGTCGCGCCGCTCGCGTCCTCGGCGAGCGACTTGATCTCGTTGGCGACGACGGCGAAGCCCTCGCCCGCCTCGCCGGCGCGGGCCGCCTCGATCGACGCGTTCAGCGCGAGGAGGTTCGTCTGCTCTGCGATCCCCGAGATCATCTCGACGATCTCGCCGATCTGGTCCATCTCGTCGTCCAGGGCCCGAACCTGGGCGGACGCCGTGCCGGCCTGCGATTCGATCGCGGCGATCTCTTCGGTCGCGTCGGCGGCGTGCTCGCGGCCCGTCTCGCCGCGGTCGACGGCGGTCCCGGCAGTCGCTGCCACTCCGTCGGCCGACGACGCGATCTCCTCGACGGTCGCGGACATCTCGGTCATCTCCCCGGCGACCGTGTCCAGATCCTCGCTCTGGCGACTCGCGCCGCGGGAAATCTCTTCGACCGACAGCGCGACCTCGTCGCTCGCGGCTTCGATCTCCGCGGCGCTGGCGGAGACCTGCGTCGACGTCGACGCGACGTCGTCGGCGACGGACTGGACGGAACTGATGCTGGCGCGTAACTGTGCGACGCCACTCCCGAGGTCGGCGAGAACGGCTCCGTACTCGCCCGGGTAGTCGTCGTCGATCGAGCCGTCGAGCCGCCCCTGCTTCAGATTCCGGCTGGCGGTCGAGATCTGCTCGAAACTCTCCGAGAGCCGCCGCGTGCCGCGCTCGAAGTCTTCGAGGACGGCCCCGTACTGTCCCGGCCAGTCCGTGTCGATCGTGTCGTCGAGCTGTCCCGCCCGAAGTGACTGACTGGCGCCTTCGATCTCGTGGAAGCTCCCGGCCAACTGGTCCGTTCCCTCGTCGAGGGCCCGCATAATGTCGCCGTAGGTCCCCGGGTACTCGGTCTCGATGCGCTGTTCGATCTCTCCGGCTTCGAGGTTCCGGCTGACGTCGTGTAGGTCGCTGAACACGCCGCCGAGATTGGTCTGCATCCCGCCGAAGGCGTCGACTATCTGGCCGATCTCGTCGTCCATCTCGTGTTCGACGAGCGTGTCGTCGAGGTCGCCCTCGCTGATCGCCACTGCCGACTCGGAGAGCTCCTTGAGCGGCGGCGTGATGTGTCGGTTCAACAGGACGCCGATACCGATCGCCAGGAGGAACGCCACGATGCTGAGTCCGATCACCTCCCGCTGTGCCGATTCCGCCGTCCGATCGACGGCCGCAACCTGAGCCGCCATATCCTCCTGGGAGGAGCGCTCTAAGCTGTGAGCCTGCGCCTCCATCTCGCTCCGAAGCGTGTCCATCTCCCCGAGTTTCTGTTCGGCGAGCGCCTCGTTGCCGACTGCGCGGGCCTGGAAGAACGCGTCCGCCGCCTCGTCGTACTCCGCTTGGGCCTCGCGCAGCGCTTCGAGTATCGTTCGCTCTTCGCCGGACACCTGCATCGCCTCTGCGTGCTCAGTGAATCCGACAGTCGCCGCGTCGTACCTCTCGCGTGCGTCCTCACTGCCCAGCTGTGCCGACTGCACCGCGACCTGTTGTCTCTCGATCGCGACCAGCATCTCCGCGGCGTGGTCCATATCAGTCCCGTCGGCGGCGATACTGTCCGCCCCTCGATCGAGTTCGGCGACGCTCTGGTAGCCGATGAATCCCGTGACGCCGACGAGCAGCGCCACCACCAGAAAGGCGGCGACGAGCTTCGGTCTGAGGTTCAGTCTGTCGAATCGCAGTATGCGCAAGATTCCCATACTGGGGGCAGGCCGAGGATTCTCAATCAATCGTCCAGCTAACCATTTAGCCTGGCGTCGAACGGGTCGGTTAACTGTCTAACTCCCGTTATCACCAGTGATTCTGACTGCCCCGAGGACGTGATCCAAGAGCTTCTTGTGGGCTGCTTGGAGATGTTTGTAGATCGCAGGACTGGAAATGTCGAAGCTCTCGGCGAGATCCTGTCCGGTGATCTTCCGTGGCGTCTCGTAGTATCCGCCGCGATAGGCAGCGTACAGAATGTCGTACTGTCGTTCGGTCAAGATCTCTGTCGAGAGCGACCCCACAGCACTCGCTTCCGTCGTGACTGCCTGCTGTGCGACGAGGTCGATGTCGTCGTACCGCGACGCGAGGAAGTCGAACAGCGGCCGACGAGTGGCACTGTCGAGCAGTTCGATGCGGATCCGCGTGCCGGTTCGATCGGAGACCGCGTCGACGATCCGTCCGCCGTGCTTCGTGACGTCGGTCACGAGAAACGGCTTCCGCACCGTCACGAGAATCTGCCGGTGTTCGGGGTCGCCGAACGTTCGGAGTTCCTCGATCGCCGTCGCAGTCGCCGCGTACTCGTGGAGTCGGCCGAGTTCCCCCTCACCGACGGTCGCGACCACGCTGACTTCCGCCTCCGACACCTCCGTCACGGCCTCGAACCGGACCTCGCTGTCAGTCCGCTGTGCGAGTTGCTGAAGCGGGTAGGACGCGTCCTCGAACTCGAATTCGAGCACGGTCTGCTGCCGGCGCGCGTCTGCCCTGCGCCGTTCGAGCATCCGTCCGTAGTTCAGTGCCAGCGACGCGACGTCGGTCACCAGCCGCTCGTACGTCTCGGTGAAGGCCGCCTCCGTCTCCGAGTAGATCGTGAGCACGCCGTACAGCACGTCGTCGTACAGCAGCGGCGCACTCAGAACCGACCTGAACCCCGCAGAGAGTGCCTCCTTCGCCCAGCGCTGCTCGCGGACGTGCTGTGAGATGTTCGCGACCTCGTAGCGCTCGTGCGTCCGAGCGGCGCGCTGGGCGGGGATCACGGACTCCTCGCCTCCGGTCCGCACCGAGTCGAGATACTCTGCCCGGCCCCCGGCCGACGCCGTCGGGACGAGATCCGTCTCCGTCGTCTTCGGCCGGCCGATCCAGGCGAAGTCGACACGCGCTAACTCGACGAGCTCCTCGCAGACGCCCGTGTCGAGAGCTGCCTGCGTCTCGGTGCTCGAGACGCGCTCTTGGACCCGCTGGATGGCGTCGACGATCGTCCGGAGGTCCGCGACTCGTCCCTGTTGCTCGGAGAGTTCCGCGGCGAGAGACGTACGCACGCGGTCGCTCTGGAGGCCGTGGAACCCCGCTTGGGCGTTGGCCGCGACCACTTCCGCGAGGTCGACGTCGACTTCGTCGAATGATCCGTCGGCGGCGGGGAACGCGACGATCACCCCGAAGTCACCGATCGGGACGATCAGCGCCCGGCCGCCGTCGGCATCGGCGTCGACGCCGGCGGTACGGAGCGCCGCCCGATCGACCATCCGGGTGTCGCCCGTGCGGTAGGCGTTCCAGATCGGACCGTCGCCCGGCTGTGTCACCCCGTCGCCAAGTCCGTCGTCGGACGTCGCGCGCGCCATCGGTCGTAGCACGCCCTCGCCCTCGTCGAACAGTTTGACGCTCGCGTAGCTGAACGCCAGCGCGTTCCGGAGGAACTCCACGACGAACTCCGAGACGTCCCTCGTCGACTGCGGCGGATAGAACGCACGCGTGGCTGCGTGTAACTCCCGCAGAATCCGCTCTCGCTTCTCTAGGGCCGCTTCGCGACGCGTTCGCTCCGTGACGTCCTGCGACATTCCCATCGCCGCGAACACCTCCCCCTCGTCGTCGCGGACGGGGACGATGCGGAATCTGTACTCGGCGTCGCCGACGGTGGCCTCGAACAGGCGGCGCTCCCCGCCGCCCAGCACGGCGCGGTAGTGCGGGAGCACGAGGTCGGCGAGCTCCGGCGGTAGCGCGTCCGCGAGGCGCTGGCCGGTCAGTTCGTGCGGTGTCGACTCCGCGTCCTCGAGTGGCGTCCCGCCGACCGTGGCGTACCGGAGTTCCTCGTCGACGAGCGTGACCGCCCCGTTCGGGAAGTTCTCGACGAGCGTTCGGTACCGGTTCCGCGACTCTTCCAGCGCCTTCCGCCGGTCCGGGGAGTCGGTGTCGTCGAGGGTCGTTTCGGGGGCACCCGTGTCCGTTCCAGCCGGCGTGACGTCCACGAACTGATCGATGCGCCCCCCGGCGAGCCGCCCGTCAGATATCGGGTGGCTGTGGCAGCGGAGCACCCGCGGTTCCCGCTGTTCCGCGCCGACGACGCGACAGTCGACGCCGTCGACGCCGTCGACGCCGTCGGCGGCGGAGCGCCCCGCGAACTCGCCGAACTCGTCCGGGCCGTCGAGGCAGGGGCGGAGATACTCCTCGAGTACGCGTTTCCGCTCTACGCCGACGAGTGCCTCGCCCGAGAGGCCGAAGAACCGCGCGACTCGCTCGTCGACCCGTTCGACCGTCGAGTCGGGGCGGTAGACGACGATCCCGACGCCTGCGGCCTCGAGCAGGGACTCCGGAGCCGTCTCGTCACCGGCGAGCGAGAGGCTCGCGGAGTGAGCGCTGCCGCGGGAGGGGTCACGACTCATACGCGGCTCCGCAGTCGGTCGGGATCTGATGCATACGGCGGGTACGCAGCTACCCTATACAAGCGTTCCCACACATCCACAGTGTGACCGGGCGCTGGCTCCGGGTGCCTCGGGGTCCGTCGCCGCCCCAATCGGACGGCGACCCCGACCCGCCGATCCGGCGTCTCAGCCGGCCGTCTCGCCCGCAACGCACTCGGCGATGTCCGCTTTCGACTTCATCTCGAGGACGTTGTACGTCGCCCCGAGTTCCGCGGCGACCGAGCGGTACGTCGGCAGCGGGTCGTGGTCGTCGGCGTCACCGTCGTTGTCGTGGAGGTGGGCGACGACCACCGGATGCTCGACCGCCTCGACGAACGCCGTCGGCTCCACGCCCGTCGCCTTCGCGTGGCCGACGTCGACGGTGACGCCGAGGGACTCGGTATCGACGCCGACGGCGACGTCGTCGAGAAACGCGGCGAGCCGGTCCGGCGTCTCGGTGGTGTACTGGGTCGTCCGCTTCTGCCGGGAGTTCTCGACGCAGAGCGGTACCCCGACGTCGGCAGCGTGCGCTGCCGCCTCGCGGATCGTTCGCACCGCCTGCTCGCGCGACCGCCGTTTTACGTGCTCGGGGTAGCTCCGGCGGACCGCGCCACCGTGAGTGACGACCGCTCCGGCACCGACGGCGGCAGCCGTGTCGAGAGCCCGTTTGAGACTCTCGCCGGTGGCTCTGCGGAGCGTCTCGTTGAGATGTCCGGGGTTGCAGTCGCTGTACGGTGCGTGGACGGTGTACGTGAGACCGTACGACTCCCGGACGTCGACGAGCTCTGCGACGGACGGCGGCTGGTCGCGGGAGTCGAGGTAGTTGTGTCGCAGTTCGACGTGCGACAGCCCGAGCGAGTCGATGTACTGTGCGAAGTCGGCCGGGGAGTCGGCCATTCGGAGGTCGAGTGACGCGCCGTAATACATACGCTGAGTTCGGCTCCGTTCGCCGGAAGCCGGTGTCGACCGCTCGGCAGCCGGCGTATATCAATCTGTTTCCCGGCGGGTCAGCGACGCCGGCCGTCGCCGTCGGCCCTCAGTCGGCCGCGACCGTCGGCGCCGAGCGGACGTCGACGAGCGCGTCGCCGTCGAGTTTCGGGAGGATCGTGCGTGAGTTGATCGCCATCGCGTAGTCGAAGACGTCCCGTCGGCGGAGGTCGTTCCCCTGGATGTAGGCCTCGCCTTTGGCGGTCTTCAGCTGGTCGCGGAAGAGCGTCAGCTCCGCGTCGGCGACCGGCACGCCGTCGAGATACCGGCTGATGAGCGCGGCCCCGATGTGGTCTTCGACCGCGAAGTCGCCTTTCGAGCCCGAACTGACAAGATGGATCGGACCCGTTTCGTCGCGGAGATGCCGGCCGAGGGCGGCGGCGTTCATCGTCGACCCGACGTAGACCGAGCCGTCGTCCAGTCGCTCTCTGAGCATCGCGATCGCGCGGCCGCCGTTCGACGACGTCATACTGACCGGCCGCCCCGCGACGTCGACGTTCTGGACGTACGTCGGCGAGTTGAAGAAGTCGTATCCCGGCGTCGGCTCGTACTGCTCGGTGCTTCCGCCGCCGATCCTGGCGTCGGGATGCTGCTCTCGGTACGCGAACTCCTGGCCGCGTCGCTCCGTGATGTGAATGTGGTCGGCGCCGTTCGCGAACAGTTCGATGACCGTGTTCGAGAAGTGCAGCGTGTCGACGACGACGTACGTGCCGGCCGGCGGCGTCCGGGGAATCTCCTCACAGCGCTCGATGAGCCGCTCGTCGAGTCGGTTTTCGGATGGTGCTTGTTCAGACATTGCTCCGCTAGTGGTAGCACAGAGCCGCTGCGGCGGTGATGACTCTATCTAGTAGGAGTAGTGTGCCACATATAGTCATAGGCTACTCGGCTGCGACGACGGTGTGGATTTACGTGGCGTACGACCGAAGTGTGTACGCTATGACAGCAGCACCGGCCCGGATCGGTCTCGTCTGCCCGCCCGACCACGCGGTGTTCGGTCCGGTCGCAGATCGGCTTCGCGACCGCGGCTTCGACGTCGAGTTCCTCGAACCCGGCCGCGAACTCGCCCGCGAACGGCTGGACGGGCTCGATCTCCTCGTCAACAAGAAGGTTCGCTGGGAGTCGCTGCACGCGCTCGAATACGCCTACCGGAACGGAATCCCGGCGTGGAACGACTACCGGACTTCGATGACGTTTCTCAACCGGCTGTCACAGCTCCAGGCGCTCGCCGCGGTCGGCTTCTCGGTACCCCCGGTCTACGCGGAGCAGCCCGAAGGCGAGTACGTCGCCAAGAACTTCCTCGATATCCGCGACGACCCGGCGCTGAACGGCGACGGCGAGTTCTACCAGCCACTGCTGGAGTTCGACGGGACCGACTACAAGTACTACGCCGTCGACGACGGCGAGGGGCTCCAGACGGCCGTCGTTCGGTTTCGCTCGAAACTGTTCGGCGAGCGCGAACATCTCGGGCCCGGAACCGTCGATCCCGCCGTGGAAGCGCGGCTCCGCCGCTTGTTCCGGTTCACCGGCGCGCGCGGTCTCGGCGTGGACATCGTCGAGGTCGACGGCGAACCGTACGCGGTCGACGCGAACCCCGCCACGAGCTTCCGGCGGACGGGGCTCGAAGACGCCCTCGTCGACTCGCTCGCGGTAGCGGCGGCGGACGTCTGAACCGCTGCTAGTTCGCGGTCTATATGATCTCTCACTGTACTATATACTACGAGTACCCTTCCTGCGACCGCCGGCTGCCAGTTGCTGTATAACGATACATACAGCTATACTATCTGTTGAGCGGAATGGACGACGCATCACACGAGTGTCGGCGCGTCACGGGACACACTGTCGGCTTCATCTGCAACGAGGATCACTCCGTCTTCGCCGAAGTGGCCGACCGACTCCGCGAGGCCGGGGCGACCGTCCGGTTCTTCGAGCCCGGACGGCAACTGGGCGACGCCGAACTCGGAGGGCTCTCGCTGCTGCTGAACAAGAAGGTGGACCCGGCGTCGTTCGCGGCGCTCGCGCGGGCGGACGAACACGGCGTGACGACGTGGAACGGGCTGCACACGCTCCAGCTCGGGTTCCGACTGGTCGGCTACCGGATGCTGGAACTGATCGGCTGCCGCGTCCCGCGGGTGTTCCTGGAACCGCCCGAGTTCGACTACGTCGCCAAGACGTTCGTCGACTGGCACTTCCAGCCCGACCCGGTGCTGAACGGGACCGGCGACCTCTATCAGGAACTCGTTCCGACGACGGGGATCGACCACAAGCACTACGCCGTCGACACGGGCGACGACATCGCGGTTCGCGTGCTCAAGACCACCTCGAAGCTCCGCGGCGAGAAGCGACCGCTCGAACGCACCGACCCGGATCCGGAGTTGGCCGCGGCGGTCCGGCGGTTGCTGGAGACGACGAACAGCCAGGGGATCGGCGTCGACTTCGTCGAGAGCGACGGGACTTTCTGGGCCGTCGACGTCAATCCCGCGATGAGCTTTCGGCACGCCGGAATGGAGGGCGAGCTCGCCGACTCTGTCTGCAGTCTGCTCGCCACCGTCGAGGAGGACGCTCGCGTTCCCACCTGATCGGAGTTCGCTCGTTCCGGGCGCGTCGCTGTCGCCCTCGCGCCAGAGCGGTCCGTTGGCAGATCGACTCGCCTTCAGACCGCCGTCGACTCGTAGGGGTCGAGGAACTTCCGCGCGGCCCGCTGTTTGTACGCCCGATCGGCGTCGACGCTGATCGTCCGGTCGTTCGTGCAGTCGTAGGCGGTCAGGGCGCCGCCGTACACGCAGCCGGTGTCGAGGCCGACGGCGTGATCGCCGACGTACGGCCGGGAGAGCACCTTGTGACCGAAGTAGATCCGCTCCGGCCCGTCGTACCGCTCCCACCAGAACGGGCGACCGTCGCCGTCCGGGGCCAGCGACTCCGTATTCTGAATGTCTGACTGCGTGTGCTCCTGACGCGGGCGCGCGGGGTCGACGCCGCCGTGGAGGACGACGGTGTCGTCCCACGAGACGATTGCCGGTAGCGACCGCAGCCAGCGGACGTCGTCGGCGTCGAGACCCTCGGGCGGCCGCCGCCCCTCGATGATCTTCTCCTCGTTGTTGCCGCGGATCGAGAGCAGATTCGGCCGCGAGCGCACGAGGTCGACGACGCCCGGAGAGTCGGGGCCGCGCCGCACGAGATCGCCGACGAACACGACCAGCTCCGTCGGGGCGGGATCCAGCCGCTGCAACAGCCGTTCCGCGGTCGTTCGACAGCCGTGGACGTCGCCGACGACGTAGATGTTGTCGTAGTCGTCTGCGTCCAGGCGGCGATGCTGTGCTTCCAGCCCCGGTGCGAATGCTCCCCCGCGCATACTGAGCTACGGTCGGCTTACCGCTCGAGTACGAAACCGTTACTAGTAGCTCTATAGAGCCCTCAGTAGCCGTCTCGGCAGCTACAGCGTTGGGCTCGCCGTCACCGTATGCCGAAAGAAAATTCTAACCGCGCTGCCGCATCACGTCGTCGTAGATGGGCAGTCCCCCACTCCGCTCTGTGATCAGAGCGCGGTCCGACGTCGAACTGGCGGCCGTCCTCGAACGGATCTGGCAAGCCAGAGACTACGATACCCAGGTGCGGTTCAGCGGCTCTGACCTCCACGTCGAAGCCGCGGGGGAGACGCCGGACGGGTCCCGGCGGGAGGTCCGAATCTGGGTCGCGACCGGCGGGCGGATCTCGGCGGAGATGACGAGGGCGTTCGTCCGACGCTGCGAGCGCGATGGAGTCGAATCGTACCTCGCCGCCGTCGGGGAAGTGAGTCTCGTTCCCGACGCCCGCCGGCCAGCGCTCGTCGAGCTGGACGCCGCAGCGATCGCGACCCAGGTGCGCGAGACGGGTGTCGAGTCGTTCGTCTACGACTTCGCCGACGCGGGGGAAGAAGACGGCGACGGAGTCGAGCGAAACTGGCTCGGTGATCCGGTCGGTGGCGAGGAAAAAGCGGACGGAGACGGCGGGGGAGAAGACGGTGAGGACGGTGAGGACGGCGAAGACGACGAAGACGGGGAAGACGGCGAAGACGACGAAGACGGCGAGGCGATCTCGCGGCGGGCGGCGCTGAAGAAGGGCGGCAGGTACGCCGCCGGTGGGTTCGCGACGTATCTCGTGGTCGAAGCGATCTCCGAGGCCGTCCAGCGCTCGCCGGAGCTCCGGGCGGCGACCTCGGAGAGTGCAGCGTGGATCGGCTCGCGCCTCCCGGCCGTTCGGGTGCCGGACACTCGCCTCGCGGATCGGGGGTCGTCGCCGTCGGCGTCACCAACGACCCACACGCCGACGCGGGACCGAGCGCGGACGAACGCCTCGAGCCTCTCGGAAGCGCTCCCGTCGAACGTCTCGGCGGCGCTCCCGCCGAACGCGACCACGCCCGACTACGGGGAGTTGCGCTCGCGGCCGGAGGCACTCTCCGGGACGGTGGTTCTGTACGTCGGGACGGTTACGGAGACGCGCGTCGGCCACGCGACCCGGTCTCTGGTTCTCCGTATCGAACGCGACGGACGACCGATCGGCGACCTCGTCGGTCGGTGGCCAGAGGGCCGATTCTTCGACGGCGACGTGCAGTTCCGCCTGCTGGTCGGCGAACGCATCGCTCTCTGGGGCGAGGTCACCGGCAGCTCGTCGGTCCTCGGCTCGGAGGCGCTCCCCGTAGTCGAAGTCG
This sequence comes from Halobellus sp. Atlit-31R, assembly GCA_003665935.1. Lineage (GTDB taxonomy): Archaea > Halobacteriota > Halobacteria > Halobacteriales > Haloferacaceae > Haloquadratum. The sequence goes on along the minus strand of QPLR01000001.1, from coordinate 139,600 downwards.
CCGGCTTGCGGCAGCTCTGAGCGTCGGGGGTCGCTCCCGCCGACTCTCAGATCACGATCAGATACCGGTTCCCTTCGAGCTGCTCGACACCGGCCCGCTCTCCGAGATCAGCCGTCGCCTCCGCGTCCAGCGCACCGTCCTCGTCCGCTGTCGCTGTCGGAACCGAACCGAGGAGGTTGGCGTCCCGAAGCTTCCGCTCGCAGCCCCCGCACAGCGACTTTCCCTGGTGCCGCTCCGTGTTGCGGTTCCGCCGGCACAGCGTACACCGGTCCGTCTCGGCGTCGACACGCCCGGAAACGATGCTCATTTCCCACACGTTCTGCGGCGAACGGCTAATAGATTTCTCTCGCCCGACTCCGGCCCGGACCGACGGGAGCGCCCGCCGATCGCACTCGAACTGCAGGAGCTCGTCGAACTCGTTTTGGGACTCACTGCGGCGCTCAGTGATTCGTTCCCGCGGGGTTCGACCGCGCCCGCGCCCGAACCGACTCGTTCGCCTCTGAGACGCCCGTTCCAATCGGGCGCGAACGGTCGTTCCCCCGGAGTAACCGCCGGTACGAGAGTTGCCTCGTTCCGCCCGAGGGCAGCGCGGTCAGCCGCCCGGGGCGGTACTCTCGTCGAGCGTCACGGGCTCGTCACCCGACGGCGGCTGCCAGACGATCCGGATCGTCTCGCCCGGCTCGTAGGTGCCGCGCGCGACGTCGTCGTCGGGCGCGTACGTCTCGCCCTCACCGGCCTCGACCAACGTGATCCCGTCACGCGATCCGAGCTCGTCCACGCCGAGCGCCGTGGCGTTCAGCTCCTCGCCGCTCTCCTGAGAGACGGTGACCGACTGCGTCGTCCGATCGTACTCCCAGTCGAACGAGGCCTGGGGCGTGTCCCGATCGATCGCGTCGCCCTGCAGTAGGACGAACGTCCCGACGACGCCGGCGAGAGACACCGTCACCACGATCATCAGCAAGATACCGATCTCGGGCGAGACAGCGCGGTCGTCCGAGCGAAGGTACGTCTGCCGTGTCATTGGTTGGGGCGCAGCCAGTCGGTTGGGGATCTGCCAGCGCTTATCCGACTATTTGGATACCGCGTCCTAAGTTTTACTGAGTCCGTAGGTGGGCTGAGAGCCGTCCGTCACGGGTCCGCTAGCGGTGCTGTGACGCGACGGGAAGCGGCGGCTGGCTACGCCGACGCCTCCCCAGCGCGCTGACTCTGTCGGCTCTCCGGGCCCTGACTGATCCGACAGCCGACGACTGCCGGGGTGGCGACGAGATGACGCCGAGTCCGGCGACGACGGGGAACTCTGGACCGCCGGAGAGGCCGAACTGAAGCGGGGAAACCGCACTGCGTACTTTTGTCCTCCGCCACCGGAGAACGCATTCGTGATCACTCACCAGGCGGGTCGCACCCATCACATCGATTTGTATCGATGGTACGCGGAGCCGCCGGTGGGAACGACCACGTCTTGTATCTCGTTGTGGAACTCCCACTCGACTTCCCCTTGCCCGTCTACCGTCGCAAATCCGTGCTCGACCATCGACCCGATATCCCCGACGTGATCGGAGAACACGGGATCGGCGATCAGATGCAACTCGCCGTCATCAGTCCAAGAGAAGATGTCGGTCGGCTCGAGCTCACGCGACAAGTGATCGGTATAGATCCGAACGAGCTCAGCGGACACTGCCTCCGGTGACGGCCCGTCGTCGACGTCCGGAATCGTCGCGATCGCAGTCAGGTGCGCGCTGTCGGAGTCTTCGCTCGAGATCGAGTACAGCTCGGACGGAAGCGACAGCGTCGCCCAGAGTGACCCCAGAAGGACGCAGCGATCGACACAGTCTCCACCCTCCTCGAAGGTCTCTGTCGGTGTCCTGTTCAGTTCTCGGTCGCTGTCTGCGCTCCCGACCTGCGTGCTCCGCACGAACCAGTGAGGAATCGCGATGCGTACCGCTAGATACCGTGCCTCGGACGTGTACACACCCGGAAAGGGCGTCTTCCCCAGCGTCCCGAACGCCGATTCGAACCGGTTGAACGCTAGCGTGACCAGTTCCACCTGATCGTCGGTGACGAGATCGGGATCAGAGATACGTGGCACAGCCGAGTTCTCTCGTGCTCTTCCCTAACCTTTCGCCCCTCCCGAGAGTCACGGACTTCGGAGGTGGGATCCGACACGCACACCTGTTTCGGTGCACTCGGCGTATCTTCGTCTCTCACTTTGACAGCTGTAACGCGCTTTTTCGGCCGTTTCAGACCACTGTCGCGTTTCGCGGCGAAGTCCAGCGGCGTCGTTCCTGACACCTCCCGACAGCCAGAGCCGCACAGTTTTGGTCGACTTCTGTGATATAACAGCCGCAGAACTCACAGACTTTCGGCTCTACGTTTACCTGAGGTTCAGAAAGTTTTAAATTCGGAATGGGGCCGGAGGGATTTGAACCCCCGATCGACTGATATCTCCGGTACGCGCCTCGGTACTCCAGAGGGTCGTCGTCGCGAACCGATGATCAGTCGGTCGCTCGGTATATCAGTCTGGAGTGTCGTCACCGGGCGCCAAGCCTCTGGAGTCAGTCGCCATGCCGGGCTTGGCCACGGCCCCTGTGTGTGCATCCACTCGTATGCTGATTCTACATAAAGGGATTACGATCGGTCAGCGTCACCGGGGAGACCGGTCACCGATCCGTCTTCGACCACGAGCAGTCCTGACACTTGTACGCGGTCACGAACTCGGTCACACTCGGCATATAGCCGACCGAAATGACGTTGCCGCCACAGTCGGGGCAGTCCATCTCGGCCTCCTCGATCGGTTCGGCTTCCATCGGACGCTCGCCCTCTACGAGTTCGGCGAGTCGCTTCGGCGTGACCATCCGCCCTTCGACGACGCGGTTGCTCATACCTTCGGAACGACGCGGAGCGTGGTAAATCCGTCGCGCCGGCGCGACCCCGGCCGCGGAGCGACGCGCGGTCTCAGAGCCACGGAGCTCTGGATCCGTCCGTGTCGGGGTATCCGTATCCGACGTCGCCGCCGCTGCCGCCGCGATCGCGCTCGGAGCGAGACCGGTCGTCGGCCTCGGCGTCCTCCCAGTCGCCGCCGTCGGCGACGGTCGACCCCGCCGCGGGCGAATCGGGCGCGCTCGTGTCGTCGGCGACGGTTTCGATCTCGGGCTCGGGCTCGGGCCCGGAGTCGTCGGCGTCGACAGCCCGCCTGTCCGACACGTCCGCCGTGGGGTCGTACGCGAAGAGCGCAGTGACGCCCAACACGCCGAGCGCGACGGGCGCTTGGGTCGGCAGGAGACCCAGCACGTCGATCGCGAGCATACCCAGCGCGACCGAACTCCCGAAGCGGAAGCGATCGATGTCGACCGCGCCGCGGAGCTGCGGGGCGAAGAGCGCCACCACGAGCGCGAAGGCCACGCCCGTCCCGACGGCCGCGACGGCGCGACCGACGGTCGTGAGGCTCGGGTCGACCACGAGGGTCGCGTTCTGGAGGTCGAGGCTCGCGATCAGCCCGAGGCCGATGACGACGCTCGGCGAGGGCAGGTACTCGCCGATCTTCGCGGACGCGGTCTTGGCGGCGACCGCGAGGATCACCACGCCCGCGAACCGGTGGAAGACCTCGAAGTTCAGGACCGTCTTCAGGGTCTCCGCGAAGACCGCTTCGAGTCCCGCGATCGGGATCAAGAACGCACCGAGGACGAGCACGGACGTCACCTGTTCGCGGCGCGTGCCGTCCATCTCCGCGAGGATGACTGCGACCGTCGCCGACCCGCCGAAGATCAGCAGTCCCGTCTCGATGATGCCGAGCGGAGTGCTGAGCGTGCCGGCGATGATGAGGGCCGGGAAGATCCCGTCGACGAGCGGTAGCGCCATCACCGTCGCGAGGAGCCGCGTCGCACCGCCCACCTGCTGCTCGAGGCGGAGAGCGACCGGGTGCTGAGAGACGCTCATTCGGGACTAACGGCCGTCACCGCCGGCCAAACGGCGATACGGGCGCAACCCCGACGGCGAGACGCCGCGGGCCTGGCCGAGCACTCCGAGCGAGTCGCACACGGGAAGCGACCGGTTCCCGCGTTTGTTGGGCTGCATCGCTGTAAATGTAAAGTTCGCATCGAATTCGGTCGTCGGCTGACCCGCGATGCGCGATGCAGAGGGACACTCGGAGTCCATATTTGACATATATGCCAAGGGAATATTAAACGTTGTGTGGGAAGCGTGCTCACGACACCAGGGCTCTTTCAGGAGTACGCGTCGGGAATATCGGATCGTCCAGAAATGAGTCGCTCGAATATACGAACCGCCACAATACCGCGCCGAACCCCCCGATCGTTTCGTCGCGTCCGGCCTAAGACGGCATCCGACTCCCGGCAAGAATTGGCGAGACAGTAACTACCCACCTCAACCGTCGCCCCACGACTGCGGACTGGTGGAATATCCACGTCTCTGTATATCGAGCAGAGATACGTGCCAACGATCTGCACGGCTGTGCTGTCTCGCAACGCTTTTGACGATTCACTGTGGACCGTTTATATGGCGAACGACGTTTCCGAACACGGTTCATTCTCCGAGAAGCTGCAAGTACCGGAAGCGCTGACTTTCGACGACGTGCTGTTGCGCCCGATGGAGAGCCGCGTCGAGCCCGACGCTGCCGACGTGTCGACCCACGTCTCGAAGAACGTCGAACTGAACATCCCGATTCTCTCGGCGGCGATGGACACGGTCACCGAAGCCGGGATGGCGATCGGGATGGCCCGCGAAGGCGGCCTCGGCGTCCTGCACCAGAATATGGACGCCGAGCGGATGGTCGCCGAGATCGAGCACGTCAAGCGCGCCGACGAACTGGTCATCCGCCGCGAGAACGTCGTCACGGCGAACCCGAGCCAGACGGTCCAAGAGGTCGACGCGATGATGGAACGGGAGGGCGTCTCCGGCGCGCCGGTCGTCGACGACGACGACGTCGTCTTGGGGATCATCTCGGGAACCGACATCCGGCCGTACCTGGAAGTCGGCGACACCGACGAGGTGCGCGAGGCGATGACCGACGAGGTCGTCACGGCCCCGCGCGACGTCGAGGCGCGCGAGGCGCTCGAACTGATGTACGCGCACAAGATCGAGCGCGTCCCGATCGTCGACGACGGGGACCGGCTCGTCGGTCTCGTCACGATGCAGGGCATCCTCCAGCGGCGCGAACACGAGCACGCCGCCCGCGACGCGGACGGCCGACTCCGCGTCGGCGTCGCCGTCGGTCCGTTCGACGCCGACCGGGCCCAGGCGGCCGACGAGGCCGACGCCGACGTGATCTTCATCGACTGCGCACACGCGCACAACCTCAACGTCCTCGACAGCGCCCGCGAGATCAAAGGCTCCGTCGACGCCGACGTCGTCGTCGGTAACGTCGGTACCCGCGAAGCCGCCGAGGCCGCCGTCGACTTCGCCGACGGGCTGAAGGTCGGTATCGGCCCCGGATCGATCTGTACGACGCGCGTGGTGTCGGGAGCCGGGATGCCGCAGATCACCGCCGTCGCGGAAGTCGCCGACGTCGCTGCGCCCGAGGGCGTGCCCGTCATCGCCGACGGCGGCATCCGCTACTCCGGCGACGCGATCAAGGCCATCGCCGCGGGCGCAGACGCCGTGATGCTCGGGTCGTACTTCGCCGGCACCGAAGAGGCGCCGGGCCGCGTCATCACGATGAACGGCAAGAAGTACAAGCAGTACCGCGGGATGGGCTCCGTCGGCGCGATGAAGTCCGGCGGCAGCGAGCGCTATCTCAAGGACAGCGAAGAGGACGAGGAGTTCGTGCCCGAGGGCGTCGAAGCCGCGACCCCGTACAAGGGGACGCTCGCCTCCGAGCTCCACCAGCTCGTCGGCGGGATGCGCTCGGGGATGGGCTACGTCGGTGCCGAGACGATCCCGGCGTTCAAAGAGCGCGCCGAGTTCGTCCGCGTCTCCAGCGCCGGCCAGACCGAGGGCCACCCACACGACGTGATGATCACCGACGAAGCGCCGAACTACAGTCCGAACGGAAACTGATCGGGGCGTACTGTCGACGTAGCCCCGCCGTCGCCCGGCGAAACCGCACACGTGCTGGTGGGGCCGTAAGGGGTATCTTGATATGCCCCCGGGAGCCAATCCATCATATCGGTGTCACCGGAACACCGCGAACATACCAATGAGTGCTGACCCGCCGCTAGTGCTCGTCGTCGAAGACGAGCCAGACCTCGCTGACCTGTACGCAACGTGGCTGAGAAGCGACTATCGCGTCCGCGTCGCCTACGGAGGCCGCGAAGCGCTCGACGAACTCGACGACGACGTCGCCGTCGTCCTCCTCGACCGCCGAATGCCGGATCTCTCGGGGGATGAAGCCCTGAAAGCGATCCGGGAGAGGGGCGTCGAGTGCCGCGTGGCAATGGTCACTGCCGTCGAGCCCGACTTCGACATCGTCGAGATGGGGTTCGACGACTACCTCGTCAAGCCCGTCTCCCGGGAGTCGCTCACGGAGACGGTCGAGAACCTCCTGGTCCGCAACAGCTACGACGACGGCATCCAGGAACTGTTCTCGCTGGCCTCGAAGAAGGCAATCCTGGAGTCCGAGAAGGACGCCGCGACGCTCGAAGAGCACGAGGAGTACCAGGCGCTCTCTGCGCGGGTCGACGAACTGCGCTCCGAGCTGGACCAGACGCTCGTCGAGTTCGACGACGAGCACGATATGACCGCGATGTACCGTGACTTCGGCGGCGGTTTGGGCGGCGATCCCGAGAGCGCCGAGGCCGACGACGACGCCGACCAGTCCGACTGACCACCGGCTGATCGAGCGCGCCGAGCCGACGATCCGCAGTCGAGCGACAGCCGTCTGCCGCTCTCAGGACTGCCCGGAACCGACCGGCAGCCATCGGGAGGTGACGTCCGCATCGCGGAAGTGCCAGCGCTGCTGCGGCCCGGACTCGTCGGCGCGTAGTTCGACGACGGCATCGAACAGCGGGGCGAGGAGCCGCGCCGTCGGCGCGTCCGCCGGCCCGGGCAGCCGGACGTGTCCCATTCCGTCGACAGCGCGGATCTCGTTCGCGAGCAGGTGGAGGAAGCGAAACACCGTCTCTTCGTCGTACCTCGACAGCAGCGGGGCGACGCAGTCGAACGCGACCCGCAGTTCGCCGGGTTCGAGACCGCCGGCGACGGAAGCGAGCTGCCCGATCGCGTGGCTGATTGCGACGCCGAGGTCCGTCACCGACCCGTCGACGAGGGCGACGTCGTCGGCGTCGCCGCGCTCGCTCTCCGCGTCGCTCGTCCGAGAGTCGGGCTCCGGCCCCGGCACCGGCACCGGTCCCGACTCCGGTGAAAGCTCTGACCCCGACGACGCCTGCGTGCCGACGGGCGGCGACGGCCCGAACCCCGGCGGCTGCCCCGTGGTCGCAGAGCGAGCTGTCGTCACCGAGCGTCGTTCGGCGACGTCGAATCGGAGAATCCGGGTCCACTCCGGAGTCCAGCGCTCGACGTCTGCGAAGCGCACCTCCGGGCTCCGTCTGTGCTCGACGACGATTCGGCGGCGGTCCGCTGCGTCGCTACCGGCGAGCAGACTCCCGGAGAGCCGGGCGTAGATCTCCTCTGAGACCGATCCGACGACCAGCAGTGCGCTGCCGTTCGCCTTCAGATCGTCGAGTGCGGTCGCGACGCCCACGTGGACACCGACGCCCCTCTCGTCGGTGCCGCCTCCTGTATGCATCCGTACATTACGAAAATATTCAATGAGCTAATACGTTGTGATACGAACGCTCGGATCGGTCAGTTCGGCCCGAGAAACGACTCGATCCGGTTCAGCGCTTCCTTCAGTTCGCTCATCCCCGATGCGTACGACGCGCGCAGGTGGCCCTCGCCGCCGTCACCGAAGACCCGGCCCGGAACGAGCGCGACGCGCTCCTCGCGGATGAGCGCCTCGGCGAACGCCTCGTCGTCCTCCCAGCCCGGCGGGCACTTCGGGAAGACGTAGAACGCGCCCTTGGCGTCGAAGCAGTCCATCCCGAGCTCGTTGAAGCGCGAGATGACGAACTTCCGGCGGCGGTCGAACGCCTGCCGCATCTCGTCGACGGCGTCGTCGCAGGATTCGAGCGCCTCGATCGCGGCGAACTGCGCCGTCGTCGGCGCCGACAGCATCGTGTACTGGTGGATGCGGTTCATCGCGCCGACGACCTCGGCGGGACCGAGCGCGTATCCCAGTCGGAGGCCGGTCATCGCGTAGGCCTTCGAGAAGCCGTTGAACACCACGGTGCGGTCGCGCATTCCGGGGAGCGTCGAGATCGAGACGTGGTCGTCCTCGTAGCGGAGTGCCGCGTAGATCTCGTCGGAGAGGACGAACAGGTCGTGCTCGCGGGCGAACTCCGCGACCTCCGACAGCTCCGCGCGGTTCATCACCGCTCCCGTCGGGTTGTTCGGGTAACAGAGGACGAGCACTTCCGCGTCCGCCGCTCCGGCCCGTTCGAGATCCTCGTACGTGAGCACGAAGTCGTTCGTCGCCCGCGTCTCTACAGGGAGCGCCTCCCCCCCGGCGAACGCCACCGTGGGGCCGTAGGAGATGTACGACGGCTGCGGCACGGCGACTGTATCGCCGGGATCGACCAGCGCGCGCATCGCCAAGTCGACGGCCTCGCTCGCGCCCGCCGTGACGAGGATCTCCTCGCCGGGATCGTACGAGAGGTCGTAGCGCGTCACGTGGTCGGCGATCCGTTCGCGGAGGTCGCGGCGTCCCCGATTCGCGGTGTAGGAGGTCCGGCCCCGTTCCAGCGAGTCGATCGCGGCGGCCCTGGCGGCCCACGGTGCGGAGAAGTCGGGCTCGCCGACGCCGAGCGAGACGATGTCGTCCATCTCCTCGGCGAGCTCGAAGAACCGGCGGATGCCGGACGGCGGCGTCTCCCGCGCCCGCTGGGACAGCGGGCTGTGCGTCCCTTCTGTCATGGCGAGACCGAGAGCCGATCGTCGTCGTCGCCGTCGCCGAAGTAGACGCCGCGCTCTTTGTACGTCGTCATCACGAAGTGCGTCACCGTCTGGGTGACCTCCGGGATCGGCGCGATCTGCTCGGAGACGAAGTTCGAGACGTCGTGCATCGACTCGCCCTCGACGTCGACGGCGAAGTCGTAGCTGCCGGAGATGAGCCGCAGCGACGAGACCTCCGGGAACTTCGCGATGCGGCGTGCGATCTCCTCGTAGCCGGTCTCGCGGTCGAGTTCGACGTTCAGCTCGACTTCCGCGCGGACGTGTCCTTCGTCTACGCTGTCCCAGTCGACGACCGCCTGGTAGCCGCGAACCGCCCCCTCCGACTCCAGCTCGTCGACCAGTGCTTCGACCGTTGCTGCGTCTACACCGAGTTGTCGCGCGATGTCCTCGGTGCTCTGTCGAGCGTCACTCAGCAACAGGTCGAGCAGTTCCCGCTTCGCTTCCATAGACAATCCGATGTGGCCCCTATTGAAATGGTTTGCTCTCCCGCCCACCGACGGAGGCCGCTTCTCCCCGGCGCGCCCGGTGGGAAAGGTCCAATACCCCGGCGGACGCCCTCTGTACCGATGGCCCTCTCGGACGCCTTTCTCTCCCCGCTCGGACTCGCCGCCCTCCTCGCGGCCGTCCCCGTGATCATCCTGTATCTGGTTCGCCCGGATCCCCGCCGGGTTCCACTGCCGACCCTCCGGTTTCTGACCGACTCAGACGGGACCGCGTCGTCGACGCCGCTCCTCGAGCGGCTGAAGCGCAGCGCGCTCTTGCTGCTTCAACTGCTCGCGATCGTGCTGTTCGCGACGGCGCTCGCAACGCCGTACGTTCCCGTGTCAGAGTCAGAGACCGTCGAGGAGACGGTCCTGGTCGTCGACACCAGCGCGAGTATGTCCGTCGAGTCCGGCGGCGCGACCCGGTTCGACCGCGCGGTGGCCGCCGCCCGCGACGCCACCACGTCGACGACGTCGGTCGTCGCGGTCGACGGTGACGCCGCAATCCGGCTCCGCGGCGGGAGCGCGGCCGACGCCGAGGAGACGCTCTCGTCGCTCCGCCCGACGGACGCCCCCGGCGACCTCCGCATCGCCGTCTCGCGGGCGACGAGCCTCGCCGGCGAGAACGCCCGGATCGTCGTCGTCAGCGACTTCGCTGGCGGCACAGATTGGGAGACGGCCGTCCAGGCGGCCCGCGCTCGCGGGCTGACGGTCGACCTGCGGCAGTTCGACGGGGGCGGTGGGGACAACGTCGGGATCGTCGACCGCCGCTTCTCCGGCGAGCGGGTGACCGTCTCCGTCCAGAACTTCGGCGCGGAGACGGCGACCCGGCGAGTCTCCCTCGGCGGGGAACGGCAGTCGGTCTCGCTGGCTCCCGGCGACGTGCGGACGGTGACCCTTCCCGTCCCCGCGGGCGGCGGTGAGATTCGGCTCTCGCCGGGCGACTCGCTCCCGGCCGACGACGTCGCCTACGTGGCAGCCCCCGCCGACGCCGCCGTCGACGTGTTGCTCGTGACGAACGACCGGAACCGGTATCTCACCACGGCGCTGTCGCTGGTCGATCCCGTCGAACTGACGGTCGTCGAGCCGCCCGACCCGGTGCCGTCGCCGCCCGCAGACGCCTACGACGCGGTGCTCTACAGCAACGTGGCCGGCGAGCGGCTCCGCGAGGCGCACGTCGCCGCCGGCCGTGACGCGCTCGCCGCGGGCGGCGGCGTCGGCATCCAGGCCCAGCCGTCGCTCCCGGTCGAAGCGTACGGCGACCTGCTCCTCGTCGCTCCCGGCGGCGTGGGCTCGAACCCGACGCTCGCGAGGCCGGCTGCGGACGAACTCACCCGCGGCATCACGTTCCCGCCGCCGGAGCGATACGTCCGGGGCGACCTCCGTGCGGGGCGCGCACTCCTCGCGACCACCGACGGGACGCCGATCCTCGCGCGCGACAGCCAGGGCGGCGGGCGCGTCCTCTACTACGGCTATCTCGAAGCCGACTCGACGTTCAGATACGACTTCGAGTACCCGATCTTCTGGAAGCGAAGCGTCTACGCACTCGCCGGCCGGGAGTCGCTCGCGGAACTCAACCGGGAGACGGGCGAGCGGCTCGCGTTCGGCAACGAGACCGCGATCGAGACGCCGCGCGGGACGCTGACGGCGTCGAGCGTCGAGACGACCGATGCGGGCTACTACACCGCCGGCGGGGTACGCTACAGCGCGTCGCTGCTCGATCCGGGCGAATCGGCCGTCACGGCCGCGACGGTGAACGCGACGGCGGGCGGCGGACCGACGACCCGCCAGGAGGAGCGGACGGTCCCTGATCCGCTGACGGAGCTCGTCGCGCTCGGCATCCTCGCCGTCGCGATCGGTGAGGTGGCCTTCCTCCGCCGACGGGGTGATCTCTGATGGCCGACCCGACGGCGATCGCCGCGCTGGAACTCTCTGTCGAAGTCGTCGACGGCCTCTCGGTCGGGCTCGCGCGCCCCGCGTACCTCGCGGCGTTCCCGGTCGCGGCGCTCGCGCTCTGGGCGCTCATCTTCCGCGACGCGTCGGGGACGGCCTCGGGGTCGTCGCGCCGGTGGTTCCTCGTCGCCCGTGTCGCCGTCGTCGCGCTCGTCGTGCTCTCGGCCGCCGGTCCGTACACGACGCAGTCGAAACTGACAGCCGGCGAGCCGCAGGTGACGATGCTCGTCGATCAGTCCGACAGTATGGCCGTCGCCCCGCCCGTCGCGGACCGCCTGACCGAGTCGATCGAGTCGGCCGGCGTGTCCGTCAGGCGCGTGCCGGTCGGTGCGGCCGACAGTTCACCGATCGGCGACGCCGTGGCCGCAAATCTCCGGGAGAACGGGAGTCTCGTGCTCCTCAGCGACGGCCGGGTGACGAGCGGGCAGTCGCTCCAGCAGGCGACCGATCTCGCGCGCTCGGTGAACGCGACGGTGTCGACCGTCTCGATGGAGCCGCGGACTCGCGAGCGGTACGTGACCGTCGACGGGCCCGAAAAGGCCAGTCTCGGTGTCGAAAACCGGTTCGTCGCTCGCGTCGGCGGCGTCGGCGGCAACACCTCGGCGACGCTCACGGTGACCGTCGACAGCGAACAGATGCTCGAACGAACGGTGACCGACGCGCCCGCGCCCGTCGCGTTCAACCACACGTTCGAGACCACCGGCAGCCACACCGTGACCGCCGAGATCGACGTCACCGACCGGTTCGTGGAGAACGACGTCGCTCGCAAGACGGTCCGGGTCGTCGAGCGGCCGTCGATCCTCTACGTCTCGCCGGGCGAGTACCCCTTCCGCGACTACCTCGACGGGCTCTACGACGTCGAGACGGCTGAACAGGTGCCCGAGGATCTCTCGCCGTACTACGCGGTCGTCGTACAGGATGCGCCCACGGACGCGATCGACAACGTCGATCGCCTCCAGGAGTTCGTCATCGACGGCGGTGGGCTGCTCGTCGTCGGCGGTCGCAACTCCTTCGAGAGCGGCGGCTACCGGGGCTCGAATCTCGCGTCGATGCTCCCCGTCTCGGTCGGCGAGGGCGAACCGCGGGCGACGAACATCGTCCTCTCGGTCGACGTCTCCGGCAGCGCCGAGGCGGGGATGCAGATTCAGAAGGCGACCGCCCTCTCCGTGCTCGATCAGCTCGGCACGGAGAACGAGGTCGGACTCGTCGGCTTCAACTACCAGGCGTACCGCGTCTCAGAGATCGAACCGCTGTCGCGGAACCGCCCTGAACTCCAGGACAAGATCCGTCGCCTGCGCGCCGGCGGCGCGACCGACATCGCCGCGGGCGTTCGCGGCGGCGGCGAACTGCTCGGCGACCGCGTCGGGACGGTCATCCTCATCAGCGACGGACACGACAACCCCGACGAGGCCGCGCGCGCTGCCGCCCGGCTCTCCGAGCGCGGCGTCCAGGTCGTCACCGTCGGCGCGGGCGAACGCATCAACGAGCGGACGCTGCGGACGATCGCCGGGGCGGGCGGCGGGAGCTACTTCCGCGCGACCGAGACGACGCGGCTCGGCATCCTCTTCGGCGGTACGGGCGCCCCCGGCGGTGCCGGACTCGTCGTCCTCGACCGCGGGACGTTCGTCACCTCCGGGCTCACGCTGACCGCGTCGCCGGACGCGTTCAACGACGTCTCCGTCCGGCGGGGCGCGGACTTCCTCGTCGCCGGGAGTAACGGCCAGCCCGCGGTCGCGACGTGGCGCTACGGGCTGGGCCGCGTGGCGACGGTCACCGCCCACGACGACGACAGCACGCTCGGCGGGCTCCTCCGTGACCCCGACTCGCTCCTCCTGACGCGCACGACGAACTACGCCATCGGCGACCCCGAGCGAAAGGCCACCGGCGTCACGGGCATCCCCGACACGCGCGTGGGAGAGCCGACGACGGTGACGTATCGCGGTTCCGACCGGCCGGCGGTCGAGGGGCTCTCGTTCCGGCGCGTCGACGAGGAGACGTTCCAGGCGACGGTGACGCCCGACCGTCCGGGCTACTTCCAGCTACTCGGCGCGACCTACGCAGCCGACTACCCTCGCGAGTACGCCGCGTTCGGCCCGGACCCGGCGCTGGAGACGCTCGCCGAGGACACCGGCGGCCGGGAGTTCACCGCCGCGCAGGGCGAGCAGATCGCCCGCTTCGCGACGCAGCGCTCCCGCGGTGTCCGGCCCGTCAGGACCGACTGGACGTGGCTGCCCCTGCTCTTCGGACTCGTCGTGTTCACGGCCGAAGTGAGCTACCGGCGGCTTCAAGTTCGTCGCCGCAATACCACGCCGGACGGAGGTCTCCCGTGAGCTTCGTCGGCCGCCGCCTGAACCTCGTGCTCGTCGTCGCCCTCCTCGTCCTCGCCGCCGGGACTGTCGGAGCGACGGCGCTGTATCAGTCCGGCGTCTCGGCGGTGGAGACTCAGAACGAACAGCTCAGAGCGCAGAACGAGCAGCTCCGCGAGGACCTGCAGACGGCCCGCGACCGGATCCAGTCGTTGCAGTCGCAGGTGTCGGAGCTCCAAGAGCGCGTCGAGACGCTCCGGAGCCAGCTGTCGACGGCTCGTGACGAGCGCGACGCAGCCGAGGCGGATCTGCGGTCGCTCTGTGACCAGTGGCGAGAGACGAACCGGACCGCCCCACAGGAGTGTGAGAATGTCGGAACCGAATGAGGACGAACCGGACGCGGCAGACGAGTGGGCGTCCGAGACGGACGCAGCGGAGGGAGAAGCACCGGAGCCGGACGCGGCAGACGACCTGACGTTCGACGCCGACCCGGGGTTCGTCGACCGCGCGCCTGCGGACGGCGACGGCGGTGCCGTCGGCGACGACCCCGACGACGACCCAAGCAACGGCCTCGCCGACCCGCCGAACGCCCAAGGAACCGACGCCGGCGACGGTGACGAGACGACGGCCCGAATCCGGAGCGCGCTCGACGAGGTCAGACGCGAGGTGCGGAAGGCGGCGCTGCTCTACGCGACCGTCGACGCCGCGCTCCTCGCGCTGCTCTCGAACCTCGCGCTCGCACTCGTCGAGCCGCCGTGGCTCGCGACGACGGTCGGACTTCCCGCGGCGGTCGTCGGACTGTTCCGCCAACTGCCGGTGCTCGGCGGCGTCGCCCCGGCGACGATTCAGGCCACCTCGCTCGCCGCCGTCGCGCTCGGCGTCGCTGCCTTCGTCGGCGAAGCGGCCGTGCGACTCCGTCGCCCGCTAGTCGAGCAGTTCGAGGCGGCGAACCCCCCGGTGCGGGAGGCGCTGCGAACTGCACGCGACGCCGTCGACGACGGAGCCGACACCGCGATGGCACGCCGTCTCTACGACGACGTGATCGCGACGCTCGGCGAGACGTCGACGTTCGAGCTCGTCGGGACGCGACGCGTCGCCGTCACCGTGCTGCTGGTCGCTCTCGTGAGTCTCGCGAGCGTTCAGGTCGCCATCGTCGACCCCGACGTCGGCGGCCTCTTCGGCCCCAACGGCGACGGCGACGGGCAGCTCACGCCGCCGGCGGACGACGACTTACAGGACGGCGATCAGATCCTCGGCGACCCCGAGGACGTGGAGGCGGGCGACGAACTGCAGAACATCAGCGTGCCGGGGAGCGGCGACGGTATCGGAGACGGCCCGACCGGTCCCTCCAGCGGCTACCCCGGTGGCGGCGGCAGCGGCGAGTTCGACAGTCGACAGGCCGGCTTCACCGGTGCCGCAGAGATCGAAGACGCCGAACTCGTCCGCGAGTACAATCTGCGGATCCGGGAGTTCGACGACGAGACGGAGACCTGATCTGAGTACCATATGAACGGAAACCGAAGCACACAGGAGATCGAACGGATCCAGCGCGGACTCACAGCCCTGCGCGAGGAGGTCGGAAAGCGAATCGTCGGCCAGTCCGACGTCGTCGAGCAGCTACTCGTCTGTCTGCTCTGTGACGGCAACGCCTTAGTCGAGAGCAACCCCGGTCTCGGGAAGACGACGCTGGTCCGCACGATCGCGGAAGCGACCGACCTCTCGTTTTCCCGCATCCAGAACACGCCGGATCTGATGCCGGCCGATATCACCGGGACCGAGATCATCCGCGAGGTGAGCGGCGACCGGGAGTTCGTCTTCGAGCGCGGGCCGGTGTTCGCGAACCTCGTCCTCGCCGACGAGATCAACCGCGCGACGCCGAAGACCCAGGCGGCGCTGCTCGAAGCGATGCAGGAGAAGCAGGTGACGACGGGGGGCGAGACCCGAGCGCTCCCGCGTCCGTTCTTCGTGCTCGCGACCCAGAACCCCATCGACCAGGAGGGAACCTATCCGCTGCCGGAGGCGCAGACAGATCGCTTCCTGTTGAAAATCCTCGTCGACTACCCGAGCCGCGAGGAGGAGCGGGAGATCGTCGATCGGTACACGACCGGCGCGCCGGACCCCGCGGTCGACCGTGTGCTCTCGCGCGACCAGTTGCAGCGCGCCCAGCAGTTGACGCGGCAGGTCCCGATCGCAGACGACGTCCGCGACGACGTGATCGATCTGGTCCGCGCGACGCGGACGGCCGAGGACGTCGAGTTCGGCGCGAGTCCGCGGGCCAGTATGGGGCTCGTTCTCGCCGCGAAGGCACGGGCGTTCCTCGCCGGCCGCTCGCACGTCTCCTGGGAGGACGTCGAGGCGATGGCACACCCGGTGCTCCGGCACCGGCTCATCGTCGACTTCCGGGCCGAGCGCGAGGGCGTCACGGCCGACGACGTCGTCTCACAACTGCTGTAACGATGCCGATCGAGCCCGCCTTCCTCGACGAACTGGCCCGCCTGGAGGCGGCGCTGCGACGCGAGACCGACTCGCGGCAGCAGGGCTCACAGCGCTCGCCGGACGTCGGGGAGGGGCTGACGTTCAGCGACTACCGCCGATACACACCCGGTGACGACGTCCGACTGGTCGACTGGCGGGTCTACGCGCGCACGGACGAGTACTTCATCAAGCAGTACGAGGCCGAGCGCAACCTCACGGTCCACGTCCTCGTCGACACCTCCGCGTCGATGGACTTCGGCGCGGGGACGGCGAACAAATTCGAGTTCGCGGCACGGTTCGGTCTCGCGTTCGCGTACTTCGCGGCGTCCCAGCACGACGCGTTCCGCTTCTCGGCGCTGGGGACCGGCGTCGATCGCTTCGATCGCGGCCGCTCGACGCGGGGCGAACTGCTCCGCCTGCTCGATGCGGTGAACGCGGTCGACCCCGACGGCCGCACCGACTTCGCCGGTGCGCTCGACGCCTACGCCCGGACGATCCACTCGCGGTCGCTCGTCGTCGTGGTGAGCGACTTCCTCGACGACCCCGACGCGATCGAGGACGGCGTCGCCGCCCTGGGCCACAACGACGTGCTCCTCGTTCACGTGGTCGCACCGGAGGAGCGCGACCCCGACGTCGCCGGCGACACCGTCTTCGAGGATCCGGAGACGGGCGCGACCCAGCGAGCGTACTTCGCCGGCTCGACGGCCGCGACCTACCGCGAGCGGCTCGACGCCCACATCGACGACGTCGCCGCACGGGCACGGGGTCTCCGGGCCGATCACGTCGTCGTCGACACCGGCTCGGACTTCTTCACGTCCTTCGCGGCGGTCTGGCGGCGGCAGGACCGCCGCGAACGGCAGCGACGTCGCCGCGGGTGAGCAGTCGAGTCGGTGACGGTGCTCCGTCGCTACCGGGGAGCCGTCGCTTCCGGCGGCTATATTTCGGTCCGGCGGCGACACGTCGGTGTGACCGACGCACAGGACCGCCGGGTCGTCGCCCTCGTCGCCGGCTCGCACTTCGTGAACCACTCGTACATCGTGATGCTCGCGCCGCTCGTGGGCGTGCTCGCCGCCCGCTTCGACGTGAGCATCGCCGCGATCGGTGTTGCGATCGGGGTTCAGAACGCCGTCGTACTCCTCTTGCAGCTCCCGCTGGGCTACGTCTCCGACGCCTACAGCCGCACGCTCGTGCTCGGGATCTCGCTGATCGTGGGCACGCTCGGTGCGGTGCTCACTGCCTTGGCGACGTCGTACGCCTGGCTGCTCGCCGCGCAGGTGGTTCTCGGCGTCGGCATCGCCGGGCACCACCCCGCACACTATCCGCTGCTTGCGGCCGTCTCCACCGACGAGAACCGCGGGCGGGCCTACAGCGCTCACGCGTTCGGCGGCGCTGTCGGCCTCGCCGCACCCTTCGCAGTCGTCGCCGGGACGACCGCACTCGACCTGTCGTGGCGCGTCGCGGTCGGCGCCGTGACGGTCGTCGGCGCGGTCTTCGCCGCCTACTGCCTGTTCAGTTTCCGCGGCGTCGACAGGGAGATCACGCGACCGGGGCTCGCGGAGCGCCCCGACGAGCGGCCGACGCTGCGCTCCGTTCCGAGCCGCCTCCGCGCGCTCGCCCGTTCGCTCGCCGCCTCCGGCGGGATTCTCGGGCTCACCGTGCTCGCGTTCCTCACCTCCGCGGCGGCGTGGGCGATCCGGACGTACACCCCGAGCCTGCTCGTGCGCGGTTACGGCCTACCGGACGGGACCGCGAGCGCGCTCACGTCGGCGATGCTCGTCGTCGGCGCGGGGCTGATCCTCGCCGGCGGCGGCCTCACCGATCGCGTCGGCTCCGGCCCCATCGTCGTCGTCGGGTACGCCGCCCTCGCCACCGTCGCGGCGCTTCTCGCGACGCTCTCGCTCCCGCTCGCTGCGGTCGGCGTCGTCCTCCTTCTGAGCGGCAGCATCAGCTTCTCCCGGCCGGCGCGCTCGTCGCTCGCCGATCGGCTCTCCCGGCGGGCGGATCTCGGCAAGAACTTCGCGCTCGTCACGATCGGCATCTCCTCGGGCGGCGTCGTCGCACCGCCGGTGTTCGGCTACCTCGTCGACGCGGCCGGGCTCACCGTCTCGTTCGGGCTCGTCTCGGCGCTCGGCCTGCTCTCTTTGGTGCTGGCGCTTCGGATCGTCCGCCGGGCGTCGTTCGCGACCCCGGGGCCGACGGCGAGTGCGGACGGCGACTGAACGGCTCCGGAGCACAGAGACCGAAACGGTGAATCCCACGCTCGGCCGAACCGCTGTATGAGCTATCTCCCGTGGGCGTTCCTCGCACTGGCCGCGTACTCGCTCGTTCCGCCGCTGATGAGCGTCGCCACGACGGGGTCGGTGAAGATCCCGAGCAACGTCGCCGCGCTGATCTCGAACGCGATTCTCGTCGCCGGAACCGCACTGGTCGTCGTCTACAACGGCTCGGACGCGGCTTCGTACCTCACCCATCCGAAGTCGAAGTACGTCTTCGTCGCGGGGATCTGTCTGACGGTCGGGATCCTCGCGTACTACCGGGCGCTGTCGCTGGGTCCCGTGAGCGTCGTCTCACCGATCTTCGGGATGTTCCTCGTCCTCAGCTCCGTCATCGGCATCGCGTTCCTGAACGAATCGCTGACGATGCGAAAAGTGCTCGCGATCGGTCTCGCACTCGTCGCCGTCTATCTGGTCAGCGTCGAGTGAGGCGGCCGACGCCGGGCCGGGCGCTCTGGCCCCGTGTTCCGGAACGAACAGGGTCTTTTACCGACGGCCGCAACTCCCGGTATGGTCCTTGTCGAATCCGACTCGGAACTGTCACACGGCGACCTGGCACCGTCCTTCGAGCTCCCCGGTGCAGACGGTGAGACGTACGCGCTCTCGGATTTCGACGGCTACGAAGCGCTGCTCGTCGTCGTCACCTGCAATCACTGCCCCTACGCCGAAGCGAAGGTCGACGAGCTGAACCACCTCGCGACGGCGTACGACGACCTCGCCGTCGTCGGCATCAATCCGAACGACGCCGAGGCGTACCCCGACGACTCGATGGCGCGGATGGAAGAGCGGGTCGCGGCGGGCGAGATCGAGTACACCGCCTACCTCCGCGACGAGTCGCAGGCGGTCGCCCGGTCGTACGGAGCCGTCTGCACGCCGGACCCGTTCCTCTTCGAGCGCGACGACGACGCGTTCCGACTCGCGTTCCACTCGCGGATCGACGACGCGATGAACCCCGACGAGGAGCCGAGTCGCTTCGAGATGCGCGAAGCCGTGGAGGCGCTGCTCGCCGGCGACGACATCCCCGTCGAAGAGACGCCCTCGCAGGGCTGTTCGATCAAGTGGACCGACGAGTGAGCAGTAGCCCTCGTCCGGGCGGTCTGTAGCGACGGGATCGAGTTTTTATGCGAAGACGAGCGCACGCCCGGTGTGCGCTGACGCCCGTCGCAGGACGTTCCGCGGTCGTGTAGCACGCCGTCCTGTGCGTCGCGAGTGCTACCTGTTCGCTACAACGACGACGCTGAGTCGTCCCCGGACCGTCGAGAGCGACACGCCCGCTCGCGGCCGGAGCCGGCTCGGAGCTACTCCCCGTCGCCGTCGCGGTCCAACTGCTCGGCCTGTGCGAGCGCTTCTCGGGCGTTCTCGACGGCTGCGGCCTTGGTCGCGGGGTACGCTTCGACCTTCGCCCGCAACGTGATGCCGTCGCCGCGCCGGACGTCGCCGCGGAACGCCGCCTGCTTGTCCAGCCGCAGGAAGAGTTCGGTGTTGTCGGTGACGCGCTCGTCGAGTTCGTCGAGCAGCGTGTCGAACTCCGGGAGCTCCGCCAGTCGTCCGAGGACGCGGCGAACGCCGTCGGCGTTCTCGACGCGGGCCGAGAAGACGACGATGCGGTCGCCGTGGTGGCCCGTGCTCTCGGTTCGGGTCACCTCGAAGTCCTCGGGGAGAAACGTCCGCAGCGCGCTCTCGACCCGCTTTTCGTCCTCGGTCTCGTAACAGAAGGTCCGCAGATCGACGTAGTGAAACGGAATTCGGGGCATCGGCGACGCTTCGCGCCCGGACGGGGAAAAACTCCCGTTACTCTTCGTCTTCGTCTTCGTCGGCGGCTTCGAGCTGGTCGGCGGAGATGCCGACTTCCTGGCCGTCCTCGAAGCTCACGGTGTACGTCGCGTCGCCGAACATCGTCTCGACGACCTGCGTGATCGTGCCGACCTCACCGTCGAACTCGCTGTGTTTGTCGTGCAGTACCACGCTGTCGTCCTCTTCGTACTCCATACCGGAGAAGGCGCGCGCGCCGGTGAAAAATCGACTGGTTCGGGGGCGGTGACCACGCGGCCCCCTCCGGCCTCGCCGTCCCGCAACCGGCACGGTATATACGTCACGGCGCCCTGCGCACAGATATGCCAACGACACGACGGTCGTATCTTGCTGCGATCGGTGGCGCAACCACGCTCGGTGCAACGGCTGGCTGTCTCGGCGGCTCCGGCGGTAGTCAGCTCCCGGAGGAGTGTGACGTCGGGAGTCTCGAAACCGTCTCGTCGCTGCCGCGTCCGGCACTCGGTCCCGAAGACGCCCCCGTTACCGTCGACGTGTTCGAGGACTTCACCTGCTCGCACTGTCGGGATTTCACCCTCTCGGTGGCCCCGAAGATCAAGTCGAACTACGTCGACGCCGGTGACGTCCGGTATCGGTTCTTCGACTTCCCGATCCCAGTGAGCAACTGGTCGTGGCTCGCGGCCTCCGCAGCCCGCGCCGTCCAGGACCGCAGCGACGCCGAGACGTTCTTCTCCTTTAGCGAGCGCGTCTACGAGAACCAAGGCCGACTCGACGACGACGGCTATCAGATCGTCTTCGACATCGCGTCCGACCTCGGACTCGACGGGTGTACGGTCGCCGCCGCGGCCGAGCAGGAGTCGTATCGCCCGGTCGCCGAACAGGACCGAGAGACCGGCTCGGACCGCGGCGTCACCGGCACGCCGGCGGTCTACGTGAACGGCGAACTCCTCGACAACTACGGCTGGGAGCGCGTCAGCAGCGCGATCGACGGCCAGCTCCCGTAGCGCGTCACGGCTCGCCAGGGACCACAGGAACCCGACGCCGGCGCGTCGGGCTACTCCACCCCGGGCGTCGTCCCGGTCGGCGTCGGGAGCGCACGGCTCGACCGCGGCGGTACCAGGAAGTTCCCGCGGCGTTTCACGAAGACGTACTCGAGGATCCCGTTGTTCACCCGCTGGCGAATCGTCGGGATCTCCGTGAGGTCCGTGCCGTTCATCGCCGCGCGCACCGCCTCGAACGTCGAGATCTCGCGCTGCAGGCTCGGGAAGTGCAGCCCGGCTTCGTCGTCGTCGGTGGACTCGAAGTGGCGTCTGAGCGTCCGCGGGGTCCCGTCGGACTCTCGGTTCGCACGCGCGGCTTTCTGGGCGTGTCCGACCCGCGCGAACTGCGTTGCGTGGTCTTCGATGCTGTCGATTATCTCCGAAGTGATGCCGTTGTCGTCGCCGAGGTTCGCGCCGACGCCGTCGACCAGTTCGCGCTCGGCGTGTACCGGCGAGAACATCTCCGCCACGCGATCCTCGTAGGACTGCTCTTCGTACCAGTCGTCGAGGCGCATCCGGAGGTTCGAGACGTGTTTCGTCGTCCCGCCCGCGAACGGCCCGTCCGCGAGCGTGACGTAGTCCTCCGTCGCCTGGTTCTGCTTGAACCCCGCGATGAAGCCCATAAACAGGGGCGACTCCTTCGGGACCGGATTCGACGCGGGGACGCCCTTCAGTTCGTCCTGTCGCGCCGCCGGCAACCCCGCACCGACGAACCCCGACCGACGGTCCGACACCTCGAACACGTCGGTCAGTGCTGCCTCGACCGAGACGCCGTTGACCGTCTCCTCGTTTCCGGTCAACGCTTCCTCCGCTGCGAGCACGACGTCCGCGCGGTCCGATGCGAGGTGGACTAACGCGTCCTGCCGATCGAGCGTCGGCGTCTCGAACGGTGAGAGCGCCCGCGGCTCCGGGAGGTCGATCGACTCTGGGAGGGGTTCCTCGTACCGGCCGAAGTACCGCGGCGAGTACGCGATCGACCACAGTAGGCCCGCGTGGCTCCGCTCGTACGCCCGATCCAGCGTTCGGAGTGCCATCTCCACCGTCGGGCGGTCCGTCTCGTCCGGCGGTCCAGCGTCCGGCAGCGTCAGGTACAGCAGCACCTGGTGCTCGGGGAGCAGCGTGTTGCCGTGGTCGTCCGTCCGGACGGAGTCGTCCCACGCGTGCTGCCGCTCCGGGAGCGACGAGAGCTGCTCGGGACCGGTCGGCGCCGGCTCCTCGGTTCGGTCGAGACACGCCGACAGCGCGGTCGCGCCACCGACCGCGACGGCTGCCTTCAGCACGTCCCGACGCGTTCTGTCGCCCCGCCCGTCTACCATACCGGCCGGTAGACCCCTGACGGCAAAGTGGGTTCTGATGCGTCTCCCGTCTCGAGACCGCCCGCTCCGGTGGTCTCTGTGTGTCCGAAAGCGACGCGGATATTTAGCAGGGCAGTCAACAACTCAGTGTGACACGCCGCGGAACGCGAATTCGGCTCGCCCTCGGGGTCTGGGGTGTCCTCGTCTCGCAGGTGTTTCTGTATCCCGGCGTCGAGGACATCGTCACCGTCCTCGGCGGCGACGGAACCATCCGTGCCGGGATGTGGTTTCTCGTCGCGGAGTTCGCCGCCTTCGTCGCTTTCGCCAGCGTCTGGGGGGCCGCAAGCGACGCACTCGGACGGCGGATGCCGCTCGCCGCTGTGGGTGCGCTCGGCGGTGCAGCGGGATATCTCGTTCTCGCGGCCGCGCCGGCACTGGGGGTTCCGTTCGCGGGCGTCCTCGCTGTTCGCCTGCTCAGCGGTGCGGCGACGATCGGCGCGTTCTCGCTCGCGATCACCGCTCTGGCCGATCTCGCCGGCGGTAACGGCCGAAATATGGGCGCGGCCGGTATCGCGATCGGCCTCGGCGCGGCGCTCGGCTCCGTCTTCGGCGGTCGACTGGCCGACGCGGACCCGCTGTATCCGCTCTACGCCGCGGCGGTGACGCTCGTTGCGGTCGCCGTCCTGTTCGCGACAGTCTCCGAGGAACTCGCCGGAGTGGAGCGGCTCCGTGTCGGCGACGCGCTCGCTCGACTCCGCGACCGGCCGGCGCTGGCCGTCCCGTACACCTTCGGGTTCATCGACCGGATGACGGCCGGCTTCTTCGCGCTCGTCGGCGTCTACTACTTCCGTGAGTCGTTCGGCCTCGACGCCGCCGGCGCGGGGCTCGCGCTCGCGGCGTTCTTCGTTCCCTTCGCGCTCCTGCAGTATCCCGCGGGCGTGCTCTCGGATCGCATCGGGCGCGCCCTCCCGGTCATCGTGGGGTCGATCTGTTTCGGCCTCGGCATCGTCGCCGTCGGGCTCGCACCGACTGTCGGACTCGCCGTGCTCGCGATGATCGCCGTGGGGGCGCTCGGCGCGCTGGTCGCGCCAGCCACGATGGCGCTCGTGACGGACGTCGCGACGGCCGAGACGCGGGGGGCGGCGCTCGGTGGCTTCAACGTCTTCGGGAGTCTGGGGTTTCTCGCCGGGTTCCTGCTGGGCGGGCTGACGACGTCGACGGCGGGATTCCTCGCCTCGTTCCTCGTCGTCGGGCTCGCGGAGGTCGCGATCGCCCTCGTCGCGAGCCGAGCTGTGTGGCGGATCTCCGGGGCCGACTCCGACTCCGACTCCGACTCCGGTTCCGGCGGCGATGGACGCACGCTTGCCGGCGACGCGTCCGAGTAGCTCACTCGTGCCCGGAGACGCGGACGGGCTCGTAGGGCGCTTCGAGATACTCGACGTCCGACGCCGAGAGACCGATCGAGAGCGCCTCGACCGCGTCTTCGAGATGCTCAACGCTCGTGGTTCCGACGATCGGCGCGTCCACGCGGTCGTCGGCGAATAGCCAGGCGAGCCCGATCTGGGCCATCTTCACGCCTTTCTCTGCGGCGAGTTCCTGCACCCGCTCGTTGACCTCGCGGCCGCCGCCCTCCAGATAGGGGTGCCGACGCGCGTGGTCGTCGCTCTCGCCGCGGGTCGTCGCGTCGGCTTTCTCGTGCGGTCGCGCCAGTCGCCCGCGAGCGAGCGGTGACCACGGAACGACGCCGACGCCCTGGGCCTCACAGAGCGGGAGCATCTCGCGTTCTTCCTCCCGATAGAGGAGGTTGTAGTGGTTCTGCATCGTCGAGAACGGCGTCAGTCCGAGGCGGTCGGCCGTGTGCTGTGCGCTCGCGAACTGGTGGGCCCACATCGACGACGCACCGAGATGCCTGGCCTTCCCTCGCCGGACAGCGTCGTCGAGCGTGCGCATCGTCTGCTCGATCGGCGTGTCGTAGTCCCAGCGGTGAATCTGGAGCAGATCAAGCGTCTCCATCCCGAGCCGATCCAGCGAGCTATCGAGCTCCTGTTCGATCGCCTTGCGCGATAGCCCACCGGAGTTAGGGTCGTCGTCGTCCATCTGGAAATACACCTTCGAGGCGACGACGAACTCGTCGCGGTCGTACTCTGAGAGCGCCGTGCCGAGGACGCGCTCGGACTCGCCACGGGAGTACATATTCGCCGTATCGAAGAAGTTCACGCCCAACTCGATGGCGCGGTCGACGAGTTCGATGCCCGCGTCCTCGTCGAGCACCCAGTCGCGCCAGTCGCTGTCGCCAAAGCTCATACAGCCGAGACAGATCCTCGAGACCGTCGTGCCCGTGTCGCCGAGCGTCGTATACTCCATAGCTGCCTGCACACATCGAAGGCGCAAAAAGTCACGCGCCGGTCCCGCTCGCATATCATTAAGACCGATGATGTCGTCGTATTGTAACGAGAGGTCCCCCCTCTCGTGATCAGGATGTCATCACGCACACGCAGAACACTCACACTCCTCCTCGTGGCCCTCGTCGTTCTCGGCGGCCTCCCTGCGGCCGCGAGCGCACAGCAGTTCGGTCCCGGCTCGGACGGCGCGTTCGGCGACGTCGTCCGCATCGACGCCGGCGAGACGTACGACGGCGACCTCGAAGCGGCCGCCGGCTCAGTCGTCGTCGCTGGCACGGTCGACGGCGACCTCGAAGCGGCCGCCGGCTCCGTTATCATCACCGAGACGGGTGAGGTGACCGGCTCTCTCGACGCCGCCGCCGGCAGCGTCGTGATCGAAGGCAGCGTCGTCGGCGACGTCAACGTCGGTTCGGCCGCACTGGAACTCCGCGAGGGGTCGCAGATCGGCGGCTCGCTGGAAGCCGGTGCGGCGGACGTCAGGCTCGCCGGCGCGGTCGACGGCGACGTGACAGTCGGGGCCGACACGCTCACCGTCGCTCCGACCGCGACGATCGGCGGCTCGCTGACGTACGACGCCGGGCAGTTCACGCTCGCCGACGGCGCAACCGTCGCCGGCGAGGTCACTCGCGACGAATCGCTCGTCGTCGCCGGCCCCGAGATCTTCGGTGCCGGTGGCGGTGCCGGCCTCCCGACGATCCCCGCCTGGATCGGCGCAGTGTACGGTGCTCTGGCTAACCTCGTGCTCGGCGCGGTGCTGCTCGTCGTCGCGCCGAACTTCGCCCGCCGACTCGTCGACGTCGGACAGACCGAGACGCTCCGCAGCGGCGGCATCGGACTGTTGGCGCTGATCGGGACGCCGATCGTGCTGTTGCTCCTGCTGCTCACGATCGTCGGCATCCCGATCTCGTTGGCCGGGATCGTCGCCTTCGCACTCCTGCTGTGGGTGGCGTCGGTCTACGGGTCGATCGTCCTCGGGACGTGGCTGGTGTCGCTGCTGGACGCCGAGAACCGCTGGCTGGCGCTGCTCGTCGGCGTCCTCGTCGTCGCACTCCTCGGTGCCGTCCCGATCCTCGGCGGCCTCGTCCAGTTGGCCGTTCTGCTCGTGGGGCTCGGCGCGTTCGTCATCGCGGTCCGCGGGGTTCGGAGAGAGCCCGACGAGGAGACTGGAGCGCCGGTCGGCGGCCCGACAGCGGCGGAGTGAATCGCGACCGGGGCTACCGTCCGGTGCCGACCGCAGCGTCGGTGCCGATGTCGATGTCGACGCCGACGCGCTCCTCGCCGTATCTTTCTTCACGCCCGGTCGCGTTCCGCCGGTATGTACGTCGCAGACCAGACCTGGCCGGAACTCGGGGGGTACGTCGCCGAGGAGTCGGTCGCGATCGTGCCGCTGGGATCGACCGAGCAGCACGGGCCCCATCTCCCGCTCGCGACCGACCACCTCATCGCCGAGGGGCTGGCCCGGGTGGCCGCCGACCGCACGGGCTTTCTCTGTACGCCGACGGTGAACGTCGGCGTCAGCCCACACCACCGCCAGTTCCACGGGACGATGTGGGTCGACGCCCCGCAGTTCCGCGACTACGTCGAGTCGCTGACCCGGAATCTCGCGTACCACGGGATCGACCGGGTCGTCTACGTCAACGCCCACGGCGGCAACGTCGAGCATCTGCGCGAGGTCGGGCGTCGGCTCCGCGACGACGGTGTGCTCTACGCCGTCGAGTGGATGTGGGACGAGTCGATTCCGGAGCTCGTCGCCGAGGTGTTCGAGCAGCCCGGTCCGCACGGCGGTCCGAAGGAGACGGCGATGATCCAGCATCTCGCGCCCGAACTGGTCCGCGACGACGAGCTCGAAGCCGCCCGCGACGGTGGCCTTCGAGACGTCGAAGCCGCGGAACATCTCCGACAGAACGGCGCACGAACGTTCTACGACGCCGTCGAGAACTCCGAGAACGGTGTCTTCGGCGACCAGACGGACGCGACGCCCGAGATCGGCGCGCGGCTGTTCGAGGCGGCCACGGCGCAGCTCGTCGAGTTGCTGGAGTGGCTCGACGACCAGCGGTACGAGGACCTGATGACGCCGGCACACGTAGAGCCCCAACCGGGGTCCCGGCGGGAGTAACGCAGGCGGCTCAGAACGATGGCGTCGAGTCCGAGTCCTCGACGTCGCTGTTAGAAACCGCGGCGGAGTCGCCGACGGAGATGTCGGGGAACGAAGCGAACGCGTCGCGGAAGTCGTCGTCACTCAGATCCGAGAGCGTGTCGTCGAGCTCGGTTCTGATCGTCTCCATCCGCTGGGTTAGCTGCTTGTACTCGTCGACCTCCTCCACGGAGATGTCGGGGGCGGACTCCAGTGCCGCTTTCTTCGAGGCCAAGCGGAAGAACTCCTGGGAGCGGTCGTCGTAGTCGGCACGTCGGAGGAGAACGTCGACGAGCCCGTGGAGGTCGTCTTGGGTGACCGGTTTGACCAGGTAGTCGTCGAACGGCATCTCGACGATGTCGGTGTCCGGCTCGACGGCCGTGATCATCGCGACCTGCGCGTCGATATCGCGGGCCCGGATCTCGTCGAGAACCTCGTCGCCGGTCATATCCGGCATTCGGCGGTCGAGGAGGACGACGTCGATCTCGTCGTCTACGAGTTCGAGCGCAGCTTCGCCATCGGTCGCCGCCTGCACCTCGTAGACGTCCGAGAGGTAGATGGCATAGAGTTCCGCCAAGTCAGGCTCGTCTTCGACGACGAGGATTTGGGGTGTAGCGCCGTCCATTGCGGTCCACCTGATTCGATGTCGTCCGTCGTCTAAATTCTTGCCCTCCCCCGGTTATGAGAAACGAAAAGTCGAGAGCACCTAAAAGAACGCCTCGGCGTCTCTCGTCGAGTTTCAGGCGTACCTCTGTGCCGCTGCGCTGGTGGCTGCTTTTCAGGATTGGTAATGGAGCGAGCCGGCCGTGGCGACTTTGTCCGCTGACGCCGAAGTCACTCTCGATGACGGTCTGGCTCCTCGGTGACCAACTCCACCCCGACGTCGCGCCGCTGGGTTCTGCGGATCACGTGCTGCTCGTCGAAGCGCACGCGTTCGCCGAGCGGCGGCCGTACCACCCCCAGAAGCTCACGCTCGTGTTCAGTGCAATGCGGCACTTTCGCGACGAGCTCCGAGACCGCGGCTACGACGTCACGTATCTCGAAGCGGATACCTTCGGCGACGCGCTCGACCGCTACTTCGAGGCGAACCCCGGCGACGACCTCGTCGGCGTGCAGTCGCCGAGCCACGGAGCCGACGCCCGCCGACGGGAGTTGGTCACGGACCGCGGCGGGGCGCTCACGCTCGTCGAGAACGACCTGTTTCTGACGAGTCGCGCGACGTTCGACGAGTGGGCCGGTGAAGACACCGGCAGCGGGACCTTCCGGCAGGAGGGGTGGTACCGTCACGTCCGCCGGGAGACCGGGATTCTGATGGACGGCGACGACCCGGTCGGGGGCGAGTGGAACTACGACGACCAGAACCGGGAGACGCCGCCACCGGAGTGGACGCCACCGAGCGTTCCGCGATTCGAGCCGGACGCGACGACGCGTGAAGTGCAAGCGTTCGTCGCCGACCGCTACGAGGACCACTGGGGTGCGTCAGAGGAGTTCGTCTGGCCCGTGACGCGGGCAGCGGCGCTGCAGGCGCGCGATCACTTCGTCTCGGTCCGGCTGCCCGAGTTCGGGACCTACCAGGACGCGATGCGCGACGGCGAGTGGGCGCTGAGCCACTCGCTGCTCTCGGCCGCGCTCAATCTCGGCCTGCTGCGGGCCCGAGAGGTCGTCGATCCGGTCGTCGCGGCCTACGAGTCGGGCGACGCACCGCTCAACAGCGTCGAGGGGTTCGTCCGGCAGGTGATCGGCTGGCGGGAGTTCATGCGGCACGTCTATCGGCGCGCGATGCCGGAGCTTGCATCGGCGAATCAGCTCGACCAGACGGCGTCGCTGCCGTCGCTGTACTGGGACGGCGAGACGGAGATGCGGTGTCTCTCGGAGGCGGTGGGGCACGTCCACGACCGCGGCTACGCACACCACATCGAGCGCCTGATGGTCCTCTCGAACTTCGCACTGCTGTACGGCGTCGACCCCGCGGAGCTCAACGAGTGGTTCCACCTCGGCTTCGTCGACGCCTACCACTGGGTGACGACGCCGAACGTCGTCGGGATGGGCTCGTTCGGGAGCGACGTGCTCTCCTCGAAGCCGTACGCCGCGTCGGCGAACTACGTCGACAAGATGAGCGATCACTGCGGGAGGTGCCCGTACGCGAAGACCAAGACGACCGGCGAGAACGCCTGCCCGTTCAATTCGCTCTACTGGGACTTTCTGAAGCGCAACGAGGAGACGCTCCGCGGTACCGGGCGGATGGGACTGATGTACTCGCACGTCGACCGCAAAGGCGACGCCGAGTGGCGTGACATCCGCGAGCGCGCCGACGAGGTGCGCGAGCAGGCCGCGAACGGAACGCTGTAGCTCGTCGGCAGCGCCGTCGCAAGTCGCGGCCGACGCCTCCGAAGCCGGGAGTGCCGGACGCGTCGCTCTGTGGCTGAGAAATGTAGAATCGTGGTGAGAATCGACGTGACCGCCGACCGCAGTACCGCTATCGTGGTGCGTCCTTACAGGCGCTGGAGGTTCGTCGCGCGCGGGCCCTTGTCAGCCTGCTCGATGTCGAACTCCACTTCCTGGCCTTCTTCGAGGTCCGGACCGCCGACGTCCTCCATGTGGAAGAAGACGTCCTCGTCAGAATCCTCACTCTCGATGAAACCGTAACCGCCCGTGTCGTTAAAGAACGCAACCGTTCCTTTCGCCATTGCACTCGGAGACACGCGAAGGTGATAAATAAGCCTTGTGTCGTCGAGACGACAGCGGGGCGTGTGCCGCTCTCGGGGGCGACGGATCTCCTCTCTACACCGCCACGGCGAGATACGCCGCCGCCCCCGCCGCGAAGATTCCGGTGGCGAACAGCCCGTAGTTCGCGACCGTGTTGTCGGCGCGCCAGAGCCCGAGCGTGTAGGTCCGACTCGAAACGGGCCAGAAGAACGCGACGCCGGCCGGTGTGAGCGCGTCGCCGACGAGGTGTGCGACGACGGCGAGCGTCCCGACCGCGAACCCGACCGCCGCGAGCGACACGCCGCCAGCCGTCGCGCCAAGCGGGGAACTGCTTCCCGTCGTCACCGTCGTCAGGGCGGCCCCCACGCCGGCGAAGACGGCTCCGACGAGCGCAGCGAAGGCGAGCGAGTGCGTCGGGCCGCGGTGGGGAAGTCCGGGGATCCGGTGGTCGACGTCGGGCAGCATCGCCAGCCAGAGCATCGTCCCGCCGGTGACGAGCGCGAGGTCGGTTCGGCCGACGGCGACGAGAGCGAACCCTACCGGCGCGAAGACGAGCAGCGAGACCCCGTAGTGGCCCTTCCGGTACACGTTTCCCACTCGACGCCGGAGCGAAAAAACCTCGTGGTTCTGGCAGTCCCCGTCGGCCTCCCCGCCGACGGGCGGGCGAGTGCTCCGAAAGCGACCCGAGCGGAAAGACGCAAGTCGCCCCACAGAGTACGAACGGGTATGATTCGGAACCTCGCGCGCGACGTCCGCGCGTTCACCTCGAACGTCTTCCTCGTCACCGGCGAGACGACCGCACTCGTCGACGCGGGCGCGAACTTCGACGCCGTGGTGCGCATCCGAGAGCACGTCGACCACCTCGACCGCGTCTACCTCACGCACACCCATCCCGACCACGTCGAGAACCTCCCGGCAATCCGCGAGGCGTTCGGCGTCGAGACGTGGGGGTACGACGCCGAGAGCGAGTACGTCGACCACGCGATCGGAGACGGCGAAACCGTTCGGATCGGCGACGACGACTACACGGCGCTGCACACGCCCGGACACAAACCGGACCACCTCTGCTTTTACGCCCGCGCGACCGGCGTCTGCTTCGCCGGTGACCTCGTGTTCGAGAACGGCGGCTTCGGACGCACGGACCTCGCGGGCGGCGATCGCGAGACCCTGATCCGGAGCATCGACGCGCTCTACGATGCCATCGACGATCTCACCGCGCTGCACGTCGGCCACGGGCCGAGCGTCACCGAGCGACCGATCGACGACCTCGAACTCGCCGCGCAGGCCGCCCGGATGTGAGCGGATCGCGGGGGCGGCACCGACGCCGACAGCTCGCTACACGTCGGCGTCGTCGGGGATCTCTTCCGGCGGACGGTCCTCGCTCGCGACGCCGAAGTAGCCGGGTTCGTCGCCGACTGGATCGTTGATCACGAGGTCGTCGGCGTGGGTCATCAGCCACGGGATCGTCCACGCGACGACCCGGTCCTCGGTGTCGGCGTCGAGCTCGACGTCGGGGTCGAGCCCCTGCAGGAGCCGCGCGATCTCGGGAACCGTGTACATCAACTCGGGGTCGAGGATCTCGGTCGGTTCGTAGAGACGATACGGGTACAGCGTCTCGAAGTCCGCTTTCGGCTTTGGCATACGACCCCCTTTTCGCTGCCACGGCAAAAGTCCCGCCGAGACGGCCGCTGCCAGACAGTATATGTGTCTTCCCTCCCTGGATCAGATATGCGAACTGTGGACGCCGCCGGACTGAAGATCGGCGACGAGCACCCGCCGCGGATTATGGGAGTTCTGAACGTCTCGAAGGAGTCGCCCTACGACCCGAGCGTCTTCGACGACCCCGGCGAGGCCGCCGAGTACGTCGACACCGAACTCATCGACCAGGGCGCGGACATCGTCGACATCGGCCTCGAGTCCGCCAACAAACGCTTCGAGGTGCTCTCGGCCGAACAGGAGCTCGAACGGCTCGACACGGCGGTCGAGACGCTCGAAAGCCTCTCCGGCGACGCCGTCTTCTCGATCGAGACGCGCTATCACGAGGTCGCGGACGCGGCACTCTCGCGGGGCTTCGATATGGTCAACGACATCTGCGGTTTCGCCGACCCGGAGATGCCGCGGATCTGTGAGGAACACGACGTCGCGGTCGGGAAGATGGCGTCGCCGCCGGATCTGGAACGCCCCGGTGCGATCGAAGACGTCGACGATATCTACGATGCGCTCTCGCTGAACGGCTTCACGGACAAGACGATCGTCGACCCAGCGTTCGGCGGGTGGTCCGAGGAGAAGACGATCGAAGACGACCGTGAGACGTTCCGTCGCCTGCGGGAGTTCCGCGGACTCGGCTATCCGATCCTCGTGTCGATCAACCGCAAGAACTTCCTCCGCCAAGTCGCCGACCGCTCGACCGAGGAGGCGCTTCCCGTGTCGCTGGCGGCGACGTCGATGGCCGTCGAGCGCGGCGCGCACGTGATTCGGACCCACGACGTCGCCGAGACGCGCGACGCAGCACTGATCGGACACGAGTTCGCCCGCTCGCGCGTCCGCGGGCACGACGCTGGTGACGTCGCCGTCGAGGAACTCGACGTGACGACGCCGCGGGAGGCCGAGCGGCACCTCAACCGACTCGGCGTCGCCGACGCCGGCGACGTCGCAGCCGACGCGGTCGTCCGCGTGTTCGAGCTGAGAGGGCTCTCAGACGCCGACGTGGGAGCGCTCTCGGCAGCGGCCGCCGAGGCCGGTACGACGGTCGTGTCGGGCGCGACAACCGACGCTGACCGGTCTGTGCTCGCCGACGGCGACGGAACTCCCGAAGCAGTCGCCGACGAGGGAGCGCCGGGGCGGAGCGTCCTGCTCTTCGGTACTCCCGGCGCGCTCGGGAACCTCACCGGCGCGCTCACCGGCGGGACGGACGCGCTCTCGGGCGCGGTCGAAACGATCGCCGGGGCCGGTCGTTGATCGGTGCACACCCCGCCCGGCCTCGTCGGCCGCGGGAGCGAACGCTCCCCGGAGGCCGTGCGTACACCCGTCAGACGCGCCAAAACACGGGAAAGCTTATACCGGAGCGATTAAAACCGACGCACTGGAAGCCGGAAGGGCACGCGGGTAGGGGTACTTGGTGCCATTCCGGCTCTTACCGTACAACTCGGGAGCGATAGCTGTGCGCTTCGAGACCTGGGAGCCCATCTACGAATCGATTCTCGGCGACTTCGGCTATCCCCGCGACGGCGACGAGCACGCCCGCGACGCCATCGCCGCGTACGCGAGCCCTTTCGACTTCGATCGGCTCGACTACGCGACAGACACTGTCGCCGTCGTCGGTGCCGCACCGTCGCTCCCCGAGGAACTGGCCCGCGTCGCCGACGTCGATCGGATCGTGGCCGCCTCGACCGCCGCCGACGTCGTCCGCGACGCCGGCTACGACGTCGACCTGTTCGTCACCGACCTCGACAAGAACCCCGAGACGGCGCGCGAACTGACCCGCGAGGGGACGCCCGTCGCGGCGCACGCCCACGGCGACAACGTCCCGCTCGTCGAGGAGTGGGTCCCGCAGCTCACAGAGCGGCACGTCGTCGCGACGACGCAGGCGGCTCCGATCGACGCCGTCTACAACTTCGGCGGCTTCACCGACGGCGACCGAGCGGCGTTTCTGGCGGACGAACTCGGCGCGGCGGAGCTTCGGTTCGTCGGCTGGGACTTCGACGATCCGAGCGTCTCGGAGTCGAAAACGCGAAAGCTCGCGTGGGCCGAACGTCTCCTGCACCTGCTCGAACGGAGACGCGGCGAGCGCTTCGCGGTCCTCGACGGCCGCCGGGGAGAGATCGATCCGCTTCCGCTCGCGTAGGTCCACGTCGGGAGGCCTGCCGATACGTTGACCACGCGGGAGTCCGACCAGCCGGTATGCAGATCCACTGGCACCGGCGAGACCTCCGGGCGGCGGACAATCGGGCGCTCGCGGCAGCCGCCGACGCCGCGAGCGACGACGGGTCGGGCGTCGTCCCCGTCTTCGTCTTCGACGACGCCGTCCTCGAACACGCTGGCGACGCCCGGGTCCGGTACCTCCTCGACGCGCTGGCGGCGCTGCGCGCGTGGTACCGCGAGCACGGCTCGGATCTGGTCGTCGCCTACGGCGACCCCGCGTCGGTGCTCCCCGAACTCGCCGCGGAGTACAGCGCCGACCGCGTCGTCTGGAACAAGGACTACTCCGGGTTGGCCCGCGAGCGCGACGCGAAGCTCAGACGCGCGCTGAACGAGCGTGGCGTCACCCGCGAGTCGTTCCACGACGCGATCTTCCACGAACCCGGCTCGATCACGACGAACGCCGGCGAGCCGTACTCGGTGTACTCGTACTTCTGGAAGAAGTGGCGCAACCGCGAGAAGCCCGCACCGTACGACGCCCCCGACGCCGACGTGCTCGCGGACGTCGTCGGCGACGAGCTCCCGACGATCGCGGACCTCGGATTCGAGGAGCCGGTGGCCGAGATTCAGCCGACGGGGACGGCGGCCGCCCGCGACCGTCTCGATCGGTTCTGTGACGACGGCATCTACCGCTACGAGGAGGATCGCGACTACCCGACGCGAGACGCCGTCTCGCGTCTCTCGGCGGATCTGAAGTACGGGACGATCGGGATTCGAGAGGTCTACGAGGCGACGGCCGAGTCGCGAGCGCAGGCGAGCGACGAGCAGGTCGACTCCGTCGAGGAGTTTCAGTCCCAACTCGCCTGGCGGGAGTTCTACACGCACGTGCTCTTCTTCAATCCGAGCGTCGTGACCGAGAACTTCCGCGAGTACGAACACGGCATCGAGTGGCGGGACGACCCCGAAGAGCTGCAGGCGTGGAAGGACGGCGAGACGGGCTATCCGATCGTCGACGCCGGGATGCGCCAGCTCCGCGCGGAGGCGTACATACACAACCGCGTCCGGATGATCGTCGCTTCGTTCCTGACGAAAGACCTCCTGATCGACTGGCGCGCGGGCTACGCTCACTTCCGGGAGTACCTCGCCGACCACGACACCGCAAACGACAACGGCGGCTGGCAGTGGGCGGCCTCGACGGGGACCGACGCCCAGCCGTACTTCCGGATCTTCAACCCGATGACGCAGGGTGAGCGCTACGACCCCGACGCGGAGTACATCAAGCAGTACGTGCCGGAGTTACGGGACGTCGACCCCTCGATGATCCACGAGTGGCACGAGCTCTCGCCGACGCAGCGGGCCGGGATCGACGCCGACTACCCCGAGCCGATCGTCGACCACAGCGAACGGCGTGAGGCCGCGCTCGCGATGTTCGAGGCCGCGCGCGGCGAGGACTGACCGAACACTCGCGATCGCGCGGCGCGCGCCCGATTCTGCCGCCCGAGTCAGCGTCCTACCGCTCGTCCAGCCAGCCGAGCGCGAGCTCTTCGTTCTCCGACACGGCGGGTACGTACGGCTTGATGTCGACGACGGGCGTTCCGTCGACGAGGTCGAGGCCGCGGACGCGGAGTCGGTCACCGTCGCGACCGAGCAGTTCGACGACGGTCTGGGCGATCGGGTTCGGGCGATGCGGACTCCGCGTCGCGAACACGCCGACTTCGACGTCCTCGACGTGTGGCGGTCGGGAACGGAGGTGGTAGTCGTCGATCTGATCCAACTGCGCGAGGACGACGACGTGCGAGAATCCGTCGATCCCGTCGAGCCCCGCCCGGTACGTCTCGTCGACGACGATCGCACCCTCCGTCTCGTCGATCTCGTCGTGGTCGACGTCCGCGGGACGCTCGAACGGCGACTCCACGTGGCCGATAGGCGTAACGGCCGTCATCGGCTCCTCACCGCCTGTGGGCGAGTGACGGCTGGCGTGGTGTGTGTTTCGGTGTGGTGCGAACCGACGCGTGGCGCGACGGCCGACACAACATCCAGATTGACTAGACCGTCCATCGAATATCTCAAAGACATTATATCGTCATCCTCGCGTGGTTACTATCTCGCCGTCGGTTTTTATTAAACAGACGGGTGCCGGACTTACTCTCCTGTGTTCGATCGACTCCGCCGGGTTTTTGATGGGAGACGCGCCTCTCTGCTACGTTCCGATCGGTGGGAAGACGTGGTCGCGATTCCTCTCTAGAATCGAATCAGTCACCCCGTCAGGAAATTCGTGTTAACATACCTCTCTCAACGTTTAACAGGAATCCGACCGTGTGTTGGAGTGGAGGCTTCAACTATGAGCTACGAACTCGATCCCCTTCCGTACGATTACGACGCACTCGAGCCGCACATCTCCGAGCAGGTCCTGACGTGGCATCACGACACGCACCACCAGGGCTACGTCAACGGCTGGAACGCAGCCGAGGAGACGCTCGAAGAGAACCGCGAAGCGGGCGACTTCTCCTCGTCGGCCGGAGCGATCCGGAACGTGACCCACAACGGCAGCGGCCACGTACTCCACGACCTCTTCTGGGACAGTATGTCCCCCGAAGGCGGCGACGAGCCGACCGGCGCGCTCGCGGACCGCATCGAGGAGGACTTCGGCTCCTACGAGGCCTGGAAGGGCGAGTTCGAGGCTGCAGCGTCCTCGGCCAGCGGCTGGGCGCTTCTCGTCTACGACTCGTTCTCGAACCAGCTGCGCAACGTCGTCGTCGACAACCACGACGAGGGCGCGCTCTGGGGCAGCCATCCGGTGCTCGCACTGGACGTCTGGGAGCACTCCTACTACCACGACTACGGTCCGGCCCGCGGCGACTTCGTCGAGAACTTCTTCGAGGTCGTCGACTGGGAGGAACCCAGCGCCCGCTACGAGCAGGCCGTCGAACTCTTCGAGTAAGCGACGACTCGTACACCCCGACATTTTTTTAGCGCCGACCGACCAGCGGAGTCGCTACTGAGACCCTCGTTCGTGACGGTCGTGGTACCGCGACCCTCGCAAGTGTTATCCCGGAAAGGGGTGTACGTTTGTTTGCAATGGCAAACGGTAAGGTTGATTTCTTCAACGACACTGGCGGCTACGGTTTCATCTCGACTGACGACTCTGACGACGACGTGTTCTTCCATATGGAAGACGTCGGCGGCCCGGACCTCGAAGAGGGACAGGACGTCGACTTCGAAATCGAGCAGTCCCCCAAGGGACCGCGCGCGGCGAATCTCGTCCGTAACTAATACCGACCGGTAGCCGCTTTTGGGGCTACCCGACGGCAGTTCGTTCTGCCCGAGTCCGCTCGGGCGACTTCTCACACTCGACAGCGCGAGGTTCGGCCGCGGACGCGGCATCTCGATCCGAAACGCTCAGCCCCCCGGCCCACGTTCGCAACCGTGTGACTTCCGAGAGCGATACCGCCGACGATCGCCCTGCCGACCGGGGTGCTGCCGAGGCGGAGCGCACCGGCGTCTTCGTCGCCGCGACCGATGCCCAGCGACGTGACGCGTTTGCGGTCCGTAAGGCAGTGTTCGTCGACGAACAGGGCGTCGACGAGGAGATCGAGTGGGACGAACACGACGAGCCCGACGCCGCGGCGACGCACTTCGTTGCCTACGACGGCGGCGAGGCCGTCGGCGCGGCCCGCTTCCGCGCTGCCCCCGTGGATGCCGACTCCGCAGAGTCAACTGCGACCGAACTCGACGCTCCGACTGGCAAGGTCGAACGTGTCGCCGTCGCGTCCGACCGCCGCGGCGAGGGGTGGGGCCGACGGCTGATGGAAGCCGTCGAAGATCTGGCCCGCGAGGAGGGTTTCGCACGACTCACACTTCACGGACAGACGCGCGTGCGAGCGTTCTACGAACGGCTGGGCTACGTAGCTCACGGCGAGGAGTTCTACGAGGCCGGGATCCCGCACGTGGCGATGACGAAGCCGCTCGACGTCAGCCACGACTGAACGCATCTCCCGTTGTCGGCGTCGTGCGCCTGTCGGGATCACCAGAGGCAGACGTTTATATACGTAGCCGGGACCACGCTCGCCGTGCCCTGGAGTTCGACCCGCGTCGGGTAGCGGTTGCTCGGCACGTCGACGCGGGACCGGCCGGTGGGCGTTCCGAGAGCGTCGCCGGCGCGAGTGCCGACTGTTCGCCACGACGGAGCGATCCCGAGAGCCGCTCAGGACAGTCGCTTCGAGACGTACGGACCGTCCTGGTGGTAGCCGAGCTTCTCGCGGTAGTACTCGCGGACGCCGATCCCCGAGATGATCGCGAGTTTGTCGTAGCCGGCCTCGGCGGTGATCTCCTCCGCGCGACGGACGAGCCGTCGCCCGTAGCCTCTGTGCTGCCACTCGCCCTCGCCGCTGCCGATACCTGCTTCGCTGCCGTAGACGTGCAACTCGCGGACGATCGCGGCGCCCTCGAGCTCGCGCCGTACGGGGTCGTTCGGGAACCGAAGCCGACAGAAGCCGACCAGCAGATCCTCGACCGGATCCTCGAAGGCGAGGAAGTGCTCGGTGCCGCCAGCGACCCGGTACGTCGTCACGTTCAACTCGACGCGTTCGGGGTCGGGGTCGGCCTCGTTCATTCCGGCCTCGCGCGCTCGGATGTCGCGGAGCTCGATCCCCTTCTCGTCGGCGCGCTGGGCCGCCAGTTGCCGGAGGTTCGACTTCCAGACGCCGGCGTCGATGAAGTCCGCGGGGATGTCCCGCTGTACGCGCTGTAAGCGGGTGTACTCGGGGATCATCCCCATCACTTCGCCGACGAGCTCTGCGGCCTCCTCGTTCCCGAGCGGTTCGAACTCGTCGCGCCGCCACTGGTCGTACACGCGGGTCCCGCGGACGACGAGCGTCGGGTAGATTTTGAGGTAGTCCGGGCGGTACTCCTCGCGCTCGAACAACTGCCGGAAGTCCTCGAGGATCATCTCCTTCGTCATCCCCGGCTGGCCGGGCATCATGTGGAAGCCGACTTTGAACCCCGAGTCGCGGAGCCGGCGGTTGGCGTCGATCGACGCCTGGACGCCGTGTCCGCGGTGCATCTCTCGGTTGATCCGCTCGTAGGTGGTCTGGACACCGACCTCGACCTTCGTCGCGCCGAGGTCGAGCATCCGGTCGATCTGCTCGGGGTCACACCAGTCGGGTTTCGTCTCGAAGGTCGTCCCTACGTTCCGCACGTCGGCCGTCTCGTTCTCCGCAATTACGTCTTCGACGTAGCTGAACTCGACGTCCTCGGGCTCCGGTTTGAACGACTGATCCTCGGCCGGTCGGGGCTTCGAGTCGAGGTCGTACTCGTTCAGCGCCTCCAGCGCGCGCTTTACGAACCACTCCTGGTAGTCGTGGCTGCGCGCCGTCATCGTCCCGCCCATCAGGATGAGCTCGACCTTGTCGACCGGATGGCCGATGTGCCGGAGTTGTTCGAGCCGGAGCCGGACCTGGCCGTAGGGATCGTAGTCGTTCTGCTCGCCGCGCGCGGCCGCGGGCTCGTGGCCAGTGTACGACTGCGAGGAGTCGAACTCCGAGGCGGGACCACCCGGACAGTACAGACACTTGCCGTGCGGGCACATATGCGGCGAGGTCATAATCGCGACCGGCGAGACGCCGGAGGCGGTCCGGACGGGCTTGCGCCGGACAACCTCCTTTACCTCCTCACGTCTGGCCTCCGGTGCGTGGTCGAGGATCTCTGCGTTCTTGGGGACCTTCGGCGAGGAGTGTGTCGAGCAGGCGTCGAGCTTCGCCGATTCGAGGTCGTCACGCTCGATCTCGCCGTCGAGGATCCGCTCGACGAGCGTCTCACAGGTCCGGTGAAACGCGTCCGACTCCGTCGGATCGGACTCTGCGTCGGTGTCCGTACTCACTGCCGGGACACCTCCGAGCGTCGTCGCGAACAGTGATCCATTGGACGCCTCTCGTCGCGTTTCGGGGTTAAGCGTGTCGCTCCGGGGAGTGACGGCAGTAGAGTGGTGCTCCGTGCGCCCGCCTCAGATCTGCTCGGCGACGGCGTCGACGACGGCGTCGACGACGTCCTCGCGCGCACCGGAGAGGAACTCGACGCGGTTCTGTCGGATGCCGACCGCGGTGATGCCGCCCTCGGGGACGGCCTCGCTGGCAGCCTCGGCAGCGGCACGGACGTCGACGTCGGCCGCGCGGACGAACAGTTCGTCCGTCGCGTAGACGACGGTCGCCGACTGGTCCTCGGTGGTGCGTCGGTGGAGCGCGTCCGCCAGCAGTGCCGTCGACGGGAAGTCGAAGCGGTGACTGTAGGAGTCCGCGTCGAGCACGGCCACGGAGACGCCGTCGACGTCGCGCACGTCGAGGTTCGCCTCGGCGGTCTCGACCTCGTCGTCCAGTTTGATGCGGAACTGCTCGGAGACGTGATCGGCGAGTCCGCCGTCGTCGTCGAACAGGAGATCCGTGATGAGTTCGCGCTTGTCCTGGTACGACTGGTAGTAGGCTTCGAGCGCGACGGCCTCGCGGAGCTTCCGCGTCCGGTCGGCGTCGTAGCCGGCGTCGGCGGCCAGGTCGGCGTACACCGACGGAGCGTGCTCCCAGTAGCTCACTGCGGGGAGATGCGAGAGGTCGTCGCCCACGTCGGCGTTGACGGCCGCGGCGAGGTTCGCCCCGAGCGCACCGGTCGAGAGGCCGTCGGCGTCCGTCTCTACGAGACTCGGCGAGACGAGCGCGCTCGCCTCGTCGGCGATCTCCGTGTCGATCGGCTCGGCGTCGACGACGACGCGGGAGGCTCCGTAGACGCCCAGTAGGCCGAGGCCGTCCAGGGAGTCGGTCGTGCCGCCGACGCCGACGAGGACGACCAGCGGCAGTTTCTCGTCGTGGCGCTCGTTGTCCTGGAGCATCCGCGTCACGTCGTTCGTCGCCGCGTCCATCCCGTAGACGGGGTCGTCGAGCGGACGGCGCGTGAAGAAGTGGTACTCGGCGTCCGCGCGGGCGTGCTCCTCGCGAATCAGCGGGAGCACGGCGCGCTCGATGGCCGCGCCAGCGACGTAGCCGTCGGCCGTCGCCGCGTGGCGGACGACGATCGGTCGCGACTGCAAGACGGCACCGCGGATCGCTTCGGCGGCGTCCGCGAGCTGTTCGGTGACGGCCTCGACGGCCTCGTGCGCTGCCAGCGGCTCGACCGACTCGGGACGGGCCTTCTCCGAGAGCGCGTCGACGAGTCGCTGTTCGACGGCGTCGGCGTCCGCCCCCGAGAGCGCGGTCAGCTCTTCGGTCTCGATCTGAAGTTCGCCGCGGCGGAGTTCGACCTCGCCGTCGAGCCGGATCACGTCGCCCTCCCCGACGTCGGGATAGGCGCGAACGCCGGCTTCGACGAACGCCGCACAGTCGACGACCGCCGTCTCGTCGCGGACCTCGAAGATCGTCGGGCCGCCGGTCTGCCGTGCGCCGACGACCTCGCCCTCGATTCGGACCTCGTCGCCGACGCGGTCGTCGAGCGACTCGACGGTGACCCGCTCGGCGTCTGCGTCCGGCTCCGTGTCCGTCTCGTCCGCTGCGTCGTCCGTCGCCGCGTCGCTCGTCGTCTCGTCTGCGGCGCGATCGGTCTCCTCTGCGTCGTCGGAGGCCGGTTCGTCAGCGGCGTCTGTCTCCGTCTCGGAGGCGTCGGTCGAGTCGGCCGCCTCGGCTCCGGTGTCGCCTCCGGCGGACGGCTCGTCGGGCGTCGCTTCCGATGCACCCGCGCCGTTGGTGGCCCGGGACTTCGTGGAGACGCCCTTCGGCGTCTTCTTTACCGGTTTGGAGCTCGGGTCGTCGTCTGCGGCGTCGATCGGGTCGCCGTCCTGGTCGCCGTCGGGGTCGTGAATCCGCGCTCCACGGAACTCCGCGTCGGACTGGCGGATCGACCAGCCGAGGTCGATGTTGCCGTTGTTCCGGACGTTCTTCACCTGAACGAAGACGGTGTCGCCGGATTCCCAGTCGAGGCTCTCCAGACGGCGGTCGAGTTCGCTGCGGTGCAGGAGCCCGGTGATCCCGGGCGCGAGGTCGACGAAGACGCCGAAGTCCGCGAATCCATCGACGGTGCCCTTGTAGTACCGCCCCGGCGTGAGCTGCTTCGGGGAATCTCCCCTGAAATCGAACCAGACGTCCTCGTCGTGCGTAATCCAATCCATTGACCGAATCAAATGCCCCGCGCCTAAAACGATTGTCGAATCCTACTCGACACGATTCGGTCGTCGGCTGTCGGTGAACGCCCGCCGTTCTACCGCCGGCGACGTGCGTCAGATGATGCCTGCGAGCCGAAAGACGGCCTCCGCGGCGTCGAGGCCGCCGAAGGCCGTGCCGAAGAGCAGCGCCCCGGGTACCACGCCGGCGATCGCTGCCCGTCCAGTGGTGGTCCCGTGGACCTCACGGAGACCGACAACGAGTAACGCAGCTCCGTAAAGCGTGCAGACGAGTCGGAGCGGTGCCGATGGGATCCCGACGAAGATGCAGGGTGCCGCGGCGTAGGCGATCACCTGCACTGTCTCGCTGACTCCGCCCCGGTCGCTCACGGCGATCATCAGGATGACCGTCTGGAGCGCGGCCGTCAGATGCAGAGTAGCGGGCGCGATCACGAGCGCCACTGCGGTGAGCGCGATCGCGCCAGAGACCGCTGGCCCGCCAGCGAGCGCGGGGATCCGCTCGGGCGCGAACGCGAACAGCCCGATCACGTAGACGACCGCGACAGCGACGCCGAAGACCAGCCCCGGTGCCTGGTCGCCCGGCGCGACGCCGTTTCTG
Source organism: Halobellus sp. Atlit-31R (assembly GCA_003665935.1). GTDB lineage: Archaea > Halobacteriota > Halobacteria > Halobacteriales > Haloferacaceae > Haloquadratum. Next base: position 97,189 of record QPLR01000001.1, on the reverse strand, counting down.
AAGAACTGTCGCGGTCGAACGAGCACTTCGATCCACGCTCGCGCGAGGCCACGGGGGCCGCGCTCGCGTCCACCCCTCGGATTCTCTACCCAGGTCGTCACGGTGATCTCTACCCGCTATTAGTCACGGCGGAGTGTATGACAGTTCCGGCACCGCGCCTCGTACGACTCTTGGGCACCAACGACGATGGTCGGATCGTTCACGTGTGCCGGTTCGCCCTCCACGAGCCGCTGGTTCCGCGTCGCCGGCTCGCCGCACTGCGAGCAGATCGCCTGGAGCTTGTCGACGTACTCGGCGACGGCCATCAGCTGCGGGAGCGGCTCGAACGGCTCCCCGCGGTACGTCTGGTCGATGCCGGAGACCAGCACGCGCCGGCCGTCGTCGGCGAGGCGCTGACAGACGTCGACTAGTTCCGGCCCGAAGAAGTTCGCCTCGTCGACGGCGACGACGTCCTCACCGTTCAGCTCTCCGCGGATCTCCCAGATCCCGTCGCCCTCGCTGGGCACGACTGACGCCTCCCACTGGCGACCGACGTGGGACCCGACGGTCGTCTCGCCGTAGCGGTCGTCGACGGCGGGCTTGAACACGGCGACCTCCTGACCCGCGATCTCCGCGCGTCGAAGTCGCCGGAGGACCTCCTCCGTCTTTCCGGAGAACATCGAGCCCGTGACGACCTCGATCCACCCGCTGTTGGTGATGGCGTGCATATCACGTTCGAGCGAGGCCGAACGGCAAAACGGTTGTTCATTCGGCGCAGCCACCGGACGGCGCCGATCCGCGAGACACCAAGTTTCTAACCGACGTCGGCTGTACGTCCCCGTATGCAGGTCGTATTCCACGTCTCGAGCGGCGACGTCGCCGACTGGAAGCACGCGGTTCGGAACGTCCGAAACCTCGTCGACGACGACGACGGCGTCGACGTCGACGACGTCGTCTTGCTGGCGAACGGCGACGCGATCTGGCTGTTCGAGGCCGGCGCACCGCTCTCCGAGCGAATCCGGGGGCTGGGCAGTACCGGCGTCCGCTGTGTCGGCTGCCGAAACGCCCTCCGCGCGCAGGACATCGCGAAGTCCGATCTCCTCTCGAACGTCGACCTCGTGCCCGCCGGCGTCAGCGAACTCGCGCGCCTCCAAGACGAGGGGTACGCCTATCTGAAAGTCCCCTGATCGCGCGCAGCGGCTGGCGGATCGCGCGGGTCGCCGTCGACCGGTCGGAGAGCGGACGCCCGGAGCCGACGGGCTGCGGGCGGCGACAGGCAACTGGTAGCCACGCGAGCAATTATGCGTCGGACTCCCGTACTCTGGAGCGGGCGATCGGTATGAACTTCGACGAATTCACCGGCGAGGTACAACACCGACTCGAACTCCCGGGGACGGGCGAGGCAGTGCGGGCGATCCGAGCGACGCTTATGACGCTCGGTCAGCGCATTCCGGCAGGAAACGCTCAGGACCTCGCCGCGTCGCTCCCGATGGAGATCAAGTGGTATATGACCGGCGCAGTCGACGAACACGGGCAGCGGTTCGACTGGACGGCGTTCGTCGGCCGCGTCAGCGAGATCGAGGGGATCGAGCGCTCCGATGCAGCGTATCACGCGCAGGTCATCGTCGACCTCGTGAGCACGCTCGTGCCGCAGTCGGACGTACAGCAACTCCGAAATCAACTACCCGAGAGCGAGGACGACGAGAACTGGCGCAAACTGTTCGCCGTGGTCGACGCGGGTGGCTGGCACGAGACGCAGGAGGCGTGAGCGGCGCACTCGCTCGAGGACGCGCTCAACCCGCTCGAATCGGACGGCGAGCGCGCCGACCACCGCCACCTCAGTCATTCTTACGACGTGGGAAGATCCCCATCACTCATCCTTCTGTCAGCCCTCCGGAAAGATATGAGCGAGGTCGAAACCGAATCCGAGAAGAGTCGTGCCGAGATCGCTGCCTATCTGCGTGACCTGGCGGACCAACTCGAAGGCGGCGGCGAGGTGACGCTCGAACTGGGCGGACAGCAGATCCAAATGACCCCTGCCGAGTCGGTGACGTTCAAACTGGAGGGAGAGTCCGACCCGAGCGAAAGCGGCACAGAGTCGAAAGAGAGCATCGAGTTGGAACTGGTCTGGTGGCAGAGCAAAGCGCAGGGGGAAGCCGCGCAGCAACAGCAGGGCGCGGGCGAAACCGAGCGCTGAGTGGGGCCGATACCGGTACGAACTCCGTGCGCGACTGGCCGGCGACGCGCGGCCCCGATCCCGAGTTCGGAGCAGTCTCCGCACAGCGACGGCTGCTGTACGCACGGGGTCGTCAGAAGTATCTGGAAGCAGACAATCTGCCTGCCCAGCCGGTGTCCCGGTGGTTCCGGGCGAACGCCGGTGGCAGCATAGAGTCGCCGGTCAGCGCGCGCTGCCGACGCCGGAGTCGACGAGGCAGTTGCGTATCATCTCTGATCACTCCGATAAATATCAGTATATTTATATTATGACTGGGTGGAGGCCTGTATCTGGAGACAGTGGTAAGTCACCGGTTTTCTATCTTGAATTTATCATTACTTTGAATTAGTCTATTACAGTTTGAACAGTCATTCGAGCTCTCTGAAACCGATACGCTGTATTCTAATTTTATTGTATCAGGAGATAGAGTATTAGATAATGACCGCAGACGAGCCTGGTTACGGCGTCGAATATAGTCGAAAATAGCACTCTATTCCAGTAAAAATACGATATCAGAGCGTATAATTTGAGCAGAGTAACTTAATCGAACTAGCCACCAGACTGATTTGGATGCTGGGTTCACTCGTCCCGACGGCGATTCGAAAGAGTATCATCAGAAAGTTTCTGATTCTGACAATCGTGCTCGCGCTACTGGTCAGTGGGGTCGGCCTCTACGCCGATCAACGCGTCTCGGGACTCGTCGAGGACTCCGTCGAGTCCCAGCTGACGATGCAGGCTGAACAGCAGGCCTCCGAGACCGAGCAGTGGCTCGAAACGTACAAGCAGTCCGCGCAGATCGTCTCTCAGCGGGGGCTCATCGACGATGGTGGGGCAGCCCAGGGAGTGATTCGGAGCGAACTGGTCGAGCTTCCGGAAGACGCACACGCGGTCCACGTCGTCGACCTGCCGAAGGAAGCCTACGTCGCCAGCACCAACGTCTCGATGCAGAACCGGGCGTTCGACCAGGGCCGGCGGACGTGGGTCGAAGGTTCGCGGCGGGCAGACAGACTGGCGTTCAACGACTGGACGCGGGTCGCCGTCTCGGAGGTGTACGAGCACGACGGCAACCGGTTGATCGCGTTCGCGACGCCGACAAGGCAGATGACGAGCGTCGTGATCATCACCGTCGACGTCACCGAGCGCTCGGAGATGTTCGAGACCGCGTCGAACTCCTCGTACGTGCAGATCGTGAACCGGGACGGGACGGTCAGACTCTCCCAGCAGACCGAGAGGATCGGATCGGAGTACGCCTACGGGGCGAACGCGTCGTTCCTCCAGCGCGGTCTCGACGGCGCGACGGACCTCTCGGAGACCGACGACGGGGAGATCGTCGCGTACGCGCCCGTCCGAGGGACGGAGATGGCGGCGCTCGTCCACCAGCCCAGAGCCGACGCGTACGCGGTTTCCCGGGCCGTCGATCGGAGTCTCGTCTTGATCACGGGCGTCTCGCTCTTCGGGTTCGCCCTCTTCGGCCTCACGTTCGGGCGGTCGACGATCGGCTCGATGCGTCGCCTCCGCGACCGCGCAGCCCAGCTCGCAGACGGAGACCTCGACGCCACGCTGGAGACGAACCGGACCGACGAAGTCGCGGACGTCTACGACGCCTTCAGCGAGATGCGCTCGAAGCTCCGCGACCGGATCGAGCGTTCCGAGTCGCTCTCGCGGTCGCTGGAGGCGACGGCCGACGAGTACGGGACAGTGATGGATCGGGCCGCCGACGGCGACCTCGCGGTCCGGATGGACGCCGACTCGGAGAGCGAGGCGATGGCCGTCGTCGCAACGCGGTTCAACGAGATGATGGACGAGATGGAAGCGACGATGACCGAGATCCGGCGCTTCTCGGAGGCTGTCGACGAGACGAGCCGGACGATCACGAGCGGGGCGCAGGACATCTCCGGATCGAGCCGGCGCGTCAGCCGGGCGACCAGAGAGATCGCCGACGGGACCGAAGAGCAGCACGAGCTGCTCGAGGAGATCTCCACGGAGATGGAGGAGCTCTCCGCGAGCGTCGAGGAGGTCGCCGCACAGACCGACGACCTCGCGAGTCGCTCGGAGTCGGCGGCCACAGTCGGTGACGACTCCCGCGACGCGGCGCTCGACGCCGTCGACACGCTCGACGAGATGACGCAGGTGGCCGAGGAGACCCGCGACACCGTGAAGGCGCTCGAGGCGGAGGTGCAGGGCATCAATCAGGTCGTCGCCACGATCGACGAGATCGCCGACCAGACGAACATTCTGGCACTCAACGCGTCGATCGAGGCCGCACGCGCGGGCAGCGCGGGCGAGGGCTTCGCCGTGGTCGCCGAGGAGATCAAGTCGCTCGCGGCGGAGACCTCCGAGCGCACCGAAGAGATCGCAGACTCGATCGAGAGTGTCACGCTCGCGACCGCCGAGGCCGTCGACAACGTCGAGACGATGCAACGGCGTGTCGTCGGCGGCGCAGACACCATCGAGGACGCGGTACAGGACATCGAAGACGTCGTCGACGACCTCCACGAGGTGAACACCGGCATTCAGGCGATCGACGACACCACCGAACAACAGGCGCGGTCCACGCAGGAGGTCGCCGAACTCTCCGACCGGGTCGCCGACATCAGCGAGGAGACGACCGAGCAGGCGAACGCCGCGGCGACGTCGGCGTCCGAGCAGTCCACGTCGATCGACGAGATCCGTCGGGACATCGAGGGGCTCTCCACCCGCGCGGAGGAGCTGACGGCGCTCCTGGAGTCGTTCGAGCTCTCGAACGGGCTCGCCCCCGACGCGACGGCGGTCGAAGCGGACGCATCAGTGGGAGAAGAGTCCGAAGCCGACGACGGACCCGGGTCGGCGACCACGGAGTCACAGAGTGAGCCGGTCTCTACTGCCGACCCCGCCGGAGCCGATCCGGATCGGGGCGGGACGGCTGCCGTCGCCAGAGCCGACGGATCGGGGTCGGACGGGAGACCGGGCGCTCCCGACGGCGTCACAGAGCGGTCCGATTCGATCTTGGACTGAGAGCGCGACGTCGCCGTCAACCCTCCGAGACTGCTCTCCCGGCGAACTCCGCGAGCGGTCACCGAACGGCGACTCCCGAACGGCCCAAGGACACTATTAGGACCGGTCCCAGAGGACCGTATGAGCCTCTTCTGGCACCGACGCGACCCGCGGACCCGAGACAACGCCGGCTTGGCCGCTGCCGCCCGCGACGCCACCGCCGCGGACCCCGTCGTCCCGGTCTTCGTCTACGACACCGACCTGTTCGGAACGATCGGCGCGCGGCAGCGCGCGTTCCTGTTCCGGCACGTATCGGCGCTCCAGCGCCGCTACCGCGATCTCGGGAGCGACCTCGTCGTCCGAGCCGGTGCGCCGGCCGACGTGCTCTCGGAACTCGCCGACGAGTACGACGCCGAGACGGTGTTCTACAACGAGCACTACCGGGCAGCGAGGCGCAACCGTCAGCGCCGCGTCGAGAAGCGACTCGCGGCGGAGGGCGTCGAGACGGACGGACGCACGGACCTCGTCCTCGTCGATCCCGGACAGCTGGAGCGGTCGTACCCGAACCACAGCCAGTTCCACAACGACTGGGAGGCGGCGCACAAGCGGGGTCCGTACTCGGAACCGGACTCGGAGGTCCTCGCGTCGATCTCCGACGGCAAGGTCGTCCCCGAGCCCGACGTCGACATCGACCTCCCGCCGGCGGGCTATCAGGGGGCGCGCGAGCGCTTCGACGACTTCCTCGACACGGGAATCACCACCTACAACGACACCAGAGACGACCTCGGGCGCGCCGTCGAGGCGCCGACGCGGGCGGTCTCGCGACTGTCGCCGTACCTCGCGACGGGCGCGATCGGGATCCGCGAGGTGTGGGCCGGCGCGAGCGACGTGTACGACGCCGTCCACGGCAGCGAGCGCCGCAACGTCGGGAAGTACCGCTACGAACTCTCCTGGCGGGAGCAGAACTACCACCTCCTGTACTACAACCCCGACCTCGCCGTCTCGAACTACAAGTCGTTCCCCAACGAGATCGCGTGGCGCGACGACGACGCCGCGTTTCAGGCGTGGGTCGCCGGCGAGACGGGCTACCCGCTCGTCGACGCCGGGATGCGCCAGCTGAACGCCGAGGGGTACCTCCACAACCGACCGCGACAGGTGGTCGCGAGCTTCCTCACCAAACATCTGCTCGTCGACTGGCGGCGCGGCGCGCGCTACTTCACCAAGCAGCTCATCGACCACGACCACGCCTCGAACCACGGCGGGTGGCAGTGGACCGCCTCCACGGGGACCGACTCCGTCGACGTCCGGATCTTCGACCCCGTGAGTCAGGCCGCGAAGTACGACGAAGACGCGCGGTACATCCGCGAGTACGTGCCCGAACTGCGCGACGTCCCTGTCGGCAAGATCATCGACTGGCCGACGCTGTCGCGCCGCGAGCGCGAGGAGCTCGCGCCGTCGTACTCGCACCCGATCGTCGGGCGCAACGAGGGCTACGACCGGGCCCAGCGTGTCTTCGAGGAGGCGCTCGGGAAGCGGTAAGCCCGCGCGAGTCGCCGGTCACGGCGGCCGCGGTGCCTGCGTCCGGATCGGTGCGGCCGACAACGGCTCGGCCGCATACTGTTAAGCTACCACATCACATACGCGGCCTATGCGTTCCTCGACAGTGACACGACCGTCGGTGGGGGCCCGTGCCTGAACACCCGATCCTCTCGGACGAGGAGTCGGTGCTGGCCACCGTCGACGACGACGACCTCTACAAGAGCAGCGGCAAGATCAGAAAGAAGTACTACAAGCGGGAGCTCGAGCGCCTCCAGGTGGAGCTTGTCAAACTCCAGCTGTGGGTGAAAGAGCAGGGGCTCCGCGTCGCCGTCCTCTTCGAGGGCCGTGACGCCGCGGGGAAGGGCGGGACGATTCACCGCATCACTCGCCGGACGAGTTCGCGGGTGGTGAAAGTCGTCGCGCTCGGGACGCCGACCGAACGCGAACGGAGTCAGTGGTACTTCCAGCGATACGTCAAGCATCTACCGGCCGCCGGCGAGATGGTGCTCTTCGACCGGAGCTGGTACAACCGTGCGGGCGTCGAACGGGTGATGGACTTCTGTACCGACGAGGAGTACCAGGAGTTCCTCCGGTCGACGCCGGAGTTCGAGCGGATGCTGATGCGCTCCGGGATCATCCTCCTCAAGTACTGGTTCTCGATCAGCGACGAAGAGCAGGAGCGGCGCTTCCAGAAGCGCAGTACCGACCCGAAGCGCCGCTGGAAGCTCAGCCCGATCGACTTAGAGGCCCGAGAGCGGTGGGTCGACTACTCGCGGGCGAAGGACGCGATGTTCACGTACACAGACACCGACGAGTCGCCGTGGTACGTCATCAACGCCGACGTGAAAAAGCACGCCCGGCTCAACTGCATCAGCCACCTGCTCTCGCAGATCGACTACGAGGACACGATCCCGGAGCCGACGGAACTGCCGCCGCGGCAGACGGATCCGAACTACGAGCGGCCGCCGATCGACAGCCAAGAGTGGGTGCCCGCGCTGTACGGCTCGAACCCGCCGGCGACCGACGTCGAGCGGTCCTGACGCGGCGACGGAGTCGCGTCAGTTGTCCTCGTCGGTCTTGATCTCCGCGGACAGCCCCTGAGCCATCTGGATCTCTTTGGAGTTGTTCAGGGTCCACGCCGTCCGGTCGGTGACCGCCTCGATGATCTCGCGGGCGGAGGGGTTGCCGTTGCCCGACTTCTTGACCCCGCCGAACGGGAGCTGGACCTCCGCGCCGATGCACGGGAGGTTGCCGTAGGCCAGTCCCAGCTCCGCGTAGTCGCGGTAGTAGTTGATCTGACGGTAGTCCTCGGAGATGATCGCTCCCGCCAGCCCGTACGCCGTGTCGTTTTGGATCTCGACGGCTCGTCCGACGTCACCCTCGTACTCTAAGAGGGCGACGTGGGGGCCGAACACCTCCTCGTGGGTGCAGCGCAGGTCGGCGTCGGGGTCGGCCTCGTAGACGAACGGCCCGACCCAGTGGCCGTCCTCGTGGCCCTCCGGGATCTCCTCGGCGTCCAGTTCCGTCCGGTCGACGAGGACGTCGACGCCCTCCTCGCGGGCGAGGTCGTTGTAGCTCGTCACCTTCTCCCGGTGCTCGGCCTCGACGAGCGGCCCCATAAACGTCTCTTCCTGCAGTGGGTCGCCGACGGCGACCTCGCGTGCGGCCTCGACGAACCGGCGTTTGAACTCCTCGTAGACGTCGGTGTGGACGACGAGCCGTTCGGCGGAGACACACCGCTGCCCGGTGGTCTTGAACGCCGACATCACCGCCGAGTGGACGGCGATGTCCAGATCGGCCTTTTCCGTGACGACGACGGCGTTCTTGCCGCCCATCTCGCAGGCGGCGCGCCGCCCCGACTCCCCGCCGAGCGTGTCGGCGATCAGGTGACCGACCTCCGCAGAGCCGGTAAACAGCACGGTCGGGACGCGGTCGTCCTGCACGATGGCGTTGCCGGCGTCGCCGAAGCCCTGGACCATGTTGAACACGCCCGGCGGAATGCCGGCGTCGTCGAACATCTCCGCGACGATCTGGGCGCACCGCGGGGTCTGTTCGGCCGGCTTCCAGACGACGGTGTTGCCCTCGACGAGGGCGATCGCCATGTGCCAGTACGGGATGGCGATGGGGAAGTTCCACGGCGTGATACAGCCGGTGACGCCGCGGGGCTTCCGTCGCATATAGGCGTCTTTCGCGGCGATTTCGGAGGGCACCACGTCGCCGTTCGGATGGCGGGCGTCGCCGGCGGCCCACTCGACCATATGCGCGGCTTCGACGACGTCGGCGCGGCCCTCGCTGATCTCTTTGCCGCACTCTTTGGTGACGACGGCGCCGAGTTCGTCCGTTCGAGCGCGTAGTTCGTGGTAGACGTCCCAGAGGTACTCCGCGCGGTCGATCCGTGAGAGCGCGCGCCACTCCTCGTAGGCGTCGGCCGCCGCCGACACAGCGGCGTCGACGTCGTCCGGCGTGCCCCGGTAGAACTCGCCCAGTCGCTCGCCCGTCGCCGGGTTCCGGCTCTCGAACGTCTCGTCGCCGGCCCCGTCGACCCACTCGCCGTCGATGTACTGTTGATATCGCTCGGACATTGGTCGTTCTTCTGTGGGGACGTTCCAAAGTCCCCGTCCGACCATGGTCGGGGCCCCGTGTCACATAGAAACGTACTTACGAATATGGGCCGCGTAAGGGGTATGGCTGCTGTCGAGAACACGAGCACGACACGGCTGACACTCGATCTCTGGCATCCGGACTGTTGGGCTATCGAAGCGACCGGACAGACCAACGGCGGGGTGCTCGCACACGCCATCTACAACTCACCGCAGACCGACGGCGAACATCCCCGGACGGTCCAGGGACTCTTCACCGCCTTCGGCGACGACGAGGACTCGGTGACCGCGCTGCTCGATGCCATCCGCGCCTCGGAGCACTCCGGGGAACTACTCGAACTGCAGGAGCGGTTCGGTCGCGCGCGGAACGCACCCGGAAACGTCGTCCGGGAGTTCTTCCTCGAGTACGATCCCGGCGATATGGTCTGTCCGACGCTCCTCGAATACGGCTTCATCCACAGCGCGCCCGTCCGGATCGAAGACGGCCGCGAGCGGTGGCAGGTCTGCTTCCTCGACGACCGGTCGGAGATCGAACCGGCGCTCGACGACGTCCAGCGGGCCTCGGGCGCCGAGGTCGAGATCGATTCGATCACCACGAGCGAGGCCGGGGCCGCCGCCGAGCGCGAACTCCGGGTCGACACGCTGACCACGCAGCAGCGGCACGTCTTCGACCACGCCCAGGAGGCGGGCTACTACGAGTGGCCCCGGCAGGCGTCGACGCGAGAACTGGCCGCCGACCTCGACGTCTCGAAGACGACGCTGCTGGAACACCTCCGGAAGGCCGAAGCGAAACTGCTCGATCCGTAGCCGACGCGATCGCGGACCGCCGCGCCCTACTGCCCGAGAATGGCGCGGACGGCGAACAGCGCGTTCTCCTTGCGCTCGCGGACGCGCCGGTAGAAGTACGAGAACCACTTGCGGCCGTAGGGGATGTACTGGTAGACTTCGTACTCGCCGGCGAGATCGGACTGGGCGTCTTCGCGGACGCCGGTCAGCATCTGAATCTCGAAGGGCGTGCCGTACTCCGCGTGGAGTTCGGTCGCGAACTCGATCATCGCCGGGTCGTGACTCCCGACGGCGATACCGTCGTCGAACGTCTCGAACATAAATCGGAGATCGTCGCGGTAGGCCTGATCCACGCGCGCCTTCTGTCTGTAGGCGACGTCCGACGGTTCGTCGTAGGCGCCTTTGACCAGGCGCACCTTTCCAGGCAGCTCCGCGAGGCGCTCTAAGTCCTCGCGCGTGCGTTTCAGATTGGCCTGCACACAGACTCCGACGTTGCCGTCAGTCTCGCGTGCGTGGCGCTCGAACGCGTCGAGCGTCACGTCCGTCGCCTCGTGGTCCTCCATATCGATCCAGACCAGACAGTCGGCGGCGTCGACGATCCGCGCGAGGTTCTCTTCGAACGCCGCTTCGCCGATCTCCAGCCCGATCTGACTCGGCTTGACCGAGACGCAGGCCTCGGCGTCGGTCTCGGCCAGTTCGGTCACGAGGTCGACGTAGGCCGTCGCGTCGGCGTCGGCGTCCGCGCGCTCCTCGTAGTGCTCGCCGAGCAGATTCAGGATCCCCTCGATGTCCCGTTGATTTAGCGTTTCGACGTGTGCGATGGCCTCGTCGGGCGTCTCACCCGCAACGAAGTTACTGGCGATCGGTGGAATCATACTCGAAGTACGGACCAGTAGCACATATACACGCCCCCGACCAAATATTACGGACAAAAAACTACAGAAACAAAGTAGCGCAGTTGCAAGATACAGTTGGAATGCGGCGCACCTGACCATGGTCGGGCAATGATTAACTCTTATGTATCGAATACCACCAGAGTAGATAGTATGCCAACTGATATCACGAGAAAACTCGACCGACGGACGATGCTGAAGCTCACGGGCGTTGCGGGTGTCACCGGCCTCGCCGGCTGTAGCGCGAGCGACGACGCAAGCGAGGGCAGCGGCGACGCCGAGACCGAAAGCGATGAGAGTAGTGACGGGGGCAGCGACGGCGGGAGCAGCGCTTACACCATCGGGATGGTCGACTCGCTGACCGGGTCGCTGTCGGCGTTCGGTGAGCGGAATCAGCGCGGGAAGGACCTCGCGCTCGAAGCGGTCAACGACGTCGGCATCGACGGGAGCGAACTGAACATCGTCGTCGAAGACTCCGAGAGCGAGAACCAAGGCGGCATCTCGGCCGCACAGAAGCTCGTCAATCAGGACGGCGTCCCGTTCCTCATCGGCTCCGTGGGCTCGGGCGTCTCCCTGGCCATCTACGACAGCGTGATCAAGAACACCGACGTGGTGCAGCTGAGTCAGAACTCGACCGGATTGGGACTGACGGACTTCCCGGGGCTGCTGCGGATGTCGCCGACGGGCAGCACGCAGGCGACGGCGCTCGCGGACATCATCGCTCAGGACGGCTACGACGACGTCGCGCTCACGTACGTGAACAACAACTACGGGCAGAGCCTGGCGGACGCGTTCGTCGAGGCGTGGGACGGCAACGTCGTCTACAACAATCCCCACGACCAAGAACAACAGTCGTACTCCGGCGTCATCTCCGAGATGAACGACTCGGGCACCGAGGCGTGGCTGTTCATCACCTACCAGGCGGAGTTCGCCACGATGCTCAACGAGATCTACTCCAGCGGCTACGAGGCGCAGTTCTACGGCGCAGACTCCGTCTCCGGCGACAACGTCATCGAGAACACGCCCGAGGGGAGTATGGAGGGAATGAAGATCGTGGTGCCCTCCGCGCCCGTCGAGGAGGAGAGCTACCAGCAGTTCGTCAGCGAGTTCGAGGACGCGTACGGCGAGGCCCCGACCGCGTGGTCGGCGTACGCCTACGACTGCGTCGTCACCGCGGCGCTGGCAATTCAGGCGGCCGACGAGTTCACCGGCGCGGCGCTGCAGGAGGTCGTCCGCGACGTCACCCGCCCGGAGGGCGAGGCCGTGACCTCCTTCGAGGCCGCCAGCCAGATCCTGGCCGACGGTGGCGGACCGAGCGACGTCGACTACCAGGGTGTCAGCGGCCCGGTCGACCTCGACGAGAACGGCGACCCCGTCGGATTCCTGCAGATTCTGGAGGTACAAGACCACAGCTACGAAGGCGTCGGATTCATCGAAGGCTGACCCGATAGATGGTACTCGACCTCCTCGCTAGCGGACTGGTGTTCAGTAGTATCATCGTCTTAGGGAGCATCGGGCTGTCGCTGGTCTACAGCATCGCCGACTTCGCTAACTTCGCTCACGGCGACACGATGACCGTCGGGGCGTACGCGGCGCTCGTGACGTTCGGTGCGGTCGGAACGCTCGGCGGCACGCTTCTCGGCCTGCCGTACGGCTTCTTCGTCGCGCTCGTCGCCGGCATCGCCGTGGCGGCGCTCGTCGCCGTCGTTACCGAGAAGGTCGTCTACGCGGGCCTGGACGTCGGGTCGATCGGGCTGCTCATCACCTCGATCGGCATCGCGTTCATCTACCGTGCGGTCGTCCAGATCGGCTTCGGCGCGGACTTCACCCGCTATCAGGTGCAGTCGCTGCGCCCGATCGAGGCGCTGCTCCCCTACGGAATCCGCGTCACGCTCCACGACGTCGCCATCGTCTGCTCGGCGGTGGTGCTCGTCACCGGGCTCCACGTCCTGCTGCAGTACACCGACCTCGGGCGGAAGATGCGCGCGATGGCCGACAACCCCGACCTCGCCGGCGTCAGCGGCATCCGGACCGACCGGGTCAGACTGTGGACTTGGGTGATCGGTGCCGGTCTCGCCGGCGCTGGCGGCGTCTTCCTCGGCCTCTACAGCCGACTCGACTCGCGGATGGGGTTCGACCTCCTGTTGATCATCTTCGCGGCCGTCATCCTCGGCGGCATCGGGTCGGTGTACGGCGCGATGCTCGGCGGCTTCCTCATCGGGATGATCAACCAACTGACGCCCGTGCTGTCCGATCTGGGTGCGCTGGTGCCGCTGGTGCCGGACGCGTGGGGGATCCCCATCGGCATCGAGTACGCAAACGCCATCGCGTTCGTGATTATGGTCGCCGTGCTCCTGTTCCGGCCGACCGGAATCGCCGGGGAGGGGACCTGAGATGTCGCTTCTAGGAGATCCACGCGGCTACTGGGAGGGACTCACCCGAGCCGAACAGGGCGTCACCGCGTTCGTCGTCGGCTTCGTCGCGCTGTTGCTCGTGGGCCTGTTCACCGGCGCGATCGCCCCGACGTATCTGCTGTTCCTGCTGGGACTTGCGGGGATGTACGCGCTCCTCTCGCTGGGGCTGAACGCGCAGTGGGGCTTCTCGGGGCTGATCAACTTCAGCGTCGCCGCGTTCTTCGGCATCGGTGCTTACGGTGCGGCCTTAGCGAGCGCGGACACCTCGCCGCTGGCCGGCGGCCTCAACCCCCTGGTCGGCCTCGTGGTCGCGGCCGTGTTCGCGACGCTTCTGGCGCTCGCGATCGGCATCCCGACGCTCCGCCTGCGCGCGGACTATCTCGCGATCGCCTCGATCGGCCTGGCCGAGGTCGTCCGGATGATCATCCTCAACGAGCAGCAGTGGACCAACGGGAGCGCGGGCATCCGCGGCATCCCGGCGTTCTTCGAGGGGTGGCCGCTGCTGTCGACGTTCCCGACGGCGATGCCGGACATCGTCGTGACGGCCGTTCCGGGGCCGGCGATCGTCCTCGATACGCCGTTCTGGAGCGCGCTGCTGAACGTGGTACTCGTCGCGGCGTTCGTCGGCGTCAGCTACGCGGTGCTGCGGCGCGCACACCGCTCGCCGTGGGGGCGGCTCCTCCGGACCATTCGGTCGGACGAGGATCTGGCCCGCGCGCTCGGAAAGCACACATACGCGGCCAAGATGCAGGCGTTCGTCCTCGGCAGCCTCGTGATGGCGCTCGCCGGCGTCTTCTACGCCCACCTGAATCTGTACGTCGGGCCGGGCGATCTCGACCCGATCACGACGTTCTACGTCTGGGTCGCCGTCATCCTCGGCGGCAGCGGCTCGAACCGCGGGGCGCTGTTCGGCGGCTTCGTCATCGTCGCGATCCGCGAGGGGACGCGCTTTCTCAACGGGATCGAGGCGATCCCCGTCGACGTCGCTCCGCTGCGCTTGCTCTTTATCGGCGTCATCATCGTGCTGTTGATGCGGTTCCGACCGCAGGGGGTGTTGCCGCCGCAGCGGGAGCTCATCTGGCCCAGCGCGGTGGACGGCCCCCCGCGCCGGCCGGAGTCGGGCGTCCGCGATTCGAAGGCGGGTGAGAGCGATGAGTGATCCCGCCGCCGCCGAGTCGACAGGCGACGACGCACCAGCGGCCGCAGAGAGTGGCAGCGACGGCCGCGGCGACGGCGAGATCCTCCTCCGCGTGACGGACCTCGTGAAGCGGTTCGGCGGTCTCGTCGCGACCGACCACGCGAGCTTCACGGTCGAGCGCGGGACGATCACCGGCCTGATCGGCCCGAACGGGGCCGGCAAGTCGACGCTTTTCAACCTCATCTCGGGCTTCTACGAGCCCGACTCGGGGCGCGTCGAGGTCGGCGGCGCCGACGTGACGGACCTCGCTCCCCACGAGGTCGCCGACCACGGGCTCGTGCGGACGTTCCAGACGCCGCGGAAACTGGAGGGGATGACCGTTCGGGAGGCGATGCTCGTCGGCCCGCAGTCTCAGCCCGGCGAGTCGTTCGTGAAACTGTTCACCGCGCCCGGCGAGGTCGCCCGCGCCGAACGCAAGAACCTCGCCGACGCCGAGCGCATCCTCGAGGAGTTCGAGATCGACCACCTCGCGACGCAGCCGGCGACCGACATCTCCGGCGGTCAGATGAAGCTCGTCGAGTTGGCGCGGGCGATGCTCGCCGAACCGGAGATCCTGCTCCTCGACGAGCCGGCCGCGGGTGTCAACCCCACGCTTCGGAACAAGCTCGCCGAGCAGATCCGACGACTCAACGAGGCGGGGACGACGTTCCTCCTCATCGAGCACGATATGGAGTTCGTGATGGGGCTTTCGGACCCGGTGATCGTCCTCGACCGCGGGAGCGTCCTGATGGAGGGCACGCCCGAGGAGGTCCAGTCCGACGACCGTGTCATCGACGCGTACCTCGGAGGGTCGCCGTGAGCGAGAAGTCGCAGCCGCCGGCGGAGTCGGGGGCGTCGACCGCGGGTGACGCCCAGCGGGCGGGCGAGTCCGTCCTCGAACTGTCGCACGTCGACAGCGGCTACGGGTCGGTGCAGGTGCTCGACGACTGCTCGCTGACGCTCGAGGCCGGCGAGATCGTCTGTCTCATCGGCCCGAACGGCGCGGGCAAGTCGACCGTCCTCAAGACGGTCTTCGGAATGCTGACGCCGTGGGAGGGGACAGTCACCTACCACGGCGACGACATCGGCGGCGTCGCCCCCGCCGACATCGTTCGCGAGGGGATCGGCTACGTCCCACAGACGGACAACGTGTTCGGCTCGCTGACGATCGAGGAGAACCTCCGGATGGGCGGCGTCGCACGGGACGACGGATTAGAGCGGGTGATGACCGATCTCTACGACCGGTTCCCCTTGCTCGACGAGAAGCGGACCGCGAAGGCCCGGACGCTCTCGGGCGGTCAGCGCCAGGTGCTGGCGTTCGCCCGCGCGCTGGTGATGGAACCCGACGTCCTCCTCATCGACGAACCGTCGGCCGGGCTGGCACCGAACACTGCCCAGGAGGTGTTCGGCCACGTCGAAGCGGTCAACGAGATGGACACGGCCATCCTGATGGTCGAGCAGAACGCCAAGGAGGGGCTGGGCATCTCCGACCGCGGCTACGTCCTCGATCAGGGCACCGTCCGGTTCGAGGACCGGGCCGATCAGCTGTTGGACAACGAAGAGGTCTCACAGCTGTATCTGGGCGGGGTCTGACACCGACGCGTGACTGGGAGACGGAGCGCCGGGCCGTGACGGCGGACCCGGCTGCGTTCGGCGAGGAGGTCCCGCCAGCGGCCGGTCTCGCCGTCGCCGTCGTCGCCGTCAGCACGGGGGCGATCCTGGTCCGGGCGAGCACCGCGCCGTCGGCCGTCGCGGCCTTCTACCGCGTGCTCTTCACGACGCTGCCGCTCGTCCCGCTGGCCGTCTGGCGCTACCGATCGGCGTTCGCACGGATCGGGCCGCGTGACCTCCTGTTCGCGACGCTTTCGGGCCTCGCGCTCGCGGTTCACTTCGCCACGTGGTTCGAGAGCCTCTCGTGGACGAGCATCGCCGCGAGCGTCACGCTCGTGCAGTCGCAGCCGCTCTTCGTCGCGGTCGGCGCGTGGCTGCTGCTCGAGGAGCGACTGAGCGGGCGCGCTGTCGGCGGCGTCCTCGTCGCCGTCGCCGGGATGGCGACGATGTCGCTGGGGGACTTCCTCGGCGGGACGGCCGTCGGCCCGCGGCCGCTGTTCGGAAACGCGCTCGCGGTCCTGGGAGCGCTGACGGCCGCCGCGTACGTCCTCGCCGGGCGGTCGCTCCGACAGCGAGTCCCGCTCGTGCCGTACGTAGTGATCGTCTACGGCGTCTGTACGGCCGCGCTGTTCGGCGTCGTCGTCGCGCAGGACGCGCCGCTCTTCGACTATCCGGCACGCGAGTGGCTGCTGTTCGTGGGGCTGGCGCTCGGCCCGGGACTGCTGGGCCACACGCTGATCAACTGGGCGCTGGCGCATCTGGAGTCGAGCGTCGTCTCGGTGTCGCTGCTCGGCGAGCCGGTCGGCGCGACGATCCTCGCACTCGCGGTGTTCTCGGAGTTTCCGACGCCGTTCACCGTCCTCGGCGGAGCCGTCGTCTTGATAGGCATCGCGTTGACTGCGAGCGGTCGTTGACCTGGAGTCGGAGACGCTCCGGTCAGTACCCGTATCGGGTCGGGCGGCATCGGGTTCGGGTCCCGCGAACTGCCGGCTGACGCGGCAGCCGACCCGCCCGGCGACGTCGACCTGTCCGGGGTTGTAAATTTTATCTCGGAGAGGTAGTTGTATGCGTTGAGGAATTATGTTCGACCTGCATCTCCCGCTTCTGACGATTTTCTTCGCAACTGCCGTCAGCGGGCTGGTCGTCCTCTACTATCTGCAGTACGTCAGGAGGTACGGTGCGACGATGCAGGTCGTCTCGTTCACGATCTTCGCTGTCGCCGTCGGTGTCTGGGCGCTGTTCGCGATGCTACAGGTAGCGGCGACGACGTTCGAGTCGGCGTATCTGGCCTACAAACTGCTGCATCTCGGTGCCTGGGGGACACCGATCCCGATGCTGTTCTACGCGTTCAGCGCGGGACCGGCAGCGCGGTGGGTGACCAAACGCACGGCTGTCGGGCTGGTACTCTCTGTCCTCCCGCTCTTCGTTCTGTTGTCTGGCGCGTCGGAGCGGTATCTGTTCGTCGAGCCCACGCTACAGACGATCGGGGACGTGACACGCACTGCAGAGCCGGCGACGCCGGTCCCGACTGAATCCGAAGCGACTGCGACCCCGGTCGACTCGCCCGGATTCGGTCCGGTCGTCGCTGTCGTTGCCGTACTGTTGGGCGCGCTCGCGACACGCCGGCGTCGCTGAGCGCTCTCCTCCGCCCGCTTCCGCCGAACGCTGTCAGCCTCCGGACGCAGATATTTCCGCGCTCGGTACTGACCGGTCGTATGGATCTCGATCAGTTCGCCGCGGACGCACCGCCGGACGACGCGCCGGGTGACGCCCGTGTCTGCGTCGTCGCGACCCAGCCCGACACCTTCGACCGCTGCCGGGCCGGCTTCTACCCCGCGCCGCGGTCGTACGACCGGACGCGCGCGAACTTCTCGTATATGGCGTTCTACCGGACGGCACCGGTGTCTGCGATCACGCACTACGCCCGCGTCACTGACCGGACCGAGCAGGTGCGCGGCGAGCCGGGGCCGATGGCAGACGCCGACTGGGAGGCGCTCATCGACCCGTTCACCGAGGAGCGCGTCGTGGTCGTATTCGGGTTCGACGAGCTCGTGCCGCTCGATCACCCTGTGCAGAACGACGACCACGGCGTCCGCGGTGCGCTGTACTGCACCGTCGACGATCTACGAGCGGCAGACACTGTCTCGGCGCTCACCCGACGTGCTGACGGATAGGCGCGCAACGGTGGGGCCGTCTCCGCGCCGCTGCCGAAGCGTCCTTGTCGCTCCGCCGCCTCGTACACGTGTCCCGATGTCTCCGAGCGCTCTCACCAGTGCGGCCGACGCGACCGCCGCAGCCGACGCAGTCGCTACAGCCGACGCGGCCGACGCGACCGCCGCAATCGACGCAGCCGACGCGGTCTAATTCGCACGAACGCCGATGAACCACATCCCAGACAGTGCACTCGACGCGATCGACGACTTCGGCGAGTCGCTGCTGTACGGCTCTCCACCGACGGTGCAGGAGAAACTCCGGAGCGACCTCCGGATCGAGATCAGCGTCGGTTCGGCGGACGATTCCGACCTGCGCCCTCGCAATGGGAACACGGGCGAGACGACCCGCCGCCAGCCGACGCCGACCGGTCACGGGACCGGAACGGTCGTGCGATGCCGCTACGAGACGGAACACACGCAAGCGCCGACGACGCTTCGCGACCGCGGCTCGTTCGTGACGACGATCGTCGACGGGATCGACGAGCGACTGCGCTCGTGGGGGATCGAACCACCGGCGGCGTACACCTACACCGAGACTGTCGACGGCGTGCACCGCTACGAGGGCCAACTCGCGGCTCCGTAGCGGTCGCGGTGCTCCGGGGCGACGCCGCGGACCGACAGTCTCGGCCATACCCCCCCGTCAGGCATCGACTACCGTCCAACGCGTTCGCGTTCGTCTGACCCGTCGATCGGCTGTGAGTCGCAGACTGAGGGGGGACGCCACCGCCGCCACTCCGGGTGGACCGACTTCGTCCATCGGGACCGACTGTTTGTACTTCTATTGATCACGAGTGAAGATACATAAATTAGAAAAGATTACCTTGGTCTCGATTGTCTTTCGACAACACGGCTACAATACCGGTGAGAGGCCATATTCCAGTCCATCTCCGGGATATCGACGCGGTCGGTCAGAAAATAGTATTTCTTCTATCTTGTATACTTCAGAAATATTTTCAATTAGTAGATAGTACCTGAATGTAACACGATCGTTGGGAGTGTGGACACTGGCCAGCTATGGCACGAACGTCTCGTCGGTCGTGGACCTCGCGGAGCGTCCGAGCGGTGGACGGCTACTACGACCGACGCGGCCGCGAGATACCGTGGCCGGGGAGTGCTCAGTTCGGGGATGGCCTCGGACGTGCGGTGATCGTCTCGCGCGAACCGGGCGTTCCCGCCGCAGTCGCCGCCGACGATAGCTCGCGTCCCCCCAGTACGCACACAATACTTACTCCCGTTGTTCTGTAGGCGTAGGTATGGAGACGAGTTCACTGACGGCGACGCTGGAAGACGCTGGACTGTCACCGTATCAGGCGGCGGTGTACGTCGCCCTCCTCGATCTGGGGACCGCGTCGGCGAGCGAGGTCGCTGACGCGAGCGACGTCCCGAAAGCGCGTGTGTACGACGTCATCGACGCGCTGGCCGACCGCGAATACATCGAGACCTACGAGCAGGGGACGCTCAAAGCGCGCGCCCACAGCCCCGCCGAGGTGCTCGAAGACCTCCGGAGCCGAGCGGATCGGTTCGACTCCGCCGCCGCCGAGATCGAAGAGCGGTGGGAACAGCCGCCGCTCGAGAAGTCCACGGCGAGCATCGTCAAACAGTTCGGAACGGTCGTCGACCGCGCGCGTCTGTTCGTCGAGAACGCGGACACGCGCGTGTACGTCTCTGCGACGCCTGCGCATCTCGAACAGTTGCGCGAGCCCCTGAGACGAGCGCACGAGCGCGGCGTCGCCGTCCACGTGCTGGTCCACACGGAGCCGGCCGCCGACCCGCCCGCGCCGGAGACGATGGCCGGCATCTGTCGCGAGGCGAGGTACCGCAAACTCCCGGCGCCGTTCGTCGCGTCCGTCGACCGACAGAGCGCCTGTTTCTCCCATCACCCGGACGCGGTCGACCAGTACGGCGTGCTCGTCAACGACGAGGAGTACACCTTCGTGTTCCACTGGTACTTTATGACGTGCCTCTGGGAAGTCGGATCGCCGCTCTACTCCGATCGTGCGTCTACGCCGCCCGTCGAGTACGTCGACATCCGCCAGCTCGTGCGCGACGTCAGGCCGCTCTTCGAGTCGGAGGCGACGGTGACGGTCCGCGTCGACGGGACCGACCTCGGCACCGGCGAGTCGCGGACGATCACGGGGACCGTCGAGGAGGTCCAGTCGGTCGTCGGAGGCGACGAGTCGGACTCTCAGATCGCCGGGCAGGTGATGTTCGTCGTCGATACCGGGTCTGAACGGGTCAGCGTCGGCGGGTGGAACGCCGTCGTCGAGGATCTGGAGGCGACGCGGATCGTCGTCACCGACGTTGTGCGGCCGGACGGCGCCTCGCGGCTGTCGACCGAACCGGAGCCTATCGAGTGAGTAACGGGCAGCGAACAGTGACCACCTACCGAAACCCTCCGTGTGCCGATCGATCACCGCTCGTCGGCGAACTGTGCGACGGTCCGGCGGTCCGGGAGCGCGTTCATCGCTCCACGGCGGGTCGTCGAGACGGCGGCGACGGCGTTGGCGAACGCCAGCGTCGCCTCCGGGTCGGCCCCGTCGACGAGACTCGAGATCGCGCCCGCGAGGAACGCATCACCGGCACCCGTCGTGTCGACGACGTCTTCGACCGAGTAGCCGGTGTGACTCCACTGGCCGGTCCCCCACGGAGACCCCTCGTCGGCGACGAGCCGTGCGCCGGCGCGCCCCGCGGTCAGGAGCACCACGTCCGGCCCGGCCGCGAGGAGTTCCGACGGAGTGGCCGGGAGCCCGGCCCCGTCGAGGTCGTCCCGAGTGGCTTTGAGCACGTCCGTCGCTGCGAGCATCCGCTCGATCGTGGGCGCTGGCTCCGTCTCCCAGAGCTCGGGGCGGACGTTCGGATCGAAACAGATCAGACAGTTCCGGTCCCGAGCCCGCTCCACGAGCTCGAACGTCGCCGACCGTGCCGGCTCGGCCGTCAGCGTGACGCCGCCCACCACTACGAACTCGACCGACTCGAGGACGTCGTCGCCGACGACGCCGGTATCGAGATGGCGGTCTGCCGTCTCCGAGCGGTAGAAGGTGAACTCCCGGTCACCGCCGGGGTCGTGTGAGACGAACGCCAGCGCAGTCTGGCGGTCGGGGACGCGGGTGACGAACCGGTCGGGGATCCCCTCGCGGTCGAGGACGTCACCGAGATAGGAGCCGAAGGCGTCCGTCGCGAGTGCGGTGCAGAACCACGGCGTCCGATCGAGCCGCGCGAGACCGACAGCGACGTTGGCCGGTGCGCCACCCGCCCGTCGGGCGAACGACTCGACGTCGGCGAGCGGTCCCCGCTGCTCCGGGATGAAGTCGATCAGCGTCTCGCCGGCGACGAGCACCTTACGCGTCATACGAGATCACAGTCGGGAACTCCGGTTGCGAGGTCAAGAATGCTGCGGGACCGTCGGGCTCGACGGCCGCGGCGGGGGGGAGACCTCTCAGTCGGCCTGGGCGCTGTCCTGTTCGACGTCGGCCCCGATACCGGTATCCGAGACGACGCCGTGTGAGATGGCTTCACCAGTGTCGGCGTCGAACAGGTGGATCCACGCGCGGTCCAGAACGATCTCGACCTGCTGGTCCTCCCAGATGTCGGTCGCGGGGTCGACGCTCATCAGCAGCCCCTGGCGCTCTTCGATGTCGCTCATCCCGTCGTCGTCCGCCGCGCTGATCTCCTTCAGGTAGACGAAGATCTGATCGCCCATCGGCTCTAAGACGTCCGTCTCGACTTGGATCGGGTCGCCCGGATCCCGGGCTTCGGCGCTGTTGGTCGTGAGGTAGATGTTCTCGGGCCGGATTCCCATCTCCACCGGCTCTCCCGACGACACCCCCTCGATCGCGGCCGTCTCGAACGAGACGGAGTAGCCCTGCGCGTCGAGCGTGCCGTCGCCGACCGTCGCGTCGACGAAGTTCATCGACGGCGATCCGATGAATCCGGCGACGAAGCTGTTGGCCGGTTCGTTGTAGCAGGTCAACGGCGCGGCGATCTGTTGGAGTTCGCCCTCGTTGAGCACTGCGATCCGATCCGACATCGTCATCGCCTCCGCCTGATTGTGCGTGACGTAGACGATCGTCGTGTCGAGTTGCTTGTGGAGCCGCTGGAGCTCGGTCCGCATATTCACCCGGAGCTTCGCGTCCAGATTCGCGAGCGGCTCGTCCATCAGGAACACCTCCGGTTCGCGGACGATCGCTCGCGCGATCGCGACGCGCTGGCGCTGCCCGCCGGACATCTCGTCTGGCATCCGGTCGAGCATCCCCTCGAGCTGGACGATGCTCGCCGCTTCCTCGACCCGCTGATCCATCTCCTCCTGCGGGAAGTCGCGCAAGCGAAGCCCGAAGGAGATGTTGTCGTACACGTCCATGTGCGGGAACAGCGCGATGTTCTGGAAGACCATCGCGATTCCGCGGTCCTTCGGTGGGAGGTTCGTCACCTCCCGCTCGCCGATGGTGACTGTTCCCGACGTCGGCTTCGTGAGTCCGGCGATCGTCTCGAGTGTCGTCGACTTCCCGCAGCCCGACGGCCCGACGAGCGTAATGAACTCGCCGTCCTTCAGGTCGAGGTTCATATCCTCGACCGCCACGACGTCGTCGTACCGCTTCACTACGTCTGTGAGTTGTACGCGTGTCATAGTTGTTACTCCTTGAGTGCACCCTGCGTGAGTCCGCTGATGATCTTCTCCTGTGCGACGACGACGAGGATCGCGACCGGAACGATCGCGACGAGGCTCGCCGCCGCCTGCAGATCGTACCGCGTCGTATACTGCGTTTGGAACGCGAGCACGCCGTCGACGACCGGTGCCCACTCCGCGGCGCTGTCACCGGTCATCAGATACGAGAAGAAGAACTCCGTGTACGTCGTGATGAACGTCAGGATCCCGGCCGTCGCGACGCCGGGTGCCGAGAGCGGCATAATCACCCGGAACAGCGCGCCGAGCCGCGTCGTCCCCTCGACTCTGGCGGCCTCTTCGAGCCCGTCGGGGATCTGACTGTAGAACGTCGTCAGGATAAAAATCGCCAGCGGCATCGTGAACGCGCTCAACGGCGCGACGACGGCTCCGGGCGTCCCGTAGACCTCCGTCGGGAGCGTGAACAGCCCGAGAATCGCGACCTGCTGATTGAACGCGCGAAAGAGCGGGAGAAACAGCGTCGCTGGCGGGAAGAAACTGAGCACCAGAAGCGAGAACAGAAGCGGCGTCTTCCCGCGGAACTCGAGGCGGCCGAAGGCGTAGCCCGCCAGACTCCCGACGAGGAGGACGATGATCGTCACCGACGCCGCGTAAAAGAGGCTGTTGAACATAAAGCGAGCGAACGGGACCTGCTGGAAGATCACGACGAACGCCGAGAGATCGACCGTCGTCGGAATCAGCGGGATGTTGGTCTGCCCCGGCGGCGCCATCGCGACCGCGAACAGCCAGTACAGCGGGAAGAGCGACGTCGTCAGCAGGACGCCGCCGAGGAACACCGTCATCACGGCGTAGGCTTTCTCGGGGTGTTTGATCCAGTCGTCGGCCCACCGGCTGATCCGCGAATCGGGACGGTCGTCGTCGTCGTCGCCGTCGCCGTCGCTGGCACCGCCGCTCGGTTCGTCGAACTGTTCTGCGTCGTCGTGGTTACGTGCGTCGATACTCATCTTACGCGAACCCCAGGCTCTGGTTGCTCCGTCTGATGAACAGCAGGTAGATCGAGATGAACACCCCGACGACGAGCGCGATCAGCACGCTCGCCGCCGCCGCCGACCCGTACAGCGACGCGGAGCCGAACATCAACTCGACGACCAGACAGCTCATCGAGGGCACGGTCGTACAGCCCACGCTCGTCGATTCGATGATGCCGTAGACCCGCAGCGCCCCGAGCGTCCGAAAGAGGATCGCGACCATAAGCGCCGGGAACACAAGCGGGAACGTGATGTATCGGAACCGCTGCCACCGCGACGCGCCCGCCACGTCGGCGACGTCGTACAGGTCCTGATTGATGCTCTCCAGTCCCGCCAGGATCAGAAGCGCCATGAACGCCGACGTCTTCCAGACGTCCGCGACCGTGACGATGACGAAGCCGTCGAAGGTGGTGTTGAGCGGCAGGCTCGAGAAGATCCCGAGGCTCTGGAGCGGCTCGGTCAGGAGGCCGTACCCCGGCCGGAACATCAGGAAGAAGATCATCCCCTGGATGACGATCGGGATCGCCCACGGGACGATGATGAGGAGCCGGACGACTTTCCGGCCGCTGTACTCGCCCTGCATCAGCATCGCGTAGAGGAACCCCAGGATCGTCTCGCCCGCGACGCTCAGCACGGCGAACAGGATCGTCATAAACAGCGCCTGTTGCAGCACTGGAACCTGGAACGACGGGTCGAGGAACGCCGCCGGCGCGAGCGCGTTCGTGTTCGTGAGCAACTGGACGTAGTTCGTGAGTCCGGCGAACGCTCCCAGACGACCGGTCCCGGTGACGAGATCCGCGAAGAACGACATCCTGATCGCCGAGGCCAGCGGCCAGAACGCGAACAGCAACAGGATGAGGAACCCCGGCGCGAGGAGGAGATACGCGTACGCCTGCTCGCTGAGGTTCTCGGTCCAGGTCCCGACTCGCGTGAACAGACCGGACGCGCGGGGCCGACCCTGCTCAACAGCCACGGCGAGCGACACCCCGCGTTCCAGTCGCTTGTGGTCGTAGAGCTGTCGTACTCGACACGACGGGGATGTTATTATTCAACATTGTGGTGTGTTAGACTGGATCACTGATCGGTCGGGGCCCACTCGTCTCATCCCGACGCCTGCTTTTCGATCGCCGAGAGCTGTTCTTGCATCGCCGTCGCCGCTTCCGTTGCGGATTTCTCCTGCCGGAGTGCAGCGTTCACCTCGGTCGCGATGATCTTCCGCTGATTCGGCCACACCGAAGTGGTCGGTCGCGGAATCAGGTTCTGCGTCGAGAACTGCAGCGCCTCGAAGTACGGCCCGTACGTAGCGCTCTCCTGCACGTAACTGTACAGCGAGGGCTTCGGCGGCATGAAGTTCGCCGCGTCGAACTGGTGTTTGAGGAACGAGTCGGACCACCACGCTCGAATGACCTCCTTGGCCGACTCCTTGTTGTCGCTGTAGGGGTTCATCGAGAGGATCCAGCCGCCCTGGGCGTGCCAGGAGCCGTTCGGGCCTTTCGGCAGCGGCATCACGTCCATCTCCATATCCGTGCCCTCGAACGCGCTGGCCCCGCCGCCGATGGCGTAGGTCCAGTTGCGCTGTGTGACCGCGTTCCCGTTCTCGAAGATGCTCTTCGTGTCCGGTTCGATCCACCCGGCGACCTCCAGCGGCGACACCCCCGAGATGTCCATCGGCGCTTGCCCCCCGCCGTGGATGATGTCGACTGCGGCCTCGATGCCGTCGATCGCCTTCTCGTCGCCGATCGTCACCGGCCTGTCGCCGACCGGCCCGAAGAGGTTCTCCTGGCCGCCGAAGAAGGCCCCGCCCATACTCGTCAGATACTCGTTGAACGTACAGCACGCCAGTCCGACGTAGTTGTTGCCCTGCCAGACGTGTCCGTAGTCCGCGTCGCCGTTCTGCTTCGCCTCGGAGACAGCCTGCGTGAACTCGCTCCACGACGGCGGATCGGTCCGCCACGTGCTGAAGTCGTCCTCGCTGTACCCCGCCGCTTTGAACAGGTCCTTTCGGTACTGGATGGTCGGGTAGTCAGGGAACGCCGGGACCGAGTACAGGTCGCCGGTTTCGGGGTGCGTCCCGGTCTGTATCATCGACTCGACGCCTTCCTCTCTGACGCGGGAGATGAACTCGTCGGACATCTCCGCTTCGAGGTTGACCAGGTCGCCGCGGGCGATGAACGGGATCGTCCACCCGTTGTCCGTCAACACCAGATCCGGATCCGCCGACTCCGCGTCGATCGCCGTCCGGAGCTGTTGCTGTTTCCCGCCGCTCTCCTGTGGCGGTCGCGTCAGCTCGATCGTGATCGAGTCGGGAACGCCTGCCTCGTGGAGCGCTTTGGCCATCCCGGCGTCCTGATACTGCGGCCCCGAGAAGACGGTGACCGTGCCCCCGATGCCGCCGCCGTCGCTCGATCCTGTCGTCGCTCCTCCGGTGTTGCCGTCCCCGCCACCGCTGCCACCGGAACAGCCCGCCAGTCCGGCGGCACCGACGGCGCCCGCGGCCGTGAGGTATCGGCGTCGCGACACTCCGTGGTCGGTGCTGTCGTCAGACATACTGGACAATACATAATGATCGTTAATATATTTGGGGTGGTTTACAACCGGTGTTGTAAACAAGCGCTCTCGGATCCTCTGCCGGCCGGCTACGAGCCGGAGTCTCAGTAAAACGGCCGCGAGAGCGCGGTTCGAACCCCCTGTCGGGTGATTCCCGACCACGCCTGGGTACCTCTGGTACGCCACTGCGGCGGAAATTTAATCTGCCAGCCCCAGCTACGTCGCCAGTATGCGCTTCTCCGTCGTCGGCGGGCTCCGACAGCCGGACCGTATCGGTGAGCACCGCTGTTGGCCGTGCACCACGGTCAACGTCGCAGTTCTCCTCGTCTGCACCGCGGTGGTCTGGACCGTCTCCGCGTTCGCCGCCCTCGCCGCCGCGGTCGCCGGACTGTTCGTCATCTGGATGCGTGGCTACCTGGTGCCGGGAACCCCTCGATTCGCGCCGCAACTCGTGGCGCGGTTGCCCGGCGGTGAGGCGCTGTTCCACGGCAGAACGGAGGAACGGGACGAGACGCAGGACCCTGACGACGACCCGACCGACGTGCGGACGGCGGACGACTCGACGGACACAGCAGTGCGCGACGGGCAAGCCGACGGACCGGTGGGTGAGGAACTGCTCCAGCGGCTCGTCGACGCGGGCGTGCTGTACGTCGACGGGGGAACGGTCTCGCCCACCGCCGCGTTCGAGAAGCGTTGGCACGCCGAGATGGCGAAGCTCCGCGAGGAGGCCACCGAGGAGTTGGCCGACGCAGCGCTGCGGGTGTCGCCCGCGAGCGACGCCCACGCAGTCCGGCAGGACGGTCGCGAGTGGGTCGCGCTCTCGGCGGGAGCCGACAGCGCGCTCGAAGAGACCTGGCTCACCCGGCCCATCGCCGTCGCGGAGGTCGCCGGCGCTCACGCGGCAGCGGCGTTCGTGGACGACGAAACCGCGCTCGCCGCGGCACAGACGTGTCGGCTGTTCCTGGACGACTGCCCCGACTGCGGGACGGCGCTCGAACGCGGCACCGACGCGTCCTGCTGCGGCGGCTACCGCGGTCCCGGCGGCGTGCCGGCGGAGACGCTGTTCTGCCCGTCGTGTGAGGCCCGAGTGTACACGTTCGACTGACGCCCGGCGACCTTCCGACGCGCTACCTCGACTGCTCGTACAGACGCGCCTCGTAAGGGCGGAGTTCCAGCGCACCAGACGGTTCGACGGCGACGTCGCCGTAGTTGCTCACCAGGAGCGAGCCATCCGAGCCCAGCGCGTCGGGGTCGACCCGCCGGTCGAGTTCGGAGACGTTGATGACGACGACGACCTGGTGGTTGCCCCGCGTCCGCGTGTAGACGTACAGTTGCGGATCGTCGGGGTAGTACAACTCGTACACGCCGGAGACGAGCGTGTCCATCCGTCCGCGGAGGGCGATCAGATCGCGGTAGTACGAGAGGATCGACGGCGAGCGGGCCTCCTCGCGCTCGACGTTGATCTCGGGGTAGTCGTCGTTGACGGCGATCCACGGCTCCCCGTCGGTGAACCCCGCGTGCGGCGAGCCGTCCCACTGAAACGGAGTCCGGGCGTTGTCGCGCGAGCGGTACTCGACCACGGGGCGGATCGCCTCGTAGTCCTCGATGACGCCCGCCTCCAGCAGCTCTTGGACGGTCCGTCTCGTGTCGACGTCGCGGGCGTCGTCCAGCCGCTCGAAGGAGCCGTTGGTCATCCCGATCTCTTCGCCCTGGTAGAGGAACGGCGTCCCCTTGAGCGTCAGAAGGATCGTCGCGAGCGCGGTCGCGGACTCGTACCGGTACTCCTCGTCGTTGCCGAACCGAGAGACACTCCGAGGCTGATCGTGGTTCTCGAAGAAGAGCGTGTTCCAGCCGTGGCCTTCCATCCCGCGCTGCCAGGTGTCGAAGACCGCTTTGAGATCCGTGAGATCCCACGGACCGACGTCCCAACGGCCAGCCGCGCCGAAGTCGAGCTCCAGATGCTCGAAGGGGAACACGAGATCCAGCGGCCCGTCGCCGACGTATCGCCGCGCGCTTTCGAGGTCGAGTTTCGGCATCTCGCCGATCGTGACCACGTCGGTCCCGGCGAACACCGCATCGTGCATCGCACCGAGATACTCGTGGATCCGCGGGCCGTCGGCGAAGTGTTCGCTCCCGACCCACTCGCTGTCGGGGTCGCCGTCGGGGAGCCCCTCGGCCTTCGAGAGCAGATTGATAACGTCGAGACGGAAGCCGTCGATACCTTTGTCCAGCCACCAGTTCATCGTCTCGAACAGCTCTCGCCTGACCGCGGGGTTCCGCCAGTTGAGGTCGGGCTGGTGGACGTCGAAGAGGTGGAGATACCACGCGCCGCGTTCGTCGTCGTACTCCCAGGCCGAGCCGCCGAACGCGGACTCCCAGTTGTTCGGCGGCTCGTCGGGGGAGCCCTCGCGCCAGATGTAGTAGTCGCCGTACTCGCCGTCCGGCTCCGAGCGGGACCGCTGGAACCACTCGTGTTCGGACGACGTGTGATTCGCTACCATATCCATAATCAGTCGGATGTCGCGGTCGTGGAGCTCGGTCAGCAGCCGGTCGAAGTCCTCCATCGTCCCGAACGCCGAGTGGATCGACCGGTAGTCGCTGACGTCGTAGCCGTTGTCGTGCTGCGGCGACTCGTAGACCGGGCTGAGCCAGACTGCGTCGACACCCAGCTCCTCGACGTACTCCAGTTTCGCCGTGATTCCGGGGATGTCTCCGATCCCGTCGCCGTCGGAGTCGTTGAAACTCCGCGGGTAGATCTGGTAGACGACTGCCTCCTTCCACCACGTATGTTCATCCATATTGACACTTGTTTGCTACCGTCCCGTATTAATTGTTGGGAGCAGACCCGACGGCGACCTTCGCCGGCCGTCCACGGCGTTCACTGGTCGTCCGTGACCTTCGCCGGCCGTCCACGGCGTCCACTGGTCGTCCGTGACCTTCGCCAGTCGTCCACGACGTTCACTGGTCGTCCTCGATGCCGTCCGCTCCGGGTCGCGGACCACGGCCAATAAGTGAATTTGCGACGAACGTGGGAGTACGGATCGATGACTGACAACCGAGCCAGCGCAGCGCGGGCCTCCGAGCGCCGGCGGCCGTCACGGTGGAGACGGTCACAGGCGACGGAGATCGAGCGAACATCCGAGACCGCCGCGCCGCCGATCAGCCCTCCCGCCGAGGACCCGGCCGCGGATCACCACGTCTGGGACACGTGGTTGCTCCGGGACCGCAGCGGGTCGATCGCGGAGGTGAACGGCTGGCGAGTGCTCTTCTCGCTCACTGCGTCCGACGAGCTACTCCCCGGGAAGCGACACGACGTCGCCGAGATCCGCTACTTCTACTCGCGTGACGGGATCGAGTGGGACGGCGGCGACACCGTGTTCGGGACGGGGGCACTCGGGCAGCGGCAGTGGGCGGGTTCCGCGCTGTACGACGACGGCGAACTGTATCTCTACTACACCGCCGCGGGCGACGCGTCCGAGGCGGAGCTGAACTACACGCAACGGATCGCCGTCGGCTACGGCGGCCGGTTCGAGGCCGAGGCCGATCGCGTGAGAGTCGAAGGCCCCTGGACGCACGAGATCCTGCTCGAACCCGACGGAGAGTGGTACGAACGTCAGGCCCAATCGCGGGGGATGACCTACACCTTCCGCGACCCGTGGTTCTTCGAGGATCCGGACACGGGCGAGACGTGTCTACTGTTCGAGGCGAACACGCCGGCTCCGCCGGACAGCGACCGGTGTGACGGCGACGAGAGGCGGCAGATGTTCAACGGGAGCGTCGGCATCGCCAGATCACCGCGCGGCGACCCGCTCGAGTGGGCGCTCGAACCGCCGCTTCTGCACGGCGTCTGCGTCAACCAGGAGCTCGAACGGCCGCACGTAGTGGTGCGCGACGGCCGGTACTACCTGTTCGTGTCGAGTCATATGCACACGTTCGCGCCGGGACTCGACGGCTACGACGGCCTCTACGGGTTCGTTGCCGACTCGTTCCGCGGCGAGTATCGCCCCCTGAACGGCTCCGGGCTGGTGGTGACGAATCCGGCGCGCGTCCCCTTTCAGGCGTACTCCTGGATGGCGTTTCCGCACCGCGAGGAGATCCTCGTGCAGAGCTTCTACAACTTCCGAGAGTTCGCGGGCGAGTCGCTGGACCTGATCGCCGACCTCTCGGCGGCCGAGCAGCGGCGCCGGTTCGGCGGGACGCTGAGCCCGACGCTCCGGCTCGACGTCGCCGGCGACCGGACGCGGATCCACGGCACGCTCGCACACTGGCAGATCCCGGTAGAGGGCGAGGACCTGCCACCCGCAGAGTGTGAGGGCTCGGCAGACAGCCCGCCGGGAAGCGCTGCCGCCGGTTGCGGACGCGTCGACCGCGTCGACGGCCGGGGAGGCGACGCTTTCGAGAGCTACCGACGGGGCGGCTACTGAGGCTCCTCGCCAGCCCGAGACGACGGCCGTGGGCCCGGTGTGATCGCGGCCTCGAGCGCCCAGACGTCGAACGAGCGCAGCGACGCGCGACCGCCCTCGGTCGCGACCGAGATCCCCGCGCTCTCCGGCGACGGATACACCCGACTCGTCAGACAGTGCCGACCGTTCGCGTACAGTTCGAGCACCGATTCGTCGAGGAACGCGCGGAGCGACAGCGGCTCGTCGTACGGCGTCACCGGCATCCGCTGAGAATCGGTCGCACCGATCCCGTCTCGGCTGGACGCCGAGCGATCGACGACGACCTGGCTTTCCCGCGTGTACCGGATCGCCGTCCGCTCCTCGCGGTCGGCCGACTCGAACACCGACAGTTCGAACGCGGAGGCGTCCGCAAGCGACACGTCGAGCGCCACCTCCAGCGTCCGACCGCCCACCCCGAGCGTGTGTCGGTCGCCGCCGATGGTGTCCGGCACCGCCGTGGACAGCCGACGCCTCCGGAGTTGGTCCACCTCCGCGGCGGGTCGCTGTCGGAGTCGGCCGTCGTCGCCGAGTGAGAGCACCCGTGGGAGCGAGAGGACTCCGGACCAGCCGGCGTCCCACTGGGCGCTCGGCCCCCGCGTCTCGGGGAGCCACCCCCAGGTCAGATACCGGTCGTCGTCCCGAAGCGACTGCGGCGCGTAGAAGTCACCGTGGTCGAGCACTCCCTGGTGTTCGGCTTCGAACGTGCCCTCGCGAAGCCGCCCGAGGAAGTACACGACGTCCTCGTAGTTGGACACGTGGAGGAGGGACCGATCCCCGAGTTCCAGCAGTTCCGGGCACTCCCAGACGGCACCGTGGCCGTCGCTCCCGACGAGCAACGGCCCCAGATACTCCCACTCGCGGAGGTCCGACGAGGCGTAGAGGAGCGCTGTCCCGCCCCGGTCGACGACGCCACTCCCGATGATCTGATACCACGTGTCGCCCTCCCGCCAGACGGCGTGGTCGCGGAACTCCACCTCCCAGTGCTCACTCGAAAGCAGTTCCAGCTCCGAGGGCGGCTCCTCGATGACAGGGTTGCCGGGGTCTTTCTCCCACCTCCGGAGCTTCGGGTCCGGGCTCGTGGCGACACACGGGAGTTGCCAGCGCCCGTTGCCCCCGGTGTAGAGGATCGTCGGCGTCCCGTCGTCGTCGACCGCACAGCCCGACCAGCATCCGTCGCGGTCGGGACCGCCGGGCGACGGCGCGAGTGCGACCGGCTCGTCTCTCCAGTGGAGCAGGTCGTCGCTGACGGTGTGGCCCCAGTGGATCGCGTTGTGGAACGGGCCTGCGGGGTTGTACTGGTAGAACACGTGATACTGCCCGTTCCAGCAGATCAGCCCGTTCGGGTCGTTCAGCCAGTTCGCCGGCGGCGTGAAGTGATAGCGCGGACGAGTCGGGTCGTCCGCGAGCGCCTCTCGCAAGGCGGCCAGCGAACTGGCAGACTTCGGTCGGTGCGGTTGGTCACCGCCGACGACGGCCGACAGACAGCCCGCGACCAGATCAGAGCGGGCGGTGGCGACGGTCGGGTCCGCGGGTTCGTCGAACGCCACCGGTGCACCGACGCCGACGACGCCGCTGCCGCGGTTCCACGAGACAACCGTCATCTCGTGCGGCACGTCCCGCTCACCCCGGATCGCCGACGCGAGCACTTCACCGCGTGACGGGACCACGCGTTCGTAACGAGCTATCGGGACCGCACCTCGGTCGCAGACCGGAATCCGAACCGAATCGAACGCGCTCACGGCTGTATGGTCGTCGTAGATCGGCCGCCAGAGGACACCGGTCGGCTCGGTGACGCTCTCGACGCCAGTCACGTCCGGGGCGACCGGGTCGATTCCGAGCCGCTCGACGGCGCTCAGTGCCCGCAGCGTGAGCAACAGCCCACCGCCGTCTGCGAGGAACGACTCGAATGCCTCCACCGTTGCCGCGCGTACCTCTCGCCCCTCGAACGGAGCATCGCGGTGCCACCACAGGGCGTCGACGTCGGCTGTGCCGCTCTGAAGCTCGGTGAACGAAAGCACCCGGGTGTCCATCGGCTGTGTTCGTAACCAGTTCATCGCAGCCTGCTGCTCGTCCGATACCGCGTCGTGGTAGACGACTCCGACCCGCGTCTCGTCGTCGGCCATATTGAAGACACCTCGTCCCGGGTGAAAAAATCATACAGTCTCCCAGTCGCACTCGTTGCAGAGTTCCGTCCACGCGGCGATTAGACGGCGTCTAACGCTCTGTAGGCCCTCGAGTCCCTCCTGTTAGAGACGTCCAATAGACTGTAGGGCGGAGGAAAGACACTACATAACCTCGTTACAGAGGGGCTAACGCGGCGATCAGCGTCTGAGAATCTGGCCCCCGGATCAAGTGCCTTCGGAGTGCCGAGCGCCGAGCGCTACTTCGCGCTCGGAAGGATACGCCGCACGGAGACCCTAACACCCGTACGTTTGTTACTCCCGTGCCCAGGCGGCCTCGGCGGGGTCGGAGTTCCCGGCCGACTTCGTGTCGGAGTGCCCGGATTGTGTAGCGAGGATCTATCCGGAGCGACTGGTCCTCATCGGAGTTGGGCCTACGCTGTGTTAGCTCTTTATCCTAATAGACAGGATATACTAAAAACTGGTAGTATAATCCAAATTATATATTTGGAATTGGATACTCTCAGTTTAGCGGGTATAAATACTGAAAAAGTCGCAGTATATAGGTGAAATTAAATCAAAAACTACTCGATCTGTATACGTATGATTTTTGTATAGTGTATCTAGATAGTCATTTCAACTAAGTATAATATAAATATGAGTTTCAGTAGACTGATAGCCTCGAATTCTATGATATTCCACGTGTTGTGGGGCAGGCCAGTCAGCTCCGGTCGAAGACGTCTGCAAGTACGCCGAACGGAGGCGTCACTGCTGGCGGATCCCGGTTGCGACCCGTCGACTCTGAACCGTGACGAAGTCGAAACGGTCGAAGGGGGGTCCGTTTATGAACGCCGTACCGCCGGCTGCCAGATGTTGCCCGTCACGCAGAATGATGGGCGCTGCAGGATTTGAACCCGCGACAACTTGGTCCGAAGCCAAGCACTCTGTCCAAACTGAGCTAAGCGCCCTCACCTCCGAATACCGAGGTGGGACAGTTTAAATCCACGGATTCCGATTCGCGGAGGGCGCCCGATGAGCCGCACTCCGCTCGCGGTCGTCGTTCTCACTGATCACCGTCAGGGGTCACCGATGTGGTCGCAGAAAACTGCAGACAGCCGAGTGGCCCCTCCAGACGGATCGCAGACTGTCGGTGCACTCCGATTTACGCGCTCTGCTCGACGTTGTTCCGGCAGCTGAAAAGCACCGTACGTTGTGCGTTGATCGCTGATCCCTCTTGTTGAGGGTTCGTTCCCCGTTGGATACGCCACAGGATCGAATACACCTGGTGAGATGAGGAGTCTGAGCCCTACCGAGAGTTCAAGGCGGCGCAGAGCTGTCGGGGCAGGTGAACTAGCGTCGCCTACCGGCTTTCCCGCTGCTCGACTTTATTCAACTCGATGAGCAGCCGGAAGACCGCTTTCACGAGGTTCGAGTCCACGTCGAAGTGCTCGGCGTTGTGGCCGGCGCGCTCCATCACGCGCTCCTCTTGGCCTTCGTCGGTCGTCGGGAGGTCGCGATCGGCTTTCACCTGTGCGATCGAGTCGGCGACGTACGTCCGTCGCGCGATCAACTCGACGATCTCGCGATCGATGTCTTCGATCTCCTCGCGCAGTTCGTCCAGCGAAGCGTCGTCGGGGTCTGTAGCGTCGTCTCGTGTCATATGATACGTCCTCCGTCGGTTCGCGTCGTGGTCCGCCACGTGTGGCCGTCGCGCTCGTCCCACAGCGCCCGCACGCGGTCGAGACCGTCGTCGTCGCCGACGGCGACGACGCTCGGCCCGGTTCCGGAGAGGGAGACGCCAGCGACGTGTGGCATCGCCTCGACAGCCGGCTCCGCCGAGAAGCCGAGCGCCGCCGAGAAGGCCAGTCCGTTCACCGTCATCGCTTCCGCGTAACGGCCGTCGAGCGCGAGTTCGGCGACCAGTTCTGCCATCGACGCGACGTTCGCACAGCGCTCGACGTCCGCGTCGGCGCTGTAGGCGCGCTCCGCGGGCGTCCAGACGAGCACCTCCCACTCGACCTCGTCGCGTGCGAGCAGTTCGTCGTCGTCGTTGTCGGTGACGGTCACGCCGCCGAGCATCGACGCCGAGGCGTCGTCGAACGCACCGGTGGCAGTCACGCCTGCGTCGCGAGCGGCCCGGACGCCGAGTTTGCAGGCTTCCAGCCGATCGGGAGCCGCGCCGAGGGCGTCGGCTGTCGCCAAGACCGTCGCGTTAGCAGCGGCGCTGGAACTCTTTAGTCCCGCAGCCATCGGAACGTCGCTCTCGGTCCGAACGGTCCCGCCGTAGTCGTCGCCGTCGCCGTACGTTTCGACGGCCAACTCCACACAGCGCTCGACCAGTCGGGTGTCGGCGTCGTCGTCCTCGGCGACGGTGCCGACCACGTCCGCCGAGTCGTCGAGTTCGACGGTCGCCGTCGTCTCCGCGTCGATAGCGAACGCCGATCCGACGCCCGTCGAGAGGGCGTTCAGCACCGTTCCGGCCCCCAGTGCGACTGCTCGACCGTGCATACAGGAGTGCTATCGACCGACGTGAAAGGTGTAGCGGTTGACGGTTGTGCCAGCCTCGGCCAGTCGGTGTGCTACCACCGGACGCAGCCGGTGTAGACCGGGCACTGTCGTCAGCCTGGCGCTCCCATCGCGTCGCTTTTCAGCGGGCCACGCGAACGGGCAGGTATGAGCGCGCGCAACGACATCCCGCCGAGCACCCTCGGCGTCGAACTCCTCGATCACGGCGTCGAGGTAGAGTACACCGACGGTCGGGCGACGCTGTACCGGGGCGTCCCCGAACCCGTTACCGACACGCTCACCACCCCACCGAAGAAGGAGACCCACGTTCTCGTAACGGATCCGACCGAGACCGAGGGCGTGATGATCTACGTCAACGACCTGAAGACGCACGACGACGTTCTCGAATCGACGGGCGTCGGTCGCGTCCTCCTCGACGATGGCGAGGAAGAGGAGATCTTCCCCGGTGTCACTGTGCGCCGCCCCGGTGGGATGCGAACGGAGGTCGACGCCGACCCCGAAGTCGCTCGCGGCCGCGTGTTCGTCTTCGTCGAGGACGACTGGAGCGAGCAGTCCTACGAGTTCGTGACCGACGGGGCCGACGATACTGGCGCTGAGGACGAGAGCGGTAGCGGTGCTGCAGACGACGGGAACGTCGACCCCGATTCCGACGACTGATGACACTCAGAAAACGGTGGCAGTCGCTGACCCGCGAGACCGTCGGGCGCGCGCCCGAGGCGTACGGTCTCGTCGAGTTCGGCGACAGCGACGGCGACGTCGTCGAAGCCGCGGCGGGGTTTCTGCCGGACGTCCTGCGGGAGGAGCTGGCGTACGGCGACGCCGAGAGAGTACGGTGGAAACGCGCTCAGTCGCGGGCGCACGCTGAAGAACTGCTCGACGAGCGGTGAACCGCCTCGGGGTCAAGCCCCGAGGCACTCGCCTTGCTTATCTGTAGAATCGATCCCGGTCCGCTACGGCGACAGCCTCGGAGTCGGTTTCGGATTTCTGCGGGGCAGACAGCGAGGCTCTGACAGCGGGTCAGTTGTCGTCGTGGTCTCCGTCCTCGCCGTGGTTGTCGTGATCGTCGTGGTTTCCGTCCTCGCCGTGGTTGTCGTGATCGTCGTGGTTTCCGTCCTCGTCGTGGTCTCCGTCCTCGCTGTGGTTGTCGTGATCGTCGTGCTCTTCGGGATCCGTCGGCGTCCCCGAGAGGTTTCCGTGCTCGTCGAAGCGCTTCGCGCGGAGATATCGCGTCCGGTATCTGTTTGCGCCCTCGTAGACGTCGGCCTCGCGGATGTCGTCCGTGCGCCCGTCCGCGACGGCGTCGACGATGTCCTCGAGCTGTTCTTTCTCCGACGGCGTCAGCTCGAACTCGTAGGTGTGGGTCTCCTCCTCCTCGAGCTTGGTCCACTTGCGCCCGGCCGCGACGACGAGCGAACAGGGCTCCCGGCAGGGGAACGCCCCGGTTCCGCCGTCGGCTTCGAGAGCGTGATCCTCGTCGTACTGCCACTCGCGGCGCTTGAGACACTGTGAGTCCGTACAGCAGGCCTCGGCCACCCAGTCGACGGCCTCGGTGGGGAGCTCCTCGACGACGCCGTAGATCCCCGTCTGGCGCTCCGCCGTCTCGCGCCAGTGGGTCACGTCGAGGTCGCCCTCGCGTTCGAGGTTCCAGTTGGCGACCGACGCGGGGTAGAGCACGTCGAGCGTCTCGACCGCGTCGCGGCCGTCGAGTTCCGGGAAGACCCACCCCGAGACGAGCGAGGGTGCGGTCTTCAGCGGCCGGTACCGCCCGCGCTCGTCGTACGTCGAGAGCTCGCGGGCGTCGAGGGGGTCGTGGTGGGCGTCGAGCGCCTCCCGCTGGGCGTCCGCGTCGTCGGCGTGACGGATCTCGTACCGGCGATGGCCGTCCTCGGCCAGCGTCGCGGTGACGAGCACGTCGCCCCACTCGGTGTGCATCCCCGCACGGAGCGCCTCGTAGCGTTCCGGAACCGCGTGGTCGTCTGCGGCCTCGGCGTGCCGGAGAAACGCGCGGCGGTGCCGACCGCGGTGGCCGACGACCTCGTCCCAGTAGTACCAGTTCGTCACGTACGGCGCGACCTCGTCGTCGCGGGCGGCCGTCCGGAACTCGGACTCCGAGAGCCCCTCGTGGCGGGTTCGCCCCTCGACGCCGAGCGCGTAGCCCGACTCGTCTGTGGCCGCGTGGAGGCCGTCGAACTCGACCGCGTCCGCGCCCGATTCGATCCGCTCACACAGCGCGTCGACCTGCTCGTCGCGCACGTCAGTCACCCGCCGCCGGCGTCTCGCGGGTCTCCTCACGTACGGTCTCGATTGCGGACTCGATGTCCGCGCCGGCGTCGGCGGCGCGTTCGAGGACCACGTCGGCCATCAGCCCCTCGGTCCCGACGGCACCGGCGTACCAGATGCGGTGGCCGTCGACCTCGGCGGGCACGTCGTAGCCCGTCCGGTAGTCGTCGGTCAGGCCCATATCCTCGGGGATGTCCTCTTGGGTGTGGAAGCCGTCCGCGATGAACAGGGGGACGACCACGACGTCTTCGGTCTCGAAGTAGTCGGTCACGTCGTCGACCTCCGGCTCCTCGTCCATGTAGAGCGCCTGTACCTCCTCGAAGCGTCCAGTCTCGCGAACGCGGTCGGCGTGGTACTCGATCGCCTTCGCGGAGTTCTCGTTGCGTTCGGTCCCGTGGCCGACGACGGCGAAGCCGAAGTCCTCGCCGACGTCGGGGTCGCCCGTGACCGTCTCGGCGCGGCGGATCAGCACGTCGGTCATCGCCTCGTGGGTCCCGACCGGCCCGCAGTAGTGGATCGTCTGTCCCGTGTCCTCGGCGACCAGCGTCGCCGTGTCGGCGCTCAGCCCGTCGGAGTCCCACTCGGAGACGTCCCAGTCGTCCAGGCGGAGCTCCCGCGGGATCACCTGCTCGGTGAAGTACCCCTCGCTGATGAACAGCGGGACGAGGTATACCTCCTCGGACTCGACGGTGCGGAGGACCTCCCGGAGCGACGGTTCCTCTTTCCAGAACCCCGTCTTCACTTCGTCGAACGCGCCCGCCGCGCGGATGGTGTCCGCGTGACGGTGCGTCGGTGCTGACGAATCGGGGTTGAGGTGCGACCCGTGCGCCACGATGACCAGCGCTTGCATACCCGAACCTGGGGACGGAGCGCCCTTATGGACTTCGGGTTCCACGAACGATTTTTCAGATTTTGGAAGCCGAACTTGGACGTGTGTGGCATCGTACGAGCGCGTCGCAGCGACCCTGCACGCCGCCGACCCGCGGACTTTTCTCCCCGTCCGACGACCCGTAGCGTATGTCACTTGCCGCCGAGACGCGGGCCGCCGTGCGCGCCCGTCCGTGGCTGTTGGAGGCGCTCCGGGCAGACGTGGTCAACTACGCGGCCGCCGCTACGTCGCTCGACGTCGACGGCGACACCGACTCGATCGCGACGGCGCTGCGGCGCTTCGCCGAGGATCTCCCGCCCGCAGCGTCTGCCGACGGCGACCGCGACAGCGACAGTGATCGCGACGTCGTCGTCCGGATGCGCAGCGGCGTCGGTCTCGCCGGCGTCGACGTCGCCGTCGACGACGACGTATCTGGATCGGAGGCAGACACCGAGACACTGTTGGCTGTCGGCGGGGGTCGAATCGTCGCGACCGACGGGAGCCTCACCGCCGTCGTCGTCGACGGCGACGTCGACAGCCGCGCGCTCTCGGCCGTGGTGGACCGGCTGCGTGCCGAGAACGTTCTCGTCGACGCCGCGGGTGTCGCAGGCGAGGAACTCGTCGTGGTTGTGCCCCGCAGCGACGGCGCGAACGCCCTCCGGCTCGTCGAAGACGCACTGGAGCGCGCGGACTGAGGCGGTCGGCGGGGGCGACGACGCCACCCGGAGACCGGCTGAAGCGCTCAGACCGCGTCGATGTCGAGTTGCTCGATCGACTCCCGAACGATCGCGGCCGACTCCTGGACGGCCGCTCGTTCCTCGGCGTCGAGATCGAACTCCAGGACGTCGCGGACGCCCCCGCGGTTGACCGTCGCGGGGAGACTGAGGTAGACGTCGTCGATCCCGTGTTGACCGTCGAGCAGCGTGGAGACGGTGAGGATCGCGTCGTCGTCGCCGAGCACCCGTTCGGTGGCCGCCGCCACGGCGCGTGCGACCCCGTAGTTCGTCTGTCCCTTCCGCTCGATGATCTCGTAAGCGGCGTCCCGTACCTCGTCTTCGATCCGTGACTGCAGGGCGTCGAGGTCCTCGACGTCGCGGTGCCTGCAGTAGGCGTCGATCGGGACGCCGCCGAGGTTCGTCGCGCTCCAGACGAGCACTTCGCTGTCGCCGTGTTCGCCGATCACGTAGGCGTGGACGTTCGACGGACCGACATCGAACTCGTGACTGAGCGCGGTCCTGAACCGCGAGGTATCGAGTACCGTCCCCGAACCGATCACGCGGTCGGCGGGGAGGTCAGACACGCTCCAGGTGACGTAGGAGAGCACGTCGACCGGGTTGGTGACGACGAGCACCACGGCGTCGTCGTCGAGTCCGCGCGTGACCTCCGGGATCATCTCCGCGAAGATGCCGGCGTTGCGCTCCAGCAGGTCCAGCCGCGTCTCGTCGGGCGCTTGACTCGCGCCCGCAGTCACGATCACCACGTCCGCGTCCCAGCAGTCCTCGTATCCTCCGGTCCGGACGCGAACCGGCGAGGTGAAGAACGCGCCGTGGTTCAGGTCCATCGCCTCGCCCGCGGCACGCTCGTCTGCGATGTCGACGAGGATAATCTCGCCGACCAAGCCGCTGTCCATCAGGGCGAACGCCGTGCTCGACCCGACCGCACCGGCACCGCCGACGATCGCGACGGTTCCCTTCTCCGTCTCGGTTCCCATACTTGAGTATTATTTAGAAATCGAGTAAAAGTTGTTGGAATCGGTCCGATCCAATGGGCCGAACGCGTGCCGACGCCCGAGACGGCCGGTCCGGACGACCGCTCCCGGCCCGGTACCGGACGTTCCGACGGCTTGAAAAACGCGTCTGAAGTAGGTAGTGGCGATGACGCTGTCCGTGACCAACACCCTGACGGGCGAACGCGAGGAGTTCGAGCCGCGGAACGACGACGAGGTCCTGCTGTACGTCTGTGGGCTGACGGTCTCGGACGACGCACACCTCGGCCACGCTCGCCTGTGGGCGCACGCCGACGTGATGCACCGCTGGCTGGAACACGAGGGCTACGACGTTCGCCACGTCGAGAACTTCACCGACGTCAACGAGAAGATCGTCGCCCGCATCGGCGAAGACGGGTTCGGCGAGACCGAGTCCGCGGTCGCCGACCACTTCACCTCGCACGTGATCCGGGATATGCGCGGCCTGAATCTGAAGCGTGCGGAGGTCTACCCCCGTGTCTCCGAACACGTGCCCGACATCGTCGACCTCGTGGAGACGCTCGTCGACCGCGGCTACGCCTACGAGTCGAACGGCTCGGTGTACTTCGACGTCACCGCCTTCGAGGAGTACGGCAAACTCTCCAATCAGCGCCTCGACGAGATCGAGACGCAGGGCCCCGAAGAGGAGCGCTCCGAGAAGCGTCACCCCGCCGACTTCGCGCTCTGGAAGGCGGGCGCGGTCGCCCCCGACGACGTCGCCGAACACCGACACGCGGGCCTCCCGGCCGTCGAGGAGCCCTGCGGACAGACCTGGGACTCGCCGTGGAGTGAGGGGCGTCCCGGCTGGCACGTCGAGTGCTCGGCGATGTCGATGACGCACTTGGATCAGACGCTCGACATCCACGTCGGCGGCCGCGACCTCGTCTTCCCGCACCACGAGAACGAGATCGCCCAGAGCGAGGCCGCCACCGGGGAGCCGTTCGCCCGCTACTGGCTCCACGTCGGCCTCCTCCAGACCGCCGGCGACAAGATGTCCTCCAGTCTCGGCAACTTCCTCACCGTCGACGACGCCCTCGATCGGTACGGCGTCGACGTCGTCCGGACGTTCTACCTCTCGACGGGCTACCGCAGCGAGCAGACGTTCGGTAAACGCGAGATGCGTGAGGCCGAGGAGCGCTGGGAACGCCTCGAACGCGCCTACGACAGCGCCGTCGACGCCTGCGACAGCACCGACGCGTACGCGACAGTCGAGGACGAGTCGTTCCGCGCGACGCTGGCCGAGACGCGCGAGGCGTTCCGCGAGGCGATGAACGACGACTTCAACGTCCGAGAGGCGATGGCGGCGCTGCTCGAACTGACGACCGCGGTGAACCGCCACCTCGACGACCACGACGCGTACGACTACCGGGCACTCCGGGAGACCGTCGAGACCTTCGAGGAACTCGGCGGCGACGTGTTCGGACTCGCCTTCGGCGCGACGGCGGACGGCGACGGCACCGTCACCCTCGCCGAGGAACTGGTCGAACTCGTCTTGGACGTCCGCGAGGCCGAACGCGACGCCGGGAACTACGAGCGCGCCGACGACCTCCGCGACGAACTCGAAGCGCTCGGCGTCGAGGTCCAAGACGGCGACGACGGACCGACGTACCGCTTCGAGTAGCGCGGCACCGCTCCCCCAACGCCGGCCGTCACTCCGTCGTGAACAGGTGCGTCTCGTCGGGAATCTCGAAGAGCCCCAGCCGGACGCCGGCGTCGAGCCAGCCGTAGCCGTACGAGAACGCCGCCAGCGCGTTCACGAGGTCGTCGTGCTCGCGGAAGTGCCGCCCGTCCTCCAGATACGACAGCGCCATCTCTCGAACCTCGGCGGCCGCCTCGCCGAGCGGCGTCGACCCCGGAACGGCCACCTCGGCCTCCGCGAGCGCGTCGGCGAACATCCGCTCGTACCGATCCGTCTTCTCCGTCAGGTCGGCGGGCATACGACCCACTCGCTGCGCAGGACGTATATACTCGCCCGGATTCGGTATTGTGACGGTAACACAATACAGTCTGACGGGGGACGCGCACGACAGCGGAATCTAAAAGGACGTGTCCCACCAACGAGCGGGTATGACAGACAACGCCGACGAGGTAGTCGACCATCGACCGCTCATCGTTGCTGGCTCCGGCATCGCCGGTCTCTCCGCGGCAATCTACGCCGCGCGGTCGAACAACGACCCACTCGTCTTCGAGGGCGACGAGCCCGGCGGACAGCTCACGCTGACGACCGAAGTCGAAAACTATCCGGGCTTCCCCGAGGGCATCTCCGGGCCCGAGCTGGTCCAGAATATGAAGCAGCAGGCCCAGCGGTTCGGCGCGGAGATCAAGAACGGCATCGTCGAGTCCGTCGAGGAAGCCGACGACGGACCCTTCACGCTCCGGCTGAAGAACGGCGACGTCTACACGGCCGACGCAGTCATCTCCGCGTCGGGGGCCTCCGCGCGCACGCTCGGCATTCCGGGCGAGGACGAACTGATGGGCTACGGCCTCTCGACGTGTGCGACCTGTGACGGCGCGTTCTTCCGCGACGAGAAGATTATGGTGATCGGCGGCGGCGACGCCGCGATGGAGGAGGCGAACTTCCTCACGAAGTTCGCCTCGACGGTCTATCTGGTCCACCGCCGCGAGGAGTTCCGCGCGGAGGACTACTGGATCGACCGCGTGATGGAGAAAGCCGACGAGGGCGAGATCGAGATTATGCGCAACACCGAGGTCACGGAGCTCCACGGGAGCCGCGAGGAGGGGATGGACCATGTCACGCTCGTCCGGAACCCGGAGGGCTACCCGACGGACAAACTCGACGATCCCGAGACCGAGGAGTTCGACTTCGACGTCGGCGCGGTCTTCTACGCCATCGGCCACACTCCGAACACCGGCTACCTCGAAGGCACGGGCGTCGAGCTCGACGACGACGGCTATCTCAAGACGCAGGGCGGCACCGGCGGCAACCAGACGGCCACGGGCGTGTCCGGCATCTTCGGCGCCGGCGACGTCGTCGACTACCACTACCAGCAGGCCGCGACGGCCGGCGGGATGGGCGTGAAGGCCGCCCTCGACGCCGACGACTACCTCGAAGACCTCGAGCGCGAGCAGACGGCCGAAGCGGCCGGCGAGGTCGCCGCCGTCGAGAGCGACGACTAATAGGGGTTATCGTAACTGTTCGGAGATTCTCGCCGTCCCGTCCGGCGAGAAATCTGTGCGAACTTACGATAATCACTAGACCACGCGCCTCTTTCGGGCGGCGGGAACCCACCACGCAGAAACCGGGTGGGAGAAACTCGCTCCGCTCGCGGTGAACGCCGCGCGGGGCGCGGTGATGCCGCGGCAAAGCGCATTTTCGCGTTGCTTTGCGTCGGTCCGCGTGGGTCCGTGTCGGTCCGCGTGGCTCCGCTTCCGGCAGCCTCGGCCACCGAACGGAACCCATTAGCCGCCGGCGTTGCTTCTCTCTGCCGTGTCACGACTCAGTCGAACCGGTGCGGCGCTCGCCGGAATGCTGGCCGAGGCGGGCGTCATCGAAGAGACGCGGCTCCGGGCGACTGTCGACCTCGCGTGGCCGCGGATCGTCACCGGCTTCGCGATTATGTCGAAGCGGACGGTCGACCTCGCGCTCGTCGGCCTCGTGCTCGGGCCGACGGCCGTCGCCGGGCTGACGCTC
The DNA here is from genome assembly GCA_003665935.1 of Halobellus sp. Atlit-31R. Classification (GTDB taxonomy): domain Archaea; phylum Halobacteriota; class Halobacteria; order Halobacteriales; family Haloferacaceae; genus Haloquadratum. The sequence goes on along the minus strand of QPLR01000001.1, from coordinate 52,961 downwards.
GCGAACGCGTTCTGGATGGTCGCGAAGTTTATCGCGATCGGCCTCGCGGGCGGGACGGTCGCGCTCGTCTCGCAGAACTACGGCGGCGGCGACACCGACCGCGCGGCGTCGGTCGTCCGGCTGAGCGTTCTGCTCGCCGTCGTGCTCGGCATACCGACGGTGGCGTTCTTCGGACTCGCGGCGCGGCCGCTCGTCGGGATTCTCGGGCAGGATCCCGAGAGCGTCGGCTACGGCGCGACCTACCTCGCGGTCGTCGCCCCCGGTCTCCTCTTCGAGTTCCTGAACCTGATCGCCAGCCGCACCTACGCGGGCGTCAGCGACACGGTCACGCCGATGGCCGTCCGAGCCGGTGGCGCGGTCGCCAACATCGCGCTGTCGACGGTGTTCGTCCTCGGCCTCGGAATGGGTGTCGCGGGCGCGGCGCTCGGCACCGCGCTCTCGACGGCGCTCGTGACGGTCGTGTTCGCGTGGGGGATGACCGGCCGGAACTACGTCCGCGGCCGCGGTGCCAGCCCCGTGCCGCTCACGCTCTCGGGGCCGGTGCTCGACCGCGAACTGCTCCGGCAGATCGGCCAGGTGTCCACGCCGCTGGTCGCTCGCCGGGCCGCCCAGGGCCTCGTCGTCTTCCCGCTGCTCGCCATCGCGGCGACGTTCGGCCCCGTGGCCGTGGCGGCGGTCGGCGTCGGCCGACAGGTCCGCGGCCTCCTCGGGAGCTTCTCGTGGGGCTTTTCGATCGCGGCGTCGACCCTCGTCGGCCAGGAACTCGGCGCGAGCGAGGAGCGCGAGGCCGAAGCGTACGGCTGGGGGATCGTCCGTCTGTCGGTGCTCGTCTACGTCGTCGTCGCCGCCGTCGTCGTCGTCTTCGCGGATCCGATCGCCGGGATCTTCGTCGACGATCCCGCGAACCGGGCGCTGTCGGCGCAGTTCGTCCGCGTCGCCGCGATCAGCGTCGTCGCGCTCGGGATCGACGGGTCCGTCACGGGTGCGTTGCGGGGAGCCGGTGACACCCGGATCCCGTTCGTCTCCGCGCTCGCCGGGCTCTATCTCGTCGCGGTCCCGCTGGCGTGGCTCGGGACGATCGTCCCCGCGCTCGGGATCGGCGGACTGCTACTCGCGCTGTTCGCCGAGACGGCCGTGCCGATGGTCGTGAACCTCTGGCGGTTTCGCTCGAACCGCTGGAAGGCGGTCAGCAGAGGATATCGCCCCGGCGCGAGTGACTGAGCCCGAGGCTCGCTTCGGTGCGTCTCCCGTCGGTCGGTCGCTCCAGCGGCCGATTCCCACAGACCCTTATGTCGAGCCACCCGAGGGGAAGTATGGTCGACACCGAGACCTACACGATCGAAGCGCCGAACGGCGACGTCGAGGAGATCGAGCTCCCCGAGGGCCTCGCCGACGTCTTCACCGAACAGGGCGAGTCGCCGACGGCCGTCGTCGGTGACCTCCTCGTGCAGTCGTTCGCACAGCAGGCTCACGCCGTCGTCCACCACGGACAGGGCGAAACGCCCGCGGACCTCGACGCGCTGAACGAGAAGATGGAGGAGCTCTTCGAGGAGCGCTTCGGCGTCTCGCTCGACGAGGCGATGGGCCACAGCCACTGAACGCAGACGGCGGATGCGGTCGGATCTCGCTTTTCAGGCCGTCAGACGAACACCAGCGGCACCATCGCGAGGAAGCCGGCAGCGACGCCCGCGGCCAGTTCGCGCCGACCGCCGCCGGGCAGTCCGCGGCCGACGGCGAGTGCTTCGGGGATGAACTCCGTGAGCACGAGAAAGATCATCGCCCCCGCGGCGAAGCCGAAGCCCGCGGGGAGAAAATCCCGAGCGGCGCGGACGAAGTAGAACGCGATCACCGCGCCGATCGGCTGCGGCAGGCTCGAGAACACCGACCACCAGACGAGTTTCCAGTTCGCGACGCCCATCGAACGTAGCGGGATCGAGATCGCGACGCCCTCGGGGATGTTGTGGATCGAGATGGCGATCGTCATAAAGATCGCCAGGAGTGGGACGACGAAGCCGAGGAGTTGCGTGCCGCCCTGGAGACCCAGATCTGCGAACGAGACGCCGACAGCCACGCCCTCCGGGAAGGAGTGCACGGTCAAGACGCCGAGGATGAGTACCAGCTTCTTGAAGTCCGCTTCCTCGTACTGGTGCGGGTCGACCTCGGCGGCTTCGATGAGGTCGTGGGCGACGTAGACCAGTAGGATGCCGGCGACGAGTCCCGCAGCGAGGAGCATCAACTCCCGCTGTGGGATCGGCTCGACGGCGACGCGGGAGAGCGCGACGTGGATGTACTCGCCGAGCGCCTCCAGAACGAGCCCGAAGACCGACGCAGAAAGCATAATCCCGGAGGCGATCCCCCACAACGCGACGTTCCAGCGGTCGCTCACGTCGGAGAGGAAAAAGAACGGGAGTGCGCCCAGCCCCGTCGCTAACGCCGTTATCAGGCCCGCGACGAAGACGAACGCGAGAGACCCCAGCTCCACCATACTCGCGTGTAACCACTGAACCAGCATAAACATTTCATATTACTGATTGTTTTGGCGAGCCTAAAAACGTCGTGTAAACGAACAGGGAGGGACGTTGGGACTCTTTAATTTCGGAAGCAGAACACTTTCTACGTCGGCGTTCGCGCGCTGGACCGATGCGCGACAGTCAACGACGCGTTGCGGATTTCCTCGCGGAAGCCGAGTTACACACCCATCCGGCGTATCGACTACTGGATCTGACCGCGGAGGTCGGCGAGTTGGCCGCGGACGCGGCGAAATCGAGCGCGTACGGGGACGACCCGGAGTCGCTGTCGGTGCACTCTGAGGAACTTGGCGATGCGCTCTTCGCGCTGCTCGCGCTCGCAGCGGAACTCGACGTCGACGCCGAGACCGCACTGGAGGAGTCGTTGGCGAAATACGAGTCCCGTATCGAAGGCGACGGGACGCCGGGATCCGGGAGGTAGTCGGCTGGAGCATCGGTGGCGTGCCGCCGTTCTGCCACGACGCCGACCTCCCGGTGCTACTCGACGAGTCGCTCCTCGACTACGAGACCGTCTGGGCGGCCGCCGGCGCGCCGACGGCCGTCTTCCCGATCGGCTCCGGGGAACTCAGAACTACCGCGGAGGCGACGCCCGTCGAGGTGTGAGGACGGTCGACGCCGACGCCGACGCCGCTCGATCGTCCCGTCACTCACGCACGACGTCGACGTCGGTGAACTCGAACCGCGCCCCGTCGTCGCTGTCGACGACGGCGACGTCCCAGCCGTGTGCCTCCGCGATCCACCTGACGATCGCGAGGCCGTAGCCCGTCCCCTCTTCGGCCGTCGAGTATCCCAGCTCGAACACGCGATCGCGGTCTTCCACCGGGATCCCGCAACCGTCGTCTTCGACGAAGAATCCGTCATCGACGAGCCCCACGCGGATCGTCACGCTCCGCTCACCGCCTTCGGCGGTCTCGCCGGGATCCGAGCCGCGGCTCCGGCCTCCGTGCTCGACGGCGTTGCGGAACAGATTCTCGAAGAGGTTTCGCAGCCTGTCGGCGTCGGCCTCTACCGCGGCTCCGGGTTCGACTTCGAGCGTGGCGTCGGGAGTGCTGACGGTCGCCCAGCACTGCCGAACGAGGTCGGACAGGTCCACGCGCTCCGTCTCGCCGACGTAGTGTCCCTGCTTCGCGAGCGAGAGCGTATCCTCGATGATGTTCCACATCCGATCGAGCGCGCCGGCGACCGGTTCGAGATGCTCGGAGTCGCACTGTCCGGCGGCGATCTCGAGGTGCCCCTCCGCGACGTTCAGCGGGTTCCGCAGGTCGTGTGCGACGACGCTGGCGAACTCCTCCAATCGCTCGTTCTGCCGTTCCAGCCGGCGCTCGTAGGTTTTTCGAGTCCCGATCCGCCGGAGAGAGACGAGCGCACCGACGTTCGATCCGTCCGCTCGGATCGTCGTGACGCGCGCCTGGGCGGGCAACCGACGGGGGACGGGGGCGTCTTCGGGGTGTTCCATCACCAACTCGACGCGTTCCTCGGACGATTCGCCCGTCAGAACTGATTCGACGACCGTGCGGAGCGCGTCGAGGCCCTCGGCGACGACCCTGCGCACTAACTCGTAGTCGGTCCCGACTACTTCGCTCGGGGAGAGCCCCGTGATCTCGTAGAACCGCTCGTTCGCGAACGCCACGGTTCTGTCGTCGTCGACGGCGAACACGGGTTCCATCTGATTCCGGGAGACGGTCTCGCGGTCGATCGCGTCTCCGCTGTGAGCCATAGCGCAGTTTCAGGTGTGGACGTTTTAAAATGTAGGCATTTTGTCGTGCTCTCGGCTGTACGTTGGTGTGCGGATCTGTACGTCGGAGACGGACGCGCGACGGTCTGTCCTGCCGTGCGATCGTGAACTCACGTGCGAGTACCAAACCGCCCGGATTTAAGCGCCGACCCGGAGTACGCCAGTCTGATGGGAGAGCTATCCGAGTTGTTCTCGCCCGAGCGGATCGCCGTCGTCGGTGCGACAGAGCGCGAGGGCTCGGTCGGCCAGGCGATTATGGAGAACCTCCTGGAGTCGTTCGCGGGCGACGTCGTCCCCGTGAACCCCAGTCACGAGGAGGTCTTCGGCATCCCGGCCCTCGACGATATCGCCGACGCCAGCGCCGACCTCGCCGTCGTAGTCGTCCCGCCCAAAATCGCCGTCGACGTGGTACGCGAGGCCGGCGAGGCAGGCGTCCGAAACGTCGTAGTCATCACCGCCGGCTTCGGTGAGACCGGCAGCGACGGGGCCGCCCGCGAACAGGACCTGATCGAGGTCGCCGAGCGGTACGACATCGACCTCGTCGGTCCGAACAGCCTCGGCATCATGTCGACGCCGGTCGGGATGAACGCCACGTTCGGACCCGAGAACGCGACTACCGGTCGAATGTCGTTTATGAGCCAGTCCGGCGCGTTCATCACGGCCGTGCTGGACTGGGCGAACGACCAGGGAATCGGCTTCAAAGACGTCGTCTCGCTCGGAAACAAGGCCGTCCTCGACGAGTCCGACTTCGTCGAAGAGTGGGGCGACGACGACGCGACCGACGTGATAATCGGCTATCTCGAAGGCATCGACGACGGCCAGGCGTTCATCGAGACTGCGCGAGAGGTGACCCGCGAGACGCCGATCGTCCTCGTGAAGTCCGGGCGGACGGACGCAGGCGCACAGGCGGCGTCGAGCCACACGGGGACGATCGCGGGCTCCGATCAGGCCTACGAGGCCGGGCTCGAACAGGCGGGCGTCATCCGCGCGGAGTCCGTCCAGGAACTGTTCGACGCCGCCCGCGTGCTGGAGAGCCAGCCCCTCCCCGACACCGACGACGTGGCGGTCATCACGAACGCCGGCGGTCCGGGCGTGATGAGCACCGACGCGATCGGCGACTCCCGGCTCTCGATGGCGTCGTTCACCGAGGCGACGCTCGATGCCTTCTCGGAGGCGCTGCCCGCTGAGGGGAACATCTACAACCCGGTCGACATCGTCGGCGACGCGGACAACGAGCGGTTCCGCGACGCTCTCGACGTCGCGCTCGGCGACGACAACGTCGGCAGCGCGATCGTCCTCTCGTGTCCGACGGCGGTGCTCGACTACGAGCGGCTGGCCGCCGACACGGTGGAGCTCCAAGCGAAACACGAGAAACCGGTCGCGGCCTGCTTTATGGGCGGCGAGCGCGTCGAGCCCGCGGCAGCGGCGCTCGCGGACGCCGGAATCCCGAACTACTTCGACCCCGCGCGGGCGGTCAAAGGACTCGACGCGCTCTCGCGCTTCCGCGACATCTCCGAGCGGGAGTACCAGCCCCCGACGACGTTCGACGTCGACCGCGAGCGGGCCCGTGAGATCCTCTCGTCGGTCGAAGGCCGCGAGGACACGCGCCTCGGTGTCGAAGCGATGGGCCTGCTCGACGCCTACGGAATCGAGACGCCCGCTGGCGAGATCGTCGACGCGCCCGCCGACGCCTTAGACGTCGCCGAGCGAATCGACGGCGACGTCGTGATGAAGATCGTCAGCCCGGACATCCTGCACAAATCCGACATCGGCGGCGTCAAGGTCGGCGTGCCGGACGAGGAGGTGTACGACGCCTACGAGGATCTGGTCTCGCGCGCCCGCAACTACCAGCCCGACGCGACGATCATTGGCGTTCAGGTCCAGGAGATGGTCGATCTCGACGACGGCGTCGAGACGATCGTCGGGATGAATCGGGACCCGCAGTTCGGTCCCCTCCTGCTCTTCGGCCTCGGGGGCATCTTCGTCGAGACCCTCGAAGATACGACCTTCCGGGTCGCGCCGGTGTCCGAGCCCGAGGCCGAAGCGATGACCCGCGAGATCGACGCCGCACCCCTATTGCGGGGCGCTCGCGGCCGCGAGCCGGCCGACGTCGCGGGTGTCGTCGAGACGATTCAGCGCCTCTCACAGCTCGTGACCGACTTCCCGGCGATTCTGGAACTGGACATCAACCCGCTCGTCGCCACGCCCGACGGCGTCGAAGCCGTCGACGTGCGACTTACGGTCGATCCCGACCAACTCTGAGGAGTCCCACAGATGCACACGAACACCCTACTCGTCACCTCGATCGAAGACAGCACCGGCAAGACCGCAGTCACCCTCGCGCTCGGCCGCCTCGCACAGCAGCGCGGCCTCGACGTCGGCTACATGAAGCCGAAAGGCACGCGCCTCCAGTCGAACGTCGGGAAGACGCTCGACGAGGATCCGATGCTCGCGCGCGAACTGCTCGAGCTAGACTCCGAGATGCACCAGATGGAGCCGATCGTCTACTCGCCGACGTTCGTCGATGGCGCGATCCGCGGGCAGGAAGACCCCGAGGAGCTCGGCGCGATCGTCGAGGAGTACTTCGGAGAGCTCGCCGCCGACCGCGACCTGATGCTCGTCGAGGGCGGCGGCTCCTGGACGACGGGCGGCATCGTCGAACTGACCGACGTCGACATCGCCTCCCGGCTCGACGCCGACGTGCTGCTCGTCGCCGGCTACGAGCAGTCCCGCGACTTAGACGACGTCGTCGCCGCCGCCGACGCGTTCGGCGACCGACTGGCGGGCGTCCTGTTCAACGGCGTGAGCGACGCCGCCTTCGACGACCTCGAACAGCAGGTGGTGCCGTTCCTCGAAGGGCGGGACGTTCCGGTTCTCGGCGTGCTCCCGCGCGAGCGCGACCTCGCGGGCGTGACCGTCGAGGATCTCGCAGGCGAACTCGGAGCCGAGACGGTCACCGACGGCGACAGCGGGGCCTACGTCGAACGGTTCCTCGTCGGCGCGATGGGGGGTGACGCCGCCCTGCGATACTTCCGCCGCACGAAGAACGCCGCAGTCATCACCGGTGGCGACCGCGCGGAGATCATCACGGCCGCGCTGGAAGCGCCGGGCGTCAACGCCATCATCCTCACCGGCGGGCACCGGCCCTCGCCGGCCGTCCTCGGCAAGGCCGAGCAGCGCGGCGTGCCCGTCCTGCTCGTCACTGGCGACACGCTCTCGGTGGTCGACCGCGCGGAAGCCGTCGTCAACACCGGTCGCGCTCGCGACGCGGCGACGATCGACCGGATGAGCGAGCTGCTGTTCGACCACGCCGACGTCGACGCCCTGCTCGGCCCGGCCGCCGGCGACGACGGAGCCGGCGGGGACGGGGACGACACGTCGGATGCCGAGGACGCCGAGGACTCAGACGCCGCCAGCGACGACGTGTAGCCGCCGTCGACGACTCAGACGCTGCCAGCGACGACGCGTCGTCGCCGGCGCTCAACACCGCCAGCCGCGGTCCGTTCTGTTCAGTGGCTCTGCGCCGTCGTCGGTGACGACGACGAGGTCTTCGATCCGGACGCCGAACGCGCCGTCCAGATAGATCCCCGGCTCGACGCTGAACACCATCCCCGGCTCCAGTTTCCGGTCGTTGCCGGCGACGATGTACGGCTCCTCGTGGACGTCGAGGCCGACGCCGTGACCCGTCCGGTGGACGAACGCCTCGCCGTAGCCGGCCGCCTCGATCACCGAGCGAGCCGCCGCGTCGATGGCGTCCGCCGTCACGCCAGGTTCGATGGCGTCGACGGCGGCCGACTGCGCGCGTTCGACGGTCGCGTGTACCTCCCGGAAGCGTTCGCCGGGGTCGCCCTCGAAGACGACGGTGCGCGTCTGGTCGCTCGGATAGCCGTCAACGCGAGTCCCGAAGTCGAGCACAACCGGGTCACCGGCTTCGATCCGTCGCTCCCCGTGGGCGTGATGTGGCATCGCGCCGTTCGGGCCGGACCCGACGATCGTCTCGAAGGCGACGCCGTCGCCGCCGACCGCCGTGAGCGACGACTCGATCCGACCGACGAGCTCGGCTTCGGTCAGCCCGACGGCGTCGCTTCCGAGCGCGCGGACGCGCCGCATCGCCTCGTCTGCCGCCTCGGCTGCTCGCCGGAGGGCGTCGCGTTCCGCTGGGTCCTTCCTGACGCGCAGTTCCGAGAGCACCTCGCTCGCGAGCCCGACCGTCGCCGCCGGCCGGACTTCGCGGAGATCCTGCACGAACGTCGCCCACATCGTGTCGTCCACGAGCAGTCGCGGGGTGGTGGGAACGCCGAGGTCGTCGAAACAGCCTGCGAGCGCCGCCACGGGGTCCGCGTCGTCTCCCCACGCGCGCACCGTCGGCACCCACGTCTCACGGCGGATCTGCGACTCCGAGAGCGCCGGGACGAAGAACGTCGGCTCGCCCGCTGCGGGGACGATCAGAAACAGCTGTCGCTCGCGCTGGGACTCGGCGAACCCCGTGAGATACTGGAGGTTCCGACCGGGGACACAGACGAGGGCGTCGGCGCCCGCGTCCTCGAGTGCGGCTCGTGCCGCGTCGGTTCGTCGCTCGAAGGGCGTCACGTCGCATCGTTGCCCGCAGTCCCACAAGAAGGTACGGGCGCGCGGAAGTGCTCCGCTCGGCGGGAATCCGCCCGAAAACGGGGCGTAACCACTCATTAACTATTAGGAACGGATTCGTAAAGCGGGTATGGACTTCGACTGGCCGACGTACTTCGAGTGCGCTGCCTGCGGTGCCGAAATGCCAGCGGATGCGGTCCGATACGACGACTTGGGCTATCCCGAATGTCCCGAATGCGGCGCACGCACCGGCCCGCTCGCCAGCTTCGACGCCGTCGAGTCCGCCTCCGGTGGCGTCGCTGACTGACCGGAGTCGGTCACCGCTCGAACCGGAAGAGACAGGCCCTCGACGGACGAGGCGTCAGTATGGAGTGGACGCGAACCCGCGATGCGGATTCTCTAGTCGAGTGGACGCGCGAGGACGGGTACGTCACGGTTCGCCGCCACCGTCGACCGGACGGCGAGTGGGTCGTCAGGCTGGACCGGCTGTATCAGGCCCCCGAAGGCGGCGGCTACCGTCGCGAGCGCGTCGCCGACGTCGACGCGGCGCGGGCGGTAGTCGAAGCGTGGAAGGACGAAGCCGACGCGACGGCCGAGTGAGTGCAGAGAGACCGGCGGCTGTGTGAGGGCGCGGCTCTCACTCCTGTTCTTGTAGTCGCTGCGTCGTCTCGATCAGCGGGTGGCGGCCGTAGTCGACGATGTCGATATCTTCGATCGACGAGAGCCCCTCTTTCTCCGCGGTCCGCTGCATTCCGAGGTCGACGCGGTCTTCGATGACGATCACCGTCGCGTCCATCTCCTCGATCCCGAGCTGGTGAGACGCCATCACGCGGTGGTGTCCGTCCGCGAGCAGCAGTTCCCCGTCGTTGTCGATGACGACGAGCGGTTCCGCGAGTCCGCGCTCGAGTTCGTACTGCCGGCCTTCGAGTTCGTCGGCGTAGACGCGCGCCTGGGTCGGGGTGAGGGCTTCGAGCTCGACCACGCGGGACTCCTCGTGGACGGTGACGTCGTGGATCTGCTCGAGCGTACGCATCAGCTTCCCGACCTTCTCCGGCGTCGCGCGCTCGATCTGCGAGCGGACGACGTCCGTATTCGAGATGATGCCGACGAGGTTGTCGGCGTCGTCGACGACGGGGAGCTTCCGGATGCCCGAGCGGAGAATGACCCGCGCGGCGTCGATCACGTCCATATCGGGGTGGGCGACGATGATGTCTTCGGTCATCACCGTGAAGATCGGATCCTCGTCGCCGACCAACAGGAGGTCGCGGGCGGTGACGAACCCCTCGACCTTCCGGCCGTCCGAGACGGGAAACCCGTTGTGACCCTCGCTCTCTTTGATTCGACGCGCGACGTCGGCGACGGTGTCGGTCGGCGAGACAGTCTGCACCTCACGCGTCATATACTCTTTCACCTTCGGTCTCCCGCTCATCGTCGGATCTACGCGGTCCCCGTGGAAAAGCGTGCCTCTCGTCACTCTTCGCCCACCTCGAACGGGAACTCGAAGTCCCACTCCGTCTGGACTCGACCGAGCAGCGTCGTCGCGTCTTCGAGCGTCTCGAAGATCCGGCCGGCGATGAACTCCGTGACGATCGGCGTCAGGTCGTCGGGCGACTCCTCCTCGGCGTCGGCGAGGATCCCGAGCGGCACCTGCGCGCCCGCCATATCGGCGTGGCCGCCGGCGCTCCCGATCGCACCGAGCGCATCGCGCAGCGTCTCCCCGAGGTCGACGTCGGTGCCGCGTGCGCGCCCGGAGACGAACACCGTCCCGTCGCGGAAGCCGTAGACGACGGCGATTCGGATACCCTCCATATTCAGGAGCCGGTCGGCCGCCTGCGCGAGGGCGTCGCGGTCGCTGATCGGACCGACGTTCGTCGTCAGCGCGTCGCCCCGGACGTCGCGGTGCTGGATCGCCCGCGACAGCGTCTCCACCACTGCGGGCGACATACTCGGCGACTCGATCCGGTCGAGCACCGAGAGATCCGCGTAGCCGAGCAGCCACGCGGCGGCCTCGAAGTCGGCGACCGACACCTCCCGCGCGAAGTCGTTCGTGTCGATACGGATCCCGAAGAGCAGCGCCGTCGCCAGCGACTCCTCGGGGTCGATGCCCGCTCGACGCAGATACTCCGCGAGGAGCGTGCTGGTCGCGCCGATGTCCCGTCGGAGATCGACGAAGTCCGCCTCGACCGGCGCGCGCGGCGGGTGGTGGTCGACGACGACGTCGATCTCGGTGTCCGGGGAGAGACCGTCGTTGACACCGGGACGGGAGTGATCGACGAGTGCGACGCCGTCGTAGTCGTCGAGCCCCGCACCGTCGTCGAGCCCGACGAGATCGAGGCCCAGGAGGTTCACCAGCGCGCGGTTCTCCTGGTGGGAGATATCGCCGAAGTAGCACGCGTCGGCCGACGCTCCGACGGCCGCAGCGAGCCGCGAGAGAGCGAGCGCGCTGGCGATCGCGTCCGGGTCCGGGTTGTCGTGCATCACGACTGCCAGCCGGCCGTCGATCCCGCGGAGCGTCGCGAAGAGCCGATGGATCCGCTCTGCACCGGGGAGCGTCGTTAGCCCTCGGATCCGGTCGAGCAGGACCTGCTCGGCGTCGACGATGCGGTCGGCGACCTGCGCGATCCGGTCGCGCGTCTCCGGGGACGCGCCGCTTCTCACGTACACGACGATCTGCGCGTCCGGGAACTGCTCGCGCGCCGCTGCGGCCGCGTCGGCGTTCGCCGTGGCGTCGTCGCTCGCGACGAACACGAGATCCGCCGCCGCCGGGAACGCCGACGCGTCGGTGGGGGCGCGCCGCCTGGTCGTGACCCCCTCTTCGGCGACGGCGTCGACGACGTCGCCGCGCTGGGAGAGGACTACCAACTCGCCGGGCCACTCGGCGAGGCGTTCGATGGCTCCGCGCGCGGCCTGACCGCACCCGAGAACCAACCGCCGTTGCATACGCGTCGTTCTGACCGCCCCGGTCAAAACCCTACCGTCATCGGGAGCGGAGACGTGGCGTCGACAGCACGAGCTCTGTCGGAGTCGCAGCCGACGAAACGGAAAATCGGGCCGGGAGCCGCTAGAACAGCGTCGCCGCGACGGTCTGGGCGGTCTCGATGACCGGACCGAACGCGGGCAAAAGCAGGAGCGTCCCGACGCCGGCGAAGACGACGGCGGCGTAGAGCCCGATCGGTCGACTACCGATCTCGAAGTCGCCGCTCGGCGACTCGATCCACATCGCCTTGACGACGCGGCTGTAGTAGAACAGCGACAGGGCGCTGTTCACCGCGCCGACGGCAGCGAGCCACCAGAACCCGGCCTCGATCGCCGAGTAGAACAGGGCGTACTTCGAGAGGAAGCCGCCGAACGGCGGGAGCCCCGCGAGGCTGAACATAAAGACCGTCATCGCGACGGCAGCGATCGGCGCGGTCGACGCGAGGCCGTTGTAGTCTTCGAACGTCCGGCCGACGCCCCAGTGCTCGACGAGGGCGATGAACAGGAACGCGCCGGTGTTCATAAAGCCGTAGACGAGCAGGTGCGCCATCGACGCGCCGAGAACGTCGCCGTTCGGACCGCCCGCGGTCAGCGCCGCGAGGCCGATCAGCGCGTAGCCCGCGTGCCCGATCGAGGAGTACGCGAGCATCCGCTTTACGTTCTCTTGGGTCGCCGCGGCGAAGTTGCCGAGCGTCATCGTCACGACCGCGAGTACCTGGAACGCCAGCACCCAGTCGACGCCCGCGGGCAGCGCGCCCAGCGGGAACGCCTCGACGAAGACGCGGAACGCGACCGCGAAGCCGGCCGCCTTCGACGCCGACGAGAGGAACGCCGAGATCGGTGCGGGCGCGCCCTCGTAGGCCTCCGGGGCCCAGAAGTGGAACGGCACGGACGCGGTCTTGAACGCGAAGCCGCCGATGAGCATCAGCACGCCGATCCCGAGCACGCCCGCCATCTCGGGGGCGTTGATCGCGGCGGCGATGTCGCCGAGCACGAGCGACCCCGTGACGGCGTAGACGAGACTGATCCCGAAGGCGAAGATCGCAGAGGAGACCGCGCCGATGAGGAAGTACTTCAGTCCCGCTTCGACGCTGCCGCGGTCGCGCTTGAGGAACGCCACGAGCGCGTACGACGGCAGCGACGCGAGCTCGAGGCTGACGAAGACCGTCGCCAGCGAGTTCGCCATCGACAGCAGCGCCATCCCCGTCGCCGCGAACAGCACGAGCGAGTAGAACTCCGCGCGGTACTCGTGCCCGCGCAGGTAGTCGTAGGAGGCGACCGCCACCATCGCCGTGACGATGGTGAAGATGAGCGTGAAGAAGAGGCTCATCCCGTCGACGACGAACGCGTCGCCGTACAGCGAGATCGGGCCGCCCGTCCGCTCCTGTCCGGTACCGGCGACGAGGAACCACGCCGCGACGCCGAACGCCAGGAGCGAGCCGCCGGCGGCGACGCCGGCCAAGAGTGCGTTGCTCGGCTCGTCGGTCCGGATCGTGTCGATGCCGAGCAGCACGAGCCCCGTCAGCCCGAGCAGGATGGCGGGCGCGAGTGCCGTCCACGTCGCCGCGGGCTCTGCCTGCAGTGCGACGTCGAACATCACAGCCCACCTCCCGTGAGGATCGGGTTCACAGCGTCTTGGATCATCCCGAAGAACAGGTCAGGCGCGACGCCGAGCACGATGACGAGCAGGAGCAGCACCGCCAGCGGTGCGACGTCCTGCGTCGGTGCGTTCGTGATCTCGTACTCCCCGTCGAAGCTGAAGGGACCGAACAGCGTCCGCTGCATCGCGAAGAGCAGGTAGCCCGCGACGATGACGATGCCGAACATCGCAGCCGCGGTGAAAAGCGGCATCGCCGAGTGCACGGTGGAGGCGAACGAGCCTTTGAAGATGAAGAACTCGCCCGCGAAGCCGGCCATCAGCGGCAGGCCCATATAGCCGAACGCGCCGGCGACGAAGATGCCGGCGGTGACGGGCATCCGGTCTGCGATACCGGACATATCGCCCACCATCCGCGTGTGGGTCGTGTTGTAGATGACGCCGACCGCCATGAACATCAGCCCGGAGATCAGCCCGTGGGCGATCATCTGGAACGTCGCGCCGCCGACCCCGTAGGTCGTGTACGCGACGAGACCGAGGATGACGTACCCCATCGAGGAGACTGACGAGTACGCGACGATCCGCTTGAGATCCTGCTGTGCGAGCGCCAGCAGCGCGCCGTAGATGACGCTGATGACGGCGATACCCGCGATGGGGACGACGAGCGCCGTCGCCACGTCGGGCATCATCGTGAAGTTGAACCGAAGCAGCGCGTACGTCCCTATCTTCAGGAGGACGCCCGCCAGCATCACCGACACCGGCGTGGGCGCTTCGACGTGAGCGTCCGGCAGCCACGTGTGCAGCGGCGCGACCGGCACCTTCACCGCGAAGCCGACGAAGGTCGCCACGAAGGCGACCGTTTTCAGCGTCGCGGCGTCGAGGCCGGCGAAGCCGCCGAGAGCACCGGCGCGGAGCGCCTGTGCGATTTCGGGGAGCCGCATCGACGACACGGCGTCGCCGAGGCCGAACACCAGAGCGATGAAGCCGATGAACATCACGAGCGACGCGACGTTCGTGTAGACGAAGAACTTGATCGCGGCGTAGCGTCGGTTCGGACCGCCCCAGACGCCGATGAGGAAGTACATCGGGACGAGGACGGCCTCCCAGAAGACGAACCACGCGAAGAAGTCGAGCGCGGTGAACACGCCGAGCAGGTTCGCCTCCATAAAGAGCATCAGCCCGTAGAACTGCGACTCCCGGTCGGAGATCGGGGTCCACGCGCTGACGATCGCGAGCGTCGTGAGGATCGTCGTGAGGACGATCAGCGGCAGGCTGATGCCGTCGACGCCGACGAACCAGTGCAGATCGAGGCTGCCGAGCGTCAGCCAGACGACGTCCGTCTCGAACGCGATCGAGCCGCCCAGCAGGGCGTTCCCGCTCGCGTCGTACTGTGCCCACATCCAGAGGCTCCCGAGGACCGGGAGCGCGCTGAGTGCTGCCGCGAGCTTTCCGGCGTACTCGTCGGGGGCGACGAACACGACCAGCGCGGCGAGGAACGTAACTCCGATGAGCGCTTCAATAATCATACGAACCACCCTCCGAGAAGACCGAAGGCCAGAACCAACGCTGTCAGTCCGAGCGTCAGCAGAACGGCGTAGTTGTTCACCGCGCCGGTCTGGATCCGACGGACGCGGCTGCCGGAGAACAGGCTGACGCCGGAGACGCCGTTGACGACGCCGTCGACGATGCCCTGATCGAACTTGTTCGCTACCTGCGAGACCGGGCGCGTGACGCCGTTCGCCAGCCAGACCTGGTACTCGTCTTGGTAGTAGTTGTTGTACAGCAGCGTCTTGATGCCGCCGAGGCGGTCGGTGTGTTCGACCGGTTCGGGGACGTTGTACAGCAGGTACGCGAGGCCCGCACCGGCGATGGCGAGGCCGAGCGAGATGCCGGCACCGATGGCCACCGTCGTCGCCTCACCGCCGATGTACGCCGAACTGTACGGGATGAGGTCGGCGTAGTGGTGGGCGGTCAGCGACTCCGTGCTCATGTCGAGCCACTGGTGGAGGAAGTCGATGCCGCCGATCCCCAGCAGTTTCTCGACCGGGACCATATTGACGAGACCCGTCGTCGCCGCGAGCACGCCGAGGACGGCGAGCGGTCCCTTCACGTTCCAGCGCACGCTGTGTGGATCGCTCGCGGTCTGGGTCCGGGGCTCACCGTGGAAGGTGAGAAACACCATCCGGAACGTGTAGAAGCCGGTGAAGAAGACCGCGATCAGTCCCATCGCGTACGCGACGAGCAGGACGGGGCTGCCACCGAGACCGTGGATGAGCGTCTCGTACAGCACCTCGTCTTTCGACCAGAAGCCCGAGAACGGGAAGATGCCCGCGAGCGCGAGCGATCCCGAGAGGAAGGCGTAGTAGGTGACGGGCATCTTCTCTTTGAGCCCGCCCATGTCCCACATATCCTCGTTGTGGTGCATCGCGATGATGACCGACCCGGCACCGAGGAACAGCAGCGCCTTGAAGAACGCGTGCGTCATCAGGTGGAAGGTCGCGGCCACGTAGCCGCCACCGCCGAGGCCGAGCATCATATAGCCGTACTGCGAGATCGTCGAGTACGCGAGCACCTGCTTGATCTCGCGCTTGACGACGCCCATCGTCGCCGCGAACAGCGCGGTGAACCCGCCGATGAAGGCGATGATCGCCAAGGCGTCGGGCGACAGCGCGTAGAAGCCGTACATCCGCGCGACCAGGTAGACGCCGGCCGCCACCATCGTCGCCGCGTGGATGAGCGCCGAGACCGGCGTCGGGCCCTCCATCGCGTCGGGCAGCCACGTGTGCAGCGGGAACTGCGCGGACTTGCCGACGACGCCGCCGAGCACCAGCAAGCCGACGATCGTGAACCACGTCTGCGGCGCGAAGCCGAACGTGTTCACCGCCGCCTCACCGTTGAGTGCGGCCTCCGCGAGCGTCGGGAACGATCCCGACCCGGAGAACGCGGCCGTGCCGAACGTCGCGAAGACGGCGACGACGCCGACGAGGAAGAAGTAGTCACCGAAGCGGGTGACGAGGAACGCCTTCTTGGCCGCGCTCGGCGGACCGGGCTCGCGGAACCAGAAGCCGATGAGCAGATACGAGCAGAGCCCGACCAGCTCGAAGAACATGAACGCCATCAGGAGGTTGTCCGCCACGACGAAGCCGAGCATCGACGCGGTGAAAAGCCCAAGACCGGCGTAGTAGCGCGGCAGGCCGACCTCGCCCTCGTCGTTCATATAGCCGAGACTGAAGACGTGGACGAGAACGGCGACCAGCGAGACGATCAGAAGCATCATCGCCGACAGCGGGTCGATGAGGATCCCGAAGGTCAGATCGACGGCCTCGAGTCCCTCGGCCCAGGTGTAGATCGTCGCGTCGTAGGTCCGGCCGCCGGCGACGGTCAGGAACGTTGCGGCCGAGAGCAGCAGTGATCCAGCCGTCGCGGCGATTCCGGCGTACGCGCCGCCTTTGGGCAGGCGGTCGCCCACCGCGAGCGCGACGAGGAACGACACGAACGGCAACAGTACGATCGCGGGTGCGAAGTCGAATATCCCTACCATCTTACCACCTCATCATCGTCGCCTCGGTCACGTCGACGCCGTCGAAGTTGCGGTACAGGACCAGGATGATCCCGATTCCGATCGCGACCTCGGCGGCGGCCAGTGCCATCAGGAACAGCCCGAACGTCTGCCCCGTGACGTTCCCCCATACGTAGGAGAACGCGACGAGGTTGATGTTCGCGGCGTTCAACATCAGTTCCACCGACATCAGGAACAGCAGCGCGTTGCGCCGCGTCAGGATGCCGAAGAGGCCGATACAGAACAGCGCGACCGACAGCAACAGATAGTACTGCGGGGGGACCATCAGTCGTCGTCCTCCCCGAACAGGCTTCGCTTGAGTTCCTGTCCGCCGTCGGCCAGCAGCGACGGCCCGCTCTCGTCACCCTCACGGCGCGCGAGGTGGATCGAGCCGTCGAGTGCGACGTCCAGCGTCACGGCGATGACGATGAGCGCGGCGAGGAAACTCTCGCCGGCCACGTCGCCGAAGTCGAGGTTGAACATCGCGTAGCCGATGCTCGCGACGATGTTCGCGTCGCCGGCGAACCCCTGCGGATCGGGGAACGTCGCCGAAAGGACTGTGGCAGCCATCACGACGAACAGCGCGATGGCAGCGAGCCCAGGAACGAGATGCGAACCGAGATTCAGCTCGGGTTTCGTGGTCATGTGCGACTCACCTCCGGTTGTGTACGCGTCAGCATCACGGCGAACGTGATGAGGATGAGGACCCCGCCGACGTAGACGAGGATCTGCATCGCGGCGAGGAACTCCGCCTGTAACATCACGTAGTGCACCGCGACGCTCAAGAGCGCGCCCCCGAGCAGGAGTGCGGAATGCCAGATGTCCCGCACGAGGACGACGCCCAGGCTGCAGCCCACGGTGACGAGGGCGAACAGCGCGAACGCGATGGTTTCATAAACCATTGTGGTATTCTCCTTGAGGTATCCCTTTGAAGATTTCGAGAAGCCCGTGGGCGGTGCATACCGCACAGACGGACTTTACTTGACGATCTGTCCCGTCGTACGACGAATCAGTTCACTGGTAATCCACCTCGCCCTCACCTTCCCCGATCCACGCACCGCGGTCGGGTTCCCGGGAGTTGAGCGGGTCGATGTCTTTGTACCACGGGACGTTCTTCAGCTGCTCTTTGTTGTAGACGAACTCGTCTTTCGTGTCCGCAGTGAACTCGAAGTTCTGCGTGAGGAGGATCGCGTCGACGGGGCAGACCTCCTCGCACAGCCGGCAGTAGATGCACTGGCCGATGTGGAGGTTGTACTGCTCACCGTTGCGCTTGTCGTCCTGAACGATCTGGATCGTGTCGTTCGGACAGACGTTCTCACACTGTCGACACCAGATGCACCGCTCTTGGCTGAACTTGTGGACACCCCGGAATCGGGGGCTCACTTCGGGCGCGACGTCGGGGTACTCGACCGTGAACGTCTGCCCGTCCAGTGCGTGTTTCATCGTCGTCGCCATCGATTTGAGTACGCCAATCATGCTATCACTCCCACGATGATGGCCGTGAGAACCAGGTTCGCGAAGGAGAGCACGAGCATCCCCTTCCAGCCGACGTCGAGGAACTGATCGACGCGGAGGCGCGGAATCGCCGAACGCGCCCACTGGGTGAACAGGTAAAACGCCCAGATCTTGATCGTGAACCAGACGAATCCGGGGAGGAACGGCCCGGCCGGCCCTCCGAGGAACAGCGTCGCGGCGAGTGCACCGCCGAGGAAGATGTGGATGAACTCGCCGAGGTAGATCAGCACGAAGTACACAGAGGAGTACTCCGTCTGGTATCCAGCGACGATCTCGGTCGGCGCTTCCGGAACGTCGAACGGGTTCCGGCCGACTTCAGCGAGGTTCGCGATCACGAACAGTACGAACGCGAACGGGTTGACGAACGCGAACCACTGGGGGATCGTGACGCCGGCGACGGTGAGAAGCGGCTGAGCCTGCTGGGCGACGACCTCGCTCATCTGCAGCGTACCGGTGAAGAGCACGACCGACGCCGCGGTGACGATGAGCGGGATCTCGTAGGCGATGTTCGAGGCGATCGCGCGCAGGCCGCCGAGCAGCGAGTACTTGTTGTTCGATCCGTACCCCATCATCACCAGACCGAGCGACGCGATCGACGAGGCGGCGAAGGCGAATACCATCCCGGTCTCGGGGTCAGCGAGGTGGATGCCGTTGCCCATCGGGATCACTGCGAACCCGAGCAGCGCAGAGAACGGGACCAAGAGCGGGCCGAAATCGTACGCCGGCCGATCGACGCCCTCGGGGATCACGAGCTCCTTCGAGAGCAGTCGCACGGCGTCGGTGACGATCGTGAGTAGCCCGAACGGACCGATCCGGTTGACGGCGATCCGGTCGGTGAACGCAGCGGTGATCTTCCGCTTCGCCCACGGGCCGGCGACCGCCGTCTGCACCAGCAGGATGTTGGCGATGAGGAACGCGGCCAACAGCCCGCCGACGATCTGTCCGACCGTGCCGGAGAGACCGAGCAGGCCCGCGATTCGTTCGGGGAGCAGGACCTGCGACTGCAGCGGGCCCATCAGCGGTCCACCTCACCGAGCACGATGTCGAGGCTGCCCAGCGACGCGACCATATCCGGGATGTACTCGCCGGTGGACATCTCCGGCAGCGTCTGGAGGTTCGAGAAACACGGGCTGCGGATCTTGAACCGCCCCGGCTTCTCGGTGCCGTCCGCGCGGATGTAGATGCCGAGTTCGCCCTTTGCGGCCTCGACGGCGCGGTAGATCTCCGTGTCGTCGTCCGGGCGCAGCGTGCGCGGGACGTTCGACTGGATCGTTCGCTCGTCTTCGGGCCAGTCTTCGAGGAGATCGACGCACTGCTCGATGATCTTCGCGGACTCTTCGACCTCGCGGAGGCGGACGAGCAGCCGGCTGAAGTTGTCGCAGCCGTCCTCGGTGATGACGTCCCACTCGAGCTCGTCGTAGTAACCGTAGGGGTCGTCGCGGCGCAGGTCGTAGTCGATGCCGGAGCCGCGAGCGACCGGGCCGGTCGCGCCGTAGGACTTCGCGACCTCCGGCGGCAGCACGCCCGTGTCGATCGTCCGGGCCTGCAGGATCTCGTTCGAGGTGATGAGATCGTGGTACTCCTCGAGGGCCTCCGGCAGGTCGTCGAGGAAGTCTCGGATCATCTCGAAGAACTCCTCGCGCGGCTCGGGGAGGTCCCAGACGACGCCGCCCAGGCGGAAGTAGTTGAACATCATCCGCTGGCCGGTCAGCTCTTCGAGGACGTTCTGGACCTTCTCGCGGTCCCGCATCGCGTACATGAAGATCGCGGTGAAGTCGCCGTAGACGTCCAGCGCGAACGTCCCGACCGCGAGCATGTGCGAGGCGATGCGGCAGAACTCCGACCCCATCGTCCGGATGATCTGTGCGTACTCCGGCACGTCGATGTCGTTGAGATCCTCCGCCGCGCGCGCGTACGCCCACTCGTTCAGCAGTCCTGACGACGCGTAGTCCCAGCGGTCGGGGTACGGCATAATCTGGTGGCGGTACGTCTTCGTCTGACACATCTGCTCCTCGCAGCGGTGGAGGTAGCCGATGTCGGGGTCGACGTCCGCGACCTGCTCGCCGTCCAGCACCGTCTTCACGTGGAGCACGCCGTGGGTGGCGGGGTGGTGGGGACCGATGTTGACGTACATCGTGTCGCCCTCCTCCTCGCGGTGGTTCTCGGCGAGCGGGTTCTCCCACTCCGCGAGCGTGACGATCTGGGGGCGGTCCTGATCGTAGTTCTGCGAGAGGGGGTGCCCCTGCCAGGTGTCCGGCAGGAGGATGCGGCGCAGATCGGGGTGGTCGTCGTACTCGATGCCGATCAGGTCGTAGGCCTCCCGCTCGTGCCAGTCGGCCGTCCGGAAGACCGGTTCGGCGGACTCGCTGACGGGGTCGTCCTTCGGGGCCGGCACGACGACGCTGACCTCGCGCTGTCGGTCGTCGAAGCTGGTGAGGTGGTAGATCGACTCGTACCGGTCCTCACGCTCCTCGGCGGTCACACAGGAGAGGTGATCGAAGCCGGCCTCGTCGCGGAGGCGGCGCAGCGTCTCCTGCACTGTGTCCGGCCGAATGACGAATCCGGGCGCGTTGACGTGTTGCTCGCGGTCGACGACGAGGTCGCCGAGCAACTCCGAAAGCTCCTCGTCTGAGGTCGGGAGCACTTCGACGGCCCCGTCTTCGGGTGTCGGTTCTTCGAGACTCATGGCGAATCAGCCCAGTTGTAGCGCATAACGAGGTCCTCCTCGTCGATCTGCTCTGCGAGTTTGTCGACGACCTCGTCGCGTTCGAGATCATCGAACTGTTCGAGTTCGTACGGCTTGACCGTCACCGGACTCGACTCGCCCTCGGCGATGCGTTGCTGGAGCTTCGCGACGCCGTAGATGAGTGCCTCCGGACGCGGGGGACAGCCGGGGATGTGGATGTCCACGGGGATGACCTCCTCTGCGCCCTTGATGACGTTGTAGCCCTCCTGGAAGGGGCCGCCCGAGATCGTACAGGAACCCATCCCGACGACGAACTTCGGCTCGGGCATCTGGTCGTAGACGCGCTTCATCCGCGGGGCGAACTTCGAGACGATCGTCCCCGGGATGATGATGACGTCCGCCTGCCGCGGCGACGCACGCGGAACCCCGGCCGCGAATCGGTCGAGGTCGTGTTTCACCGAGTACGTGTGCATCATCTCGATGCTGCAGCAGGCGATCCCGAACTGCAGCATAAACATCGACGAGCCGCGGACCCAGTTCATGAACTGGTCGAACTTCGTGAGGATGAACGGCGAGGAGCCGAAGGCCTCCCGAAGTTTCGAGTTGAACCGGTTGTCCGCTCCCGAGCCGGTCATTCGGGCATCGCGCGTCGCGGTCTGTACCTGCGTGTCGTCCGTGACAAATGGTTTGTCTCGTTCGCTGCTCATGCGTTTCTCTCCGTCTTTCGGCCGCTCGCAAGCGGGCTTTTGACCCACTTGACGGCGCCGTTACGCCACGCCCAAACCAGTCCGACGACGAGGATGCCGATGAAGATAAGCATCGGCAGCAACACCGCCGTGAGGCTTGCTCCCTGACTCAGCGCGGACCGGTAGATGACGGCCCACGGGAAGATGAGAACGGTTTCGACGTCGAATACCAGAAACAGCAGTGCGACCATATAGTACTGGATGTTGAACTGGACGCGTGCCGTTCCTGTCGGCACTTCACCGCTCTCGTAGGTGGCGCGTTTACCTTGCTCGGGTACCGCCGGGCGTAGTATCGCGGAAACAGCCATCATCCCGAGTGGGATGCCGACCGCGACGAGCCCGAGGGCACCGATTGCGATCCATTCACTCATTCCGTAGTCTCCCTGACGTTCGGGAGTTAGGGGTGCCCCCCCATAAGCGTTGATTTATACGGCGGATGAGACGAGGTTTAGAAATTTTTGCTGCTAGTAGCGTCACCAACTGTCACGCCCTTCGGGAGCCGACCGACGACCTGCAGACGGGTCGGGGGTCGACCCGCTCAGGAGTCGTCGCGGCTCGCGACGAACGAGTCGACACCGCGATCGTGGAGGTCGCGGGAGGCCCGGGCGACGTCGCCGACGAGCGCCTCGTGGTACTCGGTCAGGCGCGTGCGGAGCGGTTCGTGCTCGCGCGCGAGAATTTGGACAGCGGAGAGCGCAGCGTTGAACGACTTGCCGGCGTCGACCGCGACGATCGGTGCGCCGGTCGGCATCCCGATGACGGAGTCGACGGACTTCTCTTGGACCGGCACTCCCACGACGGGGATCGGGTACGCGATCGAGGCGGTCATATTCGGCAGGTCGGCGGACTTCCCGCCCGCCCCCGCGATCACGACGTCGAGGCCGCGGTCGGCCGCGGTCTCGCCGTAGGCGTACATCAGTTCGGGCGTCCGGTGCGCGGAGACGACGTACGTCTCGTAGGTGAAGCGCGCCTCTGGCGGCTCGGCGAAGTCGGTCTGTTCGGCGAACCCGAGTTCCGCGAGCGCCTCGTGGGCGCCGCGCATCACGTCGAGGTCGGAGTCCGAGCCCATAATGATCCCCACGTCCGGCGTCGTCGCGGGGTCGGCATCGGCGTCAGCCTCCTCGTTGAGTCGGTCGATCAGATCCTGTACGGTCACGTCGGCGTCGTCGTCGGGAGTGTAGTCAGTCATTGTCGGAGTCGTCGCCGCTCACTCGAAGGTCAGTGCGTCGCGGAGCGCTCTCGCGTGCGCCAGCAGGTCGTCGGCGTCCGGCGCTGCTTCGGCGTCGCCCCCGCCGTCGCCGGTCACTGTGACGTGCCCCATCTTCCGCAGGGGGCGCGACTCGGCCTTCCCGTACCAGTGCAGCGACGCGTCCGGGTCGCCGAGGACGGCCTCGACGGTACCGAGCCGCGCCGGTCTGGGCTCCTCGACGGTGGCGAGCAGGTTCGCCATCACGGTCGGACACCGCAGCCGCGTCGAGCCGAGCGGCCAGCCGAGGACCGCCCGGACGTGCTGTTCGAACTGGGAGGTGCGCGCGCCCTCGATCGTCCAGTGGCCGGAGTTGTGGGGTCGCGGCGCGATCTCGTTGACGAGGATCGCTCCGTCCTCGGTCTCGAAGAGTTCGATGCCGAAGACGCCCCGTCCCGAGAGCGTCGATAGGACGTCGCGGGCGACGGCGTCGGCACGTTCGAGCACCGCGTCGCTCGTCCGCGCGGGCAGGATCGTCTCTCTGAGGATCTCCTCCTCGTGGACGTTCTCGCCCGCGGGGAACGTGCGAACCTCGTCGTCGCCCTGAACGGCGATGACGGAGAGTTCGCGCGCGAAGTCGACGAACGTCTCGGCCATCGCGGGGCCGCCGACGGCGTCCATCGCCGCCTCGGCGTCCTCGGGATCGGTGACCGGGACGTTGCCGCGGCCGTCGTAGCCGCCAGTGCGGGCCTTCAGCATCACCGCGCCGAACTCCTCGAGCGCCGCGCGGAGGTCGGCGGCGTCGTCGACCTGCCGGAAGGCCGGGACCGGGACGCCCGCCTCGTCGAGCGCGCGCTTCTGGACGAGCTTGTCCTCGATCGTCTCCAGCGTCTCCGGGGCGGGATCGACCGAGAGGTCGAACTCCGCCGCGACCCGGTCCAGCAGGTCGGCGTCGGCGAGTTCGATCTCGAACGTCAGCGCGTCGACGCGCGAGGCGAGTTCGCGGAACGCCTCGGGGTCGTCGAAGTCGCCGACGATCTGGTCGCGGGCGACCGGGGCTGCGGGGCAGTCCGGCGTCGGATCGAGCACGATTACGTCGACGCCGAGCGGGGCGGCCGCCTCCGCGAGCATCCGCCCGAGTTGGCCGCCGCCGACGACGCCGAGCGTTGGGCCGGGTACGGTGACGTTCACGGTCGACGATACTGGATGATACTGAATAAACTTTGCCGAATATCGCAGCGAAGTGTGCACGGCCGTGCCCACCGAGCTGGCGGCGGCCGGGCTCAGACGTCGGCTCCGACGCTCCCGGCTCGCGCCCTGTTCCGCCGGTCCGGCGCGACGCGCTGGAGCTCCTCGGTCTCGACGAAGACGACGACCTCGTCGTTCCAGAGCCTGAACTCGTGCTCGAAGGCGGTGTAGCCCGGGAGCTCCGCGGCGACCGCCTCGCGGTCGTACCCCTTCGCGATCACGACCGGCGGCGCCTCCGAGAGCGTCGTCGCGAGGTCGGCGTCGGGCGGGGAGCTGGTGACGTTCGCGCCGTACGTTTCGAGGTACCACGGCAGCGGCAGGCGGTCGTGCCACGCGGGGCCGCCCGGCGGCGCGGTGTCGAGCGAGGACTCGTTGCGGACGTAGAACACCTCGCCGTCGCCGCTCGGCGGCCGCGTCCCGAGGAAGAGCACGTCCGTGCCCTCGTTCGCGGCCGAGACGTCGCCGACGATCTCCATCGTCGGCTTCAGCGCGTTCTCGGGCTGCGCCCACTGGAGGACCTGCTTGTCCTCCTCGGAGGCGGCGTTGAAGTACGCGGCGTTGGCCGCGGCCGCGCCGCTGAACGCCGCGAGCACGACGAGCGCGGCGAGGCCGACGCTGACGGCGTCGCGAGCGGCGAACGCCTCGCGCGCAGCGTCGGCGACGAAGCCGAGACCGACTGCGGCCGGAACCGCGAGCGGGACGACGACGTGGACGGCCGCCCAGGGAGCCTGGATGTCGGTCGCGATCGGGTAGCCGAACAGCGACGCGATCGCCCAGTAGGTCGCGAACGTGACCAGCTCTCTCGGGCCGTCCCCGCGGAGCCCGTAGCGGTCGACGACGATCCCCAGAAGGCCGAACGCCAGCAGCGCCGGCGCGCCGTAGACGATCGTCTCGCCGAGGTCGTGGAGGAACGGGAGGTACGCGTGGTCCTGGTGGCTCCCGGTCGCCCAGGTGTCGACGAACTTCTCGGCCGCGCCGACGGTGCCGGCGTCGACGACGCCCGGGAGCTGCGCCGGGTTCGCGAGCGCCTGCCAGAGGTCGGGGCGCGGCGCGTAAAAGAAGAGGACGATCCCGAGGAAAATACCGAGCGCGGCGGCAGTCGTGCCGGCGACGCGAGCGAGCGACGCCCGCGGAGTCGGGCCGTGCGCGAGGAGTCGCGACGCGAGGCCCGCCCGCCAGCGACCGAGGACGGAGCGAGTGCGCTCGTCGCGAGCGCGCGCCGCGAGCAGTCGGTGGTCGGCGAGTAGCGCGCCAGCGCCGAGGAAACACAGCACGTAGAGGATCGCGTTCCCCTTCGTCGTGAACGCGAGTCCGAGGGCCGCGGCCGCCGGGAACGCGTACCGGAGCCGTCCGGTGTCGAAGCCGCGGACGACGAACCCGAGCGCGAAGACGGCGAACGCGGCCACCAGCACGTCGTTGCGCATAAAACGCGAGTAGTAGACGGCCAGCGGATTCACCGCGAGCAGCGCGGCGAGCGCCACGAGTTCGACGTCCCGCAGTCGCTCGCGGAAGAGCCAGACTGCGAGCGGGAGCAGTCCGCCGACGACGGCGACTGGGAGGCGCGCGGCGAAGTCCGAGACCGGGAGCAGCGCGAACAGCCAGTCGTTGACGACCGGGAGGAACGGTCCGTGGACGATGGGGCGGTACGTGTGGACGCCCGTCTCGTGGTACCGGAGGATCCAGTAGCCGACGCGGCCCTCGTCCCAGTGGAAGATCCGACCGCCGAGGGCGACCAGACGGAGAGCGAGCGCGACGACCGTGAATCCGACGACACCGAGGAGGGCGAACCGGCGATCGAATCGACGACTCGTGCGGGACCGGGATGCGACGTCCGCGGGAGCCTCGGCCGTCCGCTCCCCGCCGGCTGTCGCGTCGGCGGTCCCGCCCGACGCCTCGTCGGGACTCATTGTCACGTTGTGTCGTCCACGCGGTTACAACTCTTGTGTTTGCCTCTCCCGATCGCTGGGTCGGTGACCGTCCGGTCAGTGCCGGCGGCGTGAGCGGCCACAGGACCGTGCCGATACCTCTTTGACGCCTCCGTGGGTCCGGTCGTGTATGACAACGTTGGGACTGGTGGTGACCGAGTTCAACGCCTCGGTCACCGAGCAGATGGCGGCGGCGGCGCGCGAAGCGGCCGACGCACGCGACGCGACCATCGTGGAGACGCTTCAGATCCCTGGAGTGTACGACTCGCCGCTGGCGGCGGACCGGCTCGCGCGGCGGGACGACGTCGACGCGGTGGCCGTCGTCGGCGCGATCGTCACGGGCGATACGAACCACGACGAGGTGATCGCCGACGCCGCGGCGCAGGCGCTGACCGACGTCAGCCTCGATCGGGACGTCCCGGTCACGTTCGGCGTCTCCGGCCCCGGCCAGAGCGGGGCCGAAGCGCGGGAGCGGATCGACAAAGGTGCGGAAGCGGTAAACGCTGCGGTCGATATGGTGGAGACGTTGGTATGAACTTCGACTTTGCAGCCCGCGTCGAACGCGTCGAACCGAGCGCGACGCTGGCGATCAGTAACAAGGCGAGCGAGCTAGAAGCAGACGGCGTCGACGTCGTCGACCTCTCGGTCGGTGAGCCGGACTTCCCCACCCCGGAGAACGTCGTCGAAGCCGGTAAAGACGCGATGGACGCCGGACACACGGGGTACACGCCCTCGAACGGCATTCCGGAGCTCCGCGAGGCGATCGCGGCGAAGCTCCGCGACGACGGCCTCGACGCCGAGAGCGACGAAGTGATCGTCACGCCGGGCGGCAAGCAGGCGCTGTTCGAGACGTTCCAGACGCTCATCGACGACGGCGACGAGGTCGTCCTGCTGGATCCCGCGTGGGTCTCCTACGAGGCGATGACGAAGCTCTCCGGGGGCTCGCTCCGTCGCGTCGACACCGCGCCGTACGACTTCCAGCTCGAACCCGCGCTCGACGACCTCGCGGAGGCGGTCTCCGACGACACCGAACTCCTCGTGATCAACACGCCCTCGAACCCGACGGGTGCGGTCTACTCCGACGCGGCACTCGAAGGCGTCCGCGACCTCGCGGTCGAGCACGACGTCACCGTCATCTCCGACGAGATCTATCAGGAGATCACCTACGGCGTCGAGCAGACGAGTCTCGGCTCCCTCGAGGGGATGAGCGACCGGACGGTCACGATCAACGGCTTCTCGAAGGCGTACTCGATGACCGGCTGGCGGCTCGGCTACCTCCACGCGCCCGAGGAACTGATCTCGCAGGCGGCGAAGCTGCACTCGCACTCGGTGTCGTGTGCGGTCAACTTCGTCCAGCACGCCGGCCTCGAAGCGATCCAGAACACCGACGAGGCCGTCGTCGAGATGCGCGACGCATTCCGCGAGCGCCGGGATATGCTCGCCGACCTCTTCGACGAGCACGGCGTCGACGTCCCGGTGGGCGACGGCGCGTTCTACATGATGCTCCCCGTCGCCGACGACGACCAGGAGTGGTGCGCCGGCGCGATCGAGGACGCCCACGTGGCGACCGTTCCCGGCTCGGCGTTCGGCTCGCCGGGCTACGCGCGGATCTCTTATGCCGCCAGCGAGGAGCGACTCCGCGAGGCCGTCGAGCGCCTCGCCGAGCACGACTACATCTGAGCAGCGCGTCGAGCCCCGGACGAGGACTGCTGGCCGCCCGCGAATTTTTATACGACCCCGATCCCACTCGTAGACGTGTACGTCCGGGATCTCCCCGTCTCCGCGGCCGTTCGCGAGCACTACCGCGACGCCGGGATCGAGCAGCTGTACCCGCCCCAAGCCGCCGCGGTCGACGCCGGCATCACCGACGGCGAGAACGTCGTGGCCGCGATTCCGACGGCCTCCGGCAAGACGCTGATCGCCGAGTTGGCGATGCTGACCGCCGATGGGCCGGCGCTGTACGTCGTGCCGCTTCGCGCGCTCGCACGCGAGAAGTACGAGTCGTTCGCGGCCCTCCCCGGCGTCAGCGTCGGCATCTCCACGGGCGACTTCGACTCGCCGGCCGAGGAGCTCGGCGACGAGGACGTCGTGGTCGCGACCGCAGAGAAGGTCGACTCCGCGATCCGGAACGGTGCCTCGTGGGTCGCAGACCTCGCCTGCGTCGTCGTCGACGAGGTCCACCTCCTGGGCCGCGCCCGTCGCGGTCCGACGCTCGAAGTCACGCTCGCGACGTTGCAGCGGCGCGCCCCCGGCGTCCAGATCGTCGCACTCTCGGCGACGATCGACAACCCCGGCGACGTCGCCGACTGGCTCGACGCCGAACTCGTGCAGTCGACGTGGCGCCCGGTCGACCTCCGAACGGGCGTCTACGACGACGGGGCGGTCGCCTTCGACGACGACAGCACACTCGACGTCGACGTCGCCGTCGGGCCGGAGGACGACCGGGACACGGAGGTTACGGCGGCGCTCGTCGCCGACACCATCGACGACGGCGGGCAGTGTCTCGCGTTCGTCCGCTCGCGTCGGGAAGCGGAGGCGCTCGCGACGCGGCTCGCCGAGGAGGAACTCGTCGCTCCCGACACCGCCGCCTCGGCGCTCGACGGCGCACGGCGGGACGCGGCTGGCGGCGAGGGGCCGGTCGCGGACGACGGTGACGACCACGCCGCAGACGACCAAGCCGCGGGCAACGGCGACCGAGCCGCAGGCGACGATGGAGCCCACGCTGACGGTGACGCGCCGGACGACGCCCCGGCGGATCTCGCGGCCGCAGTACGGGAGCGCGGCGGGACCGAGACGGGCCGTCGCCTCGCGGAGGCGGTCGCGGCCAGCGTCGGCTTCCACCACGCCGGCCTCGTGAGCGACCACCGCGCGCTCGTCGAGGAGGCGTTCCGCGACCGGCGGCTCGGCGTGATCTGTGCGACGCCGACGCTGGCAGCGGGGGTGAACGTCCCCGCGCGCCGCGTCGTCGTGCGCGACCTCGAGCGCTACACCGGCGAGGAGATGTCGCCGCTCCCCGTGCTGGAGGTCCACCAGATGTGCGGCCGCGCGGGTCGCCCGCATCTCGATCCCTACGGCGAAGCCGTCCTCGTCGGCGACGACCACAGCGCCGACCGGCTCTGGAACCGCTACCTCGACGCCGGCCCCGAGGCCGTCGAATCGCAGCTGACCGCGCGGGAGGCGCTCCGCACGCACGTCCTCTCGGTCGTCGCGTCGGGCTTCGCCGACTCGAAGGCGGGCGTGCTCGAACTCCTCGATGCGACGTTCTTCGCTCACCAGTCGCCGGGCGTCGACCTCTCGGGGCTGCTCGACGACGTCGCCGCCGAGTTGGCCGCGATGGAACTGCTCGACGTCGACAGCGGCGGCTCGGCGGACGGCAGCGACACTCTCGCGGCCACGGAGCTCGGCGGCACCGTCTCCCGGCAGTACGTCCGCCCGGAGACGGGCGCACAGCTCGTCGACGCCGTCCGCACGATCGAGTCGATGCCCGACGGCGACGTCACCGCGCGAACCGCGCTCGGGGCCGTCTGCGCCACGCCGGACATGCGCGGCACCTACCTCGGGAACCGCGAGCGCGCCGCGATCTACCGGTACGCGACGGGCCACGCCGCGGAGTTCACCACCGCGCCCGACGAGGCCGACGACTTCGAGGCGTGGCTCCGTGCGGTCAAGCTGGCTCGCATCCTGCAGGAGTGGAGCGACGGGGCGACGATCGACGCGCTCGTCGAACGGTACCGCATCGGGCCGGGCGACGTCGAGTCACACGTCGAGCGGGCGACGTGGCTGCTCGGTGCCGGCGACGCGCTGGCGCGGACGCTCGATGCGGACGTCGGCATCTTCGAGCGCGTCCGGCGCGGTTTGGGAGTCCCCGACGAGGATGCAGACCGGACCCCCCGATAGCGCGTACGCGACAGCTCAGTGAACACGCTGCAGCGGCGACGATACGGCGGCAACGACTCGACGCAGTCGGGTGGATTCGCGGCGGATCGACCTCGTTCGGCGACGGAATTTATCAGCCCACAGTGTGAATCAGTAGGGTATGGCTGGAATCACCTACGAGGATTTCATCGACCTGTCCTACGAGCCGGCCGACTCCGAGTTGGTCTGTACGTTCCGGATCGACCCCGCCGCGGGGATGAGCGTCGAGGACGCTGCCTCCCGCGTCGCCTCCGAGTCCTCGAACGGGACGTGGGCGGCGCTCCCGACCGGCGAGGGGTTCACGGATATGGGCGCGACGGCGTTCGACATCGACACGGGCGAAGGTGAGGGCGCGACGGTCGACGTCGCCTACCCCGACGGTCTCTTCGAGCCCGGCAGTATGCCGCAGATCCTCTCGTGCATCGCGGGCAACATTATGGGGATGAAGGCGGTCGACACGATCCGGCTCGTCGACTGTGAGTGGCCCGCGGGGCTGGCGACCGCCTTCCCCGGCCCGCAGTTCGGCTCCTCGGTTCGGGAGGAGATCTTCGGCGTCGAAGACCGCCCGATCCTCGCGACCGTCCCCAAGCCGAAAGTCGGGCTCTCGACGGAGACGCACGCCGAGGTCGGCTACGAGGCGTGGACCGGCGGTATCGACCTGCTGAAAGACGACGAGAACCTCACCGACCAGGCGTTCAATCCGTTCCACGACCGACTCGTCGAGAGCCTCGCCCAGCGGGACCGCGCCGAGGACGAGACCGGCGAGAGGAAGTCCTACCTGGTCAACGTCACCGCGGACACGAACCAGATGCTCGAACGGGTCGATCAGGTCGCCGCGGAGGGCGGCGAGTACGTGATGGTCGACGTGATCACGACGGGCTGGGCGGCGGTCCAGACCGTCCGCGAGCGCTGTGAGGAGCTCGGGCTCGCGATCCACGCCCACCGCGCGATGCACGCCGCTTTCGACCGCCTGCCGTCCCACGGCGTCTCGATGCGCGTGCTCGCACAGATCGCCCGCCTCGTCGGCGTCGACCAGCTCCACACCGGCACGGCCGGCCTCGGCAAGCTCGCGAACGAGGACACCGTCGGGATCAACGCGTGGCTCCGCGACGACCTCCACGGGCTCACGGACGTCCTGCCGGTGGCCTCCGGCGGCCTCCACCCCGGGCTGGTGCCCGATCTGCTGGACGCGACGGGGACGAACGTCTGCGTGCAGGCCGGCGGCGGCATTCACGGCCACCCCGACGGCACTCACGAGGGAGCGAAGGCGCTCCGGGCGGCCGTCGACGCCTACGCCGAGGACCGGACGCTGGCATCGAAAGCCGACGAGAGCCCCGCGCTCCGCACGGCGATCGACGAGTGGGGCACCGAGACGCCGCGGTAGGTCCGGAACGGGGACTCGACCGGGCCTCAGTCGGAGCCTGCGCGGACCGAGCCGGCGTCGTCGAGTCCGCGTCGGCGACGCCGGTACAGCATCGTCGCAGTCGCGAACGCGACGGCTCCGCTGGTGTTGACGACGAGGTCGACGACCGTGT
The DNA here is from genome assembly GCA_003665935.1 of Halobellus sp. Atlit-31R. GTDB lineage: Archaea > Halobacteriota > Halobacteria > Halobacteriales > Haloferacaceae > Haloquadratum. The sequence goes on along the minus strand of QPLR01000001.1, from coordinate 21,223 downwards.
CGATCACGTAGAATCCGAGGCTCCAGTGGTACCAGAACGTCTTGAACACGAACTCGTAGACCTCGAAGCCGGCCCCGATCGCGAGAACGGCCGCGACCAGCCAGACCGGTGAGCGGAGCGTCGACTCGCGGAAGGTGACGCCGAGCAGCGCCGCCACGCCGAGGCCCCCCATCGCGTGGGTGAGCAGATCCCACCACGGCAGGGCGGTGTAGACGTTGTAGCGGACGCCGCCGAAGTGGAGCCCCGAGACCAGGACCGACCAGATCGCGATCGTCGCCCAGGCGGCGCTCAGGTGATCGCCGCGCGGCAGCTCCCGGCGGAGGCGCGTGGCCAGTACGGCCGGCCACGAGCGGAGGGCGTGGGTCGCGGGATAGCCCGCCGTCGACGTCGTTACCCACGCCGCCGCGAGCGCGAGAGCGACGGAGCCGACCCCGACGACGAGTTTCGGAGAGAGATGCGGGGGAGTCGCCATCGACGCGAGATGGCCCGTGTGGCGGTAAAACTCTTCTGTGGCTGGGTTACTCGTGCGATTCCTGCTCGGCCCAGGGCTCGGTGGTGCTCTCGCCGAAGAGATCGCGCATCAGCGTGACGATGCTCTCGGGGGGGAACTGCCCCCGCTCGGTCACGATTGCGTCGACGTAGCGCGGCGGCGTCACGTCGAACGCGGGGTTCAGGACTCTCGGCTCACCGATCTCGGCGGCGGTCTCGGCGTCGACGATCTCCGCCTCCTCGCGCATCTCGATGTCGACGGTGTGTCCGGTGAGCGTGCCGGGGTGGAGCTTGATGGTCTGTGCGGCACAGACGATCGGCGTCCCCCGGTCGCGGGCGTTGACCGCGAGCCCGCTCGTGCCGATCTTGTTGACGACGGAGCCGTCGGCGGCGATGCTGTCCGCGCCGACGAGGACGTGGTCGACGTCGTTGAGGTAGCGCCGCGCCGCGGAGTCGACGACGAGTGTCACGTCGACACCCATCTCCGCGAGCGCCTCGGCGGTGATGTGTCCCTGATTGCGGGGGCGCGTCTCTTTGACGTACGCCGACAGCGACTTCCCCTGCTCGACGGCGGCTTCGACGCAGGCGAGGACGTCCGTCGAGTGGCAGTGCGTCATAATCGTGTCGCCGTCGCGGAGCCGGTTGGCCCCGATCCGTCCGAGATCGTTCTGGGCCGTGTCGAGCCGATCACAGAACTCGGCGACGCTCCCGTGGACGCTCTCGCGGAGTTCTCCCACCGTCTGCCCGTCGACGTCGCGGAAGACGTACCGCAGCGCGTTCGGGAGGCTCACCGCAGTCGGGCGAGTGTCGGCGAGCACTCGGGCGGCGGCGCGGAGTTCGGCTCTGAACGCCGCCGGCGACTCCGCGTCGCTCTCCGCGGCCTGCACCCCGAGCGCCTCTGCAGCGGCGGCGGCGATCGTCGCCGCGCCGCGGATCTCCATCGAGTCGATGTCCTCGGCGACGCGGTGGACGGAGTCGGCGACCTCGATATCTGCTGCGGGATCGCTCATATCGGTGTTTCGTCGGGGGAGGTGAAAAGCGCCCGCCCGGGTCGGGTTCGGTCGCTACGCTCCGGGGGACGCCGTCGGAGAGAACGGAGGGACTGGGGGTTCGCCGGCGGTACGTGCCGGAGACAGCGGGGAGGGGGAACGGGCGGCGGTCGAGGGGGAGACTACCGTAGTGGGGCGTGCGGCCGACCTACTGGTACTGCTCGATCAGCGAGCGGAGCGTGGACTCGTCGCGGACGCCGACGACCTGCTCGACGGGCTCGCCGTCGCTGAACAGCAGCAGGGTCGGGACGCCGCGAACCTGGTACTGCTGGGCGAGCTGCTGATTCTGGTCGATGTCGACTTTCGCGACGGCGGCGTCCGTGGACTGCGCCAGCGACTTGACCGTCGGTTCGAGCATCTTGCACGGGCCGCACCAGTCTGCGTAGAAGTCGACGAGAACGACGTCGTACTTCGAGGCCGTCTCCTGTAGCTCCGAGGTGCCGTGCACGTGGACCGGCTCTGACGGCGCTGTGGCGCTCTCGTCGGCTTCCTCGGCGTCGCCGTCGTCGCCAAGCTGTGATTCGAGCTGTTCGCGTTTCTTCTCGCGGATCTCGTCGAGTTCGTCGTCCGTGCCTTGAGACTCGCTCATCGAACACCGATAGGTGTGCCTGGAATAAAACAGTTTTGCAAACGTCAGACAATACACGACCGGTCAATCTGCGTACAGCGAGTAGGTGATGACGGCGAAGCCGACGAGCGTCAGGGCCGCGTCGATCAACAGGCCGGTCGCGAGGTCGACGCCGAGGATGAAATCGAAGGTGCCGCCGAGCAGCGAGCCGAGGGTGACGATGCCGAAGCCGAGCGTGAACGCCCGCAGCGGTCCCGCGCCCGTCCGTCGGTACGCTTTGAGCGAGAAGTACGTGATGAGACCGCCGAGGACGAGAATGCCCGTCTTCACGACGACGATTCCCGTTGCGATGCTTGCCGATGATGCCGTGTGTACCATTATGTTTCCTCCCGTACAGCAGTCCATATGTCTGCGAGCCGTTCTTCCGGTCCTTCTTCGGTGTAGGCGACCTGCACGTCGAGTTCCCGCGAGTCGGTGAGCGCGATCCGGACCTCGTCGAACGCGATGGCGTACGTGGTGGTGTGGTGTCCGTCCGATCGTATCTCTGTGCCTTCGTCGAGGAGATCCGCCTCCGTCAAGAGGTCAAGTTTACGATACGTCGTCGACAGCGGGATATCACAGCGCTCGGAGAGTTCGCTCGCCGTTCGCGGTTCGTCCAGCGCCTTGATGATGGCCCTGGCGTCAGCGTCGTCGAGCGCATCGAGGACTGACCGAAGGTCCGCTGACTCCTCCGCGGACGGCTCGCGCGCCATTGTCCACTTCTCGGCAAGCGACGGTATTAATGACCGGGGATCCCGGCCGGCGACGCGTCCCGCTGCGGGTGTAGCGTCGTCGTTAGTCGTCCACAGAAGAGCGGCGAAACCGCAGTTTCCTCGCCTACAGCCCGAGGTAGCCCGCGTTGGGGAGCAGACCGAGGAGATAGAGGACGCCGATCACCAGCATCACGGCGGCGATCGAGATCGCCGGCGGGTCGACGTGCGTCGCGCCGTGGGAGTAGAACACCCGTTGGCTCACTTCGGCGACGACTCCGGTGATCCCACCGAGCGCGCCCGCAGCGAGCAACGCGACTGCCGGGCTGCCGAGCGCGGGCATCACGAGGAGCGCGCCGACAGATCCCAGAAGCGTCATGTGATGCGTGACGGGGATCCGCTCGACGCCGAGATTGAGGAACAGCAGGCTGAGCGCGGAGATCGCATAGCCCATGAAGATGCTCCCGGTCTCGAGCCAGATGTAGCCGCTGAGGATGCCGGCAACGACGCCGATGGCAGCTACTTCGCTCCACTCGTACTGGTGCGGGAGCCACGGCTCCGTGGCCAGGCGACCCTCGGCCGTCCCGCCGTCGGCTGCAACGCGCGGTTCTTCCCGCTCGAAGGGGGACATATCGAGAATGTTCTTGCCGCCGACTTGGCCGATGACCGAGTAGCCGAAGGCGATACGCGCGATGATGGCCGTCGCGGCGACCGACACCGCGATCGCGTCCGTCGGGAGCCCGATGCCGCCGACGACCCGCGTCACCAACATCCCGAGGACGCCGAAGATCGCACCGACGGCCAGAATGTCCGGTTTCGGGCCGAGCGCGAATCCGATGTTCTTCCCGAAGTGGTAGCCCCAGCCGTCCGGTTCCATCTCCGGGTACTTCTTCGCCGCGTACGCCGCCGCGGCGACGCCGCCCGCGAAACTGACGTGCGGACCGGTCACCATCCCGAATCCGATGACGCCCGTCACGCCCGTCGCCAGTTCGCCCTGCGGGACGATGTCCAGTCCCGAAACTTCGCGCTGTAGGATGGCGAGGCCTTCGCCGAGGAAGACGACGAAGCCGGTGAAGATGAACGCCGGGAGCGCCCCGAGTGCCGCGCCGAACGCGCCACCGGCGAGGGCGGCGATCACGAGCACGACGAGCCGATCGAGCTCCAGTCCCAGGACCGGGATCTGGAGGAGGAGATCTAACATCCGCGCTTACTCGCTCCGGGCCCAATCGAGCGAACGCTGTACGGCGTCATCCCAGCGTCCGTACCGCTCGTCGACCGTCTCGGACGCCATCTCCGGCTCGAATTCGCGGTCCATCTGCCAGTTGGCTCTGAGGTCGTCGATGTTGTCCCAGTAGCCGACCGCGAGCCCGGCGGCGTACGCCGAGCCCAGCGCCGTCGTCTCGTCGACGACGGGACGCGCGATCTCCGTCTGCAGGACGTCCGCCTGCAGCTGACAGAGGAACTCGTTTTTGACTGCGCCGCCGTCGACGCGGAGCGACTTCGTCTCGATACCCGAATCGGCCTCCATCGCTTCGGCGACGTCGCGCGTCTGGAACGCGATCGATTCGAGGGTCGCGCGAACGAGGTGCTCTTTCCGCGTGCCGCGGGTGATCCCCACGACAGTCCCGCGAGCGCGGCCGTCCCAGTGCGGCGCACCCAGTCCCGTGAACGCCGGCACGAGATAGACACCGTCGGTCGAGTCGACAGACCGGGCGAGCTCCGCCGTCTGCGCGGCGTTGTTGATGAGGTCGACGTCCTCGAGCCACTCGATCGCGGCTCCGGTGATGAAGATCGAGCCCTCGAGCGCGTACTGGACCGGCTCCCCGGAGAGCTGGAAGCCGATCGTCGTCAGCAGCCCGTGATCGGACTTGACGGCGTCGGTACCGGTGTTCATCAGATAGAACGAGCCGGTCCCGTAGGTGTTCTTCGCGTCGCCCTCGTCGAAGCAGGTCTGTCCGAACAGCGCGGCCTGCTGGTCGCCGAGCGCGCCGGCCACGGGCACGGATGCGCCGAGGAAGCCGTCGGGATCCGTCCGGCCGTAGAGGTTCTCGTCAGACGACGGTCGGACCTCCGGGAGCATCTCCGCGGGGACGTCGAACTCCGCGAGTAGTTCCTCGTCCCACTCCAGATCCCGGATGTTGTACAGCATCGTCCGAGAGGCGTTCGTCACGTCCGTGATGTGGTTGCCCGTGAGGTTGTAGATGAGCCAGGTGTCGATGGTCCCCATCATCAGCTCGCCGTCCTCGGCGCGCTCGCGGAGGTCGTCGCTGCGAGCGTGCTGCATCTTCAGCGGATCCGCGTTGTCGAGGATCCACTCGGTCTTGGTCGCAGAGAAGTACGCGTCCGCTTCGAGTCCCGTCTTCTCTCTGATCCACTCGATCTTGTCGGCCGCCTCCAACTCCTCGACCCGGTCGGTCGTCCGGCGGTCCTGCCAGACGAGTGCGTTGCAGACGGGCCGACCGCTCTCTGCGTCCCATACGATGGTGGTCTCGCGCTGATTAGTGATTCCGAGCGCTTCGAGTTGCGTCGCCTCGATCCCGGCATCGTCGAGGCCGCGGACGACGACGTCCTGCGTGTTCTCCCAGATCTCGAGCGGGTCGTGTTCGACCCATCCCGGATTCGGGTAGATCTGCTCGTGCTTCTCGTAGGCGTTCGCGACCACGTTGCCGTCGTGGTCGAAGACGATAAATCGTGTTCCAGTGGTTCCCTGGTCGATCGAACCGATATATGTGTCCGTCATATTGTTATCTCGGTGGGGGCAGTCACCAAAGACGTTCGCCCCCGGCCAAAAAAGTGAACACGGTAATGAGTAATAAATTTAATTTACATTCATTGTTATTACTAATTTTTCTGAATATTCGTTAGAGTATCTACTGCGCTGGCTCACGCGCGTGAGGCGGACCACAGTCAGCCGGCGACGCGCCGACCTCCCCGCAACCGCCGAAGCGGAACCGTCACTCGACGACAACGCCGTCGGACGTCGTCGCGTCGCGGCCGGGGGACTCCGCGACCTGCTCGTGCGTGTGGTGGTAGAACCGAACCCGGGCTTCACCGTCGACGAGCACGGGGTCGAAGCAGACGCGTCGGTACCGCTCGTTGTCGAGGAGGTTCACCAGCAGGCCGTCGTCGTGCTCCGAGACCGAGTCGTACGCTCTCTCACAGACCGGACAGCGGACCGGCGCGTCGTCTGGGACGTGCATCGGTCGTCTCCTCAGGGACTCCGGTCCCGGATCTCGTCTGCCACGCGCGAAACCGTCTCGTAGCTGTCGTCGCTGTAGGCGATGAACCGAACGTCCGCGAGCGACTCGGAGTCGAAGTCCCGGATCGCCTCGGCGACGACTCGGGCACCGTCTGCCAGCGGGAAGCCCGCGACGCCGCAGCCCAGCGCGGGGATCACGAGCGACTCGCAGCCGAGGTCGTCGGCGCGTTCGAGCGCGTTCCGCGTCGCGTCTCGGATGCTCTCGGCGGTCGCCTGTCCGTCGCCGTAGTGTGGCATCGCGGCGGCGTGGATCACGTACTCGGCGTCGAGGTCGTAGGCGTCCGTGACGGCCACATCGCCGAGGTCGACGGGACCCTTCGCGACGGCGGCCTGATTCAGCGCCTCGCCGCCACCGCGCCGGAGCGCCCCGGCGACGCCGGACCCCATCTGGAGACTCGTTCCCGCGGCGTTGACCAGAGCGTCGGCGGTCTGAGCAGCGATGTCGCCCTGGACGACTGTGAACTGCATACCGAGGTGTACGGCGGCGTAGTAAAAAGCGTCGGTGGCGCTATCGAGCTACGAGCGCCCGCCCCCGACGCGGTCCCGACCGAACGGTTCTTGTCGCGCTCGCACCGTGTCAGTGCTATGAACGATCGATCGTCTGAGACGGCACTGCTAGAAGCCGTCGCGGCGCGGGCGGTCCGCGCGAGCGGCGACTACCTCGCGGACGCGTTCCGCGACTGCACGATCGAAGCCGAGTACGGCACCGACGACGTGAAGTCGGCCGCCGACCGCGAGGCCGAGGCGCGAGCGCTCGACGTGATCCGGGACGCGTACCCGGCGCACGCGATCCACGGGGAGGAGTCCGGCCGCGACGGCGAGCACCGCTACGAGTGGATCGTCGATCCGCTCGACGGGACGAACAACTTCGCCGCCGGCGTCCCCGCGTTCGCGACGGCGGCCTGCGTGCTGTGCGACGGCCGTCCGCTCGTGTCGGCGATCTACGAGCCGCTCCCCGACTCGCTGTATCTCGCCCGCCGAGACGGCGGCGCGACCGTCGGCGGCGACGCGCTCAGTGCCGAGAGCGACCTGTCGCTTCCGCAGTCGACCGTCTCGTTCGTCGTCGGCCTGCCGGCGGTTCGCGACGACGACCAGCGCGCGGCCGCCGCCCGCGTCGAGGCCGCGGTCGCCTCGCGCTGCAAGCGCGTCCTCAACACCTGGTCGCCCTGCGTCGACTGGGGGCTCCTCGCCCGCGGCGACATCGAGGGCCTCGTCGCGTACCGCCCGGACGTCTACGAGCAGTACGCCGGTGGCCTGTTGGCCGCCGAGAGCGGCGTCGAGAGCCGCGTGATCGCCCTCGACGGCGACGGCTCGGCCCCGAGCGAGACGGAACACGGCGCGGTCGGTACCGGCGTCGACAGCCTCTACGTCGCCGCGGCGGATCGGGCGAAACTCGACGAGCTGGCGGACGCCGCGGCCGCGGCGCTGGAGTAGCGCCGGGGCGCAGGTCCTCGCCTGAGATTCACAGACAGAGAAGTCGCAAGTGCCCTGGGTCCATAGGTCGGCTATGGACCTACTCCAGATGCGGTGGCGCGACGCGCTGTTCGCCCACTGGCCGGTCGATCCCGAGGTCGTCTCCGCGCGGTTGCCCGACGGGCTCGAGGTCGCGACCTTCGACGGCGACGCGTGGCTGGGCGTCGTCGGGTTCGTGATGGAGGACATCCGCCCCCGAGGGGTCCCACTCGGCCTCTCGTTCCCGGAACTGAACCTCCGGACGTACGTCACGCGTTCCGACGGCGACGGACACAGCGTCTACTTCTTCAGTCTCGACGCGGACGATCGACTCGGCGTCTTCGTCGCCCGCAGCCTCTTTCAGCTCCCGTACTTCAGCGCCGAGATGCGCGTCCGTCGCGACGGCGACGCGGTGACGCTCCGGAGCCGACGGACCCACGACGACGCCCGCACGGCCCACTTCGAGGCGACGTACCGGCCGACGGGGGAGCGCTTCACGCCCGAGGCGGGCACGCTGGAGCACTTCCTGACGGAAAACTACCGCTTCTACACCGAGGGCCAGCGCCTCTACTACGGTGACATCGCCCACCCGCCGTGGCCGCTCACGGAGGGGACCCTCGACGTCAGGACGAACACGCTGTTCGAGGCCGACGGCTTCGAGCGCCCCGACGGCGACCCGCTCGTCCACTACTCGCCGGGCATCGACGTGACGGCCGACCGGATCCGGACCGTCTGAACGACGGCGGGAGTCGCCGTCGCGGTCGAAACCGACGAACCGCGGCGCCGACGCGAACCGCCGGGTTTCAAGCGCCGCCGGTCCCTCCCCGCCTGTATGGTAATCGACACGGTAATGACGACCCTGCACGTCCTCGTCGGAGCGTTGTGGGTCGGCAGCGTCGTCTTCGTCGCCGGCGTGATTCTCCCGGCCGCCGTCGAGGGCGCGCTGGACGCGGCACCGCTCGAGAAGATCGCCGACCGGCTCGTCTATCTCTCCCGCGGTGCCGCCGTCGTGATGTTTCTCACTGGCGGCCACCTGGCCGGGACGCAGTACACGATCGCGAGTCTGACCGGCACCGGGCGGGGCCACCTCGTGCTCGCGATGCTCGCGCTGTGGCTCGTCCTCAGCGCCCTCGTCGAGATCGGTCGGAGCCGACTCGTCGACGGCCTCCAACAGAAGCGCGTCCGCGCGCCGGCCAGATCGGTCACGACGATCTTCCGAGCCGCGGCCGCCGTCGGCATCCTCGTGCTCGTCGACGCCGGGCTGCTCTCCGCGGGAATCGCCCTCTACTGATCACGAGTATGAACCGCCTGCACCCCCGCGTTCGACTGCTATGGATCGCGCGGGCCGTCCTGACTGCGGCCGTCTTCGGCGGGCTGGCGTTCGCCCTCCAGCGGTTTCTTGCGCCGCCGTGGCTCCCGGTGTGGACGCCGGCGGCCGTCTTCGTCGGCTTCGGAACCCTCGGTGTCGTGGTCGCGCTCGCTCGCTACCGGGTGTGGCGATACGAGGTCCGCGAGGACTCGCTGTATCTCGAACGGGGCGTCCTCACGCGCGTGCGAACCGTCGTCCCCTTCGTTCGGGTTCAGCACGTCGACACGTCCCGATCGCCGATCGAGCGCCTCGTCGGCCTCGCGAGCACGGTCGTCTACACCGCCGGCTCCCGCGGGGCCGACGTCTCGATTCCGGGACTCGCCCCGGACGACGCCGACGACCTCCGCGAGCGGTTGAAACGGCTGGCGATCCGATCGGAGGGCGAGGACGCCGTCTGAGATGCGCCGGTCCCTCTCGCCGCTGTCGATCCCCTATCGCGTGCTCCAGCGGGGCAGCGGTATCCTCGTCGCGCTCGCGTTCGGACTCGGCGGCGGCATCCAGATCCCGGGTCTCGGTCCGGCCGGCCCCCTCGCTTTGGTCCTTCTCGCCGGCGTCGCCGCGCTCGGACTCGTCGGCTACGAGGCGGCGTACGTCCGGCGGTTCAGCTACGAGCTCACCGCCGACACACTCGACATCGACTCCGGGGTGTTCTCCCGGCGCAGCCGCGAGATCCCACTCCGCCGGATCCAGAACGTCGACATCTCGCGGAACATCGTCCAGCGCGTGCTCGGGATCGCCGTCGTCTCCTTCGAGACCGCCGGCGGCGGCGAGACCGAAGCGCGGCTGCGGTTCGTCTCCTTCGACGAGGCGAAGCGCCTCCAGCGGGAGCTCGCCCGACTGAAACGCGGCGCGGAGCGAACGGACGAGAGCGCAACAGCGGGTGAGGCGGGCACGCCAGCAGGACCGGTCCCCGAACCGGAGTCCGACGAACTGTTCGCGCTGGACCGGGGCGAACTCGCGATCCTGGGCGCGCTCTCCGTCGATCCGCGCGTGCCCGGACTTCTCTTCGTGCTCGTCTCGACGGTCGGTTCGACCGTTATCTCGAGATATCTCACGACCTTGCCCAGAACGGCGCTCGTTGCCCTCGCGGCCCTCGCGCTGCTCGGCGTCGGACTCGCCGCCTGGATCGTCGGCGGCGTCGCGACCATCGTGGAGTACTACGACTTCCACCTCGTCCGCTCGGGCGAGGAACTCCAGTACGAACGCGGCCTGCTCCAGCGCTACGACGGCTCGATCCCGTTCGACAAGATCCAGACGCTGACCGTCGCGGACAACCCCCTCAAGCGGTACTTCGGCTACGCGACCCTCTACATCGAGACCGCCGGCTACGCCCCCGGCGGCGGCTCCGGCGGCGCGCGCGGCTCCGAGGCGGCGATCCCGCTGGCGAAACGCGAACACGTCCTCGATCTCGTCGAGGAACTCGAACCGGTCGGCGACGTCGACTTCGAGCGCCCGCCGAAGCGCGCACGCCGACGTTATCTCGTCCGCTATCTGCTGGTCGTCGGACTGCTCGCGGCCGTGGTGTACGGCGTTCGCTCGCTCACACCGCTGAGCGTCCCACTGTGGCCGCTCGGGCTACTGATCCCGGTCGCGGCCGGATTCGCGCATCTGACCTGGCGGCACCGCGGCCACTGGCTCGGCGACCAGCACGTGGTCACGCGGAACGGCGTCCTCAAGCGCGAGACGAAGATCGTCCCCTACTACCGGATCCAGACGGTGATCGACTCCCGGACGGTCTTCCAGCGACGGCTCGACCTCGCGACGGTCACGGTCGACACCGCCGGCTCACTCTCGCTCGGCGGGCAGGACGCGGCCGCGGTGGACATCTCGGGCGACCGCGCGGACGACCTCCGGACGGAACTCGAGGCCCGTCTCGGTCGCGCCGTCGACGCCTACCGGGCGGGTCGTGCGGGAATCGGCGTCGAGGAGGCAGCGGACACGGACCCGGTCGATCGGTCCACGGCGGACACCGACCCGATCGATCGGTCCACGGCGGAGTCGGACGGTCCCGTGGAGTTCGACCCCGAAGCGGACGACTCGTCGACGTCTCGGCCGGGGTCCGCCGAAGAACCGCCGTCGTCTGACCGGAGCGACGCCGGCGAGTCCGAGGAGTGAGCGGGACGCGGCCAATTGCCCGGAGCTATGGACTCGGGCGGGCGTCGTCGACAGCGCGCGTGAACGCTCGCGCCGTCTCGGTGATCGACTCGAAATCGCCCGCAGCGACCGCCTCGTCGTCCATCAGCGCGCTCCCCGCACCGACGGCCACCGCACCGGCGTCGATGTACTCCGCGACGTTGTCGACGTCGATGCCGCCGGTCGGCATCAGCGGGATCTGCGGGAGCGGGCCGGCGATGCTCGACAGGTGGCCGGGGCCCAGCGACGACGCCGGGAACACCTTGGCCAGGTCGGCTCCGGCCTCGTAGGCGTCGAGCGCTTCGGTCGGCGTGAGAACGCCAGGAGCGGCGAGCGCCCCGTAGCGGTTGCACGTCTCGACGACGCCCGCGTCGAACGTCGGGCCGACGACGAACTCCGCGCCGCTCCGGATGGCGTCGCGCGCCGTCGCGGCGTCGAGGACGGTCCCAGCGCCGACGACCGCCTCGTCGGCCGCGAACGATCCCGACACCTCGGCGATCAGTTCCATCGCGTCCGGGTTGTCGGCGGTGATCTCGAAGGCGGTGACGCCGCCGTCGGCGAGTGCCGTTGCCACGTCGAGCACGGTATCGGCGTCGGCTCCGCGCATCACCGCGACGACGCCGCTGTCCTCCAGTCGCTGCCGCGTTCTGCCCGCATCGGGAGTTGCCATCTCGTCTCCCGACTCGGTGCGCGGGCGAATAAATCCCAGCGGGGGATGGGACGGCCTGACGGAGACGGGGACGATCCGACTGAGACGGGACGGCCTGACGGAGACGGGGACGACTCGATGGGGACGCGTCTGGCCGGCGAGAAGCGTCGGTGGCGTCACCGCCGCACCGCGAACTGCGCGGTCGATCAGTCGGTCCGCGGCACCGCGTAGGCCCCGGCGACGAAGAACGCCGCGGCGAGGACAGCAACGACGACGAGGTTCGGGACGGCGACGGTCGTCGCGTCGGCGTACGTCACTGCGCGGATCCCGCGCGCGACGTACGTCAGCGGCGAGAACTCCAGCGCCGGGCGGAACCAGGCGGGGAGCAGGTCGGGAGTGACGAACGTCTCCGAGAGGAAAAGCAGTGGGAGCGCGATGGCGTTCGAGGCCGCGATGACGCCGTCTTGGGAGTCGGCGATGCGACCGAGAACGGCGCCGAGGCCGCAGAAGAGCACGACACCGAGCGCGACGAACGGCACGACGAGCAGCGTCTCGGGCGTCACCGGAATCGACGTCCCGGTGACGGCGATCGAGAGCGCGAGAAGCAGCAGCGCCGCGACGCCGATCACGACGACGTTGACGAGCGCCTGCGCGAGGAGCCACTCGACGCGTGTCAGCGGCGTCGTCGCCAGCTTCTCGAACCGCCGCCCCTCGCGGTACCGCGCCACTGTGCTGCCGACGCGCGACAGCGGCGTGAACAGCACGACGACGGCGAGATAGCCCGCGACGTAGTAGCCTCTCGGCTCCGCGAACAGGCCGCCACCGGTCGGCTGGGTCTGCACCAGCGCACCGAAGATCACGACGATGATCGCCGGGAAGAAGAACGTGAAGAACACCGCGGTCCGCCGCCGGAGGAAGGCGTGCCACGACGCCGCGAACTCCGCGCGGATGCGCCCGAGGCGGCTCATTCTCCCATCACCTCGAACGACTCGCCGGTGAGTTCCAGATACACGTCCTCGAGATCGGGCTGTTTCCACGTCAGCGATTCGAAGTCGACGCCCCGACTCTCGAAGGCGGCGACGACGTCTCCGATGTCACGCGGGCCGACGCCTTCGACGACGAGGTGGCCGTTTCGCGCGGACACGTCGTAGTCGAGGTCGGCGGTCGCGGGAGCGGCGGCGGCATCGGTCTCGAAGAGGAGCCGGCTTTCCCCGCCGTGGGTGGCGACCAGTTCGTGCGGCGGCCCGCGTGCGGCGAGTCGACCGTCACACAGGAAGCCGACGCGGTCCGAGAGCCGCTCGACCTCCGCCATCGAGTGGCTCGTGAGCAGCACGGTCGTGCCGCCGGAGGAGAGGCCTTCGAGCAGCTCCCACAGCGCGCGCCGCCCCGCGGGGTCGATCCCGGTCGTCGGCTCGTCGAGGAAGAGCACGTCGGGGTCGTTCACGAGCGCGATCGCGACGCAGACGCGGCGCTGTTGCCCGCCCGAGAGCGTCTCGTACCACTGCTCGGCCGTGTCGCCCTCGATGCCGACGTCGGCGAGGACAGCGTCGGGGTCACGCGCCGAGTCGTACAGGCCGGCGTACTGTCGGATCAGTTCGCGCGCCGTGAGTCGGCCGGCCGGCGAGAACGACTGCGGGAGCAGTCCGATCTTCGACTTCTCGACCGCTGTGGGGGCGCTCCCCAGCACGGAGACCTCTCCGTCGACTTCGGTGGTGCCGGTCAGCGCGCGGACGAGTGTCGTCTTCCCGGCCCCGTTCGGGCCGACGAGACCGAACACCTCCCCGGGTTCGATCGCCAGCGAAACGCCGTCGAGGGCCGTCACGTCGCCGTAGGACTTCCGAACGTCCTCGGCGACGAGTGCCGCTGTCATATCACCGGATCGGACCCTCCCGGTGGTAAGCCGTTCGGATTCCGTCCGCTGGTCCGGGTGGAATCGCGCTTGCACGCCCGGTTCGTCCGTCGGGAGAGCGATCGACTCCGCAGACGACGGTTCCGTCGCGTGGGCGTCGCGTGGGCGTCGCCGCGGGGTTCGCCGCGCGGTACGGCTTCCGCCCTCTAGCTTTAGACGGTACGCGATCAGCGCTCCGAGTCGGCGTCGCGCCCGTCGTCGCCGCTCTCGGCGGCGTTGCCGCTCCCTGCGTCGCTCTGGGCGTCTTCGCTCTCAGCGTCTCCACTTTCGGCGTCTCCACCCTCGTCGGACCGCGCGTCCCGCGGTTCGACCTCGCTCTTGATCGACGCCAACTCGGCTTCGACGTCGACTTCGGGCGTCTCCGCGGACGCGGGGTCGGCGTGCGTCTCGCTACCGCCGCTGCCACTGCTGTCCCGGTCGCCGCCTTCGCCCGTGACGTCGATCTCGACGCCCGCCGATCGCTCTCTCCCGGTGGATCCCGAGCGTTCTCGGTCGGCGGCGTCACTCGCGCTCGTCGCCGATGCGCGCTCGTCGCGACGGGAGCCGTATCGTCCGGCGTCGTCGCTTCGGGCCGTCTCCGCGAGACGCGAGGAGACCTCCTCGGAGAGCCGTCGGGCGTCTTCGAGGAGTTCGCGCGAGGGCTGATCCTCCGGCAGGTCCGACTCCGAGAGCGCGGTCTGCAGTTCCGAGAGCGCGCGCTCGACGCCGGTGACGGCACCGCGTCCGACGTCAGCGACGCCGTCACTCAGACGGGTCGGGGACCGCTCTCCCCGCTCGTCGGGGTCGAACATCGACCGGTCGGGGTCCGCGAGGCGGAGCATCCCGCGGAGCAGTTCGAGCGACTGAATCGCCGTCTCCAGCGTCGCGATGAGCGTCGGCAGCGTGTACTGCTCGGTGAAGCGGACCAGTTCCGAGAGCGACGGCGGTCGCGGACCGGGCCGTTCCCGCCGATCGCGGCGTCCACCGGAGCGACGGTCGACTATCGCGTCGCCGCGTCGGCGAGTAGTGCCGTCGGAGTCCCGAAGCTCGTCGCGGAGGTCCGCGAGCGTCCGATCGAGGTCGTCGAGGAGCGTACGGAGATCCTGCTCGGCGGGGTCTCGTGAAGCCATACCCGACCTTGGTGTCGGCCGCTGAAAAGCGTGTACGCCCGTCGGCCCCCGGCTCCGAGGTGGGATCCGGACTACCTGAACCGGCCGCGTTCGTACTGTTTCGGCCACTCGACGTCGACGCCGAGTTCGTGGGCCGCCTCCAGCGCGAAGTAGGGGTTTCGGAGATGCTCGCGCCCGACGATCGCCAGATCCGCGCGGCCGTTACGGACTAGCTGGTCCGCCTGCTGGGGGGTGGTGATCCCGCCGACAGCGCCGACGGCGACGTCCGTCGCGCCGTTCACGCGCTCGGCGTAGGGGATCTGATAGCCCGGACCGGTCTCCGGAATCTGCTGGTCGGGGTGGATCCCGCCGGAGCTGACGTCGATCAGATCCGCGCCCGCGTCCGCGAGCAGCGGCGCGAGCCGCGCGGAGTCGTCGAGCGTCCACGACTCCCTGTCGGGGAGCCAGTCGGTCGCCGAGATACGCACGAACACGGGGCGGTCGTCCGGCCAGACCTCGCGGACGGCGCGGGTCACCTCCAGAGAGAAGCGCGCCCGGTTCTCGAAGGAGCCGCCGTACTCGTCGCCGCGGTGGTTGGTGACTGGCGAGAGGAATTCGTGGAGCAGGTAGCCGTGAGCCAGGTGCACTTCGGCGATCTGAAACCCGACGTCGCGTGCGCGCTCGGCGGCGCGCCGGAACTGCGCGGTCACGCGGTCGATGTCGTCGTGGCTCATCTCTCGGGTCGGGACGGGCTCGCCGTCGGGGTGCGGATAGGGGTCCGCACTCGGCGCGAGCGTCTCCCAACCGCCGTCCGCGGGCGGGATCGGGCCGCCGCCGTCCCACGGCGGGACGGTGCTCCCCTTCCGACCCGCGTGCGCCAACTGGATACCGGGGACGCTGCCCTGCTCCCGGACGAACGCGACCGTGTCGCGGAGCGCCTCGGCGTGCTCGTCAGACCAGATCCCGAGGTCCGTGGGCGAGATTCGACCGGCGGGCGACACCGCGGTCGCCTCGGTCATCACGACACCCGCCCCGCCGACGGCCCGGCTCCCGAGGTGGACCCGGTGCCAGTCGGTCGCGCGGCCCTCCGGGGCAGAGTACTGGCACATCGGAGACATCGCCACCCGATTCGGGATGGTGGTTCCGGCGAGCGTGAGCGGCGTGAAAAGCGAATCTGTCATCGTGTGGCGCTCGGTCCGCACGAGTAAGACGCTGTGCATCCACAGCGACGCCGCTGGTCGCGGAGGCGGCAGCGATCGGCAGAAAGCGAGCGGCGGAGCAAAACAGCGGTCGTTTCCAGGCAGGACCGACCCTCGTGGAAACAGCGTCTCGACGCACCAAGAGACGGGTGGTCGAGTTACCGCGTGCGAGTGGGGACTACGGAGAGGCCGCGCCGATCAGTCGTCGGCGACCGCGCTCTCTTCGGTGGCCGCACAGCGGTTCGGGCCGAGTTCGAGTTCGGTCTCTTCGCTCTCGTCCTCGGGCTCGTACTCGCCGGCGTTCGTCGCGATGACCTGCTCGTAGTTCGGCGGCTTCGACGGGAGGTTCTCGAACATGTGCTCGACGAACTCGTCCTCGGACTGTCGGACGAGCGTGTTGTTCTCCCAGATGTAGCCGACGGTCGAGAACATCGGCTGACCGGGCGTCACGTCGACGTACTCGCCGTCGTTGGTGACCGAGAAGTGGCCCGGCAGGATCTTCACGTCGTTCGGTTCGGTCATAATGACGTTCTGAAGCGTGTTGTACTGGACGCGAGCGCCGTCGCGGGCGTCCTTGTCGGCGAACTGGAGCTCCGTCCGGCCGATGGACTCGACGAACAGCGTGTCGCCCGTCATCAGGGCCTCGTCGTCGACGAGGTACGACGTCATCCCCGTCGTGTGACCGGGCGTGTGGACGGCCTTGATCTCGACGTCACCGATTTCGACTGCGTCGTTGGGTTCGACGGCGTCGAACTCGAACTGCGGGTCACGCGTCTCTGCGGGCGCACCGAGGTGATACGGCACGTCGAGCTTGTCGGCGAGCTTGCGACCGCCGGAGATGTGGTCCGCGTGGATGTGCGTGTCGAAGATGTGTGTGACCTTCAGACCGCGCTCGTTGGCCGCGTCGACGTACTCGTCCGTGGCGCGGGTGACGTCGATGAGCGCCGCCTCGCCGGCGGACTTGGAGCCGACGACGTACCCCAGACAGCCCTTCGAGCGACGCTGGAGTTGGAGGACGACCAGATCGTCGTTAGACGTCGCGATCGGAGCCACGTCGTAGACCATACTCCAGGCTTCCATCCCGCCGTCGACGGTCTTGACGTCGTGCGCGTAGCCCTCGCGCTCGAGATACTCCGCAAAGCTTCGCGCGGAGCTTCCAGTCGCACAGATCGTTACGACCGTGTCGCCGGCCCCGATATCGTCTTCGTCG
Organism: Halobellus sp. Atlit-31R; assembly: GCA_003665935.1. Taxonomy (GTDB): domain Archaea; phylum Halobacteriota; class Halobacteria; order Halobacteriales; family Haloferacaceae; genus Haloquadratum. The sequence continues at coordinate 4,100 of QPLR01000001.1, read as the reverse complement.
AACTCGCCGACGAGTTCGTCGTCGGAGCCCGAATACTCCACGTTCTGCGCTTCGGCGATGTGCCAGTCCTCGAAGGACTCCGGATCTCGCGAGTCGAAGAGGACGAAGTCCTCGTCGGCGTCGATCATGTCTCGCAGTTCTTCGGCGGTGATTGTCTCGACCATCGTCAGTACGGTATTGTAGACCAGTACCTAAACCATTTCCAGCAGGGAGAATATTTTGTGTAAGTGCGGGGCGATGGACTGTCCCACAGCGAAGAACCAGAGATTATTGTACCATCTTTCGGCGGGCTTCGCACAGTACGGGCAGTCGATTACTTTAATACTCCGGGAACCACCAATAACGTCTTGTATCTACGCTCCCAAAAATTGTATTGTATAGAAAATGCAATATAATGGGGTCGAGGAATCACTGTCAGACCTGCCGCCCAGTTCGAAGTTCATCTATCACGTCCTCTCGGGCGAGGGGTCGATGACGTTGAAACAGATCACAGAGGAGACGCTCCTGTCGTCCCGAACAGCCAGGTACGGCCTCAACGAGCTCGAAGACGCCGACCTCATCCAATCGGCACCGGCGCTCCACGACGGCCGTCAGACCTGTTACAGCATCCAACAGCGGTCGATCGGCGACGACCGAACCGGATACTCGGAGTCGGTACTGGTAAAACCCGACTTCCTCGCCAGAGAGATACCGGATTTCAAGGCGGACGATCCGGACCTCCGTCTGGTCGAAGTGTCGACGGAGTACGACGAAGGCCACATTCCGGGCGCGATCGAACTCGACCCCCGCCGGGACTTCTCGGCGTCGGGGCGTCGTGTCATCCCGGACGGCGACCGGCTCGAGACCGTGCTCGGCGAGCGCGGCATCACGCCGGACTCGACAGTCGTGCTCTACAGCGACGGCTACAACGAGTTCGCCGCGTTCGTCTACTGGACGCTCAAGTACTACCAGCACCGGGACGTCCGCCTCCTCAACGGGGGGAAGCGCTACTGGGAGGAGAACGACTACCCGACGACGACGTCGGAGCCGACGGTCACGTCGGTCGACTATGAGGCGTACCCGCCGAACGATCGGATCCGCGCGCACCGTCGCGACGTCCGCGACGCGCTCTCCGAGGACGTCGCGATCGTCGACGTCCGGTCGCCCGAGGAGTACCGTGGCGAAACCGACGACCCGGCGCGCGCGAGTGGTCACATCCCGCACACGGTCAACATCGAGTGGACGAGCGTCGTCCGCGAGTGCGGGCGCTTCGAGCACGCGCGCGCACTCGAACGACCGTTCGCCGAGGCCGACATCGATCCGACCGACGAGATCATCGTCTACTGTAACATCGGCGAGCGGTCCGGCCTCGTGTGGTTCGCGCTCTCGGAACTACTCGGATATCCCGATGTCTCGAACTACGACGGCTCCTGGTCCGAGTGGGGGAACCTCGTCGACGTCCCGGTCGAGACACCGGACGACGAGTAGCGAGCGACGCGCCGGCTACACGGCATTCCGCTCCGTTCGCCCGAGGGCTCCCGGCTTCGACCCCATTACAGCGCCTGCCCCGGCGTCCTCGGTCGAACGAACTGCAGGATACACTTTTGACCTAGCAGCAGTAATCTCCGGTGCATCGCGATATGTGTGTTAAATTACCAAAAATTCGTCGGGTAAGTCACCATTCAGGTGGATCTCGGCGTAATCACAAGTGGCTATGGACCACATAGTAGTGCTCGGTGCTGGGGTCGGTGGCACGATGTCCGCCAATATGCTCCGGCGTCGACTGGACAGTAGTGACGCAGAGATCACTATCGTCGACAAGAGTACCCAAACCGCATACCAGCCGTCGTACTACCTGCTGCCGTTCGGCTATATGGAGCCGGACGACCAGTTCCGCGACGTGAGCGAGGTAATGCAGAGCGGCGTCGAGTTCCTTCAGGGCGAAGTAACAGGAGTCGATCCGGAGACGAAGACCGTCGGCCTCGCGGACGGCGAGCTGTCGTACGACTACCTCGTCGTCTCGCTCGGACACCGGCTCGCCGCGGAAGCGACGCCCGGGATGATGGAGGGGTGGCAGGACACCGACTCGGTGTTCCCCTTCTACTACTTCGATGCGGCGATGCAGATGCGCGAGGCGCTCCAGGAGTTCGACGGCGGTACCTTCGTCGTCAGCGTCCCCGACACGCCGATCAAGTGCGGTGGCGCGCCGCTGAAGATGGCGATGCTCGCGGAGGACTACTTCCGCCGACAGGGGATCCGCGACGACGTCGACGTGGTGATGACGAAGGGCGGCGACGCCGTCTTCGGCGTCTCACCGTACCGCGAGAAACTCGAAGAGATCTGGAGCAACCGCGACATCGACTTCCGCGGCGGCTTCACGGTCAGTGAAGTCGACCCCGAAGAGCAGGTCATCTACTCCGAGGACGGCGAGACTCAGGAGTACGACTTCTACGCGCCCGTGCCACCGCAGTACGGCCAGGAGGCGATCACCGAGAACTCCCCGCTGGCCGAGGGCGACGTGGACCACGACGGCGAGTACATCACCGTCGACAAGCACACGCTCCAACACACCGAGTACGACGACGTCTTCGCGCTCGGCGACGGCGCCAACACGCCGAACGCCAAGACGGCGGCCGCGGCGCGAAAGCAGGCGCACGTGCTCGTCGACAACCTCGAATCCCACATAGAGGGTCGCCCGCAGACGGCCAGCTACAAGGGATACGCGGCGTGCCCGCTCCTCACGAAGAAAGGTAAGGCGATGATCGCCGAGTTCGACTACGAAGAGAGCATCTCCGCGCCCGTCGAGAGCCGGATGAACTGGATCATGGACATCAACATCCTTCCCGGCGTCTTCTGGAACGCCTGGCTTCACGGGTACGACCCGCTCCCCTGATTATGGCGAGCGAAAATGGGACCCTCGACGCCGAGACGTCGATCGAGAATCGAGAGGAGCTCCTCCGAACGATCGACGAGAACGCCGACGAGCTCGCCGAGCTCCTCCGGATGCTCGCAGTCACGGAGGATCTCGCCGAGGATCTCGTTCCCGAACTCCGCGAGACGGTTCGCGAGAACCGCGAACCGATCGGCGAACTCCGTGTGGCGTTCGAGCGTGAGGAGACGCTCACGCTGCTGACGAAAGTCGGGGAGGAATCGGACACCCTCTTGGAACTTCTCGACATCCTCGCGGCGTCGAAGGACCTCGCCGACGACCTCGTACCGGAGCTGCGGTTCGTCGTCCAGGAGAACCGCGAAGTGCTGGAACGGCTCCGTCTCTCCTTGGAGAAAGAAGAGACGATCATCCTGCTCGAACGCCTGGGTGAGAACGCGGACACGCTGATCGAACTGCTCGATCTGCTCGACGCGACGTACGATCTCGCGATGGAGCTCACGCCGGAGCTTCGCGAGGCCGCCCAGGACAACCGCGACGTCATCCGCGACTTTCGGATGGCGGCGGCCGGCTTCGCCGACGCCCACGCCGAGAGCGACGTCGATATGTACGAACTGGGTCGGAATGCGGGCAATATGGTCGCGCTCGTAGAGACGCTGGGCGATCCGAAAGTCACCAAAGCGCTCGACGAGACCGTCGACGGGCTTGCTCAGGAGGATCCGAAGCCCGTCGGATTCTTTGGACTCATCGGCGCGTTGTTCGACGCCGACGTCCGGCGCGCACTCGGTCGACTGATCGCCGCGGCACGCGGTCTCGGTAGCGTGGACTTCGACGACACCGAGTGACCCAGGACCGATTGGTTTTTTACCCTGGGGTCCATTAGGTTTCGACACCACAAAAACGAGATACGTCTTCTGCGGACATTTTGTTCTGTTCTTCGAAAATCTTTCTCCAGAGGGTGAAAATTTGGGCTCTACAGCGCCGGCTTAATAGGTCACGTCCCAAGCCGGAACTGCAATGACAGAGCCTACGGCGGACGCGGTCGAGTCGGGCGAGACACCCGGAATCGGCGATCAGTTCCCGCAGCTTACGGTGGAGACGAGCCACGGCGAACTGACGATTCCGGACGACTACGAGGGACAGTGGCTCGTCCTGTTCAGTCATCCGGGCGACTTCACGCCCGTCTGTACGTCCGAGTTCGTCGCCTTCGAGCAGCGTCGCGAGGAGTTCGAGG